>NZ_LIVT01000003.1:0-632500 GCF_001905905.1 Streptomyces sp. CB02366
CACCGCGCGGCCCGGAGCCGTATCGCCACCGCCGCACTTCGCCCCCGGTGTCGTCCTTCGGCCCTACCGCCGTTCCTCGGCCTGCCCCGACGCGGTGCTCCGGCCGCCCCGGCCCTCACCGTCCTGAGCCCCGAGGCCGAAGGTGGTGAACGCCGTGCGCTCGGGCAGGGGGTAGAACTCCTTGCCCGTCAGCGTGTTGACGATGACGGCGGACCGCCAGGCGGCCAGGCCCAGATCGGGTGTGCCGACGCCGTGCGTGTGCCGTTCGGCGTTCTGCACGAAGACGGAACCGGTGACCTCCGGTGCCAGGACGAGCCGTTGGGCCGCGTCGATCTGCGGTCGGCCGGCGTCGTCGCGGACGATGTACGGGTCGAGCGCGGCGAGCAGCGTGTCTACGGGGCGCTCCCGGTAACCGGTGGCGAGGACGACCGCGTCGGTGACGAGCCGACCGCGCGTCCCCTGCTGGCCGTGCTCGACGCACAGCTCCGTGCGCCCCTCCGCCGTGGTCGTGGCGCCGGTGACCTCGATGCCGGGGGTGAGCGCCACGTCGGGCCAGCCGCCGCCGAGGCTGCGCCGGTACAGCTCGTCGTGTATGTCCCCGAGCGTCTCCCCGCTGACGCCCTTGTACAACTGCCACTGCCGGGGCAGCAGCCGGTCCCGGGTGGCCTGCGGAAGCCCGTGGAAGTAGCGGGTGTAGTCGGGGGTGAACTGCTCCAGGCCGATCTTGCTGTACTCCATGGGCGCGAAGGCCGGCGTGCGGGCCAGCCAGGTCAGCCCCTCCGCCCCCTCCGGCCGGGAGCGGAGCAGGTCCAGCAGGACTTCGGCGCCGGACTGGCCCGAGCCGACCACGGTGATGTGGCGGGCGGCCAGCAGCCGGTCCCGCTGGGGGAGGTAGTCCGCCGAGTGCAGCACGAGGGCGGCCGGGTCCTCGGCCAGGGCCTTGAGCCGATCGGGCACATGGGGAGACGTACCGACACCGAGCGCGAGGTTGCGGGTCCGGGCGAGTCCGGCCTCCGGCGTCTCCCCGTCCGGGCCCGTCCGGGTGAACTCCACGGAGAAAACGCCCTGTTCCGCGTCCCAGGCCACGGTGTCGACCCGGTGGCCGAAGCGGACGGAGGGGAGTTCGGTGCTCGCCCACCGCAGATAGTCGTCGAACTCCGCGCGGTGGATGTGGAAGCGCTCGGCGAAGTAGAAGGGGAACAGTCTGCGGCGGATCTTGACGTAATTGAGGTAGGACCAGGGGCTGGTGGGCTCGACCAGGCTCACCAGGTCGGCGAGGAAGGGAACTTGGAGGGTCGCTCCCTCGATGAGGAGCCCCGGGTGCCAGCGGAAGGCGGGGCTCTGCTCGTGGAAGGCGGTGCGCAGCCCCGGTACGCCGTCGGCCAGCGCGGCGAGCGAGAGGTTGAAGGGCCCTGCGCCCACCCCCAGCAGGTCGAGGGGCGGCGTGCGCGGTCCGGGTGTCATCGGGCTCCTCCCGCAAGGGGCGCCGGGGTGGCGGGGGCTCGTCCCCGGCAGGCCCTGCGCATCGTCGACGTCATGGCGACAGCCTTTCCGGCGCGGGGGCTCCGGCGCCTTCGGCTGCCGGTGCTTCGCTCGCGCGGCGGGCCGTCGCGGCGCCGCCCGCGACAGGTTCCGCCCGGCCCCCTCCCCCGGCACGGTCCGCCGGAGTCCCGTTCGCCGCCCGGTCCGCCGGGGCGTCGGTCACGGCACGGGTCGCCGCCGTGACGAGGTTCAGGAGCGGCAGCAGATCGGCGGTCGCGGCGTCCGGGTGCAGGAGGGTGGCCTTCAGCCACAGCCGGCTGCGGCCGTCCCCGTCCTCCGCGACCGCGCGGCCGAGGACGGCGCGCCCCTCGGCGAGGAGGGCGCGGCGGACGGCGGCGACCACGGCGTCGCCCGCCTCGTCGGGCAGCGCGTCGGCCGCGGCGGGGCGGAACAACACGGTGCTGATCCCGATGTCCCCGGGGCGGCGGCGCAGCGCGGGGTGTTCGTCGACGGCCCGGCCGAACTCGTGGGCCGTGCGGACGCAGTGCTCCACCAGAGCGGCGAGCCCCCGGCGTCCGAGCGCCCGGAACGTGACGGCCATCTTCAGGGCGTCGGGGCGTCGGGTGGTGCGGATCGAACGGCCCAGCAGGTCCGGGAGTCCGGCCTCGGTGTCGTCGTCGGCGTTGAGGTAGCCGGTGCGCAGGGACAGCGGCGCGAGCGTCGCGGCGTCCGCGACGGTCAGCACCCCGGCGGCGACCGGCTGCCAGCCGAGTTTGTGCAGGTCGAACGTGACGGAGTCGGCGCGCTCCAGCCCCGCGAGCCGCGGGGCCAGGCGCTCGCTGAACAGCAGCGGCCCCCCGTACGCGGCGTCGACGTGGAACCGGGCGCCGTGCCGCCCGGCGATCCGGGCGATCTCCGCGAGCGGGTCGATGCGCCCCTCGTCGGTGGTGCCGGCGGTGGCGACGACCAGGAGGGGAGCTCCGGACAGGCCGGCCAGGACGTGGTCCAGGGCGGCCGGGTCGATCCGGCCCCCGCGGCAGGCGACGACGGCCGGGGCGGGCAGGCCGAGCATCCAGGCGGCTCGGTGGACGCTGTGGTGGGCGTTGGCGCCGGTCACCACCCGGAGGGCGCCGGGGGCCGCCCGTTCCCGGGCGATGAGCAGCGCGACCAGGTTGGACTCGGTGCCGCCGCTGGTGATGAGCGCGTCCGGGGCGGGGGCGGCGGGGTGGACGAGCCGGGCCAGGGCGGCCGTGGTCAGCTCCTCGATCACCCCGGCCGCGGGCGCCTGGTCCCAGGAGTCCAGGGAGGGGTTCAGGGCCGTCCCCGCCAGGTCCGCGGCGACGGCCACGGCCAGCGGCGGGCAGTGCAGATGGGCGACACAGGCGGGGTCGGCCGGGTCGGCCGCCCCTTCCGCCGCGGCGCGGACCACGTCCGTGAGCGCGGCCTCGGCGCCGACGCCCTCCTCGGGCAGGACCGGAGCGCACAGGGCGCGCGTGCGACGGGCCACGGCCTCGGGCCCCCCGGCGGGCAGCGGCCCGCCCCGGGCCGGGGCGGCGGCCTCCAGCGCGTCCAGGACGATCGCGGTGAGGGCCCGCAGACGCTCCGGCCCGTGCGCACCGCCCGCGACCTGCCCTCCCCGTGCGCCTGCCGCGCCCGGCATCGACGGCGTACCGGCGCTCACACCCCACGCTCCACGACGGGCGCACCGGGGAGCGGGGGCGGGGCAGGCGGCATGGCGAAGACCTTCGGTCGTAGTGCGGGCGGGTCGTACCGCAGTGAGGTCCGCGCGCCCAGGGCGACACCGGAGGCGAAAGGATCCACCACCGGGGATGTGCCGGTTAGGCTAACCTAACTCCGAGGGTGCGGGCGACGGGTGGCCCACCGTGTCGCAGAGGCTACTTCGCTTACCGGGCAACCGAGTTGACGGGGTCGCCCTCCTCGCCCGGCG
This sequence comes from Streptomyces sp. CB02366, assembly GCF_001905905.1. Lineage (GTDB taxonomy): Bacteria > Actinomycetota > Actinomycetes > Streptomycetales > Streptomycetaceae > Streptomyces. Next base: position 3,431 of record NZ_LIVT01000003.1, read on the forward strand.
GAGCGCGGCCGGGGAGTCCGGCGGTCCGGTCCGATGGACGAACGGGGCGGACGCCCGCCTCCCGCCCGTGCGCCCGGACGGCGGGGCGGCCGGGGCGCGCACGTCTCCCGCTCGTCCGAAGGGTGGCTCTCCGCCCGTTCCCCGCCCGTTCGGCTTTCCGTCACACGGTTCCTGACCTCCGGTCAGGTCGGCCGTCTCGACTGTGCGGTGACGGTGACCCAGATGTAACCGAATGGCGTAGGGAGTGCGGAACCACCGAGCGCCACAAGCCGTTCTTCTTGCCACTACACGGCCGCCGACCCGCGGCAGGCCGATTCGAGGAAACGGACGACGCCCTATGAAGAAGACAGTCGGGTGGGCCCAGGACGGCGACGACTGGACGATCACCGTGAACGGCACGCAGTACCGTGCGGTCGAACGGCCGGCCGACGGCCGGGTCCACGACTACCTGGTGCGCGGAGCGGACCTGACCGCCGAGTGCCCGAGCCTCGGACACGGTCTCGGCGTCATCCGGGAGCACGAGTCCCGCCGCTGACCCGTCCCGGTCGGCCCGGCGGGTCCGGCCCGCCGAGCACGGCCCCCGCCCCCGACCCCCGGCCTCGACGGCGCGAGAGGGGCCGGCGGGGTGTGCGTCGAGGACGTCCCGCCGCGGCCGGGGCGGCGCGTCCTTCTCCACACCCCCGCCCGGGGCGAGGAAGACCCCCGCCCGGCGTACGGCCTTCACCGCGGCGTCGAGGCCGGGGACCGCGCGCCTGCCGGGCCGGCTGCCGCGGGCCCCGTCGCCGAGCCCTCCGAAAGCGGCGGGCCGGGGATGATCCCCGCCGGGACGCGCGTTGTACCCGTTGTATCCGGTGGCGTCCGGCTCGTCCGTCGAGCCGGGCCCCGGCGGCGGACCACAGGAGCTGGAGGCGGCGCGGTGCACGGTGAGTACAAGGTTCCCGGCGGCAAGCTGGTCGTGGTGGACCTGGACGTGGAGGGCGGGGCGCTGCGGAACGTCCGCGTCGCCGGGGACTTCTTCCTCGAACCCGACGAGGCCATCCTCGCGATCGACGCGGCGTTGGAGGGCGCCCCCGCCACCACCGACACGGCCGGGCTCGCGGCCCGGATCGAGGCGGCGCTGCCCGACTCCACGGTGATGCTCGGGCTGAGCGCGGAGGGCGTCGCCGTCGCCGTGCGCCGGGCGCTCGCACAGGCCACGGAGTGGAGCGACTACGACTGGCAGCTGATCCACGACGCCCCGCAGTCGCCCGCGCTGCACATGGCGCTCGACGAGGTCATCACCGCCGAGGTCGCGGCGGGGCTGCGACCGCCGACGCTGCGGGTCTGGGAGTGGGACTCCCCCGCCGTGATCATCGGCAGCTTCCAGTCGCTGCGCAACGAGGTGGACCCGGCGGGGGTCGAGCGGCACGGCGTGCACGTGGTACGTCGGATCTCCGGCGGCGGCGCCATGTTCGCGGAACCCAGCTCCACCATCACCTACTCGCTGGCCGTCCCGCAGTCGCTGGTCTCCGGGCTGTCGTTCGCCGACAGCTACGCCTACCTGGACGACTGGGTGCTGGAAGCCCTCGCGGACATGGGGATCAAGGCCTGGTACCAGCCGCTCAACGACATCGCCACCGAGGTCGGCAAGATCGCCGGGGCGGCGCAGAAGCGGGTGGTGGGGCCGGACGGCGGGCCCGGGGCCGTCCTGCACCACGTGACGATGGCGTACGACATCGACGCCGACAAGATGCTGGAGGTGCTCCGCATCGGCAAGGAGAAGATGTCGGACAAGGGCACCCGGTCGGCCAAGAAGCGTGTCGATCCGCTGCGGCGGCAGACCGGGCTGCCCCGCCAGGCCGTGATCGAGCGCATGATCGACTCGTTCCGTCGGCGTCACGGGCTGACCGACGGCGGCGTGACGCCCGCGGAGCTGGCGCGCGCCGAGGAGTTGGTACGGACGAAGTTCGCCGCACCGGAGTGGACCGCCCGGGTGCCGTAGCGGGGCCGGGTCCGTGCGGCGGCTCCACGGCATACTGGGACGCATGGACGAGGCAGCGGGCTCCGGACTGCGGGAACGGCTCGGAAGAAGCCTGTTCGCCCGGGTGGCGGGGCCGTCCGGGCCGGAGAACCGGGCCCGCATCCACGACACCCCCGGCCCCCGGTGGTTCGGCCCGGACCGGCCGGTGCGCCGGGTCCACGGGGACGCGTCCATGTTCATCGGAGGGCTGCGGGCCCTGCTCCTGCAGTCGCTGCACCCCCTCGCCATGGCCGCCGTCGCGGGGCACTCGGGGTTCCGGGGCGACCCGTGGGGGCGGCTCCAGCGGACCAGCACGTTCCTGGCCGTCACCACCTTCGGCACGGCCGACCACGCGCGGGAGGCGGTGGACCGGGTACGGGCCGTACACGAGGGGGTCCGCGGGTTCTCGTCCTCCGGTGAGCCGTACCACGCGGCCGACCCGCACCTGCTGTGCTGGGTGCACATCGCGGAGGTGGACAGTTTCCTGCGCGCCCATCAGCGGTACGGAGCGCGGCCGTTGGACGGCGCGGGGTGCGACGGCTACATCCACGACATGGCGACGGTCGCCCGCGCGCTCGGCGTCCCCGACCCGCCGCACGATCGCGCGGAGCTGGCCGCCCGGATCGCCGCCTACCGGCCGGAGCTGCGCGCGACCCGTGAGGCGCTGGACGCGGCCCGCTTCATCCTGTTGCGCCCGCCGCTGCCCTGGCCGGCCCGTCCTCCGTACGCGGTGCTCGCCGCCAACGCCGTGTCCACGCTGCCGCCGTGGGCCAGGGCGCCGCTGCGGCTGCCCCGGGCGCCGGGAGTGGAGGAGATCTGCGTACGGCCCGCGGGGAAGGCCCTGACCAGGACGATCCGGTGGGCGATGACCCGGCCGCCGACGTCTGCCGAGGGCTGAACGCCGGGGTCCGGATGCCGCGGTCCGCTGCGGGCGGGACCATGGGGGGACCGTACCCGGGGGGCCCACGGCGGGAGGCCCCGATGGCCCGCAGCGAATCGACCGACGTCCTGGTGGTGGGCGCGGGCCCGGTCGGCCTGACGCTCGCCGGGGAGCTGCGGCGGGCGGGGGTGGCGTGCCGGATCGTGGACCGGCTCCCGGCCCGGCTGCCGTACGCCAGGGCGGTGGGGATCCAGCCGCGCACCCTGGAGCTCTTCGACCGCATGGGCCTGGTGCGGGAGGTGCTGGACGCGGCGGTCCCGATGCGCGGCCAGGTGACGTACGTCGACGGGGCCGAACGCGGGCGGGTGGAGCTCGTGCTGCCGCCGGAGGTGCCTTACGGCTTCGCGGCCCTGCCGCAGTACGAGACGGAACGCCTCCTGGAGGAGTTCCTCGGGCGTTACGGCACCGGGATCGAGCGCTCCACCGCGCTGGTGGCGTTCGCCCGGGACGCCGCCGGGGTGACCAGCCGGCTCACCACCGCGTCCGGGGCCGAGGAGGAGGTGCGGTCCCGGTACCTGGTGGGGTGCGACGGGGCGCACAGCACCGTCCGCAAGGGCCTCGGACTCTCGTTCGAAGGCGGTGCGTTCCCCGAGGAGTACATGCTCGCCGATGTGGAGGTGGACTGGGCGCTGCCGTCCGGATACGGGGTGCGGTCGATGCGCCTGGGCGCGGGCGGCGCGGTCGACGACCTGCTGGTCTGCGTCCCGCTGCCGGGGAGGGGCCGCTACCGGATGTCGATGCCGGCGCCGCCGGAGCTGTCCGCCGCGCGGCGGGCGGAGGCGGTCGGGCCGGCGGGCGGCGACGGGGTGGCGCACGGGCTCGAAGGAGGTGCGGCCCCCGGCCTCGCCGACGTCCAGAGGGTGTTGGACCGGCTGGCGCCGGAGCCGGCCACCGCGTCCGCGCTGCGCTGGTCCTCGGTGTTCGGGATCAGCCACCGGCTGGTGGACCGGTACGGGGAGGGCCGGGTGTTCGTCGCCGGGGACGCGGCGCACATCCACCCGCCGACCGGCGCCCAGGGCATGAACACCGGGGTCCAGGACGCCGCGAACCTGGCGTGGAAGCTCGCGCTGGCCGTCGGAGGCGCCGCGGGGCCGCGGGTGCTCGCGAGTTACGACGCCGAGCGCCGCCCGGTGGGCGAGGAGGTCGTCCGGCGAACCGTCCGGCACGCCGCCGAAGGCGTCCAGGCCGACCCGGAGGACCCGGGGACGCTGCTGCTGCGCGAGGCCCAACTGCTCGTCTCCTACCGGGACAGCCCGCTGGTCGCACCCTTGCCCCGGGACGACGGCGGCGGCCCCCGGCCGGGCGACCGGGCCCCGGACTGCGGCGGCCTCACCGGGGACGTCGCCGCGTACCCGCAACGGCTGTTCGACCTGATGCGCGGGCGGGGCCACATGCTGCTCGGGTACGGGCGCCACCCGGCCGGAGACGCGCCCCGCGACCTCGCCGCCGCCGCGCGGGAGGCGAGCGGGGGCCGGGTCGCGACCCACTGGATCCTGCCCGCCGACGCCCCGGACGAAGTGACGGGGGTTCCTCGTCACCACGACGGCCGGGGCGAGTTCGCTCGCGCGTACGGGGCCGGGGAGGGCGCGGCGTTCCTGGTGCGGCCGGACGGCCACCTGGCCGCGTGCCTCCGTCCGCCGGTCGTGGGCGCGTTGGCGGCGGCGCTGAGGCGGGTCTTCGGGCCGTGACGTCCGGCACGGGGCCGCCGCTCCCGGGTTCCCGCCCGGGACGACGCCCCGCGCCGTCCCGCGGGCCCCGTCTCACTCCACCGTGACGACCACGGAGTGCCGGCCGCTCGCCCCGTCCGGTACGGTCCCGGTGCGCTTCCCGGTCTGCGTCTCGCCCGTCCCGTCCGTGGCGCGGACGGTGAGGGTGTGGCTGCCGGGGGTCGCCTTCCACGGGTAGGACCACTGGCGCCAGGTGTCGACGGTGGCCCGGTCGGCCAGCTGCGCCGGTCGCCAGGGGCCGTCGTCCACCCGGACCTCGACCTTCTCCACGCCCCGGTGCTGGGCCCAGGCCACTCCGGCGACCATGACCGTCCCGGCCCGCGGGCGGGCGAAGGGCTTGGGGGTGTCGATGCGGGACTGGGTCTTGACCGGGGCCTCGCGCGCCCACGACCGCTTCACCCAGTACGCGTCGTAGCCGTCGAACGTGGTCAGTTCGATCTCCTCGATCCACTTGCAGGCCGAGACGTACCCGTACAGGCCGGGGACGAGCATGCGGACGGGGAACCCGTGGACGAAGGGCAGCGGTTCGCCGTTCATGCCGAGGGCGAGCATCGCGTCGCGGCCGTCCATGACGTCCTCCACGGGGGTGCCGAGCGTCATGCCGTCCACCGAGCGGGCGATGACCTGGTCCGCCTTCCCGCCTCGGGACGGCGGCTTGACGCCCGCCTCCTTGAGCAGGTCCGCCAGGCGGACGCCGATCCACCGGGCGTGGCCGACGTAGGGGCCGCCGACCTCGTTGGAGACGCAGCACAGGGTGATCTCGCGTTCGATCAGGGGGCGGTCCAGCAGGTCCTGATAGGTGAACTCCAGGTCGCGGCGCACGCCCGTGCCGTGGATGCGCAGCCGCCAGGTGTTCGCGTCGACCTTGGGGACCACGAGCGCGGTGTCGACCCGGTAGAAGTCCTTGTTCGGCGTGGTGAACGGGCTGATGCCCCGGACTCCGAGCCGCGCTCCGGCGGGGATCGGCTCGGCGGGCGAGGCCGGGGCGGGTAGTCGTACGGCGTCGCGGGAGGCGACGGCGTCCTGGGCGCCGCGCCCGTCGAGCGTCCGGCCGACGGCCCCCGCCGCCGTGGAGGCGGCGGCCGCGGCGGTGGCGGCGATGAGGAACCCGCGCCGGTCCCAGCCGCTCTCCTCGCCCGCCGGGCCGGTGGTCACACCGCGCGGGGTGGTGAGCCTGCCGGCGAGGACGTACAGCAGCACGGACCCGGCGACGGCGCCCACCAGTGACGGCAACCCGTCCACGGGGCCCGTGGAGTCCGGGCGGCCGACGGCGGCGGCCGTGCCGACCGCGCCGAGGACCAGGACGGCGGCGGAGCCGGTACGCCGGTGGCGCAGGGCCAGCAGGCCGACGGCGACGGCGAGGAGGGCGAGCGTGGCGGCGATGCCGAGTTGGAGGACGGCTTTGTCGTTCTCCCCGAAGGTGCGGATCGCCCAGTCCTTCACCTGGACGGGCGTCCGGTCGATGGCCGCCCCGCCGACCGCCGTCAGGGGGCCCGTCCCGGGTCTGACGGCCGCCGAGGCGAGTTCGGCGACGGCCAGGGCGGCGAACCCCGCGAGAAGTCCGCTCAGGGCGGCGAGAGCGTTGCGGGTCAGGGTTGTCCGGTTGATCCTCACAGTCCTCTATTCGGCACCGCGGGGCCCACGGATTGCCCCTGTCGCCCGTACGGCCCCGAACGCGCCCCGCCCCGGCGGGCGGGGGGCCGGCCGGGGCGGGGAGGGTCGGTGAGGCGGACGCGTCCGCCTCACCATCACGTCAGGCGAGCGACGCGATCGCCTGGTTGAACGTGGCGGACGGACGCATGATCTCGGCGGCCTTGGCCGGGTCGGGCTGGTAGTAGCCGCCGATCTCGGCCGGGGAGCCCTGCACCGCGATCAGCTCGGCGACGATGGTCTCCTCCTGCTCGGCCAGCGTCTTGGCGAGCGGCGCGAACGCCTCGGCGAGCTGGGCGTCGTCGGTCTGCCGCGCCAGCTCCTGCGCCCAGTAGAGGGCCAGGTAGAAGTGGCTGCCGCGGTTGTCGATGCCGCCGAGGCGGCGGCTCGGGGACTTGTCCTCGTTGAGGAAGGTGCCCGTCGCCCGGTCCAGGGTGTCCGCGAGGACCTGGGCCCGCGCGTTGTCCGTGGTGGTGGCCAGGTGCTCGAAGCTGACCGCGAGGGCCAGGAACTCGCCCAGGCTGTCCCAGCGGAGGTAGTTCTCCTTGACGAGCTGCTGGACGTGCTTGGGGGCCGAGCCGCCCGCGCCGGTCTCGAAGAGGCCGCCGCCGTTCATCAGCGGGACGACGGAGAGCATCTTCGCGCTGGTGCCGAGCTCCAGGATCGGGAAGAGGTCCGTGAGGTAGTCGCGCAGCACGTTGCCGGTGACGGAGATGGTGTCCTCGCCGCGGCGGATGCGCTCCAGGGAGAAGGCGGTGGCCTCGACCGGGGACTTGACGGTGATGTCCAGGCCGTCGGTGTCGTGGTCGGCGAGGTACGTCTTCACCTTGGCGATCAGGTTGGCGTCGTGCGCGCGGGTCTCGTCCAGCCAGAAGACGGCCGGGTCGCCGGTGGCGCGGGCACGGGTGACGGCGAGCTTGACCCAGTCCTGGATCGGCGCATCCTTGGTCTGGCACATCCGGAAGATGTCGCCGGCGCCGACGGCCTGCTCCAGCACGACCGCGCCGCTCGCGTCGACGACGCGCACGGTGCCGGTGGCGGGGATCTCGAAGGTCTTGTCGTGGCTGCCGTACTCCTCGGCCTTCTGCGCCATCAGACCGACGTTGGGCACCGAGCCCATGGTGGCCGGGTCGAAGGCGCCGTTGGCGCGGCAGTCGTCGATGACGACCTGGTAGACACCGGCGTAGCTGCTGTCCGGGAGGACGGCGATGGTGTCGGCCTCGTTGCCGTCCGGGCCCCACATGTGGCCCGAGGTGCGGATCATGGCGGGCATGGAGGCGTCGACGATGACGTCGCTGGGGACGTGCAGGTTGGTGATGCCCTTGTCGGAGTCGACCATGGCGAGGGCCGGGCCCTCGGCCAGCTCGGCCTCGAAGGACGCCTGGATCTCGGCGCCGACGTCCGGCAGCGAGCCGAGGCCCTTGAGGATGCCGCCCAGGCCGTCGTTGGGGGTGAGGCCGGCGGCGGCGAGCTGGTCGCCGTACTTGGCGAAGGTGTTCGGGAAGAAGGCGCGGACCGCGTGGCCGAAGATGATGGGGTCGGAGACCTTCATCATGGTGGCCTTGAGGTGCAGGGAGAACAGCACGCTCTCGGCCTTGGCGCGGGCGACCTGGGCGGTGAAGAACTCGCGCAGCGCGGCGACGCGCATGACGGCCGCGTCGACGACCTCGCCCTTGAGGACGGGTACGGAGTCACGGAGCACGGTGGTGGCGCCGTCGTCGCCGTGCAGCTCGATGCGGAGGGCGCCGTCCTCGGCGATGACCGCGGACTTCTCGGTGGAGCGGAAGTCGTCGACGCCCATGGTGGCGACGTTCGTCTTCGAGTCGGCCGACCAGGCGCCCATGCGGTGCGGGTGGGCCTTGGCGTAGTTCTTGACGGAGGCGGGGGCGCGGCGGTCGGAGTTGCCCTCGCGCAGCACCGGGTTCACGGCGCTGCCCTTGACCTTGTCGTACCGGGCGCGGACGTCCTTGTCCTCGTCGGTCCGCGGGTCGTCCGGGTAGTCCGGAAGCGCGTAGCCCTGTCCCTGGAGCTCGGCGATGGCGGCCTTGAGCTGCGGGATCGACGCCGAGATGTTCGGCAGCTTGATGATGTTCGCGCCGGGCGTCCTGGCCAGCTCGCCCAGCTCGGCGAGTGCGTCATCGATACGCTGCTCGGCCTTGAGGTGCTCCGGGAAACTGGCGATGATCCGGCCCGCGAGGGAGATGTCACGGCGCTCGACCGTGACGCCTGCGGTCGAGGCGTACGCCTCGACGACGGGCAGGAACGAGTAGGTCGCCAGGGCAGGGGCCTCGTCGGTGTGCGTATAGATGATGGTCGAGTCAGTCACCGGGTGCTCCGCTCCACGTCTGCAACATTGCTTGACATCAAGATATCTCTTCGGCGTGCCGGGCTCCACAAGACCCCCGCACGGCTTCACGCTCCGCACGGGGGCCGGTGACGGCACGGCCACCCGGGGTTACGCGATCGGCGGCCGGTGCTCGTACCAGCGCAGGTCGTCCTCCAGCTGGGCGGCGAGGGCGATCAGCCGCTCCTCGGCGCGGGAGGGGCCCAGCAGCTGGGCGCCGACGGGGAGGCCGGAGCGGGTGAAGCCGGCCGGGACGTTCACGCCGGGCCAGCCGAGGACGTTCCAGGGCCAGGCGTAGGGGCAGGCGGCGGTCATCGCGAGGTCGGTGCGCCAGGCGCTCAGGCCGTCGAACCTGCCGATCCGCGGCGGCGGGGCAGCCGTGGTCGGGGTGAGGAGCACGTCGAACCCGGACGCGTCGAAGAGGGCCCCGATACGGCGGTGCTGGCGCACCTCGCGGGCGCGGGCGGCCCGCACCGCCCGGCCGCCGAGCCGGGTGCCGGTCCGCAGGGCGCTGCGGGTGCGCGGGTCGAGGAGCGCCGGTTCGGGGTGGCGGGCGGCGAACTCGGCGATGCCCGCGGTGGCGCGCGGCACGAAGGCGAGGCCGATCAGCCCGTACCGGGGGCGGGCCTCCTCGACGTGGTGGCCGAGCCGGGCCAGGGTCTCGGCGAGCGCGGTGACCGCCCGGCGCACCTCGGGGTCGGGTTCCGCGCCGGTGAGGGTGAGAGGGGGCCGCCAGGCGAGGGCGATGCGCAGCCGGCCGGGCTCGCGGCGGGCGGCGTCGGCGGCGCGCACGGCGGGCGGGCGGTGGAAGTCGTCGGGGTGCGGCCCGGCGGCGGCGTCCAGCAGGAGCGCGGCGTCCGCGACCGTACGGGCGAGGGGGCCGTTCACCGTGAGGCCCTGGAAGGAGTCGCTGTGCGGGTGGACCGAGATCCGCCCGCGCTGCGGTTTGATGCCGACGAGGTGGGTCCAGGCGGCGGGGATGCGGACGGATCCGGCGCCGTCCGAGCCGAGGGCGGCGGGGACGAGCCCGGCGGCGACGGCGGCGGCCGACCCGCCGGAGGAGCCGCCCGGGGTGTGCGCGGTGTTCCACGGGTTGCGGGTGGCGCCGAATCCGGGCCCCTCGGTGAAGGGCCACTGGCCCAGTTCGCAGGAGTTGGTCTTGCCGACGACGACGGCTCCGGCGGCGCGCAGCCGGCGGACCGCCTCGCTGTCGGCGGCGGCCGGGGGCCGCTCCCCGTCGCAGCCGAAGTGGGTGGGCAGACCCGCCACGTCGGTGTCGTCCTTGACGGCGACCGGGACGCCGAGGAGCGGCAGCCGTGCCCCCGCCGCGAGCCTGCGGTCGGCCTCGGCGGCCTCGGCCAGGGCCGCTTCGGCGCGCAGGTGGCGGAAGGCGTTGAGAGTGGGCCGGGTGGCCTCGGCGCGGGCGAGGGCGTCGGCCACCAGGGCGGTGGAGGTGGTGGCTCCCTCGGCGAGCAGACGGGCGCTCTCCGCGAGTCCGGGGAGCGGTGGCGGGACGGCCCGGCCGGGAACGCGGCCGGAGCCCCGTACGGCTGGGCCGGACCGCCCGGTGGGCTCCGCTTCGGTGGGCTCCGCTGAGGACATGGGCGTGCCGCCTCCCTCGGGTCGCGGGGCCGGCCGGTCGTCCGGCTGCGCCCCCCGTACTTACTGGAGGGTAACGAGAGGAGGCGGCGCGCTCAACCGTTGGGCACGCACCGGCCGTTGCGCATACGGCCGGTGGGTACGGCACGGCTCCAAGGGCCGTCCCGCCGTTTCCGGTGGATCGGCGCGCGGCGTCGGATGCGGTGCATCGCAAGGCGGAGGGGCATCCGCATACCGGACGTACGGGGATGTTCCGACAACGCGGCGAGGTGCCGCAGCCGTCGTCGCGCGCCCGCCGGGAATCGCGGAACAGTCCTGAGGAGGCGCTTACGGCTCCGGCGTCACGGACGGACGTGGATCTCGCCGATTCCGGTGCCGAGGCTTCCGCAGTGGGCGGTGGACTGGCCGGACTCGCCGGGCCGGAGCGTGACGTGCTCGCCGTCGACGTCCGGCGACCAGCCGCAGACGAGGTGGACCCAGAAGACCTGCGTCCGGCCGCCGTTGTTGCGGCAGAGGGCGAAGCCCGTGTAGTCGTCGATCGCGTGCTTGCCGGTGTCGCAGGAGAGGCCGGGCGGGATCGCGGTGGGGGCGGCGGCGGTCGCGGCGGTGGCCGGGACCGTCAGCGCGGCGGCGCTCACCACGGCGGCGAGCGCTCTCAGGGCGGGCCGGAAGCGGTTCCCGGCGCCCGGTCCGCCCTTGCTCCTCGTCGTCCCCGTGAACAGGTTCATGGTGGTTCTCCCTCGTGGTGCGTACGTCCGTGACCCCGGGCGGGATCACCGCAGCTCTGCCCACGGACGGTGGCCGAAATCCCCGCCGAGCCTCACCCTCCGTGAACACGCCGGGCGGGGCCCCGCCTCGCGGCGTACGCCCGGTCATGCCGGTCGCCGGGGCTCGCGGCCCCTGACCGGGGCTTCTGTGACGAGACGGGGTGAGCGGGAGCCGATGGGCCGCGCGGGTGCGGCGGCCGTCGCTCTCACCGTGACGAGTGGCACGCTCGCGCGGGCTGACGACGACGCCGGCACGCCGAGCGCCCGGGGGACCGCCGAACGCTCGCGCGACGCCCTGCGGGGAAGAGGCGGGCTCAGGCGCCGAGGGCCGGGATGACCTCGGCCCCGTAGGCGTCGATGGTCGCCTCACGGGCGTCGTGCATGGCGTAGACGGCGAACTGGTCGACGCCGAGGTCCTTCAGGTGGCGCAGCTTCTCGATGTGCGCCTCGACGGGTCCGAGCAGGCAGAACCGGTCGACGATCTCGTCCGGGACGAACGCCGTGTCCGGATTGCCGGTGCGCCCGTGGTGGCTGTAGTCGTAGCCGGAGCGTCCGGCGATGTAGGCGGTCAGCGCCTCGGGCACCAGGCCGGAGTGCTCGCCGTAGCGGGCGACCAGGTCCGCCACGTGGTTGCCGACCATCCCGCCGAACCAGCGGCACTGCTCCCGGGCGTGGTCGAGGTCGTCCCCGACGTGGGCGGGGGCGGCGACGCAGATCGTGACGGAGCCGGGATCCCGTCCGGCGTCGGCCGCCGCCTCCCGTACCGCCTTGATCATCCACTCGGTCAGGAAGGGGTCCGCCAGCTGGAGGATGAAGCCGTCGGCCTTCTGACCGGCGAGCGCCAGGGCCTTGGGGCCGTACGCCGCCATCCACACCGGCAGCCGCCCGTCCTTCACCCAGGGGATCCGCACCGGCTGCCCGCCGACCGTGGCCTCCCGGCCCTCCGCGAGGTCCCGGATGACGTCGATGGACTCGCCGAGGCGGGCCAGCGTGTTGGGCGGGCGGCCCGCGACGCGCATCGCGGAGTCGCCGCGCCCGATGCCGCAGACGGTGCGGTTGCCGTACATGTCGTTCAGAGTGGCGAAGGTGGAGGCGGTGACCTCCCAGGCGCGGGTGCCCGGGTTGGTGACCATGGGACCCACGGTCAGCTTCTCCGTGTGCTCCAGGATGCGGCTGTAGATGACGAACGGCTCCTGCCAGAGCACCGCCGAGTCGAAGGTCCAGCCGTAGCGGAACCCGTTGCGTTCGGCCCGGCGCATCAGGCCGACGACGGCCGAGGCGGGCGGGTCGGTCTGGAGGACGAGTCCGAAGTCCATGACGGGTCTCCTCTGTCCTGGGGCTCGCGCGCGCGGCGGCGCCGTCTCCGGGGCGGCGGCCCGGCATGCCCGCTGCCGGAATCCTTCCACAGCGGGGCGTGCCGGCCCGTCTCCCGCCACGCCCGGTCGCGCGTCGTGGGCGGGGGACCATCCTGGGGCACTTCCCGGGCCGGGGGAAGACCTCCGGGCGGGGCGGGCGCGCCGGCGCACGCCCGGCGCGCCCGCCCCGCCCGGTCAGCCGGCGACCGCGGCGACGGTGTCGCCGGGCACCAGGCCGTAGCCGTCCGGCACCGCTGTGGCGTCCTGCCCGCAGGCCACCGGGGCGTTGGCGGAGTCCACGAACACCACGCTGGGGCGGAAACCGGCGGCCTCGTGCTCCTCCACCATCGCGTAGGCGATGAGGATGACGAGGTCCCCCGGGCTGATCAGCCGGGCCGCCGCGCCGTTGATGCCGATGACCCCCGAGTCGCGCGGCCCTTCGATCACATAGGTGGTGAGCCTCGCCCCGTGGTCGATGTCGACGATGTCCACCTTCTCCCCGGGCAGGAGGTTCGCCGCCTCCATGAGGTCGGCGCTGACGGTGACGGAGCCGGCGTAGTGCAGATCGGCCTGGGTCACCGTGGCCCGGTGGATCTTCGACTTCATCATGGACCTGAACACGGGGTCCAGGCGGAACAGTTCCTCGTCGGTCACCGCTGTGAGCGACAGCGGGTGACGTCCCTGCTGGGGCATGGGGTTCTCCATCTCCTCGGTGGGACTGATCGGTTGGGCGTGCGCCGTCCGGACGGCGCACGCCCGCTGCTCCGCCTCGCGCCCCAGGGCGACGATCGCGGCGGCGGCGTGGTCCAGGCGTCGGGTCGAGCTCCAGCTCGGCGGCGGGGATCACGTCGCTGTGCGTGCGGGCGTCGGTGGTCCGGCCCACCACGTCCTCGGGGTTGGGGGCGCTGGTCCGGACGTGCCAGGAGATCGTGCCCGGCCGGTGGACCGTGGCCCGCCCGGCGGCCTGCCCCACCAGCGCGTCGGCCGCCCACTTGCTCTGCGAGTAGCGGTCCGTGACGCCGTCCAGGTCGTCGGTGGGGGTGCCCTCGGTGACCGTGCCGAGTTCGCCCTGCGCCACCGAGAACGCCGACATGGTCGATACGGGGTGGAACGGGGTGCGGGGGCGTGCGGCGAGGCCGAGGAGTTCGCGGGTGCCGAGCGCGTTGGCCGCCCGCAGCGCCGTGTACGGGTACACGGCGTTGACGACTGCCCCGTTGTGGTAGATCGCGGCCAGTCCCGCGCCGAGCGCGTCGAACGCCTCGGCGGTGAGCCCGAACCGCGGCCGGGCCAGGTCGCCGGGACCGCCTCGACGTGTTCCGCGCCGTCCGCGTGGGGCGCCCCGAGCCGTTCCATCGCAGCCCTGATCCGCCGTACGCCCTCGACTCCGTCGACCGGTGAGCCGACGATCATGACGGTCGATAGCAGCAGGTCAGCGAGGTACCGAACGCGCAGGACCCTGACCTCGCTCCGGTGCGCCCGACCCGTTGCGCCGTCCGGACGGTTTCACTTTTCGTCCCCTATCGCGCATGTTCTCCGTCTTTGCAACCATTGAGGAGATGTCCAGGGGGCGACACGAGACACCTCCCCCGCCGGGCCGACCTAGGAGGAGCTTTGAGCGACTTCGAAAGTTCGAGCCGTCCGGATGACGGAACGACGGCACAGACCGCACGGGACAAGGCCGGTGAAGGCGCCGATCTGGTGGCCGCCAAGACCGGGGACGTGGCGGGAACCGCCAGGGAACAGGCAGCCGACGTGGTGGGCGAGGCCACGGCACGGGCCCAGGACGTGGTGGGCGAGCTGCGGAGCCAGTTGGAGGAACAGGCACGCCTGCAGACGCGGCGTCTGGCGGACCACGTACGGCGGTTGGCCGACGACCTGCACGACATGAGTCGCAACGCCGACAGCGACTCCTCCGCCGTCGGTGCGGTGAAGCAGGTGGCGGACCGCGGGCACCAGGCCGCGTCCCGGCTGGAGGACAGGGGGCCGGACGGACTGCTCAGCGATCTGCAGGACTTCGCCCGCCGCCGCCCCGGCGTGTTCCTGGCGGGCGCGGCGCTGGCGGGCTTCGCCACCGCCCGGCTCGCCAAAGGCGCCAAGGACGCGGACGGCGGAGGCGGGCGTCCTGCGAGCACGGGAGACGGCCGGGCGGGCCGGGACGCGCCGCAGGACGGTGCGGGACGAGCCCCGGGCATCCGCCCGGCTCCGGCCTCGCCGCCCCCCGGTCCGCCCCACGGAGGGGACGGCGCTCCGGGGCCGGTCCCGGTGAGCGGCCTGCGTTCGGATCCCCGGCAGCCGTAGGCAGAGAGGAGCCAGCCGTGGCCACATCATTGTCGGCACACACCACCGGTCAGCCGCACGCCCCGGCCGCCGGGTCCACTCGGGCGCCGTCGCCGGATCCTTCCGTCGGGGAGCTGGTCGGGGAAATCAGCGAGGACCTGACGCAGTTGGTGCGCCAGGAGGTCGAACTGGCCAAGGCCGAGGTCAAGGAGAGCGCGACCCGAGCGGGCAAGGCGGCGGGCATGCTCGCCGGTTCCGGGTACGCCGGTCACCTGGTGCTGCTGATGGGCAGCCTGGCGGCCGTGTTCGGTCTCGCGCACGTGGTCGATCCGGCATGGGCCGCGCTCATCGTGACCGGCTTCTGGGCGCTCCTGGCGGCCGTTCTCTTCGTGGTCGGCCGTAAACGCCTCAAGACGGTCAGCGCCAAGCCGGAACGCACTGTGGAAACGCTGAAGGAGGACGCGCAATGGGCACGCAACCCGACGAGCTGAAGTCCGACGTGGAAGACACCCGGGCCCACCTCGCCCGCAACGTGGACCGCCTCGCGGACAAGGTCGCCCCGGGCAAGGCGGCCCGGCGCAAGGCGGATGCCGCGCAGCGGCGGGTCACCCGCGTGAAGGAGCGGGTGATGGGCACGGCGGGCGACACCACGGCTTCGGGCAGGCAAAGTGTCGCGGATACGGCCGAACAGGCGGGGGACGCGGTCAGGCACACCGCCGACCAGGTGGGCCGATCCGTACGCCGGGCTCCCGACCGGGTCACGAGCCGGACGCAGGGCAGCCCCGTCGCGGCGGGCGTCATCGCCTTCGGCGCCGGCATGCTCGCGGCCGCGTTGCTCCCGACCACGGACGCCGAGGAACGCGTCGGCGCACGGCTGCGCGAACACTCCGACGAACTCCTCGAACCCGTGAAGCAGACCGCCCAGGACGTCAAGGAGGACATGCGCGGGCCTGCCGCGGAAGCCGTGGACGCGGTGAAGGACACGGCGCAGGACGCGGCACGGAACACCAAACAGAAGGCACAGGACGCGGGCCGGGAAGCGGGAACGGGGCTGCGCGAGGTCGGCCAGGACGCCGCCCGGCAGACCGGAAACTGACTCGGCCGCCCCACGGACCGGTCCGCCGCGGCAGAGCGCCCGGCGCCCGGCCCGGCGGCCCCCCGCTCCCCGGCCCCGGCCCCGGCCGACGGTCGTCTCGTCCGCCCGGCGGCACGAAGCGGCCGCGCGGTCGCCGGTGGTACACCGTTGAGGTGGTGTGATGCGCATGGTGAACGAACAGCATGGTCAGGAAGGCCCGGGCCCGGAGGGGAACCGGCAGGGCGCCGGCCCGTCCGCGCGGGCGGACTCCGACCCGCCCGAATCGCCCGCGAAGCTCGGCAAGGCGTCGTGGGGCGCGGTGCTGAAACGCACGATGAGCGAGTTCAAGCGGGACGAACTGACCGACCGGGCCGCGGCGCTGACGTACTACGGCATCCTGGCTCTGTTCCCGGCCCTGCTGGTCCTGGTCTCCCTCCTCGGCATCGCGGGCGAGGGGACCACCCGGACCGTTCTGGACAACATGCAGAAGCTCGCCCCGGGCGCCGCCCGTGACGTCCTCACCAATGCCGTGACCCAACTGCAGTCCAGCAGCGGAACCGGCTGGGTCATGGCCGTCGTGGGCCTGCTGGCCGCGTTGTGGTCCGCGTCCGGCTACGTGGCCGCGTTCATCCGGACGTCGAACGCCGTGTACGACGTACCCGAAGGGCGTCCGGCCTGGAAGGTGCTCCCGGTCCGGGTCGGCCTGACGCTGGCACTGATGGTGCTGGCCTGTGCCAGCGCGCTGATCGTCGTACTGTCGGGGGGCATCGCCCGCCAGATCGGCACCGCCCTGGGCGTCGGCGACACGGCCATGACCGTCTGGTCGATCGCCAAATGGCCCGTCCTGGTGGTACTGGTGACCATCATGCTGGCGCTTCTGTACTGGGCGGCGCCGAACGCCAAGGGCCGGGGCTTCACCTTCGTCTCCCTGGGCAGCCTGCTGGCACTGCTGATCTGGATGGCGGCCTCCGCCGCCTTCGCCTTCTACGTCGCCAACTTCGGTTCCTACAACAAGACCTACGGCGCTCTGGCAGGCGTGATCATCTTCCTGGTCTGGCTGTGGATCACGAACCTGGCGATCCTGCTCGGATTGGAGTTCGACGCGGAAATGGCCCGGGAACGGGCGGTCGTCGGCGGACACCCGCACACGGAGGAGCCGTACGTCGCCCCCCGCGACACCCGCAAGTGGACCGACGAGGACCGAAGGTCTATGGGCGACACCGGCCCCGCCGACCCCCGCTCGGACAGAAAGGACGACGGCGTCTGAAACCGTCCGGCCCCTGACGCCCCGCGGGGCCGGGCCGGGCCCGACAGAAATAAGGTCTAGACCTTCCGGGGGCGGGTAAGCGGAGGAAGGGCCCCGGGGCGGCCCCCTGATGAAGTCCGGCCGGGCCGCCCTCCGGCAGGACACCCGCCCCGGGGCTTCACCATCCGCGACCACCGCCACGGACCCCGACCGTCGGGCACCGCACCCGGGCAGCACGACCATCTGGCCCCGCTCCTCCACCAGGAGCGCCGACCCCGGCTCGCGGCGGTGTCTGCCCGCTCCGCCCTCCTCTCGCGTGAACGGCGCCTTCGTGTCAGTAACCTGCCCCGGTGAAACTCACGTTCGAGCGCGGCAGGCGCCCTCTACGGCCCTGTCCTTCCGAAGCTGCCGCGAAGTGACAAGTAGCGCTCTGTAGCAAAGCGGGGGTGTGCTTGTCCGGGTTTTCGATCTTCTGGGGTAGCCGAGGGGGCGGTTCCGTGAGGTTGGTCCGGTCACGATGACCGGAGGGAGCGCGGGTGCGGCAGGACTGGGAGCCGGAAGACTTGATCGAGGTCTGGACCCTGCTGGAGGAAGACCAGGAGCGGCTGCGGAACAAGTCGGGGGCGAACCGGCTGGGGTTTGCGTTGTTGCTGAAGTTCTTCGAGGTGGAGGCCCGGTTCCCAGAGGATGCCGGGGAGATCCCGGTGCCCGCGGTGTCGTACGTGGCCCAGCAGGTGAAGGTGCCGGCCGAGGAGTGGGCCGCGTACGACTGGTCGGGGCGGGCGATCAAGCGGCACCGGGTGGAGATCCGGGGCGCGTTCGGGTTCCGGGAGTGCACCGCGGAGGACCAGGTCCAGCTCGCCGAGTGGCTGGCGGCGGAGCTGTGCGGGGTGGAGCTGAACCGGGACCGGCTGGCGGAGGCCGTGGTCGTGCGCTGCCGGGGGGATCGGATGGAGCCGCCGACGCCGGGACGCATTGCCCGCCTGGTGGGGTCGGCGGTGACCACCTTCGAGGAGCGGTTCTGTACGGCCACGGTGGGCCGGCTGTCGGCGGCGACCCGGTCCCGGCTGGACGACCTGGTGGCCGAGGATGCCGGCGGGGAGGAGTCGGCGGGCGGCGGGGTGTCATTCTTCTCCGAGCTGAAGGCGGACCCGGGCGCGCTGGGGCTGGACAGTCTGCTGGCGGAGGTGAACAAGCTCCAGCGGGTGCGTGCGCTGGAGCTGGCGCCGGAGCTGTTCGGGGACGTGTCGGAGAAGCTGGTGGCGGCGTGGCGGGCGCGGGCGTCGAAGGAGTACCCCTCGGACCTGCGGGCGGCAGCCGGGCCGGTGCGCTACACGCTGCTGGCCGCGCTGTGCCATGTGCGGCAGACGGAGATCACCGACTCGCTGGTGGAGCTGTTCATCCAGCTGGTGCAGCGGATCAACACGCGGGCGGAAAAGAAGGTCGAGGGCGAGTTCACCAAGGACCTCAAGCGGGTCCGCGGCAAGGAGGGGATCCTGCTGCGACTGGCGGAGGCCGCGGTCGCGGAGCCGGGCGGCACGGTCCGCAAGGTGATCTTCCCGGTGGCCGGGGAGTCCACGCTGAAGGCCCTGGCGGCGGAGGCCGCGGCGAACGAGGCCCGCTACCGGGCCCGGGTACGCACGGTGCTGCGGTCGTCGTACTCGGGGCACTGGCGGCGGATGCTCTCCCCACTGCTGGGGGCGCTGGAGCTGAAGTGCAACAACACCGCCTACCGGCCGGTGATGGACGCCATCGACCTGCTGAAGCGGTACCTGGACCAGCCCATTGCCAAGGAGGGCGCGTTCTTCGACGAGTCGGAGAAGATCCCGCTGGCCGGGGTGGTGCGCGAGGAGTGGCGCAAGGCGGTGGTGGACGAGCGCGGCCGCGTCGAGCGCATCCCGTACGAGCTGTGCGTGCTGGTCAGCCTGCGGGACGCGCTGCGACGCCGGGAGATCTGGGTCCCGGGCGCGGGCCGGTGGCAGAACCCCGAGGACGACCTGCCCCCCGACTTCGAGGACAACCGCGATGTCCACTACGACGCGATCCGCCAGCCGCAGGACCCTGGGTCCTTCATCGGGGCCCTTCAGAAGCGGCTGCGGGAGGCCCTGACCCGGCTCGACACCGCGCTGGAGCTGGGTACCACGGGCGGCGTGGACATCGTCCGCAAGCACGGCGAGCCGTGGATCAAGGTCTCGCCGCTGGGCAAGCAGGCAGAGCCGGAGAACCTCGTCGCGCTGAAGGCGGAGATCGAACGCAGGTGGGGCACCATCGACCTGATCGACATCCTCAAGGAGGCCGGCCTTGGGGCACAGCGGTACAGCGGTTAACGCTAAGCCGGTGATCATGGGCTTCTAGCACAGGTGATCGGTCTGGCACCGGGGTTCGGCGGAAGATCATTGAGCGGCTGCGGGCGTCGTTAGCGTCAGGTCCATGCCAGTGGAGTTCTTGACCGATGAGCAGGCGGCTTCGTATGGGAAGTTCAACGAGGAGCCGACCCGGCCGGAGCTGGAGCGGTTCTTCTTCCTCGATGACGAGGACCGCAAGCTGGTCTCGAAGCGGCGCGGTGATCACAACCGGCTCGGGTTCGCCCTTCAGATGTGCACTGTGCGCTACATCGGCCGGTTCCTCCCGGACGACCCGTGGGACGTTCCGTGGGCGGTGGTGGAGTACCTCGGGGAGCAACTCGGCATCGAGGACGTCAGCTGCGTGAAGCAGTACACCGAGCGCAAGCCGACGGCGTACGAGCACGCGTGGGAGATCCGGGACGCGTACGAGTATCACGAGTACGACGATGCGGAGTGGGGGCGGAAGTTCCGTACGTTCCTGCACGGGCGTGCCTGGACGCACGCCGAGGGGCCGGTGGCCCTGTTCAACCAGGCGGTGGGCTGGCTGCGCCGGCACCGGGTGCTGCTGCCGGGGGTGAGCGTGCTGGCCCGGAAGGTGTCGGAGGTGCGGGCGGTCGCGGAGAAGCGGCTGCACGCCACGGTCGCCAGGGCCGCGCACCGGGCGGACGCGGCGCTGCCTGGGGACCTGGTGGCCACCCTGGTGACACCGGAGGGTGCCCGGTTCTCGGAGCTGGAGCGGCTGCGCCGGCCGCCGACGCGGACGACGGGGACGACGGGGACGGCGTTCGCGCGGTCGCTCGGCCTCGGGGAACATCGGTACAGCGGTTATCGATGAGAATGATCATGACCGTCTAGCACAGTGATCCACTTCGCCGCTGGGGTTCGGCGATACACCTCCGGGCCTGGTCCGGGGCTGGCTACGGTCCGGCTCGTGCCAGTGGAATTTCTGAGCGATGAGCAGGCCGAGGCGTACGGGACGTTCGCCGAGGAGCCGACGAGGCCCGAGCTGGAGCGGTTCTTCTTCCTGGACGACGTCGACCGCGACCTGATCGCCCTGCGGCGGACGGAGCATCACCGGCTTGGGTTCGCGCTCCAGATGTGCACGGTGCGGTACGTCGGCCTGTTCCTGGAGGATCCGCTCGCGGTGCCGTGGCCGGTGGTCGAGCACCTGGCCGTGCAGCTCGGCATCGAGGACCCCTCGTGCGTGAAGCGGTACACGGAGCGGCGTCAGACGCTGTACGACCACGCGTGGGAGATCCGGGACGCCTACGGCTACCACCCCTACGAGGACGCCGAGTGGGGCCGTCGGTTCCGTACGTTCCTGCACGGGCGGGTGTGGACGCACGCAGAGGGCCCGAAGGCGCTGTTCGACCATGCGGTGGGCTGGCTGCGCCGTCACCGGGTCCTGCTGCCCGGGGTGTCCGTGCTGGCCCGGCAGGTGTCGGAGGCGCGGCAGGTCGCGGAGAAGCGTCTGCACGCCACGGTCGCGGGCGCTGCCCGCCGCGCCGACCCTGCGCTTCCCGGCGATCTGGTGGCGACGCTGAAGACGCCGGAGGGCTCGCGGTTCTCGGAGCTGGAGCGGCTGCGCCGGCCACCGACGCGGACGACGGGCACGGCGTTCGCCCGCGCGCTGGAGCGGGTGGACGAGATCGGCGCGTACCGGCTCGGCAGGTTGAGGCTGTCGCAGATCCCGCCGAACCGGATGGCCGCTTTGGCCCGGTACGCGCTGGGGTCGAAGGCGCCGCTGCTGGAGCGGGCGGCGGAGCCGAAGCGCACGGCGATGCTTACCGCGGTGATGCGGCACCTGGAGGCGAAGGCGATCGACGAGGCCCTGGACCTGTTCCAGGTGCTGATGGCCACGCGGCTGCTGAACTCGGCGAAGCGCAAGACGGAGAAGGAGCGGCTGTCGACGCTGCCGCAGCTGGAGAAGGCGTCACGGGTGCTCGCGCGGGCGGCGAAGGTGCTGTTCGAGGAGCTGGAGCTGGTCGAGGAGCACCAGGCGGACCTGGACGTGGCCGCGCTGTGGGCGGCGGTGGAGGAGGTCGCCCCGCGCGCCGCCGTGATGAGCGCGGCGGCCACCGTGGTGACCCTGGTGCCCGAGGACGAGAACTCGGCCGAGGTCGCCATGCGGGCCGCGCTCGCGAACCGGTACGCCACAGTGCGCCCGTTCCTCGCGCTGCTGGGCGAGTCGAAGGCCCTGGACGCGGCGAGTGCCGGGAAGCGGGTCCTGGCCGGGGTGCGCGGTCTTCCGGCGCTGGCCCGGCGGAAGGTGGGTATCAAGCCGCTGCTGCCGCGCGAGGTGGACGACAAGCTGGTGCCGCCGGCGTGGCGCAAGGCGGTGTACGCCAACCCCGACCTGCCGCAGGGCGCGGTGGACCGGGACGCGTACGTGGTGTGCGTGCTGGAGCAGCTGCACCGGGCTCTGAACAACCGCGACGTGTTCGCCTCGCCCTCGCACCGCTGGTCCAACCCCCGGGCCCGCCTGCTGGACGGGCCCGACTGGGACGCGGTCGAGGAGGACGTCCTGGCGGCCCTGAGCCTGGACATGCCCGTCACCGAGCATCTGGCGGAGCTGGTGCGGGGCCTGGACGCCGGATGGAAGCAGCTCGCCGAACGTCTTCAGGAGGCGGGGCCGGCGGCGAAGGTCTCCATCGAGGTGCAGGACGACGGGCGGGTGAAGCTGAACGTCGACAAGCTCGGCGCGCTCGGTGAGCCGAAGTCCCTGACCTGGCTGCGGCAGCGGGTCGAGAAGATGCTCCCGAAGATCGACCTGCCGGACCTGCTGTTCGAGGTGAACGCCTGGACCGGGTTCCTCGACGCCTTCGTCCACCTCGGCGACGGCACCACCCGGATGAAGGACCTGCCCACCTCGGTGGTCGCGCTGCTGGTGTCCGAGGCGTGCAACATCGGCCTGGCCCCGGTGGTCAACCCCGGCTACGAGGCCCTGACCCGGGCCCGGCTCGTGCACGTCGACCAGTACTACCTGCGCACCGACACCATCGCCGCCGCGAACGCGCGGCTGATCACCGCTCAGGCCGGCATCCCGATCGTGCGCTACTGGGGCGAGGGACTGCTGGCCTCGGTGGACGGGCTGCGCTTCCAGGTGCCGGTGCGCACCATCAACGCCGCCCCGTCGCCGAAGTACTTCGGGTTCAAGCGGGGCATCACCTGGCTCAACGCGGTCAACGATCAGGTCGCGGGCATCGGGCAGATGGTCGTGCCCGGCACCCCGCGCGACTCCCTGCACATCCTGGACGCGCTGCTGAACCTGGACGGCGGGGTGAAGCCGGAGATGGTGGCGACCGACAACGCCTCGTATTCCGACATGGTGTTCGGCCTGTTCAAGATCCTCGGCTACAACTTCAGCCCGCGGTTCCGCGACCTGGACGACCAGCGGTTCTGGCGGGCCACGATGCCCGGCGTCGAGACCGGCACGTACGGCGCGGTGGAGGACCTGGCCCGCAACCGGGTGAACCTGAACAAGGTGATCACGCACTGGCCGGACATGCTGAAGGTCGCCGGTTCCCTGGTCACCAACCAGGTCCGCGCCTACGACCTGCTGCGCATGTTCGGGCGCGACGGGCGGCCGACTCCGCTCGGGGCGGCGTTCGCCGAGTACGGGCGGATCGCCAAGACCGAGCACCTGCTGCGCGTGGTCGACCCGGTGGACGACACCTACCGCCGGCAGATGAACCGGCAGCTCACCGTGCAGGAGTCCCGCCACAAACTCGCCCGGGACGTGTGCCACGGCAAGCGCGGCACCATCCACCAGGCGTACCGGGACGGGATGGAGGACCAGCTCGGCGCGCTCGGCCTGGTCCTCAACGCCATCGTGCTCTGGACGACGAAGTACATCGACGCGGCCGTCGCCCAGCTCCGCGCCGAGGGCCATGAACTGCGGGACGAGGACATCGCCCGCCTGTCCCCGCTCAAGCACCGCAACCTGAACCTGCTCGGCCGCTACAGCTTCACCGCCCAGGTCCCTGCCTCCGGCGCCCTGCGCCCGCTGCGCGACCCGGACGCGCTGGAGCTGGACGAGGACGATGACGGCGGTGGCCAGGAGTGAGCACCGAGGCCCGAGCGAGGTGCTGTTCAGCCCGCGCTGCCACTGGGATGCCGGGGGCGTGGTGTCAGAGTGTGACCTGCGGGTGTGCGGGGCTGAGGTAGTGGACGGTGCTCTGGGCGGAGTGTTCGGTGAGCAGGACCTGCAGTTCGTCGGCGGCGGTGGTCAGGAGGTGGCCGTCGCGGCTGGCGTGGAGGGTTTCGAGGACGAAGGCGACGTGGGTGGAGTCTTCGGTGACGCGGGTGCGGTGGGCGTCGCGGTGGTTCCAGTGCCGGGTGAGGACGTCGGTTGTGTCGGTGTAGATGATCTCGCCGGGCTTGGGGCTTTCGGTGGTGTCGGGTTCGCCGAGCGGGGTGAAGGTCTCGGTGCCTTCGGCGTAGCGGATCTCGACGTCGCCGGTGACGTGGTCGAGGTCGAAGGCGCCGGCGGGCAGGCCGCGGCGTACGGAGACGGTGTTGTAGGAGTCGACGGCCGGGTTGATCCGGGGCAGGGTGCCCTTCTTCGCCAGGCGGCGGCCCAGGGCGTCGACGCTGGGCCGGATGCGGCGAGGGTTGGTGCCGAAGGAGCGGTAGGCGGTGTGCCACGCCTCGATGCGGGGGTCGCTCTCGTCGGCGGGGGACCAGGTGCCGGAGGCGAGATCCTGCTCCAAGTCCTCCACGGCGGCGGCGGTGTGGGGCCAGGACTCGCGGGCGTTCAGGCCGGTGGCGGTGACGACGGCGATGAGGGTGTCGGGGAAGGCGTCGGCGACGGCGGGGCTGATGCGGAAGGCGGTCATCGTGGGAGCAGTTCCGTTCGGTGATCGGGCCGGGGGATGGTCAGGGCTTCCAGGTGCCGATGCGGTCCAGGCGGCGGAGCTGCTGGGCCGCGGTGGGTGCGTCCAGGGCGGTGCCGCGTTCGGTGAGCCGACGGGCGGTGTCGGTGCGCTGTTCGGCGGGTTTGTGGTCGTCGTACTTGAACTTGGCGCGGACCTCGGTGACGTCGAGGCGCAGGCCGCGGATGCCGGGCAGCATCCGCCCGTAGGGGGGCTGGTCTATTTCGATGGGGGCGTGGTCGCCGTCGGGCTGGAAGTGGGCCATCTGGCGGCGCAGCAGTTCGACCTTGGCCTCGGGTTCGTCGACGATGGTGGCCTGGCAGGTGAACTGGACGGCGGCGTAGTAGCTGGTAGGGACGCCATCGTTGGGCGGGACGTCGGGCTTGGCGCGCCAGGGTCCGGGAATGAAGGCGTAGTCACCGGTGACGGTGAAGGCGACGTTCGGGTCGACCTCGATCGTCTTCCAGACGGGGTTGGGGCGGGCGAGGTGGATCAGCAGGGCGGTGCCGTCGACGGTGAAGTGGGTGGGCACGGTGATCGGTGCGTGTCCGAGCAGGCCGTTGACGCTGAGGATGCCGAAGTCGTGGCCGTCCGCGATCCAGGTCTGCCATTCGGCGTCGTCCAGGGCGGCGTCCCAGGGCTGGATGAACATCGCCGGGCTCCTTTCAGAGGTACGGGGGTGCGGGGTCAGGTGAGAGCGAGGAGGCTGACGGCGACGGCGGCGGCGCCCAGCCCGATCAGCTGGCCGCGGTGGATGCGCTCGGAAAGGACGCTGCGGGCGAGCAGGACGGTGCCTGCTGGATACAGGGCGGTGATCACAGCGACGACGGCCAGGTCGCCGCTGCGGGCGGCGAGCAGGAACAGCAGGTTGGCCACCGAGTCCAGCACACCGGCCGCAGCCGAGATCCCGTAGGCGGGCTTCTCCGCGCCCAGGCGGCGGAACATCACTCCGGCGGCGGCCAGGGTGACGGCGGAGGAGACGGCGCGGCCGACGATCAGCGGGCCGACGCCGCTGTCGGAGGGTGCCTGGTGCAGGAAGACCAGCTGCAAGGCGATCGCGGCGCCGGCGCCGAAAGCCAGCAGCAGCGCGGTACGCGAGGGGCGGGCCGACTTCGCGCCGTGCCCGGCGCTGACCAGCACCACCGCCGCCAGCGCCAGAGGCAGGCCGATCAGCCCGGCCAGGCCCAGGTGCTCACCCTGCACCAGACCGACGCCCACCGGCAGCATCGCCGAGATGAGCGCGGTGATCGGGGAGAGCACGTTCATCGGCCCGATCGCCAGGGTCTTGTAGAGCAGGGCGAACGCGGCGGCCGACGCGACGCCGGAGGCAGCGCCCCACGCGAGAGTGGCCGGAGCGAAGGAAGCGCCGAGGAAGGGCCACAGCAGCAGCTCGACGGTGAGCGAGGCCGGGGCGGCGACCATCACGGTACGCAGGACGTGGGCCTTACGGGCACCAAGGCCGCCGAGGAAGTCGGCACATCCATACGCCAGGGAACTGCCCAGGGCCAGCAGCAGAGCGATCACAGGTGGTACATCCCTTACTATCAATGGAACGACTCCACCGTACAACGCACCGACCGAAAATCGTCAACCGAATGACCGCATGGAACAGTGCAGTGAACTACCCACTTGGAGGGGTGATAGCGATGGCCGAGACCGAGGCGGCGCTGCGGACACTGGCGCACAATGTCCGCGCGGCCCGCATCCGCGCCGGACTGTCCCTGGACGAACTCGGCCGCCGCGCCAAGGTCAGCAAGGGCGCCCTCGTCGCTCTGGAGAAGGCGCAGGGCAACCCGAACTTCGCCACCCTGGTCCGCCTCGCCGACACCCTCGGCGCCTCCGTCTCCGCCCTGACCGAAGGTCGTCCCGAACAACGCGTGCGGGTGGTGGACGCCGATACCGTCATGCCCCTGTGGAAGGGCGAGCACGGCAGCGAGGCCCGGCTCATGCTGACCACCAGCGGGCCAGCAGCCACCGAAGTCTGGCGCTGGACCCTGGAGCCCGGCGAGGAATACCCCAGCCACCCCCACCAGACCGGCGTGACCGAGACCGTCAGCGTCACCACAGGTGCGATGGTCCTCATCGTCGACGGCACCGAATACCCCGTCACCGCCGGACAGACCGCTACCTTCGACGCCGACACCACCCACACCTACCGCGGCGCGGGCACCCAGACCTGCCACCTGATCATGACCGTCCACCTGCCTCCGGGCCCCGCGTAGCGTCCCTACAGCCCCAGGCGGTCGGATCACGCCCTGCCTGTCTGTCGTCAAACGATCGTTTGACGACAGGCGGCCGACGCGTCCAATGAACCCGTGCAATCCAGGGGTTCGTGGCGGCCCGAATCCAATCGGATCCGATGGTGATTGCTGACAGGGTTTGACGACAGATAGGGTCCAATCCTCCATACGTAAGGGGCCCACGAGTGGCGAACCTGGTCTACAAGCGAGTCTCGACCGACCAGCAGTCGACCGCCCGCCAGGACCTCGTCCTCGACGAGGCCGGGATCGAGGACCCGGTCGTTTTCGAGGAGGACCCCGGCACCTCCAGCCGCCTCCACCCGCTCCAGCGCCCGAAGTTTCGCGAACTGCTCACGTACGCACGGCCGGGCGACACCGTGCACATCTCCGAGATGTTCCGCCTCGTGCGCGGCACCGGCCACATCCTCGACGTGCTCGACGTCCTCCACCGCGACCGCCTCGCGCTGCGCATCCACGACGGCGCGTTCTCCGCGATGGATCTCACCGCCCGCCACCCGCGCACCGGCGAGCTGCTGTCCACCGTGAAGTTCATGGTGCAGACCCTCGCCGCCGCCGGCGAACTCCAACGCGACCTCCAACGCGAGCTGACCTACGACGGGCTGCGGGCCGCCGAGGCCAGGGGCAGCAAGGGTGGGCGCCGCCCCGCCGTGGCGGCCGACAGGACCGACGCCGTCCGCACCGCGTACCTGGAAGGCCGCTCCATCGCCGCCCTCGCGCGCGACTGCGACGTCAGTCGCGGCGCCATCCGTACCGCCCTCGCCGACCTTCTTCCCGAGCACACCGTCGAGGGCCAGGAGGACGTCCCGGCCCCAGAGCTGCCGGTCACCCTCGACATGCCGGGCAAGGTCGCCGACTTCCTCCGCGCCGCAGAGTTGGAGCCCGCCGAGCGGGCCGCGCTCGACCAGGGCGTTACCGTACGGCGCGGCCAGGGCTACACCCTGCGCGTCAGCACCACCCGGGCCGTCCACCGCCAGCTCCTCGCCCGCTGCCAGCCTCTCGACGGCGGTCAGGGCACCCCGACTGTCCCGGCGCAGCGCAAGGCCCGCCGCGAGTACGAGAACCGCGTCAGCGCCCTCATCTCGACCGGACCATGATCCGGGTCAGCGGCTACCGCTAATTTCCGTTCGGATACTCCCCGAGGGCCGGGCTACACCCTGCGCGTCAGCGCCGCCCCCGTGGTCCACCGCCAGCTCCTCGATCGCTGCCAGCCCCTCGACGGCGGCCACGGCGCCCCGGCGGTTCCGGCCCAGCGCAAGGCCCGCCGCGAGTACGAGAACTGGGTCAGCGCCCTCACGCCCTGAACAAGATCGTTCTCACCGATAACCGCTGTACCGATGTTCCCCGAGGCCGTCGCTGGAGCGGGTCGATGAGATCGGCGCGTTCGGTCTGGGCCGGGTGTGGCTCTCGCAGGTCCCGCCGAACCGGCTGGCCGCGCTGGCCCGGTACGGGCTGGGCTCGAAGGCGGCGAGCCTGGAGCGGGCCGAGGAGCCCAAGCGCACCGCGATGCTCACCGCGGTGATGCGGCACCTGGAGGCGAAGGCCATCGACGAGGCCCTGGACCTGTTCCAGGTGCTGATGGCCACGAGGCTGATCAGCACCGCGAGGCGGGCGACGGAGAAGGAGCGCCTGTCGACGCTGCCGCAGCTGGAGAAGGCGTCGAGGACGCTCGCGCGGGCGGCGAAGGTGCTGTTCGAGGAGCTGGAGCTGGTGGAGACGCACGGTGCCGACCTGGACGCGGCGGCGCTGTGGGCGGCGGTCGAGGAGGTCGCCCCGCGGGAGACGGTGATGACCGCGGCCGCGCTGGTGGTGTCCCTGGTGCCCGAGGACGAGGACTCCGCCGACGTCGCGATGCGGGCGGCGCTGACCACCCGGTACAACACGGTGCGGCCGTTCCTGGCGCTGCTGGGCGAGTCGAAGGCGCTGGCAGCGTCGACCGGCGGCGCGCGGGTGCTGGCCGGGGTGAAGCGGCTGCCCGCGCTGGCGCGGCGGCGGGTGAAGGACAAGCCGCTGTTGCCGCGCGAGGTGGACGAGAAGTTGGTGCCGGCCGCGTGGCGCAAGGCGGTCTACGCGAACGCCGAGTTGCCGCAGGGGTCGGTGGACCGGGACGCGTACGTGGTGTGCGTGCTGGAGCAGCTGCACCGGGCCCTGAACAACCGCAACGTGTTCGCCTCCCCTTCGCACCGGTGGTCCGATCCGCGCGCCCGGCTCCTGGACGGCGCGGCGTGGGACGCGGTGTGCGAGGACGTGCTGGCCGGGCTGAGCCTGGACATGCCCGTCACCGAGCACCTGGCGGAGCTGGTGCGGGCGCTGGACGCCGGGTGGAAGCAGATGGCCGAGCGCCTGGAGTCGGCGGGCAAGGACGCGAAGGTGTCGCTCGACGTCCTGCCGAACGGCCGGGTGAAGCTGAACGTGGAGAAGCTCGGGGCGCTCGGCGAGCCGAAGTCGCTGGCCTGGCTGCGCAAGCGGGTCGAGAAAATGCTTCCGAAGATCGACCTGCCGGACCTGCTGTTCGAGGTCCACTCCTGGACCGGGTTCCTCGACGCCTTCGTCCATCTCGGGGACGGCACCACCCGCATGAAGGACCTGACCACGTCGGTGGTCGCGCTGCTGGTGAGCGAGGCGTGCAACATCGGCATGACCCCGGTCACCAACTCCGGCCACGAGGCCCTGACCCGCTCCCGCCTGGTCCACGTCGACCAGTTCTACCTGCGCGCCGACACGATCGCCGCGGCGAACGCGGCTCTGATCGCGGCCCAGTCCGAGGTGCCGATTGTGCAGTTCTGGGGCGACGGGCTGCTGGCCTCGGTCGACGGGCTGCGGTTCGTCGTCCCGGTCCGCACGATCAGCGCGGCGCCCTCCCCGAAGTACTTCGGGTTCAAGCGCGGCATCACCTGGCTCAACGCTGTCAACGACCAGGTCGCCGGGATCGGGCAGATGGTCGTCCCCGGCACGCCGCGCGACTCCCTGCACATCCTGGACGCGCTGCTGAACCTGGACGGCGGGGTGAAGCCGGAGATGGTGGCCACCGACAACGCGAGCTACAGCGACATCGTGTTCGGGATCTTCAGGATCCTGGGCTACAACTTCAGTCCCCGCTTCAAGGACCTGGACGACCAGCGGTTCTGGCGGGCGACGATGCCCGGGGTGGAGACGGGCACGTACGGGGTGCTGGAGCCGCTCGCCCGCAACCGCGTGAATCTGAAGAAGATCGAGACGTGGTGGCCGGACATGCTCCGGGTCGCGGGCTCCCTGGTCACCAACCAGGTCAGGGCGTACGACCTGCTGCGGATGTTCGGCCGTGAGGGCCACCCCACGCCGCTGGGGCAGGCGTTCGCCGAGTACGGGCGGATCGCCAAGACCGAGCACCTGATGCGGATGGTCGACCCGGTCGACGACACCTACCGCCGGCAGATGAACCGGCAGCTCACCGTGCAGGAGTCCCGGCACAAGCTGGCCCGCGACGTGTGCCACGGCAAGCGCGGCACCATCCATCAGGCGTACCGGGACGGTATGGAGGACCAGCTCGGCGCGCTCGGCCTGGTCCTCAACGCGATCGTGCTCTGGACGACGAAGTACATCGACGCCGCCGTCGCCCAGCTCCGCGCGAAGGGCCACGAGCTGCGGGACGAGGACATCGCCCGGCTCTCCCCGCTCAAGCACCGCAACCTCAACGTGCTCGGCCGCTACAGCTTCACCGCCAGCGTCCCGGCCGCCGGCGCCCTGCGCCCGCTGCGCGACCCGGACGCGGCCGGGCTCGGGCTCGACGAGGACGACGAGGAGTAAAAGCCCTCTTGGCGTCTCCCGCCGGGCCCGGACCGCTGTCAGGGTGGGGTGCCGGGCCGGGGCGGCAATCAGCTCGGCTGGTCGCCGGTGTACCGGTAGATTTCGGCGCCGCTGTTGATGTGCCACACGGTGCCATCAGCGCCGGCGGCGATGTCGATGGCCGTGCCGGGGATCTTGATCCACGGGTTGGTGCCGCTGGCGTCGTTGTTGGTGTACTTGTAGATGCTGCCGGCGGGGTCGACGCCCCACACGTTCGTCCGGGAGCCGACCGCGATGCGCTTGAGGCTGCCGTTGACGTGCGTCCACGGATTCGCGCTGTCCTGGTCCCCGGTGTAGCGGAAGACCTGGTTGCCGCCGTTGACGCCCCACACGGTGCCGTCGGCGGCCGCGCCGATGTCGCTCAGGGACCCGGTGATCTTGAGCCACGGGTTGGCGTCGTGGTTCGTGTACCGGAAGATGGCGCCTGCGGAGTCCACTCCCCACACGTTCGTCCGCGAGCCCGCGTCGATGCGGACCAGGCTGCCGGTGATGCCCTTCCAGGGGTTCGCGCCGTCGCTGTCGCCGACGTACCGGTAGATCTGGTTGCCGCCGTTGACTCCCCAGGTCGTGCCGTCGGAGGCCGCCCCGATGTCGCTGAGGCCTCCCGGGATGTGGAGCCAGGGGTTGGCGTCGTAGTTGGTGTACCGGTAGATCGAGCTGGCTGCGTTCACCCCCCACACCGTCGTCCTGGAGCCCGCCGAGATGGCCGTGAGAGCCCCTGCGACCTTCACCCAATCCGCCATGCCGAAACACCCTTCCTCAAGCCGTTGCTGACCCGGCCATCCTGGGTGAAAAGATGAGCCGACGAAGCGAGTGAACGCTTGTCTTAATACAGAATGAGCCTGTAAATCGATGTTTCAACGGCCATCGGCTTGCAGGTTGGGAAGCGGGAACGGCTCGGCCGACAGCGTTCCGGCTTGAAGTGCTGTCCCACCCCCGGGGGATCGACACGTCTGCAAGTTCACGCCTCCCGCCCGGGACGTCCCGCCAGCCGGGGGTGTGCGGGCCGAGTAAGCGATCCGGCGACGGCAGTGGCAGGCCCCGAACGGATACGTCTCTCACAAACGTTCATCTGTGAGAGTTCTGCGAGAGCCTCCGGAGTGATCACGTTTCCGCAGGTCGCCGTTCGCAAAAGTCCTCTCGAAACCCGCATGTTGTGCGAGGTAGTTCTGAGAGGCTTCCCGGATGGATCTCACGCCCGATCGGGCCGCATTGGCGGTAGAACGTCACAACTGCCCGAACTGTGACGCGCCCGCCGGCTCCGCCTGCCGCACCCGCGGCGGGAAGACCGCCGCGAAGTACCACACCCCCCGCTTCGTCCTCGTCCCCGCACTCCGCGAGGAACTCGAAGTCCTCGTCCCCGCCGACCGCCACCCCGGCCGCGCTTGGAAGCAGGGCCCGGCGCTCGCCGCCGTGCCCGGCCCCCGCACCGAACGCCCGGTCCGCATCGGGTACGCCAGAACCTCGACCGCCCGGCAGGAACTGGCGAGCCAGCTCGAAGCCCTCCACCGGGCCGAGTGCCACAAGGTCTTCCAGGAGCAGATCAGCACCCGGGTCAAGATCCGGCCCGAACTGGAGAAGGCGCTCGCCCTGGCCCACCAGTTCAAGGAGGCCGCCCCCGAGACGCCCGTCATCCTCACCGTCCACGAGCTCAAGCGCCTCGCCAGGAACGCGGCCGAACTGATGACGCTGTCCGCCGAGCTCCAGGCCGGCGGCATCCAGCTCGAACTCCTCACCGGCCCGCTCACCGGCATCTACGACCCCAACGGCATGGGCGCCATGTTCTTCGCCGTCCTCGCCGTGGCCGGGCAGATCGAGCGCAACTACATCCGGGAGAAGACCCTCGAAGGCCAGGTTATCGCCGCGTCCAAGGGCAACCACGGCGGACGCCCCAAGGTCATCGACGATGACATGCTCACCTTCGCCGTCGCGCTCAAGGACAAGGGCTTCCTCGTCCCCGAGATCGCGAAGAAGCTGACCATCAAGACCGGGAAGAACGCGGGCAAATCCCCGTCGGTCGCCTCGCTGTATCGGGCGCTCGCGGAAGCCGAGGAAGCCGCGGCCGACGACGGCCTGCCGCTGCGGCCCAAGCCCGTACACATCCGCCGGCCCGAGGACCCGCTGACCCCCGAGGAGATCGACCTCTGCGAACGACTCCAGGCCCAAGCCCACCCGAACGCCGAGCTGCGGTAGCCCCGCCCACGACCCGCATCGACCCCATGATCACCGGCTTAGCGTTAACCGCTGTACCGCTGTGCCCCAAGGCCGGAGGCCGAGTTTGCCACCGGGTTCACGTCCGAGTTCGCCTCTGTGGCTACGAGGGAGGCGGTCCCGAAGGCGGTGCTGCGGCGCCGGCTGCTGCTCGTGCTGTTCGCGCTGGGCACGAACATGGGCATCAAGCGGGTCGCGGTCACCGGCAAGCACGGCGAGAGCGAGGCCGTCCTGCGCCGGGTGCGGCACC
This sequence comes from Streptomyces sp. CB02366, assembly GCF_001905905.1. GTDB lineage: Bacteria > Actinomycetota > Actinomycetes > Streptomycetales > Streptomycetaceae > Streptomyces. The sequence goes on from NZ_LIVT01000003.1 coordinate 36,173, forward strand.
TGTTCGTCAACCGCACCAACCTGCGCGCCGCCCTGGTCCGCCTGGTCAACGCCACCTTCGCCGCCCGCGATCAGGCGTGGTGGGGCGAGGGCACCGCCTGCGCGAGCGATTCGAAGAAGTTCGGGTCCTGGTCCTCGAACTTCATGACCGAGTGGCACCAGCGCTACCGCGGGCCCGGCGTGATGATCTACTGGCACGTCGAGCGGAAGTCGCTGTGCGTCTACTCCCAGCTCAAGTCCTGCTCGGCCTCCGAGGTCGCGGCGATGATCGAGGGCGTGCTGCGGCACTGCACGGACGTGGAGATCGACCGCCAGTACACCGACACCCACGGGGCCTCGATCGTCGGGTTCGCCTTCGCCCACATGCTCGGCTTCAACCTGCTCCCCAGGTTGAAGAACGTCGGCTCGGCGCGGTTGTACCGGCCGGCGGCTGGGGAGGACGACACCTGGCCGCATCTGGCGCCGGTGCTGTCGACCAAGACGATCGACTGGGACCTGATCGCCCAGCAGTACGACCAGATCGTGAAGTACACCACCGCCCTGCGGCTGGGCACCGCCGAGGCCGAGCAGGTCCTGCGGCGCTTCACCCGCGGAGGCCCCAAGCACCCCACCTACCGGGCGATCGAGGAACTCGGCCGGGCGGCACGTACGGCGTTCATCTGTGACTACCTCGCCGACGCCGACCTGCGCCGCGAGATCAACGACGGACTCCAGGTCGTGGAGAACTGGAACTCCGCCAACCACGACCTGTTCTACGGCAAGGACGGTGATCTGACCGGCTCCGACAAGGAGTCCCAGGAGGTCTCGATGCTCGCGCTGCACCTGCTCTAGTCCGCGCTGGTGCACGTCAACACCCTGCTCCTCCAGGACATCCTCGCCGAGGAGAAATGGCAGAAGAAGCTCACCGACGCCGACCGGCGGGCCCTGTCCCCGCTGTTTTGGACGCACGTGAACCCGTACGGCCGGTTCGAGCTGGACATGAATTCCCACCTGGACCTCGTCGCCGCCGTGGCGGCTTCGGTGCCCGGCCCGCGCAGCGGCGAGCCGGCCACGTCCCCGGCCTGACGAGCAGCCGGACGGCGCCGAAGCGGGTTCCTGGGCCGCTATCTGTTCAACATCACTGCCAGCGGTCCCGGCCAGGGCCTGCGTCCCTTCCGTGATCCGGACGCGCCCGAGGACGGTGACGAGGAGGAGTAGCCCCGGTCAGCCCCGTCGCGAAGGTGGCTGCTCCTCGGGTGCGTAGGGCGGGGCGCGGGCGAAGAGGGTGAGCTGGTGCGGCGAAGCCGGCTGGGAGCGAGCCGGTCAGGGAGTTCGTCCATCAGGGAGTGTGGAGGGAGCGCGGTGCCACTGCGTTCTGTTCCGTGAGGTGGCTGTCCATGGTGGCGTTCAGGTCGGCCATGAACGCTTCGACCTGTTCCAGGAACTGGGGCGGGTAGGGCGACATCGCGGCGTCGAGGCGGTGGGCGAGCGGGCCGAAGAACTCGTCCGCCCTTTCCTGGATGTGCTCGCCGCTGTGCAACGTGACGATGCGCCGGTCGGAGTGCTCGCGGGCGCGGGTGATGTGCCCGGCCGCTTCGAGGCGGTTCAGCAGCGCGGTGGTGGCGCCGGTGGACAGGGAGATCCGTTCGCTCAGCCGCGCCGGTGACAGGGGGGTGCCGCGTTCCTCGGCGGCGGCGATCTCCAGGACCGCGGTCGCGTCCGTGGAGTGCAGGCCCAGCCAGGCGGCGAAGCGCCGGCTGAGCTCGGAGTAGTGGCCGCCGTAGATCCTCAGCGACTCCATCAGCCGCTCACGCTGCTGAGCGACCCCGTCACGCACTGCTTCCTCCACGCCTCCGCCCTTCTCTCCTGTCACACGGTCCGCACGGTCATCCGCTTTGACAACCTACCGCCACCACTTTACCTTCATGGTGGAATTACTTCACCATGGAGGTATCTGGAATGCGTGACCCGTCCCCCACCCGCGAGGAGACGACCGAGCCCTACCGGTGGCGGTGGCTGATCCTGGCGGTGATGATCGTCGCGGAGATCATGGACCTCCTGGACGCCTCGATCGTCAACGTCGCCGGACCGGACCTGGAGAGATCTCTCGGCGCCGGCTCGGTCGGACTGCAGTGGGTGATCGGCGGCTACGCCCTCACCCTGGGCGCCGGTCTGGTGCTCGGCGGGCGGCTCGGTGACCGTTACGGCCGGCGCCGGATGTTCCTGATCGGACTCGCGGCCTTCACCGCGGCCTCGCTGTTGTGCGCGATCGCGCCGAACATCGAGTCGCTGATCGCCTTCCGCCTGCTGCAGGGCACCGCCGGAGCGATGCTGCTGCCCCAGGGCCTGGGTCTGCTGCGGGAGAACTTCTCCGGCCCCGAGCTCACCAAGGTCTTCGCGATCTTCGGCCCCGTCCTCGGTCTGGGCGGCATCATCGGCCCGGTCCTGGGCGGTTTCCTCATCGAGGGCGACTTCTTCGGCCTGGGCTGGCGCTCGGTCTTCCTGATCAACCTGCCCATCGGCATCGCGGCACTGATCGTCGCCGCGAAATTCGTGCCCAAGAAGGCTGGCGACCGCACGGTCCGGGTCGATATGACCGGCGCCGCCCTGGTCGTGGCGTCCTGCGCTCTGCTGGTGCTGCCGCTCAACCAGGGCCAGGAGAGCGGCTGGCCGCTGTGGACGTGGCTGTCCATGGCCGCCTCCGCGATCGGGTTCGCCCTCTTCGCCCTCCAGCAGCGCCGCACGGCCGCCGCGGGCCGCGAGCCGCTGGTGACCCCCGGCCTGCTGCGCAAGCCCGCCTTCACCGTCGGGCTCGGCGGCATCGCCCTGTTCTTCGGCGGACTCATCGGCACCCAGCTCGTCCTGACCCTGTTCCTCCAGATCGGCCAGCACTTCACCGCCGGTGACGCGGGCCTTGGCAACCTGCCCCTCGCGGTGGGAACCGCGATCGGCGGCGCCATCAGCGGCGCGTTCCTCGCCGACAGGATCGGCCGCAAGGTGCTCCAGATCGGACCGCTGGTCCAGCTGGCCGGCGCCGCCGTGCTGTGGTTCGAGCTCGACGGCCTCGACTCCGCCTCGTTCTCGATCTGGGACATCGTCCCGGGCACGACAGTGGCGGGCATCGGCGCCGGCATGGTGATCGCCGCCCTGTTCAGCTTCATCCTGGCCGCGGTTGACGACGACGAGATCGGATCCGCCTCCGGGGTCCTGTCGGCGGTCCAGGCGGTCGGCGGCTCCATCGGCGTCGCGGTCTTCGGCTCGGTGTTCTTCGCCCAGGCCAAGACCGGTGACTTCACCGGCGGCTTCCACCGCGCGCTGATCGTCCAGGCATGCCTGCTGGTGGTCTTCTTCGCGATCACCTTCCTGCTGCCCAAGAAGGGCCGCCCCGAAGACGAGCAGCACGGCATCACCCCCGAGACCACTGCCGACGACTCCGGCACCAAGCAGCACCTCGCCATCTGAGCCCCGGCCGGGGCCGTGCACGACAAGCGGCCCCGGCCGGGAGCGCACCGGGGCCGCCGCCCGAGGCGGGAGAAGCCGAGGAAAACGGAAGGGAGCGCCATGACGCACCGGAATGTGCTGATCGCGGGAGCCGGTATCGCCGGTCCGGCCCTGGCCCACTGGCTCGACCGGCACGGAATGCAGGCCACCCTCGTCGAGCGGGCCCCCGCCCCGCGGGAGGGCGGACAGACCGTGGACCTGCGCGGTGCCGGACGGGACGTCGCCCGCAGGATGGGCCTGGAACACACCCTCCGGGCCCACGCCACCCGCGAAGAAGGCATCCGCTTCGTCGACGCGGCGAACCGCACCAGAGCCGCCTTCACCAGCGGCGCCTTCGGCGGCCAGGGACCGATCGCCGACCTGGAGATCCTGCGCGCCGACCTCTCGCGCATCCTCTACGAGGCCACCCACCCACACACCGAGTACCTGTTCGGGGACGAGATCACACAGCTGTCCGACACAGGAAAGAAGGTCGACGTCACCTTCCGCAACGGGCCGGACCGTGCATTCGACCTCGTCATCGCCGCCGACGGAGCCCGCTCCCGCACCCGCGACCTGATCTTCGGCGACACCACCGACATCCGCCCCGTGGGCCTGACGACCGCGTACTTCACCATTCCCCGCGAGCCCTCGGACGGCACCTGGGCCCGCTGGCACAACGCCACCCATGGACGCACGGCGACCCTGCGCCCCGACAACCGGGGCACCACCCGCGCCTCCCTGTCCTACCTCTCCCCGCCCCGCGGAGACGAACGCCTGGCACCCGACGCACAGAAGCAACTCCTGCGCCGCCTGTTCACCGGCGCGAGCTGGGAGATCCCACGCATCCTCACCGCCATGGACACCGCCGACGACTTCTTCCTCGACTCCGTCATCCAGGTCCGCATGCCTTCCTGGTCCCGGGGGCGGATCGCTGTCGTCGGCGACGCCGCGTACTGCGCCTCGCCCCTCAGCGGCATGGGCACCAGCCTCGCCCTCACAGGCGCCTACGTCCTGGCCGGCGAACTCGCCCACCACGCGCATCACGGCAACGCGTTCGCCCGCTACGAGCACATCCTCCGCCCCTACATCACCCGCGCCCAGCACCTGCCGCCCGGCGTTCCTCGCATCGCCTCACCCCGCACCCGGGCCGGCATCCGGGGCCTCAGCACCGTCCTATACGCCGCCTCCCGGCCCCGCATCGCCAAAGCGCTCAACCGCTTCCTCGTACCGCCAGCCGACACCTTCACACTGCCCCCGTACGGCCTCTGACAGGTCACGATCGCTAACAGCACTCTCCTGGGCATCCCGACAGGGCTGGAATACCTATCCGCAGTCCGGCTTCAGACCCACGCACGCGGTCCACCCGCGGCACTCAGGTCGTCGCATCCGTACCGCAGTGCCGGTGTCCAAGTCTGCAACCACGTTATCCGGTTCTCATAAACGACCCTTTGCGCGAGCAAGGTCAATCGCGGGCCGCCGGACCCCCGTCGGCCCTGGATTCGTTCGCAGAACCCGTTCTCACTCAAAAGTGGGGCGGAGCCCCTTCTGAGACTTGCATTGTGCGAGAATCCGGGCCCATGACGGACCCTCAGCAGCCCTCGCAGACCGACCGGTCGGATGCCGACGACGTCGAACAGCACGCCTGTCCGAAGTGTGACACGCAGCCCGGCTCGCCGTGCCGCTCGCGCGGCGGCGCGGTTGCCTCCGCCTACCACACCCGCCGCTTCACGATGGTGCCCCGGCTGAAGAAGGCGCTGCGCGTGCCGACCCCGGCCGACCGCGGCCCGGGCCGGCCGTGGCGGCCGGGCACCCCGCCGCCGACGCCGATCGATCCGGACCTGCCGAGCGCGGACATCCGCATCGGGTACGCACGGTGCTCGACGCTCGGGCAGGAACTCGACTCCCAGCTCGACGCGCTCGCGGGACACGGCGTCCCGAGGGACAAGATCTTCAGCGAGAAGATCAGTACCCGGGTGCGGGTCCGCCCGAAGTTCGAGGAGGCGCTGAGGACCGCGCGGGAGGTCAAGGCGCACGCCCCGCACTGCCGGGTCATCTTCACCGTGTACGAGATGAAGCGCCTCGGCCGCGACGCCGCCGAGCTCACCGCGCTCGCCGACCACCTCACCGCCCACGGCCTGGTCCTGGAGATGCTCGCCGGGCCCTTGCCCGGCATCTACGACCCGACCGGGCCGGGGAAGCTGCTGTTCGCGTTCTTCGCCGCGATGGCGGAGACCGAGCGGGAGAACATCCGGGAGTCCACGCTGGAGGGGCTCGACACGGCGGCCCGCAAGGGCAAACACGGCGGTCGACCCCCGGTCATCACCGACGACATGCTCCACACTGTCCTGCGGCGCCGCGCGGGCGGCGAGTCCGTCGAGCAGATCCAGCCTGACCTGATCATCCCCACCGGCAAGCGCAAGGGCCACAACCCCTCAGTGGCCAGCGTCTACCGGGCCCTCGCCGAGCACGCCAAACGCGAGGCATACCCCGAAGCCGTCGCCCAGGCGCACGCCGACTTCGCTGCCCTTCGGGCCGACGACGTCCCCGGGCCCCGCCTCGCACCCTCTGACCGAGCGTCACTCTGATCACAGAGAGCTACTTGTCACTTCGCGGCAGCTTCGGGAGGACAGGGCCTCTACGGCTCATGCTCGGAGCGGCCGTCGCCGAGCCGGTGAACGGAAACTTCAAGAACCTCACGTACCTGTCGCATGCCGATGGCGTCGCCTGGCACGGGGGCCGGTCGTACTGCTGTGGCCGCACGGGTTCACCGGGTCGTTGTTGCTGTGAGGTGCTCGATGCCGTGGATGTGCCGGTGTGCCTCAGCGGTAGTCGGCCAGGCCGTCCGCGAGTTCTTCTTCGTCGCCGTCGCGGAGTCCGTAGAGGGCTTGCTGCAGGGCGAACGTGCCGCGGATCGCGGCGATGCGGGCGAGGAGCCCCTGGTCTGACCAGTTGCCCAGGGCGAGTACCCGCTCCAGGAGCTCAGGGCCATAGCCGGCGCTGATGGCTGCGAGATCCTCGGCCGGGTCGCTGAGTGTGACGTCGTCCCAGTCGAGTACTCCGGAGAGGTGCGGCAGGCCGTGCGTCCACTCCCAGAGGACGTTCTCGGCGCCGAGGTCGCCATGGACCACTGCTCGGGTGAGGTGGGGAAGGCTGTCGAGTGCTGCGAGTTCCCGCTCGGCCCGTAAGCGTCCGCTGTCGGGCATGAGCGGGAACAGCTCCGCGCGCACGTCCTCCGTGAACCGCCGCCACTGGCCTTCCGCTGCCCGGGGCAGCGCTGCTTGTACCGTCTCTTCTACGCCGGCACGGGCCAGAGCGGACAGCAGCGTGGCGTACTGCGCCGCCACGGTGTCGACCACTTCGGCATCGTTGAGGGCGTCGGTCTCCAGCGGTTCCCCGGGAATGCGGCTGAGTACCAGGAACGGCGCCTCGTCGGTGCCGTGGGCGCCGCCCTGGAGCAGCGGATCAGGTGTGCGGAAGCCGAGGTCGAGGCCGGCGAGTGCGTGCAGTGCGGCCACCCGCCGGGGCAGCCGGGCGGCCGCCGCCCGGGTGCGGGGCAGGCAGACGACGCGGTCTGAGCCCATGACCACGAGGTGGAATTGCCCCTGACGTACTGCAAGGTCGTCCGGTTCGTCGTCGGGCAGCAGACGGCTCAGCAAGGCGCGGTGAGTCGTACGGATGTTCACGAGTGCCCTCTGGATCCTTCGGTGGGTCGGAGGCGATGTACACGAAGTGCCCGGGCGGGTTCCACGACGCGGGAGCGGCACTGAGCGTCTTCAGCGGTGCCGCCCCCGCGTCGGACGCCGCGCGCCGATCCACCGGGGATCGCGGGACAGCCCTTGGCCTCACGGAAACCTTGCCGGGCCGCGTTCGCCCCTACACCGACAGCCGTGCGGGTCCGGTGGGCCGCACGGGCGGGTTGCGGGGTGCCGACAGACCGCCAGAACGAGGATTCATGTACGAGTCCCCAGCGACAGCTCGATCTGGCGGTCATAAAGATTGATCCTGGCAACCTCGACACAGATCTCATCACCAACTCTATATTTATCGGCAACGCCGATCATTGCGGACTCAGGGAGCAGCCCGCTCACGCCACCCGGCAATGAAACGTGAAGGCCGCCGGCCACCACCATCGCGACACTCCCCATGACGGGGACCCCGAATTTCTCACGCGAAAATTTCTTGATCGGATCTTCCTCCAGCCCCTTTATGGAGAGGAGAACGTGCTCCCGCGCAGGGGCATGGCCGATGACCAGGGAGTTCACCTCCCGCCCTTCGTACATCACTTCGGCGATCTCCGGATACCCCCTCCACGCGATCTCGGAGGGGTTGACGAATCCCACACAGCCCCCCAGATCTACGAAAACGCCGAAGTCGAAGACGTCAGAGACCACCCCTTTGCAGACATCACCCTTTTTGAATCTCTGCCCTGCCGGCCAAACCATCGCGCACCCCTCGCCATCCCAGTCCCGTCTTGCCCTCAAACGGAAATTCCATCCCCAACATGGGGAAGTCCCCTGATATTTCCGGGCACCCAGGAGTCGGACACCCGCGGGACCGCCCCTTACCGATCGTTTCCGCACGGGCCGGTGGGGCGCTCGGCCTCGGGACGCACCGCAAGCGAGCCGCTATGAAGGGTCACCGGCGGTGTGCGGCCGTCCCGGCGCGGTCTGCGCGTCGACTGCCGCGAGCACGGTGTCAGCCAGTTCTTCGGCCGACCGTCCGTCCCCCGCGTCGATGCGAGTCAGGCCCAGCCTGTCGACGGCCTCGATCATCAGGGCCTGATAGCGCTCCGTCCGGGCCAGGAACCTGTCCATCAGGGCCCGCTCCTCGCCTGTGGCCGCTTCGTAGCAGCCCGCGGCACGAACGCGGGCGCGTACTACGGAGTCGTCGGCGGTGAGCCATACGGCGGCCGTGTGCGGGACTTGCAGTCTCGCCACACGCACAGGCCAGAGCGCCGACCCCTCCAGGACCAGGCCCGTGCTGCCGCGGTCTTCGGCCGCACGGGCCGTGATCAGCTTTTCGATCCGGGGCCAGAGCCGATCGTAGTGGTCGAAGACAGACGTGATCAGTTCGTTCACGTCGAGTGATCCGTAGTGCTCGGCCACATGTGCCGGCACCTCCCGCTCCGGGGTTCTCCAGGGCCGCCCAGGATGCCGGGCCAGCATGTCGGTACTCAGGCACTCGAACCCGAGTTCGTCCGCAACCTCTTGGGCGATGGTCGACTTCCCGGCGTTCGACGCCCCGCCGATCAGAACCACTCGTACATCACGCACACGGACGACCCTACTGACCCTTCCGGGGCGATGCCCGCAGTCGGCGGAGACAGGTGACGCCGGAACAGCCCCCCACCCGCACGGGAACGTCACGCCGGGCGAAGGGCTCGCGAACCGGTGGGAGTGTCAGGGGCGTGTGCTGTGCGGGGGCAGTGCGCGCAGTGCGGGCCATCGTTCCAACAGCCGTACGGCCAGAGCCGCGCTGAGGTGGCCGAGCGCGTGCAAACGGTCGTGGTCGCGGGTCAGGTCGGCAACAACGCCCACGCGGTGGAGGAGGCGTTCCCGGGCCGAAACGCGGCCCCAGTCGAAGTCCTCCGCAGGCACTCGGGCGAGGTGGTCGACGGACTCGCGGCGGGCGCGTTCGACGAGTGCGTCGCCACGGATCAGCCAGCCGGCGCACGCGTCCGCAAGATCGCCCGGAACGTCCCTTCCGGTGAGGCCGCGCCAGGTGGCACGGTAGACGGCTTCGGCTTCCGCGAGCGGCGTGGCCGTGACCGACATCGCGCACCAGCAGGTCGGGAAACCCATACGGAAGTAGGCCAGTTCGACCAGGCCGTTGCCCAGCGATGCCTGCTCGAAGTCGACGAAGCGGACGCCGGAGGCGGTGCGCAGGTCGTTGCCGGGACAGGGGTCTCCGTGCAGCAGTGCGTGGTGGGGCGCCGGGTCGAGCCGGTCGAGCAGGGCGGCAAGTTCGTCCGGTGTTCCGGGCGGGACGGGGACGTCGAGGGCGTGGGCGAGTGCGAGGAAGGACTCGGCGTCGGCGGCCGTCGGTCCGGACCAGCCGGGGAGCGTTCCCGCGTCGGCCGGCCCGGTGAGCGCGTGCAGCCGGGCGAGGGACTCGGCGTAGCCGGGCATCCAGTCGTCGGTCGCGCCGAGGTCGTCCAGGTGTTCCAGAACCATCACGCGTGACGCCGGGTCCGTTCCCAGCAGTGCGGGCGCGACGGGCGGCCGGGTCGCCCGGGCGGCGAGCCGCAACGCGGCGACCTCCCGCGCATAGCGCGCGTCCCCGTCGGGCCCGGTTCCACCTCCGTCAGCGATCTGTTTGACGATCACCCGGCTGCCGCCGCGCAGTTCGACCCGCCACACCCGTGAGCGCGGGCTGCTGTCCAGGAGCGTGGCCTCCGTGGGGGAACCCAACGCGGAACGCAGTTCGTCGTTGATCGGCGCTCGGGTCGACATGACGGTCAGCGTAGGGGATTCCGGACCCCGCCCGCCCAGTCGTTCGGGGAACAGAAGGCCAGTCCAGCCGCCCCGCCGACAGGTACTCGGCTACGTGCTCCCGCGCCGCGTCGGCGGCCTCGCCGCGGCGACGACGGCGTACGCGCCGGGGGGGGCGTGTTGAAACCAGGGGGCGGCCCTTGCTCCCACCGGTACACACGCCCGGCCTCTGCTTCGGCCTCCCGGGAGCGGACCCGGCCGCCGCGGCCCCCACCTCGACCTCACCGGCGCCACCCGATCAGCAGCCCCTTGAAAACCCCACTGTTCCGAATATCTGACCAAAATCCTCGGAACGGCGCCTGGCCGAATTTCCGATGGGATATTTTTCAGCGCCCCCGGACTCCGGAAGCATCGTTTTCTGGATAAAATGCGCCCGCGTGCGCTGGTGGTGAAAAAGGAAGCCTTCTCTCTTCCCTTACTTACTTTCGAGCATGCATGCCTGCGAGTGGATTTCCCTGGGGATGCCAAGCGGTTCCGGCCACCTGGCTTGATCGGCGGTGGACGCGCCGGGAACGCCGAACCGTGGAACTTTCGGAGCAACAGGAGGCGTCAAACGGATGGTTGACGCGACGTCAGAGCAGCGGAGGGCCCCGCTCCCGCTCCTCCCGTAGAGGGTTTCCCGGACGCGTGTCGAGGGGCCAAAACGGTGATTGCACTCTTCCCGGGCGGATGAATACCGTCATGCAACGCCACTTTTGTGCACCGGTATCCGCATTCCCATACCGGGGTCCGCATCCGAATGCAGGCTGCCATGGGCAGTGCGACGGGCAGTTTCCGAGTGGCGCCCCCACGGCCCGCGGTCCCGCGTTATGCCGGGCCGCATTTCCTTCAGGAGTGGTCCGCTGATGACCATCACCGAACAACCTTTCCTCGGCTGGTCCCCCGAAGCCGTCGTCTTCGACTGCGACGGCACGCTCATGGACACCGAACAGCACTGGCAGGACGCCAGGGTCCGGGCATTGCGGGATTTCGGCCTCCGGCCGACCCCGGGATTCGCCGAACGCGCCAAAGGCGTCCACTACCTCGCCTGCGGCCGGATGATGGCCGACGAGGCCGACAAGCCGGACCTCGCGCCGGAGCTCACCCGGTCCCTGCTCTCCCATTTCCTGGACCGCGTCGCCGACGACCCGGTGACCATGCCCGGGGCGGCCGAGTTCGTCCGGCGCCTGTCCGGCCGGTTTCCCCTGGCGGTGGCGAGCAACTGTCCTCTGACCGTGGTGGAGCAGTGCCTGGAACAGGCCGGACTGCTGGCGTACTTCCGCCACATCGTCGTCCCCGACGTTCCCGAGGCCCACGATGCGACGCCGCGGAGCGGGGCTCCGGCGGACGTCGTGAGGCCCAAGCCGTGGCCGGACGTCTACATCACCGCGGCGCTGCTCTGTGGCGCCCGGTGTGAACGGACGCTGGCGGTGGAGGACTCGCTGACGGGGATCGAGTCCGCCCGCCGGGCCGGCCTGCGCGTGGTCGGGGTGGGCCCCCGTCCCGCTGACGGCGGCGGCCCGGTCGACCTGTGGGTGCCCACACTGCGCGCCCCCCGACTGCTGGAGGTGCACTGGATGCCCGCCCCCTAGGGCGTGTTGCGAAAGTCCCGCCTGCAGCCCGAACGGGCGGGCCGGGCCGCCTCCAGGCATGCTCCTGCCGCCCTGTGCCCCTCTCCGGGCACAGGGCGGCAGGAGCCGGCGCCGACTGTCGGGGCCGCCCTCTGTGCCGTGTCGCGGCACAGAGGGCGGGGCGCCGGTCACGATCCCCTGTCGCTCCGCGGCAGGGTGGTCGCTCGCGCGGTGGCGTCGTCCGGCCTCCGGCCCCGGGCCAGGGCGAGCGTGGCGGCCAGGGCCAGCAGGCAGACCAGTGTGGCCAGTGCTGCCGCGAGGGTCGCGAGGACCCCTCCGCCGTGCAGCGCGGTGGCCAGGGTGGTGGCGGAGGTCTTGGGAATGATCACGTGCGCTGCTGCCAGCAGGCCCGTGAAGAGGACCCCGAGCACCATGGCGGGCACGGCGTTGCGCAGCAGCATGCCCAGAGCCAGGAGGAGGCACAGACCCGCCGCGCCCGCGGAGAGCGCGAGGCCGGCCGTGGAGAGTTCGGCGGGGTGGAGCGGGAAGTGCGCGGCGCCGCAGAGCACCAGGACGGCGGCGGACGCCAGACGGAGCCAGGGGAGGGTCGACAGGTCGGAGCGTGTGTCCGGGACGTCCTGGGGCGCGGAGGACCTGCGCTCGCGGGCCGGGCGGGAGGGGCGCGCGGGGCCGGAGCCGGAGCCGGACGGCGCTGCCGGCCGGTTCGCGGTGCGCTCCGGCGCGGCAGGGGCGGCGGAGCCGGGCGCGGTGCTCTGGAGCTCGGAAAGCGCGTCGGCGACGTCGGCCGGGGGCGGGGGCTGCTGCTCCCGCGGCGGGGCTGTGGTGCGGTCGGACTGCAGCTTGCCGATGAGTTCCGCCAGTTCCTCGACCGTGAGTTCGGTGGCGGCGGCGTGCACCGCCTCCTCCCCGGCGTGCTGGTCGTGCGGCGGACGGTGGAGCAGGGCCATGAGGTGGCTGATGTCGCTGATCGGACGGAGTGCGGCCGCGGCGTGGATGGCCTGGTCGGCGCGGTCGACCTCCCGGGGGGCTTCGGAGAGGCGTGCCACCAGTTCGGCGACGTCGTCCACGGGGCGCTCGACGGCGGCGGTGCGTACGGTCTCGCCGGCGGCCTCGTCGCCTTCGGGGGCCTGCTCCAGCAGCCGTATCAGGGCGAGGACCTCGTCCAGGGACCTGATGGTGGCGGCGGTGTGCACGAGTCCCTCGACGGGGTCGGCGCAGACGGAGCAGTCCGGCCGGTCGCAGGGGTCGTGCTCCGGCTCCGCGGGGACGACGTCCTCGGCTTCCGCCTCGTCCTCGGCCGGGGCCAGGTCGGCGGGTCCGGACTGCGCTTCCGCGTCAGCGCGGGCCTGGAGGCGGGCGTCGAGAGTTTCGACGGAGTCGGCAGCGGGATGGACCGGCTGTATCGCCTCCAGGTCGTCGTCTTCTCCGGGCGGGGGGATCGGAGAGGGAGTGGCTTCGCGAGGAGTCGTCATGATGACCTTCCGGTTCGCGTCTCCTCCCACCGGCGGCGGCGAGAGGCGGGCATATGCACCCGGAACCTTCCTAAGGCGTCCGCCCGGGGACGGCCATCGGGCGGGGTCCACCCGAGTGGCGAGAGCCCGGGGCGGGCCCGCGCGCCCCGCGTCCGGGCGGAGGGGAGAGCGGGACGCGTCCGAGGTCCGCGCGGAGGCTCCGAACGCCGCGGCCGTACGACGGGGCGCCCGGCCGCTCAGGCCAGGTACTGGCAGAGACCGCGGGGCAGGAACACCCCCCGCCCCGCCCTGCCCACGTACTTCCGCCGGTCGATGACCACTTCGCCCCGGGAGAGGACGGTCTCGACCCGCCCGGTCACCGTCTTCCCCTCGTACGCCGAGTAGTCGACGTCCATGTGGTGGGTCTCGGCCGACAGCACCTGCGTGGCATGCGGGTCGTAGACGACGACGTCCGCGTCCGAGCCGGGCGCGATGGTGCCCTTCCGCGGGTAGAGGCCGAACATCCGGGCCGGGGACGCACAGGCGATCTCGATCCAGCGGCGCCGGGAGATGTGCCCGTCCACCACCGCCTGATGGAGGAGGTCCATGCGGTTCTCCACCCCCGGCAGCCCGTTGGGGATCTTCGAGAAGTCGCCCCGGCCCAGCTCCTTCTGGCCGGTGAAGCAGAAGGGGCAGTGGTCGGTGGAGACCACCTGGAGATCGTCGGTCCGCAGGCCCCGCCACAGCGCCGCCTGGTGCTCCTTCGGCCGCAGCGGGGTCGAGCAGACGTACTTGGCGCCCTCGAAGTCCGGCTCGGCGAGGTTGTCGGTGGACAGGAAGAGGTACTGGGGGCAGGTCTCGCCGAAGACCGGCAGTCCCCGGTCGCGGGCCGCCGCCAGCTCCGCCACCGCCTCCTCGGCCGACACGTGCACGACGTACAGCGGGGAGCCGGCGACCCGGGCCAGCTGGATCGCCCGGTGCGTCGCCTCCGCCTCCAGGAGGGCCTTGCGGACCTCGCCGTGGTACCGGGGATCGGTCTCGCCCCGGGCGAGCGCCTGTTCGACGAGGACGTCGATCGCGATGCCGTTCTCCGCGTGCATCATGATCAGCCCGCCGGTCTCCCCGGCCACCTGCATCGCCCGCAGGATCTGGCCGTCGTCCGAATAGAAGACGCCCGGGTACGCCATGAACAGCTTGAACGAGGAGACCCCCGTCTCGACCAGTTTCGGCATCTCCCGCAGCGTCGACTCGTTCACGTCCGACATGATCATGTGGAACGCGTAATCGATGGCGCAGTTCCCCTCCGCCTTCTCCATCCAGGCGTCCAGGCCGGACCGGAGCGCCTGCCCCTTCGCCTGTACCGCGAAGTCGACGATCGTCGTCGTCCCGCCCCACGCGGCCGCCCGCGTCCCCGTCTCGAACGTGTCCGACGCGAACGTGCCGCCGAAGGGCAGCTCCATGTGCGTGTGGGCGTCGACACCGCCCGGGATCACGTACTTCTGCGACGCGTCGATCACCCGGTCCGCCGTCCACTCCTGCGTCCCCGGGGCCGCCAACGCCACCACCCGGCCGTGCTCGATCAGCACATCCGCGTGCACCTCGTCCGCGGCCGTGATCACCAGGCCGCCGGTCAACAGAGTCCGAGTCATTTCCCAGCATTCCCTTCGCGCCGACCACGGACCGGGCCACCGGGGATGACGGTGGGGCTCATGGCGGCTTCCTCGACTGCGGGGCCGTCCCGCCGGCCCGGTGGGCGCGGCACGGGGCGGCCCCGCGCGGTTGGTGTGCGTACGGGCCGGCGGGGGCGGGGTCAGTCCGCCGCGTGCAGGGCGTCCGCGAGGATCGCCGCGCCTTCCTCCGCCTCGGCGACGGTCAGGGTCAGCGGCGGGGCGATCCTGAGGACGCTGGTGCCGTGTCCACCGCCCTTGCCGATGAGCAGTCCGCCCGCGCGGGCCGCTTCGAGGACGGCCGCCGCGGCCTCGGGGTCGGCCTCGTCGGTGCCGGGCTTCACCAGCTCGACGCCGAGCATCAGGCCCCGGCCGCGCACCTCGCGTACGGCGGGAAACGCGGCGGCGATGCCGCGCAGCCGTTCGATGAGGAGTCCGCCGACGCGCCGTGCGTTGCCCTGGAGGTCGTGTTCCAGGAGGTACGAGAGGTTGGCGAGCGACGCGGCCATGGTGACGGGCGAACCGCCGAAGGTGGAGATGGAGTTGGCGTCGAGGCAGTTCATCACCTCGGCACGGGCCACCACTCCCCCGACCGACATGCCGTTGCCGATGCCCTTGGCGAAGGTGAGGACGTCCGGCGGGCCGTGCTCGGCGTGTGCCTGCCAGCCCCAGAAGTGGTCGCCCGTACGGCCCCAGCCGGTCTGCACCTCGTCCGAGATCCACAGCACCCCGTGGCGGTCCAGGACCTGCCGGAAGGCGGCGTACAGCCCGTCGGGCGGGGAGGTGAACCCACCGACCCCCTGAATGGGTTCGGCGATCAGGGCGGCGGGTTTCCGGGTGTGGCCGAGCAGGTCCTCCAGGTCGGCGACGCACGCCTCGATGAACCGGTCGTCGCTCAGCCCGGCGTACGGCCCCCGGGTGCGGACGCCGCCGTGGACGTACAGCGTCTGGAGGGGCGACAGACTCGTGGGCGACCACGCCTGGTTGCCGGTGACGGAGACCGTGGAGAACGAGCGCCCGTGGTAGCTGTTGCGCATCGCGAGGATCTGGTTGGACCCGCGGTAGGCGGTGGCGAGCAGCAGGGCGGTGTCGTTGGCCTCGGTGCCGGAGGTGGTGAAGAAGACCCGGGCGTCGGGGATGCCGGAGAGGGCGGCGACCCGTTCGGCCATCTCCACCATGGGGCGGTTGAGGTAGAGGGTGGAGGAGTGGATGATCCGTCCGGCCTGCTCGGCGACCGCCTCGGTGACCTCGGGCAGGGCGTGGGCGGTCATGGTGGTGAGGATGCCGCCGAAGAAGTCGAGGTAGCGGTTGCCGTCCGCGTCCCGGACGTAGCGTCCTTCGCCGTGGGTGAGTTCGATGGGGTGGCGGTAGTAGAGGGCCAGCCACTCGGGGCTGACGGCGCGGTGGCGCGCGTACAGTCCGCTCACGGCTCCACCAGCCCCCCGTAGGCGTCGGGCCGTCGGTCCCGGTAGAAGGCCCACTGTGCGCGGACCTCCTCGATCAGGTCGAAGTCCAGGTCGCGGACGAGGAGTTCCTCCTCCTTGTCGCTGGCGACCTCCCCGACGAACCGGCCGCGCGGGTCGACGAAGTAGCTGGTGCCGTAGAAGTCGTTGTCGCCGTACTCCTCCCGGCCGACGCGGTTGATCGCGGCGACGAAGTACTCGTTGGCGACGGCGGAGGCGGGCTGTTCCAACTGCCAGAGGTGACTGGAGAGTCCACGCGAGGTGGCGGAGGGGTTGTACACCAACTGGGCTCCTCCGAGTCCCAGTTGCCGCCACCCTTCGGGGAAGTGCCGGTCGTAGCAGATGTAGACGCCGACCTTGCCGACGGCGGTGTCGAAGACCGGCCAACCGGCGTTGCCGGGTTTGAAGTAGTACTTCTCCCAGAACCCCTTGACCTGCGGGATGTGGTGCTTGCGGTATTTGCCGAGGTAGGAGCCGTCGGCGTCGATCACGGCGGCGGTGTTGTAGTAGAAACCGGACTGCTCGATCTCGAAGACCGGGACGACGATCACCATGCCGGTCTCGCGGGCCAGCTCCCGCATGCGCCGGACCGTCGGCCCGTCCGGGACCGGCTCGGCCCAGCGGTAGTGCTCGGGTTCCTGCACCTGGCAGAAGTAGGGGGCGTTGAACACCTCCTGGAACCCGATGATCCGCGCACCCTGCCGGGCGGCCTCGCGCGCGTGCTCCTCGTGCTTGGCGATCATGGACTCGGTGTCGCCGGTCCAGGCGGCCTGGACGAGTGCGGCGCGGACGACGTGGGACATGGGCTGCTCCTTCGACGCGGCGTCAGAGAGCCCTCGGCGTCTCTACGCACGTAGACCGGTGCATGGAGGGAGAACGTAAGCCCGTCCGTCCGGCGGGGCAAGACCATCGCCGTGAACCGATGGAGTCGATCATGTTTCGCACCCGACCGGTCCACAACGGACACGTGCCGACCGTCGCCCGGCGCCTCACGCCCCCGCACACCGGCCGCCGCCCGGACCCGCGCCGCGGAGCTCCGGCCCCTCGCCCCGCATCCGGTTCAAAAGGTGACGGCGATCCCGGTGTGCGGACGCTTGCCGAGGCGGACGACCGTGGACGGCCAGTCCACGAGCCAGAACTTCCAGGTGTACTTGCGGGCCAGCAGCTTGCGCACCGCGCGGGTGCCGTCCTCGTCGAGCAGTTTCGCCGTACCCTCCGCGCCGGGGGCCCCGTCGGCGATCCTGCCCCGTACGTCGCAGACGGTGACGACGACCTTGTCATTGCCGCGCAGCCGCTTGACCTTCCACGAGTCGGAGCGGGTCCAGACGTAGAGCACACCGTCCTCGACCGCGGCCCACACGGGCGTCGCGACCGGGGCGCCGCTCTTCCGGTAGGTGGTCAGGCTGACGTACTCGCTGCGCGCGAAGTCCTGGAGGGTCACGACGCGACCCTACGCGCCTCCGACGGCACGGTGCGCATGGGCCTCCCGCGCGCCCGTCCAGGGCGTGTTTCGAAAGCGCCTCCGAGCCCGCCCTCCGGACGGACGGCGCTCCTCCCGAAACACGCCTTAGGCGGTCAGCGGCTCCGCGGCCCGTTCCGGGGCGCAGCGGCCGAGGATCTCGTCCATGGAGAGGCCCAGCGCGCCCGCGAGGGCGGCCACGGTGAAGAAGGCGGGGGTGGGGGCGCGGCCGGTCTCGATCTTCCGGAGGGTCTCCGCGGAGATGCCGGCGCTCGCGGCGACGGCCGCCATGCTGCGCTCCCCGCGCGCCGCGCGGAGCAGTGCGCCGAGCCGTTCGCCGCGCAGGCGCTCTTCGGGTGTCAGAGGGGTACGGACCATGTGCCCACCCTACTACGGAACACTCTTTCTATACCGTCATTACTATACCGCTTCGACCGGTATAGTAATGGGCATGGTGCACATCAAGACGGACACAGACATCGCAGCGATGCGCGAGGCCGGCCGGGTCGTCGCGCAGGTCCTGACCCGGGCGCGCGAGGTGGCGGCGGTCGGCGTGACCCCGCGCCGACTGGACGAGGCCGCCCGCGAGGTGCTGAGCGGGGCCGGCGCCTCCTCCCCCTTCCTGGACTACAAGCCCCACTTCGCGCCCACCCCCTTCCCGGCGGTGATCTGCGTCTCGGTCAACGACGCGGTCGTGCACGGCATCCCCTCCGCCGAGCCGCTGCGCGACGGGGACCTGGTGAGCGTGGACGCGGGTGCGCTCCTCGGCGGCTGGGCCGGCGACTCGGCGGTCAGCTTCACCGTGGGCGAGCCCCGCCCCGAGGACACCCGGCTCATCACCGCCGCCGAGGAGGCGCTGGCGGCCGGGATCGGCGCGGCCGTGGTGGGCAACCGGATCGGCGACATCGCCCACGCGATCGGCACGGTCTGCCGCGACGCGGGCTACGGCATCCTGGAGGGCTACGGCGGGCACGGCATCGGCCGGTCCATGCACGAGGACCCGTCCGTGCCGAACGAGGGGCGGCCGGGCCGGGGCATGGTGCTGCGGCACGGAATGGTCCTGGCCATCGAGCCCATGCTGCTCGCCGGGGGCCTCGACGAGTTCCGCCACGACGAGGACGGCTGGACGCTGCGGACCACCGACGGGAGCCGGGCCTCGCACGCCGAGCACACGGTGGCGATCACGGACGAGGGCCCACGCGTCCTCACCGCGCTGTAGACGGCCCGGGCGGGACCGGGGCCGGCGCCGCGCCGCGTCGCGTGGCGCCGGCCCCGCCGCGCCTGCCGCGTCCGGTGGGGTCAGTAACGGCCGCCCGGACGCACCACCATGGCCGAGCCGCCGCCGCGGCGCACCTTTTCCGCCGCCGCCAGCCAGCGGCCGTCCGGCAGCCGCTGCACCCCGGTGGCCGCTCCGATCTCCGGGTTCTGGCGGAAGGCGTGGCCGAGCTTCTCCAGCTCCGCGCGGACCGGGCTGTTCCACAGCTCCGGCTCGATCTCGGTCGTCGGCGCGTTGCGCTGGCTGGCGCGCGGCGCGGCGATCGCGTCGACCAGCGGGAGCCCCCGGTCCAGGTGTCCGGTGAGCGACTGGAGGACGGTCGTGATGATGGTGGCCCCGCCCGGCGAGCCCAGGGCCAGCACCGGCTTGCCGTGCTTCAGCACGATGGTCGGGGAGATCGACGAACGCGGGCGCTTGCCCGGGCCCGGGAGGTTCGGGTCGTGGACCGCCGGGTTGGCCGGTGCGAACGAGAAGTCGGTCAGCTCGTTGTTGAGCAGGAACCCGCGTCCGGGCACGGTGATGGCGCTGCCGCCGGTGGACTCGATCGTCAGCGTGTAGGCGACGACGTTGCCCCACTTGTCGGCGGTCGTCAGGTGCGTGGTGTTCTCCCCCTCGAACGTCGTCGGCGCGGCCGTGCCGCCACTGCCGCACCGCTCGGGGTTTCGCGGGTCGCCCGGCGCCAGCGGGCTGGTCAGCGCCTTGTCGTCGCGGATCAGGCACTCCCGGGCGTCCGCGAACCGCTGGCTCAGCAGTTCCCTGGTGGGGACGTCCTCGAAGGCCGGGTCGCCGACCCAGCGGCCCCGGTCGGCGAACGCGATGCGGCTCGCCTCGATGAGCCGGTGCAGGTACTGGACCCGGTCGGCGCGGGAGAGGTCGGTGGACTCCAAGATGTTGAGGGCCTCGCCGACGCTGGTACCGCCGGACGACGAGGGGGCCATGCCGTAGACGTCCAGACCCCGGTAGCCCACCTTCGTCGGGTCCTTGCGCAGAGTCCGGTAGGCGGCGAGGTCCTGGCGGGTCAGGTCACCGGGGCGCACCACCCGTGTGGCGTCCGGATCGACGGGCGGCTTGCGCACCGTACGGACGATGTCGTCGGCCAACTCGCCCCGGTACACCTCCCGGACGCCCTCGCGGCCGAGCTTCTCGTACGTACGGGCCAGGTCGGGGTTCTTGAACACGGACCCCACGGCGGGGAGTTCGCCGCCCGGCAGGAAAAGTTCCGCGGAGGCGGGGAAGTCGGCGAACCGGGCCTGGTTGGCGGCCGTCTGCGAGCGGAAGGTGCCGTCCACGACGAAGCCGTCCCGCGCCAGGCGTTCGGCCGGTTCCAGCAGCGTACGCAGGGACTTGCTGCCCCAGGCGTCCAGCGCCCGCTCCCAGGTGGCCGGGGTGCCGGGGACGCCGACGCCGAGGCCGCTGGTCACGCCCTCCTCGAACGGGATCGGCTTGCCGTTCTCCAGGAAGAGGGAGGAGTCGGCGCTGCGGGGCGCGGTCTCGCGGCCGTCGATCGTGCGTACGGTGCGGGTCTTCGCGTCGTAGTGGACGAAGTAGCCGCCCCCTCCGATGCCCGCCGAGTACGGCTCCGTCACGCCGAGGGCAGCCGCCGTGGCCACGGCGGCGTCCACCGCGTTGCCGCCCTTGCGCAGCACCTCGATCCCGGCGGCCGAGGCGTCCGGGTCGACGCTCGCGACGGCTCCCCCGTGGCCCACCGCCACCGGGGACTTGGGCGGCGCGGGCCTCGCGGCGGCGGGCGGCGCCGAGGCCGCCGGAGCGGCGGCCCCCATCGACGCCACCACGGCGAGGACGGCCAATAGTGACGTGTTCCGGCCGACGGAACGGCGCATACGTACCTCCAGTCAACGGATCTCCCGCCGCAGGGTAGTCCCGGGGGGAACGGATCGTCAGGACCGCCTCGAACGGTTACCCGAATGCCCGATACCATGCGCGCCCATGACGGACGACGTGCGCAACATCGTGCTGGGCGTGATAGCCACCGGGATCAGCGCCTCACTGGGCTGGATCGCCCGTACCTGGCTCTGGCGCCGGGGGCTCCGCCGCAAACAGGCGTTCTTCGGATTGCCGTCGCACTCCGAGTGCCTGCTCGTCGTCAACCGCTACGCCGGCGCCGAAGGGTCCGTCCACCGCCACGACGCCTTCGCCCTGCTGGAACTCTCCGCGCTCATCAAGGACTGCGGGGCCCAGGCGCAGATCGTCACCCACGACGCGGCGCGGCAGGGGTTCGGGGAGCGTACGGAGTTCTGCGTCGGCGGGCCGACGTCCAACCAGCGGATGGCCGCGCATCTGCGGACCCTGCTGCCCGGGGTGAGGATCAACGTCGAGCGGGAGCCGGGTCCGGACCGGGTGGCGTTCCAGATCGGTTCGGAGCGCTACCGGATGGAGCCGGGGACCTCCGAGTACGTCCTGCTCGCTCGACTGACGGGTGGTCAGGACGCGCGTCCCGTCTTCCTTTTCTGCGGCCAGCGGGCCATCACCAACCAGGCGGCCACCCGTTATGCCGTCCGTCACCACGAGCGGCTGCGCCGCAAGCACGGCGCCGCGTCGTTCTGCCTGCTGCTGCGGGTCGTCAACTCCGATGCGTACGGCCCCGATGTGGTCGAGCTGGTCGGCGATGTGACACGCGAGGCCCAGGCCCCCGCGCCCAGCGCCCCGGCCTAGGGCAGGCCGCCGGCCCGTCCCCGCCACCGCCCGTGCCGCCGCGCCCGCACGGCCGTGGCGGTGATCTCGCCGGCAGCGCGGACGGGCGGGCCGGAGCGCCGAGTGCGCCCCGAAGCGGCCCGGTAGCCCCGGTTCCGCCCCCGACCGCTACTGACGCCGCGTCCAACAATCGTTACCTTCACGCAACGCGCCCGGTAGTTACCAGCGGTAAACGACCGGGGTTACCGTCGGGTCACTTTGCACTGACCCGCGTGAGGAGTGACCCGTGGTACGTCCGAAACCGGCACTGCGCACCACCGCTTCGATCACCACCGCCGCCGTCCTGCTCGCCGGGGCCGCGCTCGGCGCCGCCCCGACCGCGACGGCCGCCCCCACCGGCGCTTCCGCCCCCGCGAGCACGACGGCGAAAGGCCTGACGTTCCACGACATCCCCGGCTCCGGCGGCATCACGCTCAAGGGCAACGTCGTGACCCCGGCGGGTGCGCCCGCCGGGGCGAAGCACCCCCTCATCGTCTTTCCGACGAGCTGGGCGATGCCGCAGATCGAGTACCTGGCGCAGGCCCAGAAGCTCGCCGACTCCGGTTATGTGGTGGTGAGTTACACCTCGCGCGGCTTCTGGCTCTCCGGCGGGGAGATCGAGGTCGCCGGTCCGCCGGACATCGCGGACGCCTCCGCCGTCATCGACTGGGCGCTGGAGCACACCTCCGCCGACCCCGACCGCATCGGCATGGGCGGCGTCTCCTACGGGGCGGGCATCAGCCTGCTGGCCGCCGGGCACGACCCGCGCATCAAGGCGGTCGCCGCCCTCAGCGGGTGGGCCGACCTGATCGACTCGATCTACAGCGGGCGCACCCAGCACCTCCAGGCCGCCGCCCTGCTCGGCGGCGCGGGCCTGGTCACCGGTCGGCCGAGCGACGAACTCACGCGGACGCTCAAGGACTTCCTCGGCTCCAACCTGGACAAGGAAGCGGAGATGATCGCCTGGGGGAAGAAGCGCTCCCCCGCCGCCCACCTGGACGCGATCAACGCCAACGGCGCGGCCGTCATGATGGGCAACGCCTGGGGCGACACGATCTTCCCGCCCAACCAGTACGCCTCGTTCTACGACAAGCTCACCGGCCCCAAGCGGCTGGAGTTCCGCCCCGGCGACCACGCCACCGCCGAGCTGACCGGCCTGTTCGGGCTGCCCAACGACACCTGGACGAACACCCGCCGCTGGTTCGACCGCTACCTCAAGGACGAGCGGAACGGCATCGACACCGAGCCGCCCGTGCAGCTCAAGTCCCGTACGGACCAGGGGTACGAGGGGTACCCGGACTGGAAGTCGGTCGGCGCGGTGCGCAACCGCATTCCGCTGGACGGCGCCAAGACGGTGTGGGCGAACGTCGATTCGGGCGCGAACGGCGGCATCACGCTGCTGTCCAACGCGCTGGACCAGTTCCTCAAGCTCCCGCCGGCGGTCTCCGTGCCGCTGCTGCCGCGTACGTTCGCGGGCGTGTGGCAGTCGGAGCGGTACGCCACCGAGCAGCGCGTGCGGGGGACGTCCCGGCTGCACACCACGGTCACCAGCACGAAGCCGAGCGGCACCTTCGTCGCGTACCTCTACGACGTGGGGCCCCTCGGCGTCGGCAAGCTGGTGAGCAACGCTCCGTACACCTTCCACGGGCAGACGCCGGGCCGGCCGTTCCCCGTCGACCTGGAGCTGTACTCCACGGCCTACGACGTCCCGGCCGGTCACCGGCTCGCCCTGGTGATCGACACCGTCGATCCGCTGTACATCGAGCACAACCCGACCGGCGCGCAGCTGACCTTCTCCTCGCCCGGCACGGACCCGAGTCATCTCTCGGTCCCGCTGCGCGAGAAGTGATCACCGGCTGCTGCCGGGCGGGCACTGCCCGGCTACTGCCCTCCCGGCAGCAGCGTTCCTGGTTCGGCCGGGCCCACCCCGACCGCTTCGGTCTTGAGGTTGCGCCGCTCCCTCCTGGCCACCCAGGTGGCGAACCAGGAAAGCAGCATGCACAACCCGATGTAGATCGGAGAGATCACCATCACGACCGGGATGAAGGGAAGATCGTAGTCGAGATTGGACGCGATGAGCTTTCCGGCGTGGAGGAATTCCTCGTAGGTGATCAGATAGCCGAGCGAGGTGTCCTTGAGCGCGACCACCAGCTGGCTGATGATGGTCGGCAGCATCGCGCGGACCGCCTGGGGGGCCAGGACGTAGGTGGTGACCTGCGTCTTGCGCATGCCGAGGGCGTACGCGGCCTCGCGCTGGCCCCGGTCCACGGAGTTGATCCCGGTGCGGAACACCTCCGCGAGGACGGATCCGTTGTAGAGCGTGAGCCCGGCGACCAGGGCGGGCAGCGGCTGGACCTTCAGCGCCACGAAGATGAAGAAGATCATCACCAGCACCGGCATGGCCCGGAAGAACTCGACCAGGACCGTGGAGGTCCAGCGCAGCACCCGGTGCTCGGAGAGCCGGCCGACCGCGAGGACCGCGCCGAGGACGAGCGAGAGGACCGCCGCGTACGCGAACGCCTTGAGGGTGTTGCCGAGGCCGCGCAGCAGCAGTTCCTGAATGCCCTTGTACTCGAAGGGCGTCCACTTCTGCGCGGTGAACTGACCGGTGTCGAAGAGGAGATAAACGATCCAGCCGAACAGCGCGGCGATCAGGACCGTCGCGGCGATCCCGTACAGGCGGTGGCGTCTGCGGGCCACCGGGCCTGGGATGTCGTAGAGCGCGGTGGCCTCGGGAGCGGCCGGTGCGCGGTTGCGGGTCTTGGTGGTCATCGGGCCACTCCCCAGCGCTTCTCCATGACGGTGAACAGCGCGCTGATGGTCAGGGTGATGATGAGGTAGCCGACGGCGATCCAGACGAAGGACCAGATGATGCTGTAGCCCAGCTCGTTGAGCGTCTTGTAGGTGCCGAGGAGTTCGGTGACGCTGAACGCTCCGGCGATCGCGGAGTTCTTCGCCAGCGCGATCAGGGTGGAGCCGACCGGCGGGATCACCGACCGGAACGCCTGCGGCAGCACCACGGCGGCCAGGGTCTGGCCGAAGTTCATCCCGAGGCTGCGGGCGGCCTCGCCCTGGCCCGTGGGCACGGTGTTGATGCCGGAGCGCAGCACTTCGCAGATGAAGGCCGAGGTGTAGCAGCCGAGCGCGATGACGGCGAAGACCTGGAACGGCAGGACCAGTCCGAAGCGGGGCAGGCCGAGCAGGACCGCGAAGAACAGCAGGGTCAGCGGGGTGTTGCGGAGCACGGTGACCCAGACCGTGCCGAGCACCCGGAGGGCGCCGACGGGCGCGACCCGGAAGGACGCCATCAGGAAACCGAGGACGAGTGCCAGTACCGAGGCGTAGACGGTGAGTTGGACCGTGCCGAGGAATCCCTTGCCGTAGAGGGAGAAGTTCTCTGTCAGTACATCCATGGGTGGCCGTCCCCTCAGGTCGCCGGGTAGCGGTCGATGGGCGGCGGGGCCGGCGCGGGCGCTCCGGAGAGTCCCAGCGTCGCTTCGTACGCCTTCTTCCAGTTGCCGTTCTTCTCGTTGGCCTCCAGCGCGTCGTTGAGCGCCTCGCGCAGGGCGTTGTCGGCGCGCGGGACGCCGATGCCGTACGGCTCCTTCGAGAAGGGCTTGCCGACGACCTTCATCTCGTCCGGCGCCTTGGCCGCGAAGCCCAGCAGGATGGCGTCGTCGGTGGTGACGGCGTCGACCTGGAAGGTGAGCAGGTTGTCGACGCAGATGGAGTACGTGTCGTACGCGACGAGGGTCGCCCGGGGGTAGTCGGCGGCGATCCGCTGGTAGGGCGTGGAGCCGGCCGCCGAGCAGACGGTCCTGCCCGCCAGGTCCTGCGGGCCGTGGATGTCGTCCTCGTCGGTGCGCACCAGCAGCCCCTGGCCCGCCATGTAGTACGGGCCGGCGAAGCCGACGAGCTTCTTGCGCATGTCGTTGATGGTGTAGGTGCCGACGTAGTAGTCGATCTGCCCGTTCTGCAGGGCGGTCTCGCGGTTGGCGGAGGCGATCGTGCGGAAGCGGACCGTCCGCGGTTCGAAGCCGAGCGAGGCCGCCATCATGCGGGCGATCTCGATGTCGAACCCCGTGTAGGCCCCGCTCGCCGGGTCCTTCTCCCCCAGGTACGGCTGGTCCTCCTTGGCGCCGACCGTGAGATAGCCGCGCTTCTTCGCCCTGGTCCAGGTGCGGGAGTCCGGCAGCTCGAAGCCGGTGTCGACCCGGTAGACGGGCAGTTCGTCGGCCTTGGGGCCCTTGACCGGCGGGCTGCCGTCCTTGCCGCAGCCGGCGGCGAGCGCGGCGAGCAGGAGGCCGGCCACGAGGGCTGCGGTCCTGCCCGTACGCGTGTTCCTCGTACGCAACATGGAATCCTCCTCAGTGCTTGAGGATCTTGGACAGGAAGTCCTTGGCTCGGTCGCTCGACGGGGACGTGAAGAAGTCCTCGGGGACGCGGTCCTCGACGATGCAGCCGTCGGCCATGAACACGACGCGGTTGGCGGCCGATCGGGCGAAGCCCATCTCGTGGGTGACGACGATCATCGTCATCCCGTCCCGGGCCAGCTGCTGCATGACCTCCAGGACCTCGTTGATCATCTCCGGGTCGAGCGCGGAGGTGGGCTCGTCGAAGAGGAGCGCCTTGGGATCCATGGCCAGCGCGCGGGCGATGGCCACGCGCTGCTGCTGCCCGCCGGAGAGCTGGGCGGGGAACTTGTCGGCGTGGGCGGCCAGGCCGACCCGCTCCAGCAGCTCCCGGGAGCGCCGGTCCGCCTCGTCCTTCTTGCGCTTGCGGACCTTGACCTGGGCCAGCGAGACGTTGTCCACCACGGTCTTGTGGGCGAAGAGGTTGAAGGACTGGAAGACCATGCCGACTTCGGCGCGGAGCTGGGCCAGGCCCTTGCCCTCGGCGGGGAGGGGCCGCCCGTCGATGGTGATGCTGCCGGACTCGACCGTCTCCAGCCGGTTGATCGCCCGGCACAGGGTGGATTTCCCGGAACCGGAGGGGCCGATGACCACCACCACCTCCCCGCGGCCGACGGTGAGATGGATGTCCTGAAGTACGTGCAACTCTCCGAAATGTTTGTTGACGTCCCTCAGTTCGATCAACGGATCGACGGCCATGCGCTGCCCTACCCACTTGTCGCTGTGTCGAGGTCAGCGCAAACTATCCATCGCGAAAAGGGACTTCGCACCCGACACGCGTGAATGGTGCAAAAGGCTGTTTATCTATCGAGGTGATGAGATCCGCGACCGGTCGCGGCCGAGAGGTCAGTTCTCGGCCGACTCCGCGTAGACCTGGGAGAGCTCGGGGCTGCCGGACACGGCCCAGTCCAGCCCGGCGGCGACCACGTCGATTTCCCGACCGGACTCCAGCCGCACCACGGGCTGCCCGCTCGGCCACACGTCCCAGGCCGCCCCGGGGACGGTCCGCACGATCACCGTGCCGAGGTAGAGGCCGGCGTCGTTGCCGAGCCAGGGAAGCTCCTCGGGATCGTCGCGCCAGCGGGGCGACAGCTGGTCGAGCGCGGCCAACGAAGCAGGGGCGTCGTCGAGTTCCAGTCCCTGCTGCCCCGCCCGGACACGCAGCAGCTCGCACTCGGCGAGCAGCTCGGCCACGCCGTCGGGATCCGTCTCGACGGCGGCGGCGAGCGCGGCCCCCCGCGTACCGCCCTGACGCTTACGCCAGTTGTCCAAGAAAGGGATGTTCATACCACTAGGGTCGCATCCTGGCCGTGCTCCGCACCACAGGGCGCGCGGGCCCCGTCCGCGCGGACGGGGCCCCCGACGAAGGCGGCGGACGGCTGGTGCGGGACCTCGCAGGGCGGCGCCTCAGGGCCTGTCGTCCCACTGCCGTCGTCGCCCGAAGGGCGGCAGTGCGACGACAGGCCATAGGGTTCGGACATGAGTGCGCAAACGTATGTGTCGGACCTGTTCTCGCTGGACGGGAGGGTCGCCGTCGTGACCGGGGGCAGCTCCGGGATCGGTCGGGCCATCACCGGTGCTCTCGCCCGGGCCGGGGCGAGTGTGGTGGTGGTGGCCCGGCGGGAGGCCGAATTGAAGTCCACCGTGGAGGAGTTGACCGCCGACGGGTGCCGGGCCGCCTGGGTGGGCGCCGACGTGGGGACGGGCGAGGGGGTGCGGGCCGCCGCCGACGGGGCGGTCGCCGCCTTCGGGGAGCCGGACATCCTCGTCAACTGCGCCGGCGTCAATCTGCGGCCGCCCATGGGCGATCTCGGTGAGGACGTCTGGGACACCACCATGGCCGTGAACCTGAAGGCCCCGTACCTGCTGGGGCAGCGGTTCGGGCCCGGCATGGCCGAGCGCGGGTACGGGCGGATCATCCACGTCAGCTCGCAGCAGGCCCACCGCGCCTTCGTGAACAGCGGGGCGTACGGGGTGTCCAAGGGCGGGCTGGAGTCGCTGGCCAGGTCGCAGGCGGAGGCCTGGTCGCCGCACGGCGTCACCGTGAACACCCTCGTGCCCGGGTTCGTGCTGACGCCGCTGAACGCGCGTCTCCAGGCGGACCCGGAGAAGGTGGAGTCGCTCGCCGCCCGGACCCTCGTCGGGCGCAACGGCCTTGCCGAGGACTTCGCGGGGGCCGCCGTGTTCCTGGCGGGCCGCTCCTCGGCGTACGTCACCGGGCAGTCCGTCTTCGTGGACGGCGGGTTCTCGGTTCACTGACGGCCGGCGCGACCCGCACCCCGGCGGCCTGGGCGGCGGCGACCCGGCCCCGGCCGCCCGTACCGCCGACCCCGGCGCACCGGCCCTCGCCCGGCGCCCGGGCGGCGGGCCCCGAGCCCGCCGCCCTCGCCGGACAGGCGGTCAGGAGTCCTGCCGGCCCAGCGAGGCGGCGACCTCGGCGACGGCCGTTTCGACGGCCCGCGAGGTGGCGTCCTTCTCCACGCCGAGGCCGGACAGCACTCCGGAGCCCGCTTCGAACTCCAGCAGCGCCAGCAGGATGTGCTCCGTGCCCACGTGGTTGTGGCCGAGCCGCAGCGCCTCGCGGAAGGTCAGCTCCAGGACCTTGCGCGCGTCCGCGTCGTACGGGATCAGCTCGGGCACGTCGCCGACGGCGGCGGGGAGCGCGGCGGAGGCCGCCGCGCGCAGGGCGTCGGGCGTGACGCCCTGGCCCGTGACGACCCGGGCCGCGATGCCGTCCGGCTCGGCGAGGAGGCCGAGCGCCAGGTGGGCCGGGGCGATCTCGGCGTTGCGGGCGGCCTGGGCCTCGTTGTTGGCCGCCACGACGACGTTGCGGGCGCGGGGGGTGAACCGGCCGAAGCCCTGGCTCGGGTCCAGGTCGGGTGCTCCCTCGCCCTTCTTGGGCACGAAGCGCTTCTGGGCCGCCTGGCGGGTGACCCCCATGCTGCGGCCGATGTCGGTCCAGGAGGCGCCGGAGCGGCGCGCCTGGTCCACGAAGTGGCCGATCAGGTGGTCGGCCACGTCGCCGAGGTGGTCGGCGGCGATGACCGCGCCGGAAAGCTGCTCCAGGGCGTCGTCGCCGGTCTTCTTGATGGCCTCGATCAGGTCGTCGAGACGGACGGGAGGTGTGGCGGGAAGAGGCTGCGTCATACGTCAACCCTAAGTTGACACCCGACGAGTGTCAACCTTGGGTTGTCAGTCGGGAGCGGCCTCCTCCCCCGGCCCCGGCTCAGAGATCCAGGTCGACGACCACCGGGGCGTGGTCGGACGCGCCCTTGCCCTTGCGCTCCTCCCGGTCCACGTAGCTGTCCTGAACGGCGGCCGTGAAGGGGGCGTTGCCGTAGGTCAGGTCGATCCGCATGCCCTTGTTCTTGGGGAACCCCAGCTCCCGGTAGTCCCAGAAGGTGTACGCGCGGTCGTACTTGAGGGGGCGGGGCAGCACCTCGCCCAGCCCCTCCGCCTCCAGGGCGGCGAGGGCGGCGCGCTCGGCGGCCGTCACGTGCGTGGCGCCCTCGAACAGCGCCCGGTTCCAGACGTCCTCGTCGGTCGGGGCCACGTTGAAGTCGCCCAGGACCGCGAACGGCAGGCTCCCCGCGGCGTCGGCCGCGACGGCCTTCCGCAGCGCCTCCAGCCAGCGCAGCTTGTACGCGTAGTGCTCGTGCCCGACCTCGCGGCCGTTGGGCACGTACACCGACCACAGGCGCACCGGGCCGCAGGTCGCTGAGACCGCGCGGGGCTCCTGGACGCCCTCGTACTCCGGGCCGCCGGGCAGGCCGACGACGACGTCGGCGAGGCCGACGCGCGAGAGCAGCGCGACCCCGTTCCACCGGCCCGTGGCGTTGACGGCGGACTCGTACCCGGCTTCGCGCAGGGCTTCGGCGGGGAACTGCTCCGCCGTGCACTTGGTCTCCTGAATGCACAGCACGTCGGTGCCGCTGCTCTCCAGCCAGGCCAGCAGCCTCGGCAGCCGGGCGGTGATCGAATTGACGTTCCAGGTGGCGATGCGCATGGCCACCAACCTAGCCGCTCCCTCCGACAGTCGGCGAAAACCCGCCGCCCCGTGGGGGACGGCGGGCCGGGCAGGGGGGCGCGGGCCGCCCTACAGCTCGGTGACGCCGCCCGGGGCCAGCCTCCCGTGGTCCGCCCCGCCCAGCGCCCCGATCTGGTTGTCGTAGATCGGCCGGGCCAGGTCGGTCAGCAGGGCGTCGTGGACGTCGATCGCGCGGCGCGGCTTCACCTCGCGTACGTAGTCGATGACCTCGGAGATCTTGCTCCAGGGGGCCATCACCGGCAGCAGCAGCGTGTCCACGGGCCGCTCGGGCACGGTCAGCGCGTCGCCGGGGTGGAAGACCGAACCGTCCACCAGGAAGCCGACGTTGGTGATCCTCGGGATGTCCGGGTGGATCACCGCGTGCAGCTCACCGTGCACGGTGACGTCGAAACCGGCGGCGGAGAACGCGTCCCCGTCGCCCACGGTGTGCACCCGTCCCGGGAACGCGGCCGTCAGCCGCTCCGCCACGCTGCGCAGCGTCCAGACCTCGGCCGCCGGGTTCGCCTCCAGGCCCGCCCGCAGCCGCGCCTCGTCGAAGTGGTCCGGGTGCTCGTGGGTGACCAGCACGACGTCCGCGCCGAGCGCCGCGTCGTCCTCGGAGAAGCCGCCCGGGTCGATGACCAGGACACGCCCCTCCTTCTCGATCCGGACGCAGGAGTGGGTCTTCTTGGTGAGGGTGAGTGCCCCGGGCGATGCGTTCATGACTCCATCCTGCTACGCGGGCGGGGTGGTTTCCTCCTGGATCACCTTGCCCACCACGGCGAAGGCGGCTCCGGCGGCCGGGAGGCCGCAGTAGACCGCGGTCTGGAGCAGGACTTCCTTGATCTCTGCGGGCGTCAGGCCGTTGCGCAGAGCGGCGCGGGTGTGCGCGGCCAGGCCCTCCAGGTGGCCGGAGGCGACGAGCGCGGTGAGCGTGATGCAGCTGCGGGTGCGGCGGTCGAGGCCGTCCCGGCTCCAGACCTCGCCCCAGGCGTACCGGGTGACCAGCTCCTGGAAGTCCTCGGTGAAGGCGTCGGACGCGGCGTTCACCGCGTCGACGTGGGAGTCCCCCAGCACCTCGCGGCGTACCCGCGTGCCCTGCTCGTACCGGTCGTCGGACGTCGGCGCCGCGGCGTCGGGCGCGGCGGGCGGGGCGATCTCGGCGACCGGGGCGAAGGGGGCGGCGGAGGCGGCGGGCCCGGGCGCGTGGGGCAGGACGGGGATGGCGGCCGAGGTGTCCTGCTGCCAGGCGGTGGAGAAGTGCGTCAGCAGCAGGTCGCTGACGGCGGCGGGCTGCTCCACGGGCGCGAGGTGGGAGGCGCCGGGGACCAGCGCCAGGCGGGCGTCGGGTATCCCGGCGACCAGCGTGCGGGCCTCGGCGGGGCCGGTGACCTGGTCCTCCGCCCCGACCAGCACCAGGGTGGGGACGCCGATCCGGCCCAGCGCGCCCCGGATGTCGAACGCCGCGAGCGCCTCGCACGCGGCGATGTAGCACCCGGGGTCGGTGGTGCGCACCATCTGCACCGCCCACTCGACGATGGCGGGCTGCGCGGCGGCGAAGCCGGGGGTGAACCAGTGCTCGGGGGCGGTGCGGGCCATCGGCTCCAGGCCGTTGGTACGGACGATCACGCCGCGCCGGCGGAACTCGTCGGCCGTGCCGAACCGGGGGGAGGAGGCGACCAGCGCCAGGGAGGCGACCCGGTGGGGGTGGCGCAGCGCCAGGTCCGCGCCGACCGCCCCGCCGATCGAGCAGCCCGCGTAGCCGAACCGCTGGACGCCGAGCCCGTCCAGGGTCGCGAGCAGCCGGTCGGCCAGGTCGGCCACGGAGGCGGCGGCGTGGGCGGGCGCGCCGCCGTGGCCGGGCAGGTCGTAGCGGAAGACCCGCCAGTGCTGGGACAGCTCGGGCACCTGGCGGTCCCACATGTGCCACGTCGTGCCGAGGGAGGGCCCGATGACCAGGACCGGGGCGTCCTCCGGCCCGTCGAAGCGGTACTGGAGCGTCCGGGGAAGCCCGCTCGCGGCGGGCGGCCCCTGGGCGCCGCCGTGCGACGCCTGCGGGCCCGGAGCGCCGTGCGGCAGGGGCGTGGCGTGCGCGGCCTGCGGTACGGGAGGGGCGTGCGGGGCGGCTCCGGCGTGCGGGCCGGGGGTTTCCTGCGGGGCCTGCGGCACGGGGGCGGCGGGCGGGCCGGATGCCGTCCCCGGCCCCGGGGCGGTCTGCGGCGTCGGGCCGGGGGGCGGCGGGGCGTACGGGCCCTGCGCGGCCGGCTGCCCCGGCGCCGGGGGCCGCGGGGCGGACGCGAGGTGCTCCGGCTGCGCGGACGCCGGGGCCTGGGGGAACCCGGGCGCGGCGCCGCCGCCCGGGGCCGGGTAGGAGGGCGCCGGGTCCGGGTACGGCTCCGGGGCGGCCGGCGGAGGCATGGCGTCCGGTCCCCGGTGCGGGGCCGGGACCGCCTGGTGAGGCGCTCCGTGGTGCGGGGCGGGACCGCCCGGGTGGGGGGCCTGCACGGGCTGCGGGGTCGTCTCGCTCACTTCGCTCACTCGCTCCAGGTTACTGAGCGCCCCTCCGGCCCCCGGGTCAGGGGGTCGCCGCCGATACGACGTATACGACAGGACTGGCCGGATCGGTCATGTTGACCGTGATGTTCTGGGTGGGGCGCGGCTTCTTGTTGCTGTGCGTGGTGCCGGCCCAGCGCTCTCCGGCGCCGAAGGACCAGCCGGTGATCTTGATGTCCCGTTGGCTGATGGTGATGGTGTCCGGCTCCAGCGCGGCGCGTCCGGTGCCCACTCCGGACAGGAAGCGGTCGAGGCCGGCGGAGGTCGTCCGGAACTTCGCGTACATCCGGCTGGCCTTCCAGTTGTTCGTCTCGTAGTACTGGACGCCCTGTCCGTTGCCGGGAATGGGGATCTCGAAGATCCGGCGCTGCATCTTGGAGGGCCAGCCCTCCCGGAGCCCCTGGGCGGCCGCCTCCGCCTCCTTGTCCTGGCCCGAGCGGCGGCTCTGGCCGGCCGAGATGAGCAGGTAGCCGGCCGGGATGCCGATCAGCAGGACGATGATCGTGGCGGTGATGAAGCGCCGCTTGACCACATGCCGCGGGTCCTCGGGCGGCTTCCCCCCGCCGTCGCCCGGAGACTCCGACTGGTGCGGCACCACGGGGTGCTCGGCTGCGATCATGATCAGTGGTCCCTAGGGTGCTGCGGCGTGCGTACGGGAAAGGGGACGCCGGGGAGGGCGGCCGCGGTTCAGTCGGCGGTGCGGGTGGGCCGGGTGTTGCGGAGGGTGCTCGCCGCCTGGTCGTAGAACTGGGCGTACCGCTCGTACCGCTCGACCCGGCGCCGGTTGGCCCGGCGGAAGCGGCGGGCGACCAGCCTGGCCAGGTCCGCGGCGCCGACCATACCCGCCTCGGGGCCGAGCTGCGCCTTCGCGATGCGGGCCTCGGGGCGGTAGCCGCGCCCGGTGAGGTGTCGCTTGAAGGCGTCCCGGGCCGGGTTGATCAGGAGGTCGTCGGCGGCGCTGACACCGCCTCCGATGACGAAGCAGGAGGGGTCGAGCGCGGCGGCCAGGTTGGCGATGCCGACGCCGAGCCACTGGCCGATGTCCTGGAGGAGTTCGATGCACATCGCATCGCCCTCGCGGGCCAGTTCGGTGATGAGCGGCCCCGTGATGTCGGAGACGTTGCCCTTCACCCGGTCCAGCAGGTAGTGCGCGACCGGGGAGTCGGCGGCGGCCAGCTCCCTCGCCTCGCGGACCAGGGCGTTGCCGGAGCTGTACTGCTCCCAGCAGCCCCGGTTGCCGCACGGGCAGCGGTGGCCCGAGGGCACCACCTGCATGTGGCCGAACTCACCGGCCACCCCGTACTTGCCGCGCTTGACCCGGCCGTCCTCCAGGATCGCGCCGCCGATGCCCGTACCGAGGGTGATCATGACGAGGTGGTCCTCGCCGCGGCCCGCTCCGAAGCGCCATTCCGCCCAGGCGGCGGTGTTGGCGTCGTTGTCGACCATGACGGGGACGACGAGGCGGGAGGCGAGGGCGTCGCGCAGGGGCTCGTCGCGCCAGGCCAGGTGCGGGGCGAACAGCACCTTGGAGCGGTCGGCGTCCACCCAGCCCGCCGCGCCGATGCCCACCGCGTGGACGTCGTGCCGGTCGGAGAGGTCCAGGACCAGTTCGACGATGGTGTCCTCGACGACCTTGGGGCTCTTGGACTTGTCGGGCGTCTCGGTGCGCAGCTGTTCCAGGATGTTGCCGTCGGCGTCGACGACGCCGGCCATCACCTTGGTGCCGCCGATGTCGATCCCGACCGTGGGGACGCGGGGCGCGGACAGGTGCGAGCGGCGTTCCTTGGTGCCGACGGTCTTGAGGACGGTGGCGCGGGCTGAGCCGCGGTGTGCGAAGTCGCGGTACGTGCTCATCGTCCCTGCGGGGTCTCGGGGGCGGGCCGCTGTCGCGGCCGGCGGCGGACGGCGCCCGCCGCGCTCGATTCTGCCACTGCCCGCACCCGGCGGCCGATGGCCGGGGTCGGCCGCGCCGGGGCGGAAGCCCGGTGCGGCCGGGGCGGGCGGCGGGTCAGGGGGTGTCGTCGGTCGCGGTGGAGGCGCCCGGGAGGGTGGGGGCCGGGGTGCGCTCCAGCTCGTGGCTCAGCTCCTCCAGCTCGCTGCCGCCCGCCATCTGCCGGGTCAGTTCGTCCAGCGTGATCTCGTCCCTGGTGTGGCTGCCGGACATCGTGCCCCGCTTGAGGAGGACGAACCGGTCGCCGACGAGGTGGGCGTGGTGGGGGTTGTGCGTGATGAGGACCACGCCGAGCCCGGCGTCGCGGGCGGCCGCCACGTACTTGAGGACCACGCCGGACTGCTTGACGCCGAGCGCGGCGGTCGGCTCGTCCAGGACGAGGACCTTCGCGCCGAAGTAGACGGCGCGGGCGATGGCCACGCACTGGCGTTCGCCGCCGGACAGGGTGCCGATGGGCTGGTCGACGTCGCGCAGGTCGATGCCCATGCGGAGCAGTTCCCTGCGGGTCGTCTCGCGCATCGTGCGGACGTCGAGGCGCTTGAGGGGGCCGA
This sequence comes from Streptomyces sp. CB02366, assembly GCF_001905905.1. GTDB lineage: Bacteria > Actinomycetota > Actinomycetes > Streptomycetales > Streptomycetaceae > Streptomyces. The sequence goes on from NZ_LIVT01000003.1 coordinate 71,197, forward strand.
AGCCGGTGGTGGGCTCGGAGCCGAGGAAGAAGTTCCGCCAGACCGGCATCAGCGGGACGACGGCCAGGTCCTGGTAGACGGTGGCGATGCCCCGGTCCAGGGCGTCGCGCGGGTTGGCGAGCACGGTCTCCTCGCCCTCGATCAGGAAGCGCCCGGAGTCGTGCCGGTGCAGTCCTGCGATGATCTTGATCAGGGTGGACTTGCCGGCGCCGTTGTCACCGAGGACACAGGTGATCCCGCCCGCGTGGACCTCCAGCGAGACGTGTTCCAGTGCCTTGATGTTGCCGTAGAACTTGGAGACGTCGTCCAGCTCCACCAGGGGTCCGGCGGTCGCTCCCGCCGTGCTGTCGGGGGTGGCCGTCATGTCGTCGCCTCCGCGCGCTTGCGCACCCACGCGTTGAGCAGGGTGGCCAGGAGCAGCATGGCTCCCAGGAAGAATTTGAACCAGTCCGGGTTCCATTCGGCGTACACGATGCCCTTGCTGGTCATGCCGAAGATGAGGGCGCCGACCGCCGAGCCGATCGCGGAGCCGTAGCCGCCGGTGATCAGGCAGCCGCCGATGACGGCGGCGATGATGTACGTCAGCTCGTTGCCGACGCCCTCGCCGGACTGGACGACGTCGTAGCTGAACAGCAGGTGCTGGCCGGAGACCCAGGCGGCGAAGGCGACGCCGAGGTACAGCCCGATCTTGGTGCGGATGACCGGGACGCCGACCGCGCGGGCCGCGTCCGCCTCGCCGCCGACGGCGAAGATCCAGTTGCCGAAGCGGGTACGGAGCAGGATCCAGGTGGCGACGGCGACCAGGGCGATCCACCACAGGATGGTCACCTTGAGCTGGATGCTTCCGAGGGTCAGCGTGGAGGCGAACAGGGCGTGGGCCGAGTCGAAGCCCTCCATGTCGCCGATGGCCTTGGTGGAGACGGTTCCGCTGATGAGCTTGGTGAAGCCGAGGTTCAGGCCGGTCAGCATCAGGAAGGTGCCGAGCGTGATGATGAAGCTCGGCAGTTTGGTGCGGGTCAGCATGAAGCCGTTGAACGCGCCGATGGCGAGGGTGACCAGCAGCGAGACCAGGACCCCGACCCAGACGTTGGCCGTCATCTGGTAGCTGAACATCGAGGAGACCAGCGCGGAGCTGGTCACCAGGACGCCGGCGGAGAGGTCGAACTCGCCGCCGATCATCAGCAGCGCGACCGGGGCGGCCATGATGCCGAGGACGGAGGCCGCGTACAGCACGGTGCCGAGGCTGGAGGCCCGCAGGAAGCTGTCGGCGACGATCGCGAAGAACAGGAAGACGGCCGCCGCCCCGACGACCGAGCCCAGTTCGGGGCGGCCGAGGAGCTTGCGCAGCGGCGAGGTGCGCACCAGGCGTTCGTCCGGCCGGTCGGGTGCGGCGGTGGAGCCGCTCATCGGGTGCCCCGCTCGGTGTAGTCGGCCAGGGCGTCGGCGTCGTCCTTGGTGATGACCTGGGGGCCGGTGAGGACGGGGAGGCCGCCGCCGAGGACGTTGCGGTTGTAGCGGTAGAGCCAGAGCAGGTCGACGGCCTGGTAGCCCTGGAGGTAGGGCTGCTGGTCGACGGCGAAGCCGAGCTTGTCGCTCTGCAGGCCGGTAGCGACCTTGGCGTTGAGGTCGAAGGTGTCGATCTCGGCCTTGCTGCCCGCCGTCCGCTTGGCCTGGACGGCCGCGTCGGCGAAGGGGGCGCCGAGGGTGACGACCGCGTCGATGTCCTTGTCGGACTGGAGCTTGGCCTCGATGGACGCGGTGACGTCGGGCATGTTGGTGCCGTCGACGTACAGGTTCTGCAGGGTGCCGTCGAAGGTCTTCTTCGCCCCGGCGCAGCGCTGCTCGTGGCCGACGTTGCCCTGCTCGTGCAGGACGCACAGGGCCTTCTTGCGGCCCCGTTCGTTCAGCTCGTCGCCGACGGCCTCGCCGGCGATGGCCTCGTCCTGGCCGATGTGGGTGAGCGCCCCGAACTCCTTGGACTCGGCGGAGCCGGAGTTCACGGTGACGACCGGGATGCCCGCCTTGACGGCCTTGGCGACCACGGCCTTCATGGCGTCGGGCTTGGCCAGCGAGACGATCAGCCCGTCGACCTTCTTGTCGATCGCGGTCTGGACGAGCTGGGCCTGCTGGTTGCCCTCGTCGTTGTGCGAGTAGAGGAAGTTGATGTTGTCCTTGAGGGCGGCCTGCTCGGCGCCCTTCTGGACGATGTCCCAGAAGGTGTCGCCGTCGCCCGAGTGGGTGACCATGGCGAAGGTCCAGCGCGGTGTGTTCACCGCGGCCCGTCCCTCGGCCGCGGCGGCCGCGCGCTCCTCGGCGCGCTTGCCGCCGGTGCTGCTGCATCCCGCGAGGGAGGCGACCAGCGCCACTGCCAGCACGGCGCCCACCGCGCGTACCCCTGTCCGAACCCTTGCCACGACGCCGTGCCCTTCTACTGCTGCTCGCTGTGCGCTTCGCTCGACCGGACGGGGCGTGTACGGCCCCGGGCCGGCTGCCCAAGTATCCCCGAGCCCTGCCCGCTCCCGCCCGCGCCCCCGTCCGGTCCGGCGTTCACGGGCGCGGCCCGTGCCCGGTGAGCCCGACGGACACAGGAGCCTGGGGCACGGGACCGGGGGAACGCAACCCGTGTGCACGCGGCGGTCGCGGGCGGGTGCGCCCGCGGGCGCGGGGCCCGGCGGGCGGGCGCCGAGCGGGGGCGGCCGCTCAGGGGCGTACGAGCAGCTGGAACTCGAAGGCGTACCGCGTCGCCCGGTACACGTGCGAGCCGAATTCGACCGCCCGCCCCGTGGCGTCGTACGTGATCCGCTCCATCGTCAGCAGCGGCGCTCCGGGCTGCTCGTCCAGCGCGCGGGCCTCCTCCGCCGTCGCGGCGCGCGCGCCCACGGACTGGCGGGCGCTGTGCAGGGTGATGCCGGCCGTGCGCATCAGCCGGTAGAGGCCCGTCGCTTCCAGGTCCTCGGTGCGCAGCGGCAGCAGCACCGGCGGCAGGTGGTTGCGCAGCAGGGCCACCGGTTCGCCGTGAGCGCTCCGCAGCCGCTCGACGAGGCGCACCTCGCTGCCCTCCGCGACGCCGAGCGCGGCGGCGACCTCCGCGTCCGCCGGTTCCGTGGTGGCGCGCAGGACCCTGGTGGTGGGGTGCTGCCCGGCGGCCTCCAGGTCGTCGTAGAGCGAGCTGAGCTCCAGCGGGCGGCGGACCTGGCGGTGGACGACCTGGGTGCCCACCCCCCGGCGGCGGACCATGAGGCCCTTGTCGACGAGCGACTGGATGGCCTGGCGGACGGTGGGCCGGGACAGGCCGAGGCGCGCGGCGAGGTCGATCTCGTTCCCGAGCAGGGTGCCGGGGGCCAGGCGGCCCTCCTCCACGGCGGCCTCCAACTGCTGTGCCAGCTGGAAATAGAGCGGCACCGGGCTGGTGCGGTCCACGCTCAGCGGCAGCGGCCGGTCGGTTCCATGTGCGGTCACGGAGCGAGCGTAGTTCGCTTGTCCGGACAAAGCCATGGCGCGTCGGGGCACGGACCGCCGGCGCACACCGCTCCATTTGTCAGGACAAACGCTTGACATGATGACCGGGCGAACGAGACCTTGGGCCCATGCGCATCGGACTGATTGGAACGGGGCGGATCGGCACATTCCACGCGGAGGTGCTGAGCCGCCATCCCGCCGTGGACGCCCTGCTGCTGGCGGACGCGGACCCCGAGCGGGCGGCGCGCGCCGCCGTACGGACCGGGGCCTCGGCGGTCCGGGTGGAGGACCTGTTCACCGGGGCGGGCGGGGCGCGGGGGCTGCCCGACGCCGTGGTGGTCTGCTCGGCGACCTCGGCCCACGCCGGGTTCATCGCCCGGGGCGCCCGCGCCGGGCTGCCGGTCTTCTGCGAGAAGCCGATCGCGCTGGACCTGCCCGGCACCCTGGCCGCGCTGGCGGAGGTCGAGGCGGCGGGCAGCGTGCTCCAGCTCGGCTTCATGCGCCGCTTCGACGCGGGGTACGGCGAGGCCAGGGCGGCCGTACGGGGCGGGAGGCTCGGCCGGCTGCACACCGTGCGGGCGGCCACCTCCGACCCCGCCCCGCCGCCCGCCGCCTACCTCCCGCTCTCCGGCGGGCTGTACCGCGACTGCCTCGTCCACGACTTCGACATCCTGCGCTGGGTGACGGGCCGGGAGGTGAGCGAGGTGTACGCCACCGGCTCGGACGCCGGGCCCGCGATGTTCCGGGCGGCCGGGGACGTGGACACGGCGGCCGTCGTGCTCACCCTCGACGACGGGACGCTCGCCACCGCCACCGCGACCCGGTGCAACGGCGCCGGGTACGACGTGCGGATGGAACTGGCCGGGGAGCTGGACCAGATCGCCGTCGGCCTGGACGACCGCACGCCGCTGTCCTCGGCCGAGCCGGGCGGCCCCGGCGCCCCGGCGAAGCCCTGGCCGGGGTTCCTGGAACGGTTCGCCCCGGCGTACGAGGCGGAGCTGGACGCGTTCTTGCGGGTGGTCCGCGGTGAGCTGGCCAATCCGTGCGACGGGCGCGAGGCCCTGCACGCCCTGCGGATCGCGGAGGCGTGCGAGGTCTCCCGCCGGGAACGCCGGCCGGTCGCGCTGGCCGAGGTCCCCGGCGGCTGAACCGGAACCGCGTCCCCGGGCCGGGGCCGTACCCGATCGGGCCGGAACCGCCCCCGGCGGGGCCCCGGGGCCCGGACGCGTCGCGGCGGTCCGGCCGTCCCGCTACCAGGCGACCGGCAGGCTCAGCGGCCCCCGCATGAGCATCCCCGTCCGCCACGTGAGCGTCGCCGGGTCCGCGGCAGGCCGCAGATCCGGGCAGCGCTCCAGCAGCGACCGGATGGCCGTCCGTGCCTCGATCCGGGCCAGCGGCGCGCCCAGGCAGTAGTGGATGCCGTGTCCGAAGGCGATGTGGCCCCGAGCGTCGCGGGTGATGTCGAACCGGGACGCGTCGGGGAAGCGGGCCGGGTCGCGGTTGGCGTCCGACATGGCGACGAGCACCAGCTCGCCGCCTCCGGGGATCACCACCCCGCCGACCTCGACCGGTTCGGTCGTGAAGCGGTACGTGGGCGTTTCCACCGGCCCCTCGAACCGCAGGATCTCCTCGACCGCGTTGTCGATCAGGGAGAAGTCGGCGCGCAGGGCCGCCAGTTGGTCGGGGTGGGCGAGGAGGCTGTGCACGCCGTTGGTGATGAGGTTGACGGTGGTCTCGTGCCCGGCGACCAGCAGCAACCACACCATGCCGATCAGTTCGTCGCCGGAGAGCCGGTCGCCGTCCTCGTCGGCGGTGTGGATGAGCGCGCTCAGCAGGTCCTCGCCCGGCTCCGCCCGCTTGTCGGCCAGCAGCCCGGTGATGTACCCGGTCATCGCCTCGGCGGAGGAGGCGCGCACGGCGGGGTCGACGGAGGAGACCGCCTGGCCGGACCAGGTGCGGAACTTCTCGCGGTCCAGGAACGGGACGCCGAGCAGCTCGCAGATCACCGCCATGGGCAGCGGGAAGGAGAGCGCCTCCACGAGGTCCGCCGTACGGTCGGGGGCGGCGAGCATCGCGTCCAGCAGACCGTCGGTCATCTCCTGGACGCGCGGGGCCAGCCGCTCCATCCGGCGGGCGGTGAACTCGCGGGCGACCAGCTTGCGCAGCCGGGTGTGGTCGGGGGCGTCGGAGCTGAGCATCGAGGTGCCGGCCGACACCTTGCCGATCCCGAGCGCCGGTGAGGCCCGGCTCCACCGCTTGGAGAGCCGCTGATCGGCGAGGAGGTCGCGGCCGAGCTCGTATCCGACGACGAGCCAGGCGTCCGTGCCCTCGGGGATCCGCACCCGGTGGACCGGGCCCTCCTCCCGTAACGCGGCGTAGACGGGGTACGGGTCGCGGGTGAACCGCTCGCCGAGCGCGGCGAGATCGGTCAGGGGTTCGGTGGTCAACGCGGTGCCCTTCGTCAGGAGTTCGGGTCCGGTGAGGTCCGTGCGGGGCGCGTCGGCGGGCTTCACCAGCGAACCGGCAGCGCCCGCACGCCGCGCATCAGCAGGCCGGGCAGCCAGTCCGGTTCGCCGCCGGACGGGTCGCGGGCGAGGCCCGGGAAGCGTTCCAGCAGGGCGCCGATCGCGATGCGCGCCTCCATCCGGGCGAGCGGCGCGCCCAGGCAGTAGTGCGCCCCGTGGCCGAAGCCCAGGTGCCCCTGGGGCTCGCGGCGGATGTCGAAGGCGTCCGGTTCGGGGAAGCGGGCCGGGTCGCGGTCGGCGGAGGCCAGGGCGACGAGCACCGCCTCGTCGCGAGGGATCACGGTGGAGCCGATCTTCACCTCCTCGCGGGCGAAGCGGAAGGTGGTGGTCTCCACCGGGCCGTCGTAGCGCAGCATCTCCTCCACCGCGCCGCCGATGAGCCCCGGTTCGGCCCGCAGCAGGGCGAGTTGGTCGGGGTGGTCGAGCAGGGCCCGGACCCCGTTGGCGATCAGGTTGACGGTGGTCTCGTGCCCCGCCACCAGCAACAGGAAGGCCATGCCGACCAGTTCGGCGGAGGAGAGGCCGTCGCCGCCCTCGTCCCGGGTGCGGATCAGCGCGCTGAGCAGGTCGTCGCCGGGCGAACGGCGTTTGTCCGCGATGAGGTCGACGAGGTAGTCGCTCATCGCGCCGGCCGGGTCGGCGTCGCGCTGCTCCCGGGTGGGCGTGACGATGCCGTTCGAGAGGGTCCGGAAGGCGTCCCGGTCGATGTCGGGGACGCCGAGGAGTTCGCAGATCACGGTCATCGGCAGGGGGAAGGCGAGTGCGTCGACCAGGTCAGCGGAGCCCCGGGGCGCCATCGCGTCGAGGAGCCGCTCGGTGATCCCGGTGACGCGGGGGCGCAGCGCCTCGATGCGCCGGGCGGTGAACTCGCGGACGACGAGCCGTCGCAGCCGGGTGTGGTGCGGGGCGTCCAGTTCCAGCATGTTGGCGCTGAGCAGGGCCTCGGACGCCTCCCAACGCCCGGTGGTGCGCCAGTCCTTGCCGAACCGGTGGTCGGCGAGGACGGCACGGCCCTCCTCGTACCCGACGACCAGCCAGACGCGCTCCATCTCCTCGGTGCGCACGATGTGCACGGGGCCCTCGGTGCGCAGCTCCGCGTAGTACGGATAGGGGTCGGCGGTGAAGTCCGGCAGGTTCCGCAGATCACGTACGGCCATGGGCAGGCGGTCCCTCTCCCGTCGCGGGCCCGTTCCGGTCCGGGCCGCTCCGGTCAGCCTAGAGTCTTCTTCCGGACCGGGTCCCGGGTCCGGTCAGGATCCGCCGGCCGCGCCCCGGGCCGCACCGTCTCCCCCGTCCGCGTCCAGGAGCCCCGCGTCGTGGACCAACAGGGCGATCTGGACGCGGTTGTTGAGGCCGAGTTTGGCGAGAATCCGTGAGACGTGGGCCTTGACGGTGGCGACGCTGAGGTGGAGGGAGCCCGCGATCTCCGCGTTGGACCCGCCGCGCCCGACGGCGACGGCGACCTCCTTCTCCCGCTCGGCGAGTTGGCCGAAGCGCCTGCGTGCGCGGTCGGCGCGGTCCGTCCGGTCGTCGGTGCCGCGGCCTGCGGCGCGGGCCATCAACTGGCGCGTGACGGCGGGCGAGAGCACCGGATCCCCGGCGGCGACCCGGCGGACGGAGTCGACGATCCGGGCCGGCGGGGTGTCCTTCAGGACGAACCCGGCCGCCCCCGCCCGGATGGCCCGGAGCACCTGTTCGTCGGCGTGGAAGGTGGTGAGGACGACGACCTCGGGGGCGTCGCGGCGACGGCGCAGCAGTTCGGTCGCGGCGAGTCCGTCCATGACCGGCATCCGGATGTCCATCAGGACGACGTCGGGGCGCAGGCGTTCGACCAGTTCCTCGACCTCGGCGCCGTCCGCGCCCTCCCCGACGATGTCGATGCCCTGGTCGCCGCCGAGCATCAGGGCGAGTCCCGCCCGGACCAGCGGGTCGTCGTCGACGATCAGCAGCCGGACGGGCGGTCCGGGCGGGGGCGCGGCGGACTCGGGTGGCGGGGCGGCGGCGGGAGGCGTCGGGGGCGGCGGGGTGCTCATGACGGCCACCGTAGCCAGCGGGTGTTCGTCGTCCCCGGGGCGGGTGTCATGCGGCGGGCCACGGCAGCCGGGCCCGGACCGCGAAGCCGCCTTCCGGCGTCGGCCCGTGCTCCAGCCCTCCCCCGGCGAGGGTGGCGCGTTCGGTGAGGCCGATGAGCCCCTGGCCGGAGCCGGGTACCCGTTCGAAGGGTTCGGCGGGGGCGGGGTTCTCCACCTCGACGGTGAGGCCCTCGCCGGGGCCGCCGCTCACGGTGAGGGAGACCGTGGCGCCGGGCGCGTGTTTACGGGCGTTGGTCAGGCATTCCTGGGCGATCCGGTAGACCGTGCGGCCGGTGGCGGCGGGGGCCCGGCCGGGGTCGGCGACCCGGTTGTCGAGCGCCACCTCCATGCCCGCGCGCCGGGACTCGGCGACGAGGGCGTCCAGGGTGGCGAGGGTGGGCTGCGGCCGGTGGCCCTCGTCGGCGTCGCCGGGCCCGCGCAGGACGCCGATGATCTCGCGGAGGTCCTGGAGGGCTTCGTGGGCGCTGTCCCGGATGACGCCGGCGGCCCGGCCCACCTCGGCGGCGGGGGCGTCGGGCCGGAATTCGAGGGCCCCGGCGTGCACGCTGAGCAGGGTGAGCCGGTGGGCCAGGACGTCGTGCATCTCGCGGGCGATGGCCTCCCGGGCCAGGCGCTGGGCCTGTTCGGCGCGCAGCTCCGCCTCGGCCTCGGCGCGGTGGGCCCGTTCGCGCAGGGTGACGACGAGCTGGCGCCGGGAGCGTACGGCCATGCCCCAGCTGATCACCAGCAGGGTCAGCAGGACGCCGAAGACGGTCGAGGCGAGGTAGCCGGTCGTCGGGTCGGGGCGCAGGAACGGTTGCAGCGGCGCCAGGGCCAGGGTGAGCGCGCCCACGATCGCGACGGGCTTGAACGGACGGTGCACGGCCAGGCTGAACAGGGCCACCAGCAGCGCCCCGGCGGCCACGGGTTCCACGGCGGACAGGACGGCCAGGGCGACGGCGAGCCCGACGGGCCAGCGCCGCCGGACCCAGAGGGCGCAGCAGGAGAGCGCGCCGGCCACCGAGTCCACGAACACGACGACGTCGGCCGTGGTCTCGTCGGCCTCGATCGTCCCGAGGGCGAGCATGCCGATGCCCGCGGCGCAGAGGAAGGCCGTGAGGTCCACGGCCCAGTCCCGCACGGTGCGCCGCGCCCGGGCCCGGTCGCCGGGCAGCTCGGGGTCGGCCATCGCCGAGGGGAGGAGCCAGCGGTACTCGGTGCGCGTCATATCCGCAAAGCTACGCAGCCGGGCGGCCCGGAAGGGCCCTGCGGGGGGGGAGGAAGCGACCGAAGTCGCGGGACCGGATACTTTCGGCGCGGCGGAGGGGACCGGTGGCCGACGCGGCGGGCGCGGCCCGGGCGGAAGGCTCGGCCCATGAAGAAAATCATCGAGACGACCGGGTTCCTCGTCCTCCTCCAGGGCGCGGGCGGGCTGCTGTACGAGTGGACGGGCTGGTTCCGGTTCTGGACGGTGGTGCGGCACGTCGACTTCCTCGGCGACCGCATGCTGTTCGTCAACATCGTGCTGATCGTGGCGGGGGCGGCCGTGATGGTCGCCGCCGACGCGGTCAAGGGCTGACCGCCCCCGGGGGAAAGGAACACCTGTCGCAACGGTCGGCATGTTCCCGGTCATCGTCCGTGGTCAGAGACGGGCGGGCCGCTCGGCCGGGGGAAGCGGGTCCGCCGAGGACGCCGCCGCTCCCTAGACTGACGCCTCGATAACCCTGAGGCACGGAGTGGTCACATGGCGTCGGTAAGGGCGGACGGGCGGGTCGAGCGGGGGGACCGGACCCGGCAGTTGATCCTGGGGCGGGCGGTGCAGATCGCCTCGGTCGAAGGGCTGGAGGGCCTGTCGCTGGGGCGGCTGGCCGCCGAACTGGGGCTGAGCAAGAGCGGGGTCTTCGCCCTGTTCGGCTCGAAGGAAGGGCTCCAGCTGGCGACCGTACGGGGGGCGGTGGCCATCTACGTCGACCATGTGCTGCGCCCCGCCCGGTCGGCGCCGCCGGGGCTCGGCCGGGTCTGGCGGATGTGCGAGGCGTGGATCGCGTACTCCCGCGAGCGCGTGTTCCGCGGCGGCTGCTTCTTCTACGCGGCGACCGCCGAGTTCGACGCGCGGGGCGGCAAGGTGCACGACGCGCTGGCGTCCGCGCAGACGGGCTGGGTCACCTTCGTGGAGCAGACGATCGAGGAGGCCCGGACGCTGGGGGAGCTGGCCGCGGACACCGACGTGTGCCAGCTGGCCTTCGAGGTGATCGCCCTGCTGGAGCTGGCCAACGCGGAGTCGGTGCTGCAGAAGAACAACCTCGGCTACGAGAAGGCGGCGCGGGCCATCCTGGCCCGGCTGCGGGCGGCGGCGACCGACCCGGCGCTGCTTCCCTCCCCCCTCCCCCGCAGCTTCCCCTCGCGATGAGCGGCGCGGTCGGGCGTAGGCGTCCGATACCCGCCGGTGCGCGGGGCGCCGCGCGCGTTTGCTGGGGGATGCCGTCGCGGTGACGGCGCCCCCGATCAGCGAGGAAGCAGCCATGTCCAGCACCCTTTCCCCCGCCGTTCCCACCGTTCCCGCCGCCCGGGCCGCCCTGGTCACCGGGGGCGGCCGGGGCATCGGCGCCGCGACCGCGCTCCGGCTCGCCCGGGACGGCGTGGACGTCGCCCTCACCTATGTGCGGGACGAGAAGGCGGCCCGTGCGACCGTCGAGAGGATCGAGGCCCTCGGCCGCCGGGGCGTGGCCCTGCGCTGCGACGCGGCGGACGCCGTGGCGGCCGGCGAGGCCGTGCACCGGGCGGCGGACGCGCTCGGCCGGCTCGACGTCCTGGTCAACAACGCGGGCATCGGCCTCCTCGGGCCGATCGGGGAGCTGACCGGGGAGCAGGTGGACCGGACACTGGCGGTGAACGTCCGGGCGGTCTTCCTCGCCTGCCGGGCCGCGGCGGAGCGGCTGTCCGACGGGGGCAGGATCGTCTCCGTCGGCACCGCGCTGAGCCGGTACACGGGCGGGCCCGGCTCCACCCTGTACGGGCTCAGCAAGTCCGCCCTGGCCGGTCTGACCAAGCCGCTCGCCCGGGAGCTGGGGCCGCGCGGCATCACGGTGAACCTGGTCCAGCCCGGCCCGGTGGACACCGACCTCAACCCGGCGGACGGGCCGTTCGCCGAGGGGCAGCGGGCGGCGACCGCCCTGGGCCGGTTCGGCACGGCGGAGGAGGTCGCCTCGCTCGTCGCGTACCTCGCGAGCCCGGAGGCGGCCTTCATCACGGGCACCGAACTGGTCGTGGACGGCGGCCACGCGGCCTGAGCACCGCTCCGCCTCCCGGAACGGGCCCGGCGGACGGGGTCCCCTCCCCGCCGGCCGCCCGCGCCCGGCGCTCCGCCCGGCGCGGGCGGCGGGGCCCCGCGCGCTGCCGCCGCCGACCGGCCCGCCGTCCCGGCCCGGCGGCCCCCGCCGGGCTGCCCCCGCCTGCCGCGCCCCTACGCTGGCCGGGACGGGGCAGCGACGGGAAGGACGGGACCAGCACATGTCCGGCACACCGGTTCAGGCGCTCAACGACGGCACGCACCTCCCGGCGGTGGGGTTCGGCACCTATCCGCTGGACGACGCGGCGGCCGAGGAGGCCGTCGCCGGGGCCCTCCGGCTCGGCTACCGGCTGATCGACACGGCTTTCGCCTACGGCAACGAGACCGGCGTCGGCCGGGGCGTCGCCCGCAGCGGCGTCCCCCGCGAGGAGATCCGCCTCACCACGAAAGTTCCCGGCCGGCACCACGGGTACGAGGAGACGCTGGCCTCGTTCGAGGAGTCGCGGGCCCGGCTGGGCGTCGAGTACGTCGATCTGTACCTGATCCACTGGCCGCTCCCCCGGACCGACCGGTACGTGGACACCTGGAAGGCGATGATCAGGCTCCGCGAGGAGGGTCTGGTCCGCTCGATCGGCGTCTCCAACTTCACCGCCGCGCACCTGGAACGGCTGCAGCGGGAGACGGGCGTGCTGCCCTCCGTCAACCAGATCGAGATGCATCCGCTGCTGCCGCAGGAGGAGCTGCGGGCGGTGCACGCGGCGAAGGGCGTCGTCACGGAGAGCTGGAGCCCGCTGGCCCGGGGCCGCGAGGTGCTGGAGGACCCCTCGGTCCGCGCGATCGCGGAGGACCACGGGGTGACCCCCGGCCAGGTGGTGCTGCGCTGGCACACCCAGCTCGGCGCGGTGCCCATCCCGAAGTCGGCGGATCCCGAACGCCGCCGCGAGAACCTCGATCTGTTCGGCTTCGAACTGACGGCCCAGGAGCTGACGACCATTTCGTCCGGGCGGCAGCGGCGGTTCGGCGGCGACCCGGACGCCCACGAGGAGTTCTGATGGCCCGGGGCGCGGGGCCGCCGTCGCCGGGCGGGAGCGGCGGCCGCCGTCACAGGAGGGGGCGGTCCGTCACCGGTTGCGCGGGGTGACCTCCGCCATGCGGGACCAGCCGGTGCCCTCCACCTCGACGTTGATGATCTCGGGGACCTCGGCGACCATCTCCGACATCGTCTCGATCGCCGCCTTGAAGTGGTCCGAGTTCACGTGCGCCTCGCCGGCCGCCGCGTCGGCGAACGCCTCCAGCAGGACGAACTCGTCGGGGTTCTCCACGCTGCGGGACCAGTCGAAGAAGACGTTGCCGGGCTCGCCGCGGGTGGCCGCGGTGAACTCCTCCAGCCGGGGGAGCCAGTTGTCGCGCTCGGCGGCGAGGGCGGTGAACTTGACGGCGATGAAGATCATGAGGGGCTCCTGGTCGATACGTCGGACGGTGCGGTTCACCTGCCCCCCCGGGCCTGCTCCCGCACCCCGACCAGGGTGGCACATCCCCGCGTGACGGGGCCGGGCGGGCGCACCGCGGTCCCCCTGCGACCTCGGTGCGCCGCGCGCCGGGCGCGTACGCGGTCAGCCGCCGAGCTCCCGGTGGCGGGCGGCCAGAGCGGCGGCGCCCTCCCGGGTGAGCGAGCCGTGCAGCCGCAGGCGGGAGATGCCGCCGTCCGGGAAGATGTCGATCCGTACGCGGGTCGCCCGGACCGGCGCGTCGAGCACGAAGCGGTGGTCGGTGTCGGGCTGGAGGCGGGTCCGGGGCAGGATCTCGGTCCAGTCGCCGCCCTCCCCGTCCCGTACCGACAGGCTCGCCCAGCCGGCGGAGTTCCCCTTGAGGTAGGCGGTGTCGATCTCGACGGCCCGGATCTCGGACTGCGCGGCGAGGCGGTAGCCGATCCAGTCGTTGCCCCGGTCGCGGCGGCGGCGGGTCTCCCAGCCGTCGTCCATCTTGCGCGAGCGGCCGGGCTGGATGGTGTTGGTGGCCGGGGAGTAGAAGCGGTCGGATGCGTCCTCCACCCGGCCGCCGTTCTCCAGGGCGGCCAGGTCGAAGGTGCCGAGGGCGCCGAGCCAGGCGGGGTCGGGGACGACCTCGCCGTACACGCGCAGCCGGGCGATCCCGCCGTCCGGGTGCTGGTTGACCCGCAGGTGGGTGAAGCGCTGCTCGGCGTCGACGGCGAAGCCGTTGGCCGCGTGGCCGCCGACCGCCGTACGGGGGACGAGCGTCGTCCACTTCACGTCGGGGGCGAGGAGGTCCTCGGGGGACGGGGAGCCGGGCAGGGACGTCGCCTCGACGGAGACGGCCTGCGGGTAGTTGCCGCGGAAGTGGGCGGTGTCCAGGACGATGCCCCGGACGACGCCGGGCGCGCCGAGGCGGACGAGGGCCCAGTCGTGGTCGTCGGCGGCGGGGTGGGGTTCGGCGGCGCTCGCCCCGCGTCGGCGGCGGGTCTCCCAGCCGTCCATGACCTTGCCCTTGTGGCCGAAGTGCTCCGGGTCGAAGACGGCGGGTCCGGGCTTGAGCAGGTTCTCGCGCTCGGCGAAGAACTCGTCGTTGGCCGCGATGACCCCGGCTCCGAGGCGGCGGTCGGCCAGATCGACGAGGTGGGTGAAGGGGAAGTCGGCGGTGCGGTGGTCGGCGTACGGGTCGCCGCCCGCGTACGGGCGGGCATCACCGGTGAAGCGGGGTATCGCGGCGTCCGTCATGGTCGGGGCGTTCCTTTCGGGCACGGTCGGTGGTCGCGGTCGCGCTCGGGGCGGTGTCGCGCTCGGAGGGGCGTTCGCGCTCGGTGGTCGCGTTCGCGTTCGGGAGGTGGGAAGGGCCGGTTCAGCGCTCCCGTTCCAGGAGGCGGCCGACGGGCTCGGCGAGGACGCCGTCGGAGGCGATACGGGCCCCGCGCAGCCAGGTGGAGCGGACCACGCCGTGCAGGGTCTTCCCGGCGTAGGCGGTGACCTGGTTGCGGTGGAACAGTTCGGCGGGATCGACGGTGAAGGTCGCCTCGGGGGCGAGGACCGCGAAGTCGGCGTCGCGGCCGGCCTCGATGGCGCCCTTGCGGGTCAGCCCGGCGAGTTCGGCGGGGGCGGCGGACATCCAGCGGGCCACGTCGTCGAGCGAGTGGCCGCGGCGGCGGGCCTCGGTCCAGATGGCGGGCAGGCCGAGCTGGAGGGAGGAGATGCCGCCCCAGGCGGAGGCGAAGTCCGGGGTCTTGAGGTCGGTGGTGCACGGCGAGTGGTCGCTGACGACGCAGTCGATCGTGCCGTCGGCGAGCCCGGCCCACAGCGCGTCCTGGTTGGCGGCCTCGCGGATCGGCGGGCAGCACTTGAACTCGGTGGCCCCGTCCGGGACTTCCTCGGCGGTGAGGGTGAGGAAGTGCGGGCACGACTCGACGGTGACGCGGACGCCCTCGCGTTTGGCGGCGGCGATCAGCGGCAGCGCGTCGCCGGAGGAGAGGTGCAGGACGTGGACGCGGGCGTTCAGCCGCCTGGCGTGAGCGATGAGCCCTTCGATCGCGGTGTTCTCGGCGTCGCGCGGGCGGGAGGCGAGGAAGTCGGCGTAGGCGGGGCCGGGGCGCTGCGGCGCGTCGGCCAGGTGGTGCGGATCCTCGGCGTGCACGATGAGCAGTCCGCCGAATCCGGCGATCTCCGCCATGGAGCGGGCCAGTTGCTCCTGGTCCAGCTCGGGGAACTCCTCGACGCCGGAGGGCGACAGGAAGCACTTGAAGCCGAAGACCCCGGCCTCGTACAGCGGGCGCAGGTCCTTGGTGTTGGACGGGATCGCCCCGCCCCAGAAGCCGGTGTCCACGTGGGCCTTGGGGGCCGCGACCCGCTGCTTGGTCCGCAGGTGCTCGACGGTGGTGGTCGGCGGGAGGGAGTTGAGCGGCATGTCCAGGAGCGTGGTGATGCCGCCGGCCGCGGCGGCACGGGTCGCGGTCCAGAACCCCTCCCACTCGGTGCGGCCGGGGTCGTTCACATGGACGTGGGTGTCGACCAGGCCGGGCAGCAGGACGTCGTCGCCGAAGTCCTCCAGGCGGGCGCCGGGGGGCACGTCGGCGTCGTACGGCAGGACCGCGTGGATCGTCCCGCCCGCGACGGCGACCGCCGCCGGGCGGGTTCCCCCGGGGGTGACGACGCGCGTCGAGCGCAGTACCAGGTTCACGTCCTGACCGGACACCCGTGCTCCTCACTCCAGGAATTCAACGAACTGTTGAAGCTGCGGTGGAGTCTTCACGCGGGGATCGCCCTCGTCAAGACCCCGCCCCCCGCCGCGCGGGCCGCCGGAACCCGCCGCCGGAAGCGTGCCGGGCCGCCCGGCCGCGGACGCTCCGGCCTTCTCGGGCGCTCACCGGGAACCTCTGGAGGTTTCCACGAAGTAAAAGTAAATTTTCGAACTGCGGAACGTAGCATGGGCCAGGAGAGGCGGCGCGGAGCCGCCCGTTCCGCCCGTCGGCACCCGGACAAAACAGGCCCTGACCGGCACGGACGCCGACCGGGAGCAGTGGGCCGATCGGGAGCCGCCCGGTAGGCTGCTGCCTTGCCTTCCGCTTCGAAAGGATCGCCCACGTGCCGCCGTCCCACGCCAGCACCGCCGACTCCAAGCCCGCCGGTCCCAGCGGCGGGGTGCAGTCCCTCGAGCGCGCCTTCGATCTGCTGGAGCGGATGGCGGACGCCGGGGGCGAGGTCGGGCTGAGCGAGCTGTCCGCGAGCAGCGGCCTGCCCCTGCCGACCATCCACCGGCTGATGCGCACCCTGGTCGTCTGCGGTTACGTGCGCCAGCAGCCCAACCGCCGTTACGCGCTGGGCCCTCGCCTGATCCGGCTCGGCGAGTCCGCTTCCCGGCTGCTGGGCACCTGGGCCCGCCCCTACCTCAGCCGGCTGGTCGAGGAGACCGGCGAGACGGCGAACATGGCGCTGCTGGACGGGGACGAGATCGTGTACGTCGCCCAGGTGCCGTCCAAGCACTCCATGCGGATGTTCACCGAGGTCGGCCGCCGGGTCCTGCCGCACTCCACGGGCGTGGGCAAGGCGCTCCTCGCGCACACCCCCGCCGAGGAGGTCCGGGCGCTGCTGGCCCGTACGGGCATGCCGGCGGCGACGGAGAAGACGATCACCACGCCGGAGGGTTTCCTGGACGCCTTGGAGCAGGTGCGCCGGGCCGGGTACGCGGTGGACGACAACGAGCAGGAGATCGGGGTGCGGTGCCTCGCGGTCTCCGTGCCGGACTCCCCCACCTCGGCCGCGATCTCCATCTCGGGCCCGGCGGGACGCGTCACGGAGGCGGCCACGGAGCGGATCGTGCCGATCCTCCAGCAGATCGCCGGAGAGTTGTCCGACGCCCTGGCGAGCAACGGCGCGAACGGGGGCTGAGGCCCGCGGGGGCCCCGGCCCCCGGCCCCGGGTCTCAGGCCCCGGCCGGGGCGGGGGCCTGGGCCAGGCGGCCGTCGTCCATCCTCACCGTGCGGTCCGTCCGGTCCAGATGCGCCAGGTCGTGCGTGACCAGCACCGTGGCGGTGGCGCGTTCCCGTGCCAGGCCGACCAGCAGGTCCAGCACGGCCGCGCCGCGTTCGTGGTCGAGCGCGCTGGTCGGCTCGTCGACGAGCAGGACGGCCGGTTCGTTCATCAGGGCGCGGGCGATGTTGACGCGCTGGCGCTGACCGCCCGAGAGCTGGTGCGGTCGCCGGTCCGCGAGGCCGGCCAGGCCGACCGCCTCCAGCAGGTCCAGGGCCCGGCGGCGGGCGGCCCGGGCGGACCCGCCGGAGAGGTGGCGCATCACCTGGAGCTGCTCGGCGGCGGTCAGCGAGGGCAGCAGGTTGGGCTGCTGGAAGACGATGCCGATGTGCTCCCGGCGCAGGGCGGCCCGCCCCGCGCGGCTCAGCCCGGCGGTCGGCGTCCCGGCCACGACGACCTCGCCCGAGTCCGGGGCGACCAGGGTGGCGGCGGCGGCGAGGAGGCTGGACTTGCCCGAACCGGAGGGGCCGACGACGGCGGTGAGCGTGCCGGGGGGCACGTCCAGCGAGACCCGGTCCAGGGCGGTCAGCCGGCCCTCCCCGTCCGGGTAGGTGAGGGTGACATCGGTCAGGGTGAGCGTCATCGGGCACTCCCGAGTGCGGTGAGGGGGTCGACGGCGGTGATCCGCCGGATGGACAGGGCGGCCCCGAGCGCGCCGAGGGCGATCATCACGGCGGCCGGGACGAGGACGGTCGCCGGGTCCAGGACGAACGGCGCCGCTCCTGCGATCAGGCCCCCGGCCGCGGCCGCGAGCGCGGCGCCCAGCCCCGTACCGAGGACGAGCATCACCACGGCCTGTCCGAGCGCGTCGCGCAGGAGGTACGGGGTCGACGCGCCGAGCGCCTTCAGTACCGCGACGTCGCCGCTGCGCTGGATCGTCCAGACGGTGAAGAACGCCCCGATGACGAGCGCGGAGATGGCGAAGAGGAAACCGCGCATCAATTGCAGCGAACCGTTCTCCGCCCGGTAGGAGCCGATGGCGGCGAGGGAGTCGTCGAGGCTGAGCGTGCTGGTGCCCGCCGCCTGGTCGCCCGCCGCGAGGTCGGCGCCGCCGGTGGTGGTCAGGACGATCACGGTGGCCTGTGCGGCCGGGCCGGCCCCGTCGTGGCCGATCTGCTGCCAGTCGTCGAGGGTGGTCCAGACGACGGGGGTGTGGCTGTGGGCGGCGTCCCCCGCGACCGCGGCGACCTCGCGCTCGGTCCGGCCGAGCGCGATCCGGTCGCCGGCTGCCGCGTCCAGTTCCTCGGCCGCCTTCGCGGAGAGCACGACCCGCCCCGGGGCGGTCCCCTCCGGCCCGAGGGAGCCGTCCGGCTCGACGCCGAAGGCCGACACGGCGGCGGAGCGCCCCCCGGCGGCGGTGGCGTTGAGCGTACGGATGCCGACCGGCTGTGCGGCCTCGACCCCGGGCCTGGCGGCCCAGGCCCGCCAGGCGTCCTCGCGGACGGTCGAGTCGGTGAACGACTCCGCCTGCCCGTCCGGGGGCGCGGCGAACGCCAGGTGGTCGGCGTCCAGCCCGGTGACGGCCGAGGTGTTCTCCCGGGCCAGACCGGCGGTGAGGCCGGACAACAGGCCCACGAGCAGCGTGATCAGCACCACGACCGAGCCCATGAGGGCGAAGCGGCCCTTGGCGAAGCGGAGGTCTCTCCATGCGACGAACATGGCTCCAGCCTCGTCGGGCCGGTGCGGGAGGACATCGCGCGCGGGACGGGCCCGGGATCAACCTTTCGGTTGACCGGGGGCGGGGTGGCCGCGGCTACGCTGGACGGACCATGGATTCGCGTTCGCACACCCACGTCACGGCGGCCCTCCGGCTCTGTGTGCACGCCCTGCTGGCGGGGCTGCTGGCCCTGGTCGTGGTGCGCGCGGTGGGCGAGGACGCGCCGGACACGGCGGCGGTCGTGGTGGTGACGCTGCTGACGGCGGCCCTGTACGCGGCGGGGGCGGCGGTCCCCGCCGGGACTCCGGAGCGGGCGGACGCGTCGGCCCCCCGGACACTCCCTAGGGCCCTGGTCCCGCGCGTACGGCCCGGCGGCCGGGCGGGGGCGTGGTGGCTGGGCGCGCTGTGGACGCTGTGGGCGGTGCTGCTGGTGCTGTCGCCGGACGCCCTGTGGATCGCCTTCCCGATCTACTTCCTCCAGCTCCACTTCCTGCCGATGCGCTGGGCGCTGCCCGCCGTCGTGGTCACGGCCGCCGCCGCGATCACCGGTTTCGTCGTGCACCGGCAGGAGATCGCGCCCGGCGCGTTCATCGGACCGCTGCTCGGCGCGGCGGTCGCGGTCGCCACCGTCCTCGGGTACGACGCCCTGTTCCGGGAGAGCGAGCGGCGGCGGGAGCTGATCGTGGAGCTGGTCGCCACCCGCGCGGAGCTGGCCGAGGCGGAACGGACCGCCGGAACCCTCGCCGAGCGCGAGCGGCTGGCCCGGGAGATCCACGACACCCTCGCCCAGGGGCTGTCCAGCATCCAGCTGCTGCTGCGGGCCGCCGAGCGGTCGCTGCCGCCGGCCGCTCCGGCCGCCGCCCACGTGCGGGCCGCCCGCGAGGCCGCGCAGGCGAACCTCGCCGAGGCCCGTTCCTTCGTCCGCGCGCTGACGCCGCCGGACCTGGAGCACGGTTCGCTGGCGGCCGCCCTGGAACGGCTCTGCGCGCGGACGACCGCGCCGGAGCTGACGGTACGGTTCGCGGTCAGCGGGGCCCCGGTGGAGCTGCCGACCCCGTACGAGGTGGCGCTGTTGCGGACCGCGCAGTCGGCGCTGGCCAACACGGTGCGCCACGCGGGGGCCGGGCGTGCGGAGATCACGCTGAGCTTCATGGGGACCTCCGTGGCGCTGGACGTCGTGGACGACGGGCGGGGCTTCGACCCGTCGGCGGTCCCGGTCCAGGAGCGCGGCGACGGCGGCTTCGGACTGCCCGCGATGCGGGCGCGGGCCGGATCGCTCGGCGGTGCGCTGAGCGTGGAGTCGGCGCCGGGCCAGGGCACGGCGGTCGCCGTCACGCTGCCGCTGCCCGTGGCGGAGGCCGGAACGACGGTGGGCACGGGTACGGAAGCGGAGCGGGCGGCGTGAGCGGGAAGGCGATCCGGCTGCTGCTGGCCGACGACCATCCGGTGGTACGGGCGGGGCTGCGCGCGGTCCTGGACGCCGAGCCGGACTTCGAGGTCGCCGGTGAGGCCGCCACCGCCGAGGAGGCCGTCGCCCTGGCCGCGGCGGGCGGCTTCGACGTGGTCCTGATGGACCTCCAGTTCGGGGCGGGGATGCACGGCTCGCAGGCCACGGCGACAATCACCGCCGCTCCGGGCGCTCCCCGGGTCCTGATCCTCACCACCTACGACTCCGACGCGGACATCCTGGCGGCGGTCGAGGCGGGGGCCGGGGGCTATCTGCTGAAGGACGCGCCGCCGCAGGAGCTGGCCGCCGCCGTGCGCACGGCGGCGGCGGGCCACTCGGCGCTGGCGCCCTCGGTGGCACACCGGCTGATGGACCGGATGCGCACCCCGGCCGAGGCGCTGACCCGGCGGGAGCTGGAGGTGCTGCACCTGGTCGGGGAGGGTCTGTCGAACCTGCAGATCAGCAAACGGCTGTTCCTGAGCCAGGCCACGGTCAAGTCCCACCTGGTGCACATCTACGCCAAACTGGGCGTCGACTCCCGCACGTCGGCGGTCGCGGCGGCCACGGCCCGGCGGCTCATCCGCCGCTGAACCGGCGGAGGCAGGGCCGCGTCACCCGCGCGCGGCTTCCCGAAGCGCTGCCGCCGTCCGCTCGCGGTGGGCGGGGCCGCGTCACCCTCGCGGGGGCTCCCCGAAGAGGTCCACCGCGTTGCGCACCTCGCGCAGGGTGCCGGCCAAAGCGCTCACCGAGCCGATCGCCCCCGCGATCAGCAGCAGGGAGCGGCGCATCCGGGGGATCTCCGGCACTCCGCCGACGGCCATGGCGTCCAGGGCGGCCAGCTCGTCCTCGGCGACCGGGCGGTCCGGGAAATCGGCGCGGAGACCGGCCAGTTCCCTGCGGAGCCGGGAGACGGCCACGCGCAGCTCGGCCACTCTCGGGTCCTCGACGCTTCCGGTCAGCCTCTTC
The DNA here is from genome assembly GCF_001905905.1 of Streptomyces sp. CB02366. GTDB lineage: Bacteria > Actinomycetota > Actinomycetes > Streptomycetales > Streptomycetaceae > Streptomyces. The sequence continues at coordinate 92,146 of NZ_LIVT01000003.1, forward strand.
TGCCCCATGCTCCGCAACACGGCATTCCCCCTCGCACGTCCCTGCGCCGCTGTGACCCCCGTCCCCGGGCTGTGGCCAAGTCACCGGGTTCGCCCGCAAGTTAACGCCATGACAGGCAGTGTGCGCCAGCCCACGGAAAGAAATCGGGGTGACCCCTGAGGGTGACACGCGTGTCGCGTGTGCGAAGGGCTCGGTGGTATCCAGGCCCCATGGTCACGGACACGACGACGAGCACGGGCCCCGACCGGGCGCCCGCCACGAAGGACCCCAAGGTCGCGGGGGTGCTGCTGGCCGCCGGCGGGGGGCGGCGGCTCGGCGGCCGCCCGAAGGCGCTGCTGCGGCACCGGGGGCGCCCGCTGATCGAACACGCGGTGCGCTCCCTGCGCAACGGCGGCTGCGGTCCGCTCCACGTGGTGCTGGGCGCGTCGGCGGACGAGGTGCGGGCCCGCGCGGATCTGGCGGGCTGCGCCGTGAGCGTGAACCCCGACTGGGAGGAGGGCATGGGCTCCTCGCTCCGGCTGGGCCTGGCCGCCCTGAGCGCGGCGGACGCGGACGCGGCGCTCGTCCTCCTGGTCGACCAGCCGGGCATCGGCCCGGAGGCGGTGGCTCGGGTGCGCCTCGCGTACCGCTCGCGGACGAGCCTGGCGGCCGCCTCGTACGGCGGGGTGCGGAGCCATCCGGTGCTGTTCGGGGTGGACCGGTGGCCGGACGTCGCGGCGGCGGCGGTGGGCGACCGGGGCGCGCGGACGTATCTGCGGGAGCACCGCGACGCGATCACGCTGGTGGAGTGCGCGGATGTGGCGGAGGCGTACGACATCGACACCGCGGAGGACCTCGGGCGCCTGGAGTGACCGGAGGGGGCCGCCCCCGCCGCGGGTTCCGCCCGCTCGCCGTCGAGGGAGGAGCCCGCCCTTCGCCGGCGACGGCCCGTGGCCGTTCTGGCACGCTGCGCCGCCGCGGGGCCGTTTCTGTCGAACCGGAGAATCTCGACATCAACAAATCATTGAACTTCCACCATGAGGAAACTACTATCCACTGTTCAGAAGCCATCTGAACCTCAGACGGCACCCACGGCCGTATCTCGGAGCCATGGCACGCCGTGCCGTCTCAGGCGACCCGGCGGCCGGTGAGAGGCCGCCGCCCGCTGAAGGAGTGACAGCTCATGTCCGCACCAGCGCCGTCCACGCTGGCCATCGTCGATGCCGAGCCCCTGCCCCGGCAGGAAGAGGTCCTGACCGACGCGGCCCTCGCGTTCGTGGCCGAGCTGCACCGGCAGTTCACCCCGCGCCGCAATGAGCTGCTCGCCCGGCGCGCCGAGCGCCGGGCCGAGATCGCCCGCACCTCCACCCTGGACTTCCTGCCCGGGACGGCGGCCGTCCGCGCGGACGACTCCTGGAAGGTCGCGCCCGCCCCGGCGGCGCTGAACGACCGCCGGGTGGAGATCACCGGTCCGACCGACCGCAAGATGACCGTCAACGCCCTGAACTCGGGCGCGAAGATCTGGCTCGCCGACTTCGAGGACGCGTCCGCCCCCACGTGGGAGAACGTCGTCCTCGGCCAGCTCAACCTCACCGACGCCTATGAGCGCCGCATCGACTTCACCGACCCGAGGACCGGCAAGTCGTACGCACTGAAGCCCGCCGACGAGCTGGCCACGGTCGTCATGCGCCCGCGCGGCTGGCACCTGGAGGAGCGCCACCTCCAGCTCGACGGCGTCCCCGTGCCCGGCGCCCTGGTCGACTTCGGCCTCTACTTCTTCCACAACGCGCAGCGCCTGATCGACCTCGGCAAGGGCCCCTACTTCTACCTGCCGAAGACCGAGTCGCACCTGGAGGCCCGCCTCTGGAACGACGTCTTCGTCTTCGCCCAGGACTACGTCGGCATCCCGCAGGGCACGGTCCGCGCCACCGTCCTGATCGAGACGATCACGGCCGCGTACGAGATGGAGGAGATCCTCTACGAACTGCGCGACCACGCCTCCGGATTGAACGCCGGCCGCTGGGACTACCTCTTCTCCATCGTCAAGAACTTCCGTGACGGCGGAGCCAAGTTCGTGCTGCCGGACCGCAACGCGGTGACGATGACCGCCCCGTTCATGCGGGCGTACACCGAACTCCTGGTCCGCACCTGCCACAAGCGCGGCGCCCACGCGATCGGCGGCATGGCGGCCTTCATCCCCTCGCGGCGCGACGCCGAGGTCAACAAGGTGGCCTTCGAGAAGGTCAGGGCCGACAAGGACCGCGAGGCCGGCGACGGTTTCGACGGCTCCTGGGTCGCCCACCCCGACCTGGTCCCGATCGCCCTGGCCTCCTTCGACGCGGTCCTCGGCGACAAGCCCCACCAGAAGGACCGCCTGCGCGAAGACGTCTCGGTGGCGGCGGGCGACCTGATCGCCATCGACACCCTCGACGCCAAGCCCACCTACGACGGTCTGCGCAACGCCGTCGCCGTCGGCATCCGCTACATCGAGGCGTGGCTGCGGGGCCTGGGCGCGGTCGCCATCTTCAACCTGATGGAGGACGCGGCGACCGCCGAGATCTCCCGCTCGCAGATCTGGCAGTGGATCAACGCGGACGTGGTCTTCGAGAACGGCGAGCACGCCACGGCGGAGCTGGCCCGTCGGGTCGCCGCCGAGGAACTGGCCGCGATCCGCGCGGAGATCGGCGAGGACGCCTTCACCGCCGGCAGGTGGCAGCAGGCCCACGACCTCCTGCTCCAGGTCTCCCTGGACCAGGACTACGCGGACTTCCTCACCCTGCCCGCGTACGAGCAGCTGCGCTGACCGGTCCGGCCCGCCACGTCGGAACGCCTCCGCCCCCGCACGCCGGGGGCGGAGGCGTTGACGGCCACCGGCGAGCGCCCGGCCGCCGCCGCGAGATGCTCACCGCCGCCGGATCACCTGGGCGCGGCATCCGTCAGTAAGGTGGCCCTGCTACCGGTGCGCACCGCGGGAAACCCTGTGCGGGGGCGCTCCGGGAGAGCGGCGGCCGGGGCGGACGGGGGCGCGATGACACGGGCGAGGACGGCCGAGGACGCGGCGGACCGCATCCTGCGGCAGGCCGAGCGGGCGGACGCCGATCCCGCCGTCCTGGAATGGTTCGCCGGCCCGGAGGCCGCGCGGGCGGCCGACGCGGTACGCGGTGGCGTGGTCCTTCCGGACGGGAGCACCTGGGGCCTGGGCGTCCTGGCGCTCGGTTACGCCGACCTCCTCCGCTACGCCGCGCGCGGTGCGGCCGACCGCCCCGCCCTCGCCACGGCCCTGCTCGGGTTCTCCGCGATCCGCGAACAGGACCCCGACCGGGTGCCGTTCGGGCTGCGCCCGGTCTTCGCCACGATGGCGGGCGAACCCGACGGCGCCGCGACCGGGGCCGCTCTGGCGTACGACGCCGGCGTCGGGATGATGGCGGTCTTCCAGCAGAGCCGCGACCCCGACGTGCTGCACAGGGCGCAGGTGCTGTTGCGGCACGCCGCCGACGCCTCCGGCCCCGGCAGCCTGGAGCAGGGCGTCTGCCTCTCGGACCTCGGGCTCGCTCTCTTCCACGGATACCAGGACGGCGCCGGACGGCAGGCGCTCGCCGACGCCGTCGCCGCCGGGCGCGCCGCCGTGGCCTGCGCCCCCGGCGACCGGGACGAACAGGCCCGCAGACACGGCAACTTCGGTCACACCCTGCGCAACCTGGCCGATGCGACCGGGGACATGGAAACGCTCGGGGAAGCGGTCCTCGCCCTGCGGAAGGCGGCGGAACTCTCCCCGGAGAACAGCCCGCGCCGCTCCCACCACCGCGCCACCCTGGGTTCCGCGCTCTGCCTCGCCGCCGACCGCCTGGACGACCCGGGGCTGCGCTCCGAGGGCATCGCCCTGCTGCGTACGGCCCTCACGGAGCCGGGCGCCGCCGCGACCGGTCCCGCCGCGCTCCTCTCCGACCTGGGGATCGCCCTCTTCACGGAAGCCGCGGCGGGCGAGGGGCGCACCGCGCTCGCCGAGGAGGGCATCGCCGTCTGCCGGAGGGCCGCGGACTCCGCCCCGAACGCCTTCGAGCGCTCCGCGTACCTCGCCAACCTCGCGCTGCTGCTGACCGGGTTCGCCGGCCACGCCGACCGCCCCGATCTCCTCGACCAGGCGTGCGCGGCGGGCCGCGAGGCCCTGGACGCCGCTCCGCCCGGGCACCCGGTAGGCGCCCAGGCCCATTTCGCGCTCTCCCAGGCGCTGGACGCCCGGCACTCGGCCGCGAACTCCCCGGACGACCTGGACGAGGCCATCGCCCACGCCCGTCGGGGGACGCGGTCCGGACCCGCCGACGACGTGGCACGCCGGATCGTGCTCGCCACCCTCCTCGCGGAGTTGCTGGACAAGCGCGCCAACTGGAACGCCGGAAACCTCCGGGCTCCGGTGGACCCCGGCGCCTCCGACGCCCCGACCGCCCTGCTCCGGGAGCTCGCCGCACAGGTTCCCGCCCGCTCCGCCGAACGCGCCCGGGTCCTGCGGGCGCTCGGCCGCTGCCTGCTGCTCACCGGTGATCCGGAGGACGCCGAGGAGGCCGTCGACCGCTTCCGGACGTGCCTGACCCTGCCCCCGCCCAGCCGGGACTTCGCGGCCGGCACGCGCTTCGATCTCGGGGCGGCGCTGGTCCGGCGCGCCGGGGCGGACGCCGAGGGGTGGCGTACGGGCGCGGAGGAGATGCGCCGGGGCCTGGACCGGCTCCGGGCCGACGGCCCGGAGTACTGGGACCGCCACGCCGAGTACGCCGAGACCCTCATGAAACGGGCGGAGGCGACGGGCGACCTCGGCCTGTACGAGGAAGCGGTGGGCCTCTTCCGCGAGGAGGTGCGGCGGGCGCCGCTCTCCCGCGCCCAAGGCGCCGTACGCCGCTCCGCCATCGGTTCCGGCCTGATGAACATCGTGACGCACTCCGGCCGGGTCGGGCTGCTGGCCGAGGCGGTGGCCGCCCACCGGGAGGCCGTCGCCCTGTCCGAGCCGGGGGACCACTTCGCCGTCCACCTCCTCCTGGGGCTCGGCGAGGCCCTGGTGGCGCGCGCCGAGTTCTGTTCGGACGCAAAAGCGCTGGAGGAGGGCGTCGCGGTGCTGCGCCGGGCCGTGGCCTCGTCGGACGCCTCCACCTACAGCGGCGCGGACTGCCGTACGGCGCTCGGCGACGCGCTGCGCAACCTCGCCCGTCTCACCTCCGACCCCGCGCCGCTGGAGGAGTCCGTGCGCCACCACCGGGAGGCGGTCGCCATGGCGTCGGGCACGCCTCCGCCCGTGGCCCTGCTCGGTCTGGCCAACAGCCTGGGGGCGCTCTACCGCCACAGCCGCGAGGCGTGGCAGGCCGACGAGGCCGAGCGCCACTACCGGGCCGCCCTGGCCTCGCCGCGGCCGATGCCGTACGGCCTGCGCGGCGTCCTCCTCACCGGCCTCGGCTTCATCGGGTGGAACCGGGCCGTCGGGAGCGGGGACGAGACGCTCAGGGACCGGGCCGTCGCCACGCTGCGCGAGGCCGTGGCCCAGGCCCCCCGGGTGCGGGTCGGGATGGCCCTCACCAACCTGGGCGGCGCCCTGATGGACCGCGGCCTGGTCTCGGGCAACCGGGTCTGGCTGGCCGAGGCCGTGACGGTGCTGCGCCGCGCGCTGGACGACAGCCCGCCTGCGGCGGTGGAGCGGACCCTGCACCTGAACAACCTGGCCGAAGCACTGCGCTGCTGGTACGAGACCGTGGGCGACCCCGCCGCCGCCGACGAGGCGGTCGTGCTGCTGCGGGAGGCGATGGCCGTGGCAGGGGGCGACCGGTGGGGAGCCGAGATGGCCGCCGTCAATCTGGGCTCCCTGCTGATCAACAGGGCTCGGTCGGCCAGGGATCCGCGCCTGGCCGACGAGGCCCGGCGCGTCCTCGAAGAGGTCGTGGCCGGGTTCGGGGCGCACCACCCCTCGCGCCCCCTCGCCCTGCAGAAGCTCACCACCGCCTGGACGACCGTCGCCCATCTGGCGCGGGAACACGACGGGGCGGCGGCACGCCGGGCCCTGCGCGGCGCGGAGGCCGCCGCCGGGGAAGCCCTCGCGGAAACCTCCGCCGGGCACGCCCTGCACGGTGTCTCGCAGATGCTGCTGGCCGCGGTGCGGCTGGACCGGGCGGCGCTGGGGGAACGGGTCGATCTGGCCGAGGCGGCGCGCCTCGCCCGCGACTGCGCGCGGAGGCCGGACGTCCAGGCCGGCGTACGGATCCGGGCCGCCCGCGCCTGGGGGCTGGCCGCGGTGAAAGGGGGCGACCGCGCCGAGGGGCTGGAGGGGTACGCGTACGCCGTCGGCCTGTTGCCCCGCCTCGCACCGCGCAGCCTCGCCCGCGTGGACCAGGAGGCACGGCTGCTGGTCAGTGACGGCCTGGCGAGCGACGCCGCCGCGCTGGCGATCGAGGCGGGCGCGGCCGGGCGGGCGCTCGCCCTTCTCGAACAGGGGCGCGGGGTGCTGCTGGCCCAGGGGCTGGAGGACCGGGCCGACGGGTCACGGCTGCACGCCCTGGCCCCCGGCCTCGCGGCGGAGTTCGAGCGGTTGCGCGACCGATGGAGCGAACCGCCGGGGCGCTCCCCGCTCCTGGGCGCGGGCCCCGGCGGCCCGGCCCCGTTCGACGGAGCCCGCGAGGCGGCGGTGATCGCCGAGGACCGGCTCGCCCTGGCCCGGAGCTGGGAACGACTCCTGCACGAGATAAGGGCGTTGCCGGGCCTCGAAGGCTTTCTGCGCCCGCCCTCCGTGGCGGAGCTGGTCGCTTCCGCGGCCGACGGGCCGGTCGTGGTCGTCAACGTCAGCGGCTTCCGCTGCGACGCCCTCGTCGTGACCGCCGGCGCCGGGATCGATGTGGTGCCCCTGCCCGGCCTCACCCTGCGGGAGGCCGAGGCGTGGGCGGCGGAGTTCGTCGAGGGGACCGACACGGCGTACGGGAGGAGCGGCGTCGAGGAGGCCGTCGCCATGATGCACCGGTTCTCGCGGACGCTGGGCCGGCTCTGGGACACCGTGGCCGCGCCCGTCCTCGACCACCTCGGCCTGGAGTCCGTACCGGGCGACGGCGAGCCCTGGCCGCGCCTGTGGTGGTGCCCCACCGGGCAGCTGTCCTTCCTTCCGCTGCACGCCGCGGGCCGGGGCGGCGCGGACTCCGGCGACTGGGTCCTCGACCGTGCCGTCTCCTCGTACACCCCGACCGTGCGCGCGCTGGCACGCGCCCGCGAGCGCCTGGCGTCCGGCGAGCGCGACAGCCGTGCCTCCGCCAGCCGCGAGGGCTCCGTACCCGGCCGCCGCGGGCGCCCCGCCCCGCTGGTGGTGGCCCTCGACGAGACTCCGGGGGCCGCACCGCTGCCGGGCGTCGCGCGGGAGGTGGCACTGCTGGAGGAGTTGTTCCCCGAGGGGAGGCTGCTGGCCGGGCCCGAGGCCACGGTGGAGGCGGTCGGCCGCGCGCTGGAGGCGCACCCGTGGGTCCACTTCAGCTGCCACGGCGTCAGCGAACCGCTCGACCCGTCACGGAGCGGACTGGTCCTGCACGACGGTCGGCTCACCGTCTCCGACGCGGCGGCCCAGCGCCCGCGGTCCCCGCAGCTCGCCGTGCTGTCCGCCTGCTCGGCCGCCCGGGGCGGGACCAGGTTGTCCGACGAGGCGGTCCAGCTGACCTCCTCCTTCCAGCTGGCCGGATACCCGCATGTGATCGGCACACTGTGGCCCGTCGCCGACAAGCTGGCGACACGGCTCACCGAGGATCTCTACCGGGCGCTCGCGGCGGACCTGGACCGGGGCGGCCCCATCGGCCCGGCAACGGCCCTGCACCACGCGGTCCGAGCCCTGCGCGACCGCTACGCACGGGCGCCGCACCTGTGGGCGGCGCACATCCACACGGGGCCGTGAGGGCGGGGGCCACGAAGCCGGGAGCACCGGCCCGGCCCGTACCCGGCCCGGCCCCGATCCGTGCTCAGGTACCGTCCGGTCCGGCGGTTCCCCGGGCGGTCGGCGACTCGTCGCCCATGGCCGTGCCCGACGGCCCGGGCGGCACCTCGTCCGGTTCGACCATCCCGTCGGTGGGCCGATAGGTCTTGGATACGGTGAACTCCACCACGAGTTTCGCCAGTTCGGCGTCGTCCGCCTCGTGCTCGCCGTCCCCGGCCGTCCCCGCCGTCTGCGCCATCGGTCAGTCACTCCCTCCGGCCGCCGGCGCCGTCGGCGGCAGCAGCACTTCCAGAACATCCACATCGACCGCGCGTACGTACACGCCCCCCGTGCCGGGCACCTTACCGAGGAACGTGCCGTCGGACCCCATCCGGTACTGGGCCTGCAGATAGAGGTCGCCCGGTTGCGGGTAGGCCGAGACGGCAGATCGCGAGCCCAGCCAACCACCCACCCACAGACCGCTCTTGAGCCGCACGCGGACGAAGCAGGACCCCCGGTCCTGGAAGAGGGCGTCCCAGGCGGTCGGCGTCGGCTCGTACCGGGCCCGGGCGCGCCGACGCCGCCAGGACGCCTCCGCCCAGGCCAGCGCCGAGGGTGCGGCGACGATCAGCAGCAGCGCGGCGAGTCCCGCCTCGCGCGGCTGCCGCAGCACACCGGCGACCGGGCCCTCCCCTCCCCCGGCGAGCAGCCGCACCAGCCGGGGCCCCGCGATCACCGCGTAGACGATGTCGAGCAGGGCGCCCGCGGCGATGGCGCGCACCAGCCGGTTCTGCGGCTCCTGTTCACTGGCGAGGGAGCCGCGCAGCCGCTCCCGCACCGCCTGGTAGAAGAATCCGGGCAGCACGAGGATCAGCAGAATGGTCAACTGCCCCGCTGTTCCCGGAACCATCGTGGTGCCGCACCCCCGTGCTCGTCGCCTCGGCGGCGTCGCCGCCGACCCAGGATGACGTATGGTCCCCCGCCCGCCCAACCCCTCTCAGGGCCGCACCGCGCCGCCCCTCAGCCCCACATCGCGCCCAGGGCCATGAACCCGCAGATCAGGACCGCCAGGATCGCCAGCAGCGGCCAGACGAACCGCAGGTACCTGTCGTAGCCGATCTTCGCGAGCGCCACCCCGCCGATGGTGACCGCCGTCGTCGGCGCCCAGAGGTTCATCCACCCGCTGGCCGCCTGCCACGCCGTGACGGCCGTCGCGCGGGAGACGCCCGCGAAGTCGGCGAGGGGGGCCAGGATCGGCATCGCGAGCGTGGCGTGGCCGGAGGTGGAGGGGATGAGGAAGGCGAGCGGGAGGTTGACGAGGAAGACGAAGACCGCGAAGAGCGCCGACGGGGCGCCCGAGACCACGCCCTCGATGGAGTGCAGCACGGTGTCGGTGATCTGCGAGTTGTTCATGATGACGGTGACGCCGCGGGCGAGCACGATGACCAGGGCCGGGGAGATGAAGTCCGCCGCGCCCCGGACGACCGTCGCGCTGAGCCGTTGCTCCCCGAACCGGGCGACGGCGCCGACCAGGACCGCCGCGACCAGGAACAGGGCGGCCAGATGGGAGAAGGACCAGCCGAGTTCGAAGCCGTAGGGGGTGGCGTCGGCGTCGCCCGTGAGCGCGCCGGCCCAGGGGACCACGGAGAAGATCATGAAACCGAAGACCAGGGCGACCAGGACGAGGACGGCGCGGTGGAGCCCGGTCAGCTCCGGGGGCTCCGCCGCCCGGGCCGCGTCGTGCTCCCGGTCGCCGGGCAGGAAGCCGGAGAGCGAGCGTCCGGGGCTCGCGCGGACCCGGTTCGCGTACCGGACGACGTAGGCGATCGTCACCGCCGTCAGCACCACCCACATGATCGCGCGCAGCACGATGCCGTCGCCCAGCGAGACGTCGGCGGCGGAGGACGCGACCCCGGTGGCGAAGGGGTTCACCGTGGAGCAGAGGACCCCGACGCCCGCACCGAGGATGATCGTGCCGGTCGCCACCATGCGGTCGTAGCCGAGCGCCAGCATCAGGGGGATGATCAGGCCGTAGAAGCCGAGCGTCTCCTCCGCGAACCCCTCCACGGTGCCGAGGAGGGAGAAGACCAGCATGACGCCGGCGATGAGCAGGGCGCCCCGCTCGCGCAGCCGGTGCGCGAGGCGGCCGATCCCCCGGTCCAGGGCGCCGGTGGCGAACACGACGGTGATGAACGCGCCGATGGCGAGGACGAAGAGGAACACGCCCGCGCTGCCGTACAGTTCGCCGGCCAGGTCCGGGCCGACCTTCCCCGTCTCCGCGTCCTGGACGCCGTACAGCCCGTTGACCGGGGAGAGGAAGAGGTCGTTCAGGCGGTCGACGAAGCTCTGCCCGGAGTCGACCCGGTGGTACGTGCCCTGGACGGGGGCCCCTTCCCCGTCGCGGTCGTAGGCGCCGGGCGGGATCAGGAAGGCCAGCGCCCAGACGGCGAGGGTGACGATCGCCAGGACCGTGAGGGCGCTGGGAAAGGTGAACGTCCGGCCGGCCGGGGGCTCCTCCTCCGGGGCGGGCCTCGTCCCGGCCGCGCCGCTCATGCCGGGCCCGGGACGTGCCGGCTGCCGGTGGGGGCGGCGGCCGGGATTCCGGGCGGGGGCGGGGGCTCCGGACGGGTGACCCGGCAGCGCCGGGACACCCCCGGGGGCCGCCCGGGACGGCGGCGCGGACCGGCCCCTTCCGGGGCGAGCGCGGCGGGCGGCGGCTGTGCCGCCCGGGGCGGGGCCGTCCGCCCCCGGGCGCCGGGCGGCGGCGCCGGCCGGGCGGGCGGCCGGGCCCACGGCGCGGCGGCCCGTCCGCTCGGGTCGTCTCCCAGGTCCATGGTCCTGCCCCTTCGGTCCGCCGGTCCTCGGATACCAAGGGATCACAGGGCGGGGGCCGCCGCACGCCTGGGGAACGGCGGCCCGGGGGGCGCCACGGCCGGACACGCCCGTGGCCGTGATCGGGCCCGGGGCCGTGATCGGGCCTGTGCCCGTGGCTGAGGCCGTGATCGGGCCTGTGCCCGTGGCCGTGATCGTGCCCGTGGCGTGTCAGCCCGGCAGGACGACCGTCCGCTGGGCCGAGAAGTCGCCCCAGGTGCCGTCCGGGAGCTTGGCCCTGAGCTTCACCGAGTAGCGGGTGCCGGGCGGGTCGGCGAGGTCGAGCCGGTAGGTGGCACGTCCCTCGGGCGGCGTCCCGCCCCAGACGATGGTGGTGGTCAGCCTGCCGTTCAGGTACAGCTGGTAGGCGGGAACGGGTCCGCCCGTCTCGGGCTGGTCCCAGGACAGGTCCAGGGTGAACCGGGAGCCCCCCTCGGCCACCTCGGTCCGCAGGCCGGTGGGCGCGGTACTGGCGGGGGCGCCGGGGGCGGACTCGGTGGTGAGGTCGAGCGCGTTGCTGTCGGCCGAGGACTTGTCGGAGGCGTCACGGGCCCGGACGGTGAAGGTGTAGACGGTCCCCGGGCGCAACCCCGTGAGCTTCGCCCCGGTCTCGGAGGCGGGCACGCTGTGGATCCGGGAGTCCTCCTGGTAGATGTCGTACGAGGTGACGCCGACGTCGTCCTTGGCCGCGCCCCAGGTGAGGGTGGCGGTCCGGCTCCCGTCCGCCCGGCCCGTCAGCTTCGCCGGGGCGGTGGGCGGCTCGTCGTCCTGGGGCGGGGTGGCCTGGGTGGTGACGGGGACGACCTCGCTGGGCTCGGAGAGGTTCCCGGCCGTGTCCTTGGCCCGTACGCTGAAGGTGTAGTCCGTCGAGGCGGCCAGGCCGCCCACGTCGATCATGGTCTTCGTCGCCGGGACGCTCTTGACCTTGGTCTTTCCCCGGTAGACCTCGTAGCCGCCGACCTTCTCGTCGTCGGAGGCGGCCTTCCACATCACGTGCACCGACGTGGAGCTGCTGGCCTGGGCGGTCACGCCCCGGGGGGCGCCGGGCGGCTGCGTGTCGGCTTCGGCGGAGCCGCCGCAGGCGGAGAGGAGGGGGGCGAGCAAGAGGGCGGAGCAGGCCAACGCGGCAGATATGTGGGGGCGTTGCACGGTGGTGCCTTCCATCCGGACAGCAATGGTCCAGACCTGTATGTCATGGCGTGGGGGTCAGCGACAAGAGGCCGGCGGGAACCATCCGCGGTGCGGGGGCGCGCGCACCGCCCGGAGGCGGTGCGGGAAGCCGTGGGGCGCGGGCCGATGAGTTCTCGGTGGCGACCGGGTCTCCCCTGTATGGACACTCGTGACAACGCCGTACCGGACGCCGCCGCCCTTCCCGGTCTGGAGCCGGCCGCCCGGCGCGTCGTCGGACTGCTCGACGCGGTCGACGACCGCCTGCTGGACGGTCCGACCCCCTGCCCGGACTACACCGTACGGGAGCTGCTGGGCCACCTCGCCGGGTTGGCCACCGCTTTCCGTGACGCCGCCCGGAAGGACCTCGGGGCGAGTACCGCCGTCTCCCCGGACGCCGCCCTTCCCGTCCTCGACGACGACTGGCGCGAGGCGCTGCCCCGGCGCCTGGAGGAGGTGGCGGCGGCCTGGCGCTCCCCCGACGCCTGGACGGGCACGACCCGGGCGGGCGGGGTGGAGCTGCCCGGTGAGGTGGCCGGGGTGGTCGCGCTGAACGAACTCCTCGTCCACGGCTGGGACCTGGCCCGCTCGACGCGGCAGCCCTACGCGGCGGGCGAGGCCGAACTGCGGGCTTGCGAGGCGCTGCTCACCCCGCCGGAGACGGGGCCCGGGGATACCGCGGGCCCGGACGGCTCCGAGGGCGACGGCGTCTTCGGGCCGCCGGTCGCGGTGGAGGACGACGCCCCGTTGCTGGACCGGGTGATCGCCCTCAGCGGCCGGCGCCCGGACTGGCGGCCGGACCGCTGAGCGACGAGCCGGGGCGGCCGGGCGAAGACCTGTACGGGGCCGGGAGGGCGGACGCCGTCAGCTGGTGAAGAACTCCGTGACGTGCGCGGCCACCTGGTCCGCCCGGGTCTCGTGCATCCGGTGGCCGCCCGGGACGGTGACCAGCCGGCAGTCCGGGATCAGGGAGGCCACGTCGGCCTGGCGGTGCTGCTCCATCGTGCTCTCCGGCCCCCCGGTGATGATCATCGTCGGGGACACGATGTCGCCGAGGCCCTCGTCCGCGTCCGGGCCGGGGTCGGCGAGCTGGTCGCGTACGGCGGGCACCGCGTTCTCGTCGTAGTCCACGGGGCCCTCCGCCCGCCCCGCCGGGCCCGGGTCGCCCGGGAACGGGGCCGGGGTCTCCAGCAGCACCAGCCGCTCCACCCGGTCGGAGTGCTCCTGGGCGACCAGCCGGGCGACGACGCCGCCCATGCCGTGGCCGACGAGGCCGACCCGGTCCAGCTCCAGTTCGTCGAGGAAGCCGACGACGTCCTCGGCCATCAGCTCCAGGTCGTAGTCGTCGGGCCAGTCGCTCTCGCCGTGGCCGCGCAGGTCCAGGGCGTGGACCCGCCATTCCCGGCCCAGCAGGGCGCCGGCCGCCTCCCAGTCGGCGGACGAACCGCCGAGGCCGTGCAGCAGCACGACGGGCGAGCCGAACGCATCGCCCCAGGACCGGTACGCGAGGCGCACATCGCCGACATCCACGACAGACTGATCTTCCATGCCCCCGACGCTACAGGCGACGGGAGCGGGTCGGCTCGCGGGGGCGGGCGAGGAGCCGGAGCGCGCCGTCCGGCCCGGTGGAGCCCCGGGCGGGGCCCCACCGGGCCGGACGGGCCCGCGGCCGAGCGGCCGGACGCGGGTCAGTGCACGCCCACGCCGGCGGCGGCCGGGACCACGTGCTCGCCGTGCACCGGGGGTTCGTCCGCCGGGTCGGGCTTGCGGCCGAAGTGGTTGAAGGCGAGGTTCAGCACGATCGCCACCACGCAGCCGGTGGAGATGCCCGAGTCGAGGACGACCAGCAGGTCCTCGGGGAAGGCGTGGTAGAACTGCGGCGCGGCGATCGGGATCAGGCCGATGCCCACGGCCGCCGCCACGATCAGGGCGTTCTCGCCCTTCTCCAGGGCGGCGGTGGCCAGGGTCTGGATACCGCTGGCCGCGACCGTGCCGAACAGGACGATGCCCGCACCGCCGAGGACCGGCAGCGGTACGAGGGCGATGACCGAGGCGGCGACCGGGACGAGGCCGAGCAGGATCAGGATCACGCCGCCCGCCGCGACGACGAAGCGGCTGCGGATCTTGGTCATGGCGACGAGGCCGACGTTCTGGGCGAAGGCGCTGCACATGAAGCCGTTGAAGATCGGGCTGATGGCGCTGCCGAGGGTGTCGGCGCGCAGGCCGCCCTCGATGATCTTCTCGTCGGCCGGGCGGTCCACGATCTTTCCGAGGGCCAGCATGTCCGCGGTGGACTCGGTCATGCAGACCAGCATCACGATGCACATGGAGATGATGGCGGCGACCTCGAACTGCGGGGCGCCGAAGGCGAAGGGCGTCGGGAAGCCGACCACGTCGGCCTCCTTGATGGCGCCGAAGTCGGTGATGCCCGCGGGGATGGCGAGGAGCGTGCCGATGATCAGGCCGAGCAGGATCGCGATCTGCTGGAGGAAGCCGCGCAGGAGTTTGCGCAGGGCCAGCACGATCACCAGGGTCACGGCGGCCATGGTGATGTTGGTCATCGAGCCGTAGTCGTCGGCCTTCGCGTTGCCGCCCTGCGACCAGTTGAAGGCGACCGGGAGGAGTGAGACGCCGATCAGGGTGATCACGGTGCCGGTCACGACGGGCGGGAAGAAGCGCACCAGTTTGCAGAAGTACGGGGCGAGGACGAAGCCGAGGAGGCTCGCGACGATGATCGCGCCGAAGATGACGGCTATCCCGTCGTGTCCCCGGTCCTTGCCTATCGCGATCATCGGGGCGACGCCGGCGAACGAGACGCCGTTGACGAAGGGCAGCCGGGCGCCGACCTTCCAGAAGCCGATGGTCTGGAGCAGGGTGGCGATCCCCGCGGTGAACAGGCTCGCCCCCATCAGGAAGGCGGTCTCCTTGGCGGTGAGGCCGACGGCCGGCCCCACGATGAGCGGCGGGGCCACCACACCCGCGTACATGGCGGCCACGTGCTGGAGGCCGCTGGTGAACATCTTCAGCGGGGGGAGGGTCTCGTCGACCGGATGCTTCCGGCCGTCCACTGCTGCTTCTGCTTCTGCGGCGGCGTCGTCCGTCACGTCGGGGGCGGCTGGATCTGCGTCTTTGCGAAACCTGGGCTTAGCGGCCACGGCGGTTCCTCCGGTCGGTTACACGTCGTCGGCGACGTGGGGTTCAGGGAGGTGGTGCGTAAGTGGTGCGGTGGGGCTTGCGGCTCTCTCAGGTGGTGCAGGTCGTGCAGAAGGGGGTACGGGGTGCGCACGCGGAGGTGGGCGCGGGCAGCGTTCATCACCGGTCCGGCGGGCGCGCGCTGGGCGTGCGCCCGCCGGACCGGCTGCCGCGGACCCCGCTCGGGTCCACGGCGGCCGGTCTCGGGCCGTCCCCCTCGACCGGCCGGTCGGGGATGTCCGCGCGGAGCCGGGCTCCGGCGGGGGGGGCCGCGCGGGGTCAGGCTCCGGCGGCGATCCGCGCGAGGCGGCGGGCCTCGTCGCGGGTGTCACGGGCGATGGCGTCCTCGTCCACCGTGGTGAGGCGGCCGTCCTCGACGACCGGTTCGCCGTCGACGAGGGAGAGGGTCACCGGGGCGGCCGCGCCGAAGACGAGCGCGGTCACCGGGTCGGCGATCGAGGAGTGGGCCAGGGTGTCCAGCTTCCACAGGACGAGGTCGGCGAGCTTGCCGGCCTCCAGGGAGCCGATCTGGTCGGCGCGGCCCAGCACCCGGGCTCCGCCGAAGGTCCCGAGGCGCAGGGCCTGGCGGGCGTCGAGGGCCTTCTCGCGGTGGGCGCCGAGACGGTTGATGAGCAGGGCGTTGCGCAGCTCGGTGTGGAGTTCGCCGGACTCGTTGGAGGCGGTGCCGTCCACGCCGAGGCCGACCGGCACCCCGGCGGCGAGCATGTCGGGGACGCGGGCGATCCCGGCGGCGAGGCGGGCGTTGGAGGAGGGGCAGTGGGCGACGCCGGTGCCCGTACGGGCGAAGGCGGCGATGTCGGAGTCGTTCATGTGGACGCAGTGCGCCATCCACACGTCGTCGCCGAGCCAGCCGGTCGACTCGAAGTAGTCGGTCGGCCCCATCCCGAACAGCTCCTTGCAGAACTGCTCCTCCTCGACGGTCTCCGAACCGTGGGTGTGCAGCCGTACGCCCTTGCGCCGGGCCAGCTCCGCGCCCTGGCGCATCAGTTCGGTGGAGACGGAGAAGGGCGAGCAGGGGGCGACGGCGACCTGGGTCATGGCGTCGAAGGAGGCGTCGTGGTGGGCGTCGACGGTGGCCTCGGTGGCGGCGAGCGCGCCCTCCAGGCTCTCCACGGCGAAGTCCGGGGGCAGGCCGCCGTCCTTCTCGCCGCGGTCCATGGAGCCCCGGGCGAGGGTGAACCGTACGCCCATCTCGCGGGCGGCGCCGATGATCGCGCCGGACAGGTCGCCGGAGCCCCGCGGGAAGACGTAGTGGTGGTCCATGGCGGTGGTGACGCCGCCGCGGGCCATCATGGCGAGCGAGCCCTGTGCGGCGGCGCGGGCCATCGGCTCGTCGATGCGCGCCCAGGTCGGGTAGAGGGCGACCAGCCAGTCGAAGAGGTTGTGGTCGGTGGCCAGGCCCCGGGTGATCCACTGGTAGAAGTGGTGGTGGGTGTTGACCAGGCCGGGGGTGGCGAGGTGCCCGGTGGCGTCGACGCGCCGGACGACCCCGGTGAGCCCCTCGGGCGCCCTGCCGGCGCCGATGGACTCGATGCGGTTGCCGGCCACCACGATGTGCCCGAAGGCGTACTCGGTGTCGTGGGCGTCGACGGTGGCGATCGAACAGTTCTCGATGACGATGCGCTGAGGGTCTGCCGAAGCTGCCATGGCGCTTCCTTCTTCTCTCTGTGGCGATGCGGGCACGGCAGGACCCTAGGAGGATTTGAGTGCCACAGCGGTGCGGCTGTGGGTGCCGAGATGATGGAAGAACAGGTTGAGCACGACCGCGACCAGGGCTCCCGCGCTGATCCCGGAACCGAGGACGGTCTGCGCCCAGGCCGGGAACCCGGCGTAGAAGGCGGGCGCGGCGAGCGGGATGATGCCCGCGCCGAGCGCGACGGCGACCAGGATGATGTTGGAGCTGTCGTCGAGGCCGGCTTCGGCGAGCGTACGGATGCCGCTGACCGCGATGGAGCCGAAGAGGACGATGCCGGCGCCGCCGAGGACGGGCATCGGGACGAGCGAGACGACCGCGCCGAGCACCGGGAAGGCGCCGAGGACCAGGAGCGCTCCGCCCGCCGCCGCCACGACGTACCGGCTGCGGACCCGGGTCAGCGAGACGACGCCGACGTTCTGGGCGAAGGCGCTGGTGGGGAAGGAGCCGAAGACGGGGCCGAGGAGGGTGGCGATGCCGTCCGTGCGCAGTCCGCGGGTGATGGTGCGCCCGTCGGTGCGGCGGTCGCAGATCTCGCCGAGGGCCAGCATCCCGGCCGACGACTCCGTCATCAGGACCAGCATGACGATGCAGAGCGAGAGGATCGCGGCGGGCTGGAACTCCGGTGCGCCGAAGGCGAAGGGGGTCGGCAGGGCGGCCAGCGGCGCGGACCTCAGCGCGGAGAAGTCGGCCATGCCGAACGGGATGGCGGCCAGCGTTCCGACGAACATCCCCATGAGCAGGGCCACTTGCTTGAGGAAGCCGCGGCCGAAGCGCTGGATGAACAGGATCACGGCGAGGGTGAAGGCTGCCAGCGCCAGGTACTTCATGGCGCCGAAGTCGTCGGCGGTGGCGTCGCCGCCCTGCGCCCAGGCGACCGGTACGGGCATGAGGGTGACGCCGATGAGGGTGATGACCACCCCGGTGACCAGGGGCGGGAAGAAGCGCAGCAGTCGGCCGAAGAACGGTCCGACCGCCAGGCAGAAGACGCCTGCGACGATCACCGCCCCGTAGATCGCGGGGAGTTGGCGTCCCGGCGCACTGGTCTCGGCGATGGCGAGCATCGGTGCGATCCCGGCGGAGGAGGCCGCGTTGACGAAGGGGAGCCGGTTGCCCGCGAAGCGGCCGAGCCCGACGGTCTGCAGGACGGTGGCGAGTCCGGCGATCAGGAGGCTCGCCGCGATGAGCCGGGTCATGCCGGCGGTGTCCAGGCCCACGGCCTGGCCGATGATCAGCGGAGGGGTGACGACGCCCGCGTACATGGCGGCGATGTGCTGGAGTGCGGCGGGGACGAGCCGCGCCGGCGGAAGCTTCTCGTCGACCGGGTGGACTGCCGTGCCGGCGAGGGTTTTCGAGGGGTCTTTGCCTGGGCCTTCGGCCGGCCCCGTTGCAGGCTGTGCCATGGGTGTTCCCTCCGGGTGACCGGCCGCCGCCCGTCTGCGGGCGGGCGGCGGCCGGTTCAGCACCGCGTCAGAGGTTGGTCATGTCGACCGGGATCTTCGGCTCGACGCCGTCCCGGAGCACGGTGGCCTCGATCAGACCGTAGGGACGGTCCGCCGCGAAGTAGACCTCGTTGTCGTTCTTGAGGCCGAACGGTTCGAGGTCCACCAGGAAATGGTGGTTGTTCGGCAGCGAGAAGCGGATCTCGTCGATCTCGCTGCGGCTGTTGATGATCCGCGAACCCATCTGGTACAGGGTCTGCTGGAGCGAGAGGGAGTACGTCTCGGCGAAGGCCTGGAGCATGTGCTTGCGCGCCTGCTCGTAGGACTTCTCCCAGTTCGGCATGGACTGCTCGTCGCTGGTCCAGTTGTAGCGCCAGCGGGCGGAGACGTCGGTCGCCAGGATGCGGTCGTACGCCTCCTTCAGCGTCGTGTACTTGTCCTTGACGTAGCCCCAGAACTCGGAGTTGGTCGAGTTCATCACGGTGAGGTCCTTGAGGCCGGAGACGACCTCCCAGCTCTCGCCGTCATAGGTGATCTGGGTGACGCGGGTCTCCTGGCCCTTGCGGGCGAAGGAGTGCTTGACCTCGTCGGCGCCGATGAACTTCGAGTTGCCGTCGGAGGTCGCGATGCGCTCCCAGGCGTACTCCTCGATCCGGATGCGGGCGCGGTGGATGGGCTCCTGCGAGGTGACGAAGTGCCGGGCGAGGTGGATGCCGAACTGCTCGGCGGACTCGATCCCGTGCTCCTTGGCGAACGCGAACACCGTGTTCTTGGTGGTGTCGGTCGGCAGGACGTTGGCGTTGGAGCCGGAGTAGTGGACGTCGTCCATGTCGCCGGAGAGGGCGACCGAGACGTTCAGGTCCTTGATGTGGTGGGTGTCGCCGTCCCGCACGATCTTGACGACGCGGTTCTCTGCTTTGCCGTACTGGTTCTGGCCGAGAATCGTGGGCATGTCGGTGCTAGCTCCCTCGGTAAACGGAGTAGCCGAACGGGTTGAGCAGCAGCGGTACGTGGTAGTGCTCGCCCGGGACGACCGCGAACGCGATGGTCACCTCGGGGAAGAACGCGCCGCTGTCCCTTACGCGGGGGGCGTCCTGCTGCGCCTCGGCTTGCTTCTTGGAAAAGTACGTCTCGGTGTCGAAGTCGAGGCGTACGTGGGTGGTTCCCTCCGGCAGGGCCGGGAGGTCCTTGCAACGTCCGTCCGCATCGGTGGCGGAGGCTCCGAGCGTGACGTACGGTGCGTCGCTTCCGCCGCGGGCGGCGAGCGAGACGGCGACGGACGCGGCGGGGCGGCCGATGCTGGTGTCCAGGATGTGGGTGGACACCGATGCGGTCGTGTCGGTACTCAAGACCGTCACTCTCCTCGATCTCAAGAGTCCTGTGCGGGAGCGTCCTCTGCGAGGGCCTCCGTCACGAGACGGGTCAGCCGGATGCGGTTGATCTTGCCCAGTTCGGTGCGCACGATCTCCCGCTCCCGCTCGGGCGTGTTCCCGATCCGGGTCTTCACCGCGTCGCGCATCTGCTCGCCGGTGGCTCCGGTGGCGCAGATCAGGAAGACGTGTCCGAACCGTTCCTGGTAGGCCAGGTTCAGTTCGAGCATCTCGGTCTTGAGCTCCTCGGAGGCGCCGGCCATGCCCCGCTGCTCGCGGGAGGAGGTCGGGTCGCCGGGCTTCGGGCGGCCGATCGGCGGGTGGCCCGCCATCGCGTCGGCCAGGTCCGCCGCGGTGAGCCGCGCGGTGGCGGCGTCGCTCGCGGCGAGCAGGGCTTCTTCGGTGGCGTACGGGCGCCCGGCGAGGATGGTGC
Source organism: Streptomyces sp. CB02366 (assembly GCF_001905905.1). GTDB lineage: Bacteria > Actinomycetota > Actinomycetes > Streptomycetales > Streptomycetaceae > Streptomyces. The sequence goes on from NZ_LIVT01000003.1 coordinate 112,232, forward strand.
TTCCCCAGGTCGCACTGGCACACACCTCGTGCAGTACGGGGGTGGCCTCGCCGTCCGCCAGGGCGTTGAACCGGGTGAGGCCCGGTGTGGAGCTCGACGTCACGGGAGCCTCCGTGGCTGTTTTTCGCTGTGCGTTGTTCGGGCTGCGGATAGCTAACGCCCTCGACAACACGACGTCAACAGTTTGTTGAAATCTCGCGAACGAAGAAAGCCGCCGTCCCGGCATGCGGACGGCGGCTTTCCCCTGCGGTCGGCCAACTACTCGCCCTTGGCCGCATGTTCCCGGTTCAGGTAGTTGTACACGGTGAATCTGGAGACGCCCAGAGCGCCCGCGACCGTCTCCACGCCGTGCCGCACCGAGAAGGCGCCGCGCGCCTCCAGCATCCGGACGACGGACTGCTTGGCCTTCCGGTCCAGGTCGGCGAGCGGCATCCCGTGCCGCCGTTCCATCGCGGCGAGGATGTGGTCCAGCGAGTCGGAGAGCTGGGGAAGCCGTACGGCCACGACGTCCCTCCCCTCCCAGGCGAGGACGACGTCGTCCTGCTCGGCCCGGTCCGGCCCCAGCAGCTCCGCGCCCATCGCGTCGACGAGCGGCTTCACGGCCGCCACGAGGGGATGGTCGAGCCCGGCCGGCAGGCGGCCCGCCGCCGGAGAGGGGACGTCGGCGGCAGGGGGGTGATCGACGGGCCCGGTCACGGCGCGTCCCCCTCGATCACGTTCACCTGGAGCGAGACCCGGGTGGCGCCCGCGGCCAGGGCCCGGCGCAGCAGGGAGTCCACGGCGGTGAGCACCTCGTCCGCCCCCCCTTCCGCGGTGTTGCCGAAGGGGCCGACGTCGACGGCGTCCAGCTCGGCGGCCTGGATCACCTCGCGGGCCACCACCGCGTGGGTGGGCGCCTCGTCGAGATCGAACGGCTCGGTGGTGAATTCCACCCTCAAGCGCACTGTGCCTCCATGGTGTCCGCGCCCCGGGTGCGGGCCCCCGCGGCTCGGCCACGACTGTAGCCGCTGGACGGATTCCCGCCCCGGTCCGCGCGGGGCCCGCCCGCGGCGGCAGCGGGGGGCGGGCCCCGGAGGCGGGCGACAGGCGGAGCGATTTCACCGGCACCTCTTGACAGCCCCGCCGCCCGCCGGGCAATCTTCCGTTAAGCAGAAAGAAACTTCCGCAATACGGAAGGAGCGCCGACATCCTCATGGGATACCCGGACCAGCGCTTCGATGTGAACCTTTCGATCCTCTTCACGGAACTCCCGCTCCTGGAGCGCCCCGCGGCAGCCGCCGCGGCCGGCTTCACGGCGGTCGAGCTGTGGTGGCCCTGGATCGAGACCCCCACCCCGCCGCAGGCCGAGCTCGACGCCCTCAAGAAGGCGCTCGACGAGGCCGGCACCCGGCTGGTGGGGCTGAACTTCTACGCCGGACGGCTCCCCGGCCCCGACCGCGGCGCGCTCTCCGTGCCCGGTGAGGAGTCGGACCGCTTCCGCGCCAACATCGAGGTGGCGGCCGACTTCGCCGCCTCGGTGGGCTGCACGGCGCTCAACGCGCTGTACGGCAACCGCGTCGAGGGCGCCGACCCGCAGGTCCAGGACGCGCTCGCGCTGGAGAACCTGGTCCTGGCCGCCCGCGCCGCGGACCGGATCGGGGCGATCCTGCTCGTCGAGGCCCTGAACAAGCCCGAGTCGCCGCTCTACCCGCTGGTCGGCGCACCGGCCGCGATCGAGGTCGTCGACAAGGTCAACGCGGCGACGGGCCTCGGGAACGCCAAGTTCCTGCTGGACCTCTACCACCTGTCGATGAACGGCGAGGACCTGAGCCAGGTGATCAAGGCGTACACCGCCAGGACCGGCCACGTCCAGATCGCCGACAACCCGGGGCGCGGCGCGCCGGGTACCGGTTCGCTCCCGCTGGAGCGGCTGCTCGACGAGCTGAAGGCCGCCGGGTACACGGGCCGGGTCGGCCTGGAGTACAAGCCGGGCGACCGGCCGAGCGCGGAGGCGTTCGACTGGCTCCCGGCATCGGCCCGGGCGGACCGCTGACCGGCTGACGGCCGCGCACGGGCAGGGGCGGCCTCGGGGGCCCGCCCGACCCCCTCACGTACACACGTTTTCCAGGAAGGCACCCTCATGAGCAACAACCTCCCGAAGGTCGCGTGGATCGGTCTCGGCATCATGGGCTCCCCCATGTCCGAGAACCTGGTCAAGGCCGGTTACTCCGTCACCGGATACACCCTGGAGCAGGACAAGATCGACCGGCTGGTCGCGGCCGGCGGCGCCGGCGCCTCCTCGATCGCGGACGCGGTGAAGGACGCGGACGTCGTCATCACGATGGTGCCCGCGTCCCCGCAGGTCGAGGCCATCGCCTACGGGCCGGACGGCATCCTGGAGAACGCGAGGCGCGGCGCGCTGCTGGTGGACATGTCCTCCATCACCCCGCAGACCTCGATCGACCTGGCCGAGAACGCGGCGGAGAAGGGCATCCGGGTCCTGGACGCACCGGTCTCCGGCGGCGAGGCGGGCGCCGTCGAGGCGGTCCTGTCCATCATGGTCGGCGGCGAGCAGGCCGACTTCGACGCCGCCAAGCCGCTGCTGGAGGCGCTCGGCAAGACGATCGTGCTCTGCGGTCCGCACGGCTCCGGCCAGACGGTGAAGGCCGCCAACCAGCTCATCGTCGCGGTCAACATCCAGGCGTGCGCCGAGGCCGTGGTCTTCCTGGAGAAGTCCGGCGTGGACCTCGCCGCCGCGCTCGACGTGCTCAACGGCGGTCTGGCCGGCTCGACCGTGCTGACCCGCAAGAAGGACAACTTCCTGAAGCGGGACTTCGCCCCCGGCTTCCGGATCGACCTGCACCACAAGGACATGGGCATCGTCACGGACGCCGCCCGCAACGTCGGCGCGGCCCTGCCCGTCGGCGGCGTGGTCGCCCAGCTGGTCGCCTCGCTGCGCGCCCAGGGCGACGGCGGGCTGGACCACTCGGCGCTGCTGCGCTCGGTCGAGCGGCTGTCCGGCTCCCAGGTCTGACCCCCCGGCCCCGCGCGGGGGACGCCTCCTCGAAGAGGCCAGTGAACTCCGGGTCGCGGCGGCGCTGACACCTGTCCTGTCGCGCCCAGGCGCTGCCGCGGCCCGGAACCCCATACTTCGTTTTCAACAAACTGTTGACGTTGCTCAGCGGCGAATCTACGCTCCACAAGCCGTCAGCAGCTCGTACGAAAGGTCATCCCGCCACATGGCTAAGCGTGTGCTCACGACCGAGTCAGGCGCCCCGGTCGCCGACAACCAGAACTCCGCCTCCGCCGGCGCCGGCGGGCCGCTCCTCCTCCAGGACCAGCACCTCCTGGAGAAGCTCGCCCGCTTCAACCGTGAGCGCATCCCGGAGCGCGTGGTGCACGCCCGTGGCTCCGGCGCGTACGGCTACTTCGAGGTCACCGACGACGTCACCGGCTTCACCCGCGCCGACTTCCTGTCCGCCGTGGGCAAGCGCACCGAGACGTTCATCCGCTTCTCCACGGTCGCGGACTCGCTCGGCGGCGCGGACGCGGTCCGCGACCCGCGCGGCTTCGCCCTCAAGTTCTACACGGACGAGGGCAATTACGACCTGGTCGGCAACAACACCCCGGTGTTCTTCATCAAGGACCCGATCAAGTTCCCCGACTTCATCCACTCGCAGAAGCGCGACCCCTTCACGGGCCGTCAGGAGCCGGACAACGTCTGGGACTTCTGGGCGCACTCCCCCGAGGCGACGCACCAGGTCACGTGGCTGATGGGCGACCGCGGCATCCCCGCCTCGTACCGCCACATGAACGGGTACGGCTCGCACACCTACCAGTGGACGAACGCGAAGGGCGACGCCTTCTTCGTCAAGTACCACTTCAAGACGAACCAGGGCGTGCGCTCCCTCTCCGCCGAGCAGGCCGCCGAGCTCGTCGGAAAGGACGCCGACTCGCACCAGACGGACCTGCTCCAGGCCATCGAGCGCGGCGTCAACCCGTCCTGGACGCTGTACGTCCAGGTGATGCCGGCCGCCGAGGCCGCGGACTACCGGTTCAACCCGTTCGACCTCACCAAGGTGTGGCCGCACGCCGACTACCCGCTCCAGCGGGTCGGCCGCCTGGTCCTGAACCGCAACCCGGACAACGTCTTCGCCGAGGTCGAGCAGGCCGCGTTCTCCCCGAACAACTTCGTGCCCGGCATCGGGCCCTCCCCGGACAAGATGCTCCAGGGCCGGCTGTTCGCCTACGCGGACGCCCACCGCTACCGCCTGGGCGTCAACCACACCCAGCTGCCGGTGAACGCGCCGCGCACCCCCGTGGTCGACAACTACGGCCGCGACGGCCTCCACGCGACCCGCTACGGCTCGCGCCACGACAAGAACTACGAGCCCAACTCGTACGCCGGTCCGGCGCAGACCGACGCGGCGCTGTCCTCCCCGCTCGCGGTCCACGGCTGGACGGGAACGCACGAGGCGCCCGCGCACAGCAAGGACGACGACTTCTTCCAGGCGGGCGAGCTGTACCGGCTCATGTCCGAGGACGAGAAGGGCCGTCTGGTCGCGAACATCGCCGGGGGCCTTTCCCAGGTCACCCGCGACGACGTGATCGAGAAGAACCTCGCCCACTTCCACGCCGCCGACGCCGACTACGGCAGGCGCGTGGAGGAGGCGGTCCGCGCCCTGCGCGAGGACTGAGCCTCCCAGGCCCCTGCCCCTGCCGCGCACCCGGATGAGGGGTGCCGCGCGGCACGGGCAGGACGACGAGGCCGCGGCGGTCGAGCGATGCCAGTGCGGTGGTGAAGGACCGGGGACCGTCTCCTGACCTGAAGGAGACGCCCTCCCCCGGGCCGATCGCCGCCGCCGCGGTCCCTGTCACCCGGTGAACGAGGGCGCGGAGTACGGATACGGTCCCGTACTCCGCGCCCTTCCGCGTGCCCGCACCCGTTCGCCACGGCCCGCCCGCGCCCGTGCGGCGGCGGGAGCGCGCCGTTCCGCCCCGTCCGGCGCTCGACGGCGGAACCCCCGCCGGGGCGGGGCCGCACGATCCCCGACCGTCCGGCGCTCGAGGACGGACCCCCGGGGGGGCGGGGCCGCACCCCGCGTCGAGGGACACCCGGCTTCCCGTCCCGAGCGTCCGGGCCCGCCCGCCCCGGGGTTCCGCCCCCGGACAAGATGCTCCAGGGCCGGCCTCCGCGGGCCCCGGACACCGCGCGGGCCGGGGGGCACGGCACGCGAAAGGGCCCCTGGTCCGGAGGGTGGCTCCGGACCAGGGGCCTGGTGGGCGGCCCGGCCGTCAGGAGACCGACAGCGGGCGGATCGCGGTCGGGGCGTGGGACGGGTCCGTGGCCAGATCCTCGAACTCGTTCACCGAGGCGATGTCGCTCCCGCTCATCGAGATGTTCGTGACCCGCTCCAGGATGGCCTCGACCACCACCGGCACCCGGAACTCCGCCGCCAGCTTCTTCGCCTCCTCGAACGCCGGCAGCAGCTGGTCCGGCTCGGTGACCCGGATCGCCTTGCAGCCCAGCCCCTCGACGACCTTGACGTGGTCCACGCCGTAGACGCCCAGCTCCGGGGAGTTGAGGTTCTCGAACTCCAGGTTGACCTGGAAGTCGATGTCGAAGTTGCGCTGCGCCTGGCGGATGAGCCCGAGGTAGGAGTTGTTCACCAGCACGTGGACGTACGGGATGCGGTGCTGGGCGCCGACGGCCAGCTCCTCCAGCATGAACTGGAAGTCGTAGTCGCCGGAGAGGGCCACGACCGTGCCCTCCGGGTCCGCCGTGGCGACGCCCAGCGCGGCCGGGATCGTCCAGCCCAGCGGGCCGGCCTGGCCGCAGTTGATCCAGTGGCGCGGCCGGTAGACGTGCAGCATCTGCGCGCCGGCGATCTGGGAGAGCCCGATCGTGGTGACGTAACGGGTCTCGGGGCCGAACGCCCGGTTCATCTCCTCGTACACGCGCTGCGGCTTGAGCGGCACGTCATCGAAGTGGGTGCGCCGCTGGAGCGCCGCCCTGCGCTCCTGCGTGGAGGCGGCCCAGGCCGTACGGTCCTTCAGCTCGCCCGCGGCCTTCAGCTCGCGCGCCACCTCGACGAAGAGTTCCAGCGCGGCCCTGGCGTCGGAGGCGATGCCGAGGTCCGGGGCGAAGATCTTGCCGAGCTGGGTCGGCTCGATGTCGACGTGGACGAAGGTGCGGCCCCGGGTGTAGACGTCCAGCTTGCCGGTGTGGCGGTTGGCCCAGCGGTTGCCGATGCCGAGGACGAAGTCGGACTCCAGGAAGTTCGCGTTGCCGTAGCGGTGGGAGGTCTGCAGGCCCACCATGCCGGCGTTCAGCTCGTGGTCGTCGGGGAGGATGCCCCAGCCCATCAGGGTCGGGACGACGGGGACGCCGGTCAGCTCAGCGAACTCCACGAGGAGATCGCAGGCGTCGGCGTTGATGATGCCGCCGCCCGCGACGAGGACCGGGCGCTCGGAGGCGTTCAGCATCGCCACGGCCCGCTCGATCTGCTTGCGGGAGGCGGCGGGCTTGTGCACCGGCAGGGGCTCGTACAGGTCGGGGTCGAACTCGATCTCGGTGAGCTGGACGTCGATCGGCAGGTCGATGAGGACCGGGCCGGGGCGGCCGGTGCGCATCAGGTGGAATGCCTGCTGGAAGACGCCGGGGACCTGCGCGGCCTCCAGGACGGTGGTCGCCGCCTTGGTGACCGGCTTCGCGATCGAGGCGATGTCGACGGCCTGGAAGTCCTCCTTGTGCAGGACGGCGGTCGGCGCCTGGCCGGTGATGCACAGGATCGGGACGGAGTCGGCGATGGCGGAGTACAGCCCGGTGATCATGTCGGTGCCCGCCGGGCCCGACGTGCCGATGCAGACGCCGATGTTGCCCGCCGCGGCCCGGGTGTAGCCCTCCGCCATGTGGGAGGCGCCCTCCACGTGCCGGGCCAGCGTGTGGGTGACCCCGCCGGCGGCCTTGAGGGCCGCGTAGAAGGGGTTGATCGCCGCGCCCGGAACGCCGAACGCGTTGCTGACGCCTTCGCGCTTCAGGATCTCAACTGCCGCTCGGGCAGCGGTCATACGAGGCATGGAAGCTCCTGCTCGGGATTGGTGGAGTCGGGCTCTGTCGCGCCACCTGAGAGCACCAATTCCGCATTACGGAAACTTACTTCTGTTATACGGAAGCAATCTAAAACCTGGGTGGCCCCCCGTCAAGGGCGGGACGGGCCCGCGGACGGCCGGAAGGGACCGTGCGCCCGGGGCGGAGTCCGCCGTTCCCCTCCCCGGCACCCCCCTCCTGGTGGACGATGGCGTCACGAGGGAGGCGCGGAGCGCGGTCGGTCGCGGGTCCGTGCCGGAGGGAGGTGAACGTGGAGTCCGTGCCGGTCCGGTGCCCCGTCTGCGGCCGGGACCACGCCTACAGCGCCCCGGCCTACCCCTGCCCGTGCGGTGAGCCCACCGCCCCGCCGCTGCTGCGCGGCGCCCCGGCGGTCCGGGTCCTCCACCGCAGCTGGAACGACGCCTGGGTCACCGTGCGTTGCGCGTCCTGCGCCCGGGAGGACCAGTGGCCGCAGCCCGAGCTGTGCTGCCCGTGCGGGACCGTCCTGCGCCTGCCGGTGCGCCCCGCGGCCACCCCGCCGGTGCGGGACGAGCCGGTCTCCCCCGCCCACATCCCGCTGCCGCGCACCGCCGCCCGCCCGCGTCCGGCGTTCCGCCCGACGGTGATCCGCACCGGCCACGACGCGGTGACCGCGGCCGGGCGGTACCTGACCTGGCTGGGCTACCGCGACGTCGGCCGGCCCGGCGCGGGCCCCGCCTCGGGGATCGACCTGCGGGGCGACCGGGTCGTCGCGCGCGTGGACTCCAGCACCCTTCCGGCCGCCCTGCGCGCGGTCGAGACCCTCTGGCTCAACGCGCTGGGCGCGTCGGCGGCCGGGGTGTTCTTCTCCCTCGCGGGGTACGCGGCCGACGCGCGGGCCCGGGCGGACGGCGTCGGGCTCCCCCTCTTCGTCCTGGACCTCGCCGGAGTCCCCCAGCCGGTGAACGGCCCGGCCGACGAGCTGGTCGGCGCCGGCGCCTGACCGGCGTTCGGGGCACGGTTTCGGCCCCGCCGCCGGGAGCCGGAATCCTGCGCCTCGCGTACCGGTCCGGGCTCCGGCGCGGCACACTGAGTGCATGCGTATCCGCTCCGCCAGACGCTCGGATCTCCCGGTACTCCAGGACATCGAGCGCGCCGCAGGGGAACCGTTCCGCGCCCTCGGCATGGCCTTCGTGGCCGACGACGACCCGCCCCCGCTGGACCTGCTGGAGAGCTACCGGCAGGCAGGCCGTTGCTGGGTGGCCACCGACCCCCTCTCCGCCACCGGCGACCGGCCGCTCGGCTATGTGCTCGCCGACCCCGTCGACGACGCCCTCCACATCGAGCAGGTGTCGGTCGACCCCGCCGCCGCACGCCGGGGCATCGGACGGGACCTGATCGCCCACCTCGCCGGCGTGGCCGCCCGGTGCGGGATGACGGCCCTCACCCTGACCACCTTCACCGACGTGCCGTGGAACGCCCCGTACTACGCCCGGATCGGCTTCAGGGTCCTGCGTGAGGAAGAACTCACCGACGGGCTGCGGACGATCCGCGGCGAGGAGGCCCAGCACGGCCTGGACCGCTGGCCACGCGTCTGCATGCGCCGGGAACTGGCCGCCGTCCCCCCGCCGAAGAACGCACGAACGGTCGCACGGCCACAGCTTCTTCCGGACACTTCGGAGGCGTCCGGCGCTTCGGAGACGGTAGCTGTCGGTGGTGGCGCGTAAGCTGTGCGCATGGCTTTACTCCCGGACAGCTCCTCCTCAGCCGCCCGTCCCGCGCCCGCCGCCGAGCTGGCCAACGAGGCGATCCGCGCACTCGTCGACGCCACCGGAACCGACTGGTCCGAGGCGTCGGCGGCGACCTACGAGGTGCTGCTCATCGAGTGGGCGGCGGCGACCCGGGGCGACCCCGACATCATCGAAGCCGCCTGACCCGCTCCGGCGTACGGACCGCGTTCACCCGCGGTGACCCCGTCCTCTACGGGGTCACCGCCTTTCCACGCGCCGCGCCGGGTCCGCTCGTTCCGCGTAGGTCTCCCGCAGCTCGATCTTGCGGACCTTCCCGCTGACCGTCATCGGGAAGGCCGCGAGGACCCGCAGCCTGCGCGGGATCTTGTAGTGCGCCAGCCGCTCCCGGCAGAACGCCGCCACCTCCTCCAGGGTCGGCGGGTCGGCCGGGTCGCGGGGGATGACACAGGCCAGGATCTCCTCGCCGTACCGTTCGTCCGGCACCCCGACCACCTGGACGTCGGCGATCTTCGGATGGCCGTACAGGAACTCCTCGATCTCCCTCGGATACACGTTCTCGCCGCCCCGGATGATCATGTCCTTGATCCGGCCGACGACCTGGACGTACCCGTCCTCGCGCATCACCGCGAGGTCCCCCGTGCGCATCCACCGCCCCGCGTCGACGACTTCGGCGGTGCGTTCGGGCTGGTCCCAGTAGCCCAGCATCACGCTGTAGCCCCGGGTGCGCAGTTCACCGGCGCCGCCGCGCGGCAGCGTGACGCCGGTGGCCGGGTCGACGACCTTGACCTCGATGTGCGGCAGCACGCGGCCCACCGTGCCGGTGCGGCGCTCCTGGTCGTCGTCGCGGCGGGTCTGGGTGGAGACCGGGGAGGTCTCCGTCATCCCGTAGCAGATCGACACCTCGGCCATGTGCATCTCGGCGACGACCCGCTTCATCACCTCGGCCGGGCAGGGGGAGCCGGCCATGATGCCGGTGCGCAGCGTGGAGAGGTCGTACGTCGCGAACTCCGGCAGGTCCAGCTCCGCGATGAACATGGTGGGCACCCCGTACAGCGAGGTGCAGCGCTCTCTCTGGACGGCGGACAGCACGGCGGCGGGCTCGAAGGAGGGGCCCGGGATCACCATGCACGCGCCGTGCGAGGTGGCCGCGAGATTGCCCATCACCATGCCGAAGCAGTGGTAGAAGGGCACGGGGATGCAGATCCGGTCCTCCTCCGTGTAGGCGATCGTCTCCCCCACGAAGTAGCCGTTGTTGAGAATGTTGTGGTGGGAGAGGGTGGCGCCCTTGGGGAAGCCCGTGGTGCCCGAGGTGTACTGGATGTTGATCGGGTCGTCGCAGGACAGTTCCGCCTCGCGGGCGGCCAGTTGCTCACCGCTGACGGCGGGCGCGGCGGCGATCAGTTCGTCCCAGCTCGGATCGCCGATGTAGTGGACGGCGCGCAGGGCGGGGCAGTCGGCGCGGACCCGGTCGACCAGGGCACGGTAGTCGCTGGTGCGGTGGGAGAGGGAGGCGGCCAGCAGGGAGACGCCCGCCTGGTTGAGGACGAACTCCACCTCGTGGGCGCGGTAGGCCGGGTTGACGGTGACCAGGACGGCCCCGATGCGGGCGGTGGCGTACTGGACGAGCACCCATTCGGGGCAGTTGACCGCCCAGATGCCGACCCGGTCGCCCTTCGCCACCCCGGACGCCATCAGGGCGCGGGCCAGCACGTCCACGTCGGCGCCGAACTCCGCGTACGTCCAGCGGCGGCCCGAGACCACGTCGACCAGGGCCTCGCGGTCGCCGTGCGCGGCGACCGCGCGGTCGAGGTTGCGGCCGATGGTGTCGCCGAGCAGCGGGGTGGAGCCGACGCCATGGGCGTAGGACAGCTTCTCGGGGGCGGGCAGGCTCACTTCAGGTCCCCCTCGTCGAACTCGACGCCGCCGCCGAGTGCGGTGCGCTCGCGGAGTTCGATGCGGCGGATCTTGCCCGACACGGTCTTGGGCAGCTCCGCGAACTCCAGCTTGCGGATGCGTTTGTACGGGGCGAGGACCTGCCGGGAGTGCCGGAAGAGGGCCTGGGCGATGTCCGGGCCCGGCTCCCAGCCCTCCGCCAGCACGACGTACGCCTTCGGGACGGCGAGGCGGAGCGGGTCGGGGGCGGGCACGACGGCGGCCTCGGCGACCGCCTCGTGCTCCAGCAGGGCGCTCTCCAGCTCGAACGGCGAGATCTTGTAGTCGGACGCCTTGAACATGTCGTCGGCGCGGCCGACGTAGGTGATGTAGCCGTCCTCGTCGCGGGCGCCGATGTCCCCGGTGCGGTAGTAGCCGCCGGCCATCGCCTCGGCGGTGCGGTCGGGGTCGCCGTGGTAGCCCGTCATCAGACCGGCGGGGCGGTCGGCCAGGTCGAGCGAGATCTCTCCTTCGGCCGCTCCGGGCTGTCCGGTGACCGGGTCGAGCAGTTCGACGGTGAAGCCGGGGCTCGGGCGGCCCATGGAGCCGGTCTTGAGGAGCTGTCCGGGGCTGTTGGCGACCTGGACGGCGGTCTCCGTCTGGCCGAAGCCGTCCCGGATGGTGACGCCCCACTCCCGCCGGACCGTCTCGATGACCTCCGGGTTCAGCGGCTCCCCGGCCGCGACGACCTCGCGCGGCGGGGTCTTCAACCGGCTCAGGTCCGCCTGGATGAGCATGCGCCAGACGGTGGGCGGGGCGCAGAAGCTGGTGACGCCGGAGCGGTCCATCTCGGCCATCAGACGGCCCGCGTCGAACCGGGTGTAGTTGAAGATGAAGACGGTGGCCTCGGCGGTCCAGGGGGCGAAGAGGTTGGACCAGGCGTGCTTGGCCCAGCCGGGCGAGGAGATGTTCAGGTGGACGTCTGCGGGCTTCAGACCGATCCAGTACATCGTCGCCAAGTGGCCCACGGGGTACGACACGTGGGTGTGCTCGACCAGCTTGGGGCTGGCGGTGGTGCCGGAGGTGAAGTAGAGCATCAGCGGCTCGTCGGCGTCGGTCTCCCGATCGGGCGTGAACACGGCGGACGCCTCGGACGCGCCGGCGTACGAGCGCCAGCCCGCCACCTCCTCCCCCACCGCGATCCGGGTGTAGCGGCCGGGGACCTCGTCGAACTTGGCGGTGTCCGCGTCCCGCACCAGCACGTGGCGCACCCGGCCGCGCTCCACCCGGTCGCGCAGGTCGGCGGGGCCGAGCAGCGGGGTGGCGGGGATGACGACGGCGCGCAGCTTCATCGCGGCGAGCGCGGTCTCCCACAGCTCGGCCTGGTTGCCCAGCATCACGAGGACGCGGTCGCCCTCCCGTACGCCCTGCGCCTTCAGCCAGTTGGCGGCCCGTGCGGAGCGCTCGGACATCTCCGCGAAGGACACCTCGGTGCGCCGGCCGTCCTCCTCGACGATGTGCAGGGCGGTGCGGTCGTTGCCCTCGGCGATGACGTCGAACCAGTCCAGGGCCCAGTTGAAGTGGTCAGGCCGGGGCCATCGGAAGCCGGCGTACGCCCGCTCGTAGTCCTCGCGGTGCTCCAGCAGGAAGTCCCGGGCGGCCCGGAACGTCTCGGTCGCGCTGGTTGCCGACATGTGCCCTCCTCATTACCGAGCGGTCGCCTAACATCATGTAAACAGTGACCCAGGTCTCACCACCCCCGGACGGGGGTGGTCGTCTCCCCCGACCGGGGGCCGGGCGGACCGGGGCGGAGGGGCGTCGGAGTGCCGGAAGCGGTCGAGGCGGTGGAGATGCAGGCGGCGCTGCTGAGGCTGCGCCGCGCCAGCGGGCTTCCCGTGGTGTTCGGCGGTCTGCTGTCGGACGCGCGCCATGCGCGGATCGCCGAGCTGAACGGGGCGCAGACCACTGCCCTGCGGGGTCTCGTCGTCTCCGCCGGGAGCGGTCTCGGCGGGAAGTCCATCGCGTTGTCGCGGCCGTGCGCGGTGACGGACTACGCCTCCTCGCGCCACATCAGCCACGAGTACGACGCGGCGGTGGCGGCGGAGGGGCTGCGTTCGGTCGTCGCGGTCCCCGTCGTCGTACGGCGTACGGTGCGGGGCGTGCTGTACGGGGCGCTGCGCACCCCGGTCACGCTCGGCGACCGGACGTTCGACGCGGTGGTGGCGGCGGCGCGGGACGTCGAGCAGTCGCTCGCGGTACGGGACGAGGTACGGCGGTTGCTGGCGGCGGGACGCGAGCAGGTGAGCGACCCGGGTACGGCGCCCGGCGCCTGGGAGGACGTGCGCGAGGCCCACCGCGAACTGCGCGCCCTGGCCCCCAGGGTCCTCGACCCGGCTTTGCGCGCCGAACTCCTCGACGTCTGCGGGCGGTTGGCCTCGGCGTCGGGGACCCGGACGCCGACGGTCCGTGAGGTGCGGCTCGCCCCGCGCGAGGTGGACGTGGTGGCGTGCGTGGCGGCGGGGGCGACGAACGCGGCGGCGGCGGAGCGGCTGGGGCTGCGGCCGGAGACGGTGAAGGGGTATCTGCGGTCCGCGATGCGGAAGTTGGGGGCGCACACGCGGCTGGAGGCGGTGGTCGCCGCCCGCCGGGCGGGGCTGCTGCCCTGACCGGCCCCGGGGCGGGCGGGGCCGCCGTCCCGTCCGTGCGCCGGTCCTCCCCGGTCCGCTCAGACGTTTCCCGGGCCGCTCACTCCTGGAAGTCCAGGAACGTGCCGAACCGGATGTCGTGGTCCGGCGCGTCCGTCATCACCGTGAGCATCCGGGCCGCCTCCTCGGTGATCCCGGCGGTCTCCGCGCGGGTCGGGCTCCGCAGCGGCTGGACGGTCAGGACCGCCGTGTCCTTCTCCCGCCGGACGCGCCAGAGCGCGTCGAGGAAGCCGTCGACGAGGACGCTCCCGTACGTCTGGTTGCCCACTCCGTTGCGGCCCTTGTTGGCCGCGGGGATGACGCGGGTGCGGTCGGCGTGGCCGAGCAGGACGTTGTCGAACTCGGGCAGGAAGCGGGGCGGGGCCGGGGTCTCGGGGTCGGGGCGCGGGGCGTCGGGAAGGTCGAAGAGTTCGACGCCGTTCTCGTCGCGGAAAACGGCCAGCCGGGGCCTGAGCCGTTCGAAGACCTCCTTCGTCCGGGTGATCCCCGCCCAGCTCTGGAAGTCCTTCACCGAGGCGGGCCCGAACGCGCCCAGGTAGCGCAGCACGGTGGTGTCGAGCCCGGGCCCGGGCCCGGCGGACCGGCCGAGCCAGCGTTCGACGGTGGTCAGCGCGACCTGCCCGCTGCGGCCCCACAGTCCGCGCGGGGTGACCTGGACGAGCGGCAGCAGGCACCGGGCGGCGGTGGTGAGCGCGAGGGGGTCGGCGTCCGGCCAGTGGGCGAGAAGGTCCGCGCGCAGTTCCCCGAGCGGGCGGGGGCGCTCCTCGACCAGCTCCCGGGCCACCGCCGCGAGCCGGTCCAGGTCCACCCCTTCCAGCCCGCGCCGGAACGACCTCAGCTCCCGTTCGCGCGGCGCCCGCACCAGGGGCGCCAAAGTGAGCGCGTCGTCCGCCGTATGGGTGTGCAGGGTGGAGCGCAGGGTGACGAGGCGGACCGCCTCGCGGGACTCCATCAGGGCGGACAGCTCGGCCGGGTCGAAGTCCGCGAGCCGGGCGTACAGCTGGAAGTAGGGCGGCTTGGTGTTCTGGGCCTGGAGCCCGACGAGGTGGCCGACCGCCTCCTTCGCGGACATCGCCGACCGGCGCAGCAGGAGCTGGCGGTCCAGGGTCGCCCGGTTCAGCTCGCGCGTGGTGAGGCGGGCGGCGGGGCGGTGCGTCTGCGCGGGCATGGCCCGTACGCTACCGGGGCCCGCGGGCGGCCCGGCCCGCCCGGGCGCCGGGCGGCGGGACCGGGACGTTCCGGTCGGACGGGGCGCTTACGCCCACCGGGTCTCGCGCCGCGCGGTCCGGCCGGGCCGCCGCCATGATGAACCGGTGATCAGCATCCTGTTCGCCGTCCTCACCGCCCTCAGCAACGGTTCCGCCTCGGTGCTCCAGCGCCGGGCGGCGATGCGCGTGCCCGACAGCGAGGCGATGCGGCTGTCGCTGTTCGGCCGGCTGCTGCGGCAGAAGGTGTGGCTGGCGGGGATCGGGCTGGTGATCGTGGCGGCCGTCTGCCAGGCGGTCGCGCTGGCCACCGGGCCGATCGCGGTGGTCCAGCCGATCTTCGTGATCGAGCTGCCGGCCACGCTGCTGATCGCCGGGTACGTGATGCGGGTCCGGGCGGACCGGGCGCTGTGGTACGGCGTCGCGGCCGTCACGGTCGGTCTCGCGCTCGGCATGGCGTCGGCCGCGCCGGTCGGCGGTTCCGAAACGGTCCGGGGCGCGGCGTGGCTTCCGGCGCTGGTGCTGACCGGACTGTTCGAGGCGGCGCTGATCGGTGGCGCGCTGCGGACGCGCGGCAACCTCCGGGCGGCGCTGCTGGGGTCGGCCGCCGCGTGCGGGTACGCGCTGACGGCCGCTCTGATGAAGGACGCGATGGCGCGCCTCGACGAGGGCGGGGCCGGCGCGCTGCTGTCGTCCTGGCAGCTGTACGCCACGGCGGTGGCCGGGGTGGGCGCCCTGTTCCTGCTGCAGAACGCCCTCCAGGCGGGCAGCCTGGTCGCCGTGCAGCCGGTGCTGACCCTGGGGGACGCGCTGATCAGCATCGTGTACGGGGTGACGCTCTTCGGCGAGGTGCTGCGGACCGGCTGGTGGCTGCTGCCCGAGCTGGCGGCGCTGGCCCTCATCACCGCGGGGTGCGTGCGCCTGGCCCGTACGCCGTTGGCGGCGGGCACGCTCGCTCCGCGGCCGGCTCCGCCGCGGGTGCGGTGAGCCTCCCGCTCAGGGGGCGGGCGCGAAGTCGCCGTGCACCTCGTACGTGCCGCCCGCCGTGGTCGCCGTCGCCCGGTGGACGTCCGCACCGGCGCGGGAAGGCGAGGGGGGGAGTCGTCCGGTCCGGTGCGGCCGGACGACTCCTTGTCGCCGCCGAGGCTCAGAAGGTCGCCGCCGGGGGCGCCTGCTCGCCCGGCGGCACGGGGCCGGGGGGCGTGCCGTCGCCGAACGGCCGGCCGCCGAGCTGTTCGCGGTGGTGGGGGGTGGTCCAGCCGGAGAGGTCGGGGCCGAGGGGGACGATGCCGGTCGGATTGATGCCGGTGTGCACCTGGTAGTAGTGCCGTTTGATGTGGTCGAAGTCGACCGTGTCGCCGAAGCCGGGCGTCTGGTAGAGGTCACGGGCGTACGCCCACAGGACCGGGTCCTCGGTCAGCTTGTTCCGGTTGCACTTGAAGTGGCCGTGGTAGACGGGGTCGAAGCGCACCAGGGTGGTGAAGAGGCGGATGTCGGCCTCGGTGATGGTGTCGCCGACCAGGTAGCGGCGGTCCGCGAGACGGGCGGACACCTGGTCCAGGCGGGCGAAGAGGGCCTCGTACGCCTCGTCGTACTCCTGCTGCGAGCTGGCGAACCCGGCCTTGTAGACGCCGTTGTTGACGTCCCGGTAGACGCCCTCCATGACCTCGTCGATCTCCGCGCGCAGCGGTTCGGGGTAGAGGTCGGGGGCGCCGGGGCGGTGCAGGGCGGTCCACTCGGTGGCCAGGTCGAGGGTGAGCTGCTGGTAGTCGTTGGTGACCAGCTTCCCGCTGGGGACGTCCACGACGGCGGGCACGCTGACGCCGCCGGGGTAGCCGTGCTCCCGGGCGTCGTACGCCTCGCTGAGGTGGTGGATGCCGAGTACCGGGTCCTTGCCGTCCGGGTCGAGGGTGAAGCGCCAGCTGCGGTCGTCCTGGATCGGGTCGGCGACGGCGAGCGAGAGGGCGTCCTCCAGGCCGAGGAGCCGCCGGGAGACCAGGGCGCGGCTCGCCCAGGGGCAGGCCCGGCTGACCACGAGCCGGTAGCGGCCGGCCTCGACGGGCCAGCCGTGGCGGCCGTCCGCGGTGATCCGGTCGGCGAAGTGGCTGCGGGACCGTTTGAACGGCTTGTGGCCGTAGGAGTCGTTGCCCTCGGTCCCGGCGCTGCCGGTCGTCGTGTCGCTCATGCCGTGCTCCTCGATGGGTCGGTGGTGCGGTCCGCTGTGCGTCGTCTGCCCCGCCGGTCCGCGCCCACGTCGGCCAGGGCCACGATCAGCCCGGCCACCACGAAGGCGACGGAGACGACGAGCCCGTGGTCGTAGGCGTCGGCCCAGCCGTCGGGGCCGACCTGGGCGAAGAACACCGCGCCGACCGCGGCGATCCCGATCGCGGAGCCGACCCGTTGCCCCGTCTGGAGGGTGCCCCCGGCGCTGCCGGCCCGGTCCACCGGCACCTCCGCGAGGGTCAGGGTCTGGTTAGGGGCGATGACCAGGCCGCTGCCGAGGCCGGCGAGGAGCAGCGGAGCGGCCATGGCCCAGCCCCCTCCGGCGCCGGGGACCAGGTGGACGGCGAGCGCGGTGCCGCCGAGGCCGAGGGCGACCATGGCCAGCCCCGCCACCACCAGCGGGCGGCCGAAGCGGCCGACGAGCCGGCCGCCGAGGGACGCGGCGGCGCCGGAACCGAGGGCGAAGGGGGTGATGGCGAGCCCGGCCTGGAGCGCGGAGTAGCCCAGGCCGGACTGGAGGTAGAGGGTCGTGATGAAGAAGATGGAGGTGAATCCGGCGAAGTAGAGCAGGATCAGCAGGCAGCCCAGCCAGTAGGAGCGCAGCCGGAACAGGGACAGGTCCAGGACCGGGTGGACGCGTCCGCCCGTGCACCGCGCCTCCCAGGCCACGAACGCGCCGAGCAGGGCTGCGGCCAGGACCAGCAGGAGCCACTTGCCGTTGCCGGGCCACTGCTGGGCCTGGACGAACGGCAGCAGCAGTGCCAGCACCCCGGTCCCGAGGAGGGCGACGCCCACCGGGTCCAGGTCGCGCGGCCGTACCCGGCCGGCCGACGGGGTGTCCGGGAGCAGCCGGTGGGCGAGCAGGAGGCAGAGGACGCCGAGCGGGAGGTTGACGTAGAAGACCCAGCGCCAGCCGTGGTCGGGTCCGGCGGCCTGGATGAGGAGTCCGCCGAGCAGGGGGCCCACGGCGGTGGAGATGCCGACGACGGTGCCGAACATGCCGAAGGCCCGGCCGCGCTCGCGCCCGGAGAACATCTGCTGGATCAGGGCGGAGATCTGCGGGGAGATCAGGCCGCCCGCGATGCCCTGGACGAGGCGGGCGATCACCAGCCACAGGCTGGACTGGGCGGCTCCGCAGGCGGCGGAGGCCAGGGTGAACAGGGCGAGCCCGGCCATGAAGACCGCCCGGCGGCCCCGTGCGTCGCCGAGGCGTCCGGCGGGGATGAGGAAGAGGCCGAAGGCGAGGGCGTAGCCGGAGAGCACCCATTGGAGGTCGGACTCGGGGGTGTGCAGGCCCGCTTTGATGGAGGGCAGGGCCACATTGACGATGGAGACGTCGAGCAGGGTCATGAACCCGGCCACCAGGCAGACGGCCAGCGCCCGCCACCTCCGGGGGTCGGGGCCGTCCGGGGCGGCGTCGCCCCCGGTCGGCCCGGTGTGCGCCGCGCTCCGTGCCATGGTTCGCACCTTAGGTCGGGTGGAGTGTTTCCTCATCCGGGACGCGGCCGCGCCGGTGGCCCGGATTCCGGTTTCCCGGCCCGGGCCCGGTACGGCGTGCGCGCTCCCGGTGGGGGTAGTGGTTCCCGCATGACTGTGGAGAAAACGAGCGTCCTCGTCCTTGACTGTGCCGAGCCCGTGGAGCTGGCCGAGTTCTACGCCGGCCTCCTCGGCGCGGAGACCCGGATCGGCAGCGACCCCGACTTCGTCGAGATCGTCGGCAACGACGGCGTCCGGCTGGCGATCCGCCGCGATCACGGCTACGCCCCGCCGAGCTGGCCCCGCCCGGAGGACTCGCAGCAGGCGCATGTGCGGATCCTGGTGTCACGGGAGGACATCGACGAGGCGGAGCGGGAGGCGATATCCCTCGGAGCCCGACCCGTCGACACCGGTGACGGCAACAGCGGGCCCCGGGACGTGCGGACGTACGCGGACCCGGCGGGCCACTCGTTCACGCTGGCGGTCTACCCGCTGCCGGAGGGCTGAGCGGAACCGCCGGACCTTCGGGAGGGGAACGTTGCGGAAGGGCCCCAACGGGCCCTTCCGTCACGCGCGTTAATAGACAGGAAAGTTTCCCAACACCGTTGACGGCAATTGGAAGGAACCCTTACTTTCGATGCTGCCGACATGGCGCCTCCCACCCCCTCCGAAGGGAGCACCACCATGCACCAGCGCACCACACCCCCCACCGGCTCCGCGTCCACGCCCGGCCGCCGCCGTCTGGCGCGCAAGGCCCTGATCGCCGTGTCCACGCTCGGCGCCGTCACCGCGCTCATGGCTCCCGTCCGGGCGGGCGCCGCCCCGGCCCCGGCCGCTCCCACCGCCGCCACCCCGCTCGCCGCCAACGGCCAGCTCTCCGTCTGCGGCCGCCAGCTCTGCAACGCCTCCGGCGAGGCCGTCGCGTTGAACGGGATGAGCACGCACGGCACCCAGTGGTACGCCCAGTGCGTCACCGGCGGTTCGCTCGACGCCCTCGCCCAGGACTGGCGCGCCGACGTGCTGCGCGTCTCCACCTACGTGCAGGAGGACGGGTACGAGACCGACCCGGCCGGATTCACCGCCCGGGCGCAGAAGTTCGTCGACGCGGCGCACGCGCGCGGCATGTACGCGGTGATCGACTGGCACATGCTCGACCCGGGCGACCCGAACGCGAACCTCTCGCGGGCGAAGACCTTCTTCACCGCGATGGCGAAGAAGTACAAGAACCATCCGGGCGTGCTCTACGAGATCGCCAACGAGCCCTCGGGGGTGAGCTGGTCGGCCGTCAAGTCGTACGCCGAGAAGATCATCCCGGTGATCCGCGCCCAGGACCCCGACGGGGTCGTGCTGGTGGGGACGCGCGCCTGGTCCTCGTTCGGGGTGTCCGAGGGCGCGAACGAGTCGGAGGTCGTGAACAACCCCGTCCGCGCCTCGAACATCATGTACACCTTCCACTTCTACGCGGCCTCGCACCGCGACGAGTACCTGAAGACGCTCGACCGGGCGTCCGACAAGCTCCCCGTCTTCGTCACCGAGTTCGGCACGCAGAACTACGCGGGCGAGGGGGCGAACGACTTCACCATGTCGCAGCGCTACCTCGACCTGATGAAGCGCAAGAAGATCTCCTGGACCAACTGGAACTACTCCGACGACCACCGCTCGGGCGCCGTCTTCAAGACCGGCACCTGTAACGGCTCCACCTGGACGGGCACCGGGGTCCTCAAGGAGGCCGGGGTCTGGATCCGCGAGCGCATCCGCCAGTGACCGGTCCAGGCCGCGAGCGCATCCGCCGGTGACCCGGCCCGGTCGCGCCCGGCCGGCCCGGGAGCCCACCGACGCGCCCGGCGCGCGCCCCTCCTGCGGGGCCGCGCCGGGCGCGTTGCCGTGGCGCTCACTCCCAGTACTCCCGGAATTAACCCTCCACGCCTTGTCATACCCTGTTCTACGCGCATAGTTTTTGCCCCTACTACTCAGTTGGGGGCACCTCCCGTGCAGATATACAGATCCGGTTCCGTCCTGCTGACCGGAGCCGTCGCCGCCGCGCTCGCGGTGACCGCCCTGCCCGCCGCCCACGCGGCCCCGTCCGCCACCGCCGTCATCTCCGAGGTGTACGGCGGCGGGGGCAACTCCGGCGCGACGCTCACCCGGGACTTCGTCGAGCTGGCCAACGCCGGCTCCGCGCCCTACGAGGTGGGCGGACTCAGCGTCCAGTACCTCCCGGGCAGCCCCTCGGCCGGATCGCAGTGGCAGGTCTCCGCCCTGACCGGGTCCATCGCCCCCGGCGGCCGGTACCTCGTCGCCCAGGCCGCGGGCACCGGCGGCACCGTCGCCCTGCCGACCGCCGACGCCACCGGCGCCGTCGCCATGGCGGCGGGCAGCGGCACCGTCGCCCTGGTCTCCGGGACCACCCCGCTCACCTGCAAGTCGGCGGCGGACTGCGCGGCCGACACCCGGATCGTGGACCTGGTCGGTTACGGCTCCGCGGTCGTCCGCGAGGGCAGCGGCCCGGTTCCCGGCGCCTCGGCCACCGCCTCCGTCGCCCGCGCCGCCTCGCTCGCCGACACCGACGACAACGCCGCCGACCTCGCCGCGGGCTCCCCCACCCCGGTCAACACCAAGGGCGAGACGTCCGGCGGCGGACAGCCCCCGGAGGAGCCCGGCCCCACCGAGCCCGGCCCCGTCCGCGTCCACGACATCCAGGGCGCCACCCGCGTCTCCCCGCTCGCCGGCACCGCGGTGACCGGCGTCCCGGGCGTCGTCACGGGCGTGCGGACCAGCGGATCGCGCGGCTTCTGGATCCAGGACACCGCGCCGGACGAGGACCCGCGTACGGGCGAGGGCCTGTTCGTCTACACCGGCTCCGCCGCGCCGGCCGTGAAGACCGGGGACTCCGTCCTGGTCAGCGGCAAGGTCGCGGAGTACTACCCGGGTACCGGCACCCAGTCGCTCACCCAGATCACCTCGCCCCGCACCACCGTGCTCTCCTCCGGCAACGCGCTGCCCGACCCGGCCGTCCTCGACGCCCGCTCGGTGCCCGGCCGTTACGTGCCCTCGGCGGACGGCGGATCGATCGACGCGCTGCCCCTGGACCCGAGCCGGTACGCGCTGGACCTCTACGAGGCGCTGGAGGGCTCCCGCGTCACGTTCGCCGACACGCGGGTCACCGGCGCGACGACCGCGTACGACGAGATCTGGGTGACGGTCAAGCCCGGGGAGAACCCGACCCGGCGCGGCGGCACCCGGTACGCCTCGTACGAGGACCAGAACACCGGCCGCCTCAAGGTGCTCTCGCTCGACCCGGCGCGGCCGGTCCCGACGGCGAACGTCGGGGACGTGCTGAAGGGCCGCACCACCGGCGTCCTCGACTACGCGAGCTACGGCGGCTACAACGTCCAGGCCACCGAACTGGGCACACTCGTCGACAACGGGCTGCGGCGC
This sequence comes from Streptomyces sp. CB02366, assembly GCF_001905905.1. Taxonomy (GTDB): domain Bacteria; phylum Actinomycetota; class Actinomycetes; order Streptomycetales; family Streptomycetaceae; genus Streptomyces. The sequence continues at coordinate 133,950 of NZ_LIVT01000003.1, forward strand.
GAGGTGACCCGCAAGCAGAAGAAGAACGAGCTGGCGGTCGCCACGTACAACGTGGAGAACCTCGACGCGCGCGACGACCAGGCGAAGTTCGACACCCTGGCCGCCGGCGTCGCGGTCAACCTCTCCTCCCCCGACATCGTCTCGCTGGAGGAGATCCAGGACGACAACGGTGCGGTGAACGACGGCACGACGGGTTCCGAGGCGACGCTGAAGCGGTTCACGGACGCGATCGTCGCCCAGGGCGGCCCGCGTTACGCCTGGCGCTACATAGCTCCCGAGAACAACAAGGACGGCGGCGAGCCCGGCGGCAACATCCGCAACGTCTTCCTCTACAACCCGGAGCGGGTCTCCTTCACCGACCGCGCGGGCGGCGACGCCACCACGCCGGTGCGGGCCGTCGACACCTGGAAGGGCGTCCGGCTCTCCGCGTCCCCGGGCCGGATCAACCCGGCGAGCCCGGCGTGGGCGGACAGCCGCAAGCCGCTGGTGGGCGAGTTCGCCTTCCGGGGCAAGCCGGTCTTCGTCATCGGCAACCACTTCGCCTCCAAGGGCGGCGACCAGCCGCTGCACGGCCGCTTCCAGGAGCCGACGCGTTCCTCGGAGACCAAGCGGATCCAGCAGGCCGCCGAGGTGAACACCTTCGTCGCCTCGCTGCTGAAGGCCGACAAGTCGGCGCAGGTCGTCGCGCTCGGCGACTTCAACGACTTCGAGTTCTCCCCGACGATGGAGGCGCTGACCAAGGACCGGGCGCTGAAGCCGCTGATCACGACGCTGCCCGAGGCCGAGCGTTACAGCTACGTCTTCGACGGCAACTCGCAGACGCTGGACCACATCCTGACGAGTCCCGGCGTCCGCCGCCCCGACTACGACGTGGTGCACATCAACGCCGAGTTCGCCGACCAGGCGAGCGACCACGACCCGCAGGTGGTGCGGATCAAGGTCGGCGGCCTCTGGCCCTGGTCCTGGTAGAGCACGGCGTCCGGGCGGGACGGGCGATTCTCCGTCCCGTCCCGCCCGGTCCGTCTTCGAGCAGGCCCGCCCCGCCCGGCCCGTTTTCGAGCCGTCCCGCCCCGCCCGGTCCGTCTTCGGGCCGGGCGGGTCCCATCGGGTCCCGACCGCCCGCGCGCCTCAGGTCCGCGCCGCCCGGGCGCCCGCCTGGCGCGGCAGCGTGACCGCTCCGGCCGCCGGACGCCGCCCGGTGAAGAACCCGGCGACCAGCGTGGCCACCTCCTCGGCCCGCTCCAGGACCACCCAGTGGTCGGACTCCTCGATCGTGAGGAACCGGCTGCCCTCGATGGTCGCGGCGAACTCCCGCTGCCGGGCGGGCGAGGTCACCGTGTCGTGCTCCCCGGCGAAGACCAGCGCCGGTACGCCGGCGAGACCGCCGGAGAAGTCGGGCCGGTCCGCCAGCGCCCGGTAGAGGGAGTCCGCCGCGTGCGGCGAGTGGGCGAGCGCGTGCAGGAAGGAGCGCCGCACGTAGCGGCGCGCCAACTCCCTCCGGTGAACGGGCCGTTCGGGATCCAGGCACATCAGCGCGTCGGCCGCCGTCGCGGCGAACCCCTCGCGGTCCCCCGCGGCGAGCTGTCGCCGGGCGCGCTCCCAGCGGTCGATCTGGACCGCGTCGATGTGGACCGGTACGCCGCCGAGCGCCAGACGGGCGACCCGCTCGGGGTGGCGGCGGGCGAACCCGAAGGCGATGGCGGTGCCGTAGGAGAAGCCGAACACGTTGAGCCGCCGGGCTCCGATGTCGTCCGCGACGGCGAGCACCGCGCGGCGCAGCAGGCCGCCGCTGGGCCCGGGCGGCAGCGGGTCGGCGCTGCCCATGCCGGGCAGGTCGGCGGTGACCACGTCGGCGGCGTCGCCGAGGTGGTCGTCCATCTGGGGCCAGCCGAACATGCCCTGGAGCGCGCCGCCGAGAATGAGCGTCGGTTCCGTGGCGGGGGCGCCTCCGGGGCGGGAGTGCGGCAGGAGGCGGTAGCTGAAGCGCACTCCGTCGACCGACAGGGGCCGGATGATCTCCTCGGGCATGGGTGGGCCGCGTTCCCTTCTGCTCCGTCAGGCCTTGGTGAGGACGAGCGCCGCGTTGTGGCCGCCGAAGCCGAGCGAGGTCTTGACGGCGCAGTCGAAGGAGGCGCCGCGGGCCTCCTTGGCGACGGCCTCGATCGGGATCTCCGGGTCGGGCGCGTCCAGGTTGACGGTGGGCGGGACCAGTTGGTGCTGGAGGGCGAGCACGGTGAGCGCGGTCTCGATGCCGCCCGCCGCACCGAGGGTGTGGCCGGTCATCGCCTTGGTGGAGGTCACCAGGGGGCTCTCGCCCAGGACCCGGCGCAGCATCGTCGCCTCGATCAGGTCGTTGGAGAGCGTCGAGGTGCCGTGGGCGTTGACGTGCCCGACGTCGGCCGGGGAGAGCCCGGCGTCCGCGAGCGCGGTGCGCAGGGCCCGTTCGATGCCGAGGCCGTCCGGGTCGGGGGCGACGGCGGAGAGCGCGTCACTGGTGGCCCCGTAACCGCTGACGTGGGCGCGGACGGCGGCCCCCCGGGCACGGGCGTGTTCCGGGTGTTCCAGGACGAGGAGCCCGGCGCCCTCCCCCACGACGAAGCCGTCGCGGTGGGTGTCGAAGGGGCGGCAGGCGGCGGCGGGGTCCTCGCGGCGGGTGGAGACGGCCTTGAGGCTGCACGCACTGGCGATCAGGAGCCGGGTGCAGGTGGATTCGGCGCCGCCGGCGATGACGATGTCGCACGCCCCGGAGCGGAGCATCTGGTGGGCGGTGCCGATGGCGACGGTGCCGGAGGAGCAGGCGGTGGAGACGGCCTGGCTGGGTCCGTGCACGCCGAGGTCCAGACTGACGCTGCTGGCCGCGCCGTTGACGACGGTGAGCGGCGCGAGCTTCGGGGAGACCCGCCGGGGGCCCCGGGCCGCGAGGACGGCCTGCTGCTCGTCGTAGAACGGCAGGCCTCCGTGGGCGGAGCCGATGACGACGCCGACGCGTGCGCTGTCCCAGAGGGACGGGTCCAGTCCGGCGTCCGCGACGGCCTCGCGGGCGGCGATGACGGCCAACTGGGCGAAGCGGTCCATCAGCCGCTGGGCGGCCACCCCGAGAATCGCCCCCGGGTCGCAGTCGGTGACCGAATAGAAGAAGTCGCACGGCAGTCCGGCCAGTTCGGGCCGGGGTCCGACGGAGGGCACGAGGTGCTCGGTGACGCCGCGCCAGGCGGCGTCCGTCCCCGTGCCGGCCGCGGTGACCAGGCCGACGCCGGTGACGGCGGCGGCGTACGGGGGGAGCGGGCGCCGGCGGTGGGGTCCGGCGGTCGCGCTCATGCGGAGACCTTCCCGTGGACGACCTCGACGAGGCGGCCGACGGTGTCGCGCGAGGTGAGCACGGCGTCCTCCAGGTCCACGTCCAGCCGGTCCTCGATGAGCAGCCGCAGCTCCTCCAGCGCGAGGGAGTCCAACCGCAGTCGGCGCAGCGGGGCCTCGGGGCGGACGGCGTCGGGGGCGGTTCCGAACCTGGTCACCAGCAGCGTGCGGATCTCCGTCCACGTACCGGTTTCCACGAACGCCCCGGCCTCCACGGACGTTCCGGTCTCCGCGGACCCGTCGGCCACTTCCGACGTGCTGATCTCTTCCGACGTGCTCATTCGGCTCTCCTGGGCTCGGTGACGCGGTGACGCCTGCCGCGTGGTGAGGGGAGTGGGGGAGGGGCCATCGGGGGACGCCGGCTGCTCCGGAGGACATCTTTATACGCCTTCGCGGGCGAGTTCCCGGCCCCCGTTCCCCCGTGCGACGGGAGTGCTGCGCAGGTGTACGAATTCGGGGCGCGGCGGCAGGGGTGCCAGGATGGGGCTCAGCCCGTACCGGACGGCACGACCGAAGGAGACGCCCATGACGGCCGAGCAGGACGGCACCGCCGAGGTCATCCCCAGCCCCGCCGCATGGGTCGCCCGGCAGGCCGAGCTGTACGAGTCCTCCGGCGGCACGCAGGGCACCACCCAGCTCGGCGTCCCCTGTCTGCTGATGGACTACGTGGGGCGGCGCAGCGGAGCGGTGCGGCGCACGGTGCTGATGTACGGGCGGGACGGCGAGGACTACCTGATCGTGGCGTCCAACGGCGGCTCGGACCGGCCTCCGCTGTGGTACCTGAACCTCCAGGCGGAACCGGAGGTCGAACTCCGGGTGGGAACCGAGCGGTTCGGGGCGGTGGCGGCGACGCTTCCCGCCGAGGAGAAGGCGCGGGTGTGGCCGGGGCTGGTGGAGCTGTTCCCGCGCTACGGCGAGTACCAGGCGGGCACCGAGCGGGACATCCCGGTCGTCCGGCTGACCCGGCGCTGAGGCGGAGGCCGGGCGCCGGGCGGCGGCAGCGGGCGGCGGCGGACCGAAGGCGCGGACCGGCGGCGACGGCTCGACGGCGGCGACCCGGCGACGACTCGGGGGGCGGCTCGGGGGCGCCTCGGGGGTGACGGCTCGGCACCCCGTCCGAAGCCGCATATGCCTCGGACAAGGCCGCCGGGAGCCCTTCTGGAGCTCCGCTCCGCGCCGTAAACTCCGCGATCATGACCATGGAAACGGTTCGCCCCGACCCGTCCGCCCTCGGCGGCCCCGCCCTCTTCGACACCATGTCCACGATGCGCGCCATGCGCCGCCTCAAGCCGGACCCGGTACCGGAGGAGACGGTCGAGCAGCTGATACAGGCGGCCGTCTGGGGCCCCAGCGGCGGCAACATGCAGCGGTACGAGTACGTGGTGGTGACCGACCGCGAGGTGATGGCGCGGCTCGCCCCGCTGTGGAAGCGGTGCGTCGACGCGTACCTGGCGACGACCGGGAAGCACGCGCCCCAGGGCATGGACGAGGCGGCGTACGGCCGGATGGTCGCGGCGATCGAGCACCAGCGCGACCACTTCGCCGACACCCCCGTGCTGATCATCCCGTGCTACCGGTTCCCGGAGCCGCGCCTGGACGAGGAGGGCCTGGCGGCCTCGGCGCGCGCGCTCGGCCCCGAGGGCACGCGGCACATGATGGAGACGCAGACACGCTTCCAGGCGCTGGCGGAGGGCTCGTGCGTCTATCCGGGCGTCCAGAACCTGCTGCTCGCGGCCCGAGGTCTCGGGCTCGCGGCGAACATCACCATCTGGCACCTGATGCTGGAGCGGGAGTGGAAGCGGGAGCTGGGCATCCCGGAGGACATGAACACCTTCGCGGCCGTTCCGGTGGGGTGGCCCGCGGGCAACTTCGGCCCCGTCCGGCGACGCCCGGTGGCGGACGTCGTCCACCGCGACCGCTGGTAGCCTCCGGCCGCGCGTCAACCGCGACCCCCTCCCCTGTCGGGTGACGCTCGACGTCACCCGACAGGCTCAGCGCTTCCGTCAACTCCCCAAGTTCTGCAGGATGTTGCCACTCCCAACACCCCAGTCACTCATTGTCATGCACTGCTCATATCGATAGCCTGGCCGCGTTCGTCGACCCTCCGGACCCGTCTCGGGTGCGGGGGCTTTTCTCTTCGCGCGCCACCCTTCCCCCCCACCTCCCCACCGAGCAGGAGCCCTCATGCCCCAACGCACCGCCGCCCGCACCCGGGCCCGCGCCTGCGCCGTGGCGGCCCTCACCGCCGCCGCGCTCCTCGCGACCGGGCACCCGGCGACCGCCGCCCCGCACACGGACACGGCCGGCCGGCTGAACCGAGCCTTCGCGGAGGCGGCCCGCGAGTACGGCGTACCGCGCGACCTGCTGGCCGCCGTCGGCTACGGCGAGTCCCGCCTCGACGGCCACGCGGGCACGCCCAGCCAGGCCAACGGCTACGGCGTGATGCACCTGGCGAGCAACCCGGCCAACCGCTCCCTGGAGAAGGCCGCCGAGCTGACCGGCGCGAGCGCGGCGAAGCTGCGCCGGGACACCGCGGCCAACATCCTCGGCGGCGCGGCCGTCCTGCGCGACCACGCCGACGCGCTGGGCCTGGACGCCGCCGAGCGCCGGGACGTGGACGCCTGGTATCCGGCGGTGGCCCGCTACAGCGCCGCCGGGGGGACGGCCGCCGTCCTCTACGCGGACGCCGTGTACACGTTCCTAGCCCAGGGCGTCTCCGCCACGGTCTCCGGCGGCGAGGAGGTGCTCGTGCCGTCCCGCCCGGTCGCCCCGGACAAGGGCGCGCTGGCGGCGTCCGACGCGCACATCCTCAGCACGGACTACCCGACGGCGCTCTGGGTGCCCGCGTACTCCGGGAACTACGTCGTCGGGCGCAAGGCCGCCGTCGACAAGGTGGTCATCCACACCACCCAGGGGTCGTACGCCGGTTCCATCAGCTGGTACCAGAACCCGGCCTCGCAGGTCAGCGCGCACTACACGATCCGCTCGTCGGACGGCGAGGTGACCCAGTCGGTCCGGGAGAAGGACACCGCCTGGCACGCCGGCTCCGCCAACTCCTCGTCGGTGGGGATCGAGCACGAGGGCTACGTCGACAACCCCGCCTGGTACACCGAGGCGATGTACCGCTCCTCCGCCGCCCTGACCAAGCACCTGGCGGCGCGCTACAACATCCCGAAGAACCGGTCGCACATCATCGGGCACAGCGAGGCGCCCGGCGCCACCCACACGGACCCCGGCCCCAACTGGGACTGGAACCACTACATGCAGCTGATCGGCGGCGATCCGGCCCCCGGCGGCGACGGCCTGACCTTCTCCTCGTACACGACGCAGAAGTCCGGCTCCACCGGCCCGCAGGTCAAGGCGGTGCAGACGCTGCTCAACACCCAGGGGTACGAGGCGGGCGCGGTGGACGGCAGCTTCGGGCCCACCACCACGAGCGCGGTGCAGGCGTTCCAGCGGGCCCGTTCGCTGGTGGCCGACGGCACGGTCGGCCCGAAGACGTGGACGGCCCTGCTGTCCGCCGGGACGACCCCGGCGCTGGCGAAGGGCGCGTCGGGCGACGCGGTGAAGCGGCTCCAGCGGGCGCTGACGGCGGCGCTCGGCACCCCGGTGAACGCGGACGGCAGCTTCGGGCCGGCCACGGAGACGGCGGTGCGCAGCTACCAGACCGGCCGCGGTCTCACCGTCGACGGCAAGGTGGGCCCGGCCACCTGGGGAGCGTTGCAGAGCGGGAAGTGAGCACGGCCCGGGCGGCCCCTCCGCGCCCGCGGGGAGGGGCCGCCCGGGGCCTCGGCCGACGCTCCCGGGGGGCGCCCGGAACATCACTCCCCCGCGTCGGCCGGATACCCGATCTCCTCGACGTCCTCGGCCAGGTCGGCCAGCACCCGTTCGGGGTCGAGCGCGGCGACCACCGCCTCGGTGAGCGGCCTGAGCGCGTACACATGCCGTACGGCTTCGAGGTCGACGGAGGTCTCGAAGTAGTCCTCGGCCCACTCCCGGTAGGACTCGGGGGTTCCGGTGACGAGGAGGTGGAAGAGCCAGTTCGCCCCGTCGGCGTCCTCCCCCTCCTCCGGGAACTCGACGGGCCCCGCCCGCCAGCGGTCGTCTCCGCTCTCGCGCCAGAGGCAGGCGGTGACGACGGGCAGGCCGGACTCGTCGCAGAACGAGGGCTCGTCCACGTACCGGCGGAAGACGGCGGGCACCTCGTCGAGCACGCCGGGCCAGGGGACGTCGTCCACGGAGGGGCTCATCGGGGATTCGTGGTCGAAGCCGCGCGCGTAGGCCCCGGCGGCGGAGAAGACCACCGAGTACTCCCCGCCCGACCCGTCCCGCATCGAGGCCATCGCCTCGGTCGGCGACCACCGCGCGTCGAAGCCGTGCCAGCGGTGGTCCCACTCGGCGCACAGGATCGCGTCGAGCATCGCCAGGGATCGGCAGCGGTCGGAGAGGGTGGATATGCCCGGCAGCCTGCGGGCCACGTCGTGAACGCTCATACGCTCATCCAACCGCACCGGCCGAGGCGCCCCGTACCTGGTCCCGTGCCCGGAAGGGACGTTCAGGCCACCGGCGCGAGGGGCTGTCCGCCGGTGTCGTGGTGGATGGGGGTGTGGGCCCCGGTGAGCGGTACGCCGCTGCCGCCGCGCCGGACCGCGACGATCTCGGCGGCGATGGACAGGGCCGTCTCCTCCGGCGTACGGGCGCCGAGGTCGAGGCCGATCGGCGAGTGGAGCCGGGCCAGTTCGCGGTCGGTGAGGCCGACCTCGCGCAGCCGGTCCTCGCGCTCCAGATGGGTGCGGCGCGAGCCCATCGCGCCGACGTAGGCGACCGGGAGGCGCAGGGCGGCCTCCAGGAGGGGCACGTCGAACTTGGCGTCGTGGGTGAGGACGCAGAGCACCGTACGGGCGTCGGTGGCCGTCCCGGCGAGGTAGCGGTGGGGCCAGTCGACGACGACCTCGTCGGCCTCGGGGAAGCGGGCGGCGGTGGCGAAGACCGGGCGGGCGTCGCAGACGGTGACCCGGTAGCCGAGGAACTTCCCGGCCCGCACGAGGGCGGACGCGAAGTCGATGGCGCCGAAGACGATCATGCGGGGCGGGGGGACGCTGGACTCGACCAGCAGCTCGACGGGCCGGCCGCACCGGGAGCCCTCCGCGCCGATGGCGAGAGGTCCGGTGCGGCCGGCGTCGAGCAGGGCGCGGGTCTCGGCGGCGGCGGTACGGTCGAGCGCCGCATCGCCGCCGAACCCGCCCTCGTAGCTGCCGTCGGGGCGGACCAGGAGCGGGCGGCCGAGCAGTTCGGCGGGTCCGTCCGTGATCCGGGCGAGCGCCGCCGCCGTCCCCTCGGCGGCGGCCGCGAGGGCGGCGGCGAACAACGGGCGGGCGGGGTCGTCCACCCGCAGCGGCGTCACCAGGATGTCGATGACGCCGCCGCAGGTCAGGCCGACCGCGAAGGCGTCCTCGTCGCTGTAGCCGAACCGTTCGCGGACGGACCGCCCGTCCTCCAGGGCCTGGCGGCACAGCTCGTACACCGCCCCCTCCACGCAGCCGCCGGAGACCGAGCCGACGGCCGTGCCGTCGCGGTCGACGGCGAGGGCGGCGCCGGGCTGCCGGGGCGCGCTGCCGCCGACCGCCACCACGGTGGCGACGGCGAACTCACGTCCCTGCGAGACCCACCGGTGCAGCTCTTCGGCGATGTCCAGCATGCGTGTCTCCTCGGAGGGTGAAGGGGGCGGGGCGGGCGCGTCAGTGGACGCCCAGCCAGCTCTCGATCGGGTTGAGGGCGAAGAAGACGGTGAAGACCACCGTCAGCCCCCACATGAAGGCCCCGACCTCGCGGGCCCGTCCCTGGGCGAGTTTGATGGCGCTGTACGAGATGACGCCCGCGGCCACACCGGTGGTGATGGTGTAGGTGAAGGGCATCAGGACCACGGTCAGGAAGACCGGGATGGCGACCGAGCGGTCGCCCCAGTCCACGTGCCGGGCGTTCTGCATCATCATCGCGCCGATGACGACGAGAGCGGCGGAGGCCACCTCGGTCGGGACGATCGCGGTGAGCGGGGTGAAGAAGAGGCAGGCGGCGAAGAAGAGGCCGGTGACGACGGAGGCGAGCCCGGTCCGGGCCCCTTCGCCGACGCCGGTGGCCGATTCGACGAAGACGGTCTGGCCGGAGCCGGAGGCGACGCCGCCGATGACGCCGCCCGCGCCGTCGATGAACAGCGCCTTGGACAGGCCCGGCATCCGGCCCTTGTCGTCGGCGAGCTTCGCCTCGGCGCCGACGCCGATGATGGTGGCCATCGCGTCGAAGAAGCCGGCCAGCACCAGGGTGAAGACGATCATGCCGACGGTCATCACGCCGACGTCGCCCCAGCCGCCGAACTCGACGTTCCCGAAGAGCGAGAAGTCGGGGGTGGAGACCGCGCCGCCGGTGAGCTCCGGCGGACCGCTGCTCCACGCCTCGGGGTCGATGTCCACGATCGCGTTGACCGCGATCGCCACCACGGTGCCGACGACGATGCCGATCAGGATCGCGCCGGGGACGTTGCGCGCCTGGAGCATGAAGATGAGCAGCAGGGTGACGCAGAAGACGAGGACGGGCCAGCCGGCGAGTTCACCGGCGGGGCCGAGGGAGACCGGGGTGGCCTTGCCCTGGTGGACGAAGCCGGCCTTGTAGAGGCCGATGAGGGCGATGAAGAGCCCGATGCCCATGGTGATGCCGTGCTTGAGCGCGAGCGGGATCGCGTTCATGATCAGCTCGCGGAGGCCGGTGACCACCAGGAGGCAGATCACCGCACCGTAGACGACGCACATGCCCATGGCCTGCGGCCAGGTCATGGCGGGCGCGACCTGCGAGGCGAGCACGCCGGAGACGCTGAGTCCGGCGGCGAGCGCGAGCGGCACCTTGCCGACGAAGCCCATGAGCAGGGTCGTGGCGGCGGCGGCGAAGGCGGTCGCGGTGATCAGGCCGGGCTGGCCGAGGAGGTTCCCCTCGACGTCCTCCCCGCCCAGGATCAGCGGGTTGAGCAGGAGGATGTACGCCATGGCCATGAAGGTCGTGACGCCGCCGCGCAGTTCGCGCGCGACGGTCGATCCCCGTTCGGATATGTGGAAGTACCGGTCGAGCCATGATCTTCCGGCGGGGACGCGCGAGCCGGGGCCCGCCTCCTCCGGACTGGTCTTCGGTTCCACTGACTGCTGGGTCATGATGCCTGACTCCCAAGGTTCACAGGGGCACCCGCCTGGAGATTCCTGAATGCGGGATTTGGGATGACCGCGTCGGCCGCACGACCCGGGGACGGCCGGGACGGAGTGGTGAGGCAGAACGGATGTGCCGGAGGCACGGATGGTCCGTGGGGCGTGCCGTGCCCGGGGGCACGGCGGTGAGGAACCGCGAGCGGTGCGGTACTCGGTGGCTCCGGGCGGTGCGGGGTGCGGAGAAGTGTGACGTTCCCGGCGTCGCGCACCGCCCGGAGGGTCCGGGGGGCCGCCCGGAGGGTCCGGGGGCCGTTCGCGGGGCCGCCGGGCGGACGGCCGGTGGGGCCCGCCCGGCGGACCGTCAGGTGCCGGTGAGGTGTTCGGGCCGCACCGGTGTCCTGTCGAGCGCCAGGCCCGTCGCGTTCCGGATCGCCGCGAGGACGGCCGGGGTGGACGAGAGGGTGGGGGCCTCGCCGATGCCGCGCAGCCCGTAGGGGGCGTGCTCGTCGGCGAGTTCGAGCACGTCGACGGGGATCGTCGGCGTGTCGAGGATGGTGGGGAGCAGGTAGTCCGTGAAGGACGGGTTGCGCACCTTCGCGGTCTTCGGGTCCACGATGATCTCCTCCATCACCGCGACGCCCATGCCCTGGAGGGTGCCGCCCTGGATCTGGCCGAGGACGGAGAGCGGGTTGAGCGCCTTGCCGACGTCCTGGGCGCAGGCCAGTTCGATGACCTTGACCAGGCCCAGTTCGGTGTCGACCTCGACGACGGCGCGGTGGGCGGCGAAGGAGTACTGGACGTGGCCGTTGCCCTGTCCGGTACGCAGGTCGAAGGCTTCGGTGGGCCGGTGGCGCCATTCCAGCTCGACGTCGACGACCTCGTCCTCCAGTACGTCGGCGAGATCGGCCAGGACCTCGCCTCCGTCGGTGACGACCTTGCCGCCCTCCAGGAGGAGTTCGGCGGTGGCCCAGGCCGGATGGTAGGAGCCGAACCTGGTGCGGCCCAGCTCCAGGACCTTCTCCCGGACGGCTTCGCAGGAGTTCTTGATCGCGCCGCCGGTGACGTACGTCTGCCGGGAGGCGGAGGTGGATCCCGCGGAGCCGACGCGGGTGTCGGCCGGGTGGATGACGACCTGGTTGACGCCGAGTTCGGTGCGGGCGATCTGGGCGTGGACGGTGACGCCGCCCTGGCCGACCTCCGCCATCGCGGTGTGCACGGTGGCGACCGGCTCGCCGTTGATCACCTCCATCCGGACGCGGGCGGTGGAGTAGTCGTCGAACCCTTCGGAGAAGCCGACGTTCTTCAGACCGACCGCGTAGCCGACGCCGCGCACGACGCCTTCGCCGTGGGTGGTGTTGGAGAGTCCGCCGGGCAGCGCCCGGACGTCGACGGAGGCGCCGTCGCTGCCAGCGGTCAGCCACTCCTGCTCGGGCGGCATCGGCCGGGCCTTGACCCGCCGCAGCAGCTCGGCGACCGGGGCCGGCGAGTCGCAGGGCTGGCCGGTGGGCAGCAGGGTGCCCTGCTCCATGGCGTTGAGCTGCCGGAACTCGACCGGGTCCATGCCGAGCTTCGCGGCGAGCTTGTCCATCTGCGCCTCGTAGGCGAAGCACGCCTGGACCGCGCCGAAGCCGCGCATCGCGCCGCAGGGCGGGTTGTTGGTGTAGAGGGCGACCGCCTCGATGTCGACGTCCTCGATCCGGTACGGGCCGACCGAGAGCGAGGAGGCGTTGCCGACGACGGCCGGGGAGGCGGAGGCGTAGGCCCCGCCGTCCAGGACGATGCGGCACTTCATGTGCGTGAGCTTGCCGTCCTTGGTGGCGCCGTGCTCGTAGTGGAGCTTCGCCGGGTGGCGGTGGACGTGTCCGAAGAAGGACTCGAACCGGTTGTAGACGATCTTGACCGGCTTGCCGGTCCGGAGCGCCAGCAGGCAGGCGTGGATCTGCATCGAGATGTCCTCACGGCCGCCGAAGGCCCCGCCGACGCCGGAGAGCGTCATGCGGACCTTGTCCTCGGGCAGGCCGAGGACGGGGGCGATCTGCTTGAGGTCGGAGTGCAGCCACTGGGTGGCGACGTACAGCTCGACGCCGCCGTCCTCGGAGGGCACGGCGAGGCCGGACTCGGGGCCGAGGAACGCCTGGTCCTGCATGCCGAAGGTGTACTCGCCGGTGACGACGACGTCGGCGCGCTTCGCGGCCTCGTCGGCGTCGCCGCGGACGATCGGCTGCCGGTGCACGATGTTGGGATGCGGTACGTGGCCGATGTGGTGGTCGTCGCGGTTCTCGTGGACGAGGACGGCGTCGGGTGCGGTCGCCGACGCCTCGTCGGTGACGACGGGCAGCTCCCGGTACTCGATCCTGATCTTGGCGGCGGCGCGGCGCGCGGTCTCCGGGTGGTCGGCGGCCACGAGGGCGACCGGTTCACCGTGGTGGCGGACCTTGCCGTGGGCGAGGACCGGGGTGTCCTGGATCTCCAGGCCGTAGTTCTTCATCGCGGCGGGCAGGTCGTCGTAGGTCAGGACCGCGTAGACCCCGGACGTCGCGAGCGCCTCGGAGGTGTCGATGGAGACGATCTCGGCGTGCGCGACGGTGGAGCGCAGCGTCTGCCCCCACAGCATGTCCTCGTGCCACATGTCGGAGGAGTACGCGAACTCGCCGGTGACCTTGAGGGTGCCGTCGGGGCGGAGCGTGGACTCGCCGATCCCGCCCTTCGTGGGCGAACCCTGGGTGATCCCGGTGGGCGTTCCGGCCGGTACGTACCGGGTCTGGGGCGTCGTCATGACCGGTCCGCCTCTCCCTGGCGAGCGGCCGCGAGGCGGACCGCGTCGAGGATCTTCTCGTACCCGGTGCAGCGGCACAGATTGCCGGAGAGCGCCTCGCGGATGTCCTGGTCGGACGGGGAGGGGGTGTTCTCCAGCAGCTCGTCGGCGGCGACCAGCAGGCCGGGGGTGCAGAAGCCGCACTGGACGGCTCCGGCGTCGATGAACGCCTGCTGGATCGGGGCCAGTTCGACGGCCTCGCCGGCCTGGCCGTCGGTGGGCCGGGCCTGCCACCGCTGGGCGGCGTCCAGGGTGGTGCCGCACGCGCCGGAGGCGCAGCCGCCGCCGGGGTGGGCGTCCTGGCGGTGCTTGGCGTAGTCGGCGAGGCCCTCGACGGTGACGACCTCGCGGCCCTCGACCTGGCCGGCGGCGACGAGGCAGGCGCAGACCGGGACGCCGTCCAGGCGGACCGTGCAGGAGCCGCATTCGCCCTGTTCGCAGGCGTTCTTGGAGCCGGGCAGGCCCATGCGCTCACGCAGGACGTAGAGGAGGGACTCGCCCTCCCACACGTCGTCGGCTTCCTGCCGACGGCCGTTGACCGTAAAATTGACTCGCATGGTTACGCGGCTCCTTCCAGCGCGCGGCCCGCGCCGCGGTACTGCTCCCAGGTCCAGCCGAGCGTGCGGCGGGCCATGATGCCGACCGCGTGCCTGCGGTACTTCGCCGTACCGCGTACGTCGTCGATCGGGTTGCAGGCGCCGGAGGCGAGGGCGGCGAACTGCTGGGCGATCGACGGGGTGATGATCTTTCCGTTCTCCCAGAAGCCGCCCTCCTCCAGCGCGGCGTTCAGGAACTCCTCGGCCTCCTTGGCCCGGATGGGCGTCGGGGCGGCGGAGCCGATGCCGGTGCGCACGGTGCGGGTCTCGGGGTGCAGGGCGATGCCGAACGCGCAGACGGCGATGACCATGGCGTTGCGGGTGCCGACCTTGGAGTACTGCTGGGGTCCGTCGGCCTTCCTGATGTGCACGGCGCGGATCAGCTCGTCCGGTTCCAGGGCGTTGCGCTTGACGCCCGTGTAGAAGGCGTCGATGGGGATCAGCCGCTTTCCGCGTACGGACTCGGCCTCGACCTCGCAGCCGGCGGCGAGCAGGGCCGGGTGGGCGTCGCCGGCCGGGGAGGCGGTGCCGAGGTTGCCGCCGACCCCGCCGCGGTTGCGGATCTGCGGGGAGGCGACGGTGTGCGAGGCGAGCGCCAGCCCGGGCAGCTCGGCGCGCAGGTGCTCCATGATGCTGCTGTACGGCACGGAGGCGCCGAGACGTACGTTCTCCCGGCCCACCTCCCACTCGGACAGCTCACCGATCCGGTTCAGGTCCAGGAGGTACTCGGGCCGCCGGTGGTCGAAGTTGATCTCGACCATGACATCGGTGCCGCCCGCGATGGGCACAGCCGTGGGGTGCTCGGCCTTGGCTGCGAGCGCCTCCTCCCAGCTGGCGGGGCGAAGGAAGTCCATGAGTGGCTCTCTTCTCGATCGGGTGGTTCGCCGGGACTGGGGACGGCCGGCCCTCGACTGGGCGTTCATGCGGTGTTCACGTGGTGTGTGACCCAGTACACAAGCCGGGCCCCGGCCGGTGCAGTCACCGAAACACCGAAGCAGTTGGCTGGTCTCCGTCCTCGTCTTGTAGATTCGAACGAATGGCGGAGGTTCGTCATCTCTCCGCAATTCACAGGTACCCCTTCGACCCACCCCTCCCCCGCCCCACGGCCCCCTTCACCCCCTCGCGGCCACCGGCCCCACCCCTTCACCCACTCCTTCCACGAAAGATCGGCGGCGACGAGATGCGGCTGCGCGCACTGCTGGAGACCGACGCGCTGGGCCTCCGGCTGCTCGGCGGCGAGGACGAGCTGGACCGCACGGTCCGGGGCGTCATGACGACCGACCTGCGCGACCCCAGCCGCTACCTCTCCGGCGGCGAACTGGTGCTCACGGGCCTCGCCTGGCACCGGGGCGCCGCGGACTCCGAGCCGTTCGTCCGGATCCTCGCGGGCGCGGGGGTGGCCGGTCTCGCGGCCGGCGAGGCGGAGCTGGGGGACGTTCCCGCCGATCTGGTGGAGGCGTGCCGGCGCCACCGCCTCCCGCTCTTCGCGGTGCACGAGACGGTGGCCTTCGCGACGATCACCGAACACGTCGTACGCCAGGTGTCCGGCGAGCGGGCCGGGGACCTGGCGGCCGTGGTGGACCGGCACCGGCGGCTGATGACCTCGGGCCCGGCGGGCGGCGGCCCCGATGTGGTGCTGGACCTCCTCACCTCCGACCTGGACCTGCGGGCCTGGGTGCTGTCCCCCACCGGCCGCCAGGTCGCCGGGGCGGGCGCCCCGCTGCCGGGTCCGCTGGGCACGGCGCTGGCCGGCCACCACCTGGCCGCGACCCGTGCCGGCCGCCGGGCCCCGCACCGGGCGGCCGTCGCCGGTACGACGTATGCGCTCTTCCCGATCCGGAACACCGGCCGGGGCTCGGCGCCCGCCCGCGACGTACGGGAGTCGGTCCTCTCCGACTGGCTGCTGGCGGTCGAGGCGGACGCCTCGGACTGGCCCGCCGCCCGCCTCGACCTGCTCCAGGGCGTCACCCAGCTGATCGCGGTCGAGCGGGACCGCCGCGACGCGGCCCGTGCCGTACGCCGCAGGCTCGCCCAGGAGGTGCTGGAGCTGGTCCAGGCGGGAGCCGCCCCCGCGGAGATCGCGGCCAGGCTGCGGGTCGCCGCGCCGGTCCTGCTGCCCGGCCTCGGCGCCGCCCCGCAGTGGCAGGTCGTGGTGGCCCGGGTGGACTGGAGCGCGGCGGGCGGGCCGGCCGCCGCGGGCGGCATCGCGAGCGGCCCGGTGGCGCAGGCGCTGCTGGAGGAGATCCTCGTCGACCCGGCGGTCGGCGGCCCCGACTCGGCCGACCGGATCGCCGTCGCCCACACGGGCGAGGAGGCCATCGCGCTGGTGCCGCTGCCCGCGCCCGCGGATCCGCCCTCGGACGCCGGGGAGGGCGCGGACGGGGCCGCGGCGGACGGCGCGGACGCCGAGGCGCTCCCCGGGGAGCCCGGACTCCACGCCGAGGCGCTGCTCGCCTCCGTGCGCGAACCGCTCTCGGCCGGACTGGGCGACGACGGGCGGCTGACACTCGGTGTCAGCGCGGCCGTGCACTCCGCCGAGGGGCTGCGCGGCGCGCTGGAGGAGGCCCGGCACGCGCGGCGGGTGGCCGCCGCCCGGCCCGGCCGGGTCTGCGCCGCCGGCCACCACGAACTGGCCTCGCACGTGCTGCTGCTGCCGTTCGTCCCCGACGACGTCCGGCGCGCCTTCACCGCCCGGCTGCTGGACCCGCTGCGCGACTACGACCGGCGCCACCGGGCGGAGCTGATCGAGACGCTGGAGGCCTTCCTGGACTGCGACGGGTCATGGACCCGCTGCGCGGCCCGGCTGCACCTGCACGTCAACACCCTGCGCTACCGCGTCGGACGAATCGAGCAGTTGACGGGGCGTGACCTTTCGCGCCTGGAGGACAAGCTCGACTTCTTCCTCGCCCTGCGCATGAGCTGACGCTCCGGCGGGGGACGGGGCCGCCGGGCCCGGAGCGCTCCCGCCGATTGTGAAATATTTCACCTGACATCGTCCGGACCCCTTGGCCCGGAGTGCCCATCCGTGCTGAGATGCGCCGTACCCAACAGCACGACGGCGCGCTCGGGGAGGGCAATGTGGCGCATACCGCCATGTCTGGTTCCGGAACGACAGCAGATGACGATCCGCCGCTCCAGACCGCGGTATGGCGGCTGCGGTCCCGCGCCTGCTGGACGGACGCGGCCGCCCTCCTGGAGCACCACGCGAGCACCGACGCGGCGGCCGCCCTCCAGCGCACCGCGCTGCTGACCGAGCGGTGCCTGTACACGGGACAGGGCTGGACCGAGGCGGAGGACGCCCTGCGGACGGCGGAGGCCGTCGCCCGCAGCGACGACGAACGGGGCTCGGCCGCCTCGGAGCGGGGTCATCTGGCGTACGCCTCCACCCTGTTGGCGGTACGGGACCGGGCCGACGAGGCGAGCGTGGCGCTCAGCCGGTCGGCGGCCCTGCTGGCCCCCGCGTCTCCGGCCCGTCCGCTGCTGGACTTCCGCCGCGGGCTGATCGCCCAGAACATCGCGGAGTCGCCGCAGTCGGCACGGGCCGCGTTCCGCCGGGCGCACGCCGGTGCGGCGGAGCAGGACGACGCGCTGCTGCTGTCGTCCACCTGGCGGCACCTGGCCGCCCTCGACCTGCGCGAGGGGGAGCTGGCCGCGGCCCGGCGGGGATTCGCCGAATCTCTGCGCATCCGCGAGGAGTTGGGGTTCCTGGTCGGTACGGCTCCGGCGCTGATCTCGCTCGCGGAGACGGCGGAGGAACCGGAGGCGGCCCGGCTGCGCGCCGAGGCCGGCCGGCTGTTCCGGCTGCTGGGCGGCGTGCCCACCTGGCTGGCCCCGTACCTGGGGCCGCCCGCGCCGCGCACGGGCGGGGCGGACTGACCCCTCGGAGCGCACCGGCTCCGGCACGGTCCCGTCGTTCGGGCGCGGGCCGGGTGGATACGGGCCGCGCATCCGCTCGACGGCGCGGGTGACGGAGTCGGGGGCGCGGCCTGTACGTATGCGGCCTGTACGTGTGCGGCCCGTGCGGGCGCGACCTGTACGGGCATGACCCGTTGGAGTGCGGGCCGTCCGGGTGAAAGGTGCGGGTGGGGGGGGTGACCGGGGAGGCACGGACCTCCCGGTCCGGGGCTCCTTCCGTCAGCCCGCGGCGCCGGTGAAGTGCTCGCCGACCAGGGCCCGGACGACGGCCAGGTCCTGGGCGACGAGCGCGTCGAGCAGGGCGGTGTGCTCGGAGGCGTCCGCGAGCAGGTCGGCCCGGCGGGTGACGGGGCCCGAGACCGGCGGCCACTGGGCGCGCCGGTGCAGTTCCTCGGCGACGGCCACGAGCTGCCCGTTGCCCGACAGCGCGAGGACCGCGCTGTGGAAGGCCCGGTCCGACTCCGCGTAGGCGGCCAGGTCGCCCACGGCCGCCGCCGCGACCGTGGCGTCCGCCAGGGGGCGCAGGGCGCTCCAGCGGTGCGCCGGGACCGTACGGGCCAGGTCCAGCATCACCGGGACCTCGATCAGGGCCCGCACCTGGGCCAGCTCGGCCAGCTCGCGGGGGCCGCGTTCGCTGACCCGGAAGCCGCGGTTCGGCACGACCTCGACGGCGCCCTCGGCGGCCAGCTGCTGCATGGCCTCGCGCACGGGGGTCGCGGAGACCCCGAAGCGCGCGCCGAGCACGGGGGCGGAGTACACCCGGCCGGGCGCCAGCTCGCCGTCGACGAGAGCGGTGCGCAGGGCGTCCAGGATCTGTCCGCGCACGGAGTGCCGCCGCACGGCGCGCGGCGCGGTCGGCTCGCCGGGAAGGCTCTCACCGCGGGGGCGCCCGCTCCGGGCCCGCTCGGACGCCGGGGCGCGGCCGGGGCCCGGCGCCTGTGCCGGGACGCGCGCCCCGGCCTCCGTGCGTGGGAACACGCCGGGGGCGTACGCCGGACGTGCGCCGTCGTGCGCGCTGCCCTGCTCCACCCGGACCTCCTCCGCCCGCCGCATGCCGGCTCGCGTGGGCCGGACCTCCTGTGCACGATAGAGGGAGAAGGTCGCGGTTCCCGCATCGACGAGATCGGATAAGGTAAGCCTTACCTGCAACCGATCCCGATTCGGTGGTCCCCTGCATGCCCCTCTCCCCGCCGCTCATCGACGCCGCGACGTCACCCGCGGCCGCCGCGTACGCCCGCCTGAGCGAGGTGTTCCCCGGTCTGCGGATCGACGTGCTCGACGGCGACGCCGACGCCCCGTCCGGCGCGGACTGGGTCGGCGCGGCGGAGCTGGCGGCCGGCGGCGGCGCCGTGGACTCCTTCCTCGCCTGGGACGAGGCCCAGGTGCTGCGCGACTACGGGCAGCAGGCCCGTCCGGACGTGGTGGCCAGCTTCGGACTGCACCGGTACGCCTGGCCCGCCTGCCTGCTGGTGACGGTCCCGTGGTTCCTTCAGCGCCGGGTGCCCCGCGTCCCGGTCGGGGCCGTGTCCTTCCAGCGGGCGCTGGGGCGGCTGGCCGTGCGGGCGGGGGAGTTCGCCTGCCTGCCGGACGACCCGGCCGCCGCGCTGCCCGGGGCCCGGGTCGTCCCGGACGAGGCGGCGCTGCGGGCCGAGGTCCTGGACTCCCTGGCCGAGCACCTCGGTCCGGTGCTGGAGGGCTTCGGACCGCGCATGCGGCGCGGGAAGCGGGCCCTGTGGGGGATGGCGACGGACGAGATCGTCGAGGGCCTCTGGTACATCGCGCACCTGCTGAGCGAGGAGCGCCGCGCGATGGCCGAACTGGAGCTGCTGCTCCCCGGCGCGACCAAGCCGTACGCCGGCGGCGCGGGCTTCCGGGAGCTGACCGGGCCCGAGGGGCAGTCCCTGCCGACCCGGGACCGGGCGAGCTGCTGCCTGTTCTACACGCTGCGGCCCGATGACACCTGCGTCACCTGCCCGCGTACCTGCGACGCGGACCGGGTGCGGAAGCTCGCCGCGGCTTCCTGATCCACACCGCCCTTCCGGAGGACGGGAAATCGAACGCGACTCTGTCCGATCGGCCGGGCGTTCGAGAAATTTCCACCCATCGATAGCACCTCCCACCCCCATGGCGTGCTCTTGTCCCGAAACCACCGGAGCGGCACGGTAATTCCGTCACGATGGCGCACGAAACGCCCTACGTGACGCAAGGGACCGCGCATGAGACTGACCGACATATCGCTTGACTGGCTGCTTCCGGGCGCCGTACTGCTCGTGGGAGTCATGGCGGCGGTGACGGTGGTCGCACGCGGCAAGCGTGCCGCCGGCAAGGCCGCGGCGGCCGACGACTCCTGGGAACGCAGCGAGGAACGCCGCAGACGCAAGGAGGCGCTGTACGCCACCGCCTCGTACGTCCTGCTGTTCTGCTGCGCGGCGGTCGCCGCCGCGCTCTCCTTCCACGGGCTCGTGGGCTTCGGCCGGCAGAACCTGAACCTCAGCGGCGGCTGGGAGTACCTGGTCCCGTTCGGACTGGACGGGGCCGCGATGTTCTGTTCCGTGCTGGCCGTACGGGAGGCGAGCCACGGAGACGCGGCGCTCGGCTCCCGGCTGCTGGTGTGGACGTTCGCCGGGGCCGCCGCCTGGTTCAACTGGGTGCACGCGCCCCGGGGCATGGACCACGCGGGCGCGCCGCACTTCTTCGCGGGGATGTCCCTCTCGGCCGCGGTGCTCTTCGACCGCGCCCTGAAGCAGACCCGCCGTGCGGCGCTGCGCGAACAGGGCCTGGTGCCCCGTCCGTTGCCGCAGATCCGGATCGTCCGCTGGCTGCGGGCCCCCCGGGAGACCTTCGGCGCCTGGTCGCTGATGCTCCTGGAGGGCGTCCGCACCCTGGACGAGGCGGTGGACGAGGTGCGGGAGGACCGCAAGGAGCAGGAGCAGACCCGGGTGCGCCGCCGGGAACAGGCCAAGCTGGACCGGGCCCGCATCAAGGCCCTGAACCGGCAGAACCGGGCCTGGGGGCGCGGTGTCCGGGGCGGGCACCAGGTGGACGCGCCCGCCCTCGCCCCGTCGTCGGCGGGCTCCGCGCCGGCCGTCACGGAGCCCGCCATAGCGGAGCCGGGTCAGCTGCCCCTGCGACCCCGGCCATCCCTGCAAGCCGTCGGCCCGAAGCAGGCGGACGGCCCGGGTTCGAAGAGCCTGGACGCCCCCGACCGGGGAAGTGACCCGCGGACCGTCGACCTCACCGCGGAGGACGACACCCAGACACTTCCCCGGCTGGACTCCCTGGAACAGAAACTCAAGGATCTGGAGCAGCAGTTCGGCTGATCCCCTCGTGCGGCGGAGGGCCCCTCAGGGCCTTCCGCCGTGCAGTTCGAACCAGACGACCTTGCCCAGGGCCTGCGCTTCCACCCCCCAGGCGTCGGCCAGGCTCCGGACCAGGAGCAGTCCCCTGCCGTGCGTACCGTCGTCGGCGTTCGGTACGTACGGAGCGGGCAGGTCCTCGGACGCGAAGTCCTGTACCTCGACGCGGAGGCGGGCGGGCGTCGCCGTGGCGGTGACCACGGCCCCGTGCCTCGTGTGGATGAGGGCGTTGGTCACCAGTTCGCTCACCAGCAGTTCCGCCGCCTCGGTCTGCTCCCGCCCGGAGCGGTGCTCCAGGAACTCCCGCAGCTCCCGGCGGACTTCCCCCACCGCGGACCGGTCGGCGTGGCCGACCCTTCGGCGCATCCGGGCCGGCTGCGGCGCATCGCCCGGTCTGCGCCCCCGGGGGCCGCGCACCTCGACGACCCCGGCCCTCTTCTGACGCTTCGTCATTTCCCCCGCCCGCACAGTCGCCTACCCCCTCCGGTCCGGCCGTCCGTCGAACAGCCTCACGGGATGCATGCCCCTGTACGCACACGGTCACGCTTGGCGGCGGGCCGATACGCGCACGGCCGGAAGCGGCGAGGGGCGCACAGAACATCCCACCCGCGCACGTCATCACCACATAGGCGCAGCCGAGGTCGACATCCTGCGAACACGCGCAAGTCGGCGTTGACCGTGCGCCGTCCACGCGCACCATCATGGGGCATGCGCACCCTCCCGCGGATCTCCCGGCTCGGCGGCTCGGCCGCCCTCCTCTCCCTCCTCATCGCCTCGGGTCCGGTCACGGCCCAGGCGGCCGGCCCCACCACGGCCCCGGCCGCCTCCCACTCCGCGTCCGCGTTCCGGGCGGCGGCGGTCGGGAGCATCTGCCTCTCCGCCCTCCCCTCCCAGGCGCACGACACCCTGGACCTGATCGAGCGGGGCGGGCCCTTCCCGTACGAGCAGGACGGCGCCGTCTTCCAGAACCGCGAGGGCCTGCTCCCCGACCGGTCCACCGGCTACTACCACGAGTACACCGTGGTCACACCCGGCTCCGAGACCCGCGGCGCCCGCCGGATCGTCACCGGCGAGCGGAACGAGGAGGACTACTACACCGCCGACCACTACGCGTCCTTCGACCTGGTCGACCACGGCTGCTGACCCCGCGCCGAACCTCCCGCCGGGGCCGACGGCCGGCCCCGGCGGCCCCGGCGGCACCGGCCCCGGCCCCGGTTCCGGTTCCGGTCAAGGACGCGGCACGTTGCGGAGGTTGGAGCGGGCCATCTGGAGCATCCGGCCCACTCCCCCGTCCAGCACGATCTTGCTGGCGGAGAGCGCGAAGCCGGTGACCATGTCGGCGCTGATCTTCGGCGGGATGGAGAGCGCGTTCGGATCGGTGACGACGTCGACGAGGGCGGGGCCCTTGTGCTTGAACGCGTCCTTGAGCGCGGACTGCAGCTGCTTGGGCTTCTCCACCCGGACCCCGTAGGCGCCGGCCGCACGGGCGATGGCGGCGAAGTCGGGGTTCTTGTTGGTGGTCCCGTACGACGGCAGCCCGGCCACCAGCATCTCCAACTCGACCATGCCGAGGGAGGAGTTGTTGAAGAGGACGACCTTCACCGGCAGGTCGTACTGGACCAGCGTGAGGAAGTCGCCCATCAGCATGGAGAATCCACCGTCGCCGGACATCGCGACGACCTGCCGGTTCCGGTCGGTGAACTGGGCGCCGATCGCCTGCGGCAGTGCGTTGGCCATCGAGCCGTGGCTGAACGAACCGATCACCCGCCGCTTGCCGTTGGGCGTCAGATAGCGGGCGGCCCACACGTTGTTCATGCCGGTGTCGACGGTGAACACGGCGTCCTCGTCGGCCATCTCGTCCAGCACGGAGGCGACGTACTCGGGGTGGATCGGCACGTGCTTGTCGACCTTGCGGGTGTACGCCTTGACCACGCCCTCCAGGGCGTTGGCGTGCTTCTTCAGCATCCGGTCGAGGAACTTGCGGTCGGACTTGGGCTGCACCCGGGGGGTGAGGCAGCGCAGGGTCTCGCGCACATCGCCCCAGATGGCGAGGTCGAGCTTGGAGCGGCGGCCGAGGCGCTCGGGGCGCACGTCGACCTGGACGATCTTCACATCGTCCGGCAGGAAGGCGTTGTACGGGAAGTCCGTGCCGAGCAGGATGAGGAGGTCGCACTCGTGCGTCGCCTCGTACGCGGCCCCGTAGCCGAGCAGCCCGCTCATACCGACGTCGTACGGATTGTCGTACTGGATCCACTCCTTGCCGCGCAGCGCGTGGCCGACCGGCGACTTGATCTTCTCGGCGAACGCCATGACCTCGGCGTGCGCCCCGGCCGTGCCGCTGCCGCAGAACAACGTCACCCGTTTGGCCTCGTCCACCATGCGGCAGAGCTTGTCGATCTCGTCGTCCCCGGGCCGTACGGTGGGCCGCTCGGTGACGAGCGCGTGCTCGATGGACTTCTCGGGGGCGGGCTTGGAGGCGATGTCGCCCGGCATGGTGACGACGCCGACCCCGCCGCGCCCGATGGCGTGCTGGATCGCCGTCTGGAGCAGTCGGGGCATCTGCTCCGGGTTGGAGATCATCTCGTTGTAGTGGCTGCACTCCTGGAACAGCAGTTCCGGGTGGGTCTCCTGGAAGTAGCCGAGGCCGATCTCGCCGGAGGGGATGTGCGAGGCGAGCGCCAGCACGGGGGCCATGGACCGGTGGGCGTCGTACAGGCCGTTGATCAGGTGCAGGTTGCCCGGTCCGCAGGAACCGGCACAGGCCGCGAGGGAGCCGGTGACCTGTGCCTCCGCACCGGCCGCGAAGGCGGCAGTCTCCTCGTGCCGGACGTGGATCCAGTCGATGGAGGAGTTACGCCGGATGGCGTCCACGACGGGGTTCAGACTGTCGCCGACGACGCCGTACAGGCGTTTGACGCCTGCCCTGGCGAGGATGTCGACGAACTGCTCCGCCACGTTCTGCTTGGCCATGGGTGCGCGCCCTTCCTTGCCCGTGATCCGTGCACTTCGGTTGTCCGGAGACCGGAGCGGCGAAACACCTCGTCGCCGGTCTCCGGAATCCATCAACCCACGGGGGGCGCGGTTACGCCTCCCAGACGGCGGCGCAGGTGCGGTCGTCGGCGTACCCCGTGACGCGGAGCTGGACGTCGGCGAGGAAGGCGGGCAGTCCGGGCGGGCCGCCGCTACCCCAGCGGTCGGCGAGCGCGGCGGGCAGTTCCGGTTCGCCGCGCATCGGCTCGGCGAGGCCGCTGCCGCAGAGCATCAGCGTGTCGCCGGGACGCGCCACGGAGGCCCGGAAGCGGAAGGGCTCGGCGGGCGGCCCCGGGGGTCCGCCGGTCTCCGCCGACGGGGGCGCGGTGATGTGGAGGTCCATGGTCAGCCGATCGCCGTCCGCCCCCTCCGCCGGTTCGTCGCCCGGCCGCCCGCCCGCGGCCTCGGGAACGACCGGTTCCAGGTCCTGCCACAGTCCGTCGCGGAGCCGGAAGAGGCCGCCGCCGCCGACGCCGAAGAAGACCCGGGTGCGGCATTCGGGGTCGGCGGACAGCAGGAGGCAGCGGAGGCTCGCGGTGTACGCGTCGGGTGCCACGCCCAGTTCGGCGGCGCGGGCGCGCAGCCTTCCGTACGTACGGTCCGTGAGCCGGTGCAGCCCGGACTTCAGGTCGCCCCGACGGCCGGCCCGTATGTCCTCGGAGAGCCGCAGGTGGCTGCGGGCGACAGCCCCGCCGATCCAGCGGCAGGCGTCGGCGGCGGCGAGGTGCGCCGCTTCGCCGGACCGCCTGCCGCCGGCCACGGCGACGAGGACGAGGGCGCTCTCGCCGGTCCCGAAGCGGGCGGTGAGCAGCCCGTCGCGCCGGGGCTCGCCCCGGAAGCGGGCGGAGTCGCCGCGTACGGAGGCGGTGCGCAGGGTGTACGTGCCGTACCGCGCGCCGTCCAGGACGGTGTCGGGGACGAGCGTGCCCAGGTTCTCCGAGGTGGCGGAGGGCAGGGCGGCGGGCTCGGCGTCGTAGGTGGGGGGCCGCTCCCCCAGGTGGCCTACGGCGGGCCGGGCCTCGGCATCGAAGGCGTCGGGGACCGGCCGGCGTTCGCGCGGAGTCCCGGGGCCGGGTCCGGCGGGCCTCCGGGGGGCGGTGAAGGTCCGGGGCCCCGTCTGTCCGCCGGGCGGTTCCCAGGGGGCGGGGAAGACGGCGGTGCGGGGCGACGGCGGGGGCGGCGGAGAGCCGGGCGGCGGGGCGGGCGCGCGGCCCCGGGCCGGGAGCGGGAGCGCCACACGCGGGTCCGGAGGCGGGGACGACACCGGCGGGGCAGGGGGGGGGGGCGACACCGGGGGGGGGGGGGGCGGGGGCGACACCGGCGGGGCGGGCGCACGGTCCGGGGCCGGTGTCGCGTCCGTGGTCGCGGCCCGGCCCGGTGGCGGGACCCGGCGCCGGGAGGCGTCCCCGTACAGCTCCTCGTCATGGTCCTCCGCCGGGACCGCCTCGCGGGCCGCGACCGGTTCCTCCTGACGGTCCGCCTCCCGGGGCGTTCCGGGCGCACCGGGCGGCTCCTGGGAGCGGTCCGCCTCCGTCTTCGGGCCGCGAACCGCGTACGGCTCCTCGTCACGGTCCGGCTCCGGCCCCTCGTACCGGTCCGCGTACGGGTCCTCGTACGCCTCCGCGTACGGGCCCCGTACGGGTTCGCGGACGGTGGCCCGGCGGTCGTCGTCCACCGGGCCGCCCACCGTGTCCGACACGGAGTGGAAGCGGTCGTCGAGGCTGTCGGCCGCGCTGCCGGGACCGGTGTCCGGCGCGGTCTCGTCGTACAGCTTGCGCCACCAGTCGTCCTCGTGGGCGGCGGGTGTCTCCCCCTGCTGACTCATGCCCCTATTGTCCACCGCCGAGGCGGCCCGAAAACGGGACATCGGGAAAATGCGGGCCGTGGAAAAGGGCCCGCCGGGCGCCTCACCCCCCACGGGAAGGACGCCCGGCGGACCGGTCGATGTGATCGGCGTATCGGCCTTCCGGCCGCTCGTATGCTCAGCCGATCACCGGTTCAGCGACACCGTTCAGCGCACGGCGTACGCGTCGTGGACGGTCTGGACGACGGAGTTGCCGTTCGCGTCGGTCAGTTCCGTCCGCAGGGCTACGGACTCGCCCCGCGCGTCCGCGTGGTCGACGGTCGCGGTCCACCGGCCGCCCTTCACCGCGGTGGTCGCCGCGTGCCACGTCTCGCCGCCGTCGTAGCTGAAGGAGACCTTCGCGGCGGTGAGTTCGCCGGGGGTGTACCCGGCGTGGCCGGTGGCGGCGAGGCCAATCCGCTGGCCGTTCTTCGCGGGCACGGTCTTCATCCCGTCCATCGGCACGTCGTAGCGCGGGAACAGCATCGGGATCCCCTGCGACGCCACGTCCGGCTTCCGCTCCGACCGGAAGCCCCAGGTGGTCTCGGTCAGGGTCGACCGCTTCCAGACCTTGGCGGGCGCGCCGATCTTCGTGGTGGTCAGGGTCAGTTCGTACGCGGCGTCCTCGGCGGGCACGTCGAACGCGCCGTACGGGTAGCCGGTCTCGCCGACGGCCTTGCCGTCGCGCTTCAGCCGCATGCTCCCGATGTCTCCGAATGAGCCCTGCTGCCCGACGTGTTCGGAGTCGGTCATGAACGCGGGAGCCGCACCGATCACGTTGTCCTGACGCTCACCGGCCAGGGCCTCCTCGCCGTCCGCGTCACGCGGGGCGCCGGGGACCAGGAGGCCCCGGTACCACGACTCCGCCAGCGTCCGTCCGGCCTGGTGGGTACGGGCGTCGCCCGTCATCAACTCGCCCCACGGGAAGCTGGAGGAGAGCATCTTCTGCCAGACGGTGTCGCCCGCCGAGTAGTACTCGGTGCGCTTCCCGGGGGTGGCGACCACGGCCATGGTGGACGCGAAGAAGGTGCCTCCGTACGGACGGGCGACCAGGAGCGTGTCGACGAAGTCGGCGGCCACGCCCATGGATTCATGGGTGGAGACGACCGAGCCGAGCTTCTCGTCCTCGACCTTGTAGGTGCGGTCCGAGGTGATCTGCCCCTTCTCCGGGAACGACAGGTTGTAGACGTACGGGCTGACGGCCGTGGCGCTCCAGGAGACCTCCGCCTTCCCCTCGCCGAGGGCCTTCTTCAGCACGGCGGCCTCGTCGGCGCGCAGTCCGAGGACCGGCAGGGGCGCGGCTCCGTAACCGAGGCCCGGCTGCCAGTCCCCGGCCGCGGGGCGGTGCACCAGGAGCGCCTTCGCCCCTGCGGCCTGAGCGGCCCGCGCCTGGGCCAGGACGGTCGAGTCGTCGTCGCCGACCTTCACGAGGGCGATCCGGTCCTTCACTCCGGCGGCGGCCAGTTCGGCGGCACTGCCCGCACCGGCGTCGACGACCTCGGCGCGGCCGGCGCCATCCAGGTTGACCGAGCCGGTGGTGGCGGGCCGGGGGTGCAGGGCCGCTCCGCCGACCAGGGAGAACTTCTGGATCTGCGGGGCGTAGGCCCGCCAGAAGGAGGAGAACTCGAAGTCCCCGTCACGGGCCTTGCCCCGCACGTCGACCAGGTAGTCCTTGATGATCCCGGGCCCGGAGATCGATCCCGAGTGCAGCCAGGTGTCGTTCCAGGTGCGGCCGAACGCGAGGGTCGCGCCCCGGGTCTCGGAGACCCGGTCCTCGGTCCGCACCTTCAGCCGGTGGGCCTTGCGGACGTCGAGGACGACGGTGGTGTCCTCGGTGACGTTGAGCTGGGGGCGCGCCAGATAGCCCACGGAAGCCGCGAGCCGGCCGGTCGGATCGCTGGTGTCGGGTGTTTCGACGAAGCTGGAGACGAAGTACGCGCCGGGCCGCATCTGGTAGGTCTGGTCGGCCGCGCCGGCGTTGAAGCGGCGCTCGCCCGACGAGGTGTCGGTGCCGACGAGGTCGACGGAGGAGACGCCGCCCGCGGGCTTGCCGGTGCCGTCGACGAGCTTGACGCGCAGAGTGACCGTCTCGGGGGCCACGTACAGGGAGAAGGGGGTGGAGACCTTCACTCCGCCGGGGGCCGTGGCGAGGATCCGGCCGGTGACGTCGCCGTACTGGGCGGCGGTCAGCCGGGCGTCGGGGTCGAGGGCGAGCGGGACCTCGACGGTCCCGCCGGCGGGCACGGTGACCGACGTGCGGTTCAGCTCGGCGATCCGCGAGCGGACCGCCGAACCGTCGTTGCCGGTGACCCCCGCGAGCTTCAGCGAGAGCTTCACCGGCTTGCCGCTCGTGTTGGTGTACGGCACGGCGGCGGTGGTGCGGTCGCTCTTGTCCTGCGGCCAGTTGAAGGTGCCGCCCTGCACGACGGAGGGGCCGAACACGGGCGTACGGACGGCGCGGGCCACGTCGAGGCGGCCACCGCCGGTCTCGCGGACGTCACCGGGGACGGCGCTGTTCGCCGAGGAGACCAGGGCCGCCTTGATCTGCTGGGCCGTCCACTCGGGGCGGCGCTGCTTCAGCACGGCCGCGGCGCCCGCCACGTGCGGGGTCGCCATCGACGTACCGGACATGGAGCGGTACGCCTTGGAGCCCCGGCCGCCCGCCGCCGCGGCGGAGATGGCGACGCCGGGCGCGGCGATCTCGGGCTTGAGAGTGTGGGAACCGATCGTGGGCCCCCGGCTGGAGAAGTTCGCGGTGGAGTCGTCGCGGTCCACCGCGCCCACCGTCAGCACGCCGGGGGCGCAGCCGGGCGAGGAGACGGTGTTGAGAGAGGGGCCGATGTTCCCGGCGGCCACCACGAACAACGTGTCCTCGCTCTCGGCGAGTTCGGCGGCGGCCTGGGCCATCGGGTCGGTGCAGTCGGTGGGCCCGGCGCTGCCGAGGCTCATGGAGACGACGTCGGCCTTGTTGTCGACGGCCCACTGCATGCCCGCGATGATCCAGGAGGTCGCACCGGAGCCGCCGTCGTCGAGGA
This sequence comes from Streptomyces sp. CB02366, assembly GCF_001905905.1. Taxonomy (GTDB): domain Bacteria; phylum Actinomycetota; class Actinomycetes; order Streptomycetales; family Streptomycetaceae; genus Streptomyces. The sequence goes on from NZ_LIVT01000003.1 coordinate 163,084, forward strand.
CCTTGCCGACCATCAGATCGGCGCCGGGCGCGACGCCCTTCTTCGTGCCGCCGCTCGCCGCGCCGGAGCCGCCGACGGTGGACGCGACATGGGTGCCGTGGCCCTGGTGGTCGTCGGTGCCACCGGATCCGGTGAAGTTCTCCGACGCGGTGATCCGGCCCTGGAGGTCGGGGTGTTCGGCGTCCGCGCCGGTGTCCAGGACGGCGACCTTGGCGCCGGCGCCGTCGTAGCCGGCGGCCCAGGCGAGGTCCGCGCCGACCTGCTTCGTCGACCGGTCGAGGCTCGCTTCCACCTTGCGGTCGAGCCAGAGTTTCTTCAGACCGGAGCCGGACAGGGTGCGGCGCGTGGTGAGATCGGCCCAGAAGTCGGCGGCGCGCTTCTTGTCGGCCTTCAGCGCCTGTCCGCCGATGACGTCGAGGACCGCTCCGCGCTCGGCCCCGCGCGGGGCGGCGAAGGAGCGACGGGCGGCGTCCCCGGTGTAGGTGGCGATCAGCGGGACGGAGTCCGTGCGGCTGTCGTCGTAACCCTGGCGGACGAGTCCGGTGACATTGAACAGTTCCTCGTCCACGGTGCCGGCGGCGAGCGCGGGGACGGCGGACTCGGGGTAGACGTACAGGTCGGGGCCGGACTGCCGGGTCTGGACGAGCGGCACGGTGCCGTCCTCGCGGGGCAGCGCCGTGGCGTTGGAGGCACCCGAGGCGTTCTTGGTCACCAGGATCCGGTCGCCGGTGACGAGGGTCACCGTGACGGGTTTCCGGTCCGCGGCGGCCGCCGTGCTCCCGGTGATCGGTCTCTTCGCGCCGGGCGCGTCCGGTGGCGCTGCCACGGACGGTGCCACGACGGTGACGGCGAGCACGGCGGCGGTCGCCGCTCCGAGTGCCGTACGCGATATCGGGCGCATCGCTCTCCCCTGGTCAATCCGGAATGAATCAGCCCAAGAGGCAGAATTCCGGGGCTGGTTGGTGCTGCGGTGGCGCCACAGTGGCAGAGGTGCCAGGGGTACGGGGGATGATGTGGGCGGCGGGTTTACGCCGTGGCCCTTTCCCGCCATCCGGGGCCCGGCCGCAGGGGCGCCGCGGTGCGCGATCAGCACGTTCGGGGAGGTCGGGAGAATGCTGGGGGCCCTGGGTCTCGACGAGAGGCAGGAGGCGGCGTACCGCGCGCTCGTCGCGACGGGGGCGGCGGAGCTGGCCGATCTGGCGCACCGGCTCGCCCTGCCGGAGGCGGATGCGGAACGGGTGCTGCGGCGGCTGGAGCGGCAGGGGCTCGCCGCCCAGTCGTCGGCCCGGCCCGGCCGGTGGGTGGCGGCCCCGCCCGGCGTGGCGCTCGGCGCCCTGCTGATCCAGCAGCGGCACGAGTTGGAGCAGGCGGAGCTGGCGTCCGCGCTCCTCGCCGAGGAGTACCGGGCCGAGGCGAGCCAGCCGGCGGTGCACGACCTGGTGGAGGTGGTGACGGGGGCGAGCGCCGTGTCCCAGCGTTTCCACCAGTTGCAGCTCGGGGCGGCGTCCGAGGTGTGCGCCCTGGTGACGGGGACGCCCGCCGTGGTGACCGGGATGGAGAACGAGTCGGAGGAGCGGGCGGCGTCGCGCGGGGTGAGCTACCGCGTGGTGGTCGAGCGCGAGGTGCTGTCGACGCCGTACGGGATCATGGAGGTGTCGGCGGCGTTGAGCCGGGACGAGCAGTGCCGGGTGGTGGGCCGGGTGCCGACGAAGCTGGTGGTCGCCGACGGGAGCCTCGCCATGGTCCCGCTCACCGGGCGCGGCGCGGAGCCCGCCGCCCTGGTCGTGCACGCCAGCGGGCTGCTGGAGTCGCTGATGGGCCTCTTCGAGTCGGTGTGGCGCGACGCCATGCCGCTGCGGCTCGGCGAGGGCGGCGGGGTGCGTGAGGACGGGGCCGGGCCCGACCCCACGGACCTGGAGATCCTGTCCTTGCTGCTGGCCGGGCTGACCGACGCCAGTGTGGCCAAGCAGTTGGATCTGGGGTTGCGGACCGTGCAGCGGCGGGTGAAGGGGCTGATGGAGCTGACCGGGGTCTCGACGCGGCTCCAGCTGGGCTGGCACGCGTACGAGCGCGGCTGGGTGGCCCGTACCGGTCCGGGGGGCTGAGGGCCCGGCCCGGAAGCCCGTCGCCGCGTCCGCGCAGGTGGCCGGGGTGTGCTGACGGGCGGAGCGGGGCACTCTCGGGCAGGCTGGTCGGATGAGTGTGTGGCAGCTCGTCGCCGTGGGGCTGGTCCTGCTGCTGGGCCTGGTCGGGGTGCTGGCGCCGGGTGTGCCGGGTCAGGCGATCGTCTGGGCCGGGGTGCTGTGGTGGGCGCTGACGGACATGACCCCGACCGCGTGGGGCGTCCTGATCGGCGCGACGGCGCTGATGCTGCTAAACCAGGCCCTCAAGCCCGTGCTGCCGCCGCGCCGCCCGGGCGAGTCGGGCGCGCCCCGCCGCACTCTGATGCTCGGCGGGGTCGCGGGGATCGTGGGCTTCTTCGTGGTGCCCGTGGTGGGCGGGGTCCTCGGATACGTGGGCGCCGTCTTCGCCGCGGAGCGGCTGCGGCTGGGCAGCCGGGGCGCGGCCTGGACGTCGGTGCGCGCGGTGATGCGGGCGACGGGCTACGCGGTGCTGGTGGAGCTGTTCTGCTGCCTGCTGGTGGCGGGCGCCTGGCTGGGCGCGGTGCTCTGGGGCTGACCGGGCCCCGGGGCGGCCTGAGGGACGGCGGGCCACCGCGTCCGCCCGGCCCGAGGCCCCGGCGGCCCGGACCCGGCCCCGGCTCACGGCCGGGGCCTCGGGGCTCCCGGGTGGCTCGGGACGTCAGCTCGGGCGCGGGGCCGCCTCCGCTTCCGCGTCCGCTTCCAGGTGGCGTACGGCGTAGGAGCGCCAGGGCCGCCACAGCTCCGCGCCGGGCGTTCCGCAGGGGTCCACGTCCGGATCGCCGAGCGCCCGCATGCGGATCAGGGCCGCGGTGCGCCGGCCGATCCCGGGCAGCGTCAGGAGGACGCGTTCCGCCTCGTCCCGGTCGGCCCCGGCGTCCAGCCGCAGCACGCCGTCGTCGAGCGCCGCGGCCAGGGCCCGCAGCGCCGGGTCCTCGGCGGAGCCGGCGAGCACGCCGGGCTCCGGAAACAGGTGGGTGAGTCCGCCGCACGGCACGTCCAGCGTCTTCCCGTACCGCTCGACCAGTTCCTCGGCGTCCGCGCGCCCGACCAGGGTCCGTACCGCGGCCTCCTCCGGGTCGGCCGCGCCGGGCGAACGCAGCCCGGGGCGGGCGGCCACGAGCGGGGCGAGCCGGGGGTCGGCGGCCAGCGCCTCGTCCACCGCGTACGGGTCGGCGTCCAGGTCGAACAGCCGGCGCACCCGCTGGACGGCGGTGGTGAGGTCGCGCAGGTCGGTGAGCTGGACGCGGGCCTCCAGCCAGGGGCCGCCCGGAGCCGCCTCGTCGACCGCGACGATCCCGCACCCGTAGGGCAGCCGCAGGGTACGCCGGTAGACGCGACGGCCGGGCGGGCCCGCCACCTCCTCCACCCGGGCGACCGCCTCGGCGGCCAGCAGGTCGAACAGGGCGGCGGTGGCGTACGGGCCCCGGTGGGCGAGCCTCAGCGGGATGCCGGAGCGCAGTCCCTCGCGGCGTCCGCCGCCGAGCCCCGTACCGGCCTCGGCGCGCAGGGCGCTGGGGGTGCGGGCGTAGATCTGCCGGATGGTGTCGTTGAACTGCCGCACGCTGGCGAACCCGGCGGCGAAGGCGATCTCGGTGACCGGCAGGCCGGTGGTCTGGAGGAGCACCCGGGCGGTGTGGGAGCGCTGGGCGCGGGCGAGCGCGACGGGTCCGGCGCCCAGCTCCGCGGTGAGCTGGCGCTGGACCTGGCGGGCGCTGTAGCCGAGCCGCCCGGCGAGCCCGGGAACCCCTTCGCGGTCCACGACGCCGTCGCCGATCAGCCGCACGGCCCGGCCGACGACGTCCGCGCGGGCGTTCCACTCGGCGGAGCCCGGGACGGCGTCCGGCCGACAGCGGCGGCAGGCCCGGAAGCCGCCCGCCTGGGCCGCCGCGGCGGTGGGGTAGAAGCGCACGTTGGCACGTTTGGGGGTGACGGCGGGGCAGCTCGGCCGGCAGTAGATGCCGGTGGTCACGACGGCGAAGAAGAAGGCGCCGTCGAACCGTGCGTCACGGCTGCTCACCGCCTCGTACCGGGTCCGTTCGTCCATCACACCGTCCAGTGTGCGGCAGCCGGAACCCTCGCACCGGCGGTTTTCGGACGTCGAACCGGGGGCCGGGGTACGGGTCGAAGGGGCGACGAGACGGCCCTGGGTGTGCGGGTCCTCTGCTCGTCGGCGGAGCCGGGGACGCCTTCCGTTCCGGGGCGGGGAGCGCGGCGTCGGCGTCCCGCTGCGGGAAAAGGGGGCGGGACCGGAGCGATGCCGGAAACGTGCCGCGCGGTCCGGTGGGCGCCGGTCAGCGGGCGGTCGTGCTCGGACCGGCCGGGTCCTCCGTCAGGGGCAGGCACTCGGAGAGCAGGTCCACGATGTCGCGCCAGGCTCGCCGCGCGTGGCGCGGGTGGTGGCCGACGCCGGGGACCGCGGGGTGGTCGACGGGCGGGTGGTGGAAGGCGTGCAAGGCGCCGCCGTAGACCGTGAGGCGCCAGTCGACGCCCGCGTCCTGCATCTCGGCGGTGAACGCGTCCCGTCGTGCGGGCGGCATGATCGGGTCTTCCGACCCGACCCCGGCCCACACCGGGCAGCGGATGCGCGCCGCCTCGCCCGGTCGGCCCGTGGTCAGTCCGTTGACGGTCCCGATCGCGCGCAGGCCCAAGCCGTCGCGTCCGAGTTCCAGCCCGACGGCGCCCCCGGTGCCGTAGCCGATGACGGCGATCCGGTCGGGGTCGGTCCGCGGTTCGGCGCGCAACACGTCGAGCGCCGCACAGCCGATGCCCCGCATCCGCTCGGGATCGGCGAGCAGCGGCATGCAACGGGCCAGCATCTCCTCGGGGTCGGCCAGGTAGCGCCCGCCGTGGAGGTCGAAGGCCAGCGCCACGTATCCCAGCTCGGCGAGGGCGTCGGCCCGGCGGCGTTCGACGTCGCTGAGCCCCATGCCCTCCGGCCCGACCAGCACCGCGGGCCGGCGGCCGGTACCGGCCGGGAGCGCGAGGTGTCCGATCATCGGCAGACCGTCCGCCGGGTACTCGACCGTACGCGTCGTGATCGTCGTCATGGAACGGGACTGTAGGAGTGGTCCAGCCCGGTCCGCCCGCTGTTCTGCCACGGGCAGAACAGCGCGGACGCCGCTCTGCATCGCGGCGGCGGCTCACCGGAACCGCGCCGAACGGGCGACGGGCCGGGCGCCGAGGGCTTCAGGACCCTCCCGTCGCCCTTTCGGCGCGTGTCCCGCTCGCTCCCAGGAGAAGTGCGGGGCGCCCGGACCGGCCCGGAGCGAACCGCCGCCCGCTCCGGACCCCCGCACACGGCCCCGTCCCGGCCCCGCCCGGCTACCGCGCCCGGCCGCGCTTGGCCTGCAGGGCCGCGCGCCCCACCGCGCTCTTGCGCTTCCAGTCCCGCAGGATTTCCGCGCGTACCCGGGCGTCGGTCTTGGCGACGATGCGCTGGTTCTCGCGGATCAGCTTGCGGTAGCTCTCCAGCCGCCGCTCGGGCAGCGTCCCGTCCTCCAGCGCGTCGAGGACGGCGCATCCCGGTTCGGCCTCGTGGGCGCAGTCGTGGAACCGGCAGTCGGCGGCCAGTTCCTCGATCTCGGAGAACACCTCCCCGACCCCGGTCCCGGCGTCGTAGAGCCCGACGCCCCGCAGCCCGGGGGTGTCGATGAGGACGCCCCCCTGCGGCAGGACGAGCAGGTTGCGGGTCGTGGTGGTGTGCCGGCCCTTGCCGTCGATCTCCCGGATGGCCCGCACCTCCATCACGTCGTTGCCGAGAAGGGTGTTGGCCAGGGTGGACTTGCCCGCCCCGGAGATGCCCAGCAGCACACTCGTACCGCCGGAGACGATGGCGCCGAAGACGTCGAGCCCCTCGCCCGTGGTGGAGCTGACGGGCAGCACCTGGACGCCGGGCGCGATGGACTCGATGTCCTGGACGAGGTGGGACAGGGTGGCCGCGTCGGGTACCAGGTCGGCCTTGGTCAGGACCACGATCGGCTGGGGCCGGTACTCCCCGCCGGAGCCGTCGCCCAGCAGCGCGGCGCCCTCGGAGCTGGACAGGGCGAGCGCGAGGAACCGCTCGACCCGCCCGAGGTCCAGCTCGACGGCGAGCGAGACGCAGATGGCGATGTGGTCGATGTTGGTGGCGAGCACCTGGCCCTCGGACCGCTGCGAGGAGGTCGAGCGGACGAAGGCGGTCCGGCGCGGCAGCAGCGTACGGACGAACCGGGGGTCGCCGTCCGCGTCGAGCGCCACCCAGTCGCCGGTGCAGACGATCCGCATCGGGTCGCGGGGCACCACGAACGCGGTGTCGGCGCGGACCGTGCCGTCAGCGGTGACCACGTCGCACCGGCCGCGGTCCACCCGCACGACCCGGCCGGGCACGAGCCCCTGCTCGGCGTACGGGGAGAAGGCCGCCGCCCAGTCCTCGTCCCAGCCGTACGGAGTCAGCGGGTGCGAGGAAGAGGCGGTGGAGGAAGAGGAGAACGAGAAAGACAAGGGAAACCCTTCACAGGGTGGCCCCGGCACGCGCGCTCGGCGCGGAGAAGTGGGAGAAGTCGGTCAGCCGGTGGCCACGGGGATGAGGACGATGCTCTTCCGGTTGTGGGCAGTGCCCATCGCAACGACAGTCATCAATGTCCTCACCTCCTGGTTCCTCTGGCTTCCGGTCGCACACGTCAGCGCCGCGTGCGGAACGTCGCCCACCTTAGCGGTCGGCCGGGGACCACCGTCAACAGGTTTTCTCCGGCATGCCGAGGCCGGTACTTTTCTCCGGTCTCACCCGCAGATCTCCCTCTATCGAGTGATACGCGTGCGGAGAGCCCGGTCCATGGCCGTTAGGGTGCCGAGCATGACCACACCCCAGGCGCCCGCCGGCACGTTCACCCAGGCCCAGTTGGGCACGCAGATCCTGATCGGCTGGAGCGGGCGGCAGCCCGGCGCCGACCAGGACACCGCCTTCCTCCTCGCCTACTCGCTGGGGGACGGGCAGGACGGCCCGGAGGTCGGCCGTGAGGCGATGCGCGCCGCGCTGGGGCGCGCGGGCCTCCGCGTGGGCGGCCCGATCCAGGACGCGGCGGAGTCCTCGCGCGTCCAGGCGAAGCTCCTCGTCCAGGCGGGTCAAGCCGTCCTGACGCTTCCTCACCTCTCGGCGCAGTACCCCGCCCCCGCCGAGTGGCTGGCCGCGACCCAGGGGCAGGGGCAGGTGTACGGGATGTTCGCCACGGCCCCGTGGCCGGAAGCCGTACCCGGGCACCCGGTCGGCGAGGACCGGCTGCGGGCCTTCGTCACGGACGAGGACGTCGTCCGCACGGCCGCCCACTGCCTTCTCCCGGTCCGGTCCCTGGGCTGAGGCGCCGGCCCCGCCGCCCCGGAGACCCATGGAGGCCCACCGACCCGCAGGGGACGGTGGGCCTCACCCGTGCGCCCGGACGCCCCTGCGCCCGGCCCTCCGTACGCCCGGACGGGTGCGCCGCCGCATCCGTCGCGCCCCGCTCGTCGCGGACGGCGTGCAGGCCGTGTGGCGGGAACGGCGGCGGGCGGCCCGGAGAGTGATCTCCGGACCGCCCGCGTTCAACGCCTCAGGCTGTGGCGCGTCAGTTGTTGCCGACGCCGTTGCCCGAGAGGACCGGGATGTCGTCCAGGATGTGCGACAGCGGCTCGTCGCCCTTGGCCTGGGTCGAGTTGTCGGCGCACTGCTGGTTCTGCGGGTTGGAGAGGACGTTGACGTCCTGGACCGCGATCGGCACGACACCGATGAGCGAACCGACGTTGGCCTTGAGGGGCAGGCCGACGCACAGCTTGTTCAGGGTGCCCTGAATGAGCTGGCTCTGCGGGCTGAAGTCGCCCTCCGTCTCGGCGTTGCCGATCTCCGACTCGGCGCCGTTGCCGTTGAGGGTGGTGGTTCCTCCGTCGTTGCCGATCGCCATGGCCGAGGGAGCCGCGGCCGCGGACAGACCGAGCAGGGACACGGCCACTGCAGCGCCGGCCATCATCTTCTTCATCAACTTCACCTTTCGGAGCGTCCCGTTGTGGAACGTACTGATCAACTGCCGTTGCCCCTGTGGGGTTGCGCAATGCCACTCAAATGGGTTGTTTCCGGCGCGAAGTCGACGCTTTCCTCAGTTTCCAGGGGCCGGTTCCGAGGTGCGTGCCGCCGGTACGAACCCGGCGCCGCGGCGCGGGACCGGGCTCGGGGCCGGTTCGGCGAAGGGGTGGTCGCCTCCGGCCGCCCGCCATTCGGCGACGAGCCGGTCGTAGATCGGGGTGCCGGTCGGCGCGGGGCGCCGCTCGCCGCCCTGCGGGGTCTGACTGCCGTACGGGTCCATGGGGAGGCCCTACCCGGCCCGGCCCGGATCGTCGGCCGGGGCTACGGCATCCGGCCCAACGGGGCGCCCCGGCCGGAGGCTCCCGCTCACCGCGGTCCGCGCACCACGAAGGGCCGGCCCCGCCGTCACGGTGAAGAACGGTCGCCGTGACGACGCGAGGGACCGGCCCCCCGTGCGCCGCTCCGTGCGGCCCGGAGCCGCCCGGCCTCAGTTGTTGCCGGCGCCGTTGCCGGAGAGGATCGGGATGTCGTTCAGCAGGTGCGACAGGGCCTCGTCGCCCTTGGCCTGGGTGGAGTTCTCGGTGCACTGCTGGTTCTGCGGCGAGGACAGGACGTTGATGTCCTGGACCGAGATCGGCACGACGCCGAGCAGCGAACCGACGTTCGCCTTGGCCGGCAGGGCGATGCAGGGCTTGTTCAGCGAGCCCTGGATGAGCGCGAACTGCGGGCTCCAGTCGCCGTGGGTCTCGGAGTTGCCGTACGCCTGCGAGGCGCCGTTGCCGTTGACCGTGGTGGTGCCGCCGTCATTGGCGATGGCCATGGCGGACGGGGCGGCCGCGGCGGAGACGCCGACGATGGAGACGGCGACGGCGGCCGAGGACATGATCTTCTTGAACATGGAAAAGCCCTTCTGGATATGGATGCGGATCAGGTGGAGAAGCCGGGGAAACCGGCCGTGCGGCGGCGGTCAGCCGCCGAGGGGAACGCCGCCCAGCAGCGGAGCCGCGCCCTCGACCGCACCGGTCGCCCGGCCCGCCAGCTTGCCGACGGTGCCGTCCTCCGTGAGCGTCTCGGTGGTGTCGGCGGCCGTCTCCACCAGCGGGTCGACGACCTGCGGGGCGCTGGCCATCACCTGGTTGAGGCCGCCGTCGAGGCTGAAGTTGGGGGCCGTGGGCGTAGTAACGGCGAAGGCGGGGGCGGCCGTTCCGAGAGCCGCCACGGAACCGACGACGAGGGCGGCGGTCTTCGCGTACTTCACTTTTCTGGTTCCCTTCCGCGCGGCGTCTGCTTCGGTCACGTTTCCGTGCCGCACACAAGGTCTTCTTTGCCTGTGACTTCTGCCGCTTTCCCTCTGATCAACGATCAGTGCGCAGTCGGGAAACTGCGGAGCACTGTTTTTATCCGGTCTCGTCCACCTGTCCGAACGAGAGTGAATCCGGCACGAGAAAGGCCCCGGACGACGACACCGCCGTCCGGGGCCCAACGGTTGCGCGGGCCTGCGGCCCGACCGGTCACCGGGTCACACGTTGGCGCAGGTGTTGCCGAAGGCCGGGTTCAGCACGCCGATCACGTTGACGGTGTTGCCGCAGACGTTGACCGGGATGTGGATCGGAGCCTGGACGATGTTGCCGGAGAGCACGCCCGGGGAGTGCGCGGCGACGGCCCCGGCACCGGCGTCGGCCATGGCCGGCGCGGCGACGCCCATCGCCATGAGCGTACCGGCGGCGACTGCGGCAACCTTGGTGTACTTCACTTCTCTACCCTTTCCTCGGCGGAGTCCGGTGCGGCCACGACTGCCGTGTCCGCCCGAGTCAGGTCCTGATCTCTCACGACTCCGGTGTTGTCCTACGTAACGATGAACGCCCGGAACAGGAACTGTTCGACGGGCGAATTCCCGGATATACGCCCGAATGCCGCAACGCCCGGCGGGCCGCTCCATGGAGGGCGCACGCGAGGAGAAGGGGCGTTCGCCCCCGGGCACGGCAACGGGCCCGAGCCGCTCGGTGGAGGAACGCCGAGGGCTCGGGCCCGAGTCGGGAGGCCGCGGATCAGTTGTTGCCGGCGCCGTTGCCGGAGAGGATCGGGATGTCCTCCAGGATGTGCGACAGGGCCTCGTCACCCTTGGCCTGAGTGGAGTTCTCGGTGCACTGCTGGTTCTGCGGCGAGGACAGGACGTTGATGTCCTGGACCGCGATCGGCACGATACCGATCAGCGAACCGACGTTCGCCTTGGCCGGCAGGGCGATGCAGGGCTTGTTCAGCGAGCCCTGGATGAGCGCGAACTGCGGGCTCCAGTCACCGTGGGTCTCGGAGTTGCCGTACGACTGCGAAGCACCGTTGCCGTTGACCGTCGTGGTGCCGCCGTCGTTGGCGATGGCCATGGCCTGCGTCGTGCCGAGACCGAGGACGGAGGCGGCGACAGCGCCCGTAGCCAGAACCTTCTTGATCACGATTAACCCTTCTCGCACTGATTGCCCCGTGGCGGAGCGCCCTGCCCAACCCGGCCCGGGACCTTTTGGTTGCGCGCGTTCACCCGAATGCCGGACGCCGGGAGGGGCCGCGCGCTCTGTTCGCACGGCCGCCCGTTCGTGAAGGAATTGCGCACACCCTCGTCTGCACTATTCGCCCGAACGGGCGGGCGATGGTCACCGGTTCTGACGCACACTCGCTTCGCCGGGACGAGACCGCCGCGGTCAACCACACGTGAAAGGGCTTGAGTTGGCGGCGAATCGTTTTTCTCTCTCCGGCAGCCGGGATACGCAAGACCTACGGACATCACCTATTCGGGTGATTACACAACTTCCACTCAACTCCAAGTTTCCCGCTCGGCCCCGAGTCGTTAGGGCAACCGTGCAGCGCGCACGTCTTCACCAAGTTTTTCACCGGGGTTTCCCGCGGGCTCCGGCCGTGCTGCGGCTCCGCCGTCCTACGGCCGCCCGTCCCCGCGTGCGAAGCGCCCACGCGATGTCCTCGCGAATGTCCTAAGGAAGGGCAAGTAATGCGACAGGTCCTGAAAAAAAGCATGATCGCCACGGCGGCCGCATCGGGCCTCCTGGCGGCGGTGGGCGGCACCGCGCACGCCGACGCGGCGGCCGAGGGGGCGGCGGTCGGCTCGCCGGGAGTCGGTTCGGGCAACACCGTGCAGGTGCCGGTGCACATCCCGGTCAACGTCTGCGGCAACACCGTCAATGTGATCGCCCTGCTGAATCCCGCCTTCGGCAACAAGTGCGTGAACGCCGACGGCCCGAAGCACGACCACCCGCCGGTCGACAAGCCTCCGGTGGACAAGCCTCCGGTGGACAAGCCGCCCGTGGACAAGCCCCCGGTCGACAAGCCTCCGGTGGACAAGCCGCCCGTGGACAAGCCCCCGGTCGACAAGCCGCCCGTGGACAAGCCCCCGGTCGACAAGCCCCCGGTGGACGAGCCCCCCGTCGACGAGCCGCCTGTCTACCAGCCCCCGACCGACACCCCCGGTACCGACACCCCCGGCTCGGAGACTCCCGGCTCCAACACGCCCGGACCCAACACTCCGGGCGCGCACCTCGCCGACACCGGCGCCGCCGACCTGGGGCTGGCCGCCGGCGCGAGCGCCGCGCTGCTGCTCGGCGGCGCGGTGCTGATGCGCCGCGCCCGCGGCGCGCGGGACTGATCGGGGCTGACAGAGCTCCCACGGGAGAACGGGGTCCGGCCGGGCAGCGGGGACTGTCCGGCCGGACCTTTGCGTGTGCGCCTGCGGCAGTCGGTCCGCCGTGGCCGGGCTACGGGCGCGGACTCCAGCGGCGGTTCGAGCAGGCTCCCCGCTCAGGCCGGGCCCGAACGCGCCGTCCGTTTCTCGGACCAGGCGTCGAGCATGCGCCCGACCGGCCCGCGAAGACCTCCGAACCGTATGCGGCCCTTCACGCCGCATCCACCTGGTTCCGAGGGAAACCGGCCTCAGTCACCGATGCGTTCGAAGATCGCGGCGAGGCCCTGGCCGCCGCCGATGCACATCGTCTCCAGGCCGTACCGGGCCTCGCGGCGGTGGAGTTCGCGGGCGAGGGTGGCGAGGATGCGGGCTCCGGTGGCGCCGACCGGGTGGCCGAGCGAGATGCCCGAGCCGTTCACGTTGATCCGCTGCTCGTGGTCCGTCTCGCCGAGGCCCAACTCCCGCGTGCAGGCCAGGACCTGGGCGGCGAACGCCTCGTTCAGCTCGATCAGGTCGAGGTCGGCGAGGGTGAGGCCCGCCCGGTCCAGGGCGGTGCGGGTGGCGGTGACGGGGGCGATGCCCATCGTCGCCGCGGGAACCCCGGCGCGGGCGAAGGAGACGAGGCGGACGAGGGGGGTGAGACTGAGGCGTTCGGCGGTCGCGGCGCTGGTGACCAGGCAGGCGGCGGCCGCGTCGTTCTGGCCGCTGGCGTTGCCCGCGGTGACGGTGGCGTCCGGGTCCGATCCCGCCATCACCGGGCGCAGGGCGGCGAGTTGTTCGGCCGTGGTGTCGGGCCGGGGGTGCTCGTCGGCGGTGACGGTCGTCTCGCCCCTACGGGTGCGCACGGTGACGGGGACGGTCTCGGCGTCGTAGCGGCCCTCGGCGGCGGCGCGGGCCGCGCGCCGCTGGGAGCGGAGGGCCAGGGCGTCCTGGTCGGCGCGGCTGATGCCGTACTCGCGGCGCAGGTTCTCCGCGGTCTCGATCATGCCGCCGGGGACCGGGTGGTGGACGCCGCCGGCGGTGACGCGGCCGCGGGCGAGGGCGTCGTGGAGCTGGAGGCCGGGGCCCTTGATGCCCCAGCGTCCGTCGTGGGTGTAGTAGGGCGCGGCGCTCATCACGTCGACGCCGCCCGCGATCACCACGTCGCTGAACCCGGCCCGGATCTGCATGGCCGCGTCCAGCACCGCCTGGAGCCCGGAGCCGCAACGGCGGTCGACCTGGGAGCCGGTGACCGTGGTGGGCAGTCCGGCGTCCAGCGCCGCGACCCGGCCGATGGCGGGGGCCTCGCTGGTCGGGTAGGCGTGGCCGAGGATCACCTCGTCGACCCGTGCGGGGTCGATGCCGGTCCGGGCGACGATCTCCGTGATGACGTGCGCGGCCAGCGCGGCGGGGGTCTGCTGGGCGAAGGCCCCGCCGAACCGGCCGATGGGGGTGCGCAGGGGTTCGCAGATGACGACGTCGGGCTGCACGGCGGGGCCTTCCTTCGGGGTCGGGGACGGGGTGCCGGGGCGGACACGGCCCGGTGGCGGGGCGGGTCGGGTGTGGGGTGACCTTCGCATCCGGTGACTGAGTCGGTCCAATACCGGATGCGCCTCTCCCTGAGATGTTCGACGTCTCAATCGGGCGCCGCCACCGGTCCGGCTCCGGGGGTCGGCAGGGCGTCGCGGGCGACGGCGAGCACCGCGTGCAGGGCGGCGGAGGGGTTGTCGGCCCGCCACGCCAGGGCCGCCTGGAGCCGGATGGGCGGTCCGGTGAGGGGCCGGTAGACGAGTCCGCTCTGCTGGATGTGGCGTACGGAGGTGACCGTGAGGGTGACGCCGACCCCGGCGGCGACGAGCGCCATGATGGTGTACGAGTCGGGGGCCTCCTGGACGACGCGCGGCGTGAAGCCGGCGCTCTCGCACGCCTCCGTCAGAGCGTCGCGCACGGTGGAGCCGGTGTTGGCGGGGAAGGAGACGAACGGTTCGTCCGCCAGTTCGCCGAGCGGCACGGCGTCGTACCGGGCGAGAGGGTGGTCGAGCGGCAGGGCGCAGACCAGTTCCTCCTCGTCGATCACCCGGTGCTCCACCCCGGGCCGGTTCACCGGCAGCCGGACGAAGCCCAGGTCGAGCGAGCCGTCGGCGACCCGGTTCAGTGCGACGTTGGCGTACGTCTGGCCGGTCATGACCAGTTCGAGTCCGGGGTGCGCGGCGCGCACGGCGCGGGTGAGGCGGGGCAGCGTCTCGTGGCTGGAGGCCCCGGCGAAGCCGATGGTGACGCGGCCGTGCTCGCCCCGGCCCGCCGAGCGGGCGGCCCGTACGGCGGTGTCGAGGTCGTCGAGAACGGTCCGTACGGGATCGAGGAACGCCTCCCCCGGGCCGGTGAGCCGTACGGAGCGCGTGTTGCGGTGGAAGAGCTGGACGCCGAGTTCCTTCTCCAGCCGCCGGATCTGCTGGCTCAGCGGCGGCTGCGCCATCTGGAGGCGCTTGGCGGCCCGGCCGAAGTGCAGTTCCTCGGCCACGGCGAGGAAGGCCCTCAGATGGCGCAGTTCCATGCGGCCCCCCTCTTCCCGGTCCCCTTCCGGTTTCCCGGTCCTCTTCCGGCGGGGCGCCGTCCCGGCGCCCCGGTGATATCCCCGGCGTCTCGATGCGAGCCTAATTCGGTATTGGACACCGATCAATGGGCCCTGGCACGGTGGGGCGACCTGTACACCGACGCCGGGGAGCGCTGTGGAACGGACGACGGCCGACGGCGGGGCCGCGGACAAGGTCGTCTCCCTGCGGGAGGCCGTCGCGCGCCATGTGCGCGACGGGGACACGGTGAGCCTGGAGGGTTTCACCCATCTCGTCCCGACCGCGGCGGGCCACGAGATCATCCGGCAGGGCCGGCGCGGTCTGACCGTCGTGCGGATGACGGCGGACATCGTGGTGGACCAGATGCTGGCGGCGGGTTGTGTGACGCGGCTGGTCTCCTCGTTCGTGGGCAACTCCTCCGCCGGTTCGCTCGGTGAGCTGCGGCGGCGGATCGAGCGGGCCGATCCGGAGCCGCTGGAGTTCGAGGAGTACAGCCACTACGGGATGGTGTGCCGGTACCTCGCGGGGGCGCAGCGGCTGCCGTTCCATCCGCTGCGCTCGTACGGCGGGAGCGACCTGCCCTCGGTCAACCCGGCCATCCGCAAGGTCGCTTCGCCGTACCCGGGGCCGGACGGCCGGCCCGAGCAGATCTACGTGGTGCCGCCCGTGAACCCGGACGTGACGATCATCCACGCGCAGCGCGCCGACCGCCGGGGCAACACCCAGATCTGGGGCCTGACCGGGGTACAGGCCGAAGCCGTGTACGCGGCGGACCGGGCGATCGTGGTGGTGGAGGAGCTGGTGGCGGACGAGGTGGTCCGGGCGGACCCGAACCGCACGCTGGTCCCGGCGCACGCGGTGGACGCGGTGGTGGTCTGCCCGCGCGGGGCGCATCCCTCGTTCGCCCAGGGCTACTACGACCGGGACAACGCCTTCTACCGTTCCTGGTCCGCCATCAGCGCGGATCCGGCGCGGTTGCGGGCGTGGCTGGAGGAGTGGGTGCACGGCACGGCGGACCACGCGGAGTACGTGGCGAAGCAGGGTGAGGAGTACTGGGCGGGGCTGGCGGTGGGCGAGGCGCTGAGTGGGCCGGTGGACTACGGGAGGCGGCTGTGAGCGGGCGGGACGGGACGCGTACGGACGGTCCCGGGGCGCCCGCCGCTCCCGCCGTACCGGAAGGGCCGGGGCGGCGGCCCGCCCGGCCGGAAGCGGGCGGGGCCGATGCTCCCGTCACCGCCTCCGAGCTGCTCTCCGTCGTCGCCGCGCGGGAACTGGCGGGCCGCCGCACGGTGTTCGCCGGGATCGGACTGCCGACCCTGGCGGTCGAGCTGGCGGCGCTGACCGTCGCGCCGGGCATCGAGGTGGTGTACGAGTCCGGCGTCTGCGGGGCGCACCCGTCCCGGCTGCCGGAGACCATCGCGGACGCCGTCCTGATCACGGGGGCCGAGGCGGTGGTGTCCATGCCCACCCTGTTCGGCTCGGTGCTCCAGGGCGGCCACATCGACGTGGGGTTCCTGGGGGCCGCGCAGATCGACCGGTGGGGCAGCCTCAACACCTCGGTCATCGGGGAGTGGGAGCGCCCGGCGGTACGGCTGCCGGGGTCCGGGGGCGCGGTCGAGGTGATGGCGAACGCCCGGGAGGTGTTCGTCGTGATGCGCCGCCACACCCCGCGCTCCTTCGCCGCCGTCCTCGACTTCTGCACCACGCCGGGCCCGGACCGGGCGCTGGCGGACGGTATCCGCCCGCTGGGCGTCGGCGTCACCCGGGTCGTCACCGAACTCGGCGTCCTCGCGCGGGAGGGCGTCGGGGACGAACTGCGGCTGGTCGCCGTGCATCCCGGAGTGACGGTCGAACAGGTGCGGGCCGCGACCGGCTGGGAGCTGAGGACCGCGGGCCGGGTCACGACGACGGACCCGCCCACCCCCGCGGAACTGCGGCTCCTGCGCGACGATGTCGATCCGCACCGCGTCTACCTCCGCTGATCCCACCCGACCGTGCTCTCGTCGTTCTCTTCGTTCTCTTCGTTCTCGTCCGAAAGGGCCCATCGCCATGCGTATCAGGATCGTCGGAGCCGGGGCCATGGGCCGTGGCATCGCCCAGTGGGCGGCGAGCGCCGGTCACACCGTCGAGCTGGGCGACGTGCGCCCCGAGGCGGTGGAGGAGGCGTTGGACTTCGTCGCGTCGATGCTGGACCGGGCGGTCGCCAAGGGCCGGACGTCCGCCGCCGACCGGGACGCGTCCGTGGCCCGGTTGGTGCCGCTCGCCGATCCGTGGGCGGGGGGTCCGGAGGTGGAGTTGGTGATCGAGGCCGTACGGGAGGACCTGGACACCAAGGCCGAGGTCTTCGGGAAGCTGGAGCGGGCGCTGCCCTCCTCCACCGTCTTCGCGACCAACACCTCGTCCCTGTCGGTGACGCGGATCGCGGCGACGCTTCAGGACCCCTCGCGCCTGGCCGGGCTGCACTTCTTCAATCCGGTGCCGCTGATGCGGATCGTCGAGGTGGTGCCGGGCGCCGCGACCCGCCCGGAGATCCCGGTCCTGCTGACCGCGCTGGTGGAGGGCTGCGGCCACCGGGCGGTGACCGTCGCGGACACCCCCGGTTTCCTGGTCAACCACGCGGGGCGGGGGCTGGTGACCGAGGCGCTGGCGCTGCTGGAGGAGTCGGTGGCGGACCCGGCGGAGATCGACCGGATCGCCCGGGACGTCCTGGGGCTGCGGATGGGCCCCTTCGAACTGATGGACCTGACCGGCCTCGACGTGACGGCCGCGGTGATCGACTCGATCTGGCAGGGCTTCCGGTACGAGGACCGGTTGCGCCCGTCCTTCCTGACCCCGAACCGGGTGGTGGCGGGGCTGCACGGCCGTAAGACGGGCCGGGGCTGGTACGCGTACGGCGACGGGGCGGCCGGTCCCGCGCCGGAGAGCCCGGTCGCCGGGGACGGGGGGCGCCCGGTGTTCCTGGTCCGCGGCGGCCGGCCGGAGACGGCGGCGTACGAGGAGGGGCTGGCCGGGTCGTTGGAGGCGTCGGGGGCCCGGGTCGAGCGGGGCGCGGGGCCGTCGTCCCAGGCCGTGGTGCTGACGCCCGTCTGGGGCACGGCGGTGTCGGCGGCGGTCGCGGAGGGCGGGCTGCCCCGGGAGCGCACGTTCGGGGTGGAGGTGCTGCCGGCGGCGGGGCGGCGGCGGGTCCTCGCGGTGACGGCGGCCGGCGACCCGGCGGCCGCCCGGGACGCGCGGGCGGTGCTGGCGCGGGCCGCCGCGGGCGAGGAGCCGTACGCGGTGTCGGTGGTGCGGGACACGGCGGGCTCGGTCGCACAGCGGCTGCTGTCCTCCGTCGTGGCGGTCGGCTGCTCGATCGCGGAGCGCTCGCTCGCCGCACCCGCCGACATCGACCTGGCGGTGACCACGGGCCTGGGCTATCCGGCCGGGCCGCTGGCGTGGGGCGAGCGCGTCGGGACGGGACGGATGCTGGCGCTCCAGCGGGCGCTGCACGCGGCGACGGGCGACCCGCGCCACCGGCCGACGCGGTGGCTCGCCGAACGGGCCGCCCTGGGCATGGCGCTGACCGATCCGGGGACTTCCCCCGCCGACTGCCTGGGGTGAGGGCGGTGGTGCGTCCGCCCGGCGGGGGGGGGGGGGGAGAAGCGCGCCGCCCGGAGGGGTGACCGATTCCTCCAAGACGGCGGCGGGGCCGGGCGCCTACGGTCGGGACATGACTCCACGATTCGACGCCATCAGCATCATCACGGCCGATCTCACCGCCTCGCTGGCCTTCTACCGGCGGCTCGGCCTGGACATCCCCGAGGGGGCGGAGTCCGCGCCGCATGTCGAGGTGGTCCTGCCGGGCGGGCAGCGGCTGTTGTGGGACACGGAGGAGGTCATCGCCTCGTTCGATCCGGAGTGGAAGCGTCCGGCGGGCGGTGAGCGGGTGGCGCTCGCCTTCGCCTGCGACGGCCCGCAGGAGGTGGACGCGCTGTACGCGGAGCTGGTCGCGGCCGGGCACACCGGGCACCTGGAGCCGTGGGACGCGGTGTGGGGGCAGCGCTACGCGGTCGTGCTGGACCCGGACGGCTGCGGGGTGTCGCTGTTCGCCCCGGCTTCCCCGGCGGCCTCCGCGGACGCCCCCTCTCCCGGAGCCGGCGCCTCGTCCGGCGTGAAGTAGGCGCCGAGCGTCGTACCGGCCAGGGCGCGCATCTCGCGGGCCAGGTGCGCCTGGTCGGCGCAGCCCGCCGCGCAGGCCGCGTCGGCGTAGGAGAGGCCCGCGCGGACGAGGGCGAGGGCGCGCTGAAGGCGCAGGACGCGCGCCAGGGTCTTGGGGCCGTAGCCGAACGCCGCCAGGGAGCGGCGGTGGAGTTGGCGGGCCCCGAGGCCGACCTCGGCGGCCGTGTCCGCGACGGAGCTGCCGCGCCGCAGCCGGTCGGCGACGGCCGTCGTGAGCAGGTCCGGCGGACCGGTCTCGGCGGACCGGGCGAGGGCGAAGTCCTCCAGGGCGGCGGCGGGGTCGGCGGCCCGCCCGATCCGCCCGGCGACCGCCGCCACGGTGGTGCGGGGCCAGAGTTCGGCCAGGTCCACCCGGCGGTCGCGCAGTTCGTGCGCCGGTACGCCGAGGAGTACGGGGGCGGTGCCGGGCCCGAACCGGACGGCGGCGCAGGAGTCGCTGGTGCGGGGGTCGACCCGGAAGGCGTGGGTGTCGGGCCCGGCGACGACCAGGCGGCCGGCGGTCCAGATCAGGTCCATGCAGCCGTCCGGCAGGACGGAACGGGCCTCCGGGCGCGGACCGGGCGGGACGTCCAGGGTCCAGACGACGGAACCGTCCAGCCGGGACGGCCGTTCCCGGTACCGCTGGCGGGTCGGAGGCATGGCCCCAACGCTAGCGCGGGGGCGGTTCGCCGGCTTCCGGGGGCTCCGCGGCCCCCTTGGCGTCCCGGGACTCCTTCTCCCGGGTCGCGTGCAGCCGGGACTTCACGTCGTCGGGCGGCAGGAAGCGGGACCAGCGCTCGGGGAACTCGGAGGGCATGTACGCGGAGCCGCCGTCTTCGTCGTCTTCGTCCTCGTCGTCGCCCAGGGTGGCGTAGGCGCCCGAGCGGGTCCGGGCGACGAACTCGGCGGCCTGCGCGGCCCGGGCCCGTTCGGTGGCCTCCCGGGCGGCGGCCGTGGCGAGCGAGGGCCACACCCGGTCGATGGCCGCGTTGACCGCGGCGCCCACCAGGACCGCGAAGGCGGAGATGCCGATCCACAGCAGGACGGCGATGGGCGCCGCCAGGGAGCCGTAGATCGTGGGGCCTTCGACGGTGCTGGTCAGGTAGATCCGGAGGAGGAAGCTGCCGAGGACCCACATGGCCAGCGCCACCAGCGCCCCGGGGACGTCCTCGATCCAGGGCGAGCGCACCGGCACGGACACGTGGTAGAGCGTCGTGAGGAACGCGATGGTCAGCAGTATCACCAGCGGCCAGTAGAGGACGGCTATGACCTCGGTGCCCCAGGGCACGAACTCGACCACCCGGTCCGGGCCGACGACCAGCAGCGGCAGCACCACCGCGCCCAGCAGCAGGGCGACGACGTACAGCAGGAAGGCGAGCAGCCGGGTCTTGACGATGCCGCGGTGGCCGTCGAGGCCGTACATGACGGTGATCGTGTCGATGAAGACGTTCACCGCGCGGGAGCCGGACCACAGGGCGATCGCGAAGCCGATGGAGATGATGTCGGGGCGGGCCCCGGTCGTGACGTCGGCGAGCAGCGGCTTGGCGAATTCGTTGACCCCGCGCTCGGACAGCACCGTGTGGGAGGCGGAGAGGATGTTGCGCTCGATCGAGGCGACCGTGGTGGTGGACGTCCACTCGTCGACGTAACCGAGCAGGCCGATCAGGCCGAGCAGCAGCGGGGGCAGGGAGAGCAGGGTGAAGAACGCCGCCTCGGCCGCGAGTCCCAGAATGCGGTACTCGATGCACGAGTTGACGGTGTCCTTGAGCAAGTGCCATGCCATACGGCGTTTGGAGACGTTGCGGTAGAGCGCTCGCGCCCGGTGGAGCCGGCCCGGCGGCCGCTCGGGTGTTTCGTTTGCTGCCTGCACCTCCTTACCGTATCGGCCCAGCGCCCACCGCCCGCACCGTGGCGGATCAGGTTCCGTCGCAGGTCGGTCAGGACGTCTTCGCCCTCGACCGGGCGCTGTCCGGGGCTGTCGGGCGGACTGCCGGGGCCGGGGTCCGGGCCGGGGAGCCGGAGGGGCGGGGTGAGCTGGTCCGCGACGGGTTCCGGAGGGGCGGCGGAGCCGGGCGGGCTGGCCCGCAGGCCGTTCCGGGGGGAGCGGAGGGGCCGGGAAGCGACGGAGGGTGGTGCTGCGCCGACACGGCACCACCCTCCATGCTTCTGCGACACCGGGCGACCGGGACATGCCTGGCGCACAGTGTCTCTGTCACTCTGGTACGGCCCCGGGAACCTTGCCAGGGTTGCAAAGGGTTGCACCATGGGATGGGCTGCTCGACGGCCCGGCAGGACGGGTCCGGCGAGCGGGCCGGAAAGCACTCGGGGGGACGGGAACCATGACGGGGACGGGTGCTGCGGAGGTGGGCCGAGTGACGGGCCAGGCGGCGGGCCGCCGGACGCCCCGGTCGCTCCACCGGGCGCGGGAGGCGCGGTTGGCCGGGGAGCGGACCGCCGTGGCGCCGCGGGCGGAGATCGACGCCTCCTGGGACCGGGTGGTGCGCTGCGGCGTCGACCCGGACCAGTCGCCGGAGAGCGAACTGCTGGAGGCCGACGAGATCGAGCACCGGCGGCACAGTACGGCGCTCGGCGAGCTGATGCCCCTGCTGCGGGCGGGGCTCGCCTCGATCGCGGACGCGGCGCAGCAGATCATGGTGGTGACCGACGCCGAGGGCCGGGTGCTGTGGCGCCAGGGCAATACGGGGGTGCTGCGCCGGGCCCGCGACATCTGCCTGGAGGAAGGGGCGGCCTGGGCCGAGGCGGTGACCGGGACCAACGCCATCGGAACGGCGCTGGCCGCCCGGGTCCCGGTCCAGGTCCACTCGGCCGAGCACTTCATCCGGGCGCTGCACGGCTGGACCTGTGCCGCCGCCCCGGTCCGGGATCCGCGCGACGGGCGGCTGATCGGCATCGTGGACATCAGCGGGCCGGCCTCCACGTTCCATCCGGCGACGCTGGCCCTGGTCGACTCGGTGGCCCGGCTGGCGGAAGGCGAGCTGCGCACCCGCCACCTGGCGGAGATCGAGCGGCTGCGGGCGGTGGCCGCGCCGATCCTGTGCCGGGTCGGCGGGCGGGCGCTGGCGGTGGACGTGCACGGGCGGCTGGCGGCGGTGACCGGTATGGCCCCGGTGGACCGGCTGCCGCTGCCGAAGTCGCTGCGGCCGGGCCGGGTGTGGCTGTCCTCGCTCGGCATGTGCCGGGTCGAGCCGCTGCCGGGCGGCTGGCTGGTGCAGGTGGGCGAGGGCGCGGCCGGGGAGACGCCGCGCAGGGTGGTGCTGGACCTGAGCCGCCCCCGGGCGCTCGCCGTGCGGCTGACGGGGCCGCTGGGCGACCGTACGCAGCGGCTGTCGCCGCGCCACGCGGAGCTGCTGTTCGCGCTGGCGGCGCACCGGGAGGGGCGGACGGCCTCGGAGTTGGCGCGGGACCTCTTCGGGGACGCGACCAGGACGGTGACGGTCCGGGCCGAGGTCTCCCGGCTGCGGCGGCAGCTGGCGGAGGTCCTGGCCCACCGCCCGTACCGCTTCGCCGACGGGGTGGAGGTGGAGGTGGTGCGGCCGGAGCACGGTGCGGATCTGCTGCCGCACTCGGTGGCGCCGGTGGTGGCGGAGGCCCGCCGGGCGGCCCGGGCGGAGTGAGGGCGGCGCCGGGCGGGCGGGGCGCCGGGGCGGTGGGCTCCGGGACGCGCGGCGGGGCGGGGGGCCTGCGCGGGGGCGGGGCCGGCCGTGCGCGGGGGCGGGCCCGCTGTGCGCGCCCGGGCGGGCCCATGGTTTTCTGGCCGTCATGAGCGACACCCCGCAGCCCGCAGCCCCGACCACCGAGGTGACCTTCTGGTCGCTGGAGCAGACCTCGCCCGCCGATCTCCGTCCGGCGTCCGTACCGGAGGGCGATGTGCGCGTCGTCCGGTCCGAGGTCCCGTCGCCGGAGTTCAGCCGGTTCCTCTACACCGCCGTGGGCGGGGACATCCGGTGGACCGACCGGCTGGGCCTCACGTACGCCGAGTGGGACGAGGTCCTGCGGCGGCCCGGGGCGGAGACCTGGGTGGCCTACGAGAACGGGACGCCCGCCGGGTACGTCGAGCTGGACGCGCAGGACGACGGGGCGGTCGAGATCGTGTATTTCGGGCTGATCCCGGCGTTCCGGGGCCGGCGGATCGGCGGGCACCTCCTGTCGTACGGGGTGGCGCGCGCCTGGGACCTGGCGGAGCGGTGGCCCGGGCGGCCGGCGACGAAGCGGGTGTGGCTGCACACCTGCTCGAAGGACGGCCCGCACGCGATGGACAACTACCTGCGGCGCGGCTTCCGCCTCTTCGGGACGAAGACCGCGGTGGAGCCGGAGGTGGCGACGCCGGGGCCGTGGCCCGGGGCGTACTGAGCCGTACGCGGCCTCCGGGAGCGGCGGGGGCGGTGCTCCGCCGCCCCCGGAGTTCTGGGGCGGTGGCGGCCCGGCGTCGGCGGTGGCGGTTCGGCAGTCCGGCTGCCCGACCGGTCGGCTGTTGAGCTGTGGGGCTGTGCCGCGCCCTCCCCTCCGCTATGGGGGATTTGCCAGGGAATGCCGTCGCCACCCGGCGTGACCGACACCACACGGTCTCACCCTTCGGGACATACGCGTCCACATCCCGGATAGTGGTGGACTGCCCCAAGTCACGCGTGACACGCTTCCGCCATGCCTGGAACTGGAATTGCCTTGGTGAGTCGACGCCACGTCGACCTCGGCCGCATGTCCAGCGCCATCTGTCCGGCGAGCTGAGAGACCCAGCACCGCCGCCCCCTTCTTCCCTCTGAACCGCCCTGCGCACCGCCGCGCCTCACCGCGAGTGTGCCGCTCAGAGCCGCCCTCCCGCAGTCCCGAAGGACGTATTGTCATGGCCGCTACCCCGGATCAGCCTGCGCCCGCCACGCCCCGCCGCAAGGCCGGACGCCACCGTGGCGAGGGCCAGTGGGCCGTGGGCCACCACACCCCCCTGAACGGGAACGAGCAGTTCAAGAGGGACGACGACGGTCTCAACGTACGGACACGTATTGAGACGATCTACTCCAAGCGCGGCTTCGACTCCATCGACCCGAACGACCTGCGCGGACGCATGCGCTGGTGGGGGCTGTACACCCAGCGCAAGCCCGGTATCGACGGCGGCAAGACGGCCGTGCTGGAGCCGGAGGAGCTGGACGACGAGCACTTCATGCTGCGGGTCCGCATCGACGGCGGCCGGCTGACCACCCGGCAGCTGCGGGTGATCGGGGAGATCTCCGAGGAGTTCGCGCGCGGGACGGCGGATCTCACCGACCGCCAGAACGTGCAGTACCACTGGATCCGCATCGAGGACGTGCCGGAGATCTGGCGGCGGCTCGAAGAGGTGGGTCTGTCCACCACCGAGGCGTGCGGCGACACGCCCCGCGTCATCCTCGGCTCGCCCGTCGCGGGCGTCGCGGAGAACGAGATCATCGACGGCACCCCGGCCATCGACGAGATCCAGCGCCGGTTCATCGGCAACCCCGACTTCTCCAACCTGCCCCGCAAGTTCAAGACGGCGATCTCCGGCTCCCCGCACCTGGACGTGGCGCACGAGATCAACGACGTCGCCTTCGTCGGCGTGAACCACCCGGAGCACGGTCCCGGTTTCGACCTCTGGGTCGGCGGCGGCCTCTCCACCAACCCCAAGCTCGGGGTGCGGCTCGGCGCCTGGGCGCCGCTGGACGAGGTGCCCGACGTGTTCGGCGGGGTCATCGCGGTCTTCCGCGACTACGGCTACCGGCGGCTGCGCAACCGCGCCCGGCTGAAGTTCCTGGTCGCGGACTGGGGGCCGGAGAAGTTCCGCCAGGTCCTGGAGGACGAGTACCTGAAGCGGAAGCTGGTCGACGGGCCCGCGCCCGAGCAGCCCGCCCAGACCTGGCGCGACCACCTCGGGGTGCACCGGCAGAAGGACGGCCGCTTCTACGTCGGCTTCGCCCCCCGGGTGGGCCGGGTAGACGGCTCCACGCTCACCAAGATCGCGGATCTGGCGGACCAGCACGGCTCCGGCCGGGTGCGGACCACCGCCGAGCAGAAGATGATCGTGCTGGACGTGGCCGAGGAGCAGGTGGACTCCCTGGTCGCCGGGCTGGAGGCCCTCGATCTCAAGGTCGCCCCTTCCCCCTTCCGGCGCGGCACGATGGCCTGCACCGGCATCGAGTTCTGCAAGCTGGCGATCGTCGAGACGAAGGCGCGCGGCGCGGCCCTCATCGATGAACTGGAGCGCCGCATCCCGGAGTTCGACCACCCGATCACCATCAATATCAACGGCTGCCCGAACGCCTGCGCCCGTATCCAGGTCGCGGACATCGGACTCAAGGGCCAGCTGATGCTGGACGGGAACGGCGACCAGGTCGAGGGCTACCAGGTGCACCTCGGCGGGGCGCTCGGACTGGAGGCCGGGTTCGGCCGCAAGGTCCGCGGCCTGAAGGTCACCTCGGCCGAACTGCCGGACTACGTCGAGCGGGTGCTCGGCCGCTTCCAGGAGGAGCGCGAGGACGGCGAGCGGTTCGCGGCCTGGGCGGCGCGCGCCAGTGCGGAGTCGCTGTCATGAGCGAGCGAGCCGCCCCGTTCCACTGCCCGTACTGCGGCGACGAGGACCTGCGCCCCAACGAGACCGGTCACGGCGCCTGGGAATGCGCCTCCTGCAACCGTGCGTTCCAGCTGAAGTTCCTGGGCCTGCTGGCCCGGGGCGTGCAGCGCAACGACGGTGGAGGAGAACGGATATGACGGGTACTCAGCTGATCGAAGGGCTGACCGACGAAGATCTCCGGGAGTTGGCCGAGCGGGCCGGGCGGGAGTTGGAGGACGCCTCCCCCACCGAGATCCTGCGGTGGGCCGCCGAGACCTTCGGGCCGCGCTTCTGCGTCACCTCCTCGATGGAGGACGCGGTGGTCGCGCACCTGGCCTCCCGGGTGATGCCGGGCGTGGACGTGGTCTTCCTGGACACCGGCTACCACTTCCCGGAGACCATCGGAACCCGGGACGCGGTGGCCGCGGTGATGGACGTCCGCGTCATCACGATCACCCCGCGGCAGACGGTCGCCGAGCAGGACGCCGAGTACGGCGAGAAGCTGCACGACCGCGACCCCGACCTGTGCTGCGCGCTGCGGAAGGTGAAGCCGTTGGAGGACGGTCTCACCGCGTACGCCGCGTGGGCGACGGGGCTGCGCCGCGACGAGTCCCCGACCCGGGCGGGCACCCCGGTCGTGGGCTGGGACGCCAAGCGCCGCAAGGTGAAGGTCTCCCCCATCGCCCGCTGGACCCAGGACGACGTGGACGCCTACGTCGCCGAGCACGGGGTGCTCACCAACCCGCTGCTGATGGACGGTTACGCCTCCGTCGGCTGCGCGCCCTGCACCCGCCGGGTGCTGGAGGGCGAGGACGCGCGGGCCGGGCGCTGGGCCGGGCGCGGCAAGACCGAATGCGGGCTGCACGGCTGATGACGACTGATCAGGAGACTTCGATGAGCGTGACGGAGACGGGGGCCACGATCTGGCTCACCGGTCTGCCGAGCGCCGGCAAGACCACCATCGCGTACGAACTGGCGGGCCGGCTGCGGACCGAGGGCCACAGGGTGGAGGTGCTCGACGGCGACGAGATCCGCGAGTTCCTCTCCGCGGGCCTCGGCTTCTCCCGCGAGGACCGGCACACCAACGTGGCCCGGATCGGCTTCGTCGCCGAACTGCTCGCCGCCAACGGCGTGAAGGTGCTGGTCCCCGTCATCGCCCCGTTCGCCGACAGCCGCGAGGCCGTCCGCAAGCGGCACGCCGCCGAGTCCACCACCTACCTGGAGGTGCACGTCGCGACGCCCGTCGAGGTGTGCTCCGTACGCGATGTGAAGGGGCTCTACGCCCGGCAGGCCGCCGGCGAGATCAGCGGGCTCACCGGGGTGGACGACCCCTACGAGGTCCCGGAGTCGCCCGATCTGCGGATCGCGTCGCACCAGCAGACCGTGCAGGAGTCAGCGGCGGCGCTCCACGCGCTGCTCACCGAGAGGGGCCTGGCGTGAGTGCCGTCACCACCACCGTGCCGGAAGGCACGGCCAACCCGTACGCGCTCAGCCACCTGGACTCCCTGGAGTCCGAGGCGGTCCACATCCTCCGGGAGGTGGCGGGCGAGTTCGAGCGGCCGGTGATCCTCTTCTCCGGCGGCAAGGACTCGATCGTGATGCTGCACCTGGCGCTGAAGGCGTTCGCGCCCGCGCCGGTGCCGTTCTCCCTGCTGCACGTGGACACCGGGCACAACTTCCCCGAGGTCCTGGAGTACCGCGACCGCACCGTGGAGAAGCACGGGCTGCGGCTGCACGTCGCCTCCGTACAGGAGTACATCGACGCCGGGAAGCTCCGCGAGCGCCCCGACGGCACCCGCAACCCCCTCCAGACGGTCCCGCTCACCGAGGCGATCCAGCACCACCGCTTCGACGCGGTGTTCGGCGGCGGGCGGCGCGACGAGGAGAAGGCGCGGGCGAAGGAGCGGGTCTTCTCGCTCCGCGACGAGTTCTCGCAGTGGGATCCGCGCCGCCAGCGGCCCGAGCTGTGGCAGCTGTACAACGGCCGGCACGCCCCCGGCGAGCACGTACGGGTCTTCCCGATCTCCAACTGGACCGAGCTGGACGTCTGGCAGTACATCGAGCGTGAGGGGATCGAGCTGCCGGAGATCTACTTCGCCCACGAGCGCGAGGTGTTCAACCGCAACGGCATGTGGCTCACCGCCGGTCACTGGGGCGGCCCCAAGGAGCACGAGGCCGTGGAGACCCGGCTGGTGCGCTACCGCACGGTCGGGGACATGTCCTGCACGGGGGCCGTCGACTCCGACGCCACCACGCTGGACGCCGTGATCACCGAGATCGCCGCCTCCCGGCTCACCGAGCGGGGCGCGACCCGCGCCGACGACAAGATGTCCGAGGCCGCGATGGAAGACCGCAAGCGCGAGGGGTACTTCTAACCATGACCACCCACCTCCAGTCGGCCGAGCAGCTGGCGGCCACCACCCTGCTGCGCTTCGCCACGGCCGGGTCGGTCGACGACGGCAAGTCCACCCTCGTGGGACGGCTGCTGCACGACTCCAAGTCGGTCCTCACCGACCAGTTGGAGGCCGTCGAGCTGGCTTCGCTCAACCGGGGCCAGGCGGCGCCGGACCTGGCGCTGCTCACCGACGGGCTGCGGGCCGAGCGTGAGCAGGGCATCACCATCGACGTCGCCTACCGCTACTTCGCCACCGCCCGCCGCCGGTTCATCCTCGCCGACACGCCGGGCCACGTGCAGTACACCCGGAACATGGTGACGGGGGCCTCCACGGCGGAGCTGGCCGTGGTCCTGGTCGACGCCCGCAACGGAGTCGTGGAGCAGACCCGCCGGCACGCCGCCGTCGCCGCGCTGCTGCGCGTCCCGCACGTGGTGCTGGCCGTCAACAAGATGGACCTGGTCGACTACGCGGAGCCCGTGTTCGCCGCGATAGCCGAGGAGTTCACCGCGTACGCCGCGTCCCTCGGCGTCCCGGAGATCACCGCGATCCCGATCTCGGCGCTCGCCGGGGACAACGTGGTCGAGCCGTCCGCGCACATGGACTGGTACGGCGGGCCGACCGTCCTGGAGCACCTGGAGACCGTCCCGGTCAGCCACGACCTCACCGCGTGCCACGCGCGCTTCCCCGTGCAGTACGTGATCCGCCCGCAGTCCGCCGAGCACCCCGACTACCGGGGGTACGCCGGGCAGATCGCGGCCGGGGTGTTCCGGGTGGGCGAGGCCGTCTCCGTACTCCCCTCGGGGCGCACGACGACGATCACCGGCATCGACGCGCTCGGCGAGAGCGTCGACATCGCCTGGGCCCCGCAGTCGGTGACGCTCCGGCTGGCCGACGACATCGACATCTCGCGCGGCGACCTGATCGCCCCGGCCGACGACGCCCCCGCCGTCACCAGGGACGTCGAGGCGACCGTCTGCCACGTCGCGGACGAGCCGCTGTCGGTCGGTCAGCGGGTGCTGCTCAAGCACACCACCCGCACCGTCAAGGCGATCGTCAAGGACATCCCGTCGCGGCTCACCCTGGACGACCTCTCCCAGCACCCGGCCCCGGGGCGGCTCGTCGCCAACGACATCGGGCGGGTCGTCGTGCGCACCGCGGAACCCCTCGCGCTCGACGCCTACGAGGACTCCCGGCGCACCGGTTCGTTCCTGCTGATCGACCCGGCGGACGGGACGACGCTGAGCGCCGGCATGGCGGGCGCCGCGTTCGCCGCGGCCGCCGAAGCGGTCACGGCCACCGACGACGAGGGGTGGGACTTCTGATGACCGACTTCTTCTCCACCTTCGCGAAGGAGGGCGGCCGCGTCGGCAGCGGCGCCCTCGGCAGCGGCCAGGGAGGCGTGGGGCGATGTGCGTGATGACGTACGCGCACCGCTCGCGCGCCCTCCAGCACCGCCCGCACCTCCGAAGACCTGCCGATCTCCCGGCCGCGCCCCCCTGACCGACAGCGGGACGCGAGCACCGGGCCGACGAGAGGAAACCCTCCCGTGCCTGCCCCACGTTCCACCGTCCGCCGCGGCCTCGCCGCCGTCGCCGCCCTGCCGCTGCTCGCCGTGGCGGCCACCGCCTGCGGCTACGGCTCCGAGGCGAAGGACGACGACGCCAAGGCGAACGTCTCCGCCGGAGGGAAGAAGCTCTCCTCCGACACCGTGAAGATCGGGTACTTCCCGAACCTCACGCACGCCACCGCCCTGGTCGGTATCCAGGAAGGCACCATCCAGAAGGAACTGGGCGGCACCAAGGTCGAGTCCACCACCTTCAACGCGGGCCCGTCCGAGATCGAGGCGCTGAACGCGGGCTCCATCGACATCGGCTTCATCGGCCCCTCCCCCTCCATCAACGGCTACAGCAAGTCCCAGGGCAAGGGGCTGCGGATCATCTCCGGTTCGGCCTCCGGCGGGGTGAAGCTGGTCGTCAACCCGAAGAAGATCACGACCCTGGACGACCTCAAGGGCAAGAAGATCGCCACCCCGCAGCTCGGCAACACCCAGGACGTGGCCTTCCTCAACTGGATCTCGGAGAAGGGCTGGAAGGTCGACGCCCAGAGCGGCAAGGGCGACGTCTCCGTGGTCCGGTCGGACAACAAGGTGACGCCCGACGCCTACCGGTCCGGTGACCTGGACGGCGCGTGGGTGCCCGAGCCGACCGCCTCGAAGCTGGTCTCCCAGGGCGCGAAGGTGCTGCTCGACGAGACGGACCTGTGGCCGGACGAGAAGTTCGTGATCACCAACATCATCGTGTCGCAGAAGTTCCTCGCCGAGCACCCGGACGTGGTCGAGGCGGTGCTCAAGGGGTCGGTCGCCACCAACAAGTGGATCAACGCCAACCCGGAGAAGGCCAAGGCGTCCGCCAACGAGGCGCTGGAGAAGCTGAGCGGCAAGCCGCTGGCCCCGGAGATCCTCGACCCGGCGTGGGAGTCCATCGAGATCACCGACGACCCGCTGGCCGAGACGCTGAAGGCGCAGGCCGAGCACTCGGTGAAGTCCGGCCTGCTCAAGGAGCCGGACCTCCAGGGCATCTACGACCTGGGCCCGCTGAACAAGATCCTCAAGGCCGAGGGCCGGCCCGAGGTCGCCGACGCCGGTCTCGGCGTCGAGTAGCTCCGCCCACCCGTACCAGGACGCAAGGATTCCCAGGAGGTGACGACCATGGCGACCCCTATCCTCACCAAGGCCGAGGACCGTACGGCGGTCGGGCACGCCGCCCGTCTCACGCATGTCTCGAAGTCCTTCGCCGGACCCACGGGCGCGCAGCTCGTGCTGGACGACATCTCGCTCGACGTCGCTCCGGGCGAGTTCGTCACCCTCCTGGGGGCCTCCGGGTGCGGAAAGTCGACGCTGCTGAACCTGGTGGCCGGACTCGACCGCCCGTCGAAGGGGTCCATCGAGACCCCCGGCGGGCGGCCGGCCCTGATGTTCCAGGAGCACGCCCTCTTCCCGTGGCTGACCGCGGGCAAGAACATCGAACTGGCCCTGCGGCTGCGCGGGGTTCCCAAGACCGCGCGCCGCACCGAGGCGGAGCGGCTGCTCGAACTGGTCCGGCTCGGCGGGGCGTACGGCAAGCGGGTGCACGAGCTGTCCGGCGGGATGCGCCAGCGCGTCGCCATGGCCCGCGCCCTCGCCCAGGACAGCCAACTGCTGCTGATGGACGAGCCGTTCGCGGCGCTGGACGCCATCACCCGCGATGTGCTGCACGACGAACTGACCCGGATCTGGGCGGAGACGAACGCCTCGGTCCTCTTCGTCACGCACAACGTGCGCGAGGCCGTACGGCTCGCGCAGCGCGTGGTGCTGCTCTCCTCCCGGCCGGGCCGGATCGCCCGCGAGTGGACGGTGGACATCGAGCAGCCGCGCCGCATCGAGGACACCGCCGTGGCGGAGCTGTCCGTCGAGATCACCGAAGAACTGCGTGGGGAGATCCGCCGACATGGCCAGCACTGACATCACCTCCGACCGGAAGCGGCCGGCCGGGGAGGCCGGGTCCGTCGGGGCGGAGACCGACGACCTGGCGGGACTGGAGGCGGGGCTCGACGCGCTCGACGCCGTGCAGATCCGCCGCACCCCGGTGCGCGAGGTGCTGGTGCAAAAGGTGCTGCCGCCGGTCGTGGCGGTGGTGCTCGTCCTGGCGATCTGGGAACTGCTGGTCCGCGCCCAGGTCACGGAGGTCTACAAGCTGCCGCCGCCGTCCGCCGTGTGGGACAGCGCGCGGGAGATGTGGCTGGCCGGCACGCTGCTGGAGGTCGTCTGGACCAGCGTCTCGCGCGGTCTGCTCGGCTTCCTGCTCGCGGTCGCCATCGGTACGCCGCTGGGGCTGCTGGTCGCCCGGGTCAAGCTGGTCCGGTCCGCGATCGGCCCGATCCTGTCCGGGCTGCAGTCGCTGCCCTCGGTGGCGTGGGTGGCCCCGGCGGTGATCTGGCTCGGGCTGAACGACCGGATGATGTTCGCGGTGATCCTGCTGGGCGCGGTGCCCTCGATCGCCAACGGGCTGCTCTCCGGCGTGGACCAGGTGCCCCCGCTGTTCCTCCGGGCGGGCCGCACGCTGGGCGCGACCGGGCTGCGCGGGACCTGGCACATCGTGCTCCCGGCGGCGCTGCCCGGCTATCTGGCGGGCCTCAAGCAGGGCTGGGCGTTCTCCTGGCGCTCGCTGATGGCCGCCGAGATCATCGCCTCCTCCCCGGAACTGGGCCTGGGACTGGGCCAGTTGCTGGAGAACGGCCGCAGCAACTTCGACATGCCCGGGATCTTCCTGTCGATCCTGCTCATCCTGTTCGTCGGCATTGCGATCGATCTGCTGATCTTCAGTCCGCTGGAGCGGTGGGTGCTGCGCAGCCGCGGTCTCCTCGTCAAGAACTGAGTCCTCCCATGACGCGCCCCGCCCTCCTCGTCATCGCCCACGGCAGCCGCGACCCCCGGCACGCGGCGACCGTGCACGCGCTCACCGAGCGGGTACGCGCCGAGCGGCCGGGGGCGCGTGTGGAGACCGCGTTCCTGGAGTTCAACGCCCCCTCCGTGCCCCGGGTGCTGGAGCGCCTGGCCGCACAGGGGGCGGACGAGGTGGTCGCCCTGCCCCTGCTGCTCACCCGGGCGTTCCACGCCAAGACCGACATCCCCTCGGTCCTGCGCGAGGCCCGCGCCCGGCTGCCGCGGCTGCGTATCCGCCAGGCCGACGTACTCGGCCCGTCCCCGCTGCTCGACGCCGCCCTCGGGCGGCGGCTGCGGGAGGCCGGGGTCCGCCCCGGCGACCACCCCCGGACCGGGCTCGTCCTGGCCTCGGCGGGATCCACGGACCCGGAGGCGATCGCAGTGATCGCTGAAATCGCGCGGGAGCTGCGGCACACCGGTTGGTGCGCCGTGCGGCCTGCGTTCGCCTCCGCTGCTCATGCCGGGAGCTTCCCCCCCACCGAGGACGCGGTGCGGGCCCTGCGCGCCGAGGGCGTGGAGCGGGTGGCGGTGGCCCCGTACGTCATCGCGCCCGGCCGGCTCCCCGACCGCATCGCGGCCGGTGCGGAGGCGGCCGGGGCGGACGTCCTGGCCGATGTGCTGGGACCGGCCCCGGAGTTGGCGCGACTGCTGCTCGACCGGTACGACGCGGCGCGGATGCCGGAGGGGGCGTCGCTGTCGGCGTGAGGGCCCGGGCCGGCGGCGGCTCCGGCGGGGCGGTCGACGGCAGGCGGGTCGTGGCCCGGCTCAGTCGTAGGACAGCCCTCCGGACCGGGCCCGCTTGAGTTCGAAGAAGCCCGGGTGGTTGGCGAGGACCCGGAAGCTGTCGAAGAGTACGGCCGCCTCCGTGCCGCGCGGGACCGCGTTGAGGACCGGACCGAACCAGACCGTGCCGTCGACGTGGATGGTCGGCGTGCCCACGTACGCGCCCTGCTCCGGGTCCTTGCCCGCGTCGTGGCTGCGGGCCACCTCCTCGTCGTACGCCGTGGAGTGCGCCGCCTCCGCCAGGCCGGCGGGCAGGCCCAGTTCGGCGAGGGAGGCGGCGACCACGGCGTCGAAGTCCTCCTCCTTGTGCTGGTGGATGCGGGTGCCGAGCGCGGTGTAGAGGTCCCGCAGGACGGTGTCGCCGTGGGCGGCTGCCGCGGCGACGGCCACGCGGACCGGGCCGATCGACTTGTCGACGAGTTCGCGGTACCAGTCGGGCAGTTCGTTGCCCTGGTTGTGCAGGTAGAGGCTCATGGGGCGGAAGCGCAGGTCGATGTCCCGGTGCCGCTCGACCTCCAGCATCCAGCGGGAGGCGATCCAGGCGAACGGGCAGGCGGGATCGAAGAAGAAGTCGACGGTGGTGCGGTGTCCGGTGCTCATGGGCCGAGCCTACGGAGCACGGGGCGGGGGATCCCGGGCCAATCGGGTTCCGGTCGGGTGGGCCAGTTGCGGTGGGGCGGGGCCGGTCCCGGTCGGGTGGGAATTGCGGTGGGGCGGGGCCGGTCCCGGTCGGGGCGGGCCGCGGGGCAGCGGGGCCGCCCCGGGCTTTCCGCTCCGGGCGGTCGGGGCGGCAGGC
This sequence comes from Streptomyces sp. CB02366, assembly GCF_001905905.1. Classification (GTDB taxonomy): domain Bacteria; phylum Actinomycetota; class Actinomycetes; order Streptomycetales; family Streptomycetaceae; genus Streptomyces. Next base: position 196,722 of record NZ_LIVT01000003.1, read on the forward strand.
GCGGCGCCTGTGCCCCGAGCGGGGCCGGCTCAGCCGCGGGTCAGCTCCACCAGTTTGGCGACGGTGTTCCAGTTGCGGGTGGTGGCGGTGAGGCCCTTGACGTGGCGGGGGCGGGCCAGCGCCACGGCCAGCTTGGAGCGGCCGAGGCCGTCCGGGGCGTACAGGTACAGGCAGCGGTCGCCGAGGCGGAACTCCTCCGGCAGGAAGGACTCCGTCTCCAGGCCGGCGAAGCGTTCCGCGTCCACGGCCCGGTCGAAGTAGGTGACGTGGAGCTGCTTGCCCTCCAGTTCGGCGGCCGGGAAGGGGCAGGCGCCGGCGACGGCGGCGAGGTAGCCCGCGTCGCGGACGAGGCAGTCGACGGTGAAGCCGAACCGTCGGCGCAGCGCCTGTTCCAGGGCCGCGGCGAGCGCGTCCTCGTCGTCCTCGTCGCTGCGGAAGACGGCGTTGCCGCTCTGCAGGTAGGTGGTGATGCCGGTGTGTCCCAGCTCGGTGAGCACGGTGCGCAGTCCGGCCATCGGGACCTTCTTGCCACCGCCCACGTTGATCCCGCGCAGCAGCGCCGCGTACGTCGTCGTCATGGCGACCCACCTTAGGGCCTGTCGGCACACTGCCGTCGCTCGCCAGGCGGCAGTGCGACACCAGGCCCTAAGGTGTCCGTCATGAGCGCTCACCGCGGACCCCGGACCCTGTCGCCGGTGCTGCTCGGCGTGGATGACGGTGGCTGGGTGCCCGTCACCGCGGGCGAGTCGGGAGCGGCCGTCTTCCGCAGCGCGGACGCCACCCGGTATGCCAAGTGCGTGCCCGCCGCGGATGCGGCCGGACTGAAAGCCGAGTGCGACCGGGTCGAGTGGCTGAGCGGCCAGGGCGTACCCGGTCCCCGCGTGGTCGATTGGCGGTCCGGTGACGCCGGCGCCTGTCTGGTGACCACTGCCGTATCCGGTGTACCCGCCGATCAGGTCTCCGCCGGGGAACTGCGAGTCGCCTGGGAACGCATCGCGGACGCGGTCCGCCGACTGCACGGGGCGCCGGTGGCGCAGTGCCCTTTCCGCCGGGACCTGGACGCGATGGTCGCCGTGGCGCGCGATGTCGTGTCCCGTGGCGCCGTCAATCCCGAGTTCCTCCCCGTCGAGCAGCAGCGGACGCCCTCCGTGGAGCTGCTGGACCGCCTCACCGGGCAGGTCGCGCGTCGACGGGAGCAGGAGGCCGCCGACACGGTCGTCTGCCACGGAGACCTGTGCCTGCCCAACATCATCCTCGATCCGCGGAGCTGGGACGTGTCGGGCTTCGTCGACCTGGGCCGCCTCGGACTGGCCGACCGCTACGCCGACCTGGCACTGCTGCTGGCCAACGCGCGAGAGACGTGGACGGACGAGGGACGGGCCCGGGCCGCGGACGCGGCCTTCGCCGAGAGGTACGACATCGCCCTCGACCACGACCGGCTGCGCTTCTACCTCCATCTCGATCCGCTCACCTGGGACTGATCGATGTCCCGGAGGTGACCGGGCGGACCGGAGGGGGCGCCGGGACGGTGGAGCCCGGCCAGGTGGACGGTCGATGACACACCGGACCCACGGCCCCCTGGTCTCCCCGGGGCCGCCCGGCCCCTTCGGGAAACGGCACAGCCGCCGCGCCCCGTGGGGGAGAGCGCGGCGGCCGTGGTGCGCGGTGTCCGGGCGGCGAGGTGTGGGGCCGCCGCCGCCCGGCGGCCGGTCGGAACCGGGGTGTCGGGCCGGGGTGCTACTCGACGACCTTGAGGAGCTTGTTGGCGGTGTCCTCGGTGGCGTTGCCGATGGCGTCCGGGGTGGCCCCCTCGGTGAGCGCCGTGGCGACGGCCTCCGGGGTGGCGTCCTGGTGGCCCGCCAGGTAGACGGCGGCGGCGCCGACGACGTGCGGGGTCGCCATGGACGTTCCGGAGATGGTGTTGGTGCCGCTGTCGCTGTCGTTCCAGGTGGAAGTGATGTCCGATCCCGGAGCGTAGATGTCCACGACGGAGCCGTAGTTGGAGAACGACGACTGCTCGTCGTCGACCGTGGACGAGGCGACGGTGATCGCCTCGGGGACGCGGGAGGGCGAGCCCTGTCCGGCGTCGCTGGACTCGTTTCCGGCGGCCACGCCGAAGGTGATGCCCGCCGCGATGGCCTTCTGGACCGCCTCGTCGAGGGCCGGGTCGGCCCCGCCGCCGAGGCTCATGTTGGCGACGGACGGGCCCTTGGCGTTGGCGGCGACCCAGTCGATCCCGGCGATGACCTGCTCGGTGGTGCCCGAACCGTTGTCGTCGAGGACGCGGACGGCCACGATGCTCGCCTTCTTGGCGACGCCGTGCGCCGCCCCGGCTATGGTGCCCGCCACGTGGGTGCCGTGGCCGTTGCCGTCGTCGGCGTCGTCGTCGTTGTCGACGGCGTCGAAGCCGGAGGTGGCGCGGCCCTCGAAGTCCTCGTGGGTGACGCGGACACCGGTGTCGATGACGTACGCGGTGACGCCCTCGCCGCCCGCGTCGGGGTAGGTGTAGGCCTTGTCGCCCGCGGTCTCGGTCTGGTCGATGCGGTCCAGACCCCACGACGGCGGGTTGTCCTGGGTGGCGTTGATGCTGAACTTCTTGTTCTGCACCACCTTGGCGACGGCCGGGTCGGCGGCGAGGCGCTTGGCCTCGGTCTCCGAAAGGCCGCTGGCGGAGAAGCCGTTGATGCTGGAGGAGTAGTCGCGCTTGAGCTTGCCGCCGTACTCCTCGGCGAGCCCGGCCTTGTCGGCCTTCTTCTCGTCGAGCATGACGATGTAGCTGCCGGAGACGGCGGTGGCCGCGTCCGTGCCGTAGACCGTGCCCATCGGAGCCGGCGCGGCTTCGGCGAAGGCGGTCCCGAAGAGGGTGATCCCGGCGGCGGCCGCCACGGCGGTGACGGCGGCGGTGAGCTTGGTACGACGGGTGCGCTGGTGCTTGGCCATGAAGAGGGTTCTCCTCGTCATTCTTTGTGGGGGGATTGGCCCTCGGCCGGAAGATCTCCGTGGGCTGGCTCGAAACCCTGACCGATTGACGGGCACAGTTCAAGACCCACAGGGAGGTGTGACTTGTTCAACAAGGTTGCGTAACGGGAAATCGGCCGTGGCCGGTCACAGCAGTCGCGGAACGCCGCCGAGCCGCCGGCCCGACCGGATCGGCCTCCTGCGAGCGGCTTCGCCCGACCGCGCCACCCTTGCATATCGCCTGTTCAGCAAGGCAGTTGGGGTAACGACCGACCACCCTCGGCGAGGTCCGGAGGCGCTCCGGCGAGGCCCCGGAGCCGATGTGACGCCGCGTGAAGACCCGTGAAGGTCTGTGAAGGCACGCGCGAGGAGGGTGAACGCCTGGCCCCCGGGTGTGAAATCGCCGGGGCGTGCGTGCAGATGCGCCGACCGGAACCGCCGTAACACCGGTTTCACGGCGCCGGAACAAGGCCGTCCCGCCCCACGAAGCCGCCGGCGGCGGCAAGGGGGCGGGACGGGAGAGCGTCCGGATACCCGGCGGGCGGGTCCGCTCAGCGCGACAACTCCGCCTCGATGAGGTCGGCGGCCCGCGAGGTGCCGCCCTCTCGGGCCGTCCGCTCGCGCAACAGCGCGCAGCGGGCCGCGACTTCGGGGTCGCCCACCAGGGCGAGCACGGCCTCGCGCAGGGCCGCCGCGTTCGCCTCCTCCATCGGGAGGCTCCGGGCCACCCCCAGCGACTGGAGCATGTCGGCGTTGCCGAACTGGTCCACGGCCTGCGGCACGGCGACCATCGGGGTGCCGGTGGCGAGCCCCTCCTGGCTGCCGCCCGCCCCGGCGTGGGTGATGAAGGCGTCCGCCTGCCGGAGCACGGCCAGTTGCGGCACCCAGTCGCGCACCTCCACGTTGCCGGGCACGTCACCGAGTTCGGCGGGGTCGACGTGTGCGCCGATCTGGAGCACCATGTGCCAGCCGGGCAGGCCGCCGAAGGCCGCGACGCACTCCCGGTAGAAGGCGGGCTGCTTGGTGAACGAGGAGCCCAGGGAGACCAGGAGCACCTTCTCGGCGTCGGCGGGCCGCCGCCACTCACCCTGGTCGGAGCGGTCGCCCTGGCAGGCCCCGACGAAGGTGTACATCTCGCGGTTCACCCGGTCCGCGTTCGGCTGGAGGGCCTCGGGGATCAGGACGAGGCCGCGGCGGGGGCGGGCCACGAAGTCGTCGGCGGGGAGGTGGCCGAGGCCGTTCTCCGCGAGCCAGCCCTCGAAGCGCGCGTAATAGGCCCTGCCGCGCTCGGTCCGCTTCAGCTCGGCGGTCATGGGCTCCCCCACCTCCTTCTCGTACCCGTCCCAGGGGACCAGGTTGGGCCACAGGGAGACGGCGGGGACGCCCCAGCGGTGGGCGAGGACGCGGGCGGGATAGGAGGTGATGTCGTGCAGGACGAGGTCGGGCTCGTCGCCCGCGAAGGCGTCCGCGAGCTGCGGGAGCGCCTGGACGGCGTCGGCGAGGAAGGGTTCGATGTTGTCGATCAGCTCCGTCCCCCAGGCGTCGGGGTCCTCGTCGGTCGGCAGGGTCGAGTTCCAGATCACCGGCTCCGCCCCGGTGGCGGCGACCTTCTCCGCGAAGGAGGCGGGAATGGCGTAGCTGACACGGTGTCCACGGTCGACGAGCTCGCGGATGACGTCGAGGCTCGGGTTCACATGCCCGTGGGCGGCGATGGAGAACATGGCGATATGGGCACGCGGGGATTCCGTCATGCCGGTGACTCTAAACGAGACGAGACGTCTCGTGCAATGAATTTCCGTCCCCGATCAGCGTTGGTAGCGGGCCAGGACCCGGTTGCCGTCCTCCACCAGCCGTTCGCTCAGCTCGTCGGCGTCGATCGCGCCGCTGTAGAACTCCTGGTACGCCGGGGTCGCCACCTTGTCCTTCCACTCGGGGTAGCCGCGCACCGACTGCGCGGGCGCGGGCCGCAACCCCTTCGCCAGGGCGGCGCCCACGGCCCAGCCGTGCTCGGCGGAGCGGAGCGACGGGTCGGCCAGCGCCCGCGTCCCGGTGGGCAGCATCCAGTCGCCGCGTGCCAGACGCACCATGTTCGGGGGCCGCAGCAGGAAGTCGATGAACGCGACGGCCTCCTCCTTGTACGGGCTCTCCTCCGCCACCGACAGCGTCTGCGGGCTCACCCCCTGGACCGCGCCCCCGGCCCCCGCGGGCATCGGCAGGACCGACCAGCCGAACCCTTCGGGGGCCTGCTGGATGATCTGCTGGCGGTAGGAGAACCCGAGCGGGAGCATCGCGTACTTGCCGCCGAAGAAGCCGGGCAGCGCGTCCGAGCCGCCCATGCCCAACGCGCCGCGCGCCGCGCTGCGGTCGGCGTTGACCTGGTCGCGGATGGTGCCGGGCACCACGCCGTCGCCCCGCCGGAAACGCAGGACCGCCTTGCCGTCGCCGTCGCGGTGGAAGAGCCGGCCGCCGCCGGACAGGCCCAGGTTGAGGGTGACGGAGACCGGTTCCTTGAGCGGCCAGGCGATCCCGTACCGCCCCTTTCCCGTCAGCTCCTTCGTCACCTGCCGGAACTCCTGCCAGCTCCAGGGGCGTTCCGGGGTCGGGATGCGCGCGCCCGACGCCTTCAGCAGCTCGGTGTTGGCGATCAGGACCCGGGGCTCCTGGAGGAAGGGCACCCCGTGGACGCCCTCGCCGAACGTGGTGGTGCGCCAGGACCGCTCGGGGATGTCGGCCTTGAGCCGGGCGGGCAGGTAGGGGCGGAGGTCGGCGAGGTAGCCCCCGTACGCGAAGTCGGCCAGGTCGTCCGAGGCGTCGTGGATGATGTCGGGGGCCTCGCCGCCCTCGAACGAGGTGAGCAGCTGGTCGTGGACGCTGTCCCAGCTGCCCTGGACGTACTCCACCTGGACGGCGGGGTGGGCGGCGTTCCACTCCTTCACCAGGCGCTTGTTGGCGTCGACCGACTCCTTCTGCCAGGCGAGCGACTGGAACCGGAGACGGATCGTGCCGTCCGCGTCCCGCCCGTCGTCGCCGTCGCCGGAGCAGCCGCTGAGCAGCAGGGCCAGGACGGTGACGGCGACGGCCGCCCGCCGGACCGCGCCGCGCATCAGTTCTTCACCGCCCCGGCCGCCATCCCGCCGGTGATCCGCCGCTGGATGAAGGCGAAGAGGACGAGGGAGGGGAGGGTGGCGAGGAACGCGGCGGCGGCGAGCGGGCCGAGGTCGGCCACGCCCTCCGCGCCGAGGAAGTGGGTGAGGACGACCGGCAACGTCTGCTTCTCCGGGGTCTTGAGCAGGACGAGCGCGAAGAAGAACTCGTTCCATGCGGTGATGAACGCGAACAGCGCGGTGGCGACGAGGCCGGGGGCGAGCAGCGGGGCCACGACCGAGACGAGGGTCCGCACCCGCCCCGCTCCGTCGACGGCGGCGGCCTCCTCCAGTTCGGTCGGCACGGCCCGTACGTATCCGGCGAGCATCCACAGCGCGAAGGGCAGCGACCAGACGACGTAGACGAGGACCAGGCCCCCGAGGGAGTTGATCAGGTGCAGGTTCTTCAGGACCAGGAAGAGCGGGATGATCACCAGGACGAACGGGAACGCCTGGCTGACCACGACCCACCCGGTCGCCGCGGTGGCGAGACGGCCCCGGTGGCGGGCCATCACGTACGCCATCGGGGTGGCGATCACGACGGAGATCACGGCCGCGCCGACGGCGGCGATCAGGGAGTTGGCGGCGGCCTGGAGCAGCGGCTGCTCGTCGAACGCCTGCCGGAAGTTGTCCAGGGTGGGCTGCTCGGGGATCCAGGTGGGGTGCAGCGAGCCCAGTTCGCGGGCGGGTTTGAAGGCGGTCGAGATCAGCCACGCGAAGGGGAACGCGAGGAAGACCAGGTAGGCCAGGAGAGCCAGGTACTGTCCGGCGCGGGCGGCCCCGCCGGTACGCAGACCGGTGGACTCCCGCCTTCCGGAGCCACGCTTCACCGGTCCTCGTCCCATCAGTCCTCGTCCCATCAGTCCCCGTCTCATCGGTCCTCCCCTCCCCCGATGCGGCCGACGAGATAGAGGGCGAGGAGCACGGAGACCACCGCGACCATCACACAGCCCATCGCCGCGGCGTAGCCGAACTGTCCGTAGCGGAAGGCTTCCTCGTACGCGAAGAGCATCGGCAGCCGGGTCCGGCCGCCGGGTCCGCCGCTGGTCAGGACGTAGACGAGCGCGAACGAGTTGAAGTTCCAGATCAGGTTGAGGGCGCCGACGGCCAGGGCGACGGGTTTGATCGCGGGCCAGGTGACCGTACGGAACCGGCGCCAGGCGCCCGCCCCGTCCAGGGCCGCCGCCTCGTGGAGCTCGCGCGGGGTGTTCTGGAGTCCGGCGAGCAGGGCCACCGTGGTCGTCGGCATCCCCGCCCAGACGCCGACGAGGATCACGGCGGGCAGCGCGGTGGCGAGGCCGGTCAGCCAGTCCCGTCCGTCGCCGAGGCCCAGGTCGCGGACGGTCTCGTTGAGGATGCCGGCGTCCGGGTTGTAGACCAGCCGCCACATGATGCCGACGACGACCTCGGGCATCGCCCAGGGGATGATCGCCAGCGCGCGGGCCAGCCAGCGCATCCGCAGGTTCTGGTCGAGCAGCAGGGCGAGGCCGAGCGCCAGGAGGAACTGCGGGACGGTGACGCCCGCGGCCCAGACCAGGCCGATCCGGAACGAGTCCCAGAACAGGGTGTCGTGCAGCAGGTCCTGGAAGTTGAGCACGCCGATCCACTGGGTGGAGCGGGTGCGGCCGGACTGGGCGTCGGTGAAGGAGAGCGCGATGCCGTAGAGGAGGGGCCCGACGCTGAGGACCAGGATCGGGAGGAGCGCGGGGAGCACCAGGAACCAGGCGGCCCGGTCCCCGAAGACCTTGCCCCGGGGCCGGCCGGACCGCCCGGGGCTTCCGGTGCGACCGGAGCTGCCGGTGCGCCCGCCGCCCCGTCCGCCCGCCCCGTCGCTCCCGCCCGGTCCCTCGCGTCCGCCCGGGTCGCCGGGTCCGCCGTGCGGGCCGCCCGGTCCGGGCGGCTTCGCCGCAGTCGCCGATGTCACGAAGAAGACCCCTCTGTCCGGTGAGTCACTGATGCGCCCGAAGCGGACTTCGTCCCGTTCCGGCTGCCCGGAAGGCCCCCGTCATGGTGCTGACGGGCCGTCGGTTCGTCAAGGCGGCCTGCGCGGATGCGAAAATCGCACCCATGGACGAGATGCGTGCGCGCGAGGTGCTGACGGCCGCCGGGCTCCCCGGCGCGGCGGAGCTGCTCGCGCTGGGCGAGAACGCGGTGTTCGCCGCCGGTGACCTGGTGATCAAGGTCGGCCGGGACTCCACCGGCCATCCCGAGCTGCGGGAGCGGGCCGAGCGGGAGGTGGCTCTGGCCGACTGGCTCGCCGCCTCCGGTGTTCCGGCCGTACGTGCCGCCGAGAGCGGGGCCCGGCTGGTCGAGGGGCACCCGGTGACGCTGTGGCACCGGCTTCCCGAGCCCGTACGCCCCGCCGAGCCGCGCGACCTGGCTCCGCTGCTCTCGCTGGTGCACGCGCTGCCGGCCCCGGCGGGGTTCACCCTGCCGCGCCGTGAACTGCTGGGCGGCGTCGAGCGGTGGCTGAGCCTGGCGGGGGACGCGATCGATCCGGCGGACGCCGACTACCTCCGCGAGCGCCGCGACGGTTTCGCGGCGGCGGCCGCCGCCCTCGTCCCCCACCTCCCCCCGGGGCCGATCCACGGCGACGCGCTCCCCCGCAACGTCCACGTCGGCCCGGACGGCCCGGTCCTGGTGGACCTGGAGACGTTCTCCGCCGATCTGCGGGAGCACGACCTGGTCGTCCTCGCCCTCTCCCGCGACCGCTACGGGCTCGACCCCGCGGCCTACGACGCCTTCACCGCCGCGTACGGCTGGGACGTCCGGGAGTGGGAGGGGTGCGCGGTCCTGCGCGGCGCCCGCGAGACGGCCAGCTGCGCCTGGGTCTCCCAGCACGCCCCGGCCAACCCGAAGGCGCTGACGGAGTTCCGCCGCCGGGTGGCGTCCCTGCGCGAGGACGACCCACAGGTCCGCTGGTACCCGTTCTGAACGAGTCGCAGGGGCGGTTCCGGCGCCTGGCGGGCCCCGGCGGCACGAGGCCGCGTACGCTCTCGCTCCCCACGCGCGCCGGCCGCGAGGGGGCCCTCCGCTCGTCCGCGCGGCGCCCCTCGGCCGGGACCGGTCCGTGCCGGTCTGCCGCCCGGCCCTCCTCCGCAGCGGCGGCGTCGCCGTCGGGCGGACCACGACGCGCGTCCCGTCCGGCGCCCCGGACGGGACACCGTCAGGACAGCCGCGGGATGAGCGGCCAGGCCGGCTCGACGACCGCCGCCGGGTCCGAGGTGCGGCGCAGATACGCCTGGAGGGACGACGACTGCTCGGCCGCCGCGTGCACCTGGAGGCTGTGCAGCTCCTCCAGGGGCATCCCGCCGATCCGCTGGTACTCCTCCCCCACGCGCCGTGCCACCCCGGCGGCGGCGACGGCGTCCGCCCGGGCGTCGTGCGCGTCGTCGAGGGGAACGCCGTAGTGGGCGCACAGGGCGTGGAGGGTTCGCTTCCCCCTCCGGTAGGTGTCGACGTGCTTGTCGATGACCAGCGGGTCGATGACGGGCGAGGGGTCGGCGCCCAGCCGTTCGCCCACCGACGCGATCCCGTACCGCCGGCACTCGCGGTCGAGCAGGGACAGGTCGTAGCGCGCGTTCATCACGACCAGCGGGATGCCCGAGCGCAGTCCTGCGGCGATCGCTCCGGCGATCTCCTCGATGGCGGGGGCGGCGGGGAGCCCGTGCTCACGGGCGCGCTCGGTCGAGATGCCGTGGATGGCCGACGCCTCCTCGGGTATGGCCACGCCGGGGTTCAGCAGCCAGGTCCGCTCCTCGGACACGGAGCCGTCCGCCTCCAGCCGGACGACCGCCGCCGTCACGATGCGGTCGGACTCCACGTCCGTCCCCGTCGTCTCCAGATCGAACGCCGTCAACGTCCCGCTGGGCCAGCTCATCCCGTACCTCCGTCTGCGTGCTTCCCCCATGTGACGACCACCCTCGCACGCGCCACTGACAGCGACGGACGGGGCCCTGCGCCGCACGGCCCGTCAGGGGGCGGCCGGGGCGCGCGAGCGGGCGGGGCCCGGCCGGGCGCGCCGCGCCCCTCTCCACCCCAACCGCTCTACCCCGCCCGGGGCCGCGCACGCCCCTCAGGAGACCGGCCGGGAGTCCGTCCAGACCGATTCGAACTCCTCCCGGTACGTCTCGAACAGGCCGTGTTCGCTGTCCTGGCCCGCCCGCACCACCGTGCGCCTGCCCCCGCCGCGCAGCACCAGCACCGGCGCCTCCATGCCCCGGGCCCGCCGCAGGTAGGGCTGGACGACGCCCACCGCGTCCGGGCCGTCGCCGTCCACCAGGTAGGCGGTGAAGCGCGGGGTCTCGTCGAAGACCTGGATCTCGAACGCGCCCGGGTCGCGGAGCCGGGAGCGCACCCGGCGCATGTGGAGGATGTTCATCTCCACCGAACGGCTCAGCTCGCCCTTCTTGAGGCCCAGCTCCCGCTCCCGGCGTTTGACCGCGCTGCTGGCCGGGTTGATGAACAGCAGCCGGACCCGGCAGCCCGACTCGGCGAGCCGCACGAGGCGGCGGCCGGAGAAGTTCTGCACGAGCAGGTTGAGCCCTATCCCGATGGCGTCGAGCCGCCGCGCCCCGCCGAACAGGTCCTCGGCCGGCAGCTGGCGCTGGAGCCGCACCCGGTCGGGGTGGACGGAGACCACGTCCGCGTACCGGTCGCCGACCAGCTCCTCCACCGCGTCCACCGGCAGCCGGTCGGCGGAGGGCACGCCCGCCCCGCTGCCGAGGATGTCCAGGAGGCGGGCGGAGGCGCGCTCCGCCTGGGCGAGCACCGCTTCGTTCAGCGCCCGGTTGCGGGAGACCACGTTGCGCGCGACCTCCAGCTCGTCCAGGGCCAGCTCGACCTCGCGCCGGTCGTCGAAGTACGGCTCGAAGCACGGCCAGTGCTGGACCATCAGCTCGCGCAGCTGCGGCAGCGTCAGGAAGCTGAGGACGTTGTCGTCGGCCGGGTCCAGCAGATAGCCCTTGCGGCGCGACACCTCGCGCACGGCGACGGCGCGCTGCACCCACTCCTGCCCGGCCGGTCCGGCGGCGGCCACCACCCACTCCTCGCCGTGCACCGGCTCGTAGACCGGCCGGAGCACCGCGGCGACGACGGCCCGCAGACGCTGTTCGACCAGATTCAGCCAGATATAGGCGCGCCCCGCCCGCTGGGCCCGGGTCCGCACCTCGTTCCAGGAGTCCGCTCCCCAGTCCAGCTCGGCGCCGATCTCCATGGGCTGCGCGAGGGACACCGCCCCGGGCGGGGCATCGGTCGTCTCCCCCTCGCGACCCGCGTCACCTGGGGGTAGCTCGAACCCACCCGAGCTCACCCGCGTACCGCCTTCCACTCCCCCACCCAACGATCAAGGAAGGGTACTCCGGGAGCGTGATCCGACGCAGCCCGATGCGCAGGCGACTTTCCCAACTGCCCGGCCCGTGCGGCTCGTTCTCGGTGGCGAGATCGGGTGGAGTGAGCGGATTCATAGTGATTGGGCCCCCCGCCCCGGGGCAGAATCCGGACGCCTGCCGGGTGACGGTGTCCGGAAGCACGTCCGGAGCGGCAGGGACGTGTCCGAAGTTGACCGGTACGGCGCGTGGCGGACGACGGGACTCGGCCGCACCGCGTGACGTCCTAGGTGAGCGCCCCGTTTTCGGGGAAGATTCCGGACGTATTCGGGAAATGTTCGAGGAGCCATCGGGCCGAGGAAAGCCGCAGCCCCCGGATCAGAAGTGGAAGAGTCTTCATCATGCAGGTCTGGCCGGGACACGCTTACCCGCTCGGCGCCACGTACGACGGCGCCGGGACCAACTTCGCGGTCTTCTCGGAGGCCGCCCACCGGATCGAGTTGTGCCTGCTGCACGACGACGGATCCGAGACGGCGGTGGAACTCCGGGAGACCGACGCCTTCGTGCGCCATGCCTACCTGCCCGGGGTGATGCCGGGCCAGCGGTACGGCTTCCGGGTGCACGGGCCGTACGAACCCCAGAACGGGCAGCGGTGCAACTCCGCGAAGCTGCTGCTGGACCCGTACGCCCGTGCGGTCGCCGGGAAGATCGACTGGGGCGAGGCGGTGTACGGCTACCCGTTCGGGAAGCCGGACGCGCGCAACGACCTCGACTCGGCGCCGCACACCATGAGCGCGGTGGTGGTCAACCCGTACTTCGACTGGGGCGACGACCGCCGGCCCCGTACCGACTACCACCGCACGGTGATCTACGAGGCCCATGTGAAGGGCCTGACGATGCTGCACCCGGGGCTCCCGCCCGAGCTGCGCGGCACGTACGCGGGGCTGGCGCACCCGGAGGTGATCGCCCACCTCACCGAACTGGGGGTGACCGCGATCGAGCTGATGCCCGTCCACCAGTTCGTGCAGGACCACCGGCTCGCGGACATGGGGCTCGCCAACTACTGGGGTTACAACACCATCGGCTTCTTCGCCCCGCACAACACGTACGCCTCCTGGGGCGACCGGGGCGAGCAGGTGCTGGAGTTCAAGCAGGCCGTGAAGGCGCTGCATCAGGCGGGCATCGAGGTCATCCTCGACGTGGTCTACAACCACACCGCCGAGGGCAACCACCTGGGGCCCACGCTCTCCTTCCGCGGGCTCGACAACGCCTCCTACTACCGGCTCACCGACGACCAGCGGTACTACATGGACACCACGGGCACCGGGAACTCCCTGCTCATGCGGTCCCCGCACGTGCTCCAGATGATCATGGACTCGCTGCGGTACTGGGTGACCGAGATGCACGTGGACGGGTTCCGCTTCGACCTGGCGGCCACGCTCGCCCGCCAGTTCCACGAGGTGGACCGGCTCTCCTCGTTCTTCGACCTGGTGCAGCAGGACCCGGTGGTCAGCCAGGTGAAACTGATCGCGGAGCCGTGGGACGTCGGCGAGGGCGGCTACCAGGTGGGCAACTTCCCGCCGCTGTGGACCGAGTGGAACGGCAAGTACCGCGACACCGTCCGCGACCTGTGGCGGGGCGAGCCGCGCACGCTGGCGGAGTTCGCCGGGCGGCTCACCGGCTCCTCCGACCTCTACCAGGACGACGGCCGCCGCCCGCTCGCCTCGATCAACTTCACCACCTGCCACGACGGCTTCACCCTGCACGACCTCGTCTCGTACAACGACAAGCACAACGACGCCAACGGCGAGGAGAACCGGGACGGCGAGAGCCACAACCGGTCCTGGAACTGCGGGGCCGAGGGCGAGACGGACGCCCCGGAGATCCTGGAGCTGCGGGCCCGCCAGATGCGGAACTTCATCGCCACGCTGATGCTCTCGCAGGGCGTGCCGATGCTGTCCCACGGCGACGAGTTCGCCCGTACGCAGCACGGCAACAACAACGCCTACTGCCAGGACAACGAACTGGCCTGGGTGCACTGGCCCGACCCGGACGAGCCCGCCGACGCCCCCGCCTCCACGCTGCTGGAGTTCACCCGGGCCATGGTGTGGCTGCGCCGCGACCACCCGGTCTTCCGGCGCCGCCGCTTCTTCCACGGGCGTCCGATGGAGGGCACCCACGACGAGCTGTCCGACATCGCCTGGTTCACCCCCGACGGCGAGGAGATGACGCAGCAGGACTGGCAGGCAGCGCACGCCAAGGCGATGACCGTCTTCCTGAACGGGCACGCGATCTCCGAGCCGGGGCCGCGCGGCGAACGGATCTCCGACGACTCGTTCCTGCTGATGTTCAACGCGAGCGCCGAGACGCTGGAGTTCGCCGTCCCGGTCGGCCACGGCGAGCAGTGGCAGGTCGTCGTGGACACCGCGCGGCCGGAAGGCGTCCCGCCGGGGACCGGCCCGAAGGTGGCCGAGGGCGAACGGGTCACGCTGATCGGACGCAGCCTGGTGGTGCTGAAGCGGCCCGCCTGAGAGCCGCCGGGGACGCGGCGGGGTGAGGTTCCGCCCGGGGTGACACGGATCGCCCCGGGCGGGGTACGTAGGAGTCCATGACGCCCACCGCCACGTACCGGCTTCAGCTCCAGCCCGACTTCCCCTTCGCCGCCGCCGAGAAGGCCGTGCCGTATCTCGCCGCGCTCGGCGTCTCGCACCTGCACCTCTCCCCCGTCCTGGAGGCGGTCCCCGGCTCCACCCACGGCTACGACGTGGTCGACCACGGCCGGGTCCGGGCGGAGCTGGGCGGCGAGGAGGGGCTGCGCTCACTCGCCTCGGCCGCCCGGGAGCACGGTCTCGGGCTCGTCCTGGACATCGTGCCCAACCACATGGCGGCCTCCCCCCGGCACAACCGCCGGCTGTGGGAGGTCCTGCGGGAGGGCCCGGACTCCCCCTACGCCCGCTGGTTCGACATCGACTGGGCGGCGGGCGGCGGGAAGGTGCTGCTGCCGGTGCTCGCCGGGCCGCTCGGCGGCGAGCTGGAGCACCTGGCCGTGGAGGGGCAGGCGCTGCGCTACCACGACCACGCGTTCCCGCTGCGGGTCGGCACGGCGGGCCTTCCGCTGCCACAGCTTCTGGACGCCCAGCACTACCGGCTCGGCTGGTGGCGCCTGGCCCGCACCGAGCTGAACTACCGGCGGTTCTTCACGGTCCCGGAGCTGATCGGGGTGCGCGTGGAGCATCCGGAGGTCTTCGAGGACACCCACGCCAAGGTCCTGGAACTGCTCCGTGACGGCGTCCTCGACGGGTTGCGCGTCGACCACCCCGACGGGCTCGCCGCCCCCGCCGCCTACCTGGAACGGCTCCGCGACGCCACCGGCGGGCGGTGGACGGTGGTGGAGAAGATCCTCACCGGCGACGAGCGCCTGCCCGCGGAGTGGGCGGTGGCGGGCACCACCGGGTACGACGCGCTGCACCGGATCGACGGCCTGTTCACCGATCCGGCCGGGAGCGCCGAACTGCTCGGGCACTACCGCGATTTCGCCGGCCCGCCCGCCGACCGGGGCGGCGACTGGACGGAAACGGTGCGCCGGGCCGCGTACCGGGTGGTGACCCACGAGCTGGCCGCCGAGACCGCCTGGCTGACCCGGCTCGCGACCGCCGTCTGCGCCCAGGACCCCGCCCTGCGCGACCATGCGCCGTGGGCGCTGCGGACGGCGGTCCGGGAGCTGTTGGTACGGGTTCCGGTCTACCGGCCCTACGTCACGGCGGGCGAGCCGCCGACCCGGATCGCCGAGGAGGCCCTGACCGACGCGGCGGTACGGGACGCGAAGGCGGTGTTCGCCGTCCCCGAGGAGGCGGCGGCCGTGGACGTCGTACGGGAGTTGGCGCTCGGGCGGCTCGGCGGCGGCGAAGAACAGGCCGCGTTCTGCGCCCGGTTCGCGCAGACGGCTTCGGCGCTGCACGCCAAGTCGGTGGAGGACACGGCGTTCTACCGGTACGTCCCGCTGCTGTCGGCCACCGAGGTGGGCGGCGACCCGGGGCGGCCGGCGGTGTCACCGGAGGAGTTCCACGCGTTCGCCGCCCGGATCGCCCGCGACTGGCCCGCCACGGGCACGGTCCTGACCACCCACGACACCAAGCGCAGTGCGGACGTACGGGCCCGGATCGCGGTGCTGTCCCAGTGCCCGGAGCGGTGGGCGGCGCTGGTGTCGGAGGTGGCGGCGGCGGCACCGGTCGCCGCCCCGGACCGTCAGCTCGCCTGGGCCGCCTGGCAGTCGGCGTACGGCTGCGCGGAGCTGCCGGCCGAGGAACTGGGCGGCCGGTTGGAGCCGGCGCTGCTGAAGGCGGTGCGCGAGGCGGGGCTGTCCACCAGCTGGACGGAGTCGGACCCGGCCTACGAGCGGGCGGTGGCGGACTTCGTCGCGGCCGGTCCGGGGCGTGCGGCGGGACCGGTCCGGGCCCGGATCGCGGAGTTCGCGGACGCGCTCGCCCCGCATGTGCGCGCCCACGTGCTGGGAGCGGCGCTGACGCACCTGACGATGCCGGGGGTGCCGGACCTCTACCAGGGCACGGAGAGCGAGTACCTGGCCCTGGTCGACCCGGACAACCGGCGGCCGTTCCGGCGGCCGGAGGTCCCGGACGAGAAGCGGGAGCTGACGTCGGTCGCGCTGGGGCTGCGGCGGGAGCTGCCGGACGTGTTCGGGGCGCGGGGGACGTACGAACCGTTGACGGCCTCCGGTCCGGCCGCCTCCCACCTGGTGGCGTTCTGCCGGTCGGGCGAGGTGGTCACGGCGGTGACCCGGCTGTCGCTGCGACTGGCCGAGGGCGGCGGCTGGGGGGAGACGGTGCTGGAACTGCCGGGCGGGGACGGCTGGGAGGACCTGCTGTCGGCTTCGCCGGGCCGGGTGTTCGCGGGCGGGGCGGTACGGGCGGGCGAGCTGTTCGCCGAGCGGCCGGTGGCGTTGTTGCGGCGGGTGCGGGGCTGAGCGGGCGGGGCGGGCCGTCCGCGGCGGTCGCCGCGCGAGGACGGGTCGTGGGCGTCGCGGGGCGGCCCGCGGGAGGCTCGGCGGGGGCCGTCAGGAGGGATGGACGAGCAGGGTGCGGGGGCCCCGGGTGAGCAGGCCGCCCGCCGCCGGTCGGAAGCCGTCGGCCCACCGGATGCCGGGCATCGCCGTCAGCAGGGCGCGCAGGCCGTGTTCGGCCTCCAGTCGGCCGAGACGGGTGGCGGGGCAGTTCGCCGGGCCGGTGAGCAGGGTGTCGGCGTCGGCGCGCAGCGGGTCGAACCGGTCGGGCGCGCCGAACCGGGCCGGGTCGCGGCCCGCCGCGCCGATGAGGCAGGCGACGGGCGCGTCCGCGGGGAGCGTGCCGCCGCTGACGGCCACCTCCGTGCGGGTGCGGCGCAGCACGATCTGGACCGGCGGATCACGGCGCAGGGTCTCGGCCCAGGCCCGCCCGAGCAGCGTCCCTGCGCCGTGCCCGAGCGGCTCGCCGGCTGTCGCCGCGGCCCGCAGGTCGGGGTCGTCCAGCATGTTCGCGAGGAACGAGGCGAGGGCGTGCTCACGCAGGGCGGTCGAGCCGGCGCAGTCGTCGGCCCCGCCGCCGGGCCCCCGGCGGGGCCCGCCCCGCAGCCGGCCGTTCAGCCCCGGGTAGGAGTGCCCGGCCGCCGCGGCGGCGGCGCCGGTGGGCAGCCAGCGGCAGAAGTCGGCGACCAGGTCGGCCCGGTCGCGTCCGGCGATCCGGCGGGCCAGGACGTACGCGGTCCGCTCGACGGTCGGTTCGAGGGCGCGGTACGGCACGGCGGGCGGGGCGCAGGCCGGGCCGCCCCGGCAGAGGCCGAGCGGCACGGGGGCCGGACCGCGCGGGGCCCCGTCGTGCGGATAGCCGGTGAACCGGGGGTCGGTGAGGGCCAGGGCCACGTCCGCGTACCGGCTCAACAGCCAGGCGCGGAGGACCGGGTCGTAGCCGAGGGGGTACTCGGTGCGCAGCAGGCGGTAGAGGCGCAGCCGGTACGGGTCCGTCGTGGCCCCCGGGGCGAGGAGTCCGGGCTGCCCGCCCGCGATCCGGTGCGGGCGGCGGGCGTCGGGCAGGGCGTCGGGGCGGTCGACCGGCATCCCCAGCCCCCTGGAGTCGATGCGCCGGCGGTCGGCGCGCGTCTTCTCAGGGGACCATCGGCCGAGGCGGGCCGCAGGCGGCGGACGGCCGTTCGGGTGAGAGGCCGCGCGGCGGGGCTCAGGCGCGCGGAGGCGGCTGGGGCCCGGGCTGCGGGGTTCCGGCGCCGGGCCGCGGGGCCTCTGCGCCGGGCTGCGGGGCCTCGGCCGAAACGTGCGGCGGCCCGTCCGAAGCGTGCGGCGGCCGGTCCGTGGTGGGCGGCGGGGGCAGAGCGCCGGGCTGCGGTCCGCCCGGGCCGTGCGGCGGCCGGGCCGAGGAGCCCGGCAGGTGCTCCGGGCCGGGGTGGGCCCGGTCCGGACCGTGCGGCGGGGGCACTGCTCCCCGGTGCGGTCCCTGCGGGGCCCTCGGCGGCGGTTCCGGCGCCTGTCGCCCCGGCAGTCCGGGCCGCCCGTCGGCCGGGGGCCGGGGGGCGGGCGGAAGCGGCGGTTCGAGCAAGCGGTGGGCCGGGGCCGTGAGGCGGAAGCTCATGTGCCCGAAGCTCACCTGGTCCCCGTCCCGCACGGGGATGGAGCCGACGAGCCGCTGCCCGTTGACGCAGGTGCCGTTGGTGGAGCCGAGGTCGCGCAGCAGCCAGCGGCCGTTCAGCGCGTGGAGTTCGGCGTGCAGCCGGGAGACCGTCTCATGGTTGAGGCGCAGCCCGTTCGCCGGGTCGCGGCCGATGCGCAGGGGATGCGGCCCGGGCACGGGAAGCAGCAGCCTGGGGAGCCGTTCGGTCTGCCAGGCGCGGCGCAGCCGTCCGGGGAAGGCGGATATCCCGCCCACCGCCCGGACCAGCCCCTGGGACCACCGCCCGCCGCTGTCGAGGTCGGAGGTGAGGGCCGCCAGCTCCTCCGGTCGGCGGGCGGCCAGGGCGAGTTCCATGCGGCGCATGAAGGTGTCGTGCGACAGCTTGCCCTGTGCGGCACCCTCTCTGAGCACGCCGAGGACACGGTCGCGCTGGGCGTCCGACAGCCGCGCGGGACTCATGTGGAACTCGGAGGAGGATGTCACGGGGACGATTGTCGGGCCGGAGGGCCCGGAGTGTCCAGACGAGCCCGTGTTTCCTCCCCGCTGACCTGCGCGGCTCCCCGCCCGGCGCGGTCGGCGGCGCATCGACGGCCTCCTCGCCGGGACGCCCGGGCGCCGGCGGCCGGGGGCGTGGAGCACGTCCGGGCGGCGACCGGTCGCGGCGACGTGCCGACGGCCCGGTCCGTCGAGCGCGTCGGGTACGTCTTGCTTCGAGCGCGTTTTCACCATGGTTGGGGACCAGCCGCCTCGGCCCCGCCGTTTCAATCCGGTGGACGGCGGGGGCGGGGACGGCTACGGTCTCCCCCGACACCCGCTGCCGGTCGTGGAAGGAGGCGAGAGACATGCGCGAGGGCAACCGCACCACCCACCGCACCACTTCACTCCCGCGTTCCCGTCCCGCCCGCCGGACGGTGTCGGACCTCGTCTGACCGGGAACGCGGCATTCCGTCCCGGAGGACACCTTCCATGACCGGACTGGTCATCCGCGCGCTCACCGCGAGCGACGCCGCACTCTTCACCGCTTTCCAGGACAGCCCGCACGTGGGCCGGGCCGCCTTCGGCCACCGCTACACCTCGACCGCCGACGGCGGCGAGTACCGCCCCGCCTGGTCGTGGGTCGCCCTGCGCGGGGACACCGTGGTCGCCCGCGCCGCCTGGTGGGGCGGCCCCCAGGACACCGAGCCCGTCCTGCTCAACTGGTTCGACTTCGCGGACGGGGAGGCGGAGGCGGGCGCCGAACTCCTGCGCCGCGCCCCCTTCCACAAGGAGTACGAGCTGATCGCGCCCGCCGGCTGGCGGGACGACCCGGCGGCGCGGGCCGCCGTCGAGGGGCGGATCTCCGCCGCGCGGGCGGCCGGACTGGAGCCGCTGGTCGAGCGCTACCAGTACCGGTGGACCCCCGGCTGCCCGCTGCCGGAGCGGACCGGGCGGCTCGTCCACCGCCCCGAGCCGGACGACGAGGTGGTCCTCGACGTGCTGCGCCGGGTGCACTCGTCCACCCTGGACGCCCACGCCCGCAAGACCATGGAGGGCCCCGGGGGTCTGGAGGCCGCGGCGCGGGAGGAGTTGGACTTCTTCCACTGGTGTCCCTCGCCGCGGGAGTGGCTGCGGATCGCGTACACGCCGGACGGGGAGGTGGCGGGCATCCAGGTGCCCGCGCACAACCCGTCGGGCCCCTGCGTCGCCTTCATCGGGGTCGTTCCCGAGGCGCGCGGGCACGGCTACGGCTACGACCTGCTGGTGGAGTGCACGCGCTTCCTGGTCGAGGAGGGCGCCGGGTTCGTCGCGGCTGCGACGGACCGGGGCAATGTGCCGATGGCCGCCGCGTTCGCCCGTGCCGGGTACCCGGTCACCCAGGAACGGATCCATCTGGTGTGAGCGCGCCGGCCTCCTCGGCCAGCCACTCCAGGCGGAGCCGCTGCTCGGCGGGGATCGCCGCGTCCTCGCCGCGCGGCCCCACGTTGAGCAGCACGTTCCCCCCGTCGGCCGCCGTGTCGCGGACCAGTGAGGTCAGCGCCGGCCGGTCGATGAAGGCGTCCGGGCCGGAGTTGCGGTTGTAGCCGAAACTGTGGTCGACGCCCCGGGTGATCTCGTACGGGTCGGAGCCCTCGTAGCGGGCGTACTCCGGGGTGCGGAAGTCGAAGACCGGCGGTGTGCGCGGGACGAAGCCCTCGCCCCGCGCCACCGTCCGGCGGTCCCACCGGTTGTACAGCGCCTTCGCGCCCGGTAGCCGCAGCCCCCGCCAGTGCGGTGCGTAGGGCAGCAGGCGGTCGTTGACGACGCCGTGCGGGACGGTGAAGCGGTAGAAGTCGACGAGCGAGCGGATCTCGGTGGCGGAGGCGGGCCAGGCGATGTCGTTCCAGAGGATGTCGGGGCGGTAGCGGCGGATCAGCTCCCGCATCTGCGCGTCGGCGTAGGCGGGGTAGCGTCCGCGCGGGACGGCGGAGAACATGTCGGCCGCCGTGCCGATGGGCCGGTCGTCGAAGGTCCAGTCGAGTCCGCCGGAGTAGTAGACGCCGAAGCGCAGCCCCTCGGCCCGTACGGCCTCGGCGAACTCGCCGACCACGTCCCGGGCGGTGTGCCAGCCGGCGCGGTGCGGGTTCTTCGTCCCGGAGGGCCAGAGGCAGAAGCCGTCGTGGTGCTTGGTGACGAGGACCGCGTACCCGGCCCCCGCCTCCCGGAAGCTCCGCGCCCACGCGGCCGGATCCCAGGAGGCGAGCCCGTCCTCGAAGTCGCGGCCGAAGTCGGTGTAGGGGCGCTTCCCGTAGGTGGCGCGGTGGTGGGCGGCGACCGGGGAGCCGGGGAAGCGGAGCGCGTTCTCGTACCACTCCGCGTACGGGGTCCAGCCCAGCGGCGCGCGCCTGGCCGCCGCCGGGAGTTCGGCGGCGGGGACGTGGGGCGGGGCCCAGCCGGGGACGGAGGCGGGTGTCCAGTGAACGAAGATCCCCAGCCGGGCCCGGGACCACCATGAAGCGACCATGGCGGGAAGTATCGATCACTCGGCGGGCATCGCGTAAGCCCTTTCGGCCGCCGGATCCGCCTGCCGCGTCTTCTGCGCGCGGATCAGGTCGCGGTACCAGGCGTACGACCGCTTGGGCGTGCGGGTCAGCGTCTCGTAGTCGATGTGGACCAGGCCGAACCGCTGGGACGCGCCCTCCGTCCACTCGATGTTGTCGGTGAGGGACCAGGTGAAGTAGCCGCGGACGTCCACCCCGGCGTCCATCGCCGCGCGCAGGGCGGTGAGGTGGCTCTCCAGGTAGGCGATGCGGCGGTCGTCGGCGTGGGGTTCCTCCAGGGCGCAGCCGTTCTCGGTGATGTAGAGCGGCGGGAGGCGGTCGCCGTAGCGGGTGTGCAGCGTGCTGACGATCTCGGTGAGCCCTTCGGGGACCACGGGCCAGCCGAAGCCGGTCTTCTCGTACCCCTCGATCTCCCGTATGCCGAAGGGGAGTCCGGCGGGCATCGTGTAGCCGGAGAAGGTCTCCAGGGCCTCCGGGCGGGGCGCTCCGACGAGGGTGGGGTTGTAGTAGTTGACGCCGTACCAGTCGAGCGGGGTGGAGATGACCTTCAGGTCGTCCGCCACCGGGCCCGGCATCAGGGCGGCCAGGTCCTCGTCCGGGTAGCGGCCGGTGAGGACGGGGTCCGCGAAGAGCCAGTTGGTGAGCGTGTCGTACAGCTCGGCGCCGAGGCGGTCCTCGTCGGTGTCGCCGGCCGTCCAGACGGGGGCGTGCGAGAGGGCGGCGCCGATGTTGTCCGCGCCCGCCGCGCGCAGGGCGCGGACGGCGAGGCCGTGGGCGAGGAGCTGGTGGTGGGCGGCGGGCAGGGCGTCGAAGAGGAGGGCGCGGCCGGGGGCGTGCTCGCCGAGCGCGTAACCGAGCAGGGTGACCTCGGCGGGCTCGTTGACGGTGATCCACATCGGAACCCGGTCGGCGAGGCGTTCGGCGACGATGCCGGCGTACTCGGCGAAGCGGTAGGCGGTGTCCCGGTCGAGCCAGCCGCCGGCCTGCTCCAGCGGGAGGGGGGTGTCCCAGTGGTAGAGGGTCGGGGCGGGGGTGATGCCGTGGGCGCACAGTTCGTCGACGAGCCGGTCGTAGAAGTCGAGCCCGTCGGCGTTGACGGCTCCGCTGCCGCCGGGCACCACGCGGGGCCAGCTGACGGAGAACCGGAAGGCGTCGGCGCCGAGTCCGGCGAGCAGGGCGACGTCCTCGCGGTAGCGGGCGTGGAAGCCGGTGCCCCGGGTGGTGTCGGCGCCGTCCTTGATCCGGCCCGGCTGGGCGGCGAAGGCGTCCCATCCGGAGGGGCCCTTGCCGTCCGCGTCCACCGCCCCCTCGGTCTGGAAGGCGGAGGCGGAGGCTCCCCAGAGGAAGC
Organism: Streptomyces sp. CB02366; assembly: GCF_001905905.1. Classification (GTDB taxonomy): domain Bacteria; phylum Actinomycetota; class Actinomycetes; order Streptomycetales; family Streptomycetaceae; genus Streptomyces. Next base: position 219,186 of record NZ_LIVT01000003.1, read on the forward strand.
CGGGCGGGAAGATCGGCAGGGTCATCGCGGCCTCCAGCAGCCGTACGTAGGGGCGGAACCAGGACGTGTGAACAGAACCTGTATGAGCGGGAACCTCGCCGGGCAATGATCAGGACCAGACCTTAATGGCCGGTGGCGGGCGGGAACAGGGTCCGTCGCGTGGATCGTGGAGCCCGTTCCCGGGCCGCCGCGCGCCCCGGCCGGCGACGAGGAGTGGTGGATGCAGTTCGAGGTGTGGGCCCCCGAGGCGGACGCGGTCGTGCTGGAGGCGGCGGACGTCCGGTCCCCGATGGAGCGCGATCCGGGGCGCGAGGGGTGGTGGACGGCCGAGGCGGAGTGCTCGGACGGGGACCGGTACGGCTTCCGGGTGGACGACGGGCCGCTGCTGCCGGACCCCCGCTCACGGCGTCAGCCGGACGGTCCCGACGGGCCGAGCGCGGTCGTCGACCCCGAGGCGTACGCCTGGCGCAACCCGTGGAAGGGGCGGCGGCTGAACCGTGCCGTGCTGTACGAGCTGCACGTGGGGACGTACACACCGGAGGGCACCTTCGACGCGGCGGCGGACCGGCTGGGCCATCTGGCCGAACTGGGCGTCACCCATGTGTCGCTGATGCCCGTCTGCCCGTTCCCGGGCGTCAACGGCTGGGGGTACGAAGGCGTCTCGCTGTGGGCGGTGCACGAGCCGTACGGCGGTCCCGAGGGGCTGAAGCGCTTCGTGGACACGGCGCACGGGCTGGGGCTCGGGGTGGTCCTGGACGTCGTCCACAACCACCTGGGCCCCTCCGGCAACCACCTGCCCGCCTTCGGCCCGTACTTCACCGACACCCACCACACCCCGTGGGGGGCGGCGGTCAACCTGGACGCGCCCGGTTCCGACGAGGTGCGGGCGTTCCTGCTGGGCAGCGCGCTGGCCTGGCTGCGCGACTACCGGCTCGACGGGCTGCGCCTGGACGCGGTGCACGCGCTGGCCGACACCCGGGCGCTCACCTTCCTGGAGGAGCTGTCGGCGGCGGTGGACGCGCTGGCCGTCGAGGTGGGCAGGCCGCTCGGGCTGATCGCCGAGTCCGACCTGTGCGACCCGCGCACCACGACGCCGCGCGCGGCGGGCGGCCTCGGGCTGCACGCCCAGTGGAACGACGACTTCCACCACGCGCTGCACACCGCGCTCACCGGGGAGTCCCAGGGCTACTACGCCGACTTCGCCCGCGCTCCGCTCGCCGCCCTCGCCAAGACGGTGACGTCGGCGTTCTTCCACGACGGGACCTTCTCCAGCTTCCGGGGCCGCACCCACGGCCGCCCGGTGGACGTGTCCCGCACCCCGGCGCACCGCTTCGTCGGGTACGCGCAGACGCACGACCAGATCGGCAACCGGGCGCTGGGCGACCGGCTGGCCTCCGCCCTCTCCCCCGGTCTCCGGGCGTGCGCCGCCGCCCTCGTGCTGACCGGGCCGTTCACCCCGATGCTGTTCATGGGCGAGGAGTGGGGGGCGCGCACCCCCTGGCAGTTCTTCACCGATCACACGGACCCGGAGCTGGCCGAGGCCGTGCGCAACGGCAGGCGGCGGGAGTTCGGGGCGCACGGCTGGGCGGAGGAGGAGATCCCCGACCCGCAGGACCCCGCGACCCGGGACCGCTCCTGCCTCGACTGGGCCGAACCGGAGCGCGAACCGCACGCCAGGCTGCTCGCCTGGTACCGCCGACTGATCGCGCTGCGCCGCGCGCTGCCCGATCTGCACGACCCCGACCTGGCGTCGGTGAAGACCGCGTTCGACGAGGACGCCCGGTGGTTCGCGTACCGCCGGGGGGACCTGCGGGTCGTGGTGAACCTGGCGGACCGTCCGGCCGCGATCCCGCTGGGCCTGGGCCGCCAGCGCCGCTCCGGGGGCCGGGTGCTGGCGTCCTGGGAGCCGGTGGAGGCGCCGGGGCCGGACGGGGTGCTGCGCCTGCCGGCGGAGTCGTGCGTGGTGCTGGCGGACGACTGACCCGGGCCGTCCCGCGGACGAACGGCCTTCGCGCGGGGGCCGGGGGCGGGGGCCGGGGCGAGGTCCGGCGGCGGGGCGCGGTCGGCGGGGGGGCGGTCGGCGGCGCAACCGTCCGCGTCCCCCCACCGCCGGACTCCTACTCCACGACGGCCAGTTCGCGGGAGGTGGTGTTGAGCCGCCGCCCGCCGTCCTCGGTGACGGCCACGATGTCCTCGATGCGGACGCCGAAGCGGCCGGGGAGGTAGACGCCCGGCTCCACGGAGAAGCACATGCCGGGGACGAGCGGCTGCTCCTCCCCCTCGATCATGTAGGGCGGTTCGTGGGTGGTGACGCCGATGCCGTGGCCGGTGCGGTGGATGAACCGGTCGCCGTAGCCGAACTCGGTGATCACCGCGCGGGCGGCCCGGTCGATCTCCTGGCACGCGACGCCGGGCCGGACCGCCGCGCAGCCCGCCGCCTGGGCCTCGCGGACGATGTCGTGGACCCGCTGCTCCTCGGCGGTGGGCTCCCCGACGTGGACCGTACGGGAGGTGTCGGAGCCGTAGCCGTGCTTGAGGCCGCCGAAGTCGAGGACGACCATGTCGCCGCGCTCGATGGTGCGTGTCCCGGCCTCGTGGTGCGGGTTGGCCCCGTTGGGGCCGGAGCCGACGACGGTGAAGTCCACCTGGGAGTGGCCGTGCTCCCGCAGCAGCGCGGCGAGGTCGGTGGCCACGTCGGCCTCCCGGCGGCCGGAGAAGCGCACCTTGAGGATCTCCTCGTACGTGGCGTCGGCGGCGGCCCCGGCGGCGGCGAGCCGTTCCAGCTCGGCGGCGTCCTTCACCGCGCGGAGCATCGGCAGCGCCTCGGTGAGCGCCGTGTACGAGGTGCCCGGCAACTCCCGCTGGAGGCCCAGCAGGTGCATGGCCCAGGCGTTGTCGCTGACGCCGAAGCGGCCCTCGGCGTCCAGCAGGGGCGCGGTCACCGTGTACGGGTCCGTGCCGTCTCTCCAGTCCCGCAGGGTGAGGGCGGGGGCGCCGGTGGCGGCTGCCGCGTCGGGGGCCTCCAGGGTCGGGACCACCAGCACGGGGTCGTGGCCGGCCCGCAGGACGAGGAGGGTGAGGCGTTCGGTGCTGACGGGGCGGTAGCCCGTGAGGTGGACGAGGTCGGGTCCGGGCGCGACGATCACCCCGGCGAGCCCGGCCTCGGCGGCGGACTCGGCGGCGCGCGCCATCCGGGCGCGGTAGTCGTCGGCGGTGAAGGGCTGCGGGGCGGAGTGCTCGGCGGACGGGCCGGGGCTGGGCATGGGGCCTCCTGATGGTGCGACACGGCACCCGGTATCCTGCCCGATCACGCCTCCCCGCGGGGCGTACGCGGCCGGGTCTCCGCCCGTTCCCCCGTCGCGCCCGCGTGCGGGGCGGCCGAATCCCGGTGGCCGCCCCGGTCCCCGGCCGGCGTCAGCCGCACGATCAGATCCGCACGGTCGCGGCCCCGTTCCACCAGCCGGGCGTTCGCCTCGTCGGAACGGGCCACCCACTCCTCGGCGCGGGACCGGGTCCGCCCGTGGCGCACGTGGCGGTCGACGAGCCTGCGCACCCGGACCGCCGGGTCGAGGTCCAGGAACCACACCTCGTCGAGCAGCCCGCGCACCTGGGCCCAGGGGCCGTCGTCGTGCAGCAGGTAGTTGCCCTCGGTGATGACGAGGGGGACGTCCGGTTCCACCGGCAGCGCGCCCGCCACCGGTTCCTCCAGGGACCGGTCGAACGCCGGCGCGTAGACCGCGTGCACCGGGTCCGACACGCGCAGCCGTCTCAGCAGGGCCGCGTACCCGGCCGCGTCGAAGGTGTCGGGCGCGCCCTTGCGGTCGGCGCGGCCGAGGCGGTCCAGTTCGGCGGAGGCGAGGTGGAATCCGTCCATCGGGACGAGGGCGGCGCGCCCGTCCAGGGCGGCGACCAGCCGTTCGGCCAGGGTGGACTTCCCGGCTCCGGGCGGGCCCGCGATCCCGAGGATGCCGCGCCGTCCGCCGTCCGCGAGGGCGCGGGCCCGCCCGGTCAGCGCGGCCAGGCCGGCGGTGCTCGTGGCGTCCAGGGTGTCCATGCAGCGCATTGTGCCCGGCGACCGGGGGCCGAAGCGTCGGCATGCGGGCCCCGGCCGGAGTCCGCGCGTCCGCGGGCGGGCCCCTGACCGCTAGTGTTACGTATAACTTCGCTGTCCCAGCACCTCCGGAGGACCCCTTCATGTCTCACATCGCCCTGGTCACCCTGGTCGTCCGCGACTACGACGAGGCGATCGCGTTCTACCGCGACGCGCTGGGCTTCACGCTGGTAGAGGACACCGACCGGGGCGACGGCTCCCGCTGGGTGGTGGTGCGCCCGCGCGGAGCGGCGGACGGCACGGGGCTGCTGCTGGCCCGCGCGAAGGACGAGGCGCAGGGCGCGGCGGTGGGGGCGCAGACGGGCGGCCGGGTCGGTTTCTTCCTGTACACGGAGGACTTCGCGGCCGACCACGAGCGGATGCGGGCGGCCGGGGTGCGCTTCCTGGAGGAGCCGCGGCACGAGACGTACGGCTCGGTCGCGGTCTTCGAGGACCTCTACGGCAACCGGTGGGACCTGCTCCAGCCGGCCGTCTGAACCCGCTCGCGGCCCCGGCGCGGCCTCCGCGCGGGCCCCGGCGCGACGGGGCGGGGCGGGGCCCGGCTGCCGGTCTCCGGCGCACGACGACCCGCCGACCCGCCGACCTGGACTGGGGGGGCGTTCAGGCGCGGCCCGCCAGGTCCCCCTCCCGTACGGCCACCGCCTCCATCGCCTCCAGTACCGGCCGGATCAGCGGATGGCCCTCGGCCCCCTGGCGTACGGCGGCGAAGACCCGGCGGGTGGGGGCGCTGCCCTCGACCGGGCGGACGACCACCCCGGACAGCTCCATCCCGCGCAGCGCGGAGCGCGGCACCAGGGCCACCCCCGCGTCCGCCCCGGCCAGGGCGACGACGGCGCGGAAGTCGTCCGACGAGTGCTCCAGGCGCGGCGCGAATCCGGCGAACTCGCAGGCCAGGACCACCACGTCGTGGCACGGGTTGCCCGGGTACGGTCCGATCCACGGGTCCTTCGCCAGGTCGGAGACCGCCACCTGGGCCTGGTCCGCGAGCCGGTGGCCCACCGGGAGCACCGCGTCGAACGGCTCCGAGTACAGGGGGACGCGGGTGAGGCGGCGGTCGTCCTCGGCGGGCGCGCCCCGGTACTCGACGGCCACCGCCACGTCGACCTGCCGGTCCAGCACCATCGGCACGCTCGCGTCGCCCTCCGCGTCCTGGACCCTGACCCGGACGCCGGGCGCGGTGCGGGCCAGCTCGGTGAGGGCGGGGGCGAGGACGAGGCCGATGCCGGTGGCGAACGCGGCGACCGTGACCGTACCGGCCACGCCCGCGCTGTAGTCGGCCAGCTCCGCCTCGGCCCGCTCCAGCTGGGCCAGGACCAGGTTGGTGTGGCCGAGCAGGATCTCCCCGGCGGCGGTGAGGCGGGCCCCGCGCGCCCCGCGTTCGACGAGGCGGTGGCCGGTCTCCTGCTCCAGGGCGGCGAGCTGCTGGGAGACGGCGGAGGGCGTCAGGTACAACGCGGCGGCGGCCGCGGTCACCGTGCGGTGGTCGGCCACCGCCCGGAGGATTCGCAGCCGCCGCGCATCGATCATGCCCCCATTGTCCCAGGTCGCGGCGGAGTGCCCGACCCGGTGAGGGCGGCGCCCGGCGAGGGGCGCCGCCCGGTCAGCGGGTCACGCCTCCGCGTCCAGGGCGGCCCGCGCGTCGACGAAGGCGTCCACGGCGCGGTTCACGTCGGCGGTGGAGTGCGCGGCCGAGAGCTGGACGCGGATGCGGGCCGCGCCCTGCGGGACGACGGGGTAGGAGAACCCGATCACGTACACGCCGCGCTCCAGGAGCAGTTCCGCCATCCGGCCGGCCTTGCCCGCGTCGCCGATCATGACGGGGGCGATGGCGTGGTCGCCGGGGAGGATGTCGAAGCCCTCCTCGGTCATCCGGGTGCGGAACAGCTCGGTGTTGGCGGCCAGCCGCTCGCGCAGCTCCCCGGCGGACTCCAGCAGGTCGATGACCTTGAGGGAGGCGGCGGCGATGACGGGGGCGAGGGTGTTGGAGAAGAGGTACGGGCGCGAGCGCTGGCGCAGCAGGGCGACGATCTCCGCGCGGGCCGCGACGTAGCCGCCGGAGGCCCCGCCGAGCGCCTTGCCGAGGGTGCCGGTGATGATGTCGACCCGGTCCATGACGCCGTGCAGTTCGGGGGTGCCGCGTCCGCCGGGGCCGACGAAGCCGACGGCGTGCGAGTCGTCGACCATGACCATGGCGTCGTAGCGGTCGGCCAGGTCGCAGATCTCCTGGAGCGGGGCCACGTACCCGTCCATGGAGAACACGCCGTCGGTGACGATCAGGCGGCGGCGGGCCCCGGACGCCTCCTTGAGCCGCGTCTCCAGCTCGGCCATGTCGCGGTTGGCGTAGCGGTGGCGCTTGGCCTTGGAGAGCCGGATGCCGTCGATGATGGAGGCGTGGTTGAGGGCGTCGGAGATGACCGCGTCCTCGGGGCCGAGGAGGGTCTCGAAGACGCCGCCGTTGGCGTCGAAGCAGGAGGAGTAGAGGATCGTGTCCTCCTGGCCGAGGAAGGCCGAGAGCCGCTGCTCCAGCTCCTTGTGGACCTCCTGGGTGCCGCAGATGAAGCGGACCGAGGCCATCCCGTAGCCCCAGCGGTCCAGCGCCTCATGGGCGGCGGCGACGACCTCGGGGTGGTCGGCGAGGCCCAGGTAGTTGTTGGCGCAGAAGTTGAGGACCTCGCCGGGGCGCCCGCCGGAGGTGACCTCGACGGTCGCGGACTGCGGGGTGCCGATCACGCGCTCGGGCTTGTGCAGCCCGGCGGCGCGGATCTCGTCGAGGGTGGTGCGCAGGTCGTCGCGTACGGAGTCGAACATGCGGGTTCCTTAGGGGGTGCGGTCGGAGGGTCAGGCGGTCCAGTCGAGGATGACCTTGCCGCCGAGGCCGCTCGCGGCGTCGTCGAAGGCCGCCTCGAAGTCGCGGAAGCCGTACCGGCCGGTGATCACGGGGGCGAGGTCGAGGCCGCCCTCCAGCAGGACGGACATGGCGTACCAGGTCTCGAACATCTCGCGGCCGTAGATCCCCTTGATGGTGATCATCGAGGTGACGATGCGGGCCCAGTCGACGGCGAACTCCTCGGCGGGCAGGCCGAGCACGGCGATCCGGCCGCCGTGCGTCATGTTCGCGACCATCTCGCGCATCGCCTCGGGGCGGCCGGACATCTCCAGGCCGATGTCGAAGCCCTCGCGCAGGCCCAGCTTCTGCTGGCCGTCCGCGATGGTGTGCTCCGCGACGTTGAGGGCGAGGCTGACGCCGACCTTGCGGGCGAGGTCGAGGCGGGCCTCGCTGACGTCGGTGATGACGACGTTGCGGGCTCCGGCGTGCTTGGCGACGGCGGCAGCCATGATGCCGATCGGCCCGGCGCCGGTGATCAGCACGTCCTCGCCGACCAGCGGGAAGGAGAGCGCGGTGTGCACGGCGTTGCCGAACGGGTCGAAGATCGCGGCGATGTCGAGGTCGACGGGGGTCCGGTGCACCCAGACGTTGGAGGCGGGCAGGGCCACGTACTCCGCGAACGCCCCGTCCCGCCCGACGCCGAGGCCGACGGTGGAGCGGCAGAGGTGGCGGCGGCCGGCGAGGCAGTTGCGGCACTTGCCGCAGACGAGGTGGCCCTCGCCGCTGACCAGGTCGCCGACCGCGATGTCCGCGACGTCGGAGCCGATCGCGGCGACCTCGCCCACGAACTCGTGGCCGAGGACCAGCGGGGTGGTGACCGCCTGCTGGGCCCAGCCGTCATAGGCGCGGATGTGCAGGTCGGTGCCGCAGATGCCGGTGCGCAGGACCTTGATGAGGACGTCGGCGGGACCGTACTCCGGTTCCGGCACGTCCATCAGCCACAGTCCGGGCTCGGCCTTCTGCTTGACGAGTGCCTTCACGGCGGTGGCTCCCTGACGTCGGTACGCGAGTGGGCGCCCCGGGGTCCGGGGCAGGTGGGAAGGGCCCCGCGGTCCGGGGCGGTCTTCGGCGGGTCGCCCCCGGTGGCGGGGGCACGGCGGGCCGGGGCGGAGCACGGCGTACGGCTGCCCGTCGTCCGTACGTCCCGCGTACGCCGTACGGGCCGCGCGTCGCACGGCTCCACGGGCCATCCTCGGCCGTCACGGAGAAATCTGCCGTACGACGGGGCCCGGGTCCATCGAGGATTTCTTAAGCGCGGCCGCAGAAGATCTTCACGCCTGGCCGTGGCTTCACCGGCGGTGGCCTCCCGGACCGCTGCCGCCGGGCCCCTCCCCGGACCGGCTCCTGAGGCCCCGCCTCGCCGCAGGGGCCCGGGAGGCGGGGGCGGCCCCTCTCGACCCCGTGAAGGAAGACGCCGTCCGGGGTGCGCACCTGGCGGGTCGAGGCGTCGAAGGCGAGGGTCCGCACGGTCCCCCGGTGCTCGGTCCGCACGGTCCCCCGGTGCTCGGTCCGCACGATCCGACCGCCGGCCCCGCCGCACCCCCGGCCGGAGGCGCTGGTGGTCCCGGCGGCGCGGGCGATCAGGCCGAGCGCCGCCGCCCGGGTCGCGGGGAGCACGACGGGCCTCTCGCCGCCGCCGCCCGGGCGGCCGGTCGATCACGCCCGCGGAAGTCCCGGCTCCCCCGGCCCGCGGCCCGGCCCCGACGGCTCGGGCCAGCGCCTGACGCAGCGTACGGAACATCGCCCCGTGCTTGATAACGTCGCCCCCGCGGCTGCGGACTTCCTCCCCCGGACCCAGCCGTACGGGGTGGGCACGGGGATCGGGCGCGGCAGGACGAAGAGGGCCGACAGATGAGCCTTGCACAGGTGCACTACACCTCCGCCGCGCCGGGGGACGGGGGAACGGCGGGCCGGTTCACGGCGGTCGGTCCCGGGGTGTCCGGGGCTCTGCTGGCGGAGATCGAGCCCTTGGTGCGCTACGAACTCCCCGAAGGGGCGCCCGGCCGCCCATCGGACGGTGAACTCCGTGCGCTCCCGCAGGCGTTCACCTATGCCGTTCTCTCCGACGGCAGCCGGCTGGTGGCACGTTCGGCCCCGGTACGGGAGACGGGCGGCGGGGCGGGACCTGGGGTGCGGTTCCACGCGCACGGCGTGCACGTGCCGCCGGGGGTGCCGCTGCCGGGCGACCGGCTGCCGGTGGAGGCGTGGCGGTCGCCGCACTGGGCGGCGGCGACTCCCGGCGGGCCGGCGCCGGACCCGTTGGCGCTTCCGCAGGGTCCGGCGCCGGTCTCCGAGGGCCTGGACGACTTCGCGGTCTCGCGCGGCCCCTGGCTCGCGGCCGTGCTGGCGGATCTGCGCCGGGCGAGCGCCGCGGAGGCGGCCGGCGGTGGGCCGGTGGTGCTGGTGGAGCGGCAGTGCGCGGACGTGGCCCGGTGGCTGGGCCTCGCGGCCGTGACGCTGCCGAGGGAGAGCGCGGAGCGGCTGACGTTCACCACGTACACCCGGCGGCCGGGGAGCGCGGCGGTGCGGGTGGCGGGCGTACTGGCCGCGGACGCGGAGGCGGCACGGGGTGCGGGCCTGCGGGTACACGTGTGCACGGGACAGGCTCCGGCGGCCGACGGCACGGGCGACGTGTGGGCGGCGACGGCGGCGCGGATCTGGCGGAGCCGGTCGCCGGAACTGTTCCGGGAGGCCCGTGAGCTGCCCGGAGAGCCGTTCGCGGCGGGCCCGTTGGCGGTGACGGCGCTGTGCGCGGGGATCGCGCTCGGCCCGGACGGGCGTGCGGCCGCGGCCGATTGGGCCGCCGACCGCCCGTACGCGCTGGACGCGAAGCGCACCGGCCGGTTGGTGGAGGCCCTCGCCGCTCCCTCCGTCGACGATCGCACGGGCGCCGAATTCGACGCGGCCGGGCGGCTGTTCGGCGCGCTGGAGGGTCGTTGCCCCGCCTCACTGACGGCTCCGCTGGCGGCGATGCTGGTGACGGAGGCGGTACGGGGCGGGAACGGGTCGCTGGAGCTGCCGGGCCGGGACGCGTTCACGGGGCCGGAGGGCGCGGCGGTCGCGGAGCGGCTGAGCCCGGAGGTCCTGACCGAGCTGGGCGGCGGCGCGGCGGGGGCGCTTTCGGTGGCGCGGACGGTGCAACTCCTGCGCGTGGCACGGCTGCTGGACGTGGACAGTACGGAGCTGCTGCCGGATGCCGTGGACCGGCTGGCATCCGCGCTGCTGTCGGAGTCAGGGGCACGGGCCGGGGGCGCCGCCGGGACCGGGGCGGGCGGCGGGCAGGCGCCGGAAGGGCCGCCGGACTTCGCCCCGGCGCTGCTGGAGCTGTTGGACGAGCAGTTCGAGGTGCGGACGGCGTTGCTCGGCGCGCTGGACCGGATCGCTCCCTGCGACCCCGGTGCGATGGCCCGGTTCCTGGAGCGGGTGGCCCTGCCGTTCACGGGGACGCAGGCACTGCCGCATCTGCGGATGTGCGCCGAGGTTCCGGAGGCGATGGCGACGCTGGGCGGTGACCGGGCGGCGGTGTGGCGCCGGGTGCTGCGGGCGGCCGGAGTCTCCCCGTTCGCCGAGCCGCTGGTCCTGCGCACGGCGGTCGGCCTGGTCTGGGAGGACCGGGCCCCCACGGTGGAGGAGGCCCGCCTGCTGCTGGACGCGGCCACCTCGGACGCGCACCGCGTGGCCGGTACGTGGGCCCGTCTGGTCGACGCGGCGCTCGACGCGTCCGCCGCCGGTTCGCCCTCCGTGAGCCCCGACGAGGCGGCGGCCCTCGCCCACGACCTGCTGCGCGGCTTCCCCGAGGAGATCGGCGGCCGGGAACGCGCGGGCCTCCTGCTGCTGGTCCTGGTCCGCGACCTCCGCACCGGCGCGCCGGAACCGGGCTGGGCGGAGACCGTCCGGACCCTGTGCGCCCAGGCGGAGCCGGTCGAACCGGCGCTCCGGGAGCGGGCCCACGCGGCCCTGGTGGAACGCCTGCTGGCCCCGGACCGCCCGGGGGCCGAGCTGTACGCCTTCGTCCACGGCGACGACGCCGAACTGGTCGCCGCGTACGACCGGGCGGCCCGATCGGAGGCCGTACGGTCCCGGCTCCGCGCACAGCCCGCCTACGCCGCGGACTGCTTCACCGTCTGGACGGCTCACCCGCACGCGGGCACGGCCTGGCCCCCGGTGGCCGCCGCCCTGCTCGACGAGGTCCTGCGTCCGGCCGTCCGCGCCCTGTCGGCCGAGGAGGTCGCGGAGGTGGAGGCGACGGTGGGCCGCACGGGCAGCAGCGGCCGGGCGAACGCCTTCCGGGACTGGAACCGCTCCAGCACTCTGGGCCGCCTGGGCCGCCGGATCGCGGGGCGGGTGCGGCGGGGCTGAGCGGGCGGGGGAGCCCTCGGACCGGGCCGTGGAACCGGCTCGGGGGCATCGCACCCGCATTGCGTGCGCGCACCGGGGGGAGCAGCGCCGACCGCAACAGGATTCCCCGAGCCTTTCCCACGTCACCCTTCCCGGCCTGAAGGCTCGGGAAATGACGTTCACGCGGCTCGATCCGATGAGATATCCGCGATGACGGCGACAAAACGCAGTGGCGGCCGTTCCTGATCGGCGAAGGCGGGTCGATGCCGTCTACAGCGTGTTTGTCCGTGCATGATGTTTCCCTTACGGGTCGTGAGCCGGAAAAGCGGACGGAAAGGGATGTGGCACCTGTGGGCATTGGACGGTCCGCCCAGGAGCGCCGGCGCCAGGCGGCTGAGAACCCGTGGCCCCCGCGGTGGATCCGCTGGCTTCCCCCTGCGCTGATCGCCGTTTCCATGTTCCTCGATCAGGTGACCCCGCCGTATTACTTCTTCGGAACGCTGCTCACGGCGTCGGTCGTGCTGGCCGTATTGGCCTACACTCCGCTCGGCGTCGCCTGCACCGGCACGGTCGGGTGCCTCGTGTTGGCGCTCACCGAAGCGTTCAAGGACAACGTAGGCCCCCTGACCGTCACCACGTTGATCGTGCTGGCTGTCATCACGGTGCTCTCCGTCGCACTGTGCGCGCTTCGCTTCCGGATAGAGAAACGTTTCCGTCGCGTCCAGACGGTCGCCGAAGTAGTGCAACTGGCCCTTCTGCGCCCGCTTCCCGCCCAAGTCGGCCCCGTGAGGATGGCCGGCTTCTACCGGGCCGCCGACGACGAGGCGCTCATCGGCGGAGACCTCTACAGCGTCCGCCGGACCCCTTTCGGTATTCGCGTGATCGTCGGGGACGTCAGAGGAAAGGGCATCGATACCACCCAGACCCTGACCACGGTCCTTTCGACTTTCCGGGAAGCAGCCCTGCTTCAACCGACTCTTCCCCAACTCGCCGACCGCATCGACACGGCGCTGAAACTCGACCGCGACAACTCCGACCTGTACCCGAGCATCAGCGACGGCCCTCGGGTCCCTGCCTCACCGAATGGCTCCGAAGACGCGGTGACTCCAGAGGACGAGCTGTTCGTCACCGCCGTTCTGCTCGAATTCCCCCCGCACTCCCACGAAGTACGGGTTGTGGACCGGGGCCACCAGCCCCTGCTTCTCGTCGGCTCCGGTGACGCGACCGTCGTGGAGACCGAACACAGCCTTCCTCTGGGCATGGGAGACCTCCTCGCCGAACAGCCGCGCACGACCACCCACGCGATGAGGCCCGGCGACACTCTGATCGCCTACTCCGACGGCGTCACCGAAGCACGCGACCGCGCCGGGGCCTTCTATCCTCTCCGCGCCCGTCTCCAGGCTCACTGCGACAGCAGCCCTCAGCCGTGCTCCCCCGACGACGTCATCGACTTCCTCCAGCGTGACCTCGCCCGATGGGCGCCCGCCCTCACCGACGACGTCGTGGCCATCGCCCTCCAGCCCGTTCCGCCGGCCCCGGACATGTGATCCGTTGAACCCGGGGCATGGAGGCCCGGGGCCCTGACCTCCCGTCGCCGGGCCCGGAGCCGCGTGGTCAGGGGGCGCGGGGCGGAGCGGGACGAATCGAGCGAAGCGGGACGGGCAAGCACGCCAAGCCCCTGTGCGCGGGTCGCCGACGACGGGGCGTCCACGCCTACGTCACCAGCGTGACCGGCCTGCTCGCCGGAGGAGCTCCCTGCCTGCTCAAGACGCGGCGCGAGCGTGAGCCGGACTTCGTCCTGCCGCCGCCGGTACGGCGTGAACGTCCAGGTCCTCCCCGAACCGGGCGGCGGCAGGGCACGCCGACTGCACTCAGGGGACAGACGCGGCCGCCCGTTGTTCGTACGAAGCTGGGGCACCGCGAGCGGCTGAGCCGTGCCTGAGTGGCACCACGTGCCCGTTATGAGCGGCCCTCGGGGAGCTGCCCGGCGGTGTTCTCGATCGGAGGAGATCTACCGGCGGTGTCGAGCGGCGGGGCCCGTTCCGTACAGTGGCCCGATGGACACGCGAAGGATCGTCGCGCTGCTGGTCGAGGAAGCTGAGCAGCTGATCCAGGACCAGGTGTGGAAGCTTGAGCCGGGCGACCGTGCACTCGCCCTTGAGACCGCGACCGGCCTGCGCGACGCGATCCGTCCGGCGGACGCCCAGGAGGCGCTGCCGCAGGTCGACCGGCTCGCACACCTGCGGGAAACACTCGCCGTCCTGGCCATCGCCCTCGCACGTACTCACGGCCGCATGGCCTGGTTCCTCTCCGGCGTCCTCCACGCGCTCGAACCGGTCCTGCGCTGGCGCGCCCTGCCTGCTGACGGTGGCGGAACCTTCGGCACCGTCCTTCCGACTCCTGAGGAATATGTGGAGGCGGAGGATGCCGTCCGCCGACTCCAGGACGCCCTTGCGAAGATCGCCACCGAGCCCCGCTGACCCGGCGCCCGCTCCGGGACCGGGCTGCGCTGAACTCTCCGCACCGAACAGTCCCCTCCGCGAGGGGGCCTGCACAGCGCGCGGGACGCCGCCACCGGCCGGAGGCGTCCCGGGCGACGTCGAGGCTGACTTCCACCACCAGCCCGGGTTCCACCGGCGTCACGTCCAGCTGTGGCATTTTCGGGATCCGCGGTCCCCGAGCGCTTTTCCCGAGCGCTTTTCCCGACCGCCGTCGAACGTTGCCGGCTCCCACTCCCAGGACCCGGCGTTCCGCCGCCTGGATACACTGCCCCGTCGGGTGGGACTTTCCCTCCGCCCGCGCCGGGACGGCGGCAGGCGGCTTGATGTGAAGGAGTCCGAGCGTGGATGCCCCACATGCGGTGGGTGGGCCCCGGCCGGTGCCCGGAAGGGCCGCGTTGGAGGTGAGCCCGTTGTCCGGTCGTGCCGGGATACGTGCCCGCGGTGAGATCAGCGCCCTCACTCGCCCGTCCTGGGAGCAGGCCCTGTCCGAGCTGGCCCGGCGGCACGCGGGGGTGTCGTACGTGGAGCTGTCGGATGTGGCCTTCGTCGACATGGCCGGGGTGACCGCGCTGGCGGTCACCGCCGTGAACCTGCCCGACGGTAAGGTTGTGGTCGAGAATCCCCCGCCGCAGCTGCCGCGGGTTTTGGAGATGTTCTGGCCGGGCCTGGACCGGATTGAGGTGGCTCTGTGATGAGCACGGCGACCACCCATGAGGCGTTCGTGCACCCTGCCCTGTTCTACCGAACCGAGCAGGAGTACACGCAGCAGACGGTGACCTTCCTGCGCGAGGGTCTGAGCAGGGGCGAGCCGGTGGCCGTGGCGGTTCCCGGCCCCAACCTGGAGCTGATCAGGACAGGTCTGGGCGGGGACGCCGAGGACATCCTGTTCCTGGACATGACCGAGGCCGGACGCAACCCGGGGCGGATCATCCCCAAGGTGCTGCGCGGATTCGCCGACGCCCACCCGAAGGGGCGTGTACGGATCATCGGCGAGCCGATCTGGGCCGGGCGCAGCGCGGTGGAGTACCCGGCGTGCGCGCAGCACGAGGCGCTGATCAACGCCGCGTTCGAGGGCCGGGCGGTGACGATCCTGTGCCCCTACGACGAGGTACGGCTGGACCCGCAGGTGATCGCCGATGCGCGGGTCACCCATCCGACCCTCATCAGCGGGGAGGGCCGCGAGTCGGTCAGCGACGCCTACGACTGGCAGGCGGTCGTCGACCGGTACAACCAGCCGCTGGCGCCCGCACCGGATGCCGCAGCCTTCTCCTACAGCCGTGAGGACCTTCCGGCGGTCCGCCGGTTCGCTCTCGCTCAGTCGACGCGGCTGGGCCTGGCCGGGGACCGGCTGATGGATGTGGAGCTGGCGGTCGCGGAACTGACGACCAACAGCGTGATCCACGGCGGAGGCCGCGGGACACTCGCCGTCTGGGCCGAGCGGGAGCAGCTGGTGTACGAGGTCCGCGATGCGGGCCGACTGACCGATCCGCTGGCCGGCCGCCGCCCGCCGGAGCCCGGCCAACTGGGCGGCCGGGGCCTGATGCTGGTCCACTACGTGGCCGACCTCGTACGGCTGCACACCGGCGACGACGGCACGACCGTGCGCTTCTACCTCAGCTTGTGACCCCCCACGGGCGGCCATCTGTCCGGGTGGCCGCCCACCCGCCCGGCTCGTCCCGCCAACCTCGGCTGACGGGGGGGGAAGCGCGGGGTGGTGCAATGCTGGTCGTCGGCGCAGCACTGCCGGAAATCGCGTGCGGTCTCCGTCCGGTCATGCTGGGATCAATCGCTATGAACGATTACTTTCCCGACCAAGCCGATGTACTGGACAGGATGGAACGGAACCTGGCGGAACACGCCTGTCATCTGCACCGCAGTACGGCCGGCGCGACCGTCACAGAGGCCCACGACCTCCTGATCGCGGACAGCGGCCTGGATGACGACACGTTCAACATCGTCACCGCAGCACGCTTCACCACCGACAACGCCACGGCCCGGATCAGCGAGACCGCCGGGGCGCTGGCCCGCACCGGCCGCGGTTTCTCCTGGTGGGTGGGGCCCGCCTCGACACCGGCGGACCTCACCACCCGCCTGGCAGGGGCCGGTCTGCCGGTGTCCGAACGTGAGACGGCGATGTGGGCGGAACTGAACGGCACCCCGCCACCCCCCGCCATCCCGGGACTGGACATCCGGAGAGTGACCACACCCGAAGAGCTCGCCGACTACGCCACGGTCCTCGCCGCTAACTGGAACCCGCCCGCCGAAACCGTCCGGCGCTTCTTCGCCCGGTCCGCTTCGCGGGCACTGGCCGCGACCTCCCCGGCCCGGTATCTGGTGGGGTACGCGGAGAACCGCCCGGTCTGCTCCGCCGAGGTGTTCCACCATGCGGAGGTCGCCGGCATCTACAACATCTCCACCCTGGCCGCCCACCGCCGGCGCGGCTACGGCGGCGCCATCACACTCGCGGCCCTCCGCACGGCCCGAGAGGGAGACCACCGCATCGCAGTCCTGCAGGCGTCGGCCGACGGCGAGCCCGTCTACCGCCGCCTGGGGTTCCGATCCTGCGGCCAGTTCATCGAGCATGCCATCACCCCCTGAAAGGTGAGCGCGGTTCTTGCGGGAGGTGTACGGCCGTAGCGGTCCCGGGCCCCGGCTCCACTCCTGTTCACACCGGCCCGTACGAACGCGGGGCGCCGCCGGGCCCCTCAGCGCGGCAGGTCAAGCTCCGCACGGACCGTCTTGCCGGGGTCGCGGTCCAGGACCTCCCAGCGGTCCGCCAGGGCCTCCACGATCAGCAGCCCGCGCCCGCTGTCGGCGCCGTCCTCCGGGGCCGGGATCGCCCCCGGGCCCGGAGGACGGCGTTCGCCCCGGGCGTCGGAGACCTCGATCCGCAGGAGGCCGGGGGTTTCCGGGTCTCCGGGCATGTAGGACAGCCGCAGCTCGAAGTTGCGACCGGGGACGCGGCCGTGGGTCACCGCGTTGGCCGCCAGCTCCCCGATGATCAGCGCCGCCGACTCCGAGGCGTCACCGAGGTAGGCGATGCCCCAGGTGTGCAGCTTGTGCAGACCGACGCGTCGAGCGAGCCGAGCGCCCTGCGGATTCGCCGGGTATTGATGATTGAACACACGTACGGTTACGGGGTACTGGGTCTTCACGGGTGCTTCCATGCCCCCAGATTCCGGGCTTTCGACCTCTCCTCACCAGGTCAGCAACCCGTACGCTGCGTCAGCGTACGGGTGCGAAGGGTAGACGGTACGGATCACGGTCCGTAAGCATGGGCGGGTTGCTCACCGGCACCAGGACACGGGGAGGTGGCCGTCCATGACGCACGGCACCGACGGCATCGGCACCATCGCACAGGGCCCCTCGGGGGGCGGCGGCGCACGCGGACGCGCCGGCTCCGAGCCCGAACCGCAGTACAGCCTGAAGATGTTCGGGGAGGTGGTCAAGACCTTCCGCAAGCGGGCCCGGCTGACGCAGGAGCAGTTCGCGCCGCTCGTCCGGTACTCGGTGGAGACCATCGCCTCCATCGAGCAGGGCCGCCGCTTCCCGCCCCCGGACTTCGCGGAGCGCGCGGAAGCGGTGCTCGACGCGTTCGGCGTGATCGAGGCCGCGGCCAAGCATCTGACGCGGCAGAAGGGGCTGGCGAGCTGGTTCCATCAGTGGGCGAACCTGGAACTGTCGGCGCTGAGCCTGCACACGTACGAGTGCCGGATGATCCCGGGGCTGTTGCAGACGCCCGCGTACGCGCGGACGCTGTTCACCGACCAGTTGCCGCCGCTCACCGACGAGCAGATCGAGGTCCAGCTGGCGGCACGGCAGGAGCGCCAGCAACTCCTGCGGAACCGTCCGAACACCGCGTTCAGCTTCATCCTCGAAGAGCACCTGTTCCTACGGAACCTGGGAGGCGACGAGGTCACCAGGGAGTTGCTCGACCACATCCTCGACCTGTCCGAGCTGCGTAACGTCACCATCCAGGTCATGGAGGTGGTACGCCCTCACCACTCCGGGCTGGGCGGCCCCATGCAACTGCTGGAGACCCCGCAACACCAGTGGTTCGGCTACCTGGAGGGGCAGAAGTACGGCCAGCTCGTCACCGACCCCAAAGCGATCAGCACGTACCAGATGCGGTGTGCCAGTATGCGTTCACAGGCTCGTACAGCAGAGGACTCCAGGAGCCTGATGCAGCGGATGCGAGGAGCAACATGAGCACCACACCCCTGGCCTGGTTCAAGAGCAGCTACAGCAGCGGCTCCGGCGACTCCTGCGTCGAGGTCGCACTGGAGTGGCGTAAATCGAGCTACAGCAGCGGCTCCTCCGGCGACTGCGTCGAGGTCGCCATGGACTGGCACAAGTCGAGCTATAGCAGCGGTGACGGCGACTCATGCGTCGAGGTCGCCGCCTGCCCCTTGACCGTCCACGTCCGGGACTCCAAGCTCGACGAGAGCCCCCAGCTCGCCCTCGCCCCGGCCTCCTGGACCAGCTTCCTCGGGTACGCGGTCCAGGGCCGGGACTGAGCGAGAGCCAGGCGGGCGAGCGGGCCGACCGGCGGTTCCCCTACGAGGCCACGGCCGCGAAGACGCCCCGCGCGGCCGTTCCGTCCGGCCAGGTCCACCCGGCGACCAGGTGTGCCGGCGGGTGCTGCCCGGCCTCGACCTCGGCCTCGCCCGCCGTCAGGACCCGGTTGACGCGGACGTCGAACCCGTCGTCGGGGCCGGTCCCCCGTACCGTCACGGACGGATCGGGGGTGTCGCTCTCGCTCTGGTGCTGCGGTTCCGCCCGACCGCGCAGCAGCGCGCCCAACTGGGCCTGCACCACCGGGTCGTGGGTTCCGTCGTAGATCCAGCGGGTGCCGAGGACCCCGTGTTCCGAGGTGCCGAGCAGCGCCTCTTCGGGCGCGTCCTCCAGCGCCGCGCCGCGATAGCTCAGCGGCACCAGGTACGCCACCGGCTCCTTTGCCGCGCTGTCCACCACGACCATGAACTCGATGCCGACCTCGCCCTCGGGGTCGTCCAGCCGGAACCCGCCGGCGTTCGTCAGATCGGGTGTTCCCGACCCGCCCGCGTACCACTTCTGCCGCGGCAGCCAGTCGGTGATCAACTCCAGTTTGCCGGGCGACAGGGTGGTGCGGTGCACGGTGGCCACGGAAGCTCCCTCATGAGTCGGTCTGCGGTCGGTCCGCCCCGCCCTCCGGCCGGTCGGGCCGCGGCGGGACGGGACGCCACCGAACCTACCGTGACCGGCCGGAACACGGGGAGGGGCGGTGCCCCGGCCGAACCGTCCGGGCGGTGGCGGCGCCCAGGGTGCGGGCCCGTGCCGTCCGTCGCGCTCGCGGTCGGGCACGTGCGGGCCGGACCGGTACCGTAAGGGGGATACCGGTACGACTCGTGAGCCTCCCGACGGGCTGCGTGACCCAGGAGGAGAGCCCACCACCATGACGACCAACCGTGGACGCAAGGACGTCATTCGCGACCGGATGGCCGCCACCGGCGAGTCGTACAACGTCGCCGCCCGCAACCTCAAGGCCATGAAGGACACCGCCGCCACCCGGGACGCCGTCCTGGTGCAGCGGTGGACGCCCGCCGACTCCTTCGACGTGCCCTGCCCCTGCGGCGGGACGTGCGAGCCGGGTGAGACCTGCGACCACTGCCACGCCCGCCACCGGCACGTGAAGCGCTACCCCGGCTCCACCACCGACGTCGAGACCTGGGCCGACCGCTACGAGTGCACCGGCTGCTCCTCCTCGTACACCCTGACCGTCCACCTCGCCGGGCGCCCCTGGGGCGTCGCGGAGACGGTCGTCCAGGGCGGATCGGGCGAGGAGGTCGTCCAGGCGACGGTCTTCCCCGGCGTGATCCACCCGCTGCTGCGCCCGGAGACGGACGCGGGCTGAGGCGGGGCGGGGGCACCCGACGGGCACCCGGGCCCCACGCTCACACGGGTACGACGTGCACGTCCTGGGGTCGTAGAACCGCCAGATACGCCAGCAGGTCGTCCGGATCACCGGTGAAGATCACCGCACTGCCGTGCCGGGCGGCGGCCAGGGCGACCCAGGCGTCCACGGCATCCGGCCTCTTCTTCACCGGCAGCGCCGCCTGCCCGAGCATCGTCCCGACACGTCGCCAGTCGGTGAGGTCCGGACCGGTCGCACAGGCCGGACAAGCCGGGTGGCCCGCCTTCGTCTCCCTCATCGGCGGCTCGAACGACCGGGCCTGCGGAACCACGCAATCCTTCAGCACGCCGGCCAATGCGTGGACCAGCGACGGACGGGGGCGCCAGACCTGAGCCAGGACGGGCCCGAGCACCAGCGCACGGTGCGCGGTCGTACGCGTTCCCTAGCGGGGCGGCACGGTCCGTCCGACCGCGCCGCCCCGGTCGCCCGGCCTCAGCCCTCGTCAGGCGTCAGGCGTCAGGCGTCAGGTTCAGCGAGATCGAGTTGATGCAGTAGCGCTGGTCCGTCGGGGTCGGGTAGCCCTCGCCCTGGAAGACGTGGCCCAGGTGCGAACCGCAGCGGGCGCAGCGCACCTCGGTGCGGACCATGCCGTGGCTGCGGTCCTCGATCAGCTCGACCGCGTCGGTGTCCTTCGGGTCGTAGAAGGACGGCCAGCCGCAGTGCGACTCGAACTTGGTGTCGGAGCGGAACAGCTCCGCCCCGCAGGCCCGGCAGGAGTAGACGCCCGCCGTCTTGGTGTCGGTGTACTCACCGCGGAAGGCGGGCTCGGTGCCGGCCTGGCGCAGCACCGCGTACTCGGCGGGGGTCAGCTCTTCCCGCCACTGCTCGTCCGGCTTCTCGACGTCGTACGGCACGGCTCGCTCCTCAGCTCGACAGGTGGTCGCCCGGTCCGGTCGCCCCTCGGCTACCGGCCGCTCGACAGGTGGTCCAGGATGCGCGGGCCGAGGTCGGTGACGTCGCCCGCTCCCATGGTGAGAACGAGATCGCCGGGCTTCGCCATTCCCGCGACCACCGCGGGGACCTCCGCCTGGTCGTGGACGGCGGTGACCTCGGCCCCGGCCGCCTTCGCCGCGTCGATGATCAGGGCGCTGGTGATGCCGGGGATCGGGTCCTCGCGGGCCGGGTAGATGTCCAGGACCACGGAGGCGTCGGCCAGGGCGAGGGCCTGGCCCATCTCGGCGCCCAGCTCCTGGGTGCGGGAGAACAGGTGCGGCTGGAAGACGACCAGGATGCGGGCGTCGGCCGCCGCGCCGCGCATGGCCTCCAGGTCGGCGGTCATCTCGGTCGGGTGGTGCGCGTAGGAGTCGACGACCTGCACGCCCGCCGCCTCGCCCTTGAGCTGGAGGCGGCGCTTGACCCCGGTGTAGCTGCCGAGTGCGGAGGCGAGGTTGTGCGCCGGGATGCCGAGGGCGACCCCGGCCGCGAGCGCGGCGACCGCGTTGTGGGCGTAGTGGCTGCCGGGGACGGAGACGGTGAAGGTGAGGAACTTACCCCTGAGCAGGACCGTGACCTCGCTGGTCAGACCGCGCGGGGTGACCTTGTGGACCCGTACGTCGGCGTCCTCGGCGGAGCCGTAGGTGACGACCTCGAGGTCGGAGAGGTCGCGGACCCGGCGGGTCAGCTCGACCGCGCCGGGCTGGTCGGCGGAGACCACCAGGGTGCCGCCGGGGACGACCTTGCCGACGAAGGTCTCGAAGGAGTCGTAGATCTCGTCCATCGACGCGTAGTTCGCGTGGTGGTCCAGCTCGACGTTGAGGACGATCGCGACCTGGGGGTCGTACTTCTGGAAGCTGCGGTCGCTCTCGTCCGCCTCCGCGACGAAGATGTCCCCCTCGCCGTGCGTGGCGTTGGTGCCGGGGCCCTCCAGGTCTCCGCCGATGGCGTACGAGGGGGCCAGACCCAGCGAGGAGAGGGCGACGGCCAGCATCGAGGTGGTGGTCGTCTTGCCGTGGGTGCCGGCCACCGCGATGGCGCGGAGCCCGTTCATCAGGGAGGCCAGCGCGTCGGAGCGGTGGACGACCGGGACGCCCAGCTCGTTCGCCCGCAGCAGCTCCGGGTTGTCGGCGCGGATGGCGCTGGAGACGACCACGCAGGACGCGTCGTCGGCCAGGTGGTCCGCCGCGTGCCCGATGTGCACGGTCGCCCCCAGTGCCCGCAGGGACTCGGCGGTGGCGGACTCCTTGGCGTCGCTGCCCGCCACCTTCGCGCCGCGCTGGGCGAGGATCTTGGCGATGCCCGACATTCCGGCGCCGCCGATGCCGATGAAGTGCGGTCGTTCCATGGCGGCGGGAATGCCGGGTGCCATCTGTGCTCCTGCGGGTTTCGAGTTCCTGGGCCGCGGACCGGTGCCACTCCGGACCGCGGGTCCAGCCTATTCGCTGTGCGCGAAGAGCTTGAGCACCGGGACGCCGACCTTGTGGCGGGCCCGGGAGGCCCAGTCGCGGTGGAAGAACTCCTCCACGTAGTGCGGGGCGGTCAGGACGATCACCTCGTCGGCGCCCGCGTCCTCGACGACGGTCTTCAGTTTGTCCAGGGGGTGCTCCTCGATCACCTGTCCGACCGCCTCGGCGCCTGCCTGGCGCAGGGCACGCAGGGAGTACTCCAGCCCGATCTCGGCGGGCTCGCGGGCCTCGCCGCCCTCCGGCTCCTCCCCCTCGCGCACCGCGTCCTTCAGCTCCCCCATCGCCACGTCGTCGATCGCGCGCAGCAGAACATCGGCCTGGTCGCCGCGCGGCTGCAACAGGACGACGAACGAGATCCGCTCCTCGCCGTGGAGCGTGGTGACGAAGTCCACGTCCTCGGGAGTGAGCGGCTTCTCGATCATCAAAACGCTTGTGAACACGACAGGCGCCCTTCCGGTTCTTCGTCTCGTCCCCGGCGCTCTCGGCCGTGGACGGTCGTTTGCTGAAACCATCCTTCCCCGTGGTCCCACGGGGACTGCAGGGGTAAGTGTGCCCATCCGGGGCTAAGCGGAACGGCAAATTCCGCTAACTGTCAGTCCGACGGTACCGAGAGAAGAGGAAACCGGCCTCTTCCAGCAACGATGCCAGGAAAAAACGTTCCGGCACAGCGATCCCGGGCCCTCCGGCAATGCGCTGAGCGTCACCCGCTGTGAGCATCGGGGAGATCGTGAGGCACAGCTCGTCCAGTACCCCGGCCGCCACGAACTGGCCGAGCAGCCGGGGGCCGCCCTCGGTGAGCTGCCGGCGCAGTCCCCGGTCCGCCAGTTCGCGCACGGCACGGGCCGGGTCCACCCCGGCGCCGTCGCCGGCGATCACCACCTCCGCGCCCGCCTTCCGGGCCGCCTCCATCCGGTCGGCCGGTGCTCCGGCGCCGGTCAGGACGAGGGTGGGGACCAGCGGCTCGGTGAACAGGGGCAGCGAGAAGTCCAGGTCCAGGGAGCCGCTCACCACCGCCACGGCGGGCGCGGGCCCCTGCCCGGCGGCAGCCCGCCGGGCGGCGAACGCCTCGCGGGCGCGGGCGGGGCGGTACCCCTCCTGCCGTACGGTCTCGGCCCCGGCGACCACCACGTCGGCCAGGGCCCGCAGCGTGCCGAAGATCCGCATGTCGGCGGCGCAGGAGATGGGCTGCGAGCGGCCGTCGTGCTGGGCGGCCCCGTCGAGGGTGGAGACCATGTTGGCGCGCAGCCAGGGGGCGCCGGGCGTTCCGGTTCCCCCGGGCGCTCCACCGTGCGGGCGGGCGGGGTAGGCGTACACCTCCGCCAGCTCGTCGAGGCTCCACTCGCGGTCGGCGGACGGCGCGGGCGGGCCGTCGCCTCCCGACGTGCTCGTTGTCAGGTCCGTCACAGGGAACAGGCTTCGCATGGGTTGCAGTCTGGCACGGGCCTTAGGGTGGAGAGTTGTGTCGTCATCCACCGCGTTTCCGGGGCAGAGCCCCCTCTCCGAAACGGCCCCGCTGTCCCTGTGCGCCCGCGAGCCGCACGTCCCCGCCGACCGTCTGGTCGCCGAGATGGTGCCGCCGCCGCGCTTCGACGCGGTGCGTTTCGACACGTACGTGCCCGATCCGAACCAGCCCAGCCAGAGCGAGGCGGTCACGGTCCTGTCGGCCTTCGCCGCCGGGCTCGGCGGCGCGCACGCGACGGGCTCCGGACGCCGCAGGTGGTTCGGGAGCAAGAAGCCGGCCGCGCCGGCCGGGCCGCGCGGGGTCTACCTCGACGGCGGCTACGGCGTCGGCAAGACCCACCTGCTGGCCTCCCTGTGGCACGCCACGCCGGCCGAGCCGTCGCTGAAGGCGTTCGGCACGTTCGTGGAGCTGACCAACCTGGTGGGCGCGCTGGGGTTCCAGCAGACCGTGAAGACGCTCAGCGGGCACCGGCTCCTGTGCATCGACGAGTTCGAACTGGACGACCCGGGCGACACCGTACTGGTGTCCTCGCTGCTCAGCCGGCTCGTGGAGGCCGGGGTGGCGCTGGCCGCGACCTCGAACACGCTGCCGGGCAAGCTCGGGGAGGGCCGGTTCGCCGCCGCCGACTTCCTGCGCGAGATCCAGGGGCTGTCGGCGCACTTCCGCCCGTTGCGCATCGACGGCGAGGACTACCGGCACCGGGGGCTGCCCGAGGCCCCGCCGCCGTACACCGACGAGCAGGTGACCCGGGCCGCGTACGCCACGCCGGGCGCGTCGCTGGACGACTTCCCCGGGCTGCTGGAGCATCTGGCCAAGGTGCACCCGAGCCGGTACGGGGCGCTCACCGACGAGCTGGGCGCGGTGTGCCTGACCGGGGTGACGGCGGTGCCCGACCAGTCGACCGCGCTGCGCCTGGTGGTGCTGGCCGACCGGCTGTACGACCGGGAGGTCCCGGTCCTGGCGTCGGGGCTGCCCTTCGACCGGCTGTTCAGCGACGAGATGCTGAACGGCGGGTACCGGAAGAAGTACTTCCGGGCGATCTCCCGGCTGACGGCGCTGGCGCGTGACGCGAAGGGGCTGGTGGCGCAGTAGGTTCGGGGGCGTAACGCGACGGGGAGCGGCGCACCACGGGCGCACCCGCCCTTACCCGTACAACCGCGCACATCGTTCGAAGGGATCCGGTATGGCTACCACGCGTCAGGCGCACACGGTCTGGGAAGGCAACCTCATCGAGGGCGAGGGGGTCGTCTCCCTCGACTCCTCCGGCATCGGCGAGTACCCCGTCTCCTGGCCCGCCCGCTCGGAGCAGGCGAACGGCAGGACCAGCCCGGAGGAGCTGATCGCCGCCGCCCACTCCAGCTGCTTCTCGATGGCGCTCTCGCACGGGCTGGCCGGGGCCGGCACCCCGCCCACCAAGCTGGAGACGAAGGCCGAGGTGACCTTCCAGCCCGGCACCGGCATCACGGGCATCCACCTCACCGTCCAGGGCACGGTCCCCGGACTCGACGAGGCGGACTTCGTGAAGGCGGCCGAGGACGCCAAGGCGAACTGCCCGGTCAGCCAGGCCCTTTCGGGCACGACGATCACTCTGTCGGCGTCGCTGGCCTGACCGGTCGGGCCCGCCGGGCCGGTCCGCCCGGCCCGGCCGCCTGACCACCCGCGGCCGGTCCTCCACCGGGTCCGGCCGTCCGCCGACGGCCCTTTCCACCGGGATCGTCCCAGGAGCACCACGAGGCGCGAGGGCGCGCATGGTTCCCTCGCGCCTCCGTGCGTGCTACACACGTGCGGGTCACTTCACCTGTCCGCCAACAGGGAGTCACCTCATGTCAACCGCACCTCGTTCCACCGCAACGCGACGACAGGTCCTGGCCGGCAGCGGCGCGGCCGCCGCGATCGCCTTCACGGGGGCCTTCTCCGAACTCTTCGCGGGCACGGCCGCCGCGCGCGGCCACGGCGGCTACGGCCCCCTCGTCCCCGACCCGGACGGTCTGCTCGATCTGCCGAAAGGATTCCGCTACCGGGTGCTGTCCCGGCAGGGCGAACCGCTGCGCTCCGGCGAAGGCCCGGTGCCCGGCAACCACGACGGCATGACGGCGCTCCGGGGGCGCAACGGGCGGGTCCACCTCGTCCGCAACCACGAGAACCGGCACACCGCCAAGATCGGCGTACCGACCGTCGAAGGGCTGACCTACGACCCGGCGGCCAAGGGCGGCTGTACGGCGCTGGAGCTGGACGGCCGCAACAAGGTGCTGGGCGAGCGCGTGGCCATCGCCGGTACGGCGGTCAACTGCGCGGGCGGGCCCACCCCCTGGCACACCTGGCTGACCTGCGAGGAGAACGAGGACAAGGCCGGGACCAACGGGTACACCAAGGACCACGGCTTCATCTTCGAGGTGGACGGCGCCGATCCGCGCCGCACCGGAGCCGTCCCCCTGACCGCGATGGGCCGCTTCCAGCACGAGGCGGTCGCCGTGGACCCGAAGTCCGGGATCGTGTACGAGACGGAGGACGCGTTCGACAGGCCGTTCGGGCTGTTCTACCGCTTCCTGCCCGAGAAGCCGCTCGGCGGCACCGGTTCACTGCGGGCGGGCGGGGAGCTGGAGGCGATGCGGGTGCCGGGCGTGCCCGACCTCTCCGCCGTCCAGGAGACCGGCGCGAGTTTCGACCGGATCGAGTGGGTTCCCGTGCCGGATCCGCTGGCCAAGGAGACGGCGATCCGCTTCCAGGACTTCGGGCGGAAGGGCATCACGCACGCCCAGAAGCTGGAGGGCTGCTACTGGGGCGACTCCTCCGTCTACTTCGTCTCCAGCTTCGCCCGCAGCGACGACGGCTCGGCGGCCGACCACTACGGGCAGGTGTGGCGCTACGAGCCGAAGAAGCGGCGGCTCACCCTGGTCGTGCTCTTCGGCCCGGACACCGACGTCCAGCTGCCCGGCGACTCCCCCGACAACATCTGCCTGGCGGCGGACGGCGGGCTGATGGTCTGCGAGGACGGCGGCGGCGCGCAGTACGTGCTCGGGGTGACCCGGCGCGGGGAGGTGTACACGATGGCGCGCGGGCGGCAGAACATCGGAACGCCGGAGGACCCGGAGTGGGGCGAGTTCGCGGGGGTCACGTTCTCGCCGGACGGTTCGACGATGTACGTGAACTGCTACACCCCGGGGACGACGTTCGCGGTGACGGGGCCGTGGCGCTGAGGTAGTCGCCCACCGGGGTCGCCCTCGGAGCGCCGTAGAACAATATGACCGGATTGTCGGATATTTTCCGTGAGTGATCACTACTGCGCGGACGACGACGGCTCTGACGGCGGCGGGGGTGCTGGCCTGCGCCACCCTGACGGGGTGCGGGGACGGGGGGCGTGCCCCCGCCCCCGCACCCCCGCCGACATCCGCCGCTTCGGCGCCGGGTTCCGCTTCGGCGCCGGCCTCCGTTCCCGCCGGGCCGAAGAAGCCGCCCACCATGGCCCCCGGCCCGGCGGGCCGCACCCCGGTCTTCGAGCGGAGGGCGGTGGAGGGGGGCGCGGCCGGCCGGGCGGCGGAGAAGGTCGTGGCGCTGACGTTCGACGCCGACATGACGGCCGATCAGGGGCCCCGGGCCGCCGCCGGCGAACGCTTCGACAACCCGGGACTGATCGCGCTGCTGCGCCGGTCGAACGTGCCCTCCACGGTGTTCATGACCGGGCGCTGGGCCGAGGAGTACCCGGAGCAGGCGAAGGCCATCGGAGCGGACCCCCTGTTCGAGGTCGCCAACCACTCCTACAGCCACCACGCCTTCAGCTCCCCCTGCTACGGCCTGCCGAAGGTCGAGGAGGCCGCGATGACCGCCGATGTGGAGCGCGCCTTCACCGCGTTCCGGAAGGCGGGCGTGCGGAACGTGGTGCCGTACTTCCGTTTCCCCGGCGGCTGCTACGACGACGCGGCGCTGCGCGCCCTGGCCCCGGCGAACGTGACGGCCGTGCAGTGGGACGTGGTCAGCGGCGACGCCTTCGCCGCGGACGCGGACGCGGTGGCCGAGCAGGTGCTGGACGGGGTCCGGCCGGGCTCCCTCGTGGTGATGCACTGCACCCGCAGCGCGGCCCCGGCCACGGAGGCGGCCGTACGACGGATCGTGCCGGAACTCCGCGAGCGCGGCTACCGCTTCGTGAAGGTGTCGGAGCTGATGGAGGGTGACGGCGGGCGGTAGCCCCGGCGCGGCGGCCGCCCTGCCGACGGCGACGCGAGGCAGGCGTCAGGCCAGCCGTGTGGCCCTCAGCCCGTCGAGCGGATACTCCTGCGGAAGCCTGGCGGGGTCGCCCGGCACCGTGATCTGCACCGCGACGGGCCGCGAGCCGCCCGCCTCCAGCAGCTGGTCCGTCCGGGAGCAGAGGTACGCCTTGCCGTCCTCGTGCGTGATGTCGACACCGGACGCCACCACCTTCGCTCCGGGAGCCGTGCGCAGGTCGAAGGAGATCCGGAACTTGCGCGTGTCCTTCCCCCCTCCTCCGGCCTTGCCGACGGCGGTGACGGTCAGTTCGAGGCTGTAGACCCGGCCCTGCGGATCGTAGCTCTGCCACGAACCGACGGCCTTCTTCGTCACGACGATCTCGTCGTAGCCGGGAGGGATCGGCATCGGGGTGATGCGTCCGGCCCCGTTCACGACCTCCAGGCCGTCGACGGGGATCTTCCCCTTCCCGATCCGCTCGGCGCGGTCGGGAACGGCGTCGCCGCTGAGGTCGAGGTGGTTGACGTTGCCTGCCGAGTCGACCGCGTAGAAGTGACCGGCGGAGTCGAAGAACGTGGCCGAGTAGGACTTGCGGGAACCGCTGGACCCGCTGGCCTCGGCAGGCGGGAACACCCCCCTCTTGAGCACGGTCTTCATGGGGTTCTTCCCGGGGTCCACATGGAGCAGGTCGCCGTTGTCGCCCTCGACCGAGATCAGCCGACCGTCCCTGGGGTGGTGAGCGAAGTCGTCCCACCGCCCCGGGCCCGGACAGGGACCGGCGGTCGCCATCCGGGTCACCACGTCGATCGTGTAGCTGGGCACATCGGGACCGCTCGCGACGAACAGCTTCTTCCCGTCGTCGTCCATGTCGCCGTCGTACCACTTCAGTCCGTCCGGCAGCCCTTCGACCACCGCGTCCGAAACGGTGCCGGCCTCCACGTCGACGGTGACGAGCCTGTCGCCGCTGACGGCGAAGAGCAGCGGCTCCTTGTCGTCCCCCCTGTACTGCGCGCCCATGGCGGTGTAGCCGCCCCGGTACGCCGGCACGTTCTCGACCACACGGGTGTCCCCGTCGATGGGGTCGAAGCGGTAGATCCGCGTGTTCGTCCTGCCTACCGCCAAATACACTTTACGGTGCGTCACGAGATGGCTTCTTTCAGTGATGGGCGAAGTGCCGCCTCAGCATCACGTCACCGCACATTCCTCCGCAAGGCCGCGAAGCGGTCAACCAGCGAGAAAAGGTCATTCCCGACCCCCGTGCGCGCTACCGGCACGGCTGCTTGACAACTCCTCGGTCACCCCGGCGGACGGAAGTCGCGGCGCCACGGTTCCGCCCGGTACGCGGAGGGACGCCCCACCACGGTCTGCCGCGAAACGCTCAGCCGGAACAGGCCGTGCGGCCCGCCTCCTGCCACGCGCAGACCGGGCAGAGCGTGGCGCCCCGGGTCGACTCCGGATACTCGGTCGGCTCGCGGCACAGCACGCACTCGGCGTACGGAGGGCCTGCGGCGGCCCCGTCCGGTGCGGCCGGCGCACCCGGCCCGGAGGGCGCGCAGTACGTGCCGTCGTCGTGCGTGCCGTCCCCGCCCGTTCCCCCGTCCCTGCCCATGTCCATGCTCACGAGCCTACTCGTCCGCGCCGGGCGGCGGTCCGGCCGACGAGGAACGCGGCCGGTACGACGAGGGCCCGCGCGGACGGGGAGGACCGGCCCCGCCCGTGCGGGCCCGGACGCCGCACAGACCGTACCGGCGTCCCACGCGCCGTGCCCCGGCGCTCAGTTGGAGGTCTTCTCCGGCCTCGTCTCGCTCGGGCGGACGATCACGAAGCCCTCGCCCTGGAGCATCAGCTGGACCGCCTCGCCGGAGCCGCCGCGCACCATCGAGCCGACGCTCTGGGAGCGGTGCAGGCTCGTCGTGAGCTGCTGGCTCCAGCCGACGACCGCGTCCGTGTCCACGTACACCGGCTGGGCGGAGGTCACGGGGATCACGATCGGGGAGCCCTCGCACATCAGGCCGAGCTTGCCGTAGCCCGTGAAGACGCTGTTGAAGAGGCCGCCGCCGACCATGCCGGCGCCCTTCACCGTCTTGATCTCGTAGGAGAGCGTGGGGTCGAAGCACAGGACGTTGCGGCCGTTGATGGTGATGGCGTCGCCCTGGTCCAGCTCCACGATGAAGCAGTTGGCCGCCTCGTGCGCGAACCACGCCTCGCCCTGGCCCCGGACGGCCATCAGCGCCAGGCCCTCGCCGGTGACCGCGCGCTTGAGCATGCCGCCGATGCCCTGGCCCTTGCGCTCGAACTGGAGGTTGCCGCGGAAGGCGATCATCGAGCCCTGCCGGGCGTGCATCTCCCCGTTGACGGCGTACTTGATCGACTTGGCGTTCTGCAGGGTCATGCCGGGGGCGGTGGCCGCTTGGGCCAGGTGCTCGCTGGAAAAGAGATCGCTCTTCATGCGGAGCATCCTCACCCGGACCAGGCCGTTCCGCCAAGCAGGTGATCCGCCCCACCTGGCAGACTGGGACGGTGAGCAGCGACGACACCCCCTCCTCCGCCTCCGGGAGCCCCTTCCGCCCCGGCGCGGCCGACCGCGACCGGGCGCCGCAGTTCGTGCTGCCCCTGGTGCTCCACCTGGAGAAGACGGCCCCGCCCGCCCGCACCGACGCCCTGCGGGCCGCCGCCCGTGCGGTCCTGGCGATCCTCTCCGACGAGCGGTCCCTCGGCGACGGCGCGTGGGCGGCGGCGATGCGGGACTGGCAGGACGCCCGCATCCGCAAGGTCGTACGCCGGGCGCGCGGCGCGGAGTGGCGCAAGGCGGCGGCGCTGGACGGCATCACGGTGACGGGCGAGGACGGCGCGGAGGTACGGGTGTTCCCGCCGGTGCCGCTGGACGGCTGGCCCAGGGAACTGGCCAAGCTCCAGGTGTCGGGCACCGAACTGGAGGACCCCGGGGCGCCCGTGGCCCCCGGTCCGGAGGGCCCGGTGCTCTGGCTCAACCCCGATGTCGACATGTCGGCCGGCAAGACCATGGCCCAGGTCGGGCACGGGGCGCAGCTCGCCTGGTGGGAGCTGTCCGACACCGAACGCAAGGCGTGGCGCGAGGCCGGTTTCCCGCTCTCCGTGGCCACCCCCGGGGCGGCGCGCTGGCGGGAGCTGGCCGGGAGCGGGCTGCCGGTCGTGCGCGACGCGGGGTTCACCGAGATCGCTCCGGGCTCCTGCACCGTGATCGCCGACCACCCGGCGCTGCGCCGCTGAGCTTCCCGGGGCGGCCACGCCCCCTGAGGCCGTCCGCCCCCGAAGATGCCGATGCCATAACGGGAGCAGCCGCCGCGGAACCTCAGATCCTGCTCTGAACGTCCCTCCGATCGGGTTCATCGCCGCGTGCCGGGGCCATGACCCCGGCACAGAACGAGGTGAGCGAGCAGGGGGACGGGGGCATCGTGGAACTGGGCATCGGCATCGGCTGGCGGCCGGAGATCGCGCACGAGGTGGAGGCGCTGACCGGGATCGACTGGGTGGAGGCCGTCGCGGAGAACCTCTGCGCCGACCACCTCCCGGACTCCCTGGTACGGCTGCGGGAGCGCGGCGTCACCGTCGTGCCGCACGGGGTGGCGCTCGGTCTGGGCGGCGCGGAGCGGCCCGAGACCGACCGCCTCGCCGCTCTCGCGGCACGGGCAGAACTGCTGGGCGCGCCCCTGGTGACCGAGCACATCGCGTTCGTCCGGGCCGGGGGGCCGCTGACCGCGTCGCCGAGGCTGGAGGCGGGGCACCTGCTGCCGGTACCGCGCACCTGGGAGGCGTTGGACGTGCTGTGCGAGAACGTGCGGATCGCGCAGGACTCGCTGCCGGCGCCGCTCGCCCTGGAGAACATCGCGGCGCTGATCACCTGGCCCGACGAGGAGTTGACCGAGGGGCAGTTCCTGGCCGAGCTGGTCGAGCGGACCGGGGTGCGGCTGCTGATCGACGTGGCCAACCTGCACACCAACCACGTCAACCTCGGCCAGGACCCGGCGAAGGCGCTGGACGAGCTGCCGGTGGAGGCCATCGCGTACGTCCATGTGGCGGGCGGGGTCGAGCGGAACGGCGTCTGGCACGACACCCACGCCCACCCGGTGACCGCTCCCGTGCTGGAGGTGCTGGCGGAGCTGCGCTCCCGGGTCGATCCGCCCGGCGTGCTGCTGG
Organism: Streptomyces sp. CB02366; assembly: GCF_001905905.1. Lineage (GTDB taxonomy): Bacteria > Actinomycetota > Actinomycetes > Streptomycetales > Streptomycetaceae > Streptomyces. Next base: position 251,216 of record NZ_LIVT01000003.1, read on the forward strand.
AACGGGACGACGCCTTCCCGCCGGGCGGGGAGCTGGCGGACGAACTGGACGCGATCCGGGCGACGCTGCGGGCGGCGGCGGGCCCGGCCGCTCCGGAGGACCCGGCACGCCGGAAGGGCCCCCGGGGTGCGCGTCCCGCCGCCCGGGACGAGCACCGCCCGCCCGGCGCCACCGCCACCGCCACCGCCACCGCCACCGCCACCCGTGACCGTACGGCCGTCGCGCAGACCGCGCTCCTCTCCGCGCTGGTCGCCGGTACGCCCGCCCCGGCGGGCTTCGACCCCGTACGGCTGCGGGTGCAGAGCCGGGCGCTGGCCGCCAAGCGCGCGGACGTGGTCGCCAAGGTCGCCCCGGAGCTGCCGGAGATCTTCGGCGACGGCTACCGCGCCGCGTTCCTCGCATACGCCGCTGTCCGCCCGATGTCCGGCGGATACCGGCGCGACGCCCTGGACTTCGCCGAGCACGTGCTGGTCATGGACGGGCCCGCCGACCCCGTGGCGCGGCGCGCGTTGACGCACTGGTGGCAGGACCGCTCGGGCGCCCTGCCCCCGGGCCGTGCCACCCGCCTGATCCGGGCGGCCCGCGCCGTTCTCCTGGGGAGGTGACCGCCGTGAACGCTCTCGCTCTGCTGCTGAACCTCGCGGTCCTCGTCTCCGCCGTACTGCTCGTGGCGACCGCGGCCGTCTCCCGCTCCCGCCTCCCCTCGGCCGGCCCCTCCCCCGCCGTCCACGACCTCTACGAGGCGGCGTTCCTGAACGGCGGCCCGGGCAGGGTCGTGGACACCGCTCTCACCGCCCTGCACACGGACGGCCGGGTACTCATCGGCGGCCCCGGCGTCGTCTCCGTCCAGCGCCCGCAGGCGAACGACCCGGTGGAACGCGCCGTGCTCCACGAAGTGGCGGTCGCCCCGAGCGGGGCGCTGCACCTGCTACGGGAAGCGGTGATGCGCCACCCGGCGGTGCAGGAGATCGGAGACGGGCTGGCGCAACGGGGGCTGCTCGTGCCGCCCGCCGCGATCCGCACCGTACGGCGCTGGGGGCTGGTCCAGGGAGTGGGCTGCCTGATCGCGCTCCCGGTCTCCATCGTGCTCACGATCGCCCAGTACATGGCATCCCTCTACCCGTACGAGGAGCTGCCGGTCCCGTTCGTCCTGAAAATGCTGCCTGCCATCGTGCTCGGCGGGATCAGCGGTCGCCTCGTCGCCTCGGCGGCGGCGAAGCGGATCACCGGGGCGGGGCGCCGCGCCGCCCAGGGGTTCGGGGCCGCCCACGCCCCGATGGCCACCCCCGCCCAGCTGGTCGCCACACGGGGGCTGCGCGCCCTGCCGGACCCGGCGCTGTACGCCCGACTGGTCACGGCGGCACGGATGGGCGCCCGACGCCGACGGTCCCCCGCGTACGCCTCCGGGTCCACGGCGGCGGGAGCCACCGCCGTCGCCGCCACGACGGTCTGGTGCGCCGCCTCCGGCCCCGGCGGGTCGAGTTGCGGCGGGTCCACCGGGGGCGGCTCGGGGTGCTCCTCGGGGTCGAGCTGCGGGGGCGGCTCCAGCTGCGGCGGCTCGGGCGGTTCCAGCTGCGGAGGTGGCGGGTCGAGCTGCGGAGGTGGCGGGTCGAGCTGCGGCGGCGGCTCCAGTTGCGGCGGCGGTTCCTGAGCCAGGCGCCACCGGATTGAAGCAGCCTGCTATGTACCGGTATTGACCGGCCATCAAGGTGGTTGACGCAGACGTGCCGGGGCGGTGCTGGACATCGCCGCCCGTCCGCCCGACCATCCCTCTCCGCATCCGCGGAGAGGCACCGCCGTCCCTCTCCTCATCCGCAGAGAGGCACCGCGCGTGAGAACAGCTGCGCTCTACACGACGATCGGCTCCCTGGTCCTGTCCGCCCTGGCCACCGCCCCCGCCGCCGCCGGGGACGGCCGGGGCCCCGCCGAGGCCCGGGGCACCGCGATCGCCGCCGCCCGCGCCGCGTCCGCCGGGATCGACTTCGGCCCCTGCCCGCAGGAGGAGATGCTGCCGGACTCCCTGACGTGCGGCACGGTGAAGGTGCCCCTCGACTACGCCCGGCCGGACGGGCGGCAGCTCGAACTGACCGTCAGCCGCACCCCCGCCACCGGCCCGACCCAGGACCGGCAGGGGGCTTTCGTCTACAACCCGGGCGGTCCCGGCGCGTCCAGCATCACCTTCCCGATGGCCGGGGAGCTGCCGGAGTGGAAGGAGATCGCCGAGGCGTACGACCTGGTCGGCTACGCCCCGCGCGGAGTGAACGGCTCCTCCGCACCGCTGAGTTGCCAGGACCCGTCCGCGTACACGAAGGGCCCGACCGACGCCCCGACGCACCCGACGCGGGCGGACAAGGAGCGGCACGTCGCCCGCGCCCAGGCGTACGCGCGGGGTTGCGCCGAGCGGGCGGGCGAGACGCTGCGGCACTACACCTCGCTGAACAACGCCCGGGACCTGGACGTCCTGCGGGCCGCTCTCGGGGAGAGCCGGCTGACGTTCATGGGGGCGTCCTACGGAACGTACTTCGGCGCGCTGTACGCGACCCTGTTCCCCTCCCACGTACGGCGCATGGTCTTCGACTCGGTGGCCGACCCGGACCCGGAGCAGATCTGGTACCGCTCCAACATGGGCCAGTCGGTGGCCTTCGAGCGGCGGTGGGAGGACTTCCGGCGCTGGGTGGCGAAGCACGACGACGTGTACCGCCTGGGCGCCACCCCGGAGGCCGTGGAGAAACACTACGACGCGGTGCGCGCCGAGTTGGCGGTGAAACCCGCGGGCGGCAAGGTCGGGCCGGGGCAGTTGCACGCGGCGTTCCTGTCGGCCGGTTACTACGACGACTACTGGGCGATGCGGGCGACGGCGCTGTCGGAGTACGTCCGGGGCAACCCGGAGCCGCTGGTGGCGCAGGCGTCCCCGCGCGCGGTGGCGGCCAGGGACAACGAGAACGCGCAGGCGGTGTACACGGCCGTCGAGTGCAACGACGCGCCGTGGCCGGAGGACTTCGCGGTGTGGGACCGCGACCACACCGCGCTGGCGCGCGTCGCGCCGTTCGAGGCGTGGGACAACGCCTTCACCAATCTGCCGTGCGCGTTCTGGCCGGCGCCCCGGCAGCGGCCGCTGGAGGTCGGAACGCGGTGGGGCGAGCTGCCGCCGGTGCTGATCCTGGCGGCGGAGCGGGACGCGGCGACCCCGTACCGGGGGGCGTTGGAGCTGCGGAAGCGGCTGCCCGGTTCGTCGCTGGTGACCGAGCGGGGCGCGGGGACGCACGGGGTGGGCGGGGCCGGGAACCCGTGCGTGGACGACCATCTGCGCCGGTACCTGCTGACCGGCGAGGTGCCGGGGCGGGGCGCGGACTGCGCCGCCCGCCCGGAGCCCAACGCGGTGTCGCTGGACTGACGTCGGGGCGTACGGAGCGGGGGCCGCCGCACCTTCACGGTACGACGGCCCCCGAAGCCGAACCCGGTGTCGCTGGAACGGCGGGCGGCACGGTCGGTGCCCTGGTGCCCGTCCTTCTGATCTTCCGGGTTGGGGTGGTGCGGGACTCGCTGGCTATGCGAGCCCGGCCACCAGGTCTGCGACGCTCTTCCTGCGGCCCGTGTAGAACGGGACCTCCTCGCGCACGTGGAGGCGCGCCTCGGAGGCGCGCAGGTGACGCATCAGGTCGACGATACGGTGCAGCTCGTCCGCCTCGAAGGCGAGGATCCACTCGTAGTCGCCCAGCGAGAAGGAGGCGACGGTGTTGGCGCGGACGTCCGGGTAGCCCCGGGCCATCTTGCCGTGGTCCGCGAGCATGCGGCGGCGGTCCTCGTCGGGCAGCAGGTACCAGTCGTAGGAGCGGACGAAGGGATAGACGCTGATGTAGTCGCGCGGCGTCTCGTCGGCGAGGAACGCCGGGATGTGCGACTTGTTGAACTCGGCGGGCCGGTGGAGGGCCATGTTGGACCACACCGGCTCCAGAGCGCGCCCGAGCTTGGTGCGGCGGAAGAGGTTGTAAGCGTCCTGGAGCCGGTCCGAGTCCTCGGCGTGCCACCAGATCATGATGTCCGCGTCGGCCCGCAGCCCCGACAGGTCGTAGACGCCGCGGACGGTGACGTCCTCGGCGGCGAGCCGGTCGAACAGCTCCTGGACCTCGTCGGCGTATCCGGCGCGGTCCAGGGGCAGCACGTCGCGCAGCTTGAAGACCGACCACAGGGTGTAGCGGATGACCTCGTTGAGGTCCTTGGCCTTCTTGCCGGCGTTCGGACCCTTGCTTGATGTCGCAGTCTCGGGAGCACTCATACGGCTATTGTCCCGCCTCGCTCCCCGTGCCCCGAACCCGGGTCGGGGTGGCGGTGATCTCCCCCGTGATCTCCCCCGTCTCCACCCCGGTGATCCTCCCCGTGAGGTCGCGGACGATCTCGTCGGCCGCCCGGTGGGCGCTCGCGACGCAGGCCGGGATGCCGACCCCGTCGTAGACCGCGCCGCAGACCCGCAGGGCGGGCAGCCCGGCGACCTCGTCGCGGATGCGGGCGACCCGGGCGAGGTGGCCGACCGGGTACTGCGGCAGGCCGCCGATCCAGCGGGTGACCTCGGTGTCCACGGGCCGGGCGGTGAGGCCGGTGGCGGCGGCGAGGTCGCGCTGGGAGAGGGCGACGAGTTCGCCGTCCTCGCGGTGGATGTGCTCCTCCTCGCCGTAGCGGCCGACGGAGGTGCGCAGCACGAACAGGTCGGGCGCGGCGTCGGCGACCCACCGCCACTTGTTGCTGGAGAACGTGGACGCCTTGACGGTGTGCCCGTCGACCGGGGGCACCAGGAAGCCGGAGCGGCCGCGCAGGGCCTCGTGCGCCTCGACGTCGGCGCGCCGGAAGGCGAGGGTGACCAGGGCCATCGACGCGTACTCGACGCCGGAGAGCTCGGCGGAGGCCGCCGGGGACTCGGCGGCCAGCAGGGTGCCGGCGGACCAGGCGGGGGTGGCCAGCACGATGCCGTCGGCGGCGACGGTCCGGGCCTCGGTGCGGACGGCCCAGCCGGATTCCGTGCGGGTCAGGCCGAGGACGGGGGTGGCGGTGAGGATCTCGCCGCCGCCGGTCCGTACGGCGTCCGCCACGGCGGCCGGGAGGGTGCCGATGCCGCCGTCGAGGCCCTGGAAGACGGGTCCGGTCCGCTGCCGGGCGGCGGCGCGCTCCTGGATGCGGCGCACGGCCTCCAGCAGCGGGCCGCCCTCCTGGACGGCCTCGAAGAGCTGGGGCACGGCGGCGCGCATCGAGATCCGGTAGGCGTCGCCCGCGTAGACCCCGCCGAGGAGGGGTTCCACCAGCCGGTCCACGACCTCGCGGCCGAGCCGGTCCGCGACGTACGCGCCGACCGCGACGTCGTCGCCGACCGGGGTCGGGGTGAGGTCGCGTTCCTCGGCGATCCGGGCCAGGCCCTCGGGCGACAGCACCTGGCCGAGGACCGCCGGGTCGCCGGGGACGCCCATGACGTGGCCCTTGGGCAGGGGCCGCAGCGCGCCGCGGGTCCACAGGGAGGCGGTGGCGGTGGCGGGCGGCTGGAGGCGGTCGGCCAGCCCCACCGCCTCGGCCAGGGCGACAGCCTCGGGGCGGCGGGCGAGCATCGACTCGGCCCCCAGGTCGACCTGGACGCCCGCGACCTCACCGGTCATGAGTTTGCCGCCGAGCCGGTCCGTCGCCTCCAGGAGGGTGACGCGCACTCCGGCGGCGACGAGGCGGTGGGCGGCGGCCAGGCCGGAGATGCCGCCGCCGATGACGACGACGTGGGCCGGGGGCGTGTCCGCACGCTGTTGGGAACGCTGCATGGGTCCACTCTCTCAAACCCGTTCCGCGTCCTGACCGTGACCACTTCGCAACCCCTGCCGGCAACCGGCGACGGGGCCGCCGCGTCGAACCGTCACCATCAACCGAAGTCCTTGGGGGGACCTGGCCATGTGTGTGGGCAGCGGAATCGATCGATCCTTCGTCCGGGGGCGTGCGGTGCTCGTCGCCGGGGCGCTCGGCCTCCTGCTCGCCGTCGGCGGCTGCGGCGCGTCGGGCGACTCGTCGGGGAGCGACGCGAAGGCGGCGGACGGGAAGAGCGCGCCGCGCGAGGGGTTCGCGGACGAGGGCGGTGCGGCCGCCTCCGGGGAGCGGGCGGACGGGAAGGCGTCCGGGAGGAAGGCCGCGCCGAAGCCGGGGGCGGCGGCCACCCACGTCATCCGTACGGCCGCGCTCTCCGTGGAGGTGAGGAGCGTCCCGAAGGCGGTGGCCGCCGCACGCGCCGCGGCGGAGGGTGCGGGCGGCCTGGTGGCGTCGGAGAACACCGAGCGGCTCGACGACACGTACGAGACCTCGCATCTGGTGCTGCGGGTGCCGCAGGAGCGGTTCGGGGAGGTGCTGCGGGAGCTGTCCGGTTCCGGGAAGCTGCGCTCGCGCACCTCGAACGCGAAGGACGTCACCGACCAGGTGGTCGACGTGGAGAGCCGGATCTCCACCCAGCGGGCGAGCGTGGCGCGGGTGCGGGAGCTGATGGACGAGGCGGAGAAGATCAGCGACGTGGTCGCCCTGGAGGGCGAACTGAGCAGCCGCCAGTCGGATCTGGAGTCGCTGCTGGCCCAGCAGGCGAGCCTGAAGGACCGCACCTCGCTGGCGACCATCACCCTGGACCTGACGCCGCCGGACGCCCCGGACGAGGACGGGGAGGAGGACGACCCGGGGTTCCTGGACGCGCTGGGCGGCGGCTGGGACGCGTTCGTGACGATGCTGCGGTGGATCGCGGTGGCGTTCGGGGCCGCGTTCCCGTTCCTGCTCACCGGGGTCCTGGCCGTGGTGGTCTGGCGGGTGCTGCGGAAGCGCCGGGCGGCCCGCCGCGCGGCGGTGGCGCTCGCGGCACGGCCCGCGGGGAGGGAGGGGGGCCCAGCGGCCTCCTGAACCGCCGCGGCACCGTAGCGTGGGGGCCCTGATCGGACGGAAGGGGCCCGGCGTGGCAGCGGAGCGACTGGTGGTCATCGGCGGGGACGCGGCGGGCATGTCCGCCGCGTCCCAGGCCCGCAGGCTGAAGGGGCCGGAGGAGTTGGAGATCGTCGCGTTCGAACGCGGCCACTTCACCTCGTACTCGGCGTGCGGCATCCCGTACTGGGTGAGCGGCGACGTGAAAGCGCGTGACGACCTGATCGCCCGGACGCCGCGGGAGCACCGGGAGCGGCACATCGATCTGCGGATGCGGACCGAGGTGACGGAGCTGGACGTGCCCGGGCGGCGGGTGCGGGCGCTGGACCGGGAGAGCGGGAAGGCGTACTGGACGGGCTACGACAAGCTGGTGATCGCCACCGGGGCCCGTCCGGTGCGCCCGGAGCTGCCGGGGATGGACGCGTCCGGGGTGCACGGGGTGCAGACCCTGGACGACGGGCAGGCGCTGCTGGACTCGTTGGACGCGCTGGGCGCGGAGGGCACCCGGCAGGCCGTCGTGGTGGGCGCGGGGTACATCGGCGTCGAGATGGCCGAGGCGATGCTCAAGCGGGGCTTCGCGGTGACCGTTCTGAACCGGGGCCGGCAGCCGATGTCGACGCTCGACCCGGACATGGGGCGCCTCGTCCACGGGGCGATGGACGGGCTGGGCATCACCACGGTCAACGGGGCCGCCGTGACCGAGATCCTCACCGGTGCGGACGGCCGGGTGACCGGGGTGGTGACGGATGCGGGGAGGTATCCGGCGGACGTGGTGGTGCTCGGCATCGGCGTCGAACCGGAGACGGGGCTGGCGCGGGCGGCGGGGCTGCCGCTGGGCCCGCAGGGCGGACTGCTGACCGACCAGGCGATGCGGGTGGCGGGCCACCAGGACATCTGGGCGGGCGGCGACTGCGTGGAGGTCCTGGACCTGGTGGCGGGACGGCCCCGGCACATCCCGCTGGGCACCCACGCCAACAAGCACGGCCAGGTGATCGGTTCCAACGTGGGCGGCGGCTACGGCACGTTCCCCGGCGTGGTCGGTACGGCGGTGAGCAAGGTCTGCGACCTGGAGATCGCCCGGACCGGGCTGCGGGAGAAGGACGCCGCCGCGGCCGGGCTGCGCTACGTCACGGCGACCGTCGAGTCGACGCAGCGGGCGGGGTACTACCCGGGGGCGAAGCCGATGACGGTGAAGATGATCGCGGAGCTGCGTACGGGGCGGCTGCTCGGGGTGCAGATCGTCGGCCGCGAGGGGTCGGCGAAGCGGGTGGACGTGGCGGCGGTGGCGCTGACGGCCGGGATGACGGTGGAGCAGATGACGGCGCTCGACCTGGGGTACGCCCCGCCGTTCTCGCCGGTCTGGGATCCGGTGCTGGTCGCCGCCCGCAAGGCGGTGGCGGCGGTGCGGGGCGCGGGGAGCTGAGGACGGTCCCGGGGCGCGGGCCCCGGGACCGTCCGCTCAGCGCGCGGTCTGCTCGTGGACGTAGCCCACGAGGCGGGTGAGCGCGTCCGGGTCCATGGTCGGCATGACGCCGTGGCCCAGGTTGAAGACGTGGCCCTCCAGGCCGGCGGCGGCGTCCAGCACCTCGCGGGTCTTCTCCTCGACGGCCGGGGTCGGCGCGAAGAGCACCGCCGGGTCGAGGTTGCCCTGGAGCGCCTTGCCGGGGCCGACGCGGCGGGCGGCCTCGTCCAGCGGAACCCGCCAGTCGACGCCGACGACGTCCGCCCCGGCCTCGCCCATCAGGCCGAGGAGTTCGCCGGTGCCGACGCCGAAGTGGATGCGGGGGACGCCGTAGGGGGCGACGGCGTCGAAGACCTTGGCGGAGGCGGGGAGCACCGCGCGGCGGTAGTCGGCGGGGGCGAGCGCGCCGACCCAGGAGTCGAAGAGCTGGACGGCGGAGGCCCCGGCCTCGATCTGGACCTTGAGGAAGGCGCCGGTGATCTCCGCGAGCCGGTCCACGAGGTCGGCCCAGAGCTGCGGGTCGCCGTACATCATGGCCTTGGTGCGCTCGTGGTTGCGCGAGGGGCCGCCCTCGACGAGGTAGCTGGCGAGGGTGAACGGGGCCCCGGCGAAGCCGATGAGGGGGGTGGCGCCCAGCTCGGCGGTGAGGATCCCGATGGCCTCGGTGACGTACGGGACGTCCTCGGGGGTGAGGTCGCGCAGCCGGGCCAGGTCGGCGCGGGTGCGGATCGGCTCGGCGATGACGGGGCCGACGCCGGGCTTGATGTCGAGGTCGATGCCGATGGCCTTGAGCGGTACGACGATGTCGCTGAAGTAGATCGCGGCGTCGACCTTGTGCCGGCGCACGGGCTGGAGGGTGATCTCGGCGACCAGCTCCGGCATCATGCAGGAGTCGAGCATCGCGATGCCCTCGCGGACCTTCAGGTACTCGGGCAGCGAGCGTCCCGCCTGGCGCATGAACCAGACCGGGGTGTGGGGCACGGGTTCGCGTCGGCACGCCTTGAGGAACGCCGAGTCGCGGGTGGCGCGGTGGACCGCCTCGAGGCTGGCGGAGGTCGTCGTCTGCTGGCCCGAAGGGCTGTCGTTGGCACTCACGCACAGAATCTTCGCACGCGGGCCGAAGGAGCCCGGCCCCGCACGGGTGTCCCTCCCCGCACGCGGCCCGCCTTCCGCCTACTCTTCCCCGCATGGCTCCGGCTCAGGGACAGTTCTCCGATCATTCCGACGGCGTTGAAGGCAAGGACCGTGCGGAGGAGGGCCCTCCCGTGCCTCCCGCCTTCCTGGCGGCGGTCGACTCGCTGCGCTCCGCGCGTCTGCGGCCGGAGTTGGAGGTGGAGACGACCAGGCCGCCGCAGCGCCTCGCCCCGCACGCGTACGCCCTGGAGGCGGCGGTGGTGGACGGCGAGGACGATCTCGCCGACGGCAGACTGGTGCTGCTGCACGATCCGGCGGGGCACGACGCCTGGAAGGGCGCGTTCCGCCTGGTGACGCTGGTGCGGGCGGAGTTGGAGCCGGAGATGGCGGCGGACCCGCTGCTGCCGGAGGTCTGCTGGTCGTGGCTGACGGGGGCGCTGGACGCGCGGGGCCTGGCGTACGGGGAGGCCGGCGGGACGGTGACGCGCGCCGGTTCGCACTACTTCGGCGCGCTCTCCGCGCGCCGTGCGGCCACGCAGATCGAGATCCGGGCCTCGTGGACGCCCCGCGAGGGCCGGGGCGGCGTTCCGGAGACGGCGTCGCACCTGATGGCCTGGGGCGATCTGCTGTGCCAGATCGCGGGGCTGCCGCCGTCGGAGACGGTGGACGCGGCGGTGGTGACGCTGCCGCAGCGGCGCGGGCCGCAGGTTTCGTAACGCTCCGTCACCCGTATCGCACATGTACCGGCTCTCTTTTCGTACAATCGATCGCGCGTCCTATTTGCCCGAATTGTTACTCACCAAATCGCGATCTTTCCCTAAAGGAGGACGGGCCCGCTGCCGAAGAGGTCAATGACCCTTCAAGCACGGTTCGTCCCCGGTTTCATCCCCCGAGCCGGCCCGTCCCGCCACTCCCCCAGGAGGCCTGGTGTCCGTTCTCCTTGAGCAGCCCGCAAGCCTGGTCGCCTACCGCCCGAACAAGCCGACGGCCATGGTCGTCGTGGCCGACCCGCGCGTCCGTTCCACCGTCACCCGCCATCTGTGGGCCCTCGGAGTACGTGACGTCATCGAGGCGTCGTCCATCGCGGAGGCACGTCCCCGCGTCGGCAACCCGCGCGACATCTGCATTGCCGACGTCCACCTGCCCGACGGTTCCGGGCTGACCCTGCTGTCCGAGACCCGGGCCGCAGGCTGGCCCAACGGTCTCGCCCTCTCCGCCGCCGACGACATCGGCGCCGTTCGCAACGCCCTCGCGGGCGGCGTGAAGGGCTACGTCGTCACCGGCACCCGAACCAACATCGGCCACCCCGGCCGCCCCGGCGTCGCCCCCATCGGCGCCAACGCGGCCCGTATGCACCGCCGGCCCCCCGGGTCTCCGAGCCACCCGGGCGGCTACCGCGAACTGTCCGGACGCGAGGTGGAGGTGCTCCGCCTGGTCGCCGAAGGCCAGTCCAACAAGGCCATCGGCGTCTCGATGGGCCTCTCCGCCCTGACCGTCAAGTCCCACCTCGCCCGCATCGCCCGCAAGCTCGGCACCGGGGACCGGGCCGGCATGGTCGCCGTGGCCCTGCGGACGGGCATCATCCACTGACCTCACCCCGCCGGGACGTGCCCCGACGCGCCTTCGGCCGGAATACGCGCATGCCCGCCCGTCGACGGAACGTTCCGTCGGCGGGCTCCGCGCATACCCAGATACCCTTGACACGTGACCGACGCCCAAGAGACCGCAGCAGACACTTCACTGCGAACCACCGGGGGCGCTCCCCCGGACGACGTCGCCCCGGCGCCGATCCCCTTGCTCGAACCACGCGAGGGCATTCCCCCGGTGGTGACGTCCGACGACGCGCTGGCCCAGGTGATCGCGGCCTTCGCCGCGGGCACCGGCCCGGTGGCCGTCGACGCCGAACGCGCCTCGGGATACCGCTACGGCCAGCGCGCCTACCTCGTCCAGCTGCGCCGCGAGGGCGCGGGCAGCGCCCTGGTCGACCCGGTGGGCTGCCCCGACCTCTCCGGCCTCGGTTCCGCGCTGACCGGCTCCGAGTGGATCCTGCACGCGGCGTCCCAGGACCTGCCGTGCCTGCGGGACATAGGCATGACCCCCACCTCGCTGTTCGACACCGAGCTGGCGGGGCGGCTCGCGGGCTTCCCGCGCGTCGGCCTCGGCGCGATGGTGGAGAGCGTCCTCGGGTACGCGCTGGAGAAGGGCCACTCCGCCGTCGACTGGTCCACCCGGCCGCTGCCCGACCCCTGGCTGCGCTACGCCGCGCTCGACGTGGAGCTGCTGATCGACCTGCGCGACGCGCTGGAGGAGGAGCTGGAGCGCCAGGGCAAGCTGGAGTGGGCCCGCGAGGAGTTCGACGCCATCGCCTCCGCGCCGCCCGCCCCGCCGCGCAAGGACCCCTGGCGCCGCACCTCCGGCATGCACAAGGTGCGCCGCCGCCGTCAGATGGCCGTCGTCCGCGAGCTGTGGACCGCCCGCGACCAGGTCGCCCAGCGGCGTGACATCTCCCCCGGCAAGGTCCTCGGCGACGCCGCGATCATCGAGGCCGCGCTGGCGCTGCCGGCCGACGTCCAGGCGCTGAGCGCACTGCCGGGATTCGGCCACCGCATGGGACGCCGTCAGCTGGAGCAGTGGCAGGCGGCCGTGGACCGGGCCAGGGCACTGCCCGAGACGGCGCTGCCGCAGCCCGGTCAGCAGCCGGCCGGGCCGCCTCCCCCGCGCTCCTGGGCCGACAAGGACCCGGCCGCCGCCGCCCGGCTCTCGGCCGCCCGTGCCGCCGTCTCCGAGCTGGCCGAACGCCTCAACATGCCCCAGGAGAACCTGATCACCCCGGACACCGTGCGCCGGGTCTGCTGGGAGCCGCCGAAGAGCCTGACGCCCGGCGCGGTCGAGGACACCCTCGCCGGGTACGGGGCGCGGAACTGGCAGATCCAGCAGGTCGCCCCGCTCCTGGTCCGGGCGCTGGCGGCCTCCGCCTGACCCCGCACACGCTCCCGAACACCCCCCGGCGGTCGGCCGGGGGGGTGTTCGGTCTCCTCCCGGTCCGCGAGGGCCGCGGGGGCGCGGCGCTCCCCGGGGCCACGGGCCCCCAGGACTCACGGGAAGTACGGCGCGGGCACGACGGGCACGGGGTACGGCGACGGAACACGCCTCTTCGGAACAGCGCGGCGGGAGCGCGCGGAGCGGGGCGATCCGGAGTGGCGGGCCGGGGCGCCGCCGCACCCCGCGCTCCGGCGCGGCGTGCGGCGCTTCCAGGTCGGCGAGGACGACGGCGGGGCCGGCTTGATCACCGAGGCGGAGGCGGCCGGTGACGCGGAGTACGCGTCGGCGGTGCGGATGTGGTCGCGAAGGAGCGAAATCACGCCAGGTTGCCGGCGCTTCCGCTCGTCTCCGGCGATGCTCCGCCGATCACGTCCCCCCGGAGCGACCGGATCTTCGGGACACCGCGCCGGGCGCCGGGCCCGCCGCCCTCGCCGGTGCGGCTGCCGGTGACCCCCTGTGGCGCACCGCCGTGTTCGCGGCCTGCCCGGTGGTCGCGGTGGACCACGGCCCGGCGCTGCGGCGGCCGGGGGCGGTCCGGTTCACCCGTGAGGCGGCTCGCCCCTCCGGGCCGGTCGCGGTGGGCGTGCGGCGGACGGTGTGACCTTCGACGCTCCGGCCGTGGGGGGTGGGCAGTCTGGTTACCCGCAAGTAGCATGATGGCAGGCGGTGCGCCCCGTGGCGCGCCCCGCAGCAGTGCCATCCCGCACCCTGGAGGAGAGCCATCGTGCCTCGTACCATCCGGGACGTCGTCTTCGTCGACGGCGTCCGCACCCCGTTCGGCAAAGCGGGCCCGAAGGGCATCTACCACGAGACCCGCGCCGACGACCTCGTCGTGAAGGCCATCCGGGAGCTGCTGCGCCGCAACCCGGACCTGGACCCCAAGAAGATCGACGAGGTCGCCATCGCCGCGACCACGCAGATCGGGGACCAGGGTCTGACGCTGGGCCGTACCGCCGGAATCCTCGCCGGTCTGCCGCAGTCCGTCCCCGGCTACTCGATCGACCGCATGTGCGCGGGCGCGCTGACCGCCGTCACCTCGACGGCCGGTTCCATCGCCTTCGGCGCGTACGACGTCGTCGTGGCCGGCGGCGTCGAGCACATGGGCCGCCACCCCATGGGCGAGGGCGTGGACCCCAACCCGCGCTTCGTGTCGGAGAAGCTGGTCGACGAGTCCGCCCTGTTCATGGGCATGACGGCGGAGAACCTGCACGACCGCTACCCCACGATCACCAAGGAGCGCGCGGACGCCTACGCGGTGCGCTCGCAGGAGAAGGCCGCCAAGGCGTACGCCGACGGCAAGATCCAGCAGGACCTGGTGCCGGTCTCGGTGCGCCGCACCAACGCCGAGGCGGGCGAGACGGGCTGGGGCCTGGTCACCGCCGACGAGCCGATGCGCCCCGGCACCACCATGGAGTCGCTGGCCGGTCTGAAGACCCCCTTCCGCCCCCACGGCCGCGTGACGGCCGGCAACGCCGCCGGGCTCAACGACGGCGCCACCGCCTCGCTGCTCGCCGCCGAGGACGTCGCCCGCGAGCTGGGCCTCCCGGTCAAGATGCGCCTGGTCTCCTACGCCTTCGCGGGCGTGGAGCCGGAGGTCATGGGCTACGGCCCGATCCCGGCCACCGAGAAGGCGCTGGCCCAGGCCGGTCTCACCATCGACGACATCGGTCTCTTCGAGATCAACGAGGCGTTCGCCGTGCAGGTGCTCGCCTTCCTGGAGCACTACGGCATCGCCGACGACGACGCGCGCGTCAACCAGTACGGCGGCGCGATCGCCTACGGCCACCCGCTGGCCTCCTCCGGCGTCCGCCTCATGACCCAGCTGGCCCGGCAGTTCGAGGAGCAGCCCCAGGTCCGCTACGGCCTGACGACCATGTGCGTCGGCTTCGGCATGGGCGCCACGGTCGTCTGGGAGAACCCCCACTTCAACGCTGACGGAGGCGACAAGTGAGCTCCACCACTGAGCTTCTGAAGGGTGCGGCCGAGCTGTTCCCCGGCGAGGTCGTCACGCAGGCGCACGTACGCCACCTGGACCTGCCGTCCGGCGCCGGGCGGTTCGCGCTCATCACCCTGGACAACGGCCTGGACCACACCAAGCCGACCACCTTCGGACCGCAGTCGCTGGCGAACCTGAACGCCGCGATCGACCAGGTCGAGAAGGAGGCCGCCGACGGCGCCATCACCGGTGTCGGCGTCACCGGCAAGCCGTTCATCTTCGCGGTCGGCGCCGACCTCAAGGGCGTCGAGCTGCTCGGCCGCCACGAGGACGCGCTCGCCATCGGCAAGGGCGGCCACGACGTCTTCCGCCGCCTCTCCGGCCTCGCGGTCCCGACGTTCGCGTACTACAACGGCGCGGCCATGGGCGGCGGCGTCGAGGTCGGTCTGCACTGCACCTACCGCACCGTCTCCAAGGCGCTCCCGGCGTTCTCGCTGCCCGAGGTCTTCCTCGGCCTGGTCCCCGGCTGGGGCGGCTGCGTGCTGCTCCCGAACCTGATCGGCGCGGACCGCGCGGTCTCGGTGATCATCGAGAACTCGCTCAACCAGAACCGGCAGCTCAAGGGCGAGCAGGTCTTCGACCTCGGCATCGCGGACGCGATCTTCGAAGGCGCGGACTTCCTGGAGCAGTCGCTGATCTGGACCGCGAACGTCCTCAAGGGCTCGGTCACGCCTCAGCGCGCCGAGATCGACCGCGGCGACGCCTGGGACCAGGCCGTGGCCCGGGGCAGGGCCATCGCCGACTCCAAGGTGCACGGCGCGGCCCCGGCGGCGTACCGCGCGCTGGACATCATCGCGGCGGCCAAGGACGGCGACCTGTCCGCCGGCTTCGACGCCGAGGACCAGGCGCTGGCCGACCTGATCATGGGCGGCGAGCTGCGCAGCGGCATCTACGCCTTCAACCTCGTCCAGAAGCGCGGCAAGCGCCCGGCCGGGGCCCCGGACAAGAGCCTGGCCCGCCCGGTCACCAAGGTCGGCGTCGTCGGCGCGGGGCTGATGGCCTCGCAGCTGGCGCTGCTGTTCCTGCGCCGCCTGGAGGTCCCGGTCGTCCTCACCGACATCGACCAGGAGCGCGTCGACAAGGGTGTGGGCTACGTCCACGCCGAGATCGAGAAGCTGCTCGGCAAGGGCCGCATCAACCAGGACAAGGCCAACCGCCTCAAGGGCCTGGTCTCCGGCGTCCTCGACAAGGCCGAGGGCTTCGCGGACGCGGACTTCGTCATCGAGGCCGTCTTCGAGGAGATCGGCGTCAAGCAGCAGGTGTTCGCGGAGGTCGAGGCGGTCGCCCCGGCGCACGCGATCCTCGCCACCAACACCTCCTCGCTGTCGGTGACCGAGATGGCGTCCAAGCTGAAGAACCCCGAGCGGGTCGTCGGCTTCCACTTCTTCAACCCGGTCGCGGTCCTGCCGCTGCTGGAGATCGTCCGCGGCGAGCAGACCGACGACGCCTCGCTGGCGACGGCGTTCGGCGTGGCGAAGAAGCTGAAGAAGACCGCGGTCCTGGTGAAGGACGCCCCGGCGTTCGTCGTCAACCGCATCCTCACCCGCTTCATGGGCGAGATCCAGAACGTCATCGACGAGGGCACCCCGGTCGAGGTCGCGGAGCGCGCCGTCGAGCCGCTCGGCCTGCCGATGTCCCCGCTGGTGCTCCTGGAGCTGGTCGGCCCGGCCATCGGCCTGCACGTCTCCGAGACCCTGAACCGCGCCTTCCCGGAGCGCTTCACGGTCTCCGAGAACCTGGCGGCGGTCGTGAAGGCCGGCAAGCGCGGCTTCTACGTCTACGACTCCGGCGCTCCGGTCCTCGACCCCGAGGTCGCCGCCCTCCTCAAGCAGGGCGACACCGTCCTCACCGAGGAGCAGACCCGCGACCGCGTGCTCGACGCGGTGGCGCAGGAGATCGGCCTGATGCTGGAGGAGGGCGTCGTCGCCGAGGCCCAGGACATCGACCTGTGCCTGATCACCGGTGCGGGCTGGCCCTTCCACCTGGGCGGCATCACGCCGTACCTGGACCGCGAGGGCGTCTCCCAGCGGGTGAACGGGAAGCCGTTCCTGGAGCGCGGCGTGGCGAGCGTGCCCGCGTAGCCGGCGCGTCGTGGACGCGGGCGGGCCGTACGGGATGATCTTCCCGTACGGCCCGCCGTCGTGCAGGGGCCGGAGCCGTTCCCGAAGCCCCGGCGCCCCCGCCGCCGGTCAGGCGTCCGGGGCGAGGGAGAAGACCGCCGTCAGCATCGCGTGATCGGATTCCTCGAACATCTTCGCGTCGCTGTGCCCGCCGGAGAAGTGACGGGTGTCGGCGAAGACGTAGTCGATCTTCCGGTCGTCGGCGGTGGGTTCGCCGTTGCGGCACCGATCGGGCTCGCCCGCCGTGCACACCACTCCCCCGGTCGATCCCTGGGAGAACCAGGCGCGGTCCGTCTCGTCGCCCTCCCGGAACCGTCCGCCGGGCTTGTCGCCGTCCCCGGAGGCGTGGGCGTAGAGGAATCCCAGCGCGGGCTCGTTCGGCTGGAGGTTCAGGTCCCCGGCGAGCAGAACGGGGACCTTCCGTGGCACGGAGCCCTCCGCCAACCGGTCCCTGATCTCCCGCAGCTGCTCGGGGGCCTTGGCATAGGTGTGAGCCGTGCACGCGAGCAGGGGCTTCCGGCCGACCCGGGTGGGGGCGCAGAGGATCCCGCGCCGGACGGGGACCGTCCTCCCCGCGTTCGTGTACATCTCGTCTCCGGAGTGGGCGAAGGGCCGGTAGTCGGGCTCTTCGGAGACGATGGGCCCTCGGCTGAGGACCGCGGTGCCGAATGCGCCGGTGGGGCCACAGTTGGGGACGTTGTCCTGGGACGACGCATACGTTCCGTCCATGCGCCGGCCGGCGTTCTCCAGCAGTTCCAGAAGCGCCCGGTACTGCGTCTCGCAGACCTCGTTGAGCGTGATGACGTCGGGTTCGAACGCGGACGCCTCGCTCACCACGCGCTCGACGGAGGTGCCGGAGCCGGACCCTCCGGCGTTCCAGGGGCACACGGCGGCCGCCCCGCAGAGGTTGTAGTGGAGAACCCGGACCTCCCCCCGGGCGGGGGACTTCTCCCGCCCCTCGCAGGCGGGCACCCCGGCGACGAGGGCCGCCGCGACCGCCAGGATCACGACGGCGGCCCCCACCCGTCCCTTTCCGGACCGGGCCGCCCACCACGCCCCCACGCCGTTCAGGACTGTTCCGCGTGGAAGGCGGGGCCGAGCGCGCTGCCCACCACCGGCGACAGCTGTCGCCGCAGACACAGGCGGCCGTCGGTGCCGACGACCGCCACGACGACGGCTCCCGCGGCGTCGTACGCCATGGCCGGGGCGTGGGTGAACATCTCGCCCGACTCACGCCAGTGGGTGCCGGAGACGTTCCGGTCGGGGGCCGGGAAGGAGACGGCGAGTCTCCCTCCGGAGCTGCGGTGGGCCAGGAACGCCTCCCGTGCGCCCCGCTCGGGGGCCCACAGGGCCGCCACGGCCCCCGTGCCGCCGCTGGTGCCGAGACTCGCGCCGCCGCCGGGCCAGCTGCCGTTCTCATGCTGCCGGTAGGCCATGACCTGCTGGGTCGCGGCCTGCCGGTAGTAGAGGCAGGTACGGCCGCCGCCCGAGTCCACCGCGTTGACGCCGCCGGTCGCGACCCTGCCGGTCTTGAGCGTGGTGTCCTGGACGAAGGGGCCGCCCAGGAAGGTCTGGTGCCAGCGGCTCACCGTTTCCTTGCCGGGGACGTACAGCTCCACCGTGCCCTGCTCGGTGGTCACGGCGATGCCGGCGTCCTGCAGGAAGGAGCCGCCGAGGTTCTCCCAGGGCTCCCACACGCCGCTCTCGTTCCTGCGGCGCATGCTGATGCCCTGGGCGAAGTTCCGGGCGAAGACATGGAGCCGCCCCTCGCCGTCGACGGCGGCCGAGGGCACTCCGAGCTCCCGCTGACGGCGCCCGTCGCCGTGCGTCCAGTCCGGGTTCTCCAGGGACTGCCAGCCGGCGAAGCCGTTGCCGTCGGGGTCCTGCACCGTGTGGACGATGTCCACGGTGACCGCGCCTCCGGCCACCATGTTCCTTCGCAGTCCCACCAGTTCGGCCGGCCCGCCCGGCGTCCCCGTCACCGCGACGGTGGGCGCGATCCAACCGTCGCCGAGTACGAAGGGGCCGCGCCACACGCCGGAGGCGGGGCCCGTCTCCGTCCAGAAGGCGAGCCGTCCGCCCAGGACCGCGAAGGCGTTCAGCCTGTCGCCGGGCCCCGGCCGCAACCAGTTGGCGGGGGGCGAGTAGCGGTAAGCACTGCTCATCATGTGCGTGCTGCGGTAGGGGTTGGGGCCCAACTGCCGGTCGCCGCACCGCTCGCAGGTCCCCTGGGGGCAGTGTGTGGCGTCCAGGCCGGCGTACGTGGCGAGGTATTCGGCCTTCTCGGCCATGGCTACCGGGTCCAGGTTGTAGCCCCAGAAGCGGTTGGCGTACGCGCGGTAGTGCTCGACGACGGGCGCGTGCCCCGCGTCCCGGTGACGCTGCAGTGCGGCGAGGGCGAACTGGGTGACGGAGGTGTGGTCGACGTGGTCGGACATGACGAATCCGTCCTTGCCGCCGTCGTGCTCGGGGTCGGGGTCCATCACCCGCGCCACCGTCGGGCGGACCTCGTCGAGCAGGGCGGTCAGGCCGACGATCAGCTGTTCGCGGGAGACGTGCTGCACCTCGTCGATCGTGGAGCCCCGCTCCGGCAGCGTGGCCTGCGACCGGATGGCGCCCTCCCACAACTGGTGTACGCGGGTGCGCTCGCCGCCCATGACGGGGGCTCCCATGTGCAGTTGGCAGAAGTACATGCGCACGGTGTCGCGTGCCAGCAGGGTGAAGCGTTCCACGACGAAGCCGGGCGCCAGCTGTACCGGCTCCCGGCGCCACGGACTGGTGCGGTCCCCGGTCGCCATGCGCGCGTAGGCGGAACGCAGACCGCAGCCGCGCGCGGTGCTGTAGCCGATGAAGTCCGGCTGCTGGGCCCGGCGCTGCGGATCGTTGGTGTCGACGTTGAGGCCGTCCCCCTCGCCCGCGGTCACCACCACGGTCGTGATCGCGTGTCCTTCCTGAAGCGAACGGACCAGGTCGGGGTTCATGAAGTACAGATCGTCGTCCTGGTGCGCGACGATGTGCAGAAGGGAAGGTCTCACTCGGTTCATCGGTCCACCACGTTCATCGCCATGCCTCCGGACACCGAGCAGTAGGGGCGCACCCATACCGGTCGGGCCGGATGGACCATGACGTAATCCGACTGTTCAACCCCCGCCAACGGCACGGGCGGGTAGGGGTAGGCGCTCTTGACGTCGGGAAAGTCTTCGAGCACCCGGCACACACGGGTCTTCTTCCACTGATCGGGGTACGGCTGCAGCCACCAGTCCCAGTCCTCCCAGCGCTCCAGGCGGTGGTCGACGACGTACCGGACAGGCACCTCCACCCGGAAGGCCCTGCTGCTCAGGACCTCGACCGGAACGGTGTGGTTGACCATGTGCTGACCACGCCGGCTGACGACGAAGCGCGCACCCGGCCTGATCTCCCGTTCTCCGCACAGCACCCCGGTGACGGTGATCCCGGACTCGTGCAGGTCGATGGAGGTGCACTCGACGTGCTCCCGGCGCATTACCGTGCGCAGCATCAGTTTGCCGTTCGGCTGCGCGTACGGGAGGTTCCAGCCGATCGGAGCGCTCGTGGGCCAGGCCACGAGCCGGGCACGGGCGTCGATCAGGGAGCGGGTGTCCCGGATGCCCGCCTTCATATGGACGTTCTCCGACCTGGCCGAGCGCATGGTCACCTTCCAACGGCCGTCCCCCAGGGCGTCGAGGGCCGAGGCCGGAAGCTCCGCGCTGTAGAGCGTGCCGCCGTTGTCCTGCTGGGTACGGACGGTCGGCAGTTCCATGTCCGGCAGGGCCGCGGCGCCGGCGGTGCCGTGTCGCAGCACGAACTGCCAGCGGTGCTTGTCCTCGTGCGGCCCTTGTACGGCGAACCTCAGCCGGCCCGCTTCGTCGGTCGTGACGTCGACCGTGGCCGCCCTCATGGAGACCGGCGGAACGGTCCACCGCTCCGGCCCGCTCGCGCGCGGCGCAGCGGGCCGACGGTAGTCGCGGTCGGCGGAGGCGCGACGGCGGGCCGCGTCCTCGAAGAGTTCGACGTAGCGAGCGGCGACCACGTCCGGGTCGTAGCGTGCGGAGTTGCGCAGCGCGGCCTCCCCCATGGCTCGGCGCAGGTCGCCGTCGGCCATGAGCAGACGCAGCCCCGAGGCGATCGCGGAGGCGTCCCCGGTGGGGACGAGGAGGCCGTCCTCGCCGTCCCGGAGGATCTCCCGCGGCCCCACCGGGCAGTCCGTCGAGACGACGGGCAGACCGCAGCGCATGGCTTCCACGAGCGTCATGCCGAAGGACTCCGCGCTGGAAGTGACGGCGGCGATCGAGCCCTTGACCCACTCCGACTCGATCGGCGAGAAGCCGCCCATCAGCAGGGCCCGGCCCGTCAGGCCGAGTTCGGTCACCAGTCCGCGCAGTTTCGCCGCCTCGCCCCCGTCACCGTAGATGCGCAGCTGCCAGTCGGGGAACTCGTCGGCGATCATGCCGAAGGCGCGGATCAGCAGGTCGTACCGCTTGATGTGGTGCATGCGGCCGGCGCTGACCACGACCTTGCTGGTGCCGTCCGCCGGGGGGACGACCGGCCGCGGCACGCTGTTGGGGATGCCGACCACGGGGAGGCCGGGCACCGGGGTGTTGGCGAGGAAGGAGCGGGCGTCGGCCTCCGTGACCGTGGTGACGGCGTCCAGGCGCGGATACACCCGGGCCATCTCGGCACGCACCGCAGGCGGGATCGCCAGATGCGTCATGTGCTCCTGGGCGACGCGGAGGGCGGAGTCGCGGGTGTACGCGGCCACGAAGAGGTTGAGGCTGGGCCGGGTGCCGATGACGACGTCGGCATCGGTCGCTGCCAGGTCGTCGATGATCCGCCGGTCGGTGAACCGGTTGTACTGGGCGTAGAACTCCTCCTGGCGCGGAACCACTTCGCTCGGCTCGTCGGACCCCGGGGCGGCGCGGTCGGCGGCGCCGGGGCGCAGGTCGACCAGGGCGCGCACCCTGATGCGGGGCGAGATCTCGAACTTGGGGGCGGTCAGGCGGCGGAAGACGGAGACGATCTCCACCTCGTGGCGCACCGCCAGCGCCTCGGCCAGGTTGATGACGGTTCGGTTGGTGCCGCCGATGCCGTAGATGTTGTTGATCAGGAAGGAGATCTTCATCGGACGTCGGCGTCCTTCCGCTCGAAGGGACTGGGGACGGGGTAGTAGGCCTGGAGGAAGTCGCTGAGCATGGCCGCCTGCCGTCCGACGTCGAAGGTGTCCGACAAGGTGTCGTTGATGCAGAACGCCTGCCGGTCGCGTCGGGCCAGCAGAATGCCCAGCCGACGCGCGATCTCGGGCTTCGCCAGGTCCAGGTAGGCGAAGCTGATCTCCGAGGGCACCGCGCGCGCCGTGAAGTACGCGTAGTAGTGGTACAGCGAGGACGGGATGGAGATGTCCGTGGGGCTGCGGAAGCGGCTGTAGGTGGTCCCTCGGTGGGCTTCGGCGAACTCGTGCTCGATCTCGTACAGCACGCTGCGCCGCAGGGCGTACGGGGCGTGTCGCAGCTTCTGCACGATGGCGGAGCCGAAGTTCTCCAGGAGGAGCCTGCGGTTGTTCTTTCCCGCCGCGTCCACCGGGCGGTCGCCGCCGCTGAGTTCCCAGCGCGGCACCTGGGAGGGCGACAGGAACGTCCGGGTCATCCCGTTGGACAGGAAGAAGTCGCGCGGGGTGACGGGGCAGCCGAGGAACATGTCGTCGTTGAAGTACAGGAAGTGCTCGGACAGCCCGTCGATGTGGTGGAGCTGACTCTCGATCGCGTGCGAGTTGAAGGTCGGCAGCGCCGCGGGGTCCGCGAAGAGTTCGGAGTGGTCGACGACGGTGATCCGGGGGCTGCGGAGGTTGAGCCAGTGCGGCCGCTGCCGGTCGGTCACCAGGTAGACATGGCGGACCCACGGCGCGTTCTGCTCCAACGCCCGCAGGGAATAGCGCAGTTCATCCCGGCTGATGTAGCGCGCCGCGTTGGCAGCCTCCGCGTGGTAACCACGGTCGCCGAACGCCTCTCGGCGGCGCCGCCACTCCTGGTCGGAGCCGTCCACCCAGGTGTAGACGACGTCGATGGGGAAGCGCACGTCCTCGGGAAGCGGCTCGGCGCAAGCGGCGATGGTCCGCACCGAACGGGTCCGGCGCGTGTGCAGGGCGGCGAACCCGGTGAGCCTGCTGACGGGCGCGCTGACCCGCCCCTCGGCCGGCGAGACGTCCTCGGTGACGCGGTTGGGGCGGGGGGCGATCAGACGGCCGTCCTCGTCCTTCTCCCAGAACTCCAGGTCGCAGCCGTACTCCAGCCCCAGCACCAGGCTGTTGCCCGGGTCGCTCCACACCATGCCGAGGCGCAGGACTGCGGCCTCGCCGGCGATCCTGCGCGCCCGGGACGATCCGCACAGGGCGGGCCGGCCCCTGGCCGCCTCCCCCCGGCACGCGACGGCGTAGACGGGTCCGGTGCTCCGGGTACGGTCCAGCAGGTCGACGACGCGTGCCCGGTCGTGTGCGGCGACGGCCAGGACGGAACGGAAGTCGGATTGCCCACGGATCGCGAAGTAGTCGATACCGGCCGCCTCCAGGAAGGAGACGACCAGTTCCAGATTGGCCTCGCGCAGGCCGAGCGGGGACACGGTGGAGCGTACGAGCGCTATCTGCGCGCCGTGGGCGGGGAGTACCGCCAGCCGCTCCTGTCCGCCGAACAGCTGGGGCCAGCGACGCCGCGCGCGGGCCGCGCGGACGGCACGGACGACCGCGGTGAGGTGGTGCGTACGCCGCAGCGCTCCCTTGAGGGCCGCGCGGAGCCGGATCGGTACCCGGCGTGCCACACGGCGTCTGAGGGAGGTCGGTACGAGGGTGCGGTATACCCCGACCGCGGCGGACGCTTCGGGATTGCCCATGCTCACGTGCGCTCGTCCGGGTCCTCTGATGGTCCCGGATCGAGCTCGAACGGGCTCGCGACGGGGAAGTAACGGTGCAGAAAGGAGATGACGGCGTCGGTGCCGCCACGGCTCAGGGAAACTTCGGCGCCGAGCCCGGACAGCTGCATCTGCTGGATGTCCCGGCGCACCAGGAGCCGGTCCAGGTGGCGTCGGATGCCCGGAAGCGCCGCGTGGAGCGCGACGGTCGCCTCCCCCGCGGGGTCGGCGAGCCCCGCCGTGCGGGCGAAGTGGTGCGTCAGGCCGTCCGCGGGGTGGGTGAGCGGCAGGACGGGCACCAGCTGCGCGTCGGGGGTCTGCTCCGGGGCGTACCCGGAGGCGGCCAGACCGACGAGGGCGGAGCGGGTGTAGGGCTGGGGGCCCGGCGCGTAGCCGTGACCGGTCGCCCGTCCGGTGGCGGCGTGGGCCGTGGCCGTCCAGGGGGCGAAAGATTCCTCGGCCGTCCACGGCCCGCGGCGCGGCCGGGTTCCGCCGTGCGGGCTGAAGTAGTCGAAGGGGCGCACCGGCCGCCCGAACAGGGCGCCGGGGCGCATCAGGAGGAACCGGTCCGAGAGGTCGGGCAGCTGGTGCAGCCACATCTCGGCGTCCGGCCCCGCCTGGATCACGGAGAGGTGGTCGGCCGACCTCAGCCAGTGGGGGACCGGGGCCTGCTCCAGAATGTGCACCACGTCCACCCAGGGGGCGTACTGGTGCAGAGACCTCAGTGCGGCGCGGAGCAGCTCCTCGCCCCAGGGGGTGTCGTGCCGCCAGGGGATGACCGCGTCCACGGGGAAGGTGATCTCCTCCAGGCGCGGGATGTCGAAGTTCTCCAGCGTGACGGTGGGGTCCATCTCGCCGTCGATGTCCGAGTAGCCCGAGAGCCGTTCGATGCCGATCTCGACGCCGGGAGCGTCCCGGGGCACCACCCGCTGGACACGGTTGGGGCGCGGCCCGACGAGGCGTTCGACGGGCAGCGCGTTGTTGACGGTCCAGAACTCGATCTCCACGCCCTGGTCGTCGCCGACCCACAGATTCTGCGTGGGATCGGTGCGGAGCCAGGTGATGCGGATCACTTTGGCCTTGCCGTAGTGCTTCCACGCCTTCATATGGCTGCCAGGGACGGTCCTGGTCTCGTTGTTGGCCGGGGAGGCGGAGACCACGTAGCCGGTGTGTTCCTCCAGCAGTGCCCGCAGGACCCTGCGGATCTGCCCCTTGTCCTGCTGCTCCACGGCGAAGCAGATCCGCCGGTCGTCGAGTGCGGGCACGGCGAACCACGGGATCTCCGCCCGGTCGAGGGCGTGCGCGATCAGGTCGTGGTCCAGGCGTCTCGCGAGGTCCGCGGTAAGGCCGCTGTGGACGTGGGCGATCCGGCCGTCGGGGGCTTTGGTCCGGCGCTCGGAGACGCCCCGGAAGTCGGACCTGCGGATGCGCCGCAGGGCACGCCGGTGCAGGCGCGCCTCGCGCCGGTCGAGGGTGCGGACCAGACTCCGCTTGACCTTCCGGCGGACGCGGGGGGTCACACGGTTGGCAGCGACGGACCGCACCGGCAGCGGGACGATACGGCGGTACACCCGAGCGGCGGAGCTCAGTGCGGGTGGGCGGGCCACGTCATGAACTCCGTTTCATCGCTCGTAGGGACTGGGGGTGGGGAAGTAGCCGTTGAGGAAGCCGTCGAGCAGTTCCTGCTGGGCCTCGATGTCCTCCGGGGTGGAGAAGGCGTCGTTGAGGCAGAAGGAGTCCTGGTTGCGCCCGTCGAGGAGTCTCTGCAGCCGGTCGGCGAGATCGGGCACGGCCAGCTGCAGGTAGGTGAAGGGCATGGAGGACGGCTGGGCGCGGCCGGTGAGTGCCGCGTAGTAGACCGCGAAGGACGAGGTGGGCGACAGGTCCGTCATCGCGCGGAACCTGCTGGCCGAGGTACGCGCCCAGGCCTGCGGGAAATCCCGTTCGGCCTCCTCGATCGCGCTGCGTCGCAACGCGTAGGGAATGTGTTCCATGGGCTGGGTGATGACCCTGCCGAAGCGTTCGAGCAGGAGCGCCCTGTTGTTCTTGCAGGCCGCGTCCACCGGTGTGTCGGTCTCGACGACGGGCCCCTGCGGGATGCGGTTGCGGGAGGGGAAGTAGCGCGCGACCCCACTGGGGGTGAAGAAGGAGTACGGCGTCACCGGGCGGCCGATGAACATGTCGTCGTTGAAGTACAGGAAGTGCTCCGACAGGCCCTCGATGTGGTGCAACTGGCTCTCGATGGAGTGCGAGTTGAAGGTCGGCAGGTCCGTCGGATCGCGGAAGATCTCGCGGTGGCTGACCACCTGGATGCCCGGCACGTCCTCACGCATCCAGGCAGGCACCTGGTCGTCAGTGGCTATGTAGATGTTGCGTATCCACGGCGCGAAGAGGTGGAGGGACCGCACCGAGTAGCGCAGCTCGTCCCGGCTGATGAAGCGGGCGTCGCTCGCGGACTCCGCGTGGTACACCTCGCCCTTGGCCGAGGCCTTGCGCCTCTGCCAGGCGGGGTCGTTCCCGTCGACCCAGGTGTAGACGGCATCCACCGGGAAGGTGATCTCGTCGGCCAGCTCCACCAGGAACTCGGGGCGGGTGGCCAGGAGAGGCGTGGAGCCGGGCGCCGTCCAGTCGGAGATGAACCGGCTGAAGAGACGGGCGGCGCCGAGAACGTTGGGGCCGTGCTCGGACACGGCCCAGGTGACGCGGTTGGGCCGGGGCGCGACGAGGTGGCTGCCCTGGCGGCGCCAGAATTCGACGGCGCAGCCGTACTCATGGCCGAGCAGAAGGTGGCGGCCGGGGTCGGAGCGGGTCCAGCTCACCTGGAGAGCAGCCGCCGTCCTGACGTCGCGCCAGGCCCTGGCGTCGCGGGAAGAGAGCGGCGGGGCCTGCCGGACCTGGTCGGGCCGGGTGACGCCGAGGTGTCCGGGGTACTGACCGAGGCCCCGGAAGAGGACGTTGAGCACCCGTTCGCGCTCGTCCTCCGCTACGGCGACGACCGTGCCGTGGTCGGAAGTGCCGCGTACGGCGAAGTGGGCGATGCCGGCCGTGTCCAGCAGTGAGGTGACCGCGGAGCGGTTGGCCTCCCGGGCCGCCAGCGGCGTGACCGCCCGCATCGGGTAGACGTCGTCGGCCGTGGCGGCCGACGGAGGCGCGCTGTGCGGCTGCGCGGGTATACCGACGGGCGGTCCGGGCGCGTCTGTCCGCCTCGCCGCGTACGCGGCGGGGCCGGGAATAGTGGTCACCCTTCGCGCCTCTCCAGAACCAACCGGTGCCACTGCCCAGCCATGGTGCCTCGTTCTCCCCCGTGAAACGGCCGTGAAGACCGTCTCCCTGCCGCCCCCGAGCTGTTTCCGCCACTCCGTCCCGCCCTGAGGAAACAGCTGGCCACTTTCACATGAAAAATAAACCTTCACAGCACAGGCACATCTTCACCGTACGTGCGTTCTATGTCAACACGGGGTCGAGGCCGCGCCGCGGAATACCGGGACAGACAGGTGAACCGACCGCCGCACCCGCACCGCGCAGGCGTCCACCGCTCGACCCGGCGTTCACGTCCGCGCCACACGGCCCGCGCACCGGGGGGTGTCTCAGACGCGGGCGGACGGCCCCATGGCGAGCCCCGGTTCGTCGTTCTGGCGGGCGACCCACAGACCCCCGTCGGGGGCGAGCGCGGCAATGACCACCCTGCCGTAGGCGTCCAGAGCCAGACCCGGAGTCCCCGTGCCGCGTTCACCGGTGGGAGACCACCACAGGCCGGCGCCCTCGTTCTCGGTCCCGCAGGCCGCCAGCATCACGTTGCCGTCGGGGTCGCAGTGCGCCAGGACCGTGCAGTCGTAGTCGTCCAGCGTGGCGCGCAGGGCCGCGACCGGCCCCGTGGGGGCGCCGCCCAGCGGAATCACCCAGCCGCCCGGGCGGTGGGCGACGATGCCGCCGGACGCCGGATCGGTCCAGTAATAGGTGGCCCGGTCCGGGGCGGTCTCCAGCGCCACCGCAGTGCCCGGCACCATGGCCACGGGGATGTTCTCCGCACGCTCCGGGAGCGTGTGCGGTTCCGGCTGCACCCACCGGCCCGCGCCCTCCTCCCCCGGGAGCAGCACCTCGATCCGCCCCGAGGCCGCCGCCATCACGGCAGGCGCATCCTGGAACATGCTGCCCTGCAGATCGCGCCAGGCCTCCCACTTGCCGCCCTTGCCCTCCCGGCGCAGCATCAGGCCCCGCCCGGCGTTGCGGACCAGGACGTGGAGGGTGCCCGCGTCGTCGACCGCGCCGGTCGGCACACCGAGCCGCTCGGCCTTGTCCCGGTCCTTGTGCGGGTTGCCGAGGGAGCGCCACGCGGTGAGCGGGCGACCCGACTGGTACTGGATGGCATGGACCAGGTCCACCGCCGCGGGCCCGTCCGGCTTCGGCACCGCACGGCGGGCCAGAAAGTGCACATAGCCGTCGGCGCCCTGCGCGATGGAGAGGTGCGTCAGGTCGCGCAGCGGGAAGAGGTCGGGCCCCGTCCACGAGGAGCCGCCCGGCCGGTCCTGCGTCCAGCGGAGCAGGCCTTCCCGGTTCCGCGCGTACGCCGCGAGCCGCCCGCCCGATCCGAGCAGCAGCCATCGCCCGTCGACCGTGGCGTCGGCGCGATGGCTGCTCCGGCTTTCGAAGTCGCCCGGCAAGGTGGGCCTGCTCCGTGCGGATCGTGCGGATCTGACCGGCATAGGTGAAGTCGCCTTCTGGATTCTCGGCCGTCTCGGAAGGCCGTCCGACGGCCCGCCCTTCGGGAAGGGGTCAACCCATCATAGGTTCAGCACTTCTTCACACAGCGTTCGCCCGCCGGCCGAGCCTCGGGCACGTCTTTACAGCGCGAAGGCTCTCGCGAGGCCGCCGGTACTACCCACGTACGATCGCACACCTCATTCGCAGCTCGCACGCCTGCTCGATGGATTGTCTATAGTTCTCGCACCAGCCATGTCGGACCGGCCCCTCCCCCCACCCGAGTCCACCCGCCACAGCCCTCCACCGGGCCGCGAGACCTAGGGACTCGAATCAGGATGAGCAACGACGTCATGCCCCCGGGCCGGCGCGCCGCCCGGCGTTCGGCACAGCCCCGCAAGCGCCGCCGCGGCCTCAAGATCACGCTCGGCGTCCTGCTCGTCCTGCTGCTCGCCGGCGGCGGAACGGCCTACTGGCTCTACAGCCGGCTCGACCAGAACATCACGGCGGTCGACATCGACAAGGCGCTCGGCGAGGACCGCCCCGAGAAGCTGCCCACCAGCGGGCAGAACCTGCTGGTCCTCGGTTCGGACTCGCGCGCCGGGGCGGAGAACAAGGAGCTGGGCGGCGGCGGCAGCGTCGGCGGCGCGCGCTCCGACACCGCGATGGTGGTGCACATACCCGAGGGCCGGACGAAGGCGGTCGCCGTCTCCATCCCGCGCGACACGCTGGTGCCCCGGCCCGAGTGCGTCGGGGACGGCGGTTCCACGGTGCCCTCCAAGGAGCGCGTCATGTTCAACTCCGTCTACTCCCAGGTCGGTCCGGCCTGCGTGGTGAAGACGGTGGAGAAGATGTCCGGCGTCCGCATCGACCACTACCTGGAGATCAACTTCGCCGGGTTCAAGGACCTGGTCGACGCTATCGGCGGTGTCACCGTCGACGTGCCGCAGGACATCGACGACAAGTCGACCGGGCTGCACCTCAGCGCGGGCCCGCAGAAGCTGGACGGCACCGAGTCCCTGGCGTACGTACGGACCCGGCACGGCATCGGCGACGGCAGCGACCTCGGCCGCATCGGGCTCCAGCAGCAGTTCCTGATGGCCCTGCTGAGCGAGGTCAAGTCGCAGGACCTGCTGGGCAGTCCGACGAACTCGTACAAGATCGCCAAGTCCGCCACCAAGGCGCTCACCACCGACTCGGAGCTGGCGTCGCTCACCTCGCTGGCGGAGTTCGCCCGCTCGATGAACGGCGTCGACCCGGCCTCGATGGAGACGATCATGCTGCCGGTGGCGTACGACAAGATCGACGAGAACCGGGTGGTCGCGGCCGAGCCGCAGGCGGGCCGGCTGTGGAAGGCGATCCGCGAGGACGCCGTCATCCCCGAGGACGCGAAGAAGTCCCCCGCCACCGGGGGCTGACGGCCCGTCGCGCCGCCCTTCCCGTGACACCCTGCCGGGATGAGCGAGGAGAGCGCGGCGCTGGTGATCGTGGACGGGGCCAACGTGGTCGGCTCCGTGCCGGACGGATGGTGGCGGGACCGGCGCGGGGCGGCCGAACGGCTGCGTGACTCGCTGGTCCGCCGCGCCGGTGAGGGGTTGCCGGGCCTGCCCGGCCCGCTGGAGCTGGTGCTCGTCGTGGAAGGGGCCGCCCGGGGCGTCGCCTCCGTGCCCGGCGTCCGGGTGGATTCGGCCCCCGGCAGCGGCGACGACCTGATCGCCGAGCTGGCGGCCGGTGAGGGGGCCGGCCGGGAGTGCGTCGTCGTCACCGCCGACCGCGGGCTGCGGCAGCGGGTCGAGGCTTACGGGGCCCGGTGCGTGGGGCCCCGTACGGTACGGTCGCCGGACCCCGGCGGGCGGTGACCACCGGAAGGCCCGGCCCGGTGGCGCCCGCTAAGGGCGGTTCTCCCCGGCCATGCGGCTGTGGGAGCGCCCGTAGGCGAAGTAGATGACCCCCCCGAGCACCATCCAGGCCCCGAACCGCACCCAGGTCTCCACCGGCAGGTTCAGCATCAGCCAGACCGAGGCGGCCACCGAGACGATCGGGAGCAGCGGCACCAGCGGGGTGCGGAAGGCGCGGGGCAGATCCGGTCGGGTACGGCGCAGGACCAGCACGCCGAGGGCGACGACGACGAACGCGAAGAGCGTGCCGATGTTCACCAGGGTGGCCAGCTCCTCGATGCTGGTGAACCCGGCGATGACCGCGATCAGCACCCCGAGCAGGATCGTCGGGCGGTACGGGGTGTGGAAGCGCGGGTGGGTCTTGGAGAAGAACCGCGGCAGCAGCCCGTCCCGGCTCATCGCGAAGAAGACGCGGGTCTGGCCCAGCAGCAGGATCATGCAGACCGTGGTGAGGCCGACCGCCGCGCCGAAGCTGATCAGACCGGCGTAGAACGGGTGCCCGGTGGCCTTGAAGGCGTCGGCGAGCGGGGCGCTCACGGACAGTTCGCTGTAGTGCTGCATCCCGGTGACGACGATCGAGACCGCCACGTAGAGCACCGTGCAGATGACGAGCGAGCCCAGGATGCCGCGCGGCATGTCGCGCTGGGGCAGCTTGGTCTCCTCGGCGGCGGTGGCCACCACGTCGAAGCCGATGAAGGCGAAGAAGACGATGGAGGCGGCGGTGAAGATGCCCATCACGCCGAAGTGGGTGGGTTCGTAGCCGAACATCAGCTGCACCAGCGGGGCGTCCCAGCCGCCCCCGGCCTCCTGCTTCTCGGCCGGCGGGATGAAGGGCCTGTAGTTCTCGGCCTTGATGAAGAACAGGCCGGCGATGATCACCATGAGGACCACGCCGACCTTGATCGCCACGACGACCGTGGTGACGCGGGCGGACAGCTTCATGCCGATGACCAGGATGACGGTCAGGACCAGCACCAGGGCGAAGGCCAGGACGTCGAAGCCGAATCCTTCCGCCACGTCCGTCCCCGAGAGTACGTCGGGCAGCGCCCAGCCGGCGTTGTCCAGCAGGGAGCGGATGTAGCCGGACCAGCCGACCGCGACCACCGCGGTGCCCAGTGCGAACTCCAGCACCAGGTCCCAGCCGATGATCCAGGCCACCAGCTCGCCCAGCGAGGCGTAGGAGAAGGTGTACGCGGAGCCGGCGACCGGGACGGTGGAGGCGAACTCGGCGTAGCAGAGCGCGGCCAGGGCGCAGACGACGCCGGCCGCGACGAACGCGATCGCGGTGGCGGGGCCCGCCGTCTCCTTGGCGACCTGGCCGGTGAGGACGAAGATGCCGGTGCCGATGATGACGCCGACGCCGAAGACCGTCAGGTCCAGGGCGGAGAGGGACTTCTTCAGCCCGTGTTCCGGCTCCTCGGTGTCCTGGATCGACCGTTCGACGGATTTCGTGCGGAACAAGCCTTTTCCGCGGGGTGGTGTGACCTGCGCGCTCACCTGCGTTACCTCCACGCATTCGTTGTGAACGCCATGATTCGGACAAGTCCGACAAGTGAACGCGCCATCCGGCTCGTTTCATGCGAATGGGCCGGGAGAACCACCCGTACAGGGGTGGTCCTCCCGGCCCACAGGCCGCACGAACCGCAGGGCGGGGGCGCGGGTCAGTCGCGCGCGGGCTCCACGGCGCGGCTCTCGAAGCGGCCGTCGAGCTTGGCCACCAGGCCGGTGACCTGCCGGGCGATGTCCGGCGCGGTCAGTCCGATCTCGGCCATGACCTCGCCGCGCGAGGCGTGGTCCAGGAAGACCGGCGGGATGCCGAAGTCACGCAGCGGTACGTCGACGCCGGCGTCGCGCAGGGCCTGGGCGACGGCGGATCCGACGCCTCCGGCGCGGCTGTTGTCCTCGACCGTGACGACGACCCGGTGGCGCTCGGCGAGCGGGGCGAGCGCCTCGTCGACGGGCTTGACCCAGCGGGGGTCGACGACGGTGCTGGAGATGCCCTGGGCGTCCAGCAGATCGGCGATCTCCAGGCACATCGGGGCGAGCGCCCCGACCGAGACGACCAGCACGTCCGGCCGGGCGTCGGCCTTCGGCTCGCGCAGGACGTCCATGCCGCCCACCTTGCCGACCGCCTTGACGGCCGGGCCGACCGCGCCCTTGGAGAAGCGGACCACGGTGGGGGCGTCCTCCACGGCGACGGCCTCGCGCAGCTGGGCGCGGACCTGGTCGGCGTCGCGCGGGGCGGCGATCCGCAGGCCGGGCACGCACTGGAGGATCGACATGTCCCACATGCCGTTGTGCGAGGCGCCGTCCGTGCCGGTGATGCCGGCCCGGTCCAGGACGAAGGTCACCCCGCACTTGTGGAGGGCGACGTCCATCAGGACCTGGTCGAAGGCGCGGTTGAGGAAGGTGGCGTAGACCGCGAAGACCGGGTGGAGGCCGCCGGTGGCGAGGCCGGCCGCGGAGACCGCGCCGTGCTGCTCGGCGATGCCGACGTCGTAGATCCGGTCGGGGAAGGCCGCCTCGAACTTGCCGAGGCCGACCGGCTGGAGCATGGCCGCGGTGATCGCGACGATGTCCTCGCGCTCCTCGCCGAGCTTGACCATCTCCTCGCCGAAGACGGAGGTCCAGTCGAGGCCGGAGGTGGAGATCGGCAGCCCGGTGTCCGGGTGGATCTTGCCGACCGCGTGGAAGCGGTCCGCCTCGTCCTCCAGGGCCGGGGTGTAGCCGCGGCCCTTCTCGGTGAGGCAGTGCACGATGACCGGGCCGCCGAAGCGCTTGGCACGGTGGAGGGCGG
This sequence comes from Streptomyces sp. CB02366, assembly GCF_001905905.1. Taxonomy (GTDB): domain Bacteria; phylum Actinomycetota; class Actinomycetes; order Streptomycetales; family Streptomycetaceae; genus Streptomyces. Next base: position 284,193 of record NZ_LIVT01000003.1, read on the forward strand.
ACTCCAGCGCCTCGATGTCGTGGCCGTCGATGGGGCCGACGTACTTCAGGCCGAGGTCCTCGAACATGCCCTGCGGGGCGATGAAGTCCTTGAGGCCCTTCTTGGCGCCGTGCAGGGTGTCGTACAACGGGCGGCCGACGACCGGCGTGCGCTCCAGGAGGTCCTTGCCGCGGGCCAGGAACCGCTCGTAGCCGTCGGTCGTACGGAGCGTGGCCAGGTGGTTGGCGAGGCCGCCGATGGTCGGGGCGTAGGAGCGCTCGTTGTCGTTGACGACGATGACGAGGGGGCGGTCCTTGGCGGCGGCGATGTTGTTCAGCGCCTCCCAGGCCATACCGCCGGTGAGCGCCCCGTCACCGATGACCGCGACGACGTGGTCGTCCTTCTTCAGGACCTCGTTCGCCTTGGCCATGCCGTCGGCCCAGCCGAGGACGCCGGAGGCGTGGCTGTTCTCGATGACGTCGTGGTCGGACTCGGCGCGGGAGGGGTAGCCGGAGAGGCCGCCCTTGCTCTTGAGCCGGGAGAAGTCCTGGCGGCCGGTGAGCAGCTTGTGCACGTAGGCCTGGTGGCCGGTGTCCCACAGGACCTTGTCCTTGGGCGACTCGAAGACGCGGTGCAGGGCGATCGTGAGCTCGACCACGCCCAGGTTGGGCCCGAGGTGTCCGCCGGTCTTGGACACCGCGTCCACCAGGAAGGTGCGGATCTCCTCCGCGAGCCGGTCCAGCTCACCGAGGCTGAGCCGGTCCAGGTCGCGCGGTCCCTTGATGCGGGTCAGCAGATCCACCCGTGCCTCCTTGCGTTTGAGCTGATCGAGCGTGCGTGCCGATCCGATGAGTCTAATGTTCCGCTCGCGGGAGTGGGCAGCGGGCGGTCCGGTTCGTAGCGATACCCGGACACGCGCGGGCGCCCGGCGACCCCTCGGGGGCACCGGGCGCCTTCGCGGATGTGCGGTCAGGCGCGACCCGCGGTCTTCTGGGTCTTCCGGGTGACGGAGTCGATGACCACCGTGGCCAGGAGCACGGCGCCGGTGACCATGTACTGGATCGGCGTGGCGATGCCCTCCAGCGACAGTCCGTACTGGATGGAGACGATCACCATGACGCCCAGCAGGGCGTTCCAGGTGCGGCCCCGGCCGCCGAAGAGGCTGGTGCCGCCGATGACGGCCGCCGCGATGACGTTCATCAGGAGGTCGCCGGTGCCGGAGCCCTGGTTGGCCGCCGCGATCTTGGAGGCCCAGAACAGGCCGCCGATCGCCGCGAAGGTCCCCGCGATGGAGAAGACGGAGATCCGGATCGCGGTGACGTTGATGCCGGCCCGGCGGGACGCCTCGACGCTGCCGCCGAGCGCGAAGATCTTCCGCCCGTAGGCCGTGCGGCGGAGCAGGAAGTCCGTGCCGACCAGGACGATCAGGAAGAGGACCAGGGCGAGCGGCAGGCCGCGGTACTGGTTGAACATGTAAGCGGCGGCGAAGGCGAACACCGCGAGGACGGCGGTGCGCACGACGATGTCCGCCAGCGGCCGGGCCGGGATGCCGGCGGCCTCGCGGCGGCGGGTGTCCAGGAAGGCGGCGGCGAAGTAGCCGACGACCGCGACGGCGGCGAGCCCGTAGGCGGCGGCGACGTCGGAGAAGTAGTACGTGGTCAGCTTGCCGACCACGCCCTCGCCGTCCAGGTTGATCGTGCCGGAGTCGCCGAGCAGCTGGAGCATGAAGCCGAGCCAGAACAGCAGGCCGGCCAGGGTGACGGCGAAGGCGGGGGCCCCGATCCGGGCGAAGAAGAAGCCGTGGATCGCGCCGATCACCGCGCCGCTGACGACGGCGACGAGGATCGCCAGCCATTCGTTCATGCCCTGGGTGACGCTGAGCACCGCGACGAGGGCGCCGGAGACGCCGGAGACGGAGCCGACCGAGAGGTCGATCTCGCCGAGCAGCAGGACGAAGATGATGCCGACGGCCATCATGCCGGTGGCGACCATCGTGGTGGCGATGTCGCTGATGTTCTTCGCGGAGAGGAATTCGGAGTTCAGGCTCTGGAAGACGATCGCGATGATCGCGAGGCCGATGACGACCGGGATGGAACCCAGGTCGCCGCCGCTGATCTTGCGCTTGAACTCGGTGACGTACCCGGCGAAGCCCTGCTCGCGGATGAGCAGGCGGGGGTCGACGACGGTGGCGGCGCCCTCGGCCGCGTCCGGGTTGCCGACCGGCGGGGCGTCCGCCGGGGCTGCGCCCTTGTCGAGCGAGGGGGCGGACTTGTCGGTGGTCACTTGGAAACCTCCGCGTTGCGCGCCGCACGTCGGGTCACGGCGTTGTCCGTGGCGCCCGTGATGGCGGAGATGATCTCTTCCTGGGAGGTGGTCTTCACGTCGAAGACCCCGTTGTTCCGGCCCAGCCGGAGCACCGCGACCTTGTCCGCGACGGCCTTCACATCGGCCATGTTGTGGCTGATGAGGATGACCGCGTGGCCGCGCTCGCGCAGCCGCTCGACGAGGTCGAGGACCTGGGCGGTCTGCTCGACGCCGAGGGCGGCGGTCGGCTCGTCGAGGATGACGAGCTTGGGCTCGCCGAGCATCGACCGGGCGATCGCCACGGTCTGGCGCTGGCCGCCGGAGAGCGAGGCGATCGGGATGCGGACGCTCGGGATGCGGATGGAGAGCGTGGAGAGCAGCTCCCGGGAGCGGCGCTCCATCTCCACCTCGTCCAGGACGCCGAACCGGCGCAGCTCACGGCCGAGGTAGAGGTTGCCGACGACGTCGATGTTGTCGCACAGCGCGAGGTCCTGGTAGACGGTCGCGACGCCGAGGTTCTGGGAGTCGTGCGGCTTGTTGATCTGCACGGTCCGGCCTTCCCACTCGATGACGCCGTCATCGATGGGGTGCACTCCGGCGATCGTCTTGACCAGCGTTGACTTGCCGGCGCCGTTGTCGCCGACCAGGGCGACCACCTCGCCGGCGTGGACCTCAAGCTCTACATCGGTGAGTACCTGGACGGCACCGAAGCGCTTGGAGACCCCTCGCAACGCCAGCACGGGCGTAGCGGACACATGAACCATCTCCTTCGCCGCCTGACCGGCGGGGATGCCGCGCCCGGGGGAAGGCGCGGCGGTGTCGAGCAGAAGGGATACGCGAAAAGCGGGGAAGCGTTCCGTCCGGCGCCCCGCCCGGTAGCGGGACGGTTGGTGTGCGGGGCGCCGGACAGGCTTCGTGGCGCGTGCGGGGCCGGCGGACCGGGCGCACGCGCGGACGGTGGGCCGCCCGGTCCCCGCGCGGGGACCGGGTGGCGGTGGAGCGGGCGGGGCCGGGCCGCTCGGGGGTGGGCCCGGCCTCCGGGGCGCTGCTCCCGGGGGCTACTTCAGACCGATCTTGTCGCAGGCGGCCTTGTACTTGGCCGAGCAGATCTCGTCCAGGGTCCAGATGCCGTCCTTGACGACGGTGTCCTTGATGTTGTCCTTGGTCAGGGAGACGACCGGGACGAGGACCGTCGGGATGCCCTTGGTGGTGGCGCTGTCGACCTTCGAGGTGGCGATGGAGTCGAGCTTCTCGCCCTTGGCGAGCGCGACGGCCATCTCGGCGGCGACGATGCCCTCGGCCGGGTAGGACTTGTAGACGCTCATGAACTGCTCACCGGAGACGATGCGCTGAACACCCGCCAGCTCGGCGTCCTGGCCGGTGACCGGCGGGAGCGGGGAGATGCCGGCGCCCTTGAGCGCGGTGATGATGCCGCCCGCCATGCCGTCGTTGGCCGAGTAGACGCCGTCGATCTTGTCCTTGCCGAGAGCCGTGATCGCCGCCTCCATGTTGGCGTTGGCGTTCTCCGGCTTCCACTCCTTGGTGTCGTACTCCTTGCCGTACTTCACCTTGCCGTCGAGGACGGACTTGGCGCCCTTCTTGAAGAGCGCGGCGTTCGGGTCGGTGATCGCGCCGTTCATCATCACGATCGTGCCGCCGTCGGCCTTGTCGCCCAGGGCCTCCAGCAGGGCGGTGCCCTGCGCCCGGCCGACCTCTTCGTTGTCGAAGGAGGTGTAGGCGTCGATGGGGCCCTCGGCCAGGCGGTCGAAGGCGACGACCGGAATGCCCGCGTCCTTGGCCTTCTTGACGCTGTTGGCGATCGCCTTGGAGTCCACGGCGCCCACGATGAGCGCGTCGACCTTGTTGGTGATCATGGTGTCGACCTGCTGCGCCTGCGTGTTCGCGTCCTGCTTGGCGTTGGCGTAGGTGACCTTCGCCTTGCCGCCGGTGAGCTCGCCGACCTTCTTCTCGATGATCGGCCGGTCGAACTTCTCGTAGCGGGCCGTCTGGTTCTCGGGGAGGAGCAGACCTATCTTCAGGTCGTCGCCCTTCTTCTCCGAGCCTCCTTCGGCCTTGTCGCCGGACTCCTTGGCGCTCCCGCAAGCGGCCAGCGAGATCGCCATGGTGGTGGCGGCAACGGCGACGGCGGCACGACGCATACGCGTGTTCATTCTCGAACCTCCCTGACGAGGCCGCGACGTTGCGGCCGAGGTGGCTGGAAGTCAACTCGGCCGCAGCGTCAGCGTCAAGGAGTAAATCCTTAACGAGATGACAACGGTGCCATTCGTTATCTAAGTGAAGGCAGGAGTCGCCATCGGGAGCGTGCTCTCCAAAAGGGTCGAATCCCCCATCTCGCTCAGCACCAGGGCGAGCGCGCCCAACACCTCGGCCCGGCCGCCGAGCGCTCCGGGGAGAACCGACAACTGCCGGGCGGCGCTGGGGATCGCGTACCGCGACACGGAGTCCCGTATGGGGCCCAGGACCAGCTCCCCGGCCTCCGCCAGCGAGCCGCCGAGCACCACCCGGCTGGGGTTGAGCAGATTGCACAGGTTGGCGACGCCGCTGCCGATGTGCCGGCCCACGTCGCCGATCACCCGGCGGCACCCCGGATCGCCCTCGCGGGCCAGCTGGACGACCCGCTCCATGGTGAGCCCGGGGCCGTGGCTGGGCTGGAGCAGCGGCAGGACGTACCGCGCGGCGGTGAAGGTTTCCAGGCAGCCGCGGTTGCCGCACCGGCAGACCGGGCCCGACTCGTCGAGCGTGATGTGCCCGATCTCGCCGGCGGTGCCGCCGGGGCCCCGGTAGATGGTGCCGTCGATCACCAGGCCGGCGCCGACGCCGCTGGCCACCTTGATGTACGCGAGGTCCTTGACGCCCCGCCCGCTCCCCCAGACCAGCTCCCCCAGCGCCCCGAGGTTGGCGTCGTTGTCGACGTACACGGGCACGCCGAGGCGGCCGGACAGCTCCTCGCTGGGGTTGATGCCCGTCCAGCCCGGCAGGATCGAGGTGGAGCCCAGCGTGCCGGACTCGACGTCGATGGGGCCCGGCACGCCGAGGCCGATCCCGATCACCTTGTCCGGTCCGATGCCGGTGGCCTCGATCAGCCGCTTGACCAGCACCTCGGCCCGGTCGAACCCCTCGGCGGACGAGGCGTCGACGTCCAGCGGCTCGGCCTCCTCGGCGAGCACCTGGTGGGCGAGGTTGCCGACGGCGACGCGCAGGTGCGTATGGCCGAAGTCGACGCCGATGACGATGCCCGCGTCGCCGCTGAGGGAGACGCTGCGCGCCCGCCTGCCGCCCGCGGACGTGGGCGTGACGTCGACCGTTCCGCCGTCCTTCAGCTCCCGGACGATATTGGAGACCGTGGCCGCGGAGAGCCCGGTGCTCCGGGCGATCTCCGCCTGGGTGAGCGATCCCGCCATCCGTACGGCGCGCACGACCCGCTCCAGATTGGCCCTGTGCAGCGATGTCTGCGACCCGGGAGTCTCCATCGACTCATCCACTCCTGCCCTTGGCGGGCGGCCCGTGAGGACCGCCCCGGCCGGGGCCGCAGCGACGAGACCCCGGCTTCCTCCAACATGTGAACCCTAAGCTGACCTTTCGGGGGTGCCTCCCGTCAAGACCTGAGCACCGGCACACCGACGACGGCCCGGCGCCCCGGCGGAGGGACTCCGCCGGGGCACCGGGCCGTACGTGGAACGAGGGCTACTTCAGGGCGCCCGCCGTCAGGCCGGAGACGACCTGGCGCTGGAAGACGATGTACGCCGCCAGCACGGGCAGCATCGCGATCACCAGGCCGGCGAAGAGGCCGGAGTAGTCGCCCTTGTAGCCCTGGCTCGCGGCCAGCTCCACCAGGCCCTGGGCCAGCACCCGCTTCTCCGGGTCGGTGTTCAGCACCGTCGGCAGCATGTACTGGTTCCACTGCCCCAGGAAGTTGAAGATCCCCACGCTGATCAGGCCGGGCTTGGCCATCGGCAGCATGACCTGGAAGAACGTCCGGGTGTGCGAGGCCCCGTCGATGATCGACGCCTCCGCCACCGAGGTCGGCAGCGTACGGAAGAACGAGGTCAGGAAGAACACCGTGAAGGGCAGCGAGTACGCGATGTACACGGCGATCAGGCCGTGGATCGTGTTCAGCAGCCCCATGTTGTCCATGACGTAGAACAGCGGGACCAGCGCCAGCATGATCGGGAAGCTCATGCCGCCGACGAACAGGAAGTAGATGAACCGGTTGCCCGGGAACTCGAAGCGGGCCAGCACATAGGCGGCCATGGAGCCGAGCACCAGGGTGCCGACGAGCGAACCGCCCACCACCAGGACGGTGTTCAGGAAGTACTCGCTCATGTGGGCCTGGCTCCAGGCCCGGCCCCAACTGTCGAAGTTCAGCGAACTGGGCAGCGACCACGGGGTGTTGAAGATGTCCGAGTCGGTCTTGAACGAGGACATCACCGCCCAGAACAGCGGCAGGACGACCATGATCGCCCACAGGACGAGCATCCCGTGCGAGAAGACGTTGAGGACGTGGCCCTCGCTGCTCTTGACGGGGCCCGAGGAGCCCTTGGAGACCGGGGCGGAGCGCTGGACCGGGACCTCGGCCGTGCCGGCGCCGGACGGGGGCCCGGAGGGAGGGGTGTCAGTGGTCTTCATCAGAACTCCAGCCGCTCGCGCCGGCCCACCCGCATGACGATGGCGGCGAACGCCAGGGTCACGAGGAGCAGGGCGACACCGATCGTGGTCGCGTAGCCCGCCTGTCCGTCACGGAACGCCGCCTGGTAGACGTACAGCGGCAGGACGGTGGTCGAGTAGTCGGGCCCGCCGGGGCCGACGCTCATGATGTGGACGATGGCGAAACCCTCGGCGCCGAGCGCCAGGATGCCCATGTAGACCCAGCCGGACTGGACCGTGTCCCACAGCAGGGGCAGCGTGATCCGGAAGAAGGTCGTGAAGCGGCTCGCCCCGTCCAGCAGGGCGGCTTCGTAGAAGTCCTTGGGGATGGAGGCCATGCCGGCGGAGAACAGCACCACGAAGAAGCCGGTCGTGCACCAGACGAGGACCGCCATGATGACCCACAGGGCCAGGTCCGGGTCGCCCAGCCAGGTCGGCACGTCGTCGAAGCCGACGGCCTTGAGGGTGCCGTTGATCATGCCCTGGGCCGGGTCGAAGGCGAACTGGAACAGGATGGCCACGATGGCGATCGAGAGCACCTGCGGGAAGAAGTACGCGATCTTGTAGAAGCCCGAGCCCCGTACTCCGGCGATGGCGGCGCCCTTGCGGCGCCGCCCGCCCACGTTGAGCATGAAGGCGAAGAAGAGTGCGAGGCCCAGCGTCACCAGCGGCAGCAGAACGGCCAGCAGCACACTGTGCTGCAGCGATTTCCAGAAGATGTCGTCGTCGAGCATCTTGGTGTAGTTGTCGAACCCGACCATCTTGAAGTCGGGGCTCAGACCCGTCCAGTCCGTGAACGAGTAGTAGATGGACTGGATGAAGGGCCAGATGACGAAGATGACGTACAACGCCATCGGAACCACCAAGAACCCGACTATGAACCGGTATTTACCGTGTTGCATCGTTACCGACTCCGACCTTCCCGTGCTGCCCGCCGCTGGTGACGCGTGGTCACTGGTGCTTGAAGTGCTTGATGGACTGGTCCTTGGCGGTCGCGTCGGCGAAGGCCTGGATCTTCTTGATGGTCTCGGCCGGCTTGGCGCGGCCCGCCATCATCTCGCCGAGCGCGGCGACGCCGATCTGCTCCTTCTGGAGCTTCACGTACCAGTCCTGCAGGCGCGGGTTGACTACGTTGGTGCCGGCCTTCTCCAGCGCGGCGACACCGGACTTGAGGCCGTCGGACAGCTCGATGCCGTCCGTGCCGCCGTTGAAGGCGGAGAGCGACTTGGTGCTGGAGGTGAAGGACTTGGAGGAGGCCTCGCTGAGCATGATGCGCAGCTGCTCCAGACCGCCCTCCGGGTTCTTCGCCTTGCTCGGGACGATGAACGGCTCGCCGCCGGACGCCCAGATGGTGCCGAAGGGCATCTTGTCCGAGGAGTCGAGGCTGGAGGGGGCGCCCACGGACAGCTTGAAGTCCTTGGGGATGATCGCCGCTTCCTCGTTCTCCACCCAGGAGCCGTTCGGGATGAACAGCGCCTTGCCGCGGGCCCACGCGCCCTGCGAACCGCGGTGGTCCAGGCCCGGGGTGCCCTCCAGGATGTAGCCCTTGGCGACCAGCTCGTAGTACGCCTCGAAGGCGGCCTTGACCGCGGGGTGCTCCCAGGCCTTCGGCTCCAGGTTGTCGATCGCGTCGAGGACCTCGGAGCCGCCGATCTTGGCGATGAACGGGTACAGCGAGAAGGGGAGGTAGTAGGGGTGCTTGCCGGGGTAGGTCCAGCCGGCGATGCCCTGCTTCTTCGCCTTCGCGCAGAGCGCGAGCATGTCGTCCCAGTTCTCCGGGTACGTGGCGTCGAGCTTCTCCAGCGCGGTCTGCGAGTACCAGACGCCGTAGACCGTGTACGCGTAGTACATGATCCAGACCGGGTCGCCGTCGAACTGGCCCATCTCGACGATGCCGGGCCGCAGCGTGTCGCGGACCTTCTTGGCGGGGTCGTCGATGGAGGGGGCGTCGAGCAGGGGGGTCAGGTCGGTGAGCTGCTTCTTGCCGACCAGGACGCCCATGTCCATCTGCTGGGCGCCGGAGTTGTCGATCAGGTCCGGCGGGGTGCCACCGTTGAACCGCGGCTGAAGAACCGACTGGATCTTCTGCGTCGCGGAGAACTTGACCTTCGCCTCGGGATAGGTCTTCTCGTAGACGGCCTTGGCGTCCTCGGCGTACTTGGTGCCGAAGCCACCGTCGAAGATGACGATCTCCAGCGGTGCGCTGCCGTTGACGGCCAGCGGGTTCTTCTCGGTCTTCTCGCCCTTTTCGACCTTGTCGTCGCTGCCGCTGTCGCCGCTCGCGCAGGCGGACAGGAAGCTCATCGTCGGAACGGCGATCAGGCCGAGTGCGGCAGACCGCTTGATCAGATCGCGACGGCCAAGGCCCTCATTGTTGTGGGCGGAGGTGGATCCCATGCTCAAGTCCTCGCCTTCTCCAGGACTCAGGCGGTGTACCGGTCACCCGTGGAAACTCGCCTCAGGCGAAGGGGCCCGCCACCGCGTTCAGTTGCGCTGTGGGTCATGCGGATGTGCAGATGTACCGGCCGGGCCGGTGCGGGGGGTGTCGGGAGACAGTACAGCGAGGGCGCCCCAACCGCCCCCGCGACCGTCGCTGTTCTCCCCCGCGCGCACATCCGCGTGAAACGGCTGTGCAGGTGCCGACAGGTATAGTCCACTTGTCGCCGACTGAGCAAGATCGAACGCAGGTTTGGTCGGCAGTCTTTCCCGAGTTGAGACCTCACGGACACCTCGGCGCCCCGCCCCCTCCTCCCGCGGCGGCTATTTCCCCATTCCGGCCGATTCGCCGAGGGGGCCCGCGGCAACACCCTTGACACGTCCTGCCACTTGGCTCCCTACTGGACCTTGCATCCCTCTATGACAACGTTGTCCATGCATTTTCCCGGGGAGGAACGGCTCGGCATGCAGCCACCCAGCGGCCTCAACCACGGCGCCGACAAGGCCCCTCACGCGGTCCCCCGCCCGGCCCCCCGCCGGAGACGGACCCCCACAGCAGCCGCCCTGGCGGCCTCCCTCGCGCTGGTGGTGATCGCCCCCGCGGTCGCCACCGCCCAGCCCTCCTCGCCGGACCGGAAGCCGTCCGGCGACCGGGCGTTCACCACCTCCTTCGAGGCGGACGAGCGGCAGCCGGACTGGCGCGACACCGTCGAGAAGGGGCCCGACGGCGAACCGCGCTCCTCGGGCGTGGACGGGGGCTACTCCTCCGGCATACCCGGCAACGTCACCGACCGGGTGACGGAGGTGCGCGCGAGCGCCGAGAACGCCGCGAGCGGCGAGGTCAAGGAGAACCTCGTCGACGTCGAGCCGGGCTCCAAGTGGCTGACGTTCGCGAAGACCGGCTGGGTCGAGTTCGACCTGGACGAACCGGTCAAGGTCGTGACGTACGCCCTCACTTCGGCCAACGACCACGCCGAACGCGACCCGCGGGACTGGACCCTCAAGGGCTCTGCGGACGGCAAGGAGTGGGCCGATCTCGACACCCGCACCGGCGAGACCTTCGCCAAGCGGCACCAGACGAAGACGTACGACATCGCGGGCGGCGCCGCCTACCGGCACTTCCGGCTGGAGATCGCGAAGAACGGCGGCGCGGACGCCCTTCAGCTCGCCGACGTTCAATTCTCGAACGGTGACACCTCCGCGCCGGCGCCCGAGGAGATGCGCAGCCGCCCCGACCGCGGCCCCTCCGGCTCCCCCACCGCGAAGTCGGGCGTGGGATTCACCGGAAAGAGGGCACTGCGTTACGCGGGAACGCACACGCCGGGCGGACGCGCGTACTCGTACAACAAGGTCTTCGACGTGAACACGGCCGTCACCGAGGACACCGAGCTGTCCTACCTCGTCCACCCCCAGATGAGCGAGACGGACCTGAACTACCCGGCCACCCACGTCGCGGTGGACCTCGCCTTCACCGACGGCACGTATCTGAGCGAGCTGAAGGCCACCGACAGCCACGGCGGGCTGCTGACGCCGCGGGGCCAGGCGGAGGCCAAGCGCCTGTACGTCAACCAGTGGAACAAGGTCTCCGCCCGCATCGGCACGGTCGCCGCGGGCAGAACGGTCGATCGCGTCCTGGTGGCGTACGACTCCCCCAAGGGCCCGGCGAAGTTCCAGGGCTGGATCGACGACCTCTCGATCGCCCCGAAGAAGCCCGAGAAGCGCAAGGCGCACCTGTCGGACTACGCGCTGACCACCCGGGGCACCAACTCCTCCGGCAGCTTCTCGCGCGGCAACAACATCCCGGCCACGGCGGTCCCGCACGGCTTCAACTTCTGGACGCCGGTCACCAACGCGGGTTCGCTGAGCTGGCTGTACGACTACCACCGCGGCAACAACGCCGACAACCTCCCCACGCTCCAGGCGTTCGGCGCGAGCCACGAGCCGAGCCCGTGGATGGGCGACCGGCAGACGTTCCAGGTGATGCCCTCGGCCGCGAGCGGCACCCCGGACGCCTCCCGGACGGCTCGCGCGCTGCCGTTCCGGCACGAGAACGAGACGGCGAAGCCGCACTACTACGGCGTCACGTTCGAGAACGGCCTCAAGGCCGAGATGACGCCCACCGACCACGCGGCCCGGATGCGGTTCACCTATCCGGGCGAGGACGCCAGCCTGATCTTCGACAACGTCTCGAACGACGGCGGGATCACGCTGGACGCGAAGACCCGCTCGTTCTCCGGTTACACGGACGTCAGGAGCGGCCTGTCCACGGGAGCGACCCGGATGTTCGTGTACGGCGTCTTCGACGCGCCGGTCACCGACAGCGGCAGGCTGAAGGGCGGCGGGGGCGACGACGTCACCGGCTTCTTCCGCTTCGACGCGGGCGAGGACCGCACGGTCAACCTGCGGCTCGCCACCTCGCTGATCGGCGTCGACCAGGCGAAGAAGAACCTGGCCATGGAGATCCCGGAGTCCACCTCCTTCGACCGCGTCCGGCACCGGGCGCAGAGCGCCTGGGACGACGTCCTGCGGACGGTCGAGGTCGAGGGCGCGAACGCCGACCAGCTGACGACGCTCTACTCCAGCCTCTACCGCCTGTACCTCTACCCGAACTCCGGCCACGAGAAGGTCGACGGGAGGAACCGGTACGCCAGCCCCTTCTCCAGGGCGACCGGCGAGAACACCCCGACCCGGACCGGCGCGAAGATCGTCGACGGCGAGGTGTACGTCAACAACGGCTTCTGGGACACCTACCGCACGACGTGGCCCGCCTACTCCTTCTTCTCCCCGAAGAAGGCCGGGAAGCTGGTGGACGGCTTCGTGCAGCACTACAAGGACGGCGGCTGGACCTCGCGCTGGTCCTCGCCCGGCTACGCGGACCTGATGACCGGCACCAGCACGGACGTGGCGTTCGCCGACGCGTACGTCAAGGGCGTGGAGTTCGACGCCGAGGCGGCCTACGAGGCGGCGCTCAAGAACGCCACCGTCGCCCCGCCCTCCTCCGGCGTCGGCCGCAAGGGCCTGAGCACCTCGGTCTTCACCGGCTACGCGGACACCGCCACCCACGAGGGCCTGTCCTGGTCGCTGGAGGGCTACGTCAACGACTACGGCATCGCCCGCATGGGCCAGGAGCTGTACAGGAAGACGAAGAAGGAGCGGTACAAGGAGGAGTCCGCGTACTTCATGAACCGGGCGCAGAAGTACGTCAAGCTCTTCGACGCCGAGGCCGGGTTCTTCCAGGGCAGGAAGCCGAACGGCGACTGGCGGCTGCCCTCCGGCCAGTACGACCCGCGCGTCTGGGGCTACGACTACACCGAGACCAACGGGTGGGGCTACGCCTTCACCGCCCCGCAGGACAGCCGGGGCCTGGCCAACCTGTACGGCGGCCGCGCGGGCCTGGGCAAGAAGCTGGACACGTACTTCTCGACGCCGGAGACCGCGGGCCCGGAGTTCGTCGGCAGCTACGGCGGGGTCATCCACGAGATGACCGAGGCGCGGGACGTGCGGATGGGCCAGTACGGCCACAGCAACCAGGTCGCCCACCACGCCACGTACATGTACAACGCGGCCTCGCAGCCGTACAGGACGCAGGAGAAGGTCCGCGAGGTGCTGGGCCGGCTGTACGTCGGCAGCGAGATCGGGCAGGGCATCCACGGCGACGAGGACAACGGCGAGCAGTCGGCCTGGTTCCTCTTCTCCTCGCTCGGCTTCTACCCGCTGGTGATGGGCAGCGGGGAGTACGCGATCGGCTCGCCGCTGTTCAAGAAGGCGACCGTCCGCATGGACGACGGCCGCAAGCTGGTCGTCAAGGCCCCGAAGAACAGCGACACGAACATCTACGTGCAGGGCGTGAAGGTCAACGGCAAGAAGTGGACCTCCACGGCGCTCCCGCACGAGGTGCTGGCCAGGGGCGGCACGCTGGAGTTCGCCATGGGCTCCAAGCCCTCCGCCTGGGGCACGGGCAAGGACGCGGCCCCGGTCTCGGTACAGAAGGACGACGAGGTCCCGACGCCCGAGGGCGACGCTCTGAAGGGTGACGGTGCGCTGTTCGACGACACCTCGGCGACCTCGGCGACGGTCGAGTCGGTGGAGCTTCCGGCGCCCTCGGCCACGAAGGGCGTCCAGTACACCCTGACCTCGGCGGCGGCGGCCAAGGCCCCGACCGGCTGGACGCTCCAGGGTTCGAAGGACGGCAGGACGTGGAAGGACCTCGACCGCCGCTCGGGTCAGTCCTTCGCCTGGGACCGGCAGACCCGGGTGTTCTCGGTGGCCGAGCCCGGCTCGTACACGAAGTACCGGCTGGTGCTGGCGGGTCCGGCGACGCTCGCGGAGGTGGAGCTGCTCTCCTGATCCGCAGGCGCTGAACCGGCGGCCGGCATCCCGCGGGGCGGGACGCCGGCCGTCGGCGTTCCCGCAGGCCGGCGGCGCGCGGCGAGGGGGGCGGTCACTCGGGCAGGAGGCTTTCCGGCAGGGCGACGTTGAGGGCGGCGACGACGGGCCGGCCGTGTTCGGTTCCGAGGCGGGAGAGGGCGCCGGTGGCGAGCTGGAAGAGACGGCCCTCGGCCGGGGTCAGCCCGAGGTAGCGGGCGGTGAGGACGCGCAGGAAGTGCGAGTGGGCGACGAGGGCGACGTCCGCGTCGCCGATCCCCTCGGCGGCCGACCGGACGCCCGCGAGCACCTGGTCGGCGCGCTGCCCGATCTGGGCGGGGCTCTCGCCGGGATGCTCGTCCGAGCCGGGGTCGACGCCGTCGGTCCACAGGTTCCAGAAGGGGCGGGTGCGGCGGATCGCCTTGGTGGTGATGCCCTCGTAGCCGCCGTAGTCCCATTCGCACAGCTCGGGGGTGACCCGGGGAGCGTGGAGCCCGGCCAGTTCGGCGGTGCGGCGGGCGCGGGTCATCGGGCTGACGAGGGTGAGCCCGATGTTCCGGTCGGCCAGCAGCGGGACGAGCGCGCGGGCCTGGCGCTCCCCGACATCGGTGAGCGGGAGGTCGGTCCAGCTCGTGTGCTGTCCGGAACGGGACCATTCGGTCTCGCCGTGCCGGATGAGGATCAGCTCGCCCATGGTGGTCCGTTCGCTTTCTGTGCAGGGGGTGGGGGAAGCGCAGGTGGGGCCACGTACCGTAGGGCCCTCGTCCGATCGACGTCCTGTGGGGGGACCTCATGTCCGCGATCTTTCCGGCTCCGCCGCCCGAACAGCCGCAGCGGGAGCACCGGGCTCCGGAGGGGGCGCCCCCGATGCCGGCTTCGCCGTGGGCCGCGCCCGCGGAGCTGCCGCGCAAGCAGCGTACGGGATTGGTCGTGGCGCTCGCCGTGGGCGGCGGGCTCATCGTGGCGGGAGGGGTGGCGGCCCTCGTCGTCTGGACGATGTCCTCGGTCCGGGACTCCGTCGCGCTGGAGCCGGAGCGGTCGGACGCACCGCACTCCGCACCGTACGGGGAGGAGCCGTACGAGGAGGAGACGGGGGAACCGTCGCCGGAGCCGGCCCCCGAGGGGGGCGTCTCGGTCACGACGTGCTCACGCGACTCCCTGATCGGCTGGCCGCACGCCGATCTGAAGATCGTGAACAGGACCGGGAGCCCGGCGGTCTACATCGTCACCGTCACGTTCGTGGACGGGGACGCGCCGAGGTGGCCGACGGCATCGCGGCCACCGAGGAACTCGCTCCCGGCGATTCGGCCGAGGTGCGGGCCCAGGGGACCGGCGAGGCGCCGGCGGGCACGAAGTGCCGGATGGGCGAGGTGGAACGGCACCCGCTGTGACGGCCCGGCGGACGGGCGGACGCGGAAGGGCCGCACCCCGGGGTTCCCGGCGTGCGGCCCTTCCTCACTCGGCTGCTGAAACGACTAGCTGCGGATCAGGCTGCGGAGCACGTACTGCAGGATGCCGCCGTTGCGGTAGTAGTCGGCCTCGCCGGGGGTGTCGATGCGGACGACCGCGTCGAATTCCACACCGGTGTCGGTGGTGACCTTGACCGTACGGGGGGTGGTGCCGTCGTTCAGCTCGGTGACGCCGGTGAAGGAGAACGTCTCCTCGCCGGTGAGACCGAGGTTCTCGGCGCTCTGGCCCTCGGGGAACTGGAGGGGGAGGACGCCCATGCCGATGAGGTTCGAGCGGTGGATGCGCTCGTAGGACTCGGCGATGACGGCCTTGACGCCCAGGAGCGCGGTGCCCTTGGCGGCCCAGTCGCGGGACGAGCCGGAGCCGTACTCCTTGCCCGCGAGGATCACGAGGGGGACGCCGGCGGCCTGGTAGTTCTGCGAGGCGTCGTAGATGAACGACACCGGGCCGTCCGCCTGCGTGAAGTCGCGGGTGTAGCCGCCCTCGGTGCCCGGCGCGATCTGGTTGCGCAGGCGGATGTTGGCGAACGTGCCGCGGATCATGACCTCGTGGTTACCACGGCGCGAGCCGTAGGAGTTGAAGTCGCGGCGCTCGATGCCGTGCTCCGTGAGGTACTTGCCGGCCGGGGTGTCGGCCTTGATGGCGCCGGCCGGGGAGATGTGGTCGGTGGTGACCGAGTCGCCCAGCTTGGCGAGGACGCGGGCGCCGGTGATGTCCTCGACCGGGGCCGGGTCCATCGACATGCCCTCGAAGTAGGGGGGCTTGCGGACGTAGGTGGACTCGGCGTCCCACTCGAAGGTGTCGCCGGTCGGGATCGACAGCGCCTGCCACTGGGCGTCGCCCGCGAAGACGTCCTGGTAGGACTTGTTGAACATGTCCTCGCCGATGGCGTTGGCCACGACGTCGTTGACCTCGGCCTCGGAGGGCCAGATGTCGGCCAGGTGGACCGGGTTGCCGTCCTGGTCGACGCCGAGGGCGTCCTTGGTGATGTCGACCTTCATCGAACCGGCGATGGCGTACGCGACGACCAGCGGCGGAGACGCCAGGTAGTTCATCTTGACGTCGGGGTTGATCCGGCCCTCGAAGTTGCGGTTGCCGGAGAGGACCGACGTGACCGCGAGGTCGTTGTCGTTGACGGCCTTGGAGACCTCCTCCGGCAGCGGGCCGGAGTTGCCGATGCAGGTGGTGCAGCCGTAGCCGACGAGGTTGAAGCCGACCTTGTCGAGGTACGGGGTCAGGCCCGCCTTGTCGAAGTAGTCGGTGACGACCTTCGAGCCCGGGGCGAGGGTGGTCTTGACCCACGGCTTGCGGGTCAGGCCCTTCTCGACCGCCTTCTTCGCCACGAGCGCGGCGGCGACCATGACGTAGGGGTTCGAGGTGTTGGTGCAGGAGGTGATCGCGGCGACGGTGACGGCGCCGTGGTCGATCTCGTACGTCGAGCCGTCGGGGGCCGTGACGGTGGTCGGGTTCGACGGAACGCCGTTGGAGACGGCCGGGGCGTCGGAGGCGGGGAAGGACTCCTTGCCGGCCTCGTCGACGCCGGTGTCGGAGACGTAGTTGCGTACGTCCGAGGCGAACTGCTGCGCGGCGTTGGCGAGGACGATGCGGTCCTGCGGGCGCTTCGGGCCGGCGATGGAGGGGACGACCGTGGCGAGGTCGAGTTCCAGCTTCTCGGAGAAGTCGGGCTCGGCGTTCGGGTCGAGCCAGAGGCCCTGCTCCTTGGCGTACGCCTCCACGAGGGCGACCTGCTGCTCGTCGCGGCCGGTCAGGCGCAGGTACTTCAGCGTCTCGTCGTCGATCGGGAAGATGGCGGCCGTGGAGCCGAACTCCGGCGACATGTTGCCGATGGTGGCGCGGTTGGCGAGGGAGGTCGCGGCGACGCCCTGGCCGTAGAACTCGACGAACTTGCCGACGACGCCGTGCTTGCGGAGCATCTCGGTGATGGTCAGCACGAGGTCGGTGGCGGTCGTGCCGGCCGGGAGCTCGCCGGTCAGCTTGAAGCCGACGACGCGCGGGATGAGCATGGAGACCGGCTGGCCGAGCATCGCGGCCTCGGCCTCGATGCCGCCGACGCCCCAGCCCAGCACGCCGAGGCCGTTGACCATGGTGGTGTGCGAGTCGGTGCCGACGAGGGTGTCGGGGTAGGCCTGGCCGCCCCGGACCATGACCGTGCGCGCCAGGTGCTCGATGTTCACCTGGTGGACGATGCCGGTGCCCGGGGGGACGACCTTGAACTCGTCGAAGGCGGTCTGGCCCCAGCGCAGGAACTGGTAGCGCTCCTTGTTGCGGCCGTACTCCAGCTCGACGTTCTGGCCGAAGGCGTCCTTCGTGCCGAACTTGTCGGCGATGACGGAGTGGTCGATGACCAGCTCGGCCGGGGCCAGGGGGTTGATCTTCGCCGGGTCGCCGCCGAGCTCCTTGACGGCCTCGCGCATGGTGGCGAGGTCCACGACGCAGGGCACGCCGGTGAAGTCCTGCATGATCACGCGGGCCGGCGTGAACTGGATCTCCTGGCTGGGCTGCGCCTGGGAGTCCCAGCCGCCGATGGCCCGGATGTGGTCGGCGGTGATGTTCGCGCCGTCCTCGGTGCGGAGCAGGTTCTCCAGCAGGATCTTCAGGCTGTACGGGAGGCGCGCGGAGCCCTCTACCTTGTCCAGCTTGAAGATCTCGTACGACTCGTCGCCCACGCGCAGCGTGCTGCGGGCGTCGAAGCTGTTCGCCGACACGACAGTCTCCTTCTTCAATGTGCGCGTATCTCCGCGCCGCGCCTCATTGGCAGTCGGCGCCGCGTTGCCTTCCGCGGCCCCGACCATCCGCTAAGGTAAGGCTTAGTTAGGTAACCCTTACCGGGCGGCGGCTGTGGTACGCCTCGGCAGATATCTCGATGTCGAGATAACTCTAGTACATAGCCGCGGTCCGGTCATGCCCAGGTGCCTCCGATGATCTCTCGCGGTGAAGGTCGGGCGTTGTCGTCGAGGGTCGGTGACCGCTAGGTTTTTTTCTCACCGGAGGTCGAGTGATCGTTCAGGACCGGTCGCCGGAGGAGACGGCGGGGGAACCGGTACGCGCGTACGGCGCTCCCCTCGTGCCCGGCGCCCGTGATGGGAGACTCTGATGGGCCCGTTCGATGTGCCGTTGGACGATGAACGAACTCAGCTCGACGCGTTCGTCGAGGAGTACCGGGACGCCTTGGAGGCGACCCTCGTCGGCCTCACCGAGGAGCAGGCCCGCCGCCGGCTCGTCCCGTCGGCGACCACGCTGCTCGGCTTGCTCAAGCACGTCACCTGGATGCAGCGGGTGTGGTTCGAGGAGTGCGTCGGCGGCACACCGCGTCAGGAGCTCGGCTTGGTCCGGAACCCGGACGAGTCCTTCCGGCTTGCCGACGACGACACCGTCGCCTCCGTCGCGGCGGCCCACCGGAAGGCCTGCGCGACGGCCCGGACGGTGGCCGCCGGCCTGCCGCTGGACACCGTCGTGACCGGCCACCGCGCCGGGCCGCGCACACTGCGCTGGGTGTACGTGCAGGTCCTGCGCGAGCTGGCCCACCACTGCGGGCACGCCGACATCCTGCGCGAGCAGCTGCTCGCCGCCGACTGAGCTCTGACCGGGCACCCGGGTGAGGAGGAACGGCTCCCCGGTCCGCGGGAAGCGGGAGCCGGGGAGGCGGGACGGGAAGCGGGACCGGGAACGGCGGCCGGGGAGCCGGCACGGGGGGGGAGCCACCGGCACCCCTTGCGCCGGGGCCGCCCCGGCCGCGCCGCGTCAGTCGAGGCAGAACTCGTTGCCCTCGACGTCCCGCATCACGATGCAGGACTCGTTCTCCTCGTCGGCGAGCAGCACGCGCTCGCACGCGGCCCCGAGCGGGATCAGCCGGTCCCGTTCGGCCTCCAGCGCGGCGAGGCGCTCCGCCCCGACGAGACCGGTACCGACCCGGACGCAGAGGTGGACCCGGTTCTTGACGACCTTGCCCTCGGGAACCCGCTGGAAGTACATCCGGGGCCCCACGCCGTTCGGGTCCTGGCAGACGAAGCCGGCGTCCCGCTTCTCGGGCGGCCGGGTCACCTCGTACGCCTCCCAGGTGGCGAACCCCTCGGGCGGCGAGGGGACGACGTACCCCAGCACCTCGCACCAGAAACGCGCGACGCGCTGCGGTGACGCGCAGTCGAAAGTGATCTGTACCTGCCTGACCGGTCCTGTCGAAGCCGTGGAAGTCATCCGGACACCGTAGAGGCGGGACCCTTCGCCCGGCTCGCGATTTCCGCCGGGCGCGGCCGGCGCCGCGGGGGCCACCGGAAAAGGAGGAGCGGGGCCCGGAGCGCTCCGGCAGGATGAGGGCGAGGGGCACGGGTGCCCCGGCCCACCGCGGCAAGGCCGACGCACCGCGGAGGACCCGGTGCCTCGGCACGCGCGGCAGGGCGCCGCGCACGCCGCCCGCTCCTCTCCCGCACCAGCAGGCCCGCACCCAGGAGACGACCCCACCGTGACCCGTAAGAGCGCCGTTTCCCTGATCCGTTCCCGCACCCTCTCCGACGTGGCCCAGTACGCCTACGCGGCCACGGCCCCCGCCGAGGCCCGGCTGATCTTCCTGGCCGGTTCGTGCCCGCTCGACGAGCACGGTGAGACCGTGGCCGTCGGGGACTACGCGGGCCAGGCGGCGCAGGCGATGAAGAACCTGCGGACCGCGCTCGCCGACGCGGGCGCGACGGTGGAGGACGTCATCAGCACGCGGGTCCTGGTGGCGTCGGCCCGTCAGGAAGACCTGGTGGCCGCATGGGGGGTGGTCCGGGACTCCTTCGGCGAGCACGACGTCCCCAGCACCCTGATGGGCGTGACCGTGCTCGGCTACGCCGACCAGCTCGTCGAGATCGAAGCGGTGGCCGCGGTCCTCGACGCACCCTGACCTCCACGTTCCCGCCCGGCCCGGCGCCGCCGCCGGGGCTCCCCCTGCGGACACCGACACCCCGGCCCGTACGGCCGCGCCGAACCGGGCCCGCTCTACCGCCCCTACAGACACCCGCCCGGCCCGCGAGGACCCCAGCCCCTCGCCCGTACGGCCGCGCCGGCCTGGCCCCCCGCGCCCGTATGGGCGACGATGCGAAGGGCCGGACGAGGCCCGGCGAGTGAAGGCCCGGCCCGCGGAGGGCCGGTGAACGCCTGTCGCCCGTCCGTCACTCGAATGGCACACCCCCGCAGCAGCCTCATCTCATATCTGAGATAGCCTGCCGGTATGTCAGACGACTACCTCGTACGCATCGGCAAGCTCATCCGTGACGCCCGTCAGCATCGGGGCTGGACACAGACGCAGCTCGCCGAGGCGCTCGGTACCAGCCAGAGCGCCGTCAACCGCATCGAGCGCGGCAACCAGAACATCAGCCTTGAGATGATCGCCCGCATCGGTGAAGCCCTCGACAGCGAGATCGTGTCACTCGGTTACGCCGGGCCCATGCACCTGCGGGTCGTCGGCGGCCGTCGCCTCTCCGGGGCCATCGACGTGAAGACCAGCAAGAACGCCTGCGTCGCGCTGCTGTGCGCCTCGCTCCTCAACAAGGGGCGTACGGTGCTGCGCCGGGTGGCCCGGATCGAGGAGGTGTTCCGCCTCCTGGAGGTGCTGAACTCCATCGGCGTGCGCACCCGCTGGGTCAACGACGGCGTGGACCTGGAGATCGTGCCGCCCGCGCAGCTGGACCTGGCGGCGATCGACGCGGACGCCGCGCGCCGTACCCGCTCGATCATCATGTTCCTGGGCCCGCTGCTGCACCGCACCGAGCAGTTCGCCCTCCCCTACGCGGGCGGCTGCGACCTCGGCACGCGCACGATCGAACCGCACATGATCGCGCTGCGCCGGTTCGGCCTGGAGATCGCCGCCACGGAAGGGCTGTACCACGCGCAGGTCGACCGCTCCGTCACGCCGGACCGGCCCATCGTGCTGACCGAGCGCGGCGACACGGTGACCGAGAACGCCCTGCTGGCCGCCGCCCGCCACGACGGGACGACCGTCATCCGCAACGCCTCGTCCAACTACATGGTCCAGGACCTGTGCTTCTTCCTCGAGGCGCTGGGCGTACGGGTCGACGGGGTCGGTACGACGACGCTCACCGTGCACGGGGTTCCGCAGATCGACGTGGACGTGGACTACTCCCCCTCCGAGGACCCGGTCGAGGCGATGAGCCTGCTGGCCGCCGCGGTGGTGACCGAGTCCGAACTCACCATCCGCCGGGTGCCGGTGGAGTTCCTGGAGATCGAACTCGCGGTGCTGGAGGAGATGGGCCTCGACTGCGACCGCACCCCCGAGTACGCGGCCGACAACGCGCGCACCCGGCTGGTGGACCTGACCGTACGGCCCTCCAAGCTGGAGGCCCCGATCGACAAGATCCACCCGATGCCGTTCCCCGGCCTCAACATCGACAACGTCCCGTTCTTCGCGGCCATCGCCGCCGCGGCGCACGGCCAGACGCTGATCCACGACTGGGTCTACGACAACCGCGCCATCTACCTGACCGACCTGAACCGCCTCGGCGGCCGGCTCCAACTCCTCGACCCCCACCGGGTCCTGGTGGAGGGCCCGACCCGCTGGCGCGCCGCCGAGATGATGTGCCCGCCCGCCCTGCGCCCCGCCGTGGTGGTGCTGCTGGCGATGATGGCGGCGGAAGGCACCTCCGTGCTCCGCAACGTCTACGTGATCAACCGCGGTTACGAGGAACTGGCCGAGCGCCTCAACTCGGTGGGCGCGCAGATCGAGATCTTCCGCGACATCTGATGCGGGGGTGCCGCCGCGCCCCGTCCCGACCTGCTGACAAGCGGGCCAGGGAGGGGTACGGCGGCATCTCGGGGACTTCGCTGGGGCGTGGGGCCCGCGGCGGGGCTGCGCGCCACGCTCCACGGGCCCGGCGGACCGGTCGCGGGTGGGGGGAGAGGCCGAGGGGGCCCGGACCACACGGTCCGGCGCTCCAGCCGGATCGACGCCTGCGCCCCCTGCCTGGCCTTTCGCCGCGCTGCCCCCGACAGCCTCCCCGGAGGCTGGGCCGTCGATGTGATGCGGCGAGGGGGCCTTGACCGTTCCTGTGGCCGTGCGGCAGGTCTCCTCGGCCCGGGAGGCGCGTCGAACGCATGATCCGGCCCCATGGCCTTACCGACCCAGTGGCCGGATCCTCCGTGCTTCACCAGCCATCCGGTCGAGCGCCGCGGGAGGGGGCCGGCAGGCCGTTCTCGACGTGGTCCACGCGCGCCGGGAACGGGCCCGCCCCCACAGTTGACGGCGGGCCGGCCCCGGGCCGGTGGAAGGCTGCGGGCCTTGTCTGGATCCGTGAGAGATCCGAAGTTCCACGGTGACCGGCTCGTCGGTGACATCCAGCGGGCGTACCGGCTGCTGGGCCGGCTACCGTCCCGTGGCCTACGGTGTGAGCAGCCTGTGACCGTCCTACGCCGCCAGCAGGCCCTTCTTCCTCAGCAGCGGCAGAACGTGATCCCGTACCGCGGGAGCGATACAGAGGTCCTTCTCGTGACCCGACGCCCACCGCAGGTGTGCAAGCTCGGCGGCCGGAACGGGGGTGCCGCTGAGGCGCGCCTCGAAGACGGTCATCCGCAGAGGGACGCCTTCCAGAGCCGCGATGGACTCGATCTCGGCCAGCAACCGCGGCTCCACGGGCCGAACGCCGAGCTCCTCCTCGCATTCTCGTACCAGCGTCTCCAGGGGCTCCTCGTCCGCGTCGGGCTTCCCCCCGGGGAGGTAGAAGACGTCGGGAGCCGCCTTCTTGCTCACCATGAGGAGCCGCCCGCCCCGGACGACCGTCGCCGCCACGACGATCAGGGGTTCAGTCTGCGCGGGCGGTGCCGCGGCGGCGTTTCCTTGGGTCATGCACACAATTCTTCCAGACAAAAGGCCCGGACAACGCCTCCCTGCGACGAGTCCGACGCTGGCAACGGCACGGTTCTCCACCGGCAGCCGCCACCCTCGCACCAGCCCTGATGGGGGTGTGGCATGGTGACAACGCGCGTGATCAATACACCTAGGGCTTTGCGCCCCCGAGACCCGCCAACGCGCTGTCCGTCAACCGGTACACCGTCCACTCGTCCTGCGGCCGGGCGCCCAGCGACTCGTAGAACGCGATGGACGGGGCGTTCCAGTCGAGCACCGACCACTCCAGCCGCTCGTATCCGCGCTCCACACAGATCCGCGCCAACTCCGTCAGCAGCGCCTTGCCGTGGCCGCCGCCGCGCCGCTCGGGGCGGACGTACAGGTCCTCCAGGTAGATGCCGTGCACACCGCGCCAGGTGGAGAAGTTCAGGAACCATAGGGCGAACCCGATGACCTCGCCGTCGTCGTCGGCCGTCGCCACATGCGCGTACGCGGCGGGCCGGTCGCCGAACAGGGCCTGGGCCAACTGCGCCTCGGAGGCGACGACCTCGTCGAGTGCCTTCTCGTACGCGGCGAGTTCAAGCACCAGGGCGTGCAGGACGGGAATGTCCTCGGGTGTGGCGATTCGAATCATGGACGCAGCGTAGACAGCCCGCCGTCCCGGCCGCACGCGGGTATCCCGGCCGTCCCCGTTCCCCCGCCGCACGCCGTTGCCCCGCCACACGCCCCGGTGGCGTCCAGCCGCAGCTCGACGCCTTCGGCCCGGGCTCAGGCGAACACGTCCGGCAGCGTCCGAAGACGCAGGCCGGGAAGGTCGGGGACCGCGCACCCCGCTCGTCCAGGCCGTCCGGCTCGACGGCCTCGCGCCGCCGGGCGTTCAGGTTCGGTCTGCTCGGCAAGGTCGAGGGCTCGGTCGGTGCTCGCCCGGCCGGTGCGGCCGCCGGCACGGAGGAACGCCGTCGCAACGGCGGGGGGCCGCGTAGATCTCGTTGCTCCGGTGCGGAGAGCTGGACGGGAGACCGCGGGAGAGCCGCCGGCCGTGCCGCGTCCCCAGGTACGAGAGGGTTGTCCTTTCTCATCGGCGTCCGCGAGGGGGGCGGTCCCCCACCGGCTCCGGAACCATGCGCAAACGCTGTTCCTGAAGAACATCGAAGCTACGGGAAGGGACCGGAGTTCGACCGTAGCGATCAGGGGGAGTGGAGAGACGGCCCGGAACGGCCCCCTCGTTCCCCGCCGATGGAACCGACCGGCCGCGGCTCCTCCGGCGTGACGAAGCCCGCCGAAGGATTCGGCCCCGCATACGACTTGGGGAGCGGTAGAGGCGGGCCCCCGGCCATGACGTGAAGGCGGCCGTCCCATGCTGCTCCTCCAGCGCCCCACCCGGTGACAGACGTGGTCCGAAAACGCCTGGACCGTCAGACCCGCCTCGGCCATGCTCCTCACGTGACCACCTACCTCGAGTCCGAGCGTCTGACTCTGCGCCCCTTCGCCGCCGCCGACGCGGACCTGCTGATCGAGCTGGACAGCGACCCGGCGGTGATGCGCTACCTGACCGGCGGCGCTCCGACTCCGCCTGAGGAGGTCCGCGACCTAGCCATCCCCAGCATCCTCGCCGGCTACGAGCGCTGGGATCACGACCTCGGCCTGTTCGCCGCCAACGAGAAGGACGGCGGCGCGTTCGTCGGCTGGTTCTGCCTGCGTCCGCTCCGCAGCGGCCCGCGTGAGGAGGCCGAACTCGGCTACCGCCTGCGCCGGGCGGCCTGGGGCCGGGGCTACGCCACGGAGGTCTCGCAGGCGCTGCTGGCGAAGGGGTTCGCCGAGCTTGGGATCCGCATGGTCTGGGCCGAGACGATGACCGTGAACCGCCCTTCGCGCAACGTCATGGAGAAGCTCGGGATGACGCTCGCGGAGAGCATCCCCACACCGGAGGACATGATGGCGGTTGAGGGTTCCGAGCACGGGGGTGTGCGGTACGAGATCACGAAGGATCAGTGGGAGCGGCGGCAGGCGTAGGCGGCGCGAGGCGCGACACCCGTGGATGTGATGTCCTCAGCCCGCGCGGCCTTGTCTCATCGTGCCCTATCGGGCATATCCCGACAGCATCTTGCCGAACTCGTCGCTGAGCTCGCCCCGGCATGGGAGGCGCAGCAGGAGTCTGCGCTGCAGGAGCGGCGCGGCGGCGATCGCCGCCGCGAGGCCGGTGCTGGCCCGAAGCATCGTCTGGTGTTCGTCGATCGAGTGCTGGTCACGCCGGCGCACTTGCGACACGATCTTCCGCACTCGGCCCTGGCTGTGCTGTGAGGAGTGGACCGCTCCGCCGAGCCTGCCCAGATTCTTATCGCTCCCCAAGCCGATAGAGCCCACCAGCCCGTGCTCCTCCCCCGTTCGACGTCGCGCCTGCGGGTTCCTGCCGTCTTCGGATCGCCGCGGGTCGGGTCAGGTGGCGCAGCTCCGCTCAGCCGAACCGGCGGAAGCAAACGGCTCGTGGCCGAAGCGCCACCAGCAGTGGCTCGGCCCGATCCGCCACGTCACATCACCCGGCCGCGCCCGTGGTCACGGGGCCCGAAGCGCGGTCGATACCGCTGACGACCCGCCCCCACGCTCACCACGCGTCGTGGTGGCGCCACGGGTCAGGGCGCACCACAGGTTCGTGATCGTGTGGTCCACGTCAGCTCTTGTGGGCCGCGCGGTGATCGCTGCTGGTGGGCCTGGTCCGGTACCCGGCCGGCCCCAGGATGTGGGGCCGGCCGCGGGGTGCTGGGGATGCCCGCGCACCTGTCACCTGGTCGGAGTCCGCGCCGTAGGGGTTGGCCGGGGCGGACTCCTGCCGGGGGTCCCCCGGACACCATGACGATGACAGGGCGACGATCCCCGAGCGAAGGCCGGGCACCATCACGCACGTGTTGAGCGTGATTCACTCGGTCCCTGACGAGCAACCGACCCCCTCGACGCCGGGGCCGACGCCGGCGCGGCGAGGGGGCGGGCGGGGATGCGCTCAGGCCGCGTGGACCGTCAGCGGCACGTCTGCGCCCTCGACGGCCCGCACCAGCGGCGTGAGCCGCTCGTCACCGGCCGCCTCGGCGAGGGCCTCGCGCAGAGCCGCCTCATTGGTCGGGCGGGCCTCTTCGAGGAGCGCGAGGCCGGCGTCGGAGACGTTGGTGTAGATGCCGCGCCGGTCGGTGGGGCACAGGTAGCGCATGAGCAGGCCGCGGTCCTCCAGGCGGGTCACCAGGCGGGTGGTGGCGCTCTGGCTGAGGACGACGGCGTCGGCGACCTGCTTCATCTGGAGGTGGCCGCCCTCGCCGTCGTGCTGCCGGCTGAGCACGTCCAGCAGGGAGTACTCCCGCACGCTCAGGCCGTGCCGGGACTGCAGGGCGCGCTCGATATGGGCCTCGAGCCGCCCGTGGAGCAGGGAGAGGGCGGTCCAGCCCTGGGCCAGGGCGGTCAGTGCGGGGTCGGTTGCGGTCATGGCGACCTCCTTCCGACCCAATGGTTGCATGCGCGGACTACAAACATCCAGAGCTTCATGCGTTTGCATTTAGCCCGCGCGTGCAATTATTGTCTTTCGAGGTAAACGCTCCACGCAATCAATTGGAAGGTCGTCTCCATGCCTCTCGCGCTCTTGGCCCTGGCCATCGGGGCCTTCGGGATCGGCACCACCGAATTCGTGATCATGGGCGTGCTGCCCCAGGTCGCGGGAGACTTCGGCGTCACCATCCCCACCGCAGGCTGGCTCGTCTCCGGTTACGCCCTCGGCGTCGTCATCGGCGCCCCCCTGCTGACCATCCTCGGCACCAAGGTCTCCCGCAAGAAGATGCTCATGGCACTCATGGCGCTCTTCGTCGTCGGGAACACACTCTCCGCACTCGCCCCGACCTTCGGCCTCATGCTGGCCGGCCGGCTCGTCGCCTCCCTCGCACACGGCGCGTTCTTCGGCATCGGCTCCGTCGTCGCCGCCGACCTCGTCGCCCCGCAGAAGAAGGCCTCCGCCATCTCCCTCATGTTCATGGGCCTGACCGTGGCCAACATCGTCGGCGTCCCCGGCGGCACCTACATCGGACAGGCCGCAGGCTGGCGCGTCACGTTCCTCGTCGTCGCCGCGCTCGGCATCATCGGTTTCCTCGGCGTCGCCAAGCTCATCCCCGAAGCCGGCCGCCCCGCGTCGGTGAGCGTGCGCCGCGAGTTCGCCGCCTTCAAGCACGTGCAGGTCTGGCTCGCCATGGCGATGACCGTCCTCGGCTACGGCGGTGTCTTCGCCGCGATCACCTACATCACCCCGATGATGACCGAGGTCGCCGGCTACACCGAGGGCGCCGTGACCTGGCTCCTCGTCCTCTTCGGGATCGGCATGTTCCTCGGCAACCTGCTCGGCGGAAAGTTCGCCGACCGCGCCCTGATGCCGATGCTCTTCACCGCCCTGTCCGCCCTCACCGCCGCCCTGCTCCTGTTCACCGCGACCGCCCACGACAAGATCCTGGCCGCGATCACCCTCTCCCTGATCGGCGCCCTCGGCTTCGCGACCGTGCCGCCGCTGCAGAAGCGGGTCCTCGACCAGGCCTCGGCCGCCCCCACCCTGGCCTCCGCCGCCAACATCGGCGCCTTCAACCTCGGCAACGCCCTCGCCGCCTGGCTCGGCGGTGTCGTCATCACCGCCGGCCTCGGCTTCACCGCCCCCAACTGGGTCGGCGCGATCCTCTCCGGCACGGCACTGCTCCTCGCCCTCCTCGCGGCCCACCTCGACCGCCGCACCCGCCGGACCGGCCACGTCGTCACCGGAGTCACGACGACCGAGCCCGCCCCGGCGACCGTCTGATCCACCCCACCCGCAGCGACCTCTCCGGAAAAGAGACAGGAGGACCCCCATGAGCACCCCGTCCGCCCCGGCGCCCCGCTGACCGCGCAGGACGCCGTCTTCCTCACCCCCCGCACCACCTGAACCACGAAAGGCCCCCACACCATGGCACCCCTGAGCATCCCGACCGTCACCCTCAACAACGGCGTCGACATCCCCCAGCTCGGCTTCGGCGTCTTCCAGGTCCCCGACGCCGAGACCACCGCCGCCGTCGCCTCCGCGCTCGAGGCCGGCTACCGCTCCATCGACACCGCCGCGATCTACGGCAACGAGACCGGCGTCGGCAAGGCCCTCGCCGAGTCCGGGATAGCCCGCGAAGACCTGTTCGTCACCACCAAACTGTGGAACGCCGACCAGGGCTACGACGCCACGCTCCGCGCCTTCGACACCAGCCTCGCCAAGCTCGGCCTCGACCACGTCGACATGTACCTGATCCACTGGCCCACCCCGGCCCGTGACCTGTACAAGGAGAGCTGGAGGGCCATCGAGAAGCTCGTCGCCGACGGCCGCGTCCGCACCGCGGGCGTCTCCAACTTCCAGCCCGACCACCTCAAACGGCTGATCGACGGCGCCGGCCTGATCCCGGCCGTCAACCAGATCGAGCTGCACCCGGGCCTCCAGCAGAGCGAACTGCGCACCGTGCACGCCGACCTGGGCATCGCCACCGAGGCGTGGAGCCCGCTCGCCCAGGGCGCCGTCCTCAAGGACGAGGCCATCACGGCGATCGCCGCCCGCCACGGCAAGTCCCCGGCCCAGGTCGTCCTGCGCTGGCACCTCCAGCTCGGCAACATCGTCATCCCCAAGTCGGTGACGCCCGAGCGCATCCGCCAGAACCTCGACGTCTTCGACTTCACCCTCACCGACGACGAGACGACCGCGATCGCCTCCCTTGACCGCGACCTGCGCACCGGCCCGCACCCGGACCAGCTCAACTGAACCCGCCGGGGCACCTCGGCTCGCGCGGACGGGATGGCGGATCCCGTCCGCGCGAGCGCGTTCACGCACTCCCCCGCACCCCCGCCGTCTTCCGGGCACGGCGGCGGCGCTTCCGTCGCGGCAACCGCCGCTCGCCGCGAAGGCCGCCGCGACCGTCGACGTGCCGTCCGGCAAACGCTTCGTCCCGAGTCGCACCGGCTCCTCAGCACTTCCGTCAACGCAACGCGTAAAAGCACCCGTTGGTGACTTCGCCAGCCGGTCGCCCGCATGTCTTGCTGGAATCGATCGACAACCGACTGTAGTGGGCGGCCGGTGAACGGTGAAGGGATGACGATGAGCTCTGCTCGGACGGAAGCCGGTGGCGAGAGTTTCGTCCCGAAGATCAGCACGGTCGCGGGGACCGGGGTCGCGGGGTTCAAGGGGGACGACGAGCCGGCCGTCACGGCTCAGCTGAATCGTCCGTACGGCATCGCGCTGGACGGTACCGGAAACCTCTACTTCTCCGACTACAACAACCATCGGGTCCGGAAGGTCAGCACCGACGGGAAGATCAGCACCGTAGCCGGGGCCGGCGCCGGTTACCGGGGCGACAACGGTCCTGCCGTATCGGCCCAGTTGAACTGCCCGCGCGAGGTGGCGGTGGACGCCGCGGGCAGCGTCTACATCACCGACGCCGCCAACCACCGGGTCCGGGTGATCACCCCTGACGGGAAGATCAGCACAATCGCCGGGACGGGCGCCGCGGGGTTCAGCGGCGACGGAGGGCCGGCCGACAAGGCCCAGTTGAACTACCCGTTGGGGGTGGCGGTGGACAGCACCGGCACGCTCTACATCTCCGACCACGCCAACAACCGGGTCCGCAGGATCGGCGCCGACGGGAAGATCAGTACGGTCGCGGGAACCGGTGCGGCGGGATTCAAGGGAGACGACGGCCCAGCGGCTTCCGCGCAGCTGAACCGCCCGTACGCCGTGGCGGTGGACAGTGCGGGCATCCTCTACATCACCGACGGGAACAACCACCGTGTCCGGAAGGTCGCGGCCGACGGGACCATCAGCACGGTCGCCGGCAAGGGCGCCGCGGGGTTCAGCGGTGACGGCGGTCCGGCGACCTCCGCACAGCTCAACCTGCCCCTGGGCGTCGTGGTGGACAGCACCGGGGTTCTCTACATCTCCGACTACCACAACCACCGCGTCCGGAAGGTGACGCCGGATGGCGAGATCACCACGTTCGCCGGCAAGGGCGCCGCAGGCTTCGGCGGCGACGGCGAACCGGCTGCGGCCGCCCAGCTGAACAATCCGTTCGGGCTCGCCGTGGACTGCGTCGACACCCTCTACATCGCCGACCACCTCAACAACCGGGTCCGGAAGGTCGCGTCGGAGAAGCTGGCCGGGCTGCCGGAGTCGGGCACGGTGGTCTCCTGGGCCAACGTGCGCAGCAGGCTGCGGATGGGGGTCCTGCGCGAGTCGACCAAGGACGGGGCCGAGATCCACCAGGCCCTCGCCTCCCCCAGGGCTCACCAGCGGTGGCGGCTGATCGTCTCGGGCCAGGACGACGGCGAGGTCCTGTACCGGATCGAGAATCTGCGCAGCGGCAAGGTCCTGGAGGTCGTCGGGGGAGGCACCGCCGACGGGGCGGTGGTGGCGCAGCGCGCCTACGAGGGCAGCGGCGCCGACCACCAGCTGTGGAGGTTGATTCCGGTGGGTTCGGGGGCCGACGCCCCGCGGGCGTACGAGATCGCGAACCGCAACAGTGGTCTGCTGCTGCGCGTCGACACCAACGCCCCCACGGTGGTCAAGCAGTACGGGGCGCAGGGCGACCACCGCGACCGGCAGTGGCAGCTGCTGCCCGTGTGAACGCCCGAGGGGGCAGGGACGTCGTCGCCCCTGCCCCCTCGCACCCTGTGAACCTACGGGGAGTCGGACGGCTTCTCGGCGGTCGCCTTGGGCGCCTTGGGGGGCTGGTCGGCCTTCGGGGACGCCGGGGCGTCGGGGGCCTTGAAGTCGTCCCTCTTCGGCACCCGCAGGTCCTCGTCCTTCCGCAGGTCGCCGCGCTTCGTCACCGTCTCGCTGGACTTGTCCATGCCGGCGGCTGCGGCCGTGGACACCGATCCCGGGTCCTGGGCGTAGGCGGCCTGGGCGCCGGCCGATGCCTGGGTGGTCTGGATGAAGGAGGCGAGGAAGCCGAGGATGGCCCGCGCTTCGGGCGCCTCTTCCCGCACGGTCTTCGCCCGGTGGGAAGCGCCGTGGATCCCGCTGGTGAACAGGCTCGTGGTCGTGTCGTCGTACGTGTCGTCGTCGGCGTCCTCGAAGTCGACGTCCGCCCCCGGTTGCGGCTTGTCGCGGTCGGTGGTCACCGAGAAGAGCCCCGCGCCCGTTCCCGCGGAGTCGAAGACGTTTTTGAACACCATGGTTGTCACCTCTGGTCGTGGTGGCCGCGGCCGCCGGTCACGGTCCCTTGTACAGGTCTCGGTCGCTGTCGGTGAGGCTCTCGCCGTCGAACATCGTGTGGTGGACTTCCAGGGCGGAGACGACCTCGGCCAGACCCGTCATGCGGAAGCCGCCGCCGGCCAGGTCGAGGTCGGCGATGTCGCGGGCCACCACTTCGTCGAGACCGGGGTAGTCGGCCGACTGAGGAGGGGACAGGACGGCCACCGGGACCGCGTACTTCACCGCGAGCAGCCCGGAGAACGTCACCGGGATCTCGTAGGTGTACTGCTTGAGGGCACGGCGCTGGGTGACGATGGTCTCCACGCGGGAGCCCGGCGGGACCTTGCCGGAGATCTGCGACTTCGAGGCCCAGCCGGTGGTCAGCGAACCGCCTACGGAGGCCGCGATGCCCAGGGCCAGCGCGGCGTTCAGCGCGGCGGTGCCGGAAGCGCTGCCCGTGGTCGTGAAATCCACCGAACCGGCCAGCGAGGTCGACGCGGAGTTCGTCATGCCGTTGGTCACCGCCGTGTCGACGGTGTTGGCGTTGTCGACCCCCACGCTGTCCTTGCTGTTCTTGTTGGTCACGGTGTTGGCGTTCTTGTTCGCCATCTCGTTCTTGAGCTGTGTGCCCAACTGTCCCTGGAGATTCAGGCCGAGCTTGTTCTGCAGCTGCAGCTGCAGCTGGGCGCTGACGCTGCCGCCGAAGGTGAGCTTGGAGTCTCCGGAGAGTGACCAGGTGGCCCCGTTCGACACGGTGAAGTCGACGGAGTCGGTGAAGGTCATCTCGGACTGGCTGCGGTTGACGTAGGCGCGCGAGGAGAACGAGTCGGGCGGGGGCTGGGTGATGTTGCGCCGTTCCTCGATCAAGGGCTCGCCGAGGTTCATGTAGGCGAGCCAGCCCAGCCCGTACGCGGTGCCGGGGAAGGAGCCGAAGCTCGACTTGTTCACGGAGAAGCCGACGGGCTTGTGCCGCACCCCGTAGTCGTCGACGTAGACCAGGTTCGGGTGCTCCAGGATGGACTGCCAGGTCTGCGCGATGTTGAGTTCCCGCAGGTTCTTCTTCGTCAGCGGCTGGCGCTTGGCCCGTGCCAGGTTGTACGCGTGGGAAGGCAATTTCTGTCCTCGACTGATCTGGCCGAAACCGCACTCGGTGAATTGGCAAAAAATAAATCTGCACACGCTCCGGAAATGGAAGCTAGCAGGAACCCCATCACCCGAGAAGGCCGCTCCGACCATCGCACTCAAACGGGTGATCATCAATTCCCGGCGATTCCGATCACCCGATCGATGACCTTCCGGCACCCCACCGCAGCGCCCTGACCTCGAAAGTAGCCGCTTTGGGGGTATTTACTCCGATCATACATTCGCTTATGAAGCTCAATCGATCGCGATCGGCAGGACTTTGGGTAATGGCGCGTGATAAACCACTTCACTGAGCGCCTGAGGCGTTGTTCTCCCCATCAAGAACAGGTGAGGTTTCCCGCGATGTATACCCAAGAGCGCACGGCAATGGCGAATTTGGTGGTCGGCGGCCCGGTGGCGGTGAACAGCTACGACAACGCCATCGTGGCCGCGCTGGTCGAGAACCGGCCGGTCATGCTCGTCCATGCCTTCAACGGCGGATACCTGCGACCTGCGGAACTGGCGGCGAGCAGCCACGACAAGGGGGTCAAGCTGGCCACCGCGCTCGACCCGGCCACCAAGGACGCGCAGGGCCACCTCTGGCACATCACCCCCGGCGGTTTCTTCGGCCAGCGCCCGCTGTACTTCATCGAGAGCGCCGCGGGCCAGGTGACGCCGCCGTCCGCCGGCGCGGCCGACGCCGATGCCGGTCGCGGGGACGACGGAGCCCCGAAGCCGCAGCGCCGTCGCGTCACCGTCCACCAGGACGCCCCGCAGAGCACGGCCGACACCCTGCAGGTGGGTCTGCCCGGCAAGGTGGGCGACAAGTGGCGGGGGAAGAACGGTGCGGTGGAGGACACCCAGCTGTGGGTCGTCACGGTGACGCCGTGGGGCGGGATCACCTTCGTGCCGATCACCCACCCCGACGCCATCCTCGGGTTCAAGGACCACACGGTGGCCAAGGACAGCGAAGCACGCCTCACCTACAACTGGGGCGGGGACTTCACCGGGACGGTCATCAACACCTTCTACCCGCGGCTGCCCAACGAGTGGGACGTCCCCTACCACCACGTCTTCACGTGAGCCGCGGCCAGCACGCCGTACCCGTCCCCAGCCGTCGCCCCACCCGCCTGGAAGAGGCACCACCATGGCCGTGCCCACGCAAGAACTGAAGCTGGAGATCGTCAACGCCGCCACCGGTCAGTCCCTCGGCTCCAGGGCCGCGCCGGGCGCGGACGGGGCGCTCGTCGTCCGCGACTACGCCGATGACGGCCCGAGCCCGGAGCAGTGGCGGTTCACCCCCGTACCAGGAGCGCAGGAGGAACCGGCGTACGTCATCCGCAACGCGGTCAGCGGCAAGGTGCTGGACGATCCCTCCGCCGCGGACCGCGGCGTCCGCCAGTGGGATGCCGCAGCCGACAAGAAGGCCCAGCAGTGGCGCCTCGTCCCCGTCGAGGACGAAACGGGCCTCTACGTCATCGAGGGCGCGGCCGACGGCGCCGTGCTCGACCTCGCCGACCCCGGAAAGGACGACACCCGGATCGTCCTCGCCGAGTACGACGACGGCGCCGGGAGCCAGCGGTGGCGTCTCGTCCCGGGCGCGCCGGAGCGCACCGGCGACCTCGTCCTGGGCTGGGCGCCGCTGAACCACTGGAACAGCCGTCAGTCCTGGCGGCTGACCCACGACAAGAGCGCTCTGCGGCCGGCAGCCGACGCGACGCCCTCCTTCAGCGACGTACTGCTGGTCCTGGAGAAGTTCGGCGGCGACCAGGATGCCGGGGGGTGGAAGGCCGACAGGCCCCACCGCCGGCCGGCCGACCGGGCAGGCCGGTGGGCGGGGCTCGGCGAACGGTTCCTCGCCGACACCACCGGAACAGGGGTCGAGGACATCGTGGGGCTGAAACCCGCGAAGGGGGCGGTGACCTCCCCCAGCCGAGGGGACGGGACCTTCGACGACGAACGGGTCCTGCACCCGCCCGCGTCCTCCGCGAGTCCCAAGGATCTGTGGACACTCGCGGACCTCACGAGCGAGAGCCGTCCCGGCGTCGTCGTGCTCGCCGCCGACGGCGTCCGGGTGTCCCCTCAGGACGAGGGCGGCACGTTCGCGCCCGCGGGCGGGGAACCGGTCCTGAAGGCGTTCGGCCACGGCCCGCAGGCCGGCGGCTGGCTCACCGACAAGCACCCGCGTTTCCTCGCCGACACCACCGGCGACGGCAGGCTCGACATCCTCGGCTTCCACGACGACGGGCTCCGGGTGTCCCTCCAGGACCAGGAAGGAAAGTTCGCACCGCTCGCCGACGAACCCGCCCTCCGGGCGTTCGGCCACAGCGAGGAGGCCGGCGGCTGGCTGGTCGACAAACACCCCAGGTTCCTCGCCGACACCACCGGTGACGGCAGGCTCGACATCGTCGGCTGCCACGACGACGGCCTCTGGGTGTCCCTCCAGGACGGGGAGGGGGCATTCGCCGAACCTCTCTACGTCCTCGCCGACTTCGGGGTCGGCCAGGGATGGAGCTCCACCGACGACCACCCCCGGTTCCTGGTCAGAACGACCGGCGACGGAGTGCCGGACATGGTCGGTTTCGGACCTCAGGGCGTCGTCGTCGCCCGTGGGCGCGGCGATGGCACGTTCGAGCCCTCCCGGCTCGTCCTGAACGATTACGGGGAAGCCCAGGGGTGGACGGGCGGAAAGCACCTCCGCCTCCTCGCCGACGTCACCGGCGACGAGAACCCCGACATCATCGGCTTCGGCGACGAAGGCGTCTGGGTGTCCCGCAACAAGGGCGACGGCACCTTCGAGCAGGCCCAGCTGGTATGCCGCGGCTTCGGGTACAACGAGGACGCGGGCGGCTGGCGAGTCGACCGCCACCCGCGCTTCCTGGCCGACATCACCGGCGACGGGCGCGTCGACATCGTCGGCTTCGGGGGCCCGGGCGTACACGTCGCCCGCAACCTCTTCCGCCGCTTCAGGACCCGGTAGCCCCGCAAGCACCCACGGCCCTCACGGCGCAGGTGCGCGACCGCGGGGCCGACAGCGGGCGTTCCCATGACGGGCGCCGAAAGCGTCCGCCCCTGCGGAACCAGTCCTTCCCCACCTGATCCCGGTCACCGGTGAGGCCGCCCGGCACCGCTCTCCGGGCAGTACTGCCGCCTGAGCGCGCCACCTGGCGAGCGAGGCCGCCTGGCGCGCTCAGGAACACCGTCGCGCGGCCGTGGAGGTCGTCTCCACGTGAGACCGCACCCGGGGCCATTCGAGGGAGCAGGCACGTTTCGCCCCTGTCCGTAAGGGTGAAGAGAGGGTGCGGTTCGAACTCGTCGGGCAGGGACAGCCACGGCAACGTTCCCCCGAGGAGAAAGATCTCTCGATGCGTCTTCGTTCCGCCCTGGCCGCCGCCCTCGGCGCCGGCGTCCTCATCATGACCACCCCCGCCTCGGCATCGGCCGCGTCCGGGCAGTTCCGCTACGACTACGTGACCGTTGAAGGACACGAGGCTTCGGGCTTCCTCAACAACCCTCCCAGCGGACAGTGCCTCGACCTCCCGGGTGTCGGCGAGGACAACCCTCGGCCCGGCCACTCGCCGAAGAACCGCACGGACGCCTGGGCGACGGTCTTCACCGACGCCGGCTGTGAAGGCGACTCCTTCCCCCTGCGACCCCGCACAGGCGGCGCCTTGGAGCGGCTCGAGGTGCGCTCCGTCGTGTTCACCTGACCCGACAGCACACCCCAGCTGACCCGCAAGGCCGGAAAGACGGGCCCGGACCGGTGCGGGGTCCGGTGGGACACAGGTCGGGCAGTCGCCGCTGAGCAGGAGAAGCCGGGCTGCGCGGCAGGGGCGGAGAGACGGGGCAGGGGCGGAGAGAGAGGGAACCAGGCCGGCGGGGCGCCGAAGCCCCGCACGAGGTTCTTGATCGCCACGGGGTCACACCCTGGAACCCGTCCCGGTCCGGCCCGGCGCCTGGTGCTGCTTCCACCCGGGGCGAGGTTCACCGCGGAAACGCCCTACCGCGCTCAACCGCACAGCGGGGGCGGGGCAGGGCCCGGTGCCGGTGCCGGTGCCGGTGCCGGTGCCGGTGCCGGTGCCGGTGGCAGGGTCGCCGCCGGCACCAGGGGGCCGGGCCGTACTCCAAAAAACCCGGACCTGTCCCGCACACCCCCACGGCACGGTTTGGCCCTGTCCCCGCGTACGGACACACCCACGGAGCCCCGTTCACCGGGGAAGGGCCGGGGAACTCCGGCGGGCAGGTCGGGACGGCGACGTTCCCGGGGGGGCAGTCCCGGCCCGGGAGCCTCCGGGGCGGAACCGCTGCCGGGGCCCGCCCCGGGCCCGGGGTCAGGGCTTCGCGGTGGAGCATCCTGTCCGGGCGGCACACCGCGCAGGCCTGCGCGCCGTCGGCCGGCTCGGCACGGGCGCGCTCCACAACGAGGCCGGAATCCCGGCCGCCGCTGCCCGCGGTGCTACCGTCCGACAGCGACTCCTCGAACCACCCGGCCCCGTCGTCGCGGACGCTCTCGGCTACCCCGACAGGACCACCGGCCGCCTCGTCCGCGAGACCGGCGGGACATGGACCCGATACGCCTCGGACGATCACGCAAGGTCGCCGACAGGCCGGTTTCCTCGGGGACCGGCCCCGGTCGAACAGGCGGGCACACCGGTGGACCGCCGGTTCGTACACTGCGAGAGTGGAAGACCACACGGCCACCAGGGTTTGTGCACGTCCGGCGCCCGCCTTACGGCGGTACGTCGGCTCGTATGCCGGTTTCGATCTTCGTGGGTTCCCGACGGGGGTGCACTGCGGTCCGCCGGGCCGGGTGCTCACCGCGGTGATCAGTCTGTCCGGCCCTTTGGATGTGGCGGCAGGCGTCGACGACGGATCACCGGTCACCCGATTCAGCAGCGTGGCCGGGGGTCTGATGCGCCGGTCCGTCGCGATCCACCACGACGGACGCCAGGAAGGCGTGCAGGTGTCGCTGACACCACTCGGGGCCCGGGCCGTCTACGGCATGCCCGCCGCGGATCTCGCCCACCGCCTGGTCCCACTCGACGAGCTTCTCGGAGCGCTCGGCGTCGAGCTGGTCGACCGGCTCCGCGTGGCGAGGACATGGACCGCCCGGTTCGCCGTGCTGGACGAGTTGCTCCTGCGAGCCGTCGGCCGCGGCGCCGGCGGCGATCCCGTGTCCTGGGTGCGCCCCGAGGTGGCCGAGGCCTGGCGCCGTCTCTTGGCCGCGCGGGGCCGTGTCCAGATCGGGAGGGTCGCTGAGGACCTGGGCTGGAGCCGTCGGTACCTCACCGAGCGGTTTCGCGGTGAGGTGGGCCTGTCGCCGAAGACCTTCGCCCGGGTTCTGCGCTTCGAGCACGCGCATGAACTGGCCGCCCGGCGCGACCCGCTTCCGTGGGCCGATGTGGCGTCCGTCTCCGGCTACGCCGACCAGGCCCATCTCGTCCGGGACTGGGGCGAGTTCACGGGCCGATCGCCGACAGCATGGCGTCGCGGCGAAGTCCTGCTCGGTCCTGGTTAAGGGCTGTCCATCGCGTCGGCTTCCGTTCCCTTTCCTTCAAGACCCCCTGTCGCCGCCCTGTCACGATCGTCGGCATGAGACTCGTCCATCACGAACCCGACGCCATCGACCTGCGGACCACCCCCGTGCACCTCGGGCTGGGGTCGAGAGCGAACCCCGTCGAGGGCTTCGCCTGGGATCCGGAGGTGCTCCATGCCTACACCGCCGCGGTCGCGGCGGACGGCGCCGAGGGCCGGTTGGTGACGATCATCGACGGCGAAGGCCCCGGCGACCACGGGGAGCGCCACCCCGCCGGTGACGAACTGGTCGTCTGCCTCAGCGGGTCGGTGACGGTCACCCGCGATGTGGACGGAGTGCCCCAACGGGTTGTGCTCGGGCCGGGCCAGGCCACCGTCAACCCGGCCGGGACGTGGCACGCGGTCGACATGGCGGGACCGGCGTCCATCCTGACCATCACCGCCGGCCTCGGCACCGAGCACCGTCCCCGGACCGAAGCCCTTCCCACCGAGCACGCCGGCGCGTCCGGCCCCCGAACGCCGTGACGACCCGTGTCGCGTGCCTCGGCGACAGCCTCACCCGCGCGCAACTGAGCGTCGACTACCTGGACCTCCTCGAAGGGCGCCGCCCTCCCTGCGAGGTACGGCTCACCCGCTTCGGCGTCAACGGCGACTTCGCCCACAACCTCTCCCAGCGCCTCGATGCCGTCGTCGCGGATCCACCCGACGTGATCACCGTGCTGATCGGGACCAACGACGCCCGGGCAAGCCTCGCCGGCTACCCCGTCGAGCGGGCCGTGAAGCGCAAACAACTCCCCGAGCGCCCGTCGGCCGGCTGGTTCCAGCAGTGCCTGGGAGCCGTCGTCGAACGGCTGCGAACGCAGACCGACGCGACGATAGCGCTGCTGTCCCTCCCGGTCCTCGGCCAACAACTCGACGGAGCCGCGGCGCGGGCATCACAGGCGTACAGCCGCATGATCGCCGAGGTCGCCGCCACCCACAAGGCCGCCTACCTCCCGCTCCACGAACGCCAGACCGAGGAGCTACGCCAGGCGGACCCGACGCCGATCCCCTACCGGGATCCGACGCCCGCGGCGAGCGTCAACGTCCTCGTCCGGCGCGCCTTGCTGCGCCACAGCCTCGACACGATCTCGCAGCGCCGGGGGCTCGTGCTCACCACCGATCACATCCATCAGAACAGCCGCGGCGCCGCCCTTGTCGCCGAGGTCATCGACACCTGGCTCCCCACCCGGAGCGGGTAGCCGGTTCAGGCGGCGGCTCCTTTCCCACGTGTTCGGTTCCCCCCCCCCCCCCCCCCGCCGAGGCGGGCAACGACGACCACACCATCTCGAACGCTCCCGGCCACCACGACAAGACCGCCACTCGCCGGCTCGACGAGACCGGCGGGGCCTGGGGTGTGTCGCGAAAGTCCCTCCTGCCCGCCGGGCTGCGCGGGCCGCTCGCCTCCGCGCGGTTCGCCGTCGTCCGGCTTACCCTTGACCACATCCTGGAGAACGCCACCGGTCTCGGCGCGCCGCCTCCCCCCCTGGCCCCGCAAGGAACTCGCCGTCGACATCGTCCCCAAGGCCGTGTACGCCTTCGTCACCGGGGCCGTAGCCGACGCGCTCGCCGCCCGCGGCGGGCCCGGGTCCGGGCAGCGTCACGCCGCCGTCTGCCCCGGCCGCCGCTCCGGGGCGGGCCCCGCCCCGCGCACGGACGTCCACGGCCGTCGCGGTTGACCGGCCGGAGAAGGAGGTAGCGGATGGATGGCGAACCGACCGCGCCCGTGCGGCTGCTGCTGGTCTCGGACACGCATGTGCCCCTGCGCGCCAGGCGGCTCCCCGACGAACTGCTGCGCGAGGTGGAACGGGCGGACGTCGTCGTCCACGCCGGGGACTGGGTCGATGTCGCCACCCTGGATCTGCTGGAGGGGCGCGCGCGGCGCCTGGTCGGGGTGTACGGCAACAACGACGGCCCGGAACTGCGGTCCCGGCTGCCGGAGGTGGCCCGCGTCCGCCTCGGGGGCCTGAGGTTCGGCGTGGTCCACGAGACGGGGGCGGCCCGCGGACGGGAAGCGCGCTGCGCCGCGCTCCACCCGGACCTGGACGTCCTGGTCTTCGGCCACAGCCACATCCCCTGGGACACCGAGGCCCCGGGCGGTATGCGCCTGCTGAACCCGGGCTCGCCGACGGACCGCAGACGGCAGCCGTACCGCACGTACATGACCTGCACCGTGGCGGACGGAGTCCTCGGCGAGGTGGCGCTGCACCGCCTGCCCCCGCGCTGACCGCCTCTCGCGGGGCGGCGGTCAGGGGGCGAGCGGGGATGGTCAGCGCACGTGGACCCGCGGGTCGTCGGGGGTGAGCGTCGCGACCTGGCCGCGCCCGCAGTGCACGACCCGCTCCCCGAGCCCGCGCCGGTCCATCTCGTCCAGGAACGCGCTCAGCGGCGACTTCATCACGCTGTAATCGTCGTAATGGACGGGGAGCGTGTGCCGCGGGCCCAGGCGCCGCGCGAGTTCCGCACCTTGCCGTCCGTCCATGGTGACCACGAGGCCGCCCGGCAGCCGGGTGCCGCCCAGATGCAGAACCGCCATGTCGGTGTCCGGGTAGCGTCGGGCGATCTCGTCCACTCCGTCGAACAGGAGCGTGTCACCGGAGATGTACACACGCAGTCGCGCCGGTCCGCTCTCCGGACCGAACTCGATCATGCTTCCCATCACACGCGGCAGCAGACCGCGGAGGAGACCGAGTGCGTGACGGCCGGGCATCGCGGTCAGGCGCATCCGGTGACCGTCCTTGACGAGGCTGCGGTGCTCCCAGTCCCGCAGCCCTGTGGCACGGCTGAAGCCCTGGAAAGTGCGCAGGATCCGAGCCGCCTGCGGGGTCGTGAGGACGGGCAGGGCGGGGTCCAGGTTTCTGCGGGCCACCCGGTCCCAATGGTCGCCGTGCAGGTGGGACAGCACGATGGCGTCGAGGTCGGGGAGCCGGCCGACGGTGAGAGCCGGTTCCTTGAGACGCTTCGTCAGCAGGCCGTATCCCAAGTGGGCGTGCTGCCCGCGATGCAGGAAGTTCGGGTCGGTGAGCAGGGTCAGCGGCCCGTACCGCAACAGCAACGTCGCGTTGCCGACGAACTGGATCCGCACCGGCGTGTCCGTCGAAGACATGATGACGCCCCTCTCGTACGACGACCTTCGGTAGGCCCTGGGTAGCCCGTTTCCGGCGCTCCACACCCGTAGCGGGCGCTGGACGGCCGTCACGAGAACGGACGCGTCAGCCGCCGAGCTTGCCGACCGCGTCGTCCAGCGACGTCGCCACCAGCGTCAGGTCCTGCGGGGCGGGGCGTGCGGTGCCCAGCCGGTCCACGAGCTCTGCCCGGGTCAGCACCACCGCGGCGCCGCGGAGGTCGTCACCGTCCAGGGCGGACCGTCCCGCCACTCGGGCACGGCCCTCCAGCAGGACGAGGGCGGAGTCGTCGTCCGCCGCGTCCAGCAGCTCGCGGACGAGAGCCTCGTCGA
The DNA here is from genome assembly GCF_001905905.1 of Streptomyces sp. CB02366. Taxonomy (GTDB): domain Bacteria; phylum Actinomycetota; class Actinomycetes; order Streptomycetales; family Streptomycetaceae; genus Streptomyces. The sequence continues at coordinate 325,635 of NZ_LIVT01000003.1, forward strand.
TCACCATGTGTTCTCTTCCCCGTCTTCTCGGTTTCCCCACTGCTTCTCGTTTTCCCTCGCAGGCCGCCGGGGCGACGGAGCCCCCGTTCTCGCTCGTGGCGGTGCGGACGGCGCCCCGGACGCGGTGCATCGGTGCGGCGCCGGGCCCGGGCCGGGTTCGCCGGGGCGGACCCGGCGCACGGCCGCGGGCTCCGCGTCCCACCTGCACGCTCAGCGGGTGACGACGTGCCGCTCGTCGGGAACGCAGTGCGTCATGGTGAGTCCTTCGACGTCGCGTGGGGGGTTCTCGCCGAGCCGGGCCAGACGCTCACGGTCGTCGTCCGAGAGGTCCTGGCCGGCCAGGGGCTTCAGTCCCTTGACTTCCTGCGGGGTGATGCCCAGTCCGTCGCCGACCCGGCAGCCGAGCTCGTTCTCGACGAGGAGGAAGTGCCAGACCATCCTTTCCTGCACCGCCCGGTCGCACGCGGAGAGCATCTGGACGAGGTTCGTCACCAGATCGTCCCGTTCCCAGTCCTCCATGAGGAGGTAGCGCTGGCCGGCCTGCATGTAGTCGTTGGTCCGGGGAATGCGCTTACGGGTCAGGCGGCCGTGGATCTCCGGGCCCTGCTCGTCGTGCGTCGGATACCGGGCCTCACGCAGTCCTCCGGTGATCGACGGCTCGTAGTTCACCTCGGGGTTCTCACCGTGGTGGCCGTTGTCGTACGCCATCATCCCGTCGCGCTGGTTGGTGGCGACGCGGGCGTTCTTCGCCTGGTTGACCGGGAGTTGCAGGTAGTTCGGCCCCACCCGGTAGCGCTGGGTGTCGCTGTAGGAGAAGGTCCGGCCGACCAGCATCTTGTCGTCCGAGAAGTCCAGCCCGTCGACCAGTACACCGGTGCCGAAGGACACCTGCTCGTTCTCCGCGAAGTAGTTGTCCGGCACCCGGTCCAGCACCATCCGGCCCACCGCCTTCGGCGGGAAATCCTGCTCCGGCCAGGTCTTCGTGTCGTCCAGCGGGTCGAAGTCCAGCTCGGGATGGTCGTCGTCGGACATCATCTGCACGACCAGCTCCCACTCGGGGTGGTCCCCCCGCCGGATCGCGTCGTAGAGGTCCTTCGTGGCGTGCCCCAGCTCGTACGCCTGGACGTTCGCCGCGTCCTCGGCGGTCATGCTGCGGACGCCCTGCTTCGGCATCCAGTGGTACTTGACCAGCACCGTCTCCCCTGCGGCGTTCACCCACTTGTACGTGTTGACGCCGAAGCCCTGCATATGACGGTAGTCGGACGGGATGCCCCGGGGGCTGAACAGGTTCACGAGCATGTGCATGCTCTCCGGGGTCTGCGACATGAAGTCGAAGATGCGGCCCGGCTTCTGCTCGTGGGAGACCGGGTCCGGCTTGAGGGCGTGGATGACGTCGGGGAACTTGATCGCGTCCCGGATGAAGAACACACCGAGGTTGTTGCCCACGAGGTCCCAGTTGCCGTCCTCGGTGTAGAACTTGACGGCGAATCCCCGTGGGTCACGCGCCGCCTCGGAGGAGTCGCGTCCGCCGATCACCGTGGAGAAGCGGACCGCGACGTCCGTGCGTTTGCCCGCCTCCTGGAACAGCTTGGCCCGGGTGTAGCGGGAAACGGGCTCCTCGCCCCACTTCCCGTACGCCTCGAAGTAGCCGTACGTCGTCACGCCCCGGGCGTGAACCACCCGTTCGGGGATGCGTTCCCGGTCGAAGTGACTGATCTTCTCCAGGAACTGGTAGTTCTCCAGAGTCGCCGGGCCCCGGGCCCCGACGGTGCGCTGGTTCTGATTGTCGTAGACAGCATGGCCCTGCCGGTTCGTGAGCTCCGGTCGGTCGTCGTCCGCGGCCGTCCCGGCGCTCGCTACGTCTGTCACAGCCAACTACTCCCTCTCTCTGCCCCGTAGTGCGGTGCGGGCCCGCACTCGGGAGAAACCGGACATCGGGAGATGAACACGATGCGCGCCCAAAATCCCGCACCTGCCCGCTCCGGTCTTTCGTGTCCTCACCGGCCTCTCCGGCCGACGGCCTCTCAGCAGCGGCCGGAGGCCACCGCGGTCACCGTCCCGGGGCGAGCCCGGGGGCGGCGACGGAAGCGCGGAGGCGAGTCCTGGCCGCGCGTCTCCCGCGCAGGGGACACACCGTCCGAGCCGCCTGTGCTCCTCCTGCGGACGTCGCCGTCCGAGGATCAGCTGCTCGACGCGGTGGTCAGCCGTCCTTGCCCATGGCTTTGCGTACGGCGTCCTTGGTGCGGTCCATGAGCGCGGCGAGGGGCCCCAGGGCCATGTTGGCGCCGGCGGATTCCACGCCCGGATGGGGCCGGGTGGGGGCCATGGCCTCGGCGGCCCTGACTCCCCGTGCCATGGAGGCGAGCCGGGCGCTGTCGGTGCTGCGGCGGATGTGGGTGAACTCGTAGCGCTCCTCGGCGCGTGCGTGGTGCTGGACGTCCCTGCGCAGCTTCATGAGCTGGGGCATGAAGGTGGGGTCGTCGGTGTCCAGGGCGTCGAGGTCGGCGAGCGCCTCCTTCGCGGCCTTCTCCTCCTGGAGGCGGTCCTCCACCACTTGTTCGCCGCCGGGGAAACCGCGTCGGGCGAAGGGGTGGACCCCTTCCTCCTCGGCCGTCTCGTGGACGGCCAGGAGGCGCACCAGGCGCCGGAAGGCGTCCCTGCGCGCGTCGCCGCTGCTGTGCTCGACCTCGTCGAAGAGGTTGCGGATGTCTCCGTGCTGGCGCATGAGCATGGCCACCACGTCGTCGTCATCGGTCGGCGGTGCTTCGGACTGTCCAGCCTGTGCGGTCATGGGGCTCTCCTCGGTCGTTGCCGGCCGGTGACCGGGGGGCGGGGTCGTCACTCGGCCGACCGGAGGCCGGGGACCGGGTGCTCGCCTTCGGTCTCCAGCCGGTAGTCCCCGCCGATCATGGCGTCGTGCTGGGCCAGCACCTGGTCGCTGGGGGCCGGCTCACCGCCGTGGATGGCTTCCTGCATGGCTTCGAACCGCTCATGGGCCTCCCGGACGTATCCGGTGCCCAGAGTGGTCAGGTCCAGCTGGTTGGCGATCAGCTCGCGCAGGTAGCCCTTGTTCGGCTCGAAGGTGAGCACGTTGGGCAGCGACGGCGCGCAGACCTCGGCCGCCTCACGCCCGTCGTGCCGGCGCATCAGGTCCGCCGCGATGTGCAGGTGCTCCAGCTCCATGTTCAGGTGGAGTTCCCAGACCGCCTTGACCCTCGGGTCGCTCTCCTGCTCCATGAAGGAGTGGTAGAGGTAGCACTCGTTGTACTCGTGGTGGACGAGCTGCTCCCACCAGGACTCGCCCGGATCGACGAGCGACTCGTAGTGGGTGACGTGCTCCTCCTCGATGAGCCCGATCTCCTGGTAGAGCCGGCGGGCGATGGGCTCCATGTAGGTGGGTCCGGTATTCATGTAGAAGTTCATCGTCTGCTGTTCGGCCGACATGATCGTCAGCGCGTGCAGCCGGGACAGCGGGTTGACGGTGTCCTTGTCGTACGGCTCGCGCACGTTGTCGACCGGATCACGGTGGTGCAGCGGAGTGGGGCGCCCCGGCATGACCTCGGTGAGCCCGTCCACGATCTTCTCGGCCTTGCGGTGCTCGATCATCTCGTACAGGTTGGCGTACCGGTACAGGTGGTCGAAATCCTCCAGCACACCGAACTGATACGCCTGCTTCAGGTACGGATCCGGCTCCATCCTCGCCACCCACGCGGTCAGGTCCACCGCCACCTGCTCATAGGCGATCGTCGTCTCCAGCACCGAGGAAACCCCGGGAAGCAGCCAGTTCACCACCTTCTGCTGCTGCGCCTCGATGTACCTCGTCCGGGCGAGCTGCTGCTTGACCTCGAGGTCCGGACAATGCCGGGCCATCTGGTGACTGAACATGATCGCCTCGACCTCGATGCCGTTCATCGTGATGATGCGGCACCGGGTGTAAGGGTCACAGTGGTCGGGATCGATCGGCTTCACATTCAGCTCGCGCCAATTCCTCAGCTGACGGTCCAGCGGGATACCGCGCTGCTCCAAAGGATTGAAAGCCATGCCACGCCTCCTTCGAAGGCAGGGGGGAGATCACCGAGTATCCCGGCGGCATACGCTCAAACCAGAAATCCACACCGCCTGTGCCCGCACCCATGGGACCGAATACACGATCCATACCCGACTCCTGGGGCTGGCGCGTCGACCCTCCGCAAGGCGCTACGGCGATATCCGGCCGGAAACTCGTGGATTCCTCGCTGGAAGCACCGGATCCGGACAAGTGCACTCGGGGCGCGTCCATCCGGGTGACGGGGCAGTTCGGGAAGCCCGGATCAGGGCACTCAGTGATCCGTTTCCCAGCGACGGCCATTCGAGGCGGATCCATGGCCGCATCGACCGAACCCGTTACTCCTGAACCCGTCACTCCCGTGCCCGTTGCCCACAGCGGCCCGGGAAAGGTGGTGGTGAGCCGGCTGAGCACCACCGGCCATCAGGAGATCGGACACCTCTACCTGATCACGTCCTTCTCGTTCTTCCTCTTCGGCGGCCTGCTCGCCCTCCTCATGCGAGCCGAACCACCGAGCAGACCGCGAACCGGACCCCGTCCGCAGCTCGTGCATCCGCCGAACGAGGCATGGCACGCCTGAAGTCCTGGCAGGCCTTCCGTGGAACCCGCACCAGCCCCACCGGATGAGGGTTATCGCCCGACCCCTCCTCGCCCTGGAGAGGCAACGCTGAAACGCTCGCTGTCCTGGCAAGGAATCAGCGGGGGGATCCGAGCAAGTACGGGAGAGGTTCGGTGAGTTCCGCGGGACTGCGCAGGGCGGTCTGCTGCTCGTCGGCGGATCCGGTCGGTTCGTGGTGCGTGTTCGCGCCCCGCGGTCCCGTGCCGGGCCGGGCCCCGCGCCCCCGGCGGACAACTTTATCCGCCGAGGTGGGCGCATTCCCCGTGTACCGGAGTAATCAGGTCGCGGTTACGGCGTGCTGTCGCCGTTGGCAGGGGCGGTCTCGCTGCCCGTTCAGGGGGGGGCAGGAAGGCCGCAAACAGGGCGATCGGGAGCGCTGAACAGCGTTTGCACCCACCGTACGGCGACCGTTGCCCTCCACGACATCCGGTGATCACCGGGACTCCGGGGCATGGGCCATGGGAAGGCCCTGCCTTCACTGGAGGAATCCAGGTCACGACCGGTCAGCGGGGAGGAGCGATGGGCGGTCGGCCCCACGCGCGCCTGAGCCGCACGAGTGCCGCGATCACGCCGATACCGAAGACGAAGACACCGAGGCCGGCGTTGCACAACACGCCGAAGGTGACCCCGACGGCGACCACGACCAGGGAGCCGGACAACAGCATCTGACGCCTCGGGTCGGTCAACTTCCAGAAACCGAGCAGCGAGAAAACGAGCCACGCGGTCATGTAGGCGATCGCCAGGAGGGGCATGACGGTTTCTCCTTGACCTGATCCTGGGAGAGGACGGAACGCACCCTCTCCCAGGATTCCCTTCGGATTACCCTACGTTGCAGTCGGGGTCTCCACCTCACCCTTCGAAGCAGCTGCGGCCCGCACGGTTCGCGTCCGGCCGGTCCCCCGGTCTATGCCCAGGGGTTGCCGCCGCACCCGGAGGTCTGGTCGCAATACCCGTAGGGAGTGTCGCCGCCATGGAAAGTGGCGACCCTGCTGAAGTCCTTGAAATCACCGTTGACCACCGGCCCGAAGGATCTGACGTCAGAGCCGTCCAGAGCCATGGACCGGCCGTTGCGGTAGAGGTGCTGGTTCGGCATGAAGCTGGAGCGCAGGATCGCACTGCCGATGTTCTCACTGTGCCGCTTACGGACCGTGCCGTCGGAACAGAGAATGAAGTCGAGTTCTTGCCGGGTCGGCGGGGACCGGTTGAAGATCGATCCCGTGGGGCCCTGCGTGAAGAACGCGTTGCAGATCTCGCTCATCAGGGTGCGTACGGTCTGTGGCGTTCACCCCCTGTACACGGGAGAAGGGGGTTACCGGTCGGTCGGCGGCCGCCGTGCCGACACGAAGAGGGGCCACGCTCTCGCGGGACTGTCCCCCTTCCAGAGGAGATCAGCGTGACTCGCTCCATGATCGTCCGGTCGGCCGTGCTGACCGTGGCCACGGCCCTGACGGCGGCGGCCCTGGCCGCACCGGCGCAGGCGGAGGGCCGCCATCGCGTTTCAGACGACGCGCTGCCGACCGTCGCCCCGCGCGCGGAGACGCCGGTGCTGCACGACGACGACGAGGGCGGCAACGCCGACGCGGACGACCCCGCCATCTGGCGCAACGCCGCGGCCCCCGGCCGCAGCCTCGTCGTCGCCACCGCCAAGGAGGGGGGCCTGCGCGTCTACGACCTGGAAGCGCGTTTGGTGCAGTCGATAGCCGCGCCCCCCGCCGCGGGCGAGGACGACGCGCCGGGCCGTTTCAACAACGTGGACCTCGTCCACGGGCTGCGGCTCTCCTCGGGGAAGGCCGACCTGGCCGTCACCAGCGACCGCGGCCACGACCGGCTGCGTTTCCACCGCATCGACCGCGACCGCGCCGGCGGTCCGCTGACCGACATCACCGACCCCGCCGCGCCGCCCGTGTTCTCCCGCGACCAGGCCGACATCAACGAGCAGCGGACCGCCTACGGTCTGGCGGCCTGGACGGACCCGGCGACCGGGAAGGCGTACGCCCTGGTCAGCCGTCGCGAACGCACCAGTATCGCCCTCCTGGAGCTGCTGCCGGCCGCGGGCGGCAAGGTCACCTACCGCAAGATCCGCACCCTGGACCTGCCCTCCTCCTTCCGGCTGCCCAACGGCGCCTCCTGGTCGCCGTGCGGCGAGCCCGGCGAGCTGCCCCAGGTCGAGGGGATGGTTGTCGACCCGGCCAACGGCATGCTCTACGCCGGTCAGGAGGACGTCGGCATCTGGCGGATGCGCGCCGACCTCACCGGCACGCCGAAGCTGATCGACAAGGTCCGCGAGTACGGCGTCCCGGGCGTCTACGACGAGGAGACCGAGGAGTGCGCGCCGGGCGTCGACCCCGGCTTCGGCGGCACGAGGATCTCCGCGGACGTCGAGGGCCTGACGTTGCTCACCGAACCCGACGGCGACGGCTACCTCCTCGCCTCCAGCCAGGGCGACAACACTTTCGCCGCCTACGACCGCGAACTGGAGGACGCCAACGAGTACGAGGGCGGCTTCCGGGTCGCCGCCGCGAACGACGCCCTCGACGGTTCCGAGGAGTGCGACGGCGCCGCGGTCCTCAACGCCCCGCTCGGCTCCGCGTACCCCGACGGCCTCCTCGTCGTCCAGGACGGGCACGACGCCCCCGGCGACGGCGACCGGGACTCGACCAACTTCAAGTTCGTCGACCTCGGCGAGGTCATGGACGCCCTCGACGACTGACGCCCGCCCGGCGGGCCGGTCCGGCTTCCGGCCGGGCGGCCCGCCTCGGCCTCCGGGCCGGTCCGGCCGCCGGGGGGCGACGGTGGCCCACGCGACGGCCTGTCGTGCCTGTTGACCTCAAGAACCTTTGTTTTATGGCCACTTGTGAGCGCAATCAGGCCACCCTTCTGTGAACGGCGTACAGATTTTTCGGGGATTCCCTCGCCCGCGGGGGCTCACTTCGGCATAGGATCATGCCGTGCCACAGGGGCAACTTCCGCCCCACCCGCACCAACTCCCCTCACCTCTACGGACATATCGCCGCCCCCACCCCCCCGTTGACAGGTATTTGCGTGCCCCCGATACACAAGCCCGGTTCCGGCGACGGAGCCGCGCGGTGAAAATCAAACGTCGCCTCGTCCTTCTCGTCAGCGCCCCGCTCACCGTCGCCGTCGCCTTCTCGGTCCTGGCCCTCGTGCCCGCCACCGACCAGGCGATCCAGGCCGGACGGCTGACCTCGATGGTCGAAGTCGCTGACGGAGCAGCTGACTTGACCTACCGATTACAACGCGAACGGGCGGCGGCCACCGCCCTGGTCTCCGGACAGGGAAGCGCGGAGACCTTCCGGGCGCGCACCGACGAGACCGACCGGAGCATCACCCGCTTCCAGGGCAGGACGAAGGGGCTCACCGCGGTTCCCGGCAGCGCCGAGGGAGCCCTGCGCCGGATCGAGCGCTTCGTCGAGGAGATGCCCGGACTGCGCGCCCAGGTGCGTTCCGGAAGCAGCACCGTCTCCGCCCTCGCCTTCGGCTATCGCATCGTGATCGCCGACCTGAACGGCTATCGGGACGGCATCGCCCAGGCGGACGGCGTGGACGCCGACATCGCGGACCGCATCCGCGCCGCCGCCGCCCTGTCCGAGGCCGCCGAGCACACGGCCCAGCAGCAGGTCACCGTCGGACGGGCGCAGGCCGCGGGAGGCTTCACCACCGCCTCGCAGCGGACCTTCGACGCCGGCCGGATGGGCTACACCGAGTCGATCGGCGTCCTGTACGACCTCGGTCCCGGCGAGTGGCGGACCTGGCTGGAGCGGACCCTCTCCGGGGCCGAGGCCCTGGAGGCCCGGCGCCTGGAGGACGAGATCGGGCGCACGGGGGCCGGCCGGGAGATCACCGTCACGCCGGAGCAGTGGCAGAAGGCCGCCCAGGACCGGCAGGAGCTGCTGCGTTCGGTGGAGAAGCGGGTCGACGCGGCCGTCCTCGCCCAGGTGTCCGACGTCCGCGTCACCCTCGTCCGGACGGCGGCCGCGGAAGTCGGGCTGGTGGTGCTGACCCTGGTCGGCGTCGTGGTCGTGGCGATCCGGCTGGGGCGCGTCATGCTCCGGCGGCTGCGCGATCTGCGCAACGCCGCGCACGAGGTCGCCCACTCCGGACTGCCCGCCGTGATGAACGAACTGTCCCGGCCCGGCGCCCTGCGCGGCGCGACGCCCGAGGAGGTGGCGCAGCGGTCCGGCGACCCGGTCAGGACCACGGGCCGGGACGAGATCGGCGAGGTCGGCGAGGCGTTCAACGCCGTCCATCACGAGGCTGTCCGCCTCGCCGCACAACAGGCGCAGACACACGAGCAGTTGGCCGAGACCCTGGTCGGTGTCGCGCGCCGGGGAGCGCGGTTGACCGCGGTCATGGTGTCCGAACTGGACACGGTGCAGCGCGACGAGGCCGACCCCCTGCGCATGAAGGCCCTCTTCGCGCTCGACCACCTGGCCGTCCGCATGGAGCGCAACACCAACAACCTTCTGGTACTGGGCGGTTACGGGAACGCCCGGGTGCGCTCCGCCGATGTCGGGTGCTCCACCGTCATCATGGCGGCCGCCCAGCAGATCGAGCGGTTCGACCGCGTCTCGCTCGGTGTGATCGAGTCGGGGATCGGCGTCACCGCCCGCGCCGTGCACGACGTGGCGCACATCCTGGCGGAGCTGCTCGACAACGCCACCCGGTACTCGCCCCCGGACAAGCAGGTCGGGGTCGCCGTCTGGCGGTTGTGGGACCGGGCCGTCGTGCAGATCGTCGACGAGGGCGTGGGCATCGCGCCGGAGCGCCGAGCGGCTCACAACGCGGCGCTGCGCGAGCCGCAGGCGGGCATCGGGGACGTACGGTCCATGGGGCTGCACGTGGTGGCCCGGCTCGCGGCACGCCATGGCATCGTTGTCGAGCTGCGCGACTCCTCGGGCCCCGGCACCATCGCCGAGGTCACGCTGCCCGCGAAGGTGCTGGTCACGAACTTCACGGAGGCCGAGGAGCCCCCCTCGGGGGGGCACGGCGCCCAGGCCGGGCCCACCTCCCCCCGGCCGGCCACCACGCCGGAGCCCCGCGCCCGGCGGCGGCCGGACCGCACGAACGCACGTCCCGACCGCACCGGCGCCCCGGACCGCGCGGCGGCCGCCACGGGCACGGCCGCGGACCCCGGCAGGGGCGACGGCGGCGTGCGGGGCCGGGAGCACGGCGCCACGCCCGCACCGCACCCCGTGCACGACGAGCCGGCGTCCCGGGTCGCCGGGGTCAGCTCCTCGGGGCTGCCCGTGCGGCAGCGCCGGGCCCCGCAGCAGTGGCCCGCCGCGGGCCGGCGGGAGGGGGCCGAGCAGCGCCCCGGCGGCGGCTCCCCGCGCCCCTCGCCCCGCCGCCGGGACTCCCGGCAGGTCTCCGACGTACTGGCGGCCTACGCCCAGGGGATCAACCGGAGCACGAACCACCGGGGGCGTTCCGCCCCGGACGACACCACCGAACGGACCGAGACATGACCACCTCCTCCGACCTGAGCTGGATCCTGAGCGATTTCGCCGGGCGTCTTCCGGAAGTCACCCAGGCGATAGCCGTGTCCGTGGACGGACTCGCGCTGGCGTACACCGGCGTGGAACGCGACGACGCCGAGCGGCTGGCCGCCATCGCGTCCGGAGTCGTCAACCTGCTTTCCGCGGCAGCCCAGTTGACCGATACCGACCCGGTGGAGCACAGTCTCACCGCGATGGAGGGCGGGTACATGTTCTCGATGGCGGTCTCCAGCGGAGCCTCGCTGCTCGTCACCACCACCCGGGACGCGGACATCGGCGAGGTCAGCTACATGATGTCCGAACTGATCAACCAGGTGGGCGACTCGCTCTCCCCCCAGGTGCGCGACGTCGGCGCCTCCGCGCCGCGCTGACGGACGGCCCTGCCCCCACCGACCGTCCCCGGCCGTCCCCTCGGCGCCGCCCCGGCGACGCTTCCGGCGCGCCCCCGTGTTCCGTATCCCCGACCCCTGATGAGAGCCCTCATGTTCCCCTTCACCCCCTCCAGCCCCCGCCGCAGCAGAGCCCGGTTCCGGCCGGCAGGCGCCGCCGCGCTCGCCCTCGGCCTGGCGGCCGTCACCGGTTGCAGCGGGGGCGGCGGCGCCTCCGACGACACCGTGAAGGTCGGCCTGGTGGCCTCCCTGTCGGGCACCTACGAGCCGGTCGGCACGGAGCTGCGGGACGGCTTCAAGCTGTATCTGGACACCCACGGGGGCAAGTTGGGCGGCCGTAAGGTCGAACTGATCGTGGCGGACGAGGGCGACGGGCCGCCGACCGCCGTCCCCGCCGCCACCAAACTGGTCAAGAAGGACAAGGTCGACGTGTTGACCGGCCTCGTCGGCGGCGGTTCGGTCAACGCGGTGCTGCCCCTGATCCAGCAGGCGAAGATCCCCCTGCTCGGATCGAACGCCCGGCCGCCGGTCAAGGACATCGAGTACGTCTGGACGACGAGCTTCCTGTCCGACGAACCGGGCCGGGCCATCGCCCCGTACATCAAGGAGAAGGTCGACGGGCCGGTCTACGCGATCGGGCCGGACTACCAGGGCGGACACGACGAACTGCGCGGCTTCACCGATGAGTTCGAGCGGATCAAGGGCAAGCTCGCCAATCCCGGCGGCAAGACCACCTGGACGCCGTTCCCGAAGACCACCAACTTCATGCCGTACTTCGCGGAGATCGCCAAGACGGACGCCAAGGCCGTGTACTGCTTCTACGCGGGCAAGGCGGCGATCGACTTCGCCAAGCAGTACGCCCAGTCGGACATCGCCGACCTTCCGCTGTACACGGCCTTCGTGACCGAGGGCAGCGTGCTCCAGGCGCAGGGCCCGGCGGCGAAGGACATCTACTCCGTGCTCAACTACGCGGCCGACCTGGACAACGAGGCGAACCGGAAGTTCGCCGCCGACTGGACGGCGCAGCACGAAACGCAGCCCACCACCTACGCGATGGCCTCCTACGACGCGGCCGCCGTGCTGGACAAGGCGATCGCGGACGCGGCGAAGGACGGCGACGTGACGCCGCAGACCGTCAACAAGGCGATCGCGGGGCTGGGCCAGATCGACAGCCCGCGCGGCGCCTGGGAGTTCGGCGACAAGGCGCACTCCCCCGTCCAGACGTGGTACCTGCGCCAGGTGCGGCCGGACGGCGCCCGGTTGGCGAACGTGATGGTCCAGGACCTGGCGACCCTCGGCAGCTGACATGGACCTCCTCGATGCCCACCTCGTACCGGCGGTGGACGGGGTGGCCTTCGGGCTGCTGCTGTTCGTGGTCGCCGCCGGGCTGAGCCTCGCCTTCGGCACGGCCGGGGTGCTGAACCTGTCGCACGGCACGCTGTACGCGATCGGCGCCTACACGGGGGCCGAGCTGAGCGACGGCACCTGGGGCGGCCTGGCCCTCGGGCTGGCCGCCGGAACCGCGGCGGCGTGCGTCGCCGGGGCGGGCCTGGCCGCCGCGACGGCTCCGCTCGCCCGGCGTGGGCATCTGGCGCAGGCGCTGCTGACCTTCGGGCTCGCCCTGATCGGCGGCGATCTGCTCATCCAGCTCTTCGGAGCGGACGAACTCCCCGTCCGCGTCCCCGAGGCGCTCGACTCCTCGGTGACGCTGCTGGGGCACCGCTATCCGGCGTACCGGCTCTGCTTCATCGTGATGGCCGTGGTGCTCGCGGCGTTCGGTACCTGGGTGCTGACCCGGACCCGGATGGGCGCGGCGGTACGGGCCGCCGCCGACGACCCGCAGATGCTCGCGGCCACCGGCCGCAGCCCCCGGGCGGTGCACACCGGCGTCCTCGCGGCGGCGGGCGCGCTGGCGGGGGCGGCGGGTGTGCTGGGGGCTCCGATCATCGGCCCCGGCCCCGGTACCTCCGAGAACGTGCTGATGCTGTCGCTCGTGGTGGTCGTGCTCGGCGGGCTGCGCTCGCTGTGGGCGACGCTCGCGGCGGCGGTCGCCGTGGGCGAGGTGCAGACGCTGGGCGTCGCGCTGGCGCCCGCGCTGGCGCCGTACCTGCTCTTCGCCGCGATGGCGGCGGTGCTGGTGCTGCGCTCCCGGTTCACGGAACCGGCGGCGCACGGCCCCGAAAGCCCCGCCCCGGACCCGCTGGCCCGGCTCCGGGGCCGCCTCGCCGCCCGGCTGCGAAGACGACCGCGCGAGGCGGCGGGAACGGCGACGGCCGCGGGAGCTTCCGCGGCGGGATCGGCGTCGGGCGCGGGCCGGGGCGGCTTCGCCCCCGACGAGGGCGCGGGCCGCCGGCCCGGGTGGGCCGGCCGGCTGCCGGGCGGGCCCGTGCGGCGGGCGGCGCCGCTGCTCGCCCTGCTCGCGGCGCTGATCGCGCTGCCCGCCCTGCTGGACCCGTACAGCGTCTCCCTGGCCGGTTCCGCCCTGGCCCTGGGGCTGCTCGCGGTCAGCGTCACCGTTCTCACCGGTTACGCCGGTCTGCCCACGCTCGGGCAGACCGCGCCGTTCGCCGTGGGCGCGTACGCCACCGCGAACCTCGCGGACGCCGGGTGGACCGCGGGCCCGGTCCAGATCGTGCTCTCCGCGCTCGCCGCCGCCGTCTTCGCCGCGGTGGTGGGGCCCGCGGTGGTCCGGGCGCGAGGCACCACCGTCCTGATGATCACGCTCGCGATCGGGGAGCTGACCGGCGCGGTCGTCAACCAGCTCAAGTCCGTCACCGGCGGGGCCGACGGGCTCGTCGGCTTCCCGGCGACGCAGGCGCTGTGGGGCGGGGAGGGGATGGTGGAGGAGGGCGAGCTGTACACCTACGCGCTCGTCGTCGCCGTCGTCGCGGTCGCGCTGACGCTGCTCGTCCTGCGCTCCCCGGCCGGGAAGCTGCTCACCGGCACGCGGGGCGCGGAGGCCCGGATGCGCGCCTCCGGGCACCCGGTGGGGCGCTACCTCCTGGTGGCCCACGTCGGGGCGGGCGCGCTGGCCGGTGTGGCCGGTTCGCTGATGGTGACCGTGCAGCAGTACCTCGCCCCCGCCGACGTCGGGTTCGAGATCGCCGCGTTCGCGCTGCTGGCGGTGGTCATCGGCGGTACGACGTCGGTGATCGGCGCGCTGCTCGGGGCGGGGCTCATCGTCGCCACCCGGGACTGGGTCGCCGGTTCCTGGCCCGGCCACGGGCCGCTGCTGCTCGGTGTGCTCTTCGTGGCGACCGTGTACCTGCTGCCGCGCGGCCTGGCGGGTCTGCGCGGCGGCGGGGACGGCCCGTCGCCCCGGGGGCCGGGCGCTCCGGGGGTTCCCGGGGTTCCCGTTACTCCTGATGCCCCGGGCGCCCCGCGGGCGCCCGGTACGCCGGACGCCCCCACCGCCCCGGAGGCGGCCCCCCGGCCCGGGGGCCGGCAGCCGTCACCGCCCGCACCGAACCCCGCCGGGAAGGCCTCCTCATGACACCCGCACCGCCCGCGGCGGCGCCTTCGGTCCTCGTCCTCGACGGCCTCACCCGCAGGTACGGAACGCTCACCGCCGTGGACGACGTGAGCCTGCGCCTCGCACCGGGCGCCCGGCACGCCGTCATCGGCCCCAACGGGGCGGGCAAGACCACCCTGCTGAACCTGATCGCGGGCACGGACCGGCCCGACCGCGGCACGATCACCCTGGACGGCGTCGACATCACCTCCACGGCGACGGCCGGGCGCAGTCGGCTCGGTATCGCCCGGAGTTTCCAACAGCCTTCGGTCGTCGCCGAGTTGTCGGTGCTCGACAATGTCGTGCTGGCCGGCTGGCCGCACCATCCGCAGCGTCGCGGGGCCTGGCGCAGGCCGTCCCGCTACCGGCTGCACCAGGAGTCCGCCCGCCGCCACCTGGAGAGGGTCGGTCTCGCGGAGCTCGCCCACCGGCCGGCCGCCACGCTCTCGCACGGGCAGCGCCGCATGCTCGACCTCGCCGCCGCGCTAGCGGGCGAACCCCGCCTGCTCCTCCTGGACGAGCCGGCGGCGGGGCTGACCGACACCGACATCGGCCGACTGCTCGGCATCGTCGGAGGTCTGCCGTCGAGCGTCGCGGTCGTCCTGGTCGAGCACCACGTCGACGTGGTGGCCCGCCTCGCCTCCGCCACCACGGTGCTGGCCGCCGGGAAGGTGCTCGCCACCGGACCGACGCGGGAGGTGCTGGCCCGCCCCGAGGTCCGCGCGGCGTACCACGGGGCGGGCCCCGGCGCGGCCCCGGACGGCGCCGAAGCCGTCCCGACCGTCTGCCCGTCCCCCACCGACGCGAGAGGCTGAACCGCGCCCGATGCTCGAACTCACCGGCCTGACCGCGGGCTACCACGGCGGCACCGTCCTCCACGGCCTCGACCTGACGGTCGCCGCCGGCACGGTGCACGCCGTCGTCGGCCACAACGGCGCGGGCAAGACCACCCTCGTCCACACCGTCGCCGGGCTGATGCGCCCGAGCGCGGGAACCGTCCGCGTCGACGGCCGCGAGGTGACCGGGCGCCCGGCGCACCGGATCGCGCGGGCCGGGATCGGGCTCGTACCGCAGGGCCGCCGGGTGTTCGCCGGGCTCACGGTGGAGGAGCACCTGCGGCTGTCCCACCGTCCGCCGCGCCGGGGCGACACCGCACGCCCCGGGGTCTGGACCCCGGCGCGGGTCCTCGCGCTGCTGCCCCGGCTGGGCGAGCGGCGAGGCAACCGGGGGGCGGAGCTGTCCGGCGGCGAGCAGCAGATGCTGGCGCTGGCCCGGGCGCTGCTCGGCTCCCCGCGGGTGCTGCTGCTCGACGAGCCGACCGAGGGGCTCGCGCCTGTCCTGGTACGGCAGGTGCACGAGCTGGTGGGGACGCTGGCGGCCGAGGGGCTCGCCGTCCTGCTGGTCTCCCCCAGCCCCGCGCAGGCCGTCGAGTGCGCCGACGCCCTCACGGTCCTCACCTCGGGGCGGACGACGCTGCGCCTGGCCGGGGAGGACGCCCGCGCCGACGCCACCGCGCTGCACGCGGCGCTGGAGCTGACGGCGGCGGGTCCGGGCCCGGGAGGCTGAGCGGCACGCGTCCGGCACGGACGGGCCCCGGGGGCCCGTCCGTGGTCCGCCGCGCCTACCCGGCCTTCATGCTGTGGCCGCCGAAGCCGCTGCGCCGGTCGGAGCCGCTGTTCTGCTCCTGCCACCAGGCGTCGAACCCGGACTGGTCCATGGCGGTCCAGTCGGGGGTGTTCTCGACCTGCGCGTGGCCCATCCGGCGCGCGAGCGCGACCATCGCGGCCCCGACCGGTCCGCGCCCGGCGTCGTAACGCTCCAGGACCTCCTTCCAATCGCCCCCGGCCGCCCAGGCGGCCTCCAGCGCCGTGGCGTCCTGGAGCGCCTTCACGCTGCCGCCGCCGATGTGCGGCCGGGCGACGCTGGCGGCGTCGCCGACGAGCACCATCCGCCCGGAGGCGTAGTGCGGCGCCGCCAGGTCGTAGATGGGCTGGATGAAGGTGGTTTCGGCGGGGGTGCCGAGCACTCTGGCGGCCCAGTAGGGCGGGAAGTTGTCGGCGACCAGGGCGCGAAGCCACTCGGTCAGACGGGAGTTGAGCCGTCCCGGCGGCAGCGACGTGGGGGTCCGGAGGTCGGGATGGAGGCCGTCCGCCCCGGGGGGCGCGGTGTAGAGCACCCAGTTGAGCCGGTGTCCGCCGCGACCGTCCGGGATGCGGTAGATCATGCAGTGGCCGCCGGGGAAAACGATGTTGTGCGCGTCGAGGCCGTCCGCGGGGAGGCCCGCGACCTCCGGCGAGGTCCCGCGCCAGCCGATGTATCCGGCGTACGCGGCGTCCGCACCGGGGAACATGGCCTCGCGGACGACGGAGCGGTATCCGTCCGCCCCGATCACGGCGTCGAAGCGCTCCTCGTACCCGTCCGCGAGCCGCAGCGTCACGCCGTCGGCGTCGGGCTCCACCCCGGTGACCACCGCGCCGGACCGGTAGGCGACCCCCTCGGGCACCCGGCGGCGCAGCTCGCTCCACAGCGACCCCCAGCTGTAGGCGCGGAAGGGGAACGGCTGCTCGCCGACGACCCGGCCGTGGTCCGCCTCACCGTCCCGTACGCTCCACACGCGCCGGGTCAGCGGCGCCCAGGGCATCTCGGGCGTCACGTATCCGGCTTCCCGCAGCTCGTCGTACCGGTCGCCGTGGAGGGCGATCCCCACCCCCCGGTCGCGGAGCCGGTCGTCGGCACGTTCCAGAACGGTGATCCGCTCGGCCCCGCCGCGGGAGGCGGCCAGAGCCGCCGCGCACCCCGCGATGCTGCCGCCGACGACGGCGATGCTGCCTCCACGCACGACTGGCACTCCACTCACTCGGTGTTCCGGGCGTTCCGGCCGCCGGCGGGAACGTGATTGCCGCAGCGGCGCGGCCGGGTGAATTCCCGCTGTCTCGGAGGACGTTGATCCGTGATCAACGTTCAGGACCCGAGCGTGATCCTATCGGGGAGCACCGGCCCGCGGGCCGCGCGCGTACGCGCTCGCCCGGAGTCGCCGGGCCCCGGGCGCCCCGGCGGCGTACGGCGCGCCCGCCGGCCGGGAGAGCGTGAGGCCCGCCGCGGGCGCAGAGGCGCTGACGGTGCTCGTCCAGGGCCGACAGATATACTTCGCAGCTCGATATATGCTCGGCGCATGACCAGACAGAATCCGCCCTTGTCGGAACCGCAGTACTTCATCCTCGCCGTGCTCATGGACGGCCCGCTGCACGGTTACGGCATCATCAAGGCCGCCGAGCGGGCCACCGAGGGGCGGCTCCGGATCGCTGTCGGCACGCTCTACGGCGCGCTGGAGCGGATGGAGCGGGCCGGGCTGGTGGCCGCCGGTCACGAGGAGATCGTGGACGGGCGGGCACGGCGCTACTACCGGCTCACCGAGGACGGCGCCGAGGCGGTCGCCCGGGAGGCGCTGCGCATGCAGCAGGCGGCGACCGTCGTCATCGGACGCACGCGGGATGCCGGAGCGGCCCCGGCATGAACCGTCTGCTGCTCGCGGCCTATCCCGAGCCCTACCGTTCCCGGCAGGGAGAGGAGGTGCTGGCCTGCCTGTCCGAGGCGTATCCCGGCCGCTCCCGGCCACCGCTGCGGGAGGTCGCCGCCCTGGTGCGCGGCGGCTTGCGGGCCCGCGCCCGTGCCGTGGCCGACGACACGGCCCGGCCGTGGTGGCTGGACGGCATCCATCTGGCCGCCCTGGTCCTCGCGGCGCTGGCGCTGGTTCCGTACCTGCAGGACGTATGGCACTGGGCCCTGCGCATCGACCCCGGAGAGCACGCCATCGCCTTCCGCTTCTCCGGCTGGTACCCGTGGGCCGAAGGTCCCACGCAGATACGGCTGCTGCCCTACGGGCTGCTCCCGCTGGGCTGTCTGATCGCCCTGCTGCGCGGCAGACCGTGGCTCGCGCTGCCGGCCGCGGCGGCCATGATCTGGGCCGGGGCCACGACCCACGGCCGCACCCTCTTCGGTGACGAGGGCAAGGCGGGCCTCGGCTACTACGGTCTCGGCGCCCCGATAACGGCCCGCGACCTGGCGCTGTCGGGGGCACTGTGCGCCGCCTGCGCCGTGCTGGCGCTCTGCCGTCCCGGCCGTCTGCGACGCCGCTCGTACCGCTGGCTGGCCCCTGTGGTCCTCGCCATGTTCGTGGCGGGGGGCCTGCACATCATCGCCGTCAGCCCGGTTTTCCAGCGCGGTCTGTTCGTCCTCGAAGTCACCATGCTGCTCGCCGCGTGGGCGGCGACGGCCGCCACCGGCGACCTCCGGTGGCTGATCCCCGTCGCGGCGTTCGCGCTCGTGCGCGTGCAGGCCGTCGTCGTCCGGCCGGACGCGTTCATGCAGTCCCTTCCGGACCTGGTCGTCCTCGTCCTGCTGATCGCCCCCCTCCCCGCCCTGGCGATCGCCGCCCAGCGCCGGCAGGGGCGGGCGTTCGCCGAATAGGAGCGGCCCCCGATGGGCCGCCGGGCCCCGCGGGCCCTGTCGTGCCGGAAGACCCGCGCGACCGCACTCCCCCAGAGAAGAAACAAGAGCGATGACTCAGAACGATTCCCCGCCCCTGCCCGCCCACCGCCCGGCGGCCTCCCGACAGGGCCCCGTCGCCCCCGACCACCCCGGCCCGTCGCGTACGGCACGGCCGTGGACGCCGACTCTGCTGTACACCCTGGGGTTCCTGACGGTCTACCTGCTCGCCGTCTGCACCCCGTGGGGGCAGCGAGCCGAGAACGCCCTGTTCCATCTGAGCACCAAGGGGAGCGAAGAAGCATGGATCTACCCGCTGTCGGGAGCGGCCTACGGCTCGACGCCCCTGCCTCCGATGGAACTGAGCGCCAAGCCCACCCTGATGGTGGGGCTGGCCGTCATCGTGGTCCTCACCCTGGTGCGGCGGTGCTGGCGGCAGGGGGGCGCGGCGCTCGGGGTCGTCGTTCTCACGACCGGAGGCAAGGAGGTGCTCAAATCGACCATCCTGCCCCGCCCCGATCTGGTGGGCGCGCCGGAGAATCTCCTTGACCAAGGTTTCCCCAGCGGGCACACGGCCATCCCCGCCGCGCTGACCCTCGCCGCCGTCCTCGTGGTCTCCCCCCGCGTCCGCCCCTACGTCGCCACGGCCGGTGTGCTCTGGCTCGCCTGTATCGCCGCCGCCAGTGCGACCATGGGCGGCCACCGGCCCAGCGAAGTGCTGGGGGCCGCGCTGCTGGCCTGTGCCTGTTACGGCCTCGCGACCTGGCTGCTGCCCCCGGCCGCCGTACCGGGCCCCACGCGGAGCCCCCGTGCGCTGCCTCTCGTCACCCTGACGGCGGCACTGGCCATCGCCCTCGCGTCCGGCGCCCGGGACGACTCCCTCATCAGGTCACTGGCCTCCGGGGCGACGGGGTTCGTCTGTGCGGCCCTGGTCCTGCACGCCGCGACGGGGCAGCCCGCACGCATCGCGCGCCGCACACGCCCCGCACGGGACTGACCGCGCGGCCGTAGGTCCCCGCCCCGCCCGCCACCCGGCACCGCGACCGCACCGGCCGGGCCCCGCCCCCATCCGCAGACGGCTCGGCCGCGGCGATCCGATCGTCATGGGCGCCCCCGCCCCCACCCGCACCGTGGGCCGCACGGGCCTCGCCGTGTTCGCCGCCGACACCACTGTGACGTCGGTAACTCCCGGAGCAGTCGCACTCGTTGACGCCGGGGCACTGGTCCACCGGCGCGCCGGGGGGCGCGCGGAGGGCGCACGGCGACGTCGCCGCCCCCGCACACGGCTTCCGGAGGCGGCGGGAGAGGGCGCGTCCCCAGCCCAGCACACCTCCCCGCCAGGGGGTTCGCGCTCTCCCGCCGGGAAGCACCGGAGCCGGAGCCTCCGCCGCCCGCCCGTGGGCGCCGACGGGCACAAGCGCTTACCGGCCCGGCCACCTGTCGGTTCCCTCCCCCCGGAGACGCCAGAAGGACGGTTGCGGACGATCGGAGGAGTCCGGCCGGAGTCGCCTGAACTTCACGGGAACTCCAGCGAAATGGCACGTGTGTGGATATCGTGCACCGAGCGAGGGCGCATCCGTCAGTCCATGGGATCGGCGGATGCGTCGCGTTTGGGGGGGTGCGACTGTGACTGGGGGGTCCATGGGGCATGTCGAGATACCTGATACCGAACTGTCCGGGCCGGTGGGGCTCCGGGGCGCGCCGCGCCCCCGGACCGCCACCTCCCGGAACCGTACGACAGCCGCGTTGGAGCGGCAGTTCAGGGCTCCGACGGCACGGCGCGAGGAGGCGAGCCGCGCTCCGGTCCGGCGCAGGCGGGCGCCCGGCCCGGCGCTCGCCTCGCTGACGGATCTGCTGGGGCTGGCCGGGCCGGCCTGGCTGCTGCTGCGGGCGGGCGACCAACCGCACCCGGTGGCCGCCGCCGCGGTGGCGGGGGTGCTGTGGGCCGGGCTGCGCGCGGCCCGGGGGCGGTACGCGGCGGGGCCGGGGGCCGAGACCGGCGGTGCGGTCGGCGCGCTCGGTGACTGGCTCGTCCTGATCGGGCTGCTGGCCCTTCTGCACACGGCCGCGGGCAGCCCGGTGGACCCGGCCGCGGCCGTCGTCGCCGTCGCACCGGGGCTGCTCGCCGCCACCGCGGCGACGGGGCTGCGCGCCTGGCCCCGCTCCGCACGCCGGGGCCACCGGACCCGCAGGGTGCTGCTGGTGGGCGAAGCGTCCTGCGTGGACCGGGCCGCCGAGCTGCTCTCCTCCCGCAGGGACCACGACTACCGGCTGGTCGCCGCCATACCGGTGGGCCCCGGCCAACTGGAGCTGGACGGGGTGCAGGTGCCGGGACGGCTGGCGTCCCGGCCGGCCGACGACGACGTCACGACGGTGCTCGGCGGGGTCTACGCCCATGCGGCGGACCTGGTACTGGTGGCCCCGGGGCCCCTGATGACCGGGGACCGGCTGCGTCGGCTCGGCTGGGGGCTGCACGACGGGGGCGTCGCCCTCTCCGTGGTCTCGGGGCTGTCCGGTGTGGCGGCCGAGCGGGTGCGCCCCGTCACCGCGGCCGGGCTCACCCTGCTGCACATAACCCCGCCCCTGCGCGGGGGCCCGCAAGCGGTGGTGAAGAACGTGCTGGACCGCACGGGGGCCCTGTTCGGGCTGCTGGTGCTGGCTCCGCTGCTCCTGGCGGTGGTGCTGAGCGTACGGCTGTCCTCGCGGGGTCCGGTCTTCCACCGGCAGGTCCGGCAGGGGCGGCACAACCGGCCGTTCACCATGTGGAAGTTCCGCACGATGGTGGCGGACGCGGAACAGCTCAAGGCGCGGCTCGCCGTGGCCAACGAGGTCGACGGTCCGCTGTTCAAGATACGCCGCGACCCCCGGGTGACACCGGTCGGACGGGTGCTGCGGCGCACGTCGATCGACGAACTCCCCCAGCTGGTCAATGTTCTGCTGGGTCACATGTCGCTGGTGGGGCCCCGCCCGCCGCTGCCGGAGGAGGCGTCGCGCTACGACGAGCGGGAGCACCGCCGGCTCGCCGTGAAACCGGGTCTCACGGGCCTGTGGCAGGTGAGCGGCCGCTCCGACCTGTCGTGGCAGGAGACCGTCTCCCTGGACCTCTGGTACGTCGACAACTGGTCGGTCGCCGCCGACCTGGGACTCCTCGCCCGCACCGTGCGCGCCGTCGCCGACGGCCGCGGGGCGTACTGAGAGCGGCGGGCGTGCGGATGCGAGGAGCACCACCGGGGCGCCGTCGCGAGGACCCTCACGGCGGCGAACGGTCATCGCCCCGACGAGAGGTGATCGAGCCACCAGGCATAGGTACGGGCGATGCCGTCGCGCAGCGGGATCCGCGGCGTGAAGCCGAGGGAGGTGAGGCGGGTGGTGTCGAGCAGCTTGCGGGGCGTCCCGTCCGGCTTCGAGGCGTCCCAGACGATCTTCCCCTGGTAACCCGTCACCTCCTGTACCGTTTCTGCGAGTTCGCGGATCGCGAGGTCTTCGCCGCAGCCGATGTTGACGGGTTCGTCGCCGTCGTACGCCTCCAGCAGGCGTACGCAGGCGGCGGCGAGGTCGTCCACGTGCAGGAACTCGCGGCGCGGGGATCCGGAGCCCCACAGGGTCACCTCGGGGGCCCCGTCCCGGCGCGCCTCGTGGAAGCGGCGGATCAGGGCGGGCAGGACGTGCGAGGTCTCCAGGTCGAAGTTGTCGCCGGGTCCGTAGAGATTGGTGGGCATGGCGCTGATGTAGGAGGCGCCGTACTGCCGCCGGTAGGACTGGATCTGGACGATTCCGGCGATCTTGGCGAGGGCGTACGCCTCGTTGGTGGGCTCCAGCGCGCCGGTGAGCAGGGCGTCCTCGCGGATCGGCTGGGGTGCGAGCCGGGGGTAGATGCACGACGATCCGAGGAAGAGCAGCCGCTCGGTCCCGGCCGCGTGCGCCCCGGCGATCACGCTGAGCTGGATGCGCAGGTTGTCCTCCAGGAACTGCACCGGCCAGGTGCTGTTGGCCATGATCCCGCCCACCTTGGCGGCGGCCAGCACCACGGCGTCCGGGCGGGCCTCCTTGAGGTACGCCCCGGTCCGCTCGGCGTCGCGCAGGTCGAGGAGGTCGCGGCCGCGGGCGACCACCTCGTGGCCGTCGTCGGCGAGGCGGCGGGCCACTGCGGAACCGACCAGACCGCGGTGGCCCGCGACGAATATGCGGGAGCCGGGACGCAGTAGGGGGCGGGCGGATTCCTGGGGCGGGGCGGGGAGTTCGGTCGTCATGGCTCGGATTGTGCCAGCAGAGAGGGACTGCGGTGACACTTTGCCGCAGAACATTCCAATTCCGAAATATCGGGGAACATCGCCGCCGAGGCGATCAGCAGAGAGGGGGGAATCGTGGCGAAGACCGCGCTCATCACCGGGGTGACCGGCCAGGACGGTTCGTATCTGGCCGAGTTGTTGCTCGACAAGGGCTACACGGTGCACGGGCTCATACGCCGTTCCTCAAGCTTCAACACCGAGCGGATCGACCACATCTACCAGGGCCCCGAGGAGCCGGAGCGCTCCTTCGTCCTGCACCACGCGGACCTGTCCGACGGTGTGGCGCTGGTGAACCTGCTGCGGGACATCCAGCCCGACGAGGTCTACAACCTGGGCGCCCAGTCGCATGTGCGGGTCTCCTTCGACGCCCCGCTGTACACCGGCGACGTCACGGGGCTCGGTACCGTCCGGCTCCTGGAGGCGGTGCGGGCCAGCGGCGTCCACACCCGGCTCTACCAGGCGTCGTCCTCCGAGATGTTCGGGGCCAGCCCGCCGCCGCAGAACGAGAAGACGCCGTTCCACCCGCGCAGTCCGTACAGCGTGGCGAAGGTCTACTCCTACTGGGCCACGGTCAACTACCGCGAGGCGTACGGCATGTTCGCGGTCAACGGCATCCTCTTCAACCACGAGTCGCCGCGCCGCGGTGAGACCTTCGTGACCCGGAAGATCACCCGGGCCGTCGCCCGGATCAAGGCGGGGCTCCAGGACCGGTTGCACCTGGGCAATCTGGACGCGGTCCGGGACTGGGGGTACGCGCCGGAGTACGTGGACGCCATGTGGCGGATGCTCCAGTGCGACACCCCCGACGACTACGTGGTCGCCACCGGTGAGGGCGTCAGCGTCCGGCAGTTCCTGGAGTTCGCCTTCGAGCACGCCGGGCTGGACTGGGCCGAGCACGTGCGGTACGACCCGAAGTACGAACGTCCCAGCGAGGTCGACGCGTTGATCGGCGACGCCTCCAAGGCCGAGGAGCTGCTGGGCTGGAAGCCCGAGGTGAAGTCGCGGGAGCTGGCCCGGATCATGGTGGACGCCGACATCCGCCGCCTGGAGGACCAGCTCTCCGGGGCCGCCGTCCGGGTGGACAGGTGACCCGGCCCCGCCGTCGTGTGCCCCGCGCCCCCGGCGGCCGGTCCGGACGGCTCCGCCGGGCCCCGCTGCCCTTACCGCTCCTCCGGAACCACCCGGCCTGCGCCCCCACGGGGTCCGCGGCCACCCACGACGCCCGGCCGGCGCTTCCCGCGCCCGGGTCCGGGAAGACCGCCGGCGCGACCGCCGACTCCACCGACCGCTCGGTGGAGCTCTCCGCGCCGGCCACGGGCGGGGCCCCAGGCCCCCTCCACCCACTCGCCGCGGCCGATCGCGGGGACACGCCGTCCCCGCGACGGTTCGGGCGGGGCAGCATCCGCGGCCTCTCGGCCGCAGCTCGAATCTCACCTCGGAGCTGAATGATGAACGGAAGTACGGGGCAGAGAAGCGGAGGACGCGGCCGTGTACGCGTCGCTTCCCTCGCTCTCGGCCTGCTGGCCGGAGCCCTGACCGCGACCGCGGGCGGGTCCTCTCCGGCGGCGGCGCTGACACCACCGGTCGCCATCACCGCGGACGACCTCACCACCTGGCAGACCAACGGCATCGTCTGGTCGATGGCGGCCGGCGACGGCGTCGTCTACGCGGGCGGCACCTTCTCCACCCTGCGGCCCCCCACCGCGGCCCCCGGCTCCGACGAACGGCCCGCGGTGAACTTCGCCGCGTTCGACACGGCGACCGGGGCCCCCACCGACTGCTCGCTCTCCTTCACCGTCTCGTCGGGGACCGCCACCGTCCGCGCCCTGGCGCTCTCCCCGGACGGCGAAACCCTTTACGCGGGTGGTCGGTTCGGAGCGGTCAACGGGGTCGGCGTCAGCAACATCGCGGCGATCGACACCGACACCTGCACCCCGCGGGACGACTTCAAGATCTCCGTGACCGCGACCGTGCGGGCGCTCGCCGCCACCGACGACACCGTCTACCTGGGCGGCGACTTCACCAGCGTCGGCGGGCAGACCAGGAACAGTTTCGCCGCCGTCACCACCGGGGCCTCCCTGCTGCCCTTCACCGCCGACGGCGACGAGGTCGGACGGGCCGTGGAGGTCACCCCGGACGGACGGCACGTGCTGCTCGGCGGGGACTTCTTCCGGATCAACGGCACCACCACCCACGCCCTGGCGGTGGTCGACGCCACCACCGGCCAACTGGCCAAGGCCTACCCGGGGTTCATCCACAACAACTCCACGGTCCAGGACATCACCACGGACGCCACCGGCTTCTACACCGGCAACGAGGGGACCGGCGGCGGGGTGTTCGACGGGCGCATCGCCCTGAACCTGAACGACTTCGAGCAGCGCTGGCGGGACACCTGCCTCGGCGCCACCCAGGCCGTCGCGGTCCACTCCGGTGTGCTCTACAGCGGCAGCCACGCCCACGACTGCGCCAGCATGGGCGCCTTCCCGGACCAGCCGCGCAAGCACCTGCTGGCCCAGTCGGTCGACGACCCGAAGCTGCTGCCCTGGTTCCCGGACACCAACGACGGCATCGGCGAGCCGGTCGGTCCCCGGGTGCTGACCGCGGCGAGCGGCGGGGGCAGCGACTACCTGTGGGTGGGCGGCGAGTTCACCACGGTCAACGGCCGCCCGCAGCAGGGCTTGACCCGGTTCGCGGACGGCCCCGACACGGGCGCGCCCTGGGTGCCCAACGTCAGCCTGTCCACCCTGACGCCGGGGCGGATCGACGTGAACTGGCAGACCAGCTTCGACACCGACGACGGTGAGCTGACCTACCGGATCTACAAGGACGGCTCCAGCACCCCCGTCCACACGACGACCGGCTACTCGGTCTTCTGGGACCGGCCCCAGCTGACCTGGACGGACACCGACGTCGCGCCGGGCGAGACCCACTCGTACCGGATCACCGCGAGCGACGGGCCCAACACCAGCGCCAAGTCCCCGGCCCAGTCCGCCACCGTGGCGAGTTCGACGGAGGCGTACCCGGCCCGCGTCAGGTCCGACGGGGCGAGCCTCTACTGGCGCTACGACGAAGGCGCGTCCACGTTCGCGCACGACAGCGGCGGCAAGCTGAACAACGGCTTCCTGCGGGGCGGCCCCGCCTACCGGCAGACCCCGGCGGCGGTCGCCGGACCCTCCACGGCGATCGGTTTCAACGGCTCCTCCGAGTACGCGTACAGCAACCGGCTGCACGCCGCACCGCCCCGGTTCTCGGTGGAGACCTGGATCAAGACGACCACCACCCAAGGCGGAAAGATCATCGGCTTCGGGAACCTCACCCAGCAGAACAGCACCCGGCACGACAAGCACGTCTACATGCGCAACGACGGGCGGCTCGTGTTCGGCGTCCAGAGCGGCGGGGCACGCACCGTCACCACCTCGGGCGCCTACAACGACGGCCAGTGGCACCATGTCGTCGCCACCCAGGGGCCCCTGGGGCAGGGGATGACGCTGTACGTCGACGGGCAGGCCCGGGCGTCGAACATCCTGGTCTCCGGCAACGAGAACTACCCCGGCTACTGGCGGGTCGGCGGGGACAACCTCTCCGGGTGGCCGAACCGTCCGACCAGCAATTTCTTCGAGGGGCAGATCGACGAGACCGCCGTCTACCCGACCACGCTGAGCGCTTCCCAGGTCAGCGCGCACTACGCACTGAGGAACGGCTGATCTCATGAGGAATCCGTTCCTGGCCTGCGCCGCCGCCGTCCTGGCGGCGGCGGCGCTGGCCGCCTGCGGCTCGTCCGCGGACGGGAACGACCCGGAGGCCGCGGGCGCTCGGCGCCCCGCGGCCTCCGGGCCCGCCGTCCCCGGCGCGCCCACCGCGTCCGCTCCGCCCTCCGCCGGGACCGGCGACAGCGGTGAGGAGAGCCGGGGGGCCGAGCGGCCCGCCCCCCGCACCGAAGGCCCGAAGACCCCGTCCGACGCGCTCACCCCGGCCACCGGGACCTTCACGAAGAAGCAGAAGGAGTACCTGGCGGACCGGGTGCCCAAGGGCATGGACCCGGCCGCCGTGCTCCAGACCGGACAGGAGACCTGCGACAAGCTCCGCTACCTGGTCAAGGCCGACCGCGACACGGCCGTCGGGGCCGTCGCCACCGGTGAGATCCCGGACGCGGCGGACGCGGTCGCCGGGCTCTGCCCCAAGCACCAGGACCTGGTGGAGGAGGCGGCGTACGCCTACCCGGACGGCACACACATCGGGAAGAAGCTCCGGCCGGGCGTCTACCGCTCCGTCTCCCCCACCGCCGACTGCTCCTGGCGGATCGCCGGAGCGGGCGGCGAGGAGCTGGCCGCCGACACCTCCGCCACGGGGAAGTCCCGGAAGATCACGATCCCGAAGTCCGCCCGCACGTTCACCTCCACAGGCTGCTACGCCTGGCTGCCCGAAGGAGACCGGGGATGACCGCAGGTACGCCGAAACTCCCGATAGCCGTGGCGATCCCCACGAAGAACGAGGGGCTGAACATCGCGGAGGCGGTGAGATCGGTGCTCGGCCACTTCGAGGCGGTCGTGGTGGTGGACTCCCACAGCACCGACGACACGGTCAAGATCGCCGAGGAGTGCGGGGCCGAGGTGATGTCCTACACCTGGGACGGAGGCCATCCGCGCAAGAAGCAGTGGTGCCTGGAGAACGTCCGCACCGACCTGGACTGGATCCTGCTCCTGGACGGCGACGAGCGGCTCAGCCCCGGGCTGCTGGCCGAGCTGCGTGAGGCGTTCCGCGATCCGGCGGCCCCCAAGCCGGCCGCGTACGACATCCCGCTCGGCTACTGGTTCTCCGGGAAGCGGCTGCGGCACGGATACACCATCCGCAAGCGGTCGTTGACCGACCGGACCCGCTGCCACTACCCGGAGGTCGGGGACCTGGACGCGCCGGGCATCGGGGAGGTCGAGGGCCACTATCAGCCGGTCGCGCCGAGCGTGGGCACGTTCACCCACCCCATCGAGCACCAGGACCTCGACCCGGTGACCGCCTGGTTCGAGCGGCACAACCGCTACTCGGACTGGGAGGCGTGGCTGGAGCACCACCCCCGGGTGAAGGAGCAGGTGCGCCAGGTCAAGTCGCGCCAGGGGCAGTTGTTCCACAAGGCGCCGTTCAAGCCGGTGGTGTCCTTCGCCTACATGTACCTCTACAAGCGGGGCTTCCTGGACGGCCGGGCGGGGTTCGACTTCGCGCTGGCGATGAGCTTCTACCGCTGGCAGATATCGCTCAAGTCACGCGAGAAGCCGCTGCGTTGACGGAGGGGCCGCTCATCCTCGCCTCCGGCGGACTACGTCCTCGTAGGTCCGCCGGAGGGTGGCGGTGACGGCCTCGATGGTGAACTGCCCGTTCACCAGCTCCCAGGCGGCCTTGCCCGCCTGCTCGGCGGCCTCCGGCTCCAGCAGTTCCAGGATCGCGTCGGCGACCTTGCGGGCGTTGGCCGCGTCCTCGCCGACCCGGCTGTCGATGACCCGTCCCGCCCCCGCCCCGGCGACGTCGGGCGCCTGCCCGCAGGTACGGGTGATGACGACGGGGGTGCCGACGGACATCGCCTCCAGCACCGAGACCGGGAAGGGCTCCTCGATGGCGGGCAGCACGTACACATCGGCCTCGCGCCCGGCGGCGAGGACCTCCTCGTGCTCCAGCGGTCCCACATGGTCCAGGGAGTCGGTGACGCCCAGTTTCCGGGCGAGCGCGAGGGTGCCCTCCAGCGCGCCGGTGTCCGGCCCGGCCAGGACGAAGCGGGCGTCGGGGTGGCGGGCGAGGACGTGCGGCATCGCGGCGACGAAGTCCTCGGGCCGCTTGCGCTTCTGGACGCGGGCGAGGTAGAGCACAGTGGGCGGCCGGCCGGGCCGGCGGGCGGGCTTGCGCTCCTGCGGACGGACGCCGTTGACCAGCCGTACGGTGCGGGTGAGCGGGACGGGAGCGGCGACGGCGTTCACGTCGACCCGTTCCATCTCGGTGAGGTGCAGGACGGCGTCCGCCTCGCGCAGCACCTTGCGCACCCCGAGAAGGTCGGTGAGCTGGGCGACCCTCTTCTCGGTGGGGTCGATCATGCCGTGGGTCTGGACGACCAGGGGCGTGCGGGTCGCGAGGGCGAGGAGCGCCGCCGGAAGGGTCACCAGGTCGCGCATCAGGTGCACATGGACGAGGTCGGCGCCGCGCATCATGCGGTACGCGGTACGCAGCAGGGACGCCGAGGTGATCCCGCTGACCTCGAACATCGGGAGCAGGTGCCGGGCCTGGAAGAGGTGGACCGGAACTCCCTCGACACGGCTGGGCAGTTCGCCGCCGGAGAAGCCGTCGCCGAGCGCCATGACGCGGGCGTCGTCGCCGTTCGCACGCTGGACCTTGGAGAGGTTGAACGCCACCCGGGTCGGACCGCCGAAGGCGTGGTCCGGGGTATGGAGCGTGACAACGTGCAGGATTTTCACCAGAGTTCCCCTCAACTACGGCTATGTATGCACAGCGTAGTCATCGGTCCTCCTCAAGCGGGCCGATTCGTTAGAGTGTGCAGCGGTTCACTGATCCGGGGGGGCGCATGACGTCGGTGCACACGTCGGCGCCCACGCCGACGCGGAGGAAGGCCGACGGGACGCCCGCGCGGCCCATCGCCTGGGCGATGCTGTCCCGGGCGGTGGCGGTCCCGCTCATCCTCGGACTGGTCTGCTTCCTGCCCGCCGTGATCGCCGCCCAGCCCGGCGCCGGGGTGCGGGACACCGCGTACTGGCTCCAACTGGTGCTGACCTGCTATGCGGGGGCCCGGCTCGCGACGATGATCCTGTCGACCCGGCGGCGGCTGCTCCAGGGCGTCTTCTGGATGTTCGTGTACATCGCGATGGGCGTGGCCCCGTTCGCCCAGGTGGTGATCGGCCAGACCCCGACGCCGATGGTGGGACCGCGCCAGGACCTGATCACGGCCATCGCGATGGTCCTGATGGGGTGCGCCGCCTACGACCTGGGGGCGCTGCTGGCCTCCCGGCGCCCGCTGCGGCGCCGCAGGCCCTCGGCCCGGAGCTGGGGACCGGCCGTGGCCCATCCCGTGCGGCTGCGGCTGCTGGTACTGCTGGCCTTCACGGCGAGCGCGTTCTACGTCCTGAAGCTGGGCGGGCCCGCCGTCTTCTTCTCCAGCCGGCAGGAGATCAGCGAGACCGTCGCGGCGAGCGGGGTCGTCGCCGAGGGCTCCAACGTCGGCTCGGCGTTCCTCAAGGGCTTCGGCCAGGTCCCGGCGCTGCTGGCGCTGCTCTTCTACACCCGCCGTCTGGCGACCTCCCGCCGGGCCCGGCGCGCCCCGTCCACGGTGCTGGTGTGGGTGGCGCTGGGTGCGTTGAACCTCGTGGTGAACAACCCGATATCCAATGCCCGTTACTGGTTCCTGACGGTGCTGATGGCGTTCGTGTTCACCGCGCTCCCCAGCAGCGCCGCGGTCTACCGCACGGTGCTGACGACGGGGGTGGTGGGGGCGCTGGTGGTGTTCCCGTACGCGGACAAGTTCCGGTACGACGAGGGCGGGCAGCGGCCGGCGCAGGCGGCCTCGGTCTTCGAGCCGCTGGTGACCAAGGACTACGACCAGATGGTGATGTTCGCCAACACCATCTCGTGGGTCGACACCCGGGGCCATACCTACGGCCGCCAACTGTCGGGCTCCGCCCTGTTCTTCGTGCCGCGCGCGGTGTGGAGCGGGAAGCCGGAGGACACCGGGGTCCGGGTCGGGCAGTGGATGGGGCTGCGGATGACCAATCTCTCGGCCCCGCTGTGGACCGAGTTCTGGGTCGACGCGGGCGCGGCGGGCATGGTCGGCGGCATGGCGCTGATCGGTTACGCGGCGGCCCGCACCGACCGCCGGTACGCGCTCGCCGTCACCCGGGCCGGACCCGGGCCGGGCAGCGTGCTGGCCATCGCCGCGCCGCTGATCGCCGGGTACACCTTCATCCTGCTGCGCGGCCCGCTGCTCCAGGCGGCGGGGAAGCTGGCCATCGCCGCGCTGTGCCTGCTGCTGCTCAGCACGTTCAGGGAGCAGCGGGTGAAGCGGCGGCGCTGACGGCGTCCGCCGGGTCCGGCCCGCGGCGCCGCAGCCGGGCCACCCTGGTCCAGGTGGCGGCCGCCTTGCAGAGCGATCCCAGGAACAGGCCCCAGGCCGCGCCCGGGACGCCTCCGACGAGGTAACCGCCCGCGAGGAACGCCACGGCGGTGAGGGAGAAGACGACCTGGAGAGCGAGGGTGGTGCGCGGGTCGAGCATGCGCAGGGCGAGCAGGCCGCAGGTGCCGGCCGCCATCGCGGCGTACTGGCTGCCGGTGGCGGGGAGCAGGGCGGCCGCGGCGGGCCAGGTGTCGCCGAGGAGCCGGCGGCCCGCGGCGTCGGGCAGCAGGGCGAGCACGGTGGCCCAGAGCGCGGCGGTCGCCGCGAGGACGGCGGCGAGGGCGGCGGTGGCGCGGACCCGGCGGCGTTCGTCGCCGATGCGGCCGAGCAGCGGGGGGCCGAAGGAGGTCGCCGAGGTGTAGAGCACGTTGAGCGGGCCGAACAGGGTGGTGGCCCCGCGCAGCGCGCCGATCAGGAGCGGGGTGCCGACCGCGCCGAGGCCGAGGACGGAGAGCTGGGCGGTCGCGTTGCCCACGCCGAACTCGACGGTGAAGCGCTGCCCGAGGTGCCCGCGCCGCAGCATCGGACGCAGCCGTACGCGGGCCCCCGGGGTGGCCCGGTGGAGGAGGACCGCCGACAGCAGGAGAGCGGGCAGGGCGGACAGGCCCCAGACGGCGATCAGGCGTGCCGGGGACGCGCCGTACGTCTGCGCGGAGAGCGCCGCGATCGCCCCGGCGAGCCTCAACAGGTCGGACAGCAGGGCGAGGTGGGGAAGCTGGAGGGTGGAGAAGGCGTACCGCACGGCGTCCTGTCCCAGCACCGCGGGGAGGACGAGACCGAGCATCGCCAGGCCCCCCGCCGTGCCGCCGGGGAGGAGGGCGCAGACCGCGGCGAGGGGCGCGCCGAGGGCCGCCGACGCGAGGAGGGTGAAGGCGACGGCGGAACGGCACGCGCTCCGCGCCTCCTCCCCCGCGCCGCGCCGGAGGACCAGCGGCTGCCCGGTGTACGCGCCCGAGGCGCCGAGGAGCACCGTGAAGACCAGGTAGACGGCGGAGAACCGGGCGAAGTCGGAGACGGTGGTCAGACGGGCGGCGGCCACCAGCACCAGGATGTTGGTGAGCGCCGCCACCCCCTGGTCGGCGACCGAGCAGAGGACGGCGGTGCGGGCTCTCACCGGCGCGCGGCCGGCGGGGTGAAGGCGCGCAGGCCGAGGGTTTCGGTGGGGTCGCCGGTCAGCTCGGGGCCGTCCGCCTCGGCCGCCGGGGTTCCGCCCCCGCCTCCGGAGCGGCGGCGGGGGGAGGCGGCCCGGCGCTCGGCCCGGCGCAGGCGCCCCCGGCTCGGGTGGAGCAGCGCGCCGAGGACGGAGCCGCCGGAGGCGCCGATGATCTCGCGGATGCGTTCCAGGTCGCTGCGGTGCACCTCGCGCGGGTCGCAGACGATCACGACGCCTTCCACCCGGTCGACCAGGGCGACCGCGTCCGCGTAGGAGAGGACGGGCGGGGCGAGGACGATGACGACGTTGCCCGGCCGGTCGGCCTCCGCGACGATGCGGCCGACCGGCGGGGAGGTCAGGGCGCGCGGGACGTTGTCGGCGGTGGTGCCGGGAATGAGGGCGAAGGCCCCGGAGCCGGGCACGTCCACGTTGGTACGGCCGCCGTTGGGCCAGGTGCGGTCGCCCTCCTCGGCGGCCCAGCGCGGCGGACGCATCTCGTGGGCGGCCTTGCCCAGCTCGCGGGCGAGGGTGGGGGTGCGCAGGTCGGCCTCGATGAGCAGGACGTCGCGGCCCATCTCGGCGAAGGCGGCGGCCAGGTTGGCGGCAGCGGCGGCCGCCGCCGCGTTGTCGCCGCGCGGCGCGGTGACCAGGAGTCGGCGGCGCTCGGCGAACGACGGGTCGTAGGCGAGCCGGAAGGCCACGGCCCGGTACTCCTCGGCCAGCCGGGAGCCGCCGCGGCCGATGGCGAGCAGGCCGTCGGCGGCGGTGCGTTCGCGGGGCAGGGTGCCGAGCAGCGGCGCGCCGAGGGAGTGGACGAGCTCGCGGGTGGAGCGTACGGCGGGGTCGAAGACGAGGCGTACCCAGGAGAGCAGCAGTCCCAGGGCGAGGCCCACGACCCCGCCGAGGCCGAGGAGCAGGAGCAGTCCCGGCCCGGTGGGCGAAGTGGGGGCGACGGGCTTCTTGTTGAGGTAGCCGGGGGTGGTGTCCAGGGCCTTGAGCTCGGAGATCTTCCGGCTCAGCTCGGAGATGGAGACGATGATGTTGGCGCGGGCGCTGGTGACGTCGTCGGCCGCGCCGGCGCCGGTCTGCTTCTCCAGCAGGTCGCGTTTCTCCTCCAGCGGACCGAGCTGGGCCCGGTAGCCGTCGGACATGTTCTGGATGCTCTCCTCGGTGCGCGCCTTGCGGTGGGTCAGGTAAGCGCCCGCGAGGGCTTCGGCGCGGGCGCGGGCCTGTTCGGGGTCGGCCGCGGTGTAGGAGAAGCGGAGGGTGAGGGTGTTGGGCGGGTTGGTGACCTGGAGGCCGGTGAGGAGCTCCTGGGCGGTGACGTCGTCGCCCGCCTTGAGGAGGGTTCCGGCGGCCAGGGTGCCGACGGTGTCGCTGACGGCGGTCTGGCGTTCGGAGCCGATGTTGATGCCCTTGTCGGCGGTGGCTCCGGCGGCGAAGGGGTCGGAGATCGCGGAGCGTACGAGGACCTCGCCGGTGGCCGTGTAGGCGTCCTCGCCGCCGAGGGCGAGGTAGCCGCCGCCGATCAGGCCGATGACGACGCCGGTGGCCAGCAGCGAGCGGTAGCGCAGAAGTTGGCGGAACTGGTCGCGCAGGAGCGCCGGTTCGTCCTGCTCGTCGGGGGCGCGGTGCGGCGGTGTCATCGGCGGTGGCTCCCTCGGGTGGCCGGCAGGACCTCGTCGAGCAGGGCGTCGAAGCGGGCGAGTCCCGCCTCCCGGCTCAGGTGGCGGGCGACGTAGCGGGGGCCCTCGGCCCCGAGGGCGTCGGCGGCCGCCGGGTCGGCGGCCAGCTTCCGCACGGCTTCGAGCAGGGTGACGGGGTCCTCGGGGGCGACGAGCAGCCCGGCCCCCGAGCGGCGGACCTCGTCGGCGGTGCCGCCCTCGTCGGCGACGGAGGCGATCACGGGTCGTGCGGAGGTGAAGTAGGAGGTGAGCTTGGAGGGGACGCTCATGTCGAGGACCGAGGCGCGCTGGGTGACCGCGAGGACGTCGGCGGCGGCGAGGACGTCGGTGAACTCCTCGGCCCCGGCGGGCTCCAGGAAGTCCACGTTGGGCAGCCGTTCGGCGCGGGCGCGCAGGGCGTCGCGCTGGTTGCCGCCGCCCATCAGGACGACGCGGACGTCGGGGGCGAGGCGGGCGGCGTCCACCAGGACCTCCAGGCCCTGCTTGAGGCCCATGTTGCCGGAGTGCAGGATCACCGGGGTGGACTCGGACCAGCCGAGCCGGGCCCGGGTCGCGGCCCGGTCGGCGGTGGGGCCCTGCACATGGGTCCAGTTGGGGACGATCCGGATGCGGCCGGGGTCGACGCCGAGCGCCCGGACGCCGGGCACGAAGCTCTCGTGGATGACGCCGACGAGGGCGGCCCCGCGCAGGGCGTACCGTTCGGCCGCCGCGGCGACGGCCGCGGCCCTGCCGCCGCCCCGGATGCCGCTCTGCGCCGCGGCGGCGCCCATCAGGTCCTGGACGACGGGTATGTGGGGGACGCGGTGGCGGCGGGCGATACGGGCTCCGATGACGCCCCCGGCGAGGCTGGGCATCTGGGAGACCACGGCGTCGGGCCGGCCCGGCGGCGGGGCGAACAGCCCGGTGGCCAGGACGCTCGCCTCGAACGCGGCGCGCTTGAGGGCGGTCTGACGGGGCGGCACGTAGTGCCGGCGTCGGTGCACGCCGACGCCGCCGCGTATCTCGACCGTCCGCCAGACGCCCCGGTAGCCCTCCTCCACCCGCCAGGACGGGTAGTGCGGCAGGCCGGCGAGGACCCGGACGCGGGCGCCGGACGCGGCCCAGTGCTCGGCCAGTTGGGTCGCGTAGGGGCCTATGCCGGTGAGCTCCGGCGCGTAGTTGGTCGACACCACCAGAAGGCGGCGGCCTCCGAGCGGACTGGTCCCTGAGACTTCGGACATCGGACGATCGCCTTCCCCCACGACAGCCGCTGTCCCCGACGGGGAACAGCCCGTGCCGAGCTTATCCGTTCACGGCTTGCACAAGTGTTCTTCACAGTAAGGTCGGTGGCACATCACCGGATCACGTTCACCGTGGGGGGAGAGATACGGATGGTGCAGCACAGGGTGGGTTACGCACCCGGGGTGTACGACCTGTTCCACGTCGGGCACCTCAACATTCTGCGGCATGCCCGCAGCCAGTGCGACTACCTGGTGGCGGGGGTCGTGTCGGACGAGATGGCCGCCCTGGCCAAGGGCCACACGCCGGTCGTCCCGCTCCGCGAACGCCTGGAGATCGTCCGCAGCGTGCGCTTCGTGGACGCCGCGTTCGTGGAGACCGTGCCGGACAAGGTCGAGACCTGGCAGCAGGTCCGGTTCGACGTGATCTTCAAGGGGGACGACTGGCGGGGCACGGAGAGGGGCCGGAAGCTGGAGCGCGACTTCGCCGAAGTGGGCGTGGAGGTCGTCTACTTCCCGTACACCGTGCACACGTCCAGCACCCAGCTCCGCCGGGCGCTGGACGTCCTCGTCAGCCGGCCCGGAGCGCTTTCAGCTCCCTGAACCACTTGGCGAGGAAGGCCGCCAGGAACAGCGTGTGCACCACCGCGAGCACGGCGTACCCGGTGCGGAAGGCCCCGGGTGCGCCGAGCAGCAGGAACACCAGGCAGAACACGCCGTAGTCGGCGGGCAGCAGTGCCACCGCCCGCGTCCGGGAGGCCGGCGCCGCCGGAACCGCCCACGAAGGGCCCCGGGCGCTCACCGCCGCCCTGCCGAGCTGTTCGCGCAGCAGCCCGGCGCAGAAGGTCACCACGGCGGCCAGCTGGAAGCCCAGCGGCAGCAGCAGCCAGGCGTCCGAGGGCAGTTGTCCGAAACGGTAGAAGGAGATCAGGACGGCGGTGTGGACGAGCAGCAGCTTGCCGCAGTCCACCACGTGGTCCAGCCACTCCCCGTCGGGCCCGCCCCGGCCGGTGAGCCGGGCGAGCTGCCCGTCCGCCGAGTCGAGGGCGAAGCCGACCACGAGGGCGGCGTAGACCAGGACGGCGAGCGTCCAGGACGGTTCGACGAGGGCGACCGCGGCCAGGGCGCCGTAGGTGAACAGCGCGCTCGCCAAGGTGACCTGATGGGGCGTCATACCCGCCCGGCAGGCCCCGGCCGCGAGCACGCGCCCGGCGGGCCGGTTCACGTACCGCGAGTAGAGCGAGACGCCCTTGGCGCTCTTCTGTGCGCCGCGCAATTCGCGCAGCACCGTGCCCGTGCTTCCCATACGCCCCCCAGCGTCCGGCATGGTCCGCCCGCATCATGGCACGTGGAGGCCGGTCCCGGGGCGTTTTGGCGGGAGGGGATCGGTTGGCGGGGCGAGGGTCCGCCCCGCCCCGGTCTCATCTGCCGTCGGTGAGCTGTTCGTCGAGTTCGTCGAAGAGCAGGTCCTCGTGGTCGACCTGGCCCGTGCGGTACGCGGAGCGGGCCACCAGGTGGGAGGCGACCGGCCCGGTGAGCATCTGGAAGAAGGCGATGAGGGCCAGGGTGGCGAGGTCCATTCCGCTGCGCAGCCGCAGCGCCACCCCGGCCAGCACCAGGATCATGCCGAGGGTCTGCGGCTTGGTCGCCGCGTGGCTGCGGGAGAGGACGTCGGGCAGCCGGACCATGCCGATCACCCCGAGCAGGCAGATCGCGGCGCCCAGGAGGAGCAGCGCGGCGCCGGCCGTGTCGACGATCTGGAGCCAGACGTTCATCGCGGGTCCTCCTCGGCCGCGCCGGGGCGCAGGGGGCGGGGCCGGTCGCGTACGGCGATGAAGCGGGCGATGCCCACCGAGCCGGTGAACCCGAGGAACGCCAGCACCAGCATGATCGGGAAGTAGAACGGGTCACGGGCGAACGCCGATTTGGCGGCGAGGCCCGCGATGATCAGGGCGGCGCAGACGTCCAGCGAGATCGCCCGGTCCAGCATGGAGGGGCCGCGCCAGATCCGGGCCAGCAGCAGCGCTCCGGCGACGAGGATCAGCACGACGGCTGCGGTCAGCAGGATCCGGTCGGCCTGTTCGGGTGCGGTCATGGTGCGGGCCTCCCGGCGGCGAGCTGGGGCGGTGGCGGGGGTTCGGCGACACGGGCGATCTCGTCGGGGGTGCCGAAGGCCCGTACGGTCAGTTCCTCCATCCGCCAGACCTGGCGGCGGGCGGCTTCCAGCTCCTCGGGCCGGTCGGCGTCCAGGACGTGCAGGAAGACGGTGGCGGTGGCCCGGCGCACCTCGATGACGGAGCCGCCGGGGACGTTGGAGACGGCGACGGCGGTGGCCGCGAGCATCAGGTCGCCGCGGCAGCGCAGGGGGACGCCGATGACGGCGGCCCGGTGGGGCAGGCCGAAGAAGGTCTGCCGGGTGACCTTCACCCCCGAGGTGTACATGTCGTGGAAGAGGTGGCAGGCCAGGTGGAGGATGCCCCAGGGATGGAGCCGCAGCCCGAGGTCCACCCGGGGCAGCGGGAAGGCCAGGCAGACGGCGACCGAGACGACCAGGCCGGTGAGGACGTTCGCCCAGGTCAGCGTGGACCAGAGCAGGACCCAGATGACGGTCAGCCAGGCGATCAGCGGCAGGTCCAGCACCCGTCGGCGGCGGGTTCCGAACTCGCAGCTCAGCGGCGGCAGATCGGCGTTGCGGAACGAGAAGCGGAACCCGCGTCTCACCGGCCCAGCACCTCCTGGATGTAGGGGGACCGCTGGATGAGTTCGGCGGCCGTGCGGTCGGTGTAGGAGGTGAGCGGGTCGGCGAACACGGTGAAGGCGAGGGCGATGGCGATGGTGGCGGCGGTGGCCGCGGTCATCGGGGGGGGCAGCCTGCTGGTGGTGGTGACGGCCCGCCCGTGCAGGGTCGCGGCGACGGCCCGGCCCTCCGGGCGGCGGGCGGGCGCGGTGCCCTCGTCGCCGGTGCCGGGGATGTCGTCGGGGCCCGCGTCGCTGTCGTCGTCGCTGTCGTCGCCGGACTCCAGGACGGTGCCGGCGGCGGCCTGGCCGGGCGGGGCCGCGCGCCAGAAGGCCAGGTTCCAGACCTTGGCGACGACGTAGAGGGTGAGCAGGCTGGTGGCCGCCGAGCCGGCGACCAGGACCCAGGCCCAGGCGCCGCCGTCCGCGACGCCGGCCCGCATCAGCCCGAGCTTGCCGATGAAACCGGAGAGCGGAGGGATCCCGGCGAGGTTCATCGCCGGGACGAAGAAGAGCAGGGCGAGTATCGGGGCGGCTTTGGCGAGGCCCCCGAGACGGGTCAACTCGGTTGTCCCGCCCCGGCGTTCGATGAGCCCGGCGACGAGGAACAGGGCCGTCTGGACGGTGATGTGGTGGGCGACGTACACGATGGCCCCGCCGTACGCCTCCCGGGTGGCGAGGCCGATCCCGAAGACCATGTAGCCGATGTGGCTGATCAGGGTGAAGGAGAGCAGCCGCTTGAGGTCGGTCTGGGCGACGGCGCCGAGGATGCCGATGACCATCGAGGCCAGCGCGACGGCCATGAGGAGGTCGCCGAGGCGGTTGCCGGGGAAGATCAGGGTCTCGGTGCGCAGCATGCAGTAGACGCCGACCTTGGTGAGCAGCCCGGCGAAGACGGCGGTGACCGGGGCGGGGGCGGTCGGGTAGGAGTCGGGCAGCCAGGCGGCGAGCGGGAAGACGGCGGCCTTGATCGCGAAGACGGTCAGCAGCATCGCCTGGATCAGGGTCTGCACGCCGAGGGGGAGGTCGGCCACGCGGGTGGCGAGCTGGGCGAAGTTGGCGGTGCCGGTGGCCGCGTACGTCATGGCGATGGCGGTGAGGAAGAGCATCGAGGAGAACAGCGAGATGATCACGTACGTGGAGCCCGCCCGCATCCGGGGACCGGTGCCGCCGAGGGTGAGCAGGACGAAGCTGGCGACCAGCATGATCTCGAAGCCGACGTAGAGGTTGACGAGGTCGCCGGCGAGGAAGGTGCAGGAGACCCCGGCGACCAGGATCAGATAGGCGGGGTGGAAGACGGCGAGCGGGGTCTCCTTGTCCCGGTCGGTCATGCCCTGGCCGAGGGAGTAGACCAGCACGCACAGCGTCACGGCCGAGGAGACGGTGAGCATCAGCCCGGACAGGCGGTCGGCGACCAGGGTGATGCCGAGCGGCGGGGCGAAGTCGCCGAGGTGGACGGAGAGCGGGCCCTGCCGGTCGGCGGCGACCATGAGGGTCACCGAGAGCACGAGCACGGCGGTGAGCACCGCGACGCTGATGAAGCGCTGGAAGCGTGCCAGCCGGACGCCGAAGGCGAGGCTGAGGCCGGTGGCGCACAGCGGCAGCAGCACCGGCAGCGGAACGATCGCGTTCATCCGTCAGCTCCTCGGTCGCGGGGGTAGCGGTCGTCCGCCTTGGCGTCGCCTTCGCGCGCGTAGTCCTCCGGGTCCGCCCCGAGCACGTCGTTCCAGAGGTTTCCGGAGGCGTCGCGGCCTCGGGCCTGGCGGGCCCGGTCGGCGCGGAGCCGGCCGCGGAGGCGGCGGCGCTCCTCGCGGTAGCGCTCGCGCTCCCCGGCGGTGGGTTCGGCCCCCGACCGGAACCGCTCCCGCAACTCGGCCCGTTCGTCGAGCACTTCGGCACGCAGCACGATGCGCCGGTCCTCCAGGTCGTCGTGGACCTCGTCGGTGCCGGTGAGCTGGTGGCTGCGGTAGGCCATGGCCAGCAGGAACGCGGTGGTGGCCAGGGTGATGACGATGGCCGTCAGCGCGATGGCCTGCGGCAGCGGGTCGGTGACCCGGCTCAACGAGACCCCGTAGAGCAGGGGTTCGGCGCCGGCCCGGCCGGTGGTGGAGAGGACCAGCAGGTTGATGCCGTTGCCGACGATGACGGCGCCGAGCAGGATGCGGGTCAGCGGACGGGTGAGCATGAGGATGCCGCCGACGGCGCAGAGCACGACGGCCGTGGCGATGAGCGAGGCGCTGACGGTCACCGGGCGGGCCCTCCCGCTTCGGGGCCGCCTTCGGGGGTGAGGACGCCCGCCGCCCGTTCGATCTGGCGGTCGACCTTGGCGCCGAGGGCGCGCACGATGTCCAGGACGACGCCGAGCACCAGCAGGTAGACGCCGAAGTCGAAGAGGACCGGGGTGCTCAGGTGGTACGCGCCGAAGACCGGCAGGCGCCCGTGGTACGTGAAGGCGTGCAGGACGGTGCCGTCGAGGAGGCCCAGGAGGCCGACGGCGGTGGAGACGAAGAGGCCGAGGCCGGTGAAGAGTCCGGGCTGGAGGGGGGCGGCCTCGGCGAGTTCGAAGCGCCCGCCCGCCAGGTAGCGGGTGATCATCGCGAGTCCGGCGACGAGTCCGGCGACGAACCCGCCGCCGGGCAGGCTCTCGGCGCAGAACAGCAGATAGACCGAGAGCACCAGGATCGGGTGGAACAGCAGCCGGGCCACGACTTCGAAGACGATCGAGCGGTGTTCGGGGGCGAGGGTGGAGCCGGCGGCCAGCCAGTCGCGTTCGGGCGCCACCTCGTCGCCCTGCGGCAGCCGGGCGGAGTGGTGCGCGGACAGCGACCAGGCGGTGGGGCCCCGCAACTCCTCCGGGGCCATGGTGCCCTCGCTGCGGCGGTGCAGGTAGATGAGGCTGGTGACGCCGATCGCGGCAGCGGCCAGCACGGCCGACTCCCCCATCGTGTCCCAGGCGCGCAGGTCGACGAGGATGGTGGCCACGACGTCCTTGAGCCCGTGGTCGGCGACCTCTTCGACCATGGCGGCGCCGGCCGGTTCGGCGGTGCGCGCGGCGGCGGTGACCCAGAGGCCGACGCCGACGGTGGCCGCGGCGGCGAGGGCCACGGGGACGCGGACGGCCCGCCGCCAGGTGGACACGGTCTCCTGGAAGTGGACGGGCATGCGGCGCAGCACCAGGACGAAGACGATCATCGCGACCGTCTCGACGCAGAACTGGGTGAGCGCCAGGTCGGGGGCGCCCTGGACGACGAAGAGCAGTGCGGTGCCGTAGCCGGTCAGCCCGGCCAGCACGACGGCCTTCATGCGCCGTCGCACCGTCAGGCAGAGCAGGGCGGCGGCGCAGGTCAGGACGGCCACGGCGCCTTGGAGGGGGTTGTCCCAGGGCCGGGGGCGCGCGGCCCCCTCCCAGGGGGTGTCGACCACGAGGACGGCGAACTGTCCGGCGAGCATGACGAGCAGGGTGGTGGCCAGGTACACGGAGAGGGAGCCGCGCTGGATGAAGCCGGTGACCTGGAGG
Source organism: Streptomyces sp. CB02366 (assembly GCF_001905905.1). Taxonomy (GTDB): domain Bacteria; phylum Actinomycetota; class Actinomycetes; order Streptomycetales; family Streptomycetaceae; genus Streptomyces. Next base: position 366,955 of record NZ_LIVT01000003.1, read on the forward strand.
GCGAGGCGTTCCTGCCCGAGCAGCAGGTGGCCGAAGACGCTGTCGGCGGTGGGCCAGGCGATCCGCCGGGAGACGCGGGTGACCCGGGCGCGGGCGAGGAAGAGCACGGCGCCCGCGGCCCAGGCGAGGGCGGACAGCAGCAGGGCGGTCCCGAGTCCGTGCCAGAGGGCGAGGTGGTACGGGTCGGGGCCGGCCGGGAGCGTGTCGGCGTACGCGCCCAGCAGGCGGTCGGTCCAGCCGACGCCGGGGCCGAGGACCAGGCCGAGGACGGCGAGCAGGGCGGGCGGGGCGAGGAAGGCCCGCCCGACGCGGTGCACGGGGGTGTCGGGGAGGCCCTGTTTGCGGGCGAACGCGCCCCAGAGGAACCGCAGGGTGTACGCGGTGGTCAGCGCGGACCCGGCCACCACGACGGCGAGCGCCCACCGTTCGGCCGCCGAGCCGTGCAGCAGTGCCTCGAACGCGGCCTCCTTCGCGGCGAAGCCGAGCAGCGGCGGGAGGGCGGCCATGGAGGCGGCGGCGAGCCCGGCGACGGCGGCGACGTACGGCAGGGAGCGGCCGACTCCGGAGAGTGCGCGCAGGTCGCGGGTGCCGGCCGCGTGGTCGACGATGCCGGTGACGAGGAACAGCGGGGCCTTGAAGAGGGCGTGGGCGAGGATCATCGCGACGGCGGCGAGCGCGGCGTCGCGGTTGCCGGTCCCGGCGAGCAGGGCGAGGAAGCCGAGCTGGCTGACGGTTCCGTAGGCGAGCACGAGCTTGAGGTCGTTCAGCCGCAGGGCCCGCCAGCCGCCGAGCAGCATGGTCGCGCCGCCGAGGACGAGGACGACGGGTTTCCAGACGGGGACGTCGGCGAAGGCGGGGGCGAGCCGGGCGATCAGGTAGACCCCGGCCTTGACCATCGCGGCGGCGTGCAGATAGGCGCTGACGGGGGTCGGGGCGGCCATGGCGTTCGGCAGCCACATGGAGAACGGCCAGATCGCGGACTTCGACAGCGCCCCGCACAGCACGAGGACGACGGCGACGGAGACGGCGAGCGTCGCCTCGGGGGGTTCGGCGACGACGGCGGAGATCCGGTAGGTACCGGCGGCCTGACCGATGATCAGGAAGCCGATGAGCATGGCGAGCCCGCCGAAGGTGGTGACGACGAGGGCCTGGAGGGCGGAGCGGCGGCTGTGCCGGTGTTCGCTGCCGTGGCCGATCAGCAGGTAGGAGAAGACCGTGGTCAGCTCCCAGAACACGTAGAGCGTGATCAGGTCGTCGGCGAGGACGAGGGCGAGCATCGCCCCGGTGAAGGCGAGGAGGTTCCCGGCGAAGCGGCCCAGCTGCGGGGTGTCGTCGGTGAAGTAGGAGGCGCAGTAGAGCAGGACGAGCGCTCCAACTCCGGCGGCGAGGAGCACCATCAGCTCGGACAGCGCGTCGAGCCGCAGGTCCACGGCGACGTCGTAGTCCGGGATCCACCGCCAGGACCAGGTGTCCGCGCCACCGGACGCGGCGGTGTTCCAGCGGGTGAGCGCCCAGACGGTGGCGGCGGCCGGGGGCAGCGCGAGCACGGCGAACGCCCGTCGGCCCAGCCGGTGGACCAGCGGGCCGGCGCAGGCCGCCAGGGCGAAGTGGGCGACGATGAGCGCGATCACGGCGAGGGGACCGGTCGGAACGGTGGAGAGTCCGGGATAAAGGGCACTTAATACAGATATATCCCCTGACCTGCTTCACCCATCCGGCGCGCCGCGCGCCCCCGTTCCACTCTGCTCGCCCCCGAGGGGAGGGGCGGTCCTGGGGCGGGGCCGCCGCCCCAGGACCGCAACGCGGGTCACGGCCCACCGGGGCCCCGCCTCACGGCAGCACCGCGATCCCGTCGATCTCGACCATCGCCTGTTCGTCCCAGAGCCGGGCCACGCCGATGACCGCCATCGCCGGGTAGTCCCGCCCGGCGAGCCTGCGCCAGATCCGGCCCAGCTCGGAGGCGTGGGCGCGGTAGTCGTCCACGTCGGTGGCGTACACCGTGACCCGGGCGAGGTCGGCGGGGGCGCCGCCGGCCGCGTGGAGGGCGGTGAGCAGATTGCCCAGCGCGAGGGCGAACTGGTCGGGCAGGGTGTCCCCGACGACCTCGCCCCGCGGGTCGAGCGCGGTCTGCCCGGCGAGGAAGACCAGGTGTCCGCCGGTGGCGACGACCGCGTGGCTGAATCCGGTGGGCGGGGAGAGTTCGGCGGGGTTGATCCGGTGGGACGGGCTCATGCGGGCGGCTCCTGGGTCGGGGGCGCGACGGACGGCGGCTCGTGGACGGCGGAGGGGTCGGGCGGCGCGGCGGAGGGGGCGGGGGCGGTGCCGGGCGGCCTCGGACCACGCGGTCGCCGGGCGGCGTTCGCGTACAGCTCCTTGGCGATGATGGCGCGCTGCACCTCGCTCGCGCCCTCGTAGATGCGCGGCGCGCGGACCTCGCGGTAGAGGTGTTCGAGCAGATGGCCCCGGCGCAGGGCGCGGGCCCCGTGGAGCTGGACGGCGGTGTCGACGACGTACTGCGCGGTCTCGGTGGCGTACAGCTTGGCCATCGCCGCGCGGCGCGGTACGCCCTCCTCCCCCGCGTCGTACGCGGCGGCCGCCGCGTACACCAGGAGGCGGGCGGCCTCGGTGCGGGTGGCCATCTCCGCGACCTGGTGCGAGACGGCCTGGAGGTCGCTCAGCGGACCGCCGAACGCGGTCCGGCGGGCGGTGTGGTCCACGGTCGCGTCCAGCGCGGCGCGCGCCATGCCCACGGCGAACGCCCCGACGCTGGGCCGGAAGAGGTTGAGGGTGTTCATCGCGACCCGGAAGCCCCGGTCGGGTTCGCCGAGCACGTCGTCGGCGGTGACCGGTACGCCGTCGAACTCCAGGGTTCCGATGGGGTGCGGGGAGAGCATGTCGAGGGGGGAGCCGGTGAGCCCGGGGCGGTCGGCGGGGACCAGGAACGCGGTGACGCCCCGGGAGCCCGCGCCCGGGGTGGTCCGGGCGAAGACCACGGCGAAGTCGGCCTCGGGGGCGTTGGAGATCCAGCACTTCTCGCCGGTGAGCGCCCAGCCGGTCGGGGTGGGCTCGGCGGCCAGGCTCAGGGCCGCCGCGTCGGAGCCCGCACCCGGCTCGCTCAGTGCGAACGCGGCGACGGCCCGCCCGGCCCGGACCTCGGGGAGCCAGCGTTCGCGGTGGGCGGGGGCGCCCGCCTGGACGATCGGGGCGGTCCCGAGGCCCTGGAGGGCGAGGGCGGTCTCGGCCTCGGCGCAGCCCCGGGCCAGGGACTCGCGCAGCAGGCACAGGTCCAGTGCGCCGGAACCGAGCATCCGGCCCAGGAGGCCGAGGTCGCCGAGAGCCCTCAGCAGCGGGCGGTTGACGCGGCCGGGCTCTCCCTTCTCCGCGAGCGGGCGCAGTTCCCGCTCGGCGAGGGTGCGCAGCTCCTCGCACCAGGCGGTTTGTTCCGGTTCGAGGGAGAATGCCGTCATGGCGGCGCCTCTCTTGTCGGGTGTCCACCGTGTCGCGTCACTGTCATGCCGCCCCTGCCGCGACGGCCGTGCCGCACGGGTCGCGTCGCCGTTCTATCGCGGGCCGTTGACTACCGTCACTCAAACGATACGCTCCAGAGGCGACAAGGGGGCGATCCTTGATGGAGCCGAATTCCTCGCAGAGCACGCCCGCAGCCGCCGCTGACGCGTCCGCACGCGTCCGCGGCGCGCATCCCGGGGCGCCCGGGTCCGTCCCCGGCGCCCACGTCGACACGTTCACGCGCGACCACCTCCCGCCGCCGGAGCAGTGGCCCGGACTCCTCCTGGACGATCCCGCGCCGCACTACCCCGACCGGCTGAACTGCGGCCACGAGCTGCTGGACCGCACCGTCGAGGAGCACGGTCCCGGCCGTCCCGCACTGCGCTCGGCGGACGGCGGCGTGTGGAGCTACGGCGAGCTGCGGGAGACGGTGGACCGGATCGCCGGGGTTCTGACGGAGGACCTGGGCGTGGTGCCGGGCAACCGGGTGCTGCTGCGCGGGCCGACCACACCATGGCTGGCCGCCTGCTGGCTCGCCGTCATGAAGGCGGGCGCGGTCGCCGTCACCGTACTGGCGCAGGCGCGCGCCACGGAGCTGGCCGCCATCTGCTCGTCGGCCCGGATCGGCCACGCCCTGTGCGACGCCCGGTCGGTACGGGATCTGGTGGAGGCGGACGTCGGGGGGCTGCGGATCACCCTGTTCGGCGGGGACGGGGAGGGGGACCTGACCCGGTTGGCGGAGGGGCGGAGCGGGCCGTTCCGGGCGGTGGACACGGCCGCCGACGAGGTCGCGCTCATCGCGTTCACCTCGGGGACCACCGGGCGGCCCAAGGGCTGCATGCACCTGCACCGGGACCTCCTGGCCATCGCGGACACCTTCTCGCGGCACGTGCTGCGCCCGGTGCCCGACGACGTGTTCGCGGGGAGCCCGCCGCTCGGCTTCACCTTCGGCCTCGGCGGGCTGCTGGTCTTCCCGCTGCGGGCCGGGGCCTCGGCGCTGCTGCTGGAGCAGGCGGGCCCGCGGGACCTGCTGCCCGCACTGGCGCGGCACCGGGTCTCGGTGCTGTTCACCGCGCCCACCGCCTACCGCACGATGCTCGGCCGGCTCGACGGCCACGACCTGTCGGCGCTGCGGCGCTGCGTGTCGGCCGGGGAGAACCTGCCGGCGGCCACCTGGCACGCCTGGCACGAGGCGACGGGGCTGCGCATCATCAACGGCATCGGGGCCACCGAACTGCTGCACATCTTCATCTCGGCGGCCGACGACGCGATCCGCCCCGGCCTGACGGGGGTGCCCGTACCGGGCTGGCAGGCCCGGGTGGTGGACGAGCACGGGGAGGAGCTGCCGGACGGCGAGGCGGGCCTGCTCGCCGTGCGCGGCCCGGTCGGCTGCCGCTATCTCGCCGACCCGCGGCAGACGGAATACGTGCGGCACGGCTGGAACATGACCGGCGACACCTTCGTCCGCGAACCGGACGGCTATTTCCGTTACGTGGCCCGCGCCGACGACATGATCATCTCCTCCGGCTACAACATCGCGGGCCCCGAGGTGGAGGACGCCCTGCTGCGCCATCCGGAGGTCGCGGAGGCCGCCGTGGTGGGCCGGGCGGACGAGATGCGCGGCGAGATCGTGGTGGCACACGTGGTGCTGCGGGAGGGCTCCACGCAGACGCCGGACTCGCTGCGCGCCCACATGAAGGCCGGCCTCGCCCCGCACAAGTGCCCGCGCGTCTTCGTGTTCGAGGAGTCCCTGCCCCGCACCGCGACGGGCAAGCTCCAGCGTTTCCTGCTCCGGGACGAGCCGCTCTGAGGGACGACGGCAGTGTGACGACAGGCCCTAGAGTGATCACGTGGCCGAGTTGCGCACCCCCCGCTCCCTGATCGTCTCGCTCTACGGCGCGTACGGCCGTCCGGCGGACGGCTCGCCGTTCGCGGTGTCGGAGCTGATCCGCCTGCTGCACGCGGTGGGCGTGGACGCCCCGTCCGTACGCTCCTGCGTCTCGCGGCTGAAGCGGCGGGGGCTGCTGGTGGCGGCCCGCGCGGCGGACGGTTCGGCGGGGTACGCCCTCTCGCCGGAGGCCCGGCAGGTGCTGGACGACGGGGACCGGCGGATCTACGGGCGGCCCGTGCCGCGGCTGTCCGACGGCTGGGTCCTGGCGGTGTTCTCCGTGCCCGAGGCGGAACGCAGCAAGCGCCACCTGCTCCGCTCCCGGCTGGCTCGCCTGGGCTTCGGCACGGCCGCGCCCGGGGTGTGGATCGCGCCGGCCGGGTTGTACGAGGAGACCCGCCACACCCTGGAGCGGCTCGAACTCGCCCCGTACGTCGACCTGTTCCGCGGCGAGCACCTCGGCTTCACCGCCACCCGCGAGGCGGTGGCACGCTGGTGGGACCTGGAGGCGGTGGCGCGCCTGCACCACGACTTCCTGGAGCTGCACGAGCCGGTGCTGCGGGAGTGGGAGGCGGCCGGGGGGACCGAGGACGGGCCGCGGCCGCGGGCCGCCTATCGGGACTACCTGCTGGCGCTGGACTCCTGGCGGCGGCTCCCGTACGCGGACCCGGGGTTGGCGGCGGAACTGCTGCCCGCCGACTGGCCGGGCGGCCGGTCGGCGGAGGTCTTCAACCGCCTGCACGAGCGGCTGCGGGACACCGGGGAGCGGTACGTGCGGGGGTCCGGGGACGGGTGAGGGCGGAGGAGGGGCCGGGCCCGGAGCCGGTCTGGCTGGTGGCCGCGAACGTCGTGCGGTGGCGGCGGTACGGGGACGGCGGGCAGGAGTTCCGGCCGGGCACCCGGGCGTACCGGGGCGGGACGAAGGTGTACGTCGTGGACACCTACCCGGGCACGGGACACGAGCAGGTGTCCACCATCGGGCGGGGGCGGGGCTCCGGCCGGTGGATCACCATCGACACGGGCACGCGCCATCTGCACGCCTTCCGGGCGCGGTTGGTGTATTCGCCGGCCGTGCTGCGGCGGGCCGAGGCGTACGGGGCGCCGTCACGGTCCCGGGAGGAGGCCGAGGAGCTGGCCGCCCTGCTGGAGCGGCTCGCCGCCGACTGCCGCGACACCCACCACGGCGCTCCCCACCCCACGCCCTGCCTCTGCCACGCGTGTCTCATCGCCGCAGAGTGAGCCGGGGCCCGGGTTCGTCGGTGCGGCCGGTGGGCGGGGGGCGGCTGCCCGCCCCGTACGGCAGGGGCCAGGGCGCGCCGGGTCCGGTGTAGCCCTGTTCGGCGGCGGCGTGCAGGGTCCAGTGCGGGTCGTACAGATGCGGGCGGGCCAGGGCGCAGAGATCCGCGCGGCCCGCCAGGAGCAGGGAGTTGACATCGTCCCAGGAGGAGATCGCGCCGACCGCGACGACCGGGACGCCCACGCTGTTGCGGATGCGGTCGGCGTACGGGGTCTGGTAGGAGCGGCCGAACTCGGGGCGCTCGTCCGGCACGACCTGACCGGTGGAGACGTCGACGGCGTCGGCCCCGTGCTCGGCGAAGGCGCGGGCGATCTCCACGGAGTCCGCCGCCCCGGTGCCGCCCTCGGCCCAGTCCGTGGCGGAGATCCGTACGGTCATGGGCCGCTCGGCGGGCCACACCTCCCGTACGGCGTCGAAGACTTCGAGCGGGAAGATCAGCCGGTTCTCCAGCGATCCGCCGTAGGCGTCGGTGCGGTGGTTGGTGAGCGGGGAGAGGAAACCGGAGAGAAGGTAGCCGTGGGCGCAGTGGAGTTCGAGGAGATCGAAGCCGCCGGCGGCGGCACGGAGGGCGGCGGAGACGAACTGCTCGCGCACGGTGTCCAGTCCGGCCCGGTCGAGTTCGGCCGGGACCTGGCTGACGCCGGGGTGGTACGGCAGCGGGGAGGCCGCCGTCAGGGGCCAGTTGCCGCTCTCCAGGGGCTGGTCGATGCCTTCCCACATCAGCTTGGTGGAGCCCTTGCGGCCGGAGTGGCCGAGTTGGACGCCGATGGCCGCGCCGGGGGCGCGGGTGTGGACGAATTCGGTGATCCGCCGCCAGGCCAGGGCCTGTTCGTCGTTCCACAGACCGGTGCAGCCGGGGGTGATACGGCCTTCGGGGCTGACGCAGACCATCTCGGTCATGACGAGTCCGGCCCCGCCGAGCGCTCTGGCCCCGAGGTGGACGAGGTGGAAGTCGCCCGGAAGTCCGTCGACGGCGGAGTACACGTCCATCGGGGAGACGACGATCCGGTTGCGCAGTTCGAGTCCGCGCAGCCGCAGCGGGGTGAACATCGGCGGGGTGCCCGGCGGGCAGCCGAACTCCTCCTCGACGGCGGCCGTGAAGGCGGGGTCGCGCAGCCGGAGGTTGTCGTGGGTGACCCGGCGGCTGCGGGTGAGCAGGTTGAAAGCGAAGCGGCGGGGCGGCTGGTCCACGTACCCGGCCACCTCCTCGAACCAGCGCAGGCTGGCGGCGGCGGCGCGCTGGGTGGAGGCGACGACCGGGCGCCGCTCGGCCTCGTACGCGGCCAGCGCGGTGGGCACGTCGGGCTGTTCCCCGACGCAGGCGGCCAGTGCGAGGGCGTCCTCGACGGCGAGCTTGGTGCCTGAGCCGATGGAGAAGTGGGCGGTGTGGGCGGCGTCTCCGATGAGCACCGTGTTCCCGTGCGACCAGCGGGAGTTGGTGACCGTACGGAAGGTGAGCCAGGACGACCGGTTGCCGCGCAGGGGGCGGCCGCCGAGCGCTTGGGCGAAGAACGCGGCGCAGCGCGCGGTGGAGGCGGCGGGGTCGCGGGTGTCGAACCCGGCGGCGCGCCACACCTCCTCGCGCATCTCGACGATGACGGTGGAGGCGTCGGCGGCGTACGGGTAGCCGTGCAGCTGCATGACGCCGTACGGGGTTTCGGCGATCTCGAAGCGGAAGGCGTCGAAGGCGAAGTCGGCGGCGAGCCAGATGTAGCGGTTGCGGTGCTCGGTGAGGACCGGGCCGAAGACTTCGGGGCGGGCCCGGCGGGTGGTGCTGTGGACGCCGTCCGCGGCGACGACCAGGTCGTGGCCGGCGGCCAGCTCGTCGGCGGGCGGGGCCTCGGTGCGGAAGCGGAGATCGACGCCGAGGGCGGCACAGCGCTCGTGCAGGACCTCCAGGAGTCGGCGGCGGCCGAGGGCGGCGAACCCGTGGCCCCCGGAGGTGTGGGTGCGACCGCGGTGGACGATGTCGATGTCGTCCCAGCGGACGAACTCGCGGCTCAACGCGCGGTACACCTCGGGGTCGGCGTGCTCGATGCCGCCGAGCGTCTCGTCGGAGAGGACGACGCCGAAACCGAAGGTGTCGTCGGGGGCGTTGCGCTCAAACACGGTGACCTCGCGGTCGGGGTCGAGCCGTTTGAGCAGGGCCGCGGCGTAGAGCCCGCCGGGGCCGCCCCCGATGACCGCGACCCGCCGCACGGAGGAGGCGCCCGGGCGGGAGGCGGCCGCCGTGTCGGCGCGCCGGGGGGACTCGGGGGGCGGCACGGCTACCGCCCCTGCCACTTGGGGGGCCGCTTCTCGGTGAAGGCGGCGTGGAACTCGGCGTAGTCCTCGCCGTGCATCAGGAGCGCCTGGGTGCTGGCGTCCAACTCGACGGAGGCGGCGAGCGGCATGTCGAGTTCGGCGGTGAGCAGGGCCTTGGTCTGGGCGAGCGCGAGCGCGGGGCCGTCCGCCAGGCGGCGGGCCAGCTCGGCGGCGCGCTCGTCGGCCCCGCCCTCCTCGGCCAGCTCGCTGATCAGCCCGATCCGCTCCGCCTCGGGTGCGCGGACGGCGTCCCCGAGCATCAGGAGCCGGGTGGCGTGGCCGAGGCCGACGACCCGGGGCAGCAGGTAGGCCGCGCCCATGTCGCCGCCGGAGAGGCCGACCCGGGTGAAGAGGAAGGCGAAGCGGGCCGAGGGGTCGGCGACCCGGAAGTCCGCCGCCAGGGCCAGCACGGCTCCGGCGCCGGCCGCGACGCCGTGGATCGCGGCGACCACGGGGAAGGGGCATTCCCGCAGGGCGCGGACGACCTGTCCGGTCATCCGGTTGAAGTCGAGGAGCTGCGCGGTGTCCATGGCCAGGGTGGCGCCGATGATCTCCTCGACGTCGCCGCCCGAGCAGAAGCCGCGCCCCTCCCCCGCCAGGACGAGGGCGCGGACCGAACGCTCCCGGGACAGTTCGGCGAGGAGGTCGCGCAGATCGGCGTAGGCCCCGAAGGTGAGCGGGTTGAGTTTTTCGGGGCGGTCGAATGTGACGGTGGCCACACCTTCCTTCCGCGTGACCCGCAGATGGCGCCACCGTTCGGTACTCCGGGCCGAGCTGGGAAAGGGGCTCATGGAGGGGTTCCCTTCAGCGATCGGGCCGGCGCCGGCCGGGCGCGGGTCGCGTTCCGCCTCCGAAGCTATCACTCGTACGTGACCGCCGTCACGAGGTCGCAATACGACTTCCATGAGACCGTTGTGGCGAAAGTCCCCTTTGCTCCGGCCGACCGCCCCTATGGCGGGACCGGAGCGGTTCGTAAGGTTGAAACCAGGAAGTCTCGACTCGAACCTTCAGATGAACCCGAGGAATCGCGAACCGTGAAGCAGTGACCCGAGGAGTCGAGACCTCCCGCTTCGAGGAAGACCCGCTCCCGAACGGAACCGCCGTGCCGCCCGACGTCCCCGCCCCCGCCTCCTGGCGCATCGCTCTGCCGCACTCCACCGCGGCCGTGCCGATCGCCCGTGCTCTCATCCGTACGGCGCTGTCGGACATCGACGCACCCGCCGACAGCGATACCGCCGAGCTGCTGACCGCCGAACTGGTGGCCAACGCGGTCGAGCACACGCTGGGCGGCGAGCCCATCGAACTGGTCGTGGAGCTGCTGCCGACCGGCTGCCAGGTGGAGGTGCACGACCGCGACCCCGCCCCGCCGGGCGACCTGTCCCGCCCGGAGCCGGGCTGCGAGGTCGATCCCTGGCAGGAGCACGGCCGCGGCCTGCTGCTGATCCGGACCCTCAGCTCCGCGTGCGGTCACCGCACCACGGAGCACGGCAAGGCCGTCTGGTTCACGCTTCCGGCGATACCGGCGCAGCCGGGTCCGTCGCCGGGGAGCTGACCAGCCGGGAGCGCTTGCGGCCGTAGCCGGTGTACAGGAGCGAGCCGACGGCCAGGAAGACAGCGAACTGGACCCAGGTCGTCCAGCCGGTCCCGTACATCAGGTACAGGCAGCACAGAACGCCCAGCAGCGGGCTCACCGGGTAGAGCGGCACCCGGAAGGACCGCCGCAGTCCGGGGTGGCCGCGCCGCAGGACCACCACCGCGACGTTGACGGCGACCATCGTGGCCAGGGTGCCGATGGTCGTCAGGTTCACGACGACGTCGAGCGGGACGAAGGCGGCGGGGACGGCGAAGACGCAGGCCACGATCCAGGTGTTGGCGACCGGGGTGCGGGTCGTGGGCGAGACCCGTTCGAAAACGCGCGGAATCAGTCCGTCGCGGGACATCGACATGAGGATGCGGGTCTGGCCGTACATCACGGCGAGCACCACCGAGGCGATGGCGACGACCGCGCCGAAGGCGACGATGCCGCCGCCGACCGACGAGTCGGTGACCCTGTTGACGGCGATGGAGAGGGCCGCGCTCTCGTTCGCGACGGCGTCCGAGCCGATCGCCCCGATGGCGGAGAGCGCCACGGCGCAGTAGAGCAGGGTGACGACGCCGATGCAGATCAGGATGGCGAGGGGGATGTTCCGCCGGGGGTTCTTGACCTCTTCGCCGGCGGTGGTGATGGCGTCGAAGCCGATGTAGGAGAAGAACGCCAGCGAGGCGCCCGCGGTGATCCCGCCCAGCCCGTGGGTGGCGAACGGCATCAGGTTGTCGTCCTGGAACGCGCTGAACGCCACGGCGCAGAACGCGACGAGGATGCCGATCTTGAGGACCGCCATGGCGGCGGTGGCGGTGGCGCTCTCCCGGACGCCGCGCACCAGCAGCGTGGCGGCCATGGCGATCACGACGACCGCGGGCAGGTTGACCACCCCGCCCTCGCCCGGCCCGGCGGACAGGGCGCCGGGCAGTTCCCAGCCGATCAGGCTGTTCAGCAGCTCGTTGACGTACTGGCTCCAGCCCACCGCGACGGCCGAGACCGAGACGCCGTACTCCAGCAGCAGGCACCAGCCCACGAGGAAGGCGGTGCGCTCGCCGAGGGCGGCGTACGCGAAGGAGTAGGAGCTTCCCGAGACCGGGATGGCGCTGCCCAGTTCCGCGAAGGACAGGGCGGTGAAGATGCAGGTGATCGCCGCGAGGACGAACGAGATCACGACGGCGGGGCCGGCCTCCGCCACGCTGTCGGACAGCCCGACGAAGATGCCGGTGCCGACGATCGCGCCGACCCCGAAGCAGACGAGCTGGAAAAGGCCCATCGTGCGCTTGAGGCCGTGGCCCTCCAGGTCGCCGCCGGACTCGGCGATCAGTTGTTCGGGGCTCTTGCGGCGCAGGCCCGGCGTGGGGGAGCCGGGGCGCTTCGGGGTGCCGGGGCGCGGCAGACCGGTGCTCATGGGGGGCGTTCTCATCTCTGGTGGCGCCGTGGGGGACGGCCTGGTGGTGCGGTGGGGGGACGGCCTGTGCGCCGCTGACCGCGACGGCACAGGCAAGGGGTCCGAGCACCGGGCCCGAACCCCACCAGAACCGACATCGTAGCCAACACGGCGCATGTTCACCCCATCGGGTGCATGAGCATGCGCGACCGCTCCGGGCGGAGACATTCCTTCGCGGCGGGGGTCCTTTCCGACGGAGGCGGCCCTTCGCAGCGAGGCGGCTACTCCCCGGCCAGCGTCGCCACCAGGACGGCCTTGATCGTGTGCATCCGGTTCTCCGCCTGGTCGAAGACGACCGAGTGGGACGACTCGAAGACCTCGTCGGTGACTTCCAGCTCGCTCAGGCCGTACCGGTCGTGGACGTCCCGGCCGACCTGGGTGCCGAGGTCGTGGAAGGCGGGCAGGCAGTGCAGGAACTTCACCTCGGGCCTGCCGGTGGCCCGCAGGACGTCCATCGTCACGGCGTACGGGGCGAGGGCGGCGATCCGCTCGGCCCAGACCTCCTTGGGCTCCCCCATCGAGACCCAGACGTCGGTGGCGACGAAGTCGGCCCCCCGCACGCCTTCGGCGACGTCGTCGGTGAGGGTGATCGTCGCCCCGCTCGTCCGGGCCAGCTCCCTGGCCCGCGCCACGACGGCCTCGCCCGGCCAGTACGCCTCGGGCGCCACGATCCGGACGTCCAGGCCGAGCAGGGCGCCGGTGACCAGGTAGGAGTTGCCCATGTTGAAGCGGGCGTCACCGAGGTAGGCGAAAGCCGTCCCGGTGAGCGGCCCCCCGCCGTGCTCGGTCATGGTGAGCACGTCGGCCAGCATCTGGGTGGGGTGCCAGTCGTCGGTGAGCCCGTTGAAGACCGGCACTCCGCCGTGGGCGGCCAACTCCTCCACGGTCCGCTGGCTGTCGCCCCGGTACTCGATCGCGTCGAACATCCGGCCGAGCACCCGGGCGGTGTCCTTCACGGACTCCTTGTGGCCCATCTGGGAGCCCGAGGGGTCGAGGTAGGTGGTGGACGCACCCTGGTCCGCGGCGGCCACCTCGAACGCGCAGCGCGTACGCGTAGACGTCTTCTCGAAGATCAGCGCGATGTTCTTCCCGCGCAGGCGCTGGACTTCGGTCCCGGCCTTCTTGGCCGCCTTGAGCTCGGCGGCCAGGGAGACCAGGCCGAGAAACTCCTCGGAGGTGAAGTCCAGCTCCTTGAGGAAGTGGCGGCCGGTGAGGTCTATGGCCATGATGGCTGCTCCTGGGTGGGACGGGATCGGCGCACTGCGCGCGGCAGAACTGGAAGTCTATACGACGACCCGCATCTCTATACAGGAGTCGGGGCTCCCGGGCTCCGGAGCGAGGGGCCCCGCCCACCGAGGGCGCACTCCTCCGGGCCCCGCCCCCCGGCCGTACGCCGGGGTGCCACCCGCCAGGGCCCCACTCGGGGGGCGTCCGCCGCCTGCGCACGCTCCCGGCCCGACGCCCGCGGCCCGACGCCCGCGGCCCGACGCCCGCGGCCGGACGGCTCAGGTCACCGGATCGCGTTCCACCGGGCAGCTCATGCAGCGCGGGCCGCCGCGACCCCGGCCCAGCTCGCTGCCCCGGATCTCGATCACCTCGATGCCCTGTCGGCGCAGATGCGTGTTGGTCGTGGCGTTGCGCTCGTACGCGACGACGACCCCGGGCTCCACGGCGAGCACGTTGCAGCCGTCGTCCCACTGCTCGCGTTCGGCGGCGTGCACGTCCTGGGTGGCGGTGAGAACCCGGATGGAGTCCAGGCCGAGGGCGGCGGCGATGGCGCGGTGCATGTGCTCGGGCGGGTGGTCGGTGACCTTGAGGTCACGGGGGCCGCCGCCGGGTTCGATGGTGTACGAGCGGAGCATGCCGAGCCCCGCGTACTGGGTGAACGTCTCCCCGTCCACCATGGTCATCACCGTGTCCAGGTGCATGAACGCACGGGCCTTGGGCATGTCGAGCGCCACGATCGTACGCGCCGAGCCGGTGTCGAAGAGTCCGCGGGCCAGCATTTCCACCGCCTGCGGGGTGGTGCGCTCGCTCATCCCGATGAGGACGGCCCCGTGGCCGATGACCAGGACGTCGCCGCCCTCGATCGTGGAGGGGTAGTCGTCCTGCCCCTCCGACCAGTGGTGGAAGGCGCCCGCCTCCTGGCCGGTGAAGAGGGGGTGGTGCCGGTAGATCGCCTCGAAGTGGACGGTCTCGCGCTGCCGGGCGGGCCAGCGCATCGCGTTGATGGAGACTCCGTCGTAGATCCACGCCGAGGTGTCCCGGGTGAAGAGGTGGTTGGGCAGCGGGCCGAGGAGGAAGTCGTCCGGCTCCATCACGTGGAAGCGGACGGAGGTCGGTTCGCTGTGCCGCTCCAGGAACTCCCGCTTGGTCATGCCGCCGACCAGCGCCTCGGCCAGCTCCGCGGCGGACAGCTCCTCGAAGACGGCTCGCAGGTGTTCGGTGGCGAGCGGACCGTACTCCTTCTCGTCGAAGACCCGGTCGAGCACGAGCCGCCGCGCGACCGGGATGTCGAGGGACTCGCGCAGCAGGTCGCCGAAGAGGTGCACGGCGATCCCCCGGTCGCGCAGGACCTCGGCGAACCCGTCGTGCTCCTCCTGGGCGCGGCGCACCCACAGGACGTCGTCGAACAGGAGCGCGTCCTTGTTGGTGGGGGTGAGGCGCTTCAGCTCCATCCCCGGCCGGTGCAGTATGACGCGGCGAAGCCGCCCGGTTTCGGAGTCGACGTGGAATCCCATGCCCCCATCCTCACCGCGCGGAGCGCCGTTCACCCGGCGAATCGCCCACCTGTTCCACCGCGCGCACCACGGCCGGGCCCGCCCCGCGGCCGGAGCCGACCGGGACCGCTCGGGCCGGACGGCTCCGGCTCCGGGCCCACCCGACCCGGCAGCCGGATCAGGACGGGGCCGGAGCCGGGGCCGGGCCGGTCGTGAGCGAGGGCCGGAGCCGACCCCGGATCCGAACGGTCAGAGGCGGGGGTCCACCGGCTCCGATTCCAGGGCCAGGACGGCGAACACCGCCTCGTGGACCCGCCACAGCGGCTCCCCGTCCGCCAGCCGGTCCAGGGCCTCCAGGCCCAGCGCGTACTCCCGCAGCGCCAGCGAACGCTTGTGGCCGAGGAACCGGGAGCGCAGGCGCTCCAGGTTCTCCGGGCGGGTGTACTCGGGGCCGTAGACGATGCGCAGGTACTCCCGGCCGCGCACCTTGACGCCGGGCTGGACGAGTCGGCCCCCGGCGTCCCGGACGAGCGCGCCGAGCGGCTTGACGACCATGCCCTCGCCGCCGCGCCCGGTCATCTCCAGCCACCAGTCCACACCCGCCCGGACCGACGCCTCGTCGCCGGTGTCGACGACGAGCCGACGGGTGGCCTGGAGCAGTCCGGTGGGGTCGTGCTCCACGAGCCGGTCGAGCAGGGCGAGCTGCTCGTCGTGCGGGACGGCGGCGAGGGAACGGCCCTGGACGGCGAGGACCTGGAAGGGGGCGAGCCGCACCCCCTCCAGCCCGTCGGTGGGCCAGCAGTAGCGCCGGTACGCCTCGGTGAACGCGACCGTGTCCCGGACGCGGTCCCGCTGCCGTCCGGCCAGGTCCGCCACCTCGACGCCCCGGGCGGCCGCCTGCTCCAGAGCGGCGACGGCCGGCGGGAGGGCGGCGCCGGACGCGGCGCCGACGGCGGCGTACTGCGAGCGCAGCAGCCCGCCCGCCTTGAGGGACCACGGCATCAGCTCGGCGTCCAGGAGCACCCAGTCGGTGTCCCACTCTTCCCAGAGCCCGGCGGCCTCGACGGCGGTGCGGAGCCGGTCCAGGACCGCCTCGGTCATGGCGGTGTCGTCGAGGAACGGCCGCCCGGTGCGGGTGTACAGCGCACCGGTGGGGCCCGTGGTGCCGAAGCGGGCGGTCGCGGCCTCCGCGTCCTTGCAGACGAGGACGACGGCCCGGGAACCCATGTGCTTCTCCTCGCACACGACCCGCTCGACACCGTCCGCCGCGTACTGCGCGAACGCCTCGGCCGGGTGCTCCAGGAAGCCGTCCTCGCGGGAGGTGGCGGTGGGGGCCATGGTGGGCGGGAGGTAGGCCAGGAGCCGGGGGTCGACGGCGAAGCGGCTCATGACTTCGAGCGCGGCGGCCGCGTTCTCCTCGCGCACGGCGACCCGGCCCAGCTGCCGGGTCTCCACCACACGGCGGCCCTGGACGTCCGCGAGGTCCAGCGGTCGGCCCTCCCGGCCCCCGGGCGCCTCGGTGACCAGCGGCTTGACGGGCTCGTACCAGACCTTCTCGGCGGGCACGTCGACGAGTTCGCGCTCCGGCCAGCGCAACGCGGTCATCTTCCCGCCGAAGACGGCTCCAGTGTCCAGGCAGATGGTGTTGTTGATCCAGGAAGTGCTGGGCACCGGGGTGTGGCCGTAGACCACGGTGGCGCGGCCCCGGTACTCCTCGGCCCACGGGTAGCGCACGGGCAGGCCGAACTCGTCGGTCTCCCCCGTGGTGTCCCCGTACAGGGCGTGCGAGCGGACCCGGCCGGAGGTGCGGCCGTGGTACTTCTCGGGCAGCCCGGCGTGGCAGACCACCAGCCTGCCCTCGTCCAGGACGTAGTGGCTGACCAGGGAGTCGATGAACTTCCGTACCTCGCCCCGGAACTCGGGGTGCTCGGCGTCCTCGCGCTCCAACTGCTCGACGGTCTCCGCGAGACCGTGGGTGAGCTGCACCTTGCGGCCGGCGAGATAGCGGCCGAGCTTGTTCTCGTGGTTGCCGGGGACGCACAGGGCGGTGCCCGCCGCCACCATGGACATGACGCGGCGCAGCACACCGGGGCTGTCGGGCCCCCGGTCCACGAGGTCGCCGACGAACACGGCGGTACGCCCTTCGGGGTGGGCGCCGTCCACGTAGCCGAGCTCGGCGAGCAGAGTCTCCAGCTCGGAGCTGCATCCGTGGACGTCCCCGATGATGTCGAACGGTCCGGTCAGGTGGCGCAGGTCGTTGTAGCGGCGTTCCAGGACCACTTCGGCGCGCTCGGCCTCCTCCTCGGTGCGCAGGACGTGCACCTTGCGGAAGCCCTCGCGCTCCAGCCCGCGCAGGGAGCGCCGCAGCTCGCGGCGGTGCCGCTGGATGACGTGGCGCGGCATGGAGGCGCGGTCGGGGCGGGCCGCGTTGCGGGCGGCGCAGACCTCCTCGGGCAGGTCGAGCACGATGGCGATCGGCAGGACGTCGTACTTCCGGGCCAGCTGGACGAGCTGCTTACGGCTCTCCGACTGGACGCTGGTGGCGTCGATCACCGTGAGCCGCCCGGCCTCCAGGCGCTTGCCGGCGATGTAGTGCAGCACGTCGAAGGCGTCACGGCTGGCGCTCTGGTCGTTCTCGTCGTCGGCGACCAGGCCCCGGCAGAAGTCCGAGGAGACGATCTCGGTCGGCTTGAAGTGCCTGCGGGCGAAGGTGGACTTGCCCGATCCGCTGGCGCCGACGAGGACGACGAGGGAGAGGTCGGTCACCGGCAGAACGCGCGCGGGGCCTGCGGTGGCCCCCTCGACCGCGGTCAGGCCGGCGGCGCTCGCCGTGGCCTCGGCAGCGGTCCTGTCCGTGGCGGTCGCGTCGGCGACAGTCGTGTCAGCAGCCGCTGCCGCCGCTTCCGCGCCGGTCCTGCTCCGGTCCCTGTTCACGCGGCTTCCGCCTCCTTCTTCTTCTCGGGGTCGCGCTTCTCGCCGGGGCGGTCCCCGGTCTTCCCGGCGGCTTCCGGGAGCCGGGTGAACACGGCCATCTGGGTCGGGGGCCCCACCTCGGGGTCCTCGGCTCCGACCGGCACGTACCGAACGGTGTATCCGTGCCGTCCGGCGACCTGTTCGGCCCACTCCCGGAATTCGGCCCGGGTCCACTCGAAGCGGTGGTCGCCGTGGCGGACGTGTCCGGCCGGAAGGGTCTCCCAGCGGACGTTGTACTCCACGTTCGGCGTGGTCACGACCACCGTCCCCGGCCGTGCCGCGCCGAACACCGCGTACTCCAGGGCGGGCAGCCGGGGCAGGTCCAGGTGCTCGATCACCTCGCTGAGCACGGCGGCGTCGTACCCCTTCAGCGCCCGGTCCGTGTAGGTCAGCGACCCCTGCCGCAGGGTGACCCGGCCGGCCTGGCGCTCGCCCATCCGGTCCAGCTTGAGCCGGCGCGAGGCGATGGTCAGGGCGCGCATCGAGACGTCGACGCCCACGATCTCGGTGAAGGACACGTCCTTGAGGAGCTCCTGCACCAACTGGCCCTGGCCGCAGCCGAGGTCGAGCACCCGCCCGGCCCCGGCGGCGCGCAGCGCGTCGAGGATCGCCGTGCGCCGGTGCGCGGCGAGCGGGACGGGCTTCTCCTCGGTGTCGGTGCTCTCGTCCACCGCGTTGTCGACGCTTCCCACCTCCAGGTCGTCCGACTCGGCGAGCCGCACCAGCTCCAGCGCCTGGTCGGCCTGGCGGGTGAGCCCCCAGCGGTGGGAGAGGTAGCGCCGGGTGATCAGGGGCCGCTCGGGGTGGTCGGCCAGCCAGCCCTCCCCGGCCCGCAGCAGCTTGTCCACCTCGTCGGGCGCGACCCAGTAGTGCTTGGCGTCGTCGAGCACCGGAAGCAGGACGTAGAGCTGCCGCAGCGCGTCCGCGAGCCGCAACTCCCCCTCCAGCACGAGCCGTACGTAGCGCGAGTCGCCCCATGCGGGGAACTGCTCGTCCAGCGGTACGGCCGTGGCCTCGACCCGGTCCCAGCCGAGCGGTGCGAACAGCCTGCGCACCAGCTCGACACCGCCCCGGGCGGGCAGGGCGGGCACCTCGATCCGCAGCGGCAACGGGCTCCCGGCCCGCTCGGGCATGGCCCGGCAGACGCCGCCGAGCGCGGACTTGAAGACCGTGGCGAGGGCGACCGACAGCAGGGAGGAGGCCGCATAGGGGCGATCGTTGACGTACTGCGCGAGCGCCGCGTCGGGGGCTCCTCCCCGGCCCTTGCCCTTGCCGCGCCGCACCAGCGCCACCGGATCCACCTCCAGCAGGAGCGCGGCGGTGCAGCGCTCGGCGGACGCCTCGGGATAGAAGACGTGCGCGGAGCCGTGCGAGGTGGAGAACGCCTGCGCCTTGTCGGGATGCTTGTGCAGCAGGAAGCCCAGATCCGTGGCGGGGCGTTCAGGGGTGCCGGTCGTACCGATCGTCAGGAACACCCGTCCGAGTATGGTCATCAGCCCCCGCCCCCACCAGGTATTTTCGCCGTCTCTGCCTGCCCCGCCTGCTCTGCCTGCCCCGCCGGACGCGTCCCGGGCGTCCCTCCGCCCCGGCCCTCCAGCCATGCGGCCGCCGTGCCCCGCCTCCCCCGCCGGCCACTCCCTCACGGCGTTCCGGGCCCTCCGCCCGCCTACGCCTCCAGCCGCCCGGCCAGTTCGGCCACGAGTTCCGGTCCCACCCGGCAGCAGCCTCCGACGAGCCGGGCGCCCGCCCGGGTCCAGGCCCGCACCCGCCCCGGGTCGAACGTGCCGCGCCCGGTCCACCCCCGCGCCCCGGCGTCCCAGCCCTCCCCTCTGTTGGGGTAGACCACGGCGGGCCTGCCCGTGACCGCGACCGCCTGTTCCACGGCCTCCTGCGCCTCGTCGGGATCGCAGCAGTTGACCCCGACCGCGAGGACGGAGTCCCGGCCCGCCGCCACCGCGAACGCCTCCTCCAGCGGCTGACCGGCCCGGGTCCGGCCGCCCGCCACGCTGTACGAGAGCCAGTACGGCAGTCCGGTCTCCTCGGCCACCTGGACCAGGGCCTCCGCCTCGTCCAGGTCCGGCACCGTCTCCAGGGCCAGGGCGTCGGGCCGGGCCGCGGCCAGGGCCGCCACCCGGGGGCGGTGGAAGCGCTCCAGCTCCCGGACGCTCAGCCCGTAACGCCCCCGGTACTCGCTGCCGTCCGCGAGCATCGCCCCGTACGGCCCGACCGACGCGGCGACCCAGCTCTCCCGCCCGGGACCGGTCCGGCGCGCCGTGTCGGCGGCGCGCCGGGCCAGCCGCACGCTGCGGGCGAGCAGGTCCTCGGTCCCGGACCGGTCGATCCCGTACCGCCCGAACCCTTCGAAGGTGGCCTGATAGCTGGCCGTGATGAGCACCCGCGCCCCCGCCCGGAGGTAGGCGAGGTGGGCGGCCTCGATCTGCTCCGGCGCGGCCGACAGCAGCCGGGCCGACCAGAGGGCGTCGGACAGGTCGCAGCCCTGCGCCTCCAGTTGGTTGGAGAGGCCGCCGTCCAGCAGAACGGGCCCGGCTTCCAGCGCGTCGGCGAGCGTGCCACCGGTATTCACAGCCGCCTCCACCTCCTCAGGTCAGGTCAGGTCAGGTCAGGTCAGGTCAGCTGGGACTGGATCTGCGAGGAGATCAGTTCCAGATGGTCCAGGTCGTCCAGGTCGAGGATCTGGAGGTAGATCCTCGACGAGCCGATCGCTCCGTAGCGGCCGATCTTGTCGACCACTTCGGCGGGCGATCCCGCCAGGCCGTTCGCCTTGAGCTCCTCCACGTCCCGGCCGATGGCCGCCGCGCGCCGGGCGACCTCGGCGTCGTCCTTGCCCGTGCAGACGATCAGCGCGTTGGAGTACACGAGGTCGTCCGGCGAGCGCCCGTGCGCCTGCGCGGCGGCCCGTACCCGGCCGAACTGGGTCTCGCTGTCCTCCAGCGAGGCGAACGGGATGTTGAACTCGTCCGCGTACCGCGCGGCCAGCCTCGGGGTGCGCGTCGCACCGTGGCCGCCGATCAGGACGGGCACCTTGGCCTGGGCGGGCTTGGGCAGCGCGGGCGAGTCGGTGAGCTGGTAGTAGGTGCCGTCGTAGCTGAAGGTCTTGCCGACCTCCGTCGCCCACAGACCGGTGACGATCGCGAGCTGCTCCTCCAGGCGGCCGAACTTCTCCTTGGGGAACGGGATGCCGTAGGCGCGGTGCTCCTCCTCGAACCAGCCCGCCCCCAGGCCCAGTTCGATCCGGCCGCCGGACATCTGGTCGACCTGGGCCACCTGGATGGCCAGGACTCCCGGCAGTCGGAAGGTGCCGGCGGTCATCAGCGTGCCGAGCCGGATGCGCCGGGTCTCGCGCGCCAGCCCTGCCAGGGTGATCCAGGCGTCGGTCGGTCCGGGCAGGCCGTCGCCGGGGCCCATCCGGAGATAGTGGTCGGAGCGGTAGAAGGCGTCGAAGCCCAGGTCCTCGGTGGCCTTGGCGACGGTGAGCAAGGTGTCGTAGTCGGCCCCCTGCTGGGGCTCGGTGAAGATGCGAAGATCCATGCCTCCATCCTGCCCCGCCGGCGCGGCCCCCCTCGTCAGCCCGGGCGGCCCCGCCCCCGCTCCTCCCCGCCCGGGGCCTGCCTCAGGGCCCGGCCGCCGATGCCGCGGGACCGCGTATGCCCCCGTAGGGGCCGTCGCGCTCCCGCTCGGCCAGCCGTCTCAGCATCCCGTGGACGCGGTCCAGTGATTCGTCCGCCGCGTCCATCGCCTCGATGCACTGCCAGTACAGGTTGTCCTCCCCCGTATCACAGGCCACCCCGACCAGCGCGATCCCGGCCTCACCGAGCAGCAGCGCGAGTGCGGCCAGGGTCGTCCTCACCTCGGCCATCCCGGTCAGCCGCACCGCCCGGGCGCCGTCGGAGAGAACCGAGGGGTGGTCCAGCGCGGAGCAGCCGGCGCCGATCTCCCCCAACGCCCGCGCCTCGCTCCGTAACTCCACCGGCCCGCACGCCGCCAGCCGGCTGCCGATGGCCCGTGCGAGCGCCTGGGCCTGCCACGCCTCCGCCATGACGTCCAGCGCGCCCCGACTGCCCGCCAGCGCCCGCCGCCCGACCTCGATGAGTCGCTCCGCTTCCATCTGTCTCCCCCGTCCGTACGAAAACCCGCTCACCTCATTCATTACCCAAAGTGAGGGCAACAGCACCGTAAGGCCAGAGGAAATCGGAAATCTGTGGACACGAAGTCGAATGTGGATAACTCGATCACTCCGAAGAGTGACGATCACCGGGTTCCGGGCCACTCGGGAGAGGGAAGCGTTCCTCGTTCCGCTCCATTTTGGCCACCAGCGCGGCCGTCGGGTCGATGCCCAGCACCTCGCAGAACTGCAGGAGATAGGCGAACACGTCCGCGACCTCGTCGGCGACCCGGCGGGCCGCCCCGGCATCCCCCATGACCGCGACGGACTCCTCGGGCGTCAGCCACTGGAAGATCTCCAGGAGTTCGGACGCCTCGACGCTGAGCGCGGCCGCCAGGTTCTTCGGGGTGTGGTACCGGCCCCAGTCCCGTGCCGCGGCGAACGCGGCCAGCCGGCGCTGGAGTTCTGCCACATCGATGTCTTTCACGGCCCCAGGTCTATCACCGGCCACCGACAACGCACGTCCGCGCCCACCTCCGGACCCGGACCTCGCGCGCGGGGCGGCCGGAGGGCGGCGGTCCGCTCCGGCGACCGCTCCCCACAGCTGCCGCAACCACGGCTACGGCTACGGCTACGGCTACGGCTACGAGTGGGCGATGCCCGCGGGGGTGACCCCCTCGACCTCCATGCCCTCGGGCGCGAGCAGGAAGACGTTGCGGTCGACGCGGTGCATACCGCTGCCGAGGCCGAAGACCACGCCGCTGCTGAAGTCGAGGATCCGCTTCGCCACGTCCGTCTCCGCCGCCGTCAGGTCGAGCAGCACCGGCACCTGGGCGACCAGGTACTCGGCCACCTCGCGCGCGTCCGCGAAGACCTGCACCCGCAGCACGACGAGGCGTCGCTGCTCGGCCGCGCGCTCGGCCGGGACGGTGCGGTGGTCGACCCGCGACGGCCACTCGTCCCGGCCGCGCAACGGTACGACCTGGGCGAGCCCCTCCCACTGTTCATCGGTGGCGTCGTACCTGTCATACCTGTCGTACCTGCTCACCGGTCCACCCCGTCGTCGAGCCGGGCGGGTTCGCACCGGCTGCACTCACTGTTCATCGGGCAATCCTCTCGCCCCTCACCCGTTCGGCGTACCAGCGACACGGCGAACTCGGCTTCCATGTCCTTTCCGGTACCCGACCGACACCGGTTCATGACGTGCCGCGCGCGCCGCCGGACTCGCACCGTACCGGTCCGGCCGCTCCGCTCAGACCGCGATGACCTGGACCCCCGCCTCGCCGAACCGGTCCCTCGCCTCCGCGCCGATGCGGGAGTCGGTGACCAGGACGTCGACCAGCCCCAGATCGCAGACCCGGGCGAACGCCCGCTTGCCGATCTTCGACGAGTCGGCCGCCACCACCACCCGCTGCGCCCGTTCCGCGAGCAGCCGGTTGACGCTGGCCTCGCCCTCGTGGTGGACGTACGCACCGCGTTCGATGTCGATGGCGTTCACCCCGAGCACGGCGACGTCCAGGGTGATCTCGTTCATCACGCCGACCGCGAGGGGGCCCGTCAACTCGTACGACTGGGGCCGCGCGACCCCGCCCGTCACCACCATCTTGATCTGCGGCCGGATCGCCAGTTCGCTCGCGATGTTGAGGGCGTTGGTCACCACGGTCAGCGTCGGCTGTCCGCCCGCCGCCGCCGTCTCGCCCACGATGTCCGGGCGCACCGCCAGCGCCCTGGCCACTTCGGTCACCGTCGTCCCCCCGGTCAGGCCGACCACCTCGCCGACGGCCACGAGGCCGGACGCCGCCCGCCCGATGGCCTGCTTCTCGGGCGCGTGGCGCCCCGTCTTGTAGCGGAGCGCCAGTTCGTAGGAGACCCCGTGCGCCACCGCCCCGCCGCGGGTACGGGTGAGCAGGTGCTGCTCGGCCAGTTGGTCCAGGTCGCGGCGGATGGTGGCGGCCGAGACGTCGAGCGTCGCCGCCGCCTCCTCGACGTCCACCCTGCCGTGCTTGCCGACCAGTTCCAGCAGCGCGTCCCACCGGGCGTCCCTGGACAAGAGCGTCTCCTCACCGTCCGGCGCGGGCACCGCGCTTCGCGGGAACGCGGTCGCCGGGGGCCGGATCGCCGCAAGCGTCGCACAGCGGTCGCGGGTAGTCCGCCGCCCACCTGCACGTTGCTTGTTTTTGTTCGATAACTGCATGTAACGTGCAGAATTCTACATGCGGGCTGGGCGGGCCGAAGCCGGTCGCGCCCAGCCCCGTTGCCGTGGTCCACCTCGTTCCCGTGGAGTGCAGACGTGTCGTATGCCGAGACCGAGACAGCCAGTCAGCCTGATTGCTGGCGGCGCGCCGCCGCCCTGGCCGGGGGCCCCGGAGCCGTCGGCCTGCCCGCCGCGGGCGAGCGGATCGCGGTCGTGGGCTGCGGTACCTCCTTCTACATGGCGCAGGCCTACGCCGGGCTGCGCGAGGGCTCCGGGCAAGGCGAGTCGGACGCCTTCGCCGCCTCCGAGTTCCCCTTCGACCGGGGCTACGACCGGGTCGTCGCGCTGACCCGCTCGGGGACCACCACCGAGGTGCTGGAGCTGCTGAACCGGCTGCGCGGCGCCACCCGCACGGTGGCGGTCACCGCCGATCCCCGGACCCCGGTCAGGACGGCCGCCGACGACCTCGTCGTCCTGGACTTCGCCGACGAGCGGTCCGTGGTGCAGACCCGCTTCGCCACGACCGCCCTCACCCTCCTGCGGGCCCATCTCGGCCTGCACTCCGAGCAGGCGGTGGCGGACGCGGAGACCGCGCTCGCCGAGCCGCTGCCGGACGGGCTGCTGGAGTGCACGCAGTTCTCCTTCCTCGGCCGGGGGTGGACGGTCGGCCTGGCCCACGAGGCGGCGCTGAAGATGAAGGAGGCGTCGCTGTCCTGGACGGAGTCGTACCCCGCGATGGAGTACCGCCACGGCCCCATCAGCATCTCCACGGCGGGGACCGCCACCTGGATGTTCGGAGAGGCCCCCGAGGGCCTGGCGGAGCAGGTGCGCGCGACGGGCGCCGCGTGGGTGGACGGCCCGCTCGACCCGCTGGCCGATCTCGTACGCGTACAGCGCCTCGCTCTCGCCAGGGCCGCCGCGCGGGGGCTCGACCCCGATCTGCCGCGCCACCTGAGCCGCTCGGTGGTCCTGGACCCGCCGTCGCCCTGACCGGCTACGTCCTGGTACGCGTCCGGGGCCGCGGGCGGAAGAGGTCCTGACGGCACGGTTCGGGGCGGCGCGGGCCGTGTCCTCCGCCCGGGCCGCCCTCAGCACCCGCCGGGCCGTCGTCCGGGCGGCCGGGACCGCCCCGGCGGCCCGCCGGACGGGACACCCCGGGGAGGACGCCCCGTACGCGGGAGCTCAGGACTCCTCGAAGTAGGCGTCCAGGGCCTTGTCCAGTTCGGCGGGCCACCCCTTGAGCTCGCTGCGGCTGCCCGCCTCGACCTCGGCGTTGAACCAGCGGCGGGTCGACAGGTGGACGGTCACCGTGAACCGGCGGCCGAAACGGGCCGAGGCGGTCTCCACCGCGCCGATCTCGTCCCAGTCGAACTCGGCCTCCTGGTCGTCCAACCGGAAGCGGACGCCTTCCCGGGCCACCCGGATCGAACCGCGCCGGTCGCTGACCTCGAAGACGGGGCCCTCCCCGGCGTCGGCGTCCGAAAGGGCGGCCTTCTCCGCCGCTTCCGGTTCCCGGTCGGCCTCGCCACCGGGGGCGGTGGTCGCGGCCTCGCCCTCGCGCTCCGCCACCCCCTCCGGGACGACCGCCTCGGGGCCGGCCCCCGCTTCCGGTTCGGGCTTCCGGGTCGCGACGGGCGCCGCCAGTCCGGGCAGGGGGATGAACGCCGGGTCGGTGCCTGCGGCGAACTCGGGCTTCTTGTTCGAATCTATGCTCTGCTCCACGGCGGGCAGTATGGTCCACGAACCTGTACGTGACCAGTCGTCATCGCTCCGACGCGCCGCCGGCCTCCGCCTCGCGGGCGAACTCCGCTCCGTGGAACGGCCGAAGTGCCGCCCGGCGGCAAGGGCGTGGGGAAACGCCGATCCGCCCGGTGCGCCCCGCCCGGGGTGGGCCGCACCGGATTCCCACCGGCGCCCGGCCAACCCCTCCCCGGGCGCGGGGCGGTCTCAGAGCACTCCCTTGCGCCACTCCCGTACCAGCAGCCAACCGAGGTACGCGCCGCCGATCGCCATGGTGTAGATCCCCACCGGCAGGTCGTCGAAGAGCGTCAGCTGCTGGGAGCACAGGTCCGCGAGCACCAGCAGCAGACCCCCGGTGAGCGCGGAGAGCAGCAGGTGGGGGCCGGAGCCCCGGGAGAGGCGCCGGGCGATCTGGGGCGCGGTCAGGGCGATGAAGGCGATCGGCCCGGAGACGCTGACGGCGGCGGCCGAGAGGCCGACGGCCAGGATCACGGCCAGGGTCTTGGCCTTCTTCGGTTCGGAGCCGAGCGCCTCGGCGATGTCGTCGCCCATCTCGCCGATGTCGAGCCGCCGGGAGATCAGCGCGGCGGCCGGGGCGGCGGCGAGGAGGACCAGCCAGACGGTGGTGGCGTCGGTCCAGGAGCGGGCCGTCAGGCTCCCGTTGACATAGGCGGTGAGGACGGACGCCTTGTCGCGTTCCAGGGCGTAGACGACGTACTGGGTGACGGCCGCGCCCATCGCGGCGACCCCGATGCCGGCGATGACGAGCCGGGCGGGGTTGCGGAAGCCGGTGCCGGTGGAGACGTACACGAGGGCCATCGCCAGGATCGCGCCGATGAGGGCGCCCACGGGGACGGGGACCGTGTCGGGGAACATCAGCGCGCAGAACGCGGCGCCCGCGCCCGCCCCGGCGGAGAGTCCGATGACGTCCGGGCTGCCGAGCGGATTGCGGGTGACGGACTGGAACAGCGCGCCGGAGAGGCCCAGTGCCGCGCCGACCCCGATGGCGACGGTGAGACGGGGGCCGCGCAACCGGTTGAAGACGAACCGGTCCTTGCCTTCGGCGTCCCCGGCGAGGGCGGCCGGAAGGTCGGCGAGATCGATGCCGAGGCGTCCCCAGGCCAGGGTCGCCACGGCGGCCGCGAGGAGGAGGACGAGGAGCCCGCCGCCCGCGAGCACGGAGGCCCGGCGCACGGGTATCGCCACGGCGCCGCCGATGGTCAGGTACCCCCGGGGAGACCTCCGGGCGGGGGCGGCGCGGTCGGTGACGGTCATGAGGAGCCCCGCATCCTGCGTACGGCGATGAGCAGCGCGGGTGCGCCGATGAAGGCGGTGACGACGCCGACCATGAGTTCGGTGGGCCGCATGACGACCCGGCCCACCACGTCCGCGAGGAGCAGCAGGGTGGGGCCGAGCAGGGCCGAGAAGAGGATCTGGGCGCGGAAGTCGACGCCGACCAGGGCCCGTACGACGTGCGGCACGGCGAGGCCGACGAAGGCGATCGGGCCCACGGCGGCGGTCGCGGCGGCGCTGAGCAGGGTGGCGGCGAGCAGCCCGGCGCCCCGTGTGCGCCCGGGGTGCGAGCCGAGGGCGACGGCGGTCGCGTCGCCCAGGGCCAGGGCGTTGAGGCCCGGGCCGAGGGCGAGGGCCAGCAGGAACCCGGCGGCGGCGAACGGCAGGACGGACCAGAACACGTCGAAGTCCCGGCCGCCGAGCGCGCCGACGACCCAGTAGCGGTAGCTGTCGAAGACCCGGGGCTTGCTGAGGGTCACGGCCTGGATGAACGCCATCAGGACGGCGGTGAGCACCGCTCCGGCGAGGACCAGGCGCACCACGCTCGTCCCCGTACCGGCGGAGCCGATGACGTGGACGAGGACGCCGGCTGCCAGGGCTCCGGGCAGCGCCCACCACATGGTGTCGGTGGCGCCGGAGGCGCCGAGCCAGGCGGTCGCGGCGACGATGCTCGCGGAGGCCCCGGCGTTGATGCCGAGGAGGCCCGGTTCGGCCAGCGGATTGCGCGAGACGCCCTGCATGAGGGTGCCCGCGACCGCGAGGCAGAGCCCGGCGAGGACGCCGAGGGCGGTGCGGGGGTAGCGGCTCTCGACGATGGCGGTGATGTTGGGGTCGGCGGCGCCCTGGAGGACGTCGACGATGTCGCCCGAAGAGGTGGAGCGGCTGCCGAACATGACGCTGGCGCAGAGCGCGAGCGCCAGCGCTGCCAGGCCGAGGAGCAGGAGGAACGCCACCCGAGCGGCGCCGGTACGCGAGGTACCGGCGCCGCTCGGGGGTGCGACCGCGGTGGTTGCCATGGGAGGGGAGTGTGCCTTGTGGCCTCGGTGGTTCCGATACCCGGACGGGGTTACTTGCCGGCTGCCTTGACGGCCTGGTCGATGAGCGGCAGGTAGCGCTCGATCGTCCACGGCACGGTCAGCGGGTTGATGATCGAGGAGGCGGTGACGAAGGAGTTGTCGTCGCTCGCGACGACGGCGCCCTTCTTGATCGCGGGGATCTCGCCGTACAGCTTCTGGCCCTCGATCTCCTTGCGGTTCTTCTCGTCCGTGTAGAACGTGAAGACGACGTCGCTGTCCTTGAGCTTCTCGGCGTTCTCCAGGCCGATGAGGGCCGAGTCGGTGCCGGGGGTCTCCTTGAAGCCGTTGACGACCGGGTCGACCTTCAGACCGAGCGAGGAGACCATCTTGACGCGCTGCTCCTCGGGCTTGAAGACGCCGAGGGTGCCGGGGCCGGAGTTGTAAATGTAGGAGAAGGTGACGTCCTTGTAGTTCGGCCGGGTGGCCGCGGCGTCGGCGAGCTGCTTCTCGATCTTCGTCTTGAGGGCGTCGGTGTCCTTCGTGCGGCCGAGCGCCTTGCCGATGATGTCGATCTGCTGGTCCCAGTCGGTGCTCCACGCCTGGTCGGGGTAGGCGACCGTGGGGGCGATGTCCTTGAGGACGTCGTACTGCTTCTGCGTGATGCCCGACCAGGGGGCGAGGATGACGTCCGGCTCCAGTTCGGTGATCGCCTCGAAGTCGATCTCCTCGCCGCCGGTGAACTGCTCGGGCAGCTTGTCGCCGGACTTCTTGACGGCCTCGTTGATCCACGGGAGGTAGCCGGAGTCGTCGCTGCCCCAGGCGTAGCTCTCGATGCCGACCGGGGTCTGGCCGAGGGCTATCGCGGTTTCGGCGGAGCCCTGGCCGAGGGTGACGATGCGTTCGGGCTTCTCCTCGATCTTCGCGGTGCCGAGCGAGCTCTTGATCGAGACGGGGAACGCGCCCCCGCCCTTGGCCGAGCCCTTCGCCCCGTCCTTGTCGCCGTCGCTGTCCGATGAGCAGCCGACCAGGGCGACGGCGAGGGCGACGGTGGTGGCCGTGGCGGCGAGGGTGTGGCGGCGCACGCGGGAGAAGCCGAGCATGGAGGGTCCTCAAGTTGACCGAGCAATGAAGGTTAGGCAAGCCTAAGCCAGAGATTCCCCTGCCGTGAACCGGGGCCCCCTTCCCCGCTCCGGACCGGGGCTCGTCCACCCTCCCGGGCTCGCCCCGCCCTCCGAGGGCGGCGTGGCCCTCTCCGCGCGAGCCGGAGCCCTCGCCCGGCTCAGTGCCCGTGGCCGGCGGACTCCCCGTCCTGCGGTACGGGCTTCTCGGGAGACCCGCCTCCGGCGTGGACGGTGAACGCGGCGGTACGGACCTTCCCCTCGTGCCGGAAGTCGAGGAAGAGCCGGTAGGCCCCCTTGCTCGGGGCCGTCGCGGTGAAGGAGACCTCGGGGCCGGGCTCCGTCCGCCCGTCGCCCGGTTCGCCGTTCGGGTGGACGTGGAGGTAGGCCAGGTCGCCCGCGCGGAGTGCGACGAGGTGGCCGTACGCGCGGAGGTAGGGCTGGAGGTCGGTGACCGGCCTGCCGTCCTTCTCGACCTCCAGCTTGAGTTCGCTGCCCGCCCCTGGGCGCAGGGCACCGTCGAGCGTCACCTCGTACCCGTCGACGGTCACCGTCCGCTCGGCGTCCGGCAGCGGCTCGGGGCGCGCGTCGCCGGCTACGGCGAGGTCCGCGCCCAGCGTGACGCCCTCGGCGTCCTTCGCGTCCGGGGTGAAGTCGGCGAAGACCCGGTAGCCGCCCGCGCCGGGCAGTTCGACGGGGGCGGACCAGGTGCCGTCGGCGGCCCGCACGGGGTGCAGGTGCCGGTAGGTGGCGAGGTCGCTCGACGCCACGATCAGGTGCAGTTCCTTGCCGTGCTCGCGGCGGAACGCGGTCACCTTGCGGGAGGTGTCCTCGTCCACGACGGAGAAGCGCAGTTCGGCGGGCTCGCCCGCCTCGATGCGCGGGGTGTCGAGGTCGAGCGTGAAGCCGTCCCGGGAGATCTGCAGACCGCTGGGAAGCTCTCGGGACTCCCCGCCCTCTTTCTCCGCCGGGCGCCCCTTCTCGGCGTGGGCGTCCCGGTGGGCCGGTTCCTTCGGGGCGGAGGCGGGCTCCGTCGCGCCGCCCACCGCGTACGCCGACCCGAAGACCGCCGCGAGCCCCGCGGCGAAGGCCGTGATCTTGAGACCGGTCTGCATGTCCCACTCCCTCGTCAGGGCCGCCGGGTCGCGGCCACTTCTCCAAGATACCCCCTGGGGGTATGAAGTCAACCGGTGACGGCCTTGCGCCGCCCCGGCGGGGACGGGACGATGGGCCATCGGTCCGGTGGGGCACGGGGGGAGCGGGGGCTCATGGGGACGTTCGCCGCAGTGGTGGGGGTCATCGGCGCGGTGGCCGCGTGGTGCGCGACGGTGTTGGTCCGACGCGGGCGTCGCGGCCCCACCGAGAACGCGGACGGCCTGCTGATCGAACAGGCGGCCCGGCTGCGGGCCCAGCAGTTGCGGAGCGAAGGACGGGATTTCCGGGCCCACCCGTACGCCAAGGGGAGCCCCGGCCCGCCCCGCTACTGACGCCGCGCGGACCGGGAGCGTACGGTCAGCGGCCCTCGGCGCTCGTCGCCGCCAGGGTGCGCAGCAGGGCGTCCGTGCGCTCGTCCATCGGGAAGAACGACTCCACCGCCAGCTCCGACAGGGTCACGTCGGCCGGGGCCCCGAAGGTGGCGATCGTACTGAAGAACGCCATGTCGCCGAGGGGCGTACGGATGCGCAGCGGAACGACGATGCCGGCCGGGTCCACCGGGCCCGGGCCGGCGTCGAGGCCCGGCGGGGCGGGATAGGCGGACACCTCCTCGTACAGCTCCCGCAGCTCCCGGTGGCCGGTGGTGTCGGCCTGGTGTCGCAGCCGGCCGAGGGCGTGGGCGCGGACCTGGGCGAAGTTCAGGCACTGGGGGGCGAGCCCCTGCGGATGGAGGATCAGCCGCATCACGTTGCCGCCCGATTCCGTCAGGTGCGGTGGCACGGCGCCCATGAGCAGGGACATGGCGCCGTTGCGGTCGACGATGTTCCACATCCGGTCGATCGCGGCGGCCGGGTAGGGCTCGTGACCGGCGAGCATCGCCCTGACGGCGGAGCGGACCATGGCCATCGGCTCGCTGTCGAACGGCGACTCCCGGTAGGCGGGTGCGTAACCGGCCGCCAGCAGGAGGCCGTTGCGGTCCCGCAGCGGGATGTCGAGGTGCTCGGCGAGACGCAGGAGAAGCTCGCGGCTCGGTCGGGCGCGCCCGGTCTCCACACAGGAGAGGTGCCGGGTCGAGGAGTCCGCCCGCAGGGCCAGTTCGAGCTGGCTGAGCTTGCGGCGGCGGCGCCACTCCCGAAGCAACGGGCCTACGCGAGAAGGCTCCTGGGTCTCCATGCCCCCACCGTACCCAGGCCGCCGCACCCCGCGTTCTTGACCCGGGAGGTCATGGAGTTCCGCCGTCCCCGCCTGGCACGGTGTCACCGACCCCCCGAACGAAGGAGACACGTGATGTCGTACACCCTCGCCCCGACCGCGGCGGCCTCCGCCGCGGACGCCGCCCGCTTCCTCCGTCTGGTACTGCGCGTGGACAGCGTCAGCACCGCCGTGATGGGTCTCGTCCTGGTCGCCGCCGCCGCGCCCCTGGCCTCCCTGACCGGGATGCCGGTGGCCTTCGCGGTGGCGTTCGGGCTCTTCCAGCTCGGCGGCGCGGCCTGCCTCGCCCTGATCGCGGGCTACCCGGTGATCCCGCCCGCCCTGGCCAGGACCGTCGTCGCGGTCAACGCCGTGTGCGCGGTGGGCTGCCTGGTGACGGCCTTCGCCGACTTCGTGCCGCTCAACGACGCCGGGGTGGTGTTCCTGCTGATCGGCTCGGGGATCGTGGGGGTCTACACCGCGCTCCAGTACACGGGGCTGCGGCGGATGACCGCCGGAACGGCCTGAGCGGCCGCCCCCGGAGCGGGGCCCGGTCCCGCCGAACGGGCCGGCCGGACGGGGAAGGCGTGGCGGGCGGGCGACACGCCGTTCAGCCCTCCGCCAGGTCGTCCGGCGCGGTCCGGGCGAGTTCGGCGAGGGTGGCGAGGGACCGGGAGAGCACGTCCCGGGTGGGCGACGCCAGCCCCAGGCGGACCGCGTGCGGGCCGCTCCGGCGGCCGACGCGGAACGCGGCGGCCGGGGTCACCGCGATGCCGTGTCGCGCGGCGGCGGCGACGAAGGTGTCGGCGCGCCAGGGGGCGGGCAGCTCCCACCAGCGGTAGTACGAACAGGTGGCGCCGCTCGTACGGAAGTCTCCGAGGTGGTGGTGCGCGATCTCCTGACGCGCCCGCGCCTCACGCCGCTTGGCCCGTACGAGGGTGGCGACGGCCCCGTCCGCCTGCCAGCGCGCCATCGCCTCCAGGGGGAACCGCATGGGCGTCCACCCGCCGGAGCGCAGGGCCCCCGTGACCCGGCCCGCCAGCGGGGCGGGGGCCACCGCGAACCCGAGGGTCAGTCCCGGGGAGAGCCGCTTGGAGAGGCTGTCCACGAGGACGGTCCGTTCGGGGGCGCGGGAGGCGAGGGACGGCAGGTCGTCCCGGAGGAAGGCCCAGACGGCGTCCTCGACCGCGGGGATCCCGGAGGTCAGGAGGACATCGGCCAGGTGGTCGAGCCGCCGTGCGGACATGGTGCGGGAGAGCGGGTTGTGGAGGACCGGCTGTACGTAGACGGCGTGCAGGGGTTCGGTGCGGTGCGCCTCCTCCACCGCTTCGGGGACCAGTCCGTCCTCGTCCACGGCCAGGGGCACGAGGGTGACGCCGAGGCGGGCGGCGATGGCCTTGAGCACCGGGTAGGTGAACTCCTCCACGCCCAGCCGGGCGCCCGGCCGGGTCAGCGCGGCGACGGCGGCGGAGACGGCCTGCCGGCCGTTCCCGGCGAACAGGACGTCCCCCGGGTCGGGCCGCCCGCCGCCCCGCGCGAGGAGTGCCGCGGCGGCCTCGCGCGCGGCGGGGGTTCCGGCGGGCCCGACGGGGTGGAGCACCGACTCCAGTCGGGCGGGGTGCGCCAGGTGCTCCAGGCCGGCGGCGAGCAGCGCGGCCTGTTCGGGGACGACGGGGTGGTTCAGTTCCAGGTCGACGCGGGCGGCGGAGGGCTCGGACAGGACGGGTGCGGGGGCGGGGGCGCCCGGTTTCCCGGTGACGAACGTGCCGCGGCCGACCTGGCCGACGGTGAGGCCCCTGCGGGCGAGTTCCCGGTAGACCCGGGCGGCGGTGGAGACGGCGATCGCGTGGCGGCGGGCGAACTCCCGCTGCGGAGGCAGCCGTTCCCCGGGCGTGAGCCGACCGCTCGCGATCTCCCGCGCCACGGCGTCCGCGACGGACCGGAAATCCTTCACGGGTCCCCCTCCCCCTGGTGAACGGAACGGCATCGAAGCACAGCATTGCACCGAGTGCAATGTCCGCTATTGAACCGACCCGGATGGCGGACCTAGGCTTCGATCGCACCGAGCAGACCGGTCGGTGCGCAGGGCGCCGGGCCGTCCGGCCCTCCGTGAACAGAGCGGTGGACGCACGTGGTCGAGCTGAGCGGGGTGCTGGGGGTCGCGCTGGTCGCCCTGGGCATGGTCCTCACCCCGGGGCCGAACATGATCTATCTCGTCTCCCGGAGCATCACCCAGGGACGGCGGGCGGGGGTGGTCTCCCTGGGCGGGGTGGCCGTGGGCTTCCTGGTCTATCTGCTGGCCACGAACCTCGGCCTGTCCGTGGTCTTCGTCGCGGTGCCCGAGCTGTACGTGGCGGTGAAGCTGGCCGGGGCCGCCTATCTCGCCCATCTGGCCTGGTCCGCTCTGCGCCCCGGCGGCGTCTCCGTCTTCGCACCCGCCGACCTGCCGCAGGACTCCCCGCGCAGGCTGTTCGCGATGGGGCTGACGACGAATCTGCTCAACCCGAAGATCGCCGTCATGTACCTCTCCCTCATCCCCCAGTTCATCAGTCTGGAGAGGGGGGACGTGCTGCTCCAGGGGCTGGTGCTGGGGTCCGTCCAGATCGCGGTGGCCCTCGCCGTCAACCTGGGCATCGTGCTGGCCGCCGGAGCCCTCGCGGTCTTCCTCGCCCGCCGCCCCTCCTGGCTCCGCGCCCAGCGCCTTCTCATGGGCACGGCCCTGGGCGCGCTCGCGGTGTCGGTGGCGGCGGACACCTCCGATCCGGCCGCTCCGGGCTGAACGCCCCCGGCTCAGAGCATGACGAGCAGGCGGGTGCCGGCCTTGAGCTTCCTGTTCACCGAGCGGCTCTGCACATACACCTCCAGCTTGGGGTTGGTGCCGGCCTTCACCGAGACGGTCCCGCGCACGCCCGTGCCGAACAGGAGGTTGCGCGCCGCCTCGCCGGTGTAGGCGCGGTCGGTGTCCTTCTCGACGACGATGACCTCCTTGTCGGGCTGCACCTGGACGCGGGTGCCCAACTGGTAGTAGCAGGAGCCGCGTTCGTAGGTGACGCCCGGGTGCGAGTCGACGAAGGCGCGGATCTCCGCCTCCTTGTCGACCTTCAACAGGCGGTACTTGTCGGCCGGTACCGGTTCGAGGGTGGCCCGCACGTCGGCCACCGATATGTCCTGGCCGACGGCGAACAGGTTCTTCGTACCGCGCACGCCCTGTTCACGGCCGCGCAGGAAGCTGGTGGCGGCGGCGCGCACGGTGCCGATCGCGTCCTCGACGCCCTTCTGGGAGTCGGCGTCCCAGATGGCGATGTTGCCGGCGGGGAAGCCGTAGTTCTGGGCGGTGCGCTTCGCCAGGGAGTTCGGGACGAGGATCGCGGAGGTCCAGTGCCCCGGCAGCCCGCTCATCTTCGCGGTGATGCGGTCGAGCCAGGGCCCGAGGATGGTCATGTCGCCGTCGTGCCGCCGGTCGCCGCCGGAGGCGTTCTCCTCGCCGTCCGTCACCACGATCTGGAGGAAGCTGTGCTCGCCGTACTCCTCCCAGATGTGCCCCAGGTCGTCCAGGGACTTCAGGGACGCCTCGATGAGCGCGGTCGCGCCGTTGTTGACCTTGTAGAGCCCCCGCATGGACGGAAGGTGCTTCACGTCCATGTCCCAGACCAGGTTCTCCACCCGGTGGTCGAAGGAGTAGAGGCTGATCCGGGTCTCGTGGCCGAGGCTGTCCGACTCCGCCTTCAGCCCCGCCACGAACTCGTCCACGACGCGGATCAGCTGACCCTGGTGCTGGTACATGGAACCGGAGGCGTCCACGACCAGAGCGACGTGATTCACCTTGTGCTGGATCCTGTTGGCGGACATGGCTGGGCTCCTTCTCCGGTGCTCCCCGAGTGATGTTTCGACTGTATGGGGGGGCACTGACAGCGGAGCCCGGCCGCTTCCCGCCGGCCCGGCGCACGGCCGGACCGGGGCCCACGCCGATGGCGCGGACCCCGGCAGGAGGGGGCGGAACCCCCGGTCAGTAGGCGGTGGTGAGGGTCGCTCCGCCGAACGCGGCGGCGGCGTACAGGCTGATGTAGTTCGCGCCGGCGCGCGGGTTGCTGATCGTCAGCGTGTGGGAGTTGCCGGAGCCGGTGGCGCGCTGGGCGGAGGAGGTGGTGGCCCACCCCGCGTCGCTGTAGTAGAGGTCGGCGTCACCGGTGCCGCCGCTGACGGTGATCTTCAACTGCCGGGTGCCGGCGGGGACGTACAGGTAGTGGTAGGAGTAGTCGCCCTTGGCGGCGGAGAGGCCGCTGCGGCGGCAGTTCTCGCCCAGCACCCGGACGTCGGGGTCGGTGCACTCGGCGACGGCGCCGCCTCCGCTCCCGCAGTCACCGGCGGCGCACCCGGCCAGCCAGGTCCGGAAGTCGCCGTCGTAGCGGGTGCCGACGGTGCCGGTGAGGTAGGTCCGCGCGGCGGCCCACTGCCCGGCGCGGTAGTGGCCGAGCACCTTGTCCATGTCGGCGGGGCGCTTCTCCAGCATGTACCTCACGGCGAGGTAGCCCCAGCGGTACACCCGCGTGGTGTCGTGGCTGTAGTCGGTGCCGAACAGCGTGCTGAGGGCGTACGTGCCCTTGCCGGCCTCGGTCATCGCCGCGGTGTAGGGCTCGCCCCGGTAGTGGTAGGAGATGTACTCCGCGAAGCCCTCGACCCACCAGACGGTGGGGGTGGACATGTTCTCGGTGAAGTCGCCGTGCATGGTGAAGCGGCCGTCGAGGTAGTGCGTGTACTCGTGGTTGAGGTTCCAGATGTGGAAGTCCGGGCGCAGCCACTCCGCCTCGTAGGCGATGAAGCGGGGCTGGTTGCCCACCGCGGAGGGGTCGCCCTCCAGGTACATGCCTCCGTTGTTGGTGTCGATCCCGTACATCGCCCCGGCGTACGTCTGGTAGTCGGCGCTGGAGTCGTAGGCGATGACCTCGATGGAGGCGTTGTTGTCACCGGCGACCGGGCCGTCGTCCTTGGCGATCCGATGGAAGTACGCGTCCTGCTGGATGAGGCTGGTGCAGCTCGCGTTCAGCTCGGCGGAGGTCATCTGCTGGGCGAGGATGCGGATGCTGGGGCTGCAGGTGTGGCGGACCGGCAGCACCTCGCGCTTGAGGCGCTCCTGGAGGTCGCAGACCCCGTAGGCGGCGCAGTTCGCCTTGTCGTAGTAGTCGGCCATCTCCGCCACGCCCACCCAGAGCGGGGCGGTCGGGCCGGTGAGGGAGGTCTTGCGCAGGAGGTCGGCGGCGAGCGGGCGCGCCTTGGCCCGCAGGCTCTCGTGCTGGAGGAAGCGGCCCAGCTCCCGTCCGGCGTTGGAGGTCAGGTACGCGTGGTCGCCGTCGAGCAGGGAGAGGTGGGCGGCGGCGAAGCGGTGCAGGGAGTCGATGACGCTCGGGTCCGCCTCGACGGCGCTGACGAAAGCGGGCACCTGGTGACCGCGGAAGGTCACCGTGTACACGTTGTTGACGGCGGCGAGCATCCGGGAGAAGGCGTTCCAGGAGGACGTGTAGTCCGCCAGCAGCCGCTTGACGACGGACAGGTAGCGGGCGTTCTCCTGGGCGCTGTCGATGAGGATGACCGCCTCGGAGAGGGTCTCGCCGTTCTCGTTGGTGACGTCGCGCGACCGGGGGGAGGCGAAGAAGCCGTCGAGGCCCGAGCGGACGGCGGTCCGCAGGGTGCTCCCGTACGGTCCGACGACGTCCGGGTTGTACCACTGGACGTAGTACCCGGCCCGGAGGTAGAGCACGAGCTGCGGGGTACCGGTGCTGCCGTCGCCCGGATAATAGGCGGCGTTGTCGCGCAGCGCGTAGGCCACGGTGGTCATCTGGGCCTCGCGGAAGGCCAGTCGGGCGTTCTCGCCGGTCAGGCTGAACAGGGTGTTCACGCAGTCGACGGTGGACGCCTTGATTTGCCGTACGAGGTCGGCCCCGGTGCGGCCGGTGAAGTCGGCCGGGTCGCACGCGGCGGCCGCCTTCGCCGAGGGCTTCTCGCCCGCCTCGCGCCGCTCGGGGGCGTCGTGTTCGCCGTACGCCTCCTTCAGGGGCGACTTGTCGGCGCTCACCGGGGGTATCCGGGACGCCTCCAGCCGGTCCTTGAGCTGGTGCTCGGCATCCTTGTCCGCGAACTGCTGCGCCTGCGGAGCGAGTTCGTCGGACACGGCGGGCCGGGACTGCTGCGACGCGGTGGATGCCGTGGCTGCCGAGGGGGAGCTCGGCTGCGCCTGGGCCGGCTGCGTGAGCAGCCCGAGGCCCATCGCGCCGGCCAGAGCCAGGGGCAGAACGGCGCCCACACCTCGGCGGACGAGTGTGGTTCTCACGTTGTTTCCTCCCATGAGGGGATCGGAGGCGCGCAGATGCGCGACCGATGGGATGGAGGGCGCGGGCCGGGGGGTGTCCTCACAGCCGTGGTGTCACCGGACGGAAGGGGTGCCGCCCAGATTTGACATGCTCACGCCCTGTGCCATGTACAATGGCACAGGTCACACATCACAGGGAAGGCCCTGGGCGGAATCCGCTACGGCCTCTTGGTGAACACCGCGCGAACAACGGCCTGTTGACGCCCCCCTCCGGTAACCCGAAGCATGTCCAGGGCCACCGGGAAGCCCTCGGCCCCCTTCGGGGAAGCGGCAGGCCGCGCCGTATGTGCGCCGGGGCCCACGGCACGGGGCGACGGCCGCCCGGGGCGACAGACGGCCTGCACCCCGACGCTGCACCGGGGAAGCGTCAGCCGGCGCGCGGCCCGGCCGGACTCGGCGGGCCGCCCACCGGATCGACCCGCTTCCGGCCGAGGCCAGGCCGCCGGGCCGGCCGGGGGCCGCCGAGAGCGGCGCCCGGACGCAGGGGCGGGCCGGTCGGCCGTACCTCTCGCGCCTGCCGCCGGTCTCGACCATGCGGCCCGGCCGCCTCACCGCCACCCGCCCGCCGACCCGCCGCACGGCGGAGGAACCGTGGGCCACGAGGACGACGCGCTGCGCAACGTGACATTGTATAGTGCGGTGACAAATCACCGAAGGGGAACGGAACGCATGAGTGAGCTGAAGTCCCGCAAACTCATCTCGGTACAGGAGCACCTGCGCGACCAGGTGGCCAACGCGCTGCGTGCCGCGCTGATAGCGGGAGAGCTCCAGCCCGGCGTGATCTACTCCGCTCCCGCCCTCGCCGCCGAGTACGGCGTCTCCGCCACCCCCGTGCGCGAGGCCATGCTCGACCTGGCCCGCGAGGGTCTCGTCGAGGCGGTGCGCAACAAGGGGTTCCGCGTCACCGAGTTGTCCGAGCGCGACCTGGACGAGTACACGGAGATCCGCGCCCTCGTGGAGATCCCCACCATCGGCCGCGTGACCCGCACGGCCTCCCGCGAGCAACTGGAGGCCCTGCGCCCGGTGGCCGAGGAGATCGTGGCCGCCGCGCAGCGGGGCGACCTGATCGGCTACCTGGAGTCGGACCGGCGCTTCCACCTCGACCTGCTCGCCCTCGCGGGGAACGCGCGCCTCGTCGAGACGGTGGCCGACCTGCGCAAGCGCTCCCGGCTGTACGGGCTCACCGACCTGTCCCAGGAAGGGTCGCTGGAGGGTTCGGCACGGGAGCACACCGTCCTGCTGGACATCATGATCGCGGGCGACGCGGAGGCGGCCGAGGAGCACATGCGCCGCCACCTCGCGCACGTCAGGACCCTGTGGGCGGCCCGGAAGGAGCAGGCCGACCGCGCGGCCCCGTCCCGCAGGCTCGGCGCGCGCTGAGGCGGAAGCCGGCTGAGCGGCGCAGGTGGCGGCGCGGCGTCCGGACGGCTCGGGCCCGCGCGCAGCGGCCGTCCCGCCCAGGGGCAGCGGTCACACGGTGAACCCCCTCGGATAGGGGTCCGTAGGGTCGAGCAGGTACTGCGCGGTCCCGGTGATCCAGGCGCGGCCGGTGACGGAGGGCAGCACGGCGGGGCGTCCGCCGACCGTGGTCTCCGCCAGGAGACGGCCGGTGAAGCGGGAGCCGATGAAGGACTCGTTGACGAAGTCCTGCCCGGTCTTCAGCAGTCTCCGCGCGTGCAGTTGGGCCATCCGGGCGCTGGTTCCCGTCCCGCAGGGCGAGCGGTCGAACCATCCGGGGTGGATCGCCATGGCGTGCCGCGAGCGCTCGGCGGTGGAGCCGGGCGCCTCCAGGTAGACGTGGTGGCAGACGTCGATGGCGGGGTCCTCCGGATGCGCCACCGGGTTCTGCTCGTTGATCGCGCCCATGATGCCCAGGCCGGCGTCGAGCAGCCGTCCCTTCTGGGACCGGTCGAAGGGGATGCCGAGGTCGTCGGTGCGGACGATGGCGTAGAAGTTGCCGCCGTACGCGATGTCGTAGCGGACCGGGCCGAACCCCGCCACCTCCACGACCTGGTCCAGCGCGTGGCTGTAGGAGGCGACGTTCTCCAGGGTGACGGACTCGGCGCGCCCGTCGCGCACGGCGACCCGTGCGGTGACGAGACCGGCGGGGGTGTCGAGGCGGATGAGGGTCTCCGGTTCGACCGCCTCGACCATGCCCGTCTCCACGAGGACCGTCGCCACCCCGATGGTGCCGTGGCCGCACATGGGCAGACAGCCGGAGACCTCGATGAACAGCACGCCGAAGTCGGCGTCCGGCCGGGTCGGGGGCTGGAGGATGGCGCCGGACATGGACGCGTGCCCGCGCGGTTCGCACATCAGCAGGGTGCGCAGTCCGTCGCGATCCGCCATGAACCGCTCCCGCCGCTCGGCCATGGTCGCGCCCGGCAGGACGCCCACCCCGCCGGTGACCACCCGCGTCGGCATCCCCTCGGTGTGCGAGTCGACCGCGTGGTAACAGACCTGCGAGCGCACGTCAGTTGACCCCCGCGTCGATGAGGGACCGGGTGGCGGACCGTACGACGGCCTCGTTCTCCGGGCTCAGGGGCCGGCGGGGCGGACGGCAGACGCCGCCGGTCCTGCCGATCATGTCCTGGCCGAGCTTGATGGCCTGGACGAACTCGGTCCTGCTGTCCCAGCGCAGTACGGGGTGGAGCTTGCGGTAGAGCGGCAGCGCCGTGTCGAGATCGCCGGCCAGCGAGGCGTGGTAGAGGTCGAGGCAGGCGCGCGGGAAGACCTGGGGGTAGCCGGCGACCCAGCCCTTGGCGCCGGCGACGGCGACCTCCAGGAGGGTGTCGTCGGTGCCGACGACGAGGTCGAGGCCGGGAGCGAGTTCGTTGATGGCGTAGCAGCGGCGTACGTCGCCGGAGAACTCCTTCACCCCCACGATGAACCCTTCGGCGTGCAGCTTGGCCAGTAGCTCCGGGCGCAGGTCGACCTTGGTGTCGATGGGGTTGTTGTAGGCGGTGACGGGGAGACCGGCGGAGGCGACCGCCTCGTAGTGCTCCAGGACGGCGCGGTCGTCGGCCCGGTAGGCGTTGGGCGGCAGGCACATGACGGCCTGGCACCCGGCGTCCTTGGCGAACTGCGCGTGCCTTCTCGCCTCGATCGCGCCGTACGCCCCGACGCCCGGCATGACGGTGAAGCCCTCGGGCGCGTGCGCGACGGCGGTCTCCACGACGCGGTCGCGCTCCTCGTACGTCAGGGTCTGGTACTCGCCCAGCGAGCCGTTGGGGGCGACCCCGTGCAGGCCCTGTCCGGCGAGCCAGGCGACGTTGTCCCCGTAGGCCCCGAAGTCGACGGCGAGGTTCCGGTCGAACGGAAGGCCGGTCGCGACGATGACGCCGTGCCAGGGCAGGCGGGCGCGGTCGGTGGCATCCGTGCGGTTCGTGCTCTCCATGGGATCGGTCTCCTCAGTCGGATGTGATCGGGCGGATGCGGTCGGAAGGCGGCTCGGCGGCGTCGGCGAGCGCGCCGAGGGTGAGGGGGGTGGCGATCAGCCGTTCCGCCGGGACGTACGGCCGGCCGCGGGGGGCGACGAGGCCGTGCACGGCGGGACCGCACATCCGGCCCTGGCACCAGCCCATGCCGGCCCGGGTGAGCTGTTTGACCTGGCGGTGATCGGCTGCCGGGCCCTCGGCGCGGGCGGTGCGGACGGCTTCGGCGGTGACCTCCTCGCACCGGCAGACCGTGGTGTCGTCGGTCAGCCAGGCGGGCCAGGCCGGGGGCAGGGGGTGGGCCTGCGCCATGGCACGGGCGAAGGCGCGGCGCCGGGCCACCGTCCGGCGCGCGGCGGCCGGGCGCCGGTGGTCCGGCCGCCCCGGCGCGGCGAGGTCGGCGAGTACCGACACGGCGGCGAGGCGGCCCTCGTCCACGGCGAGCGCGGCCCCGCCCACTCCGCAGGTCTCGCCCGCCGTGTACACGCCGGGAGCCGTGGTGCGCTGCCCGTCGTCGACGGCGGCGGCCATGGTGCCGTCACCCGCGTCGACGAGGTCGCAGCCGAGTGGGAGCAGCAGGTCGAGCTGGGGGACGAAGCCCCAGCCGACCCCCACGGTGTCGGCCTCGATCCGGCGCTCCGTGCCGGGGACCGGCCGCCCGTCGGCGTCCAGGGACGCGGTGCGCACGACGGCGACCCGGCCCTCCCCCTCGGCGGCGACGACGGCGGTGCGGGTACGGACCGGAACCCGGTGGCGGGCGAGTACGGCCGCGTACCGCGCGGCTTCGGCCCACTTGGCGGGGTTGCGCAGCAACGGTCCGGGGCGGCGCAGCCAGGCCGTGGGCGCGCTCGCCTCGCAGACGGCGGCGACCTCGGCCCCTCGTGCGGCGAGGGCGGCGGCGACGGGCAGCAGGAAGGGGCCGGTGCCGCCGAGGACCACCCGGCTTCCGGCGGTGACTCCCCCGCCCTTGAGCAGCGACTGGAGCCCGCCGACGGTGAGGACGCCTGGCAGGTCCCAGCCGGGGAAGGGGAGTTGGCGGTCGTACGCGCCGGTCGCGACCAGCAGCGCCGGGGCGCGCAGGAGGACGGCGTGCTCCTCGGGCGGGCGGGAGCGGTCCACGGCGTGGACGGCGAAGCCGTGCTCCTCGCGGACGGCGGTCCACACGTGATGGTTCAGCAGCAGGGCGAGCCGCCCGGTGTGCCGGTGGGCGGTCAGGGTGGCGCGGAAAGCACGGTAGGCGGGCAGATCGTGGTGCAGGTCGGCGGTGGGGATCGCCCGGCGGGCGTGGTCCGGCGGGTGGCGCCAGAACTGGCCGCCGGGGGCGGCGCCGGAGTCGACGAGGGCGACCCGCAGGCCGCCGTCCAGGGCGGTGACGGCGGCGGCCATCCCTGCGGGCCCGGCGCCGACGACCACGAGGTCAGGGGGGCCGGGCCGCTCGCCCGCCGCGCGCTCCGAAGGCTCACGCATCGTCGTCCTCCCCCGTCGTGACGGCCATCCCGGCGCGGGCCTGCACCAGGCAGGCGCGCTGCCCGCCCGTGCCGTCGACGGTCACGAGGCAGTCGTGACAGACGCCGATCCCGCAGAAGACCCCGCGCGGCCGCCGTCCGCCCCTCGTGGTGCGCCAGGCGATCCGGCCCGAGGCGACGAGTGCGGCGGCCAGGGTCTGTCCCGGGACGAACGGCAACGGCTCGCCGTCCACGGTGAACACGGTCACTGCGGTCACGTCGGCACACCTCCGGTGGTGAGGAATCGGTCGGGCAGCAGGCCGCGGTGGGCGGCCGGGTCGGCGCCGCGCCACGGGTGGCCGAGCAGATGGGCGGTGATGAGAGCGCCGGTTCCGGGGGCGAGGCCGATGCCGGCGCCCTCGTGGCCGCATGCGTGGAGGACGCCGGGGACGCGGGGGTCGGGGCCGACGACCGGCAGATGGTCCGGGCAGTACGGCCGGAAGCCCCGGTAGGCGCGGATCAGGTGGACGTCGCGCAGGAACGGGAAGAGGCGGCAGGCCCGGGCGGCGAGCACGGCCACCACGGCCGGGTTCATCGTGGTGTCGAAGCCGACGCGTTCGCGGCTGGCCCCGATCAGGATGGTGCCCGCGCGGGTTCCCTCGACGACGCAGGAGGTCTCCAGGCCCGCCTCGTCGGAGGCGACGTTGGCGACGTAGTCGGCGGAGTAGACCTTGTGCCGGATCATCGGCGGCAGGGGTTCGGTGACGAGGACGAAGCCCCGGCGCGGCAGGATCTCGACGGGGGCGCCGAGCCGGCGGCCGACCTCGCCGCCCCAGGTGCCGGCGGCGTTGACCACCGCGTCGGCGGTCAGCACGGCGCCGTCCGCGGTGCGCACTCCGGTGATCCGTCCTCCGGCTCCGGTGACGGCGGCGGCGGCCTCGCCGGTGTGTGTCCGGGCGCCGTGCCGGACGGCGGCCCGCAGCAGGGCGGCCGCCGCGAGGACGGGCTGGACCTGGGCGTCCTGCGGGTAGTGGACGCCGCCGGGGAGGCCGGGTGCGCTGTGCGGTTCGAGATCGGCGGGACGGTCGACGCGTACGGTGCGGACGCCTGCCGCCGCCTGGCGCTCCGCGAACGCGTGCAGGGCCGTGAGGGAGGCGGGCGTACCGGCGACGACCAGTCCGCCCTTGGCCTCCCACTCGATCGCGGACGCGCCGACCTCTTCGCCCGCCTCGTCCCACAGCCTGCGGCTGAGCCGGGCCAGCTCCAGCTCGGGTCCGGGTTCCTTGTCGGAGAGGAGGATGTTGCCCTCCCCCCGGCTCGTGGTCCCCGCGCCGACGGGCCCCCGGTCGAGGACCGTGACGTCGAGGCCAGCGGCAGCGGCGTGGAATGCGCAGGCGGCGCCCACGATGCCCGCGCCGACGACGATGACTTTCACGCCCACCCCCTAGTGCAATGTCACATGCCATTGCTTAGGCTATACATCCGGACGACCCGAGGACAACGCCGCCGCCCGGACGACTTTCACCGGGCATCCGACGACCGCGCGCCGCTCACCGGCGGGCACAGGGAGACGCAGAACCGTGCACCCGACCGAAGAATCGCCCCGACCCGACGACCGGCCCCCGACCGGCGACTCCCCGCGGCCCGGGACCGCTTCACCCCTCGGCGGCCCACCGCCGGCCGTCGATGGACCGCCCCTCGGCCCGCCCCTGACCGGCGGCGACCCCCGGCCCGCCCCCGCGCCTCTCAGCGGGCATTCACTGCTGGCCGGCCGCGAGGCCCCCGGCGCCGGGGACGCCTGGCACGCGGTCGCCGCCGCCTCCGGCGAGCCCTTCGGCCCACCGCACCGCGACGCCTCGGCGGCCCAGGTGGCCGAGGCTGCGCGGCTGGCCGCGGCCGACGCCCGCGCCTACCGCACCCTGCCGGCGGCGCGCCGGGCGGCCTTCCTCGACGCCTGCGCGGAGGAGATCGAGGCGCTGGGCGACCCCCTGGTGGAGCTGGCGGCCCGGGAGACCGGCCTGCCCCCGGCCCGGTTGACCGGCGAACGAGCGCGCACCTG
Source organism: Streptomyces sp. CB02366 (assembly GCF_001905905.1). GTDB lineage: Bacteria > Actinomycetota > Actinomycetes > Streptomycetales > Streptomycetaceae > Streptomyces. The sequence goes on from NZ_LIVT01000003.1 coordinate 411,805, forward strand.
CGGGCAGTTGCGACTCTTCGCCGACCTCGTCAGGAGCGGGGCGGCGCTCGGCGCCCGCATCGCGACCGGGCCCTCGGGCACGGACGTACGACTCCGGCGCGTCGCCCTCGGCCCGGTGGCCGTGTTCGGGGCGTCCAACTTCCCGCTGGCGTTCTCGGTCGCGGGCGGCGACACCGCGTCCGCACTGGCCGCCGGCTGCCCCGTGGTGGCCAAGGCGCACCCCGCGCACCCGGGCACCTGCGAGGCGGTGGCCCGCGCGGTCACGGCAGCCGCCGCGCGCACCGGCATGCCGGCCGGCGTGTTCTCCCTGCTGGTGGGCCGGGGCCATGATGTCGGCCTCGCCCTGGTCCGCGACCCGCGGATCGCGGCGGTGGGCTTCACCGGCTCCCGGGCGGGCGGGCTGGCCCTGGTCGCCGCCGCGCAGGCCCGGCCCGTACCCGTCCCGGTCCACGCGGAGATGTCCGCGGTCAACCCGGTGATCATGCTCGCCGGCGCCCTCGCCGCACCGGAGGAGACGGCCGCGGCGTACGTGGCGTCGCTGACCGGCGGGGCGGGCCAGTTCTGCACCAACCCCGGCCTCCTGCTGGTGCCGGCGGGAACGGCGGGCGACGGCTTCCTCGCGGAGGCGGCCCGGTCGCTCGGCGCCACGGAGGGCCAGGTCATGCTCACTCCGACGACCGCCCGGGCGTACACGGAGGGGGTACGCCGCTGGGGGGCCGTGCCCGGCGTACGCGAGGCGGCCCGGGGCACGGCGGGCCCCGGGCCCAACGCACCGGCCCCCGTGCTCCTGGAATGCGACGCGGAGACGTACACCGCGCACGGGGCGCTCGGCGGCGAGGTCTTCGGCCCGGCGGGACTCGTCGTGCGCTGGTCCGGCACGCCGGAACTCACCGCGCTCCTGGAGGGGTTGGAAGGACAGCTCACGGCCACCCTGCACGCGGCGGACACCGACCGCTCGACCGCGCTGGAACTGCTGCCGGTCCTGGAGGACCGGGCGGGCCGCGTCCTGTGGGGCGGCTGGCCCACCGGCGTGGAGGTCTGCCACGCGATGGTGCACGGAGGCCCGTGGCCCGCGACGAGTTCTCCCGGCACGACGAGCGTCGGCGCACTCGCGATCGAACGCTGGCTGCGCCCGGTCTGCTACCAGTCCTTCCCCGACGCCCTCCTGCCCCCCGAACTCCGCGCCGACGACCCGTTCCCGGCCCCCCGCCCCACCGGCCCGGGATTCACGCCGGGGGTCTGAACTCCGGCGGCTCACGGGACCGTCGGGCTCCGGAGGGACCGTCTCGCGGCACCGCGCCGCCGGGAGGGGCCGGTCGGCGCCCTTGACACCCCACCCGGCAGGCGCATGTAATCAGCGGCTTCACGTCTGAACTCGCTTACGGCATAGGAGCGTTCATGGACATGGACCACGGCGGCCACGCCCCCGAGGGCGCCGGGGGGCCGTCCCCGGACCACGAGGACGGGCGGCGGCTCACGTCGTTCGAACGCGACGGCCTGGTCTTCGACGTCGTGGACCGGGGGCCGCTCGGCGGGGAGACCGTCGTGCTCCTGCACGGCTTCCCGCAGACGTCGAGTTCCTGGGACCTGCTCGCTCCGCTGCTGCACGCCCAGGGGTATCGCACCCTCGCCCCCGACCAGCGGGGGTACTCGCCCCGTGCCCGGCCGCGCGGCAGGTTCGCCTACCGCATGTCCCAACTGGCCGAGGACGTCGCCGCCCTCATCGAGGCGGCCGGCCCCCGCGGCGGCAGGGCGCACGTCGTCGGACACGACTGGGGCGCCGCGGTCGCCTGGACGCTGGCCGCCTCCCGGCCGGAGGCGGTGGCCACGCTGACCGCGCTCTCGGTCCCGCACCCCGCCGCCTTCATACGGTCCCTGGTCACCAGCCGCCAGTTCCTGATGTCCTGGTACATGTTCGCCTTCCAGATACCGTGGCTCCCCGAGCTGTTGATCCGCCGCATCGACCCGGCCGCGGCTCCGCGCGTCACCGAACACCTGGCGGCGGGGCAGGCCCCGGAGCGTCTGGCCCGGGACATGGAGAACCTGGTGGCCTCGGGCGCGCTCACCCCCGCCGTCAACTGGTACCGGGCGATGCCCTTCGCCACCCCGAGCGGACTGGGCAAGATCACCGTCCCGACCCTCTTCGTGAACAGCGACAGCGACCCGGTCCTGGGCCAGGCGGGCGTCGCACACACCCGCCGGCTCGTGACGGGCCCGTACACCTTCCGCACCCTGACCGGAATCGGCCACTGGATTCCGGAGCAGGCGGCCCCCGAGCTGGCGGAACTCCTGCGCGCGCACCTCGCGGGCACGGCCCGGGGACCGGAGCGGGGCCGGTAGGGCCGCCCCGGGCGCCCGGGGCGGCGCCGGGCCCTCCTACCCGGCGCGCGACCGGCGTTCGACGGTGATGTCCGTGGAACCGTCGCGCACCGCCCGCCCGGCCTCGTCCGCGTCGGCCCCCGCGAAGACCAGGATGTCCGCGGCGACCAGCCGTACGCTCTCCCCCACCGCGACCGGGACGGCCTGGCCGCCGGCCGGGGCGTCCCGGACGACGGCGAGGGTGCGCCGGGCGGCGTGCTGGAAGACGGCATGGCTTCCCCGTGCCGCCGCCAGCGCGTCCAGGACCCCGGACAGCCCCCGCACCGTGGCCGCGAACGTCTTCCTGTGCGCCGGGGTGAGGATCGTGGCGCCGCGGATGAGGGTGAGACAGCTGTTGCCGAGCAGGTCCAGGTAGCGCGTGGCGGCGATCTCCTGCTGGAGGGGGCCCCGGCGCCCCCGCCAGCGGGGGGTCCGGCGGGCGACGGCGATGGCGTCGTCCCGGGTGCGGCCGAGGTCGTTCAACAGGGTGTAGACCGGGCGCAGTTCCTCCCACGGCTGGTCCTCCCGGCCGTCCGCCGACGCGTCCAGTGTGCGGGCCGTCAGCTCCAGTGAGCGGCCCAGCCCCTTCAACGTGGCGGCCTCGGCCCGTCTCAGCAGGCTGAACGGGTGCGGAGGAAAGAGGACTTGGCTGAACACGAGCGCGACACCCGCCCCCAGCAGGGCGTCCTGTACGCGGTCGATGCCGGCCTGCTGTCCGGCCGCGACGGAGATCACCGCGCCCACGGCCGCCTGCGCCATCGTGATGCGCTCGCCGTCGAGGAGGAGCGCGACGAGAAGCGCGCACAGCACGGCGGAACCGACCGCCGCGTCACCGTGGCCGAGGAAACGGAAGGCCAACTGCCCCACGATCACACCCGCGATGACCCCGGACATGACGCGTACCGCGTTGGTGCCGCGCCCGCCCACCGGGGTGTTGAGGGCGACGAGGGTCGCGATCGGGGCGAAGAGCGGAACGTGGTGGTCGAAGACGTTGCCGGCGATCCACCAGGAGAGCGCGGCCGCCGCGGACTGCTGGAGCAACGGCCACAGGTTGTCCCTGACGCGCAGCCACGCCTCGTGCATCGTCCTCCCTCCTCGCCCCTCCTCACGACGCCTCCCCAGGAGGCCTCACCCGGTCGGGTCGGCCCCGGGCCGGGGCTCCCCGGCCGGGTGCCCGCCGCCGAACAGGCGGGGGCCCAGCTCGTGCCATTTCCGCAGCCCGGGAAGGCGGTTCCCCGCCTCCGGGCCCCAGCTCCCCGGTGCGTACGGCAGGGGAGGCTCGGCCGGATCGAGGACGGGGCCCACGATGCGCCAGCACTCCAGGACGGTGGGGAAGAAGGCGAAGCACTCGGGGTCGCCGATGACGGCTCCGTACAGGATGTTCTCGTACGGCAGTTCCTGCCGTCCCAGTACCCGTGCGAAGTCGACGCCGATGGGCACGGTCAGCGGCCCGTCGGTGCTCCCGGGCTTGTTCAGCATCAGGTCCGCCCTGATGCCGGTGTCGCCGTCGATGCGGAAGCGGATGGTGTTCGGCGGCGTCCGGACGCCGTCGCCGCCGAAGAGTTCCAGCGGGGGCTTGCGCAGTTCGACCACGACCTCGGTGGCGGAGACGGCCAGCGCCTTGCCGCTGCGGAGGTAGAAGGGGACGTCCGCCCAGCGCCAGTTGTCCACGAACATGCGGGTCGCGAAGTACGTCTCCGTCACGGAGTCCGACGCGACGCCCTCGACGTCCCGGTAGCCGTCGTACTGGCCGCGCACGGTGTCGGCGGGGTCCATGGTGCGGGTCGCGTGCAGGGCCCGCCATTTCTCCAGCCCCTGCGCCTGGGCGTTGGTGGCGCTCGGCGGTTCCATCACGAGGAGGGCGAGGACCTGGAGCATGTGGTTCTGGACCACGTCGCGCAGGCACCCCACCGCGTCGTAGAAGGAGCCGCGGTCGGCGACGTCGAAGTCCTCGGCGAGGGTGATCTGCACGTTGTCCACGTACGCGCGGTGCCAGATCGGTGCGAGCAGCGTGTTGGCGAACCGGGAGACCATCAGGCTCTCCACCGCGCGGTTGCCGAGGAAGTGGTCGACGCGCAGCAGGTGGGCCTCGTCGAAGTGGGCGGAGAGTTCGTCCTGGAGCTTCCGCGCGGAGGCGAGGTCGTGCCCGAACGGCTTCTCCACCACCAGCCGGGCGTCGCGGTTGAGGCCCTCGGCCGCCAGCGAGGCTGCGACCCCGGTGAACAGCGACGGGGGGATGGCGAGGTAGTGCGTCACGAAGCCGCGCCCGGCCACGGCCTCGCGCAGCCGGGTGAAGGTGGCGGCGTCCGCGAAGTCTCCGGTGACGATGGACAGTTCGGCCGCGAACCGGGCGAAGACCTCCTCGTCGATCTCCGTACCCTGGGCGACGAGCGCCTCCCGGGCGTGCCGGCGCAGGGCGTCGTCGTCCCAGTCGGTGGCCGCCACCCCGACGACGGGCACGGTGAGCTTGCCGGATTCGGTGAGCCGGTACAGCGCGGGCAGCAGCATCTTCTTGGCGAGGTCGCCGGAGATGCCGAAGAGCACCAGGACGTCGGATCGTTCCATCTCGGGAGGGCTGAGCAGGTCTTCGGTCATCACGACCGTCCTTTCTGGGACGTTGCCGCCTTCGAGGGACCGTCCGGCGGGCCCTCGCCGCGCCCGAAGCGGGCGTTGAGCGCCGCTTCGATCTGCTCGGGGTCACGGCCCTTGGTCTCGGGCAGGTAGCGGCCGACGAAGAAGAAGGCGAGCACGCAGATCGCGGCGAAGATCCAGAAGGTCTCGCCCTGGCCGAGGGCGGAGGCCACGGGCAGGAAGGCGAGGCTGACGAGGAAGTTGGAGATCCAGTTGACCGCCGTGGCCACACTCGACCCTTCCGCCCGCACGGACGGCGGGAAGATCTCGCCCAGCAGCGTCCAGAACACCGGGCCGAGGCCGCCCGCGTAGGCGGCGATGTAGATGACCATGAACAGCAGCGTCAGCACCGAGTTCATGCCGACCACGAACGCCAGCCCCAGCATGAAGATCGAGACCGCCATGAGAGCGAGGGAGACGAGCACCATGACGCGGCGGCCGGCCCGGTCGACCAGGCGGATCGCGACGAGCGTCATGACCAGGTTGATCAAGCCGATGAACACGGAGTAGAAGATGGAGTTCGACGCGTTCAGACCGGTCTGCTGAATGATGGTGGGCGCGTAGTAGATGATCGTGTTGATCCCGCCGAACTGCTGGACGGCGGCGAGGGTGAGCCCGACGACGAGGGCCGGGCGCAGGTCGGGGGCGAGCAGCCGCCTGGTCCCCTGGCCGGACGAGCCGGCCTTCTGCTTCTGCTGCTCGCGCTCCTCGGCGATCCGGTGCTGGGCCCGGGCGACCAGCGCGTCCGCCGTGGCCTCGTCGGCGACCGAGGCGATCCCCTTGCGCGCTTGCTCCGCCCGCCCGTGGGCGATGAGCCACTGCGGCGACTCGGGCAGGAACCACAAGGCCGCCGCCACCATGAGGGCGGCCGGCACCGCCCCGACGGCGAACATGGCCCGCCACATCTCACTGCTCGAGAAGGCGAGGTTGACCAGGTAGGCGATCAGAATGCCGAGGGTGATCATCAGCTGGTTCAGGGTGAGCAGCCGGCCCCGGATCTGCGTCGGGGAGATCTCGGAGAGGTAGACCGGCACCGTCGCCGACGCCGCTCCGACCGCGAGGCCGAGGATGATGCGCCCCACCATGAGCACGGCGTACCCGTTCGCCATGCTCGCGATCGCCGTACCGATGATGAACACCGCGCCGATCACGCCGAGCGCTTTCCTCCGGCCGAGCCCGTCGGAGAGCCGCCCCGCCGAGGTGGCGCCGATCACCGCGCCGATGAGCAGGACGCTGACCACACTGCCCTGTTCGAAGGAGTTCAGGTCGAAGTCCTGCTTGATGTAGAGCAGGGCTCCGGACACGACCCCCGTGTCGAAACCGAACAGGAAGCCGCCCAGAGCGATCGCGACCGCCCAGCGGGTGATCTTCCGCTGCCCCTCCGGCGGAACCTCGGCGAGCGGCCCGTGGGTGCCCGGTTCCTTGGAAAAGCCCTGAACCATTTCGCCACCTCATGTCGTGAACGGGCCCGTCCTGGCCACATCACCATCTTTCTGGATGAACTGACATCGATACGAAGCAATCGAGTGGTGCGGGGCATCCGGCACGCCCCCTCGGCCACGCCCGATCGCGGCACGCCTCCTCGGCCCCGGCGGGCGGTCCGCGCACGCGCTGCCCCGGTCGGCGTAACGCCGGTGGTCCGGCCGGGGCGCCGGGTGCAGGCTGCCGAGCAGGCACGGCGATTTCGCGCCGCGCGCCGGCTGTCAGCCGTCCGGGAGGCGGGAACGCTCATGGCTCACCCGGACGAGGAGGCGGAGGCCCGCTCGGCGGACAGCAAGGGCGGCCCCGGACACACGGTGCTGATGGCGGTGGCCTTCGCGGTGCCGGTGACGAAGGTGGCGTACACGGTCGGGGGCGGCGCGGCGGCCCGGGACGTGTTCGTCGGGATGGAGCCGGCGAACTGGCCCGACGTGCTGATCGGCATGGTGCTCACCGACCCTCTCCTCGCCTCCGTACTGGCCGTGGTCGTCTCCCGCGTCGTGTTCGCCCTGTTCGCGGCGCGCGGCGCGGTCCCGGTGGGCGGAGGCGTCGTCGGCGCGCTCCAACGGCTGGCGCTGACCATCGTCAACCCGGTCGCGATGGGGGTGCTGGTCACGTGCTTCTTCGGCCCCTGGTGGGGCCTGGGCACGGGACTCGCGGCGTACGCGCTGCGCAAGGGCGTCGTGGTGGAGTACCGCACCGGCAGACGGCGCCCGCACGGACGCCGCGGCGGCCAAGGGGCGGCGGACGGGTCTCCCCGCGCCGGGGGCTACCGCCCGTCCCGGGGGCTGCGCCGGGCGGCGGCCCTGGAGCAGTGGGCGGCCCTGGTCCTGACGGTCCTCGTCCTCCCGGCGCTCGCCTTCGTCGCCGCGCTGGACGGGCAGGTGTGGACCTCGATCGTCCGCTGCGAGGTCACCGAGGGCGCCCGGACCGAGAGCGACCGCCTGATCGAGCTGGGCCGCAAGGGCAACGGGGTCGTGGGCTGGAACCTGGACACGGAGGAGATCTCCAACGGCGCGGGCTGCACGGGCGAGGAGAGCCTGTACGTACGTGAACCGTGGTGGCGCGATCGCTGAGCGGCGGCCCGTACGGGAGAGACCCCGGAGGATCCGGCGCCGGCACCGGCACCGAGCCGTTTACCGGACACTCCGGGGCGAACACGGCACGTTCCTCCCGGGTCACCCGAATGCCGCACTTCTTCCGGCGAAAGGGATCGTTGTGCGGGGTGCGGTAGTAGAAAACATGTTTCGTTTCAAACCTTGACGGCTTCCGGAGCGGCGTGGGCCACAGCCGACGCGTTTCGGTGAACATCCGTGCGTTCCGACTCCGGTACAGGGTGATGGGAACAATGCAGGAAACGAGGAGCAGATGCACGAAGGAAGCATTCCGCTCGAGGACTTCCTCGACACCTTGAACCGGCTGCAGGCCGACTTCGAGCGGCGCCTGGGCGGCATCGAACACCAACCGGCCCCCCTGTCGCACCCCCCGGTGCAGGACCGTTCCGGCCCCTCGGCCTGGACCCAGGAGGACGGTTACCGGCCGCTCGGATTGGCAGCCATCTGGACCTCTCCGGCCACTCCTCGGGACGGCCGCCCGGGCCCCCGGCGGAGCTCGGCCCCTTCCCGCCGCGGAGAGCCGTTCCTCGACTGAGGCCGATCCGGGGAAAAACGTTCCGCTGTGGGGGCCGGGACCGGTGGGCCGTAGGCCGGGGTGACGACTCGGGTGCGGCGCGGCCCCGCCCGGAGCGTGCCTGCGTTTCCCTCGCCCCGCCGCCGGGCTCCCCCTCGGGCGCCCGGCCGGTCTGCCGCTGAGCCGGTGCTCCGAACAGCCCGCCCGCCGGTCACCCTGCCGGGCCGGTGGTGGGGGCCGGCCGGCCCCCACCTGAACGCCGGTCTCAGGGAAGGCGCTTGCGGGCCGCCCCCACCGAGTCGGAGACGCCCTTGACCGCCGCGTCCGCCACGTCGCCCACCCGGTCGGAGACGGCGCCGACGCGGTGGATGACCGTGTCGGAGGCCTGGCCCGCCGCGCGGTGGGTCCGGTGGGCGAGCGACGGCTTGCCGTGCGTGTCGGCGGCGGCGATGAGCAGGCCGCCGAGCAGGGACACGTTCGCGAGCAGGTCCGCCCGCTCGGCCGCGCTCGTCTCCGGGTCGGGGTCCGCGTCCCCGTCCGTCCGGTAGGCGTACGGCGTCAGGGCCGACGCCACCAGCGTCAACGCGAGCGCCGCGGACGCCGACCGCGGCGCCCGGCCCAGCGCGAGCAGGAGGCCGGCGCCGAGCTGGACCGCCCCCTGGACGCGTACGAACTGCTCGGGGTCCTGCGGCAGCGGCAGCCGGGCGAGGGCCCCGGAGGGGCCTTCGCCGGAGCCGTCCCCCCGGGCGGCCGGGACGACCGGGTTGCGTACCGCCGCGTACCCGTCACGGATGAACTTCGAGGCCAGAAGAGGCCGGGCGAACCTGCGGAGAACAGCCATGCCCGTCGGCTGCCCCGTCAGGGACGGAGCACACGTGGCCGCACTCCGGTATCCGCCGGGAGCACCTCCGCGGCAGGCCCGAGGCGGCGGCGCGGCGCATCATGGGGGCATGCCATCGGAGCGCGGCGGTCCGGACCGGACGGACGACGGGCGGTACGTGATCGTCCACGGCCGCCGCTGGCGCGCGACCGATCCGGACATCCCCGAGGACGCGGCCGCCGCTCTGCGCTCGCACCTGATGGCGGCGCGCAGGGCGGTACGGGAGGCCAAGCGCACCGAGGACGCGGTCGCGTTGCGACGGGCGCGTGAAGAGGTGCACCGGGCCAAGGTCGCGCTCGGGGAGCGGGGGGAGCCGTGGTGGGAGCAGCCCGCCCCCGCCCGCGCACGGCGGTGGCGCGACGGGCTCGCGTGGTTCGACCGCCCCAACGGGAGCTGAGCCGCCGTTCCGGGCGCGGCGCGGCCTCCGGAGCGCCGGGGCCGGACGCGGGGGCTCAGTTCGGGGCTTCTCCGTTCGACGCGGCGAGCGGAGCCCGCCGTTCGAGGTCCGCCAGGTGGTCGCCGAAGCCTCCGCGCGCGCGGGGGGCGGTGCGGGTCGACGTGGTCACGGGGCAGTCCGCGGTGCGCAGGATGCGCGCGCCGGTGCGTTCCAGCGCGTCGACCAGGCCCCGGTCCTCGTCCAGCGGTTCGGGCGGGAAGCCGCCCGCCAGGGCGTAGGCCCGGCTGCTGACGCCGAGGTTCGCGCCGTGGACATGGGGGTGGCGCCAGGGGTGGCCGGCCGGTGGGCGGGTCATCTCGTAGAGATGGTGGTAGCGGGCGGCCAGGTGGGGTTTGTCCGGCGACCAGCGGTCGGCGGCCACCGTGCCGACGACCGCGTCCCAGCCCTCGGCGGCCCGGCCCAGCTGGTGCGCGAGCCAGTCGGGCCGCACGGTGCCGTCGGCGTCGGTGGAGGCGATCCACACGGGGGCCGGCACGTCGCCGAGGACCCCGAGTGCGGCTCGTACGCCTGCGGCCCGGGCCCGGCCCACGTTGCGGAAGCCGACCGGTACCACGAGAGCGCCCGTCGCGCGGGCGACCGCGGCGGTGGCGTCCGTACAGGTGTCGGCCACGACCACGGTGAGCACGGGCGCCGAGCCGACGCCGGGGTGCTCCGCCGCCGCGCGCACCGAGGCCAGCGCGGCGGGCAGCAGGTCCTCCTCGTCACGGGCCGGGATGACGACGGCGACGGCCGCGACGCCGCCCGGGGCGCTCACACGAGTCCTTCGCGGGCCGCGGGAGAGGGGGCGGCCGCGCCGTCGGGGCCTGTGCGCTCGTACACCTGGAGTACGAAGTCGGCCTCGCGGTGGTCGGCCGTCAGGGTCAGCCCGGGGAGGGAGGCGACCGTCGGGGCCAGAGTGGCGCCGGTCCCCCGGTGTTCGGGCACGGGGTGGTTCCAGTGCGCCGTCACCAGGGTGCCGCCGGGCTCCAGGGCGCCGAGCGCGAGGTCCAGTACCCGGCGGAGGGCGGACGCGTCGAAGTAGTAGAGCAGTTCGGACAGGACGACGAGGTCGAAGCGGCCGGAAGGCCACTCGTCGGGGACCGCCATGCGGCACACGTCCACGTGGGGGAACGCGGAAGTGCGCTCGCCCGCGGTCGCGACCGCGGCCCCCACCCGGTCGCAGGCCACGACCCGGTCGCACCGCTCGGCCAGGCGCACCGTCAACTCACCTACCGAACAAGCCGGTTCGAAGGCGCGGCGATAGCGCGGCAACGGCAGGCTCGCCATCGTGAGGTCGTATTTGCGGCGCTCGTACCACCGGTCGGCGAGATGCCAGGGGTCCGGGGCGCCGCGGTACATGTCCTCGAAGTACGCGGCGGGGGTGGCTCCCGAGCCGGGGGCGTCCGTGGTGGGGCGGTCGGCGCTCACCGGAAGACCACCTCCCGGTCGCGCAGGTGGTGCGCCAGTTCGTGCGGAGGCAGGATCGCCGCGTCGCCCGGCCCCGGCCCCAGAGGGGCGATCTGGCTGACGAACCGCCCGACCGCCGCCCTCTTCCGCTCCAGCGCCGTCGAGGACAGCGGGATGAGGGCCGCGCGCCGCCACGGCACCCGGGGGTCGCCCGGCGCCGCCCAGTGCCACATCCACACCGGATAGAGCCAGCAGGGGGTGCGGGTGGAGGCCGCCGCCCGCACAGCGGCCCGGCCGGCGGCTTCGTGGTCGCCGTGCACGTCCCCGGTCCAGGGCGCGACCAGCAGGTCCGCCCCGTCGAGAAGGGGGGCGATCCGGGCTGCCACCTCGTCCTCGAACCGGTCCACCCGCGTGTCGGGGATCCGCAGCCGTACGACGGTGGAGTCCGCCGCCCCCAGCTCGGCCAGGGCGGCCCGCGTCTCGGCCGTACGCAGCCGTACCAGCTCGGAGGCGGTGACGAGGTCGCTGTCGGGGTGGGATCCCTCTCCGTCGGTGACCGCGACGACGGTCACCTCCGTGCCCGACGCCGCGAGCATCGCCAGCGCGCCGCCGAAACCGAGCACCTCGTCGTCGGGGTGGGCCGCGACCACCACCACGCGGGTGACGGCGTCCAGGGCGGCTTCGGGAAGACCGGCCCAGCCCTGCCATGCCTGCCAGTCCGCTTCGGGGGTGCCGGGAGCCTGGATGGGGTCGGCGTAGCCTCCGTCGAGGGTGTCCGTCATCGCCGCGCCTCCGGCCTGGCCAGGAACGCGCCGAGCCCGGCGAGGTCGCGTTCGGCGTGGTGCTGGCGGATGTACACGCCCAGGTCGGCCACCGTGCGGGCGTGCCCGGCGTCATGGCACAGCGGCCCCGCCCCGGTCGCCCGGCCCACGTGGTCCAGCACCTGCCGGCAGACCGACTCCACCGCCGCGCGCACCCGCATCGCCCGCAGCCGGGCCCCGCCCCGCTCGTCGCCGGGATCCGCGTCGATCTCCCCGGCCGCCCGGTCCAGGACCGTCGCGGCCGTGTACAGCTGTACGTCCGCCGCCCCCAGGTGGGCGTCCGTGTGCGGATCCGCGCGGCGCGCGGCCGCCTCCCGCAGGACCCGGGACACCGCCACCGCGCCGCCGTACCAGCACGCGGCGACGCCGATACCGCCGTGCCAGAACCCGGGCCTGTTCACGTACGCCTCCGGTTCGCCGACCGCGGTCGCCGGTACGTCCGTGAACCGCACGTCCGGGGTGTCGCTGCCCGCCATGCCCACGGCGCTCCAGGTGCCCTCGACCGGCCGGCACCCCTCTGCCGCCACCTCCACGGCGAAGAGCCGCCGCGCCTCCCCCGCCCGGGCGGTGACCAGGGCGTGGGTGCAGCTGTGCGCCCCCGAGCAGTACTGCTTCAGTCCGCTCACCACCCAGCCCGCGCCCTGCCGGACGGCGGTGAGCCCCTCGCCCGGAGGCTCGGCGGCCCACACCCCCCACCGCTCTCCCGGGCCCGGCGGGGGCGCTCCCAGCTCGGCGAGGACGGCCGTGGCGTCCACATGCCCCTCGACCAGGCGGGCCGTGCTCAGACCGGTCTCGGCGACGGAACGCAGAGCCGCGAACCGCTCGGCGGTACGTCCGGAGCCCGGCAGCGGGAAGCTCAGCTCCCCGTTCCCGATACGCGCGACCGTGTCGGCGAACCCTTTCGCGGCCGCCGTCACCGCGTCGGACGTCACCGGATCTGCCGGCATGGTTCGGATCCCTTCAGGACTGATGAGCAGCTCTGACACAGGTGGTCACGCCTCCACGATGGCTCGGTTCCCAGGCCCGCACGACCCGGCGCGCATGAGGGGGCGCGCCCGAGTGAGGGCCTCACTCAGTGCCCCGCTCACCAGGAACGAAACGCCTCGGCCGCCCCGGCGGAGCCGCCGGAAGGGACGTCGTCCCGGCGGAGGGCGATGAGGCCGGGGGGGAACCGGACCGCGGTGGTCGGCGCCGTCCGCGTCCTGGTCCACATCGGGCTCCACGGGCCCCGGGCGGGCGGGGCCGGACCCGGCACACGGCACACGGCTCCGGACGCCCGCAAGCCCCCGGGCCCGTTCGCGCGACGTCCCGAGCGTCCGGGACGAGGAGGGCCGTCCGGGTGAGTAGGGCGTCCGAAGACGGGTACCGGGTGGATGCTCAGCGGTCAGGAAGCGGCTGTCCTCTCCGACCCGTCCGGGAATCCACCCACTCTCATCCGGGAACTCGATGCTCTCCCTCCACGTACTCCGCCGGCGGCTGGACCGCCTCGGCACGCTGCTCAGCCGCCCCGCGCCTGCGGACCGGATCCTGCGGGCCGGATCCGGCCCCTCCCTCCGGAACCGGTCGGGAAACTCCTTGAGGACAGCAGCAGTCGACGGCGCCGCTAAGCCGGACGCCCCTCCGTCGTGGGTTCCCGCCCTCCTCCACGTGAGCGACGAGAACCGGGTGCCCGTGCTCGTGGAACTCCGCTACGAACGCGACGACCCTCTGGCGGTGGAGTTCACGTTCCACGGACCGACCGGAACCCTGGCCCGGTGGAGCTTCTCCCGCGACCTCCTGCTCGCGGGCATGTGCGAGATCACGGGCCAGGGCGAGGTGATGATCTGGCCCTCCGAGGAGGACCCGGCCGACAGCACCTTGTTCCTGCGTCTGGGGCTCCAGGAACGCCACGCCATCCTCGCGGTACGCCGCGCCCCCGTCCACCACTGGCTCACCCGCACCCTCGCCGTCGTTCCGGTCGGTCAGGAGATGGCGGGGATGGACTGGGACGAAGAACAGCGCCGGCTGCTCCGCACCGTGTGAACGGCGGTCACCGCACACGCCCTTCGGGCGCACGGCCGGGAAGACCGCACCTCACCCGCCCCCGCCTCCGGTACGTACGCGCCTTCGGTACGTACGGCGGTCGGCAACGGGGCCGGGGCAGTCGGGACACGAGGTCTTCCGGCACAGGCACGGGACACGCCCGCCCCCGCTCTCGTCCCCGCTGCCGTCGCGGTGATCCGGTCAGGAGACGAAGATGCAGAAGGGGTGGCCCGAAGGATCGGCGTAGACCCGGAAGGGCTCGCCGGGCCCTTCCGCGTGGTCGGAGAGCAGGCGGCCATGGAAGGCGAGAACGCGTTCGTGCTGCGCCTGGAGGTCCTCGACCGATGAGACGCTCAGATCCAGGTGCATCTGCTGGGGCACGGCCCCTTCGGGCCAGGTCGGCGCCGCCAGCCGGTCGACGTGTTGGAACGCCATGCAGGGCGCACCCTCCGCGGTGCGCAGCACCAGCCAGTCCCGTCCCGCCTCATCGCCCTCCCCGCCCTCCCCGCCCTCCCCGCCCTCGGGCGGCTCGTCCCCGGGGCGGTAGACCAGACCGAGCAACACGCGGTAGAACTCCGCGAGTTCCCTGGGCTCGGTGCTGTCGAGCACTACTTGGCACAGCTTCAACGAGTTCTCATCAGCCGACAACGCCATCGCCTCCCCTGGGGCGGCCTGCCCCGCCAGCCGGAGGGCAAACGGGGCGAAGCCGCCGGCTCCCTCGGCACGCCCACCCGGTCTTCCCCACCGCGTCGTGAGGGGGGCGACCGCGGTGTCCACCGTCCTGAGAGGGCCGGGGCCCGGACGGCCGGGCAGGCGAGCGCTGCCCGCCGCCGGGCACGCACCCCGCCCCCCCCTGAGACGCAGAGGGAGGGCGATCGCCGAAGAAACGCCTATCGCAGACCAAAACGGGCACTCCTCACCTACACGCGGGGCGAGGCCCCCCAGAACGAGGAAGAGAGCGGACTCATGCAGGAGAAGACACCGTCACAGGCCGAGGGCGAGCGCCCGGACGACGAAACCGCCCAGGCCGCCGAACACCGGCCCGCGGACCCCGGCCGCACGACGCCCTCGCAGGCCGAAGGGGACAGGGAGCCCGAAGATGACCACGACGATGCGTAGAGGTCAGCGCCTCCGGGTCCGTCGTGACGTTCCGCCGGATCCGGCCCCTGCGCGCAGCCGGACAGGTGAGCGGCCCGCTGATCCGGCAGGGAGTCCTCCGGCGTCACCGCGTGAGCGTCCGCGGTGGTGAAGGGGGGCGCGGCCCGCCGACGGCCCGACCTCCACGACCCTGCTCACCCTCTGCCCCGCTTCCCCGCTTCCCCGCTTCCCCGCCCGGAACGGCTGTGACGGCTGCTACGGGACGGCATCCAGGCATACCGGAGTGATGGAGAGGCACTCGCACCGTGTGACAGGCCCCCTCCCGGGGGCGAGCCCCGACCCCCACTTCCCGGAGGTACCCGTCATGAAGAAGACCGTGCGCGGAAAAGGCGCCTTCCTGCGGAGGGCCGAGGATGCCTTCCATCGCGTGAACAGGGCCTACGCGCCACCGAAGGAGCACCAACTCGCCGGGCACCTCGGTTCCCTGGCCGCTTTCACCGCCTACACCGGTGCCTGGGGCGCCGCGGTGGCCATGGGAAGGAAACGGCTTCCGGACCGCCACCAACCGCTGGATCTGCTGTTGACCGCAGCCGCCGTCTTCCGACTCGGTCGTCTGCTCACCAAGGGTTCGGTTACGAGCCCGCTCCGAGCACCGTTCACTCGGTACGAGGAGGCGTCGGGCCCCGCCGAAGTCAAGGAAAGTCCTCGCGGGGGCGGTGTCAGGTCGACCGTGGGAGAGCTGGTGACCTGCCCGTTCTGCCTGAGCGTCTGGCTGACGACCACCTTCACCGGCGCCCATCTGCTGTGGCCGCGCGCCACACGCACGGTCACGGGGGGCCTGTCCGCCCTCGCGGTGGCCGACACCCTGCAACTGGGCTACGACTGCCTCCTCCAGAAGAACACTGAGTGATCCTTACGGCGTCGCCCTCGTACAGCAGCCTCACCAGAGTGGACGGGGCAGACAGGTCGGAGCTCCTGAGGCGCCAAAAGTTGCCCACCCAGACTCGGTGAACACGCCCTTCGCCAGCACCAGCCGTGGCGAACCCGAGGCGGTCCCGGCAGCTTGCCCGCGGGGTTCTGGAGGGTTTACCGCTCTGCCTTCACGGCGGAGCGGGTGACCGCGGAGAGCAGGGCTTATGGGTAGCAGCCGAATGGGCCGAACCCTTCAGCACCTTGCCGTGGACGGTGACCGCGCGGCGCGTCCGGCCCTGCCCCCGGCGGTCTCGCGCCGGCCTGCGGAGTGGGCGCCGGCCACTCGGTCAAGGGCGTCACCCACGCCAGTTGCCAGCACCCGGCCGATCATGGTCCGCAGCGGCGACCGTGGCGAACCGGCCCATCTACACGGCCCTGGCCGTCACGGTCGAGGGCCGGCGGGGCACCCTCGGGATGTGGGCCGGCGACGGCGGCGAGGGTGCCGAGCACTGGATGCACATCCTCACCGAGCTCAAGAACCGCGGTGTGGACGACGTTCTCATGCGCGTCTGCGACGGGCTCAAAGGCGGCCGGTCGCAGCTCTCGCGAAACATCGCGAAGCGACAGACCTGTGGCCTGCGGCAATCATGTGCCGCAGGCCACGAGCCCGTTCATCCCGTGCAGCCACGGTGTTCGCCACCTGCGGCCAGAACCGTACGACCAGGCTGATCTTCCAGGGCAAGCGTGATTCGAGCGTCCAGAATGCTGAACCAAGGTCCTGAAACCGTCGTTCAAGTGGTCGCATTCGCAGCGAAACCACAGGTCAGGCGCCTTTCCCAGCAGGCTCAAGGATCGCGACGCACTCCACATGGTGCGTCATAGAAAAGATGTCGGCCTGAGCATGTGACGGAAAAGCCCAGGCCAGATAACCTTTCTCGGCTCGACGGCCTGCGTGGGGCCGCCTGGATCGTCAAACGAGCGTCACTGCTGGCAGCCGGTGCACAGGCCGCCAGAGCAACGTCACCCATCGGGTCCACGGCCGCCAGCTGCGGACGCCGACTCACCCGCTATGCCCCGCACCATCCGTCCGACCGACATCGTGGGCCATGACCGCCAACCGACAACATTCGGCACCCGCGCCAAGGAACTCCTCGGGCATGGACCCCCACAGCTCCGCACTGCACCGGGAGCTCCATAACCGACCCGGCCTCCCCACGGGGCGAGAGTTACGGGGCGATGGCGGATGACCGCGGAGTGCGGGCGCCTGTGGTTAGCGGCCAGGTGGGCCGACCCAGCACCTTGCCGTCGACGTCGGCAGCTCGGCGCGCCCGGCCCTGCGCCGACGGCCTCGCGTCGGCTCGCGAGGTAGGCGCCGACCGCCCGGTCGGAGGGCGGCACCGACGACAGTTGCCGGCACTCGGCCGATCATGGTCCACGAAGCCGCAGCGCCACCGGAAGCTCCGCTCCCGCACGTCGATGGCAAGTGAGGTCCCGCGCACGAGGCGCACCTTGTTTTCCCCCACCAGTCGCTACAACCACGCCGGTCTCCGAACAGAAGCCCAGGCTTGGCCGACTGCCCTCCGAGTGTTCAACTGCCGCTTCCCGGGCGGGAAGGCGTGTTCACGCCAATCGCTCACCAAGGGACGGCCGGTCGACCATCCGACCAGGGGGCCCTCTGGGTGCCGTTCAGTGCGACACGTCGGGATCCAGCCCCATTCGGCGCCGTGCGTTAGATCGATCCACTTTCGGATCAAGCATCACCCCGACTCTGTTCACGATCTACTCACGGGTGATGCACAGTGCGCACACAAGCGCGAAGACTCCTCACCACACTCCTGGCCGTGGCGCTCCTGGCCGTCCCAGGGGCCATCCCCTCCTGGGCCTCCCCCGGAGACCGACAGACCTCCATACCGCCATCGGCTGCCATGGAGACGGCCGTCGCGAGAACAGCGTCGGACCTTCCGAAGCCGCCCAAGGCCATGACGCTGGCCGAGAGACGCCAGCAGATGAGGCGCGACCGGGGCGAGCTGTCGCCCATGCACAACTACATCGCTCCGCGCGCAGTAAAGCCGGCCGGCACACCGCACCCCCGTCCCACCGAGCCCGCCGACCGGGGCCCGGCCGCCGGCAAGTTGGCATCGCCCTTCGGCGCGCAGGCCACAGGGAATCCGACTTGGGTCAGCGCGTACGCCACTGCTTACCCGGCGATGTTGTCGATCGGCGGGCAACTGCAGCTGCCGACGGGCACGGCGGCATCCCAGGTGTCCGGGATGTGGCTCTACGTCCGCGACGAGGCGGGGAACTACGTCCACCAGCAGGAGATCAAGCGCACCACCGGTGACCCTTCGGGCCGCTACCTCGACAACGGCGCCTGGTGCTACGGATGGTGGCCAAGCAACGCATACCCCGCCAATCAGTGCTTCTGGTGGAGCGGCAGCACGCTCGGGGGGCATCTCGAGGACGGAAAGAAGTACTACGCCTGGATCTTCCTCACCGGCACCGACGGGTCTTCGAGTCCGGGCGGAACCACCTCGCCCCTGGTGGAAGCCTTCTACACGCCTGACATCCCTGGGGCGCAGGCGGGCATCTGCACCTGCTACGCGCAGGCTCACCGTGCGGATCCGGTCAATACGGCGACCGGCATGTTCTTCGAGCAGCTCACCGACGCGTCGCTGGTCGGCCCCGGTGTGCCACTGGCCCTGGAACGCACGTACCGTTCCGACTCGACCGCAGCGGGTCTGCTGGGCCGAGGGTGGGCATCACCGTTCGACTCGAAGCTCACGGTCGCGACGGTGAAGGTTACTTACCGGGCGGACGACGGGGCGTCGTTCGTGTTCACGCAGAACAGCGACGGGACGTACAAGGCCCCGGCCGGGTCGGCGGCCAAGCTGGTCAAGGGCACCAGTGACTACATCCTGACCACGCCCGACCACACCAAGCGGACCTTCACCGGCGGTGGTCAGCTCACCTCCGTCGTGGACAAGGCAGGGAAGGGGCTGAACCTGACGTACGTGTCCGGCAAGCTCGCCTCCGTCAAGGACGCCGCCGGGCGCACAACGACGTTCACGGTCGGTGCCGACGGGCTGTTGACCAAGGTGGACCTGCCGGACACGACGTCGGTGACCTACGGCTACACCGGTGGTCTGCTGACCTCGGTGACCGACCCGGCGGGGAAAACCTCTTCCTACGCGTACGACGCGAACAAGCGGCTGTCGTCCTACACCGACCCCGCGGGCGGCAAGGTCAGCAACACCTACGACACCGCAGGCCGGATCACTTCCCAGACCGACCAGAACACCAAGACGACCACGTTCGCCTGGGACGGCAGCCGCGAGTCACACACCACGGCGCCCGACGGCGGCGTGTGGACCGACGTGTACTCCGGCAACGTCCTCATGTCGACCATCGACCCGTACGGCAAGAGCATCACCTACGACTACGACCGCAATCTGCGGCCCGTGTCCATCACCGACCAGCGCGGCAACACCACGTCGATGACGTACGACAGCGCCGGCCGCATGCTCACGCGCAGTTCACCGGCGAGCCTCGGCTACAAGGAAATCTGGACCTACGACACGTCGGGCAACATCACCAGCCACACCGACGGCCGCGGCAACAAGACCACGTACGCGTACAACACGTCCAACCAGCTGACGACGACCACCGACCCGCTCGTCGGCACCACCGCCTACACATACACGGCACTCGGCGCCATCCAGACGGTAAAGACACCACGCGGCAAGGTCACCACCTACGGCTACGACACAGCCGGGAACCGCACGTCGGTGACCACACCGCTGGGTGAGAAGGCGACGTTCACCTACGACGCGGCCGGGCGGATCCTGACCAGGACGGACCCGCGTGGCAATGTCACCGGCGCCGACCCCGCCGCCTACACAACGACATACGCCTACGACGGGCGAGGTCTGCTCAGCTCGGCCACCGACCCGCTGGGCCGCACCACGTCCTACACCTACAACGGCGCGGAACAGCTCCTCACCGCGAAGAACCCCGAGGGCGAGACCACGGCGTTCGCCTACGACGACGCCGGGCACCTGACCCGAACGACGGACCCGGTAGGCAAGTTCGTCACCCGCACCTACAGCGCCGCCGGACACCTCGCCTCCGAGACGGACGCAGCCGGCAACAAGACCACCTACACCTACGACAAGGTGGGTCGCCTGCTCACCAGCGTCTCCCCGCGCGGCAACGTCACGGGCGCCGACCCGGCCGCCCACACCACGAGCTACGCCTACGACGCCGCAGGCAACAGCACCAAGGTCACCGGACCCACCGGTGCGTTCAGCACCACGACCTACGACGCGATCAACCGGCCGCTGGTGAACACCGACCAGCTGGGCCACACCACCGGCTACACGTACGACGCCAATGACAACGTCACCAAGGTCACCGACGCCGCAGGCAAGACGACCCTTTCGGTCTACGACAAGAACAACCGGCTCACCAGCAGCACCAACCAGCTGAGCAAGACCACCACCTACACCTACGACGCCGACGGGAACCTGCTCAGCAGCACCTCCCCCCTGGGCAACAAGGAGAGCTGGACCTACGACGACGACGGCCGCCAGGCCACGGCCGTCGACCCGCGAGGCAACGTCACCGGAGCCTCCCCCGCGCAGTACACCACCACCTACCGCTACGACACGGCCGGCAACGCGACCGCCGTCACCGACCCGCTCGGCAACGTGACCAGAACCGAGTACGACGCGGTCGGGAACGTCACCCGGAGCACGGACGCCGACCAACGCGCCACCACCTACAGCTACAACAAGCTCGACCAGCTGACCACCGTCACCGCCCCCGGCGGGGCGGCCACCACCTACGGCTACGACGCGGTCGGCAACATGACGGGTCGCACCGACGCCAACAACCACGTCACCACCTACGCTTACGACGCCGCGCACCGCCTGACATCGGTCACCGACCCGCTGGACCGGGTGACGTCGTACGCGTACGACGCGGACAGCAATCCGGTCAAGGTGACGACGCCCCGCGGCACCACCACCCGGACGTACGACGTCCGCGGCCTGGTCACCAAGATCGACTACTCGGACTCCACGCCGGACGTCACCTTCGACTACGACGACGCCGGGCAGATGACGGCCCGTGCCAACGCGAGGATCTCCGAGGACTTCGTCTACAACTCGGTCGGCGACCTCACCAAGACCCGCGGCTTCGCGTACACCTACGACGCCGCCGGGCAGATACTCACCCGTAAGTACGCCGACGGCAACACCATCGGCTACACCTACGACAACGACGGCCGCACCGCCACGATGACGGCCGACGGCACCACCACCACCTACACCTCGGACCCGGCGGGCAACCTCACGAAGACGGCACTGCCCAACACGGAGACCGAGGAGCGCACCTACGACCGGGCGGGCCGCGTCACCGCCGTCACCTCCACCAAGGCAGGCACGACGGTCACCAAGACCGCCCTGGCCCTGTCGGCGGCCGGCCTGCCCACCCGCGTCGACGTCACCCGGGCCGGAGTCGGCACCGGCGGCTACGACCAGACCTACGACACCGCGGGCCGCCTCACCTCCGGCTGCTACCCCCAGCCCTGGGTAACCGGCTGCGCCGCGACACGCGCCACGTCCTACACCTACGACAAGGTCGGCAACCGCCTGACCTCCACCCTCGGCACCGCGTCCACCAGCTACGCCTACGACGACGCCGACCAGCTCACCTCCACCACCACCGGGACCACCACCACCGCATACGAGTACGACGCGGAAGGCAACCAGACCAAGGCCGGCGCCGACACCTTCACCTACGACCTGGCCGGACAGATCTCCGCCGCCACCGTCGCAGGCACCAACTACACCTACGACCACGACTCCAGCGGCAACCAGGTCGCCACGCTCAAGGACGGCGCGGTCACCAGCCGCACCCAGTGGGACCCCAACGCACCCCTGCCGATCCTCACCACCGAGTACGACAGCGCCTGGACCGTCAAGCAGTCCTACCGCTACGACCCCCTCGGCCAGCCCGCCGCCACCAAAACCGGCACGGGCGCGGTCTTCTACTACCACCACGACACCCAGGGCTCCCCGCTCGCCGTCACCAGCAGCACCGGCACCCTCCACCAGCGCTGGGCCTACGACCCCTACGGCACCCGCGTCCTGGGCACCGTCACCGCAGGCGCACCCGCAAGCACCCCCACCTACACCGGCGCCCGCTACGAGAGCACCACCGGCAACATCGACCTCCACGCCCGCCAGTACACCCCGGCCACCGGCCGCTTCACCAGCACCGACCCGGCTGCGCGCGGTGCCTCGACTCCCTATGTATCCCCGTACGCCTACGCCGACAACAAGCCCACCCTGCTCACCGATCCCAGCGGCCGGACCCCCGAAGACCCGAACGACAGCGTTGACGGCATCGGCGACGTGCTGGGCATCTTCGGGAACGCCTTCGTCGACGTCGTCAAGTCACCGTTCGTGTTCCTCGGGGACGCACAGGACGCCTTCACCGGCGAGAACGGCGGCGCCGGCGCCTTCCTCGACAAGTACCTCCCCGTCCGACCCGCCTACCGCCTCTACCGCGCCGAATACATGCTCCGCCAACAAGGCTGCGACGCACTCGCCGACCTCTACGCCGAAGCAGCCGACGAACTCACCCAACAGATCGCCGTCACCGGACTCGGAGGACTGACCGGGTGGCGCAAGACGGCCGTGGCACCCGAGTTGCGCGGACACAGCATTCCCTCTCACGGTAAGGGCGTCGGCCCGGCCCGCGTTCGAATCCCTGGCGGGCGGCCGGACGGCCAAGCCGTCATCGCGGGCCACGGGGCGTACATCCGAGGCACCGGGGACACTCAGATGCCTAGCGGCACCTGGGGCTACCTCTATGTCGAGGACGGGAAAATGCTCGGACAGCCCGTCGGACTTGCCGTCGAGCAAGGCAAGAAAGTGAAGCCCACGGAGATCTTTGGACCCGGCAAGGACATTCCGAACTACACCGTGTTCCCGGGGACCGACCTGAGGATGATGTCGGGGTCGATCACGGTGAGCAAGCCCACGCTGCTCAGCGATATCCTCAAACCCAACATGGGACCTGTGCACATGGCCTTCTGCCGAGAACACTGCAACCCACGCTGAGGAGTGGTTATGCCCTACTACCCCGACATGACCGCCTACGTGTACGACACATCGGACCAGGAGATGCTCAACATCGGCTGGTTGGGACCCGATTGCGCTTACCGCACCGGGATCGTGGACGACCGTGTGATCGATGCGATGAAGGCCCTCAGCAGTGCCTACGACAACCAGACGCGCGGTGTTCACGACTGCGAGTTCTGCTCCACCGAGCGGCCCGTCATCCTTGGCGGTCCGGCCTTCGACACCCAGGTATGGCTCGGCTCTGCCGAGATCCGCGCTCAGGATACCGACGGCACTGTCTACTCGGCCCCCAACCTCGTCATCCACTACATCACGGAGCACCGCTACTGCCCTCCCGCGGAGTTCTGCCGGGCGGTAGTCAGGACGGCTGGGATGGATGGCCCTGACGAGCTGGTCTTGGCTGACTAGCTCCAGGGGAAGACAATCCGCAGGTCGCGAGATCCAGGCGGGAGACGCAGCGTCCGGCCACCTCAATCAGCTGGCCGGACGCTGGCCTCATGAGCCGAGCCCTTCACCGACAGCGACAATCTCCCCAATGCCGCCCAGACGTCACTGCTGTTCTCGACCAGCATCGGCTCGAACGTGCGGACGTCGTGTTCGTGGACGGTCAGACGGGACATGCCGGCCTCTCGCCATGGCGGAACTTCTCTCCCCTGAGGACAGACTGATGCTGAGCGGCAAAGACGCTGCCGGGCTGACCCAGAACTTCCTGGAGCAGCAGGCCAGCCACGAAGGCACGGGCTTCGCGCTCGTCGAAGGGAAACGCGCCCAAGTGAGAGGCGACTTCTCTTTCGACTGCCAGTCAGCTGCCTATCTCCGTGACGGAGACCTCCGGGACATAGCTGTAGGTACGGACTAGCTGCGCATGGACGGACATACCGGAGAATGCCGACTACTGGGTGCAGTAGAGTCCGCAGGGCTCGACCCCTTCTGAACTGACCGGTCAAAACACCCGCGGAGCGTCGTCAGGCGACAAGCCCGTTGCCTGCGGCAATCATGTGCCGCAGGCAACGGATCAGTGGCCTTTGACCCAGCTCCCAAGGTGATCCCGGGTCCGCGCGCCAGCACAGCCGACAGGGGCCCCAGTCCAGAAGCTACGCTCGCTTGCCCCGGCCTCCAGGGCACGGCCTTCATCTCGAGCCGTTCCTCGGGATCGCCTCAGGTCCGGAAGACTTCGCTCTTCGATTTGCCGGTGTCCGAGCCCAGCACCCCGACCAAGCGGCCGACGTTGCAGGCACAAGCCCTTGGCGGTCATCGGCCCGAGTGGAAGTGCGATCTTTCCACGACGTAGCGATCTGCACGGTGGCCTTGACCGCTGACAGCAACAGCCGCTCGGCGCCCCCCTGAGAAGTTCGAGACCGTCCGCCGGATGTACTGACTCACGCAGGCGAAGCGGGCCACATCGGGACGGAGACCTCCGTGGATCCCCTCGGGTTCGACTGCCGGTTCCGCAAACAGTCGCACCGCGGCTGACCACGTACCCTGCAGACAGCCGATGCACACGACGACTCAGAAGAGGGCGGACACCTCCGCCAAGATCTGCCGCACCTCTCCACAGCACGCTATCGGCGCAGCGAGGCGCTCACATCGGAAGATATTGCCCCTGTCGATGGTCCGGTCCGCAGAACCCCAGCCAGAGAGAGTTCCGGGCGGTCAAGACGTCCCATGCGAGCGTCAGGACTCTCCGATCGAGACCCTGAAGGCGTCGCCGATGTAAGCGCCTCCCTGATGAATTCGCACGTCAGGAATGCACGAGGGGGGATCCGTCCCCTCGACCCGCCGCACGAAGGGAAACGGGTCGAGCAACCCATCCAGACCATAAAGCCGCAGGTCAGGCCCCCTTGCCCGCAGGCTCCAGAATAGCCACGCACTCAACATGCGACGTCATCGGGAACAAGTCGAACGCCCGCAGCGTCCGCACCTTGTACCCGCCCTCCGCGAAGTACGCCAGGTCGCGGGCCAGGGCCGCCGGGTCGCACGCGACGTAGGCGATGCGACGGGCGCCCAGGGTGGACAGGTGCTTGACCACCTGCTTGCCCGCGCCCGCGCGGGGCGGGTCCAGGACGATCAGGTCGCACTCGGTGATGCCCGTGCGGGGCAGGACCTGGTCGACCTTGCCGTGTTCGATGCGGACGCGGTCGAGGTCCTTCAGGTTGTGGCGGGCGTCCTCCACCGCGCGCTTGCCGGACTCGATGCCGAGGACCGCGCCCTTCTCGCCGATGCGCTGGCCGATGGCTCCGGCGAACAGGCCGACGCCGCAGTAGAGGTCGAGCGCCGTGTCGCTCTTGCGGGGCAGCAGCCCCTGCATGACCGCGCGGACCAGGGTGTCGGCGGCCTGCGGGTGGACCTGCCAGAAGCCTCCGGAACCGACGCGGTAGGTGCGGTCGTCGGCGCGCTCGCGGACGAAGGCGCGGCCGTGGACGCGGTGGACGCCGCCGTCCTTCTCGTCGACGCGGAGCACGGAGACCGGCTTGTCCAGCTCCACCAGGGGGAGCCGGCCGCCGGGCTTCGGGGTGAGGATGACCTGGCGGTCGTTCGAGCCGGTGGCGGTGACGGCCTCCACCGCGGCGATCTGCGGCCACTCGCGCTTCTCGACGCCGAGCTCCGAGACGCCCGGCGCGGCGATCAGGCAGCGGTCGATCGGCTCGACGTCGTGCGAGCGGTGCTTGCGCAGGCCCACGCGGCCGTCCGCGTCGACGGCGTACTGGACACGGGTGCGCCAGGCCGGGACCTCCCCCGCAGGCAGCTTGTCGCCCTCGGCCGGCATGACCGTGCCGTCCCAGCCGGCCTCCTCGGGGGTCAGGCCCGCCAGGCGCTGCAACTGCTCGGCGATCACCTCGCCCTTGAGGCGGCGCTGCGCGCCGGGCTTGGCGTGCTGCCAGTCGCAGCCGCCGCACTTGCCGGGGCCGGCGTACGGGCAGGGCGCCTCGACCCGGTCCTTGGACGGTTCGAGGATCCGTACCGCGTCGGCCCGCAGGAAGCGGGAGTCCGCGTCGCCCTCGGTGACCTTGGCGATGATCTTCTCGCCGGGGAGCGTGTGGCGTACGAAGAGGACCTGGTTCTCCGCGGTGCGGGCGATGCAGTGGCCTCCGTGCGCCACGGGACCGACCTCGACCTCGTACTCCTCCCCGACCAGCGACGACGTGGGTTCGTTCTGCATGAGGGGAGGCTCCTGGGGGAAGGGGGTGAACGGTCCGGCCCGCGGGCCGGACGACAGCCCACCAGTCTACGCGGACGCGGTCGGGCCGCCGACCACGGCGGCCGCGGCCTCCGCCCCTCCCCCGCCCGGGCCGTCGTTCGTGACGGCCCGGACCGACGCCCGTCTCCCGTCGCGACAGCGCTCAGCCCCCGGGCCCGGGTCCGGCGCCGGCCCGCTCACCCTTTGCCGCCCCGCCCCTTGCCGTGCTGCTCCTTGCGATGCGGATCCTTGTGGCGGCGTTCCACCGGGCCCCGGCGGACCGAGCCCGGGGCGTTCCAGTCGGCGCGCCTGCGGGCCCGCTTCTTCGCGGCCTCGGAGGACTGGAGCTGGTACGGGACGGAGGTCACCATGACGCCCGGGGTGAAGAGCAGACGGCCCTTGAGGCGCAGGGCGCTCTGGTTGTGCAGCAGGTGCTCGTACCAGTGGCCGACCACGTACTCGGGGATGTAGACGCTGATCACGTCGCGCGGGCTCTGGCGGCGCAGCCCCTTGACGTACTCGATGACCGGGCGGGTCACCTCGCGGTAGGGCGAGTCGAGGATCTTGAGGGGGACGTTGATGCCGC
The DNA here is from genome assembly GCF_001905905.1 of Streptomyces sp. CB02366. Lineage (GTDB taxonomy): Bacteria > Actinomycetota > Actinomycetes > Streptomycetales > Streptomycetaceae > Streptomyces. The sequence goes on from NZ_LIVT01000003.1 coordinate 438,390, forward strand.
GGCGTTCCCAGTCCTCGCGCAGCACCCTGGTCTCATCCGGGTCCACGCTGATGGAGAGCGCCTCCAGGTGGTCGGCGCGGACCAGTTGGGCGTAGGCGAGGGCGCGCAGGGTGGGGCGGTGGAGCTTGGAGACGAGGACGATGGCGTGGACGCGGGAGGGGCGCGCGCTCTCCTCCGCGGGGGTCTCGTCGGCGGCGATCTCGGCGGCGACCCGGTCGTAGTGCTTCCGGATCGCGGTCATCGTGCCGTAGAAGATGACCATCCCGAGCAGCGCCACCCACGCGCCGTGGGTGAACTTGGTGGCGAGCACGATCACCAGGACCACGCCGCAGAAGAAGGCTCCGAAGGCGTTGATGGCGCGGGAGCGGACCATGTGGCGGCGCTTGGCCTGGTCCCGTTCGTCGGCCAGGAGGCGGTTCCAGTGCCGCACCATGCCGGTCTGGCTGAGCGTGAAGGAGACGAACACCCCGACGATGTACAGCTGGATCAGCTTCGTGGAGTCGGCTCCGTAGATCCCGACGAGCAGGATCGCCGCGCCGGCCAGCAGCACGATGCCGTTGGAGAAGGCGAGGCGGTCGCCGCGCGTGTGCAGCTGGCGCGGCAGGTAGCGGTCCTGCGCGAGGATCGAGCCGAGCAGCGGGAAGCCGTTGTAGGCGGTGTTCGCGGCGAGGAAGAGGACCAGGGCGGTGGCGGCGGCGAGGACCATGAAGAGGAACGATCCGTGGCCGAACACCGCCTCGGCGACCTGGGCGATGACCGGGTCCTGGGTGAAGCCCGCGCCGACCGGGACGCCGTCGCGGATCAGGTCGACCGCCGGGTGCTCGGCCATCTTGACGTCGGTGGCCAGGGCGAGGCCGATGATGCCGCAGAACATGGTGACGGCGAGCAGGCCCATCAGCGCCAGCGTGGTCGCGGCGTTCTTGCTCTTCGGCTTGCGGAAGGCCGGCACCCCGTTGCTGATCGCCTCGACCCCGGTGAGGGCGGCGCAACCGGAGGAGAAGGCCCGCAGCAGGAGGAAGAGAAGCGCGAAGCCGGCCATTCCCTGGTGTTCGGGCTTGATCTCCAGGTCGGAGGTGGGGGCGTGCATCGCCTCACCGAGGACCAGTCCTCGGAAACTGCCCCACAGGATCATGAGAAAGACGCCGGCCACGAAGAGATAGGTGGGGATGGCGAAGAGTTTTCCCGACTCCTTCACTCCCCGCAGGTTCATCAGGGTGAGCAGGACGATGGCGGCGACGGCGCAGGCCGTCTTGTTCTCGATGACGAACGGGACCGCGGAGCCCAGGTTCTCGACGCCGGAGGAGATCGACACGGCGACGGTGAGGACGTAGTCCACGAGCAGGGCGCTGGCGACGGTCAGCCCGGCCTTCGGGCCGAGGTTGGTGGTCGCGACCTCGTAGTCCCCGCCCCCGCTGGGGTAGGCCCGGACGTTCTGCCGGTAGGAGGCGACGACCGTGAACATCAGGACGACGACCGCCACCGCGATCCAGGGGCTGAAGTGGTAGGCCGACACCCCCGCGATGGACAGCACGAGGAGGACTTCTCCCGGTGCGTACGCCACCGAGGACAACGGGTCGGAAGCGAAGACGGGCAGGGCGATGCGCTTGGGGAGAAGGGTCTCCCCGAGCTTGTCGCTGCGCAGCGCCCGGCCGATCAGGATCCGTTTGGGCACGTCGGTCAGTTTGGACACGCTGAGGATCGTAAACGGAGCCGACGGCCGAAACGCACGCCCTTTCGACGCGCCCCCGCAATCTCCTGCGGTCGGCCGAGAACGCTCCTCCATTCTTTAACGCGATCCTTGCGTTCACGCGTCCTTTTTTGCTTTTCCTTTACCGGCACGGGCGACTGCGGGGAGACGCGGATGAGGCGTGGACTCCCCCGGCGCTTAAGCTCGACTCCGGGCCGCACCGCGGGTGTGTGCCCCGTTGTTTGCCCAGCAAGCCGAGAGAGAAGTGTGAGCAGCGTGTTTTCGCAGGTCAGCCGGATGAACCGGACGGCGGGGTAGGCGCACAGTGCACATCGTCATCATGGGCTGCGGGCGCGTCGGAGCCGCTCTCGCACAGACCCTGGAACAGCAGGGGCACACCGTCGCGGTGATCGACCAGGACCCCACGTCGTTCCGTCGTCTCGGGTCCGGATTCGGAGGCCGCCGGGTCACCGGCGTCGGCTTCGACCAGGACACGCTCCGCGAGGCGGGCATCGAGGACGCCGGCGCGTTCGCCGCCGTCAGCAGTGGCGACAACTCCAACATCATCGCGGCCCGGGTGGCCCGCGAGATGTTCTCCATCGAGAACGTCGCGGCGCGGATCTACGATCCCCGGCGTGCCGAGGTCTACCAGCGTCTCGGCATCCCCACCGTGGCGACGGTGCGCTGGACGGCGGACCAGATGCTGCGACGGCTGCTGCCCTCGGGCGCGGAGCCCCTGTGGCGTGATCCGAGCGGAGGGGTGCAGCTCGCCGAGGTGCACACGACGCCGTCCTGGATCGGCCACCGGATCAGCACGCTCCAGGAGGAGACGGGGGTCCGGGTGGCCTTCCTGACCCGGTTGGGCGAGGCCATACTGCCGACCTCGCAGACCGTCCTGCAGGAGGGCGACCTCGTCCACGTGATGATGCGTACGGACGAGATCGCCAAGGTCGAGGCGGCGTTCGCCCAGGGTCCTGAGGAGGACGGTCACTGATGCGTGTGTCGATTGCCGGGGCGGGGGCGGTGGGCCGTTCCATCGCCGCCGAGCTGCTGGAGAACGGGCACGAGGTGCTGCTGATCGACAAGGCGCCGACCGCCATCTCGGTGGAGCGTGTCCCGATGGCCGAGTGGCTGCTCGCGGACGCCTGTGAGATCACGTCGCTGGACGAGGCGGCGCTGCAGCGCTGCAACGTGGTGATCGCCGCGACCGGGGACGACAAGGTGAACCTGGTCGTCTCGCTGCTCGCCAAGACCGAGTACGGCGTGCCGCGCGTGGTGGCCCGGGTGAACAATCCGAAGAACGAGTGGCTGTTCAACGAGTCGTGGGGCGTGGACGTCGCCGTCTCGACGCCGCGGCTGATGTCGGCCCTGGTGGAGGAGGCGGTGAGCGTCGGCGATCTGGTCCGGCTGCTGCGCTTCAGCCACGGCGACGCCAACCTGGTGGAGTTGACGCTGCCGCCGGAGTCGGCGCTGGCCGGTACCCGGGTCGGCGACGTCGCCTGGCCCGAGGACACCTCGCTGGTGACGATCATCCGGGGCACGCGGGTGTTGACGCCGAACTCCGAGGAGACCCTGGAGGCCGGGGACGAGCTGCTGTTCGTGGCCGCCCAGGCGCGCGAGGAACAGCTGGAGGACCTGCTGTCGGTCCGGAACGGCCCGGAGTCGTCGGAAGGCTGACCCACCGGAAGCCGGAGGGCCGAACCGCCCGCGTCGTGCGCAAGGGGCCCGGGACCGCTGAGCGGTCCCGGGCCCCTTCCCCGTGTTGCCGCCGAACGCCCCGTACGCCGGGGGGCCGCGGCGGCCGTGGGCGTACGGGTCGGACGTGCGGAGGCGGATGTCCGGCTGTACCGGTCGGGCTTCCGGACCGCCGGGGACGGCGGATGTCCGGATGTTCTACCGGTCAGGCTTCCGGGTCGCGGGCCGCGGCGGCGGCCTTGCGCTCCTTCTTCTCGGCCTGCTCCTCGGCCTCCATCTCGGCGAAGACGTCGATGGGCGCCGGCGCCTTGGCGAGGAAGACCCAGGTCAGGTAGACGGCGAGCAGGAACGGCGGGATCTTGAGGGCGATGAGCACCCAGCCGAACTGGGTGGTGTCGGCCCACCAGTAGAGCGGGAAGAGGATCGCGCACTTGGCCAGCAGGATGAAGCCCCACGCGTAACTGGCCTTGGTGTACGCCTTCTTCCGGCCCGGGTTGCGGGTCCGCCAGGAGAGGTTCTCCTTGAAGACCGGGCCGAGGATCAGACCGATCAGCGGCACCCCGGCGGCGGCGGTGGCGATGTAGGCGACCGCGAGGCCCAGGGTGTAGAGCATGCCCGGGAGGTAGAAGTCCTTGGCGTTGCCCGTCATCATCGCGAAGACGACGCCGAAGGCCACCCCGAAGACACCGCTGAAGGCGTGCTTCACGGTGTCCCGGCGGATCAGCCGGACGGCGACCAGGGCCAGGGACACGGCGAGGGCCGCGATGGCCGAGATGTGCAGGTCCTTGTTGACCGTGAAGATCGTGACGAAGAGCAGCCCGGGGAGGACTGTCTCCACCATTCCGCGCACCCCGCCGAACGCCTCGAAGAGGGCGGCCTCGGTGACGGTCCGCGTCTCCGCGTCCTGCTGGGCGGCGTGCCTCCCGCCGGTGGGCCGCGGGTCGGTGCGGTGGGGCTGGTCCGTGTCGGACGTCGGCTTGTCGAGAGACGTCACCGGCTACTCCTTGCCGAGCGGTCGGAGTTCGTATGTGGGGTTGAACAGCACCCGGCGGCCGTGGCTCATGGCGACCCGCCCCGAGGCGATGATCCGGCGGCCGGGTTCTATCCCGACGATGGCACGGCGGCCGAGCCAGACCACGTCCAGCGGTTCGGTGCCGTCGAAGAGCTCCGCCTCCAGGGCGGGCACTCCGGCCCGGGGGCGGAGGGTGACCGTCCGCAGCGTACCGGCCACCTTCACGATCTGGCGGTCGGAGCACTCGGAGATCCGGGTGCATCCGGTGGCCTGCGCGTCCTCCCGCAGTTCCTCGGACTCCAGGTCCTCCTGGGAGCTGGAGAGCCGGTCGAGCATACGGCGGAAGCGGCCGGAAGGTCTCGCCGCCTTCCCGGCCTTCCCGGCTTTCTCGGATCGGGGAACAGCACTCATACCCGAAGGGTACCGGTCCTGAGCCCGGCGCACGGAGGGCCGGGGCGACCGCACGAAAGAGTGACGCCGGGGCGTCCGGGCGAGGTGGCCGCGGGCCCGTTCGGCGCGGGGTCCGGGGTACGTCAGCCGCGTTCGAACCGATAGCCCATGCCCGGCTCGGTGACGAAGTGGCGGGGGTGCGAGGGGTCCGCCTCCAGCTTGCGGCGCAGCTGGGCCATGTAGACCCGCAGGTAGTTGGTCTCGGTGCCGTAGGACGGGCCCCAGACCTCCTGGAGGAGCTGCTTCTGGCTGACCAGGCGGCCGCCGTTGCGGACGAGGACCTCCAGCAGGTGCCATTCGGTGGGGGTGAGGCGTACGTCGCGGCCGTCCCGGTGCACCTTCTTCGCCGCCAGGTCGACGGTGAAGCCGGGCGTCTCGATCACGGCGACGTCCTCGGCGCCGCCCTCCTGGCCGACCGGTTCCGCCCGGCGCACCGAGGCGCGCAGCCGGGCCAGCAGCTCGTCCATCCCGAACGGCTTGGTGACGTAGTCGTCCGCCCCGGCGTCCAGTGCCTCCACCTTCTCGTCGGAGGTGTGGCGCGCGGAGAGGACCAGGATCGGAACCCGGGTCCAGCCGCGCAGCCCCTTGATCACCTCGACCCCGTCCATGTCGGGCAGCCCGAGGTCGAGGAGGACGACGTCGGGGTGGCGGGCGGCGGCGAGCTGGAGGGCGGTCGCCCCGTCGGGCGCGGCGTCGACCTCGTACCGCCGGGCCTTCAGGTTGATCACGAGGGCGCGGACGATCTGCGGCTCGTCGTCGACCACAAGCACCCGGGTCATCGCGGACCTGCCTTTCTGCTGCACGGGGAGGAAACAAGAACTCTGCTGCGCGGGGAGGGGGGGGAGGGAGTTCGGTGTACGGGGGGACGCCCGGGGAGGGGTCGCGCCCGGGCGGGCCGGGAAGGGCGCGGGGCCGGGCGGCGTACCCGCCGGGAAGCCCCGGTCCACGCGGCAGGGCCACGTACGCCCCGGCGCACCCCGGACCGCGAGGCCGCCCTGCGTACGCCCCTGCGCACGCCGCCCGCCGGGGCGCGTCACGAGGTCACCCGGGCCGGCGGTTCGGCGTCGGGCCGTCCGCCGCCCGCCGCCGCGGCGAGGGTGAGGACCATGGTCAGGCCGCCGCCGGGGGTGTCCTCGGCGTCCAGCGTGCCGCCCATGGCCTCGGCGAAGCCCCGGGAGACGGCGAGGCCGAGGCCCACTCCGGAGCCGCGCGGCGCGTCCCCGTACCGCTGGAAGGGTTCGAAGATCCGGTCCTTGGCCTCGTCGGGGACGCCCCGGCCCCGGTCCACCACCCGCAGCTCGACCCGGCTGCCCAGGGCGCTGGCGGCCACCGCCACGGGCTCCCGGCCCGGGTGGTACTTGACGGCGTTCTCCACGAGGTTGGCGACGACGCGCTCCAGGAGCCCGGGATCGACGGCCACCATCGGCAGCGTCTCGGGGATGTCGAGTTCGACGCTGCCCTCGGGGACGCCGCCGAGCGCCATCGGGACCACCTCGTCGAGGTCGATCTCGCGGATCAGGGGCTGCACGGTGCCGGTCTGGAGGCGGGACATGTCGAGCAGGTTGCCGACGAGGTGGTCCAGCCGGTCGGCCCCGTCCTCGATGCCCTCCAGCAGCTCCGCCTCGTCCTCCTCGGACCAGGCGACGTCGTCGGAGCGCAGCGAGCTGACGGCGGCCTTGATGGCGGCCAGCGGGGTACGCAGGTCGTGGCTGACGGCGGCGAGCAGGGCGGTCCTGATCCGGTTGCCCTCGGCCATCCTGCGGGCCTGCTCGGCCTCCCCGACCAGGCGCCGGCGGTCCAGGACGACGGCGGCCTGGGCGGCGAACGCGCCGAGCACCCGGCGGTCCTCGGCGGGCAGCACCCGGCCGGAGAGCGCGAGGGCCAGGTTGTCGCCGACCGGCATGTCCACGTCGGCGTCGTCGGGGCGGGCGACCGGGGCCGGCCCGACGGAACCGGCGCAGGTCCACGGCTCCACGTCGCTCCTGCGCTCCAGCAGCGCCACGGACTCCATGGCGAAGGTCTCCCGGACCCGCTCCAGCAGGGCGTCCAGGGCGGTCTCGCCGCGCAGCACGCTGCCGGCGAGGAAGGAGAGGATCTCCGACTCGGCGCGCAGCCGGGCGGCCTGGTGGGTGCGCCGGGCCGCGAGGTCCACCACGGAGGAGACCGCGACCGCCACCGCGAAGAAGATCCCGATGGCGACCAGGTTCTCCGGATCCTGCACGGTCCAGGTGTGGGTGGGCGGGGTGAACCAGTAGTTCAGGAGCATGCACCCCACGGCGGCCGAGGCCAGCGCGGGTCTCAGTCCGCCGAGCAGGGCGGCGGCGACCGTCAGGAAGAGGAAGAGGAGGACGTCGTTGGCCAGGCCGGGGGCGTCCTCCATGGAGCGCAGCACCACCGCGAGCAGGACGGGGCCGACGGCGCCGACGAGCCAGCCCCAGATGATCCGGGCCCGGCCTAGCCGGGCGCCCCGGGCGATGGGCAGCCCGCGGCCCTTGGCGACCTCCTCGTGGGTGACGATGTGGACGTCGAGGTCGGGGCCCGACTCGCGGGCGACGGTCGCGCCCACCCCGGGCCCGTACATGTACTGCCATGCCTTGCGGCGGCTGGAGCCCAGCACGATCTGGGTGGCGTTGACGCCCCGGGCGAACTCCAGCAGGGCCGCGGGTATGTCGTCGCCGATGACGTGGTGGAAGCTGCCGCCCAGGTCCTCGACCAGGGTGCGCTGGACCGTCAGCTCCTTCGGGGACGCGGAGGTCAGGCCGTCGCTTCGGGCGATGTAGACGGCGAGGATCTCGCTGCCGGAGCCCTTGGCCGCCATCCGGGCGGCGCGGCGGATGAGGGTGCGGCCCTCGGGCCCGCCGGTCAGTCCGACGACGATGCGTTCGCGGGCCTGCCAGGTGGTGCGGATGTTGTGCTCGCCCCGGTACTGCTGGAGGTACTCGTCGACCCGGTCCGCGACCCAGAGCAGGGCCAGCTCGCGCAGGGCGGTGAGGTTGCCGGGGCGGAAGTAGTTCGAGAGGGCGGCGTCCATCTTGTCGGGCTGGTAGATGTTGCCGTGCGCCATCCGGCGGCGCAGCGCCTGGGGTGACATGTCGACGAGCTCGATCTGGTCGGCCCGGCGGACCACCTCGTCGGGGACGGTCTCGCGCTGCCGGACGCCGGTGATCGACTCGACGACGTCGCCGAGCGACTCCAGGTGCTGGATGTTGACCGTGGATATGACGTCGATCCCGGCCCTCAGGAGTTCCTCGACGTCCTGCCAGCGCTTGGCGTTGCGGGAGCCGGGGACGTTGGTGTGGGCCAGCTCGTCCACCAGGGCCACGGCGGGGGCGCGCTCCAGGACGGCGTCGACGTCCATCTCGGTGAAGACGGCCGAGCGGTAGCTGATCTCGCTGCGCCGGACCTGCTCCAGGCCGTGCAGCAGCACCTCGGTGCGCGGCCGGTCGTGGTGCTCCACGAAGGCCACTACACAGTCGGTGCCGCGCTCGACCCGGCGGTGCGCCTCGGACAGCATCGCGTACGTCTTGCCGACGCCCGGTGCCGCGCCCAGGTAGATCCGGAGTGTGCCGCGTCCCATGGCCCCATTGTCTTCTTCCGTCCGGCCCCGTCGTCCCGGTGGCCGGTGGCCCGCCGGATGCGGCCGCCGCCTCGACGCTACTCCGCCGGAGCCGGCCGTTCGGTGCCGGGAGTGCCGCTGGGGCGCGAATTGACGGAACTCTGATGCACGCCGGGCCGGGAAGGGGCAGGTCACCGGGGGTGGGACGGAACGGGGCGGCCGTGGGTGGGGGGCCGAGCCCGGCTCAGCCCTGTTCGACGATGTGGCCGTCGCTCAGCTCCAGGACCCGGTCGGCCAGGCCCAGCAGCTGGGGGTCGTGGGTGGCGACGAGGGCGGTGACGTTCTCGCTGCGGACGACCGCGCGGAGCAGCTCCATCACGGCGAGCCCGGTCTCGGCGTCGAGCTGTCCGGTGGGCTCGTCGGCGATCAGGAGAGCGGGCCGGTTGGCGAGGGCGCGGGCGATGGCGACGCGCTGCTGCTGGCCGCCGGAGAGCTCGCCGGGGCGCTGCTCGGCGTGGTCGGCGAGGCCGACGAGGGAGAGCAGCAGGGCGACCCGCTCCTCGCGCTCGGCCGGGTCGGCCTTGCGCAGCCGCAGGGGTACGCCGACGTTCTCGGCGGCGGTCAGGATCGGGATGAGGCCGAAGGACTGGAAGATGAAGCCGACCCGGTCGCGGCGCAGCTCCAGCAGGCCCTTCTCACCGAGGCCGGACAGCTCGGTGCCGTCGACGGTGATCCGGCCGCCGTCCGGGGTGTCGAGGCCGCCGACCAGGTTGAGCAGGGTGGTCTTGCCGGAGCCGGAGCGGCCCTTGAGCGCGACCAGCTCACCGCGCGGGATCTCGAACGAGACGCCCCTCAGCGCGTGCACGGCGGCCGCCCCGCTCCCGTACGAGCGGTGCAGGTCCTCCACCTGGACCATGACCGTGCGGGCCGGCTCCTCGGCCAGGGCCGTGCCGGACCGGCCGCCGGTGTTCTCGGTCATGCTGCTCCCCCGTCGTACGTGGCCTGCGTCGTCGCCCGCCAAGTATGGGCGCGCGGCACACGGCCGGGCAATGGGGTACGCGAGCCGCCGGGCGCAGGGGGCCGGTGGGCGTGCGAAGGCCGGTGGGCCGCACCGGGTCGAGGGTGCGGCCCACCGGCCGTGGCCGCGCGGGGCGGCCGGGTGTCGCGACAACCCACCTGGGAGTGGTGTCACCCGGCAGGCGTCAGTCCGACGACAGGCCCTAGGGCCTGTTGCGAAAGGAGCGCCGGACGCCGCCGAGCAGGCGGGGCTTTCGAAACACGCCCTAGCGGACCTCGGTGATCTCGGGGCCGCGCTGGAGCTGGCCCATGCCCCCGGAGAACTTCGAGCCCTCCTGGTCCTCCTGCTGCACGCCCTCGGGCACCATCTGGGCGTCGTCGGGGAGCTTGAGGACGATCGGGTCGCGGGGGGCCATCGGGCCCTCGCCGCGGACGACCACGGTGTCCCGGAAGATCGTCTCCAGCAGTCCGGCGGTCTGCGGCTGAACGGCGCCCTGGCCGGAGATCACTCCGCGCAGGAACCAGCGGGGCCCGTCGACGCCGACGAAGCGCACGAGCTGCACCCCGCCCGTGCCGTCGGGAAGCTGTACGGGGACCTGCGCCCGCAGCTCCCAGCCCAGCGGGCCCTCGACCTCGTCGATCATCCCGCCCTGCTGGGTGATGCCCGCGGCGATCTCGTCGCGGACCTCGCCCCAGATGCCCTCCTTCTTGGGGGCGGCGAACGCCTGCAGCTGGATCGCGCTGTCGCGCAGCACGACGGTGGCGGCGACGATCGCGTCCCCGGCTACCTCGACGCGCAGCTCCATGCCTTCGACGCCGGGGACGAAGATGCCGCCCAGGTCCACCCGGCCCTCGCCGGGCTGGGTGACCTCGGAGCTGTCCCAGGGCCCGTCCGGCCGGGGGGCCGGCGGGAGGTTCATCCGGCGGGCGCCGGTGCCGGCCCCGTCGGATGCGCCCGGCTCGTCGGCGACCTGCTCGGCCTCGCGCACCTCGTCCGCCGCGTCCTCGGCGGAACCACTCTTCTTGCGACGTCCGAACACGTCACTGTCCTTCCCGGTCGGATACGACCGAAGCGTAGCTGTTCCCACCGTGGGTGATCCCGCCCTCGGCGCCGTCCACCGACGCATGGCCGCCGGTGGACCCGAAGCCCCCTTCGGCCCGCGCCGAGCCGGGAAGCTCCGCCACCTCGTGGAAGCGCACCTTCTCGACCTGCTGGACAACCAGTTGGGCAATCCGGTCGAACCGTTCGAATCGCACGCTCTCGCGTGGATCGAGGTTGACCACGATCACCTTGATCTCCCCACGGTACCCGGCGTCAACCGTCCCCGGGGCATTCACGAGGGCCACTCCGCAGCGGGCCGCGAGGCCGGAGCGGGGGTGCACGAACGCGGCGTACCCGTCGGGCAGGGCGATCGCGACCCCGGTGGGGAGCACCGCGCGCTCGCCGGGAGCGAGTTCGGCGGCCTCGGTGGTGACCAGGTCGGCCCCGGCGTCGCCCGGGTGCCCGTACGCCGGAATCGGCGCTTCCGGGTCGAGGAGGCGGATCAGTACGTCGACGGGGGCGCGGGTCACGGGTTCACCTCGAACGCGCGGGCCCGGCGGACCTGGTCCGGGTCGGACATGGCCGCCCGGATCTCGGCGGGCCGGCCGTTGTCGATGAAGTGGTCGACCTTGACCTCGATGAAGAGGGCGTCGGCGCGGACCGCGACGGGCCCGTCGGGGCCGCCGATCCGGCCGGTGGCGGTGGAGTAGATCTTCCGGCCGTGCACGGCGGTGATCCGGGCGTCGAGGTGCAGCACGGTGTCCACGGGGACGGGGCGCACGAAGTCGGTCTCCAGCCGTCCGGTCACCGCGATCGTGCGCAGCAGCCAGTTCAGCGAGCCGAGGGTCTCGTCCAGCGCCGTGGCGAGCACGCCGCCGTGGGCGAGGCCGGGGGCGCCCTGGTGGGCGGGCTGCACGGTGAACTCGGCGGTCACGCTCACGCCTTCGCCGGCCCGCGCCATCAGGTGCAGACCGTGCGGCTGCCCTCCGCCGCAGCCGAAACAGTGTTCGTAGTGCGCTCCGAGAAGCTCGCCGGGGGCGGGCGCGTCGGGGTGCCGGACCGGGGCGACGGCGTCGGCCGGCGGTGTCAGAGCTGCTGATGTTCCACTCACAGGCGCAGACCTTACCCGCGCGGCGATCCGCCGGTCCCGCCGTGCCAAGCTTGGTGCCATGCAGCCTTCCGCACCGCCCTTCGACGAACGTCTCACCGCGCCCCGTTCCTGGTGGTTCATCGCCTTCGGGGTCGGCATCGCCTGCGCGCTGATGCTTCTGCCGCTGGGCACCCTGCCGATGCTCGCCGGACTGGTGGGCGGCGCCGCCGCGGCGGCGGTCGTGGTGAGCAGCTACGGCTCCGCCCGGATCCGGGTGGTGGCGGGGGCGCTCGTCGCCGGGGACGCCCGGATCCCGTTGTCGGCGCTCGGCGAGGCCGAGGTGCTGAACGCGCAGGAAGCGCTGGCCTGGCGCACGCACAAGGCGGACGCGAGGGCGTTCATGCTGCTGCGCGGCTATGTGGAGACGGCGGTGCGGGTGGAGGTCATCGACCCGCAGGACCCGACGCCGTACATCTTCCTCTCCACGCGGGATCCCCGGGGTCTGGCGGCGGCGTTGAGCGCGGTCCCGGCCGCCTGAGCGGACGCCCCCGGCCCCGCCCGGGTCCGGCTCGGTGCGGGGCCTCCGCGCGAGGCCCCGCTACCGTTCAGGGGTCCTCGACCGCCTCGGGCAGCACGGCCGGGTCGGCGGGCTGCTCCAGCGGGGGCAGTGCGGGCAGCCGGTCCCACGGGACCTGGTGCTTGCGCAGGTCCTCCCGGATCCGGTCGGCGAGCTTGCGGGTGTCGCGGCGGTTCATCGTGGCGCCCACGGCGGCGCCGATCATGAACGGGAGCAGGTTGGGCAGATTGCGCGCCATGCGCTTCATGATCTGCTGGCGCAGCTCGCGCTTCATCTGGCCGCCGAGAGCGGCGTTGAGCGTGGTGGGCCGGGTGACGTCGATGCCGCGCTCCTCCGTCCACGACGTCAGGTACGCGCCGCTGCGCTGGCCGAGGTTGCCGGGCGGGCGGCGGCCGTAGACCTCGTGGAGCTCGGCGACGAGCTTCATCTCTATGGCGGCCACGCCGGTCACCTCCGCCGCCAGCTCGGCGAGCATGGCCGGCGGTACGGGCATCATGGCGGCGGCCCCGATGCCTGCGCCGACGGTCGCGGTGCCCCGGCAGGCTCCCGTGACCAGCTTGTCGGCCAGTTCCTCGGGCCCCAGCCCGGGGAACTGCCTCCGCAGCGTGGCGAGGTCGCGCACGGGCACCCGGGGCGCCGTGTCGATGATGCGGTCGGCCAGCTGGGCGGCCAGCGCCTTCGCGCCCTCCCCGCTCTTGCGCACACCCCGTTTCACCGCGTGCAGACGGCCCCCGGCCGCGGGGTCAGCCCGGTCCTGCTCTGCGGGCCGGTCCGGCAGCGGGGCCGCCCCGGCCACCTCGAGCGAGGCCGAACGGCCCCGCTCGTCGTCGGAACCGCCGGAAGGGTCCGGCGGGGTGGCGGACCGCTCGGCAGGCGCGTGAGCGCCTTCTGCCGGGCCTGTACCGCCCGTACCGTCCTGCTGTGCCTGCTGGCCGTGCCGACGCCAGGGGCGCCGCTTCCGGAACGGTGTCTCGCCTGCCACGGCCGACTCGACCTCAGTCGCAGTCGCGGCAGATGGGCTGACCGTTCTTCTCGCGGGCCAGCTGGCTGCGGTGGTGCACCAGGAAGCAGCTCATGCAGGTGAACTCGTCGGCCTGCTTGGGCAGCACCCGGACGGCCAGCTCCTCGTTGGAGAGGTCCGCGCCGGGCAGTTCCAGGCCCTCGGCCGCGTCGAACTCGTCGACGTCGACGGCGGAGGCCGTCTTGTCGCTCCGGCGCGCCTTGAGCTCCTCGAGACTGTCCTGGTCGACGTCGTCGTCGGTCTTGCGTGGGGTGTCGTAGTCCGTTGCCATGTCGCTCTCCCCCTCTTGGGTTCATACGGGTGTCTCAGCGCACGTAACGCGTGAGAGGCCGGACTTGTGCCCGACCTGAGGCGGAGATTTTGCCTCACATCAAGGTCTGTTACTCAATCGACACCCGACCGGCCGCCTCGGCGAGGCTCGGCTTGGGTGGCGATGGGGACCGTACACGGTCCCGTCGGTGCGGTTCACGGGAGCCACCCCGTGTACTTCCCGTGATAATGATCCTCGAAAACCCGGGCGTTTACCGGCTTTCCGGCAGAGTCACCGTCACGGTGCGTAGAGAGAAGAAAAATCGGCCGTGTGATCGATCACACACGGTTCGACCGGGGACGGGTCACGAAAATTCCGCCCAAAGCGAACAGGGAGATGCGGTGCGGTAACACCGCGCGCGGCTTCTCAGACCGGCAGAGTGACGCGCATCACGAGCCCCCCGCCCTCGCGGGGCTCCGCGATGATACGGCCTCCGTGGGCCCGTGCGACGGAACGCGCGATCGACAGGCCGAGCCCGACGCCCTTGTCGCTGCCCGTGCGCTCCGTACGCAACCGCCGGAAGGGCTCGAAAAGATTGTCGATCTCGTACGCCGGGACCACCGGGCCGCTGTTGGAGACGGTCAGCAGGGCCTGCCCGTGCCGGACCTCCGTGGCGACCTCCACCCACCCGTCCTCGGGCACGTTGTAGCGTACGGCGTTCTGCACGAGGTTCAGCGCGATCCGCTCCAGCAGGACCCCGTTGCCCTGGACCACGGCCGAGCCCCGCTCACCGCGGATCTCCACCTTCCTCCCCGAGGCCTCCGCCCGGGTCTGGTCGATGGCGCGCTCGGCGACCTCCGCCAGGTCCACCGGTTTGCGCTCGACGATCTGGTTGTCGCTGCGGGCCAGCAGCAGCAGGCCCTCGACCAGCTGCTCGCTGCGCTCGTTGGTGGCCAGGAGGGTCTTGCCGAGCTGATGGAGCTCCGGCGGGGCCTCCGGGTCGGAGAGGTGGACCTCCAGCAGGGTGCGGTTGATCGCCAGCGGGGTGCGCAGCTCGTGCGAGGCGTTGCCGACGAACCGCTGCTGGGCGGTGAACGCCCGCTCCAGCCGGTCCAGCATGTCGTCGAAGGTGTCCGCCAGCTCCTTCAGCTCGTCGTCCGGGCCGTCCAGCTCGATCCGACGGGTGAGGTCCGTCCCGGCCACCCGGCGCGCGGTCCGGGTGATCCGCCCGAGCGGGGACAGGACGCGTCCGGCCATGGCGTAGCCGAAGGCGAAGGCGATCACGCTGAGGCCGACCAGGGCGAGGAGCGAACGGTTGAGCAGCGTGTCCAGGGCGTGCCGGCGCTGGGTGGCCGTGCACGCCTTGATCGTCTCGTTCACCTGGTCGATGTTGGTGGCGGAAGCGAGCTGCGGGCAGGCGTCGCTGGCGATCAGCACATTGGTCCCGCCGACCTTGAGCTCCAGGCTTCCCGCGTCGTGCAGAGCCTGCGCGGCCAGCATGTAGATGATCGACAGGAGCACGATGCCGGCGATCAGGAACATCCCGCCGTACAGCAGCGTGAGCCGTATCCGGATGGTGGGGCGCAGCCAGGGGTACGGGGGCTCGTGCTGTTTGGGCTCCCAGGTGGGCTTCGGAGGCGCCGCGGGGGGCTCCGGGGTGGTGACCATGGTCCTCAGATCCGGTATCCGGAGCCCGGCACGGTGACGATGACGGGCGGTTCGCCGAGCTTGCGGCGGAGCGTCATCACCGTGACCCGCACCACGTTGGTGAAGGGATCGGTGTTCTCGTCCCAGGCCTTCTCCAGCAGCTGTTCCGCCGAGACGACCGCCCCCTCGCTGCGCATCAGGACCTCCAGCACCGCGAACTCCTTCGGGGCGAGCTGGATCTCCACGTCGTCGCGGAAGACCTCGCGGCGGTTCGGATCGAGCTTGATGCCGGCGCGCTCCAGGACGGGCGGCAGCGCCACCGTCGTACGGCGGCCCAGCGCGCGCACCCGGGCGGTCAGCTCGCTGAAGGCGAAAGGCTTGGGCAGGTAGTCGTCCGCGCCCAGCTCCAGGCCCTCCACCCGGTCGCTGACGTCGCCGGACGCGGTGAGCATGAGCACCCGGGTGGGCATCCCCAGCTCGACGACCCGGCGGCAGACGTCGTCCCCGTGCACCACCGGGAGGTCCCGGTCCAGCACGACGACGTCGTAGTCGTTGACCCCGATGCGCTCCAGGGCCGCGGCTCCGTCGTAGACGACGTCGACGGCCATGGCCTCCCGGCGCAGTCCGGTGGCCACCGCATCGGCGAGCAGCTGCTCGTCCTCGACGACGAGTACGCGCACGGCGCAGTCCTTCCTTCGGTCCTTCGATGGGTTCACGGAGCGAGCGGCCCCGCGGGGGCCGCCCGGACGCGGGCAGCGACGCCCACTGTGTGATCCCATCCTGCCCGCAACGCGCATAAACCGGCGGTAAGGCGGCGGGAGGCCCGGCCGCCCGCCGGGCCTCCCGCGCACCGTCCCCCGGGAAAGCGCCGGATTTACGGAGCAGTTGAGGTTTCTCTGAGGCTGGGCATGGGGATGAGGGGTTCACACCCGCGATCACGCCTGCCACGTGGCATCCCACGGCCCGCTCTTCTTTCCCCCGAGCAGCGGCGCGATCACCCGCTCCTCCGGCTCTCCGGCCGGGGGGATCCCGGGCACACCCCCGTGCCACCGACCCACGATGAGGGGGCGCATCATGGACGCTTTCACCGCAGGTCTGCTGCACCGCATCAAGACGACCGAGTCCGACCTCACGCGGGCGCGCGAGGACGGCGACGACTTCCTCGCGGACGTCGAGCAGGGCGAGCTGGACGATCTTCACCGTCTCGCCGCCGAGCACGGCGTGAACATCGGCGCCACCACCGTCTGAGCCGCACGCCAGGGGGCCCCGGACACCGTCATGGTGTCCGGGGCCCCCTGGCGTGTGCGGCGCCCGCAGACCCCTCGCCGGGGCCTTTCCGGCGCGCCTGCCGTGCGCCGCGTCAGTCGTGCCAGGCGCCCAGTTCCTCCAGGGCGGCCTGGAGCGGCTCGAAGACGCCCGGGACGGCGGCCACCGTGAGGTCGCCGTCGGCGGGCAGCCCGGGACGCCCGCCGGTCAGCGCGCCCGCCTCCCGGGCGATGAGGTCGCCCGCGGCCAGGTCCCAGGGGTGCAGCCCGCGCTCGTAGTAGCCGTCGAGACGGCCCGCCGCCACATCGCAGAGGTCGATGGCGGCCGAGCCGCCGCGCCGGATGTCCCGGAGCCTGGGGATCAGCCGCCGGGCCACGTCCGCCTGGTGGGTGCGGACGCGGGTGACGTAGTTGAAGCCGGTCGAGACGAGGGCCTGGTCCAGCGGCGGGGCGGGCCGGCAGCGCAGTGCCTCGCCGTTCGCGAACGCGCCGCCGCCCAGGACCGCCTGGAAGGTCTCCCGGCGCATCGGGGCCTCGACGACGCCCACCACCCGCTCGCCGTCGCGTTCGGCGGCGATGGAGACGGCCCAGGTCGGCAGCCCGTAGAGGTAGTTCACCGTGCCGTCGAGCGGGTCGATGACCCAGCGGATGCCGGTGGTGCCCGGGGAGCCGGCGCCCTCCTCCCCCAAGAAGCCGTCGTCGGGGCGGAAGTCGGAGAGGTAGCCGGTGATCAGCTTCTCGGCGGCGATGTCCATCTCGGTGACCACGTCGATGGGGCTGGACTTGGTCGCCGCCACCCCCAGGTCGGCCGGACGGCCGTCGCGCAGCAGGGCTCCGGCGCGGCGGGCCGCCTCCAGGGCGAGGTCGAGCAGTTCGGAGAGGTCGGGGTCGGTCACGGTGCTCCCAGGTGATCGGTGCGCACGGGCGGGCGGGCGACGCGTGGTCGTACGGACCAGGCATACGGACTAGGCGTACGGACTAGGCGTACGGGCTGTCCGCACCCGCCGCGGCCGGCTTCGGAGTCCTGGCGGGGCAGCAGCCGACCGGGCAGAGGTCGTGGGAGGGCCCCAGGGCCCCCAGCGCGCAGCGCTCCACCGCCCGGCCGCGCTCGCTCGCGGCGCGCTCCAGGAGCAGGTCCCGCACGGCGGCGGCGAAACGGGGGTCGTCGCCGACGGTGGCGGAGCGGCGGACCGGCAGTCCGAGCTCGGCGGCCTTGGCCTTCGCCTCGGTGTCGAGGTCGTACAGGACCTCCATGTGGTCGGAGACGAAGCCGATGGGCGCCATCACGACCGCGGGGACGCCCTCGCCGTGCAGGGTCTCCAGGTGGTCGCAGATGTCGGGCTCCAGCCACGGGATGTGCGGGGCGCCGCTGCGGGACTGGTAGACGAGCTGCCAGGGATGCTCGACGCCGGTCTCGGCGCGCACCGCCTCGACGATCAGCCGGGCCACGTCGAGGTGCTCGGCGACGTACGCGCCGCCTTCGCCGTGCGCCTCCGCGGGGCCCGAGGCGTCGGCGGCGGAGGTCGGGATGGAGTGGGTGGTGAACGCGATGTGCGCGTCGGCGCGGACGTCCTCGGGGAGGTCGGCGAGCGAGGCGAGGACGCCGTCCACCATGGGCTCCACGAAGCCCGGGTGGTTGAAGTAGTGCCGCAGCTTGTCCACCCGGGGGGGCTCCAGCCCTTCGTCCTCCAGGGCGGCCAGCGACTCGGCGAGGTTCTCGCGGTACTGGCGGCAGCCGGAGTACGAGGCGTAGGCGCTGGTGGCGAGGACGGCGATCCGGCGGTGGCCGTCCTCGGTCATCTCGCGCAGGACGTCGGTCAGGTACGGCGCCCAGTTGCGGTTGCCCCAGTAGACCGGCAGGTCCAGGGCGTGGTCGGCGAAGTCCTTGCGCAGCGCGTCGAGCAGGGCGCGGTTCTGCGCGTTGATCGGGCTGACTCCGCCGAAGAGGAAGTAGTGCTTGCCGACCTCCTTCAGGCGTTCCTCGGGGATGCCCCGGCCGCGGGTCACGTTCGCCAGGAACGGGACCACGTCGTCCGGGCCTTCGGGGCCGCCGAAGGAGAGCAGCAACAGGGCGTCGTAGGGAGCGGGATCGCGCAGATCGGACATGGCATCGATCCTGCCACCCCCCTCGGACAGGGCGCCCACCGACATCCGACGCCCTGTCGGGAAAGCGCGGGGGCGCGGCGGGGAGCCCCCGCGGCGCCCGGAAAGCGGTGTCCGGTCCGGCCGCCCGGCCCGTAAGCTGTGTCGGTCGACTACACGCATGACAGGCACGACCGGAGTACCCCTTGCCCAGCCCCTACCGCGCCATCTTCTCCGCCCCCGGCACCAAGGGTTTCTCCGCCGCGGGGTTCTTCGGCCGGATGCCGCTGTCCATGATGGGCATCGGCGTCGTGACGATGATCTCCCAGCTCACCGGTCGCTACGGGCTGGCCGGGGCGCTGTCGGCGACCCTGGCGATGTCGGCCGCGGTCTGCGGCCCCCAGGTCTCCCGGCTGGTCGACCGCCACGGTCAGCGCCGGGTGCTGCGCCCGGTCACGCTGGTGGCGGTGGCGGCGGTCGGGGGCCTGCTGATCTGTGCCCAGCAGGGGATGCCGGAGTGGACGCTGTTCGTCTTCTCGGCGGGCGCGGGCTGCGTGCCGAGCGTGGGGTCGATGGTCCGGTCCCGCTGGGCGGAGATCTACCGGGGCTCCGGACGGGACCTGCACACCGCGTACGCGTGGGAGTCGATCGTCGACGAGGTGTGCTTCATCTTCGGTCCGATCATCTCCATCGGGCTGTCCACCGCCTGGTTCCCGGAGGCGGGGCCGCTGATCGCCGCCGGTTTCCTGCTGGTCGGCGTCTTCTGGCTGACGGCGCAGCGCGCCACCGAACCGGTACCGCACCCGAAGTCGCAGCACACCGGGGGCTCGGCGCTGCGCTCGCGGGGGCTCCAGGTCCTGGTGGCCACCTTCGTGGCGACGGGAGCGATCTTCGGGGCCGTGGACGTGGTGACCGTGGCCTTCGCCGAGGAGCGCGGGCACAAGTCCGCGGCGTCCCTGGTGCTGGCCGTCTACGCGCTCGGTTCGTGTCTCGCCGGCGCGGTGTTCGGGCTGCTGCACCTGAAGGGGAGGCCCGCGATCAGGTGGCTGGTGGGTGTCCTCGCGATGGCCGTGAGTATGATCCCCCTCCAACTGGCCGGGAACCTTCCGTTGCTGGCCGTGGCGCTCTTTGTCGCGGGCCTCGCCGTCGCACCCACGATGGTCACCACCATGGCCCTCGTCGAAGCGCACGTACCGCGCACCAAGCTGACCGAGGGCATGACCTGGACCAGTACCGGGCTCGCGGTCGGAGTGGCGCTGGGCTCCTCGGCCGCCGGCTGGGTGGTCGACGCCGCCGGGGCGGAGGCGGGGTACGCGGTGCCCGTCGCGGCGGGAGCGCTCGCGGCGGTGGTGGCGTTCCTGGGATACCGCCGGCTGGCCGGGCCGGCTACGACGGGAGGGCGCGGGGAAGATGACCGACACCTACGCACGGACGAAGACGAGCACGTGGCATAACTGGGCGGGTACCGTCACCGCCCGGCCCGCCCGCACCGAGTCCCCCGCGTCCGTGGACGAGCTCGCGGACGTGGTGCGCAGAGCGGGCGCGGACGGCCTGAAGGTGAAGCCGGTGGGTTCGGGCCACTCCTTCACGGCGACGGCCGCCACCGACGGGGTGCTGATACGCCCCGACCTGCTCACCGGAATCCGGGACGTCGACCGTGAGGCGATGACCGTGACGGTGGAGGCCGGAACCCCGCTCAAGCGGCTCAACACCGCACTCGCCCGCGAGGGGCTGTCGCTCACCAACATGGGCGACATCATGGAGCAGACCATCGCCGGGGCCACCTCCACCGGCACCCACGGCACGGGCCGGGACTCGGCGTCGATATCCGCGCAGATCCGGGCGCTGGAGCTGGTGACCGCGGACGGCACCGTGCTGGTCTGCTCGGCCGAGCAGAACCCGGAGATCTTCGCCGCGGCCCGGATCGGCCTCGGCGCCCTCGGGGTGATCACCGCCGTGACCCTCGCCGTGGAGCCGATCTTCCTGCTGACGGCCCGTGAGGAGCCGATGGGCTTCGACCGGGTCACCTCGGACTTCGACGAGCTCGTGGCCGAGAACGAGCACTTCGAGTTCTACTGGTTCCCGCACACCGGGAACTGCACCACCAAGCGCAACAACCGCAGCGCCGGGCCGGCCGCCCCTCCCGGGAAGGTGCGCAGCTGGGTCGACGACGAGCTGCTGTCCAACGGGGTCTTCCAGGTCGCCTGTTCGCTGGGGCGCGCGGTCCCGGCGACGATCCCCTCGATCGCCAGGCTCTCCAGCCGGGCGCTGTCCTCGCGTACGTACACCGACATCCCCTACAAGGTCTTCACCAGCCCGCGCCGGGTGCGGTTCGTGGAGATGGAGTACGCCGTGCCGCGCGAGCAGGCCGTGGCGGCGCTGCGGGAGCTGAAGGCCATGGTCGAACGCTCTCCGCTGAAGATCAGCTTTCCGGTCGAGGTACGCACCGCTCCGGCCGACGACATGACCCTGTCCACCGCGTCGGGCCGGGACAGCGCGTACATCGCCGTCCACCTGTACCGGGGCACGCCCCACCGCTCGTACTTCACCGCGGTCGAGCGGATCATGACCGCGCACGGGGGCCGGCCGCACTGGGGCAAGATCCACACCCGGGACGCGGCCTACTTCTCCGAGGTCTACCCGCGCTTCGGCGAGTTCACCGCGCTGCGCGACCGGCTGGACCCGGACCGCATGTTCGGCAACGACTACCTGCGGCGCGTGCTCGGCGACTGAGCCCTCCCGGCTTTCGGTACGCGCTCGGCCCCGGCCCCCTCCGTCGGGAGGGGGCCGGGGCCGAGGCGCGTCGTACGGCCGGCGCTCCGGTCACTCGGTGGCGTCGGCGGGCGGACCCTGCTCGCCCTGCCCGGCGCCGGCGCCGGGGTCGGCCGGGGGCTCGCCGGTGCCCGCGTCGCCGGGGGCCGAGGGGGTGGGCTGCGTCGGGCCGGGGGCGGTCCCGCCGCCGGTCCCGGAGGGCGTCGGGGTGGGGGTGGGCCCGGTGGTGGGCCTCTCGCTCCCGGTTCCCGTGCCGGGGTCCGGGCTCGTGCCGCTGCCGTCGCCGCCGTCCGTGGCGGGGGCCGAACCGGTGGAGGCGCCGGGGGACGGGCGGCGGTCGTCCGCTCCGCCGTCCCGGTCGGCGTCCTCGGAGGGCGCGGGGTCGGCGGGGCCGGAGTCCCGGTCGCCGCCGCCGCGCACCACTGAGCTGAGGGTGGTGCCCTGG
Source organism: Streptomyces sp. CB02366 (assembly GCF_001905905.1). Taxonomy (GTDB): domain Bacteria; phylum Actinomycetota; class Actinomycetes; order Streptomycetales; family Streptomycetaceae; genus Streptomyces. The sequence goes on from NZ_LIVT01000003.1 coordinate 459,998, forward strand.
CCGCCGCTGAGGTCGTTGCCCGAGACGACCTCGAACACGGTGATCCCGGCCATGGAGACGGCGAAGACCGCGGCGGCGGCGAGCGCGGGCCGTTTCCAGCCGCGCAGCCGGGTGCCGTGCGTCACGCCCTCGCCGAACTCCTCGTCGGGGCCGGCCGGGGCCGTTCCGCCCTGCGGCGCCGGCCGCGTGCGGACGTCGTTCCGCCGCAGCATCCGCGTACGGTCGTCCTCGGCTCCAGCACCGCGGGCCGGGCCTCCGCCCGGCGGGGGGACGCGGAGCATCCGGGTCCGCGCGTCACCGAGGTCGAGCAGCTGGGTGCGGTCGGAGTCCGCGACGGGGGCGAGCAGGTGCGTGCTCTCCGCGTCCGGGACCACCTCCGGTACCGCCCCGGGGTCCACCGTCGGCAGCACGGTGGTGGCGTCCTCGGCCGGATCCGGATCCGGATCCGGACCGGAGCGCCGTGCGGCGGCGGATCGGCGCCCGGCGGGCGTCGTCTCCTTGGTGTGCACCGTCACCTGGCGGCCCTCCGGGTGGACCACCTGGACCGTCACCTCGCGGATCTGCTCGCCCGTGCGGCGGAAGAAGTGCTGGAAGACCGAGCCGCCACAGGTGGCGACGACGCTCATCACGCCCGCCCCGGCGATCGTGCCGTACACCCCCAGTTGTGAGGCGGCCACCGCCGCCGCGACGGCGGCCACAGCGCTCCCGGCGACCTGCGGGAGACTCAGATCTATGCGCTTTTCCTTCTGTTCTGCGTCGCTTTCCGGCTTCTGAACCATTACCAGCCCCTGCTTGACATCTCTCCCACCATGCACCAGGAAGGGACAAATGAGCGAAGCGGATAGTTCCGTTTCCGGGGATTGTGTGAAGCACAACACGCATCAGGGGCATTTCGCGGCGGACCGGGTACGTCAACTCCCGCACCGCCCGAGAACTTCGGCGGCGCGCCGGTCCACCCCGGTGGCCCGAATGGAGTACTGTGACGAGCCCTGGGGCGGACTCCGACGTGGGATTCCGCAGCCACCGGAGGGGGCCGACGGCGGCGCCCGAGCCGGTGGTTTCAAGGCATCGCACGGATGCTCGCTGCACAAGGCGGCCAAATCGGTCACTTTGGGTCGCAATGGGCAACCGTGCCATGGCGGCACACCAGGACGAGCGCCCGACACGCCGGGCAACTTGGCAAGGTTGTGGCAGGCTGCACCCGGGCAGGTCACACTCGACTAGCGGAAGCAGCGACGCACGTGACGTCGGCAGGCACCACCCGGGAGGTCCCCATGCCCGAACTGCGTGTCGTGGCCGTCTCCAACGACGGCACACGACTGGTGCTCAAGGCTGCGGACAGCACGGAGTACACGCTTCCGATCGATGAGCGGCTGCGCGCCGCCGTGCGCAACGACCGCGCCCGGCTCGGCCAGATCGAGATCGAGGTGGAGAGCCACCTCCGGCCGCGCGACATCCAGGCCCGCATACGAGCCGGCGCCTCCGCGGAGGAGGTCGCCCAGTTCGCGGGCATCCCCGTCGACCGTGTACGCCGCTTCGAGGGCCCCGTGCTCGCGGAGCGCGCCTTCATGGCCGAGCGGGCCCGGAAGACTCCTGTGCGCCGTCCCGGCGAGAACACCGGCCCCCAGCTCGGCGAGGCGGTGCAGGAGCGTCTCCTGCTGCGCGGCGCCGACAAGGAGACCGTCCAGTGGGATTCCTGGCGCCGCGACGACGGCACCTGGGAGGTCCTGCTCGTCTACCGGGTCGCGGGCGAACCGCACTCGGCGAGCTGGACGTACGACCCGCCCCGGCGGCTGGTCCAGGCCGTGGACGACGAGGCGCGCTCGCTGATCGGCGAGACCGACGACGCCGCACCCGAGCCCAGCTTCCCGTTCGTGCCCCGGATCGCCCGCCTGCCGCGCGACCGGCCGCTGGACCGCAGCCTCGACCGGCAGATCGATCGCGACCGCCCGATGGACCGGGCCCTGGACCGGCAGATCGAGCGGCCCGCCCCGGCCTCCGAACCCGAGGAGTACGTGAGCAGCGCCTCGGCCGGTGAGCGCGACTCGCTGACCAGTCTGCTGGAGGCGGTACCGAGCTTCCGCGGCGACATGGTGGTGCCCGAGCGGCCCGCGCAGCCCGAGCCCCCCGCGCTGGAACCGGCGGAGGAGGCGGAGGCGGACGAGCCGCCGGCCGCGGCCGCTTCGGCCGGGGCCGGCTCCGCGTACGCGGATGTGCTGATGCCCCGGGCGGTGGCCGGTCACCGGGACCGGCTGACCGGGACGACGGACCGTCAGGCCGAGGCGGACGGGGTGCGGCCGGGCCGCCGGGCCGCGGTGCCGAGCTGGGACGAGATCGTCTTCGGCACCCGGCGCAAGAAGCAGGACTGACCGGGAATGACGACCGGCGGGGGCGGGAACGGAACGCGGATGCGCACCGGTCCCGCCCTCTCGTCGTCTCCGGGGGCCGCGGCGTTACCGGGGGTCGGGCCCCGTGGCGACCGGCCGGGAGGGGTCCGAGGACCACTCGGACCAGGAGCCGGGGTACAGGATGCCCGTGAAGCCCGCGATCTCCAGGGCCAGCACCTGGTGCGCGCCGGAGACCCCCGAGCCGCAGTAGACGCCCACGCCGTCGGGGCTGCCCTGCGCGCCCAGTCGGGCGAACCGGGCGGCGAGTCGCTCGGCCGGGAGATAGCGCCCGTCCGCGTCGACGTTCTCGGTGGTCGGCGCGGAGACGGCGCCCGGGATGTGGCCGCCGACCCGGTCGATCGGCTCCACGTCGCCGCGGTAGCGCTCCGCCGCCCGCGCGTCGAGCAGCAGACCCGACCGGGCGAAGGCCGCCGCGCCTTCCGCGTCCAGGGTGGGCAGGGCCCCGGGTTCCGGCCGGAAATCGCCCTCGACGGGGTGCGGGACCTCGGTGGAGAGGTCGCCCGTCCAGGCGGCGAGCCCGCCGTCCAGCACGCGTACGTTCCGGTGCCCGGCCCAGCGCAGCAGCCACCAGGCCCGCGCCGCGGCCCAGCCCTGGCCGCCGTCGTACACCACGACGGGGGTGTCCTGACCGACTCCGGCCCGGCGCATCGCGGCCCCGAAGACCTCCGGGTCCGGAAGGGGGTGGCGGCCGCCGTCGCCCGCCGGGGCGGCGAGGTCCTCGTCGAGGTCCACGAAGACGGCTCCGGGCAGGTGCCCGGCCTCGTAGTCGGCGCGGCCGTGCGGTCCGCCGAGCTGCCAGCGGACGTCCAGGAGTACGGGCGGGCGCGGCCCGGCCGACTCGCTCGCACATGCGGATGCGGTGATGATGGGCTTCATGGGTGCCATCCTCGCGCAGCGCACCGGGCGCCCATGACCACCGAGGACAGGACGGCCGGCGGGAACCCGGCCGTCCTTCGCCGAGAACCCGGACGACGCGGCGCGGCCGGTGCGCTCCCCGCGCCGGGGGGTGCGAGCATCTGCACGGGGCACGCGGGCCCCGCCCCGACCCGGGGCGGCACGCCCGCCCCCTTCCCCCGTACGGCCACCACAACGGTCCGAGGAGAGAAAGAACGATGACCGAGGCCCCCGCCCGGCGTACGCCCGGAACACCTTGCTGGGTGAGTCTGATCGTGCACGGCCTGACCGCGACCCAGGAGTTCTACGGAGCCCTGTTCGACTGGGAGTTCCTGCCGGGCCCCGATCAGCTGGGCCCCTATGTCCGCGGACTGCTGCACGGCGAGGAGGTCGCGGGCGTCGGCCAGCTGCCGCCCGACCGGCATCTCCCGATCGCCTGGACCACCTACCTCGCCACGGACGACGCCGACGCCACCGCGGAGGCCGTCCGCTCCTGCGGCGGGACGGTCGCGGTCGGTCCGTTGGACGCGGGCGAGGCGGGGCGGCTCGCCATCGCCTCGGACCCGAGCGGGGCGGTCTTCGGCATCTGGCAGGGGTCGGAGCACATCGGCACGATGACGGCGGGCGTGCCCGGCACCCCTGTCTGGAACGAGCTGGTGACGCGGGAGACGTCGACGGTCGCGAAGTTCTACCAGACGGTCTTCGGCTACGAGACGGAGGCGGTCCTCTCGGCCGACTTCGACTACCAGACCCTGCACCTGGACGGCGTCCCGGTGGCGGCGCTGCACGGGGTCGGCCACGCACTGCCGCGCGACCGGGGACCGCACTGGATGACGTACTTCGAGGTCGCCGACACCGATCTGGCGGCCGTTCGGGTGGTGGAGCTGGGCGGTCGCGTCCTGCAGCCGCCGCGCGAGGCGTCGAGCGGCCGGCTGGCGACGGTCGCGGATCCGGAGGGCGCCGTGTTCACCATCGTCAGGTCGAACGGGAGCGACGCGTTCGGGCGGTGAGGGCCGGACGTGCCGGGCCGCCCGCCGTGTAGGGCCGGGCGTCCCGGGTCCTGCATCCGCGTGGACGGGGCCGGGGGCCGTTCCCGGCGGCCGGGGGGGCGGGGGCGCGCCGAGCTGCCCCGCCCCCGCCTTCCGCCTTCCGTCTCAGGCCGTCGTGTGCAGCGGGACCGTGAGCTGCTTGAGCCAGGTGCCGGTGGAGAAGTCACGGGCCTTGATGACGACCGTGCGCGGGCCCACCTCGACCTGGAGGCCCTGGTTGAACGTGCCGCCCACCGCGACCTCGCCGCCCTTGCCGTCGTCCGTCCACCCCGTCTGGACCGCGGAGGTGTTCACGACGGTGAAGCCGTCGAGGTTCGCCGTGCCGGGAACGACCCTGCGGACCGCCCAGTCCGACAGGTTGAGGTCCCAGTGGGTGTGGCCGGAGAAGAGGAACACGTCCTTGTGGCGGCCGAGGATCGACAGGAGCCGGTCGGGCTGGAGGTAGTCCCCCAGGTAGAGCTTGTTGCGGGTGCCCGACACCGTGTTGGGCAGGGGGTGGTGGGTCAGTACCATGACGGGCTTGCGCCGCCGCGCCCAGTGGGCGAGCCGGTCCTCCAGCCAGGCGAACTGCGCGTCGCTGATCCACACCTCGTCCCACAACTTCGCGTCGTGGTAGTGCGCGTAGCGTTCGGTCCCGAGGGTCAGGACGGGGACCCCGCCGAACGACGCCTCCGTGTAGACCTTGTTCCGCCCCGCGAAGTTGTAGAAGCTGCGGAAGAGCGAGTCCTCCGTGGTGCCGTTGGGCCAGGTGTCCTGGGCGAGCGTGTTCGGGTCGCTGTACTTGGGGACGTAGAACTCGTGGTTGCCGATGGCCCACGCGACGTTCCGGGGGTGCCGGTGCCGCTGGAGGGTGCGGCGGACCTCGGCGTACTCGAAGTCGTAGCCCCGGGGGGTGATGTCACCCGCGACGCCCAGCCCGGCGCTGTCGGGGTTGATCCGGTGCAGATCGTCGAGCGCCCTGCCGAAGTCGGCCAGGTCGCCCTGGATGTCGCTGATGATGTTGAACCGCACCGTCCGGCCACCGCCGTGGTGGTCGCGCCTGTCGTGCTCCGGGGCGGCCGCGGCCTGCGGGGCCGTCAGGGCCGTGCCGGCGGCGAGCGCCCCGCCCGTCAGGAGAGAGGCGCGGCCCGTCGTGGCCATGAACGATCTGCGATCCATCGGTGGTTACTTCCTTCGTGGTGCGCCCCCGGGCGGGGGTCGGACGAGGGAAGCCTGATCCACCGCGGTGACTCCTCGGCGTGGGCGAGGTGGCGCCGGGCTGAACGCTGGGAGCCGCGGGCCGGCGGTCCGTACGGCTCAGTCCGAGGACACCGGCAGGACGTCCGGCGAGAGCGCGCCAGCGCGGGCGGAACCGCTCGTCATGCGGCGCCAGTGGTGGCGCCGGCACAGCACCTCGTAACCGACCTCGCCCGCCTGCCGGTTGACGTCGCCGACGACGACCTGCGCGCCCTCGACGACCATGGCGCCGTCCACCGTACGGGCGTTGTGCGTGGCGCGCGCCCCGCACCAGCAGAGCGCCTCCACCTGGAGGGCCTCTATCCGGTCGGCCAGCTCCATCAGCCGCTGGGAGCCGGGGAACAGCTTGGTGCGGAAGTCGGTGGTGATGCCGAAGGCGAAGACGTCGAGCCCCAGATCGTCCACGACGCGGGCCAGTTGGTCGATCTGTGCCGGGGCGAGAAACTGCGCCTCGTCCACGATCACGTAGTCGACCCGGCCGCCCCGGCTGACCCGGTCCACGATGTGCGCGTAGAGGTCCATGCCCTCCTCGGCCTCGACGGCGTCCGTCACCAGCCCGAGCCGGGAGGAGAGCTTGCCCTCCCCCGCGCGGTCGTCCCGGGTGAAGATCACGCCCTGGAGCCCGCGCGCCGAGCGGTTGTGACCGATCTGCAGGGCCAGCGTGCTCTTTCCGCAGTCCATGGTTCCGGAGAAGAACACCAGCTCGGGCATGAGAGGTCGAACACCTTTCGGAGGGGTCGGTCGGGGGGAGGGGTCAGGAGCGTACTTCGAGGAGGGGGACGAGCTGTTCCACGGGGGTCAGGGAGCCGTGCACACCGGCCATCGCGGACTCGTGGGGTTCGTTGACGGAAGCCGTGATGATCACGTCGTCGTGGGCGGCGGCGACCACGTCGCCGATCCGGCCGTGGACCCGTTCGTCGATCACCGGCCCGAACCAGCCCGCGGCGACCGCCTCGTCCCGGCTCGCCACCCAGAACTGCTCGCCGAGCACCTCGCGCCAGACGGCCAGCACGTCGTCCTGCGCGCCCGGCACCGCGTAGACGTGGCGGGCACGGCCCTCGCCGCCGAGCAGGGCGACGCCCGCGCTCAGCTCCCAGTCCTCGTCGAAGTCGATCCGGGACCGCTCGTCGAACGGGATGTCGATCATGCCGTGGTCGGCGGTGATGTAGAGCGCCGAGCGCGGTGGGAGCTGCTCCGCGAGGCGTCGGGCGAGTCCGTCGACGTACATCAGCTGGCCGCGCCAGGCGTCGGAGTCGGTGCCGAAGCGGTGGCCCTTGCCGTCGACCTCGCTGTAGTACGTGTAGACGAGTGAGCGGTCCCCGGCGGCCAGCCGCTGGGCGGCGACGTCCATGCGCTCCTCGCCGGAGAGCCGGCCGAGGAAGGAGCCGCCGCTGAGCGCGACCTTGGTCAGCGGGGTCTGCTCGAACATCGGCGCGGAGACCTGCGCGGTGCGCACCCCGGCGGCGTCCGCGAGCTGGAAGACCGTGGGGTGGGGCTGCCAGACCTTCGGCTCGGTCCACGGCTTCCACCGGAGCTGGTTCATCAGCGCGCCGGTCCCCGGGTCGCGCACGGTGTAGCCGGGCAGCCCGTGCTCGCCGGGGGGCAGTCCCGTGCCCACCGAGGCGAGCGAGGTCGCGGTAGTGGAGGGGAAGCCCGCGGTGAGCGGACGGCCGGTGCCGCCGCGCGAGGTGGGGAGCAGGGAGTGCAGGAAGGGCGCCTCGTCCGGGTGGGCCTTGATCTGCTCCCAGCCGAGGCCGTCGATCAGGAAGACGCAGTTCCGGTCGGCCGGGGTCAGCTCGGGGATCGCGGCGGTGAAGCCCGGCACCTCCTGCCCGGCGGCGAGCGTGGGCAGCAGGTCCGCGAGCGAGCCGCTGCCGTACTCGGGCACGGGCGCGGTGTCGAGGGCCAGCGGAACGGGGTCCTGCCAGGCGGGCTGCGCCATCAGCGGCCGGCCGCCGCGATGGCGGCCGTGGCCTCGGAGAGCGACTGGGCGAAGGCGAGGGTCTGGCGCACGGTGTCGGGGCCGTCGCCGGCCTCGCTGACCCGCAGGCTCAGGTCGTCGGCGGTGGAGCTGCCGGTGTAGCCGTGGTCGGCGTCGCAGTTGGAGTCGCCGCAGGCGGCGGGCTCCAGGTCGATGCGGGAGACCGCGCCCCAGCCGATGGTGAGCACGACCTCGCGGGGCAGGGTGCCCGGGACGTACTTCTCCGGGTCGGCGACCACGCGGCTGACCACGACGGAGGAGATCCGCTCCAGCTTGACCGATTCGGTGGAGGTGGTGGCGTACGGCGTCGGGGAGCTGGTGTCGGCGGCCTGCTCGTCGGTGTGGCTGACGATGAACCGGTGCTCGGTCAGGACGAGGACCGTGACGTGGCGGCGGACCTCGTTGGAGTCGAACGTGGTCTCCTGGTGCACCAGGTACGAGGCGACCGGCTCCCCGCCGACGGCGGCCTCCACCGCCTCGGCCACGAGGGCCGGGTAGTAGCCGCTGCGCTCGATCGCCGCGCGCAGCCCCTGGGTCGTCGTACCGGTCTTCGCCATGTGCACCATCCTACGGCGGGCCGGTGGCTGCCGGGGACGCCCCGGCGGCCACCGGCGGTCAGCCCGCCGGCGGCGGGGGCTGGAGGAGGGGCGGGGCGGGGCGCCTGCGGCTACGGGGCGGAGGACCGAGGCGGGGCGGAGCGGGGCGGGCCATGGTGATGGACGGCAACGCCGCAGGTGCGCGTGGCCGGCCCCTCGGCCCCGCCCCCGATCGCGGGCGGGCTCAGTAGTTCGGGAGGCGCCGGGGGCCCAGGTCGCCGCGGGCGGGGGGCGGGGCGAGCCGGACGGACGCGCCGAGCACGGTCAGCCCGTGCGGGGCGACGACGACCGGTTCGAGAGCGACGGAGACCACTTCCGGATGGTCGTCGACCAGCCGGGAGAGCCGCAGCAGCAGCTCTTCCAGCGCGGCCGTGTCGACCGGGGCCGCACCGCGCCAGCCGAACAGCACCGGGGCCGCCCTGATGGACCGGATCAGCTCGGCGGCGTCGCGGTCGGTGACGGGTACCAGCCGGTGCGCGGTGTCGCCGAGCAGTTCGGAGGGGGCGCCCGCGAGGCCGAAGGAGAGGACGGCCCCGGCGGCCGCGTCGATGGAGGCGCGGACCACGGTGTCCACGCCGCGCGGGGCCATCGCCTGGACGACGGGGAGCAGTTCGGCGGGCTTGCCGAGGAGGTCGGTGAGGTCTCCGTACGCCCGGCGCAGCGCGTCCTCGTCCGCGACGTCGAGGCGGACCCCGCCGAGGTCGGCGCGGTGGCGCAGGTGGGGCGCGGTGGTCTTGAGGGCGACGGGGTAGCCGAGCCGGGCGGCGGCGGCGACGGCCGCGTCGGGGTCGGGGGCGGGCAGCGTGGGGCGTACGCCGATGCCGTAGCGGCCGAGGAGTTCGCGGGCCTCGTCAGGGCCGAGCCGGTGGCCCCGCGGGTCGGGGGCGGCGGCCAAGTGGGCCTCGATCAGGGCTGCGGCCCCCGCCTCGTCGATGGTGTCGTCGAGGAGTTCGGGGACCTTGCCGGGCACGGCCGCCTGCCGTCGCCACTGGGCGTACTTCACGGCCTCCGCCAGGGCCCGTACGGCGCGTTCGGCGGCGGGGTAGGCGGGGATGCGGCCGGGGCGGGGCAGGGGGTCGGGGGCCGCTGCTCCCGGGGCGGCGGAGGACGCCGGGGCCGGCGGCGTGGCCGGGGCGCCCGTCGCCGTGCGGTCCGCGGTCGCCGTGCGGTCGGCGGTCGCCGTGCGGTCGGCGGCCGCCGTGCGGTCGGCGGTCGCCGTGCGGTCGGCGGCCGCCGCGTGGGGGCCGCCCGTCGCCGGGGGTGCGTGGGCCCCCGCCCGGTCGGCGGCCTCTTCCGGGGACGCGGTCCGGGGCGCGGCGGCGGTCCGGGGGTGCGGGGCGGCCGTGCTGCTGGCGGCGGCCAGCGCCTCGGCGAGACCGCCCAGCTCGACGTGGACGACGGCCACCGGCTTGGCCGAGCCCCCGGCCGCGGCCGTGTGCAGGGCGGCGGCCAGCACCTGCCCGTCGCCGGTCTCCGCCTCCCCGTCCTCCCCCACCCGCGGAATGGCGGTGACGATCACGGCGTCGCAGGTGGCGTCCGCGAGCGCCTCGGCCAGCGCGTCCCGGAAGTCCTGCGGGGAGGCGGCGGTGGTGAGGTCGATCGGCGGGCGCGGACGCAGCCCCTCGGCCAGGCAGGCGTCGTACGTCAGGAGGCCGAGGGACTCGGAGTTGCCGAGGATGGCGACCCGGGGGCCGGACGGGAGGGGCTGTCCGGCCAGCAGGATCCCGGCGTCGACCATCTCCGTCACGGTGTCGACCCGGATGACGCCGGCCTGGCGCATCAGCGCGGAGACCGTCGCGTCGGGGATGCGGCTGACCGGGACGGCGTGGCCGGGCGGGTTGGTGCCGCTGTGCCGGGCGCCCTTCACCACGACGACGGGCTTCACGGCGGCGGTCCGGCGGGCGAGACGGGTGAACTTGCGGGGGTTGCCGAGGGATTCGAGGTAGAGCAGGGCGACGTCGGTGTCCGGGTCCTCGAAGGAGTACTGGAGGAAGTCGTTGCCGGAGACGTCGGCCCGGTTGCCCGCCGAGATGAACGAGGACAGACCCGCGCCACGCCGGTGCAGGCCGGAGAGCAGGGCGATGCCGATCGCGCCGGACTGGGTGAAGAGGCCGATCCGGCCGGGGGCGGGCGACTCGGGGGCGAGCGAGGCGTTCAGCCGGACGGCCTCGGCGGTATTGATGATGCCGAACGCGTTGGGGCCGATGATCCGCATGCCGTACGAGCGTGCCTGGCGGACCAGTTCCCGCTGGAGCTCGCGGCCCTCGGCGCCCCGCTCGGCGTATCCGGCGGAGACGACGACCAGCCCCTGGACGCCGTGCTCACCGCAGTCGGCGACGGCCTCGGGAACCCGGTGGGCGGGGACGGCGATGACCGCGAGGTCGACCTGCTCCCCGATCTCGCCGAGCGAGCGGTGGGCGGGGACGCCGTCGAGCGTGGCCGGGCCCTCGTCGAAGGCGTGGTTCACCGCGTAGGCGCGGCCGGTGTACCCGGCGGCGAGGAGGTTGCGCAGGATCGTGCGCCCCACCCCGCCGGGGGCGCGGCCGGCGCCGATGACGGCGACGGAGCCGGGGGCGAGGAGGCGCTGCACCGATCGGGCCTCGGCGCGCTGTTCACGGCCGCGCTGGACGGCGAGGGACTTCTCGGTGGGTTCGAGGTCGAGGGTGAGGTGGACGGAGCCGTCCTCGAAACTGCGGCGCTGGGTGTAGCCGGCGTCCCGGAACACCTTGATCATTTTGTTGTTGGCGGGGAGCACCTCGGCGGCGAACCGCCGGATGCCGCGCTCACGGGCGACCGCGGCGATGTGTTCGAGCAACGCCGAGGCGACCCCCCGGCCCTGATGGGCGTCCTGGACGAGGAAGGCGACCTCGGCCTCGTCGGCGGGGGCGGAGGCGGGGCGGCCCCGGTCGTCGATGCGGTCGTAGCGGACCGTTCCGATGAACTCGCCGCCGATCGTGACCGCCAGTCCCACCCGGTCGACGTAGTCGTGATGGGTGAAGCGGTGCACGTCCCGGTCGGATAGCCGGGGGTACGGGGCGAAGAAGCGGTAGTACTTCGACTCGTCGGACACCTGCTCGTAGAAGCTGACCAGTCTCTCGGCGTCGTCCGTGGTGATCGGCCTGATGCGGGCGGTGCCGCCGTCGCGGAGCACCACGTCCGCTTCCCAGTGGTCGGGGTACGCGTGAGGCGGACTCTGCTCCGGCATGGGCTCCATGCGCAAAGCCTACGGCGGGGGCCCCGGTCGCGGAGGGCCCGGCGCCGGGGCAGTCTGAGGAGCCCCCGACCGGGGCGTCCGGAGCCCCGGCCGGACAGGAGGCGGCCGGGCACAGCACCACGCACTGCATGAGAGACTGGTCTAGACAACCGTTGATATGTGAAGGGCAGAACCATGGCTGAGCGCCGCGTAAACGTCGGTTGGGCCGAGGGCCTGCACGCCCGCCCCGCTTCCATCTTCGTCCGGGCCGCCACGGCCTCCGGCGTCCCCGTGACGATCGCCAAGGCCGACGGCGACCCGGTGAACGCCGCCTCCATGCTCGCCGTGCTCGGCCTGGGCGCGCAGGGCGGCGAGGAGATCGTGCTCGCGTCCGACGCGGACGGCTCCGAGGCCGCGCTGGACCGGCTGGCGAAGCTGGTCGCCGAGGGCCTGGAAGAGCTTCCCGAGACCGTCTGAACCTTTTCCCGGCCGCACTTTTCGGTCGGCTTTCCCGGCCGCGCCTTTCGGGCGGACGCGGATGCGCGAGAGCCGTGACCCTCCGGGGGTCACGGCTCTTTCGTATGCCGGGGAAAAGGCAGCGAGCCGAAAAATCCGGAAGGGCGGGCAGCGCGGAGCCCGTCCCCCCTTTCTCTTCTTCCTTTGTACGCATTCTCTGTCAACGGCGGCTTTCCACGATGTTCTCGCCGTGTTACGGAGCGCTCACGCGGGCGGCGGGCGGAGTGCGGCGTCCCGGGAGGACCGGGCGGCGCAGTCGGTGGGCCCCGGCGACGCGTTCGGCGTGCCGGGCGCCGAGGGCCCTCGCCCGCTCCGCGTCGCCCCGCGCCACGGCGTCCACGATCGCCCCGTGTTCGGCCCAGGAATCGACCGGTCGGTCCGGCCGGTCGACCGTGTACATCCAGGCGATCTTGTAGCGGAGCTGGGTGAGCAGGGCGATGAGGCCGGGGCTGCCGGACGCCTGGGCGAGGGTCTCGTGGAACCAGCCGCCCAGGGCGCGCAGGTCCTCGCCCTCGCCGCGGCGGGCCCGCTCCTGACCCAGTCGCACCAGACCCCGCAACACCTTGAGGTGGGCCTCCGTACGGCGCCGGGCGGCGCGTGCCGCGCTCAGCGGCTCCAGGAGCGTCCGCATCTCCAGGAGATCGGCCGCCTCCTGCACGCCGAGCTCGGCGACCCAGGCGCCGGCATGCCGGCGGATGACCACGAAGCCCTCGGACTCCAGCGTGCGCAGGGCCTCGCGGACCGGGACGCGGGAGACGCCGTAGCGGCGGGCCAGCAGTTCCTCGGTGAGGCGGCTGCCGGGCGGGTGCACACCGGAGACGATGTCGTCACGCAGGGCCGTGCCCACCGAACGCGCGGGAACGCGCATACCCGAACCTCCGTCCCGATCCCCACCGAACGCGGCCGTCCGACGTCTGTTCCGCGACTCTAGGGCAATCCACCGGAATTTCCGATGGCGATCCGGAACACAGAGATTTCTTTGAGGAATTCGGAGCGGAACGACCGAAGGCCCCGGCGGGCGCCGGGGCCTTCGGAAGGGATCGCACGGAAAGGCGTCAGACGTTCAGACCGTGGGAACGCAGGTAGCCGACGGGGTCCATGTCGGAGCCGTAGTCGGGGGTGGTGCGGGCCTCGAAGTGCAGGTGCGGGCCGGTGGAGTTGCCGGTGGAGCCGGAGAGGCCGATCTGCTGGCCGGAGGAGACGCTCTGGCCGACGGAGACGCCGATCGAGGAGAGGTGGCCGTACTGGGTGTACGTGCCGTCCGCCATCCGGAGCACGATGTTGTTGCCGTACGCCCCGCCCCAGCCGGCCTCGACGACCGTACCGGCGCCGACCGCGACGACCGAGCTGCCGGAGGCGGCCATGAAGTCCACGCCGGAGTGGCTGCCGGACGACCAGAGCGAACCGCCGCTCCGGTAACCGGTGGTGACGTGGGAGCCGGCGACGGGGAGGTGGAAGGCGTTGAGGCGAGCGCGCTCGGCGGCACGGGCGGCCCTGGCCTTCTCCTCGCGGACCTCCTCGGCGCGGGCCTCGGCCTTGCGCTCGGCCTCCGCCTTCGCCTTGGCCTTGGCCGCCTTGGCGCGGGCCTCGGCGGCGGCCCGGGCCTTCGCCCGGGCGATCTCGTCGGCCTGCCTCTTCTGGGCGTCCGCCTGGGCGTCGATCCGGTCGGCGAGCGTGGCGTTGAGCTCGATGGCCTGGGAGAGGCGGGTCTCGGTGACCTTGGCGGCCTCGGTGTCCGCGGCGAGCGCCGGGGTGGACAGCGAGCCGATGACTCCGGTGGTGGCCAGGGTCGCGATGCCGGCGGCCCGGACGCTCCGGCGCGTGAGACGGCTCGGGGCACGGTGCTTCCCGGTGGCACGGGTGAACGCCATGGAGGGGCTGTTCCTTTCCTTCCTTCTCGCCTACCGGGTTAGCTGACGGGTTCGGAGCAGGAAGGTCTCCTACGGATCCCCGCGCCGGTTCACGGCTCGGGCCTCCGATTCACCCCAGGGACTGCGATGGGTCCCCGGCTCCCCAGGCTCGCGCCTGACGGGGACTCGGCGATGGCTGCCCGGCGCCACGGACGCGGCACAAGGGTGACGGACAGCCGAGCCGACGCTAGGCGGGCAGGCTTCCCCTCGCCAAACGGAGCAGCGGATGTGTCACGCATCCCACAGGACAAACATCCACCTACCACCCCGAAAGGGTATGAAGATAAACAAAGGGACAAAAAGCCTGGACCCCGACGAAACCGCTTCCGTCGGGGTCCCGTTCACGGCGGTGCGCCGCAGGAGGCGTCAGCCGGTGACGACCGACACCTCGCCGATGCCGAGCGCCTTCACGGGCTCCTCGATCTGCGCCGCGTCCCCCACGAGGACGGTGACGAGCCGATCGACCGGGAACGCGTTGACCACGGCGGCGGTCGCCTCCACGGTGCCGGTCTCCGCGAGCCGGGCGTAGAGGTGGGCCTGGTAGTCGTCGGGGAGGTGCTGCTCGACCTGGTCGGCCAGCGTGCTCGCGACGGAGGCGGCGGTCTCGAACTTCAGCGGGGCGACGCCCACCAGGTTCTGCACGGCCGTCTCGCGCTCGGCGTCGGTCAGCCCCTCGGCGGCCAGCGTCCGCAGGACCTTCCAGAGGTCCTCCAGCGCCGGTCCGGTGGACTCCGTGTCCACCGAGCCGCTGATCGCGAGCATGGCGGCGCCGCCCGAGTCGGGGCCGGAGGAGCGCAGCACCTGGGCGAAGGCGCGCACCCCGTAGGTGTAGCCCTTCTCCTCGCGCAGCACCCGGTCCAGCCGGGAGGTGAGGGTGCCGCCCAGGCAGTAGGTGCCGAGCACCTGGGCGGGCCAGACGCGCTCGTGCCGGTCGGCGCCGATCCGGCCGATGAGCAGCTGGGTCTGGACCGCGCCGGGGCGGTCCACGATGACCACGCGGGCGGTGTCGTCCGCGGTGATCGGCGGCACCGGACGGGTCTGTCCGGCGTTGCCCGACCAGTCTCCGAGGGTCTCCGCGAGCAGAGCGTCCAGGTCGATGCCGGTGAGGTCGCCGACGATGACGGCCGTGGCGGTGGACGGGCGGACGTGCGCGTCGAAGAAGGCGCGCACGGCGGCCGCGTCGATCCGCCGGACCGTCTCCTCGGTGCCCAGGCGCGGCCGGGACATCCGGGAGGCGGCCGGGAACAGCTCCTTGGAGAGCTGCTTGGCGGCGCGCCGGGACGGGTTGGCCCGCTCGTGCGGGATCTCGTCGAGCCGGTTGCCGACGAGGCGCTCGATCTCGCTCTCGGCGAAGGCCGGGGCCCGCAGCGCCTCGGCGACCAGCCCGAGGGCCTTGGCCAGCCGGGAGGCCGGGACCTCCAGGGAGACCCGGACGCCGGGGTGGTCCGCGTGCGCGTCGAGCGTGGCGCCGCAGCGCTCCAGCTCGGCGGCGAACTCCTCGGCGCTGTGCTTGTCGGTGCCCTCCGAGAGCGCCCGCGACATGATCGTGGCCACGCCGTCCAGGCCCTCGGGCTCGGCCTCCAGCGGCGCGTCCAGGAAGATCTCCACCGCGACGACCTGCTGGCCGGGGCGGTGGCAGCGCAGCACGGTCAGCCCGTTGGGGAGCGCGCCGCGCTCGGGGGCCGGGAAGGCCCAGGGGCGGGCCGTGCCGGGGGTGGGCTGCGGGTGGAACTCCATGGTTACTCCAGTCACGGCGGCGTCGCTCACTTGGCCGCCCCCTCGTGGGCGTCGTCGGTGCCCTCGTCGGCCTGCTCGCCGTCGGCGTCCTCGGCCGGCTCGATGGGCTCGTAGACCAGCACGGCCCGGTTGTCGGGGCGCAGGGCCGCCTCGGCCGCCGCGCGCACCTCCTCGGCGGTGACGTCCAGGACCCGGCCGACGGCGGTCAGGGCGAGCTGCGGGTCGCCGAACAGGACGGCGTAACGGCAGAGTTCGTCGGCGCGGCCGGCGACCGTGCCGAGCCGGTCCAGCCACTCGCGCTCCAACTGCGCCTGGGCCCGCTCCATCTCCTCCGGGGTCGGCCCCTCGGCGGCGAACCGGGCCAGCTCCTCGTCCACGGCGGCCTCGATCTGCGCCACCTCCGCGCCGCCGGACGTCTTCACGTCCAGCCAGCCGAGCGAGGGGGCGCCGGCGAGCCGCAGCAGTCCGAAGCCCGCCGCCACCGCCGTGCGGTCGCGGCGGACCAGCCGGTTGTGCAGCCGGGAGGACTCGCCGCTGCCCAGCACGGTGAGCGCCAGATCGGCGGCGTCGCAGGCGCGGGTGCCGTCGTGGGGCAGACGGTAGGCCGCCATCAGGGCGCGTGCGGGGACCTCGGCGGTGACCACCTCGCGCCGCTCCTCGCCGATGATCTCGGGCAGCGTCCCGTCGCGCGGCGGCTGCTTGCCGTCGTGGGAGGGGATGGAGCCGAAGTACTTCTCGATCCAGGCGAGGGTCTGCTCGGGGTCGATGTCGCCGACCACCGAGAGCACCGCGTTGTTCGGCGCGTAGTACGTACGGAAGAACGCGCGGGCGTCCTCCAGCGTGGCCGCGTCCAGGTCGGCCATGGAGCCGATCGGGGTGTGGTGGTAGGGGTGGCCCTCGGGGTAGGAGAGGGCGGTCAGCCGCTCGAACGCGGTGCCGTAGGGCACGTTGTCGTAACGCTGGCGCCGCTCGTTCTTGACGACGTCGCGCTGGTTCTCCATGGACTCCTCGTCGAGGGCGTCGAGGAGGGAGCCCATGCGGTCGGCCTCCAGCCAGAGCGCCAGCTCCAGCTGGTGGGTGGGCATGGTCTCGAAGTAGTTGGTCCGCTCGAAGCTGGTGGTCCCGTTGAGCGAGCCGCCGGCCCCCTGGACCAGCTCGAAGTGGCCGTTCCCCTTGACCTGGCCCGAGCCCTGGAACATCAGGTGCTCGAAGAGGTGGGCCAGACCGGTGCGGCCCTCGACCTCGTGGCGCGAGCCGACGTCGTACCAGAGGCAGACCGCGGCGACCGGGGTCAGATGGTCCTCGGAGAGCACCACACGCAGGCCGTTGGCCAGGCGGTGCTCGGTCGCTGTCAAGCCGCCGGAGCCGGCCTGTGCGGTGGCCGTGTGACCCATGGGCATGTACGTCCCTTCGATCGCGATGCTGGTCTTCCTGCCAGACCTGCCACTCTAAGCAAGCGCACCGGTGCCTGGCGAAGTTCCCGTTCCGCGGATGTTTCCGTCGATGGTGTCGCGGACGCCCCCGCGGGCGGCCCGCCCCGACCGCCCCGACCGCTTCGGACGGGTCGAGGTCGGCGTTGTCAGTCCGGAGGTCCACAATGGAGCGCGTCAGCAGCTCGTGTCGCACCGAACAAGCTCAGGTCGCCCGAACAGAATCCGTGAAGGAGTCGCAGCCGCGATGGCCCGCCGTAGCACGAAGACCCCGCCGCCGGACGACTTCGAGGAGAAGATCCTCGACATCGACGTCGTCGACGAAATGCAGGGCTCCTTCCTCGAGTACGCGTACTCGGTGATCTACTCCAGGGCCCTGCCCGACGCCCGCGACGGCATGAAGCCGGTGCACCGCCGCATCGTGTCCCAGATGAACGAGATGGGACTGCGCCCCGACCGCGGCTACGTGAAGTGCGCCCGCGTCGTCGGCGAGGTGATGGGCAAGCTGCACCCCCACGGCGACGCCTCGATCTACGACGCGCTCGTGCGGATGGCACAGCCCTTCTCGATGCGGCTGCCCCTGGTCGACGGCCACGGCAACTTCGGTTCGCTCGGCAACGACGACCCGCCGGCCGCCATGCGGTACACCGAGTGCCGGATGGCCGACGCCACCTCGCTGATGACCGAGGCGATCGACGAGGACACCGTCGATTTCCAGTCGAACTACGACGGCCAGGAGCGGGAGCCGGTCGTCCTCCCGGCCGCCTACCCCAACCTCCTGGTCAACGGCGTGTCCGGGATCGCCGTGGGCATGGCCACCAACATGCCCCCGCACAATCTGGGCGAGGTCATCGCCGCCGCCCGGCACCTGATCAAGCACCCGGGCGCCGACGTCGAGACGCTGATGCGCTTCGTTCCCGGCCCCGACCTGCCCACCGGCGGCCGTATCGTCGGCCTCTCCGGCATCAAGGACGCGTACACGGCGGGCCGCGGCACGTTCAAGATCCGCGCCACCGTCGCCGTGGAGAATGTGACGGCCCGCCGCAAGGGCCTCGTCGTCACCGAACTCCCCTTCGCCGTCGGCCCGGAGAAGGTGATCTCCAAGATCAAGGACCTGGTCTCGGCGAAGAAGCTCCAGGGCATCGCCGACGTCAAGGACCTCACCGACCGGGCGCACGGCCTGCGGCTGGTCATCGAGGTGAAGAACGGCTTCGTGCCGGAAGCGGTGCTGGAACAGCTCTACAAGCTGACGCCGATGGAGGAGTCCTTCGGCATCAACAACGTGGCGCTGGTCGACGGCCAGCCCCTCACCCTGGGCCTCAAGGAGCTGCTGCAGGTTTACCTCGACCACCGCTTCGAGGTCGTGCGGCGGCGCAGCGAGTTCCGCCGCACCAAGCGGCGCGACCGGCTGCACCTGGTCGAGGGCCTGCTCGTCGCGCTCCTCGACATCGACGAGGTCATCCGGATCATCCGGGACAGCGACAACTCCGCGCAGGCGAAGGAGCGCCTGATGGCGCACTTCTCGCTGAGCGAGATCCAGACCCAGTACATCCTGGACACGCCGCTGCGCCGGCTCACCCGGTTCGACCGGATCGAGTTGGAGGCCGAGCGGGACAAGCTCACCTCCGAGATCGAGGCGCTGACCGCGATCCTGGAGTCGGACACGGAGCTGCGCAAGCTGGTCTCCACCGAGCTGGCCGCCGTGGCGAAGAAGTTCGGCACGGACCGGCGCACGGTGCTGCTGGAGTCGGCGGGTTCGCAGATCGCGTCCGTTCCGCTGGAGGTGGCGGACGACCCCTGCCGGGTGCTGCTCTCCTCCACCGGGCTGCTGGCCCGTACGGCCAACGCGGAGCCGGTCGAGGTCTCCGAGGACGCCCGGCGGACCAAGCACGACGTGATCGTGTCGGCGGTGGCGGCGACGGCCCGCGGCGACGTCGGAGCGGTGACGTCCAAGGGCCGGCTGCTGCGGCTCTCGGTGATCGACCTGCCGCAGCTCCCGGACACCCACGCCGAGCCGAACCTCTCGGGCGGGGCCCAGATCTCCGAGTTCCTCACGCTGGAGGCGGACGAGGAGCTGATCTGCCTCACCACCCTGGACGAGTCCTCGCCGGGTCTGGCGATCGGCACCCTGCAGGGCGTGGTGAAGCGCGTGGTGCCGGACTACCCGGCCAACAAGGACGAGTTGGAGGTCATCACCCTGAAGGACGGTGACCGGATCGTCGGGGCGACCGAACTGCGCACGGGCGAGGAGGACCTGGTGTTCATCACCTCCGACGCCCAGTTGCTCCGCTATCCGGCGGCTTCGGTGCGCCCGCAGGGCCGCCCCGCCGGAGGCATGGCGGGCGTCAAGCTGACGGCGGGGGCCGAGGTGCTGTCCTTCACGGCGGTGGACCCGGCGTCCGAGGCGATCGTGTTCACGGTGGCCGGTTCGCACGGCACGCTGGACGACTCGGTAATGACGTCCAAGCTCACCCCGTTCGACCAGTATCCGCGCAAGGGCCGGGCCACCGGCGGGGTGCGCTGCCAGCGGTTCCTGAAGGGCGAGGACGTCCTGGTCTTCGCCTGGGCGGGCGCGGCCCCGGCACGGGCCGCGCAGAAGAACGGCGCCCCGGCGAAGCTGCCGGAGCCGGACCCGAGGCGGGACGGTTCGGGCACGCCGCTGCTGGAGAAGGTGGCCGTGATCGCGGGCCCGCCGCTGTAGGCCCCGCCGCGTTCGGCGCCCTCGCCGCCGTCCGTACGGGGCGGGCGCGCGGCAGGTGCGGCGGGGGCGGGCCGGGGCGTCACGCCTCCGCGTCCGCTTCCCGCTCCTCGCCGCGTTCTTCCGGTACGTCCTCGGCGTCCTCCTCGGCGCCGTCCCGGGGTACGTACCGCAGTACGCCCCACATGGCGCGCTCGACGGCGGCGGGATCCCCGGCCGGCGCCCCGGGGGCGGGTTCCTGCGAGCGACAGGCGGCGAGCCCGGCCCGCAGTGCCGCGGCGTCGATCCCGGCGCCGATCATGACGAGCTGGGTGAGGCGCTGCTCGCCGCGCGCCCAGGGCCGGGGGACGAAGCGCAGGAAGCGGCCGACCGCGTGCAGCGCGTAGGCGTTGTCCCGGTCTCCCGCACCGAAGTCGACGAAGCCCTTGATCCGGTACAGCCCCTCGGGCCGGAAGTCCAGGAACGCCATGAAGCGGCGCGGGTCGAGCGGCACGTCCGAGGTGAACTCGACGCTCTCGTACGCCGCGTGGAGATGCCCGTCGTGGCTGTGCCCGTCACCCCCCTCGTGGGCCCCGCACCCCTCCTCCCGCAGCAGGTCCTCGAAGCTCAGCTGTCCGGCCGCCTCCTCGTGGTCCGGCCGCAGTGCGGGGTCGAAGAGAAGTTCCGGGTCGATCCGGCCGTGCACGGCGGAGATCACGGGTGCCGGGCCGCTCAGCGCCTCGACCGTCGCCCGCAGCCGCTCCCCCTCGCCTTCCGCCACCCGGTCGGTCTTGTTCAGGACGACGAGGTCGGCGACGGCGAGATGGCGGTCGAGTTCGGGATGCCGCTCACGGGTGGCGTCGAACTCCGCCGCGTCGACGACCTCGATGAGGCCCCCGTACAGGATGTGCGGGTCGTCGCTGGCCAGCAGCATGCGCACCAGTTCCTGCGGCTCGGCGAGGCCGCTCGCCTCGATGACGATCACGTCCAGCCGGGCGGAGGGCCGGGTCAGCGTCTCCAGGAAGGAGTCGAGTTCGCTGGCGTCCACGGCGCAGCACAGGCAGCCGTTGCCGAGCGACACCGTGGAGCCGACCTGGCCCGAGACGGTCATGGCGTCGATCTCGATGGCCCCGAAGTCGTTGACGATCACGCCGATCCGGGTGCCCGCCCGGTTGCGGAGCAGGTGGTTCAGGAGCGTGGTCTTGCCTGAGCCGAGGAAGCCCGCCAGGACGACGACCGGGATCTGCGGGGTGCGGGGCGGGTTCAACGGGGGCCTTCCTGGGGGCGTCGTCAGGGTGCCGGTACCGGCTGCGGCGGGGGTGCGCCGACGTAGCGCGCCGCCGGGCGGATGATCTTCGAGTCCTCCGCCTGCTCCAGGATATTGGCGCTCCAGCCGACCACCCGCGCCGCGCAGAAGGTGGGGGTGAACATCGCGCGCGGCAGCCCGCACAGCTCCATGACCACTCCGGCGTAGAACTCCACGTTGGTGTGCAGTTCCCGGCCCGGCTTGAGTTCGGCGAGGATGGCCTCGACCTGGGCCTCCACCTCGACGGCGAAGTCGACGAGCGGGCCGCCGAAGCCCTGCGCGAGGGACTTGAGCATGCGGGAGCGCGGGTCCTCGGTGCGGTAGACGGGGTGGCCGAAGCCCATGATGCGGCGGCCGGAGAGGACCTGTTCGCGGATCCAGCCGTCGATGCGGTCCGGGGCGCCGATGGCGTCCAGGGTGTCCAGGGCCCGGCTGGGCGCTCCGCCGTGCAACGGTCCGGAGAGCGCGCCGACCGCCGCGACCAGGCAGGCGGCCAGATCGGCCCCGGTGGAGGCGACGACCCGGGCGGTGAAGGTGGAGGCGTTGAAGCCGTGGTCGATGGTGGAGACCAGGTACCGCTCGATCGCCCGGACCTGGTCGCAGCCGGCTTCGACACCGGTCAGCATGTACAGGTAGTTCGCGGCGTGGGGCAGGTCCTCGCGCGGTTCGACCGGCTCCAGCCCCTGGCCGAGGCGGTGGAGGGCCGTCAGGATCGTGGGCACGGCCGCGCAGGCGGCGAGCGCGTCCTCGCGCCGCCGTCCGGCGTCGATGTCGTACACCGGGCGGAAGCCCGCCGAGGCGCCGAGCAGGGAGAGGGCGGTACGCAGTCCGGCGAGCGGACCGGAGACGGCGCTCGCGCGGGCGATGGCGGGCAGGGCCTCGCGCACCTGCGGGGGGAGGGTGCGCAGCGCGGCCGTGCGGGCGGCGAAGTCGGCGGCGGCCGCCCCGTCGGGGAGTTCGCCGTGGAACATCAGATACCAGACGTCCTCGAAGCTCCGGGTCTCCGCCAGCTCGATCGCCGAGTACCGGCGGTAGTGGTAGAAGCCCTCGCGACCGCGTACGTCGCCGAGTTCGGTGTCGGTGACGACGACACCGGCCAGACCGCGGGGGACGGCGGGGGCGTCGGGGGTGGTGGTCATGGCTGCTCCCTCTTCCGTGCATGCAACATTGATTCGACTGTCCATGCTTGATGGAAGATCTGTCAATGTTGATTGAATCAATGTATACGGCCGGTGGATACGGTGGTCCCATGACGGATCAACCAGAGTCCGCCCGGCCCGGCGCTCCCCGGCTCACCACCCGGGAGGCGGCCGAACTCCTGGGCGTGAAGCCGGAGACGGTGTACGCCTACGTCAGCCGGGGTCAGTTGAACAGCGCCCGGGCCGCCGGAGGGCGGGGCAGCACGTTCGACGCCGACGAGGTACGGGCGCTGGCCCGGCGATCGGGACGGCGGGATCCCTCCCCGGCCGGGGGCGATCTCGTCTTCCGCACCGGCCTCACGCTCATCGAGGGCGACCGCTGCTACTTCCGCGGGGTCGACGCGACGGAACTGGCCCGGCGGTACGGCTACGAGGAGGTCGCCGAGTGGCTGTGGACAGGCGAACCGCGGCCGGGCGCACGGTTCACCGCCCCCGCCGGACCCCTCGCGGCGGCCCGCCGGGCGATCGGCGCACTGCCCGCGCACAGCGGCTCCACGGACCGGCTGAGGGTCGCGGTCACCGCCGCCGCGGCCACCGACGCACTGCGGTTCGACCTGTCGCCCGAGGCGGTCCTGAACAGCGCCCGGGGCCTGATCCCGACCCTGGTGGCCGCCCTGCCGACGCTCGGCGACCCCGCGCCCGAGGGGAGTTCCCTGGCGCGGGAGCTGTGGTCACGGCTGACCGCCGAGCCGGCCGACACCCCTTCCCTCGCGGTGCTGGACGCGGCCCTGGCCCTCCTGATCGACCACGACCTGGCGGCCTCCACGCTGGCCGCCCGGGTCGCCGCCTCCGCACGGGCCCATCCGTACGCCGTCGTCTCGGCGGGGCTCGGCGTGCTGGAGGGGCCGCTGCACGGCGCGGCGAGCGGGCTGGCGCACCGGATGCTCCAGGAGGCGGTGGACCGGGGCAGCGCGGTTCCCGTGGTCGCCGACCACCTGCGGACCGGGCGGCGGGTGCCGGGGCTGGGCCACCGGCTCTACCGGGGCGAGGACCCGCGGGCGACGCTCCTGTTCGACCTGCTGGCCCGGACGCCCCGGGCCGCGGCAGCGCTGGCGGCGGCCCGCGAGGTGATGGCCACGACGGCGCGGCACGCCCCGCTGCACGCCAACGTCGACCTGGCGCTGGCCGTCCTGTCGGTCTCCCGGGGGATGGCGGCGGACGCGGGCGAGACCGTGTTCGCGGTGGCCCGGACGGCGGGTTGGATCGCCCACGCGCTGGAGGAGTACGGGGAGCGCCCGCTCCGCATCAGGCCGAGCGGGCAGTACACGGGGCCCCGCCCACCGCAGCCGCTGCCCACCGCGTAGAGGCGGCCGGCGGACCTCGACCGGGTCCGCGGACGCCTGGCGCCCCCGCGGAGGGGGCCGGGAGCCGTACGCGGCCCCGGGCGCGCGGTCGCGCCCGGGGCCACCCGCGCCGGGGCCGGGCGGCCGGATTTCCACCCCGGCCGCCCGGCCCTTACCGTTCGTACGGTGAACGCCCCACCGACCCCCGGCAGGGGGCCCCGCCGGTTCGGCTGGCCCCGGCGGGTCTTCTCCCAGGTCCTGCTGATGCAGTTGGCCATCATCACCGGCGTGACGATCCTGGTCACCGGCCTGTTCCTGGCGCCTCTCAGCGACCAGCTCGACGACCAGGCGATGCGCCGCGCCCTCGCCATCGCCCAGTCCACCGCCGCCCAGCCGGAGATCGCACGGGACCTGGGCAGCACGGACCCGTCCGCCCGGGGCCCCGTCCAGTCGACCGCCGAGCGGATCAGGCGGGCGACCGGTGCGGAGTACGTCGTGGTCATGGACGGGCGCGGAGTGCGCTGGTCGCACCCCTCCGCGGACCGGATCGGCGCGGTCGTCTCCACCGACCCCGGTGAGGCGTTGCGCGGACGCGAGGTCATGGAGATCGACAGCGGAACCCTCGGGCGCTCCGCGCGCGGCAAGGTGCCGCTGGTGGACGACTCCGGCGAGGTGATCGGCGCGGTCTCGGTCGGCATCGAGTACGACAGCGTCCGCGCCCGCCTCCTCGGGGCGATCCCGGGGCTGCTGGCGTACGCGGGCGGGGCCCTGGCCGTCGGGGCGCTCGCCGCGTACCTGATCTCCCGCCGCTTGCAGCGGCAGACCCACGACCTGGCGTTCTCCGACATCTCCGCGCTGCTGACCGAACGCGAGGCCATGCTGCACGGCATCCGCGAAGGGGTCGTCGCCCTGGACGCCGCCGGCCGGGTCCGTCTGCTGAACGACGAGGCACAGCGGCTGCTGGGGCTGGGCCCGGAGGCGGCGGGCCGGCCGCTGGAGGAGGTGCTGGGCGAGGGCCGGACCACGGACGTGCTGACCGGGCGCGTGGTCGGCGACGACCTGCTGGCGGTGCGGGGCAGCAGGGTGCTGCTGGCCAACCGGATGCCCACGGACGACGGCGGCGCCGTGGTGACCCTGCGCGACCGGACCGAACTGGAGCACCTGGGCCGCGAACTCGACTCCACCACGGGGCTGATCGACGCCCTGCGCGCCCAGGACCACGAGCACGCGAACCGGCTGCACACCCTGCTGGGGCTGCTGGAACTGGAGATGCACGAGGACGCGATGGAGTTCGTCACGGAGGTGGTGGGCGTCCACCGGGCGACGGCCGAGCAGGTCACGGAGAAGGTCCAGGACCCGCTGCTGGCCGCCCTCCTCGTCGGCAAGGCGACGGTCGCCGCCGAGCGGGGCGTCGCGCTGCGGCTGACCCCCGGCACCCTGCTGCCGGACCGGGTCGTCGACCCCCGGGGCCTGGTCACCGTGGTCGGCAACCTCGTCGACAACGCCACGGACGCGGCGGCCGGATCGGACGGGGCGCGGATCGAGGTCGAGCTGCGGACGGAGGGCCGTACGGTGGTGCTGGGCGTGCGGGACAGCGGCCCCGGCGTGCCCCCGGAGCGGCACGCGTCGATCTTCACGGAGGGCTGGTCCACCAAGGACGTCCCGGCGCACGGCAAGCGCGGCCTCGGGCTCGCCCTCGTACGGAGGCTGGCGGAGCGCCAGGGCGGCGGCGTCACGGTCTCCGACGCGGACGGGGGCGGCGCGCTGTTCACGGTGGTACTGCCGGACGCGCTGGCCGACGCCGAGCCGCGGGACACGGTAACCCCCGCCCCCGGGCGCCGGGCGGACGGCTCCCTCGGCGGCTGGCAGCCCTCCGCCCATCCGGCCACGACGGGAGAACAGTGGTGATCCAGGTCCTGATCGTGGACGACGACGTGCGCGTGGCGCAGATCAACGCGGCGTACGTCGCCAAGGTCCCCGGGTTCCGGGTGGCCGCCCGGGCCCACTCGGCGGCCGCCGCGCTGGAGACGGTCGAGGAGGTCCCGGTGGACCTGATCCTGCTGGACCACTACCTGCCCGACCGCAACGGCCTCGCCGTGGTCCGGGAGCTGCGCCGCCTCGGCCACCGGGCCGACGTGATCATGGTGACGGCCGCCCGGGACGTCGCGACCGTGCAGGACGCGATGCGGCACGGCGCGCTCCAGTACCTGGTCAAGCCGTTCACGTACGCCGGTCTGCGTTCGAAGCTGGAGGCGTACGCGGCCCTGCGCCGGACGCTCGACGGGGGCGGCGAGGCGGAGCAGGCGGAGGTGGACCGGCTCTTCGGCGCGCTGTGGGCGGCGAGCGAGCCGGTCCTCCCCAAGGGCCACTCCCCCACCACCGCCGAACTGGTCCGCCAGGCGCTGCGCGGCGCGGAGGGCCCGCTCTCCGCGCAGGAGATCGCGGACAGCGCGGGGATGAGCCGCCAGACGGCGCAGCGCTATCTGAAGCTGCTGGAACGCACGGGCAAGGTCCGGCTGACGCTGCGGTACGGCGAGACGGGCCGCCCGGAGCACCGGTACGCCTGGGCCTCGGGCTGACTCCCACGGCGTTTCCCGGCCCGAGCCCCGGGCCCGGCCGCAGCGGGACGCCCGGGACTCGGGCCGGGGGGCGGGCGCTACGCCGCTCCGGCCCCCGTCAGGGCGCGGACCTCGGTCTCGGCGTGCTTGGCCTCGTCGGGCGGCTCGGAGGAGGTCACCGTACCGATCCAGCCGGCCAGGAAGCCGAGGGGGATGGAGACCAGGCCCGGGTTCTCCAGGGGGAAGAGCTGGAAGTCGACGCCCGGGAACAGCGACGTCGGGCTGCCCGAGACGACGGGTGAGACCAGCACCAGGACGACCGCCGGGACCAGCCCCCCGTACACCGCCCAGACCGCGCCCCGGGTGGTGAAGCCGCGCCAGAACAGCGCGTAGAGCAGGGCCGGGAGGTTGGCCGAGGCGGCGACGGCGAAGGCGAGGCCCACCAGGAACGCGACGTTGAGATCCTGCGCGAGCAGCCCGAGGCCGATCGCGACCGCGCCGATCCCGGCGGCGGCGACCCGTGCCACGGCGACCTCCCCGTGCCTCCTGCGGCCGGGGCGGCGGAGCGAGGCGTAGAGGTCGTGGGCGACGGACGCGGACGAGGCGAGCGTGATGCCCGCGACGACGGCCAGGATGGTGGCGAAGGCGATGGCCGCGACCACGGCAAAGAGAATCGTTCCACCGGTGGTGCCCTCGCCGCCGCCGAGATCGAGGGCCAGCAGCGGGATCGCGGTGTTGCCCGCCGCGTTCGAGGCGCGGACCTCCGCGGGGCCGACGAGGGCGGCGGCGCCGAACCCGAGCACGATCGTCATCAGGTAGAAACCGCCGATCAGGCCGATGGACCAGACGACCGAGCGGCGCGCCGCGCGGGCGGTGGGCACGGTGTAGAAGCGCGACAGGATGTGGGGCAGCCCCGCCGTGCCGAGGACCAGGGCCACGCCCAGGCTGATGAAGTCGAGGCGTGAGGTCCAGTCCCCGCCGTAGCGGAGGCCGGGGGCGAGGAAGTCCTTGCCGTGGCCGCTGCGTTCGGCGGCGGTGTGGAGCAACTGGTCGACGTTCCCGCGGAAATGGACCAGGACGAGCACGGTGAGGGCCACGGCCCCGGCCATCAGCAGGACGGCCTTGACGATCTGGATCCAGGTGGTGGCGCGCATCCCGCCGAACGACACGTAGATCACCATGAGCGCGCCCACCCCTACGACGGTCCAGGACCGGGCGGCGTCGCTCGTACCGCCGAGCAGCAGGGCCACCAGGCTGCCCGCGCCGACCATCTGGGCGACCAGGTACAGCACGGAGACGGTGACGGAGGAGGTGCCGAGCGCGGTGCGCACCGGGCGCTCCGCCATCCGTGCGGCGACCACGTCGGCCAGGGTGTACCGGCCGCAGTTGCGCACGAGTTCGGCGACGAACAGCAGGACGACCAGCCAGGCGACGAGGAAGCCGACCGAGTAGAGCATGCCGTCGTAGCCGAAGAGGGCGATCAGTCCGGAGATCCCGAGGAAGGAGGCCGCGGACATGTAGTCGCCGGCGATGGCGAATCCGTTCTCCATGGGCGAGAACAGCCGGCCGCCGGCGTAGAACTCCTCAGCGGAGCCCTGCCGGGCGCGGCCGACCCGGGTCGTGATGAACAGCGTCACCGCGACGAACACGCTGAACAGCAGGAGGGCCAGTGTCTGGTGGTCGCCGCTCACCGCACGGCCCCTCGCGTCATCTCCTGGGTCTCCCAGCGCAGGTCGAGCGCGGCCCGGTCCCGGCGCAGCCGCGCGTGCCGTGCGTACGCCCAGGTGAGCAGGAAGGTGGTGAGGAACTGGCCGAGCCCCGCCGCCATCGCGACGTTGAGCGCCCCGGCGACCGGGCGGGCCATCAGCTCGGGCGCGGTGGTCGCGGCGACGACATAGGCGAGATACCAGAGGAGGAAGGCGAGGGCGGCGGGGAAGACGAAGCGGCGGTAGCGGCGGCGCACTTCGCGGAAGGCGGCGCTGCCGTGCACTTCCCGGTAGATCTCGGCCGCGCCGGGCGCGGTCCGCTCCCCTCCCGGCTCCCCGGCCGCCACGAGGCCGCCCGCTCCGTCCCGCTCGCCCCGGCCGGGGGCCGGCACGTCGTCCCACGGGTCGTCGAACCGCGCTCCGGCGGTCACCGGCCCTGCTTCCTTCTCCACCGAACAACTCCCCTGATCCGCCGACCTGTTTCGGCCGCACGGCCCACCATGGGCGGTTGGGGAAGCCGCCGGGCGCGGCATACGCCCGACTTCACCCCTTCAGGTGACAGAAGTGCCGGACGGCCGCGCGTTTCCTCCGCGCTGCCCCGGGAAGCGCACGGGCCCCCGGTCCGGTGGACGGGAGCGGGGGCCGGGCGGGCGCGGGAGCCGGGCGGGGCGTACGGACCGGCGTGCGGGGCCGGTTCCGTACGGGGCCGGGCGTGCGCGTCAGGCGTCGATGCGCGAGCGGTCCAGGGTGGCCGCGGAGCTGGTGATGAACTCCTTGCGGGGGGCGACCTCGTTGCCCATCAGCAGGTCGAAGACCTGCTCTGAGGACTCCAGGTCCCCGATGTTGATGCGCCGCAGCGTGCGGTGGCGCGGGTCCATCGTCGTCTCGGCCAGCTGGTCGGCGTCCATCTCGCCGAGGCCCTTGTAGCGCTGGATCGACTCCTTGATCCGCACGTTCTTGCGCTGGAACTCCAGGAGGGTCTGGCGCAGCTCCTGGTCGGAGTAGGTGTAGACGTACTTGTCCTGGCCCTTCTTGGGCTGGACCAGCTCGATCCGGTGCAGCGGCGGCACCGCGGCGAAGACCCGGCCCGCCTCGACCATCGGGCGCATGTAACGCTGGAAGAGGGTCAGCAGCAGGGTGCGGATGTGGGAGCCGTCGACGTCGGCGTCGGTCATCATGATCACCTTGCCGTAGCGGGCGGCGTCGATGTCGAAGGTCCGCCCGGACCCGGCTCCTATGACCTGGATGATCGCGCCGCACTCGGCGTTCTTCAGCATGTCGGAGACGGACGACTTCTGGACGTTGAGGATCTTTCCGCGGATCGGCAGCAGCGCCTGGAACTCGCTGTTCCGGGCCAGCTTGGCGGTGCCGAGCGCCGAGTCCCCCTCGACGATGAACAGCTCGCTGCGGTCGACGTCGTCGCTGCGGCAGTCGGCGAGCTTGGCGGGCAGCGAGGAGGACTCCAGCGCGGTCTTGCGACGCTGGGCGTCCTTGTGCTGGCGGGCCGCGATCCGGGTGCGGGCGGCGGCGACGGCCTTCTCCAGCACCGCCCTGGCCTGGGCCTTGGCGTCGCGCTTCGTGGAGGTCAGGAACGCCTTGAGCTCCTTGGCGACCACGCCAGCGACGATCCGGTTGGCCGCCGAGGTGCCGAGCACCTCCTTGGTCTGCCCCTCGAACTGCGGCTCGGCGAGCCGCACGGTGACGACGGCGGTGAGCCCTTCCAGGGCGTCGTCCTTGACGATGTCGTCCTCGGCGACGCGGAGCATCTTGGCGGAGCGCAGCACCTCGTTGACCGTCTTGGTCAGGGAGCGCTCGAACCCGGTGACGTGGGTGCCGCCCTTGGGGGTGGCGATGATGTTCACGAACGACCTGAGGGTCGTCTCGTAGCCGGTGCCCCAGCGCAGGGCGATGTCGACGCCGAGCTCGCGGGTGACCTCCGTGGGGGTCATGTGGCCGCGGTCGTCGAGCACCGGGACGGTCTCCTTGAAGGTGCCCGTGCCGCTGAGCCGCTGGACGTCGCAGACGGCCTTGTCCTGGGCCAGGTACTCGCAGAACTCGCTGATGCCGCCGTCGAAACGGAAGGTCTCCTCCGTCTTGCCCGCGCCGTCGATGCCCCGCTCGTCGCGGACGATGATCGTGAGGCCGGGGACGAGGAAGGCGGTCTGGCGGGCCCGCTGGTGGAGCGTCTCCAGGTTGAGCTTGGCGTCCTTGAGGAAGATCTGCCGGTCCGACCAGTACCGCACCCGGGTACCGGTACGGGTCTTGGGGACGCGCTTGCCCTTGCGCAGCCCGTTGGCCGGATCGAACGGGCTGTCCGGCCCCTGCTCGGTGAACATGCCGGGCACGCCGCGGCGGAAGCTGATGGAGTGGGTCGCGCTGTTCCGGTCGACCTCGACGTCCAGCCGGGCGGAGAGGGCGTTGACCACGGAGGCGCCGACGCCGTGGAGGCCGCCCGAGGCCGCGTAGGAGCCGCCGCCGAACTTGCCGCCGGCGTGCAGCTTGGTCATCACGACCTCGACGCCCGACAGGCCCGTCTTGGGCTCGACGTCGACGGGGATGCCGCGGCCGTTGTCCCGGACCTCGACGGAGGCGTCGTCGTGGAGGATGACCTCGATCCGGTCGCAGTAGCCGCCCAGGGCCTCGTCGACGGAGTTGTCGATGATCTCCCAGAGGCAGTGCATCAGGCCGCGGCTGTCGGTGGACCCGATGTACATCCCGGGGCGTTTGCGGACCGCCTCCAGGCCCTCGAGGACGAGGAGGTGCCGCGCGGTGTAGTTGGAGCTGTCCCGGTCGCCGCCTGCTCCGGTCAGCATCGCGGTGGACGGCACGGACGTTTCGGCGGTCACGCGGTTCGCTCCTCGCTGAATTTCATCTGGGGCCCCCGTGGCTGCGGGGCTCGGCTTCGGTTGCCGCTGAGAGCCTACAGAGGCCTGGTAGAGCGGTTGTAACGCCACCCTCGGGGAATCCTCATGCTAGTCGAGCCTCATCCGGGCTCGCATGGATGTTCGATCATTCGTTGGAGTGACGTGCACATCACGTTCCCTTCGACGCATGAACCATTTAGGCTCCGGGCACGTCCTCATGAACAAACCGGCAAGCCGGCCGGCCGGACCCACCCCTGACAAGCAATGCGAAACCGTAGCGCTTCCGCATACGGCACATTCGCCGCCAACCGGCAACAGACAGCCACACCGAGAAGAAGTTTCGAAGAAAAGCCACGAGCGGGAACGTTTTCGGCCTGGTTGGATGTTGACCCTGGTACGACAGCTCGTCGAGCTAGAGAAGAGGCGACGTGACTACTGTTCTGACCCCCGCGAGCCCGCTGACCGCGGCTGACCGCTGCGACCGTTGCGGCGCCCAGGCATATCTGCGCGTCGTTCTGATCAGCGGTGGTGAACTGCTCTTCTGCGCCCACCACGGGCGCAAGTTCGAGCCGGAACTCAAGAAGATCGCCGCGGAAATACAGGATGAGACGGACCGGCTCACCGCCGTGCAGACGGCGGCCGCCGACGAGGAACACTGACACCTCGCACATCCACGACGAGCCAAGGGCCGGTCCAGGACCGGCCGACGGGCGGCTCCCCCACCCCGGGGGCGCCGCCCGTTCTCGTGCGCGGGCTCGGGCGGTTCCGCGTTCGGGACGGGGCCCGGGGCCCCGGGCGGGGCCGGGGCGGCCCGGCCGGCGTGCGGGCCGCCCGGCCCCAGGACCGCCCGCGGGGCCGCCCCGCGCACCGGCCCGCCACGTCTCAGATGCGGCCCCCGGCCCATTCCAGGGCCGCGGAGACCCGTGTGTACACCCCGGGGCTGCCCGGACGCCCGCAGCCGCTGCCCCAGGACACCAGGCCGATGAGCCGCCCACGGGCCACCAGCGGGCCGCCGCTGTCGCCCTGGCACGCGTCCCGGCCGCCCGCCGGATCGCCCGCACAGAGCATCGCGGAGGCCTTGTACGTGCCCTCCCTGCCCCCCGGGTAGGCCCGGGCGCAGTCGGCGTCCGGGAGGACCCGGACCCGCGCGGAACGCAGCCCGGAGGCGTACGTACCGCTTCCCGACGTGTCGCCCCAGCCGTACACGTCCGCGGCGGTACCGGCCCGGTAGGCGGCGTCCCCGCGCCGGGCCATCGGGATGGTGCCGCCCTTCGGCAGGGCGCGGGCCAGGGTCAGCACGGCGAGGTCGCCGGCGTTGGAGACGGAGTCGTACGCCGGGTTCACCCAGATGGCCCGGACCGGGATCTCCCGGCCGTCGGAATCGCCCAGCCGCTCCCGGCCGGCGATGACGCGCAGGTCCTTCACCCTGTTCGCCGGGGTGCCGAGGGCTTCGTCACTCAGACAGTGGGCGGCCGTCAGGACCTTCGTGGGCGCCACGGCGACCCCGCCGCAGAACTGCCCCGAGCGGGCCCCGCCGAACCGGTCCCGGCTCGACAGCGCCACGGCCCAAGGGCTGTCCGCCACGGAGGCAGGCCGTCCGCCGACGACGATGCTCTCCGCGACCGCCTCGGAGGGCGGGACGAACGGCGGCACGGACGCGGCGGCGGTCAGGGCGAGCACCCCGGTCAGGGCACGGACGAGGGAACGGGGCATGGAGGCTCCTGACGCTGAGGCGGTAACGTTTCACCCAGCGTGATCCAGCAGGTACGCGTCCACCCCCGAGGACACGCCGGAGGGCCCGGATCCCCTGGGGGTTCCGGGCCCTCGGCCGGTGGTTCTTCCGCGATCCGGTAGGCGGCGCCCCGGACCTTCTCGATCTAGTCGAGGTAGTCGCGCAGCACCTGGGACCGCGACGGGTGGCGGAGCTTCGACATGGTCTTCGACTCGATCTGGCGGATGCGCTCACGCGTCACGCCGTAGACCTTGCCGATCTCGTCGAGCGTCTTCGGCTGGCCGTCGGTGAGACCGAAGCGCATCGAGACCACCCCGGCCTCACGCTCGGAGAGCGTGTCGAGCACCGAGTGCAGCTGCTCCTGGAGGAGCGTGAAGCTGACCGCGTCCGCCGGGACGACGGCCTCGGAGTCCTCGATCAGGTCACCGAACTCGCTGTCGCCGTCCTCGCCGAGCGGGGTGTGCAGCGAGATCGGCTCACGGCCGTACTTCTGGACCTCGATGACCTTCTCGGGGGTCATGTCGAGCTCCTTGGCCAGCTCCTCCGGGGTGGGCTCGCGGCCCAGGTCCTGGAGCATCTGGCGCTGGACGCGCGCGAGCTTGTTGATGACCTCGACCATGTGCACCGGGATACGGATGGTGCGGGCCTGGTCGGCCATGGCGCGGGTGATCGCCTGACGGATCCACCAGGTGGCGTACGTGGAGAACTTGTAGCCCTTGGTGTAGTCGAACTTCTCGACCGCGCGGATCAGACCGAGGTTGCCCTCCTGGATCAGGTCCAGGAAGAGCATGCCGCGGCCGGTGTAGCGCTTGGCCAGGGAGACCACCAGACGGAGGTTGGCCTCCAGGAGGTGGTTCTTGGCCCGCCGGCCGTCCTCGGCGATGATCTCCAGCTCGCGCTTGAGCTTCGGCGCGAGCTTGTCGGCGTTGGCCAGCTTGTCCTCGGCGAAGAGGCCGGCCTCGATGCGCTTGGCGAGCTCGACCTCCTGCTCGGCGTTGAGGAGGGGGACCTTGCCGATCTGCTTCAGGTAGTCCTTGACCGGGTCGGCGGTGGCCCCGGCGACGGCGACCTGCTGCGCGGGCGCGTCGTCCTCGTCGTCGTCGGAGAGGACGAAGCCCTTGTTCTCGCCCTCGCCCTCCTCTTCCTCGCCCTTGCCGGCCTTGACCTCCTCGACCGGCTCATCGCCGTCGAGCAGCTCGTCGTCCTGCTTGCCGGCCTTCTTGGCGGCGGTCTTCTTGGCCGCCGTCTTCTTCACGGCGGTCTTCTTGGCGGCGGTCTTCTTGGCCGCCGCCTTCTTGGCGGGCGGGGCCGCGACGGCGTCGCCGGCCGCCGCGTCCGCGCTCTCGGCCGCCGGGGCGGCGGGGGCGGCGACGGTGCGGGTCACGGTGGTCTTCGCCGTGACGCTCTTGGTGGCGGTGCGCTTGACCGGGCTCTTCGCTGCGACGCTCTTGCGGGCGCGCTTCGGCGACTCCGCTGCACTGACCATCAGCGTCACACCCTCTTCCTCGAGGATCTGGTTGAGGCTGCGCAGAACGTTCTTCCACTGGGTTGGCGGAATCTGGTCAGCCTCGAAGGCCCGACGCACGTCATCGCCGGCGATCTGCCCATCAGCCTTTCCCCGCTCGATGAGCGCCATCACAGATGCGGACTCGGCGATCTCCGGCGGGAGCGTACGGGATGTGCTGGCCGACACGAACAACCTCTCGGAACGATGGAAACGGCTTCCGGCCCTGCCCTGGGGAGGGCGGGAACCGACGACCGTCGGCTGGGGATGTCGCCGACGACGCGGGCTTGGTCTCAGAACTGCACAGCGCGACCCGAGGGCTGCTGTATTCCTTCCGCGACGCTCACCTCTTAAGTCATCGCGCTGCTTCGAGGAGCGTTACGGCCAATCCGCGTGGCCCGAGTCACACCCCATACGCGACGAAGCGGACCAAGAGTGGCATCCCTCCACAATTATGCCGCCGGACCGCACCGGTCCGGCGGCACCGGGCCCCGGGCCCGGCCACGCCGCTCGGTCAGTGCTCGCGCGGCGCGGGAACCACACGCTCGACATCGGGGTGGACGACGAGCAACTGGCGCATGGCCGACTCGGCCGCCCCCGCGTCGCCCGACGCCACGGCGTCGACGATCCGCGCGTGGTGGGCCAGTGAGCTCTCGCCGGGGCGGTCACAGCCCGTGACGGGACCGCCGGAGACATGGAGGGCGGCCGAGACGATGCCGGAGAGGTGCTCCAGCATCCGGTTCCCCGCGGCCTGGATGAGCAGGGCGTGGAACTCCGCGTCGGCGCGGGAGAAGGTGATCGCGTCCCCCTGGCCCATCGCGTGCCCCATGATCTCCACCATGTCGCCGAGCCGCTGCTGAATGTCGTCGCGGCTGTGCCCGGCCGCGAGGCGGGCGGCGAGCGGTTCGATGGTCCAGCGGAGCTCGGCCAGCTCGCGGCGCTGGTCGTCGCGCTGTGGACCGAAAGCCCGCCATTCGATGATGTCGGGATCCAGCAGGTTCCAGTCGCTGACCGGGCGGACCCTGGTCCCCACGTTGGGGCGTGCGCTGACCAGCCCCTTGGCTTCGAGGACGCGCAGGGATTCGCGGACGACGGTGCGGGAGACCTCGAACCGCTGGCCGATCTCCTCGGGAACGAGGGGGCGGTCCGCGCCGAGGTCGCCGGAGACGATCATCTGGCCCAGCTGCTGGACGAGTTGGCCGTGGAGGCCGCGCCCCCGACTGGCCGACCCGCGTCGGCTCGCCCGCCCCAGTTCGGAGTCGGACCCGCCCCAGGTCCGGGTCGCGGCACGCTCGCCGGCCGGCGTCTCCGCATAGGGGTAGCGGTCGAGTTCGCCCGAGCCGGCCAGGCCGGAATCGGCGGTGCGGGCGGCGTTCATCATGGTGTGCGCAAGGGTACTCACGCATCCTTTGTCGGCGCGGCTCACTCACCCCTTGAGGTCTTTGGTGAAAAGCACACGAAAGGGTGATCGGCGTCCGCTCCGCAATTGACGCCATATCCAGACAAATCGGCTATTTCTCAGAGAGTTGTGGCCTCCTGGCCTCGAACCAGGACCGCGGTGATCACCAACGTGCCCTTCCGCGAAGGCCGGTGAACAGATACGCGCAGATCAAGGCCGACAACGACAGGGCGAGGGCGGTGCCGACGGGCTGCGCCACCACCCGCGCGACGGCCAGGATCCAGTGGTCCGCCTCCTGCGGCAGCTGCCGGCCGGCCAGTTCGCGCAGCCGCTCCGGAAGTCCGGCGACCGAATGCGCGGAGGGCGCCGCGAAGATCTTCCGCACCAGCGGGACGACGAGCACCGGCACGGCCAGCACCGCGGCGATGCCCGCCCCGGCCACCCGGAAGACGCCGGCCGCCAACAGGCCCGCCCAGGCGCAGCCGACCGTCAACCCGGCCCAACTCGCACCCAAGGCAACGGCGTTGGACGGCATCTCGATCAACTCCGGCCCGTACACCAGGTGTAGGGCCTGCGCTCCGCCCGCCACGGCGAGGCCCGCGAGCAGGAGCGCGAAGCCCGCGGTCACGGTGAGCTTGGCCAGCAGCAGCCCGAGCCGCCGGGGCACGGTGCCGCGCGCCGCGGCGAGCGCGGGATAGCGGAACTCGTCCCCGAAGGACAGCGCCCCGAGCAGGCCCGCGCCGAGCGCGGCGGGAGGGAGCGGCAGCAGGGCGGGCCAGGCGGCGAGGACACGGGGCAGCGCGGTGCCGTCGGTACGGGCGAGCAGGACGGACATCACGGTCGACACCACCAGAACGGCCGCCATGATCATGGTCGTCGTCCTGACGCCGAGCGAGCGCCGCAGTTCGTACCGAAGGGGCCGCAGGGGCCCGCGAGCGGGGCGCACCCGGATCGGGGGCGGCAGTTCGGACAGGGCGACGGCCGATTCCACCCGCGATGCGCCCACCGTCTCCGCGGGGGCGGCGGGCCCGGTGTCGCCGATCTCGTCGGCGAGCCGGTGCACGGGGACGCCGTGCCGGTAGGCGGTGTCGCCGATCTCCGCGCAGTCGCTGCCGTAGACCGTCAGCCGGCCGCCCGCCTCCTGGACCACCTCGACGGAGCGCTGCGCGGCTCGGGCCTCCCGGCTGACCACGGCCGCCAACCGGGCCGCGTGCGGGGTGCGGACGGCGACCCGGGCCCGCAGCCGGGTGCGGGCGAAGTCGGTGACGTCCTGGTCGGCGACGAGGCGGCCGGCGCCGATGGTGACGACCCGGTCGGCCGTGCGGGCCGCCTCCTTGGGGTCGTCGGTGGTGCAGAGGACCGTACCGCCCTGGGCCGCGTGGGCGCGCAACAGTCCGTACAGCCAGCTGTTCTCCCGCGGGGAGAGCCCTTCCGCCGGCTGGTCCAGGATCAGCGTGTGCGGGTCTCCGAGCAGGGCCGCGGCCAGGCCGAGCCTGCGGTCCATCCCCACCGAGAGGGCTCCCAGGCGCTGGTCGCCGAGCCCGGCGAGACCGACGACTTCGAGCACCTCGTCGGCCCGGGAGGCGGGCACGCCCGCGGCCGCGCAGAGCATCCGCAGCTGCCCCCGGGCGGTCCGGGAGGGGTGGCCCGGCACGTCGCCGAGCAGGACGCCCACCTCCCTCGCCGGGTGGGCGATGCGGTGCAACGGCCTCCCCCGGAAGTAGGCGACCCCCCTCCCGGCGTCTAGTTCGAGCATCAGGCGCAGGGCGGTGGTCTTGCCCGAGCGCGGGGCCCCGAGCAGGGCCGTGACCCGGCCGGGGGGAGCCTCGAAGGTCAGGTCGTTGACGGCGGGCGGGGCGTCGCGGCGGGGGGAACTGGTGAGTCCGATGGCCTGGAGCATCGCTTCTCTCGCGTCTCTCGCGGAAGGTGAGACCGCTCGGCGGCATGGGGGTACCGCAGCAACATAACGCGACATTTCAGACTTTTGGTGCAGGGGCGGGACGACAGGCGCACCGCGGGGCCGAGGCGGGGGAACGCCCCTGATTCAGACCTCGGGTCGCAGCATCGGCGGGTTGAGGACCGTCGCCGCCCCGGCGCGGAACAACTGCGCGGGCCGTCCGCCCTGACGGGTGGTCGTCCCGCCGGAGGGCACCAGGAACCCCGGCGTGCCGGTGACCTTGCGGTGGAAGTTGCGGGGGTCGAGGACCACGCCCCACACCGCCTCGTACACCCGGCGCAGCTCGCCGACCGTGAACTCGGGGGGGCAGAACGCCGTGGCCAGCGAGGAGTATTCGATCTTGGAGCGGGCCCGCTCCACTCCGTCGGCCAGGATCCGCGCGTGGTCGAAGGCCAGCGGAGCCGCCTGCTCGCCCTCCCTCCCGGCGCCGGGATGCAGCAGGTCCTCGACCGGCGCCCAGCGAGCGCTGTTGGCGTCACCGCCCGCCCGGGGTGCGGGCAGGTCCGGGGCGAGGGCGAGGTGGGCGACGCTGACCACGCGCATCCGGGGATCACGCGCCGGGTCCCCGTAGGTGGCCAGCTGCTCCAGATGCGCGCCGTTGCCGGTGGCCGGCCGCGCCGGATCGTGCGCGCACAGACCGGTCTCCTCGACGAGTTCGCGCGCCGCCGCGGACCCCAGGTCCTCGTCCATCCTGACGAAGCCGCCGGGCAGCGCCCAGCGGCCCTGGAACGGCGCCTCTCCGCGGCGGACGACCAGCGCGCAGAGCGCGTGACGGCGCACCGTGAGCACGACCAGGTCGACGGTGACAGCGAAGGGCGGGAAGGTCGACGGGTCGTAGGGCGGCATGCCGCGATCATAGTCGTCTTCCTGACGATAAACACTCCCTTCGGCATGCTCGTGATCAGTCCATGTCCCGCGACGGGGGATGCGCTGCCGCTCAGGGCTCCGCGGTGGGTGTGAAGCGGCCGGTCGGTGGACCGGGTCGGAGGGCAGGGGCTCCCGCCCTCCGCCGGCCCCTGCCTGCCCGCCGGCCTCCGCCGGGTCGGCCGGTCATGGCGAGCGGTCGCGTCCGCTCGACGAGCCCCGGCCGCGGATTCACCGATCTCCCGGCCCGGGGCGCAGCCCGGCCTCGTGCCCCGGTCTCGGCCCGCCCTCTTCACGTTCGCGTCACCGTCGCGTCCGGTCGGCGCGGCTGCCGTACCGGCGGGCCTCGCCAGGCCGGCGGGGCCCGGCGGTCCGAGGGCGGACCGGGTCGCGCGACGCCTTGCCCCGCTCGGCGGCCGGGTGCCGGGGAGTCCGTCCTTCCCGCCGCTCCTTCCGGGGCAGGGAGCGGACCTTGCGCACATGCAGGGGAACGCCGGTCCGGCCCTCGGCCCGGTCGGCGGCTCGGCAGGAGGCCCGGTCGGCGGAGTCCACCGAAGCCTCCACCGCTTCGGCGCCGGAGCCCGGCTCCTCGGCGGCCGCCTCTCGCAGGCAGCGGCGCAGGGCCTCCGGATCGAGCCCTTCGTTGCAGGCCCGATGCAGCAGTTGGGCGAAGGTGTAGTCGGGGTCGGCGCGCAGCGCCAGCGACAGGGCGACCCGCGCCCCGGGCTCGTCGCCCGTGGACCAGGAGACCCAGCCCGCCAAGGTGAGCGGTGCGGCGGCGTGCTCACCGTACGGCCCGACGCAGCGCCGGGCCAGGGCCCGCCACAGCCGCAGGGCCGACTGCGCCTCCGGTCCCTCCATCCAGACGGCGGCCTTGTCCCGGGTGTCGCGGTCCTGGAGGCCCAGGATGACCGCGGCAGCCTCGTCGGACCCGATCAGCTGGTCGTCCCCGGCATCCGCGAGCGGCGGCGGAGCGGGCCGCGCCTTCCCGATGCGGTCCATGAGGGTGCGGGCCAGCCCGAGGGTCTCCGCCGCGACCTGCCGTCTGGCCTGCCCGTCGAGGAGGCGTGGCAGCAGCACCGGCCCCGCCCTGTCCAGGGCCTGCTCCTGAGCCGCTACGGCTGCCGGGACCTGCCACGGCCGCAGCCGGTCCTCCATGTCCCGCAGGGTGCCCCGGACGTGGATGCCCGCATAGGTGGCCGCGGCGGCCATCACCGTGGTGCCCGGCAGGGTCAGGGGGTTTCCTTCGTCGGGGCAGCACCGGGTGTCGGGGCAGCAGTAGGACCAGTACCGCCCGTCGGAGATGCAGAGCGCTTCGAGGACGGGCACGTCGAGTGCTCCGCACGCCGTCCGCAGGCGCTGTGCGAACGGCCTGAGCCGCTCCATGGCCGACCGGCCGCCCGAGCCGTCCGGGGAGTCCTGGCAGAGGAAGAGCACGATGGCGTCGGGCTTGCCCTCACGGCGCTCGCTCTCCGACACCAGGCACTCCGCGAGCTGGTCCGCGGCCGGCCCCCATTCGCCGGGCGCCTGCGGGATGCCGAGACGCAGCCGTCCGCCGAAACGGCCCCGGCCGCCGTGCAGCGCGACCATCACCACGCTGTCGTTGGGGTAGAAGCCCATCAGGTACGGGAGGGCGTCGGCGAGGTCGGCGGGGCCGCGCAGGGTGATCTGCTGCGCCTCGGACCGTCCGGTGGATTCGTGGTGCTTGTTCATGGCTCGACGGTCCCGCAGCCCGCCGAAACCCGCGACCCCTGTGGATAACGTTATCCACAGGGGTCGCGCGGCCATTCGCGGTTTGTCGTAGCCATCGGGTTGCACGGGGGGATGACCAACGCAGACCGTGCAGCGCTCAGGGCTTCGGCCGACTCCGTCCTCGCCCGCCCGGTGGGCGACACCACCGGCAAGGCCGTACGGCGCGAGGAGCAGTGGGCCTTTTCCATCCTCCTGGCGCGTCAGGCTGGTTGGGGCGCCCGTTCGACGTGAACGACGAAGGTCCGGACAGACGGGTTCACGACCAAGGTCCGCCGTCTGCCAGGAACTTCGCGTGCTTGTCTCCCCACCGGTGATCGATCTGCCCAGCGCGCACCTGCGTCACCCTGCCCAACGCCTGGACATGCACCGTCGCGAGACCGGCACTCGGTGACGCCGCGTCAGGCCCGGCCGTCCGGCCCTGCCGGCCCTTGCTCGTCTGCGCCGCGGTGACGCCCGCGCTCAGCTCTCCGTCGGGTGGCTGCGTCGGCATCGCACCGGCCCACCGCTCCGTCCGCCAGGCGATACAGGCCCTGGCCACACCGAAGGACTGGCGGCCCCCGCGGAAGCCCGTCGCACCACCAACCACCTCACCGACCTGGACAAGGCCGGCCTTGTCCTTCACCACGCATCAGCGCGAAGGTGGAAAAGACTCACTGTCCCAGCCACAGACCGCAGACCGGACCAAGGCTCGGCAGACGTGAACACCACGGCTCCACCTCCCCTGCGACGTCTCAGCGCTAACCGTGCACGAGTTCGTTCAGCCGGTGCTGTTTCTCACGGAGCTCGGCCTGCTTCGCGGCGAGGCACTCGGCGATCGAGTCGAGCTCGGCGCGGAGGCTCGGGCACATCTCCAGCGATACTCCGTGGTCGCCGACACGAGCGCAGTCGAGGTAGCGCTGAATGGTGGCGGTGCTGAGGCCGGCGGCGATCATCGTCTTGATCTGCGTGACCCTGATGACGTCTTCCACGGGATAGTCGCGGTAGCCGCCACTGGTTCGCTCGGGGACCAGCAGCCCCCGGTCCTCGTAGTGGCGGAGCGCTCTGGCGCTCACGCCCGTCAGCCTCGCGAGTTCGCCGATCCGCACCCTTCGTTCCTCCTGCTCGATTTGACCTTCACGCTGGCGTGAGCCCTTACGGTCCTGAGGTATGACCGCCACAGCGACTCAGACTCGCCCTACAACGCATCCGCGTGCCGTGATCTTCCACGGGTACGGTGCGACCCCCGCCGATCACTGGTTCGCCTGGCTCGCCGAGCAACTCGAAACAGACGGCATCAGCACCACGCTCCCCGCCCTCCCCCACCCTCTCGATCCGGACCCCGGCCAGTGGGAGGACGATGTCCGAGCCGCCCTGGGAGACCCGGACGAGCACACGATCGTGATCGCCCACAGCCTCGGCTGCCTGCCGGTACTGCGCTACCTGCGCTCCCTCCCGGGCTCTTGGCGGCTGAGAACTCTGGTGCTGGTGTCGGGTTTCATCGACCGGCTGCCTGTCCTACCCGAGTTGGACGGCTTCATCGGTGAGGGCTGCGACGTGACCGGACTTCGTGACCACATCGGCCGGATCGTGATCGTCCGCTCCGACAACGACTCGATCGTTCCGCCCGCCCACACCGACCGCCTCGCCGAACAGTTCGGAATCTCCGCACAGGTTGTTCCCAGCGGGGGGCATTTCCTCGCCGACGAGGGCGTCACGGAACTGCCTGCCGTCCGCGACGCGATCTCGTCCTAGGGCCTGTCTGACAATTCCCGTCGGACCAGCGAGCGTCCGTCGAGCTGGCAGCCCGGATATGCGCCGACATCTGGCGGGTATTGCCGGGCAGGACCTACGAGCGGCGGGCCAGCAGGTGCGCGTCGAGGAAACCCCGTTCAGAGGCTGGATCGTGGAGCAGCCGGGCGAAGGGATCGAGACCGGCATCGGCCAGCAGTTCGGCGAGGCTATCTGCCGGCCAGCTGTAGGCGGGCGCCACTTTGTGGTTGAAGCGAACCGGTTCTTGTCCGTCGGTCCCGAAGAAGGAGACCAGGAGCAGGCCATCCGGCGCCAGGACGCGTACCTGTTCGGAGAGTAGCTCCGGCAGCTCCCCCGGAGGGGTGTGGATCATCGAGTAGTGGGCCAGCACGCCGCCGAGCGCGCCGTCCTCGATCGGCAGGGATTCCATCCGCGCCTCTTGGAAGCACAGCGCCGGATGGGCCTGCCGGGCGTGGTCGACCATGCCGGGGGCAAGGTCGAGTCCGAAGGCGTCCAGGCCCAGTTCGTGCAGCATGGCTGTCAGATGTCCGGGCCCGCACCCGACGTCCGCTGCCCGCGGGTTGCCCGTCGCGCGCACCAGTTCGGCGAAGGTGCCGATCATGGCCCGGGAGAAAGGCTGTGTCTCCAGCCGGTTTGCGAACAGCGATGCGTACAGCTCGACGACACCGTCGTAGGCCGTCCTGGTCTCGTCCTGATGATTCACCACGGGCAGGACTCTATAGCCGGTCTGATAATTGATCTTGTGGCAGGTCGAGGTGAGCTGACGGACGCGGCATGGGGGCGAATAGAGCCCCTGTTGCCGCAGGTGGACGGCCGCGGCCGTCCGTGGCGTGATCACCGGCAGGTGGTCAACGGGGTGCTGTGGCGGCTGCGGGCCGGGCCCCGTGGCGCGACCTACCCGAGCGGTATGGGCCGTGGCAGACCGTCTACGAGCGGTTCGCCCGGTGGGAGGCCGATGGCACATGGGCGAAGCTGCTGGAGCACGTCCAGGTCCGTGACGATGCGGCGGGCCGGGTGGAGTGGACCGTCGCCGTCGACTCCACGGTCAACCGGGCCCATCAGCATGCCGCAGGCGCCCGTAAAAGGGGGACGTGGACGGGGACGAACTGGAAGATCCGGGCTGCTCGCAGGCGTGCCGGGCACTCGGTCGGTCTCGGGGCGGGTTGACCGCCAAGGTCCGTCTCGCCGTCGACGGCCGGGGGCTGCCGCTGTCGATTGTGCTCACACCCGGAAACGTCAACGACGCCACAGCGTTCGCCGATGTCCTCAATGGGGTATGCACTCCTCGGGCCGGCACGGGCCGTCCGCGCACGACACCGGACCGTGTGCTGGGTGATAAGGCGTATTCCAGCAGGGCCATCCGTCATCTGCTGAGGCGTCGGGGTATCGCTGCCACGATCCCCGAGCGCCGCGACCAGGTGGCCAACCGTCGGCGCCGGGGGCGCTGCGGTGGTCGGCCACCCGTCTTCGACACGGAGAGCTATCGCGACCGCAACGTGGTCGAACGATGCTTCGCTCGCCTCAAACAGTTCCGCGCGATCGCAACCAGGTTCGACAAGCTCGCGAACCGGTACCGCGCGGGAGTCGTCCTGGCCTCCCTGATCCTCTGGCTCCGTGAAGCGGCCAGGTGATCATTTGTCAGACAGGCCCTAGCGGATTTCGCGACTCAACCCGCATTCCTCATCAGTGGCTTCGAGAGGGCTTCCATGCGTTTCCGGACGGCCGTGCCCATCCTGCCTCTGCGCACTCATGACCGGGGCCGCCGACCGGCACGCAGCCAACGACCCGCGTCAAGGTACAACAGCGGCTCGGGGGACCACTGCGTCGAGGCCACCCCCGCCCCTCCGCCATCCAGGTCCGCGACTCCAAGATCGAGGAGAGCCCGCGGCCCGCCCTCGCCCCGGCCACCTGGACGCACTTCCGCGCGTACGCCGCCCAGGCCTGGGTCCAGGGCGGCTCGCACGTTGCCGGCGCCGGGTCGTCAACGCCAGGGCGCCGCCTTGGCGTGGAAGGTCAGACCCGGCCACGCCTGGACCGGCGTGCGTGAGTACGCGATCCGACCCGGGCACAGGCTCCGCTCGGCGAGCCCTTGGACGATCTTCGGGATGGCCGCGAGGGTCGTCTGCAGGCCGTCGTGCATCAACAAGATGATGCCGCCCGGCTTCACGGTGAGCGCGTTCGCCACGATCGTCTCGGTGGGAAGACCGCTCCAGTCGACGGTGTCGGCCGTCCAGATCACCTCGGTCATCCCCAATCGGGCCGCGTCCCGCCGGGTGCGTGCGTCGGTGCTCCCGAAGGGCGGTCGGAACAGCGTGGGCGCACGCCCTGTCCGAGTTCGGATGACGCGGCTGGTGTCGCGCAGCTCGGCGAACGCGTCGGCCGCGTCGAGCCCTACGAGATCGGCGTGGGTGTAGGAGTGGTTTCCGACCTGATGGCCCTCGGCGACGATCCGCCGGGTCCCGGCACGCTGCCCGTCGGCCAGTGTGCCGGTCACGAAGAACGTCGCCCTGACACGTCCAGCGTCCCGCAGCGCCTTCAGATACCCGGCCGTGCGCTCCGTCGGACCGTCGTCGAAGGTCATGGCCACGTAGCCCTCGGAACAACGGCTGCCGGAGGCCGCTGCCTGCGCGGCCGCCGATGGTGACGTGAACGACGTCATCAGTGTCGCCAGAGCCGCGCTGAACCATATGCGCGTTCTGTATCGCCTGCTCATAGGGGGATCCTCTCCGGGGTGGGCCGGTAAGCCGGCAAGGCACCGGAGCGCCCCGGAACAGCGGCTCTCTCCCCCATATCCGCCCTGGGTGCGGCGGCCAGCCGGACGTCGCGCACATCGCGCAGGACAGTCCTGTCCCACGGAAGGATTCGGCAAACGCGGACAGGCCGAGTACGGAGGATCCCGACGGAACCCGGCGGATGCGTCAGTCCAGGTTCAGCTCGGCGAGGAACGCCTCGGGGGTCACCGCGTAGCCCATGGGGTTGATGACGGTGACGGGGCGGCCGTCGAAGAGCACGGTGGGCGTGCCCGTGACACCACTGGTCTCGAAGGCTGCCGAGACACGACGGGCCCAGGGGATGTAGAAGCCCTCGGTCACCTTGCGGTCGAAGTCGGGGCCGCGCAGCCCGTCGACCTCCTCGGCCAGGCGCAGCAGGACGCCGGTGTCGGCGAAGGCGTCGTCGTCCTCGGCGGGCTGAGAGGCGAACAGGGAGCGGATATAGCGCAGGGCAGTCGCCGCGCCCGCGTCGGACGCCGCGCCCACGGCGCTCAGTGCGCACAGCGACCCGGTGCCGCCGGCTCCGGCGTCGATGAACGTGGCGAACTGGTGCTCGAGGGTGACGCGGCCCTCCTCGGCCAGCTTCTCCATGACCGGGCCGAGACCTCGCTCCATGCGTTTGCAGAAGGGGCAGCGCAGATCGGCATAGACCCGCAGCGTGTGGCCGGGCTGTGCCCCGGCGCCCTTTCCGTAGACC
Source organism: Streptomyces sp. CB02366 (assembly GCF_001905905.1). Taxonomy (GTDB): domain Bacteria; phylum Actinomycetota; class Actinomycetes; order Streptomycetales; family Streptomycetaceae; genus Streptomyces. The sequence goes on from NZ_LIVT01000003.1 coordinate 504,966, forward strand.
AGGGTGGTGCCGTCGGGGCCGGTGGTATTGGCCGGTGCAGAGGTGCTCGATGACGTCATGGTCGCCTTTCGGATGGCTGTGCGGACGTGCTTCCCTGACCTGGGCGGTGGTGCGGCCCCCTCTTCGGTGAACTGCCCGCGATCGACAGGTTCGCGTGATGCGCCCGGACGGGAATCGGCACCGATCGTGTCAGGAAGGCGCCCGGCACAGGAGCCCTGACGAGGCCGTACGCCCGCGAGCCACTCCCCCGGGTGACAGCGTGCGGCCCTCTGCGGAAATCCCGGCAGCAACGAGGACCGCCCGCCCGGTGGGGACACCGGCCCCTGGGACGCGGGCTGGTCCGCTGACGAGGACGGGGCTGTCCGGCCCGAGGCCGGGCAGCCCCGCGACAAGGTCTTCCGCTGCCTTCTGCCAGGGGATACGTCTGCCGGGGTTCAGCGGCCGGAGAACGGGAGGCGGACCGGAGCCGCGGCGGGGCCCGGGGAGGCGGAACGGGAGTCTCCCGCAGGAAGCGGGTCAGCCGCGCAGGTGACGTCCCGGACCGGAAGCCTGCCGGTGGTCAGATAGTGCGTGGCGACATCGTCGGCGCACGCGCTGACGCCGAGCGAGTACACGCCGTGGCCCTGCCCCTCGTCCACCGTGACGAGCCGGGAGCCCTTCAACGCCCGTCGCATGCCGAGCGCGGTGGCCAGGGGGGTCTGTGAATCCCATTCGTTCTGGACGATGAGTGCGGGCACCTTGTTGTCGATCCTGGTGGCCGCTTCGATCGGACGGTCCCAGTAGGCGCACGGGAAGATGTTCGAGACGGAGTCGCCGTACAGGGGGTAGCGGACGCTGTCGCGCCGGGCGTCGGCCCGGTAGACGGCCGGGGCGGTGGGCCAGCGGGTGTCACCGCACACGATCGCGAGGTAACTCGCCAGCTCGTTGTCGGTGGGTACGAAGGTCGGGAAGGTCGGGACGGGCTTGCCCGCGGCGGCGTCCCGAAGCAGCCCCAGGGTCCTGGCGGCGACGGACGGGTGGGTGATCTCCCAGCGGATGTACTCGCGGACCTCGGCCCCGTCGAACCTGGTACCGCCGAGGTCGAGCGGCTCGCGGTCGGCGCGCGCCACGATGTCCCAGAACAGCCTCTCGACCTCGGCGGGCGTGTCGCCGAGTCCGTACCGTGCCGCATGACGAGCGGTCCAGTCCGTCCACCGGTCGAACGCGGTCTCGGCCTGTTCCGCCCAGGCCCGCCCCATGCTCCTCCAGACCCGCTCCGGGTCGACCGCGCTGTCCAGGACGAACCGGTCGACCCGTTGGGGGTACAACTGGGTGTACACAGAACCGAGATAGGTCCCGTACGAGAGCCCGAAGTAGGAGATCCTCCGTTCCCCGAGAGCCGTGCGGATGAGGTCCATGTCGCGTGCGGTGTTGCGGGTGGTGACGTGCCGGAGCGTTTCCTCGTCGCGGTTCCGGCACCGGTCCGCGATGTCGCGCGCCCAGGCGACGTCCTTGGCGAACGTCGCGTCCTTGTAAGGCCGGTACGTCAGCCGTTCGTCGGCGGTGGTCGTGCCACAGGCGAGCGGGCTGCTGGCGCCGACTCCGCGCGGATCGAAACCGATCAGGTCGTACCGGTCCTTCACGGACTGCGGCAGAAGACCGCTGAGAGCCAGGGGGTAGAAGAGCCCGGAATTGCTGGGGCCGCCCGGGTTGAAGATCAGGACCCCGCGGCGTTCGGCCGGGTCGGCGGCCTTGATCCGCGACAGCGCCACAGCGATCTTCCTGCCGCCCGGCTCGCGGTGGTCGAGAGGCACCATGAGGGTCGCGCACTCCACGGTGGCGGAAATGTCGCCGCCACACCCCTGCCAGGTCATGGAGGAGGCGGCCGGGGCGGCCACCGGCCGACCGGGACCGACCGCAGGCGCAGCCAGGGCTGGGGTGGTGGTGCTGAGGAGCGTGGGGGCGAGTAACGCGGCGACGCTCAGGGCGATCTTGGAGGTCGCTCTTCGTCTCAGGAGCAAGGGAGTGCCTTCGTTCGCTGGGATGGTGAAGGGCGCCCAGCGGTCCGAAGGGGCGGACCACAGGGCCGTCGGACAGGCTAACGGGCCTACAAAACAGCCGAGTTCGGATACGCGAAGCCTCCAGGTCCGCTTCGGGGACGGCGGCGCCCGGGCGAGGAGGTGCGGAAAGCCGGCGTCGCCGATGGCGCCCAGGTGCTCCTGGCGGGATCGCCGTCGTCCCTGACCGGCAGGAACCGGTGCTCTCGCGGTTCGCGACGGTCGGGGTCGGGGTCGGAGTCGCAGCCCTCGCGAACGCCGGTAGGGCGTGTTCCTGCGAGGGGCCCTCCCCCCTCCCCGCCGACGCGGGGGTGCTCCGGCCCCGACGTGCCCACGCTGCCCCGCCGCTTCCGTTCTCCCCGTCGAGGCGGAATGTCCGGGGCGCAGAACAGGTACGTGTAACCGTGTACTCCCCGCTGGTTCCGGCGCCCCAAGCCGGGCTTCGAGCTGGGGCGGAGTCGACCCGGCTGAGGACGGTGCTCCACGGAAGGGCCTTCCGCCGCCCCATTCCCCGCAATCGCGACCTGTCGCCCCTGCCCCTTCACCGGACCCTCCTGCCCCCCGCAAAAGCTATCCGGCGAGCGCCAGGACGAGCGGGAGCACTTGGTCTGCTCCGGCCTGACGCAGGAGGCGTGCGCCCACCGCGAGGGTCCAGCCGGAATCGGTGTAGTCGTCGACGAGCAGGACCGGGCCTGGAGTGGCGGCCAAGGCTGCGGCGAGTTGGTCGGGCAGGGTGAACGAGTCCGCCAGGGCCCGTAGCCGCTGGGCCGAGTTGCTGCGGTGTGCGGTGTGTTCGTCGGCGTGCGGGGTGTAGGCGAGGCTGCCCAGGAGAGGGAGCCTGCCGACCCCGGCCACACCCTCGGCCAGGGAGCCGACCAGCTGAGGGCGCGTGCGGGAGGGCATGGCGACGACGCCGACGGGTCGGGCCACCGCGTCAGGAGTTCCGCCGGCCCAGCCACCCGGTGAGCGGGCCCAGTCCGCCAGCACCGTCACCACAGCGTTCAGCACGTCCTCCGGAACCGGCCCGTCTGTCGCCTGCGCCGACAGGAGCGGCCGCAGCCGGTTACCCCAGCCGATGTCCGACAGCCTTCCCAGCGCACGTCCCGTCATAGCTTGCTGACCTGCCGGGATGCGGCCCTTGAGGTCCATGCCGACCGCTGTGAGGCCGGTCGGCCACATCTTGCGGGGTTCGACCTCGACGCCCGGCCGGTCCAGCTCGCCCGTCGCCGCCGTGAGGGCCGAGGACGAAACGGCGGGATCGAGCCATGAGCCGGCGCAGTTGTCGCAGCGACCGCACGGAACCGCCTTCTCGTCATCGAGCTGCCGTTGCAGGAACTCCATGCGGCAGCCGGCGGTCGCCACGTAGTCCCGCATGGCCTGCTGCTCCGCGGCCCGCTGCTTCGCGACCCAGGCGTACCGCTCCGCGTCATACCTCCACGGCTGCCCTGTGGCAGTCCAGCCGCCCTTCACCCGCTTGACCGCCCCGTCCACGTCCAGGACCTTGAGCATCGTCTCCAGACGCGAACGCCGAAGATCCACCAGCGGCTCCAGCGCGGGCAGCGACACCGAGCGACCCGCTTGCTCCAGGACGTCCAGGGTGCGCCGCACCTGCTCCTCGGGCGGGAATCCCACCGAAGCGAAGTAGGCCCAAATCGCCTCGTCCTCGCGCCCCGGCAGCAGCAGGACATCGGCGTGATCCACACCGCGCCCGGCACGCCCGACCTGCTGGTAGTAGGCGATCGGGGACGAGGGCGAGCCCAGGTGCACCACGAAGCCCAAGTCCGGCTTGTCGAAACCCATGCCCAGCGCGGACGTGGCGACCAGGGCCTTGACCCGGTTCGCCAGCAGGTCCTCCTCCGCCTGCAACCGCTCGGCGTTCTCCGTCTTTCCCGTGTAGGAAGCCACCGGATATCCACGCTGCCGCAGGAACGCGGCGACCTCTTCCGCCGCCGCCACGGTCAGCGTGTAAATGATCCCCGAACCCTGCAGATCCCCGAGCCGCTCCCCCAGCCACGCGAGCCGGTGTGCCGCGTTCGGCAGCTCCAGCACCCCCAGGCGAAGGCTTTCCCGGTCCAGCGGCCCCCGCAACACCAAGGCGTCCTTGCCGCCGGTGCCCAATTGCTCCGCCACATCCGCGGTCACCCGGGCATTCGCCGTGGCGGTGGTGGCCAGCACCGGCACCCCGGCCGGAAGCTCCGCCAGCATGGTGCGCAGCCGCCGGTAGTCAGGCCGGAAGTCGTGGCCCCAGTCGGAGATGCAGTGCGCCTCATCGACCACCAAAAGCCCGGTCGTCGCCGCGAGCTTCGGCAGCACCTGATCACGGAAGTCCACGGAATTGAGGCGCTCCGGGCTCACGAGAAGAACGTCGGTCTCACCGCGCTCCACCTCACCGTAGATCGTCTCCCACTCCTCCGGATTGGCCGAGTTGATCGTGCGCGCCTGAATTCCCGCACGCGCCGCCGCCTCGACCTGGTTGCGCATCAACGCCAACAACGGCGAAATGATCACCGTCGGGCCGGCCCCACGCCGCCGCAGCAGAGCGGTGGCCACGAAATAGACGGCCGACTTTCCCCACCCGGTGCGCTGCACCACCAGCGCCCGACGACGCTCCTCGACCAGGGCCGCCACCGCCTGCCACTGGTCCTCCCGCAGCCGTGCCGCCCCTGCGGGGGCGCCGACCAGCTCAGCGAGGACGGTGTCGGCTTCTGTGCGCAGTTCCAGGGTCTCCATACCCCCATGCAACCCGATGGCACCGACAATCGACGACTCCACCGTGTGTCACCACCCCGTCGCAAGCGGCCCACAGGCACACGCCGATCGAGGAGGGACGAGACCGGCCTCCCGCCACGGCCGTCCTCGGACAGCACGTTCAGGCAGCTTCCTCGCCGACTCCGGGCACAGGGGACGGGCGGTCGGGCCTCCGAGGCGGCCCGTTCCGCTGGTGGACGATCTGCCGGACACCGGCCGGGCCCTGGCCGTGGCGGCGCGGCCGCTGCGACGGGCCGGAGCACAGGGGGTGTTTCCGCTGGTCCTCGCGGTTCAGGGGTGGCGGAAGGAGTCATCCTGGGCGGGTCTGGGCAGGGATATCAGTGTCATTCCGGCTGATACCCGTCAGCCTCGGCAATTGCTCGTTGCCGCCCGCCGGTAGGCCGGGGAGAATCGGGGTCGCCCCCGCACAGTTCCTCATCGGGCCCGGAAGGGCTGTGCCGCGGCGTGCCCTCACTCGACCCTGCCCGCACCGTGGGCGCGTAGCGAAGGGAGGACCGTGACCTTCGGATTCGCCCCGTCCGCAGCCACGTCGACATCGGCGTCCTCGGTTTCCGTCGACTCCGTCAACCGCCTCGCCCGGATGCTCGAACCGGCGGAGTGGGCGTCGGCGGGCATACCCCTGCTCCGCAGTCCCCGTGAGGTCGTCAGCGGGCTGCACTCCCGGCACCGGCCGACGCCGGCCACCGCCGTGGTCGCGGTTCTCGACCATGAGGAACGGCTCGTCGCGAGCGCGTCGTTCACCCGCCGGACGTCGATGCCCGCGGACGGCTGGGAGTTCCGCAACGCCCTGCTGGCACAGCTGCGGCGCGTCATCCCGCACGACCTGCGCCGCCGTACTCCGGTCCGTACGGCCGTACTTCTGTACTGCCGCGAGGGCGACGAACGGTGGACCGAGGAGGACGGCGCGTGGATGTGGGGCCTCCGGGACGCCTGCACCCTGCACGGGCTGCGCTGCGGCGCGTACATCACGCTGACCGGCGGAGGCTGGCAGGTGCTCGGCGAGGGGAGGGGAGGGCGGCAGCCCAGTTCGCTGTCGGAGCCCACGCTCCTGGCCGACACCGTCCCCGACCGTCCGACCGCGCCGACCCGGTCGGGCGGCGGGGCCGCGGAGGCTCTGCGGCACACCGCGGCCCGCTGACCGGTCGACGGCCGCCTGCGGGGCGGAACCGGCCGGCGCGGGACGGCGGGGCCGGACGGCGCCGATCGGCCGCGGACCGCCCACCGCCCGGTCCGCAGGTCACCCGCCGGGGCGCTGCCGGCACCGGTCTCGGCCGGAGGCTCCCCGGGCGTCTCCGGCCGCCCGCACGGACGACCGGAGACACCAGTGCGACGGGTTCAGACCCCGGTGCCGAGTGCGGAGTTGACCGTCTGCGGGTCGCCGCAGACGATCAGCAGCGCGGCGGCACGGTCCCGGGCGACGGGCAGGGCACGGGCCACGGTCCGCTCGGCGTCGTCGCTGTTGACCGCGACGACCACCACGGGACGGGGGCGGGTCCGGTCCAGGGCGGAGACGTCGGCGAAGAAGACGTCGTCGCCCGCGTCGTGCTGGGCCCAGTACGCGGCTTCGCCGAAGGACAGCTCGTGGCCGGCCCACGGGTGCTGCTCGCCGGTGGTGAGCACCAGGATGTCGCCCGGCGTGCGGCCGGACTCCAGCAGCAGGTCGACGGCTTCCTCGGCCGCGTCGAGCGCACCGGCCGCAGAGGCCGGGATCAGCTGGACCTGCGGTGCGGAACGATTCTCCGCCGGCTGCGGACGAGCGGGCGCCGCGGGGGCGGAGGGGGCGCGCTGCGCCGGGGAGGCGGGACGCGCGGGGGCGGGCCCGGGACGGCCGGGGCGCGGGGTGGCCGCTGAACGCGGGCCGGGTACGGGACGGGGGGTCGGCGTGGTGCGGCCGGTGGCCGGAGTGACGCGGGGACCCTGGGCGCTCTCGGGAATCTGAGGCTCCTCGGAGATCAGAGGCATGACGGTGGTCTGGTGCGGACGCCGGTGTCGTCCCGGCGCCGGTGGAAGGGGCGCGTGCGCGCGATCAGAATTCGAAGCCGAGCTGGCCCCCACTTTCGAGTGCGGCCGCCTCGGCGGAAATACGGACCTTCTTCAGGTGTCGCCACCGGGGCAGGGCATCGAGATACGCCCAGGAGAGGCGGTGATGGGCGCTCGGCCCCCGCTCCTCCAGCGCGGCCCGGTGCACGGGCGAGGGATAGCCCGCGTTGGCGTCGAAGGCGAAGCCTGCGCAGTCCTCGGACGCGGCGCCCAGCTCGGCCATCATCCGGTCCCGGTACACCTTGGCGATCACCGAGGCCGCCGCGACCGCGATGCAGGACTGATCGCCCTTGATCACGGTGCGGACCTGCCAGGGAGCGCCCAGGTAGTCGTGCTTGCCGTCGAGGATCACCGCGTCGGGCCGTACCGGCAGCCCTTCCAGGGCCCGCACGGCGGCGAGCCGGAGAGCCGCGGTCATACCGAGGTCGTCGATCTCCCGCGGAGACGCCTCACCCAGCGCGTAGGCGGAGACCCAGCTCCGCAGCACGGGTTCGAGCCGGGCACGCCGCAGCGGGGTCAACAACTTGGAATCGGTGAGGCCTTCGGGCGGACGGCGCAGGCCGGTGACCGCCGCGCACACGGTGACGGGTCCGGCCCACGCACCGCGTCCGACCTCGTCGACACCGGCGACGGTCCTGGCACCGGTGGTAGCGCGAAGCGAGCGCTCGACGGTGTGCGTGGGTGGTTCGTACGGCATGGCGCCAGCCAGCGTACGCCGAGAGCCACGACAGCAACACCCCGGGGCGCCGTGCGGGCCGCGAATCGGTCGCAGAAGGCGGCCGCAGCACCCTTCGGGCCCTCGGGACCCGTGGAGGTGGAGGGCCCCGAGGGGTGCTGGACGGGGAGGACCCCGGCCGCCCGGAGCGCCCGCCGATCCGCAGGGCGGGGGCCGGGTCAGTACGGGTCGTAGCCGTCGCTCTCCGGCTCGCGGCCCTCACGGGTTCCGTCCCGGCCCAGGCGGTAGCAGTCGCGCCCGTCCCCCCGCACCGGGCGCTTCTCCAGGATCTCCTTCGCCCGCGCCTCTCCCCAGCTGGTCGCGTACCAGGGGGTGTCGGCGCGGAGGACCTCGCGCTGGATGATCCGCAGCGCACAGGAGCGTTGCGGTTCGGGCAGCCGGTCCAGGGCCGGGACGGCGTCGGCGGAGAGGTCCTTCAGGTAGTCGATGTCGACGCCGGCGCCCTCGCGGGCCTCGAAGCGCTGGACGTTCTGCTCGGCCACCAGGCCGTCCGGCGAGATCAGGCCGAAAGCCAGCACCCCGGCCGCCGCGCTCACCGCGACGGCCCGCGGCAGGAACCGGGCGCCGAAGACTCCGGCGGCCAGGATCAGGATCAGCACCACGCCGAGCCAGAGTTCCATCGCGGCCACGGAGATCCGCAGCCGGGTCAGCCCGTACTCGTCGACGTACAGGTCCATGCGGCGCAGTGCGGAGGCGACCACGACGAGGGTGAGCACGCAGAGGGCGCCGAGGACGGCGCGGACCAGCGTCCGGTCCCGGCTGCCGCCGCGCGGGGCCCACCGCAGGGCCAGGGCTATCACGAGGAGGGTGAGCAGGGTGGCCCACAGGAGCTGCCAGAAACCCTGGCGGGCGTACTCGGCGTGGTCGAGCCCCGTCTCCGCCCGCACCTTCTCGTACCCCCCGAGGAGGACGACGAGCTGGAGCGCGATGAACGCGGCGAAGAGCAGGTCGAGGACGATGAGCGGAAGCGCCCATTCGACCCGCCCCCGCGGCTTGCCGGGCCGCACGGTGATCCCGTCCCAGCGCACGGGGGCGGCCGCGGCGTACGCGGCGGCGAGCGCTCCGGCCAGACCGAGCGCGAACAGGAAGACCCGCCACGGCGCCTCGCCGCCCGGGACGTCGGGCAGGAGGCTGCCCAGCAGATCGGCGAACGCGGCGTCCGCACTGGCGAAGAGGGTGCCGAACACCACCAGCAGCACCAGGGCCACGGCCGCGGTGCGCAGGGCTGTGCCCCAGCGCGCCCGAGAACCGTCGGCCCGCGCGCGTACCCCCTGTACGCCCCAGATGACGCCGGGGACGAGTGAGTCGAACAGGCCCACGGACCCGATGAGGACGCCCGGCCAGCTGCGGCTGCCGTGCAGCGTCAGCGAGCCCAGGGCGAACGCCGAGACCACCGCGAGGAAGGTGGGCCAGCCCGCGTCCCGGAGCGCGGGCACGGCCAGCAGCGCGAGCCCTCCCGCCGCCCAGGTCGCGGTCCAGGGACGCAGTCGGCGGCCCGCCGAGCGCGCGGCGAAGAACGCGGCCGACGCGGCGGGCGCCGCCACGATCAGGAGGTTCACCCCGAGTCCGTCGCCCAGGAAGTACGCGCACAGGACGGCCGTGGCCAGGACGGACCAGAGGACGGCGGGTGGTATCAGGGGCGGAGCCGGTGGCCGGAGCCGGGCCGTCGGGCCGTCCTGCACGCTGTTCGCGGCGCGGGCGCGGGGGGCTCCCGCGGCGTACTGCCAGGGGTTGCCGACGCTGCCCGCCGGGACGCTCCGGGCCCCGGCGTCCCTGGCCGCATCGCCGGGCGCGGCGCCCTGGGCGGGGGCGCCCACGGCCCCGGCGGCCCTGGCGCCGTCCGCCGGTGCGCCGGTCGCGGAGGCCGCCACCACGCCCTCGGCGGTGGCGGCGCCCCCTCCCGTACCGGCGGCCCCCGCGTCGCGGGCGGTCCTGCCGGCCTCCGCCGGCTCCGGTGGCAGGGGCGCACCGGTTCCCGGCGACGGCTCCGGCGGTGCGGACTCCTCGGACGGCTGATCGGACATGGGGCCCCTCCCCCACCGGCGCCCCGCGCGACCCACAGCGGTACGCACGCCCGGCCCGGTGTCTCATTCGGCGCACGCCCCCAAGATCAACCGGGGGCGGTGTGGCCGAAAGAGTAATCCCGAACGCCCGTTCGCAGACACGCGGAGTGATCCTGTGGCAGGACCGTGACAGAGGGCCGCCGCCCCGGCGGGGGGGGCGGACGGCCGCCGGAGGGGGATCGGACGGTCGGGCGGGGATCGGACGGTCGGGCGGGGAACGGCGGGTTCAGCGGGGCGGGAGGCCCAGCCACGCGGGCGGTTCCTCCGTCTGCGCCAGCCACGTCTCGGGCGGAGCTCCGGCCCCGCCCGACGCGACGACACCGCCGACGATGGCGCACGTCGTGTCGACGTCGCCGCCCGCCTGGGCCGTGACCCAGAACGCCTCCTCGTAGTCCCCGAGGCTTCGCGCGGCCGACCAGAGCGCGAACGGCACGGTGTCGTGCGCGCTGGTGCGGCGGCCGTTGCCGAGGACCGCGGCGACCGTCCCGGCGTCCTGGTAGTCCAGCATGTCGCGGGCCCGGCGCAGCCCCGCTCCGACCGCGCTGCGCGGGACGAGCGCGACGACGCCGTCCAGCAGGTCCTCGGGGCTCGGCGGCCCGTCGGGGGAGGCGGCGAGCGACGCTGCGGCGGCCACGGCCATCGCGCCGACGACCGCCTCGCGGTGCTGGTGCGTCGGGTACGAGGAGATCTCGGCCTGGTGCGTGGCCTGCTCCGGATCGTCCGCGTACCAGGCGCCGAGCGGAGCGATGCGCATCGCGGAACCGTTGCCCCAGGAGCCCTGGCCGTTGAAGAGCGCCGAGGACAGCTCCCGCCAGTCGCCGCCCTCCCGCACGAGCCTGAGAAGCCGGTTGACGGCGGGGCCGTAGCCCCGGTCGAAGTCGTGGTGCTCGGCGAAGGAGCGGGCCAGCGCGTCCTGGTCGACACGTCCGTGCGCGGCGAGCACGGCGAGGACCGAGCAGGCCATCTCGGTGTCGTCGGTCCACTGCCAGGGCCCGGGCGGCAGGGCGCGCTGTTTCAGCAGGGGGTAGTTGGCCGGTACGAAGAACTGGGAGCCCAGGGCGTCTCCCACGGACAGCCCACGCAGGCTGGCCAGGGCGCGTTCGAAGCGCCGCTCGGAAGCGGAATCAGCGGTCATCGACCAGCCACTCTATCCGGTACGGCCGTACGGCTCAGGGGTCCGCCAGCGCTGGAAGGGCCGGTCGAGGGTGTAGCGGCCGTTCTCGCCCAGCAGCAGGGTCCGCGTCTCGCCGTTGCCCGGGTTGGACAGCGACTCGAACTCCGCGACCGACCAGTGGAACCAGCGCATGCAGAACAGCCGCATGGTCAGCCCGTGGGTGACCAGCAGCACGTTCTCCGGGTGGTCCGGCTCCTCGAAGCTCCGGTGCAGGCTCTCCAGGAACGCCCCGACCCGGTCGTAGACGTCGGCGCCGGACTCCCCCTGGGCGAAGCGGTAGAAGAAGTGCCCGTAGGCGTCCCGGTACGCCTTCTGGAGCCGTACGTCGTCCCGGTCCTGCCAGTTGCCCCAGTCCTGCTCGCGCAGCCGGGGCTCCTCGCGCACCCGGACGCGCGCCGGGTCGAGGTCGAAGGCGCGGAACGTCTCGTGGGTGCGGCGGTACGGCGAGATGTAGACGCTCACCCGCTCGTCGCCGAACTGCTCGCGCAGCCGCGCCCCCGCTTCCCGGGCCTGCCGCAGACCGGTGGGGGTGAGCCGGAGCGCGTGGTCGGGCTCCCGTTCGTACACCGTGTCGTCGTCGTTGCCCTCGGATTCGCCGTGCCGGACGAGGACGATGCGCTGAGGTCGTGCCATGGGTCCGAGCCTAAGGGCTGCCCCGCCGGTCAGACCGTCCAGGAGGGTTCCAGCTCCACGACGTCCCCCGTCAGCTCGATCACGTCCGTCTCGGTCTGCGCGCGGGCCGCCAGCCGCTCGGCCCCCGCCGCACGGTACTTGCCGCGCTCGGCGCTCGACTGCCACAGGGACAGCGCCAGGAACTCGTTGCCCGGCGCCTCCGCGAACACGCCGCGCAGCATGCCGGGCGATCCGGCCATGGCGGGATTCCACACCTGCTGCTGCATCAGGACGAAGTGCTCGGCACGCTCCTCGCGCACCCTGCTGTGCGCGACCCTGACGACGTCCGCCCCCGCGAAGTGCGGTTCGAAACCCGTCTTCACGTCGAAGCGGCGCTCGAAGAGCGTGACCCGCATGTCGCGGAACATGCCCGACTGCCCCACCGGCGGCCGGTCGTGGCGGCGGGCCATGAAGGAGTCGTAGAAGACGCGGTTGTCCCAGAACGCGAACACATGGGCGACGTCGGGGCGTGTTCGGCTCCACCCGCCGCTCTGACCCCGGAACCCCGGCTCCCCGGTCAGCCCCGCCCACTCCCGCTGTCCCCGTTCGAAACCGTGGCGGTCCACCACGGAGCAGCGAATCCACTTCACCAGCACCGCGCCATCGTACGGCGCGGAGGGTGGCACGCGTCACGTTCCCGGGAAGCCCGCCCCGGCCGCCCCCGCGTGCGGTGCCCCGTACGCGGGCGCGGCCGTACGCGGCGCCGCCGGTTGGCCCGAATCCGTCGTCCCGGAGCGAGGCAGTTGGTTCCGCGGCCGGTTCCGTACATGATCGGGTGATCGTGTGTCGGGTGATGAGCACGGCCCGCGGGCCGTCGGCCGGGAGGGGAGTCCCTTGAGCACTCCGAACAAGGACATCGAGAAGGTCGAGGTGCGGGTCAAATGGGATCCGAGCCCCCACGGGGCGGCCGCCAACGACCTCGACATCATCGCGGCGACCTATCCGGCCGACGAGCCGTACGGCGCCCCCGCCTACCTGGTCCACTTCGACAGCCGCTCGCCCGACGGCACCATCACGCTGAACCGGGACAGCCGGACCGGGCAGGGTTTCGGCTTCGACGAGGTCATGACCATCGAGTTGTACCGCCTGGCGGAGCGGTACGGGCGGGTGGTGGTCGGCGTCGCCATCCAGCAGCGCGACGGCCGCAAGACCTTCGGTGACATAGGGAGTACGGCGATGGAGATCGTGGAGGGGTACACGAAGCTGGCCGAGAACGACTTCTCCGGCGTGGCGGGGGCGACCGCCGCGGTCGTCGGGGAGTTCACCCGGGACGGGGCGGGGCTCTGGGGGTTCCGGTCGGTCGTCCGCGGTTTCGAGGGCGATCCCGACGTGTTCGCCGCGGAGATGGGGAACCGGGCCGCGGAAGGGTGACATCGGCCGGATCCGGTCAAACCGGCGGCGGCCCCGGTGACCCCGCGGGGCCGGCGGGGCACGGGGGAAGTCCGCGGGCCGCGGACGCGGAAGAGGGTGCCGGCCACTGGCCGGCACCCTCTCTCACACGCTGATCAGCACCGCTCCCGGAACCCGCTCACCGGCGCGTCCCGGGCGCTGTCACCGGGTTCAGCTGCAACCGCTGGTCGAGCCGCAGCCCTCGCAGATGTAGCAGGAGCCGGCGCGCTGCATCTTCGTACCGCAGGAGAAGCAGAGCGGGGCGTCGGCGCTGATGCCGAGCTGCATCTCGACCAGTTCGGCCGAGGTGTGCGCGGTCTTCGGCGCCGCCTTCACGGCGGGCTCCACGGGAGCCGGCACCGCCTTCAGGGGCTCGGCCTGGACCGGGGCCGACTGGGCCAGGCTGTCCGTGTCCAGTTCCTCCGCCTCGAACGCCGGCTCGTACGAGCCGGTGTCCAGGTGGCGCTGGCGCTCCTCGGCGGAGTGGATGCCGAGGGCCGAGCGGGTCTCGAAGGGCAGGAAGTCCAGCGCCAGACGGCGGAAGATGTAGTCGACGATCGACTGCGCCATCCGCACGTCCGGGTCGTCCGTCATGCCGGCCGGCTCGAAGCGCATGTTGGTGAACTTCGAGACGTACGTCTCCAGCGGGACGCCGTACTGCAGACCCACCGAGACGGCGATGGAGAAGGCGTCCATCATGCCGGCGAGGGTCGAACCCTGCTTGGACATCTTCAGGAAGACCTCGCCGAGACCGTCGTCCGGGTAGGAGTTGGCGGTCATGTAGCCCTCGGCGCCGCCGACGGTGAAGGAGGTGGTGATGCCGGGACGGCCCTTGGGGAGGCGCTTGCGGACCGGGCGGTACTCGACGACCTTCTCGACCGCCTCGCGGATGGTCTCCTCCGCCTTCGCGGTGACCTCTTCCTTCTCCTTCTCCTTGGTCTTGGCGGAGAGGGGCTGGCCGACCTTGCAGTTGTCGCGGTAGATCGCGAGCGCCTTGACGCCCATCTTCCACGCCTCGAAGTAGACCTCCTCGACGTCCTCGACGGTGGCCGTCTCGGGGAGGTTCACCGTCTTGGAGAGCGCGCCGGAGATCCACGGCTGGATGGCCGCCATCATCCGGACGTGGCCCATCGCGGAGATGGAGCGCTCGCCCATCGCGCAGTCGAAGACCTCGTAGTGCTCGGTCTTCAGGCCGGGGGCGTCGATCACGTTGCCGTGCTCGGCGATGTGGGCGACGATCGCCTCGATCTGCTCGGGCTGGTAGCCGAGGCGGCGCAGCGCCTGCGGCACCGTGCCGTTGACGATCTGCATCGAGCCGCCGCCGACCAGCTTCTTGAACTTGACCAGGGCGAGGTCGGGCTCCAGGCCGGTGGTGTCGCAGGACATCGCGAGACCGATGGTGCCGGTGGGGGCGATGACCGAGGCCTGCGCGTTGCGGAAGCCGTTCTTCGCGCCGAGCCGGATCACGTCCTGCCAGGCCTCCGTCGCGGCGGCCCAGATCGGCGAGTCGAGGTCGTCGACGTGCACGGCCTTGGCGTTGGCGTCGGAGTGCTGCTTCATGACGCGCTGGTGCGGCTCGGCGTTGCGGGCGTAGCCGTCGTACGGGCCGACGACCGCGGCCAGTTCGGCGGAGCGGCGGTAGGAGGTACCGGTCATCAGCGAGGTGATGGCCCCGGCCAGGGCGCGTCCGCCGTCGCTGTCGTACGCGTGGCCGGTCGCCATCAGGAGGGCGCCGAGGTTGGCGTAACCGATGCCCAGCTGGCGGAAGGCGCGGGTGTTCTCGCCGATCTTCTGCGTGGGGAAGTCCGCGAAGCAGATCGAGATGTCCATCGCGGTGATGACCAGCTCGACGACCTTGGCGAAGCGCTCGGACTCGAAGGACTGGTTGCCCAGGCCGTCGTCCTTGAGGAACTTCATCAGGTTCAGCGAGGCGAGGTTGCACGAGGTGTTGTCCAGGTGCATGTACTCGCTGCACGGGTTCGAGCCGTTGATCCGGCCGGACTCCGGGCAGGTGTGCCAGGCGTTGATGGTGTCGTCGTACTGGATGCCCGGGTCGGCGCAGGCCCAGGCGGCCTCGGCCATCTTGCGGAAGAGGGACTTGGCCTCGACCTCCTCGATGACGTCGCCGGTCATCCGGGCGCGCAGCCCGAACTTGCCGCCGGCCTCGACCGCCTTCATGAACTCGTCGTTCACGCGGACCGAGTTGTTGGCGTTCTGGTACTGGACGGACGTGATGTCGTCGCCGCCCAGGTCCATGTCGAAGCCCGCGTCGCGCAGGGCGCGGATCTTCTCCTCCTCCTTCACCTTGGTCTCGATGAAGTTCTCGATGTCCGGGTGGTCGACGTCGAGGATGACCATCTTGGCCGCACGGCGGGTGGCGCCGCCCGACTTGATCGTTCCGGCGGACGCGTCGGCGCCGCGCATGAACGAGACCGGGCCGGAGGCGTTGCCGCCGGAGGAGAGCAGCTCCTTGGAGGAGCGGATGCGGGAGAGGTTCAGGCCGGCGCCGGAGCCGCCCTTGAAGATCATGCCCTCTTCCTTGTACCAGTCGAGGATCGACTCCATGGAGTCGTCGACGGCCAGGATGAAGCAGGCGGAGACCTGCTGCGGCTGGGGCGTGCCGACGTTGAACCAGACCGGGGAGTTGAAACTGAAGATCTGGTGCAGGAGGGCGTACGCCAGCTCGTGCTCGAAGATCTCGGCGTCCGCGGGAGAGGCGAAGTAGCCGTTGTCCTCGCCGGCCTTCCGGTACGTCTTCACGATCCGGTCGATCAGCTGCTTGAGGCCGGTCTCGCGCTGCGGCGTGCCGACCGCGCCGCGGAAGTACTTGCTGGTGACGATGTTGACCGCGTTCACCGACCAGAAGTCGGGGAACTCGACGCCACGCTGCTCGAAGTTGATCGAGCCGTCGCGCCAGTTGGTCATGACGACGTCACGGCGCTCCCACGCCACCTCGTCGTACGGGTGCACGCCGGGGTTGGTGTGGATGCGCTCGATACGCAGACCCTTGCTCGCCTTGGCGCCCTTGGTGCGGGAACCTCGTGCCGGGCCGCTCGCCGTCTCTGTCATGCCGCCTCCCATATGTGGGCGAAAACGCCCTGAAGTGCCCAGATCTTCCCAGGCACAATGTGTGTCCGACACTCCGGCCGCCGCGCACGG
Source organism: Streptomyces sp. CB02366 (assembly GCF_001905905.1). Lineage (GTDB taxonomy): Bacteria > Actinomycetota > Actinomycetes > Streptomycetales > Streptomycetaceae > Streptomyces. Next base: position 521,004 of record NZ_LIVT01000003.1, read on the forward strand.
CAGCCTGAAGCACATCTCATGTCGCCCTGGCGCCGGCCTGCGGATATACGTCTGCGGGCACGGGCGTCCGGGGCCGGTACCGCTCAGTCGGCGGCGATGGCGGGCGCGGGGACCTCAGAGGTCTCGCCGCTCCCGCGGTTCTTCTCGGAGGGCCGCTGCCCGCGCAGTTCCACGATGGCGGCCTCGAAGTCCTCCAGGGAATCGAACGCCCGGTAGACGGACGCGAAGCGCAGGTACGCGACGAGGTCGAGTTCCTGCAGGGGGCCGAGGATGGCCAGTCCCACGTCGTGGGTGGTCAGCTCGGCGCTGCCGGTGGCGCGCACCGCCTCCTCGACCCGCTGGCCGAGCTTGGCGAGGGCGTCCTCGGTGACGGGCCGTCCCTGGCATGCCTTGCGGACGCCGGAGATGACCTTGGTGCGGCTGAAGGGCTCGGTCACGCCGCTGCGCTTGACCACCATCAGCGAACAGGTCTCCACCGTGGTGAAACGGCGGGAGCAGTCGGGGCACTGCCGGCGGCGACGGATCGAGGTCCCGTCGTCGGTGGTGCGACTGTCGACGACCCTGCTGTCGGGATGCCTGCAGAAGGGGCAGTGCATGGCTCCCAACCCTCCTTCACACGCACGACTGAATAGCCTCTTCAGGGCCCTCTTCGGGCCCCTGGAGGCAGTCCCCAGCATAGGTGATGCTCACGGCGCGATTTCACCGCGACCACAACTTCTGGGCGACCGAAGCAATCCAACCACTAGATCTAGGGTCAAGTCGCGTTTTGGGCCCTATCGCGTGTCGCGCGTCGGACCTCGGCGGGAGGTCGTCGGAGGGGGCGTCCACAGGAGCCCCGGGCCAGGGAAGAGGGTACGGGAGAAGCGGGGCCGCCGAGTCGCCGGGGCACCGTCCCGGGGGCCGAACGAGGGAGACGTGCGGACGGGGTGGAAGACTGGGCGCGGGGACCGGGCGGGGCGCGCCCCGGGGAGGCCGTGCGGGGCCCCGGAAAGCCGGGCGACCGCCCCGGAGAACCACCGGGCGGCCGAGTGCCCGCGTGGCTCATACACCCCTCGACAGCGCCGCAGTACCCCTTTATTCGTTTTTCACTCGAACGTGTGTTTGGCGCAACCTTTCGAAAGCTACTACCGTTGTCCAGCTAGGGAGAACATTCGAGAGGGGCCGACGTGACCACCACCGCAGACAGCGCCACCATCACCGCCCGGGACCACCGCTCCCCGAGCCGACTTGAGCCGGTGCATGCCATGAATGACGCACTCACGAACACGGACGGGCCCGATCCCGCACGCTCCGGGCGCTCCATGCCCGGCAGGCCCCCGGGCATCCGGGCGGACAGCTCCGGGCTCACCGACCGGCAGCGGCGGGTCATCGAGGTCATCCGCGACTCCGTGCAGCGGCGGGGCTACCCGCCCTCCATGCGGGAGATCGGCCAGGCGGTGGGCCTGTCCAGCACCTCGTCCGTCGCCCACCAGCTCATGGCGCTGGAGCGCAAGGGATTCCTCCGCCGGGATCCGCACCGGCCCCGCGCCTACGAGGTGCGCGGATCGGACCAGCCCAGCACCCAGCCGACCGACACGACGGGCAAGCCCGCCGCCTCCTATGTGCCGCTGGTGGGCCGGATCGCCGCCGGCGGCCCGATCCTCGCGGAGGAGTCCGTCGAGGACGTCTTCCCCCTCCCCCGCCAGCTCGTGGGCGACGGTGAGCTGTTCGTGCTGAAGGTCGTCGGCGACTCGATGATCGAAGCCGCGATCTGCGACGGCGACTGGGTGACCGTCCGCCGCCAGCCCGTCGCGGAGAACGGGGACATCGTCGCCGCCATGCTCGACGGCGAGGCGACGGTCAAGCGCTTCCGCCGGGAGGACGGCCACGTATGGCTGCTCCCGCACAACGCCGCGTACCAGCCGATCCCGGGCGACGAGGCGACCATCCTCGGCAAGGTGGTGGCGGTGCTGCGCCGGGTTTGAGGAGCGCGTCGGTCACGGCTTCCGGCCCCGGGGTCTCTGCCTAGGGCGTCGATCACGACGTCGGCCCCGGGGCTCTGCCATGCCCCGGCGTCCCACCCTCTTCGATACCGTGCCTCACACCGGCCGACCGCTTCCCGGTCAGCGCCCGCCCCGGCCGCTTTCCTCTCGTCCTGTCCCGTACCGCCCTCTCCCGCCCCGACCCCCCTCCTCCACACGCCGTCCGCCTTGGCTAAGCGCCGTCCGCCTTGGCCTTGGCGTCGATGGCGGCCAGGGAGCGGCGCGCCTGGTTCCGGTCGGTGGTGTACCAGAAGTCGGGCAGCGAAGCGCGGAGATAGCTGCCGTACCGGGCGTTGGCGAGCCGGGGGTCCAGCACGGCGACGACGCCCTTGTCGCCCGTGGCCCGGACAAGCCGCCCCGCCCCCTGGGCCATCAGCAGAGCCGCGTGCGTCGCCGCCACCGCCATGAAGCCGTTGCCGCCGGCCTCCTCGACCGCCTTCTGCCGTGCGCTCATCAGAGGGTCGTCCGGCCGGGGGAACGGAATCCGGTCCATCACCACCAGTTGGCAGCTCGGCCCCGGGACGTCGACGCCCTGCCAGAGCGACAGGGTGCCGAAGAGGCAGGTCTCCGGATCGGCCGCGAAGTTCTTGATCAGCTCACCGAGCGTCTCCTCGCCCTGGAGCAGGATCGGCTTGCCCAGGCGGCCCCGCAGCTCCTCGGCCGCCGCCTTGGCCGCCCGCATCGAGGAGAACAGCCCCAGCGTGCGACCGCCGGCCGCCTCCACCAGCTCGGCGAGCTCGTCCAGCATGTCCGTACGGGAGCCCTCGCGGCCCGGCGTGTTCAGATGCCGGGCGACGTAGAGGATGCCCTGCTTCGGGTAGTCGAACGGGGAGCCGACGTCCAGGCCCTTCCACTGCGGGACGTCCTCGCCCGCCGTGCCCTCGGGGGCCAGCCCGAGCGACGCTCCCACCCCGTTGAAATCGCCGCCCAGTTTGAGGGTGGCCGACGTCAGCACCACGGACCGCTCGGCGAACAGCTTCTCGCGCAGCAGCCCCGACACGGAGAGCGGAGCGACCCGGACGGAGGCGCCGAAGCGCTCGTGCTGCTCGTACCAGACGACGTCGTACTCGGAGCCCTGGGTGATGCGCTCCGCGACGCCGTGGACCGTCTCGACCGAGGCGAGGGCCTGCTTGCGGACGGCGTTCTCGTCCTCCACCGACTTGTCCCGGGTGGCGCCGATGGCCGAGATCACCGTGCGCGCCGCGTCGCGCAACGCCATCAGGGCGTACCCGAGATCCTCCGGGACCTCTTCGAGCCGTCCGGGCAGCGCCAGCTCCATGACCCGCTCGAACCCCTCGGCCGCCGTCAGCAGGGCGTCGGCGGCCTTCTCGTTCACCAGTTTCGCCGCCCGGCGGACCGCGCGGTTGACCTGGGCCGGGGTCAGCTCGCCGGTGGCGACGCCGGTGACCCGGGAGACCAGTTCATGGGCCTCGTCGACGATCAGGACCTCGTGCGACGGGAGCACCGGCGCGCCCTCGATGGCATCGATCGCGAGGAGCGCGTGGTTGGTGACGACCACGTCCGCCAGCTTCGCCCGCTCCCGGGCCGCCTCCGCGAAGCACTCCGCCCCGTACGCGCACTTGGACGCGCCCAGGCACTCGCGTGAGGAGACCGAGACCTGTGCCCAGGCCCGGTCCGAGACGCCGGGCGTCAGATCGTCCCGGTCGCCCGTCTCCGTATCGTCCGACCAGTCCCGCAGCCGCAGCAGGTCCTGCCCCAGCTTGCTGGACGGGGCCGCCGCCTCGAACTGGTCGAACAGCCCCTCCTCCTCGTCCTGCGGGACCCCTTCGTGGAGCCGGTGCAGGCAGAGGTAGTTCGACCGGCCCTTGAGCATGGCGAACTGCGGACGGCGGCGCAGCAGCGGGTGCAGGGACTCGACCGTACGCGGAAGGTCGCGCTCCACGAGCTGCCGCTGGAGGGCCAGGGTGGCCGTGGCCACGACGACCCGCTCCCCGTGCGCCAGGGCCGGCACCAGGTAGCCGAGCGACTTGCCCGTACCGGTGCCGGCCTGGACGAGCAGATGGGATTGGTCGTCCACGGCCTCGGCGACGGCTTCGGCCATGGCGACCTGGCCGGGCCGTTCCGTACCGCCGACGGCGGCGACGGCGGCGTGCAGGAGCTCGGGGAGGGATGGCTTCGTCATAGCCCGACCACCCTACGGCGCACCACTGACAACGGCGATCACTCCCCCACGCGGACGGAGGGGTGCAACGGATTGGGGACGGTCCCGTGGATCGCCGCGTGCGGGCGGTCGGCACGGTCCCGGTAGCCGTCGACGAGCAGGCGGTTGCGGTTCAGGCAGAGGCGCTCGATCTCGGGGGTGAGCATGTCGAACAGCGCGAACCGCTCCTTCAGTTCCGGGAAGCGGGCGTGGTGGCGGACGATCTCCGCCCGGACGAGTGACCAGAAGGCGTCCTCGGTGACGCCGAGCTGTTCCTCGCACAGCGGTGAGAGGTAGCGGAAGACGCCCACGAAGAGGCCGGAGTGGATGAACTGGGTGAGGAAGGACGGCTCCTCGGTGAGGAGGACGGTGCGCACCTCCTCGGGCATGGCGTCGTGCTCCGGCAGCGGGTGGGCGCTGACGTTGACGTCGTCCACGAAGTCCTTGATGGCGAGCCGCACGGGCACGTCGTCCGCGTCGAACACGACGATGGCGTTCTCGCCGTGCGGGGAGAAGACGGTGCCGTAGCGGTAGAGGAAGTGCAGCAGGGGCGGCAGGAGCGCCGCGAAGAGCCGCTTCAACCAGGTTTCGGGGGCCAGGCCGGAGCGCTCGACCAGTTCGGCGGTGAACGCGCGGCCCGCCGGGTCCGTATGCAGGAGGGAGGCGAGCGTACGGGCGCGTTCGCCCGGGGCGAGACGGGGCGGCAGCGGCTCCCGCCAGATCGCGCCGAGGATCTCCTTGTACTGGTAGGGCACTTCGGGGAGGTGGTCGTACAGGGGGTGCTCGACGGTGACGGAAGCGACCTCGCCGAGGAGGACGACCCGGCAGACGTCGCGGAGGAACGGGTCGTCCTCGCACAGTCCCTGGACCCAGGCGGTGACCGCTGGGGCGGCGAGAGTCCGCTCGGTCGGCAGGCCGCGCCAGACGAGGGTGTTGAGGATGGAGAGCGGGAGCTTCACCGTGTGCCGCTCGGGCCGGTCCACGTTGGCGAACGTGCGGATGGACTGCTGCGGGAGGCGGGCGTCGCCGTCCGTGTGCAGGGCGACGATGTCGCCGTCCGCGATGGCCGGGGCGTAGAGCGGCACGATCCACTCGTCCCACTGCCAGGGGTGCACGGGAAGGTAGAAGTAGTCCTGCGGGTCGCGTCCCCGGGCCCGCAGGACGTCGGCGAAGGCGTCCCGGACGTCCTGGTCGAGCTCTCCCGCGTACAGCTCCTCGGGGGTGCCCACGCGGCCCACGCCCCGGTACCGCGCGATGCGGGTGCTGACCGCGATCCACGGCAGCCGGAGGGGGGTGCGGGCCTCGGGGGCGAAACGGTCGGCGTCGGAGGCGGAGAAGCCGAGCCGTCCCTTGCTGGCCGCCAGCCAGGGGTGGCCGGTCTGGTGGCCCTCCAGCTCGGCGTAGTCGAGCGCGGCGAGTCGGTCCGCGGTGAGCGCGGTGTGGTCGAGCCGGGCGTCGGCGGAGAGCGTCCGGGTCAGCTCGCGGATGAGGTGGCCGAGGGTCGTGCCGTCGAGCCCGAGGAGGGCGCGGGCCCGGGCGAGGAACGTCAGCGGGTCGCGGAACGGCCGGGGGCCGAGCGCCGGACCGAAGGGGGTGGCGGAGCCGTTGACGGGGGCCGGGGCCTGCACGTCCGCGCGCGGCGGTGCCACGGCGTGCGCGTCGGCTCGCGACGGCGCGACGGCGCGCGTTCCGGCGCGCGAGGTCCGGTCGGCGTACGCGGTGGTGGGAGCGCTCTCGGCGGCCCCGGGGGGCGCGGTGGCGGGTGCGCGGCCGGCGTGGGCGGCCGGGGGCGGTCCGGTGACCTCGATCGAGTCGGGGTCGACGCGCCAACTGCCGTACGCGCCGCGCCGGGCCGTGAAGGCGAGCACTCCCCCGTCGTCGAGGGCCAGCCGGTGGAGCCCGTCGGTCCCGGGGTCGGGGACGGGCTCGATGATCTTCTCGTAGGCGAACTCGCCGAGCATCTTGGCGAGGAGCCGTGCGGCGGCCCGGTCCCAGATCTGTCGGTTCAGCTCCGGAGGGCTGAACAGCTGCGGGGACCGGGCTGCGTCACGGCTCGCGGGATATATCGGCACGGGGACTCCTCCGGAGAGAACCTCTGGGGTTCGAGCGGTATGGAAGGTGCGGCGAGCAGGTCACAGCTGGTCTCGGTGGGTTCGGTCGCGGATCATCAGCGCGGCGCGCTTGTCGGGGAGGTCCACTTCGGCGGAGAAGCGGAAGCCGGCGCTGAGAAAGGCGGAGACGGACGGGGTGTTGCGCAGATCCGGCTCGGCGACGACCCGCCCGCACCGCGGAAGGTGGTCCAGGACCAGGTCGGCGACGGCGCGGATGAGGGTGGCGCCCACGCCCCGGCCCCGGTTCCGTACGCCCCCGATGAGGAGGTGGACGCCGGTGTCGTGCGGCCGGGCCGGGTAGTGGCGGGCGAGCGGGTCGAGGTCGGCGCGGTAGATCTCCCAGTAGCTCATGGGCATGCCGTCGAGCACCCCGAGACAGGGGATGCTGCGGCCGTCTCCTTCGAGCTGGGGCCTGAGGTGGTCGGCGGTGACGGACTCCGGTCCGGAGAGCTCCCAGAAGGCCGCCACCGCCGGATCGTTCATCCAGCGGCTGAGGAGGGGGAGGTCGCGTTCCGCCCGGACGGGGAGGAGGGCGAACTCCCCCGCCGCCGTGCGGGCGGGCGCCCAGCTCCCCGGGTCGCCCAGCAGCTCGCTGGGGGCGTGTGCCGCCCCGGCGCCGCGTTCCTCGGCGATCATCGCGAGGAGTTCTTCGGTGAGCCGCAGGTCGAGGGTGTCCTCGACACCGGTGCTCCCGCCGTCGGGTGCGGCGCCGGGTTCCGCTGAGGCGTCGGCGGGAGGCACGGTGGCGCTCTCCTCTCTGGACCGGGTCTCGGTCGGCGGGCTGCTCCACAACGGTGGCTCGGAGTCTGCCCGGTGCGGGTGTTCAGCTGTGCAGCGGGTTGGCGATGGTGACGTACACCGACTGGGTGTCGACCGGCCCGACCAGTTCGTCGAGTCCGTGCAGCCGGGTCAGCAGGTTGGCCTTGCAGCGCAGTCGGCGGTTCTCCAGGAGGTACGCGGGCAAGGGCGAACCCAGTTCAGCGGTCTCGGTGAGGAACTGACGCAGGACCGCGAGGAGTTCCCGCTCGTCGGCCAGGCGCTGGGATCCGAACGCCCCGATCAGTCCGAGAACGTTGTTGATGCCGAGGTAATAGGCGAACCGTTCGTCGGTGACCGGGTCGGAGACGAAGGTGTCGCTGACGGCGCCGATGCCGGGGAGCCGCTTGTCCAGCTCGGCGCGGCGGGATTCGCGGAAGTAGTAGCCCTGGTTGTCCCGGTAGCGGCCGCCGACCGGCCAGCCGTCCGGGTCGAGCAGGACGATCGTGTTCTGCTGGTGGGCTTCGAGCGCGACGCCGCCGTGGGCGTCGAGCCAGAGGACGGGGCGTACGACGTGGTGGAGGTAGCGCCGGAACCATTCGGCGCACACGGCTCCGGCGGTGAGGCCGGTACGGGCGGTCAGGCCGGAGACGACCTCCGCGAGCCGGGACCGCATGCCGGGGTGGCCGGGCCGGGGGCGCTGCGCCGTGAGCCCGGCGATGCAGGCGGCGTCGTCGCCCGGCCCGAAGGGGTTGTGGCGGAGCACGACGTCGAGCCCGGTGACGGGGGCGCCCGCGGGGTCGTCGACGGCGAGCCAGGCGGGGTCGCGGACGATGTCGAAGCCGGGGTGCTCCCGCCGCCAGCTCTCGGCCAGTCCGGTCGATAGGAGGCGGTGGACCTCGACGCCCCGGTGCAGCTCCTTGCGGAGGTTCTCCCGGCGGGAGTTGGTGATGCGTACGCCGAGGGAGAGCTTGAGCATCACCCGCGCCCCGGGCCGGTGCACGGTGCGGATGGAGGAGGTGGGGTGCCAGGGCTCGCCGTGCGGGCCGAGGTCGTGCAGCAGGCCGGTCTCGGCGAGGGCCCGGACCCGGGGGCGGTGCAGCAGGTCGGCCGCCTGCCAGGGGTGCACGGGGACGGCGACGGTGCCGGAGGGCGTCTTCAGCCCTTCGGCGTGCGGGGCGAGCAGTTCCTCCGCGGTGGCCGGTCCGTCCTCGGTCCAGGCGGAGTCGGTGGCGGTCAGCGACCGGTCGACGGCGAACCAGTGGAGCGGGAAGGAGCCGTGGAGTTCGGGCGAGTAGCGGCGGGACTCCGACTCGGAGAGCCCTTCGCGGCTCTTGGGCGTGGGGTGGAGGGGGTGGCCGAGCAGCAGGGACTGTTCGGCGGTGAGGAAGAGGTCGGCCTCGGCGGGGTCCGCCGGGGCGCGCCGCCGCTCTTCGACGAAGCCGGCGGTGTGGCGCACGGAGTCGGCCACCCGGGCGACCAGGTCCCCCGCGCCGCTCTCGCCGCCCTCGCGGCCGATGAGGACGGCGACGGTGGCCGCGTCGACGGGCGGGGCGCCGGCGGGGGCGGTCTCCAGGGCGGGTGCGCCGAAGCGGTGGGCCCCGGTGGCGGACCAGTAGCGCACGGGCACGAGCAGGGCGGTGCCGCTGGCGGGGAAGGCGATGCGCAGGGTGTCGCCCTCGGGCCGGGGCAGGTCGTTCTCCCGGGCCCAGCAGCGCAGGAGGCTCTCCGTGCCCGCCGCGTCGGCGGCCCGCAGGGGGTTCGGGTCGTCGAGCACGTCGGGGATCAGGTGCTGGTCGGCCGGGACGGCGGACACCGGGCCGGGGGCGTACGCGGAGGGGACGGCGGCGCGCGGGGCTTTCTGGCGGGGCACGATCATCGCCTCGACCGTGCCGGGGGCGGCCGGTCCGTCCTGCCCTCGGTGCTGGGGGGTGCCGGGGCCTTCGGCCTCGGGCGCGGGGGTGGGGTTCACGGCGTTCTTCCTTGTGGGGATTCCGGGTTCAGGTGGTGGACCCGGCGGGGGTGTGGCAGTGCGGGGAGCGTTCCGCCGCTGCCAGCGCGTCGGCGAGACGGTCGACGACGGCGTCCGCCTGCTCGTCGGTGAGGGTGAGGGGCGGCAGAAGGCGCACCACGGCGTCGTGACGGCCGCCCAGTTCGACGATGAGGCCGCGCCGCAGGCATTCCTGCTGCACGGCTCGGGCGAGAGCCGGGTCGGGGGGCGGGGCGGGGGTGTGGTCGCCGGCTTCGGCGGGCAGGGGCGCGCGCTCGGGATCCACCAGCTCCAGGCCGATCATCAGTCCGCGCCCCCGTACGTCGCCGATTCCCGGGTGATGCGCCCTCAGTTCCCTCAGACGGGCGAGCATCCGGGATCCCAGGACCGCCGCGCGGTCCGCCAGGCGGTTCTCCCGGACGTACGCGAGCGTGGCAGCGCCCGCCGCCATGGCGAGCTGGTTGCCACGAAACGTACCCGCGTGCGCGCCCGGCCGCCAAAGGTCCAGCTCAGCGCGGTAGACGATGACGGCGAGGGGCAGGGAGCCGCCGATGGCCTTGGACAGGACCATGACGTCGGGTACGACGCCGCTGTGGTCGACGGCCCAGAAGGCGCCGGTCCTGCCGACCCCGGTCTGCACCTCGTCGGCGATGAGCGGGATGGACCGGTCCTCGGTGATGGCGCGCATGCGGCGCAGCCAGGCGTCGGGGGCGGGGTTGACGCCGCCCTCTCCCTGGACCGGCTCCAGGATCATCCCGGCGGGGGCCGGGACGCCGCCCTTGCGGTCGTCCAGCAGGTGTTCGGTCCAGCGGGCGGCGAGGGCGGCCCCCCGTTCGCCGCCGGTCCCGAACGGGCAGCGGTAGTCCTGGGGGAAGGGCAGCCGGGTCACCTGGACGTCGCTCGCGCCGCCGGAGGCCGCCAGGGCTCCGGCGGTCATGCCGTGGTAGGCGCCGGTGAACGCCAGCAGACCGGTGCGGCCGGTCGCGGCGCGGACCAGCTTGAACGCGGCTTCGACGGCGTCGGTTCCGGCGGGGCCGCAGAACTGCACACGGGCGTCCTCGGCGAGGCCGCGCGGCAGGGTGGCGAACAGCTCGGTGGTGAAGGCGTCCTTGACGGGGGTGGCCAGGTCGAGCACGTGCAGGGGCGCACCGGAGTCGATGACCTTGCGGATCGCTTCGAGGACGACGGGGTGGTTGTGCCCGAGCGCCAGGGCGCCGGCGCCGGAGAGGCAGTCGAGGTAGCGGCGTCCGTCGGCGCCCTCGATGGTGAGCCCGCGGGCGCGCACCGGGACGATCGGCAGGGACCGGGCGTAGGTGCGGGCGGCCGATTCGCGCAGGGTCTGGCGGCGGAGGATGCCCTCGTGCGCGGGCGGCGGCGCCACCGGAGCGGGTTCGGTCACGGACACGGCTCTTGATCCTCCTGCGGTAACAGTCGCGTTGCACGTGGATACGATTTCGCGCGGACGCACCGCGGCGGTGAACGCTGTCCTGGTGTCCCCCGTACGTACCAACGACGCCGTCCACGATGGATCACGGGTGCCCCGGAAGATCCTCGCGGCGACGGAACCGCGGACCTGCCGCGCACCGTCACCATCGGCACCGGCATAGTGGGGGCCGCAGCGGCGGCGGAAGCACCTGCTCCGGCGCCGGAGACATCCGCAAGGCAGTACGAGTACCGAGTGACGAAGTCCCAGGGGGATCACCAGATGCGACCCATACGCCCGACCGATACCGCCCGCCGCGGCAGGCGCGTACGCCGCGGGCCCTCCACCGCGCTCGCCGCGACGGCCGTCGCCGCCGTGCTGGCGCTGACCGCCACCGCGTGCGGTCCCGAGGAGGACGACGCGGGCGGTACGACGCCCAGCGCCTCCGCCGACCGGTCGGCCGACGGCAAGGTCGTCATCCCGGACGAGCTGAAGGACCGGCTCAAGGAGCACGGGATCGACCCGGACAAGTGGCGGGACGGCGAGTGGAAGAACTGGGACAAGGACAAGTGGCTGCGTGAGGCCAAGGACTTCGTCAACCCGGTCATCGAGGACCTGTGGAACCCGGACCGGATGCGGGAGGCCGACAAGCCTCCGGAGAACCCGGTCGACGAGGACATCTCCGGTGACGACGGCGTGACGGACCCGACGCCGGCCCCGGTCCGGGCCGCCGGTGTCGCGACGCCGTACCACGACAACGCCCCGGAGTCCGGAAAGCTGCTCTTCGACGGTCCGCAGGGTTCGATGGTCTGCTCCGCGACCGTGGTGAAGGACCCGGCGAACCCCGGCAGGTCCAACATGGTGTGGACCGCCGGGCACTGCGTGCACGCGGGCAAGAAGGGCGGCTGGTACCGCAACATCGCCTTCGTCCCGGCGTACAACAACGACGGACTGTCACCGGCCGAGCTGGAGACCGCGTCCAAGGAGAAGATCGCTCCGTACGGCGTGTGGTGGGGCGACTGGGCCCAGACCTCCGAGCAGTGGATCGCCGAGGGCGCGGCGGTCGGCGGCCAGGGCGCCCCGTACGACTTCGCGGTGCTGCACGTGACGCCGGAGAAGGGCGCGGGCGGCAAGTCGCTGGAGGAGACCGTCGGTTCGGCGCTGCCGGTCGAGTTCGACGCCCCGGCCGTGCCGAAGATCGCGGAGATGACGGCCACGGGTTACCCGGCCGCGCCGCCGTACGACGGCCAGAAGCTGCTCCAGTGCGAGGACAGGCCGGGCCGGCTCTCCGTCTTCCGGGACCAGCCCACGATGTACCGGATCGGCTGCACGATGACCGGTGGCTCCTCCGGCGGCGGCTGGGTCGCGGCGGGCCGGGACGGCAAGCCCGCGCTGGTCTCGAACACCTCGATCGGCCCGGTCACGGCCGGCTGGCTGGCCGGACCGCGACTCGGCGAGGAGGCCGAGGGCGTCTACCGCGCGGTGAGCCAGAAGTACGCGGGCCGGTAGCCGGCGCGTACGCAGAACCATGAGGCCCGCGGCCGGCGGCCCGCGGCAGGCGACTGCCGGGGACCGCGGGCGGCTGCGGACGGCTGCGCGTGCAACCGGAGAACGGCCCGAAGTCCCCGGAGGAGACGGCGGCCGCCGCGCCGCCGGTCTCCTTCGACGCCCCGGCGACCCGGCGGATCAGCGGCATGGGCGCGCCGGGCCGCCCGGCCGGGCAGCCGTACGACGGGCCGCTGACGCACCGGTGCGCGGACCGGTGCGGTCGGCTCCCGGCCGCGCCGGGCGCCCCGCCGGGTACCGGATCGGCCGCACGACGACCGGCACGTCCGCCGGGCGGTGACGGCAGGCCGAAGGCCCGGTCCGAACTCTCCGGAGAGTTCGGACCGGGCCTTCGGCCGTGGTGCGGGCCTCGCGCCGTCAGCGCGCGGCGAGGACGAAGGTCTCCAGCTCGGCGGCCAGCTCCTCGTGGACCTGGGCCTTGAGCAGGGTGCCCTCGGCGGTGTGCTCTTCGGAGAGCACCTCCCCCTCGGCGTGCACCCGGGAGACCAGGGCCCCCTGGATGTACGGCACGAGCACCTCGATCTCGACGGACGGCCGGGGCAGCTCGGCGTCGATGAGCGCCAGCAGCTCGTCGATGCCGTCGCCGGTCCTGGCCGAGACCACGAGGGCGTGCTTCTCGTTGCGCAGCAGTCGCTGGAGGACCAGGGGGTCCGCCGCGTCCGCCTTGTTGATCACGACGATCTCCGGCACGTCCGTCGCGCCGACGTCCCGGATCACCTCGCGCACCGCCGCGAGCTGCTCCTCCGGCACCGGATGGGAGCCGTCCACCACGTGCAGGATGAGATCGGACTCGCCGACCTCCTCCATCGTGGAGCGGAACGCCTCGACGAGGTGGTGCGGAAGGTGCCGGACGAATCCGACGGTGTCGGCCAGCGTGTAGACGCGGCCGCTCGGGGTCTCGGCCCGGCGGACGGTCGGGTCCAGGGTGGCGAACAGGGCGTTCTCCACCAGGACGCCGGCCCCGGTCAGGCGGTTGAGCAGCGAGGACTTGCCCGCGTTGGTGTATCCGGCGATGGCGACGGAAGGCACCTTGTTGCGCCTGCGCTCCTGCCGCTTGATGTCGCGGCCGGTCTTCATCTCCGCGATCTCCCGGCGCATCTTCGCCATCTTCTCGCGGATCCGGCGCCGGTCCGTCTCGATCTTCGTCTCACCGGGGCCGCGGGTGGCCATGCCTCCGCCGCCGCTGGAACCGCCGCCGCCCATCTGACGGGAGAGCGACTGGCCCCAGCCGCGCAGCCGCGGCAGCATGTACTGCATCTGCGCCAGGGAGACCTGCGCCTTGCCCTCGCGGGACTTGGCGTGCTGGGCGAAGATGTCGAGGATCAGGGCGGTGCGGTCGACCACCTTCACCTTCACGACGTCTTCCAGGTGGATCAGCTGGCCGGGGCTCAGCTCACCGTCGCAGACGACGGTGTCGGCGCCGGATTCGAGCACGATGTCGCGCAGTTCCAGCGCCTTGCCCGAGCCGATGTAGGTGGCCGGGTCCGGCTTGTCGCGCCGCTGGTACACCGCGTCCAGCACCTGTGCGCCCGCCGTCTCGGCGAGTGCGGCGAGCTCCGCGAGGGAGATCTCCGCGTCGTGCACCGTCCCCGAGGTCCAGACGCCCACCAGCACGACGCGCTCCAGGCGCAGCTGGCGGTACTCGACCTCGGTGACGTCCTCGAGCTCCGTGGAGAGACCGGCCACGCGTCGCAGGGCCGCGCGCTCGGAGCGGTCCAGCTGGTCGCCGTCCCGGGCTCCGTCGATCTCGTGGCTCCAGGCGACGTCCTCTTCCATCAGGGCGTCGGCCCGGCGGGCCTCGGTGAGGCTCTCGGTGGTGTCCTCCGTGGCGCTCTGCGCGTCCTGCGCGTCCTGGGGAAGGGAAGAAGAGGAGGTCATTGGATCCTTACGTCGATAGAAGTCTTTACGTCAGTCACAACGCGTGATCTTCCCGGATGATTCCCCGCCGGGGGTTCCGGTGCGGTCCGCCGCGCCGACGCCTCGATAGTGGCACGGGCCCGCCGGCCCCGTCACGCGGGTTTCTCGCTGCTCCAGTCCGGGTGGCCGGGCATCGGCGGGGTCTTCTTCCCGTACAGCCAGCCCTCGAAGAAGGCGGTCAGGTCCCGGCCGGAGAGACGGGAGGCCAGGCGGGTGAAGTCGGCGGTGGCCGCCGTGGCGTCCCGGTGCGCCCGGACCCAGGTGCGCTCCAGCCGGTCGAAGGCGGCCTCGCCGATCTCCTGGCGCAGGGCGTAGAGGACCAGCGCGCTGCCGTCGTACACGACCGGGCGGAACAGGCTGAGTTTCTGCCCCGGGGCCGGGCCGTCCGGGCGGGCCGGCGGGCCGCCGGCCGCGCGCCAGCGGTCGGAGAGCCGGTACGCCTCGCGCATCCGCCGCTCCAAGGTCCCGCCCCCCTTCTCCTCGGCGTACCGGGCCTCGTACCAGCTGGCGTGGCCCTCGTTGAGCCACAGATCGGACCAGCTCGCGGGCGAGACGCTGTTGCCGAACCACTGGTGGGCCAGCTCGTGGATCATCACCGACTCGACGTACCACTGCGGGTAGGCGGGCTCGGTGAAGAACGACTTCCCGAACAGCGACAGCGTCTGGGTCTCCAGGGCGAACCCGATCGGGCTGTCGGCGACGAGTACCCCGTACGCCTCGAAGGGGTAGCGGCCGACCTGCTTCTCCATCCACTCCAGCTGGGCCGGGGTCTTCTTCAGCCAGGGCTCCAGCTTCTCCCGGTCGGCGGCCGGGACGACGTCGCGCACCGGCAGGCCGTGCGGGCCGGTGCGGTGGGCGACGGCGGAGCCGCCGATGGAGACCTGGGCCAGTTCGGTGGCCATGGGGTGTTCGGTGCGGTAGGTCCAGGTGGTGGCGGCCCCGTGCCGGGTCCTCCCCGCGGGCAGGCCGCCGGCGACCGCCGTCAGTTTCCCGGGGACGGTGACGCGGAAGGTGAAGTACGCCTTGTCGGAGGGGTGGTCGTTGCTCGGGAAGACGCGGTGGGCCGCGTCGGCCTGGTTGGCCATGACGAGACCGTCGGCGGTGCGCACCCAGCCACCGTCGTCCCCGGAGCCGCTCGGGTCGCTGGTGTGCCGGACGGTGATGTCCACCGGTACGCCCGCGGGGAGGCGGTGCGGGGGCTGGACGACCAGGTCCTCGTTCTTGCTGCCGAAGTCGGCGGGCCGCCCGTCGACCTCGACGCCCCGGACGGTCCCCCGGGCGAAGTCGAGGTTGATCCGGTCCACCGGGGCGGTGGTGCGGGCCCTGATCCTGGTGACGGCGTCCAGGGGTTCGGTGTTGTCGCCGTGGTAGGTGAGGGCGATGTCGTACGCGAGGACGTCGTAACCGGGGTTGCCCAGTTCGGGGAAGAGCCGGTCGCCGATGCCCAGGGGCTCGGGAGCGGGCAGGACGGCGGCGACGAGGGCGGCCGAGGAGGTCGCCAGGAGAACGGCGCGCAGGCGGCGGGTGGGGAACGGCATGGACTACCGCTATCAGCGCGGTGCCGCGTGGCAGGGGAGCCGCGCGCCGCACCACCCGAACGAGGACGGACGGCGGCGGCCCGCGCGAGGCACCCGTCGGCCGGCTCCGTGGCCGCGGCGGGGCCCGCCTGACGGACTCGGGGGCCGCCCGACGGTCCTCGGGCGGGCTCCGGCCCCGTTTCCGGAGCGCCCGGCGGGCCCGGGGGCCTCCGCCCCCGAGGGGGGGCTTCCGCCGGGGCGCTTCCGGGGCCGCGTCAGCCCGTCGGGGCCGGGTGCTGGGCGCGGCTGACGTCGTAGACCCCGGCCACATCGCGCATGGCGCGCATCAGGGCGGGCAGGCCCGCCGCGTCGGGGAGCTGGAGGGTGTAGGTGTGGCGCACCCGCTGCTCGCTGGGCGGCTCCACCGTGGCGGAGACGATCGCCGCCTCGGCGGTGGCGATGGCCTCGGTGAGGTCGGCGAGGAGGCGGGGGCGGCCGAAGGACTCGGCGACGAGGGTGACCCGGCAGCCCGCGTCGGACTCCCCGCCCCCGGTCTCCTCCCAGCGGGCGGCGACCGGGGCGCGGCCGATCTCCCGCATGGCGGCGACGGCGGGGCACTCGCGGCGGTGGACGGTGACCGCGCCGCCCCGGACGACGAAGCCGGTCAGCTCGTCGGGAGGCACCGGCGTGCAGCAGCCGGCCAGGCGCACCGGCGCGTCCGGGCCCTCCACGACGACGCCCCGGGCGCGGGGGCCGGACCGCGTGCGCGGCGGCGCGAAGACCCCCGGGCCCCCGTCTTGCGCTGCGGCCGGTTCCGGGCGGCCCGGTCCGGGCCGCCCGGAACCGGCCGCGTCCACGGTCTCCGGGTCGGGCTTCGCCTGCTCGGGATGGTCGGTGAGCCAACCGGTGATCGCGATCCGGGCGGCGGGGGTGCGGGCGTGGTCGAGCCAGTCGGGCGAGGGCCCGGAGGCGGTGTCCTGGGCGAGCAGCAGCTGCACGGTGTCGCCGTCGCCGAGGACGGTGCTCAGGGTGGCGAGGCGGCCGTTGACCCGGGCGCCGATGGCGGCGTGGGCTCGGTCGCCGTACTGCGCGTAGGCGGCGTCGACGCAGGTGGCCCCGGCGGGCAGCCCGAGCGTGCCGCCGTCGGTGCGGAAGACGGTGATCTCGCGGTCCTGGGCGAGGTCGTCGCGGAGGGTGGTCCAGAAGGTGTCGGGGTCGGTGGCCGACTCCTGCCAGTCCAGCAGCCGGGAGAGCCAGCCGGGCCGGGTCGGGTCGGCACGCTCGTCGGACGGCTCGGCCGGTGCGGAGGCGTGGTCGTGGGCGTACGGGTTGCCGAGGGCGACGACGCCCGCTTCGGCGACCTTGTGCATCCGGTGCGTACGGATGAGGACTTCGGCGACCGCGCCCGCCGGGCCGACGACGGCGGTGTGCAGCGACTGGTACAGGTTGAACTTGGGGGCGGCGATGAAGTCCTTGAACTCGGAGACCACCGGGGTGAAGCAGGTGTGCAGTTCACCGAGGACCGCGTAGCAGTCGGCGTCCTCGCCGACGAGGACGAGGAGCCGTCCGAAGTCGGTGCCGCGCAGTTCGCCGCGTTTCCTGCGGACCCGGTGCACGGAGACGAAGTGGCGGGGTCTGATGAGGACTTCGGCGCTGATCCCCGCCTCGCGCAGGGTGTGCCGTACGTTGTCCGCGATCGCTTCGAGGGGGGCGTCCCGGTCCGCCGCCGCGATCAGGGCGCGGGTCTCCTCGTACTCCTCGGGGTGCAGGATCGCGAAGACCAGGTCCTCCAGCTCGGTCTTGAGCGCCTGGACGCCGAGCCGTTCGGCCAGCGGGATGAGGACGTCCCGGGTGACCTTGGCGATCCTGGCCTGTTTCTCGGGACGCATCACGCCGAGGGTCCGCATGTTGTGCAGCCGGTCCGCGAGCTTGATCGACATGACCCGGACGTCGTTTCCGGTGGCGACGAGCATCTTGCGGAAGGTCTCCGGCTCGGCGGCGGCGCCGTAGTCGACCTTCTCCAGCTTCGTCACGCCGTCGACGAGGTAGCAGACCTCGTCCCCGAACTGCTCCCGGACCTGATCGAGCGTCACCTCGGTGTCCTCGACGGTGTCGTGGAGCAGGGAGGCGGTGAGCGTGGTGGTCTCCGCGCCCAGCTCGGCGAGGATCAGCGTGACGGCCAGCGGGTGGGTGATGTAGGGCTCGCCGCTCTTGCGCATCTGGCCGCGGTGCGAGGACTCCGCGAGGACGTAGGCCCGGCGCAGGATGCTCAGGTCGGCGTCGGGATGGTGGGCGCGGTGCGCCTCCGCGACGTGGCCGATGGCGGCGGGCAGCCGGTCGCGGGAGACCGGTCCGCGCAGCGCCACCCGGCCCAGTCTGCGCAGATCGATCCGGGGGCGGCTCCGCCTGCGAAGGGGGGCGCCCGGATCGGCGGCCTCTGCACTCATGGGCACCTCCGCGACGTCGACCGGCGCTGGGCGGGGGCGGATGCCCCTCGGGGCCGGTGCTTGATGCTACCGAGCCCACCACGTGGCGCAGTCCAGCTCTCGCCCAGCGTGAAACGGATCACCCATTCGAGCGAAGCCCGGGCGGGTCACCGTTTCCCTTGAGCCATTTCTCAGGAGGTTTCGAGCCATGCCGGGTCGATGAGGCCCTCCGCGACGATCACGGCGGGGCCGGTCATGTCGATCGCGCCGTCGGGGTGCTCGGTGATGACGAGGGTGCCGCCGGGGAGGTCCACCCGGTACGTGACGGGGAGGCCGGTCGCGGCGGGGTCGGCGCCGTCCCGGCGGGCGGCGGCGACGGCGACGGCGCAGGCCCCGGTGCCGCAGGAACGGGTCTCGCCCGATCCCCGCTCGTGAACGCGCAGGGCGACGTGGCGCGGGCCCCGGTCGACGACGAACTCGACGTTGACGCCCTCGGGGTAGACGGTCGCGGGGCTGACGGGCGGGGCGGTGTGCAGGTCTCCGGCGTGGGCCAGGTCGTCGACGAAGGCGACCGCGTGCGGGTTGCCCATGTTGACGTTGCGGGCGGGCCAACTACGGCCGCCCACGCTGACCGTGGCGCTCTCCTCGGGCAGCAGGGCGCGCCCCATGGAGACCGTGACCTCGCCGTTCTTGGCGAGATGGACGCGCTTGGGGCCGCCCCGGGTGGCGACGGTGAGGTCGCCCTCCTCGACGAGTCCGGCGCGCTGGAGGTGGTGGGCGAAGACGCGGACGCCGTTGCCGCACATCTCGGCGACCGAGCCGTCCGCGTTGCGGTAGTCCATGAACCACTCGGCCTCGTCCGCCATGTGCCGCGCCTCGGGATGCGCGGCGGACCGCACGACGTGCAGCAGGCCGTCCCCGCCGATGCCGGCCCGGCGGTCGCAGAGGCGGGCGACCACGTCGGCGGGCAGGGTGAGGGCGTTGTCCGGGTCCGGGAGGATCACGAAATCGTTCTCGGTGCCGTGGCCCTTGAGGAAGGCGATCTGCGAGGTGGTCACGGACCCACTGTACGAGGCTGCGCCGACAACCCGTGCGAGTCGGCCCGGGCGGCCGTCCCGGGGCCGGGTACGCGTCCCGTACGAGCGGTGCGCGGCGGCGGAGCGCCCGGGGCGTCCGAGCGCGGCCCGGCGGGTCCGGGGCGTCAGCGCAGGCGGGCGACGCGCCAGACGGCGAGGGCGACCAGGGCGATGCCGGTCGTCGCGTACAGGGCGATCACCCGCCAGTCGGGGCGCTCACCGGAGCCCCGGGAGGGCAGTCCGGGCCAGGTGTGGCCGACGCGGCGGGCCGCCATCATGCCCCAGCCGGCCGCGCAGCAGCTGATCAGGAGCCCCAGCATGGCGACGATGGCCCCGCCGTCGCCGAACTCGAAAGCGAGGGGGAAGGCGAACATCAGCGAGCCGACCGCGGCCAGCGTGACGATGGGGGCGAGCTGCCAGATCCGCAGCTTGCGGGTGGGGCGCAGTTCGACCTCGACCTCGGGGCCCACGTCCTGCTCGTCGGGACCGTCGGGGCTCAGCCGTCCCGCGGTCTCCCGCGGCGACGGCACCTCGTGCTCGCTGTCGCGCTGCTCCGTGTCGCGAGGGCCGGCCTCCATCGCCACGCGCCCTCCCAACTCGGACTCCACCTGTGGATCGATGTTTGATGATGGCACGAGCATGGGCGCCGAATTGACGGCCGGAGCGTCCCGATGCCATCACGTGATCAGGCTGTGACCGCTCGTTCGACCAACGCCAGCGCCCGCTGCGGGAGTTCTCCCCGGTCGCGGTCTCCCCCGCCGAGCCAGACGACACGCGTGTCCCGGCGGAACCACGAGTCCTGACGGCGTGCGAAGCGCTTGGTGGCGCGCACGGTCTCGGCCCGCGCCTCGTCCTCGGTGCACTCCCCCGCGAGCGCCGCGAGGACCTGCTGGTAGCCGAGCGCCCGGGACGCCGTGAGGCCCTCGCGCAACCCGGACGCCTCCAGGGCGCGCACTTCGTCCACGAGTCCCGCCTCCCACATCCGGTCGACGCGCCGGGCGATGCGCTCGTCGAGTTCGGGGCGGTCCACGTCGACGCCGATCTGCACGGCGTCGTAGACCGGTTTCTCGCCGGGCAGGTTGGCGGTGAACGGTTTGCCGGTGATCTCGATCACTTCGAGGGCGCGGACGATGCGGCGGCCGTTGCCCGGCAGGATGGCGCGCGCGGCGGCGGGGTCGGCGGCGGCGAGCCGGGCGTGCAGGGCTCCCGGGCCGTGCTCGGCCAGCTCCGCTTCGAGCCGTGCGCGGACCCCGGGGTCGGTGCCGGGGAACTCCAGGGCGTCGACGGCCCCCTTCACGTACAGTCCGGAGCCGCCGACCAGGATGGGCGTGCGGCCCTCGGCGAGCAGGCGGTCGATCTCCCGGCGGGCCAGTCGCTGGTACTCGGCGACGCTGGCGGCCTCGGTGACGTCCCAGATGTCCAGCAGCCGGTGCGGTACGCCGTCGCGCTCGGGGAGCGTCAGTTTGGCGGTGCCGATGTCCATCCCCCGGTAGAGCTGCATGGAGTCGGCGTTGATCACCTCGCCGTCGAGACGCTGGGCGAGGAAGACCCCCAGATCCGACTTTCCGGCCGCGGTGGGGCCGACGACGGTGATGACGCGAGGGGCGGGGGTGCGAGAGGTCACCGGGACAGTCTCCCAAACGCCCGCCCCCGTCGGGACACGGCGGTGCCCGCGGGGCGTGCGCGACGGGCGACTTCCAGGACACGCCCGGAAAGGGCCGAAGGGGGTGTGAAAACGGCAGGAACGGACAGGTGACGGACAATGGGGGCGGGAGACCGCTCCCGCGCCCACTCGTCCGCACTGCACGGAAGGTGACCCCATGGGGCTCCTGGACAACCTGAAGGCCAAGCTGGGACCGGCCAAGGAGAAGGTCGGCGACCTCGCGCAGCAGCACGGGGGCAAGATCGAACAGGGCCTCGACAAGGCCGCGCGCACGGTCGACCAGAAGACCAAGGGCAAGTACAGCGACAAGATCGACGCGGGTACGCGCAAGGCCAAGGAGGCCGTGGACAAGCTGGGGCAGAAGGACGGCGGCGCCCCCGGCGGCCCCCGTACTCCCGGCGGCCCCGGCACCCCCGGCCACACCCCGCCCCCGCCGCCGCCCGCCCCCTGAGGCGGTGGACAGGGCCCGGAGGCGGGTGCGGAGCCGAGCGCTCCGCACCCGCCTCCGGCCTGTTCAGGACCAGGCGGCGACGATGTAGCCCACGCCGTACGGAGCGTCCTCGTACAGCAGCCGTCCGGCGAGCCCGGCCCCCCGGGCGGCGCCGGCGAGGAGCTGCCAGGGGGCCCGGCCGGCCGCCTGGAGCTCACGGGCGAGCGTCACGTCCAGCGCCGCGAGGGCGCCGAGGTCCGCGGAGCCGAGCGCCCGGGCGGCACGGGCGTCGAAGTCGGCGGCCCGCTCGTCGAGGTAGCCGGGCGCCTTCAGGGTGCGGCAGGCGCTTCCGTCGCCCATCACCAGGAGCGCGACCCGCTCCGCGCGCCGGGCCAGGACCTCTCCGGCCGCGGCGCAGTCCTCCGCGGCGGCGGTCCCGGGCAGCGCGAGCCCTTCGACGGGCGCCCCCGTCCAGCGGGCCCGGTCCAACAGCCACGCGCCGACCGTGAGGGACTGCGGCAGCGGCCGGCCCGGTGTGAAGGCCGCCTCGGGCACCTGGCCGAGGGTCACCTCCAGATCCACGCCGACGCCGCGGAAGGTGCCGCGCGTCCCGGGCGGGAAGGGCCCGACGGAGAAGCCCTCACCCGGCCCGGGCGGGGTCTCGCCCAGTCCCACGACGACGAGCAGATCCGGGCGCGAGGCGGCGAGCACCCCCACGGCGTCGAGGCACGCGTCCCGCGCGGCGTCGAGTTCGGGGGCGGCTCCGGCGGCGACCTCGGGCACCAGGAGCGGCGGGCAGGGGCACACGGCGGCGGCGACAAGCATGCCGGTCAGCGTACTGGGCGCTCGCGGGGGCCGGCCGCGAGCCGTGGCCGTGCGGCCCCGGAGGGCCGGAGCCCCCCGGAGGGGGTCCGGCGGACCCTGGCGTGCCGAGGGCCCCGACGTCAGCCGATACCGCAGGCCGGGGCCGCGGCGGCCGGGAGCGGGTCCGGAGCGCCGACGCCGGGGAGGCCGAGCATCACCCCGGCGGGCTTGGCGGCGGCCTCGGTGGTGCGCTTCTCCCAGGCGTCGCCGGCGCGGGTGGACCGCACGGCGAGCGGCGTGCCCTCGGCGAGGAGGTGGTGCGGGGCGGCGTAGGTGATCTCGACGGTCACCACGTCGCCCGGGCGCACGGCCTGCTCGGGCTGGGTGAAGTGGACCAGGCGGTTGTCGGGGGCGCGGCCGGACAGGCGCTGCGTGGCGCCGTCCTTGCGGCCCTCGCCCTCCGCGACCATGACGTCCAGAGTGCGGCCGACCTGCTTCTTGTTCTCGTCCCAGGAGATCTGCTCCTGAAGGGCGGCCAGCCGCATGTACCGCTCCTGGACGACCTCCTTGGGGACCTGGCCGTCCATCTCGGCGGCCGGGGTTCCGGGGCGCTTGGAGTACTGGAAAGTGAACGCGTTGGCGAAACGGGCCTCGCGGACCGCGTGCATCGTCTGCTCGAAGTCCTCCTCGGTCTCGCCGGGGAAGCCCACGATGATGTCGGTGGAGATGGCGGCGTCCGGCATGGCCGCGCGCACCTTCTCGATGATCCCCAAAAAGCGCTCCTGGCGGTAGGAGCGGCGCATCGCCTTCAGGACGCGGTCCGAACCGGACTGCATCGGCATGTGGAGCTGCGGCATCACGTTGGGCGTCTCGGCCATGGCGGCGATGACGTCGTCGGTGAAGTCTCGGGGGTGCGGCGAGGTGAAGCGGACGCGCTCCAGGCCCTCGATCCTTCCGCAGGCGCGCAGCAGCTTGGAGAACGCCTCGCGGTCGCCGATGTCGGAGCCGTACGCGTTCACGTTCTGGCCCAGCAGGGTGATCTCGGAGACGCCTTCGGCGACCAGGGCCTCGATCTCGGCCAGGATGTCGCCGGTGCGGCGGTCCTTCTCCTTGCCGCGCAGCGCCGGGACGATGCAGAAGGTGCAGGTGTTGTTGCAGCCGACCGAGATGGACACCCAGGCCGCGTAGGCGGACTCGCGGCGGGTGGGGAGCGTGGAGGGGAACGCCTCCAGGGACTCGGCGATCTCGATCTGCGCCTCCTCCTGGATGCGGGCGCGCTCCAGGAGGACCGGCAGTTTGCCGATGTTGTGCGTGCCGAAGACGACGTCGACCCAGGGGGCCCGCTTGACGATGGTGTCGCGGTCCTTCTGCGCGAGGCAGCCGCCGACGGCGATCTGCATGCCGGGGCGCTTGGTCTTCATGGGCGCGAGGCGGCCGAGGTTCCCGTACAGCTTGTTGTCGGCGTTCTCGCGCACCGCGCAGGTGTTGAAGACGACGACGTCGGCGTCGCCGTCGGAGCCCTCGGGGGCGCGGACGTAGCCGGCGTCCTCCAGGAGACCCGACAGCCGTTCGGAGTCGTGGACGTTCATCTGGCACCCGTAGGTGCGTACCTCGTAGCTCTTGTGGACGTCCACTGCTTCGCTCCGGTTGCCGCTGCTCATGGGTCAAGGGTAGGCGGTTGCCGGGCGGCGCCCCTCCGGTCCCCTCCCCCGGCCCCTCCCCGCTCCCTCCCCGGCACCGGCCGTTGTGGGGCGGGCCCCACGGGGAAGCCTGGTCAGGGGGCCCGTGAGCTGGCAGGATCGCGCGCATGTTCCGCGCTCCGTCCCGATTCGACCGCCGCCGCACCCTGCGGACGGGCGCCGTCCTCGCGGTCGTGCTCGGGCTGCTCGCCTGGTGGCTGTGGCCCGGCGGGGAGGGCGGAGGCCCGCGCGGTTCCCTCACCTTCTCCACCGGGGTGCCCAGCGGCGTCTACCAGCGGTACGGGGAGCGGCTGGAGAGGGCGCTCGCCAAGGACATGCCGGCGGTCTCCATACAGCTGCGGACCAGCGAGGGGTCGCAGCAGAACCTGGCCCGGGTGGCGACGGGCGAGGCGGACTTCACGATCGCCACCGCCGACGCCGTGGCGACCTACCTGCGCGACGGAAGGCCCGGGGCCCAGCGGCTGCGCGGCTGCGTGCGGCTGTACGACGACTACGTACAGCTCGTCGTCCCCCGCGACTCCGGCGTCCGCACGGTCTCGGACCTGCGCGGCAAGCGGGTCGGCGTCGGCCAGGAGGGCTCCGGGGTGCGGCTGGTGGCGGACCGGCTGCTGACCGCGGCGGGGCTCGACCCGGCCGACGACATCACACCGGTGCCGGTGGGCATCGACACCATGCCCGTACGGCTGACCCAGGGGCGGCTCGACGCCTTCTTCTGGTCGGGCGGACTGCCCACGGCGGCCGTGCAGGAGCTGTCGCGGCGCTTCGAGGTCCGGCTGGTGCCGATGGAACCCGAACTGGTCGCGAAGCTGCAGGCGGCGACCGGTCCCACTCGCTTCTACCGGTCGGCCATGATGCCCGCCGACGCGTATCCGGAGGCCCAGCAGGGGCAGTCGGTGCCCACCGTGGCCGTCGCCAACCTGCTCGTCACGACGGACCGTACGGACGCGGCCATGACCGAGGCGTTCACGCGGACGGTGATCAACAGCCGGGACCGGATCGGGCGCGAGGTGCACGCGGCGCAGCTGGTGGATCTGCGGACGGCGATCTACACGGACCCGCTGGACGTGCACGACGGGGCCAAGGACTACTACCGCTCGGTGAAGCCGTGACCGCTGTGCGGCCCCGCCGCTTCCGGGCCCGGTGGCGGCTCAGGACGGACCCGGCAGGTCGCGGGGGACCGAGACCGTCACCCGCAGGCCGTGCGGCTCGTGGTGCTCGTACGCGATCGAGCCCCCGCCCGCCGCGAGCAGCACCCGCGAGATGGAGAGGCCGAGGCCCGAGCCGCTGACGTTCTGGTGGCGGGTGCTGCGCCAGAAGCGGTCGCCGACGCGCTCCAGCTCCGCCTCGGTGAGGCCGGGGCCCCGGTCGGCGACCACGACGGTCGCCTCGGTGGCCCCGGTGGCGACGGTGACGGTGACGTCCTCGCCGGCGGGGGTGAACTTCAGGGCGTTGTCGATGACCGCGTCCAGGGCGCTGGAGAGGGCGATCGGGTCGGCCCACGCGGTGGCCGCCGGGGCCCCGTCCAGGGTGAGCCGCACGCCCTCCCGCTCCGCCATCGGGCGCCAGGAGGCGACGCGTTCGGCGGTGAGGGGGACGATGTCGATCAACTGGAGGTCGGCCTCGGCGTGCTCGGCCAGCGCGAGGTCGAGGAGGTCGTCGAGGACCCGGGCCAGCCGCTTGCCCTCGGTGCGTACGGCGGCGATCTCCTCGCTGCCCTCGGGCAGTTCCAGGGCGAGCAGTTCGATGCGCAGCAGCAGGGCGGCGAGCGGGTTGCGCAGCTGGTGCGAGGCGTCGGCGACGAAGGCCCGCTGCTGCTCCAGCACGTCCTCGACGTTGTCCGCCATCTCGTTGAAGGAGCGCGCCAGCCGTCTCAGCTCCGGGGGGCCGGCCGACGCGGCGACCCGCGAGCGCATCC
The DNA here is from genome assembly GCF_001905905.1 of Streptomyces sp. CB02366. Classification (GTDB taxonomy): domain Bacteria; phylum Actinomycetota; class Actinomycetes; order Streptomycetales; family Streptomycetaceae; genus Streptomyces. The sequence goes on from NZ_LIVT01000003.1 coordinate 546,480, forward strand.
GGCCGCCGGCGATGTCGTGGGTGGCCGCGTCCAGGGTGCGTACGGGCAGCAGGACCCAGCCGGTGAGCCGGACCGCCGCGCCGACGGCCACCAGCAGGGCCAGCGCCTCGCCGAGGCCGATGAACAGCCAGGTCCGCAGGGTGCGGGAGCGCATCTCGCCGGTGGGCGAGTCGATGACGACCACGGCGACCACGTCGCCGTCGCGCACCACGGGCGAGGCGACGACGACGCGCCCGTCGCGCCAGGGCCACACCTGCGGCGGATCGTGTGAGCGGCGGCCGAGCAGCGCCTCGTCGAACGCCGTGCGCCCCTCCCCCTCGGCGGGCAGGGCCCAGGAGCCGGGGGCCTTGGCCAGGGCCCGGTCGTCGCGGAAGAAGACGCCGGCGCGGATGCCGTACACCGAGGCGTAGACCTCCAGGTCGGTCTGGAGGGTGCGGCGGCGCTCCTCGCTGTCCGGGGAGGTGTCCGTGATCGCCTGGGCCAGTCCGGCGAACCGCGCGGTGTCGTCGATCCGGTCGATCACCAGGCGCTGCTGCTCGGCCGCCGCCACACTCACCGCGAGCGGGAAGCCGAGGGTGAGCAGCATGGCGGCCATCAGGACGATGAGCAGCGGGAGGAGGCGGGAGCGCACCGGGGGACGTACCGCCGGTTACGCGGACGGGGCGACGAGCCGGTAGCCGACGCCCCGCACGGTCTCGATCAGGGCGGGCAGCCGCAGCTTGGAGCGCAGGGAGGCGACGTGGACCTCCAGGGTGCGCCCGGTCCCCTCCCAGCTGGTGCGCCAGACCTCGCTGATGATCTGCTCGCGGCGGAAGACGACGCCGGGGCGCTGGGCGAGGAGGGCGAGCAGGTCGAACTCCTTGCGGGTGAGCTGGACCTCCTCGCCGTCCACGCTGACGCGGCGGGTCGGCAGCTCGATGGCGACGGGGCCGAGGCGCAGGGCCGCGGCGGGGTTCGGCGCGGTGTCCTCGCCACTGGTGGTGCGCCGGGCGACCGCGTGGATGCGCGCGAGGAGTTCGCCGGTGTCGTACGGCTTGGTGACGTAGTCGTCGGCGCCGAGGTTGAGTCCGTGGATGCGCGAGCGCACGTCGGCGCGGGCGGTGACCATGATGACGGGGGTCGCGGTGCGCTTGCGGATCTTCCCGCACACCTCGTAGCCGTCCTGGTCGGGCAGGCCGAGGTCGAGGAGGATGACCCCGAACGGCTCCTTCTCGGCGGGCAGCAGCGCGCGCAGGGCTTCCTCGCCGTTGCGGGCGTGCACGACCTGGAATCCGTGCCGGGCGAGCACGGCGGACAGGGCGGCCGCGACATGGTCGTCGTCCTCGACGAGCAGCAGTCTCATGGCCTTCCTTCCTCTCCGTGTCTCCCGGGCCGTACGGCTCTCCGGGTGCGTTCGCGTCCCCGCGGCGGCCGGGGACGCCGTCGCACCGCGTCACCGTCGCACCGCGTCACCGTCGCACCGCGTCAGCGGGTGAAGCCCGACATTAACCCGCGTTTCACGAGCACGTACGTCGATGGCTTGTTCCGTTCGGCGATGCTTCACCTCGTCCCCTCAAGGCATCCACGCCGATGAGCGGCACACCAGTCAAGACCCTGCCGGTCACAGCAGGGTTTCCGTTATGCACCCGGTACGCCCCCGGTACGGGGTGCGGCGTCCCCTTCACGCGGAGTGTCCGGTTGCCGCCGGATCGTTATGCTCAATTTCCGCTCAGATGTAATGACGTTGATCGCACTGCGTCATTACTGTCCTTGTTCAACCGAGGAGGACGGAGCAAGAAGCCGATGAGCGGAGTTTCAGTGACCAAGGCCGCCGAGGATGCCGCGCCCGAGGCGAACGATCTGGTCGTACTGAGCAACGTCAACAAGCACTTCGGCGCGCTGCATGTGCTCCAGGACATCGACCTGACCATCGCCCGTGGCGAGGTCGTGGTCGTCATCGGGCCTTCCGGGTCCGGCAAGTCCACGCTGTGCCGCACGATCAACCGCTTGGAGACGGTCGACTCGGGATCGATCTCGATCGACGGCAAGCCCCTGCCCCAGGAGGGCAAGGAGCTGGCCAGGCTGCGTGCCGACGTGGGCATGGTCTTCCAGTCGTTCAATCTCTTCGCACACAAGACGGTGCTGGAGAACGTGATGCTGGGCCAGGTCAAGGTCCGCAAGGCCGACAAGAAGGCCGCGGAGGAGAAGGCCCGGACGCTGCTCGACCGGGTGGGCGTCGGCGTCCAGGCCGACAAGTACCCTGCGCAGCTCTCCGGCGGCCAGCAGCAACGCGTCGCGATCGCGCGGGCGTTGGCGATGGACCCGAAGGTCATGCTCTTCGACGAGCCCACGTCGGCGCTCGACCCGGAGATGATCAACGAGGTCCTGGAGGTCATGCAGCAGCTGGCCCGGGACGGGATGACGATGATCGTCGTCACCCACGAGATGGGCTTCGCCCGGTCCGCCGCCAACCGCGTCGTGTTCATGGCGGACGGAAAGATCGTCGAAGAGGCGACGCCCGAACAGTTCTTCAGCAACCCGCGCAGCGACCGGGCCAAGGACTTCCTGTCGAAGATCCTTCACCACTGACGACAACGACCTACGAACTTAAGGATTGTTCACATGAAGCTCCGTAAGTCCGCCGCCGTCGCGGCCATCGCCGTCCTCGCCCTGACCGCGACCGCGTGCGGTGGCAAGGAGGGCTCCGCCGGTGACAAGCCGGGCGGCACGAAGCCGGGTTCCTCCGAGGCCCCCGCGCTGCCCACGTACACCGTGGCCAAGGACGTCGCCCTGGACTCCCCGGTCTTCAAGAAGGCCAAGGAGCGCGGCAAGCTGATCCTCGGCGCCAAGGCCGACCAGCCGTACCTCGGCTTCGAGGACCAGTCGACCAAGGAGCGTTCGGGCTTCGACATCGAGATCGCCAAGATGATCGCGGCCGACCTCGGTTTCTCGGACAAGCAGATCGAGTGGAAGACCGTCGACTCCGGCGTCCGCGAGACGGCCATCTCCAAGGGCCAGGTCGACTACTACGTCGGCACCTACACGATCAACGACGAGCGCAAGAAGCAGGTCGGCTTCGCCGGTCCGTACTACAAGGCCGGCGCGGACCTCCTGGTCCGCAAGGACGACGACTCCATCACCGGCAAGGAGTCGGTGAAGGGCAAGAAGGTCTGCTCGATCGTCGGCTCCACGCCGCTCCAGGAGATCAAGAAGCCCGAGTACGGCGCGAGCGTCGTCGAGCTGGCCAAGTACTCCGACTGCGTGCAGCAGCTGCTGACCAAGCAGATCGACGCCGTCACCACCGACGACTCGATCCTCAAGGGCTACGCCGCCGCCAACTCCGGCAAGCTCAAGGTCGTCGGCAAGCCGTTCACCGAGGAGCCCTACGGCGTCGGCCTGAACAAGGACGACAAGGTGCTGCGCGAGGCCATCAGCAAGTCGCTGGAGGAGCGCGTCAAGGACGGTACGTACAAGAAGATCTACGAGGCCACGCTGGGCCTGTCCGGTTCGGACTACGTCGAGCCGCCGGCCATCGAGCGCTACTGACGCTCCTCGGGCGCCCGGCACCGCCGGGCGCCCGCTGATGCCGGGCGCGCCCGCAACCGTCGCGCGCCCGAGCGCCGCCACCCGTCACGACGCCCCGCGAGTGACTCGGGCGTCCCGTACGCCACCGCCGTCCCGTCCCTTCCGGGGGCGGCGGGCGTACGGGGCGCCGCTTCCCCTGCCCCGATGCCGATGACCGCCGACGCGGAGACCTCATGAACGTACTGCTCGACAACTTCCCAGCGTTCCGCGACGGCTTCATAGGAACTGTGTCGATCACCGCCGTCAGCTCGCTCATCGCCCTGGTCCTCGGTGTGGTCGTCGCCGGGTTCCGCGTCTCGCCGGTGCCGCCGCTGCGGTACTTCGGCACCGCGTGGGTCACGCTGATGCGCAACACCCCGCTGACACTGCTCTTCCTGATCTTCTTCTTCGTGGTGCCCGAGATCCTCTTCCCGGGGATGAGCCCGTTCGTCCTCGGCTCGCTGGCCCTCGGCTTCTACACCTCCTCGTTCGTCTGCGAGGCGGTCCGCTCCGGCATCAACACCGTGCCGCTGGGGCAGGCCGAGGCCGCGCGCTCGATCGGCATGACGTTCGCGCAGACCCTGAAGATCGTGGTGCTCCCCCAGGCGACGCGGACCGTGATCCCGCCGCTCAGCAGCATCTTCATCGCGCTGACGAAAAACTCCGCGATCGCCGGCGCCTTCAGCAACGCCGAACTGTTCGGCTGGCAGAAGCTGATGAGCGACAAGGGCTACGACATCGTGCCCGTCTTCATCTGGGTGGCCATCGGCTATCTGGTCATCACCTTTACCATCAGCGGCCTCTTCCGGCTGCTGGAGCGTCGCATGGAGGTCGCCCGATGAGCGCCAGCGTTCTTTACGACGCCCCGGGCCCCAAGGCCATCGTCCGCAACCGGATCTACGCCGTCGTCGGCAGCCTCGCCATCGTGGCGCTGATCGCCGTCAGCCTCGTACGGCTCGCGGACAAGGGGCACCTCGCCCCCGAGATGTGGGACATCTTCAACTACTCGGGCATCCGGCAGAACATCGCCGACGCGGTGCTCGCGACCCTCAAGGCGTTCGGGCTGGCCGCGGTCGGTTCGCTGGTCCTCGGCGTGCTCCTGGCGGTGGGCCGGCTCTCCGACCACCGGCCGGTCCGCTGGGCGGCGACCACGTTCATCGAGCTGTTCCGCTCCCTGCCGCTGCTGATCACCATCTACGCGATCTGGGTCGGCTTCCTCACCGACTACTCGATGTGGGCGCTGGCGGCGGGCCTGTCCGTCTACAACGGCTGCGTCCAGGCCGAGGTGCTGCGCGCCGGCATCAACTCGGTGCCCAAGGGCCAGAGCGAGGCGGCGTACGCGCTCGGCATGAGCAAGACGCAGGTCATGACGACCGTCCTGATGCCGCAGGCCGTCCGGTCGATGCTGCCGACGATCATCAGCCAGCTCGTGGTGACCCTCAAGGACACCTCGCTCGGCTTCATCATCCTGTACCCGGAGCTGCTCCAGACCGCGCGTCTGATCGCCTCCAACACCCAGGTGAACGGCCAGTACCCGTACGTCTCGACGATCGCCGTCATCGGCACGATCTACATCGCGATGTGTCTGCTGCTCTCGGCCCTGGCGACGTGGATCGAGAAGCGCGGCCGCCGCGCCAAGACCGGCATCAAGGTGGCGCCCGGCGCCCAGACCGCCGACATCCCCACCGTGGACGCCGCGGGCCCGGACGCGGGGGGCGCAGGGGGCGCAGGCCCGGCGGGCGGCGGCACCGGTGTGAGCAAGGACTGACCGTCACCGGGTCTTCCCGGCGGGAGCATTCGAGGCAGCGGCGCACGCGTCGCTGCCTCGGTCACTTGACGCAAGCACCACCAGTGGGTTGCATACGTTCTGTGATCACGCACCCGGCTTCCTATGCCACGTTCCGCATGACCGTACGGGCCGGAGGGTACGCGCCGTGGACCCGGTGATCGTCGTCGGCGCAGGGCCCGTCGGCCTCACCCTGGCGTTGGCCCTGGCCGCCCAGGGCGTCCCCTCGGTCCTCCTCGACGAGGGCTCCGGCACGGAGGAACCCCGCCCCGCCCGTACGGTCGTGCTGCGTGAGGACACCGCCGACCTGGCGGCCCGGCTCGGCTGCCGGGAGCTGGACCGGGTCGGGCTGCGCTGGGCGGGCTGGCGTTCGATGCGCCGGAAGCAGCTCGTCCGGAACGTGCCGCTGAGCGGGGGCCCCCGCGACGGGGAGGCCCCGCCGCTCCCCGGGCTGCTGCCCGCCCCCCTCCACCTCCCCCAGCACGAACTGACCGCGGCCCTGCGCGCGGCGGTCGACAAGGAGCCGCTGGTCCGACCGGTGCCGATGAGCCGGATCGACACGCTGGAGCAGGACCGCGACGGCATCACGGTGCACACCAGGGAGCCGGGCTCCACCTGGTGGCGCGGGAGTTATCTGGTCGGCTGCGACGGCGCCCGGTCCACCGTGCGCAAGCTGCTCGACATCCGCTTCCCCGGGCGTACGGCCGTGGAACGGCACGCCGTCGCCGCGCTCCGGGCCGAACTGCCCTGGCCCGACGAGGCCGTTGTGCACCGGCAGCCCCCCTGGCGGACCGGGGGCGCCGAGGTCGCCGCCCGGCCCCTGCCGGACGGCGTGTGGCGGCTGGACTGGCTGCTGCCGCCGAGCCGTGAACTGGTCACGCCGGAAGCGCTGATCAGCCGGGTCCGGGACACCCTGGCCGGGTGGTGCGGCGAGACCCCGGCGTACGAATTGCTGGACACCGGGGTCCACACGCTGCACCACCGGCTCGCCCGGCGCTGGCGCAAGCGGCGCGCCTTCCTCGCGGGGGACGCGGCGCACCTGCTGGGCGCGCTCGGCACCCAGGGCCTGGACGAGGGGCTCCGGGACGCGGAGAACCTGGCCTGGAAACTCGCCCACGCCTGGCACCACGGCCCGGCCGAGCAGCTGCTCGACAGCTACCAGGCGGAGCGCCGGGCCGCGGTGGCCGCCCGGCTCCGCGCCGCCGACCAGTCGCTGCCGATACTGCGCGGCGGCGGTGGGCTGCGCACCCTGGTCCCCGGCGCGGCACGCGGCCACGACAGCCTGGTCGCCGACGGCCATCTGGGCCGCGGAGCACTGGGTGCACCCCCTTCGTACTCCCACTCGCCCCTCGCACCGCCGCACTCGGAGGCGCACACCGTCATCGGTACGCCCCCCGGCGCGCCGGTGACCGATGTGACGGTGACCGCGCCGGACGGGGCGAGGGCACGGCTGCGGGAACGGCTCGGGCAGGGCCGTCTGCTGGTGGTCCTGGTCGCGCCGGGGACCGGTGTGTGGGACCGGCGGCACTGGCAGACCGCGGGGATCATGCCCCGCCTCACGGACGCGGTGGCGGCGCTCCCGGGGACGACGGAACTGCTGGTCACCGAGAGCTACCCGGGGGCCTCCGCCCATACCGTCCTGCTGGTCCGGCCCGATGGGCACCTGGTGGCGGCCTTCGGCGGCGTACGGTCCGGGGAGCTGTACGCCGCGGCACGGGCCGCGCTGGGCGATGCGCCCCACGACGAATCGGAGTCACGGTCCGACCCCGGGGCCGGGCCGGATGCGGGGTCGGACGCGGATGCCGAGCCGGGGGAACGGAGCGGAAGCGAGCGGAGCGCACGGCGCGTGCAGCGGCCCAGGACGCGGATCCCCGCGGACGGGACCGCCGGACGCCCTTGATCCCACGCCCTTGATCCGGCGTCCTTGATCCCACGCCCTTGATCCGGCACCCCGGGCCCGGCGCCCCCGGCCGGCCGCGCCCCGGGCCCGTGCGGCTCTCCGTGCCGCCCGCCGCCCGCCGTCACGAAGGCGCGTTGACCGTCACGGGCGCGCATGGTGTACTCCAGATCATGACCGACACCGATGTGCGCCTGTGGCGGAGGGTCCATATGGACCTCGTCCGTTACGCGGGCTGCGTGTGTCGTCCGTCCTGCTGAAGCGTCCCTCTCCGTCGGCCTGTGCCACCGCCGCACGGCCGGATCACCGCGCGAACCCTCAGGACGGTCCTCGTGTCTTCCCTTCCTTCCGCCGTGCCCACGGCTGCCCCCGTTCCCCTCCCCGGGCCCCCGGCCGCACCCGTTCCCCATCCCCCCGCCCTCGGCCCCTCGGCCGGGCCCTCCGCGGAATCCGCCCCTGCCTCCGCCGTGGCGCCGACGCTTGCGGAGCTGATGGACTTCGTCCGAGGCGCGGCGCGCGACGAGGCGCTGATCGCCTCGCTCCCCCTCGATCCGGAGGACCGCACCTGGGTCCGGCTCGACGGGCCGGGCGGCAGTGAGGCATGGCTGATCGGCTGGCCGCCGGGCACCGGCACGGGCTGGCACGACCACGCCGAGTCGTTCGGCGCGTTCACCACCGCGGCCGGTGTCCTCAAGGAGCACTCACTGGCCGTGCGGCTGCCCACCGACGGCTGGAGGACGCTGGAACTGACGGAGGGGGTGGACCGGTCGAGGGCGTTGGCGACCGGCCAGGGCAGGGCCTTCGGGCAGAACCACGTCCATGAGGTCCTGAACGAGTCCGAGAACGCCCACGCCGTCTCCGTCCATGCCTACTACCCGCCCCTGCCGCGGATCCGCCGGTTCAGCCGGACCGGTGCGGTGCTCCGGCTGGAACAGACCGAGCGCCCCCAGGACTGGCAGTGAGCGAGGACCGGAACGGGGCCGCGGTGGACGCCCCGGAACCAGTAACCCCGATGCGTCCCGCTCCGGCGCGCGACGTGCTGGAGCCGGCCGCTCCGGAGCGGGACGTGCTGGAGCCGGGTGGGCCCGAGCAGGACGTGCTGGAGCCGGGTGGGCCCGAGCGGGAGGCGTCGGCGCAGAGCGCGTCCGAGCAGGATGCGGCGGTGCAGGCCAGGCCGGTGCCCCCCGCTCCCCGGCCGGTGGGAATCGACGAGCTGCTGGAGCGGGTCAGGGCCGGCTACCGCCGGATCGGCCCGTCCGAGGCGGCCGAGGCGGCGGAGGCCGGTGCGCTGCTGGTGGACATCCGGTACGCGGCGCTCCGCGACCGCGACGGAGTGATCCCGGGTGCGCTCGTCGTCGAACGCAACGAGCTGGAATGGCGGCTCGACCCCTGGGGCAGCCACCGTGCCCCCGAGGCGGTCGGCCACGACCTGCCGATCGTCGTCGTCTGCAACGAGGGGTACGCCTCCAGCCTCGCGGTCGCCTCGCTGCGGCGGTTGGGGCTGCACCGGACCACCGATCTGATCGGCGGCTTCCAGGCGTGGCGCGCCGCAGGACTGCCGGTCGTCTCTCCGCCCGGCGCCTGAGCCCCGGCCGCCCCGGAACCCGACCCCGTACGCCCCTGTACCGGGCCCGGACTCTGTTCCGGCTCCAAGGGCCGGGTTTCGGGGCCGGGCTCCGGGCAGTCACCCACCCGAACGCCACGTTCCACTGGAGCAAGCGCCGTGCGTGACCGACATTCGCCTCACACCGAGGACGAAATGTACGGAGATGACACGCTATGGCGATCGCCGCTCTCACCCCGGACCAGCTGGACGACCAGGCTTCCCGGCTGCACGACACCCGGGGGTGGCAGCAGAGCGTCGCGGGTTGGGAGCGCACGGCCGCCGAGCCGACGCGCCCCTCCGACTGGCGGGACCTGCTGTCCGTCCCCGTGGAGCAGCTGATCGACGACACCCTCCGGGCTCTGCCCGCGGCGTCTCCGCACGAACGCCCTCTGCCCGGCCGCCTGGGCGCCATGCTGCCCGACCGCTTCCACCTCTGGCGACGGGTCGGGCAGAGCGATCTGCGGCCCTCGGCCCATCTCGGCTACGCCCGGCAGATCCTGGCCGAATGGGGCTGGCAGAACGCGCCGTACCGTCTGCGGAACGCCCGGGGCGCACGCTGCGTCTGCGGCGCCCTGATCTCGGCACACCGTCTCGGCTACGGCTCCCTCGACACCGTTGACCGGGCCGGCGCCTGGTTGATCACGGAGCTGCGCGCCCAGGGGTGGCCGGGGCTGATCGGCCCCTGGAACCGCCATCCCGGCCGCACCGCGGCGGACGCTCTGGCCCTCCTCGACGCCACTGGGCGCCGTGCCGCCCTGGCCGGAGAGTGACCACCGGCCGCCGGGCCACGGACCACCCGCCACGGACTGCCGAAACGCTGCGGGCGGTCCACGACCGCCGGGCGTCCGACGCCGGACCGTCCGGCTTGGGACCATCGGAGTCCGATCGCTCCGCTTGATGAGGCGGCCCCCCGGACCGCCCCGCCTCGGGCTCAGCCGCGAACCGCTCGGCTCCAGGGCCCGCCGCTTCAGAAGGGCTCGACCAAACCCTCTGTGTCCTCGCCCTCCTCCTCCAGCGCCTGGCGCACCACCCGGAGGGCCATGCCCTCCCCGTACCCCTTGCGGGCGAGCATCCCGGCCAGTCGGCGCAGCCGCTTGTCGCGGTCCAGGCCCCGGGTGGAGCGGAGCTTGCGGGCCACGAGCTCGCGCGCCGTCTCCTCCTCCTGATCCGAGTCGAGCTGCCCGACCGCCTCGTCGATCACCGCGGAGTCCACGCCCTTCGTCCGCAGCTCACGGGCCAGAGCACGGCGTGCGAGCCCCCGGCCGTGGTGCCGGGACTCCACCCACGCCCCGGCGAACGCCGCATCGTCGATCAGCCCCACGTCCTCGAAACGCGCGAGCACTTCCTCGGCGGCCTCCTCGGGGATCTCCCGCTTGCGCAGGGCGTCCGCCAGCTGCTTGCGTGTGCGAGGCGTGCCGGTGAGCAGCCGCAGGCAGATGCCGCGGGCCTGCTCGACCGGGTCACGCGGCTCCCCCGAACCGCGCGGCTCCCCTTTCCCGGCCCTCGACGAGGAAGGGGAACCGCTGCCTGTGGTGTCGGAGCGGGCACGGCGGCCCGCCCCTTCGCCGAACCCGCCTCCGGCGCCCGGTCCGCCGCGTGAGCGACGCCCGGATCGCGCCCCGACGCCGTCCGCTGCCGCCCCCCGCTCGGCGGCGAACCCGTCGGCGGTCCCGTTTCCGGACGCGGGACCGCCGGGCTCGGGGCCGTCCGGCCACTCCGTACGACGTGTCACGGCCTAGCTCTTGGCCGCCGCGGTCTTGGCCGGCTTGGCCTTGGCGGCTGCCGCGGTCGCCGGCTTCGCCGCACCCTCGGCCGCCGGTGCCGCACCGTCCGCGGCGGGCTCGGCAGCGGCGGCGTCCGGACGGACGCCGACACCCAGCTTCTCCAGGATCTTCTTCTCGATCTCGTTGGCGAGGTCGGGGTTGTCCTTGAGGAAGTTGCGGGCGTTCTCCTTGCCCTGGCCGAGCTGGTCGCCCTCGTACGTGTACCAGGCGCCGGCCTTGCGGACGAAGCCGTGCTCCACGCCCATGTCGATCAGACCGCCCTCGCGGCTGATGCCCTGGCCGTAGAGGATGTCGAACTCCGCCTGCTTGAACGGCGGGGCGACCTTGTTCTTGACGACCTTGACGCGGGTGCGGTTGCCGACCGCGTCGGTGCCGTCCTTGAGCGTCTCGATCCTGCGGATGTCGAGGCGCACCGAGGCGTAGAACTTGAGCGCCCGGCCACCGGTGGTGGTCTCCGGGGAGCCGAACATCACACCGATCTTCTCGCGGAGCTGGTTGATGAAGATCGCGGTGGTCTTGGACTGGTTGAGCGCACTGGTGATCTTCCGGAGCGCCTGGCTCATCAGGCGGGCCTGGAGACCCACGTGGGAGTCGCCCATCTCACCCTCGATCTCCGCACGGGGCACCAGGGCCGCCACGGAGTCGATGACGATCAGGTCCAGCGCGCCGGAGCGCACCAGCATGTCGACGATCTCCAGCGCCTGCTCACCGTTGTCCGGCTGGGACAGGATGAGGTTGTCGATGTCGACGCCGAGCTTCTTCGCGTACTCCGGGTCCAGCGCGTGCTCGGCGTCGATGAACGCCACCGAGCCGCCGAGCTTCTGCGCGTTCGCCACCGCGTGCAGCGTCAGCGTCGTCTTGCCGGAGGACTCCGGCCCGTACACCTCCACCACGCGGCCGCGCGGCAGACCGCCGACGCCGAGGGCGACGTCGAGGGCGGTCGATCCCGTGGGGATGACCTCGACGGGCTCGTTCGGCCGTTCGCCCAGGCGCATCACCGCGCCCTTGCCGAACTGCCGTTCAATCTGTGCGAGTGCGGCGTCCAACGCCTTCTCGCGGTCGGTTCCTGCCATGGGTTCCACCCGATTTGCTTGAGTCGATCGCTTCACGTCTCAGACGCTAACCCCTGCCACTGACAATGGGCCTCGACGTCCGCCCGACCTGTGGACAACTCCACGGCCGAGCCCGGGAAAACCCGGCCCGGACTTCCATCAGAATGGATGTTCGATTTTCGTGTCAAGCGCACCACGCGGGCTCCACAGGGCCGATCACGGCGGCCTCCCCTACCCCCGGAGCCCCGGTGCCGGGCCCCGGCCGGCGGACCGCCACGGGGCCGGCGCCGTCCACGCGGCCCGCTGCCGCGATGCGCCCGGCTACCGCCGGGACGATTCGCCCGCCGGGCCCCCGGAGCCGCCGGCGGGGCCGCCGCTCGCCGGACGGCGGAGCCGTGACGACAGGGGCCTTCCGGGCCTGCGGCTGCTCCCCCCGTGCACGCGGGGATCGTCCGTGACGTCGTACCGCTTCACATAGGCGCCGAGGAACGCCTGGAGCGTGGCGACGGCGGGGATGGCGACCAGGGCGCCGACCGCGCCGAGCAGGGCTGTGCCGGCGATCACCGACCCGAAGGCGACCGCCGGGTGGATGTCGACGGTCTTCGCGGTCAGCTTGGGCTGGAGCACGTAGTTCTCGAACTGCTGGTAGACCACGACGAAGCCGAGCACCCACAGGGCGTACCAGGGGTCGACCGTGAAGGCCAGCAGCGTGGGCAGGGCGCCGGCGAGATACGTGCCGATGGTGGGGATGAACTGGGAGACGAGTCCGACCCAGACCGCGAGCGCCGGGGCGTACGGCACTTCCAGGATCATCAGCAGGATGTAGTGCGCGATGCCGGAGACCAGCGCCATCAGGCCGCGCGAGTAGATGTACCCGCCGGTCTTGGCGACCGCGATCTCCCAGGCGCGCAGCACCTCCGTCTGCCGGGCCGGCGGCAGGACGGAGCACAGGGCGCGCCGCAGCCGGGGGCCGTCGGCCGCGAAGTAGAAGGAGAAGAGGAAGATCGTCAGCAACCGGAACAGACCGCCGAGGACGGTGGTGGAGACGTCGAGCACCCCGGTGGCGCTGTTCTGGACGTACTTCTGCAGCCAGTCGGAGTGCAGCAGGCTGTCCTGGACCTCGACCCGGGACAGCCTGGTGTTGAACGTCTGGTTGACCCAGTGGATCACCGAGTCGATGTACTTGGGGAACTCGTCGACCATGGTGACGATCTGGCCCGCGAGCATGGACCCCAGGAGCACGACGAAACCGACGCCGAAGACCGTCAGGCCGAGGAAGACGAGGAAGGTGGCGAGTCCGCGCCGCATACCGCGCCCCGCCATCCGGCCGACCGCGGGCTCGATGGCGAGCGCCAGGAAGAACGCGATCAGCACGTTGGTCAGCAACCCGATGAGCCGGCCGAACACCCAGCTGCCGAGCAGGAAGCACGCATAGAGCGCGAGGGCCAGCACCATCGCCCGCGGAAGCCAGCCGGGCATGCGGACCCCGCCGGCGCCGGACGGCGGCGCGGCCGGTGGGACGGGCGGGACGGGCGGGACGGGGGACGACTGGGCCGGGGCGGTCTCGTCTGTCGATGGCACCCGACAAGTCTCGCCTACGCCACGGACGACCGGCCCCCCTCCCTGAGCCCGCCGTTCCGGCTCCGCTTCCGCCGAACCGGGCTCTCGCCGGTTTGCGCACCCGCCCCACGGGAACGCGGGTTCTCTCCGGTGCGACGCCTGTCCGCCGGAAACAGGTCCACCCGTCAGCGCTCGTCCACCGTCGCCGGGCCCCTCCTCAGCGCTTGTCCGCCGGGATGTCCATGGCCGCGCAGACCGCCCGCCAGACGTCCCTGGTCTCCCAACCGGCGTCCAGGGCTTGGTGGACCGTACGCCCGCCGAGTTCGGCCATCACGTGGTCGCGGGCGAAGGAGTCCGCGTACGCCGCGCCGAAGTGGTCGGCCATCCGCTCCCAGAAAATCGTCAACCGCATGCCATCAGTATCCCGCCCCTGAGAGTGCAGCATGCCCACGCGGCATGTGCCGGGGCCCGTTCCGCTCTACGGTCGGTCCATGGCTGGAACCGGAGCAAACACCCTCGCCCGCGCCGAGCAGTTCATCTGGCTCACGGCCCGTGTGCTCGAACAGCGGAGGTTCGCCCATGACTTCCTGGGCGGAGATCCCGACACCGTCGAGACGGCCCTCGCCGCCTATCGCAACCAGGACGGAGGCTACGGCCACGCGCTGGAACCCGATCTCCGGGGTCCGGTCAGCCAGCCTCTGCACACCGCCCACGCGCTGAGCGTCCTCGACTCGATCGGCCGCTGCGAGGGGCAGCGCGTCGAGCGGATCTGCCGCTATCTGACCGAGGTGTCGACCAGGGAAGGCGCGCTGCCCGCCCTGCTCCCCTCGCAGCGCGGCTACCCCGCGGCCCCCTTCATCCCGATCGTGGACGCCCCGCCGGCGGAGCTGCTCGCGACCGGTCCGATCGTCGGGCTGCTGCACGCCAACCAGGTGTGGAACGCCTGGTTGTTCCGGGCGACGGACTTCTGCTGGAGCGCCGTCGAGGCCCTGGAGCAGTCCCATCCCTACGAGGTCGAGGCCGCGGTCGCCTTCCTGGACGGCGCGCCGGACCGGGCCCGCGCGGAGGCGGCGGCCGACCGGCTCGGCCGCCTGGTGCGCGGCCTGCGGCTCGCGGTGCTCGACCCCTCCCGGCGCGAGGACTACCCGGTGGCGCCCGGCTACGCACCGGGCGAGCACCACTTCCCGTACGACTACGCCCGTACGCCCCGGTCGCTGGCCCGCCGCTGGTTCACCGACGAGGAGCTGGAACGTTCGCTCGACCATCTGGCCGCCGAGCAGCAGGACGACGGCGGATGGCCCGTGACCTGGCGGCAGTGGGCTCCGGGGACCGCGCTGGAAGGACGCCCCCTGGTGACGCTCAGGGCCTTGGGGACGCTCCGCGCGTACGGCCGCCCGCTCGACTGACCGGGCCCCTCCGCCGCTTCGCCCCCTCCCCCGCGAGCCCCGCCCCGCCTGTTCGCGGGCCCTCAGGCCAGTGCGCGCACAGCCGCCGTGACCAGCACGCCCGCGCCGACGACCACCAGGAAGGGCGCGCGCAGGACCAGGGCGAGTGCCGCCGCGCCGAGACCGGCGGCGCGGGCGTCGAGCACGAGGTGGGGGCCCTCTCCGAAGGTCTGCTGAGCCGTGAGCGCCGCCAGCAGCGCCACGGGCAGCAGCGCGGCCATCCGCCGGACGAGCGGTCGCTCCAGCACTCCGGCGGGCACGAGCAGTCCCAGGAGTTTGGCGAGGTAGCAGCCCACCACGGTCAGCCCGATGGCTGTCCAGACGTTCATGTGCGCCGCTCACCCTTCTGCCGTTCCGCCACGTCCTCGTCGTTCCCGCCGTCCCCGTCGCCGTCGGGGCCGCCGTCGCCCCGGTCGGCCGGTCCCCGCTTCGTCCGGCCCGTCAGGAAGAGCACGGCGGGCGCCGCGAGCGCCGACAGCAGGACGGGCACACCCGCCGGAAGGACGGGCAGCAGCGTCAGGGCGAGCAGGACGGCCAGCGCGGCCGTGACGCGTTCGACGGTGCTTCGGAGCATCGGCGCGAGCAGTGCGAGGAACACGGCCGGGCTCGCCGCGTCCAGCCCCCAGGCGTCGGTGTCGCCCAGCGCCTCCGCGCCCAGCGCGCCCACCAGGGTGGTGAGGTTCCACAGCACGTACAGGGTGAGACCGGTGACCGTGAAGCCGATGCGCGCGGCCCGCCGGGTGGGCTGCGGCAGGGTGACCGCGGTCGTTTCGTCGATGACCCAGTGGGCGGCGAAGGGCCGTACCGCACGGGGCAGGGCGAGCAGCTGGGAGAGGCGCAGACCGTAGAACGCGTTCCGGACGCCCAGGAAGAACGCCCCGGCCGCCGCGGTGTACGGGTTGCCGCCCGCGGCCAGCGCGCCGACCAGGGCGAACTGGGAGGCGCCGGTGAAGACGAGCAGGCTCAGGACGCAGGTCTGGAGCAGGCTCAGGCCGGAGCCCGCCGAGGTGACGCCGAAGGCGAAGCCGGAGAGCCCGACGGCGACGCCGACGCCGAGCGCGTCCCGGACGACGGCCGCGTCCGGCTTGTCCGGCCGGTCCTCCACCGCCGGACCGGGTCCGGCGGGCGGGGCGCCGGGGGCGCCTGTGCCCTCTGGGGGTGCTGTCTGTTCTGCCACGCCCGGAACGCTACGGGGACCGTTCGGACCAGGTCTTGTACGTTCTTGCGCCCCCCGGCCGCGGACACGCCTCCTGTACTCCCGACGGCCCCGGCCCGCCGCTCACCGGCCGGGCCGGGGCACTGCGCGTCCGCGTCGGTACGCACCCGGCGGCACCCCCACGATCCGGGTGAAATGGCGGTTGAGGTGCGGCTGATCGGTGAAGCCGACCGCGGTCGCGGTCTCGGCGGGGGCGACCCCGGCGTCGAGCAAGCGGCGCGCCCTGCGCACCCGGGCGTCGGTGAGCCACGTGTGGGGCGGCATCCCGAACTCCTTCTTGAAGGCCCGCAGCAGCGCGAACGGCCCAGTGCCCAGTTCGGCGGCGAGCGCCTCCAACGTGGGAGGGGCCGCCATCCGCTCCTCCAGGACGGCGCGGGCGCGCACGGCGTTCCGCGCACCCCCGGCGTGCGCGGCGGGCCTGGGCAGAGGGCCGCCGCAGTGGCCGAGGAGCCGGGCGACCACGATGCGCAGCAGGCTGTCGGCCGCCAGCGCGTTGCCCTCCTCCGCCGCCCGGTGCACCTCGGTGATCAGCCGGGACGCCTGCGGGTCGGTCACCCGGCTCTCGACGAAGCCGGCCGTGCCGCGCAGGGACGTCACCTCGGCCGCGATGTCGTTGACCACCCGGTACGACGGATAGAGCGTGGAGTAGGCCCAGCCGTCGGGCGCCCCGGAGCGGGCGGTGTGCGGCACCTCCGGGTTGATCAGGACGACGGTCCCGGGGACCGCCTGAATCGTGCCGCCCGGCAGGCCCACGTCCTCCACTCCGCCGGTGACCGCTCCGATGACGTAACCCTCGTGGCTGTGCCGGGGGAAGGTGTGACGGACGTACCGGGCGCGCAGCAGATCGAGGCCGGGCAGCGCCGCGTACTGCCAGTGCCGTGCCCATTCCCCCGTGCCGTCCACTCCCGCCATAGGGGCATCCTCGCAGGTCCCGGCCGTGCGCCCCCGGCCGGGCGGGCCCCGCCGGCGGCGTCGGGCGGCCCGTTGTCAGTGGCGGGGTGCACGATGGGGAGCATGACCGGTTCCGCGCTCGACGCGTTCTCGCCCGCGACCCGCAGCTGGTTCGCCGGAGCCTTCAGCGCCCCCACCGCGGCGCAGGAGGGCGCCTGGCGGGCCATCGGCGAGGGGAGCGACGTGCTGGTCGTCGCACCGACCGGTTCCGGCAAGACGCTGGCCGCGTTCCTGGCCTCCTTGGACCGGCTGGCCGCCGAGCCGCCGCCCGCCGACGCCAGGAAGCGCTGCCGCGTGCTGTACGTCTCCCCGCTCAAGGCCCTCGCGGTCGACGTCGAGCGCAACCTCCGCTCCCCGCTGACCGGCATCCGCCAGGAGTCGGTGCGCCTCGGCCTGCCGGAGCCCGAGGTGCGGGTCGGCATCCGGTCCGGGGACACCCCGGCCGCCGAGCGGCGGTCCATGGCGACCAGGCCGCCGGACATCCTGATCACCACGCCCGAGTCGCTGTTCCTGATGCTGACGTCCTCCGCCCGGGACGCGCTGGCCGGTGTCGAGACGGTGATCCTCGACGAGGTGCACGCGGTCGCCGGGACGAAGCGCGGCGCCCATCTCGCCCTGTCGCTGGAGCGGCTCGACGAGCTGCTGACCCGTCCCGCCCGGCGCATCGGGCTGTCCGCGACGGTCCGGCCGGTCGACGAGGTGGCCCGCTTCCTGTCGCCGCAGCGCAAGGTGGAGATCGTCCAGCCCCGGTCCGCCAAGGAGTTCGACCTCTCGGTCGTCGTCCCGGTCGAGGACCTGGGCGAGCTGGGCGGCTCCCCCGCCACGGACGGCGACTCCGGGCAGGCGGACAAGCCGTCGATCTGGCCGCATGTGGAGGAGCGCATCGCCGACCTCGTCCAGGCGCACCGCTCCACCATCGTCTTCGCCAACTCCCGGCGGCTGGCCGAGCGGCTGTGCAACCGGTTGAACGAGATCGCGTACGAGCGGGCGACCGGCGCCGCGTTCGACGCCGACGCCCCGGCCCCCGCGCTCCCGGAGGCCCACGCCCCCGCCGAGGTCATGGCCCAGTCCGGTGCGGGCAGGGGCGCCCCCGCCCTGCTGGCCCGCGCCCACCACGGCTCGGTCTCCAAGGAGCAGCGGGCGCAGGTCGAGGAGGACCTCAAGGCGGGCCGGCTGCCCGCCGTGGTCGCCACCTCCAGCCTGGAGCTGGGCATCGACATGGGCGCGGTCGACCTGGTGGTCCAGGTCGAGTCCCCGCCCTCCGTCGCCTCCGGCCTCCAACGGGTGGGCCGGGCCGGGCACCAGGTGGGCGCGGTCTCCACCGGGGTGGTCTTCCCGAAGTACCGCGGCGACCTGGTGCAGGCCGCCGTCGTCACCGAGCGGATGCGCGAAGGGGCCATCGAGGCGCTGCGCATCCCGTCCAACCCGTTGGACGTCCTGGCGCAGCAGCTGGTCGCCATGGTGGCCCTGGACAGCTGGCAGGCCGACGACCTGCTGGCGCTGGCCCGGCGGGCCGCCCCGTTCGCCTCGCTCCCCGAGTCGGCGTTCACCGGTGTGCTCGACATGCTCGCCGGACGCTACCCCTCCGACGCCTTCGCGGAGCTGCGCCCCCGGGTCGTGTGGGACCGGGTGGCGGGCACGGTCACGGGCCGCCCCGGTGCGCAGCGGCTCGCCGTCACCTCGGGCGGCACCATCCCCGACCGGGGCCTCTTCGGGGTCTTCCTGGCCGGGGCCGATCCGAAGAAGGGCGGCGGCCGGGTCGGCGAGCTGGACGAGGAGATGGTCTACGAGTCCCGCGTCGGGGACGTCTTCACCCTGGGCACCACGTCCTGGCGGATCGAGGACATCACCCGGGACCGGGTTCTCGTCTCACCGGCCCCCGGCGTCCCGGGCAGGCTGCCGTTCTGGAAGGGCGACCAGCTGGGCCGCCCGCTGGAGCTCGGCCGCGCGCTCGGCGCCTTCCTCCGGGAGATCGGCGGCCTGTCGGACGAGGACGCCCGGCTGCGGCTGCTCGCCGCCGGACTCGACGCCTGGGCGGCGGACAACGTCCTGGCCTACCTCGCCGAGCAGCGCCGGGCCTGCGGCCATGTGCCGGACGACCGCACGATCCTCGTCGAGCGGTTCCGGGACGAGCTGGGCGACTGGCGGGTCGTCGTGCACTCCCCCTTCGGCGCCCAGGTGCACGCCCCCTGGGCCCTGGCCCTCTCCGCCCGTCTCGGTGAGCGGTACGGGATGGACGCCCAGGTCATGCACGCCGACGACGGCATCGTGCTGCGGTTGCCCGACGCGGACATGATGGGGCTGGGCCTGCTCGACTTCGACGCCCCGGACGCCGGGACCGGTGAGCCGCCCGCTCCGGGAGCGACGTACGACGGCGACCAGCCCCCGGTGGGCGCCGCCGACGTCGTCTTCGACCGGGGCGAGGTCGAGCAGATCGTCACGGACCAGGTGGGCGGCTCGGCCCTGTTCGCCTCCCGGTTCCGCGAGTGCGCCGCACGCGCCCTGCTGCTGCCCCGGCGCTCCCCCGGTAAGCGCACCCCGCTGTGGCAGCAGCGCCAGCGGGCCTCCCAGCTGCTCCAGGTCGCCTCGGAGTTCGGCTCGTTCCCGATCGTTCTGGAAGCCGTCCGCGAATGCCTCCAGGACGTGTTCGACGTCCCCGGGCTCACGGAGCTGATGGGCGACCTGGAGGCACGCCGGGTCCGCCTGGTCGAGGTGACCACCCAGGAGCCCTCGCCGTTCGCCCGCTCTCTCCTCTTCGGTTACGTCGCCCAGTTCCTGTACGAAGGCGACTCGCCGCTCGCCGAACGGCGCGCCGCCGCCCTCTCGCTGGACTCCCGTCTCCTGGCCGAGCTGCTGGGCCGGGCGGAGCTGCGCGAACTCCTCGACCCCGAGGTCCTCGCCGAGCTGGAACGGGAGCTGCAGTGGCTCACCGAGGACCGGCGGATCAAGGACGTCGAAGGGGTGGCCGACCTGCTGCGGGTGCTCGGCCCGCTCACCGACGCCGAGTTGGCCGAGCGGGGCGCCGAGCCGTCCTGGGCCCCGGAGCTGGCCACGGCCCGCCGGGCGATCCAGGTCCGGATCGCCGGCGCCGACCACTGGGCGGCGATCGAGGACGCGGGCCGGCTGCGGGACGCCCTGGGCACCGCACTCCCGGTCGGCGTTCCGGAAGCGTTCACCGAGCCGGTGAAGGATCCGCTCGGAGACCTCCTGGCCCGGTACGCGCGGACGCACGGGCCGTTCACCGCCGCCCGGGCCGCCGAGCGCTTCGGGCTCGGTACCGCCGTCACCGACGGGGCGCTGCAACGGCTCTCGGCGTCCGGCCGGACCGTCCAGGGCGAGTTCCACCCGGCGGGCATCGGCCAGGAGTGGTGCGACGCGACGGTGCTGCGCCGGCTCCGCCGCCGTTCGCTGGCGGCCCTCCGCCAGGAGCTGGAGCCGGTGCCGCCCGCCGCTCTCGCCTCCTTCCTCCCCCAGTGGCAGCACTTCGGCTCCCACCGGCTGCGCGGCATCGACGGGCTGGCCCGCGCCGTCGAGCAGCTCCAGGGCGCGCCCGTTCCCGCCTCGGCGCTGGAGAAGCTGGTTCTGCCGAGCCGGGTCATGGGCTACACCCCGGCGATGCTCGACGAGCTGACGACCACCGGCGAGGTCCTCTGGGCCGGGGCGGGGGCGCTGCCCGGCAAGGACGGCTGGGTCTCCCTCCACCTCGCCGACAGCGCGCCGCTGCTGCTGCCGCCGCCGCATCCTCTGGAGCTGTCGGCGCTCCACGAGTCCGTCCTCACCACGCTCTCCGGCGGATACGGCCTCTTCTTCCGCCAGATCGCCGATCAGGTCCGGGCCACCACCCACCCGGACTGCACGGACCAGCAGTTGGCCGACGCCGTGTGGGACCTGGCCTGGTCGGGGCGGCTCACCAACGACACCCTGGCCCCTTTGCGCTCGCTGCTGGGCTCGGGGCGGACGGCCGGGGCCACCGCCCACCGCTCCCGGCGCAGCGTTCCGCGCGGGCGTTACGGATCGCTCACCGCCGACGCCCGCACCGCCTCCCGTACCGGCCCGCCGACCGTCTCCGGGCGCTGGTCCCTGCTCCCTCCGGTCGAGCCGGAGCGCACCCATCGCGCCCACGCCCTGGCCCGCACCCTTCTCGACCGGCACGGCGTGGTGACCCGCGGCGCGGTGCAGGCCGAGGGGGTGGAGGGCGGCTTCTCCGCGACGTACCGCGTGCTGGCCGCCTTCGAGGACAACGGGCAGGCGCGTCGCGGTTATGTGGTCGAGGGGCTGGGGGCCGCCCAGTTCGCGATGGACGGCGCGGTGGACCGGCTGCGGGCGGCCTCCGCGGCTCGTGACCGCCGCGATCCGGAGGCCGTGCCCGAGGCCGTGGTGCTCGCCGCCGCCGACCCGGCCAACGCCTACGGCGCGGCGCTGCCGTGGCCCGAGTCTCCGGACGGCGCCGGACACAAGCCGGGCCGCAAGGCGGGGGCCCTGGTGGTCCTCGTCGACGGCGAGTTGACGCTCTACATGGAGCGCGGCGGCAAGACCCTCCTGGCCTGGCCGTCCGACCCCGACTCCCCGGCCCTGCGAGCAGCGGCCGAAGCCCTGGCCGCCTCCGCCCGAGCCGGAGCCCTGGGCACGGTGACCGTGGAGCGGACGAACGGCGTCTCCTCCCTCACCTCGCCGCTGGGCCGCGCCCTGGAGGCCGCCGGGTTCCTCGCCACCCCCAAAGGCCTGCGCCTGCGCGCCTGATCCGGACAGACGCCCCTCCTGAGGAGCGGACCGGCGCGCACCCGCTCCCGTGCACCCATCATGGAGGCATGCCCGAAGGAGACACCGTCCTGCAGACGGCCACCAGATTGCACACGGCGCTGGCGGGCCGGGTGCTGGTCCGGTCGGACCTGCGCGTTCCGCGCTTCGCCACCGCCGACCTCACCGGCCGCACCGTTCTGGACGTCGTCGCGCGCGGCAAGCACCTGCTGACCAGGATCGAGGGCGGGCTGACCCTCCACAGCCACCTCCGGATGGACGGCGCCTGGCGGGTGTACGCCCCGGACGAACGGTGGCGGGGCGGCCCGGGGCACCAGATCCGCGCGATCCTCGGCAACGCGGAGCACACGGCGGTCGGTTACCGGCTCCCCGTGCTGGAGCTGCTGCGGACCGACGAGGAGAGCCGGGCCGTGGGCCATCTGGGGCCGGACCTGCTGGGCCCGGACTGGAACCCGGCCCTCGCCCTGGAGCGGCTGCTCGCCGCCCCGGAGCGCCCCATCGGCGAGGCCCTGCTGGACCAGCGCAACCTGGCGGGCATCGGCAACGTCTACAAGTGCGAGCTGTGCTTCCTGGCCCGCGTCACCCCGTGGCTCGCCGTGGGCTCCCTTCCCGACGGCGTACTCCCCCGGCTCGTCACCGCCGCCGAACGCCTGCTGCACGCCAACCGCGACCGTCCCACCCGCACCACGACGATCGCCTCGGAACTCCGCTCCCCGCCGAGCAGGCTCCCGCCTCCGGCCCCGGGCGCGCCCGCAGGCCCCAGCACCCCATCGCGCCCGGCCTCGGCCGCCCCCGCCACCGACCGTCCGCGAGCGCTCCCTCCCGTCCGCGTGCGGGAGCCGTTGTACGTGTACGGACGTGGTCGCCGCCCCTGCCTGCGCTGCGGCACTCCGATCCGCCGCGCCGACCAGGACGACCGGCCCACCTACTGGTGTCCCGTCTGCCAATCCGGACCGACCCCCTGAAGGCCGTCGCCGTCCCCCTCTCCTCGACGTCACCGACCGCGCGGGGCCGGGCGGCGGTCGAGGCGGCCGGGCGGCTCGACATCCTGGTCGCCACGGCCGAGATCATGCATACCGGCAGCAGGCTGGGGACGGCGGACGAGAACGTGAAGCGGGTGCTGGGGGCCAGAATTCACCGAAAAGCTGTACGCCCGCCAGAAAGCGGCCCGTTCCCCGGCGGCCCGCTCCACAACCGGTTCGCTGATCGCGATGGCCTCCGGAGCGGTGGACGCCGCGAGCGCGGGCCGGCTCTGCTACGGCGTCGCGAAGGCCGCCGTGGTGCAGCGCGCCAAGCCCCCGGCCACCGAGCCGGGAGCGCACGCCATACGAGTGAACGCCGTCGCCCCCGGCGGGATCCGTACCCCGATGCCCCCGGCACGGTGAGGCGGAACGACACCGGGTGAAGGCGGATGAAGACTAGGGGGAAGCGACGAGGGCCCGGGGCTCACTGTCGGGCCGGGCGGGCGGACCCGAGGGCGTCGCCCGCCCGGTGCCCCATCCGGCCTCCGCCGCCTCGGTCTTCACGACCGGCCGGGCCCTCCGGCCGACCGGCGGCGACGCCACGCCCTGGTGAACCGCCGGCGGGCTTCCGACGCCCTGCCAAGCCACCGCCCGGCACCCTCCCGGCGGAGCCACCGGGCGGCGCCCGACGCCCCGCTGAACCACCGGCCGGCCCCGGACCGCCCACCCCCGGCGGGCACCGTGGAGCCCGGCGACCCCACCGGACCCTCCTGCCCCGGCGACCCCGCCGGGCCTTCCTGCCCCCGCAGCCCCATCGGCCCCACCGACGCGACGTGGACCGGCAACAGGCTCAGTCCCCAGCCGCCCGCCGCCACCGCCCCCTCCACCCAGCCAGCCTGATCCGGACGCAGGACCAGCCGGAGCACCGCCCACCACCACAGCCCCCCGAGAACCAGCGCCGGCATCCATCGCCGTATCATCGCTGCCTCCCACGGCCGACGTCCTTTCCGGCAGTTTCCCCTGATGGGTGCAGGGGTGCATCCAGAACGCCCGGTCGAACGACCGCCCCACAGCGCCCCCGCACACGACACGAGCGCCCCCGCCATGACGGCGGGGGCGCTCACATCCGGGGGTGACGGCTACGGGAGCCGTGGGGCGGCTTACGTGGCGTCGTCGTCCCGGCGAAGGGAGTCCTTGACGCCCTTGGCACGCTCGCCGAGGCCGTCAGCGGTGTCCTTGGCTCCGCCCTTGGCCTGGTCGGTCTTGCCCTCGGCCTCCTTGCGGTGGTCGCCGGTCAGCTTGCCGACCGCTTCCTTGCCCTTGCCCTTCAGCTTGTCCATGGCTCCGTCGCTCATGATGTCGCTCCTTCTCGCTCGTCGGACACCTCGCGGTCGTCGGCCGGGCCCCGACCGAAGCGGTCGGGTGCGGCCGTCCGTCCCGGTCGGGTGGTCAGGCGCTTTCCGCTTGGAACATCCAGGCGTGATGTGCCGAACTACGCTCTGAGCTGGGCTACTACCCCGGAACCCGGTCGGGATTCCGGAATCCTTCCGCCCGTCTCCGAGGATTCCGCCTTGCTGGCCCTGGCGTGATCGTCAGCGCTGTGCAGCGTTCTGCGGTGTTCTGCAGAAGATTCCGCCGCGCCGCCAGTCTCACCCGGCTCGGCCCACGCCGCATCCAGAACGTCCCGCGTCCGCTCCTCCGCCTCGGCGAAGAGGTGGCTGTACGTGCGCAGCGTGGTCATGACGTCCTTGTGCCCGAGGCGCTTCTGCACAACCTTCGGGTTCTCCCCGCCCGCGATGAGGACGCTGGCGTAGTGGTGGCGCAGCTCGTGCCAGTGCCGAGGGCGCACCTTCGCCTTCTTGCAGATCGACTTCAGGGCGGCGTCGATCGTCGACTCTCCGATCAGCCCGGCCGCCGGCATCGTGAAGATGAGCCCGGCCCCGGGCCCGTCGCCCGGCACGGGGTGCCGCTCGATGTACGCGGCGAGGACGTCGACCACCCGGCGGTTCAGCGGCAGGGTGCGGAGCCCGGCGCCCGTCTTCAGCTCATCGAAGTACAGCCCCTTCCCCCGCTCGTACACGAGCTGCTGGTCGACCAGCATGGTGCGCCGCAGGAAGTCGACGCGCGCGAGCCGCAGGCCGCGGATCTCCCCCGAGCGCAGCCCCGTCAGCGCGGTGACCTCCAGCATGGTGCGCCACCGGTCGATCGTGGCGGCGGCGATGAGCTGCCTCACCTCGGCGATGTCGGGCGGCTGGACCGCGGTCTCGTCCATGGCGGGCGCGGGGATCTGCTCGAACGGCGACACGGGGATAATGCGGTCGATGACGGCAAGGCGGAACACGCCGCGGACGTACCGGGCGACCCGGTTCGGGTAGGTGCCGGACAGCTTGTACTTGCTGATGAGGAGCTTCTGCCACGCCCCGGCCTCGGACGGCTTGATGGACCGGATCTCCCGCTGACCCCACTCGGGGAACAGGTACCGGCGGAGCGCCCCGAGGTACTCGACCTCGGAGCGCCCGTTGATGGACTGGGCTGGCAGCCACGTGTCCAGCGCGAACCGCTCGACGGTGACGCGCCCGGCCTTGGGGTCCAGCCAGGAGCCGCTCTGCTTCGCCGCCTCCTGCTTGTTGATCTCCCGCTCGGCCTCGACTTTCGTCGCCCAGAGGCTGGTGATCTCCTTGCCGTTCGGGTCGTCGTACCGGGCCTGCCAGCGCTTGCCCTTCCCGTGGACGGCTGCGGCGACCATGCCCTTGTGCTGCCCGCACTCGGGCTCGCCCGGGGCCGGGCGGGTCTTGTGCCAGCGGTCAGCGACGTACCCCATGGAGCGCTCCCAGTGTGCTGCCGGCGTCCACTCCGGCCCCGAGGAGGTGGAGTGCGGCTTGGGTGCGCATTCGGGGGTCGGTGCTGGCCAGCGTGTTGATGACGGCGGTAGGCCGCCCGTCGAGGCGGACGGTGAGTGCGGCCACGTTCGGGCCAAGTGCGGCGGAGATTATGTTCGGCTTCGGCTCAGGCATGTGGTTCCCCGTTCTCTTCCGGAGCGGCAGACTCCGGGTGAGAGAGGAGAATATGCCGCGTCACCACTTGGTGACTACGAGTTCCCCCGTTTTGTTGAAGGTTGCACGCCATCCGTCTCGCGGATGAGCCCTTGCTTGCGCATTTCGTCCACGGCGATCTGGGTGGCGGCGCGGATCTCAGCGGCGGTGGCGTGCTCGGTGGCGCGGACCATCGCGTTCGCCATGATCCCGGCTAGGTGCTCGGCGTCGATGTGCCCTTGGTCGGCTGGCACGTCGCGCCACCCTTCGCCTGGCGGCGCGGCCCCGTCGAGGACGGCGTCGATCGCACCTTCGGGCCAGCCGAGCGCGGCGGCGATGCGGGCGATGGTGTAGGGCATCCGCTTCTTCGGGACGGTGCCGCCTTCTGCTTCCTGGACGCTGCGGCTGGATACGCCGGCGAGTTCTCCGAGTTCGGCTTGCGTGAGGCTGCGTGCTTCGCGGGCGGTTCGGAGGGCTTGGCCGAGCCGGGCCCAGCTCTGTGGGTCGCGGTTCATGGGGGTGGCCTCTCTCCCTGTGTATGTCATATGCACGCAACGGCGCGCAACGATCGGCAACAGAGTAAGGCCACCCTGGCTGGCACGCGATGCCGACCCCAGAGATTGACCGAAAACCCATCAGGCGTCTACGGACAGTGACCCGGCTCGACGCGTCTCAACACGTCCCCTTGCATCCCTGCGCATCGTTGCGTATCGTCTCTCTCATGAAGGCCGACGGACCGAGAATCCGGAAGCAACGCGAAACGAGTGGCCAGGGGCTGCGCCGGTTCGCAAAGGCTGCCGGGATCTCTGCATCACACCTCTCCCGCATCGAACGAGGGGAGACGGACCCCCAGCCCGAGGCGCTCGCCAGAATCGCCACCCAACTGGGGTGCACCATCGGCGACCTCGAACCGAAAACGAACGGAGACGACAGTGGCAAGGACCACCGCCGCGCCGGACCTGATGACGACGAAGGAAGTCGCGGCGCTCATCCGTAAGACGCCGCACGCCGTACGCCAGATGCGGCACCGGGGCATCGGCCCGCAGGGGACGCGCTTCGGCAGGGACACCCTCTACCGCCGGGACGTGGTCCTGGCGTGGCTGGAGGCCCGGGAGCAGGCGGACCCGCTGGCGCAGCGCGCCTTGGCCGCCTGATCCACCTCATGAAAGCGGGGCCGCCGGACCCTGGCCGGTCCGCTGCGACCCCTCGGCAGTACCTCAACACACGAATCGAGGACACCGTGAAACAGAATCCTATCCCGCAGTTGGGTGCCGCGACGGCGCTGGTGCAGCTGCTGTCGGAGAACCCCAGCCTGCCGATGGCGTCGTGGTCCGTTGGGGAGTTCGCGCTCCACGGTCACCTGCACGACGGGGGGTTCGGTGCGCTGGGCCGGTACGCCGGTGTGCTGGGCGGGTCGATCCGGCCGCTCGGCAACGACTACCCGTCTGGCGGGCGGCTGGTGCGGGTGCATCGGCTGGTGGCGATGTGGCGGGACATCCCGGTGCACGTGGACGTGGTCCTGCCGGTGGCGGCGGATACGGCGGTGGCGGCATGAACGCGAAGCGTGTGAGCGCGGCGGCCGGGGTGATCCTGGCGGCGCAGAAGCAGCGGCAGACCCCGGCGGGGATCGCGGCGGCGTTGGAGGCGGCGGGGCTGCTCCAGTCGCCGGAGTCGGCGGCCGAGCTGGTGGCCCTGCGGAAGGACAGTGACGCCCTTCGGGAGCAGCGGAACTCGGTCTTCAAGACGAACGAGGAACTGCTGATCCGGGTGGAGCGCGCCGACTTGGAGCGACTCCGGGTGGAGAACGAGAACCGGGCGCTGGTCCGGGGGAACGCCCCGGACGAGGAGCCCGAGGCGTCGCGTGGCCGCTGCGGCTACGACGACTACCACGACGGGCACGAGTGGGCCGACCGGCCTCGCGTCTGGTGCCCCGGTCACAGCTACGCCGACGACACCGAGGGCGGTGCCCTGTGAGCGCGTTCCGTGAGCCGGTCCCGGGCCGGTACTACGTCGAGTCGGGCCCCGGGTGGGTCACGCTCGACGCGACCCCGCTGGTCGACAACAACACCCACGACCTGCTGGACCTCCTCGGGAGCGACGAGTTCTTCGAGCGGTTCATCGCGCTGAACTCCGCCCCGATCGACGGGGAGCAGGACGCGGACCGCCTCGACTTCGAGCAGCTGAAGGACGAGTTGGTCGAGCGCCTCGCGACCCGGGTGCGGATGACGGGGCAGCAGGCCCGCCGGATCGGGGCCCGCACGTACCGGCTGGGTGTGCAGGTGTCCGCCGAGACGGACGCCGCCGACAGCCCGGACGTCCCGGCCGTGTCCCTGGTCAAGGCCCCCCGCCAGCAGGTCAGGAGGGCGTCGTGATCCCCACCTGCCCGACCTGCCACCTGATTTTCGAAGCCTGCACCTGCACCGGAGGCACCCGATGAGCGCATTCACCGCCACCTTCTTCCTCGGGAAGAAGACCCACGTCCGGGGCAGCGCGTCCGTGCACCCGGTGCTGTACGTGGAGCCCGACGGGCAGCACCTGCCCGGCTACGTCACCTTCCAGCTCGACTCGAAGCTCACTGTCGACGAGCAGCTTGTCATCGCGGAGCGGTTCGCGGCGGGCGTCGCCGAGTGGCGGGACGGCATCGCCGAGCGCGCCGCCCGGGAGCGGACCGCCGCTGACGAACTGGCCGCCGCCCGCGCCGAGATCGCCCGCCTGAAGGGCGAGCAGGAGGAGGGCTCCGATGGGTGACACGTTCGGCGGCGAGTACCGCCGCCCCCGCAACGACGGCATCGGCCGCAACCAGCGGGAGTTGCAGGACCGCGCGTCGTACGACTGCGACCGGCCCGCCGGAGTCGGCTGCGCGATCGCCCTCCCCATCAGCGGCCTCATGTGGTGGGGCCTGGTCGAGGCCGCGCAGGCACTCGGGGTGATCGCGTGACGCACACCGCGCAGGCCGGGGCTACGCTCGCCCCGGCCGCCGGCCGCCGCGTCACCCCGACCGGCCGCCTCATCCTCCCCGCCGACGCCGACCGCGCCGCCTGGCTCACCGCCCGCCGCCAAGGTCTCGGCTCCTCCGACATGGCCGCCGTCCTCGGCATCAGCCGCTACGGCAACGCCCTCTCCGTCTACCACGACAAGACCGGCGGCCTCCCCCTCGAAGGCGACGACTCCGAACCCGCCCTGTGGGGCCGGGCCATCGAGGACACCGTCGCCCGCGAGTGGGCCCGCCGCAACCGGTCCGTGGTCCGCCGCGTCGGGCTCGTCGCGAACATCGACCGGCCGTGGCAGATGTGCACCCTCGACCGGCGCGTCCTCGAATGCCCACTCGCTGACGGCCGCGAACGGTGCGCTGTCGAGATCAAGTGCCGGGCCGCGTTCAAGGCCGGGCAGTGGCGCACCGGCTGCCCGGACGACGTCCTCGCCCAGACCCTGTGGCAGGCCGACGTCTGCGGCTACGACCACATCCACGTCGGTGTCCTGATCGGCGGCAACGACTACCGGCAGTTCGTCGTCCGGGTCGCGGACCACGAGCAGTTGGTCGCGGACCTGCGGGCCGCCGGGGCCCGGGCGTGGCAGCAGATCACCGACCGGCGGCCCCCGGTCCTCCCGCACGACGCCGACCCCGACGTCCTGCTCGACCTGTACGAGCAGCTGCACCACGACCGGGCGGGCGTCGTTGCGATCGACCGGGACGGTGACGCGCTGGACGCCCTGTCCGACTACCTCGACGCCGCGGCCGACGAGCGCGAGGCGAAGGCCCGGAAGAAGACCGCACTGGCCGGTCTCGTCGGTGCCCTCGGTACGGCGGACACCGCTGTGCAGGGCGGCCACGTCGCCTACTCCTACGACGAGACGAGCCGCGAGTACGTCGACCGCGAGCGGCTGCGCGAGGAGTTCCCCGACGCCTACGCGGCGTGCGTGGAAGACCGGCCGTCGCGCCGCATCAGCATCCCGAACTCTGTCCGGAAGGCACACCAGTGACGACTCTCGCTGAGCGGGCGGCGGCTGCGGCCGGCCGACCCGACACCACCACCGCCCCGGCGCCCGAGGAGCACACGTTCTCGGAGGCCGCCGAGCAGGCCCCGGCCGTCGACCCGATGGCCGACTACGAGCCGGGCGACGACGACCCGGAGATGGTTCCCGTCCACCTTGCCTGGCTCCGGGTCCGGAAGGACATCCGCGGCATCGCGAAGGGCGAGGAGTACAACGACGGCTACACCCGCTACAACTTCCGTGGTGTGGACGCCACCGTCATGGCGTTCGCTCCCGTCACGATGCGGCACGGCGTCAACGTCATCCCGTTCCAGGTCGACGCCACGTACCGGGACACGAAGACCGCCAAGGGCAAGGCGACCCGCGAGTGCACCGTCACGATCACGTGGCACATCATCGGTCCGCGCGGCGACGTCATCGTCGCCCAGTCGCAGGGCGAGGCGCTCGACTCCGGCGACAAGGGGACGGCTAAGGCGCAGTCCGTCGCGCTGCGGGTGCTGCTCCTCAACGGCGGTCTGGTGCCGACCGGCGACCCGGACCCCGGGCACACCGACATTGACCGCGGCGAGTCGTCTGTCCGGTCCGCCGTCTCCTACCTCGACGAGGTCTGCAACCCGTCGACCAGCGCTGGACGGCTGCGGCAGATCCACTTCGAGCTGAAGCAGAGCCAGCAGCTGGGCGCTCTCGTCACCAACGAGGTCGGTGACGAGGAAGCGATCGGCGAGATGGTCGTCCGTATCGGCAAGGAGCGGGCGGGCGGTGAGGCGTCGTGAGGCTCCGCCTTCCGCGCTTCCGCCGCCGTCCGGCGCCCGCCGCGTTCAGCCCGGTGGGGATCACGGCCGGCACCCGGTGGCTCCGCTGCGACGAGACCCGCTGCGCCCACCTCACCACCCCCCACACCCCCGACGGCACCGGCTACCGGTGCACCAACTGCGGCCACCTGAAGGGAGCCGACCAGTGAGCCTCGACTGGATGACCAGCGCCGTATGCGCCACCGCCACGGACCCCGACATGTGGTTCTCCTCCGGCGGCACCAGGACCAAAGCGGTGCAGCTCTGCCAGACCTGCCCGGTCCGCTCCCACTGCGAGGAGTACGCCCGGGCGCTGGAAGCCGGGGCCGGCGTCCACTCCCGCCACGGAGTGTGGGGCGGCACCGGTGCCCAGCGGCGGGTCAAGGACCGCCCGGAGGTGCAGCCGCGGAACGCCGACCGCACCGCCGTGATCCGTCAGCTGATCGAGCGCGGCATGCCCCCCGCGGAGATCGCCGCCCATGTGGGCGTCACCGTCCGCACCGTGTACCGCGTGAAGCGCGCCTCGCAGAAGGAGGTGGCCGCATGAGCCCGGCCCTGGTCAAGGTGGTCAAGTCCCGTACGGCGCCGGCCACCGCCGGCCGCGCGATGGACTGGCGTGACGCCGCCCTCTGCCGCAGCCCGCAGTACGACCCGGAGATGTGGTTCCCGAAGGGCACCGACGCCGTCTCCATGGCCAACGAGCGCGAGGCCAAGGCCACCTGCCGCCGCTGCCCCGTCATGGAGACCTGCCGCCGGTGGGCCCTGGAGACCGGGGAGCGGGCCGGTGTCTGGGGCGGGCTCACCGAGGACGAGCGGACCGCGCTCCGCCGGTACGGGCGCATCCCGAAGAAGCGTGTCGCCATCCAGTCGTTCGCGTCGGTCCAGGAGGCGCATGAGGCGCTCACCGAGCGGGTCGGCGAGCACGTTCTGTGGGTCGGTGCCCGGGAGGTCGTCGTCGGGTCGGTGCGGATGACGGCGAACCAGGTGGGGTGGCGGGCTGCCCGCGAGAACGAGCCGGTCGGCCGGATCACGAAGAGGTGTGCGCACGGCAAGTGCGTGGCCCACCTCGTGGATCAGGCCATGCGAGATGCACACGACACCACCACCGAACGGAGCGCCGCCTGATGGCCCACGGCATCCCCACTACCCCGCAGGACGACCCCGCCGACACGATCATGGCCGCCCTCGCTCACGGCATGACCGGCCACCCGGAGCGGGCCCTCCCGCTCCTCAACTCGATCATCGCCGGGGGTGAGCGTCCCGCCGTCAGCCTGTGCTCCGAGCTCGCCGAGGTCTCCGCGGCAGAGGCCCGAAAGACGCTGCCAAAGGGCGGCCACTTCGGTCTCCTCGTGCTCAACGCGGACACCGGAGAGCGCGGCGACATCAGCGAGGCCCCGGCCGGGATCCGGTTCGCGATGCAGTTCAGCACCGCGTGGGGCAACGGTGATCGGCAGACGGCGTACGCCCTGTTCCGCGCCCTGATCGAGTCCGGCGACGACCAGGCCGCCGAAGCGCTGGCGACCGGCATCCGGTGCCTGTTCGACATGGCGGTGGTCACCCTCCGCGAGAAGGCCGCGCCCGCTGCCTGACCCCTTCGGCCCGGGGCCGCCACGCCCCGGGCCATCACCCGCACCACCACGAACGGAAGAAGCCGCACATGCCGAGCCGGTTCGAGTACGAACGAGCAGTCCGCCACAGCGACCTCCCGTCGCTCTCCCGGCTGCTCGCGCTCACCGTCGCAACGTGGGCAGACGTGCGCACCGGAACCATCCCCGACCGGCTCCAGCCCTCCCTCACCACCCTGGAGGACGCGACCGGAATGGTCCGGGCCTCCGTACGCACCCACCTCAACAAGCTGGAGGCGGGCGGCTGGTTGAAACGGGACCGGCCGCCGGTGGCTGCGGCCCGCTCGAAGAAGGCCCGGACGAAGTACAAGCTGCTCATCCCCAAGGGCGCGGCCGTGCCCGATTCGGACGGGATTGAGCTAGGGCAGGACCTGCCCAACTCTGGGGCAGGAGCTGCCCTAGTCGTCACCGGGCTAGGGCAGGAGCTGCCCCAACCTAGGGCAGGAGCTGCCCCAGAGCTAGGGCAGGAGATGTCCACGACTAGGGCAGGAGCTGCCCTCAAGAGTTCCTTCAGTTCCAATACGACCGCTGAAGACCAGCAAGCAGGAGAGCACGACCCCTCGTACGGCATCCCTGCCGACGCCCGGCCCCTCGTCGATGCGCTCACCGCCGCCGACATCCGGGTCCGCTGGCCCTTCAAAGGCAACGAGTGGTTTCCCGTCCTCGCCCTCATCAAGAAGACCGGCGTTCCCGCCCTCGTCGAGCACGCCACGAAGGTTGCCGCCCGCACCCCCGTCGAGTCGGCCAAGTACTTCCTCAAGGGCTGGGCCGAACTCCCCCCGCTCCCCGCCCCCGGCGCCGAGCGCCCGCCGCTCCGTGCCGTGTCCGGCGGCTGGCAGCCCTACACCAACCCCGTCGACGTCTCCGCCTACTCGAACGGATTCTGACCATGCCCGAACCACTGAACGTCGGCAGCCTCGGACCGTCCGCGTTCGCCCGCCTCATGGCCGGCGTCACCGAGAAGCAGCAACAGGGCATCGGCCCCGGCCCGATCGACGACCAACCGACCCCCGACGAACCCGGCCACCCCGAGTACCACCGCCGCCGCCGCGCCGAGTGGGCCCTGAAGCGCTGGGAGACCGCCACACCGCCCCGCTACCGCCGCGCCGACGCCACCCACCCCGACGTCCAGCAATGGGCCGACGACGTCGCCACCGACCCCGACACCGCAGGCAGCCTCCTTCTCACCGGCACCACCGGCACCGGCAAGACCTACCAGGCCTACGGCGCCCTCCGCCGCATCGCCGCCGCCGGCCCCCGCGTCTACGAGATCCGCGCCACCACCGCCGCCGACATGTACGGGCTCCTCCGCCCCAAGGGCTCCGAGCGGGGCACCGAGGAGGAGCTGAAGCGCCTGGTGCGGGTGCCGCTCCTCGTCCTCGACGACCTCGGCTCCGCCAAGGCCAGCGAGTGGACCGAGGAGATCACCTACCGGCTGATCAACGAGCGGTACAACGCCTGCCGGCCGACCCTCTACACCAGCAACCTCCCCGCCCGCGCGGCCAACGGGGCGCCCGACCTCACGTCGGCGCTCGGCGAGCGCATCGTGTCCCGGCTCTCCGAGGACACCCGCGTCGTCGCCATGACCGGCACCGACCGCCGCCGCCGAGGTGCCGCGTGACCGGCCTGCACGCGGTCATCGATGCCGCCATCGACGACTACCGCACCGAAACCCCCGCCGAGCAGCAGACCCCCGCCGGACTCACCGACCGCATCACCGAATACCTCGCCAGCAGCGGATACCCCACCGCCCTCGACACCGGGAGCCCCGCGTGACCGCCGCCCTCACCCGGGCCCGCGCCCGACTCGACACCCCGCCGACCCCGGTCCTCCCCGGGCAACTCGACCTCCGGAGCAACGACGTGACCACCCTCCCGCCGCGTCGGCCGAACGGGCTCACCGTTCTCGACACCTACTGCTGCCAAGGCGGCGCGTCCATGGGCTACTACCTTGCCGGGTTCGACGTCGTCGGCGTCGACCTCAACTCCCAACCCCACTACCCGTTCGAGTTCCACCAGGGCGACGCCGTCCAGTTCATCCGCGACCACGGGGCGGACTTCGACCTGATCGCCGGATCACCCACCTGCCGCCGGTGGACGAACGCCCAACGCATCCGCGGCAACGACCACCCCGACCTCATCACCCCCACCCGGGCGGCGATGATCGCGACGGGGCGGCCGTACATCATCGAGAACGTCGAAGGCGCCGCGACGGCCCTCATCGACCCGCTGCTGCTCTGCGGGGCCATGTTCGGGCTCCGCACCTACCGGCACCGCCTCTTCGAATCCTCGCTGCCCCTCGGCACGAAGCTCCACCCGCGGCACCTTGCGCCCCTCGCCAAGATGGGCCGCCCCCCGCAGCCCGGCGAATTCATGCACGTCGTCGGGAACTTCTCCGGAGCCGAGCAGGCCCGCACCGTCATGGGCATGCCGTGGGCCACCCGCGACGGGCTCCGCGAAGCGATCCCGCCGGCGTACACCCAGTTCCTCGGCGAGCAGGCCGCCGCCCAGCTCGCCCCGCACACCACCCCGTGACCGCGCAGCACGCCCGCCGGGTCGAAGCCGGCGGGCGCCCCACCACCGTACCTGCACACCTCCTGGAGCCCCGATGACCGACACCTCACCCACCCCCGCCGACCGCCCCGCCGACCAGCTGCGCGACCTCATCGCCGAGGCCCTTCTGGGCTGGGCCGAGACCAACAGCAGCCCGCAGTACGCCGGGATGCGGCGGCCTGAGACCGTCGTGGCCAACGCCTACGGCCGCACTGACGCGGTCTTGGCCGCCCTGCCCGCGCCTGCCCTGGCGGTGGCCCGGCAGCTCCTCGGCACCACCGTGGCCGCCCCGCCCGTCGAGGAGCAGGAACCGACCCCGCTGCGGTGGGGCCTCGACGACGTCATGTACGGCGACGACGACACCACCACCATCCTGCTGTCCGGGCCCGGCCGCGAGCCGTACTGGCTGGAGCTGGACCCGGAGCGCACGGCCGCACTGCGGGACGCGCTCGACGGGCCGGCCGCCCCGCCCGCGCCTGCCGACCGGGCCGCCGTGCTCCACCAGGTGGCCGACGAGTGCGACAGGGCCGGAGGGATCTACGCCAGCCGGGGCCAGAACGAGCACGCCGGGGCCGCGTTCGCCCTCATGGAGACGTTCCGCCGCCAGGCCAACGAAGCCGAGTACGTGGCCACCCCGTGCAGCTTCGGAGCGTGCGAGCCGGGCGGGGAGCCGTGCACGACGCACGAGCGGCTGATGGCCCACGCCGAGGGCGACCACGAACTGTGCGACCACGCTGCCGCCGGGGTGCAGCCGCCCACCAGCGAGGCGTACCCCGAGGGCTGCACCTGCGGGCCGCACCAGCTCGCCCGGATCACCACCCCGCCCGCTGCCCCTGCCGCGCCCGAGGAGTCGACCACCCCGGCCGCTGCCGTCGAGGTGCGCCGCCCCTGCCCGTACTGCCCGCCGCCCGCGATGATCCCCCGCGCCCGGTACGCCGACCACATCGCCACCACCCACCCGGAGCACAACGCGCCCGAGGACCCCCAGTGACCCGGCCCACCGTCCTCCCCGCCCTCGACCCCGACTTCGCCGCCCACGCCACCGTGGCCGACGTCGACGCGCAGATCGCACGCGCCCAGCACGCCGCCACCGTCGCGGACGACCAACTGCGGGAGCTGATCCTGCTGCGCGCCCGAATCACCCGCACCCGAGCGCCCGAGGAGCCCACACGATGACCACGCCCGAGCCCACCCTGCGCCTCCTCTCCCTGGGCGCCGGCGTCCAGTCCACCGCCCTGCTGCTCCTCGCCGCCGAAGGCCGCCTGCCCGGCCTGGACGGTGCGATCTTCTCCGACACCGGATGGGAGCCCGCCGCCGTCTACCAGCACCTCGACCGCCTGGAAACGGAGGTCGCCCAGCCCGCCGGGATCCCGATCTACCGCGTCTCCGCCGGCCGCATCCAGGACGACGTCCTCAACCCCGACAAGCAGCGCTCCCTCCCCGCCCACACCCGCGACCCCGAGACCGGCGACCACGGGATGCTCAACCGCCGCTGCACTCAGACGTACAAGCTCACCCCGATCATGCGGAAAACCCGCCTTCTCCTCGGAGCATCGACCTCCGACCCCGTACCGTGCAGGTACTGCGACGGCACCGGCACCCGCATCGCCCCCTGGCGGGCCAAGCTCAACGACCACACCCCCGGCCCCTGCTCCGTCTGCGACGGCACCGGCACCCTCGCCCGCGTCGGCCAACCCCCGCGCGGCACCTGGGCCGAACAGTGGATCGGGTTCTCCACCGACGAGATCGGCCGCGTCTCCACCCGCGCCGACACCCGGTACGCCAAGTCCCGGCACCCGCTGCTGGAACTGGGCATGTCCCGCACCCAGTGCGAGGCGTACCTGAAGAGCCGCGGGTGGGGCAGCACCGCGAAGTCGGCGTGCATCGGCTGCCCGTTCCACGGCAACGCCGAATGGCGGCGGATGCGCGACACCGACCCCGAGTCCTGGGCCGAAGCTGTCCGCTTCGACAAGGCGTACCGCACCGGGCCAGGCCTGCGCCACGAACGATTCCTGCACATCAGCCGGCGGCCCCTCGACGAAGCCCCGATCGACCGCGTCCGCCCCTCCGAGTGGAAGCAGGACGACTTCTTCGACGCCGTGTACGACGCCGAGCTAGCCGAGAACGGCGACCCGGACGGCTGCTCCCCCTACGCCTGCCGCTCCGGCTCCGCCGCCGCCTGACACCCCTGCTGTGTGGCCGCCCCGCTGCGGGCGGCCACACCACACCTCGGAAGGACCCGACCGCCATGACCGCGCCCGCCGAGTTCACCGTCACCGCCAACCGAGGCCCCTGCCTCATCTACGCCTCCAGCACCGGCGACGCCATCACCCTCGCCGACCAGATGGTCGTCTCCGACCCCCGCGAGCGTGCCATCTGCCGGGCGCTCCTCGTCCACGCCCTGACCCTGCTCGACGCTGCCAAGGGGGCCCGGTGACCACCCAGCCCGAGGCCGACCTCCGCGCCCAGGTGAAAACCGCCCTCACCACCGCGCACATCAGCCAAGCCGAAGCCGCCCGCCGACTCGGCCTCAGCACCAAGCACATGAGCCAGATGCTCACCGGCCGCGCCACCCTCACCCTCGACTGGGCCGACCGCATCCTCACCCTCTGCGGCATGACGCTCGCCGTGGTTGCTGTCCCCGCCACGAACCACGCTCGCCCCGCGCAGCCGCGCATCCCGCTCGACGACCTCACCAGCGACGCCCTCGACCAGCTATACGACCGCCTCGCCCTCCTCGAAGCCGGACGCGACGAACGAGTCGCGCTGCTGGAGGAAGCCCGCGACGCCCTGGAGGCCGCCGGGATCAACGAAGCCCACGGCGGGGAGTCCTGGCCCCGGCTCGTACCCGCCATCGAGGAGCTGGCCGCCGAACGGGACGCCGCCCGGGCCCGCCTCGACTACCACGAGCAATCCCTCCTCCCCGACCTCCGACGCCGCGCCGAGTCCGACCGGCAGGCCATCGGACGGTGGAGAGCCCGAGCCGAAACCGCCGAGGCCCGCGTGACCGAGCTGGAGACCGACAACGCCCGCCTGACCGCGGGGCAGTGCCTCGACTCCCGGGCCATGTGCGAGCAACACCACCTGCCCCCGGTGGCCGGTTGCCCGTACCCCCGCTGCCGGGCCGCACGCGCCACCACCGGACGCGCAGCCACCGCCTGACCCCGCCAACCACCCGACCGCCGAGGAGCACCGACCATGATCATCCCGCCCCAGTTCCTCGACGGAACCACCCCGAGCTGCACCCCCGCCACCGCCCGCCTGTTCGACAGCACCGACCCGAAGGACGAGCGGGAGGCCGCCGCGATCTGTGCCGGCTGCCCGCTCCGGGCCGGGTGCGCCACCCACGCCCTGACCGTTCCGGAGGAGCGGGGGACGTGGGGTGGGCTGACCGCGCACCAGCGGCGCCGGGTGCTGAACCCGGATGACGGGACGTGGCTCGACTCGCAGGGGCGTGTGCGGCTGCCCTGCGGCACGTTCAACGCGCTCATGGCGCACTGCCGGTACGCGGAGACCTGCGACCGCTGTGAGGCCGCCCAGGCGGCGCGTACGGCCTCCGGGCGGCGGGCCCGGCTGGCCGAGGAACACGCTCGCGGCGGCACCCCCACCGGCGCCCAGTTGCACCGGCGGCTCGGGGAGCGGCCGTGCCTGCCGTGCCGGGCAGCACACGCCCGGTACAGGGCGGTCCGGGCCGCCGCCCGCCGCATGAACCAGCAGCCCCCGCAGCAGCGCGGGTTGGCGATGGCGTCATGACCGCCACACCGAAGGGAACCCACATGCCCACCGACCCCAACCACCGTGCCCTGCTCCGTGCCATCGAGAAGCTGACGACGCAGGTCAGACGCATCGCCGACACCCTCGCCGACGGGACCGCACAGGAGACGTTCGCCCTCGTGCCGCCCGTCGTCACCGACGACGACGGGGCACAGACGACGGGCGACGACGCGACCCGGCCGCAACTGATGGGCGACGGCGTCCCGCTGCCCTGGCCTGCCCCGCCCTACAAGATGTGCTCCGCCTCCACCCAGGGCGCGTTCGGCCGGCTGCTGGGCCCGTGCGTCCTGCGGTACCAGCACGACGGGCCCGTCCACCAGGACGCCAGCGGCACTATGTGGGCAACGAAGGGCTGACCCATGGCCAACGTCCTGCTCCTCGTGGCCTCTGCGGTCATGCTCGGCGTCGCCGGGTGGGCCACCTGGGACAGCCACCGCCACATGCTCCGCGCCGAAGCCGCCGCCCGCCAGGCGCGCGAACACGCCCGCCAGGCACAGGAACACGCCCACGTGGCCCATGCTCACGCTGTCCGGGCCCGCGAGGCTGCGGACCGAGCGCAGGCGGCACGGCATGCCTCGCGCCAGCACGGGAACTAACCCGCGCCGCCCATCGTCCACACCATCACACCAACCGCCACAAGGAGCACCATGAGCAGCCTCAACGAGCACGTCGAGAACAACGCCGATCCGGAGAAGCGCGCCCGCGACGCTCTCCTCGCAGCCATCGCCGCTGACGTCGAGGAGGTCGCCAAGAAGACACAGGTCGACCACCGCACTCCCCGCCTCAAGTCCCTCGCGGAGGCGTACGCCCTCGTCGTACACGGCAACAGCTGATTGACGCAGCACAGACGCCCGTCACCCCGGCCGTGAGCCAGGGGCGACGGGCGTCGTCATGCCGTCGTCAGGACGCGTACCGAGTCACCTTCGTCACCCGGCACTCCACCTTCCCCTCCACCTGGTCAAGGGACTGCGCCTCCGCCTCAACCTCCTGCCCCGCCGCCACGTTGTTCGACGCCGCGAACGCCTCACCCAACCGCTTCCCCGACGCGTTCACGAACTCCACGGACACGATGTAGTTCGACTTCTTGCTGGACCGGTTCGTAATCAGCACGTCCGCCTTCGGCCAGCCCGTCGTACCGTTCACCTCGCACCCGGTGATCTTCACGTCGCCCTCCGGGCCGGACGGCTCCTTCGCCGGGGCGTCCTCCTCCGGCTCCTTCTCCGGCGCGGCGGCCGGCTCCGACACCGTCGTCGCAGGCTTCGACGACGCCTCACCCCCGTCGTCACCGCCCATCGCCACCGCGCCGACGACGCCGATCACCACCAGCAACCCGACGATACCCAGGCACCCCAGGCCCACGATCTTCCCGGCGGACGACTTCTTCGGCGCCGGCGGCTGCCCGCCCCACTGCGGAGGCTGCTGCCCCCACCCCTGCGGCTGCTGGCCCTGCGGATACTGCTGCGACATGGCGTCCCCCTGGGATCTCCGTCTACGTCCGCGCACCGTACGAGACCAGCGGACCCGCCGTCTCCGGAAGTGGCCAACCCGTGACAGACGAGTGACGACGACGTGTCGCTGACGGGCCGTCTGGACGACGACGACACCCGTCGACTAGGCTGCTGCTCGCACCGACACCGATAGCAGCGGTCCGGTCCAACAACCAAAAAAAGCGGGCCCAGACGACACGGATAGCAGCCGTGGTCTGGACCCTAACCACAGGAGTTGCACCCTCCCATGGCTGACCAGCACCTTAGCGTGCCGTCCCCCCGCGACGGCACCCGTCCCCCCTGGTACGCGCGCACCGCGACCACCGTCGGACGCCCCGCCGTCCTCGCGGCCACCCTGATCATGTCGATGCCCGGCGAATACAAGGTCGCCAAGCTCGCTGGCTGGTCCGACCCCTGGGCCTACGGCATGCCGTTCGCCCTCTCCGCCTACGCAGGGATCGCCGCAGTCGTCGCCGCGACCCGCCCCAAGGGCGCCCGCGGCAGGTTCTCCGCCCAGCTCGGCGCCGGGTTCGCGATCATCCTCGCCCTCGCCGCGCAGGTCGTCGCGCACCTCGTGCAGACCGAGCACATGAACGGCAACCAGGCGTGGCTCATCGCCGTTACCTCGATGGTGCCCCCGGCCGTCCTCGCGCACCTGCTGCACCTCGCCGCCACCCCGACGCCCGTCGCGACCCCGTCGACCAGCGTCGACACCCCCGTCGTCGAGCGGGCCGACACCCCCGTCGACCCGGCCCCGGCGGTTGCCCCGCCCATGCCGCAGCAGGCCCCCGCCATCGCGCCCACCCCCGCCCCGGCCCCCGCGCCGATCGTCTACCGCGAC
Organism: Streptomyces sp. CB02366; assembly: GCF_001905905.1. Classification (GTDB taxonomy): domain Bacteria; phylum Actinomycetota; class Actinomycetes; order Streptomycetales; family Streptomycetaceae; genus Streptomyces. Next base: position 587,135 of record NZ_LIVT01000003.1, read on the forward strand.
CCCCGGTGCATCGTCGTCCGCCCTCTCTACGCCGACGGCACCCGCCCCGGCACCGGCGCCATGCGCGACGCCCTCATCGCCGCCGGCCACGGACGCGTCGGCGACTCCACGATCCGCGGCACCATCCGCGCGGAGATCGAGGAGCACGAGCCGCACCTGGCCCTGCTGCCGCCCGCACTCCACGGTCGCGCCGCATAGCCCAGTGGCCTTCTTCGGCCCGTTCTGCGCGCTCGCAGCTGTCCTCGCGCTGCTCGGTCTCGCCTTCGTGGCTACCGACGACGTCCCGCCCGTCACCGGGACCGTCGCCCTCGTACTCACCCTCGCCGCCCTCGCCGCGGCCCTCCTCCACTGAGGACACCCCATGCAGATGGTCACCTTCGGCGGCGTCACCCTCGGACTGCTGCTCCTCATCTACGCCCTCATCCAGTGGTGGCCCGGCATGAAGCCGCTCCGCAAGGACCCCGCTGGGGCCGCCGCCGCCCTCCTCCCGTTCCTGTTCGCATGGGCCTACGGCGTTCTCGCGATCCTCACCGTCGGCGGCCTCATCGGCTGGATTGCCGACACCACCCTGTGGATCTCCAACTGGTTGGGGGACGCGGCGCTCGTCTGGGGCGTCGGCGGTGAGTCCGGCCAGCGCGGGCCGACCGTCGCCTACCTCCCCCTTACCCAGACCGGCGGAGCCATCGTCCTCCTCCTCACCGCAGTCCTCGTCGCCATCGGGAAGCGAAAGAAGACCCCGGCCGACGTGAAGTCCAGCCTCAAGATGGGCGCCTGGTGCGGCATCTGCCTCGGCACCTCGGCCGGGGTGGCGGGCTTCGCGGCCGTGCCTCTCGCGCAGGCCGCGAACTGGGCGGGTGGCGCGCTGTACGGGCTCGCCGGATGAGCCGCCGGAAGAAGCCCCCTGAGCCTGTCGAGGAGGCCCCGGAGGAGACCGCCCCGAGCCCGTCCCGGGCGGCCGGTGGATGCGTCCTCGCCGCCCTCGCACTCGGCGTCACCGCCGCCCTGTTCGCCGCCCTCGGCACCACCGCCGTCCTCGCCCTGTGGGCAGTCGGCGCGGTCGCCCTACGACGGGCCGCAAGATCCGTGCCCCGTGCAGCTAACCCCGCTCCCCCACCGGTCCCAGAAGGGGCTGGAAACACAAACACGCAGTTCACAGTGGTGGAGGACCGACCCGGCCACTGCACCGTCGTCTGGCAGAAGGAGGGGTCCTGATGGCCCTGGAGAAGCAGATCAGTCTCGGCGGCCTCGCCCGCCGGAACGAGCAGTCTCAGCAGAAGCGGGCCGCCGAGAAGGCCAGCACCAGCACGCCGAAGAAGGGATGATGAACGGCATGGACGACAACCGCGCCGAGGCCGAGCGCCTGGCGAACATCCGCGCCGGGTGGCACCGCTACAAGGCAGCCGAGGCTGACGCGCAGGCCGCCGTCATCCGGCTCACCGACTCGATGCGCCAGCTTGCAACTGCGCTCCAGGAAGGAGCGGATCGCGACCTTGCCGAGCACCCCGACATGGCCGAGCTGAACGTCATGCTCGACGGGTTCTACAGTCCGCCGCCCGCTGTCACACCCCCGCAGTAGCCTGACCCGCATCACACCCGCTGGATCGCGAGCTGGCTGCCGCGCTACGGGACCGAGGCCCCACCCCGAAGGGACAAGCCCATGAACTTGCTTCGCCCGCGAGGCGACACGTTCCTGACCGTTGCGTACTCCTTCATCGCCGTTGCGGGCGCCATCGGCCTCATCGCCCTGGCTGCCTACCTGGCGCGCTGACGCCCACCTGACCGAGGCCCCACCGTCACCCCCGTCGGTGGGGCCTCACCCATGCCCCGCCTCATACACACCTCAAGATCCTGCTACGCCCGAAATCCGTACCCTCCCGGGCAGGAGGAGGTACGGACATGGACGACCCACAGGCACGCCCGCATGGCGGAGACGGCCAGTTCGTGCGCTCCCTCACGACCGCGCAGCGCGACGCCGAGGCCGCCCGTCTCCGTACCCAGGGCTGGACCTACCAGCGCATCGCCGACCACCTCAAGTTCAAGCAGCGCGCCGACGCGTACAACGCCGTGAAGCGCGTCCTCGACGCCACCGTCCGCGAAGCCGGGGAAGACATCCGGGCCCTGGAGCTGGAGCGCCTGGACCGGCTGGAGGCCGCCGCCAACGAGGTGCTGGAGAGACAGCACGTCACCGTGTCCAACGGCCGCGTCGTCTCCCTGAACGACGCACCGCTTCCCGACGACGGGCCGGTCCTCGCCGCGATCGACCGCCTCCTGAAAATCCAGGAGCGTCGCGCCCGGCTCCTCGGCCTGGACGCCCCGGCCAAGGCAGCCATCACCATCAGCCCCGAGCGGGCCGCCGCCCTGGAGCAGCTCGTCGCGGAGCTGGGCGAGTGACCGCGACAACGCTCCGCGAACGCCTCGCTGGGCTCACCGACGCCGAGGCCGACCTGCTGGAGGAGAAGCTCCGGGCCAAGCTCTGGGCGAAGCGGTGGAACGCCTGGACTCCGTACCCCTGGCAGGTCCCCCCGGACGCCATCGAGACGCACGGCATGTGGCTCCAGCTCGGCGGGCGCGGCACCGGGAAGACGGACGGGTGCGCCCGCTACATGGTGAGCCATGTCAACGGGCCCCCGTGCGACGACCGTGTCCCCGGCGGGCACCGCATGGCGATCATCGCCCCCACCCAGGGCGACGCCGTCGAGTCCGCCGTCAACGGGCCCAGCGGGTTGAAGGCCCACGACCCGCGCGTCGTCCTTCGCACCACCACCGGCGGCACCCACGTCCGGTGGCCCAGCGGCGCTGAGGCCAAGCTCTTCGGAGCCCACAGCCCGGACGACGTCGAACGCCTCCGCTCCGGCGGCAACCGCTGCTTGGTGTGGCTGGAGGAGGCCGCCGCCATGCGCCGCCTCGGCCCCGCCCTCACCCACTCCGCCATGGGCCTCCGCGTCGGCCCGAACCCCCACTACATCGCCAGCACGACACCGAAGCCGCGGAAGGAGATCCGCGGCCTTCTCGCCCGCGCCGACGTCATCACCACCAAGGGCCGCACGAGGGACGCCATCCACCTCCCTGAGATGATGCGGACCAAGCTCGTCGCCCAGTACGCCGGCACGCGCCTGGAACGGCAGGAGCTGGACGGGGAGCTGATCGACGACATCGAGGGCGCCCTGTGGTCGTGGGGTCTTCTCGACACCACCCGCGTCGGGGCGGCACCCCCGCTGGCCCGCGTCGTCGTCGCCGTCGACCCGTCTGTGTCCAGTGGCGACGAGTCCGACGAGATGGGCGTCATCGTCGCTGGCCTCGGCGAGCAGTACATCCCCGACCGGAACGGCACGTCGCGTCAGCACGGGTACGTGCTCGATGACCTGTCCGCCCGCATGGCCCCGGTGGAGGCCGCCCGCACCGCGATCCGGGCGTACCACGAGCGGCAGGCCGACGCGATCGTCGCTGAGGTCAACAACGGCGGCGACTGGATCGGCACCGTCATCCGGCAGATCGACCCCACCGTCAACTATCGCACCGTGCACGCCAGCCGCGGCAAGCTCACCCGGGCCGAGCCGGTCGCCTCCCTCTTCGAGCAGGGCGCCGCGCACATCGTCGCGAGCCTCCCCACCCTCGAAGACCAGCTCACCACCTGGGTCGCCGGGGAATCCGACAGCCCCGACCGGCTCGACGCCATGGTGTGGGCCCTCACCCTTTTGCAACTCGCCCCCGCCGGCAACTCGGCCGCGGTCGTCTAGGAGGACCCTGTGGGATACAAGACGGGAGCGATGCGCCGGGCCGCCGAGCGCCGTGCCGCGTACGGCCTGGACGGCCTCCGTGACCGGCACCCGATCACCGTGGCGTCAATCGGCGGACAGCAATCCCTGACGCTCGCCGTGGACGCCGAGGCTCGCGGCTACTCCAACAGCGCGGTGGCGTACCGGTGCGTGGCGGCCATCGCCGACAACGGGTCGTCGGTGCCGCTCGTCGTGCGCCGGCCGGACGGGTCGGAGATCGAAGGCCACCCGGTTGCGCACCTCTTCAACAAGCGGCCCAACCCGCTTATGTCCGCGCGGGTGTTCAAGTCTCTGCTGCTCCAGCAGGGCGAGCTGGCCGGGCAGGCGTTCGTGTGGCTCGACCGCGGCGAGACCGGGCTGGGGCCGGTCACCGAGATGCACATCGTGTTCGACCAAGTGGACGTTGTTGTCGACAAGCCCCTCGCGCAGCGGCCCACGACGGCCGACGTCATCGGGTTCGTGATCCGGCGGGCGGACGGCGTGCAGGTTCCTGTGCTGCCCGAGGAGATGCTCTGGCTCCGCTACCCCCACCCGTTCGACCCCCTGGGTTGCCTGCCTCCCTGGAAGGCCGCGAGGCACGCCGTCGACATGGACGCGTACGCCCGCGAGTGGCAGCGCAACTCGTACAAGAACGGCGGCACCCCGGCCGGGGTCGTGTACGTCGGCGAGATGGGCGACACGGAGTGGTCCAGCACGAAGGCCGCGTGGCGATCGTCGATGCAGGGGCCGCAGAACGCCGGGAAGAATCTCCTGGTGAGGGGCGCGCCGGGTTCGCAGGGGTCCGGCGGCATCGGGTACCAGCGGATCACGCTGACCGCCGAGGAGATGGACTACCTCGAATCGCGGATGGCGAACGGCGCCGAGGTCATGATGGCCTTCGGTGTTCCACACGACTACCTGGCCGCAGGGACAACGTTCGAGAACCGGGCGGCGGCGAAGGCGACCCTGTGGTCGGACACGATCAAGGCGAAGCTGGAGATCATCGGGTCCGAGACCGACCGGACTCTTCTGCCCTCCGACAGCGAAGAGGCCGAGTTCGACCTGAGCGGCGTCGAGGCGCTTCAGGAGGCGCAGGACTCCAAGGCGAACCGGATCCGCGCCCTGACGTACGCGGACATCCCCCTCATCGACGAGGCACGCGCAGAGGTCGGTCTGGACCCGCTGCCGAACGGGATGGGCCAGCACACCCTCACCGCGTACCGGGCGCAGTTCGCCCCGGTGCAGGGCGCGCCGGGCGGTGACGAGGCCCGGTCGTGGGACGCGGACTTCTCCCGTCTGCTGCCGTTGTCGCCGGACGTCGGCCCCGTCGTCGAGCGGGCGGTGGAGGCGGCGTTGGCCCGGCTGCTGGGTGCGGTCCCGCCGCAGGTCGACGGGCCGTCGGTGCCGCGTCGTCGGGAGCTGACGCGTGTGGGCGACGACGCCCCGTCGCCTCCGTCGCTGGCGGAGATCAACGCCGCGTACGACGAGTTGGAGGCGGCCGGGGTCCGGGCGGTACGGGCGCTCGCGCGGGAGCAGCAGGCGCGGGTGCTGCGGGACTTCGACCGGCTGATGAAGAAGCCCCAGCGGTCCGGCGAGTGGCTGACGGAGGTGCGTGCCGAGGCGTGCGCCCTGGCCCGCGAGCAGCAGCTCACCCTCGCTCCGCCGGACCTGGACGTGGTGCCGGCCGCGCGGGCGACGGACATGGACGTCGCGATGGGGCCGGACGGGTGGGAGGAGCGGATCCGAGTGCGGGACCTGTTCGACGGCGGGTACTGGCGGCGGGCGACGCGGGCGGCGTTGCGGCCGTTCGTGGAGCGGGCGTGGCGGCGCGGCGGGGTGGCGATCAGCCCGTCGTTCGACCTGGATGAGCCTGCCGTGGCTGATGCGCTGCGGGACCGGATCGACGAGTTGGCGGGGCAGGTGACGGCGACGACGGAGCAGGTGCTCCGCAGCCAGCTGCTGGCGCACGGTGTGGCCGAGGGCGAGTCGGTGCCCGAGCTGCGGGCCCGGATCCAGCGGGTGTTCACCAACCTCGGCGACTTCCGGGCGACGATGATCGCGCGGACGGAGACGGTGGGCGGGTACAGCGCGGCGTCGCACATGGCGGCGCTGGACCAGGGCGCGACCCGGAAGACGTGGGTGTCGACCGACGACAAGCGGACCCGCCGCACCCACCGCGCGGCGCAGGGCTCCACCGTGGCCATGAACCGCCGCTTCCCGCTCACCGAGTCCCGGTGGCCTGCCGACCCGGCCGCGCCCGCCAACCAGTCCATCCAGTGCCGATGCGCGCTGACCTTCGAGTTCGAGGAGAACTGACCATGGCCGCCCGCTACACCCCCTGCCCCAGCGGCAAGCACCGCCTCCACCCGAACATGACGTGCGAGGAGGTAGGCGACCGCCAGTGGGACCTGATCACCGGGTACCGCACGGAGGAAGAGATGGCCGCCAACCCGACCCAGTTCACCGGCCTCATCGGCCTGGCCGAGAGGGAGAACTGACGTGGCCACTCTGCTGCGGGGCGAGGTCCCCGTGATCCTCCAGCCCGCCGGGACCGCCCAGTACAAGGGGGCGTACTGCCCGCCGGGCGTTCCCTTCCGCGAGGTCAGGCGCGGCCCGTACGACGGGCGGGACAACATCATGGCCCGCCCCGACCCGGACGGCGAGCTGCCGAAGGTCATGACGTTCGGGAACGGGGCGGTCGTCTACGAGTACGACGGCAAGGACACCCGGGGCCGGGCGGTGTACCGGTACGCGCCGCTCCTGTCCCCGTCCCACCGCGCCGTGATGGACGGCGTGGCCGAGGTGTACGCCGACAACGCGCGTAAGGGAGAGCAGCGATGAGCACCGAGCTGGAGTTCCGGTCCCTGGAGGACATCGACTGGCGGGTCGGGGAGGACGGTGACGGCACGTTCGAGGGCCTCGCCTGCCGCTACGGCGTCATCGACTCCTACGGCACCACCTTTCACCCGCGCGCCTTCCGCAAGGGCCTCAAGGGGAACTACGCCCTGCTGTTCATGCACAGCCCGTACCAGCCCGTCGGAACGTTCAGCGCTGAGGAGCGCGACGACGGGCTGTACATCAGCGGCCGGTACGACGACACCACGGCCGGGCGCGACGCCCGCACCATGGCCCGCTCCGGGTCCGCCTCCGAGCTGTCCGTGGGGTTCGTGCGTACGGACCTCCCCCCGTGGGAGAAGCTCGCCGAGATGAGCGACGAGGACCGCGAGGCCACCCTCGCGAACATCAAGGGCGCGCGCCTCGTGGAGGTCTCCCAGATCACCGCCCGCATGGCGGCCGTCCCCGGCAGCAAGCTCAAGACGGTCCGGTCGGCTCTCGGAGACCTGTACGAGCAGGTCGACGCCCCGACCCTGCCCGAGCCCGCCGCGCCCCCGGCCGACGACCGGCGGATGGCTGACCGCCGCCGCCGGGCCGCGCTGCTGCGTCTGGGGTCCTGATGCCGGGCAAGCGCGGGTTCCGCAGCAAGGCCCAGTGGCGCATGGCGTTCGCTCGGAAGATGCCCTGGGCCCGCCGCTGGGCCAACCGGTCCCGCTCCTACCGGTCGCTGCCGCCCCGCCGACGACGCAGGTAGACGCCCGCCCGACATCCTCATACACACCTCCCCCGCACGCCTCTTGCATTCGATCTACGCTCCCCCCATCTGATCCGGGCCGCCTGAACCGGACGTAAAAGCCACAGGCACGCCGGGCGCGACCCACCGGCCGTGAAAGACGGGCGCAGGACACCCAACCGCTGGGTGGGCTGCGAGCCCGCCCCACGACCGAGGAGGCCCTGATGCCCCCGGCACCCACCCTCACCGAGCAGCGCGACGCCATCGTTGCCCAGCTCCAGGACGAGAACTTCGACGGCGACATCGACCAGCTCCTCCAGCAGGCCGACGAGATCGCCGCCCGCATCGACCAGGCCCAGCAGCGCGACGCCCGCCTGCGGGCCCTGCGCTCCGCGACCCTCCCCGCCGGCGACCCGCAGCCGCAGCCCGGCCAGCGGCACCAGCCCGGCATGCAGCCCGACGACCAGGGCCAGCCCCATCCCGTGTCGGCAGCCGAGGCGTTCGTCCGGTCGAAGGCCCTGGAGTCGTTCCGGGCCAACGGCAAGCAGGGCAAGTTCGCCGTCGAGCACCGGGCCGCGCCCGTGGGGACCGTCACCACGGGTACCCAGCCGCAGCAGAACACCCGCGTGCCGGGGACCATCCCGAACAACCCCGACTTTCCGCTCCTGGTGGCCAGCCTTCTGGACCGGCAGACGTCGGACGGCACGACTCTGGAGTACATGCGGGACACGTCCGGCCCGCAGTCCACGTGGAACAAGGCGGCGGTCGTTGCCGAAGGTGCGGACAAGCCCATGTCCGGGCCGTTCACCTTCGACCTGATCACCACCACTCTCAAGACCGTCGCGCACTGGGTGCCGATCACCCGCCAGGCTGCGGACGACAACTCCCAGCTCATGGGCTACATCAACGGGCGGCTGACGTACGGCCTGGAGTACAAGCTCGACCGGGAGATTCTCACCGGCAACGGCACCACGCAGATGCAGGGGATCCTCACCACCCCGGGCATCGGCACGTACCAGCCCGGTGTCGGCTCCACCGACGTCAAGCTGATCACGGTCCGCAAGGCGAAGACGCAGGGCGAGCTGGCGATGTACCCGCCGACCGCCGTCGTCATGAACCCCATGGACTGGCAGGACATCGAGCTCGACGAGGACAACAACGGCCAGTTCCGCGTCATCGCGAACGTCACCGACCCCGGCGCCCCGACACGACTGTGGGGCCTGACCGTCGTCACCACCGTCGCGATGACGGCCGGCACCGCGCTGCTGGGCGGCTTCCGGACCGGGGCGACGCTGTGGGAGCGGCAGGGGATCACGATCCTCATGACCGACTCGCACGCCGACTACTTCACCGCGAACACCCTGGTCATCCTCGCCGAGCGCCGGGCCAACGTCGCGGTCCACACTCCGCAGGCGTTCGTCCGCATCACGTTCGCTCCGGCGACCTGATCCCCATCCCCTGACCGCACTCACGTGAGGAGTGGCCCGATGGCCGCACGCACATCGAAGGACCCGGCCGAGCAGACCCCGCCAGCCGCGATGGTCCGGACGCAGGAGTACAGCGCGGGTACCGGCTGGGAGATCGGCCAGACCGCACCGGAGGACGCCTACCGGGCGCTCGACGGCGACGGCCACAACACGCCGACCGGCCCAGTCGTCTCGTCCCACCCGGGCGGGTACGCCCGCCTGATCGTCGCGAAGGGCGCCCAGGTCACCGACGGAGTCCGCCGTGAGCTGGACGCCGCCGAGGCCGAGCAGGACGGCGGGGCCTGACCGATGGCCTACTGCTCCCTGGCCCAGGCGCGCGACGCGGGATGCACCGGCGAGGACGCCGAGGTTGCCGCGTGGATCAGCGCTGCCACGGAGCGAATCACCGCCTACACCCAGCAACTGTTCGAGCCCACTGTGGCGGTGGTGGTAGCGGACGTGGCGCCGGACGGGACAGTCCTACTCCCGCGCCACGTCCGCTCGGTCACGTCGGTGACGCCCGTCGTCGCTGGTGACGACGCCCCGTCGCTCCCGTCGTCGGCGTACCGGGTCACGTCGGCCGATGTGCTCGGCGGTGTGGACGCGGTGCACCTGCGGTGGGGCGGCTACGACGATCTGGTCGTCGGGGCCGAGTCGTACAACGGCGGGTGGCGTGGGCTGTTCGACCGGTGGGGAGCCGAGCAGGCCCGGGTGGTCGGGGAGTTCGGGTACGCGACCGTGCCTGTCCTGGTGGCTCGGGCGTGCGCCCTCCTCGCCGCGCACATCCAGGCCGCCGCTGCCCCGTCCGACGCGGACAGCACGGCCGCCCCTGGGCTCGACGTGGACGACGAGGGCAACAACGTGAAGATCGAGGACACCGCCGACGAGGAGACGACGCCCGTCGCCCCGTCGGCGTCCACCGGATCGACGCAGGTAGACGCCCTGCTGGTCAGCTACCTCAACCGCACGTCGCTGATCGGCGGTATCTGATGGCCGTCAGCGGCAGCTTCACCATGGACGCGCGCCAGTTCGAAACCGGGCTGCGCCGCTGGGTCGGCCGGCTCAGCACCGAATCGAAGCGCGCGGGCGACCGCACCGGCACCCGCGTCCAGAACGAAGCTCGGCGCCGAGCCCCGGTCGACACCGGCCGACTCCGGTCCTCCATCGTGTCCCGGTCCGAGGACCGCGGGCGGATCTACGACGTCACCATCGGCACCAACGTGGGCTACGCCGAGGCAGTCGAGAACGGCACTGGGCCGCACCGCATCTACCCCCGTACGAAGCAGGCGTTGTACTGGCCGGGGGCCGCGCACCCGGTGGCGTACGTCGACCACCCGGGCACCGCTCCGCACCCGTTCCTGGCCCCGGCCATCGCGATGGCCGAGCAATTCCTGCGCGAGGAGCTGGCCCGTGCCGGACGGAGGGTTCGCTGATGGCCGCCACCACGTCCGGTGCGATCAAGGCCCGGCTGGAGTCCCTCGGCACCTCCGTGCCCTTCTTCCGCGACGGGCCGCGCGAGGGCCAGGCACCCCCCTATGGCGTCATCACCGAGGCCGTCGACATCACTCTTGACACCGAGGCCAACGGAGACTTCGGTGACCCGGCGGCCGAAATCAACATCATCGAGACCGCGACCGTCGACATCGTGCAGAACGCCCGTGCCAAGAGCAGTGCCACGACCGCCCGAAACACCGAGCGGTACGGCCTAGTGGAGCTGTTCGCGCACGCCCTTCACGGGCATCCGCTGCCCGATCACCCGGCCAAGGTCACTGCCGTGAAGGCCACCGAGATCGACCGGTTCCCCATCAGCAACAACCGCACCCGGTCGTCGATCAAGGTGCAAATCCGCCGCGAATTGCTCCGCGAGGAGGTAACCCCCGCATGACGACGCCCGTCGATCCCCCGGTGGACCCCACGGACCCGACCGACCCCGTGGAGCCCGAGCCGCCCGTGGAGCCGGAACCGCCTGCGGTCACGGTCACCGTGTTCGCCCTCCCCCGCGAGGACGTCATGTCCTACCTCGGCCCCTCCTGGCCACCCACCCCCGGGTCCACCGTCGTCCGCATCGACCCCGGCGCCGGGATCACCGACGGCGGCGTCAGCGTCTACGACACCCCTGGCCGGCCCGGCATCACCTGGTGGCTCGTCGATGGGGTGATCCCACCCCAGGGCGCGTGGGTCGGCGGGGACGTGCTGGCCGCGCAGATCCCCGGGGCGGTCGCCGAGTACATCCCGGTCCCGGAGCCGGAGTCCCCGCCGGGAGGCGGTGCGTGGTCCGTCAGCAGCACCGAGTAGCCCACACCGCCCGGGCCGAACCCCGGCACCAGGAAGGAACAGACCATGCCGATCAGCCGAGTGACCAAGCTCTACTCCGTGCAGGACGCGAAGATCTCGCCCCTGACCTCCGACCCGTCCGGCGGGCCCGCCGTGTATGGGACGAGCATCGACGTGCCGGGCATCCAGGAGATGTCCATCTCCGGGGAGATCGAGGTGAAGACCCTCCGCGGCGACAACGTGAAGTTGGCGACGAACAGCGCGATCACGAACGTGGAGGTCGCGGTCACCCACGCCAAGATGTCGCTCGACGTGCTCGTCGCGATCCTCGGCGGTGCGGTCACGGACAGCGGCACGGGTGCGACCGAGGCGTCTACGTGGGATCTGACCGGCGCGAACGCGACCCTGCCCCCGTTCAAGTTGGAGGGCGTGACCCCGCCGAACGGTGTCGACATCGTCGGCGGGGACCTCCACTGGGTCCTCCACAAGCTGAGCCTGTCGGCGTTCCCCGACCTCGGCTTCGCGAACGAGGACTACCGCATCGTCAGCTTCACGGCGAGCGCGGACCCGCTCATCGCCAACGGCAAGTGGATCTCGGCTGTCCTCAACAAGACCGCCACCGCCATCGCCTGACCCCAGCTCCCGGGCGGGCGCGGACCTCCGTCTACGCCGCCGCCCGCCCGGGCCCATACCTCCCGCAGGCCGAAACCCGGCACTCACCCAGGAGACCCATCGTGACCAGCCCCGCACCCCTGACCGCGCTCGGTCGCACCGTGACCTTCGTCGACGGCACCACCGCCCAACTCCGTTACTCGCTGGGCGCGATCGCCCTGCTGGAGCAGCGGTACGGCGGCATCGACGGCGTCCTCGGCATTTTCGAGAAGCTCGACGGCGGCGGCCGGTCCGGCGTCGTCATCGGCCCGATGCTGGAGCTGATCGGAGCCGGGCTCACTGGCAGCGGGGGGTTCGTGCCGCACTTCACCGAGCGGGTGTCCACCGTGCGGGAGGAAACCCCCGACGGCCGCAAGACCAGTAGGGATGTGCGTGAGGTCACCGCCGTGCGGTACGTCCGTGCGAGCGACCGCCGCGAGCTGGGTGACCTTCTCGACTTCTCGAACTTCGAGCAGCTCACCGACGCCATGACGCAGGCGTTCGCGGAGGCCTTCCCCCAGGGGGAAGAGGCGGCCCCGGCGGGGCCGTACACCGACGTGGAACTGACGGTCCCGGACACCTTCCGTGGGACGAGCTCTACTACCTCGGCACCGTCCCCCTCGGCCGCACAGACGCCGCCTTCTGGCACCTGACCCTCGCGCAGCTCCTCACGCTTGCCGACCAGCACCGGCACGCCGCAGGCACCGCCGGAGCCACCACACAGCCCGACACCGCAGGCCCCGGTGTCCTCGGCTTCGCCGCACTGGGCCGTATCTGACCGACAGGAGGTGACCGCGCATGGCCGACGACCCGGACCTCACAGGCCGCGTACGCCTTGACCTGCGCCCTCTGATCGAGGGGCTGCGTTTCGCGCAGGCGGTCACCCGCCGGCAGATCCGCAATATGGTGGCCGACGCCAATCGGTCTCTGAACGGCCTGGACACGGACGGCATCCGCACCCGGCTGTCGGCCCTGGCCAGCAGCATCAGCCTGGGCCCGGTGGTGTCCGGGATCGGCCGGGCCGTGGGCATGGCCGGTCGGCTCGCGGTCCCGTTCGCGGCGGCGGGGGCGGCGGTGGGCAGTCTGGTGCCGCTGCTGGCCGGGGTGGTGGCTGTGCTGGCGCAGATCGCTCCGGCGGCGGCGCTCGCCGTGTCCGGGGTGCTGGCCATTGGCCTGGCCGCGGGCACGGTGAAGCTCGCCATGGTGGGCGTGGGCGACGCGGTGACGGCCGCCCTGGACCCGTCCAATCCGGAGGCGTACGCGAAGGCGTTGGAGAAGCTCAGCCCGAACGCCCGCAGCTTCGTCGGGGAGATCCGGAAGGCACAGCCCGCCCTCGACAAGATCCGCAAATCGGTGCAGGACCGCGTGTTCGACGGGCTCGACAAGCAGCTCCGGGCCACCGCGAAGGCCGCGCTGCCGGACTTCCGGAGCGCGCTCGGTTCGACCGCCACCACCCTCAACAAGATGGCGGTTGGCGTGTTCACCGCCGCGCGCGGGCTTGCGGCGGACGGCACCCTCGGTACCGCGCTGAAGGGCGCCACGTCCGGGCTCGCCGCGTTCCGCAGGGCCCCGGGCCAGATCGTCACCGCCCTCGGACAGATCGGAGCCGCCGCCGCGCCCGCGTTCCAGCGATTGTCGGAGGCGAGCGGGTCAGCGCTCGACCGGCTGTCGGAGAAGCTCACCGCCGCGTTCGAGTCCGGCGGCATGGAACAGGCCATCGAGGGGGCCATTGACCTCCTTGGGCAACTCGGCCGCGTCATCGGCAACGTGGGCGGCACCCTCAGCAACGTCTTCGGTGGGCTGACCAGCAGCGGTCAGGGCCTGTTCGGGACGCTGGAGACCATCACCCAGTCCCTTCAGGACGCGACCGCCACGGCCGGGTTCCAGCGGGCCCTCGGCGCCCTGTCGGACACGATGCGGGTGGTGGCGTCCACGGTGGGCCCGCTCCTCGGGCAGGCGCTCGCCGCGCTCGGCCCGGTCGTCGAGACCTTGGCCGGGCCCGCGCAGCTGCTGGTGGCCACTCTGGGGTCTGGGTTGAGCACGGTCCTCGCTGAACTGGGCCCGGTCCTGGACTCCGCCGCCGGAACGTTCGGTGACCTGGTGGTCGCCTTGCTGCCGTTCGTGACGCTGGCCTCGGAGCTCGCGGCGACTGCCCTGCCCGCGCTGGCCCCGCTGTTCGAGGGGTTGAGCACGGTCGTCCAGGAGATGACCCCGTTCCTGGAGCAGCTGGCCACGAACATCGGCGCTCAGCTCACGCCGGCGCTGGAGCGGTTGCCGGAGATCCTCGGTGCGATCGTCCCGGTGTTCGAGCGGGCGGCAGCCGAGATCTTCCCGGCGCTGACGCAGGCGCTGGTGACGATGTCCCCGTACCTCGGGGAGTTGGCGGTCCAGCTCGCTGATCTGGCGGTTCAACTGGCCCCGGTCATCGCGGACTTCCTCAGCTTCAGCACGGTGATCATCAGCAAGGTGGCCCCGTACGCGGGTCCGCTGCTGGCGGGTGTGCTCGTCGGGCTGATCGCGATGCTGTCGGGCCTGGCGACGATCCTGGAGCACACGGTGGTGCCCGCCGTGCGGACGCTCGGCAACGTGCTCAGCGGAGATTTCCGGGGCGCGCTCGCGTCGGCCGGGGTGAACATCGGCAACCTGCGGAGTGTCGCGGCCACCGCGTTCAACGCGCTGGTCGGAAACGCTATCAGCAACATCGGCCGCTTCGCCTCGGAGGTCGGCGCGGGCGCGGTACGCGCGGCCGGGCGTCTCCGGGACGGGGTGAACCAGGGCATCGCCAACGTGCGGACCCTGCTGGGCAGTCTGCCCAGCATCGCCCAGGCGGCGGCGGGCGGCCTCGGGTCGGCGTTGGTCGCGGCGGGTGCGTCGCTGATCTCGGGTCTGATCTCCGGTATCCAGTCGAAGATCGGCGCAGTGCGGGCGAAGCTCGGCGAGCTGACGTCGATGATCCCGGACTGGAAGGGGCCGAAGCGTAAGGACGCCACGCTCTTGACCCCGGCGGGCAAGTCCATCATCCAGGGCCTCATCGACGGGATCGACGCGTCCACGGCGAAGCTGAAGTCCAAGCTGACCAGCATCACGAACACGATCGAGCGGGCCATCTCGATCAACAAGGGCAACAAGAAGAAGCTGCCCGGCCTGGCCGCCCTCCTGGACCGTGTGGAGCGCGACAACAAGAAGCTGCTGGCCCTGGCGAAGAACAGGGACAAGGTCGCGGCGTCGCTGAAGGCCGCGCAGAAGAAACTCGACGACGTGGTGGCCGCCCGGGCGAAGAAGGCCGCCGACATCCGGGACGGCATCCTGGGCGAAGCCAACATCACCAGCGGCCACAACCTGGTGAACTCGGTCTCCGCGATCACCATCGGGCTCCAGGCTGCGGTCAAGAAGACGGAGCAGTTCACCGCGAATCTGGCAAAGCTGCGCAAGGCCGGGCTCCATGCCGACTTGCTGGACGACATCGGGAACGCCGGGGTCGACGGTGGTGCGGCCACGGCGGATGCGCTCGCGAAGGCCACCCCTGCCGAGCTGAAGCGCATCAACGACCTCCAGGCGCAACTCTCGAAGGCGGCCACCAGCACGGGTGCGACCGTGGCCGGGGCCCTTTACGACTCCGGGGTCAAGGCGGCGCAGGGGCTGGTCGACGGGTTGCAGCGGAAGCAGGGCGCGATCGAGAAGCAGATGCGGAAGATCGCCACCGCGATGGTCAAGGCCATCGAGAAGGCCCTGGACATGCACTCGCCGAGTCGGCGGCTGCGCGCGGTCGCCGAGCTGGCCATGGCCGGGATGCCGCAGGGCTTTGAGGCGATGCGGGCGACGGTCGCCCGGTCTGCCGCATCGGTGGCGACTGCGGCTGTGAACGCTGCTCAGGGCGTCGCTTCGGTGCGCCCGGCCCTTCCCCGGCTTGGCCAGCTGTCCGCCGTGTACGCGGGCGCTGTGGGCGGCGGGACCACCACGAACAACTTCTACCTCCAGGGCGGCGACGCGACCCCGGACGGCATCCTCCACGCCCTGTCGTGGAACTCCCTCGTCGGGCGGAGAGGCTGATGGCACAGCAGCGGATCGGCCGCATCCAGTGGGGCGACCTGACCTTCGGCCCCGGGTCCCGGTACCACGTCACCGCGATCGAGGGCCTGGACGACCTGCCCGACATCCGGTCGGACGACATGGAGCGGCCGGGCCAGCACGGCGACTACACCGGGCCCGACTACACCGGGCCCCGGGTCATCCAGCTCGGCCTCGGCCTGCGGGGGGACACGCCGGATGAGCTGCGGGACCTGACGTTGGCCCTGCGCGCAGCCACCCAGCCGCAGCGGGCCCCGGCGCCGATGCAGCTCCTCGACCAGGACACCGTCCTCTACGGCAAGATCCGGCGGCGCAGCATCCCGTACGACGCCGAGTACCTGTGGCGCACCGGGACTGCCGCCCTGGAGCTGTACTGCGCCGACCCGTACCTGTACGGGCTGGAGGAACACAGTGCGTCCACGACGGCGTACTCCCCGGCGGCGGGCCGCACGTACCCGCTGGCCTACAGCGGCGTAGCCCCGGCCACGAACTTCGTGTTCAACCCCTCGGCGGCCGTGGACCTGAGCAACACGGCGAACTACGGCGCGAACATGACTCGCACCGTGTACACGGCTGAGGCGTGGCACGGCGACACCAGCATCCTCCACACGCATTCCGGCGCCACGATCGCGGGCACATCGTGGTCGATCGCCCCGCAGCCCGGCGGCACCACGATCTCGATCGGCGCGTGGGTGAAACCGCTGACGGGCACGTACACCCGGGGCAACCTGGCCTGGCGGTCAGGGACGGCCACCCTGCAAACAGTGTCGCTGACACCGCAGCCTGCGGGCGTGTGGTCCAGGGTGACGGCCACGTACACCCTGGCCCCAGGCGAGACCTGCGACAACATCGGCCTCAGCTTCGAGCCCACCGCGGCAGGCGCTACGTGGCTGGCGGACGCGGCTATGGCCAGCCCAGCTCCGGTCCTGCCGTCGTACGGCGACGGCAGCATGACCGGGTACGGGTGGGCCTGGTCCGGCGCGGCGAACGCCTCGGCCAGCGTTCGGACGATCACAGGCACCGGCCGCGCATACGGCAGCGCGGGCGAGTCCGGGCGCCTCTCCGTCACCAACAACGGCTCCGCCGACGCCTACCCCGTGCTGCGCCTCGACGGGCCCGTCGCGAACCCGGCGGTCGAACAGGTCAACACCGGGGCCGGGATCACCCTCGACGCGACCCTCGCCGACGGCGAGTACGTGCTGATCGATACCCGCACCCGGGCCGTCCTCTACATGGGCACCAGCCCCCGCCGCTCGTGGGTCCGGGCCGGGTCGGTATGGCCGACGCTGCCGCCCGGCACCTCGACTTTCGCCTACCGCGGTTCCGCACTCCCGGGCAGCCCCGGGCAGTCGTCCTTGCTCACCATCACCTGGCGCGACACCAGCCTGTAAGGAGGCCACACTCATGGCAGAGATCAACCCCCCGGCGTGGATGCAGGCCGGGTCGTACCCGGCCCGCACGGACCGGCTGATCCTCTCGTCGCTGCTGTCGTACCCCGGCTTCGCAGTCGACGAGCCGACGCCGATGCGGATCCGGCAGGGCGTGAAGCCCAGCTACCAGCAGCAGCAGATGAAGGTGCGCGCGGCGCCCACCCCGAACATGACGGTGATCGTCAGCGCGGGGTTCTGCTTCGTCGACAACCACGACTCCGGCGGCCTCGGCACCTACGTCCTGGTCAACGACGGCGACCGCACCTTGACCGTCCAACCGGCGGGCGGCGCCGGGCAGTACCGGCGGGACTGCGTCGTCGCCTCCGTGTACGACGCCGAAACCGCAGGAGCCGTGTCCGAGTGGAAGCTGGAGGTCATCCAGGGGACGTACGCCGCATCGGCCGGCGCCGCGGTCCGCCCGTCGCTGCCGCCGAACTGCTCGCTACTGGCGGACCTGACGATCGCCCCGTCGCAGACGTCCGTCGCGTCCGGGCAGATCTTCGACGTCCGCAACTACTCCGTGGCCGCCGGAGGGATCCTGCCGGTGGGGTCCGCGAACGCCCTGACGCGCCCGCACCCCGGGCAGATGATGTACCTCACCGACCGGGACGAGTTCCGGTACGGCAAGCAGGACGGCACCACGGGCACGCTGGTCCAGCAGGGGTGGACGGCGTACACCCCGACGTGGACCGCCGCCGTGACGAACCCGGCGATCGGGAACGGCATGCTCCGCGGGGCGTGGATGCGGGCCGGGAAAACACTCAGCCTCCGCATCCACATGGTCGCCGGATCGTCCACCACGTTCGGTTCCGGGGCCTGGCGGTTCGCCCTGCCGGCCCCGCCGTTCACGCTGGACTCGTCGTCGATGTACCACGTCGGGTCGGCGATGCTGATCGACCAGTCCACCGGGGCGGACTACCCGGGCACCTGCTTCTGCAACGCCACGGACCAGTTCCTTGGGGTGTCCACGGCGATCGGCGGGTCGACCGCGCAGCCGGGCGCGGTGGCTGCGACGGTCCCGTTCACCTGGACCAACCTGGACTCGTTGCACCTCCAGATCACCTACGAGGTGCAGTGATGGAGGCCCTGTCCGCGGACCGGCTGATGCGGGGCCGGCCGGAGCACGAGACGCCGGACCACACGTACACGTTTCTGTTCTGCGACCTCCTCACGGACGAGCTGCTGGCGGAACTCCCGATGGCGGACGTCTCGTACTCGGTCGAACTGAACGGGATCGGGACGCTGACGGGCACGATCCCGTACTCGGACGAGACGTTGCCGCTCGGCCCGGACGCAGCGTCGGTGCCGTCCCGCACCTCTCTGTACGTGGACCGGGACGGGACGATCGTGTGGGCGGGGATCATCTGGACGCGGGAGCTGGTCAAGGGCGGCAAGAAGATCCAGGCCGCCGAGTTGCTGTCGTACTACACCCACCGGCACGTGAAGCAGACGCTCAGCACCGACACGTCGCTGATCCTCAACACGGCGTATGTGCCTGACGGCCAGCGCCTGTACGCCGACCAGAAGTACATCGTGTGGTCGCTGCTCCAGTACGCGCACGCGCAGCCCAACGGGAACATCGGGATCAGCACCAGTCTGCTGACCGCCCCCGCGCACGGCGTGCCCCGGACGGTCACGTACTTCGGGTACGAGCGGCCCGAGATCTACAAGGCGATCGCCGAACTCGCCGCCGCGGACGACGGGTTCGACTTCGGGGTGGAGGTCGGCTGGAACCCGGTCGCGAACAACCTGCCACCCACCCGGTACAAGCGGATGAGGACGTGGTTTCCGCGCCGGGGACGGACCGCCACCGAGTCGGGCCTGGTGTTCACCAAGGGCGGCCCGGCCAGCAGCATCGTCGACTTCGGGTGGCCGGAGAACGGGGTCGACATGGCCACCGAGATCAGTGGCCTTGGCGACGGCACCGGCGAAGCGAAGGTCACCGCGGTCGCGCAGGACACGGACCGGCTCACCTCCGGGTGGCCGCTGCTGGAGACCGTCACCTCGTACGACGGAGTCATCGACCAGATCCAGCTGAACGGGCTGACCGCAGCCGAGCTGACCGCCCGCGGCAACGCGCAGATGCAGCCGTGGTTCGACGTGATGGCCGACACCGACCCCGCGTTCGGGTCGTACTCCGTGGGCGACGAGGCCCTGTTCGTCATCGAGCCGGAGCCACGGATGCCCGCGGGCCGGGAGGGAGTGCTCCGCATCATGAGCATCGACGTGACCGCGGCGTCTGGGCCGGAGCGGGTCCGGCTGACGTGCGGGGTGGTGTGACGTGCCGCAGCGCGTGAGGGATGTGAGCCTGCCGGCCCGGTTGGCCCGGCTGGAGGAGGACGTGGCGCAGCTGCGCCGTACGGGGTGGGAGCGGGACGAGCTGCCCTTGTACCCGACGGCGTTCACCGCGCTGGCGTACTCCGACGCGGTCACGTTCACGACCTTGTGGGAGACGACGTTCGCCCCGCGTACGGCCGGGCTGGCGTTGGGGCTGACGGCTGTCGGCGATCAGGTGGCCGGGGTGAATACGGGCGGCGCCTGGCAGGTGCTGCTGGCTGGGGCGGTCGTGTGGTCGGGGTCGGTGCCGCCGAGTTTCACCGTGCAGTACGCGTCGACGACGCTCGACTTGCTGCCGTACCGGGGTGTTGCTGAGGTGCTGCTCCAGATCCAGACCCGCCGTACGTCGGGTGCCACTACGGGCGGACGGGCCGGGGGCGGCGGCTCGATCGGCCTGTCCCCCCGGTACGCCCGCATCCTCTGAAAGGACATGCCCATGAAGCTCGTGACCAGATCCCAGCTCGGCTGGCCCGCGTCGGCCGCCCCGTCGCAGCCCACCGCCAAGGGGGTGAAGATCCACTACCTGGGGTCGCCGGTCAGCACGAAGCTGCTCACCGACCACGACGCGTGCATCGCCCTGTGGAAGGACATCCGCCGTAGCCACCTCGCGAACAAGGCCGAGGGCTACAGCGACGTCGCCTACAACTACGGTGCCTGCCCGCACGGCTACCTGCTCGAAGGGCGCGGCCTGCGGAAGCGCACCGGGGCGAACGGCAACCAGGCGCTCAACATCGCGCACTACGCCATCGTCGGGCTCGTCGGCAGCAGCGGCCTCACCGAGCCGCCGGACGCCATGCTGTCCGCGATCCGCGACGGCATCGACCTGCTCCGCGGCAACGGCGCGGACAAGGAGATCAAGGGGCACCGCGACGGGTTCGCCACCGCCTGCCCCGGCGGCCCGCTGTACGCCTGGGTGAAGAAGGGCGCGCCCCGCCCCGCAGCTGCCCCGCCGCCGCCCGCCCCCGCCGAGCCGACGGCCCCGGCCGTCAAGGAGACACCCATGCCCACCGCGAAGGTCATCACCGAGTCCGTGCCCGCGTCCGACCGGCTCTCGGCCGGCGAGTACACGCTGATCAAGCTCGCCGACGACACGGCCGCGCTCCAGGGGCCGTGCACCTACGTCGTCACCGCGTACGCCACGGTCGTCGGCATCCCCGGAACCCGGGTGGTCGCCCGGTTCCACGACTTCCCGCTGGCGACCGGCCGCCCGTCGCTGGACCTGCCGATCGCCGGTGGGGTCATAGGCCCGGACGGCACCCTCGATCTGTCCGTCACCAGGTGTGGGGGCCTCGACAAGGACGAGCAGCTGCGGTTGGAGCTGCGGGCCGACGCCGACGCCACCGTCACCCGACGTGTCCTGCGCGCCCTGCGCACCGACGCCTGACCAGAAGGAGAGCACCATGAGCGATACCCCGTTTCCCGTCCCGTCCACCGAGACCGTCGTCAAGGGCGTGCGCACGTACGCCCGTGACCTGGCCGAGCGCGTTGTGTCGACGTTCCTCCAGGCGTTCATCAGTGGCCTGGTCCTGACCCAGCCGTTCGACCTCGGTATGTGGGAGGCCGCCGCCGTGGGCGGTGTCGGCGCCGCCCTGGCCCTGGTGAAGGGGATCGCCGCCCGGTGGCGGGACGTCACGTACAGCGCGTCCCTCGCCAAGGGGGTCTGATGCGTGCGGCGGTTCGGCGGCTCCGGAAGCAGCTGGGCCGCCGCGGCGCGCTTCTTTCCCTCAAGGGCTCGATGGCCGTGCTGTACGGGTACGGCCAAACCGTCCAGCCTACGGGCAGTGCGCGCGGCCTGACGCTGCTGCTCAAGGCCGCTCCGCTGGGGTTCTGGGGGTGGGCGTGGGTGGCGGCTGGCCTGATCGCGTTCGTTTGCGCGTGGCTCCCTCAGCGCCGGGACTGGCCCGGCTTCCTAGCCATCTGGCTGATCGCCACGCCGTGGGCCATGGCCTACCTCGTCTCATGGTGGCCGCTGTGCGAGTTCTCCCAGGGCTGGGTCATAGCAATGATCTTCGGCGCGTTCGGCGCGGTCTGCCTGGTGGCGATCGGCTGGGACGAACCGCCCGCACGACAGGAGCCGCCGAGTGAGACCTGAGATGCTGACCGCGCTGAGCGCCCTGGCGGTGGCCGGGGTTACTGCGGTGGGAGGGATCGTCACGGCGGTGATCGGCCGCCGTCAGCCGCGGTCCCGAGGGGCTGACCGGCGGGACGACTTCTCCGCGGTGACCGACAAGCTCGGCCAGCACATCGAGCGACTGGAGCGCCGTGTCACCGAGGGTGAGACGCGCGCGGCGGAGGCGCAGCAGAGGATCACGGCGCAGGACTACACGATCCGGTACCTGGTGGGCTGGGTGCGGTCGTTGGTCTCGTTCATACGGCGGTCCCAGATGGAGCCGCCCCCGCCGCCCCAGCCGGTGCCTGCTGAGGCGGAGCCGTACCTGCATGACGTGGGGCTGTGAGCGGGACGCGGGACGCCTACTCTTCCGGGTGCCGCACCAGCTTCTTGGTCGCCATCTCCAGCGCGAGCCGGGACACCCCGTTGGTGGCCGCCGCGTGCTCCCGGTACGCGGCCTGCACCTTGTCCGCCGTCGCGAGGGTGAGCGCCCCGGCCTGCTGCTCCGCCCACGCGGTGCGCTCCAGCTCGAGCAGGTGCGGGGGGATGTCGATGTCGGCCATGCCCGCAGCCTACGACCCGGGCCGGTCGGCGACGAAGGTGCCCAGCCCGATCTCCGAGCGGACCACCCCTTCGGCCTTGAGGTGTGCGAGGACTTTCTGCGCGGTCGACGCGGCGACGTCCCACTCGGCGGCGATCTCGACGACGGAGGGGACGCGGGTGCCGGGCGGGTAGGTGCCGTCGGCGATCCGGCCGGTGATCGCTGCGGCGATCTGCCGCCATACCGGGCGGGTGCGGTCCAGCTCCGTGCTCATACGGTTGACG
This sequence comes from Streptomyces sp. CB02366, assembly GCF_001905905.1. Taxonomy (GTDB): domain Bacteria; phylum Actinomycetota; class Actinomycetes; order Streptomycetales; family Streptomycetaceae; genus Streptomyces. Next base: position 609,619 of record NZ_LIVT01000003.1, read on the forward strand.
CTAGGGAGCTGCGGTCTACCGTGCGACCGCAGTAGAGTGCGGTAGACCTCGGTATACCCGGGGCAGTGAGAACCCCGGCGCCGTGTCACCGGCCCGGGGTGCGGACACCGCTTGGAGGAGCGACGTCATGCAGGAGACTACCGACCTCACGGGCACATCGGCAGAGGCCACGTTCGGGTACTGCCACTGGCACAAGGGCCCGTCCGGCACGGCCGTGATGGTCCAGGCGGTCGAGCAGGGGTCCGGCCCGGGTGCCGCCCTGTACGCCTGCGCCCCCTGCCGGGAGCAGTGCGACCTCACCCCGTACAGCGAGCAGCCGTGACCGCCCCGGCCCGCGCCGGGGTCCTCGCCCCGGCGTGCCGGATCGGTGAGCACGCGGAGTGCCCCGGCCCCGGGGAGACCCGGCTCCCGGGCGCCCCGCGGTGGACGCGGCCGCTGGAGACCCGCCGCTGCGACTGCTCCTGTCACCGCCGCTGACTCCCGCTGGTCTGGGTCACGGCGAGGCCGGGGCCGGCGGGTCCTCCTCGCACACGAGGTCTTCCACTCTGCCGCCTAAGGCCGCCGCGATGAGAAGCAGGTCGGTGAATCGGGGGTCTCGGCTGCCAGCCTCGTACCGCTGGATGGTGCGGCGCTCTACGCCGATGCGGTCGGCGAGCTGTTCTTGCGAGAGGCCCGTCTCGCGGCGGTGATGGGCGATGCGCTGGCCGAGGAGTCGTCGGCGGTCGATGGCCCAGGGGGGTGGCGCTGTTCGTCGGAGGGGCACAGGCCAAACGTCAAACGCCGATGATCTTGTGTCAGTACCTAAACGGCCGCTCTTTCGACCAGAGCAGCACAACGGCCCGGCACCCGCGTACGGGGTGCCGGGCCGTTCGACGTTCTGCGACGTCGTGAGCTGTTGTTCCAGTGGTCAGGGGCGGTCTGGCGTTCCGGAATCCTTCCGGCAGGCAGCCAGATTCCGGAGTTCTTCCGTATGACTACGGGATGCCGCCAGACGTAGCGGGATACCTCGGGATGCATTACTTCGCAGGTCACACCCCATCCCGGCCCCTGACCTGGTCAGGCGCTTTCCGCTTGGAACATCCAGGCGTGCTTCTCGAGCTCCGCCGTCAGCGCGATCAGCAGATCCTGGGTGATCGGATCCGGCTCGTCGGTCACCTCGATGCGCTCCCGCATCCGGCCGATGACCACGCCCAGCGCGTCCACCAGGATCTTCACCGCGTCGGTGTCCTTGATCCAGCCCTCGGGCACGGACGCGATGGCGGTCTCCTTGGCCACGGTGCCGGACCGCCCGTCCGGGTTGACGCCGACCGCCGACGCGCGCTCGGCGACGGTGTCGGAGTGCTGGCGGGCCGTGGTGACGACATCGTCGAGCTGGAGGTGCACGGAGCGGAAGCGCGGACCGACCACGTTCCAATGGACCTGCTTGGCCACCAGGGACAGGTCGACGAGGTCGACCAGAGCGCCTTGCAGCGCCGTTCCCACGACCTTCAGGTCACCCTCGGACAACGTGCTCTTGACCACAGTCATGTGCGCTACTCCCATCCGTCAGCCGCTTGACCGACCGTTTCGGTGCATCACCCACGATGGCACATATGAAGCAAAACGGTCATGTGGGCCTTGTCCTCCGTCTGCCCCCCGGACGAGGTCTCACACCCGTCCTCCACGGATGAAGCACAGCTCACACAGAAGCCGGGCCCGCCCCCACTTCGCGCCCGCAGGCTCACCCGCCGAACCGGGGCCCCGTCCCTCCCACGCGAAAGTCCCGGCCGGCCCGGTAGGGCCGACCGGGACTCCGGTCGAGCGATTGCGCCGCTGGAATCAAGCGGCGACGACGTCCACCGCTTCCGCGGGCGCCTTGATGGTCACCCGGCCCGACGGCACACCTGCGACCGACGAGACGGAGACGGAGTTGAGCATGGGGCGAACCGGCACTGGCACCGGATCAGTGGCAGCTGCCGACTCGGCGAGCTCAGCGAGCGAGAGCTCGTCGCTCACCTCACGCATGAGCTCGGACATCCGTACGTCAAGCGCGTCGCAAATCGCGGAGAGCAGTTCGGAGGATGCCTCCTTCTGCCCCCGCTCCACCTCGGAGAGATAACCGAGCGAGACCCGGGCGGACGAGGAGACTTCGCGCAGAGTACGGCCTTGGCGCTGGCGCTGCCGACGCAGCACGTCACCCAACAGGCGACGGAGCAGAATCATCGGTGGCTCCCTCCTCGGACCGCGTAGCCGCATCCTTCACGCCCTACCGTACCGCCTTGGGCTGCGGCCGTGCGGGGAGCGATGTCGTGTTCACTCAGGGCTGCAAACATCAATTCCCCCCGTGTTGTTCCGTATCCTGTGCCCGCGCATTCCCGCCGAGTTCGCCCGCGAGCAGTTCGAGGACGCTTCGCACACTCTCATTACGGATATCCGCCCTCCTACCATTCAACCGCAGAGCAGTGACTTTCTCGACGCCGGAGGGCCCGGCCACGGCCACGTACACCGTGCCGACCGGCTGCCCGTCCTGCGGCTCCGGCCCGGCGACCCCCGTGGTGGAGATCCCCCAGTCCGCGTCGAGAACCCGGCGCACCCCGGCCGCCATCTGCACCGCGACCTCGGGGTCCACCGCTCCGTGCTCCGCCAGGAGAGACCCGTCCACGCCCAGGACGTCCCGCTTCAGCGAGGTGGCGTACGCCGTCACCGAACCCCGGAAGGAGCGGGAGGCGCCGGGTACGGCCGTCAGCTCGGCGGCGACCAGGCCGCCCGTCAGCGATTCCGCGACGGCGAGCGTCTCGCCCCGCGCTCCGAGCGACCGGAGCACCCGGGCAGCGGCTGTCACCGCTCGGCCTCCGCGGCGCCCCGCGCCTCGGCGGCTCCCCGGACGTCCGCCGGCCCCGACCGCGCGTCCGTCCCACCACCCCGTACATCCGTCACGGCGCCGGCCGGCCCGGCGCCCACGGGAGAACCGGCGACCGCCCGCAGGGCCTCCGCGGTGTCCGCCGCCCGCGCTTCCGCCGCGGCCCGCTCGGCGGCGAGGCCCCTGCGACGCAGGACGAGCGCCTGGCGTACGTAATCGAGTCCGGTGACCACCGTCAGCACGACGGCGACCATCATCACCCAGAACCGCAGCGTCGCCAGGGGCCCCGTGAGGGCCAGGACGTACATCCCGGCCGCCGTCCCCTGCGCGAGCGTCTTGAGCTTGCCGCCTCTGCTGGCCGGGATCACCGCGTGGCGGATGACCCAGAACCGCATCAGCGTGATCCCCAGCTCACGCGCGATGATCACTCCGGTGATCCACCACGGCAGATCGCCCAGGACGGACAGCGAGACCAGCGCGGCCCCCATGATCGCCTTGTCGGCGATCGGGTCGGCGATCTTCCCGAAGTCCGTGACCAGGTTGTACGTCCGTGCCAGATGGCCGTCGAACAGGTCGGTGATCATCGCGACGGCGAAAGCCGCCCAGGCGAAGGAGCGCCAGGCCGGGTCGTACCCGCCGTTGTGGAACAGCAGCAGGACGAAGCCGGGCACCAGCAGCAGCCGGACCATGGTGAGGATGTTGGCGATGTTCCACAGGCTGGCCTGGTTGACGGCCGCAGTGCCCAGCTTGCCGCCGCGGACCGGCTTCGCGCCGGAGCCGCCTGCCGCGGATGCCGGGACTCCCGTCATCTGGCCGCCTCCGCAAGCTCGTGGTGTTCGGCCACCAGGTCCACGCCCTCGGTGCCCACTGCCTTCGCCTCGACCATACGGCCCGGCACGAGTCCCTCGCGTGTGGTGAAGACCACCTGGCCGTCCGTTTCGGGTGCCTGGTGAGCCGCGCGCCCGACCGCGACCTCGCCGTCCTCGTCCGACTCCACGGACTCCACCAGCACCTGGAGGGTCTCCCCCACGCGCTCCTCGGCGCGCTGCGACGTCAGCTCCTCGGCCAGCTGGGAGATGTGGGCGAGACGCTCCGCGATGGTGTCGGCGTCGAGCTTGTTCTCGTAACCGACCGCCTCGGTGCCCTCCTCGTCGGAGTAGCCGAAGACGCCGATCGCGTCGAGGCGGGCACCGGTGAGGAAGCGTTCCAGCTCCGCGAGGTCGGCCTCGGTCTCGCCGGGGAAGCCGACGATGAAGTTGGAGCGGGCGCCGGCCTCGGGCGCCTTGCTCCGAATGGTGTCCAGCAGCTCCAGGAAGCGGTCGGTGTCGCCGAAGCGGCGCATCGCGCGCAGCACGCCGGGGGCGGAGTGCTGGAAGGAGAGGTCGAAGTACGGGGCGACCTTCGGCGTCGAGGTGAGCACGTCGATGAGGCCGGGGCGCATCTCGGCGGGCTGGAGGTAGCTGACCCGGATCCGCTCGATGCCGTCCACGTCGGCCAGCTCGGGCAGCAGGGTCTCCAGCAGGCGGATGTCGCCGAGGTCCTTGCCGTAGGAGGTGTTGTTCTCGGAGACCAGCATGACCTCCTTGACGCCCTGCTCGGCCAGCCAGCGGGTCTCCTGGAGCACGTCCGACGGGCGGCGCGAGATGAAGGAGCCGCGGAAGGAGGGGATGGCGCAGAAGGAGCAGCGGCGGTCGCAGCCGGAGGCGAGCTTCACGGAGGCGACGGGGCTGGTGCCGAGGCGGCGGCGCAGCGGGGCCCGCGGTCCGGAGACCGGAGCGACGCCCTCCGGCAGGTCCTCGGGGGCGGGGGCGGGCGTCTCCTGGGCGTGGCCGGGCAGCGCCACGGCGGCGTCCTGCCGCTCGGCGGGGCTGATCGGCAGCAGCTTGCGGCGGTCGCGCGGGGTGTGCGAGGCGTGGATGCCGCCGTTGAGGATGGTCTGGAGCCGGTCGGAGATGTCGGCGTAGTCGTCGAATCCGAGGACGCCGTCCGCCTCCGGCAGGGCCTCGGCGAGGTCCTTCCCGTAGCGCTCGGCCATACAGCCGACGGCGACGACGGCCTGGGTGCGGCCGTGGTCCTTCAGATCGTTGGCTTCGAGCAGGGCGTCGACGGAGTCCTTCTTGGCGGCTTCGACGAACCCACAGGTGTTGACGACTGCGACATCCGCGTCGGAGGCATCCTCGACGAGGTCCCAGCCGTCCGCTGCCAAGCGGCCTGCAAGCTCCTCCGAGTCCACCTCGTTACGGGCGCAGCCAAGAGTGACAAGGGCGACGGTACGGCGTTCGGGCATGGACTCAAGACTACTTCGTCCCCGCGCCCCTCCTGCCGTGCAGGGTTGCCGAGGCCACCCACGAGCGCTTTTCCGCTACGGGGAGTGACGGGCGCGGGCCCGGGAAGACCGGCGGGCGCCCGGCGCGGGGCCGGACGCCCGTCGTGGCGCCTGCGGAGAGGTGAGGGCGGCGGATCAGCCTGCCTCGGGGTCGCCCTTGGTGTAGGTGAGGCGTTCGACCTGGCCGGGACCGAAGCGGTCCTGGACCTGCTTTCCGTTGACGAAGAGCTGGATCGCCCCGGCGTCGCCGAGGACGAGGTCGATGCGCTCGTTGTCCTGGAAGGTCTTGGACTCGCCCTGGAGCAGCAGCCCGTCGAAGAGCAGCCGTCCGTTGTGGTCCTTGGCCGAGATCCAGCTCTTGCCCCGGTCGGCGCTGAGCTTGACCGTCACCTTGTCCCGGGGGGCGGCGGCGATGGCGCTCTCGGAGGGCACGGGCTTGGGGGCGGCAGGCTTGGTCGCGGTGGGCTTGGCCGCCGACTTGTCGGGCTGGGAGCCTTCCGCGAGCTGCGCGGTGTTGGAGGGTTCGTCCTCGCCTCCGTTGAAGAGGGTGAACCCGGCGAACCCGACGACGGCGACGATGGCCGCGACCATGGCGGCGGTCCAGTTGGGCCGCCGGGGTTCGGACCGGATGCGTTCCGCCTCGAAGAGGGGGGCCGCCGGGGTCGGAGCGGGACGGCCGCCGTGGTCGGCGTCGTACTCCTCGACCAGCGGTTCCGGATCGAGGCCCACGGCGCGGGCGAGCGTGCGGATGTGGCCGCGGGCGTAGACGTCGCCGCCGCAGCGGGAGAAGTCGTCCTGCTCGATCGCGTGCACGATGGGCATGCGCACCCGGGTGGAGCTGCTGACTTCCTCGACCGTCAGACCTGCGGCGATACGAGCCTGCTGAAGGGCACGACCGATCGAAGGCCGGTCGTCTTCGGGGGAGTTGCCGATGGACACGGGGGCGCCTTTCGAGCGTGAGCCACCTGCTGGATGTTCAGTCTAGGGGGGGTACGAAAGGGAGGGGCAACCGGGAGGGACGACTTTGTACGCCATCGGGTTCGCCGGTCGGCCCCGCTTCCGGCTCCGGGGAGGAGCGGCGGCGGAGCACGGCCCCGATCGAGGACTGGGCAACCGGTAGTGGGCCGAACGGGGGTGGGGGCACGGGCGGGGCGAGACGGAGCGGGCTACGGGGAGGAGCACGGTTCCGTCCCTCCCTTCAACTGGACGTACGGCCGTACGAAACGGTTGCCCACAAAACCTTTACGGAGCGGATTCCGTTACGGAGCGGATTCCCCGCGGATGACGGCCAACACGCCGTCGAGTTCGTCGGGTTTCACGAGGACGTCGCGCGCCTTGGAGCCCTCGCTCGGTCCGACGATGGAGCGGGACTCCATGAGGTCCATCAGCCGTCCCGCCTTCGCGAAGCCGACCCGGAGCTTGCGCTGGAGCATGGAGGTCGATCCGAACTGGGTGGAGACGACCAGTTCGGCGGCCTGGCAGAGCAGGTCCAGGTCGTCGCCGATGTCCTCGTCGATCTCCTTCTTCTGCTGGGTGCCGACGACGACGTCCTCCCGGAAGACCGGGGCCATCTGGTCCTTGCAGTGCTGGACGACGGCGGCGACCTCGTCCTCGGTGACGAACGCCCCCTGCATGCGGGTGGGCTTGTTGGCGCCCATCGGGAGGAAGAGCCCGTCGCCCTTGCCGATGAGCTTCTCGGCGCCGGGCTGGTCGAGGATGACGCGGCTGTCGGCGAGCGAGGAGGTGGCGAAGGCGAGCCGGGAGGGGACGTTGGCCTTGATCAGGCCGGTCACCACGTCGACCGAGGGCCGCTGGGTGGCCAGCACCAGGTGGATTCCGGCCGCGCGGGCCAGCTGGGTGATGCGGACGATGGAGTCCTCGACGTCGCGCGGGGCCACCATCATCAGGTCGGCCAGCTCGTCGACGATCACCAGGAGATAGGGGTACGGGGACAGCTCCCGCTCGCTGCCCTCGGGCAGCTTGAGCTTGCCCTCGCGCACCGCCTTGTTGAAGTCGTCGATGTGCCGGTAGCCGAAGTTGGCCAGGTCGTCGTAGCGCAGGTCCATCTCGCGGACGACCCACTGGAGCGCCTCGGCGGCCTTCTTGGGATTGGTGATGATCGGGGTGATGAGGTGGGGGATGCCCTCGTACGCGGTCAGCTCGACGCGCTTGGGGTCGACGAGGACCATCCGCACGTCCTCGGGGGTGGCCCGCACCATGACCGAGGTGATCAGGCAGTTGATGCAGGAGGACTTTCCGGAGCCGGTGGCGCCGGCCACCAGCATGTGGGGCATCTTGGCCAGGCTGTGCATGACGTAGCCGCCCTCGACGTCCTTGCCGAAGGCCACCATCATCGGGTCGTCGTCCTCGGCCAGGCGCAGCACGTCTCCGAGGTTGACCATCTCCCGGTCGCTGTTGGGGATCTCGATGCCGACCGCCGACTTGCCGGGGATCGGGGAGATGATCCGCACGTCCGGGCTGGCCACGGCGTAGGCGATGTTCTTGGCCAGGGCTGTGATCTTCTCGACCTTCACGGCGGGGCCGAGCTCGATCTCGTAGCGGGTGACCGTCGGCCCCCGGGTGAAGCCGGTGACCGCGGCGTCGACCTTGAACTCGGTGAAGACGTTGGTCAGCGAGGCCACGACCGCGTCGTTGGCGGCGCTGCGGGTCTTGCCGGGCCCCCCGCGCTCCAGCAGGTCGAGCGAGGGCAGGGAGTACGTGATGTCGCCGGAGAGCTGGAGCTGTTCGGCGCGGGCGGGCAGCCCCGGCGAGGACTCGGGGGCGGGCTTGGTCAGGTCGGGCACCCCGCCCGACCGCTCCTCGGCGTCCCCGGACGCGGGGACGGACTTCCGCACGCCCGGCTTCGGGCGCTCCTCCTGTTCGGCCTCCCGGGCGCCGGGCACGGGCGTACCGGTGCGCTCCCGGTCCACGGAGACGCCCTGCGTCAGGTCCGCGACGACCGGGGAGGGCGGCATGCCGTTGAGTACCGCCCCGTCGAGCGCGGCAGCGGCGGCGGCCGCGACGTCCACCGCGTCCAACGGCCGGTTCATCGCGGGCTGGGCGGAGGGCCGGCGGGTCCTGCGCCGCTTGGTGAGCGCCTCCTCCTCGGCCTGGTCGTGGTGGGGGGCCGGGCCGGCGTCGGTGCGCCGGCCCCCGCGCCGGCGGGATCCGGCGGGCAGGGCCTCGCGCCACTGTTCGTCGTAGCGCTCGTCGTCGTCCTCGTACCCCCCGAGGTCCTCGGGGTCCGGTTCGACGATGCCGAGGCGGACGCCCAGCTGACGCAGCCGTTGCGGGATGGCGTTGACCGGGGTGGCGGTGACGACGAGGAGCCCGAACACGGTCAGCAGCACGAGCAGCGGTACGGCGAGGACCTCGCCCATCATGAAGATCAGCGGCTTGGAGGCGGCCCAGCCGATCAGGCCGCCCGCGTCCTGCATCGCCTCGGTGCCCGCGTCCCGGCCCGGCGAACCGCAGGCGATGTGGACCTGGCCGAGGACGCCGACGACGAGGGCGGACAGCCCGATCACGATGCGGCCGTTGGCCTCCGGCCGCTCCGGATAGAGGATCAGCCGCACCGCCATCGCGCCCAGGAGTATCGGCGCGAGCAGATCGAGCCGCCCGAAGGCGCCGGTGACCAGCATCTCGACCAGGTCGCCGACCGGGCCCTGGAGGTTGGACCAGGTGCCGGCGGCGACGACCAGCGCCAGGCCGAGCAGCAGCAGCGCGAGGCCGTCCTTGCGGTGGGCGGGGTCAAGTCCCTTGGCTCCGCGCCCTATCGAGCGGAACACCGCGCCGACACCGTGCGCGGTCCCGAGCCAGACCGCGCGTACCAGGCGGTAGAGGCCGCCGGTGGGGGACGGCGCCGGCTTGGGCGCGGGCTTCCTGGCCGCCGCCTTCTTGACGGGGGCCCTCTTCACGGGAGCCGCCGCCCTCTTCGCGGCGGCCTTCTTCGCGGGCGCGGCTTTCTTCGCCGGCCCCGCGGTACGGCCGACGCGCTTCGTGGTGCCCGCCGTGCCCTGGGAACCCTTGCCGGACGTACGTGAGGCCATGGTGCCGAGGTTACCGCTGTCGACGCCCGTGAACACGTTCGCCTACTGGTTCACCCGTCCGTGTCGCCTACAGGCGGCTGGGAAGTGACGTCCGTTCACCTCGGTGCCCGACGCGCCATCGGGAACCGGCGTGCGCCGGGGCGGCGGGCCGGAGCGGTGCGGGCGGGGTCAGCTCGGAGCGGGCAGCACGCCCGCGCTTCCGCCGGTGCCCGGCTCCAGGGCGTCGAGCGCCCGGCGCAGACCGGTCAGCTTGCGTTCCAGGTGGGCGGCGGTGGCGACCGCCGCGGCGTCCGCGGATTCGTCGTCGAGCTGCTTGGAGAGCGCTTCGGCCTGCTCCTCGACCGCGGCGAGCCGCGCGGAGAGTTCGGCCAGCAGACCGGCCGGCTCCTTCTCGTGCCGACCGCCCGCGTGGCCGTCGCCCTCCAACTGCAGGCGCAGCAGCGCCGCCTGCTCCCGGAGCTTGCAGTTCTTCATGTACAGCTCGACGAAGACCGAGACCTTGGCACGGAGCACCCACGGGTCGAACGGCTTCGAGATGTAGTCCACCGCACCGGCCGCGTAGCCGCGGAAGGTGTGGTGCGGACCGTGGTTGATCGCGGTGAGGAAGATGATGGGGATGTCCCGGGTCCGCTCCCGCCGCTTGATGTGCGCGGCGGTCTCGAAGCCGTCCATGCCCGGCATCTGGACGTCCAGCAGAATGACCGCGAAATCGTCCGTGAGCAGCGCTTTGAGCGCCTCCTCCCCTGACGATGCCCGGACCAGTGTCTGATCGAGCGCAGAGAGGATGGCCTCCAGCGCCAGCAGATTCTCCGGCCGGTCATCGACCAGGAGGATCTTGGCCTTCTGCACCATGGCCCGTCCTCCTCGCCCCGGAAATGCGCCGGGTGCCGCCTCAGGGGACGACTCCCTTGCGCCGTCCGTCCTTGTGCCGGTCATGGTAGCCGCACCCCGCCCGTCACCACACCCTGTCACCGCGATGTCACCGTGCACATACCGCAAACGCGGTGAGAGACCAGAAGGTTCCCCGAATGCAGCGGGTTCACACCCGTTCGAGCAGAGTCGGACAACAACTCCTGCCGATTCGCTCAGTCTTCGATCACTCTCCGTGCATCCATTGCTCCATGACCGCGAGCAAGTGATCAGGATCGACCGGCTTCGTCACATAGTCGGAAGCTCCGCAGTCGATGGCCTTCTCCCGGTCGCCCTTCATCGCCTTCGCGGTGAGCGCCACGATCGGGAGCCCGGCGAACTGCGGCATCCGCCGGATCGCGGTCGTCGTCGCGTAACCGTCCATCTCGGGCATCATGATGTCCATCAGCACGACCGTCACGTCGTCGTGCTGCTCCAGGACTTCGATGCCCTCACGGCCGTTCTCCGCGTACAGCACCGCCAGTCCGTGCTGCTCCAGCACGCTGGTGAGCGCGAAGACGTTGCGGATGTCGTCGTCGACGATGAGGACCTTCTCCCCCCGGAAGCGGAATGTCCGCCTGGGGGCCTGCTCCTCCCCGGCGTCCTGATCCTGCGCCGGACCGTCGCCCTGGCCGCCCTGCACCCATTCCTCCTGCGACGGCGCGCTCCCGGGAGCGGTGCGGCCGGCCGGCAGCGCGGCCCTGCGGGCCGCGTCCCCCAGGGCCTTGCGCCGCCGGCGGAACACCCCGGCGGAGTTGGCCGGGTCGCCGAGCGGGCCCTGCTGGTCCTGCGGCGACGCAGCCTGCCCCGGCTCCCCCGCGCCGCCCAGCGCCTCGGCCGAACCGGAACCCGTCGAGGGGTAACCCTGGGGCGGCAGTTCGGCGCGGTGCAGCGGCAGGTACAGGGTGAAGGTCGAACCCCGCCCCGGCTCGCTCGCCGCATGGATCTCGCCGCCGAGCAGCCGGGCGATCTCCCGGCTGATGGAGAGGCCCAGACCGGTGCCGCCGTACTTGCGGCTCGTCGTGCCGTCCGCCTGCTTGAACGCCTCGAAGATCACCAGCATCTTGCTGGACGCGATCCCGATCCCGGTGTCGGTGACCGAGAACGCGATCAGGTCCGCGTCCGGGTCGCGGAGCGTACCCGCCTCCAGCAGATGTTCCCGGATCGCGTGGGGCACGTCGGCGCCGGCCGGCCGGATCACCAGCTCCACCGCACCGCTGTCGGTGAACTTCACGGCGTTGGACAGCAGATTGCGCAGCACCTGGAGCAGGCGCTGCTCGTCGGTGTGCAGCGTGGCGGGAAGCTCCGGCGAGACCCGCACGGAGAAGTCGAGCCCCTTCTCCGCGGTGAGCGGGCGGAAGGTCGCCTCCACGTAGTCCACCAGTTGGACCAGCGCGATCCTGGTGGGACTGACGTCCATCTTGCCCGCCTCGACCTTCGACAGGTCCAGGATGTCGTTGATCAGCTGGAGCAGGTCGGACCCGGCCCCGTGGATCGTCTCGGCGAACTCCACCTGCTTCGGCGAGAGGTTGCCCTCGGCGTTGTCCGCCAGCAGCTTGGCGAGGATCAGCAGCGAGTTGAGCGGCGTGCGCAGCTCGTGCGACATGTTCGCCAGAAACTCGGACTTGTAGCGCATCGAGACCGCGAGCTGCTCGGCGCGCTCCTCCAGCACCTGGCGCGCCTCCTCGATCTCGGTGTTCTTCACCTCGATGTCGCGGTTCTGCTGGGCCAGCAGCTCGGCCTTCTCCTCCAGTTCGGCGTTGGACGCCTGGAGCGCCTTCTGACGGTTCTCCAACTCCTGCGAACGGTCGCGCAGTTGCTCGGTCAGCTCCTGCGACTGCTCCAGCAGCTTCTCGGTCTTGGTGTTGACGCTGATCGTGTTGACGCTCGTCGCGATCATCTCGGCGAGCTGGTTGAGGAAGTCCCGCTGGATGTGCGTGAACGGCTGGAAGGAGGCCAGTTCGATCACGCCGAGGACCTTGCCCTCGAAGAGCACCGGCAGCACGATCACATGCGCCGGAGGGGCCTCCCCGAGCCCGGAGGAGATCTTCAGGTACCCCGGCGGCACGTTGTCCACCTGGATCGTCCGCTTCTCCTCGGCCGCCGTCCCGATGAGCGTCTCCCCGGGCCGGAAGGAGGTCGGCATCGAACCCGCGGAGTAGCCGTAACTCCCCCGCATCCGCAGCTCGTACGAGCCGTCCTCGCCGTTGTCGGGACCGACCTCGTCCGAATCTCCCGGAGCCATCGCCAGGAAGAACGCGCCGTGCTGCGCCGAGACCACCGGCGTCAGCTCGCTCATGATCAGCGAGGCCACGTCGTCCAGATCGCGGCGGCCCTGCATCAGACCGGAGATCCGGGCGAGGTTGCCCTTCAGCCAGTCCTGCTCCTTGTTGGCGAGCGTGGTGTCGCGCAGGTTCGCGATCATCGTGTTGATGTTGTCCTGGAGGACCTGGATCTCACCGGCCGCGTCCACGTCGATCTTGAGGTTCAGATCGCCGCGCGTCACCGCCGTGGCGACCGCCGCGATGGCCCGTACCTGGCGCGTCAGGTTGCCGGCCATCTCGTTCACCGACTCGGTGAGGTCGCGCCAGGTGCCGTCCACGTCCCGCACCCGCGCCTGCCCGCCCAACTGCCCCTCGGTGCCCACCTCGCGGGCGACCCGGGTCACCTGCTCGGCGAACGAGGACAGCTGGTCGACCATCGTGTTGATGGTGTTCTTCAGCTCCAGGATCTCGCCGCGCGCGTCGATGTCGATCTTCTTGGTCAGGTCGCCCTTGGCGATGGCGGTGGTGACCGTGGCGATCTGCCGCACCTGACCGGTCAGGTTGGAGGCCATCGAGTTCACGGACTCGGTGAGGTCCTTCCAGGTCCCCGAGACGCCCGGCACCCGGGCCTGGCCGCCCAGCTCGCCCTCCGTGCCCACCTCGCGGGCCACACGCGTGACCTCGTCGGCGAACGAGGAGAGCGTCGTCACCATCGTGTTGACGGTGTCGGCCAGCTCCGCGACCTCGCCCCGCGCCTCCACGGTGACCTTCTTCGTCAGATCGCCGTTGGCGACCGCGGAGGAGACCCGGGAGATGTTGCGCACCTGGCTGGTGAGGTTGTTGGCCATCAGGTTGACGTTGTCGCTCAGGTCCTTCCAGATGCCGGTCGCCCCGCGCACCCGCGCCTGACCGCCGAGAATCCCCTCGGTGCCCACCTCGCGGGCCACTCGGGTCACCTCGTCGGCGAAGTTCAGCAGCTGGTCGACCATCGTGTTGACGGTCGTGACCAGTTCGAGGATCTCGCCCTTGGCGTCGACGGTGATCTTCTTGGAGAGGTCGCCCTTGGCGACCGCGGTGGTGACCTCGGCGATGTTGCGGACCTGGAGGGTCAGGTTGTTCGCCATGCCGTTGACGGACTGGGTGAGGTCCTTCCACGTACCGGAGACGCCCTGGACCTCGGCCTGGCCGCCGAGGATGCCCTCCGTGCCCACCTCGCGGGCGACCCGCGTCACCTGCTCCGCGAAGTTGGACAGCTGGTCCACCATCGTGTTCAGGGTGTTCTTGAGTTCCAGGATCTCGCCCCGGGCGTCCACGTCGATCTTCTGCGACAGGTCACCGCGCGCCACCGCCGTGGCGACCTGCGCGATGTTGCGGACCTGGGCGGTGAGGTTGCCCGCCATGCCGTTCACCGAATCGGTGAGGTCCCGCCACACTCCGGCCACGCCGGGCACCTGCGCCTGGCCCCCGAGGCGCCCGTCCGTACCCACTTCGCGAGCCACCCTGGTGACCTGGTCGGCGAAGGCCGAGAGCTGGTCGACCATGGTGTTGATCGTGTTCTTGAGTTCCAGGATCTCGCCCCGGGCGTCCACGTCGATCTTCTGCGACAGGTCGCCCCGCGCCACCGCCGTCGTCACCTGGGCGATCTGCCGCACCTGGGAGGTGAGGTTCCCGGCCATGAAGTTGACGGAGTCCGTCAACTCCTTCCACGTACCAGAGACGCCGTCCACCCGTGCCTGACCGCCGAGGCGGCCCTCGGTGCCCACGTCCCGGGCCATCCGCGTCACCTGGTCGGCGAAGCTGGACAGCTGCGCCACCATCGTGTTGACGGTGTTCTTCAGCTCCAGCATCTCCCCGGCCACGTCGACGGTGACCTTCTGGGAGAGGTCGCCGTTGGCGACCGCCGTGGTGACCTGCGCGATGTCCCGGACCTGACCGGTCAGGTTGCGGAAGGCGGTGTTCACCGAATCGGTGAGGTCCTTCCAGGTCCCCGCCGCGCCCGGCACCTCGGCCTGGCCCCCGAGCCGGCCCTCGACGCCGACCTCCCGGGCGACCCGCGTCACCTCGGAACCGAACGACTGGAGCTGGTCCACCATCGTGTTGACGGTGTTCTTCAGCTCCAGCATCTCCCCGGCCACGTCGACGGTGACCTTCTGCGACATGTCACCGCTGGCCACCGCCGTGGTCACCTGCGCGATGTCCCGCACCTGCGTGGTCAGGTTCCGGAAGACCGTGTTCACCGAGTCGGTGAGGTCCTTCCAGGTCCCCGCGGCCCCCGGCACCTGCGCCTGCCCGCCGAGCAGCCCCTCGCCGCCGACCTCGCTCGCCACTCGCGTCACCTCGTCCGCGAAGGTGCGCAGCGTCTCGGTCATCTGGTTGATCGTCTCGGCGAGCTGGGCGACCTCGCCGCGGGCGCTCACCGTGACCTTCTGCGTCAGGTCGCCGTTGGCGACCGCCGTCGTCACCTCCGCGATCCCGCGCACCTGGGAGGTGAGGTTGCCCGCCATCGTGTTGACGGAGTCGGTGAGGTCCTTCCACACACCGGCGACGCCCGGCACGGTCGCCTGGCCGCCGAGCTCGCCCTCCGTCCCCACCTCGCGGGCGACGCGCGTCACCTCGGAGGAGAACGAGGACAGCTGGTCCACCATCGTGTTGACGGTGTTCTTCAGCTGGAGCATCTCGCCGGCCACATGGACGGTGACCTTGCGGGACAGATCGCCCTTGGCGACCGCCGTCGTCACCAGGGCGATGTCCCTCACCTGAGCGGTGAGCCGGTACGCCATGGTGTTGACGGAGTCCGTGAGGTCCTTCCAGGACCCGGACATCCCGCGCACCTGCGCCTGGCCCCCGAGCTTGCCCTCGGTACCCACCTCGACGGCGACCCGGGTCACCTGTTCGGTGAAGACCGACAACTGGTCGACCAGGTTGTTGACCGTACGGGCGACCTTCAGGAACTCCCCCCGCAGCGGGCGCACCGTCTCGTCCTGCGTGTGCGAGCGCAGCTCCATCCGCTGCTCCAGGTCGCCGTCGGCGACCGCCGACAGGACCCGGCCCACCTCGGAGACGGGCCGCGCGAGATCGTCGACGAGCTCGTTGGAGGCGTCGATCGCGGCGGCCCAGGAGCCCTCGCAGGCGCCCGTCTCCAGGCGTTCGGTGAGCTTCCCCTCCCGCCCGACCACCCGCCGTACGCGCGCCAGCTCACCGGTGAGGTGGAGGTTGCGGTCGGCCACCTCGTTGAAGACCGCCGCGATCTCCGCCAGGACGCCGTCCCCGGAGACGGTGAGCCGTCGGCGGAAATTGCCGTCGCGCATCGCCACGAGGGCCCCGAGCACTCTGTTCAGGGCCGCCGCGTCCACTTCGACGGTGCCATTGCGCTGCTTTTTCACGGACTGCCCGCCTTTTGTACGCGCCTTCGAACCCTGCGCCGCCACGCCAGACTCCACCGTGTCCCTCCCGCAGGGGTTGACCGTTTCACCCGGGCCTCTTCGGAAGCCTGCCCGGTTCCACTTTGGCTCACCGCCACCGCACACCGTCAACGGACGGCCGGGCAGAGGTCAAATCGTTGCAACGTACCAGGCCGGAACCGGTCGCCGGACCACCCGCTCCGATCGCCCCCCGTCCTCCGCGCCGCGGACCCATACTGATGCGCCCGCGTACCACCGGGGCGACTTGTCCCGAACTCGGCCCTCGTGTACCCGGGACCTTCGCCGAAGGTCTAGCCTGGCAGGCGAGTCGAAGCGGCGAGAAACGGGCACAGGACTCGGGGAAGCGACGAGACACCAATATGGGGAGTGCTGTGATCACCGCGCGCGCGGCCGCCACGTTCGAACCGGTCGGGCGCTCTGTCGCGACCGCCCGCGCCTTCGTCCGGGACACGCTTCAGGGGTGGGGCTACAACGATGTCGTCGACGACGCCGTCGTTCTCACCAGTGAGCTCGTGACCAACGCCGTCGTCCATGCGGGCACCGCCGCGGACGTGTTGTGCCTGCGCACCGCGGAAGGCGTTCGCGTCGAGGTCGCCGACCACTATCCGGAACGCGAGGTACCGCTCCAGAGCAGCGGCATCGACTTCGGCAGCCCCGACCGTGAGAACGGCCGCGGGCTGCTCCTCTGTGCCGCCCTGGCCTCCCGCTGGGGCGTGGAGTACAGCCCCACCCGCAAGCACGTCTGGTTCCAGCTGGACCTGCCCCACCGGCCGGTGGGCATCCGCTCGGCGGGCCCGGTCCTGCCCACCTCGCTCCTGCCCGTCACGGACGGGCGAGTCCGGGTCGCCGTGGTCCAGATCGACGGCACGGGCGCGATCAGCGCCTGGAACGACGACGCGACGTATGTGTTCGGGCACACCACGGAGCAGGTCACCGGCAAGCAGTTCACCGACTTCGTGGCCTGGCCGCACACCCCCGGGACCAGCACGGGCATCGCCGACGCCCTCCGGCTCTCCCGCTGGGAGGGCAGCTACGGGGTCCGCGGCGCCGACGGCCGGACCATCGCCGTCTACGCCTCGCACCTGAGGGTCCGCGACAACGAGGGCGAGCCGTCTACGGTCTGCCTCCTCGTCCGCGACGACGAACGCGCCGTCCTCCAGTCGCCGGTCCGCGCCCCGGTTTCCGACGCCTCGTCCGACAACCGTACGGCGGACCCCTTCGAGGTGTTCATCGGCTCCCCCGCCCCCGACGACCTGGACGGCCTCCTGCAGCGGACGGTGGAGCGGGCCCGCGACATGCTCGACGCCGACGCGGCGTTCCTCCTGCTCGCCACGGACGACGAGACGGAGCTGGAGGTCCGCGCGACGACGGGCCTCCCCTCGGCCCGCCAGCGCTTCGCCCGGGTTCCCGTCGAAGCCGGTACGGGACGCTACGGCTCCGCCCGCATGCCCGCCGTCCACGAGGACCTGACCGCCGTGCCCGGCGCCGTCCCCCTGCTCGCCGACACGGGGATGCGCTCGGTCGTCACGGTGCCGCTGAAGGTCGAGGGAAGGCTCACCGGCTCCCTCGGCGTCGCGGCGGAGGGCGCCGGCCGTTACTCGAACGAGGAGGCCCTGCGCCTCCAGTTCGCCGCCGACCGCATCGCGCTCGCCGTGGAGTCCGCGCGCCTCGGCGAGCTGGAACGGCTGCGCCGCGGCTCCCTGTCGTTCCTCGTCGAGGCGTCGGACCTGCTGGCCGGCACGCTCGACCGGGACCAGACCCTGGCGCTCATGGCCCAGATGACGGTCCCGACCCTCGCCACCTGGTGCGCCGTCTACACGATCGCGGACCAGTCCTCCGAGCCGTACCTCTCGTATGTGCTCCATGAGGACGAGGACCTCATCGACGGGCTCAAGGCCCTGCTCTCCACGATCTCCCCGCCCGATCCGGTGCCGGCCCCGGGCGCCCGTGTCTGGGCCGCGCCTTCGGAGGCGGGGCACCGGGCGGCCCTGGCCACCTCGACCCGCAGCCTGGCCTACGACGCTCCGTTGAGCATGAGCACGGCCACCCGCACCACGCTCGCCACGGCCCAGGCGGTCGGCGGTGAGACCGTGGTCCTCCCGCTGGTCGCCCGCAACCGCGTGATCGGCATGCTGACGCTCGGGAAGCCCTCGGACGACCACTTCCGCCAGGAGATCCTGGAACTGGCCGAGGACCTGTCCCGCCGGGCCGCCCTGGCCCTGGACAACGCCCGCCTGTACTCGGAGCGCATGGCGATCAGCCAGTCCCTCCAGCGCAGTCTCCTGCCTCCGGGCCTCCCCGACGTGCCGAACGTGGAGATCGAGGTCATCTACCGTGCCGCCGGGGAGGGCAACGAGGTCGGGGGCGACTTCTACGACGTCTTCCCGATCAGCGACGGCGCGTACGGCTTCGCCATCGGCGACGTCTGCGGCACGGGCCCTGAGGCGGCGGCCGTCACGGGTCTGGCCCGCCACGCGCTGCGCCTGCTGGCCCGCGAGGGCTTCGGCGGCCCCGCCGTCCTGGAGCGGCTGAACGCGGCGATCCTCGACGAGGGCGCCCGCAGCCGCTTCTTGACCCTGCTGTACGGCGAGTTGTGGCCCCGGGAGGACGGCAGCGCCCTCCTGAAGGTCGTCTGCGCCGGCCACCCTCTGCCGCTGCGTCTGCGCCAGGACGGCTCCGTCGAGCCGGCCGCCGAACCGCAGCCCCTCCTCGGCGTCCTCGACGACCTGGAGCTGTACGAGCAGGAGGTCGTCCTCGATCCGGGCGACGTCCTGCTGTGCGTCACGGACGGTGTCACCGAACGCCGTGAGGGAACCCGCATGCTGGGCGACGACGGTCTCGCGGAGGTCCTGTCGACCTGTACGGGCCTGACGGCCGGAGCGGTGGCCGCCCGCATCCTGCGGGCCGTGGAGCGCTTCGCCGCCGAGCCCGCGTCGGACGACATGGCGATCCTCGCGATGCGTGTCCCCGAGCCCCCGTTGGTCTGACCCGCCCCGTCCGGTCTCAACGCGAAAGGCCCCCGCCATCAGGCGGGGGCCTTTCGTTTCTCTCTGAGCCCCAATGCGGAATCGAACCGCAGACCTTCTCCTTACCATGGAGACGCTCTACCGACTGAGCTATTGGGGCCTCGTTGCCCTGCGGCAACGAGGTAAACCATACACGGGATCGGGGATTGCTCATAATCGGTGTCGTTCCTGGTCCCACGGACCATAAGCGCCGTCCCTTACGCCCCTTTCGCAGCCCTCTCCGGGGGCCCTCAACAGGTCGCACGGCCGGCACTCCTGCCCGCCGCCGGAGGCCGGGACGACACCACCAGGCACTCGGAGGCAGGAAGTGCCGGCCCCACCCAAGTCGAACCGGACAACCCGGTGAACGGGTCGGGGAAGAATGGGTGGTGAACGCAGGAAAGCCCCGCACCATGACGGTGCGGGGCTTCCCACAATAATTGTTCGGCGGCGTCCTACTCTCCCACAGGGTCCCCCCTGCAGTACCATCGGCGCTGAAAGGCTTAGCTTCCGGGTTCGGAATGTAACCGGGCGTTTCCCTAACGCAATGACCACCGAAACACTATGAAACAATCAAACACACCGGACAGAAACACGGCCGTTCGTTATTTCAGAACTAACACAGTGGACGCGAGCAACTGAGGACAAGCCCTCGGCCTATTAGTACCAGTCAGCTCCACCCGTTACCGGGCTTCCACATCTGGCCTATCAACCCAGTCGTCTACTGGGAGCCTTAACCCCTCNGCGTCAGCGCTCAGGCGGGCGCCGGGGGGTGGAGCGCGCGCGGCAGCCGCGAGGGCCGAACTGAGGACAAGCCCTCGGCCTATTAGTACCAGTCAGCTCCACCCGTTACCGGGCTTCCACATCTGGCCTATCAACCCAGTCGTCTACTGGGAGCCTTAACCCCTCAAAGGGGGTGGGAACACTCATCTCGAAGCAGGCTTCCCGCTTAGATGCTTTCAGCGGTTATCCTTTCCGAACGTAGCCAACCAGCCATGCCCTTGGCAGGACAACTGGCACACCAGAGGTTCGTCCGTCCCGGTCCTCTCGTACTAGGGACAGCCCTTCTCAATATTCCTACGCGCGCAGCGGATAGGGACCGAACTGTCTCACGACGTTCTAAACCCAGCTCGCGTACCGCTTTAATGGGCGAACAGCCCAACCCTTGGGACCGACTCCAGCCCCAGGATGCGACGAGCCGACATCGAGGTGCCAAACCATCCCGTCGATATGGACTCTTGGGGAAGATCAGCCTGTTATCCCCGGGGTACCTTTTATCCGTTGAGCGACAGCGCTTCCACAAGCCACTGCCGGATCACTAGTCCCGACTTTCGTCCCTGCTCGACCCGTCGGTCTCACAGTCAAGCTCCCTTGTGCACTTACACTCAACACCTGATTGCCAACCAGGCTGAGGGAACCTTTGGGCGCCTCCGTTACTCTTTAGGAGGCAACCGCCCCAGTTAAACTACCCATCAGACACTGTCCCTGATCCGGATCACGGACCCAGGTTAGACATCCAGCACGACCAGAGTGGTATTTCAACGGCGACTCCACAACCACTGGCGTGGCCGCTTCACAGTCTCCCACCTATCCTACACAAGCCGAACCGAACACCAATATCAAACTATAGTAAAGGTCCCGGGGTCTTTCCGTCCTGCTGCGCGAAACGAGCATCTTTACTCGTAGTGCAATTTCACCGGGCCTATGGTTGAGACAGTCGAGAAGTCGTTACGCCATTCGTGCAGGTCGGAACTTACCCGACAAGGAATTTCGCTACCTTAGGATGGTTATAGTTACCACCGCCGTTTACTGGCGCTTAAGTTCTCAGCTTCGCCGCCCCGAAAGGCAGCTAACCGGTCCCCTTAACGTTCCAGCACCGGGCAGGCGTCAGTCCGTATACATCGCCTTACGGCTTCGCACGGACCTGTGTTTTTAGTAAACAGTCGCTTCTCGCTGGTCTCTGCGGCCACCCCCAGCTCACCGAGTAAATCGGATCACCGGTGATGGCCCCCCTTCTCCCGAAGTTACGGGGGCATTTTGCCGAGTTCCTTAACCATAGTTCACCCGAACGCCTCGGTATTCTCTACCTGACCACCTGAGTCGGTTTAGGGTACGGGCCGCCATGAAACTCGCTAGAGGCTTTTCTCGACAGCATAGGATCATCCACTTCACCACAATCGGCTCGGCATCAGGTCTCAGACTTCAATGCACGACGGATTTGCCTACCGTGCGTCCTACACCCTTACCCCGGGACAACCACCGCCCGGGCTGGACTACCTTCCTGCGTCACCCCATCGCTTACCTACTACAAGTCTGGTTCATCGGCTCCACCACTACCCTCAACTCCGAAGAGATCGGGCCGGCTTCACGGACTTAGCATCGCCTGATTCAGTACTGGGCGTTTCAAAGCGGGTACCGGAATATCAACCGGTTGTCCATCGACTACGCCTGTCGGCCTCGCCTTAGGTCCCGACTTACCCTGGGCAGATCAGCTTGACCCAGGAACCCTTAGTCAATCGGCGCACACGTTTCTCACGTGTGTATCGCTACTCATGCCTGCATTCTCACTCGTGAACCGTCCACAACTCGCTTCCGCGGCTGCTTCACCCGGCACACGACGCTCCCCTACCCATCCGTACTCCCGTTGGGGATATGTGTACGAATGACACGACTTCGGCGGTACGCTTGAGCCCCGCTACATTGTCGGCGCGGAATCACTTGACCAGTGAGCTATTACGCACTCTTTCAAGGGTGGCTGCTTCTAAGCCAACCTCCTGGTTGTCTCTGCGACTCCACATCCTTTCCCACTTAGCGTACGCTTAGGGGCCTTAGTCGATGCTCTGGGCTGTTTCCCTCTCGACCATGGAGCTTATCCCCCACAGTCTCACTGCCGCGCTCTCACTTACCGGCATTCGGAGTTTGGCTAAGGTCAGTAACCCGGTAGGGCCCATCGCCTATCCAGTGCTCTACCTCCGGCAAGAAACACACGACGCTGCACCTAAATGCATTTCGGGGAGAACCAGCTATCACGGAGTTTGATTGGCCTTTCACCCCTAACCACAGGTCATCCCCCAGGTTTTCAACCCTGGTGGGTTCGGTCCTCCACGAAGTCTTACCTCCGCTTCAACCTGCCCATGGCTAGATCACTCCGCTTCGGGTCTAGAGCGTGCAACTCAACCGCCCTGTTCGGACTCGCTTTCGCTACGGCTTCCCCACACGGGTTAACCTCGCTACACACCGCTAACTCGCAGGCTCATTCTTCAAAAGGCACGCAGTCACGACTGACAGCACAAGTGCTGCCAGCGACGCTCCCACGGCTTGTAGGCACACGGTTTCAGGTACTATTTCACTCCGCTCCCGCGGTACTTTTCACCATTCCCTCACGGTACTATCCGCTATCGGTCACCAGGGAATATTTAGGCTTAGCGGGTGGTCCCGCCAGATTCACACGGGATTTCTCGGGCCCCGTGCTACTTGGGTGTCTCTCAAACGAGCCGTTGATGTTTCAGCTACGGGGGTCTTACCCTCTACGCCGGACCTTTCGCATGTCCTTCGCCTACACCAACGGTTTCTGACTCGCCTCACAGCCGGCAGACTGTGAAAGAGAGATCCCACAACCCCGCATGCGCAACCCCTGCCGGGTATCACACGCATACGGTTTGGCCTCATCCAGTTTCGCTCGCCACTACTCCCGGAATCACGGTTGTTTTCTCTTCCTGAGGGTACTGAGATGTTTCACTTCCCCTCGTTCCCTCCACACTGCCTATGTGTTCAGCAGCGGGTGACAGCCCATGACGACTGCCGGGTTTCCCCATTCGGAAACCCCCGGATCAAAGCTTGGTTGACAGCTCCCCGGGGACTATCGTGGCCTCCCACGTCCTTCATCGGTTCCTGGTGCCAAGGCATCCACCGTGCGCCCTTAAAAACTTGGCCACAGATGCTCGCGTCCACTGTGCAGTTCTCAAACAACGACCAGCCACCCACCACCCCACCCGAAACCGGATGAGTTCACTGGGGCCGGATCAGAAGGACAGCCACAATTCGGCCGCACCCTCAGACACCCAACAA
>NZ_LIVT01000003.1:635000-1267095 GCF_001905905.1 Streptomyces sp. CB02366
TCCCGGCGGCTCATAATCGGGCCTTCGTCATGAATTCCGGCATGCCGAAATCATCCCGAGTGGGAGATCGTGCTGAAGTTTGGTTGCCGCGTTCGCGGCGGGATGGTCGCCCCGGAACCGTTCCGACTCCGTGACAACTCGGAGAACACTACGCAACCACCTGGGGGGTGTCAACCCTCCCCCGGCGGCCTCCACGCCGGTTCCGCTTCGGCTCCGCATCGACTCGGCGGGGCCTGCGGCGCCGACCGTCATTCCAGGCCGGTGAGGCGGCCGCCGGCGTCCGGTTGGGCGTGCTCCACCCTGCGCAACAGGCGGACCAGCAGTTCGCCGAGGACGCCGCGTTCGTCGCCGGAGAGGTCCTGGAGCAGGTCCTCCTCGAAATCGGTCGCCATCCGCATCGCCTCAAGCCACTTCGTACGGCCCTCGTCGGTCAGCTCGACGATGACGCGGACCCGGTTGTTCTCGTCGCGGTCCCGGGTGACCAGGCCCTCGCCGGCCATCCGGTCGATGCGGTGGGTCATCGCGGCCGGGGTGAGGCCGAGGCGCTTCGCCAGCTCGCCGGGGCCCAGGCGGTAGGGAGCGCCCGACAGGACCAGGGTCTTGAGGACCTCCCACTCGGCGTTGCTGATGCCGAGCGCCGCCACCTGCCTCCCGTACGCGACGTTCATCCGGCGGTTCAGCCGGCCCAGCGCGGAGACGACCTGCTCGACCTGGGGGTCGAGGTCGCGGAACTCCCGCTGGTACGCGGCGATCTGTTCGTCGAGGCTCGGCTCGCCGACGGCGGGCTCCTCGGTGCTCTCGGACATGGCGGGCAGTATGGCACGCTCCGCCCCCCCTGAAGTCCTTCATGGTGAAGTTTTCAACTTCTAAGTTTAGTGCTAAAGTCTTCGAGTCTGATTTCTTACATGTCGGGCCCCGGCGTCCGGTGATCCGGCGACCGGGGCCTTCGAGATCTTGAGGTAGGTGAGTGTGACCAGGGAGATGGGCGCAGCGCTGCGGCGGATCCAGCTGGGCAGCGCGCTGAGCGCGTTCGGGCTCGGGTTCACCGTTCCGTATCTGTACGTCTACGTGGCGCAGGTGCGGAATCTGGGCGCCGGGACGGCGGGAGTCGTCCTGGCGGTCTTCGCCATGGCGGCGCTGGCCGTTCTGCCGTTCACCGGGCGGGCCATCGACCGGCGGGGCCCGCTGCCCGTGCTGCTGGTGGCCTCCGGGCTGGCTTCCGTGGGCGCCGCCGCCCTGGGTTTCGCGAGCAGCGTTCCGGCCGCCGTGCTCGCCGCCGCGGTCCTGGGCGCGGGCACCGCCGTCATGCAGCCGGCCCTCGCCACGATGCTCGTGTGGTGCTCCAGCACCGCGACCCGTACGCGGGCCTTCGCCACGCAGTTCTTCCTGCAGAACCTGGGGCTCGGCCTCGGCGGCCTGGTCGGCGGGCAGCTGGTGGATGTGGACCGGCCGGCGAGCTTCACCCTGCTGTTCCTGATCGAGGCCGCGATGTTCGTGGTGCTCGGTGTGACCGTGACCACGGTGCGCATGCCCCGCCCGGCGTCGCTCGGCGACGTGCGGCCCGCGGACCCGTCCGCCGCGAAGGGCGGCGGGCTGCGCGCGCTGCTCTCCCACCGGGCGATGGTGCAGCTGTGCGTGCTCGGGTTCGTGCTGTTCTTCGCCTGCTACGGCCAGTTCGAGTCCGGCCTGGCCGCGTACGGCACGGAGGCCGCCGGGATCGAACCGTCCACCCTCGGGCTGGCGCTGGCCGCCAACACCGCGGTCATCGTCGCCGCGCAGTTCGTCGTGCTGCGGCTCGTGGAGCGCCGCCGCCGCAGCCGGGTCATCGCCGCGGTCGGCCTGATCTGGGCGTTCGCCTGGATCGTGGCGGGCTACGCGGGGCTGGGCCACGGCAGCCAGGCCATGGCGACGGCCGCGTTCATCTCGACGTACGCGCTGTTCGGGCTGGGTGAGGCGATGCTGTCGCCGACCGTCGCGCCGCTGGTCGCCGATCTGGCTCCGGAGTCGATGGTCGGGCAGTACAACTCGGCGTTCGCCCTGTGCAAGCAGCTCGCGCTGGCGGTCGGTCCGGCCGTGGGCGGGCCGATGGGGGCGTCGCTGCACGGTCCGTACATCGTGACGTTCGTGCTGTTCTCGCTGGGCATCACGGTGCTCGCGCTGCGGTTGGGCCGGCGGCTCACCCCCGTACAGGACCAGCCGTCGGTGGCCGCCGTTCCGTCGCGGGTGGTGGCGGTGTCACTGCCCGAGGGCGGGGACGTTGCGGGGAACGCTCCGTCTCCCGCCTCTGCCTCCGCCGGTCACTGACCGGGAACGTCCGGACGTTCGCCCTGCTCACCGCGGCAGGGCGAACTCGCACCAGACCGCCTTGCCGCCGCCCGGGGTGCGCCTGCTGCCCCAGGAGGTGGCGATCGAGGCGATGATCGAGATGCCGCGTCCCGCCTCGTCCACCGGTTCGGCCCGGCGGCGGCGCGGCAGGTGGTCGTCGCCGTCGGTGACCTCGATGATCAGTCGGCGGTCCGTACGCCTCAGCCCCAGCCGCATCGGGGGTGTGCCGTGCTGGAGGGAGTTGGCGACCAGCTCGCTGGTGGCGAGGACGCCCAGGTCGCGCAGGTCGACGGGGAAGCGCCAGGAGGTCAGGACCCCGGTGGCGAAGGCGCGGGCGCGCGGGGCGGCCTCGATGCCGCCGAGGAGGTCGAGCGCCGCGTTGTGGAACAGCTCCGCGTCCGTCCCCGTACGGGCGGGGTGCTGGACGACCAGGACCGCCACGTCGTCGTCGTGCTCGGCGGTCACGCCGAGGGAGCGGATCAGCCGGTCGCAGACGACCTGGGGCGACCCCGTGGCGCCGGAGAGGGCGCGGGCCAGGGCGGCGACGCCCTCGTCGATGTCCTCACCGCGCCGTTCGACCAGGCCGTCCGTATAGAGGACGGCGGTGGAGCCGGGCGGCAGCGCGATCGTGCCGGAGGTGTGGACCCAGCCGCCGGTGCCGAGCGGGGGGCCGGTGGGGTCGGCGGCGCGGTGGACGACGCCGTCCTCGTCGCTGACGAGGATCGGGAGGTGTCCGGCGGAGGCGTAGACGAGCTGCCCCTCGTTGGGGTCGTGGACGGCGTAGACGCAGGTCGCGATCTGGCTGGCGTCGATCTCGGCGGCGAGGACGTCCAGCAGCTGGATCACCTCGTGCGGTGGGAGGTCGAGGCGGGCGTAGGCGCGGACGGCGGTGCGGAGCTGGCCCATCACGGCGGCGGCCCGGACCCCGCGGCCCATCACGTCGCCGATGACGAGTGCGGTGCGGCCCGCGCCGAGGGTGATGACGTCGTACCAGTCGCCGCCGACCGCCGCGTCGGTGCCGCCGGGCTGGTAGGTGGCGGCGATGCGGAGGTCGTCGGGCTGTTCCAGCTCCTGCGGGAGCAGGGAGCGCTGGAGGGTGACGGCCGTCTCGCGGTGGCGGCGCTCGCTGGTGCGCAGGCGTTCGGCGGCCTCGGCGTGGTCGGTGACGTCGGTGGCGTAGACGAGGACGCCCTTCTCTCCGGCGACCGGGGTGCAGGTCACCGTGTAGGAGCCGCCCCCGGGGGTCCGGCGGGACTTGACCGTGCGGGCGGTGCCGCTGCGCAGGACCTGGTCGAGCAGGGGGAGCACGCTCAGCTGGGCGAGTTCCGGCATGGCCGCGGCGGCGGGGGCGCCGGACGGGCGGGGGCCGAACGCGGCCTCGTAGGCGTCGTTGACGTAGGCGATCCGGTGGTCGGCGCCGTGCAGCAGGGCGACCGGGGCGGGGAGCCGCCCGAGGATCTCGCAGGCGGAGAGGTCGTCGAGGGCGGCCCCGGGGGCGGTCTCCGACGGGTCGGGGTCGCCGGGGGCCGGGGAGGCGTCGCCCGGCGGGGCGGGTGCGCCCTCCGGCCGGGCGGAATCGGCTCGGGCGGCCGGCACGGGACTGCGGTCGTCCCGTGCGGCGGCGGCTCGGCGCTGCGTTCCGGGAAGGCGGGCGCTCCAACGCGTGAAGTTCACGGTATTTCTGGCCTCGTGTGTCGGTCTGGTCCGCTCGGGCGGGCTGCTTCTTCTGCCGTTGTTCGGTGCACCGGGGGCCGTGCCCCCGGGAAGGCGCAGCCGGGCCTCGTCGTGCTGGTGGTGCGTCGCTGCTGGTCACTGTTGGTCACTGCCGACCGGGTCACTCTGTGCAGGTGTGGGCCCACCTATGGTCACACGTCCAGTGTGACCGACCGTACTGACAGTTGCCGTCCCGGCGCCTTTTCGACGGCTCGTCAGCAGCCCTTCAGCCGCCCGCCGGACGGTTCTCCGGCGGTTCTTCCCCGCCTTGCGGGCGGCCGGGGCGGGGCACCCGCGGGGCGGCGGGGCCGCCTGCCGCGAGTTCGAATTCGGCGCGGGGGTGTTCCAGCGAACCGAGCGAGACGATCTCGCGTTTGAAGAGTCCGGAAAGGGTCCATTCGGCGAGGACGCGTGCCTTCCGGTTGAACGTCGGCACCCGGCTGAGGTGGTACACGCGGTGCATCAGCCAGGCCGGGTAGCCCTTGAGCTTGCGGCCGTAGACGTGGGCGACGCCCTTGTGCAGGCCGAGGGAGGCGACGGACCCGGCGTACGCGTGCCGGTACTCCCGCAGAGGACGGCCCTCGATGGAGGAGAGGACGTTGTCGGCGAGGACCTTCGCCTGGCGCACCGCGTGCTGGGCGTTCGGGGCGGTCTCGCGTCCCGGTTCGGAGGCCGTCAGATCGGGTACGGCCGCGGCGTCGCCGGCGGCCCAGGCGTGGGGCGCTCCCTCGACGCCGAGGGTGGCGGTGCAGCGGAGCCGGCCGCGTTCGGTGAGGGGCAGGCCGGTGGCGGCCAGCAGGGGGGCCGGTTTGACGCCCGCGGTCCAGACGAGGGTGCGGGTGGGGAAGCGGGAGCCGTCGCTGAGCACGGCGACGCGGTCCTCGCAGGTGTCGAGGCGGGTTTCGAGGCGTACGTCGATGTTGCGGCCGCGCAGCTCGCCGACGGCGTACGTGCCCATGGCCTCGCCGACCTCGGGGAGGATGCGCCCGGACGCCTCGACGAGGATCCATTTCAGGTCGGTCGGCTTGATGTTGTGGTAGTACCGCGCGGTGTAGCGGGCCATGTCCTCCAGCTCGGCCAGCGCCTCCACGCCCGCGTAGCCGCCGCCGACGAAGACGAAGGTCAGGGCGGCGTCGCGGATCGCGGGGTCGCGGGTGGCGGAGGCGATGTCCATCTGTTCGATGACGTGGTTGCGCAGCCCGATGGCCTCCTCGACGGTCTTGAAACCGATGCCGAATTCGGCCAGACCGGGGATGGGCAGGGTGCGCGACACGGACCCGGGGGCGATGACGATCTCGTCGTACGCGATCTCCAGGGATCCGGTGCCGTCCTCGGCGGTGGCGAGGGTGGTGACGGTGGCGGTCCGTGCGGCGTGGTCCACGTCGCGGACCTCGCCGATGACGATCCGGCAGTCGTTCAGGACACGGCGCAGCGGCACGACCACATGGCGCGGCGAGATCGATCCGGCGGCTGCTTCGGGGAGGAAAGGCTGGTAGGTCATGTACGGCTCGGGCGTGACGACCACGATCTCGGCGTCGCCTCTTCTCAGCCGCTGCTTCACCTTCCGTTGGAGACGCAGCGCTGTGTACATCCCGACGTAGCCGCCGCCGACTACGAGAATGCGTACACCTGGCCGGGTGCCGGGGGCCGTCCCCCGGGAATCTGGAGCCATCACCACCCCATGACGCAACGGAGTCAGTGGTTTGTCCACAGGCCCGGCAAATTGTGTGACCGGAGCACTCTCAACCGCGCCGGGAGACCGCGTGCGGCGCGGGAGGGCAGCCGCGCAGGTCAGACCCTACGCAGGGGGTGGTCGACAGGGCGATCTCCCTGCGAGGAAGGGGCTTTGGGCCGATCGGGGGCCGCCCCATGCGGAACTACCCCCTTCTGAATTGACGCGGGCTCAACTATGTTCGTTACCCGTCGGGGTGGCGGGTGCGGATTTCGTTGTGCTCCGCTCCCCGGCTGAAACGGCGGGAAGTCTCCGGGGGGAGACGTCATAACCGGGGGAAGTTATGCACATTCAGGATACGCATGGCCAGGCTGCGCTCTCGCGCGCGTCCGACGACCAGGGACGCCTCGGCTCGGTGGGGGCGCTCGGAGTCATGAGCTCGGCCGACGCCGTTCGTTCCGCGGCCGCGGTGAGTGCCGCCGCGATGAATTCGTCCGCTGCCGGACAGGTCCCGACCGGGGCGACGGCGACGACGACGGGGGGCGTGGGCGCCCCTCGCTCGGCCCCGTTGCGCGTCGACGCGCAACGGAATCTGGAGCACGTGCTGCGTGCGGCACGCGAGGTGTTCGGAGAGCTGGGTTACGGCGCTCCGATGGAGGACGTGGCGCGCCGGGCGCGCGTCGGCGTGGGCACGGTCTACCGGCGGTTCCCGAGCAAGGACGTGCTGGTGCGCCGGATAGCCGAGGAGGAGACCTCCCGGCTGACCGAGCAGGCCCGTACGGCGCTGGGGCAGGAGGAGAAGCCCTGGGCGGCCCTCTCCCGCTTCCTGCGTACGTCGGTGGCGTCGGGTGCGGGCAGGCTGCTGCCGCCGCAGGTACTGCGGGTCGGGGTCGACGGGGAGGAGCCGGGCGCGGTCGAGGAGACCCGTGTGCCGCAGCAGCGGCAGGGCGTGGGCCAGGACGACTTCCGGGGCGTCGCCCAGCGCTCCGGCGGGACGGACGGGCTGGACGGGCTCGGCGAGGACACCGCCGCGGTCGAGCTGCTGGAGGTCGTGGGGCGGCTCGTGGAACGGGCGCGGGAGTCCGGGGAGCTGCGTCGGGACGTGACGGTCGCCGATGTGCTGCTGGTCATCGCCACGGCGGCTCCCTCGCTGCCGGACGCGGCCCAGCAGGCCGCGGCGTCGGCCCGGTTGCTGGACATCCTGCTGGAGGGTCTGAGGTCACGCCCGGCGTGACGGCCGGGGCGGGGGCCGGGGCGACGGCCGGGGGCGGTGGTTCTTCTGCCGTCCCGTGCCCGCCGCCCACTGCCGCTCGTCCACTGACCGCTGGCGCTCCCACGGTGTCGGCCGCTCGCCGCCCGCTCCGGTCCTCTTTCGTCCGCGCTTCCTCCGTGTTCGTCCGTCCCCCGGTAGTACGGGCCGGGCGGAATGGAAGGGAACGGAAGGGAGCGGACGGACGGGAGCAGACGGACGGGGCAGGGCGGGCGCCGGGCAACAGATCGACGCGAGCCCCTTCCCCGAAAGAGTGACGTTCCATACCCCTTCTCCTGGAAGACGCCCCGGACGAGTGGTTGACAGGGCGGAAGGGCGAGCGGGATTGAGCCATGTGGCAGTCTTGGCCGGTATTCGGGTCCGAGGGTGTATACGGGGGCTTCCGCGATGAGCGGTAACGAGCAGCAGGAAGAGCCGCTCGACGAGATCGTCGCGGCCGGCAAGGACACGAAAGCGGCGGGGCGACCCGCCGGGCACGTGCCGGTGCAGGCCGTACGCGGTCCGTCGGACGGCGAGCCCGAGGGCGGCACCGTCCTGCCCGGACCCTGGCCCCCCGTCGCCGAGGACGACGCCTCCGGCGGAGCGGGCGTGGGCGCGCACGCGGTGCCGCAGCAGCGCGCCGGCCGCGGCGGGGCCCCCGAGTCCGGGCTGTCCGACGCCCGGTTGATCGAGGACATGCGGGCCGGTGACGACCAGGCGTACGAGGAGCTGTTCCGGCGGCATTCGGGCGCCGTCCTCCGCTACGCCCGCAGCTGCTGCCGGGACGGGCACACCGCCGACGACCTGACGGCCGAGGTGTTCGCCCGCACCCTCCAGGCCGTGCGGGGCGGGAAGGGGCCCACGGAAGCGGTCCGCGCCTACCTGATGACCGCCGTCCGCCATGTCGCCGCAGCCTGGACGAAGAGCGCCAAGCGCGAGCACCTGGTCGACGACTTCGCGGTGTTCGCCGCACAGGCCGTCCGTTCCTCGGAGCTGTCCGACGACGACACCCTCGAACTGGGCGCCGACGTCCTGGCGATGCACGAGGCCGAGCAGACGATGGCGATGCAGGCTTTCCGGAGCCTCCCGGAGCGCTGGCAGGCGGTCCTGTGGCACACCACGGTGGAGGAGGAGTCGCCCAGCGAGATCGCCCCGCTGTTCGGCCTCACCGCCAATGCCACCGCCGTCCTGGCCGGCCGCGCCCGCGAAGGGCTCAAGCAGGCGTATCTCCAGGCCCACGTGAGCCAGGCGCTCACCACCGGCGGGGAGTGCGCCCAGTACGCCGACCGGCTCGGCGCGCACGCCCGGGGCGGGCTGCGCACCCGGGCCGAGCGCGGCCTGCGCAAGCACCTCGACGAGTGCGCCAAGTGCCGGTTGGTGGCAGGCGAGTTGGAGCAGGTGAACGCCGGGATTCCGGCGCTGCTGCCCGTCGCGGTCATCGGATGGTTCGCCGCCGGGTACGCGCTCAAGGCCGCGGGCGTCGTGGCCGGGGGCACGATCGGGGCGGCGGGCGCGGGCGCCGCGGCGGCGGCCACCGGGCCCGGGGCCTCCGGCGGAGCCGCCGGGGGCGCGGCGGCCTCCGAAGGGCTCGGCGCGCCCGCCAAGGCCGGGATCGCCGCCGCCGTGACCGTGGCCGCCGCGGCCGGGCTGGTATGGGCTCTCGTCGGCGACGAACAGCCGAAACCGGAGCCCAGGCCGGTCGCGAAGCCGCCTGTGGTGGCGCCCGCGGACCCCACGCCGAAACCCCCGCCGCCGTCCGCGGAGCCGGTGCCCGCGCCGCCCGCGGCCCCCGAGCCGCCCGCGTCCCCGGCGCCCTCCCCGTCCGAGCCGGCCCCGGAGCCGACGCCGCCCCCCACGCCTTCCCCCGAGCCGCCTGCGGAGTCCGCGCCGCCGCCGAGCCCGCCGCCGTCCCCCGCCCCGACGCCGACACCGCCGCCGGAGCCCACACCGCCGCCGCCCGCGCCGGAGGTCTACCAGGTCAACGAGTTGCCGTACTCCGTCTTCGGCGACCGCAGCGAGCCGGAAGTGGTGATGGGGCAGAGCAGTTGGGTCTGGCAGCGTTCCAACGTGTCGATCGCCTCCACCCGTTACGCGCACGGGGTGACCGTGCACGCCCGCTCCTCGGTGACCATCCGGCTGAACCGTCCCTGCACCCGGTACGAGGCCATGGTGGGGGTGGACGATCTCACGCTGGGGCTCGGCGCGGTGCGCTTCTCCGTGTTCAACGGGGACGGCGCACGGCTGTGGGGCTCCCCCGTGATGCGGGGCGGCGATCCCGCCGTTCCGGTGAGCGTGGACATCGCCGGCCAGTCCTCGATCCGCCTGGTGGTCGAGCCGGAGGGAACGTTTGGCCAGGTGGCGCTCGCCGACTGGGCGGAGTCCCGGATCAGCTGCGCCTGAGCCGTACGCGGGCCGGGCGGCCGGGCCCGGGCGGCTTTCCCCGCGCCGGGCCACGTCGGAAGGCCGTGCCCGCGCCATGGGGTTCGCCGGCCGGGCCGCCGGTCCGCGGCGCTCCCGCTCCCTACCTCCGACCCGTACCGCCGACCCGTACCGCCGGGCCCGTGTCCCGGCCTATGCCTCCGGGCCCGTACGTGCGCCCCCCGCCCCGTCGCGTCGCGTCCGGTCCGTCCGGTCGCGGTCTCCGGTCACGGTTCCCGGGCGGGGCTCGCGGGGGGGGGAGGTTCGGGTCAGGGTGTTCCGGTCAGGGCTGGAGCGTGCGCCGGGCGGGGATCACGCCGCCCGCGACCGCGCGCTGGCGCGGGGCGGCCGTACCGGTCCAGCAGGTGCCGCGGCGGTTCAGGAGGCGGCGCAGCCACAGTTCGGTGGAGGCGAGGTCCGCCAGGCCGTCCAGGGGCAGCGGTTCGCCCTCGGAGGCCGCGCGCAGGGCTTTGCGGACCACCCGGGCCTCGACCAGGCCCGCGTCGGCCAGCAGCGGCGCGTCGAAGAGGGCCATCAGATCGGGCAGGGCCACGCGCAGGCCGGTGCGGGTGACGGCGGTGGAGGTGGCCTGGGAGGGCGCGCCCCACCCGGGCGGCAGATCGTGGATGCCCGCCCCGCCGAGCACGCGGCGCAGGATCGCCGCCCGTGCGCCGGGCTGGACCCGGAGCGACTCGGGCAGGGCACGGGCGGCCCGGACGACCTGGTTGTCGAGGAACGGAGCGTGCAGCCGCTGGCTGCGGATCTCCGTGGCCTGTTCCAGGATCCGGTGGTCGGCGGCCCCCCGGGCGAGGGCGGCACGGGCGCGGGCCTCCCCCGGGCGTTGTACGGAGGCGGGCCGGATCGCCGCCTCCTGGAGGCGAACCGATACTTCGGCCAGCGCCTCTCCCGTGAGCCAGCGCGCCGCGGGCCCCGGGCGCGACCAGGCGAGGGCGGCGAGCGAGGCGTCGGCGGGGGTGTCGAGGTGGGGGGCGTGGCGGTTGGCGTCGGGGAGGAGCCCGGCGGCGGACTCCAGACCGGTGCGGTACGAGGTGCGGGCGAGGCGGCGGGCGGCGCGGTAGAGCGTCAGCGGGACGAACAGGGAATGCGCGGTGGGGCCTTCGGCCTTGGTGAGGGCGGCGACGGGGCGCAGGAGGTGGCGTCTGCGCCGGTCCATCAGGAGGTCGGCGAGGCGGGCCGGGTGGGCGTCCAGGACCTGCCGGGCCCCGTTCCCGACGAGGTGGTCGGCGCTGCCCGCGGAGAGCCGGCGGCGGTGGCGTTCGGCGAGGACGAGGGAGGGGGCCGGTTCGTCGGTGAGCGGCCCGGTGCCCAACGAGGCGTACGGCAGGGCCTCTTCGCCCGCGGCGACGACCACGTGGTGCAGGCGCGGGTCGGCGGCGATGGCGTGGGCCCGCTCCAGTTCCTCCTCGTCGCCGCGGGTGGTGAGGTCGTTGAAGGTGACGGCGAGCAGCCGTTCCCCCGCGCCGGCGCCGTGGCCGAGGAGGGTGCCGGGCAGTCCGGGCAGCCCCGAGGCGAGCAGGGCGAGGGTGGCGGAGGCGCTCCCTCCGGAGAGGTCGGCGCCGATGCCCGCCACGGGGCCGCCCCGGGCGGCACGGCGGTCGGCCGGGCCCATGCCGGGGACGGGTCCCGGGTCGGGCGGGGCGGCCTCGGGTGCGTGACGGGGGGCTGTGAGCCGGGCGCGCACGGCCTCGACGAGCGCGTCCCGTACGCCCTCCACGGCGTGCACCGGGTCGGCCTGGGGTGCGGCGACGGCGAGGGAGGCGACGGCCTCGTACCCGGTGATCTCCCGCGAGCCCTCGCGCAGGATGAGCGCGTGCCCCGGCGGAACCCGCTTCACCCCGACGTAGGGCGTGCCGTCGCCGAGCGCTTCGGGGGACTCGGGGCAGGCGAGCAGGGCGGCGAGGTGCCCGATGTCGAGCTGGGCCTCGATGAGGTCGGCGAGCGGCAGGGCGGCGGTGGCGAAGGCGGTGCCGCCCGCCCAGGGGGTGTGGAAGACGGGCCGTGCCCCGGCCAGGTCGCCCGCGACGGTGATGCGGCGGCCGATCTGCACGACGGCGGTGTAACTGCCGGGCCAGGCGGTGAGATGGCGCATCGCACCGCCGCGCGCGGAGAGCAGCCCGACCCGCAGCTGTTCGTCGGTGGCGCCGCAGCAGCCGAGGACCGCGAGGCGGGCGGTGGGCGCCCCTTCGGGGGTCGCGACGCCGATGACGCGGATCTCGTCGGGCCGCCAGTCACCGACCGCCCAGAGCGGGTCCGGGTCGCCCCAGAGGAGTTGGGAGCCCACGGGGTGGACCGTGCGCCCCTCCCCGCCGTTTCCGACGGCGCCGACGGTGCCGAAGCTCGCGGCGATACTGCTCCATCCCACCAACCAACGCATCGCCGCCTCCACGGGCTGTGGACCAACGGCGCACCAGATGAGCGAAAGCGCCGCTGCGGGACATGCTGCCACGACAATGCCGCAGGAGAGGGTGTACGGGCAGCGCACGCCGGAAGAGCATGCGCCCCTGGCAAAGGCCCGCCGCCTTCTTCACGGCGGCGACATCAACGGAACCACGGGTTCCGGTAGTTGCGAGGAGGAAGCCTTCGGGCTCCGCGCCGCCCCCGCCCACCCCCGGAAGGAAGGAGAGGGGCCGGCGCCGCCCGGAAATAGCGGCGATATCCGGCCATAATCAGACCGTTGGCCAGACCCTCACCAGACCGTCGCTATTCGGCCATTCTCTCGAAGCGCCACCCTGCGCGCGGGCCGTGCCGCGCCCTCCCCTGGCGGCCCTTCCACGCACAGTCCGGGAGGTGGGCCTCACCTCCCGGACCGGTCCGCCGCCCGCGGGGAATGGAGCGGCGGTTTCCCCCAGCCCACTGAGTCCAGTGCAGCGGGCCGACCCACGCAGGACACAGACAACCGGCCGGGTGGACGCCGGGCCAGAGCGCACGGCCGGGCGCACGGCCACACGCCGGGAGCACGCTCCGCCCCGGCGTGCGGCCTCCGCCGGGGCGGCCGCGATCGCCCGCACGGACAACAATCCCGCCATCCGGACGTCCGCCCCTTAACGGTAGGGATAGGGAGAACTACGCTGTGTTTACCGGTGTTCTCGACAGGGGGGCATATTCCTCGGGGCTCAGCCATATGCGTGTGCGGGCGGAGTACGAGGGTTCGAACCTGGGGAGGCACTGGTACGAATGCCGCGCACCGTCCTCGGTGACGCGGCGGCTGTCTGTGTGTCGAGGGGTGGCGCATGTCCAGGGAGCAACGCGGGCCGAACGAGAAGCTCGGCACGGTTCTCGCCCTCGCGGGAATCAGTAACGCCGGGCTCGCCCGGCGGGTCAACGACCTCGGAGCACAGCGCGGTCTGACACTTCGCTACGACAAGACCTCGGTGGCCCGGTGGGTCGCCAAGGGGATGGTGCCGCAGGGCGCGGCGCCGCATCTCATCGCGGCGGCGATCGGGGCCAAGCTCGGCCGGCCGGTCCCGCTGCACGAGATCGGCCTCGCCGACGCGGACCCGGCCCCGGAGGTCGGGCTCGCCTTCCCCCGGGACGTGGGCGAGGCGGTCCGGTCGGCGACCGAGCTGTACCGGCTGGACCTGGCCGGGCGGCGGGGAGGCGGCGGGATCTGGCAGTCCCTGGCGGGGTCGTTCTCGGTGAGCGCCTACGCGACGCCCGCCTCGCGCTGGCTGATAACCCCCGCCGATCCGTCGGTGGCCCGGGATCCCACGGCGGCGCAGGCGTCGGCCCTCGGGGCGCGCGCCGGGGGCGACGCCCCCGGCGCGGCGGGGGCCCGCGGCTCCGGAGCCGCGGCGGAGGCCCGGGGCGCCCACTTCTTCCCCGGCTCCGCCGGCTCCGTCCCGGTCCAGCCCGGACCGGAGGCGGTCGCGGACGCCTCGCCGCTGCGCGTCGGCCACAGCGATGTGACGAAGCTGCGCGAGGCCGCGCAGGACGCCCGGCGCTGGGACTCCAAGTACGGCGGCGGCGACTGGCGCTCCTCCATGGTTCCCGAGTGCTTACGCGTGGACGCCGCGCCGCTGCTCCTCGGCTCGTACACCGACGAGGTCGGACGGGCCCTGTTCGGCGCGTCCGCCGAGCTGACCCGGCTGGCCGGGTGGATGGCCTTCGACACCGGCCAGCAGGAGGCCGCCCAGCGCTACTACATCCAGGCGCTGCGCCTGGCCCGGGCCGCCGCCGACGTCCCGCTCGGCGGCTACGTCCTGGCCTCGATGTCCCTCCAGGCGACCTACCGCGGCTTCGCCGACGAGGGCGTCGACCTCGCCCAGGCCGCCGTCGAGCGCAACCGCGGCCTCGCCACCGCCCGCACCATGAGCTTCTTCCGGCTGGTGGAGGCCCGCGCCCACGCGAAGGCGGGCGACGCTCCGGCCGCGGGGGCCGCGCTCAAGGGCGCGGAGAGCTGGCTGGAGCGGTCCCGGGCGGGCGACTCCGACCCCCCCTGGCTCGGCTTCTACGGCTACGACCGGTTCGCCGCCGACGCCGCCGAGTGCTACCGGGACCTGAAGGCCCCCCGCCAGGTGCGGCGCTTCACCGAGCAGGCGCTGTCCCGGCCCACCGAGGAGTTCGTCCGCAGCCATGGGCTGCGGCTCGTCGTCTCCGCCGTCGCCGAACTGGAGTCGGGCAACCTGGACGCGGCCTGCGCGGCGGGCACCCGGGCGGTCGAGGTCGCCGGAAGGATCTCCTCCGCCCGCACCACCGAGTACGTACGCGATCTGCTCCACCGGCTGGAGCCGTACGGGGACGAGCCCCGCGTCGCGGAGCTGCGGGAACGGGCCCGTCCGTTGCTGGTCACCCAGGTCTGAGCGGGGCGGGGGCGCGGGAGCGGCCCGCCGGGCGCCCGGGGCCGGGGGCGGCGGCCCGGCGGACGGCCCGGCGCCGTGGAGCGGGCCCGCGCCGTGGAGCGGGCCGGGGTCGTGGGGCGGCGGCCGGACGCGGGAGTGTGCGGCACGCCCCGTCCGGCCGGGGTTCGAGTCCGTTGTCAGTGGGTCAGTGCACTATCGGGGTGGGAGGTGGCGTGATGATGACGCACGCGGCGTACGACTGCGATGTGCTGGTGATCGGCGGCGGGATCGTCGGTCTGTCGACCGCGTACGCGCTGACCCGGTCCGCCCCGGGCGCCCGGGTGACGGTCCTGGAGAAGGAGAGCGGCCCCGCCCGCCACCAGACCGGCCGCAACAGCGGCGTGGTCCACAGCGGCATCTACTACCGCCCCGGCTCCCTCAAGGCGCGGTACGCGCTGCGCGGCTCCGCCGAGCTGGCGGAGTTCTGCGCCGAGCACGCCATCGCCCACGCCACCACCGGCAAGCTGATCGTCGCCACCGACCGCTCCGAGCTGCCCCGGCTGCATTCCCTGGTGCAGCGGGGCCGCGCGCACGGGCTGCCCGTGCGGGAGCTGGGCCCCGCCCAGATCGCGGAGTACGAGCCGGAGGTGCGGGGACTGGCGGCGATCCGGGTCGGCGCCACCGGCGTCTGCGACTTCACCGCCGTCGCCCACCGCTTCGCGGCCGAGGTCGGCGCCGGCGGCGGCATCGTGCGGTACGGGGCGGAGGTCACCGCCATCGACCGACGCCCCTGGGGCGTGGCGGTGCGCACGGCGGACGGCCTGGTCGTGCGGGCCAGGGTGCTGGTCAACTGCGCGGGGCTGCACTGCGACCGGGTGGCCCGCCTCGCCGGGGACGACCCCGGGGTGCGGATCGTGCCGTTCCGGGGCGAGTACTACGCGCTGGACCGCCCCGAGCTGGTGCGCGGTCTGGTCTACCCGGTGCCGGACCCCGCGTTCCCCTTCCTCGGCGTCCACCTCACCCGGGGTTTCGACGGCTCGGTCCACGTCGGGCCGAACGCGGTCCCCGCCCTGGCCCGCGAGGGCTACGCCTGGCCGCGGGTCCGCCCCGCCGAACTGCTGTCCACGCTGAGCTGGCCGGGCACCTGGCAGATCGCCCGCCGCCACTGGCGGTACGGGGCGGGCGAGGTGCACCGCTCGCTGTCCCGGGCCGCGTTCACCCGGGCCGTCCAGCGGCTGCTGCCCGCCGCCACCGAGGACGACCTGCGCCCGTCGCCCGCCGGGGTGCGGGCCCAGGCGGTGGCGAAGGACGGCACGCTGGTCGACGACTTCCTCATCCGCGAGGCCCCGCACACCGTGCACGTGCTCAACGCCCCGTCGCCCGCCGCGACGGCGTGCCTGCCCATCGGACGGGAGGTCGCGCGGCTCGCGCTGCGCCGGGCTCAGGGGGCGGGGTGGAAGCCGCCCGCCGTAGAATCCGGTCATTGTGTCTGAGCAGCCCCTGAACCCCAGCCCCGCCGGATCCCCCGACGACGCCGCGGCCGACGCGGGGCCCGCGGCCTCCGAGCCGACCGCCCCCGCCCGGACCGGTTCCACGGCGGCCGACGCGCTCTCCGATGCCCCGGCCGCGGACGCCGCGTCCGCCGCGAAGGCCGACCTGAGCGCCGAGGAGGCCGCCGCTCTGCGCGCCGCCTCCTTCGAGCGCGCGCGTCGGCTGCGGCAGGAGCCCCGCTTCCCCGGCGGCCCCGCGGCCGACCCGGCGGGCTCGCACCACGAGCGCCGCATCCGCAGCTTCCAGCCGCGCCGCAGCCGGGTCACCACCGGCCAGCAGGAATCCCTGGAGCGGCTGTGGCCGAAGTGGGGCCTGGACATCGACGGCAAGCGCGTCCTCGACCTGACCGAGATGTTCGGCGGACTGCCGGTGGTCCTGGAGATCGGCTTCGGCATGGGCGAGGCCACCGCGCAGATGGCGGCCGACGACCCGGGCACCGGCATCCTCGCGGTCGACGTCCACACCCCCGGCCAGGGCAATCTCCTCGGTCTCGCGGACAGGGCGGGCTCGACGAACGTACGGGTGGCCAACGGCGACGCGATCATCCTGCTGCGCGAGATGCTGGCCCCCGAGTCGCTGGACGGGCTGCGGGTCTACTTCCCCGACCCGTGGCCGAAGGCCCGTCACCACAAGCGGCGGCTCATCCAGCCCGAGTTCCTGGACCTGGTGGCCCCGGTGCTGAAGCCCGGCGCGATCGTCCACTGCGCCACCGACTGGGAGCCGTACGCGGAGCAGATGCTGGAGGTGCTCACCGCGCACCCCCGCTTCGAGAACACCGCGGCCGACGGCGGCTACGCCCCCCGCCCCGCGTTCCGGCCGCTCACCCGCTTCGAGGGGCAGGGCCTGGACAAGGGGCACGTCGTCCACGACCTGCTGTTCGCCCGGGTCTGACCCGCCGCTTCGCCGCGCGGCGGCTTCCCGGCCCCGCGCGGCGTCCGTGCGCGGCCCGCGCGGAGCGGAGTGCGGCCCCGGTCCGGCCGGATACGCCGTCGCCGGATGTCGGTGCGCCTCGTTAGGGTCGAGAGGTGTCCGACCCCTCCGTGCGGTATCAGCAGGCGCGGCCCGCCGTCCCGGTCCTCCACGAGCAGCGGCTCGACGAGGTCCTGGGCGCCGCGCCGGAGCATGGCCGACAGCGTTACCGGCCGCACCGCGTCGGCATGCTGTGGCGCAGCAAGGTGTTCCGCGCCGGGGCCGTGGCCGCGGCGCTCCTGCTGTGCGGCCTGGTGATCCTCGCCCTCGTCCGCGAGCAGACCGGCCCGCAGGGGTTCCTGGTCGGTCTCGGCCTCGCGGTGCTGCCCGTTCCGCTGCTGATGGCGGCGTTCCGCTGGCTGGACCGGGTCGAACCGGGGCCCTGGCGGAACCTGTTGTTCTCCTTCGCCTGGGGCGCGTGCGCCGCCGCACTCGTCGCGATCATCGCCAACTCCTTCGCGACGCGCTGGATAGCCACGGCGACGGCCGACCCGGCGAGCGCGGACGCCCTGGGGGCGACGGTGATCGCCCCCGTGGTCGAGGAGAGCGCGAAGGCGGCGGCGGTACTGCTGATCTTCCTGTTCCGCAGACGGGAGTTCAGCGGCGTGGTGGACGGCGTCGTCGTCGCCGGCTTCACCGCGACGGGCTTCGCGTTCACGGAGAACATCCTCTACCTGGGCAACGCCTTCGGCGAGGACCAGCAGCTCGGCGGCTCCGGGTTCGCCTCGGTGACGGCGGGGACGTTCTTCGTACGGATCGTGATGTCGCCGTTCGCGCATCCCCTGTTCACCGTCCTCACCGGCCTCGGCTTCGGCTTCGCGGCCGTCGGCGACCGCCGCCGCCGGGTCCGCCGGATCGCCCTGCCCCTGCTGGGCCTGGTCCTGGCGATGGGGCTGCACGCCCTGTGGAACGGATCGTCGTCCTTCGGCCCGTACGGCTTCTACGCGGTGTACGGCATCGTCATGGTCCCCGCCTTCGCCCTGGTGACCTGGCTGGCGATCTGGTCCCGCCAGCGGGAGCTGCGTACGCTCGCCGCCGAGCTGCCCGCGTACGCGGCGGCAGGCTGGCTCACCCCCGCCGAACCGTCGGCGCTCTCCTCCATGCGG
The DNA here is from genome assembly GCF_001905905.1 of Streptomyces sp. CB02366. Lineage (GTDB taxonomy): Bacteria > Actinomycetota > Actinomycetes > Streptomycetales > Streptomycetaceae > Streptomyces. The sequence continues at coordinate 652,803 of NZ_LIVT01000003.1, forward strand.
GCCCGGGGCGTCGCCCGCGACCTGGCCCGCCACTGGCAGCGGGACCGGGCCCGGGGCCGGGCGGCGGCCCGCGCGGTCGCGGAGTACGAGTCGTTCGCGACCTCGCTGGCGGGACTGCGCCGCCGGGCCCGCCACGGCGCGGTGGGCCCGGACTTCGGCGCGCGGGAGCGGGAGTTGCTGCACCACCTCTGGCAGCGCCGGGAGATCGCGGCCCCGGCCCTCGCCCACGCGGCCCGCCTCACCTCCCGCCCGGGGGCCCACCGGGGCCTCCCGCCGACGCCGTACGGCAACGGGTACGGGTACGGGTACGGCAACGCTCCCTGGAGCCCGGCCGGTCACGGGCAGCCGCAGGCCCCGGCGTCGGCGTACGGGCAGCCGCCCGGCCAGCCGTACGCGCCGCCGCACGGCCACGGATACGGCGGCCCTCCCCCGCCCCGCGGCCACGCCCCCGCCCCGCACACCCACCGCCGCCCGCCGCGGTGACCGGAGCGGGCGGGGCGGAGCGGGCGCCCCGGCCCGGGGGCCAGTGCCGGGGCGGGGGGCCAAGGCGGGGGGCCGGGGACGGGGACGGTCTCCGGTCGCGTCAGGCCGACGCCTCGGTGAGCAGGGCGACCTCCGCGTCCGTCAGCCGCAGGTCGGCGACCGCGACGAGGGCGGGGAGCTGTCCGACCGTGCGGGCGGAGGCGATGGGGGCGGCGACGGTCGGCTGCGCGGCGAGCCAGGCGAGGGCGACGGTGGCGATCTCGACGCCCCGTTCCCCGGCGACCCGGTCGAGGGCTGCCAGGACCTTGCGGCCGCGCTCCGTCTCCAGGTGGCCGCCCGCCGTCGCGGACCGGGCGCTCTCGACGGCCGCCCCGGGGCGGTACTTGCCGGTGAGGAAGCCCGAGGCGAGCGCGTAGTACGGGACGGCGGCGAGACCGGCTGCCGCCGCGGTGTCCTGGAGCTCCCCCTCGTAGGTGTCGCGGGAGACCAGGTTGTAGTGGGGCTGGAGGGCGACGTACCGGGCGAGGCCCTCGCGCTCGGAGAAGTCGAGGGAGGCCCGCAGCCGCTCGGGACTGATGTTGGAGGCGGCGATGTGGCGCACCTTGCCGTCCTTCACCAGCCGGTCGAGGGTGGTGACGATCTCCTCGACGGGGACGGTCTCGTCGTCGTAGTGCGTGTAGAGGAGGTCGATGCGGTCGGTACGGAGCCGGCTCAGCGAAGCGTCGACCGCGCCCTTGACCGCACCGGCGGACAGGCCCCGGTGGTCGGGGTGGGCGCCGGCCTTGGTGGCGACGACGACGTCGGACCGGTTGCCGCGGGAGGCGAGCCAGTTGCCGATGACGGTCTCCGACTCACCGCCCCGGTTGCCGTCGGCCCAGGCGGAGTACACGTCGGCGGTGTCGATGAAGTTGCCGCCGGCCGCCACGTAGGCGTCCAGGACGGCGAAGGACTGTTCCTCGTCCGCCGTCCAGCCGAAGACGTTGCCGCCGAGGGCGAGCGGGAAGACCTGGAGGTCGGAGGTGCCGAGGGGAGTGCGCGCAGAAGTCATGTAAGGGATCAACGGGCCGGCCCGGAGACGGTATTCCGCCGTGTCCGCCGTTCGTGGCCGGGCCCGCCGGGGAAGGGCCGCCACGGGGGCCCGTCCCGAACCCGTCCGCGCGCGCCCGTCCGTCCGCCCGTCACCGGACAGACCGGCAGCCCTGACGTCGGGGGGTGTGCGTCAGGGCTGCCGGGGTTTCGGGGAGGCCGGCCGAGGAAGGGCGCCGGCCCGGGGCCGCCGGGGCGGTCGGCCCCCGGGGCTCAGACCCGCAGGCCCTTGCTGTTCAGCCAGGCCATCGGGTCCATCGCCGAGCCGCCGGCGGTGCGGACCTCCAGGTGGAGGTGGACGCCGGTGACGTTGCCGCTGTCGCCCATGCGGCCGATGGTCTGGCCGGTGGTCACCTTCTGTCCGACGGAGACCTCGATGGAGGACTGGTGGGCGTACCAGATCTCCGTGCCGTCCTCCAGCTGGAGCACCGTGCGGTAGCCGTACGAACCGGAGTAGCCGGCCGACGTGATCGTGCCGCTGTGCACGGCCTTGAGCGGCGCACCGGCCGAGCCGGCGAAGTCGAGGCCGGTGTGCTGGCCGGAGGACCACATCGCGCCGGACTGCCCGTAGGTCGAGGTGATCGTGTACGAGAACGTCGGGAGGGAGAAGCTGGCGGCGAGCTTGGCGAGCCGCTCCTCCTCTGCCTTCTTCTTCGCCGCTTCCTCCGCGGCCTTCTTCTTCGCGGCGGCCTGCTTCTCGGCCTCGTCCTGCTGCTTCTCGGCCTCCGCCGCCGCCTTCTCGGCCGCGGCCTTCTCCGCCGCGGCCCTGGCCTCGGCGTCGGCATTGGCCTGCTGCTGCTCGGCCTGCTGGAGGATCCGGGCCCGCAGCGCCTCGCCCGCGTCGGTGCCGCTCTCCGCCTCGGCGGCGGTGAGCCCGGCGGTGGTGAGCGGCGCGGCGGCGACGGGGTCGGTGCTCTCGTCGTCCGCCATGAAAGCCCCTACGCCGGGAAGGGACTTGGCGTCAGGGAGATTGTCCGCGATGGAATCGGGAAGAGAGATGGAGACCGGGGCCTTGTCCTGAGCGGTGGCGATGCCGCCCGCTCCGACGGCCGCTATGACGCCGACCCCGAGGACGGTGGAGCTACGGGCCAGACCTCGCTGCTTGGCCACGCGGTGCCTGCCGCGCACGGGACGGATGGTGTCCTCGGTGGGGTTCCACTCGCCCGGGGACCGCTCCGCGCCACCGTAGGCGCCTGCGGAGAAGGGTGACACGGCCTCAGGGGCAGGCTTGTTGGACGCCACGTGGGCGCACTCCTTTCCTTCCTTCTCGCCTACCGGGTTAGCTGACGGGTTCGGAGCAGGAAGGTCTCCTACGGGCCCCTCCGCCTCTCACGAGACGCAGGCGTCCGATTCACCCCATGTAGGTGGTTCCCCGGTTCCCTTGCGGAATTCGGCGCTCGCGCGCGGCGCCGCCCTGACGACGACTGTGACGACCGCGCTGCGTTACCGAACGTTAATAGACACCCGGCTCCGATTCCAAGCCGTTCCTGTTGATCATTAACGAACAGGGTGGGGACGTACAGGACACAAGCGGGTCGAACCGGGCGACTTGACCGCGGCTCAGCCACATTCCTTTTCCTGATGGTGCGTCAAACGTTATGCGGAGCGGTGTTCTTCGATCACACACCGTGGTATCGCCCCGTGGCCCGGCGCGCTACCCCTCGCCCCGGCCCACGATCGGCACCGTCGTCCGGCGCACCGGCTGCCCCTCCGCCGGCCGCCCCACGGCGATCAGCGCCATGTCGTCCGTGGCCCGGCCGCCCGTGTGCAGCCGTACGTCGTCGGTGAGCGCCGACAGCAGCTCCTCGGGCCCCGGGAAGATCCGCCCGCGCAACCGGGCCGCCGGATCGTAGAAGACCCCGTCGGCGTTCCGGGCCTCGGACAGGCCGTCCGTGAAGGCGAGCAGCGTCGCCCCGGCCGGCATCGCCCACTCGTCGGCCCGGTCCGGCCACACCCCCAGGTTCATCCCCAGCGGCAGCGCGGGCGTCGAGGGCGCCAGCACCTCCAGGGTGCCGTCCCCGTGCAGCAGGATCGGCTCGGGGTGGCCGCGGTTGACGAGGCGGAGCGAGGCCGCCCCGGGCGGGATCTCGGCCAGGACGGCGGTGATGAACCCCTCCATGGCGTCCAGCCCGTACCGCCGCGTCCCCTCCCGGGCGAGCGCCCGCTCCAGCCGCTGTGCGACGCCCTCCAGCGAGCGCTCCTGCTCGGCCGCCTCCCGGAACGACCCGATGATCACCGCCACCGCCTCGACGGCCCCGAGCCCCTTGCCGCGCACGTCCCCCACCACCACGCGGACGCCGTACGGGGTGTCGGCGACGGCGTACAGGTCGCCGCCCACGAACTCGTCCGCCTGCGCCGCCTCGTACCGCGCGGCCACCTGGAGCCCGCCGATCCGCTCGGCCGGGGTCGGCAGCACGGCCCGCATGGCGGTCTCCGCGATGACCCGGGCCGAGGCCAGCTGCTCGTTGCCCCGCCGCACCACCCCGTTGATGACCACGGCCAGGACCGCGGCGGTGAGCACGGTGAGCATCTCGATGACCGGGACCGCCCGGGTGGGAATCCCGTCGGAGAACCTCATCACGACGACGGAGCAGAGCGCCGCGACGCCCGTGCGGACGGTCCGGGACAGCGAGAAGAACGGCGCGGCGATCAGCGGGGCCGCGACGAACAGCGGGACGGCGGTGAAGTTGGCCGGGGTCAGCGAGTCGAAGACCAGCCCCCCGACGATGAGCAGCGCCGGCAGCATCCGGACGAACCGCCGGGACACCCGGGTGCCGGGCGTCACCACGCCGTCCGGCGAACCGAACACCGCGCGGGCCACCGCGCCGACGCCCCCCGACGCGCCCCGCCGCCGCTCCTTGGCCATCCCCACCTGTGCACTCCTGCCCGGTCCATCCACGGTTGCGGACGGTACCGCGCCCCGTCCAGGCTTCCCGGAACCGCGCCGAGCGGCGACTCCTCATCGGCCGAACAGGGGGAAATGCGGGCGGCGGATCGGCCACCCGTGGTCAGTCGGAGAGCCGGTGTTCCGCGTAGACCGTCAGCGCGTCCCGTACGAAGGCGGCGGTGCCGTCCCCGTAGCGATCGTAGTTCTTTCCGAACCGGGGATCGGCGACATACATCTCCCCGAGCCCCTTCACGTACGACCGGCCGGGCTCCTTGGCCGACGACGCCAGCCACGCGCAGTGCCGGCGCGCGATCTCCTGCGCCTCCGGGCCGTCGGCGGCGAACCCGGCCGCGCGGGCCCGGCCCCAGTCCCGGGCGATGGCCTCGTGCTCGTCCCGGAACGCCTTCTTCCCCGCCGCCCCGAGCGAACGCCACCAGCGGTCGCCCTCCTCGTACGCGTCCCGGCCCCAGCGCTCGGTGACCTCCTGCTCGTGGACCGTGTGGTCGAACCCGTCGAACACTTCGTCAGCCATGAGTTCCATCCCCTCCAGCGTCTTGTGGAGAGTGGTCCGCACCGAGGCGATCTGCCGCCCGATGCGCGCCTGCTCCTGTTCCAGCAGCCGCAGGTGCGCCCGCAGCGCCACCGCCGTGTCCCGCTGCCCCGCGAGTACGTCCTTGACGGCGGACAGCGAAAGCCCCAGCTCCCGCAGCAGCAGGATGCGCTGCAACCGGACGAGGGCGTCCTGGTCGTAGTAGCGGTAACCGTTGCTCCCGATCCGGCTCGGCGCGAGGAGACCGATGTCCCCGTAGTGCCGGAGCGTGCGGCTCGTGGTGCCGGCCCGGCGCGCGATTTCCTGAATGGACCACTCCATGCCGGAAACGCTAGATCTTTACGCTACGTCAAGGTCAAGCGCCGCCCGTCCGCCGCGGCCGTGCCCGGCCCGGAAACGACTCGGGCCCGGCACGCTGTCTGCGTGCCGGGCCCGGGCCTTCAGTAGCGGGGACAGGATTTGAACCTGCGACCTCTGGGTTATGAGCCCAGCGAGCTACCGAGCTGCTCCACCCCGCGTCGGTGAACACAACTGTACGGCATGCGCAGAGCCCGTTCGACCAGGTTTCCCAGGGGCGGTCCGCTTATCCACCACCCTGCGGGACCGTCCCTGCGGCCTGCCACGGCCGATGGTCTGATCGGCTGCCTGACAGGGGGCCTCGGCGGACAGGGGCTTCGATGGAGGCGCCCTACGGTCCGTTCCAGCCATCCGGTGCTGGCGGACCCGCTCGCGTATCACCGGGCACGACAAATTGGCAGTCAGTCACTGCACCCGCCCCGCGCGGCAGAGCTGAGATCTATCTTTGACGAGTTGCCACTCTTTCCCCGCACGCGCGGGGGTGGTCCCAGTCTCTGGGGATGAAGAGGCCAGGAAGCACCGTGGTCCCCGCAAATGCGGGGGTGTACCCGATAAGTGATGGTCGTACCGAGGCTCTCGGTACGACCATCACGCATGTCAGGGGGGCATGTGTCGGGTTCTCGATCGCGCGCTCGACCTCATACGTGCCCTACCTCTACACCCCCAAAGACTGTTGGATTCTCCCGTTACGCCAAGCGTCTTCCTCCGTTAAATCTCGCAACAGGGCCGTCATCCCAACAGCCCGTGAGGAACCGCAGGAGCAGAACATGCTCGTGATCATGTTGAGGTGGCAGGATTCCGGCTGGTCCAGTCCGGCCGCGTGGTGCCTCTTCGTCATCGCCTTGGCCAGCGCCGCCGTCCTGCTTCGCGTCTCCACAGCACTCGTCCTCAGGAGGCGGAAAGGGCCGACCGGAGGCCCCTGCGGCGGCGGATCCAGCGCAGGTGGTCGATGAATCTGCCCGCACGTACCAAGAGCTCGGTGCCCCGACCCGCAGGGTCCGGCGGGCGAGAAGGGCGGCCGAGGGCGGTGGGCGACTGCATCCCCTCGCTCATGACCATCGAGGGCTCCGCCCGCACCCCGGCTCCCTCACGCTCTCCCTCGCTTTCATCGGGACCAGCAGGGGGCTCGATCCGGGGGAAAAGGCGTCGCCCCCAGCTCGATCGCACTCTGAGCCGGGGGCGGAGGGGTAGGCCGTGTGGGACTCGAACCCACAACCAACGGATTAAAAGTCGGGTGAGGTATCAGACCGTCCTGTCCCGCGCCCTGACGGCTTGTGCCGCGCCCTACCGAAAGTGCCTGCTCAGCAGCCCTTGCCGCACCGCCCCTTGCCGCCGCATCTGTCGCTTCGTGCCGACTAATGACGGGTCATTACGGTGCGTCCGGTGGAGCATTGATGGAGCAAGAAGGCCCCGCCACCTGCGGTGACGAGGCCTCGCGCGTACATCAACCAGGATACCCCGGCAGACCGACATCACGTCGAACTGTCAGCGGACTCCTCCGGCTTCCGGGCACGGGGCACCACGGCCGCCGCGCGCTCGGTCAGCTCGTCCTCGTACTCCTCGAACAGCTCCATGTACGTGTCCGACGTCAGCACGATCGTCGAGTGCCGCAGCTTCACCTTCGCGTCGTGCAGATCGCCGCCGCCGGCCTTCACCAGGGCGGCCGCCCCGTGGCGGGCGTCCCGCAGGTTGATCGGCGGCAGGCCCGCCGCGTCGGCGATCCGGCGGAACGTCTTGCTCACCGTGTCCGGGTGCAGCCACGTCCCGTCCTCCTGGGTGAACACCTTCCCGGTGTCCGTCCACGTCTTCCCGGCTGCGATGCGCGCGTCCCGCTCGGCCAGCTGCGCGGCACGGTGCGCGGCCAGGACCCGGCCGGTGCCCCGGTCGATCTTCACCGCGGCGGCCGAGCCGTCCGTCTTCGGGTCCTCCTCCACCGGGGTCCACCCGTCGACCACGATCTCCTTCGCCACCGTGATCTTGTTGGCCTCGACGTTCGCCCAGTCCAGGCCCACGCCCTCACCTCGGCGCAGACCGTGGTGAGTGATCAGGTGGAAGAAGGCGTAGAGCCGGTCACCCTCGGCCGCATCGAGGAACGCGCCGAGCTGGGCGGGAGTCCACACCATCACCGCGCTCGGCTTCTGCCCGGTCTCCCGCCACCGTGCCACGCGCTCATCCGTCCACAGCAGCCCCTTCGGCCGGCGGCCGGGGGCGAGCTCGACGTGAGAGGCCGCGTTGAAGGTGATGAGCTGTGCGGAGATCGCCGCGTTCAAGGCCGCCCGGAGCGTTGACCGGATGCGCTGCTTCGTCGCCGGGCCAGTGACCTTCCGGAACGGGGGCATCTCCGCCAGCTTGACCCGCTCCGCTTCGAGCTGCGCCCGCTCCGACGCCTTCGGGGCCCCGGGCTTACCGCGCGTACACCGGGCGGACTGCTCGCGGCGTGCCTGGTTCTCCGCGAGGATCGTCTCGTTCGCCTCGTCGATCGCATCGAACATGGCCTGCGCGTGACCGACGTTGAACCGGTCCATACGAATGTGGCCGACGGCCGGCTTGATGTGGACGCGGACGTGGGACTCGTACCCGGTGGCCGTCTTCCTCTTCTTCGAGGCCTTCTTCTTGGCGACCCAGGAGTCGAGCCAGTCCCCGACGGTGGTGGAGCCGTTGAGCGGAACACCGGCGCCGATCCGGCGGGTGACGTCTGCGGGTTCCGGGATCGGCCCGCGGCTGCCCATCAGTTCGGCGAGGAGGTCACCAATGCGGCACTGGGCGTCTTCGTCGTCGGGCGCCAGGTCGAGGAGAGCCTGGATACGGGACAGGTCCTTCTGCGCGTCGCCCGCGGTGGCGTAACCGGTGCGCTGGAACTGGCGGCGCTTCCCCTCTGCGGTGGGCGGCAGCTCCTGGGACACCCGGTGCTTACCGTGTGCCCGCTTGGACAGCAGCGGGCAGGCCGCGCCGAGCCGCTTCCCGTCCGGGCCGCGGCACTCGCAGCGCTTACTGATCCCACCAGCACGACGCGAAGTCGGCATGTGAGTACCCCCATCCCAGGTTCACCCATTGTGCATGCTCATCCCAGCAGAACAGCTTAACCGCCACTCCTGCGATACTTCTCCATTGCCTCCTCTACGGCCCTCTCGATCACTGGGCGCATTTCATCAAGGATTCCATTCACCTTATACATTTCGGACTCAGTTAGCCCGATTTGATCATCCGGAAGCATGGGCCTCTCATCTGGAACCTCTGCGGCCGAGTTTTCCATCTCCGGCTCACCTACAGCACTGACTGGCGCCCCGCCAGCCCCATCGCTTCGAGGAGATCCGAGGTCCTCCAGGGGAACAGAATCTGGGTCAAGATACAGAAGCTCGCGAGGCAACGCAGGAGGGAGCAGATCCCGCTCCTTCATCTTCGTTCGGTATCCCTGGATGATCTTTTCGTGGTTCGCGACTTGCTTCTCCATGCTCTCCACCCTGTCCTGCGCATACTGCAATCGCATGCGGCTCTGATCCCGCTTGGTAGAGGCACTCAGGAACCTTTGCTCCAGTTCGGACCGCCTGTCCGTAAGCCTGATGTCATGGGATAGCGCGCTACTTACCTGGGGGTCGCGCCCCAACTGATCCACAATAATGCGCAACTGTTGTTGCAAATCCATCAATAGAGCCTCGTCAGAATCCCTCTCCGCTGCAATCCTGACCACCTCTACGCGAGCGTGCTCCCTGGCGCGTCGACTTCGACGGAGGCTCGTAACACTGTCTTGGTGGCAACGGCTCAACCCTAGGGGTGTCTCAAAGAATTCATCGGCGGCATCCGCATCTATGAATGCGTGACCCGAGACCCAATCCACTGCGAAAGCAGGCTCAAGATACCCACCCGGCAAAACCTCCGTCTGCGGCTCTTGTCCGACCGGGAAAAGCAGTACTGCGGGTGGAACATTCAGAGCCCGCGCAAGGATGAGCACCTCCGCCACGGTCACCGTCGTCCGCCGGCCGCTCTCAAGGTTCGCCAGGACTGAACGCTGGATCGGCATGCCTAGCGCACCGCATCTGTCCGCCAGCTGTTGCGCACTCAAGTCCTGCGCATGCCTGTGCCTTCTCACCTCTCGGGCGATCGAGTGCGCCAGCCGGGTCGACCAGTCAGCAGGTTCAGCTACTTGTGTCATGAAAACGAGACTCCCATGGCTCTTGGGTCGGCACCAAGCGGGACCGATCGACACCCTTCGACACCTTGTGTCATGAGGAAGCAGACTGACAGCTCATGTGTCAGCGCACAAGACAACATCGCTTGACATTGGTCGCACAGGGGGCGCACACTCGGGCCACTTCGCCAGGAAGCAACTTCCGCAAGGAGTGCCACGAATGATGACAAGTACCACCGGCTGGCGTCCTCTCACCCGTTCTGAGCTGCTCGCACTTCCCGCCGTAGTGGATCTGGAGACCGCGGCGAGGGCTTTCGGTATCGGCCGCACCACGGCTTACTCCCTCGCCCGCAGCGGCGAGTTCCCCTGCCAGGTGATCCGCGCCGGAAAGGCCTACCGGGCGATCACGGCGGACCTGCACCGGGTCCTCCACATTGCCCCAGAAACCAGCGAAGGCGCCGCAGCGGTAACTGCGACGCCTTCGAGCGAACCGACCAACCAGACCCGATGAAGAGCAGAGAGGGCCGATCCACCATGAGTATCTCAGACGCCACCAGCACCCGACAGCTGAACCTCGGCCAGACGGAACCGGCCGCCGCCCCCTGCGGGACCTACACCTGGTGTGCCGAGACCGGCCAGCACACCACGCACGCCTCCGCCTACACCGAGGCCCCCACCCCCGACGGGTTCGGCGACTGCGTCCTCCCCGCCAACATCATCGCGGAGACCGGCGCCGGGGCCTTCGCTCCCTGCGTCGGCTGGCTCGACCTCGACCTCACCGCCGAGCAGACCCGGGCCCGGGTCGCCGAGCTCCACCGTCACCTCGACACCGTGGCCGCGCTCGCCGACATCGTCGACGGCCAGGCCCCGCTGGAGCCCGGCACCGAGTGCTACTCGGTCACCGCCTTCGGGACGAATGGCGCGCTCATCAGCTCGGAGGTCTACCGCCTCGACGACCCGCAGCCCGGCGAGCCCGCCGCACGGATCGCCGTGTTCGGGCAGCCCGAGGCGGACGCCGACCTCGACGTCGCCGGTGCCGATCAGCTCGTCGCTGGCCTGGAGCAGTTCCTCCCCCGGCTGCGCGCCCAGCGCAACCACCTCGCCGCGGTCCTCGGCTCGGGCAGCGGAGGTTCGGTCCGCGCCACGGACGGAACACCCGGCCACTACTCGTGGTGCAACGTCGCGGGCTGCCGGACCTACCAGTACGACGAGCGCGACGGCGGCGGCTCCTACGTCGAGCACGTCGGGCACGAGACCGCCATCACCCTGTCCGACGGGCACCCCGCCGACGACATCCGCATCACCGCCGGCCTCGGGGCGGACGAGTCCTACACCAGCGGGCCGAAGGTCTACCTCGCCGTCGGCGACCTCGACGCCCTCGGGCTCGGCGCCCACGGCGTGGACACCACCATCGCCCAGCTCGAAGCCCTCACCAGCGCGCTGCGGACGATGCGCGGCCAGATGGACAGCGAGGCCCGCCCGTGACCGAGAAGCAGACCACCGGCCCGTCCGGAGACCTCGCCGTCCCCGGCCGCCCGGCCCACGCCACGCACGGCGACGCCGCCTACTGGGCGCGCGTCCGACGCATCGTCGACGCCGCTCCGCCCTTGTCCGACGAGCAGCGGGCCACGATCCGCGCCGCGCTCGCCCCCGCCGTCACCGCACTCTGCCAGCAGGCCACGCCGAAGGAGAAGGCAGCATGACCGAACGCCGACCCGGCCAGTGGCCGATCGTTCCCCGCACCCGCCTCACCTCCGTCCCGGCCCCGGCCGCCGAGCCCGCCCCGGTCGCGCCGCCCGTCGTGGTGCCGGTCCCCGAGGTGCAGCTCGTCGTCACCGTCGACCTCACCGGCCGCTACGACCGGAGCAGCGACGTCACCGCGGACCTGTACGAGCAGACCCGCTACTCGACCGACTGCCACACCGCGATCGTCCGCCTCGGCGAGGAGGCCCTGCGCTGCGGGTCCGGCCTCGGCCAGGCCATCGCCGCCCGCTTCTTCCTCGCGGGCCGGCGGATCGAGGTGCACGTTCCGGCCGGAACCCGGTGGGCGTTCATCGCCAGCGACGTACGGCAGCACCTGCGCCACATGACCGCTGACCACGAGCGGATGCTCAACTCCCCGCGGGCATCCGGCGGCTGACCTCGGAAGCGCACGCCGCCCGGGCCCCGTCTGCGCGCCCGGGCGGCGTGCGCATCACGAACACCACCAGCCCCGCTCGTAGAAAAGAGCACGTTCGTGACCAGCACCACCGCCCTCCCCCTCTTCGGGAAGGACACCGAGCCGGACCCGCCCGAGGTCCACCTCGGCATGGTCGCCGCCGCGGCCCGCCTCGTCGCCTACCGGGACGCCCACACCGGCGGCCTCCAGGCGCACCTCGTCGTGGCCTGCCCGTTCTGCGACCACCAGCACATCCACCCCGCCGGCCCCGCCGCGGCGCCGCGCACCTGCCCGCGCCGTTCCCGGTGCGTCGGCCGCCCGACCGGCGTCTACTACTTCCCGGCGGTGCAGCATGGCCGATGAGACCGCGTCGACCGCCGTCGACAAAGACCTGGTCCACCGGTCCCTGGCTTTCCAGTACCAGGATGTCCCCGGGCTGCTCAGCATTTGCAGTGACGCCGACCGGTGGGCCGGTCGCCGCTTCACCACCGACGAAGCAGGCATCACCTCCGCCGTCGACTACGTCCTCCAGCTCGACACTCGTGACCCGAAAGGGATCTACGCGCAGGTCACCACGCTCCGGGAGCACCCGCAGAAGGGACGCGGCGGAAAGGACCTCGCGCACGCCCTCTCGTACATCTGGGCGGACGGAGATTTCGGCGGCCTGGGGCACAAGCCCGGCCCCGACGAGATGCCCCACCCCGACGACGCCGACCATGTCCGCCAGATCGTGGCGTCGTCCGGGCTGCCCGAGCCCACCGGCTGGGTGCTGTCTGGCGGCGGGTTCAACCCCGTCTGGATGCTCGACACCCCGTACGTCATGGAGACCGCCGACGACCGGGCCCGCGTCGAGGCGATGACCGCCTCGGTGCAGACCATCCTCGGCGCCGCCGCCTACGGGCACGGCTGCACCTGGGACACCCAGGTCGGGAACCTCGACCGACTGATGCGCGTGCCCGGCACGGTCAACAGGAAGGGCGGACAGGCCCGGCCGACGGGCAGCGTGCCCGGCAGCGGACAGCCCTTGCCGTTGCAGCTGATGCACGAGCGGGTCGCTGTTCTGGAGCCCGCTGCCCGTGCTGCGTTGGAGAAGGCCGCCGCCGAGAAGCGCACCCGGCAGGACGCCCGGCAGGGGCGCCCCACTGTCCCGCCGCCGCGCGCCCGCGCGACGAGCACGGGCGGCAGCAGCGTCTTCGACATCATCGCGTCCATGCTCACCTTTCGGGACGTCTTGGAGCCCGCCGGGTGGACGTACCGCGGCACGTCCGGTGGCCGCGAGAAGTGGCTGCGTCCGGCCAGCTCGGAGGGCGCGGCCGAGAGCGAGCACAGCCTCATGTGCGACGACCACGTCGCGGTGAACTGGTCAGAACGGTCCGGGCTCCCGGTCGGACAGCAGCCATCCGGGCGGAAGCTCACTGTCCCCACCCTGTGGGCGCACCTGCACTACAACGGTGACGAGAGCGAGGCCGCGCGGGACGTGCTGCGCGCGGCCTACGACCAGCCGTGCTCCTCGCCCGCGCGTGCGCTGCCCTCTCCCGTCCTGGCGCGGGTGAAGCAGCAGTGCCGCCCGCCGCGCGCTGAGCACTCCAGCCCCCCGCCGCCTGCGGACCTCTGGGGGCCGGGCCAGCTGATCGAACCGGAGCCCGAGCACGACCGTCCGGGCGACGATCAGCCGGAGCCGAAGGCTCACCCTGGGCTCCTGCCCGAGACGTTCTGGAGTGCCCGCCGCGTGTTCCAGCACATCCGGCAGGCCGCGCACGCCGAGGGCTCCAGCGGCGACGTGCTGTTCTTCTCGCTCCTCGCCCGCATGTCGGCGATGGTGTCTCACCGCATCGCAGCCGTGTCGGGCATCGGCGGTCGCGCGTCGCTGAACATGTTCGTCGCGGTCGTCGCCGCGTCCGGAGGCGGCAAATCGATCGGTACGAAAGTCGCCCGTTCCCTGCTTCCGCCGCTCGACCCTGAGTTCCGCGACGGCCTCCCGATCGGCTCCGGCGAGGGGATTGCTGAAGCGTTCATGGGCACGGTCGACGAGGAGACTGGCGAGATCCACGCCAAGGGCCCCCTCAAGGGCGACCCCGTCACGCGGAAGGTCCGGAAGCAGGTACGGCACAACGCCTACTTCTACGTGGACGAAGGCCAGACCCTGGCCAGCTTGGCGGAGCGCGCCGGCAGCGTACTGGGCGAGACGCTGCGCCGTGCCGCGATCGGCGAGACCCTCGGCCAGACCAACGCCTCCGAGGAGCGCACCCGGTACGTGGCGGCGGGCTCCTACAGCCTCGGCATGGTCGTCGGCTTCCAGCCTTCGACGGCCATGCCGGTCATCGCCGACGCCAGCACCGGCACCCCGCAGCGCTTCCTCTGGGCCTGGGCCGCCGACCCGTCGATCCCCGACGAGCCGCCCACCTCGCCCGGCCCGCTGCCAGTCAACCCTGCCTCCATCCAACCGATGGACGACCTCAGCATCGTGCTCCCCGAGCGCATCCGGCGGATGCTCTGGGCCGAGCACGTCGCACGGAACCGCGGCGAGCTGGAGATCGACGAACTCGACGGCCACGCCAACCTGATGAAGGTGAAGATCACCGCTCTCCTGGCCCTGCTCGACGGCGGGCGCGTCAACGCCACCGAGGAAGACTGGGAACTCGCCGAGGTTGTCTGGCGGTCCTCGTGTACCGTCCGCGCCGCGCTGATCCAGCGAGCCGCTCGTGAAGCAGAAGCGGCCCGACGGCGGGAGGAGGACGCCAAGGTTGCGCAGGAACTGCGCTCGCACCAGGCGAAGAACGACACGGACCGCAGCCTGGAGCGCATTGCCCGGCTCGTGAAGAAGCACGCGTCAGCCGTCGGCGGCATCACCTTCGGTGAGCTGAACCGTCGACTCAGAAGCAGCGACAGGCCGTTCCTCCGGCGGTCTGTCGAGGTGGCTGAGACCCGCGACTGGGTGTTCGTGGAGGGGGATCGGGTCTGCGTCCAGACGGAATGAGCGATGTGGACATGTGGACGCGTGGACAGATGTCCACGTCGTCCCGTCGCTCATTTTCTCACTCGCCTAACTAGTACATAAAGGGACATAACAATGAATTATTTCACTCCCGCGACGCGAGACGGGCCCATGTGGACGCCGTCCACGTTGTCCACGTCCACATCCGCGTCCACACCTTCTGGAGCAACAGTCATGACCTACGCCATGCACGCCACCGTCGCCCTCGCTCCCGCCGAGCCCGGCTGGAGCGTCACCGTCACCGACCTGTCGGACGGCGACACGATCGTCTGCCCTGTGGTGGCCTGGGCCTCCGTCGTCACCGGCCTCGATGACACCGGCGCAACACAGACCGAGCTCTTCCCGGCCTTCTTCGCTCACGGACGTATCTGGACCAGCCCGGAGTACCCCGTCGGCCCGGACCCCGTCGTCGTGCCGCCCTCCTCCTGAACGTCAACTAGCCCCGGCCCGATCGCTTCCGCGGCACCGCGGAAGCGATCGGCACCCCCAAGGAGAAGCCCTGATGTCCTCCGAGACCGCTGCCGTCGCCGCCCTCGCCCGCGTCCAGGCCCTGCACCGCGACGACGGAACCGGCTGGTGCCCCGAAGAGCCCTTCATCCGCTGGCCCTGCCCCACCGCCCGCGCCATCAACGGCACGACCTCCCCGGCCCCACCGGCGCACGCGCTGCGGGCCGTCCCCAACCCTCCGAAGGAGACCCCCTGATGGCAGGCGAGACAACCATCACGATCGTCGGCAACCTGGTCGACGACCCCGAGCTCCGCTTCACCCCGGCCGGTGCCGCCGTCGCGAAGTTCCGCGTCGCCTCCACCCCCCGCGTCTTCGACCGGCAGACCAGCGAGTGGAAGGACGGCGAGGGCCTGTTCCTCACCTGCTCGGTGTGGCGGCAGCAGGCCGAGAACGCCGCCGCCACCCTGGCCCGCGGTATGCGGGTCATCGTGCAGGGCCGGCTGAAGCAGCGGTCCTACGAGGACCGTGAGCAGGTGAAGCGCACGGTGTACGAGGTCGACGTCGAGGAGGTCGGCCCGTCGCTGCTGCGCGCCTCGGCCGCGGTCACGAAGAACCCGTCCGGGAACGGCGGCCAGGCGCAGGGCGGCGGCGCGTGGGCCGGGGCCACGCCCGCTGAGCAGCAGCAGTCCGCGCAGCAGGGCGGCAGGTGGGGCAGCAACCAGCCCACCCCGGCCGCCGCCTCGGGCTACTCGGACGAGCCCCCGTTCTGATCAAGGAGACGAGCGATGCCCACCACCTGCCTGCTGTGCGAGCAGCCCGACGAGACCGGCAGCTACCTCTGCCCCGGCTGCACGAAGGCCACCCGCGTTCGTCTGGAGGGCCTGCCCGTCCTGTACCGCGGGCTCCGTGCGCTCCTCGCCCCGGCCAGCGGCGTCGGCCAGGGCCGCACGGGGAAGGGCGGCCCGGCGCCGATCCCCGTCTCCCTTGACATCCTCGACGTCCGCGGCCCCGGCGGCATGGTCGGGCTGCTGGAGTCCTGGGTCGACGCCGTCCGCCACGACCGCGGACGGCCCGAGCCCGCGCACACCGGGAGCCCCGAGGTGCGCGTCGGCCGGGCGTGCGGCGAGCTGCTCCGGCACATGCCGTGGATCGCCGTGTCGTGGCCCGAGGCCGGCGAGTTCGCCGGGGAGATTCGGGAGTTGGCCCGGTCGGTGGCGTCGATGATTCGGCCGCCCGCACCCGAGCGCGGTACCCGGGTGGGGAACTGCCAGTCGGTCGACGTGAGCGGCACGATCTGTGGTGCGGTGTTGTGGCTGGCCCCGGGCGAGCAGGTCGTGCACTGCGGGTGGTGCGGGATGAACTGGCCCCCGGCGACGTGGACCCAATTGAAGAGGTGGATCGACGAGGACGTGAAGGCCCACAGTGCGGCGTAGCGCTCGACTGTCACGCACCTGCGTGATAGCGTCTGCCCCATGAACACGAAGCCCTGGCGGCTACGGGTTCGCGAGGAGGACGAGCTGCTGGAACAGCTCCGAGCCCAGACATCCGCAGCAGCCGAACGACGCGCGGCGGCCTTCGCAGAAGGCGTCGCAGAGCTGGGCTCGGTCTACAAGGTCGCCAAGGCGCTGGACAAGCCCTGGACGACCGTGGACCAGGCAATCAAGAAGCACGGCATGGCCAAGCCACGCCCCGACACAACTCCATAACGCAGAGCGGGAGCCGGCCAACAGCTCCCCCCGGTGCTGGAACACCGGAGGGGCGCGCGCGTCGACCGACTCCCTGACGCACCGGAGCGCTGACACGCCCCGGCACTAACCCACGAACGAGATTGGACCTCGTCATGGATGCTCCGAATCGTATTGCACTGCAATACGAAACCGGGAGCGGCGGCGCCTTGCCCGCCCGCCGCCTCATCGCCGTCGGCACCATCACCCGCCACGGCGGCCGCATCACCACCGTCCGCGCCACCGAGACCGGCGTCACCGGCACCATCCGCCCCACCGGCGGTGCCCGATGACGACCAACTTCGACACCGCGCTCCACCAGTTCCTCGCCGAACCGTCCCGCGCGCAGCAGATCCTCACCGCCGTCGCCTCCGCCCTCCGCAGCGAGGACCCGTTCGAGCCCCTCACCCTCGACATGGTCAACGACTACCTGCGCGGCGCCGCCCTCGTCATCACCGACGGCCTGCCCGACATCGTCGCCGACGAGACCATCCGGCACGCCGCCCGCGCGCTCCCCAGCATCTTCGAGCGAGAGACCGCCGACGCCTACGCGCTGCGCCTCCTCCAGATCGCGAGGAGCGTCTGATGAGCGACACCACCGCCGACCTCCGCGCCCTCCTCGACGCGGTCCTCGACGCGATCGACATCCCGCACCCGGCCACGACCGGTGACTCGGACACCTACCGGGCCGTCCTCGACCGCCGCCTCGGCCTGGCCGTCATCGTGGGCCGCGCCGCCCTCGCCGAGGGCCCCGACAGCGTCGCCTGGAACACCGCCTACCTCCGCCGGAAGCTCGCCGAGCACCCGCCCACCGGGTACCGCCACTACGCGGACACGGAGACCGGCCGATGAGCGCCCCGCGCACCGTCACGGTGCAGACCAGCGACCTGGGCGCGGTCACCGTGCCGGAGCCCACGTGGTGCGCCGGCCACGCCGAGCAGCCCGTTGAAGCGCTCGTCGACCTCGGCCACCGCGGCACCGAGCACGCGCTCGGCCGCCCCGGCGACCCCGTCGGCATCGCGTTCGTCTCCCAGCACCCGCACGGCAACGGCCCCCGCGAGATCGGCCTGTTCGTCGAGCAGACCGCCCTCGCCATCACCCTCGGCCCCGACGCCGCGCGGGGCCTGGCCGACGACTACGAGACCGCGGCCGCACAGCTCCGGCGCCTCGCCGACTGGCTCCACATCCTCCAGGCCGGTGAGCGCCGATGAACCGCCCCGCCCCCGTCCAGGCGCTCGCCGCCGGAGCGGCCGTCGTTACCGTCCTCCTCACCGGCGCCGCGTTCTGGCTCTCCTACGAACACCTGCACGACGTCGCCAACGGCAACGGCCTCGACGGCGAACGCGCCTGGGTGTGGCCGGCCACCGTCGACCTGTTCATCATCGCCGGGGAGCTGCTCATGCTCCGGGCCGCGCTCCGCAACCAGGTCGACCCCTGGGCCATCGCCCTCGCTGCGACCGGGTCGCTCGGCTCAATCGCCCTGAACGTGGCCGGGGTCGGTGACGGCGCGCAGCCGATGGAGTACATCGTCGCCGCCGTCCCGCCAGTCGCCGCGCTCCTGGCGTTCGGCGCGCTGATGCGCCAGGTCCACGAGGCGCTCGCCGCCGCGCGGCCGGCGGCCGAGCTGGTCACCTCGGCGGTCATGGCGGCCGTGCAGGTGCCCGACCGCCCGGCACCCGAGGTGGTCCCGTCCGGGGTGCGGCTGCTGCCGGTGGTTGCCCGCCCGGTGATCACCCCGCCGCCCGCCGTGCCGGTCATCCGCCCGGTGCCCGAACCGGTACCCGCAGGCGTCCGGCTGCTCCCGATCGTCTCCACTAAGGTGACCACCCCCGAAGCGCCGCCCGTACCGGCCGAGCCGCCGACGGTCACCCTCGAACGCCTCACCCCCGCCACCGGGCAGCCGGTCACCCGGCCGGTCACCGTCGAGGAGTTCCGCCCCATCGCGTGGCCCGCTGCCACCCTTCCCGGTGCCACCGTCGCAGTCCGCAAGGTGACCGCCGCCGTGGCCGCCGAGGAGCCCCGGCAGGTGGTCACCGTCCCGGTCACCATCACCCCGTCCGAGCTGCGGAAACAAGCCCGTGCGCTGAACCGGCAGGTGGTCAGGGAGACCGGACGCCCGGTGACCATTGAACGCCTCCGCGAGGAGTACGGGCTCTCCCGCCGCGACGCCACCGACCTGCGTCGCGAGATCGTCGACAGCAGCCGGTCATGATCACGTACCACGGGCTCGGCTACTACGGCCTCTTCGCCGCCCTCGGCACCCTCGCACTCCTGCGCCTGCTGCCCACCGGATCCCGCGCGCACCGCCTCCTCACCCAGGCGCTCCTCGCCGCCCTCATCGTCACCGCCGCCATCGTCGGCCTCTCGTACTGAAGGACCACACCGTGAAGACCAGCCTGCTCGCCGCCATCGACACCGCCGCCCAGCACACCACCGCCGCAGCAGCCCCCACCGCCGTATCCGGCGGCTCCGTCCCCATCAGCGTCCTGCTGATCATCGGCCTGTCCGGCGTCGCCTGGTGGATGTTCAAGCACGGCGACAAGAACAAGAAGCTCCACATCCCGCCCGCCATCGTCTGCATCGGCCTCGGCCTGTCCATGTCCGGCACCCAGATCGGAGCCATGGTCAGCCAGCTCTTCGCCTCCATCGCCCAGATGGTCGCCACCTTCGCCAGCAACGCCTGACCCATGAACACCGCCGAGTCCGAGGCCGACACCCTCGAACTGCCGCCCGTCCCCGAGTTCGGGAGCGGGCGGCCCCGGTGGGCAGCCCAGCGCATCCACCCCCGGCGCCTCGCCCGCGGCCACCTCACCCAGTGGGCCCGCCTCAAGGCGTGGACCATCGCCACCGGCCACCCCACTCGGGCCCGGACCGTTGCGGCCCGGGCCGCCGGCCTCGGCTTCGCCGCCCTCGTGGTGTGGCGGACCGCGAACCAGGAGCCCCGCCTCCTGACCGTCGCCGCCGGGGCCTACGCGATAAGCGCCTGGAGGGCCGGCCGCCCCGTCCCACCCAGCGAGGACGACCTGAAGCGCCGCGTCGTGGAAGGCGTTGCCCACCTCATCGGCGACCAGCCCGCCATCTTCCTCGCCGACGTCTACACCGCGTTCCAGAACCGGCCCGCCGCCCAGCACCTCGACGACGCCCGACTCCGCGCCGTCCTCGTCCACTGCGGGGTCACCATCCACCGCAGCGTCCGCGTCAGCCCCACCCAGACCGGGCGCAGCGGCATCAAGCGCACCGACATCGAAGCCCTCCTCTCCCCCGGCCCCGTAGACACCCCTCTTCAGGACGTAGACGCAGGTCAGCCGGACCGAGAAGGGGCCGTAGAGCTGCCAGAAGGGGCTGTAGAGCAGCCCGTAGACCGCGTCTGACGGCTGCCCGACCCGCCCGCGTGAGAGGGGCGGTGAGGGGAGCCGGACAGCCCGGCGACCACCAGAAGGGAACCCCCATGGCCACCCAGAACTACTACGCCGCGGTCCACGTCCGGACCGCCTCCGGCGACCTGGCCACCATCTACCACGACACGTCCGGCCCGGTCGGCATGCCGGCCTCGCAGGTCCGCGCCGCCGCCGAAAAGGCCGCCCTGCGCCAGATCCCCGACGGCACGATCGAAGGCTCCCGGGTCAGCACCGACGGCAAGCACCACTGACCGCACGGCACACACCCCGGGGCGGCCGACTCACTGCCAGGCGACCGGCCGCCCCGGACCCCATCCCCAACCACGAGACAGGACGCACAGCATGGCACTGGAGAAGCAGATCAGCATCGGCGACCTCGTCCGCCGCAACGCCGCGAGCCAGCAGAAGCGGGCCGCCGAGAAGACCGGATCCACCCCCACCGGCCAGCAGCAGAAGGGACGATGACCACATGGCAGGCAAGGCAATCCTCATGGTCGACAGCCACACCTCCAAGTGCACCCGCTGCGGGAAGGGAGCGCACATTCAGGACACCCACCACACCCGGCTGCTCTCCGGCTGGGGCACCCCTGACCCCGATGCCCGGCCGTGCGGCGAGCGCTTCGTCGCGATCTCCACGCTTCGACTGGGAGTCACGGCAGAGGACCTGCGGGCTCTGCGCCCCGACCTCCCCGCCTACGCAGCTGGCGACCTCCCAGCCGACCTGAAAGGGTCTGCGAGGTGACTGTCACACCCCCGCAGTAGCCTGGCCCGCATCAGCACACCCATCCAGATCGCGAGCTGGCTGCCGCGCTACGGGACCAAGGCCCCGGCCGTCACCACGACGACCGGGGCCTCCTCACGCCACAATGAGTCCATGACCCTCGTCGACCTCTACGCCGCCCACGCAGCCACCGGCATCCGCCCCGGCACCCTCCGCGTCTGGCTCCACCGAGGCAAGATCACCCACCACGGTCACGACCGCCACGGCCGCACCCTCGTCGATCTCGAAGAGCTACCCACCGCCACTGTCAACGCCGCTTGACGCACACGATCACCCGGTGTAACACTCAAGGGGCGTTCGGCGTGCCCACACACCGCCAACACCCCAGGCCCCGCCCCATGGACGGGGCCTTCGTCATGCCGGGAGGTGCCCATGGCCGGTAACCCGCGCAACGGCAGGCCCTACCGCCGCCTGGTCGCCGCCGTGAAAGCCCTCGGTGACCCGTGCGCCCGCTGCGGCCACAACATCGACCCGGCTCTGGACCCGCGGCACCCGCTGTCCTTCACCCTCGACCACGTGGTGCCCCTCTCCCGCGGCGGGGACCTCCTCGACCCGGCCAACGCCCGCAGCATGCACCGCCGCTGCAACAGCGCGAGAGGGAACAGGATGGGCCCGCAGCCCCTCAAGACCACACGGCGGTGGTGAGACGATGCAGGGCATGGACGACCTCGTGCAGTTCCTCCGCGACCGCCTCGTTGAAGACCAGCGGGAAGCCGCAGCCGCGAGCCCCGGCCCGTGGCATGTCGACGCGGAAGCCGACGAAGTGCTCGCCGTCGACGACATCGTGGTGGCCGAGGGCTTCGCCCTGAGCGGCCGACAGCTGCGCGCGACCACTCGTCACATCGCCCGCCACGATCCGGCCCGCGTCCTGCGCGAGGTCGAGGCCAAGCGGCAGCTCATCGACTGGGTGCTGCGCTGGCCCATGCGTCCCGCTCCACCCTCGTCGGTGGACGGGGTGCTGGAGCGGCTCGCCCTGCCGTACTCCGACCACCCCGACTACCAGGACACGTGGCGGCCCTGACGCTGGAGGTGACGCCGTGCTCATCGTCGTCACCGGCCCGCCCGGCGCGGGGAAGTCCACCTGGATCCAGGGCCACGCCAAGGCCCGCGACATCGTCATCGACATGGACCTCATGGCCCTCGCGATGGCCGGCCCCGGCGCCGACCACCACGACCACCCCGAGGTCCTCCTCAAGGTCGTGCACCGCGCGAGGTTCGCCGCCATCCGCGAGGCGTGCCAGCACCTCGACACCACCGACGTCTACCTCATCCAGACCCTCCCCTCCGCCCGGCAGCGCGCCGAGTACAAGCGGCTCAAGGCGAAGGTCATCGTGGTCGACCCGGGGCGGGACATCGTCATGCAGCGCATCGAGGACATGCGCCAGCCCGGGATGAAGGCCGTCGCCACCAAGTGGTACCGGGCCCACCGAGGGCAGTCACGGACAGCGATGCCCCAGGCCACCCGGCGGTGGTGACCCGGCGTCACCAGGGGTGAGTAGCAGGGTGTGACCGGCCCCCGGGGAGCCCTCCGAGACCGGCGGCCGAGGGCTCACCCATGATCCATCCGGGCCAGCGCGGCCATTCTTTGAGGTCAGGGGCGGGCGACCCAAAAGCCCTTGTCGCCCGGTTTTTTACACGGGGTCTGTCGATCGCTAATCGCCCGAGCTTCAACGCTAGACCAATTAGTGACTCTGCGTGATGTGACCGTGGGTGACGGGGGTGATCATGTCAACCGTCGCCGAAGCGATCACCGCCGAAATCGATCAACTCGGCATCGCCGACAAGCACCCTGGCCTGGCACAACTCGCCGTCACGCTCGCCACTTCCGTCGATGATCCGGGCAACGCGACCGCTCAGGCCAACGCCGCGCGGGAGCTACGCGCCGTGATGGAGGACCTGCGGAAGCTGGCGCCGCCCGCCAAGGACCTGGACCGCGTCGACGAGCTGGCCAAGAAGCGGGAGGACGGTCTTGTCCGTGCCCGCCGAGCCTGAGCTGAAGGGCGTCCAGACGCCCCGCCTGTTCACCGCGCCGCCCGTCTTCCAGTCCTCGGCTGCCCAGGAGGCGGTGGAGTTGGCCGCACTGGCGGGGCTGGAGCTGTTCCCGTGGCAGCAGCACGTCCTGGACATCGGGATGCGCGAGCGGGCCGACGGGAAGTGGTCGGCCTTCGAGTGCTGTGTGAACGTGCCGAGGCAGAACGGCAAGGGCGGGATCATCGAGGCGCGTGAGCTGGCCGGGCTGTTTCTGCTGAAGGAACACCTGATCGTCCACTCCGCGCACGAGTTCAAGACCAGCCGTGTCGCGTTCCAGCGGATCCACTCGCTCATCATGGGTACCCCTGACCTGCGGAAACGTGTGAAGCGTGTCCTGAATAACACCACGGAGACGTCGATCACCCTGGTGACGGGGCAGAGCTTGCAGTTCATCGCCCGCTCTGGTGGCTCCGGCCGTGGCTGGACGGGCGACCTGAACATCCTCGACGAGGCGATGTCGCTGGGTGACGACGCGATGGGCGCCCTGATGCCGACCGTGTCCGCGGTCCCGAACCCGCAGCTGTGGTACCTGGGCAGCGCCGGGATCGGCGGCCCGTCCGTGCAGCTGGGGCGTCTGCGGCGGCGCGCCCAGGCCGCCCTGGAGGCCGGGATACCCGATCCCTCACTGGCCTACTTCGAGTGGTCGGTCGACCCGCACGTGGACGAGTGCCCGTCCGGCTGCACGGATCACGACGGGACCGGCGACCCGGTGTCGTGGGCGAAGTCGAATCCTTCGCTCGGCTACCTGATCAGCCACGAATACCTCCGCAACGCCTGCGCTTCCATGGGTGGCGGCATCTTCGAGCGCGAGCACCTCGGTGTGGGCACGTACCCGTCGGACGAGGCGGACACGTGGCAGGTCATCGGGGAGGACGCCTGGCGCTCCCTCGCCGCGGCGGAGTCGGCTCCGGAGGGCGAGGTCGTGTTCGCGATCGACGCGACCCCCGAGCAGGACCATGCGGCCATCGCGGTCGCCGGGCGGTGGCGCGGGGGCACGCACATCGAGATCGCCCACCACCAGCCGGGGATGAGCTGGGTGGTGGCGAAGGCGAAGCGGATGCAGGAGGAGCACAAGCCGCGGTGCTGGGTCGTCGATGCGGGGGGCCCGGCGGGGTCGCTCATCCAGGAGCTGGAGGAGGAGCTGGGCATCAAGGTCGTGTCGCCGAAGATGCGCGAGGTCGCGATGGCGGCCGGCCAGTTCTTCAACGCGGTCGCCGACCAGTCCATCTCTCACATCGACCAGCCGCTCCTTGCGACGGCGCTGGCGGGCGCGCAGAAGCGTCCGCTGGGTGATGCGTGGGCGTGGGCGCGGCGCGGCGGCGGCGTCGACATCAGCCCGCTGGTGGCGGCGACGAACGCGAAGTGGGGCCTCGGGGTCGAGGTCGAGGACGACGTCGACCCGCTGGACAACATCTTCTGAGAGGGGGCCACATGACGAAGGCGCAGATGGCCGGCTCCCTGGCCGCGGCGGCAGGGTGGTGCCTGGCCCGGCTGCCCGGTGCGGCGGGCGCCGTGCTGGTGTCCGCGGGCGCGTGGATGGTGTACGCCCCGGCGGGCCTGGCGGTGGCCGGCGGGTTCTGCCTGGCGGCTGACTGGAGGCGGGCGCGATGAGCCTGTTCTTCCGCGGCCGTGAGCGGCGGGCGCCGTTCTCCGAGCCGGAGATTCCGCGCCCCTCCGCGCTGGGCCGCTCGTTCGCCCGGGTCGACCTGTCGCGCAGCGAGGCGTCGTTGCAGAAGGTCGCGGTGTGGTCGGCTACCGACCTGATCGCGAGCCTGGTGTCGACGCTGCCGCTGGACGTGTTCCAGGGGCAGGGCAAGAACCGCCGGGAGGTCGAGCCGCCGAGGGTCCTCACCGACCCGGGCGGGGACGGGTACGGGCGGGGTGACTGGCTGTACTCGTACATGATGTCGCTGCTGCTGCGCGGCAACGGCAACGGGCAGGTCGGTGACCGGGACCGGCTCGGGAACCCCACGCTGATCGTGCTGTACCACCCGGACGAGGTGGTCGGGTGGCGGGACGAGAAGACCGGACTGCCCCAGTGGCGGGTTGCCGGGCAGAAGGTCCCGGCCGAGGACATGTGGCACCAGCGGGCCTACCCGGCGCCCGGCCGGCTGATGGGCCTGTCCCCGGTCGAGCACCACGCCGGGACGATCGGCCTCGGCATCGCGGCCAGCAGGTTCGGGATGCAGTGGTTCGCGGACGGGGCGCACCCCTCGGGGATGCTGACCAACGACCAGGGCCTGGACGCGAAGCAGGCGGCCACCGCGAAGCAGCGATTCCTGGCGGCCCTCACCGGGAGCCGTGAGCCGCTGGTGCTGGGCAAGGGCTGGAAGTACCAGCAGATCCAGGTGTCCGCGAACGAGTCGCAGTTCCTGGAGACGCAGCGGTACACCGCGGCGGAGTGCGCCCGCATCTACGGGCCGGGCATGCCGGAGATCCTCGGCTACGACACCGGCGGGTCGATGACCTACGCCAACGTGGAGCAAAGGTCCCTGGACCTGCTGACCTACAGCATCGACCGGTGGCTGGTGCGCGGCGAGAACATGTTCACCTCCCTGCTGCCGCCGGGCCAGTACGCCAAGTTCAATCGGGCGGCGCTGTCCCGCACGGACTTGCTGACCCGGGTGCGGGCCCACGCGATCGCGTTGCAGAACCGGTGGCGGGTCGTGAACGAGGTCCGTGACCTGGAGGACCTGACGCCGGTGGAGTGGGGCGACAAGCCGACCGATGCCGCGGCGCCGAAGGTGCGGATCGATGACTAGCGAAGGGGGCGCGATGAGCGTCAAGAGCGACCGGGCGACCGCGTCCGGCACGGTCCGCCGTGCGTTCCCGGTGCAGCTGGAGGTCCGCGCGAAGGCCGGGGCCTCCGCGGTGTCCACGGTGCAGGGGTACGCCTCGGTGACCGAGGAGCCGTTCGAGATGTGGGACTGGCTGGGGATGTACCACGAGGTGGTGCGCTCCGGCGCGTTCGGCAAGACGCTGGGCGAGAACCCGCAGGTGCAGCTGCTGCTGAACCACGGGGGCCTGGCGATGGCGTACACGAAGGCCGGGACACTGCGCCTGTCGGAGGACTCCACCGGCCTGCACATGGAGGCGGACGTCTCCACCAAGCGCAACGACGTCAGCGACATGCTGGCGGCCCTGGACGACGGCAGCGTGGACGAGATGTCGTTCGCGTTCCGGGTGACCCGCCAGCTGTGGTCCCCGGACTACGACCAGCGCGACATCATCGAGGTGGACCTGCACCGCGGTGACGTGTCCGTCGTGAACTTCGGGGCGAACCCCGCGACGTCGGTCGGCGCGGTGCGCGCGGCCGACTTCGACCAGATGGACGAGGCGGACGCCCGGGCGCTGTACGAGCGCCTTCAGCGCCGCCTGGAGCCCGCCCCCGCGGCGGTCTCCCACCCGCTGGACCTGTACCGGATGCAGGCCGAAGCACTCGGCCTGTAGCCACACCCGCCTGCCCCACCCTGCCGCGCCGGAGCCCACGCCGGAGCGGTCCTCGGCATGCCCGCGGACCGCCACCACCTGGGCCACCACCCGACCAGAGACCCGCAGGCGCGACCCATCACCACCAACCCTGAAGGGAGCGAGCCATGCTCGCCTACCTGCGTAAGCAGATGACGGCCGCGCTCGAAGCCCGGGCCGCGCTGAAGACCGAACTGGATTCCGTCCTCACCGCCCCGACGGCGGAGAACCGCAACCCGAACGAGGCCGAGGCCGCCCGGTTCGCGGAGAAGCGCGACGCGGTCAAGGCCAAGGACGCCGAGATCGAGGAGCTGTCCGCCCGCATCAAGGACCTGGAGGAGGACGAGAAGCGGGAGCAGCGCGCCGCCGAACTCCTCGCCCAGCACGGGCAGGCCGGAGAGCGCCGCGAGCGCGTCACGGTCACCTCGGAGCCGGAGACCTACCGCAAGGGCGGACAGCAGTCCTACTTCCGCGACCTGTACCGGGCGACGCAGAAGGGCGACACGGCTGCGGCCGAGCGTCTCCAGCGCAACGACCGCGAGGTCATGGAGCAGCGGGCCGTCACCACCACCGACGGCAGCATGGGCGAGTTCGTGCCCCCGCTGTGGATGGTCAACGACTACGTGGCCCTGGCCCGGGCCGGGCGGGTCGCCGCCGACCGTGTGCGGCACCAGCCGCTGCCGGCGGGCACCGACTCCATCAGCCTGCCCAAGGTCGCCTCCGGCACGGCGGTCGCCGAGCAGGCCGCACAGAACACGTCGGTGCAGAACACCGACGCCACCCTGACCAGCGTGACCGCGTCAGTGGCGACGATCGCCGGTCAGCAGACCGTGCCGCAGCAGCTGCTCGACCAGTCCCCGATCAACGTCGACAGCATCCTGCTGGCGGACCTGGCGGCCGACTACGCGGTCAAGCTGGACACGTTCGTCCTGACGAACAACGCGGCGAACAAGCGGGGCCTGCTGGCGGTGCCCGGCGTCAACGCCGTCACCTACACCGACGCCACCCCCACCACGGCCGAGCTGTACCCGAAGGTCGCCGACGGCATCCAGCTCATCCACACCAACCGGCTGATGCCCGCGGACACGATCCTGATGCACCCGCGCCGGTGGGCGTGGTTCACCGCGCAGGTCGACACCCAGGGCCGGCCGCTGGTCGTGCCGGTGACGAACATGCCGCAGAACGCGCTGGCCGCGATGGAGGGCGTGAACTCCGAGGGGTTCGTGGGCACGCTCCAGGGCCTGCCGGTGTACGTCGACCCGAACATCCCGACCGGGCTCGGGGCGGGCACCAACGAGGACCGCATCCTCATCCTCCGTGCGGACGACGTGATCCTCTTCGAGGGCTCCCCGCGGGCCGAGGTGTTCCGGGAGACGAAGGCCGACCAGCTGTCGGTGCTGCTGCGGTTCTTCAACTACGCGGCCCTGCACTCGGAGAGGTACCCGAAGTCCATCTCGGTCCTCGCCGGCACGGGCCTGATCGCCCCGACGTTCTGATCCCCCTGGCCGCCGGGCGCTCCTGCCCGGCGGCCCCTTCGCGGAAGGAGCAGCCGTGGCTGCACGCAAGAGCACACCGCCCGCGCCCGAGCCCCCGGAGCCGGACGTCGTGGACGAGGACCAGGTTGAGGCGGAGGAGCGGCCCGCGCCCACCGCGGTGGAGGTCGCCTACGTCGAGGCGCTCCGCCGGGAGCGGGAGGGCTACACCCGCTACGGGCGCGAGGACCGGGTCGCTGCCGTCGAAGCCGAGCTGAAGCGGCTCGGCGCCCCGCTGGAGCGCGCGGTCACCCGCCCGCCCGAGACCGCCTAGGAGGTGGCCCGGTGGCGCTCCTCACCCTGGCCGAGGCCAAGGCCCAGCTCGACTACGACGGCGACGCCAACGACACAGAGATCCAGGCGTACATCGACGCGCTGACCCCGGTCATCGAGCTGCACACGGGCCCGGTGGAGAACCGGACGGTGACCGAGACGGTGACCGGCCGGGGCCCGCTGCTGGCACTGACGAAGGTGCCCGTCGTCTCCCTCACCTCCCTCACCCCCCGGCTCTCCTCCGGCAGGGCCGTCGATGTCTCCGAGGTGGTGCTCGATCCGGACGCCGGCGTCGTCCGCCGCCTGGACGGGGCGTCGTGGTCCGGCGGGCCGTGGACGGCGGTGTACGTGGCCGGGCGGGGCGAGGTCCCGCCGACCATCAACCTCGCGGCCCGGATCCTGCTGCAACACCTGTGGCGCACCCAGTACGGGGCAGCGCGGGGCGGCGGCGGGGCCGACGACTACAGCGTCACCGAGCCGGTCATCGGCTACGGGTACGCGATCCCGAACCGGGTGCTGCACCTGCTGGAGCCGTTCAAGGCCCCGCCCGGGTTCGCGTGATGGCGACGTCTGCGGCCCCGGCCGCGATCGACGCGCTGCTCACCATCCTGCCCGCGGCCCCCGGGCTGGCCGGGGCGCGGATCATCGACGGGCCGCCGGGGGTGAATTTCACCGAGCGGTTCCGGATCTACGTCGGCTACTCGCCGGGCTCCGACCAGGCGGCCGAGATCCAGCAGTCGTTCGCTGGGGCGGGCGCCCGGCAGCGCGACGAGGACGGCCTGATCGCCTGCTACGCCGAGGCGCGCGGCGGCGACAAGGACATGCGGCTGCGCCGCAACCAGGTCTTCGGCCTGCTGGCCGAGGTCGAGAACGCGCTGCGCGGGACGGCCGCGGCCCCCGAGGCCCCGACCCTAAACGGGGCGGTGCTGTGGTCGGAGGTGACCGCCGGCTCCCTCGTCCAGTCGCAGGAGAACGGGGCCTACGCCGGGCTCGGCTTCACCGTGGCGTACCACGCCCGTATCTGATCACCACCAACCAGGAGGACAGCCATGGCGCGAGTGCGCTTCATCGGCCCGGAGCCGGTCACCGTGCCGGAGCTCGGCGGCCGTGAGATCCAGCCCGACGAGATCGTCGAGGTGCCCGACCAGCGGTTCGAGGGCTACGTCTGCCAGACCTCGACGTGGGAGTCGATCGAGGAGCCGCGCGACTGGGTGTGGCCGGAGGAAGAGGCGCAAGCCGCGCCGGAGTCAGCGCCGGTAGCGGCTCTCGCTGCGCCCCCGGTCGAGCCCTCGCCGGCCCCGAAGAAGACCGCTGCGGCCAAGGCCGCGTCCAGCTCGAAGGAGGGCTGACCCATGGCGATCGGATCGGGTCTGGGCGCCCAGATGGGGATCGCGGCCGAGTCGGCCTACGGCACCTATGTGGCGCCGACGAAGTTCATCGAGTTCACGAAGGAGTCCCTTCAGCTCAAGAAGACCACGGCGCAGTCCGCGGGGATCGCGGCGAACCGGCTGGTGCCGCTGTCGTCGCGGCGCGTGGTGACGCAGCGGCAGGCGTCCGGGTCGCTGGAGATGGAGGTCACCAACAAGGCGATGGGCCTGCTCTTGCAGTCGCTCATGGGGACCTCGGTGACTCCGGCCCAGCAGGCGGCGACGTCGGCTTATCTCCAGACGCACGTCCTCGCGGACACGGTCGGCAAGAGCCTCACCATCCAGAAGGGCGTGCCCCTCACCACGGGCACGGTCACGCGGAAGAACTTCCTGGGCTGCAAGGTCATCAGCGCGGAGTTCTCGTGCGAGGTCGGCGGGATGCTGACCGCCAGCTTCGAGATCGACAGCAAGGACGTCGAGGAGACGTCCGTCCTGGCGAGCGCGTCGTACCCGGCGATGGCTCCGTTCCACTTCGGGCAGATGAGCCTGAAGACCGGGGTGTTCGCATCCGAGGTGGCGCGAAGCGGGGTCCGCAAGGTCAGCGTCAAGATCGAGCGCCCGCAGGCCACCGAGCGGTTCTACGCCGGGGCGGCCGGGCTGAAGGCGGAGCCGATCGCGAACGACCAGGTCAAGATCAGCGGGTCGATCGAGATGGACTACGTCGACACGGTCCTCGACGACCTGCACACCAGCGACGCGGCCACCGCCCTGGTGTGGGACTTCACCGGGCCGCTGATCGCCGCGACGCACTTCGAGCGGTTCACGATCAAGATCCCGGCGGTCAAGTTCGACGACGCGCCGCCGACCGTGGACGGCTTCGACGTGGTCAAGCCCACGCTGTCCTTCACCGGCCTGTACGACGGCACGAACAACACCGTCATCGAGTACATGTCCACGGACATCACCCTGTAGGAGGTGGCCCGGTGGCTCTCTCCTCCGTACAGATCACCGGCACCGGCCAGCTGCTGTCCGTGTCGCGGCAGCTGCGGGCGGCGGCCGGGCCCCCGGTGCAGCGGTCCTTCAGCCGCAGGATTCGGCGGGCGGCTGAGCCGCTGCACCGCGACATGCAGACCACCGTCCGCACCCTGCCGCTGGCCGCGGACGGCCGCCGGGCAGGGAGCCGCGGCGGCCCGTCGCCGACGTCCCGCCCGTTCCGGGCGACCTTGGCCGAGGCGGTCCGGATCAGCGTCCGCGCGAGCAGCAGCCCCGGCGCCCGGGTGTTCGTCGACAAGGGCCGCCTGCCCCGGGACATCTCCGTCGGGGTGCTCTACCAGCTGAACGACGGCAGGCTCCGCCACCCCGTGTTCGGCAACCGCAGCCGGTGGACCAACCAGCGCACCCCCGCCATGTGGTGGGACCGCACGGTCCGCGAGCACACCCCCCGTATGCAGGCCGAGGTCGCGCGCGTCCTGGACGACGTGGCCCGGCACCTCACCTAGGAGCAACGTTGATCATCATCTACACCCCCGAGGGCGGCGAGTCCGAGCGCCTCGACGCGGGCCGTCTACGCGCGAGCGAGATCCAGATCGCCGAGCGGACCGCGGACCGGCCGTGGGACGTGCTGAAGGCGGGCCTGCTCGACGGCGACGTCACGGCGGTGCGGACCCTGGCCTGGGTCATCAAGAAGCGCACGGACCCCTCGCTGCGGTTCAACGCGTTCGACCCGTTCGAGGACGAGCTGGCCGTCCGGCTCGACTCCCGCGAGACCCACGGCTACGCGAAGGAGATGTTCGAGCGGTACGGCCACGATCCGGAGGAACTGGCCGGCGCGTGGGCCGAGCTGCGCCAGGCGGCCGATGACCCGGCTGTCGCGGAGGCCGCGATCAAGGAGCAGACGGACGGCCCAAAAGCCGGAGCCGCGCCGAGTGGTTCGGTGACCTCCGAGACGGATACCTCGGGCTCCTCGCCTTCCACTTCGGCTACACCCCCGACGACGTCGACCAGCTGACGGTCGACGACTTCTACCTGCTCACCGGCTGGATCGACCGGCACCAGGCCGCCGTCGCGGCGCAGACCACCGGAGGTGAGTGATGGCGGAACGGCGCCTTGCGTTCGTGCTCGACGGCCGGGACCGGCTGTCCCCGGTGTTCCGCCGGGCCGGAGAGTCCGCAGAGGACTTCCGGCGCCGGGTGGAGTCGTCCGCGTCCGGGGCGTCGGGGGCGGTGCGCGCGTTCACGGCAGACGCCGACGGGCGGCTGCGGGGGCTGGACGGCCGGTTCGTGTCCACGTCGGTGGCGACCCGCCGCCTGGGCGGGGACATGGGCCGCCTGGTGCCCTCGCTGCGCGGCGCGTCCGGCGGGGCCGAGGACCTCGCCAGGTCGGGCAGTCGGCTCGGCCCGGTGCTGTGGGGGGTGGCCGGGGCGCTCGGCCTGTCGTTGCTGCCCGCGCTGGGCGCGGTCGTGCCGATGGCGGCCGGGACCGGGCTCGCCCTGGGCACCCTGGCCCTCGGGTTCTCCGGGGTCGGTGAGGCGGCGGCCCTGGCCGGGGAGGACCAGGAGGAGTACGCCAAGGCCCTGGCCAAGCTGTCCCCCGAGGCCCGGACCTTCACCAAGGAACTCGTCTCGGTGAAGGGCGAGTTCTCCGACTTCGGCAAGAAGATCCAGGCGGCGATGCTGCCCGGGTTCACGAAGGGGCTGAAGGAAGCACGGCCCGTCGTCGACATCGTCGGCCGGGGCATGACCGGGTTGGGTAAGGGCTTCGGTGACGCGGCGGCCGGCGCGGGCAGGCTGTTCAGGTCGGGCGGGTTCCAGCGGGACTTGAAGACCAACCTCGACCTGGGCCGCAGCTTCGTCCGCGAGATGACCGGCGGGGTCGGTTCGCTGGGTCGGAGCCTCCTCGACTTCGGGGCGAAGTCCGGGCCGACCCTCCGCTCGTTCTCCACCGGGTTGTCCGGGCTGCTGGGCAAGGGCGGCGGCGGGCTGGCTGGCATGTTCCGTGGGCTGGAGCCTGGGATCGCCGGGAGCGCCCGCCTCCTCGACGGGCTGTTCGGTGCGGTGAACCGCATCCTGCCCGCCCTCGGCCGGCTCGGCGGTGAGGCGGGCCGGACCTTCGGCCCGCTGTTCGGTGAGCTGTTCGAGTTCAGCGGCAAGGCGACGTCCGCCCTGATGGACGGGCTCGGCGTCGCGATCCGCTGGCTGTCGCCGGTCTTCAAGGACCTGAGCTTCGGCGTGAAGTCGGTGACGTCCGTCCTGTCGATCCTGGCCCCCACGGTCCGCGATACGGCAGGCGCGATCCTCGGGTCGTTCATGCCGTCGTTCGGGCAGGTCGACAAGGCGGTCGGCCCGCTCCAGCGGCTCTCGAACACGATCCAGGAGAACAAGGGCCGCATCCAGGAGTTCGCCCGGGTCGGCGGCAACGCCCTGATCACCGTCGCGGGTGCGGTCATCGAGCACCTGCCCGGCGCGCTGGGCGTTTTTCGCGTTTTCACTGGTGGGCTCATCACCGCGCTCGGCGGCGTGGTCAGTGGGTTCGCCCGCACCTTCGGGATGATCCCCGGTATCGGTGACAAGCTGAAGTCTGCGGACCGGTCGTTCCAGTCGTTCAAGGACTCGTACATCAGCGGCCTGAAGTCCGCCGAGGCGAAGACCCGGCAGTTCGCTGCCGACGCTCTGCCGAAGCTGGGCCAGGGCCAGCTGAAGATGAACATCAACAACTGGACGTCGCAGATCGAGACGGCCAAGGCCAAGCTGAAGACGGTCCCGCCGGACAAGCAGGCCAAGCTCCGTGCGGAGATCGGCGACCTTCAGCGGAAGGTGGCGTCCGCGCGGGCGGCGCTGTCGTCGCTGCACGACAAGACGGTCACGGTCACCACCCGGCACGTGGTGGTCGGCGGGCAGGCCCGCACGTCCGGGGCGCACGGCTCGCAGCTGAAGTACGCGGGCGGCGGCCTGATTCAGGGGCCCGGCACAGGCACGTCGGACAGCATCGACATCAAGGCCAGCCACGGCGAGTTCATGATGCAGGCCAAGTCCGTGAACAAGTACGGGCTGTCCTTCATGCGGGCGGTGAACGCTGGCACGCTGAACCTGCGGTCCGCGGCGTCCGGCGTTTCCAGCGGCGGGGCCAGTGGTCTGGCCGGTGCGGGTGCTGAGGCGGGCCGTGGTCTGTCAGCGGGCTTGCGCGGCGCGGCATCTGAGGTCGATATCTCGGCGCGGGTGATGGCGGCGGCGGTGACGTCCGGGGTCCGGGCGGAGCTGGAGATCGCGTCGCCGTCGAAGAAGATGAAGGCCCTGATGAAGGACGTCGGGAAGGGCCTGATCCTCGGGCTGACCGGCGAGAAGTCCAAGATCAAGGCGACCGCGCAGGATCTGGTCCGGGACATCTGGGCGGCGTGGAAGGGCGTCAAGACCAACAAGGACTCCCAGCTGGTCGCCCTGGTCACGAAGGACACGAAGAAACTCCAGACGCTCGCCTCCCAGCGGGACAAGATCGCCGCCCGGATCAAGGAGGCGAACGAGTACCGCGCCACCCTCAAGAGCAACGCGCAGCAGGCGGCCGGGCTGTCGTCGCTCGGGCTCCAGGACGAGGAGGTGACCGCCTCCAGCATCCAAGCCGGGCTGAGCGCCAAGCTCGCGAAGGTCAACCAGTTCGCCCGGTACGTCGCGAGCTTGGCGAAGCGGGGCCTGTCGAAGTCCCTGCTGCGGCAGGTCATCGACATGGGCCCGGAGCAGGGGTACGCCTACGCGTCCGCCCTGGCGGGCATGGGCACGGCCGCGCTGAAGGGCGTCAACGCCACGCAGAGCCACCTCGACAAGGCGGCGAACACGCTGTCCGGGCTCGGCGCGGACCTGATGTACGACTCCGGGAAGAACGCGTCGAAGGGCTACCTGGCGGGGCTCGACTCCCAGCAGGAGGCCATCGAGAAGCAAATGCTGAAGATCGCCAAGAGCATGGACAAGGCGATCCGCAAGGCCCTCGGGATCAAGAGCCCGTCGACCGTCATGGCGCAGCTCGGTCGGCACACCACGGAGGGCCTGGCCGTGGGGATGCGGGACCGGATGCCGGTCCTGGACCAGGCGCTCACCGCGGTCACCGACCGGGTGGCGTCCGCGCGCCCGGTCGTTGGCCGGGCCGCCGTCGTCGGGGCCGGGACGGGCGGGACGGTGATCCACGCGCACATCAAGGTCGAGTCGCTGGACCCGCTCGCCGCGGCCCGCGAGGTCCAGAAGGCTCTGCTGAAGTTGGGCCGGTCTCAGGGCACGGCCATCACGCTCAAGATCGGGGGGTGATCCAGTGCCAATCCTCGTAGAGGCGGGCTGGGGTGGGGTGGTCCAGTGGCCGTGGTCGATCACGTGGACGGACATCACCAACCGGCTCGACGTGATCCAGGGGGTGGCGATCACCCGGGGCGCGTCCGATGAGCTCTCGGAGACGCAGCCGGGCGGCTGCACAATGACCCTGGACAACCAAGACGGCGCGTTGACACCGGGCAACCCGAACAGCCCTTACGCCCCGTGGGTGCGGCGCAACACGCCGATCAGGGTGTCCGCCCTGGTGTACCCGGCCCGGACCGGCGCGGGCCCATGGCCGCTGTCGCAGCTCACGGACGCCTTCGATGATGGGCGCACCGACCCGACACTGTGGTCGGCGTCGGGCGGCACGGTGGAGACGGCGCAGGGTCTGCTGCGGCTGCCGCTGGTCCCGGGGGTGGTGTCCAGGTACACCAGCACCCGGCAGTGGAAGCTGGGCGGGAGCAGCTTCACGCTGAAGTTGGCGAAGGTGCCTGCGCTGGCGGGGTCGTCGGTGGCGTCGGTCAGCCTGTACCTGCACTCGGCCACCAGCGGCACCCGGTTCCGCTGGTACTACCACGCGGCGACCGCCGAGCTGCGGGCTCTGAACGAGGTGGGGTCGGCGGACGGGGCGGCGGTGGCCATCCCGTACTCCCCGATCGATCACGCGTGGGTCCGTATCCGGGAGACCGGCGGGCAGGTGCTGTGGGAGACCAGCCGGGACGGGTGGGACTGGACGGTACGCCGCAGCATCACCACCCCGGCGTGGGTGGGCAGCGACCTGGTGCAGGTGGAGTTGGCCGCGTCCCGGACGGGGGGCACCTCGGACCCGTGCGAGCTGGGCTACCTGGGTGCGCTGGTGCGGCCCCGGTTCTACGGCACGGTCAACGAGTGGCCGGTGAGCTGGAGCGGGCTGGCGAGCAGCGTCAGCATCTCCGCGACGGACCTGTTCAAGCGGCTCAACCGCCTGCCCGCCTTGCGCACCTGCCTGGTGGAAGAGATCGTCTCCAGCGAGCCGATCGCCTACTACCCGCTCACCGAGGCCACCGGCAGCACCGCAGCCGGGGACCTGTCGGGTACGACGGCCGGGCCGCTGACCGTGGCCCAGGTCGGTGCCGGCGGCACCCTTGATCTCGGCACGGCGGCCGGGCCCGCCGCGGCCACGGAGGCCCTGCCGCTCCTCACCCCGGCGTCGGCGACGGCCGGGAAGGTACTCGCATCGGATCTGGGCCAGGGGTTCCAGGACGCGTCCTCGCGCGGATGGTTGCAGCTGGAGTGCTGGTTCCAGACGAGCGTCCCGGGCCGGGTCATCTTCGGCATGTCCGGGGCCGGGGGCATGTCCCAGCAGGTGTGGTCCCTCTCTGCGTCCGGGGCGCTCCAGGCCGAGTCCGGCTGGGACGGGTTCCTGTCCGTGTCCACCGTGGCCAGCGGGAACTTGGCGGACGGGGCGTGGCACCACTTCGTGTACGACGAGGTGCTCCAGCGGGTGTGGGTCGACGGGGTGCTGAAGGCCAGCACCCCGGTGACGCTGGCCACCGAGCTGCGGCAGCTCACTGTCGGCGGGTACGCGGGGGCCCGGCTGTGGGCCGGGTCGATCGGGCACCTCGCCCTGTACGCGGTGCCGTACTCGGCGCCCATCGGCGCGGCCCTGGCCACGCACTACGCGGCGGGCATGACCGCGCACAGCGGGGAGACCGCCGACCTGCGGGTCGCACGGCTCGCCCGGTACGCGGGCGTCAGCAGCGTCACGATCCTCGGGTCCACGCACGACCCGGTCGCCGGGCAGGGCGAGGCCGGGTCCAGCGTGGTAGCCCGGCTGCGGGAGGTCGAGGCCACCGACTCCGGCCGCCTCTACGCCGAGCGCGACTATCTCGGCCTGGCGTACCAGTCCCGCGACCTGCGCTACAACCCGGACGCCGCCGACGAGACGTTCGTGATCGCCTACGCAGACCTGGAAACCACCCAGGTCGAGTTGGCCGATGACGACCAGAAGCTCGTCAACAGCATCGTGGCGACCCGGCCCGGCGGCGCCACGCAGAAGGTGGTGGCCAAGGACTCCATCTTGGCGTTCGGTCTGTACGAGCAGGACATGACGCTGCTGAAGACGTCGGACAACAGCGTGGTGGACGCCGCGTACTGGCGGATCAGCCGGTACGGCAACCCGCAGCCTGAGCTGCGCGAGGTGCCCGTCGAGGCGTTCACGATGCCGACCTACCTCGACATCCTCGACGCCGACATCTCCAGTTACTTCACCGTGTACGACCTGCCGGAGCAGGCACCCACCTTGGAAATGCGCGTCACGGTGGAGGGCTACTCCGAAACCATCGCCGAGAACTCCCACAAGATCCAGTTCCGTACCTCGGCCGCCGCCACCGACTCCGTGTGGGTGCTGGGCGATCCCGTGTACGGGCAGCTCGACTACACCACTCGCCTCGCCTACTGATGGGACGCTCTATGGCCCTATCCGCCCTGCCTGCCGACGCGATCGTGCAGGCCGAGACCTACTACATGCCCCCGCCGCCCCGGCGCGGGCAGCCCGCACAGGACTGGTCGCAGGTCCCCGGCGCCGAGCTGATCTACCGGTGGGCCGAGACCCGACTCAACCGCCGGGTGCCCGTACCCACCGAGACAGTCCCCGACCACCCCGGGCTGTACGCCCGGATCGACGACGGACGGTGGATCGGAATCTGCGACGCCTGCGACTCCGTGTGGATCGTGTCCGTGAAGGACCCCCGGTTCGGGTGCGTGGAGTGCCGCCGGGACTGGGTGCCGCTGATCGTGCCGGACGACATCGCGGGCGCGGAGGCGGAAGCGCTCGCGCTCCAGCGC
Organism: Streptomyces sp. CB02366; assembly: GCF_001905905.1. GTDB lineage: Bacteria > Actinomycetota > Actinomycetes > Streptomycetales > Streptomycetaceae > Streptomyces. The sequence goes on from NZ_LIVT01000003.1 coordinate 690,584, forward strand.
CGGTTCTGGTGGCACCCGGAGGACCCGGCGAACCCGAACATCCCGGAACCGCCGATCGAGCCGCCGACGGAACCTGCCCCGGAGGAGCCGCAGCCGTGACGTTCACCCCACGCAACTGGGCAGCCGGTGAGGTCGTCACCGCCGCCCTGCTGAACCAGGAGATCCGCGACCAGCTCAACAGCATGTTCGACGCGTGGACCCCGTACACCCCGACCTGGTCCGGGGCGACGACGAACCCGGCGATCGGCAACGGCACGGTGACGGCACGGCACATGAAGTGGGGCCGGTCCTGCCGGGTGCGGTGGGACATCCTCATGGGGTCGACCACCACCTACGGGTCCGGCGGCTGGTCACTGTCCCTGCCGTTCCCGGCGCACGCCACGGGGAACCAGTCGGGGACGATGCACGCGTTCCAGTCCGGGCGGGTCGACGGGCAGATCGCCGTATCCCCAGGGGCGTCGGTCGGACTCGTGTTCTTCCCGACGTCCGGCTCCCCGGCGAACTTGTCGTGGGCCAGCTCGTCGGTGCCCTTCACCTGGGCGGCCGGCGGGCGCCTGTTCGGCTACCTGGAGTACGAGACCGCCAGCTGACCTACCCCTGAACTCGCCCCGCCCCGCGCCGCCCGGCCCGGGGCTTCTGCATGTCTGGAGACCTGATGGCCGCACCACTGTCCGCTGCCGCGTTCCTCGCGGCCTTGCGCGCCGAGGGCGTGAAGGTCGTGGAGACGACCGGATGGCGCACCCACAACCGCAACAGCAAGGGGGCGTGGGGCCCGGTCCACGGGGTGATGATCCACCACACCGTGACCAAGGGCACCGCGTCCACCGTCGCCCTGTGCCGCAACGGCCACTCCGCCCTTCCCGGGCCGCTGTGCCACGGCGTCATCGCGAAGGACGGGACCGTGCACCTCGTCGGGTACGGGCGGGCGAACCACGCGGGCTTGGGCGACGACGACGTGCTGAAGGCCGTCGTCGCGGAGAAGCCGCTGCCCGCGGACAACGAGGCGAACACCGACGGCAACGCCCGGTTTTACGGGTTCGAGTGCGAGAACCTCGGCGACGGCAAGGACCCGTGGCCGGCCGTGCAGCGTGAGGCGGTCGTCCGCGCGTCGGCCGCCGTGCTCCGCGCCCACAAGTGGGGCAAGGACGGGACCACCTCGGTGATCGGTCACGCGGAGTGGCAGCCGGGGAAGGTCGATCCGCGCGGCCTTCCCGGCGGCATGGACGCCATCCGGAAGGACGTGGCCGAGCGGCTGAAGCACCCGGCGAACTGGTCTCCGAAGCCGCCGTCCCCGCCGAAGCCCCCGGCGCCGAAGCCGCCGACCACAGACGAGCGGATTACCGCTCTGGAGAAGCGCATGACCGCGCTGGAGAAGAGGACCCCATGACCAGAATCAGCACCGCCGCGAAATCCCTCGTCGCGGCTCTGTCCGCCGGGGCCGCAGCCGCGGTCACCGCCGTGCAGGACCAGGTCGTCACGAGCGGGGAGACGGTGACGATCGTCCTCGCCGTCCTCGGCGCCCTCGGGATCACCTACGCCGTCCCCAACCGGCCGGCCGAGCCGGACCGGGCCACCCCCGGCCGAGGGCTCTGATGGCGCGGGCCGCGTCCGCCCTGTGGGCGCACCTGGGCTGGCGCGGCCTCGCCCTCGCCGGGCCCGGCGCCTGCTGGATCGTCGTCGGTCTCGGCCTGCTCTTCACCGACCGCCCGGCCGTCCGGCAGGGGGCGGGCCCGCTCATCGACCTGATGTGCATCGAGGCGTGGGGCGGGGTGTGGATCGGGTGCGGCGTCCTCGGCCTCGTCGCGGGGGTGCTGCGTCCGGGCCGGGACGTGTGGGGGTTCGCCGCGATCGTCGGCCCCCCGGCCTGGTGGGCTCTGTCCTTCGGGGCGGCGGCGTTGGTGGGCCGGTACGCACCGGGCTGGGCGACGGTCCCGGTGTACCTGGCGATCGTCCTGCTGCTGGGCATCATCGCTGCGCTGACGGGGGGTCGCAGGCGTATCTGTACGTGTGAGAGAGGGGGCCACGGTGGGCGGTGACGAGACGGTGCTCGGTGTGGTGATCGCGGTGGTGGGCGGGATCTGCTCGGTGTTGGTCGCGAGGATCAGCACGCCGCGCGAGCGCCCGGTCCCACCTGCTGCTGCGGCGGAGGCGGACGAGCTGCCGCCGCCGGGGTTGCAGGTGTCCCCGGAGATCTGGCAGTACGTCTCTCGGCGCTTCGATCGGCTGGAGGCAGACGTCGCCCACCTGACCGCCGTGGTCGAGACGAAGAAGGTCGAGGTGTCCGCGCTGGAGCGGCTGCTGCGGCAGGCGATGCGGATCATCCGGCGTGCGAACCGGCGTCTCGCCGCCGTGCACGAGACGCCCGAGGAGATCCCCCGCGAGCTGGTCCCCTACAGCATCGAGTAACCCGGCCCCCGCCGTCCCTTCACCGGGCGGTGGGGGCCTTTCGTCATGCCTGCGGTGGCCGCACGAAGAGGAGGCTCCAACTGCGCTGAAGCCCTTCCCCTTCGACTTGCCGGCTCTGAAGCCGCCACCCGATGGACTCAACACGGCCTATCGCGGCTGCAACGTCAGCGTCCCGGTTCCGTGGTGACGGCGACGGAAAGAACCGGTTCGCGAACACCGCATCACCTCGCTCCCAGGCTTCGACGGCGAGGTCGTCAATGCCCTTGAGCGCGATCTTCTTCAGCAGCTTCTTCAACATCCCCGAAGCGTAGGAGGGTTCTTCCGAGCTTCCACCCGTTTCGGTCCAACTGCCGGGCGGGTCAGCCGAGGGAATCGATGGCCTTCACGATCAGGGCCCGCGCTGCTGCGCCGTACACCGCGGTCTGCCGCAGCTCCTCAAACGCCTTCGCGTACAAGGCGATCTCACTGGGTTGGGTGATGCGGACCCGAGCCGAGACCAGTTCGACGGAGACAAGCGAGTTGTCGTAGACGTGGAACGTCTCGCGCGGCCACTGCGCGCGGTGCGCGGCCGTGGGGATGATGCCGAGCGACACCGCTGGCAGGGCCCCGGCGGTGAGGAGGTGGCCGAGCTGGGCCGCCATCGCGTCGGCGTCGCCGATCCGGTAGTGGAGTACGGCCTCCTCGATGAGAAGGACGAAGCGGTGGCCCCGCTCGTGGATGATGCGGGAGCGTTCGACCCGGGCGCGGGCGGCTTCGGCGCTGTCGTCGATGGGCAGTTCGCGGAAGCGGGCGCTCATCGCGAGGACGACGGCCGCGTACCCCTCGGTCTGGAGGAGGCCGGGAACGAGCGAGGAGGAGTAGACGCGGAACAGTTCGGTCTGCCGGAAGAAGGCGATGGAGCTGTTCTGTAGCTGGGCGAGCCCGTGGCGGACCTGGTGGCGCCACTCGGTGTACATGGATTCGGCGTGCAGCGACTGGGCGATGAGGTCTTCGGCGAGGGCTTCCGCGCCGGCGGTGCGGCACCAGCGGCGGATGTCGCCTGCGGAGGGGGCGGTGCGGGCGTTCTCGATGCGGGAGGTCTTGGCGTGGTGCCAGCCGCACCCGGCGGCCAGCTCGGTGACCGTGAGCCCGGCTCCTTTGCGGAGGTCGCGCAGCCGTCCTGCAACGAGTTCACGCGCGGCCTGGGCCGAGGAGGAGGGGGAGGTGGTCATGTGCTGGCCTGTCCGGGTGCGGTCGTCAGCGGATGTCGTACTGGTCGTGCGGTATGCCGCGGTCCCATACGGCTTCGAACGCCTCGCCGCACAGCTTCACTGCTGACGGGTCGGTGGTGTGCTCGGGGCCTTGGGAGGAGCCGTCACCGGCGAAGTGGTTCCACCGGACGAGGCGGTCGTCGAACAGCCAGAAGTCGTTGCCGGGCAGGGCGATGTCGGAAGCGCGGCGGCGGGGCAGCCACCGCACCTGTTCACCGGCCGCGATGTTCGTGAAGGTGCCGGAGTGCTCGTAACGGATGTACTCGCTGACGGGCTCGGACACGATGCGGGCCCGGCGGATGGCGACGCCGCGGCCTACGGTCTCGGCGACCAGGTCGAGCCAGGGCCGCCACCAGGACGCGCGGTTCGCGGGGTCGTGGCGGAAGCCGGCCCGCCATTCAGCGAACGGGCCCTTCTCCTTGTCGACGGAGTAGACGTCCCTCATCTCCAGGTGGACGGCGGACCGTTCGCACTGGGCCAGCAGGTCAGCGAACGCCGTCGGAACGTTCGAGGGCATCGCACGCCTCCCTGATCATGTCCACCATCCTGGCGGGGATGCGGACCACGGCTTCGGTGTCGGGGATTCCTACGGCGTGCCCAGGGAGTTCGAGGGCAGCACACTCGGCTTCGAGTTCGGGGCTGGGCTTCCACCCCTGGAAGACGAGCTCCCCTTTCTCCTGGTCGATCCACACGGTCGGACTCTCGTCGTCGCCGGTCTGCGGGTCGATTCCGATGAACTGTAACGACATGGGCTTCCTCCGGCTGGGTGGTGTGCAGTTGTGTGCACCACGGTCTGGCACGAAGTGGGGCTGGTCAAGGGGGCGTTGTGGTGGTTACCCCCGGAAGGGTGGGTGTGCGCACAGATCTGCACACGGCTGGCGTGCGTGCACAGCTGGTCCCTACGGTCTGGCGTATCTCACCGACTGCGACGGGGGGCATACCCGTGATGACGATCAAGGTGTACGAGGTGAATCGCGAGGGGGTCACCCGCGTGATCCGGCCGGAGGCCGAAGTGGTCCCCCTCGAACAGGCCGAGGAAACTCACCGGTTCCCTGCCTGCGAATGCCCCGAGTGCCACGGCGGTACGCCGTGAAGACGACGTCCTCGGGGGACACCGAGTACCGGGCGCTCCTCGGCCACACGATCAGTTGCCCGACGTGCCGTACCGACCGTCCGTGCGAGACCGCTGCCCGGCTCCGCGCAGCTGTCCGCCGGGTGCGCCGCAGCTGACTCCCGCCCCGGCCGCCCACTCCCTGGCAGGACCGCGACCGGGACGGGCCACCACCCATCCCAGCAGGACGGAGGCACCACCATGCGTACCACCGACACCCAGCCCGGAACACCCTGCGGGCGGCACCGATGACGATCGCTTTGTCGGAGACCGACGTCCGCGTCTGTGAGGCTTGTTGGAGCAGTCCGGTCACCAGCTCCCGGCCCGCCGCCGGCGGGCAACGTGACCTTCTGTGCGGCGACTGCGCCGACGCCAACGCCCCGCGGCGCGTCGACCTGTTCCCGCCCCTCGGGATCTACGGGCTGAGCGCTCGGCGGATCGAGATGGGGAAGCACGGCAGCGGCTCCCCGAAGATGCCGCCCGACCCCGGCCCGCCTCTTCCGAACCCGCCGCCGACCCCGACACCGGGCCAGCCCCCGGTGTAACCCGACTCCGTCCGGCACTCGTCGGCGGCCGGACGGCCTGAGCAGCCCCTGCCTCTCGCGCGGCAGGGGCTGCTTCGTGTGCTCTCACGGCAACGTGCGCTTCCTGCGCCGTGCCTGCGCGGAGAGGAGCCCCATCCTGCTGAAGTGCGCCTTCCGCAGAGATTCGGCGGCTGCGGCGACCTGGGCCTCCGTGGCCCCGGGGTGCTTCTGCCTGGCCTCCTCTTCGAACTTACTCTCGGCGGCTCGCCGGGCGCCTGCCGTCCGCGCCGTTCGGTCGGTGGTGTTGGCCCAGCTCTGGTGGGCTCCAAGGCGGGCTCGCAGGGCACGTTCGGTCGGGTCCACTGGGCGATCCTCCTTGTCGGCTGTCTGGCCCGTCGTCTTGCCCGCTGGTCGCCGACAGCAAGCGTTCAGGGTCCCGCCGCCCGTTCAATCCCCACCTTCGAGTGGAGCAGGGAAGGCATCGGCGAGGAAGGCTCCGCCCATGGAGACGCCAGAAAAGCCGCAGCCCCACTTCATGACGACGCGGGAAGTCGCGTCGCTGATCCGCAAGACGCCGGGTGCCGTGCGCCAGATGCGGCACAGGGGCATCGGCCCGAAGCGGGGACGCAGGGTCGGCAGAGACACGCTCTACCCCCGCGCCGCGGTCATGGAGTGGCTCGACACGCTGGAGCAGGCCGACCCGCTGGCGAGGCGGTAGCGGTGATCGCATCATGATCGTTTGCACTTCGATGGAGCTTGGGTGGAGCACCTGTCCGAAATGAACCCGAACAAGCAGCGGCCCCAGACCAGAGAAACGCTCTGACCTGGGGCGGAGGGGTAGGCCGTGTGGGACTCGAACCCACAACCAACGGATTAAAAGTCCGCTGCTCTGACCAATTGAGCTAACGGCCCCTGTGACGTCACCCCCCGAGCATAGCCCGCCCCGCCCCGGCAGCCGATCCGGTATCGGTCTTGGGCCCGTCGCACCCCTTCCGGAGGCCGGCGCGAGGGGGTGGAACGGCAACAGGGCCCGTACGGCACCGAGTCGGTTCGGTGGCGTACGGGCCCTGCCGGTCTGTCAGGCGGACCTGCTCGGCCGAAGGACGGCCGGGCGGGGGTCAGCCGTTGCGCTTCCAGCGCGGCTTGTCGTCGCGGCGGCCGAAGGAACCGGTGTTGGTGCCGGTGTTGGCGCCGCGGTGGTCGTCACGACGTCCGGTCGGGCGGTCGCCGCCGCCGGAGCGGAAGCCGCCGGCGGGACGGTCGTCACGACGGTCGCGGTTGAACGGGCGGTCGCTGCCGCCGGAGCGGAAACCACCCGAGGGGCGGTCGTCGCGGCGGTCGCGGTTGAACGACGGGCGGTCGTTGTCCCGACGCTCGAAGGAGCGGCCACCACGGTCGTCACGGCGGTCGTTGCCACCGGAGCGGAAACCACCCGAGGGACGGTCGTCACGACGGTCGCGGTTGAACGACGGGCGGTCGTTGTCCCGACGCTCGAAGGAGCGGCCACCACGGTCGTCGCGGCGGTCGTTGCCACCGGAGCGGAAACCACCCGAGGGACGGTCGTCACGACGGTCGCGGAACGACGGGCGGTCGTTGTCCCGACGCTCGAAGGAGCGGCCACCACGGTCGTCACGGCGGTCGTTGCCACCGGAGCGGAAACCACCCGAGGGACGGTCGTTGCCACCGCGGTAGCCGCCGCGGTCGCCGCCGCGGTTGTCGCGGCGCTCGTAGTTGCCCCGCTCGTCGCGGCGCTGCTCGTCGCGGGCGGCCGGCTGCTCGGGGACGGAGACGGCTGCCACGAGGGCGGCCTCCGCCTCGGCGGCCACCTCGGCCACCGCGGCCTCCGGGTCCTCGCCCCGCTCGCGCGCGGCACGGGCCACCAGGCGGTCGGCCTCCTCGCGCAGCTCGACGGCACGGCGCTGGACCCGCTCCAGCTGCTTCGTCAGGTCGGCGGCCTCGCGCTCGGCCTGCTTGGCGGCGTTGTTCGCGGAGTCGGCCTGGACCTCGGTGAGCGAACGGGCGCCGGTGATCTCGGCGACCTCCGGCTCGAAGACGCCCGCGCCCTGGACGATGTGGCGCGAGGCGTCGACGCCCGCGTCCTCCATCAGGCGGAAGATCTGGCGGCGCTGGTGCGGGAGCGCCAGCGAGACGACGACACCGGACTTGCCGGCACGGGCGGTACGGCCCGAGCGGTGCAGGTAGTCCTTGTGGTCGCCGGCCGGGTCCACGTTCAGGACCAGGTCGATGCCGTCGACGTGGATGCCTCGGGCGGCCACGTCGGTCGCGACGAGCGCGTTGACGTAGCCCTTCTTGAAGTCCTCCAGGACCCGCGTACGGGCGCCCTGGGTCATGCCGCCGTGCAGCGCGTCGGCCTTCACGCCGGACTCGATGAGCTGCTCGGCGATGCGGTCGGCGCCCAGCTGGGTGCGGACGAAGATGATCGTGCGGCCCTTGCGGGCGGCGATGGCGGCCGTGACCGGCGCCTTGTCCTTCGGCTTCACGACGAGGACGTGGTGCGACATGGTCGTGACGTTGCCCTGGGCGCTGTCGACCTCGTGCGTGACCGGGTTGGAGAGGTAGCGCTTGACCAGCGTGCCGATCTCGTTCTCCATGGTGGCGGAGAAGAGCATCCGCTGACCGCCGGCCGGGACCTGGTCGAGCAGCTCGGTGACCTCGGGCAGGAAGCCCAGGTCCGACATCTGGTCGGCCTCGTCGAGGACGGCGACCTGGACGTCCTCCAGGGAGCAGGCGCCGCGGGTGATGATGTCGCGCAGGCGGCCCGGGGTGGCGACGAGGACGTCGACACCGCGCTCCAGGGCGTAGATCTGGTTGCCCATCGACGTACCGCCGCAGACGACCTTCATCTTGAGGCCGAGTACGTCGCCGTACGGCTGCAGCGCGTCCGCGACCTGCATCGCCAGCTCACGGGTCGGGGTGAGGATGACCGCGCGGGGCTTCTTCTTCTCGGTGCGGCCGCCGGCCAGCGCGGCCAGCGTCGGCAGACCGAAGGAGAGCGTCTTGCCGGAGCCCGTACGGCCACGGCCCAGGATGTCCTTGCCGGCCAGGGCGTCCGGGATGGTCGCCGCCTGGATCGGGAAGGGGGCGGTCACGCCGTTCTGCGCGAGCTTGCGGACGATGCCCTCGGGCAGGCCCAGGTCACCGAAGGTGAGGGTCGGCTCGGCGTCGGCGTCCTCCTCGGCAGCCGCCTCGGGGGCCGCGGCGGCCTGCGGGGCGTCGGCCTTCTCGGCGTCCTGCTGGTCGGCCTGGTCGGCGACGAAGTCCGCGACGGACTTCTCGGCCGCCGGGGCCTTCTCGTCGGCGGGGGTCTTCTCGGCGGCCGGGGCGGTCGTACCGGCGGGAGCCTCGGTCACGGCGGACTCGACCAGCTCGGCGAGCTCGGCGCTGTCGACGTTCTCGGGCATGACGGTGCGGTCAGAACTGGAAATTGACATGCGAAATGCGAAACCTTCCGGAGTCTCGGCACGCGCCCATAACTCCGTGATTCGCAATTTCGACCGCCTCAATGCGGTCCAGCCACGGCAAGGGAGAGTACGCGCCACACGGCGCTCTTCTGTGTCGGCGCCGGGCAATGGGATCAAACGATCTACCACCATACGCACTCTCACCCACATTGCGCAAACCCGGCGGGGAGATCCCTCGGCTACACCGGCCCCACCTGCGGCGATGCCTCCGGAGTCCGGAGCGGGCGGACGACCTCCCGGCCGCTCAGCGCATGCGCCCGGAACTGCGCGGCGGGCGAGGTCGAGGGCGACGGTTCCGGCGGGTCGGTGGGCTCCGGGTCGGGCTCCGGGTCCGGGGTGGGCGACGGCGGGACCGGCGGCTCCGGGACGGTCGGCGGCGGCTCGCCCGGCCCCGGGGTCGAGGGCGTCGGCGTCGGCGTCAGGGCCCCGGCGCCCCGGGTGGGGTCCGGGGCCGCCGGTTCGGGGTGCGGGCCCGCGGGGGCGGTCTCGGGCGCCGTGTCGGAGGCGCCCGGGCGCGGGGTGGCGCCGGGGACGGCCCGGTCCGAGTGGGGGTGGGCGTCCCCGCCGCGCCTTCCGGCCCGCCCGGGGTCGGGGACCGTGTCCGCGGCGGGGTCGGCGTCGGCCCCCTGGGGCCCGGCGGACCGGGAGGGGCCCGGCGCCCCGGCGTCGTTCTCGCCGACGCTCATACAGCCGGTGGAGGCGGCGATCGTCAGCGCGGTGGCGGCTGCCCAGCGGACGGGGGCGGACAACTGGCGCACGGGGGGCACCTCCGGGACGAGGGGGCGGGGGCGTGGGTGGAGCGCGACGCCCGGACCGGACCGGGGCGCCGAACCGGGCGCACCGTGGTGGGCGCCGGAACGGAGACCGGGGTGACCGGAACGGAAACCGGCGGCGACCGGCCCGGCGTCGTACCGTGCCCAACTCCCCCGACCCCGCCGGAGACACGCCCGAAACCTCGCCCGCCCCCGCGACGCCCGCCCGAGCCACCCCGTACGCCGGCCGCCCGCACCGTCCCGAGGCCCCGTGAGACCTGCCCGAGCCGCCTCCGTACGCCGGCCCTACCCCCGGAACCCGCTCGCCAGTTCCACCCCCAGGAACACCGCGCCCAGGCCCGCCGGCAGGGAGACCAGCACGTTGGCCGCGGCCAGGAAGGGGCGGCCCGTCTCGGCTAGCCGGAGGGTTTCGTAGGAGAACGTCGAGTAGGTGGTCAGCGCCCCGCACAGGCCCGTCGCCAGGAGGGCGTGCACCGGGGAGGAGACCGCGGCGCCGGTCAGCACGCCCAGCAGCAGGCTGCCCGCGATGTTCGCCGTGAAGGTGCCCCAGGGGAAGGCGCCCGGGGCGTCCGGCCCCTGGCGCGCCCGCACCGCGCGGTCCGTCAGGTAGCGCAGGGGCGCGCCCACCGCCCCGCCGAGCGCCACCAGCAGCCAGGTCACGCCGCCCACCTCCCGCCCCGGCGGGCCCGCCCATCCCGGGCGCTCCGGGGGTTCCGAGGACCCCGTCCATCCCGGGCACCCCGGTGGCCCCGCAGATCCCGCACACCCTGTGGGCCCCGCGCGTCCCCCACACCCCGAGCGCCCCAGCGGCCCCGCACGCTCGGGAGGCCCCGCCCGTCCCGCCCGCCCCGCATGTCCTGTCCGCCCTGCACGTCCCACCCGTCCCGCATATTCCCGCGGCCCCCCACGTCCCGTAGATCCCACCCGTCCCGCGTACCCCGGGCCGACCGGGTCACGTCGTCCGACCCGGCGGCGGACCCGCCGCCCGCGCGCCGCGGTCCAGCGCGGCCCGGGTCGCGACGGCCGCCGCCCACACCGCGCCGAGCGCGGTCACCGCCGTCGCCACCGCGTACGCCATCGCCACCGCGACCTCCTGACGGGCCAGCAGGCCCCAGGCGTCCGCCGCGTACGTGGAGAAGGTCGTGTAGCCGCCGAGCACCCCGACCCCGAGGAAGGGCCGCACCAGCGGGCGGGTGATCCGGCCGCGCTCGACGGTCAGCACCATCAGCACCCCGATCAGGGCGCAGCCGCTCACGTTGACCACGAACACCGTCCACGGGAAGCCGCCCGCGCCGGGCCACAGCACCAGCGCCCCGTACCGGGCGAGCGCCCCGAGCGCTCCGCCGGCCGCGACCGCCGCCAGCACCCGGCCCTGCGGTGCGGTGGGCGGGCCGGGCCGCGGCTCCTGCTCGCTCATCCGTAGCCCAGGGCGTGCAACCGCTCGTCGTCGATGCCGAAGTGGTGGGCGATCTCGTGGACCACGGTGATCTCCGTCTCCGCGACGACGTCCTCCTGCGTCTCGCACATCCGCAGGGTCGGGCCCCGGTAGACGGTGATCCGGTCCGGCAGCACCCCCGCGTACCACTCGCCGCGCTCGGTGAGCGGCGTGCCCTCGTAGAGCCCGAGCAGGTCGGGGTCGCCGGGGTCCGGCTCGTCCTCGACGAACACCGCCACGTTGTCCATCAGCCGCGTCAACTCCGGCGGGATGCGGTCCAGAGCCTGGCTCACCAGCTCTTCGAACTGTTCGCGCGTCATCTCCAGCACCCGGCCATTGTCCCGTACCGGGGCGGCGGACGGCCTGTACGCGTCGGCGCCCCGTCGCCCCGTTCCGCCCCGCCGCCCGGCATGACGGAGGCCGTACCGGGGCATACGCGCCCAATGGTCCGCGTCCCGTTCCGTGCCGCAGCCGACCGCGTCCGGCACCGCCTCAGCCAGCTCGTCCGCACGAAGTCCACCGGCCCCGGGCCCGACAGCCCGAAGGCCGACCGCCCGGAGGCCGACAGTGCGGGGCCCGGTGGCTCCGGACCGGGCGGGCGGCCGGAACGCGCCCCGAAGGACCCCCGGGCGCCGCGCGGCGGCGGGGCGGCCCCCGCCCGCCGCCGCGCCCTCCGTGCGCTCGGCATGCTGGCCGTGGTCGTGCTGGGGGCCTGGCTGGGGCTGCTCGCCGTGGGCAGCGTCCGTACGCCGGTCGGCCCCATGGACACCAACATGACGCTGCGCCCCTCCCTCACCGGCGGCAGCAAGATCAACATTTCCCCGCTCGGCGCGCTGGAGCTGGATTCGCACATCGCGCCGCTCCGGCTCGATGTGGACGTGGACCGCCTCGATCCCGAGCGGTCCCAGACCCTGATCGACCAGCCGGAACGGTTCTCCAACCTCCAGGAGGAGGTCACCCGGGACGTCGCCTCCGGCACCCGGGAGCTGGCCGTGCGCTCCTGCGTCGCCGTCGTCTCCGGAGCGGTCGCGCTCGGCCTCGTCGTCTACCGCCGCCCCCGCCGCGCCCTGGCCGCCGGCGGGCTCGCCCTCGCCCTGCTGGCCGCCTCGGGCGTGAGCGCGTACGCCACCTGGAACCCGAAGTCCGTCCTGGAGCCGAAGTTCTCCGGGCTGCTCTCCAGCGCCCCGTCCCTGGTCGGCGACGCCCGCTCCATCGTCACCGAGTTCGACCTCTACCAGCGGGAACTGGCCCGTCTGGTCACCAACGTCACCAAGCTGTACGACGCGACCTCCACGCTGCCCGTCTACCAGCCCGACCCCGGCACCATCCGGGTCCTGCACGTCTCCGACATCCACCTGAACCCGGCCGCGTGGCACATCATCGCCTCGCTCGTCGAGCAGTACGAGATCGACGTCATCGTCGACTCCGGCGACACCATGGACCACGGCTCCGCCGCGGAGAACGGCTTCCTCGACCCGATCCGCGACCTCGGCGCGCCATACGTGTGGGTGCGCGGCAACCACGACTCCCCCGTCACCCAGGCGTACCTGAAGAAGTTCGAGAACGTCCACGTGCTCGACGACGGCGCGGCGGTGAACGTGGGCGGCCTGCGGATCGCGGGCACCGGCGACGTCTCCTTCACCCCGGACCGGACCGGCCCCGGCGGCAACAAGGGGGCCGCCCGGCTGGAGGGCATGCGCCTGGCCTCCGCGCTGCGCGACCAGGAGCGCGCCGGCGCCCCGGCCGACATCGCCGTCGCCCATGACCCGAACACCGCCCGCGAGACCGACGGCACGGTCCCGCTGGTGCTCTCCGGCCACTACCACCGCCGGATCAACGAGCAGTTGAAGCTCGGCACCCGGCTGAAGGTCGAGGGCTCCACGGGCGGCGGCGGGCTGCGCGCCGTGCAGAACGAGAAGCCCGAGAAGGTGCACGCCTCGGTGCTCTACATGGACCGCTCGACCCGCCGGCTCCAGGCGTGGGACGAGATCACCCTGGGCGGTCTCGGGCTGACGACCGCCGAGGTCGGCCGCCATCTCCCGGAGGAGAACCTCAAGCAGGGCGGCCCCTCCTCCCCCGCCCCGTCGCCGTCCTCCTCGTCCTCCTCGCCCTCCTCGGGAGCCTCGCCGGGCCGCCCCGCAGCGCGCCCCACCCCCTCGCCGTAAACCGTTTTGGCGATAGCTCCACCCATCCCATATGCTTCTCACGTCCCCGACGCGCTGCAAAGCGAACCGGCGGGCCAATAGCCCTCATCGTCTAGTGGCCCAGGACGCCGCCCTTTCAAGGCGGTAGCACGGGTTCGAATCCCGTTGGGGGCACGTTTCACCGTGTGCGAGACTTGTTTCGCACATTGCTTGGTCCTGTGGAGCAGTTTGGAGTGCTCGCCACCCTGTCAAGGTGGAGGCCGCGGGTTCAAATCCCGTCAGGACCGCTTGCAGTCGCGTCAGCGGCTGCGTGGCTGGGTAGCTCAGTTGGTACGAGCGATCGCCTGAAAAGCGATAGGTCGCCGGTTCGATCCCGGCCCCAGCCACCTCTCGAAGGCCCCGTCCGACGGACGGGGCCTTCGCCGTGTCACACCTTCCCGGCCTCCTCAGCCTCCTCGGGCTCTTCGGCTCCCGCCTCGCGCGCTTCGTCCGCGCCGCGCCGCCGCCGCCCGATCCGTACGCCCAGGACCAGCAGCGCCAGCAGCACCGCCCCGGCCAGTGCGGCCAGGTCCGGCACCCGCTCGCCGAACCCCTGCGCCCACTGCTCGACCGCGAACGAGTCGTCCACCCCCAGCAGGCCGGGCAGCGCGGTCGTCCCGTCGTACACGAGGAACAGCGTGCCGAGCCCGATGAAGAACAGCCCCGACAGCAGCGACGTGGTGTGCAGCTCGAACCGGCCCAGGCGCACGGTCCGGCCGCGCAGCCAGGACCGGCGGCCGAGGTCGAAGCGTTCCCAGAGCAGGGCGAGGACGAACAGCGGGACCGCCATGCCGAGCGCGTACACCGCCAGCAGCAGCCCTCCGTAGACCGGGCTGCCGCTGACCGCCGCCACGGTCAGGACGCTGCCGAGGATCGGGCCCGCGCAGAAGCCGGCCAGGCCGTAGACCGCGCCGAGCGCGTAGACGGAGAACGCCGTGGTGGGGCGGATGCGCCCGCTGAGTTCGGCCATCCGCCGGGAGGCGAAGCCGAGGCCGACGATCTGCGCCGCGCCGAGCACGATGATCAGCCAGCCGGCGCCGGTGACGAGGGCGTCGCGGTGGCCGTAGAACAGCCGCCCGGCGTACGAACCGGCCGCGCCCAGCGGGACGAGGGTGGTGGCGAGCCCGGCGTAGAAGATGCCGGTACGGGCCAGCAGCCGGGAGGCGGAGTCGATGGAGTACGCGAAGAACGCCGGCAGCAGCAGCGCGCTGCACGGGCTGACCAGGGCGAGCAACCCCCCGAGGAACGCCGCGAAGTAGCCGATGTCCGCCGTCACTTGGCGGGCTCCCCGGCCTGGCCCGCCCCGGCCGCCTTCGCCTGCTCGGCGGCGGCCTCGATGGCGCGGGTGAACGTCTCCTCCGGCTGGGCGCCCGCGATGGGGCGGCCGTTGATCAGGAACGACGGCGTGGACGTGGCGCCGATCCCGTACCCCTGCTCCTGGTCCTTCTTGACCGCCGCACGGGCCGCGTCGCCGTCGAGGTCCTTCATGAACCGGTCCAGGTCCTTCACCCCGGCCTCCAGGGCGAGCCCCTTGATCCGGTCCTTGCCGAAGCCCTTCTCCTTCGCCCCCTCGGCGTAGGCGGCGCCGTGGAACTCCCAGAAGCGGTTCTGCTGCCCGGCGGCCCAGGCGGCCCGTGCCGCGTTCTCGGACTCCTCGCCGAAGATCGGGAAGTTGCGCCATTCGATGCGCAGCGTGCCGTCCTCCACGTACTTCTCGATCAGTTCCGGCTCGGTGTCCCGGGCGAACTTGCCGCAGTACCCGCACTTGAAGTCGGCGTACTCGATCAGGACGACCGGGGCGTCCGGGCGGCCGATGGCCAGCTTGTCGTCCGCGTCCCGGCGGGCGAGTTTCGCCAGCTCCGGGTAGACGCCCTCGGCCGGGTCGGCGGAGACCTCGGCGGCGGGGCCGGTGGCGGTGGTGTCGTCGGAGGACTTGTCGGGGGATGTGGCCCGGTAGGAGGCGAACCCGAGCAGTCCGGCGGCGACCACCACCACCGCGCCGTAGACGAGGGGCTTCTTCGACGCGGGAGCGGGCTTCTTGGACGCGGGCTTCGTGGAGGCGGGCTTCTTGGGCGTGGGCATGCGGCACTCCGTGCTGGTGCGGAAGGGAAGGCAAGGGAGAGGAGAGGCGGGGCGGGCCCGCCTACACCCGCAGCACGGAGAGTTCGACGGGCGTCGGGGTGTACGGGGCCGGGG
The DNA here is from genome assembly GCF_001905905.1 of Streptomyces sp. CB02366. Taxonomy (GTDB): domain Bacteria; phylum Actinomycetota; class Actinomycetes; order Streptomycetales; family Streptomycetaceae; genus Streptomyces. The sequence goes on from NZ_LIVT01000003.1 coordinate 705,944, forward strand.
CGCGGGCCCGGACCCCCGGCGGCGGCTCGGCCGAGGGCGCCCCCGTCGCGGCGGGCAGCCCCCAGGGAGCGAGGCCCGGCGCCTGGTCGTGGCCGCCCCGGGCGCGGGAGGGCACGGCGGGCTCACCGTCATGGTCGCGGAGCTTCCCGCAGCCGGGGACGGGGGCGTCCTCTGCCTCGGCCTCTGCCTCGGCCTCTGCCGGGACGCCGATGTCGGCGGCCCCGGGCGCGGAGGCCGGGGCGCCCGCCTCGACAGCCCCGGGCGGGGAAGCCGGGGCACTCGCCCCGCCGACGGCGAAGGCGGGGGCCGGACCCATCGGAGTCCGCGCGGCGGCGGCCCCGGGCGTGGAGGCCGCCCCGGCCGCCCGGCCCGCGTCCTGGGCCAGGACCCGCACGGCGGAAACGGCCCGTACACCGCCTTCGCCGGCGCCCCCGAAGGCCGCCGGCCCGCACAGCAGCCCCGCCACCACCGCGAGCAGCGCCGTCAGGCTCCACCACGGCGTACGGGACACGGGACCGGGCCTTTCTCGCGCGAGCGGCGGTGACGGGGCGTTCGACTGCCCGAAATGGTACGTGCCGCGTGACGCAGCCCGCGCGAAATGAGGTCGCCACCGAACCGGCCCGGGTGAGATCCTGGGATCCGTATGTCTACTTCCTTCGCCGATCTCCAGTCCCAGCTCGGTCAGCTCTCGCTCCGCGACGCGAACCGGCTCGGCCGGCGCCTCGAAGGAGCGCGCCGCATCCGCAAGCCCGAGGCCCGCCAGTCCGTGCTGGACGAGATCGCGGCCGAGGCGGGCAGGGCGGCCGAACGGCTCGCGGCGCGCGCGGCCCGGCTGCCGGCCCTGTCGTACCCGGACGAGCTGCCCGTCAGCCAGAAGAAGGACGAGATCCTGGAGGCGATACGCGACCACCAGGTCGTCATCGTCGCCGGTGAGACCGGGTCCGGGAAGACCACGCAGCTCCCCAAGATCTGTATGGAGCTGGGGCGCGGCGTCCGGGGCATGATCGGGCACACCCAGCCCCGCCGGATCGCCGCCCGCACGGTCGCGGAGCGCGTCGCGGACGAGCTGAGAACGCCGCTGGGCGAGACCGTCGGCTGGAAGGTCCGCTTCACCGACCAGGTGAACCCGGAGTCGACGTATCTGAAGGTGATGACGGATGGCATCCTGCTCGCGGAGATCCAGACGGACCGCGAGCTGCTGGCGTACGACACGATCATCATCGACGAGGCCCACGAGCGGTCGCTGAACATCGACTTCCTGCTGGGCTATCTGGCCCGGCTGCTGCCCCGGCGCCCCGACCTGAAGGTCGTCATCACCTCGGCGACCATCGACCCGGAGCGGTTCGCGCGCCACTTCGGGGACGCCCCGATCGTGGAGGTCAGCGGGCGGACGTACCCCGTCGAGGTCCGTTACCGTCCCCTCCTCGAAGAGGACAGCGAAGACTCCGACCGCGACCAGATCACCGCGATCTGCGACGCCGTCGACGAGCTGGGCCACGAGGCCCCCGGCGACATCCTGGTCTTCCTCTCCGGCGAGCGGGAGATCCGGGACACGGCGGACGCGCTGAACAAGCGGAACCTCCGGCACACCGAGGTACTCCCCCTCTACGCCCGCCTCTCGCACGCCGAGCAGCACCGCGTCTTCCAGCGCCACACGGGCCGCCGCATCGTCCTGGCGACCAACGTGGCCGAGACCTCGCTGACCGTCCCCGGCATCAAGTACGTGATCGACCCGGGCACCGCCCGCATCTCCCGCTACAGCCACCGCACCAAGGTCCAGCGGCTGCCGATCGAGCGGATCTCCCAGGCCAGCGCCAACCAGCGCAAGGGCCGCTGCGGCCGTACGTCGGACGGCATCTGCATCCGGCTCTACTCCGAGGACGACTTCCTCACCCGGCCGGAGTTCACCGACGCCGAGATCCTGCGGACCAACCTGGCCTCCGTCATCCTCCAGATGACCGCCGCCGGGCTCGGGGACATCGAGAAGTTCCCGTTCATCGACCCGCCGGACCACCGCAACATCCGTGACGGCGTGCAGCTCCTCCAGGAGCTGGGGGCGCTCGATCCGGCGGAGAAGGATCCGAAGAAGAGGCTGACACCGCTCGGCCGCAAGCTCTCCCAGCTGCCCGTGGACCCGCGCCTGGCCCGGATGGTCATCGAGGCCGACCGCAACGGCTGCGCCCGCGAGGTCATGGTGATCGCCGCCGCGCTCTCCATCCAGGACCCGCGCGAGCGGCCCGCCGAGAAGCAGACGCAGGCGGACCAGCAGCACGCCCGGTTCAAGGACGAGACGTCCGACTTCCTGGCGTACCTGAACCTGTGGGCGTACGTCCGCGAGCAGCAGAAGGAGCGCGGCTCGTCCTCGTTCCGCCGGATGTGCAAGCAGGAGTACCTGAACTTCCTGCGCATCCGCGAATGGCAGGACATCTACGCGCAGCTGCGCACGGTGGCCAGGCAGATGGGCATCACCGTCGAGGAGCCCAAGGACGACGCCTCCGTTCCGGAGCAGGCGGTGCACACCTCGCTGCTGGCCGGCCTGCTGTCCCACATCGGGCTCAAGGACACCGAGAAGAACGAGTACCTGGGCGCGCGCAGCGCCAAGTTCGCGATCTTCCCCGGCTCGGCGCTGTTCAAGAAGCAGCCCCGGTTCGTGATGTCGGCGGAGCTGGTGGAGACCTCCCGGCTGTGGGCGCGGGTCAACGCCAAGGTCGAGCCCGAGTGGATCGAACCGCTGGCCCAGCACCTGGTGAAGCGCACCTACAGCGAGCCGCACTGGGAGAAGGACCAGGCGGCGGTGATGGCGTACGAGCGGGTCACCCTCTACGGCGTGCCGATCATCGCCCAGCGCAAGGTCAATTTCGGCCGGATCGACCAGGAGGCGTCGCGGGACCTGTTCATCCGCAACGCCCTGGTCGAGGGCGACTGGCGCACCCACCACCAGTTCTTCCACGACAACCGCAAACTCCTCGGCGAGGTCGAGGAGTTGGAGCACCGGGCGCGCCGCCGCGACATCCTCGTGGACGACGAGACGCTGTTCGACTTCTACGACCGGCGGATTCCCGAGCACATCGTGTCCGGGGCGCACTTCGACTCCTGGTGGAAGAAGAAGAAGCGCGAGGAGCCGGACGCCCTCGACTTCGAGCGCTCCATGCTCATCAACGAGAAGGCCGGGGCCGTCACCAAGGACGACTACCCGGACACCTGGCGGCAGGGGAAGCTCACGTTCAGGGTGACCTACCAGTTCGAGCCCGGCGCGGACGCGGACGGCGTGACCGTCCACGTACCGCTCCAGGTGCTCAACCAGGTCACCGCCGAGGGCTTCGACTGGCAGATCCCGGGGTTGCGCGAGGAGGTCGTCACCGAGCTGATCCGGTCGCTGCCGAAGCCGATCCGCCGGCACTACGTCCCCGCGCCGGACTACGCGGAGAAGTTCCTGGACCGGGCCGTCCCGCTCCAGGAGCCGCTGCCGGTCACGCTGGCCCGGGAGCTCCAGCGGATGGTCGGCGTACCGGTCACCGCCGACGACTTCGACCTCTCCCGGGTTCCGGACCACCTCAAGGTCACGTTCCGGATCGTCGACGAACGGCGCCGCAAGGTGGCGGAGGACAAGGACCTGGAGGCGCTTCGGCTCAAGCTGCGCCCGAAGGCCCGCCAGGCGCTCTCCAAGGCCGCCGCGGCGACCGCGGGGCCCACCGGCGAGTCCATCGAGCGCTCGGGCCTCACGGACTGGACGATCGGCACGCTGGACAAGGTCTTCGAGACCCGTCGCGCCGGGCAGCCGGTGAAGGCGTACCCGGCCCTCGTCGACCAGGGCGCCACCGTGGCCGTACGCCTCTTCGACACCGAGGCCGAGCAGCAGCAGGCGATGTGGCGGGGCACCCGGCGGCTGATCATGCTGAACATCCCGGTGAACCCGGCGAAGTTCGCCTCGGACCGGCTGAGCAACCAGCAGAAGCTGGCGCTGTCCCGCAATCCGCACGGCTCGGTGCAGGCCCTCTTCGAGGACTGCGCCACCGCCGCCGCCGACCGGCTGATCGCCGCGCACGGCGGCCCCGCGTGGGACGAGAAGGCGTTCCGGACGCTGTACGACAAGGTGCGCGCGGACCTGGTGGACCTCACCGTCCGCACGGTCGATCAGGTGCAGCAGGTCCTGGCCGCGTGGCAGGCGTGCGAGCGCCGGCTGAAGGCGACCGGCAGCCCGACGCTGGTGGCCAACGTCGCCGATGTGCGCGAGCAGCTGGCCCGTCTCGTACCGCCCGGTTTCGTCACGGCCACCGGGCTGCGCCGGCTGCCGGACCTGATGCGCTACCTGGTGGCGGCCGACCGGCGGCTCCAGCAGATGCCGACGGCCGTGCAGCGGGACACCACCCGGATGGAGAAGGTCCACGAGATGCAGGACGAGTACGCCTGGCTGCTGGAGCAGTTCCCGCAGGGGCGGCCGGTGCCGCAGGAGGTGCGGGACGTCCGCTGGATGATCGAGGAGCTGCGCGTCAGCTACTTCGCCCATGCCCTGGGCACCGCTTTCCCCGTCTCGGACAAGCGGATCGTGAAGGCGATCGACGCCCTGGCGCCCTGACGCGGCAGGGCGCGGAGGCGGTGACGGGGTCGCCACCAGGAGTGAAGTCGACCTGGGCCTCCTCCCTCCTGTACAGTCTGGTTTCGCAGCAAGCCGCAAGGCAAGCGGCGAAAACCTGGTCCTGTGGAGCAGTTTGGAGTGCTCGCCACCCTGTCAAGGTGGAGGCCGCGGGTTCAAATCCCGTCAGGACCGCAGTGGAGAAAGCCCGGATCGTTTCGATCCGGGCTTTCTCGCGTCTTGACGGGCCCCTCCGCCCCGGGTACCCCGTAGAGCAGAGGCTGTCCCTGCATCTCGGCGCCCCCTCCGCCGCGCTCGGCGCTTTTGGCGCCGCGCACGGCGGAGGCGGCCGGGCCCACCGGGAGGTGGCTCGTATGTCCGCGTCCACGGCACGACACGAGATCCGCGCGCTGCTGCGCGCCCATCTGGCGGCCGCTTCCGCCTACCGCCACCTCACCGGCCGTTGCGCGGTCTGCCACCGCCTCCTGCGGCTCGCCATGGAGCCCGGCGGTGACGGGCAGCCCACCGCCCCCGCCGCCTCCCCGGCGGCCTCCGGGGCCGGGCCGGACGGCGGCGACCGGAGCGAGGAGGCCGCCGGACGGCCGGACGGACGCGGGCGCGAGGGCCGCGCGCCGGGCGAGAACCCGACCGGGGGCCCCGGAAAGCAGGCCCCGGAGGAACGGGCCGGGGCCGAAAGGCCCTCGCCGACATGACCATCGGCCGGGTGCTTCCCGCTCCACGCAGTGGCACTCTGGGAGTTGGCAAGCATCAGGCGGTGTGACGGTAGTCACCGAAAGAGTTTTCAGACCGGGGGATTTTACGCCTCCCCTACAACTGGTGAATTTAATATGTGCAATTGCACGGGCCCGTTCGGCGGGGGCCGACCGCCCGGAGACCGTTCCGTCCGGGGCTGTCCCACCGCGTCCCCGCCCCCTCCGGGACGCTCACCCGCACTCCCGCCCAGACCCGCTCACAGCCCCACGAAGGCCCCGGGGACGGGTTCCGCCGCCCATCGGCCGGCAGCGCGCCGGAAAGCCCTCCGGACCCCGAAGCCGACCGACCGCCCGGTTCTTGTACCGGGGTCCGCTCCATAAGGCGGGGAGCGGCCCGGAGAGCCCGCCCAGGGCGCGCAGGAGGCCCCGCGGGAGGCAGCGCGGGCAGGGGGACCGGTCCGCGCCGGGCGGGGAGGAGATCCGTCCAGGGCACAAAAAAGATCGCGCTGGACCCGGCGGAGTCCAGCGCGATCGATACGACGAAACCCGTGAGACACGGGTATGACGCCCGTTGGGGCAGGCGTCCGTCGAGTGGAACTATGGGCGGGCGACTGGGGTTGGGGGACCTGGCAGTTGCCCGGATGTGGTGCTGTGCTGCGTTACTGCGGTACTGCCGAACTGCTGTTTCTGCTGCGAGGCAGGGGTGTTCAGGCCTCGCTGCGCTGCTGCGGAATACCCGCGAGCAGTGCGCGGACCTCCGCCTCGCGGTACCGGCGGTGTCCACCGAGCGTGCGGATGGACGTGAGCTTGCCGGCCTTGGCCCAACGGGTGACCGTCTTCGGGTCCACGCGGAACATCGTGGCGACCTCAGCCGGGGTCAGCAGCGGCTCGGCATCAGGGGTGCGAGCGGTCATGAGCGGCCTCCTCGGGAGAACCGAACCTTCTCGGTTCTTTCCTTTAAATTCTGCACCTTGACCCGCGTTGCCCGAAATGGCGGACGCGGGCCGAGTCGGTTATAGGACGAACGGCTTGTCCTCGGCACTACAACTACACCATCCGTCCAGCCGCGTCGGCCAAACCGATGGAATTGCCCTCCCAGGTGTTCATCAGCGACGGAAAGCCGATGGACCATGCCATAGCGGACAGTCACACCCCGGTGACGATCAGTCACAGAGCGATCAGGAGTCGCCAAACCCCCCATAGCGTGCAATGTCGAGCATTCTGCCCTTACTTGGACAGAAGGAGCCCTCCCCGGACTCCTTGTCCTATTTTGGCATGAGGAGTAGGGATAGGCGCAAGGGCCCCGTTAGTGCCGTCCATCACGCATGAGGCTTAGGCCCGGTTCGGGACGTAGGTCCCTGGATCGGTGCCATGACGCTCTCGCCTCATCTTCCACACGTGTCACACCGGACGCAGGTTCACGGCCCGTCACCTGTCCGTCGAGCCCTCTCCGTCACCCTCCGCCGGGGCGACGCGACGTCCTCCTTCTCCCGTACGGAACGGCCCCGGTGGCCGTCCGCCGGCCTCCCGGCCGTCCTGGAAGAAGGATGCCCCGGTTCCGTCACCTTGATGCCGCTGTGGGTCTTTTCACGTCAATTGGTGAACTGCCGGTCCCTGACCGCCCGCCAGCGCTCCGCGAGCCGTGCGTACGCCTCCGCCGCTCCCCCCTCGTCCCCGGCCCGCAGCGCGGTGAGCCCCTCCGCCACGTCCGCCGCCGACCGGTCCCCCGCCAACCGCTCCGCCGGCAGGGCGTGCACCAGGCCCCCGTAGTCCAGCTCGACCAGGGAGTGCGGGTGGAACTCCTCCAGCCAGCGCCCCACGTCCACCAGCCCTTCGGTCAGCAGGCCCTCGGGAACGTTCTCCCGCAGGGTCCGCAGCGCCCGTGCCAGCCGGCGGCGGGCCTCGACCATCGGGGTGCGGTAGCGCAGGACCGGCCTCTCCTCCTCGTCCGCCGGCCGGTACTCCCGCTCCTCGTCGCCGAAGAGGACGAACCAGCGCACCGGCACCTGCCACACCGTGGTCCGGATCCACGGCCGCGCGTCCGGGTGGCGCCGCTGCCAGCGCTGGTGGTCCGCCGCCGCCTGGCCGCGCACCACCGCGGGCAGCACGAGGTCGAGCACGTTGGCCGGAAACATCCCCTCCAGCTCCTCCAGGGCCAGCCAGCCGCGCAGCCTGGTCCGCCACGGACAGACGCACACCACCCCGTCCAGCTCCGCCACGAACGCGTCACCGCTCTCGTGGACCGGCACCCCGACCGGCGGCGTCGACGTCAAGTCCGCGAGCGAGCGGCGCAGTTCGTCCTGGGCCGTGGGGAGGTCCCCGCGCCTCGCGTAGCGCGCCCAGTGACTCCGCTCGGGCTCCGCGAAGGCGGCGAGCGGCTCATAGACCCGGAGATACGACGTGTAAGGGACGAGCACCGAAGACACCACCGACATGCAGCGCATGGTGTCACGGCGGGTCACCCGCAGGGGGTGATCCTTCGCAGGGGGGCAGATCCGCGCCGCCGGAAGACTTACGCTCGTGCCCGTCGGACCGGTCGAACCGGTCGGTCCGAGGCCCTCCCCACCCTCAGGAGGGTCTTCCGCCGCTTCGTTGTTTGGGAGTCACCACAGTGACCGATGTGACCGGCGCGCCCGTCGATGTACTGCACACCCTGTTCCACTCCGACCAGGGAGGCCACGAACAGGTCGTGCTCTGCCAGGACCGCGCCAGCGGTCTCAAGGCCGTCATCGCCCTCCACTCCACCGCCCTGGGCCCCGCCCTCGGCGGCACCCGCTTCTACCCCTACGACTCCGAGGCGGACGCCGTCGCCGACGCGCTGAACCTCGCGCGCGGGATGTCCTACAAGAACGCCCTGGCCGGTCTCGACCACGGTGGCGGCAAGGCCGTCATCATCGGCGACCCGGAGCAGCTCAAGGGCGAGGAACTCCTCCTGGCCTACGGCCGGTTCGTCGCCTCCCTCGGCGGCCGGTACGTCACCGCCTGCGACGTCGGCACCTACGTCGCCGACATGGACGTCGTGGCCCGGGAGTGCCGCTGGACCACCGGCCGCTCCCCCGAGAACGGCGGTGCGGGCGACTCCTCGGTGCTCACCGCGTTCGGCGTCTTCCAGGGCATGCGCGCCTCGGCCCAGCACCTGTGGGGCGACCCCTCGCTGCGCGGCCGCAAGGTCGGCGTCGCCGGGGTCGGCAAGGTGGGCCGCCACCTCGTCGAGCACCTGCTCTCCGACGGGGCCGAGGTCGTGATCACCGACGTCCGCGAGGAGTCGCTGCGCCGGATCACCGAGCTGCACCCCGAGGTCGCCGTGGCGGCCGACACCGACGCCCTGATCCGCACCGAGGGGCTGGACGTCTACGCGCCGTGCGCCCTCGGCGGCGCGCTGAACGACGCGACCGTGCCGGTGCTCACCGCGAAGGTGGTGTGCGGTGCGGCCAACAACCAGCTAGCGCACCCGGGCGTGGAGAAGGACCTGGCCGACCGGTCGGTTCTGTACGCCCCCGACTACGTGGTCAACGCCGGTGGCGTGATCCAGGTGGCCGACGAACTGCACGGCTTCGACTTCGACCGGTGCAAGGCGAAGGCGACGAAGATCTTCGACACCACGCTGGAAATATTCGCACGTGCGAAGGCGGACGGGATTCCGCCGGCCGCGGCGGCCGACCGGCTCGCCGAGCAGCGCATGGCGGAGGCGCGCACCCGCTGACCGGGTGCGCGTACGGCCCGCCGGCCGGTGGGACAAGACTCACGCCGGTCGGCGGGTCGTACCTCCACAAGAGGTTAAAATCGCAGTTGACCAGCGAGGAAAGGGCTCCTCGGGGACCCTGTGCCGGGACCGGAACGCGGGCGGCGTACCGTATGGCCACGGAAGCAGGTACCGTTAAAGCCCTACGGGCACGGTCTCCCTCCGGGGGGTCCGTCCTGAAACATGAACGCGTGTCAAGACTCTGGGGCCGTCGAGCCCCGTCACCGAGGGGGTCGAGCCATGGGGCGCGGCCGGGCAAAGGCCAAGCAGACCAAGGTCGCCCGCCAGCTGAAGTACAGCACCGGCGGGACTGATCTGTCGCGTCTGGCCAATGAGCTGGGCGCATCGCCTTCGAGTCAGCCACCGAACGCAGAGCCGTTCGAGGATGACGAGGAGGATGACCCGTACGCACAGTACGCGGATCGCTACAACCAGGACGATGACGACGATCAGGACGATCAGTCCGGCCCGTCGTCATCACAGCGCCGCGGCGCCTGACCTCGCGCTGACACTTCAACCCGGTCCGGGCCAGCCCCGGACCGGGTTCTGTGTGTCCCGATCCGGGCGTCCGGGGCCGGACGCCCGCTGACGCGAGGAGCGCCGGGCGGGTACCGTCCGGCGCTCCTCGCGTACGCCCTAGCGTGCGTAGTCGCCGGTCAGCGCGGCGCCGGTCGCGTGGTCGCCGCGGCCGACGATCTCGCCGGCGACCCAGGAGTCGACCCCGCGGTCGGCCAGCGTCGTCAGCGCGGCGTCCACCGAGTCCGCCGGGACGACCGCGATCATGCCGACGCCCATGTTGAGCGTCTTCTCCAGCTCCAGCCGCTCGACCTTCCCCACCTTGCCGACCAGGTCGAAGACCGCGCCGGGCGTCCAGGTGGAACGGTCCACGGTGGCGTGCAGGCCGTCCGGGACGACCCGCGCCAGGTTGTTCGCCAGGCCGCCGCCGGTGACGTGGCTGAAGCCGTGCACATCGGTCGTCCGGGTGAGCGCCAGGCAGTCCAGGGAGTAGATCCGGGTGGGCTCCAGCAGCTCCTCGCCGAGCGTGCGGCCGAACTCCTCGACCTCGCGGTCCAGGGACCAGCCGGCCCGGTCGAAGACCACGTGGCGCACGAGCGAGTACCCGTTGGAGTGAAGACCGGAGGACGCCATGGCGATCACCGCGTCGCCCTCGCGGATGCGGTCGGGACCGAGCAGGCGGTCGGCCTCGACCACGCCCGTACCGGCTCCGGCGACGTCGAAGTCGTCCGGGCCCAGCAGGCCGGGGTGCTCGGCCGTCTCGCCGCCGACCAGGGCGCAGCCCGCCAGGACGCAGCCCTCGGCGATGCCCTTGACGATGGCGGCGACCCGTTCGGGGTGGACCTTGCCGACGCAGATGTAGTCGGTCATGAACAGCGGTTCGGCGCCGCAGACGACGAGGTCGTCCACGACCATGCCGACCAGGTCGCGGCCGATGGTGTCGTACACGCCCATCCGGCGCGCCAGGTCCACCTTGGTGCCCACGCCGTCGGTGGCGGAGGCCAGCAGCGGGCGCTCGTAGCGCTTGAGCGCCGAGGCGTCGAAGAGGCCGGCGAAGCCGCCCAGGCCGCCGAGGCCCGCGACCTCGGGGCGCTGCGTCTTCTTCACCCACTCCTTCATCAGCTCGACGGCGCGGTCGCCGGCTTCGATGTCGACGCCGGCCGCCGCGTAGGAGGCACCTGTTGTCTCAGACATGGCCTGGGATCTTTCGTGTGGAGATACGGGGCTGGTGGGGGAGGCGACGGCGCGTGGGGGTCACGGACGGCGCAGCGCGTCGGCCGCGGCGGTCGCCGCCGGGCCCGCCGCCAGCTCGGTCTCCAGCAGCTGCTTGCCGAGCAGCTCCGGGTCGGGCAGCTCCATCGGGTACTCACCGTCGAAGCAGGCGCGGCAGAGGTTCGGCTTGTCGATCGTCGTCGCCTCGATCATCGAGTCGATCGAGATGTACGCGAGGGAGTCGGCGCCCATGGAGGTGCAGATCTCGTCGACGGTCATGCCGTTGGCGATCAGCTCGGCGCGGGTGGCGAAGTCGATCCCGAAGAAGCAGGGCCACTTCACCGGCGGCGAGGAGATCCGGATGTGGATCTCGGCCGCGCCGGCCTCGCGGAGCATCCGGACCAGGGCGCGCTGGGTGTTGCCGCGGACGATCGAGTCGTCGACGACCACCAGGCGCTTGCCCTTGATGACTTCCTTGAGCGGGTTCAGCTTGAGCCGGATGCCGAGCTGGCGGATGGTCTGCGAGGGCTGGATGAAGGTCCGGCCGACGTAGGCGTTCTTCACCAGTCCGGCGCCGAACGGGATGCCGCTCGCCTCCGCGTACCCGATCGCGGCGGGGGTGCCGGATTCCGGGGTCGCTATGACGAGGTCCGCCTCGGCGGGGGCCTCGGCGGCCAGCTTCCGGCCCATCTCGACCCGGGAGAGGTAGACGTTCCGGCCGGCGATGTCGGTGTCGGGGCGGGCCAGGTAGACGTACTCGAAGACGCAGCCCTTGGGCTTCGCTTCCGCGAAGCGCGAGGTGCGCAGACCGTTCTCGTCGATGGCGACCAGCTCGCCCGGCTCGATCTCGCGCACGTAGCTGGCGCCGCAGATGTCGAGCGCCGCGGACTCCGAGGCGACCACCCAGCCGCGCTCCAGCCGGCCGAGGACCAGCGGGCGGATGCCCTGCGGGTCGCGGGCGGCGTAGAGGGTGTGCTCGTCCATGAAGACGAGCGAGAACGCGCCCTTCACGTCGGGGAGCACCTTGGCGGCGGCTTCCTCGATGGTGAGCGGCTTGTCGTCCTCGTCGCGCTGCCCGGCGAGCAGCGCGGTCACCAGGTCGGTGTCGTTGGTCGCGGCGACCTGGGTGGCGCGGCCGTCCTTGCGCGGGAGGTCGGCGACCATCTCCGCGAGCTGGGCGGTGTTGACCAGGTTCCCGTTGTGGCCGAGGGCGATCGAGCCGTGCGCGGTGGCACGGAACGTCGGCTGCGCGTTCTCCCACACCGAGGCGCCGGTGGTGGAGTAGCGGGCATGTCCGACCGCGATATGGCCCTGGAGGGAACCCAGAGACGTTTCGTCGAAGACCTGCGAGACCAGTCCCATGTCCTTGAAGACGAGGATCTGAGACCCGTTGCTCACTGCGATGCCCGCGGATTCCTGTCCGCGGTGCTGCAGGGCATACAGTCCGAAATAGGTGAGCTTGGCGACCTCTTCACCCGGAGCCCAGACACCGAAGACGCCACAAGCGTCCTGGGGGCCTTTCTCTCCGGGGAGCAGGTCGTGGTTGAGTCGTCCATCACCACGGGGCACGGCACCGAGTGTAGGGGAGATCGACCACTGGTCCGAATTGGAGACCGGTGGGCGGACGCGGGGCGGGGCGGGGACGGCGCGCCCGGAGGCCGCGCGGGGCGGGTGATTCGCGGGACTTCGGCCGGTGACCCTGCGTCACCTTCGCGGTGGCGGTACGGGCCGCGCGAGGCGACCGCGGCGCTCACTTCCGGGCCGGAAGCCCGGTTACCGCCCGGTAGCAGGAGACGGGTGCGGAGGGGGGTCCACGGCGTTCGGTGAAGCCGCCCGAACTCCGCCCCGGCTTCCGGCCGAACGCTCGTTTCGTGGCGAGCCTCACACCTGCGGGCGCCGGGCTCCGGGCGAGCGGCGCGGGCCGGGGAGCCCGCCGCCCGCTGTCCGCAGGCCGAGACCACCGTTGACAGGTCCCCGCCCCGTTGGCAGGCTCCTCCCCCATGCAGCCCCTCGGTGATCTTTCGATCACGCTCGTGGTGCGCCGCCACGTCGATCTGGGACGTGTGGCGAGCGCCATCTGTCGCCGCGCCTGAGGCAGCCGCGCCTTCCGGACCCCGCAGGGCCTTCGCCCCGGGCTTCGGCCCGCGCGCACGCGTTCCCCCTCTTCTCCTTCCTTCCTCTTCCGTCCCTTGCGGGCGGGTGCGCCCGTCCGCGGGCCCCCGCCCGCCGGGACGTCGCGCCCACCCCCTCGCGCCCCGTCCTCCGACCGGCGGCCGAGGCCCGCCCAGGAGCCCTCATGACCTCTCGCGATGCGCACGCACGTTCGGAAACACGATCCGGTACGCCGCTGACCCGGCGCGCCTTCACCACCGCCGTCGGCGCGACCGCCGTCACCGCGGCCGGGATACCGGGGGCCGCCCCGGCCTCCGCCGCCGGAACGGCCGCCGACGACGGCCCTCGGGAACGCCCGTTCCGTGCTGCCCGCGGCAAGCACGCGCGCCGCCCCGACATCCTCTTCATCCTCGGCGACGACCTCGGCTGGGCGGACCTCTCCTCGTACGGGGCTCCGCACATCCGCACGCCCCACCTGGACAGGCTGGCGCGCCAGGGCGTGCGCTTCACCGACGCGTACGCGGGGTCGGCGACCTGCTCCCCGACCCGGTTCAGCCTCTACACGGGGCGCTATCCGGGGCGTACGAGGGGCGGACTCGCCGAGCCCATCGCCGACCGTTCGGCGGGGCTGGAGCCCACACATCCGACGCTGGCCTCGCTGCTGCGCGGCGCCGGCTACGCGACCGCGCTGATCGGCAAGTGGCACTGCGGGTACCTGCCGGACTACAGCCCGGTGAAGTCGGGGTACGACGAGTTCTTCGGCAACTTCGGCGGGGCCCTGGAGTACTACTCCAAGCTCGGCCTGGCGGGCGAGTACGACCTGTACGAGGGCGACGCCGAGTACAAGGACCTGCGGTACTACACCCGGGTCCTCACGGAGCGCGCGATCGAGTACGTACAGCGCGACCACGGCGACAGGCCGTGGCTGCTCAACCTGAACTTCACCACCCCGCACTGGCCCTGGATCGCCGAGGGCGACACCGGGGCGAGCGCCGAGATCGTCCGGCGGATCAAGGCCGGCGACCGGTCCGCCCTCCGGCACGCCGACGGCGGCTCGGTGGAGAAGTACAGGGAGATGGTCGAGGACCTGGACCGCTCGGTCGGCGAGGTGCTGAAGGCGCTGAAGCGGTCGGGGCGGGAGAAGGACACCCTGGTCTTCTTCGCCAGCGACAACGGCGGTGAGCGGTTCTCCTACAACTGGCCGCTCACCGGCGGCAAGAGCTCGCTCCAGGAGGGCGGCATCCGCGTCCCCTCGGTGCTGCGCTGGCCCGCGCGCATCGAAGGGGGCCAGTTCAGCGACCTCCCGGTGTTCTCCCCCGACTGGACGGCCACCCTGCTGGAGCTGGGCGGAGCTCGCCCGGACCCCGCCCATCCGCTGGACGGCGTCAGCCTGGCGGGGTATCTGCTGCGGGGCGAGACGCCGAAGGAACGCGACCTGTTCTGGCGGGTGCGCGGCGAGCGGGCGCTGCGGCGCGGCGACTGGAAGTACTACCGGGGAAGGAGCGGGACCGACCAGCTGTTCAACCTGGCCGAGGACCGGCGCGAGCAGGCCGACCGTGCGAAGGCCGACCCGGAGCGGCTGGCCGCGTTGCGGGCGTCGTGGGAGAGGACCGACGCCGGCCTGCTCCCCTATCCGCCGGCCTCCTGACCCGCCTTCAGCGGTAGGGGGCGGCCCGCCCCGGCCGGTCGGCCCCGGGCCGCCGGGGCGGGCGCGGGGACGCCCACCGGCTCGGCACGGTCCCGCGGCGGGCGCCCCGCGTCCGTCGCGGGCCCCGGACGCGTCCGCCGGGTCATCCGTGCTGGGAGCCGGACCCGGCGGGGGCGGCCGTGGCGCCGATCCCCTTGCCGCCGTCGCCGGTGAGGGTGAGCTCGCTGCCCTCGATCGTGTACGTCGCCGGGCCCCGGAGGGCCGCGAGCACGGCCTTCTCCCTCTCCATCTCGGCCTGCGGGCACATCTTCCGGGTGCTCACGATCCGGTCGAAGGTGATGGTGGAGCCCTTCACCGCGGCTTTGCCGCCGAAGGAGTTGCAGCCGGCGTTGCCCCGCACGGTGCCGTTCTCGGTGAAGGTCAGGTGGGGCGCCCGCTCCCGGGGCAGGTCCGCCGGCACCGTGGTGGCCGCCTCGCCGTCGAGCAGCGTGGTCACCGTCCACCGGGTGCCGACCAGATCGGCCGCCTTCTCCTCGCTCAGCTCCATGGTCGTGCCGCCTTCCCCGGTGAGGGTCAGCTTCTCGCCGGAGAGCTTCGCGGTGAGTTCGCCGCCCATGGCGTCGATGGCGGCCTTCTCGAACTTCTCGATGTCCTCGCCGCACACCATCTGGGTGGTGACGGGCTTGCCGAGGGTGATCCGGTCGCCCTTCACGCGGGCGTCCACGCCGATCTTGTTGCAGCCGAAGTCGGCCGTGGCGCGGCCCTTCGGGTCGAACTCCATGCGGGCCCCCGCCGGGGCCTCGGTCCTCTTCCCGTCGACGGTCACCGAGTCGACGCTCCACGCGACGCCGGTGACGGGAACGTCGCTCTGCACGGTGTCGCCGCCGCCGGAACCGGGACCCGGCTCCGTACCGCAGGCGGCGAGAGCGAGGAGGGCCAGGACGCTGACGCTGAGGGTCATCCGTTGTGTGCGCATGGCGATGTGACGGAGCGGGGCCCCGATCCGGTTCCGTACGCCCCGCTCCCGGGCGGGCGCCCCACCTCGTCACCTCACCCCGTCACCTCACCCCATCAGGGGCAGCAGCGCGGCCAGATCGGCGCGCTCCCCACTGGCGGCGACCTCGGCGTCCGCCAGGGCCCGCGCCCACTCCGTACGCCCGGTGGCGAGCCGCAGCCAGGTGAGCGGGGCGGTCTCCACCACGTTGGGCGGGGTGCCCCGGGTGTGCTTCGGTCCGCCGATGCACTGGACCACCGCGAACGGCGGGACGCGCACCTCGACCGAGCCGCCGGGGGACCGGTCCGCGAGGACGTCCGCCAGCAGCCGGGTGCAGGCGGCCAGCGCCTGGCGGTCGTACGGGACCTCCAGCCCGAGCGCCGCGTTCAGGTCGTCGGTGTGGACGGTCAGTTCGACGGTCCGGGTGACCAGGTAGTCGACCAGCCGCATGGACCCGGCCCCGGTGACGAGCAGCCGCTCCCCCGTGCCGGTGGCGGGGACCGCCGCCGCGAAGTCCGCCTCCGCCTCCGCGTACAGCGCCGTGAGGTCGGGGCTGCCGGCCGCCAGCTCCACGGCGCCCTCGGAGATGGGGGCGGCGTACCCGGCGGTGATGGCCGGCCACGCGAGCAGGGTGAGGTCGGGCTTGGGGCCGGACGGCTCGGGCAGGGCCAGGGAGCGGGCGACCATGCTCAGCCCCATCGCGATGTGGGCGGCCAGCTCGCGCACCGTCCAGTCGCCGAGCCGGGTCGGCGCGGCGAGCTGTTCGGGCGTCAACGCCGCGACGGCGTCGCGCACATGGCCGAACTGGGCGAGGACCGCGGTGCGGGTCCTGAGGTGGTCGTAGGCGCGCGGGCGCTTCTTGGCCGGAGTCATGGGCCGAGGGTAACCGGCCCCGCCGACACCGTCCGGTCAGACCGGTGCGGGCTGTTCCCCGACCGTGAACGTCTCGCCGTTCGCCGGGACGCCGACGCCCCGCCAGGTGAACGGGACGCCCCGGGCGTCGTCGAGGTCGGGGCCGTCCATCAGCTGGAAGTGCAGGTGCGGTTCGGTCGTGTTGCCGGAGTTGCCCACGGCGGCGATCTCCTGCCCGGACCTGACCGTGTCCCCGGCCCTCACCCGGAGGGAGCCGCGCCGGAGGTGGGCGTACATCGCGTACGTACCGCCGCCGAGATCGAGGACCACGTGGTTGCCGACGACCCGGTGCGCGCCCAGGACCGAGCGGACGTTGCCCTCGACGAGCATCAGGTACGCGAGGGCGGGCAGCGAGTTGCGGCCCAGGTGGTCGCGTTGGCCGTCGCTCGCCCCGACCACCACGGCGTCGGCCACCGCGAGCAGCGGGGCGCCGAAGGCCGGGAAGGCACGGTTGCGGCGGAAGACCGGCCAGAGGCGGCGGAACGCCGGCCGGGCCGGGGCCCCGCCCTCCCCGGTCTCCGGGTCGGCCACGATGTCGATCGCGTACGTCTGCCCGTAGACGTGCGTCCCGTGGCTCGGCGCCTTGTCCGCGGGGCTGTTCAGGGCCGTCCACCGTCCGGTGACCGGCGGGGCGACCTCGACCGGGGGCCGCGGTTCGCCCCGGGGCGCGGAGGCCCTGGCCTGCAGGATCGTCGTCGCCGCCATGAGGACGAACACGACCGCCGCGGGCAGGAAGGTGGTCGCCCAGCCCGGTCCGGGCAGGTCCGTGAAGAACTCGCTGATCACCAGCGCGAACAGGACCAGCCAGGACAGCTCCATGGCGAGCGGAACGGCTTTGCGGATGGACATGGTCGTCTCCCCCGGTCGTCCAGAGACTCTCGTCGGTTCTCTTCGGTTCTTCGGTTCTCGTCGGTTCTTTTCGGGTTCAGGGCCGTGCGGCCGTCAGCACCACCAGCAGCGGCACCACCCGGACCGGCGGGATCTCGTACCGGCCGCGCCCCGCCGCCTGCAGCCAGCCCGCGCCGGTCAGCTGGCGCAGGTGGTGGTAGATCTGGCCGGTGGTGCCGGCGCCGTCGAGCGCGGCCAGTTCGGCGGCCGTCCTCAGGCCGCCGAGGATCTCGCGGAGCAGGCGCAGCCGGACCGGATGGCCCAGCGCGGCGAACGACTCGGCGGCGTCCGCCCAGTCCCCGTCGACCAGGGCCCCGGTGAGAGCGCCGTACTGCCACTCGTAGCTCTCGCCGGTGGGCAGCCGCACCGCGCCCGTGTACAGCACTCCCCCGTCGGCGGCGGCCTCTCCGACGGCGGCCAGCTGCTGTTTCAGCCCGTCCAGCGCCCAGAAGTCGCCGTCTCCCAGGCGGGGGGACTCGGGTTCCCGCCCTTCCAGTGCCGTGAGCCGCCGCTCCAGCTCGGCGACCCGCTGCTCCAGCTCCATGACACAACCTTACGTAATTACGTAACTTCCAACAAGGGGTGGTGAGAAGACCGAAGCCCCCGCCCGGATGGCCCGGGCGGGGGCTTGGGGGAAACGCCGGTCGGCGCGCGGCTCAGGCGAGCAGCGCGGGGATCGTCGCCTCGTGCGCCGTACGCAGCTCGCTCAGCGGGATGCTGAACTCGCCCTGGATCTCGATCTCCTCGCCGTCCACCACGCCGATGCGGGCGACGGGCAGACCGCGCGCGCCGCACATGTCGGTGAAGCGCAGCTCCTCGCTGCGCGGGACCGCGACGACCGCGCGGCCCGCCGACTCGGAGAAGAGGAACGTGAACGCGTCCAGGCCGTCCGGCACGACCAGCCGGGCGCCCTTCCCGCCGCGCAGGCAGGACTCGGTGACGGCCTGGATCAGACCGCCGTCGCTCAGGTCGTGCGCGGCGTCGATCATGCCGTCGCGCGAGCCCGAGATGAGGATGTCGGCGAGCAGCTTCTCGCGGGCCAGGTCCACCTTCGGCGGCAGGCCGCCGAGGTGCTGGTGGACGACGTCGGACCAGGCCGAGCCGCCGAACTCCTCTGCCGTGTCGCCCAGCAGGTAGAGGAGCTGGCCCTCTTCCGCGAAGGCGATCGGCGTGCGCCGGTTGACGTCGTCGATCACACCGAGCACGGCCACGACCGGCGTCGGGTGGATCGCCGTCTCACCAGTCTGGTTGTACAGCGAGACGTTGCCGCCGGTGACCGGGGTGCCCAGCTCCAGGCAGCCGTCCGCGAGACCGCGCGTGGCCTCGGCGAACTGCCACATGACGTCCGGGTCCTCGGGCGAACCGAAGTTCAGGCAGTCCGAGACGGCCAGCGGCCTGGCGCCGGAGGCGGCGACGTTGCGGTACGACTCCGCCAGCGCGAGCTGCGCGCCGGTGTACGGATCGAGCTTGGCGTACCGGCCGTTGCCGTCGGTCGCCAGCGCCACGCCCAGGTTGGTCTCGGCGTCGATGCGGACCATGCCCGCGTCCTCGGGCATCGCGAGGACGGTATTGCCCTGCACGAAGCGGTCGTACTGGTCGGTGATCCACGCCTTGGACGCCTGGTTCGGGGAGGCGACCAGCTTCAGGACCTGCTCGCGCAGCTCGGCGGCGTTCGCCGGGCGGGCGAGCCGGCCCGCGTCGTCCGCCTGGAGCGCGTCCTGCCAGGACGGGCGGGCGAACGGACGCTGGTAGACCGGGCCGTCGTGGGCGACCGAGCGCGGCGGGACGTCCACGATCTGCTCGCCGTGCCAGTAGATCTCCAGCTGGGAGCCGTCGGTCACCTCACCGATGACGGTGGCGATGACGTCCCACTTCTCGCAGATCTCCAGGAACCGGTCCACGTGCTGCGGCTCGACGATCGCGCACATGCGCTCCTGCGACTCGCTCATGAGGATCTCCTCGGGCGAGAGCGAGGAGTCGCGCAGCGGCACGGTGTCCAGCTCGACGCGCATGCCGCCGGAACCGGCGGAGGCCAGCTCGCTGGTGGCGCAGGAGAGCCCGGCGCCGCCGAGGTCCTGGATGCCCGCGACGAGCTTCTCCTTGAAGATCTCCAGGGTGCACTCGATGAGGAGCTTCTCCTGGAACGGGTCGCCGACCTGCACGGCGGGGCGCTTGGTCGGCTTGGCGTCGTCGAAGGTCTCGGACGCGAGGACCGAGACGCCGCCGATGCCGTCGCCGCCGGTGCGGGCCCCGTACAGGATGACCTTGTTGCCGGGGCCGGACGCCTGCGCGAGGTGGATGTCCTCGTGCCGCATCACGCCGATGCACCCGGCGTTGACCAGCGGGTTGCCCTGGTAGCAGGCGTCGAAGACGACCTCGCCGCCGATGTTGGGCAGGCCCAGGCAGTTGCCGTAGCCGCCGATCCCCGCGACGACGCCGGGCAGGACGCGCCGGGTGTCGGGGTGGTCGGCCGCGCCGAAGCGCAGCGGGTCCACGACCGCGACCGGGCGGGCGCCCATGGCGAGGATGTCGCGGACGATGCCGCCGATGCCGGTGGCCGCGCCCTGGTAGGGCTCGATGTACGAGGGGTGGTTGTGCGACTCGACCTTGAAGGTGACCGCGTACCCCTGGCCGACGTCGACGACGCCGGCGTTCTCGCCGATGCCGACGAGCATGGCGTCGTTCTCCGGGACCTTCTCGCCGAACTGCTTGAGGTGGACCTTGCTGCTCTTGTACGAGCAGTGCTCCGACCACATCACCGAGTACATGGCGAGCTCGGCGCCGGTGGGACGGCGGCCCAGGATCTCGCGGATCCGGGCGTACTCGTCCTCCTTGAGGCCGAGTTCCTTCCAGGGCTGCTCGGCGTCCGGGGTCTCGGCCGCGTGCTTGACCGTATCCAGGCTCATGCGTTGACCAGCTTCTTGATGATCGAGGTGAAGAAACCGAGGCCGTCGGTGCGGCCGGTGCCGACGAGCGGCTCCACGGCGTGCTCCGGGTGCGGCATCAGGCCGACGATGTTGCCCGCGGTGTTGGTGATGCCCGCGATGTCGCGGAGCGAGCCGTTGGGGTTGCCCTCCAGATAGCGGAAGGCGACGCGGCCCTCGGCCTCCAGCTCGTCGAGCGTGCGCTCGTCGGCGGTGTACCGGCCGTCCATGTTCTTGAGCGGAACCCTGATCTCCTGGCCGGCGCTGTAGTCCGAGGTCCAGGCGGTCTCCGCGTTCTCCACCCGCAGGCTCTGGTCGCGGCAGACGAAGTGGAGATGGTTGTTGCGCAGCATCGCGCCGGGCAGCAGGTGCGCCTCGGTCAGGATCTGGAAGCCGTTGCAGATGCCGAGGACCGGCATCCCGGCCTTCGCCTGCTCGATGAGGGTTTCCATCACCGGCGAGAAGCGGGAAATCGCCCCCGCGCGGAGGTAGTCCCCGTACGAGAAACCGCCGGCCAGCACGACCGCGTCGACCTGGTGGAGGTCCTTGTCGCGGTGCCACAGGGATACGGGCTCGGCGCCCGCGATCCGGACGGCGCGCAGGGCGTCCTGATCGTCGAGGGTGCCGGGAAAAGTGACGACGCCGATACGGGTGGTCACTTCTCCTCCTCCACCTTCACGACGAAGTCCTCGATGACGGTGTTGGCGAGGAACGTCTCGGCCATCTTGTTAATGCGGGCGAGGGCGGCGGCGTCGACCGGCCCCTCGACCTCCAGCTCGAAACGCTTTCCCTGACGAACGTCCGCGATTCCCTCGAAGCCGAGACGGGGCAGTGCGCGCTGCACCGCCTGTCCCTGCGGGTCGAGGATCTCGGGCTTGAGCATGACGTCGACTACGACGCGTGCCACTGGCACTCCCGGTGTGGTGGTGTGGTGCGGCTGTCTCTCCGGGGGGTCCCCCAGACCCCCGCGGGTCCACTCAGCGTACCTGCCCAAAATTTCTACGCGGGTAGATATCGGGCAGGGCGGACCTGGCGGACATGTTCCGCGGATCACGTCCGGATATCGACGGCGACACCGTAAGGAAAAGGTCTGGGAAAAACTCGTGCCGTTTGTCCACGGATTGCACACGGACACGCGGAGGTAATTGGGCGGGCTTCACAATGTGGTGCCCGCCGCTGTACAAATGATTACGGGGAAAGCAGCATCGCCCCCTGGCAAACAACGGAAAACCGGGAACAACGGACCAGTCGACATCGCGTCGATCCGCATCCGCCCGCCTGGCAGCCGGAAGGCCGGCATCCGCGCACGCAGGACGCGCCGATGCCGTAGGAAAGGACCGATATCCGTGGCTCAGCGCGTAGTGGTGACGCTCTCCGACGACATCGACGGGGGAGAGGCGGCGGAAACGGTGGCCTTCGCCCTGGACGGGAAGACGTACGAGATCGACCTCAATCCCGCCAACGCCAGAAAACTGCGCAAGGCCCTGGAGCCTTACGTGGCCGCCGCCCGAAAGCAGACCCCTCCCGGCAAGCACGGGCGGAAGCCCACGTCCTACCGGCACACCTCCCTCGCCCCGGACCCGGCGGCCGTCCGCGCCTGGGCCCGCTCGCACCGGATGGAGGTTCCGGCCCGGGGCCGCATCCCGAAGAAGGTCTACGAGGCGTTCGACGCGGCCGGCTGAGCCGGTGGCGGCCGGGCGGCAAGCGGGGCCGGGCGGCGGGCGGCGGGCCGGAACCCTCCGGCGGACAGGGGCCCGGCCGGGCCTGCGGCCGTCCCCGGCCCGGACGGGTCGTCAGGCGGCCCCGGGGGCCCGGCGGACCGGGCTCCGGACGCCCCGCCGGCCGGGCTCCGGGGACCGGCCCGCGGGCCCCGGAGGGAGCCGACTTGCGCGACACCCCCGCAGGTCGGCTAGAGTCTGGAGCACGCCGAGGGGCGAGGCCGCAAAGCCGAATCCCACGCAGCGTGCGGGTGTAGTTCAGTAGTAGAACATCCCCCTTCCAGGGGGAAGGCGCAGTGTGCAATTCCTGTCACCCGCTCTGCACGACTCTTCGGATCGACCACATCGTCGGATCAGGTAGAGTAGTGCTCGCTCCACTGGTGAAAGCCGAGTGGTCGCATGCGGACGTAGCTCAGTTGGTAGAGCGCAACCTTGCCAAGGTTGAGGTCGCCAGTTCGAACCTGGTCGTCCGCTCAGCAGCAAAGGCCCCGATCTTCGGATCGGGGCCTTTGCCGTGTTCCCGGGCGCCCCCATGACGTTTGTCATGAGCAGTGATGACAGCGCGCACTGCTCACCGGCCGGGCCCGGCGGAAGCCTGGGAGCATGACCAGCGACGACATACTCGGCGACCGACCGGACACGGCCGGGGGCACGACCAGGGGCACGACCGGCGCGGAGACGGTGATCGCGGCGGACGGGGTCCGCCGCAGCTACCACGACGGCTTCGAGGCCGTGTCCGGCATCTCCTTCTCCGTGGCCCGCGGCGAACTGTTCGCCCTCCTCGGGACGAACGGCGCGGGCAAGACCTCGACCGTCGAACTCCTGGAGGGGCTGGCGCTCCCGACCTCCGGGACGGTACGGATCCTCGGCCACGACCCGTACCGCGAACGCACCGCCGTCCGGCCCCGCACCGGGGTGATGCTCCAGGAGGGCGGCTTCCCCTCTGACCTCACCGTCCTGGAGACCGCGCGGATGTGGTCCGCGTGCACCACCGGCGCGCGCCCCGCCGCCGAGGTCCTGGAGACGGTCGGCCTCACGAGCCGCACCGGGGTGCGGGTCAAGCAGCTGTCCGGCGGGGAGAAGCGCCGCCTGGACCTGGCGCTCGCCCTGACCTCGCGGCCCGAGGTGCTCTTCCTGGACGAGCCGACGACGGGGCTGGACGCGGAGGGCCGCCGGGACACCTGGGACCTGATCCGGGCGCTCCGCGACGGCGGCACGACCGTCCTGCTGACCACCCACTACCTGGAGGAGGCGGAGGCGCTCGCGGACCGGCTGGCGATCATGCACCAGGGACGGATCGTGACGGCCGGGACGACCGCCGAGGTCACCGCCTCGCAGCCCGCACGCATCCGGTTCACGCTGCCCGACGACGTACCGGCCGGGCGCCTTCCGCTCTCCCTGCGGGCGGCCGCGGAGGGGCGGCGGATCGAGATCCGTACCCCCGACCTCCAGAAGGCACTGCACGAACTGCTGGGCTGGGCACGGGATTCGGGTGTGCACCTGCTCGACCTCGACGCCCGCTCCGCCTCTCTGGAGGAGGCGTTCCTCCAGATCGCCCACACCCGGCTGCGCTCCCGCGCCGACGACCCGCGCCGCACCGGGGCCGGCGGGCCCGCGGACGACGGCGCCTGGAACGGGACGAAGACCAGGAAGACGAAGAAGACGAAGAAGGTGACGGCATGACCACGCCCACCGTCCTCGCGGACGACCGCACGGCTCCCGCCGGCTCCTCCGCGCCGCCCTCGAAACTCTCCGCCTCCGCACGGCGACTGTCCGCCCTGTCCCGTGCCGAGCTGGTGCTGCTCCTGCGCAACAGGTCGGCGATCTTCCTGGCGCTGGTGCTGCCCGTCGTCATGATCTTCTCGATCCGGGCGTCGCTCCGGCAGATCGACCTGACCGGCACCGGGCTCTCGATCGCGGGCGCGGCCCTCACCGGCGGTATCGGCGTCGTACTCCTCCAGGTCGTCTACATGAACCTGGTCACCGGCTACGTCACCCGGCGCGAGGAACTCGTCCTCAAGCGGCTGCGCACCGGCGAGATCACCGACCGCGAGATCCTGACCGCCACCGCCGTGCCCTCGATCGCCCTGGCGCTCGTGCAGTGCGTGCTGCTCGTCGTGGCCGGGGCGATCGCCTTCGACCTCTCGGCCCCGAAACGTCCCGAGGTGTTCCTGGCGGGCCTGGTGGCGGGCCTCGTGATGATGTCGGCGCTGGCCGCCGCGACGTCGGCGCTGACGCGGACGGTCCAGACCTCGCAGCTCACCACGTTGCCGCTGTACTTCGTCTCGCTCTTCGGCTCCGGGATCTTCGTCCCGCTGGAGGTCTTCCCGGACAAGCTGGCCTCGGCCCTCGAACTGCTGCCTCTGACCGGGGTGGTGACCCTCGTCCAGCACGGCTGGCTCGGCGGGGTGGAGGGCGGTGATCTGCTGACGGCCGCCGCGGTGGCTTTGGCCTGGACCGCGTTCGCGGTGTTTGCTGTGCAGCGGTGGTTCCGCTGGGATCCGCGCGGCTGACGTGAAGGGGCTGAAGGGTGTGATCGGTCGGGTACGGGGGTGGCGGCGCGGCTGGCACGAGCGCAGCAAGCTCCAGCGCATCGACCTCTACACCCGGGTGACGCTCTGCTCGATCATCTGGCTCTTCGCGGTGTCGTGGGGGCTGCTGCCGCTCGGCGAGACCCTGGGCCGGGGAGCGGTGACGATCGCCCTGGGCGGGGCGTTCCTCGCCGCCAACGTCGTCCAGTCCGTGCTGAGCAGCCGCAACCTGACGCCCGCCTTCGAGGACTACCGGGGCACGGCGCCGTTCCCCGCCCGCCGGTTGCGCCTGCCCGCCGTGCTCCAGGTGGTGATGACCGGGCTGCTGGTGGCTCTCGCCGGGGTGGGCGGGGTGAAGGACGAGGGGCTCGTCCTGCTGCTGCTGGACCTGCCCGTGGCGTTCGCCGTCCCGTACGTCCTGCTCGTCCCGGTCCGGAGGTTCCTGCTCCACGCCGCCGCCTTCTCGGTGGCCGGCGTGGCCCTCCTGGCGGCCGTGGGCGTACCGGGCGGGCAGCTGTTCGGCGCGTTCGTCTCCCTGGCCGTGGTCACCCTGCTGGTGCTCGTCTCGGGCCGGCCGAGCGCCTGGAGCCTGTCCGTGATGTGGCAGGCCGAGGAGGCGCGGGACATGCAGGCCCGGCTGGCGGTGGCGGAGGAGCGGCTGCGGTTCGGCCGGGACATGCACGACGTACTGGGCCGGAACCTGTCCGTGATCGCGTTGAAGAGCGAGCTGGCCGTGGAGCTGGCCCAGCGCGGGAACCCCGCGGCGGTGGACCAGATGGTCGAGGTGCAGCGGATCGCCCGCGCCTCCCAGCAGGAGGTCCGCGATGTCGTACGCGGCTACCGGGAGGCCGACCTCCCCACCGAACTCATGGGCGCGCGAGGCGTGTTGGAGGCGGCCGGGATCTCCGTGAGCGTCGAGGGCGCGGACGGTCCGGCCGGTATCGGCGCCCCCGCCGCCGTGCAGGCCGCGCTCGGCTGGGTGGTGCGCGAGACGGCGACGAACGTCCTGCGCCACGGCGACCCCCGCCACTGCCGGATCCGGCTCGCGCGGACCCGGGACGCGGTGGTCCTGGAGGTCGAGAACGACGGGGCGGGCCCCGTGGGCTCGCCCGGCGGCCCGGACAGCGGGGCGGGCGAGGGGGACGGCTCGGACGGCGGCGGTGGTGCGGGGCTGAGAGGGCTGCGCGAACGGCTCGGGGCGCTCGGCGGGACGCTCAGCGCGGGCGGGGCCGGGGACGATCTCTTCCGGGTGACGGCGACGGTTCCGCTGACGGACCCCCGTACGCGACCGGGCGGCCGTGGGGCTTCCTCTCCCGCCCCCTCCCGTGCCGCCGCCTCCCTCTCTTCCTCCGCCTCCTCCGCTTCTTCCGACCCCGCCGCCTCTTCCGACCCCGCTTCCGCATCCGCTCCCCCGGAGGAACGATGACCGCCGACCGGCCCCTGCGGGTCCTGCTGGCCGACGACGAACACCTCATCCGGGGCGCGTTGGCCGCGCTGCTCGCCCTGGAGGAGGACCTCGTCGTGGTCGCGGAGGCGGCGAGCGGCCCCGAGGCGCTGGCCATGGCGCTCGCGCACCGGCCCGACGTCGCCGTCCTGGACCTCCAGATGCCGGGCGCGGACGGTGTGAAGGTCGCCACATCGCTGCGGACCGGGCTGCCGGACTGCCGGACCATGATCGTGACCAGCCACGGCCGCCCCGGGCACCTCAAGCGGGCGCTGGCCGCCGGCGTACGCGGGTTCGTGCCGAAGACCGTCTCCGCCCGTCGGCTCGCCGAGATCATCCGTACGGTCCACGCCGGGAACCGCTACGTGGACCCGGAGTTGGCGGCCGACGCGATCGCCGCCGGCGACTCCCCGCTGACTGCCCGGGAGGCCGAGGTGCTCGAACTGGCGGCGGACGGGGCGCCGGTCGCGGAGATCGCAGAGCGTGCCTCCCTCTCCCAGGGGACCGTGCGCAACTACCTCTCCTCGGCCGCTTCCAAGATCGGCGCCGAGAACCGGCATACGGCAGTGCGTCTCGCACGCGAGCGGGGTTGGGTATAGTGGGCATCGCGCTGCGGCGCACTGCGGATGTAGCTCAGTTGGTAGAGCGCAACCTTGCCAAGGTTGAGGTCGCCAGTTCGAACCTGGTCATCCGCTCCACGCAGAGAAGGCCCCGGATCTTTCGGTCCGGGGCCTTCCGCGTATCCGCCGGCCCTTACGCCCAGTTGGCACCGGTCAGCACCTCGAACGCCTCGATGTACTTGGCGCGGGTCGCCTCCACGATCTCCTGCGGGAGCGCCGGGGGCGGCGTCTCGCTCGCGCGGTCCCACCCGGAGGCCGGCGAGGTCAGCCAGTCGCGGACGAACTGCTTGTCGTAGCTGGGCTGGGCGCGGCCGGGCTTCCAGGTGGCGGCCGGCCAGAAGCGCGAGGAGTCCGGGGTCAGCACCTCGTCGGCGATGATCAGCCGCTCGGTCCCGTCCTCGGTGGTCTCGAAGCCGAACTCGAACTTGGTGTCGGCCAGGATGATCCCGCGCTGGTGCGCGATGTCGCGGGCCCGGCGGTAGACGTCGAGCGTGGTCTGCCGCAGCTGGGCGGCCGTCTCCACGCCGACCTGGCGGGCCACGTCCTCGTAGCTGACGTTCTCGTCGTGTTCGCCCACGGCGGCCTTGGTGGCCGGGGTGAAGATCGCGCCGGGCAGCTCGGAGCCGTTGACCAGGCCCTCGGGGAGGCCGATGCCGCAGACCGTACGGGTGGCTTCGTACTCGACGAGTCCGGAGCCGGTCAGATAGCCGCGGGCCACGCACTCGACCTCGATCATGCGCAGGCTCTTGCAGATGAGGGTGCGGCCCTCCCAGTCGGCCGGGGCGCCCGGGGGCAGCTCGGTGGAGAGGACGTGGTTGGGCACCAGGTCGGCGAGCTGGTCGAACCACCAGAGCGAGAGCCGGGTCAGGACGCGGCCCTTGTCGGGGATCTCCGTGGGCAGCACCCAGTCGTACGCGGAGATGCGGTCGCTGGCCACCATCACGAGGTCGCCCGCCTCGTTCCGGTACAGGTCACGCACCTTGCCGGTGTGCAGGTGGGTGAGGCCCGGCACCTGTACGGGCTCGGGCTTTTCTACAAAACCGGACACGGTTCCTCCGCGTAGATTGATCCAGGAGCGGTTCCGATTGTCCCGCACGAAGGGCCCGCGGCGCGCGCCGGGCCCGGGGGCGGCGGCGGGAGGCCCGGGCCTGGGGGCCGGAGGGGAGCGGCGGGAGGGCCGGAGAGGGGGCCGGAGGCGAGCGCTCCTCCAGGACGGGGGCCCGCCTCGGTCGCGCTCCCCGCCTGCCGATCCGCGACGGGCACGACCCCTGGAGACGCGGCGGCCACGGGCCCCGGATGTACGGCGGCCCCGGTCCCTGGACGTGCGGATCGCGGTCAGTCGCTCTTGCAGATCCGGTCCAGCAGGTTGGCCGTGGCCTGCTGGATGCGGCGGTCGGTGTGGCCGGGGCGGTCCAGGGCGGGGGACCAGGCGAAGGTGCCGGAGGCGAAGACGAGGGCGCCGGAGGGCGCCTGGTAGAGCGAGGTCTCCTGGTGGCGGAGAGCGCCCTCGGAGTCCTCGTAGGGGGAGTGGGCGAGCAGGATGCGGTTGTCGTGCTGGGGCAGGCTGGTGCGCGGGAAGTAGCGGTCGGCCTCGCCCGCGACCAGGCCCGGGATCTCGTCGCCCTCGGCCGCCCCCGTCGCCTCCCAGAGCCAGTGCTCGGCATTGCGCACGACCATCGGGCGGGGGTCGGGCACCCGGCCCGCGTACTGGATGCCCAGGAGCTGCTGCTCGGGCCGGTCCACCTCGCGCCACAGCGCGGACTTCCCCGGGCCCCGGCGTTTGCGGCAGGTCAGCAGGCGGTCCGGCTCGCCCGAGGCGGAAGGGGCGAGGCTCACCTGCCAGTACATGGTGTTGGCGGAGAGGAAGACGAGCGAGGTGCCGGTGTCCCGGGCGCGCTCGGCGGCCCGGCGCATCGGCAGCGACCAGTACTCGTCGTGGCCGGGGAAGACCAGGCCACGGTAGCGGCTCGGGTCGACGCGTCCCGCGTGCAGATCGCGGGCGTCGGCGTAGGCGAGGTCGTACCCGTACCGCTCGGCCCAGCGGATGAAGTCGTACGCGTGGCCGACGTGCAGCGGGAGGCCGGCCCCGGCGTACGGGCGGTCGAAGGAGATGGTGACGGCGGCGTCCTCCTCGCCGAGCAGCCTCCCCCGCTCGTCCCACGCGTGGTAGAGGCTGGCGCCCGTGCGGCCGTCCTCCGGGTAGAGGTTGTACGCCTGCCAGGTGATGTCGGGCAGCAGGAGCAGCAGGTCGGCGGGGTGGTCGTCGCGCACGGTGAAGGGGATGTGCGAGCGGTAGCCGTCGGCGGTGGTCAGGACGGCCACGTACGCGCCGACCGACCAGTAGCTCGGGATCTGGAGCCGCCAGGACATCCACCAGTGGTGGCAGGAGACGGTCCGGTCGGCGGCGAGCGGAGGGGGCTGGACGATGCCGGAGAGCCGCGGGCTGGTGGTGATCTTGGACGCGCCGTCGCCGCCGTAGTGACCGATCCGGTAGACGTCCACGGAGAACTGCTGGGGCGGGTCCACCGTGATGTGGAAGTCGACGGCCTCGCCGGGGGCCGCCGCACCGGGCGAGACGAAGCCCTTGATCTGGCGGCGCACGTCGTCGGCGGTGCGGGTGCCGCCGCCGGTGGAGCGGGCGAGGTCGGCGTACCAGGGGACGACCTGGCCGGTGTCGTCGAAGTAGTTCTCACTGCCGCGCAGCCAGGGGAGCGGCCCCTGCCCGAAGGGGTCGCTCACCGCGTGCGCGAGGGCACCCGACTCCCACCGGCGAATCTGCTCCGCCCCCATGCCGCGCCCCTCCCTCGGACCCCCGGACAAGGACAAGCGCAGGGGGGATCCCCGGACAACTCTGGTGCGCCGAATGTCAGCGCCGGTCCCAGCACATCACATAACGCACGCAGCTCGTCACCCTTCGTCGCGAATTGGCGGGAACGGAACCGTTTCTTCCGGTCCGTTCCCGCATATCTGTCCGGCGTACGCGTTCCCCGGGTGCGAATCGAGCCAGTCCGGCGCGCCCGCCCGCCTCCCGGGTGTACCGGCCCGTCCGGGTGCGCGATGGACGCGCTCCTCCGTCCGGTCGGCGGGGAGCCCGCCCGGCCGGCATATGCGCCCGGCCGTTCGTACGGGTTGTGCGGCACGCGGCTCATACCAGCCGGACCGGCTTGTCGGTGCGGACGCCCACTTCGGCCAGCCAGGACAGCAGCGGGTCCGGATCGCCGTCCTCGACCAGGCTGAGGACCGGGTCCGCGAGGTCCGCCCTGCGCTCTCCGCCGACCAGCAGCGCGGGGCCGTCCAGCCAGTCCAGGCCCGGGGCCGCGCCCGCGGTGTCCACGGCCGCGCAGCAGACCATGGCCGCGACGTGATCGGCGAGCAGCTCGGCGCCCGTACGGGGCGGCTGGAGCGGGAAGAGGGGCAGCGGGCCCGGGCCCCAGAGGTCGAGGGGGTCGTCCGCCGCGCCGCCTCCGTACGCCGGGCCGCCGGCGCCCCCGCACGCGTGGCCAGCGCCGCCGCGGGAGCGGGGACCGGCCTCTTCGCGGGCGACCGCGGCGCCGATGCCCGCCGCCAGCTCCTCGCTCGACCCGCCGGGCCCGGACAGGTGCTCCACGACCCGGGCCAGGGTCGGATCGGCCGGGTCGGCGGCTGAAGCCCGGGGGACGCCCAGGGTGTCCAGGACCCGGTGCAGCCGGGCCGCCTCGCTGCGCCACTTCCGGTCGACGACCTCGTCCGGATACTGCTGCCAGTCCACCGGCGCCCAGTCCGGGCCGCTCTCGGCGGGGCCGCCGTGGAAGAGGCGGGCGGCGAGCAGGGACGCGGCCTCGTCGGCCGTCCCGGGCTCCTCCAGCAGGTCGCACGCGGGCCGCTCGCCGAGGCGCAGGGCGAAGCCGTCGGCCAGCCGGTCCCGGCGGGAGAGCTCGGTGAGCGCGGAGACCACCCCGGCGTCCAGCCGGGAGGGCCAGCGGCCCATCCGCCACGCGGGCAGCGCCACCCGGGTCAGCAGGCGGTCCCAGCCCGCGTAGGCGAGGCCGACCTGTTCCTGGGCGGTGACGCGCAGCCTCTGGTCGACCGTCCGGGCGCGCAGGGATCCGGCCGCCGCCACACAGCGCTCCATCTCCGCGGCATGGTCCCGGCAGGCCCGCAGCAGCAGCCGGGACACCCAGCCGACGAAGGCGAGCGGCGCCCCGCGCAGCGCGCCCCTGCCGGGGGCTGCGGCGTCCGCGATCGCGGCGTCCAGACCGCGGACGAAGCGGCGGGCGGCGGCTATGTCGGGGTCGGCGGACGGCCCGGTGCCCGCCACCACGGGCGCCAGGACCGCGCGCAGCTCGGCGACCCGCATCCACCACAGGAACGGCGAGCCGATGACGAGGACGGGGGCGGTGTCGGCGGCCTCGGCGTCCCCCGGGGCCCCGGGGCCCTTCCGGAACGCGCGGTGGGTGCGGTCCTCCAGCCAGCTGTCGCAGTCCGGGGTGAGCGCTATGGCCGAGGGCGCGGGCACGCCGAGCCGGTCGGCCAGCTCCCGGACCAGCCGGTAGAGGTCGGGAGCCCCTTCCTCGGGCACGGGGACCGTCGGGCTCACGGCGGGCCGCGCGCGGGCCACGGCGACGGCGACCGGAACGGTCACCAGCAGCACGGCGGCCGCGACGGCGAGGACCGTCCAGCGCGCGGCGTCCCAGACGGGCCCGGCCAGGCGCCCCTGCGCGCCCGCGGCGAACAGGACGACGGCGACGGCCGCGGGCAGGATCGCCACGGCCAGCGCCCTGCCGCGGATCCGCAGCAGGGAGAGCGCTCGGGCCCGCGCGGCCCGCGCGGCCGGCTCCTCACCCACATCGATACCGGACACGGCCGGACGTCACCCCCTCTGCCCCGCGACGGTGTTGCTCACTCCCCCACTGTGGCACCCCCCGCCGACATCGCAATGCCGGTGGGCCAAGTGCCGGAACGCTTGCGCCGCACCCTAGTTGGGGCTCCGGCGGGCGTCATCCGGATGGCGCAGCCGTCACCCGATGGAATGGCTTTGGGTAAAGCTGCTGACGTGTCCGCGCCGATGGGCAAGCGGACTTCTCCCCTGGCCCCAGGGCCGTCCGGGTGCGCGACAGCCCCTCGCGCCTGCCGCGCACGCCGGGGCGTACGGAGGGGATGGCGGAGGGGCTGTACGGACGGCCGTCGTACGGGTGCGTCAGGCCTGTGCCGCCTTGAGAGCGATGTCCGTACGGTGGTGGGAGCCGTCGAGCCGGATGCGGCCGAGCGCGGTGTAGGCGCGTTCCCGGGCCGCCGTGAGGTCCTTGCCGGTCGCGGTCACCGAGAGCACCCGGCCGCCCGCGCTGACCACCGCGTCGCCCTCGGCGCGGGTTCCGGCGTGCAGGACGTACGCGTCGGGCCCGTCCTGCGCCGCGACATCCGCGAGCCCGTCGATCGGGTCGCCGGTGCGCGGGGTGCCGGGGTAGTTGTGCGAGGCGATGACCACGGTGACGGCGGCGTCGTCGCGCCAGGCCAGCGGCGGGAACGTGTCGAGGGCGCCGTTGGCGGAGGCGAGCAGGGCACCGGCCAGCGGGGTCTTCAGCCGGGCCAGCACGACCTGGGTCTCGGGGTCGCCGAAGCGGGCGTTGAACTCGATGACCCGCACGCCGCGCGAGGTGATCGCGAGACCCGCGTAGAGCAGCCCGGAGAAGGGCGTTCCCCGGCGGCGCAGTTCGTCGACGGTGGGCTGGAGGACGGTTTCGAGGACCTCGTCGACCAGCTTGGGGTCGGCCCAGGGGAGCGGGGAGTAGGCGCCCATCCCGCCGGTGTTCGGGCCCTCGTCGCCGTCCAGGGCGCGCTTGAAGTCCTGGGCGGGCTGGAGCGGCACCACGGTGGTGCCGTCGGTGATGGCGAAGAGGCTGACCTCGGGACCGTCGAGGAACTCCTCGATGACCACGCGGTCGCAGGAGAGCGCGTGGGCGCGGGCCACGTCCACGTCCTCGGTGACGACGACGCCCTTGCCGGCCGCGAGGCCGTCGTCCTTGACGACGTACGGGGCCCCGAACGCGTCGAGGGCCTCGTCGATCTCGGCCGGAGTGGTGCAGACGTAGCTGCGGGCGGTGGGGACCCCGGCGCCGGCCATGACGTCCTTGGCGAACGCCTTGGAGCCCTCCAGCCGGGCGGCCTCGCCGGACGGGCCGAAGCAGGGGATGCCGGCCGCGCGCACGGCGTCGGCGACCCCGGCGACGAGCGGCGCCTCCGGGCCGACGACCACCAGCCCGGCGCCCAGCTCGGTCGCGAGGCGCGCGACGGCGTCACCGTCGAGCGCGTCGACCGCGCGCAGTTCAGCCACCTCTGCGATGCCGGCGTTGCCGGGGGCGCAGTACAGAGCGGTGACGTCGGGGTCGAGGGACAGAGAGCGGCACAGGGCGTGTTCGCGGGCGCCGCCGCCGATGACGAGGACCTTCACGGGGTGCAGCCTAGCCGCCGGGCGCACGGAGCCCTTACGGCCGCCGAACCGTGGACGGCCCACGGGGGCCCGGGGTGCCTGGGGCGGTCCGGGGAAGGCCGGCCCGGGGACGGCTCGTCCCGCCCCGCCCCTGGTCCTCGCCCCCGAACCCGATCCATCTCCCCTCCCCCTCGCGTCCCCGCCTCACCGTGTCCCCGCCTCACTGCTCGTTGGGGTACTCCTCCACCACGGTGGCGCCCAGTTCGCGGACGATCAGCTCGTGGCCGGAGAGGGCGGAGTCGACGAGGTCCGGGTCGTCGGCCTCCGGAATGTCGTCCTCGATGGACATGGACCGCGGCGGCTCGGCCCCGTACGGGCCGGAGGAGGCCTCGGAGACGGACGGGGCTCCCCTGCCCTGCGGCGGCGCGGAGGGGGACGGCGACGTGGGGCCCGAGGGCGCGTGCTGCCCCTGCGGCGTGGCCGGGGACTGCTGCGGGGGTGCGTGCTGGGGCCGGGGCTCGTACGCGACGGGGGCGGGGGCCGCCGGGGCGGGCTGGTACTGCGGGGCAGGGCGTCCGCCGGGGCCGGGGGCCGCCCCTCCACCGGAGGGGTCGACGACCGCCTCGATGCGCCACTGGGCGTTGAAGCGCTCGGCGAGGGCCTGCTTGAGGACCTCCTCGCTGCCGCTGCTCGCGAAGTTGTCGCGGGCGCCCGCGTTGAGGAAGCCGAGTTGGAGGGTCGTCCCGTCGAATCCGGCGACCTGGGCGTTCTGGCTGAGCAGGATCCAGGTGAAACGGCGGCGGTTCTTGACCGCTTCCAGGATGTCGGGCCACATGTTCCGCACCTGGACGGCGCCCTGGGCCATGTTCTGGCCGCCGTCCGGCGCGGCCTGCCCGGCCGGGGAGGCGGCGGGGGCCTGCGGGGCGGCCGGAGCGGCGGCAGGCGGCGGGGCGGCGGGGGCGGGCCCGCTGCCGGGCGCGGAGGCGGTGGGCCAGCCCCCGGGGCGGCGGGCCTGCTCCCCGGCCCCGGCCCCGGCGGCGGTGGGGGCTCCCGCCCCGGCGCCGGTGGGCCAGGAACCGGGCCGCTGGGCGGGGGCGGGGGCAGGGGCAGGGGCAGGGGCGGGAGAAACCTGCGGGGCGGGCGGGGCGTAAGCATCGGGCGTCGGCGCGGCGGGCGGCGCGTAGGCGGCGGGCGCGGTGGGCGCCTCACCCCGCACGGCGGCACGCGCGGCGTCCGGACCCGCGGGGGCCGCGGAGGCGGCGTGGGGAGCGTGGGCGTCGGGGCCCGGCACGTACCCCAGGGGGGCGGCGGCGACGGGCTGGGCGGCGAACGAGGCGGCGGCGGCCGAGGCCCCCCGCTCCAGCCGGTCGAGCCGGGCCTGCAGCGACCGCTCGTCGTCATAGGCGGCGGGGAGCAGCACCCGCGCGCAGATCAGCTCCACCTGGAGGCGCGGCGAAGTGGCGCCGCGCATCTCGGTGAGCCCTTCGTTGACCAGGTCGGCGGCGCGGCTCAGCTCGGCGGCGCCGAAGACGGACGCCTGGGCCTGCATGCGCTCGACCACGTCGGCGGGGGCGTCGATGAGCCCCTTCTCCCCCGCGTCCGGCACGGCGGCGAGGATCACCAGGTCGCGCAACCGCTCCAGGAGGTCCGCCACGAAACGACGCGGGTCGTTGCCGCCCTCGATGACCCGGTCCACGACCTCGAAGGCGGCGGCACCGTCACCGGCCGCGAAGGCGTCGACGATGGAGTCGAGGAGGGA
This sequence comes from Streptomyces sp. CB02366, assembly GCF_001905905.1. Lineage (GTDB taxonomy): Bacteria > Actinomycetota > Actinomycetes > Streptomycetales > Streptomycetaceae > Streptomyces. The sequence continues at coordinate 740,656 of NZ_LIVT01000003.1, forward strand.
ACCGTCCGTGTACCCGAGGAGCGAGGTGGCCATGGCGTACGTCACACCGTCGTCGCCCGCGCCGGCCAGCAGCTGGTCCATGACGGACATCGAGTCACGCACGGACCCGGCCCCGGCGCGCACGACGAGCGGGAGGACGCCGTCCTCGACGGGGCTGTTCTCCCGGCCGCACACATCGGCGAGGTAGGAGCGCAGCGTGCCCGGGGGGACGAGCCGGAACGGGTAGTGGTGCGTCCGCGACCGGATCGTCCCGATGACCTTCTCGGGCTCGGTCGTCGCGAAGATGAACTTGAGGTGCTCCGGCGGCTCCTCGACCACCTTCAGCAGGGCGTTGAAGCCCGCCGGGGTGACCATGTGCGCCTCGTCGATGATGTAGATCTTGTAACGACTGGAGGCGGGTCCGAAGAACGCCTTCTCGCGCAGATCGCGGGCGTCGTCCACGCCCCCGTGCGACGCGGCGTCGATCTCGATCACATCGATGGACCCCGGCCCGTTGCGCGCGAGGTCCCGGCAGGACTGGCACTCCCCGCACGGGGTGGGCGTGGGGCCCTGCTCACAGTTCAGACAGCGGGCGAGGATGCGCGCGCTGGTCGTCTTTCCACAGCCGCGCGGCCCGCTGAACAGGTACGCGTGGTTGACCCGGTTGTTCCGCAGGGCCTGCTGGAGCGGGTCAGTGACATGCTCCTGACCGATGACCTCGGCGAACGACTCGGGGCGGTAGCGGCGGTACAGCGCAAGGGACGACACACCTACGAGGTTATCGGGGCCGACTGACAACCGGCCCCACCCAGCCCGGCCCGGGGCCCTGCACGGTGCGGGCGGCCCCTCGGCGCGGCTCGGCCCGCGGGAACACGACCCGGGGGACCGGCGCACCCGGGAACGCAAGGGCCCCCCACGCACCCGCCAGAGCCGACCTACCCTTGCTGCCTTCCGGCCCTGGGGGAGTTCAGTCAGATAGCGCCACGTGAGGGGCTGACGCCCACCTTAGCGGATCCCCACCCCCTCCGGTCCACCCGCCCTCCCCGACGACCGGCCGCCGCCCCGCCCCACGAGTCGCCGCGCGACCGCGGCGGGGCTCTCGGGAGGTTCCCCCGAACGGTCTCCGGACGATCTCCGGGGATCGTGTTCGCGAGCACCCTCCAACGTCTTGTATTGTTTGCGGCGGAGGATTCGCCTAGTGGCCTAGGGCGCACGCTTGGAAAGCGTGTTGGGGGCAACCCCTCACGAGTTCGAATCTCGTATCCTCCGCCATTGCTCTCACCGGGCAATACGTCGAAGGCCCCCGCAGCTCGCTGCGGGGGCCTTCGACGTTGAGGGTTGCAGTTTGGGTTGCAGTCGTCACGGTCCCCGCTGATCCGACGCCCGCTGCACGCACTGCGAAGACGATCCCCGCGCGCCCATCACCTGCTACGCCCCATGTCGAGCCGAGAGGCACCACCTGTGGACTCTGGTGCCATCTGTCCAATCGCTCCACGGACGTGAGGCGCTCAGTCACCCCACGAGATGGTGCGGTGCCGAGTAGCATCATCTGACCGATATGACGGGTCATCAAGCACATCAGGGCCATAGGGGTGGAAGGTGGCAGTCGAGCCCGTGTCCATGAAGCCAATCAGTCCGGCTGCGTACGGTGCGCTGGGGGCCGCCCTCAAGCACATCTTCTGGTACAAGAACGACCTGGAGGGCTTCATCCGCCGGTGGGCTAAGGGCCACCCGGAGCTGGTTGCCGGCATCAACTTCTCCGGGTACAAGTGGCAAACGGCCGAGGACTTCGTAGATCGTCTCCATGCAGATGAGACGCGCTATACGGAGCTTGCTCTACGGCTCATGGTTGAAGTCTCAGAGATGACCAGCTTCCCCAAGCTGCGGCGGCTATCGGACGCCGACTCACTCATAGCCGAGGCGCGGGAAGCCGTTTTCGAGCTGAAGAAGTGCATCGACCGCCACCGCGGCCTGATCGCTGACGATGCCAAGTTCGCCAACGACCTCGCGGCTCACCAAGCGGTCACGGACAGCCGGCGCAGCTTCTCCGAGCGACTGAGCGAGCTGAAGAGCGAGTTCCTGCGCCTTGAGGCAGAACCCAACCGCCAGAAGGCTGGGCGCGAGTTCGAGCCCTTCCTCAACCGGCTGTTCCGCCTGTTCGACCTGGACCCAAGACTGTCCTACAACCTGCCCTACGAGCAGATCGATGGATCCATCACATACGACACTGACGTCTATGTCGTAGAAGCGAAGTGGCTCAAGGAACCAGTCGAGGTCCACTACCTCGGTAGCTTCGTCGAGAAGGTGCGGCACAAGACCACGAACACGCTCGGGCTGTACATCAGCGTCCATGGCTTTACCAAGGGGGCCAGGGAGCGCTACGCCGACGGCACCTGCTTCATCACGATGGAGGGAGTGGACCTCTTCGTAGTGCTGGATGGCCACATCACGCTCGACGAACTTCTCAGCCGTAAGAAGAGACATGCCAACGACACTGGAAGCTGCTACTTCCCTGCGTCACTGATTCTGAACGAGTAGCCGGCGCACGAGAGATCGACGACGCCGGGCAGATGACTGCGTCAGCGGGTGACCTGAAACCCACGCGAGGGGGAGGCCGAGGAGCTTCCCGCGCGGCCTCCCCCTCGCACTCGGTGCCTGTCGCTGCTACCGATACCTACTGGCAGGCGGCGCCTCCGGCAGTGGCCAGAGCAGGCCACCGATCTTGTCGGCGGTGTCCGTGAGCACCCGGTTGGTGAGGTGCTGGTAGCGGCGGCGCATCCGGGCGGACTTGCCGGGCTCCCAGCCCATGATCGCGTCAACGACTGTGTCGGGAACGCCAAGGATCAGCAGGACGGTCGCAGCCGTGTGGCGGGCGTCGTGGAGGCGGCCCGCGCGCAGACCGGCCGCCTTGAGGAGGTCCTTCCACTCGTGATGGTCGGTGTTCGGGTTGAGGGGCTCGCCGGTCGGGGAGGCGAAGACGTACCCCTTCTCCGTCCAGAGGTCGCCAGCCAGTCGGCGCTCTCGCTCCTGGGCGCGTCGGTGCTGAAGCAGAAGCTGCACCAAGGGCTCGGGAATGCCGATGGGCCGACGTCCGGCGCGGGACTTGGTGTCCTTGGTCTCACGGCGGATGTTGACCTTCTGCGGGCAGTAACCGGGCTTGCGCCCGCAGCGGTTGCCGCAGCCGTGCTCGTACCGGGGCCGTAGCCGGTTGCGGTGGACCGTCATGACCCGCAGTTCGAAGTCGACATCCGTCCACTTGAGACCGAGGACCTCACCCTGACGCAGCCCCAGGGCAAGAGATACGACCCAGCGCGCCGGGTGCCGAGTCTTGTTGGCCAGGTCCAGAAGCTTGTGCACTTCCTCGACCGTGTAGGGCTCGACCTCTTCCTCTTCCAGTCGCGGCGCCTTGGCGACGGAGGCGGGGTTGACGGTGAGGTGGCCTCGGCGCACTGCTTCGTTCAGAGCCGTGCGCACGGTCCGGTGGACCTGGTGCGCGGTGCCGGCGGCGCTGCCAGCCTTCTGCATCCTGGCGTAGAAGCGCTCCAAGTGCTCGGGCTCCAGCTTGGGCAGGCGGTGCGCGCCGAGACCGGGGATGAGGTGGTGGTAGACGGCGACGCGGTAGCCGTCGATGGTGTTCTCGCCCACGTGTGGTGCGGCGATGTTCTCGACCCAATGCGTCAGCCAGGTCGTGACGGTCCAGGTCTGCCCGGCCTTGCCGACGGTGCCGGAGTCGCGTTTGCGTTCCAGTTCGCGGACCGCCTTGGTGGCGTCGGCGCGGGTCTTGCGCTTGACGTGGCGCCGGTCGGGCTTGCCGTCGTCCTTGACGCCGACGGTCACGTAGCCGTGCCACTTGCCGTCCTTGCCGAGGAAGATCGAGGAGGCACCGTTGGGCTGGCGCGTTTTTGCCATGTCCGCCCCCTTCAGGCCGCGTGGGCGGCGGCCGGGGCGGCTGCCTGGGAGCGGTCAGCCAGATAAGTGGCCAGGGCCTCGACCGGCACTCGGCGCAGGCGGCCTATGAGGACGGAGCCGATCTCGCCGGAGGCGATGAGTGCGTACATGGTGGTACGGCCGACGCCGAGGCGGCGGGCGGCCTCCTCAACGGTAAGCGCGACGAGGGGCGCGTCAGAGATGGGTGCCGTGTGTTCCAGCACGAGTGTGCGGAGCCGCTGCTCGGGGACCCCGAGCGCGTCGGCGATAAGGGTGAGCGGGGGCGGAGCGGTGGGCATGAGGGATCGCCTTTCGGCGGTCACGGGGCAACGTGACCGCTGGACTGTCCGGGATGGGCGGTGGGCTTAGATCGGTGTCCGCATTGGTCGCCCTCGGTGTTCGTAGCACCGAGGGCCTGCGGTGGATGGGCTTCGAAAGCCGTGTTCAGACGCCGGGAAAGATCTCCGCCGAACGGTTACTCGTCGGCGGAACCGCTGCGGAGCGGATCCTCGGGTGAGTTCGGAGCCGGGTAGAAGGAGAAGCTCCCCGGGTCGGGCTCGATGCCGAGGCGCTCGGCGATCTCGTCGTATCGGGCCTCGGCCGCCTCAAGTCTGGCCTTCGCGGCGTCGGCGAGGTCTTGGGCGACTTGGTGCTCCTGTTCGGCCTTCTGAATGTCGAAGGCCGCCTCCTGCAACTCCCAGTGAGGATCGTCGCGGCTCGCGACGGCTTCGAGTAGGAAGTTGCCAGCGGGGACGCCGAGAGCCGTGGCGAAGCCGAGGGCCTCGTTGAAGCTGATGCTCCGGGCACCATTCTCGATCTTGGCGATCTGGGTCTGGTGCATCTTGAAGCCCAGGCGACGCATGCGCTCTGCCATGTCCTCCTGGGACAGGCGGGCCGTCATCCGCAGGACCTTCAGGTTGTGCGCTACCAGGGCTTCGCCCTCTGGCGGAGCCCAGCGTTGCGGCTTGGCGTCGTCCACTTCTTTCACCTCCCTCCTCTTCTCGACAAACGGAGGTCGCCACGCCTCCACCTTTAAACCCTACCAGCATGGATACCCCAACCCGCAAGGGAATACGCGCAAATGTGACACGCATCACCATGCGCCTGAACAGCAATCATGCTGTGCGAGATTAACTTTTTAATGCTCTGAGCGCTTGACTTGAGGCGAACGCTCGTGCACAATTATGCCATAAGGGCATCCGCAAACGAACCGCCAGGAGGTTAACCGCGTAGGTGCCCCGAGGAACGCGAAAACCCCCGGCGCTACGAACACCGGGGGCTGCAGGAAACCTCGCCACCGCCCATCCCAGGACAGTCGACCGCGGCGGACCGGGTTGCCCCCCGGAGCCGCCGAGTGAGGATCTCCGTGAACGAGAGTACCGCCCCCGCCGCCCCTGCGGCACCCCGTCCGAGCGGCACCCCATCACCGCACCGTGGCCAGCCGGACGCCGCCGCCGCGCCACTGGACGAGCTGCGCACCGCCTTGGCCCGATTCGTGGTCCTCCCGAGCGAGCAGGCACTGGACGCAACCGTGCTGTGGATCGCGGCCACCCACCTCCAGCAGGTGTGGCAGCACGCGCCGCGTCTCGCTGTGGTCGGCCCGGCGAAGCGGTGCGGCAAGTCCCGCCTGCTCGATCTGCTCACCGAGACGGTCCACAAGCCCGTGATCACCGTGAATTCCACGGCAGCGGCCATCTTCCGCTCGATCTCGGACGAGCCGCCGACCCTCCTCGTGGACGAAGCCGACACCATCTTCGGCAGCCCCAAGGTCGCCGAGAAGAACGAGGAAATGCGCGGCCTGCTCAACGCCGGGCACCAGCGCGGCCGACCGGTACTGCGGGTCGTCGGCAAGGAGCACACGCCCCACTCCTTCGCGACCTTCGCCATGGCAGCGCTCGCCGGCATCGGCGACCTGCCCGACACGATCATGGACCGGTCCGTCGTGATCCGGATGAGGCGCCGCGCGGAGGGAGAGCAGGTGAGCCCGTACCGCACACGCCGCGACAGCCCCGCCCTGCGCTCCCTGCGGGCTCACCTGGCGCGCTGGACCGCCTCAGTGGCCGAGCAGGCCCTCCACCTGGAGCCGAAAATGCCGGTCGAGGACCGGGCGGCCGACACGTGGGAGCCCTTGGTGATCGTCGCGGACCTCGCGGGCGGCACCTGGCCCGAGCACGCCCGCACCGCGTGCGAACAGATGGTCACCGCCGAGGCCCAGGCCGAGGAGGACAACCCCTCCAACGCCCGGATCCTCGCCGACATCCGCCGCGCCTTCGCCGCCGCAGGTGACCCCGAGAGCGTGTCCACCGACGCCCTGCTCTACCGCCTCAACTCCGAACCCGAAGCTCCGTGGGCCGAAGCCGGACGCGGTGGCCTGAGCCCGCGCGCCCTGGCCGGGCTGCTGCGGGAGTACGGCATCCGCTCCGGCAACGTCCGCATGCCCGACGGCAACCAACTCAAGGGCTATACGCGGACGAAGTTCACCGACGCCTGGAAGCGCTACTGCCCCACCGTCCACCCCGAGATCGGCTCGGACGGCAGCAGAGACACACCGACCAAGTGATCTTCACGGGTGCCGTCGACAGCTCGTCGACGGCACCCGCACCGGGCCGACCGCCGTGAAGCGCCGGCCTGCCATCGCGAATTCTGCGGGCGGACCCGCCCATATCCGTCTCGTGGCGTCCTTGCCGTCCCAGCCACGTAAACGCAGGTCAGAGGCGGTTTCGCCAAGACGGCACAACGTCCCAAGACGGATGACCATCCGTCTTGGGACTCGAAGTGACAACACGGCACTACCGGCGCGCCCGCCCACCGACGTGTCCACCTGCCGACCGTGACCACTCGGAGGGACACGTCGCGCACGGCGCTGAGACGTCATGCCACCGGCCGCCGTACTGCCTCTGACCTGCTGCTTCAACGGCAAGACGGCCAAGACGGATCACCACGCACCACCTTTCACACCATGCCCCGAGGGGAACCCCACGCCCATGCCCGACTCCGCCATACCCACCGCACCGGCCAGCCGTCACCGCGCCACGTGGTGGGACCGGCTCGCCATCATCCTGCTCGGCATCGCCGGATGCGCTCTCTCCTACGACGCGCTGCGACAGATGGCCACGGCCGTGCACATCCGCGACCAACTGGCCTACCTCTTCCCTGTAGTGATCGACGGCTTCATCGCTTACGGCGTCCGCGCCCTGCTGGTCCTGCGCGAAGCGCCGATGCCCGCACGGCTGTATGCGTGGACACTGTTCAGCACGGCGACCGCCGCCAGCATCTGGGCGAACGGTCTGCACGCCCTCGCCCTGAACAGGCCCGGCGCAGTCACCCTCCGCCTGGGCGACGGCACCGTCACGGTGCTGTCTGCCATCGCACCGCTCGCCCTTGCCGGAGCGACCCACCTGCACATCCTGATCACCCGCTACGGCGGTACCTCCACCGCCCGAACGTCGGTGGACGCAAACGTCCTTGAGTATCAGGACGGTACGCAACCGGCACCAGAGCGACCGGCCGGGGTTCCGTACACCGCCCGCGCGGACCTTCTCACGGCAGCTCGGCCCAGGCAGCAGCAGTCCACTCGCATGGCCACGGAGACCGCCCCCTTGTCCGCGGCCGACGAAAGCTCGTCCGAATCCGGATACGACGAGGATGCCGATCGCGACGAAGCCGACGTCGAACTCGGACGGGGACGAGAAGCCACAGGCCAGAGCTCCCTGGGGGATTCCGGTCGCCCTCCGGCGACGAGCCTTGGCGGACGTCCCGCGATGGCTTCCATCGCCGAGCTGGCACGCGTCATCGGCGCCGCTCATCCAGGGAGTTGCGGACTGACCCGCGACAGCGCCCGTAAGGCAATCACCGAAGCCGGACTCGGCGCCAGCACCGGTCGGCTCGCCGAAGCGATGGCGCTGGTACGGGACAGTGCCGACGCCCGTCCGCACCCGGACAGCTGACCGGCATCGCAGGGCGCTGCCCGGGACCGAACCGATTCCGGACAGCGCCTGCTTCCCGGTCCGCTACACGAGGTGTCCGGCCGGGCCAAGCCGTCGACTCCCCGGACACTCGCCCCAGCCACCGCAGACCACACTCAGAGAGGACCCTCCAGACTCCCGTGCGCCGCAATCCATTCTCCCGCAAGATGACGTCCTCCCAGTCCTCGCCGCCCCGTAGTCTCCGCTCAGCGCACCCGCCCACGTCCGACCAAGGCTTTGACGGAGACACCCTCCAACGGACAGCGGAGCGAGCTGGGGCGAAGTCCACATCGCCTGGGGGCGATGCGGACTTCGCGCTCGGATCCGCCCCAGCGGGGGCGGATCCGGCCCCGGCCCGAGGGGCCGGGACCGAGGATGGCAAGGAGGCCGAGCGCGGCCTCCACCAGGACAAGCAGCCGCTCGCCGAGCCGAGCGAGCCAACCGCCGCCCCTGTCGTACGTCAAGCGCCGACCGTGAACGCCGACGTGTTCATGCAGCACGGTGTCGCCGCCAACGATGTCCCTGCCCCTGTTCATGCCGACATCGCGCCCGGCGCCGAGCGTCGCCGACACCTGAGTGAGGTGCTCTACCGGCCCCGCTCCGGGACCAAGCGCACTCTGCAACTGACCTGCTCGGCCGAACCGGCGGAGCGTGCGTTCATCGACCTCGCCGCCCGTAAGGCGAAGCGTTCCCGTTCGGCGTACCTCATGGACTGCGCCCTCACCTTCGCTCATGCCTACCTGTCCGACCGCCGTCCTGAAGGCGTCGCTCCGCTCCCGTCTCCGCAGGCCACCCAGGACCTGATGGTTCTGTTCGGCAAGCTGGTCAGGGAATTCGGACGCGTGGGGAACAACCTCAATCAGCTCGTCCGCACCGTCCACCAGGGCGAGCTGCCCGATCAAGCCGAAGACACCCTCAGCGAGTTGCACCAGGTCGCCCAACGCGCTCGCCTGCTGCTGGACCAAGCCCTCGCCGGGGGTGGTTGCCGTGGTGCCTGATGTCTCCACGGGTGACCGCAGCCGTGGCCTCCTGTCCTACCTCTTCGGCCCCGGCCGCCGTAACGAGCACACCGACCCGCACATCGTCGCCGCGTTTGCGATGCCCGGCATCAACGACCCCGGCCGTGTTCCCCTCGACCAGCACCACGGAGCCCTCAGCGAGCTGGCTGACTACCTCGACCAACCTGTAAAGCTGCGTGAACAGCGGCTGGGAAAGAAGGTGCCGCAGCATGTGTGGCACTGCCCCGTCCGTACCGCACCTGGCGACCGTTACCTGACCGACGAAGAGTGGGCGGAGGTCGCCCGCCGCATCGTCCACTCCACGGGCATCGCCGAACACGGCGACGACGCCGCGTGCAGGTGGATCGCCGTGCGGCACGCCGAGGACCACATTCACATCATGGCGACCAGCGTCCGCGAAGACGGCCGTCGCCCCCGCAACAAGGGAGACGGCCGACGGGCCCAGGCCGAATGCCGCAGGATCGAGACCGAACTCGGTCTGCGTCGGTTGAAGCCAGGAGACGCGACCGCGCCGAAGACGCCGTCGGGGCCGGAAGTCGCCAAGGCCGAACGACAGGGCCGCAAGAACACAGCCCGGGTCTGGCTTCGCGAGCACGCCTACGCCGCCGCGGCCGCAGCCCGCGACGAGGACGAGTTCTTCGCCGTACTGACGTCTCTCGGGATCAAGGTCCGCCCCCGTCTCGGTCCCGTCACCGGAGAGGTCACCGGCTACAGCCTCGCCACCGCTGACGACACCGATGCCAAGGGCGAGCCCATTTTCTACAGCGGCTCGGCACTCGCTCCGGACCTGTCCCTAAACCGGCTCCGTGAGCGCTTCGGCCTGGCCGATGGCAAGGCTGCAGGGCAGGCCACGGCGTTGCACACAAGCCGCACGGACGCAGGCGCCTCCTGGCGGCAAGCCGATGGGGAGCTGCGCGCCGCCTACATGCTCGTCACCGGGGGAACGGCAGTCGATGAGGCCGACGCCAAAGTGCAGGCGCAGGCTGCGGCATTCGCCGAGCTGTTGCACAACACCGCAGTCTCTGCGCCGCGCCAGCTCCGGGCAGAAATTCAAGCGGCAGCCATCGCCTTCAACCGCGCCAACCGCTCCGCCATCCGAGCCGACCATCGAGCCGCCGACGCTCTGCGTCAAGCCGGAAGGACGCTGCTGACCTCGTCCACCGGCAGGGACGGCGACTTCGTCGCCGCCGCGCTCACCTCTGCCGTATTCCTGCTCATCGCCCTCAGCGAGTGGCACGCCCAGCGTGGTCACGCGCAGCAGGCGGCAGCGGCCCAGCAGTCCCTCGTCCACCTTCGAGCCGCCCAACAGCACGCCGCCCGGCCGGCCCTCGCCCAGCTCGCCGCACGTGCCCCGAGTCCCCAGGCACAGGATCGGCTCGCCGCAGCCGTCCGAGCCACAATCCCCGACCACGCCCATCGCATCCTCGCCGACCCGGCTTGGCCCGCGCTGTCCACCGCCCTCGCCCAAGCCGAGTCCGCCGGCAACCCGCCGCGCCGGGCCTTGGCCGACCTGTCAAAGCAACGGGAGCTCGACACCGCGGACCGACCGGCCGAACTCCTGGTCTGGCGCTTGCGGACCGCCACGGCCGGGCAAGTCAGCCACCGAGCTCGGAGCGCGGCAACCCGTAGTGCTCGCAGCACCCACCTGACGACGAAGGAGGACGCGCCCACCGTTCCAGCCATACAGCCGCAACCAGCGGTCGCAAGTCGTCAGCGCCCAAGCCGCTGATATCGCCCTTCCTCAGCCTGGGAACTTGCTGCCGCGCTTCAGCAAGGAGTCGCGGCAGCGGAATTTTCAACCCGATTCCACTGAGCTATTTGATCATTCCCTCTCCAGGGCGGGGGCACTGGTGAAAATAGCGGGCATGCTGTTGGGCTGCAGCGATCTCTGCGGAATAAACGAGGCTTCTACGCGACTGAGTTGAATCGACGACTACTTCTCTCAACAACACAGGAGCCTCGTGCGTTGCGGGACGTCGACCAGTCCCGCGATCAGTGGCCACTATGGAAGATCTCATTCATTAAAGGCACTGCAGGGGCTCCAGAAACACGGATACTTCCATTCCATCTATTCGCCAGGCTCCTGTGCCGGGCCATGGAAGGCATACGGACCCCGTGGAACATCCTTGAGGCTCATTGCCCGATCAAGAAATTCTTCTAGCCTTGCTTGCAGTTCACCGGCATCCGTGAAGGTGTCTGCCGTAATTTCACGAAAGGCATTCTCCATCACCGGCGAAAGCCGGGCAACGCTTCTGATTGACTCCACCATCACCATGGCAGTCATAGTTTCGAGGATGTGACCCCGGGCCGTGTAAATTGAATCCGGCGACTCCCCATTCGGCTGGACGCCCACAAGGATTTCCCAGGCACCTTGCCTGCGAATACGCGCATGAAAGTGCGCAAACTCACCCAACGCCCTATTGAGGGGAGCGAGTCGGCGCCACCCTGCCGCATTGACCCAATCCTTGGGTGTGGATGACAGAGATTCTTCGAGTTTAGCTGCCTTTTCCGGCTTAGTGGCCCACACTCGAAGCCTAGCGCATTGCTCCAGAACCACCCGCAAGACAGCCATCGATCGATCATCATCCTCAAGCCACAGCCAATGGGCGGTACGAAGTGCCGACGCACACATCGCCGCAGCATTACCTTCGGGTGAATCCCCGAGCCACAAAGACAAGATACCAGCCATCTCGGTGGCGATTACATTCGTCGAGTCGCGACCACCCAAACCATCAATATTGAAGCCGTCACCCAGCTTCTCCTTTTCTTCTTCCAGCGCCTTCAACGCCCAGCGCCCGGCACGCGCACGACGCTCATAGAAGTGCAGGTGAACCATTTCGCCGTCGCGGAAGAGCCGTCCAGCCGGGCGCCTTCCCCTCATCACTTCCTCGTAGGCGTACGAAGCGCTCCGCATCTGCTCAAGAATGTTCGGGGAGAGTCCAGTTTGCGGAAGCAGCGGAAACAGGCTTGACGGGATAGGAGCGTCCCCTCCGGCGTAAATACGTTCCGGAAGCGCGAAAAGAGAAGGAGCAAGCCCAGGTTTTCCTTGTTCCATTGCCAGGGTAGCTAGGCACACCCGAATCTGCCGCAGATACAGCATGAGGACATCGGATAGCCATTGCGAAGCTTCAACAAGTTCCGTCGGCTCATCGGCGAGAAGATCGCATGCGTCCCACCGCAAGACCTTGATAAAGTCACCTCTCCCATGCAAGAGCTCTGAGAGCAGCTCCATTAGGGTGCCCGGGTATACACGATAGTCCTTACCGATGATCACCGAGGGCCCCTGAAGCCCTAGCGACCTTCGCTCATCCTCCCAGAAATCGAGCTCGGAAATCTCGGATCCAACATTCGTGTCAGATTCTTGCTTTATCGCAGACGGATATTTTTCGTGGCCGCGCGACCAGGCCCGGGCAGCGAATTCTGCAGCACTCTCGCCAGAGATGTGTTTAACGCCGTAGTTGTACGCTACGTTCTCGGTCCACCTCTCCATTTGTGAGCGCAAGACAGCAGAGGCTCCCACGAACTGCCCACTAAAAATGAGCCGTGCGGCAATAAATGCACTATCAGCACCCCAGGCGAGATGATCCACCCATGATGCTCCGTAATCAGCTGGATGCCGATCTCGAGTCGCCCCAAATTTTCGCAGCACCACGTCGATTAGACCAAAAGATAGCAGCGCTGACATCACAGGTTGGACAGCGCTGGATGAGATCTCGGGAAGATTCATCATGCGCTTGTTATGGCGGGCAATCAAGGACTCGGTCACATGCCTGGTCTCCTGTTGCGCAATTTGCTCGTACTCGGAGAGTGAGGAACCCCGGCGACCTCCACGTCGTTCGGCCCTATTTGCGCGACGTCTCTCCCTGCGCGCTTTTTCCTGCTCCGATACCGGCGGCTGACGCAACTCGGCCCTGCGCTTGCTTGCCTTGCCCACGTAGACTCCAAAGAGCTTGATGCCTGCTAGTGGCAGAGTGACGTAGATGCGCACGCGTCGCTAGCTACTTTTCCCGTATTTACACGGCGAACAACAGTAGGGGACCGGTGCAGTCAGTGTGGCCACTGCTCGGGGGCCCGTGATGGTGACCGCCGTTGCATAAAGAGGTTGCAGGCACTGCCTGCGGCCGACATGATCACGAGCCGGGCTGCACGCAAGGTCGGAAGTGGGTGACTCTGATCAGGGCGGCTCACGGGTGCAACCTCTTCACCATGACCGCGTAAACCGGGGAGTCGGCGAAGGGCTGCTGCTCGCCCACCTTCTCGTAGCCCCACGTCTCGTACAGACCCTGAACCTTCGGGTGCGTCACGTCGACCAGGAGCACCGCAAGGTCTTCACCGCGTTCCTTCAGCAGGGCTTCGTGGAGCCGCTCCGAGATCCCCTGCCCCCGCCACTGCGGGCGCACCATGACTTCGGAGACGGCGTAGGTCGCGGTGTAGCCGTTGTTCGGCGCGAACGCCGTGGAACGCCACCACTCACGGCCCGGCTGGAGCGGGGCGCCGTACGCGAAGCCGGTCGGCTCGTCGCCGTCGAAGGCGACGACGCAGGTGAAGCCGTCCATTCCCGACCAGTGATCGACGAACCACGGGAATCGCTGGTTGAACTCGTTGTCCATCGCGTCGGCGTAGGCGTCGGCGTGCACATCGATCAGCATCTGCTTGAAGCCCTCGGGGAGGCTTCCCTGTCCGTAGTGCCGCAGGTCGATCACCCTGGTCACGTTCGGCTCCATTCATCTCGCATGCGGTCTGCCCAGTCGCGGGCGTACGTCGTCGACGGCGCCAGCCGGAACAGGTCTCGGTGGAAGTCTCCGATCAGGGTGCGCATGCGCCCCGGCAGTGGAGCGCCCTCCATGATCGTGAAGACGGTGCCCGCGGTCGCCGTAGCCTGTTCGGGCTCGCCCTGGCGGAGTTGCGCCAGGGCGAGCTGGCAGGTGGCCAGCGCGCGGTTGCGCTGGAACTCCGCCGGGATCTTGGCCAGGGACCGGTGAGCCATCGCCTCGGCTTCGGCGGGCTCCCCGTTGTGGTTGAGGATGATCGCCGCGAGGTGGTTGAGTTCCGCCGGCCCGTAGAACGCGGTCCACCGAGGACGCTCGTCCTCGGCCGCCTTCCGGTAGTTCTCCTGCGCTGCGCCCAAGGACCGGCGAGCGGCCCGCAGGTCTCCCAGCGACGAGTGGGCGAGCGCGAGGCGGACGCGGCCCATGGAGCCGAAGAACGGGTCTCGGCGGGCGGCTGGGGAGGCGTTGGCCGCCTGAGCTGCCGCGAGCTGTTCCGGCCAGTTCTTCCGCTGGTAGGCGAGCATGGCCATGTTGACCCACACGCGCATGGCCGTGGGCGGGTCCTGGGAGAGGCCGGCGAACGTGGACGACTCGTGCAGGTACGTCCGGGCCTTGTCCAGGTCACGCAGATCGATGCACGACCAGGCGGCGACGGTGGTGAACTCGGCCGCGAGCGCGTACAAGGCACGGCGTACACGTTCGCTGGCGTTCCGCTGCTGAAGCTCCAGCACCTTTGCGCGAGCTTCGAGGGCCGCGGTCGCCAGGGAGGCGTGCCCGCCTTGGCGGTCGTCGGCCTCCACGAGCAGGTTCATGCCGGCCGATGCTCGGGCCACGTCCGTCATGCCGACCGACCGACGTTGCTTGACCACGGGAACGACTGCGGCTGCCGTCCCGGTAGTGGAAGCGATGAAGTCGCGACGCCGCACGGGGCCCTCCGGGGGATGTTGCATGGAGCTGGGTGCGCTGAACCCTAAGTCCGCCACGGGGCAGCCGAACACACGCTCAAGTGCGGCGCAAGTGCGTCCGATTGGACGTCGGCTTGATCCGTTGAGCAGGTTGCGCACCGTCCGGGAGGAGATGTCGCCAGGCCGACCGGTGATCTCCTGCAGCGCGGCGTTCAGGCGTGCCGCCAACTCCTCCTGCGTCAGACCGAGTTGATCAAGTCGGTCCTGAAGAACGAGATTTCCTCCCATGCACCGAACGTAGCTCCACCGTCACGCTGACACCTAGAGCTCGGGTAATGGAAACGTAAAGTCTTCCGGTTGGTGGCGTGTACGGATCCGGGACTCTTCCTGTTGCGCTGCGCTCGTCGCTCGTTGACTGGTCATCGGTCGCCAAGCCGGGTTCGGTGCGGCGGCACGGAGGAAAGCCCGGTGCTGCCTTGCTTGTCCGCACCGGGAACCCCAGCCGGAGGGAAAGACCTCGTGACCATGACCGTCGCTCAACCGAATGCGATCGGCTCCCCGGGTTACGCCGCAGAGGTGCCCTGCGTACGTGAGTCCGTGAGCCTCGCCCGCGCTTTCATCTCCCAGGTGCTGGCGGTCTGGAGCATGGACGACGACGTGACCGGCTGGGGAAAGATCATCGTCACTGAACTGCTGGCCAACGCCGTCGAGCACACCGAGACCCCGGTGTCGCGCATCCACATCGAGCGACCGAGCAACGGTGCCGTCCGCATCGGAGTCTCCGACCGCTCGCACGACGCTCCCCATCTGAAAACGGCCGACCTGAACGCTGAGAGCGGCCGGGGTCTGAGTCTGGTCGCGGCGATGAGCGCCCGGTGGGGCTACGACACGCACCCGTGGGGCAAGGTCACCTGGGCTGTGGTCGAGACGCCGGCGGGGAGGGAGCAGTGAGCACGGCAGTGGCTCCGAAACCTCCAGCCCAGGAGTGGACGCCACCGCTCGACGCGGACGGTTTACGGCTCGTGCTGGAGCGGTTCCGGGCGTGGGAACCCCTCGACATCGAGGAGGTCTTCGACGACCTCGACGCGGCGATCGGCAGTCAGCCGCCACCTGTTGCAACGGCTGTCGCCCTACTCGGCCGCCTCCGCAGACGCCTGAAGCAGCTCAGCGACATCACGGTGGCTGACGACAGCTTCCCGCCCAGTGCTGAGATGACCCGCCTTGTCGAGCGAGGAGTTCCTCTGTTGGAGGAGCCCACTCCGGCTGGTTATCGGCAGGCCGTCGGACTCGCCCGCCGTCTCGCCTTCGTGACCGCTGACCTGATCGAAGTGTTGATCGAGGCTCGCTACATCAAGGAGATCGATTGACGCACGCCCCTTGCCACCCGCGAGCCACCCAGCGGCCTGGTCGACACGAACCGGCCCGCCGGGCAGCCCTCCGGGAGCGTGGTCCTCCCAGCGCGCCGTCCAGCGCGACCCCGTCGGTCAGCCGACGAGAACCGAGCGCGTTCGCCACCGGCTTCCCCGGCCCATCCGGCACGCGACGCCGGCCTGCATCCCCCAATACGTACGACTGAAGGAAGTCCATGACGAACACGACCGTCGAGCCCGACGAAGCGACCCGTCTCCGGAACAAGGTGGTGGACGAGTTGCGCGCAGGCGGCGACATCTCCTCCTCGGAGATCGAAGCCGTCATGCGCAAGGTGCCTCGGCACGCGTTCATTCCCGACACCCCGCTGGACAAGGCGTACGACACGTACGCGGCAGTGATCACCAAGACGGACGAGCACGGTGTGCAGCTCAGCTCCGTCTCCGCCCCGCAGATCCAGGCGATGATGCTGGAGCAGGCCCAGGTGAAGCCCGGCATGCGCGTGTTGGAGATCGGTTCGGGCGGGCTGAACGCCGCCTACCTCGCCGAGCTCGTGGGTGAGCACGGCGAGGTCGTCACCGTGGACATCGACCCCGTAGTCACCGATCGGGCGCACCGGCTCCTGGACGAGCACGGCTATGACCGGGTACGCGTCCTTACCGCCGACGCCGCCGAGCCCATTCCGGAGCTCGGCGAGGTCGACGTCGTCATGGTGACTGCCGGAGCCTGGGACATCGCTCCGGCGTGGACCGCGCAGCTCAAGCAGGGCGGTCGGCTTGTGGTGCCGCTGCGGATGCGTGGCCTGACCCGGTCGGTCGCCTTCACCCAGATCCCGGGCGAACACGGTCCCTACCTGGAGAGCGTGTCGGCGCTCATCTGCGGGTTCGTCCCGATGCAGGGCTCGACAGCCCACCGGGAAGAACTTCTTCTCGTCAACGGCACACCGGAGATCGGGCTGAAGTTCGACGACGGGCTACCGGCCGACCCGCACCGACTGGACAACGCCGTCACGTTCCCGCGCCACGAGCTGTGGACAGGCGTCGTCATCGGCCTTTCGGAACTCATCGACACCCTCCAGATGGCCATGGCCATCAGCCTGCCCGGCTTCTGCACGATGGCCGTCGACGAGGACCTGGACACGGGCCTGGTCGCCCCCGTGAACAAGCGGTTCGCCCTCGCCGCCGTCGAGGACGACACCTTCGCCTACCTCGTCACCCGCCGCACCGAGGACAACAAGCACATCGAATACGGCGTGCACGCCCTCGGCCCGAACGCGAAGCAGTTCGCCGACCAGGTCGCCGACGTGCTTCGCGACTGGGAGGCCAGCCGGCGCGGGGGCCCCAGCCCGGTCATCCGGGTCTATCCGGCCAACACCTCTGATGACCAGATCCCGGCCGACCGGGTCATCGACAAGGTGCACAGCCGGGTCTCGCTCTCCTGGCCCTCGGCGTAACGCCGGAAGCCAGGTTGTTCCACACCATCCGGACACCAAGAAGAAAGGCACGAACATGACGAGCGCCACTCTGGCCCCTCCCGCCCCGCTGGCGGGCCTGGACGACGACTTCGCACCCCTGGACGTGAAGGTCGTCATCGCCGAGCACGCGTACGGCAAGCTCATGTGCTCCACGGGCGACGGCTGCGGCACCACCTGCGCGACCGGCGCCTCCGCCTGCGGCTCCTTCACGGAGGACCCGGCCTGATCCAGGCCGTTCCTGCCGATGGGCCGAGCGAAGTGCTCCGCTCGGCCCATCGGCTCCTCACCCGCCCCGTCAGACGGAGGGCCCATGGTTTCCCGAGCAGTCGCCGACTACCGATGGCAGGGCACCGCCATGCTGCGCGCCACCACCAGCCCCGGGCCGGCAGACATCCCCCGTACCCTCGACCTGGACAACGTGGCCGTCACTCGCGGGTGGCTGAACCGCGTCTGGGAATGCGATGGCTTCCGCGACGCGCTGGAGCTGGCCACCCCCGTCCTGTCCGACGCTATCGAAGCAGTCGTCCAAGGCCGGCAGTCCGAGCCCCGTCACGTCCGCCGCACTGCGGTGTCGACGGTCTCCTACCTCTTGCGGTGGCAACACCGGCCGACCCCGCTGGGCCTGTTCGCCGGCACCGCTCCGGTGACGGTCGGGCCCAGGGCAAGCGCGCGGTGGCGCGACAAGCACCGCGTGCTGATCCGGCCGGACTCCGAGTGGGTCACCGACATGGTCCTCCGGCTCCAGCGCATCCCCGCGTTACTGGCGCGGCTCCCGCTCGTCGCCAACAGCGCAGCCCGCACGCGGGGCGATCGGCTCGTGGCGCCGGGCCCGCCCTCCGACGGGCACGCCGTCCTGCTGGCCCCGGTCGAGATATCCGTCCGCAATGCCCGGCCGGTGGCCGCCGCCATGGACGCCGCCTGCTCGCCCATCCCTTACGGCGCCTTGTACGGCCACCTGCGCGACAGCTTCCCCCAGGCCACACCGGAGCAGATCGACGCGCTTCTCACCAGCTTGGTCGAGCAGCAGTTCCTCATCACCAGCCTGTGGGCACCCATGACCACCGTGGACCCCCTCCAGCACCTGTGCCACGAACTGGAACAGCACGACGCGGACAGCATCCCTGACGTGCGGGACCTGGTCCACGAGCTGTACGCGCTGCGCGACGAGGTATCCGCCCACCAGCCGACACTCTCCGACATCAGCGTGAGCGCCCTCGCCACACGGATGCGCGCCCTCACCGCGGTCACCCCGACACCGTTGCTCATTGACATCGCCCTCGACTGCGAGACCCAGCTCCCGCAGACCGTGATCGCGGAAGCGCAGGCAGCTGTGTCAGCCCTCTACCGGACCACCCCGCAGCCCTACGGTTATCAGCACTGGCGCGACTACCACCGCCGGTTCCGGGCCCGGTACGGCGTCGGCGCCCTGGTGCCGGTGATGGAGCTGGTTGCCGACAGCGGCCTCGGGCTGCCCGCCGGATACATCGGCTCCGAACGCGGAGCCTCCCTGAAGGTGCGCACCGACCGCGACGAGCTGCTGCTCTCGCTGATGCAGCAAGTCCTCCTCGACGGCCGCGACGAACTGCGGCTGACGGACGACATGGTCCATGCCCTGGAGAAGGCCGCCGGAACGGACGAGCGGCTGTTCGTGCCCCGAGTGGAGGCCGCCTTCGAGATCCACGCCCCCAGCACCCGGGCGCTGTCCAGCGGCACGTTCGACCTCCTGCTCACGGCGGTGCCCCGCCCCGGCAGCAGCATGGCGGGCCGGTTCGCCCACGCCCTGCCGCCCGAGCACCAAGACGCCCTCGCCACCAGCTATCGCGGGGCACCGGACCGCCTCACGGCACAGCTCGTGTTCCCACCGCGTCGGCACCGCAACGAGAACGTCACCCGCACATCGCGACTCCTGCCGCACATCATCGAGCTGTCCGGGCCCCAGGAGCGCGACGAGACGGCGATCCGGCTCGACGACATCGCCGTCACCGCTGACCCTCGCAGTTTCCATCTCGTGCAGCTCTCCACCGGCCGGCCCATCGACGTGCGGGTCCTGCACGCCTTGGAAGGCGGAACCCAGACCCCGCCGCTGGCCCGGTTCCTGGCAGAGGTGGCCAACGGACGGTACGCCGCCTACAAGCCGTTCGACTTCGGTGCCGGTTCTCGGCTCCCGTACCTCCCACGGGTCCGCTACCGCCGCACCATCCTCACGCAGGCCCGATGGCTGCTGATGGCGGAAGACCTGCCCGCCCAGAAAGCCCCAAGGAAGGAGTGGGAGGACGCCTTCACTGCCTGGCGGGACCGGCTGCGGGTCCCGATGCAGGTCGCCGTCATCGAGTACGACCAGCGCCTCCCGCTCGACCTGTCCCATCCGGTCCACCTCCGGGTACTGCGCGCCCACCTCGACAACGCCCGGCGCGTGGAACTGCGCGAGGTACCGGACGCAGACGCCCACGGCTGGATCGGGCGGGCACACGAGATCTGGCTCTCGCTGGGCCGTTCCGAGCCGGACACCCCGTACGTGCCCCGGCCGCGCTCCACTACTTCGCCGGGCGCCCAGCGGCACTTGCCGGGCGGCGGCAACGTTCTTCACGCACAGCTCCACGCCCATCCGCGCCGCTACGACGAGATTCTGAGCCACCACGTCCCCCACCTGCTCGCCGCATTTGGGGAGGAGCCGCCGACTTGGTGGTTCACCCGCCACCGGGAGATGGCCCGGCCGGACGCCGGCCAGCACCTCGACCTCACCCTGCTCCTGTCGCCGGACTCGTACGGAGTCGGCGCACAGCACGTCCGCGCCTGGGCCGACAGCCTGCACGCGATGGGGCTCGCGTCCGGACTCGCCCTGGCCACGTACCAGCCGCAGACCGGACGCTTCGGCCACGGGCCGGCCATGGACGCCGCGCACCAGGTGTTCGCCGCGGACTCCGCCGCCACCCTTGCGCAGATTCAGCTCGCCGAGCGCACCGATGTCTTCGCCCCACAGGCCCTCGCATCCGCCAGCGCCCTGCACCTCGTCACTCCCCTGGCACCGAACGCTGCGGCGGCCGAAGAGTGGCTGGTGGGCAACCTCCCCCAGGGCACAGGACGGTTGGACCGGACCCTGCGCGGCCAGCTGCTCGAACTCACCGGGCCGAACGGTGTCTCTGCGCTCGCCTCCCTCCCCGGGGGCAGGCAGGTCACCGAAGCGTGGCGAGCCCGCGCCTCCGCCGTGGACTTCTACCGGACCGCATTGGTCAGTGAACGTAATCCGCTCGACGTCGCCCGATCGCTGCTGCACCAGCACCACGTCCGAGCTCTCGGCGTCGATCCGCGCACCGAGGAGACGACGATTCGACTCGTGCGAACAGCCGCCCTCCAGCACCGGATGGCGGACCGATGACCACGCTGGCAACCACCGCCGCAACAATCTTGGAGCAGTACACAGCCGATCTGGCTGAGCCTCCTTCCCCGCCCCCGGAGGAGCCCTGGGCGGTGCAGTCGCTCGCCGACGGCGCTGCCGGAATCAGCCTGCTGCACATCGAGATCGCCAGCAGGTACGGCCGCTCCTGGCGTTCCGCTCACCGGTGGATCACGAGTGCAGCCTCCGGACCCATCAGCGCGGCCGACCAGACGGGCCTGTTCCTCGGCGCCCCGGCAGTCGGCTTCGTCCTCACCGCCGTTCCTCCGGCCTACCAGCATCTGTACGCCTCGGCGCGCACGACCTTGCACCAGCACATCACCGACCTCGCCAACCGCCGCGTGGACGCCGCGCTCGCCCGCATCGGCAGGGGAGACCTGCCGACCTTCGCGGAGTACGACCTCTTCTACGGCCTCACCGGGATCGGCGCCTACTTCCTGCGCACCGAGCCCGAGTGCCCGGCCCTGGAAAGGATCTTGCAGTACCTCGTCGGCCTCACCCGGCCGCTCGGCTCTGACGGGCGCGGGCTGCCCGGCTGGTGGGTCCGCCATGACCCGGCGCGCGGCGAGTCGCCCCACTTCCCGGGCGGGCACGGCAACTTCGGCGCGGCCCACGGCATCACAGGCCCGCTCCTCCTCCTGGCCCAGGCCATGCGCCAAGGTGTCACCGTCGATGGCCACCAGGACGCCATGTTCACCATCTGCGCACACCTCGAAGCCTGGTGTCAGCACGGCGCTTCCGGCTCGTGGTGGCCAGAGCACATCTCCCGGCGCGACCTCGACAGCGGTCAGCCTCATCACGACGCCCCCACCCGTCCGAGCTGGTGCTACGGCACAACGGGCATCGCACGGGCAGGGCAACTCGCGGGGATCGCCCTGCGCTCACCCACGCTCCAGAAGTTCTACGAGGATGCTCTGTACCGGACATTGTCCGATCCCGCGCAACTCGCCCTGGTCACCGACAACGGCCTCTGCCACGGATGGGCAGGCATCTACCAGACCGCTCACCGCGCAGCCGCAGACGCGCTCGATCCGCGGCTTCACGCCCTCCCGGAACGCTTTGGTGACGCCCTCGCCGCATCCGGTCGGCCTAGCTCCCTCTCGGATCCCGGCCTGATCAACGGCGCCGCCGGCACCGCACTCGCCCTCACCACGCTCGCCTCGCAGCAGGCGCCGAGCACTGGATGGGACACATGTCTCTTGATCAACTGATCCAGACAACCGAGCCGAGTCCGACGCAGCACGCAGTCCTCGCCGTCCTGACCGGCCTGCCGCTCGCCGACGCAGCGCGGCAGTACCGGATGGACCCCGTGGTCCTCTCCGACGCAGTCGCGGTCTACGACCAGGCCGGCCGGGAAGCCCTGGTCCGCCACGCGGCTGCCACCGACTGGTGGCAGACGTACCTTCACTTCACGGACTGGTCGAACGCCGACAGCACCTTCGCCGCGCACGTCCTGCCCATCCTGCGCGAGGCGGAAGCCGCCGACGCGATCGACGGCTGGTGGTACACCAGAAAGCACCCCTGCTGGCGGCTGCGTCTCCGGGTCCAGCCCGCGAGCGGTGCCAAGCTGACCATCGGGGACGGCTTCGACCGCCTCGTCTCCGACGGATACCTTCAGCGCTGGTGGCCCGGCATCTACGAACCGGAGACTCCAGCGTTCGGCGGGAAGGCCAGCATGACGGCCGCGCACGCCCTGTTCGTCACCGACAGCCGAGAGATCCAGCTGTTGCGCCAGCGCGACGATCTCACCGTCGGGCCCAGGGAACTGTCCGTCCTCCTATGCACGATCATGATGCGCGCCGCCCGACTGGAGTGGTACGAGCAGGGCGATGTCTGGGACCGCGTCATCACGACGGAACACCGCTCGGCCGTCAGCGACGTTCCGCCGGAACAGCTCGACGCCCGAGTCCAGGAGATCCGTCCTCTGCTTCTCGCCGACAGTGACGTCCTGCTGCGCCCCGGCGGCCCACTTGAGCCCGTCGCCGAGTGGGCCGCCGCGTTCCGCCGCACCGGCCAGGCCCTCGCCGATGGCGTCCAGGACGGGTCAATGGATCGCGGGCTACGACAGGTTCTCAGCTACCACGTGATCTTCCATTGGAACCGGCTCGGACTGTCCATGCGCGGGCAAAGCATCCTGGCTTGGGCAGCCAGGGCGACAATCCTGCAGGGCGGCGACCAAGAGTAGAGCCACCAGCCAACGCACAAGGTTCCCGGAGTCGACCAGTGAAACGTCAGCCGTGCTCTTCCTCAGCAGCAGCCGAGACCGCCCGACGGGCGCTTCTCAAGTGCAGGGCCCGGGCTATCAGGGAGGTGACCAGCCCCCTGGGTCCTGTCTGTCCAGTCGTCCGCCCCGGATCAGGTCGTCCATGTCAGCGCACGTCGTCGTGCCAGTCGCAGTTCTGGCGCAAGTAGCGGTAGGTCACCCATTCCTGTGCCAGGCGCTGTCCGTCCAGCAGTAGTTGGCGCCCGCTCTCCTGGCATGGCGCCGGGAGCCATTGAGCCAGCTCGCCGGCGGTTGTGGCGCTGATGGACGCTTCCTTGGCCGTGGCCGGGCGGGGGCGTCCCAGCAACTGGAGCGCCCGATAGAGGTGCTCGGCTGGCTGGACCGGGGGAAGCCCGAGCTCCGCTGCGGTGTCACAGGCCCGCAAGGGGATTCGCAGGCCGCTGGTGTCCAGATCGCCGAAGTACCGGATCTGCGTGATGCGGTGCTTGGCCTTGATCGCGCGGATCGACGCCCGGAAGGTACCGCCCAGGCCCCAGGCCACATACCCCAGGCGGTGATCACCGGGGAGGCTTTCCACCAGGGACCACCAGGTGGTGGCGTTCTCCACCACGAACAGCACATCACCGGTCCCGACGCGGCAGTAGCGTCCGTCCTCGTCCTCCAGCGGGAACGTCTCGGTGATCAACGGTGGGGGTGGCCTGAAGGCGTGCAGCAGTTGGTCGAGCCGACCCTGGTCCGAGAACAGAGGCCCGGACTTGAGGTCGTCGAGCGTCTTCTCCGGCATGAGAAAGTCCTCTGCGCTGCCGAACGTCCCGAAGATCTCCAGGGCCCGCTCCCGCAACGGGATCCGGAACAGGTCCGGTCCGCTCTTGAGCCACCGGTCGATCACCACGTAGGCAGCCCGTTGCTTCACGGTCGCTGTGGCCCACTCCTCGGCAAGCCAGGTCAGGGCGGGATGCCATCTAGGCATGGGCGGCACGGCCGGTGGCTGCGCCTGCGGCAGGAGCCGGACCTTGACAGGCAGGGAGACCTTGTCCGGCGTTCGTCGCTGGAACTGCCGGATCACGCCGGCGCTGTCCAGCGCGTGCAACAGGCTGGCCAGGACCGCGGGTTCGAACGCCCCGGCCACGTTGCGGTGCGGCACCCGGCGGAAAACCTCCCACACGGCGTCGAGGGGGATGAAGGCATCCTTATAGGGGCGGCGGCCGTGCGCCGCGGCCCACTCTCGAAGTCCTGCGATCAGTTCACTCTCGCGGCGTGGCAGTGCCATCGTTCCCCTCGGGGCCCTCGTGCGGCGGTTCCTCACGGCGGAAGATTCTGGCACTGTCGATCTGCCCGGTCCCGTCCTCAGGCGCGAGCGCATCCAGGTGCCGACGGATCATGTCGTCGACGACCAGGTACTTGCGGGCAGCCCGCAGGTCGGCGTCGTTGCGCAGCCGGGCGATCAGCGGGAACTTCCCCAGCGCCTTCTCGTCGTACAGGCCGGTGGTGTACACGAGCTGCACACCCAGCGCCTGCGCGACCTCGCGCTGCAGGTCCAGCAGGTAGTCGGCGTTTGCCCGGCCGATCGGATTGTCCAAGAACAGCACCCCTGCGTGGCGCGAGCGCTCGCGGCCCTGCTGGTTGGCCCGAAGCGCCGCCATCGTGCAGTACAGCAGGATCGCCGCCGTCAGCTGCTGCCCCCCGGAGAAGACGTCCTTGACCTTTGACACCCGCACCCGTTCCGCGCGAAGGACCGTGTCCGGCTTGAGTACCTGGACTTTGAACCCGCCGGGTACAGCGGTGTGCACGGCGCGCAGCAGCAGGGACAGGCCATCGCGTGCCACCTTGCGGCCGTCAGTGGTGCGGCCTGCCGCGGCCTCTTCGGCGAGCTCGCCCAGGCGTGGCAGGAGCAGTTCGTCGGGCTGCGGTTGGAAGGAGAAGTGGATGAACTCCTGCCCCGCCCAGTCGCCGAGGGTTCGTGGCAGCCGGGACAGCCGCTGGGCCAACCGCAGCAAGGACAGGGCCTTGTCGCTCTCGCCCTTGAGATGGTCGACGATAGTCTGCCGGTGCAGGTCCACCTCGTGGATCTCGTCGGCCAGGTTCCTTTTCCGCGGCTGGAGCGCGGCAAGCCAGTCCGCCGCGTGCTCGGCTGTCTTCTCGGGCGACAGGTTGGTGATCTGCTGGCGCACCGGGATACTCAGTCCCGCGTATCGTTCGGCGGCGGCGTGCTGCTTGATCTTCTCCGTCGCGCTGCGCAGGACCTTCTCGGTGCGGCTCAGTTCCTTCTTCCCTTGCTCGGCCGCACCGCGCAGGCGTCCATAGTCACTCCAGCCGGTCTTACCGTCGCCGACGTAGGGGGCGGCGTCCGGTTCCGCTGCCGTATCCGCCAGCGCCTGTGCGAGATTCGCGAAGGCCCCCGCCGCGTCCTTGGCCTGCGCCGCCTCCTGTGCCACGGCGCTCTGCTGTTCGCCGATCCCGGTCTGTGCTGCCTGCGCCGCGGCGTGCTCCGTCTCCGCAGCAGCCACCGACTGAAGGCAGCCCTCGATCGTATCCGGCAGATCAGCGGTCGGCATGGTGGCGGTGCCGTCAGCGGTCAGCTCGTGGAGCTCCCTATGCCGCTCGCTCAGGGCGTTTTCGTGTTTGCCCTGCTCCAGTACGGCCTGTGTGACCGCGGCTTCAGCTGCCTCCAGCGTTCGGTCCGCCCGCTCCTGCGCCTCGGCGCGGCTGCGCTCGTCCAGCGATTCGGGCGTTTGCAGCAGACGGCGCGCTGTGGCCCGGTCCGTCTCGTCCAGCGCCGAGTATTCTGCCGCCGCCTCCGCGGCCCTCGCCTCGGCCTGGGCGAGCCGTTCGCGCAACGTGCCCGGGACATCCGCGTTGTTGAAGTTGGCCTCGGCTTTCTCGTAGGCGTCCCGCAGCACCGGCACCGGGTCGCTCGGCGGTTCGGCGTCCAGTCGCATGTCGTTGGCTCCGGGCAGCGCAGCCCACTCCCGGCTGGCCGCGGCAGCGGCTCGGCGCTGCTCATCGCCAGCAGCGCGGTGGCCCTCGGCGAGACGGCGATGCTCATCCGCGGTGGCTTCGGCCTCGTCAGCCTGCTTCTGCCACGCGCCCTGCTCTGTTTCGGCGTCCGCGGCCTGCTGGAGCCACGACGGCATCTGCGTCAGCCGCTCACTGAGCTCGGTCAGCCGCCGGCTCACCTTCTGCCCGTGGTCGAGATCCCCCTGAGCATCGTGCAGTTCGTCGCGGATACCGTCCCGGCGCGCCACCAGCGCGTTCATGAACAACTGTTGTTGGGCGGTGTCCTTCTCCGCCTCCTCCAAGACCGTTCCCGCAGTCGTCAACGCCTCCTGCAGGCCGGCCAGGGCGCCCTCGGGGTAGTCCTGGCGCCACTGGCTGATCCGTTGCCGCAGTTGGCCGTCGTGCCGATGAGCAAAGTGCAACTGCTTCAGGCGTTCCTCCGAGCGGGCCCAGCGCTCCTCCATGACCTTCTGTTCGGTCTGGGCGGCCTTCTCCTGGTAGAGCGCGACGTTGAACGGCAGCGTGAACCAGGGCTCTCGGGTCGGGGCGTCCGCCGATTCCAGCAGTCCAGCGACCGCGCCCACGGTGACGTAGTAGGCCGTCGGCGCCCCCCGCCCGAGGATCTCCCGGGCGCGCTCCAGGTCGTCTGGCGAGTTCAGCAGCACGCCGCTGACCAGATGTGGGGCGCGCGCGAGCATCTCCTCGCGCTGCTGGAGGGGAAACTCCGTGAGGTACTCCCAGCCCGGCCAGGCGTCGATGCGGGGCTCGGACTGCTCCAAGAGCCGGCAGGCATCCCGCACGACCTCGGGTGGGGGCAGCATGCGGCCGTCGGCCAAGGCCAGCCGGGCGAACTCGTCACGGGCCAGCTCGATCTGCACGGCGACCCGCTCACGTTCCGCTTCTGCGATCGTCGTCTCCAGGCGGTCCAGCAGAGCGTGCGCGTCCAGGTCCAGGCGTACCTCGGTGCCCAGCAGATCAGTGAGCCTTGGTGTGGCCTCGATCGCCCGGGCGCGGGAGCGGGCCGTGTCCAGGGCCCGCTGCGCCTGCGTGCGGCGGCCGGATGCGGCCTCCTCCTCGCGGATCGCCGCGGACAAGGTCTCCTGGACAGAGATCTGACGTTGGTCGAGGCCCTCCCGCTCCAACTCCAGTGCCTTGATCTGCTCTGACGCCAGGTCGACGGCGCGTCGTGCATCCGCCGCGGCGGCGGGAACAAGATCAGTGGCGGGTGCCAGCCCTGCTGCGACAGCCTCCTCGGCGTCGGTCCGTGCCGCAGCGACCTGTTCCAGCAGGCCGCTGGCTTTCGCCTCGGCCTGGCCTGCCTTCTTCAGCGCGGCCTCCCGCTCGCCTCGTGCTTGTTTCTCGGCCGCCGCCTCCACGCCTGCTTGTTCGAGTTCCTTCTCCTGTGCACTCGCCGCCGCTTGCCGGAGCGCCAGCAACCCCTGGGCGAAGGCCCCAGCGGCCCGTTCACGGGCTGCGAGCGCAGGCGCGACCGCCAGCTCACCCTTCTTGACCAGCAACGCCAGCGACCGGAGCGCGTCCGACCGGGTCAGATGCCGCTCCACGGCAGCGGTTGCTCTCCAGCCGTCCGCCACGGTCTTGGCCTCCCGCCGGCGGCGGGATGCCTCCTCTGCGTCAGCCTTGGCCCGCTCGACCTGTAGCTGTGCGAGTCTCTCCCGCCGGCCCGCGACCGTCGCCGCCCAGCGACGCGTCAGCCTTGATGCACGCTTGAACTCACCTGCCAGGCCCTCCAACTGCCTCTCAAGCAGCGACACGCGGTCCTGGTCATCGCGGACGCGGGCCTTGACCTGCCCGTGGAAGGCCGCCAGCTCCGTACCGGCCCGCTGAACCTGCTTCTGGGCCTCGTG
Source organism: Streptomyces sp. CB02366 (assembly GCF_001905905.1). Classification (GTDB taxonomy): domain Bacteria; phylum Actinomycetota; class Actinomycetes; order Streptomycetales; family Streptomycetaceae; genus Streptomyces. Next base: position 768,542 of record NZ_LIVT01000003.1, read on the forward strand.
CACCGCGTCTGCCGCGTCGATCAGCGGCTCGAGCAGCACCATGGCTTGTTCCACGAACGCCAGCTCAAGCGCCAAGTCCTTGCGCCCCGCGAGCTTGTGGGCGTACTTGGAGACCAGGGCAGCCAGATCGTTCAGGCCCTGGTGGTCGAACACGGCCTCGAGGAGGAAGTCGACGAAGCCTCCGTCGGATTCGAGGGTGAACGCGTGGACAGCCTCTCCCTCGTCCCTGTTCATCGCCCGCTGGTATCGAAACAGCTCGGGGTCCAGCCCGAGCTGGCCCAGCAGCTCGGTCCAGTCGCCCTGGGACTTGGGCCAGTTCACCGCCAGCCGCTGGTCCTGCGCATACAGCTCGTTCACACGGTCGCGGTACGTCGGCAAGGCCACGTACTGGCCCTCCTCGACGACGGGAAGCGTGTCCAGGCCGAGGGTCTCGGTGGGAAAGAACGCGTACCACCGCTCGATGAGGTTCTCGGCAACTGTCGAGACGACCTGGTCCTTCCAGCACAGCGCTTTGGCGGTGACCAGCAGCTTTCCCGTGATGGCGTGCATCCACTCCAACGCGATGTGGGACACGTCCTTGGCCAGGACGTAGTCCTCCAGCAGTCGCGGATCCGGTGCGTCCTTCACGCGCTGCCGACCCGGCAGGAGGACCGAGAAGGCCAGTTTCAGCAGGACCGACTTGCCGCCCCCGTTCTCCAGGAACACCACGCTCGCCGGCGACGGACGCAGCCCCTGGGCCCCGGCCCCGAACAGGTCTCCCTGAACGGCGGCGACCGGCTGCCCGGCGCCGGAGAAGTCCAAGATCACGTCCTGGAAGCGGGCGCCGGCCGGCCCGGCCGAGCACACGCGAATGCGGGACAGTTCGTACATGGTGGTCTGTTTCCCGCTCAGTAGAGGGCGTCGTCGTCGCCGGTCACCCGAAGGGACGCGGTGGTGTCTGTGGGCGGCACGACGCCCAGGAGCAGCAGTTCCCGGTAAGTGTCGACCGCCGCGAGCTCACGGACCTGCAGCTGATAGCGGCCCGTCGTACGGTAGACCTTCACCATCAGCTCCGCGTTCTCGCCCTCGTTGAGCAATCCCTGATCGACCAGGTACCGCAGGGCCTTGCCGACGATCGCCTCCGAGGTCGTCGGCACCACCTGCCCGCTGCTCGTCTCGCCGGCCTCCGACCGGCGCGCATAGACCCGCCACGCGCGCTCCAGCTCCGGTGTCTCAACCGGCGCGTCGCCGCTCTCCGGCCCGGCGGCCAACCGTTCGGCCAGCTCCTGGCACGTGTGGCGCACCTGCTTGTCGACCGTGGCGGCCGTCACCGCCCCCACATAGCTGTCATCGGCCAGGTCCTGGGGACGCGGGAAGCACAGCGCGGCGATCGCCAGGTGCGCGATCCCGTGCAGGACCCGCTCCGCTTCACGCTGGTGGCCCTGCCGCGCCTGCCGCGCGTAGCCCTCCAGCCGGGTCTCGAACACCGACCCGGGTACCGGGACGATCACCGAGCCCGCCCGCATCGTGACGCCCAGGACGTTCAGCCCAAGCCCGGTCGCGCTGCGCCGCACCAGGTCCTCGAACGCGGGCTCCTCGTCGAAGCGCCGCACCAGCGCGGCGTAATCCCGGTCGCGGTGCGGGAGCATCCGCGGCCGGAACGCGTACCCGATCAGCCGTGCCGCCGCCTCGGCGTCATCCCCTGCGTACCCGCCCACTGCGGTGGTCACTTCCCGGGTCCCCCATCCGTCGTCTGGTTTGTTCCGCCCACGGTGTCCGGGAGCACCTGCGCTGTGGTCAGCCACAGGTCGTCCCCATGAAAGCCGGCGCTGTCCAAGACGGTGTCCGCCCGGACGGCCAACCGCACGTGCTCGTCCCCGCGACGCTGGGCGGCGCCGGCGTCGGGGTTGTAGGCGTACACGGCAAGCAACGCGACGAGCGCGGGCAGATCCGGGTCGAGCTGTGCCGCCTCCTGGAGCAGGCTCGACAGCGAGCGCACGCTCCCGGGCAGGCGCAGCAGTTGCTCGGCCATTTCCCACTGCTCGCTGGTGAACCGAGCGGCGTCCTCCAGCGGCTCCACCTGCGGATCCTCCACCGGCCCGGCGAACCGGGCTGGCTGCGGCGCCGGACGCAGCAACGCGGGCACGAGCGTGGCCAGGCGCGGAATGTCCTGCGTCCCGGGCCCGGTTGCCCGGGCGAAGAAGCAGTCCACCGGTACGAGCGCGTCCGCGACGGTGAGGCCCAGTGCGGGACGCAGCAGTTGCCCGAATAGATCGAACGTCGACCGCTGCGGCTTCAAGGAGAACTGCTGGCGGTCCTGCTCCGCGCGGAACACCTCCCGCGCCTCCAGCAGGCGCTGCTGCAGGCGGATGTGTCGGCGGATGCAGTCCTCGACGATGGCGACGAGCTCGGCGGCTTGCCGCTTACGGACCAGGTTCTGGGCCTCGTCCCGGGCCTCGGCCATGTTCTTGGCGATCGCCCGCTCCGCCCGCACCCGCTCCTGGACGTGCGCCAATGCCTCGGTCAGCAGGTCTGGGACCTTCTCCAGCCAGTCGACCGACGCGATGTTGCGCCGGGTCGCCTCCAACTGGACGTGGATCAGCTCCCCGTACTGGATGGTCCGGATCCTTGCCTGCTCCGCCACCTGCTTCGCGTCCGCGAGCCGCCCCCGCCTGATCAGGTTGGCGAGTTTGACCTCCGCGGCCTCCTGGGCGGACTCCACGTCCGTGTCCAAAGCGCCAACCAGGACGTTCAACGCCTCATGTGAGGCATGCAGGTACAGCACGCCGGCGCTGTCGCGGCGCTCCACGATCAGCTTGAAGGGGAACGTCAGCACCCGGTAGACGCCGTCCGCGTCCACCGCGCCGTAGGGGCGGTGGAACGCCTTCTCGACGTCGCCGTGATTGATCAGGCTGTCCAAGACCCACCGTGCCACCCGGGCGTGCTCTTCCTGCGTGCGGTTGGGCGCCTGGCGGGCGACGAACCGCTGAACCCGGTCAAGGACGTGACGGCGGCTGGCTCCGGTGTCGAAGTCCATCGCGATGGCAACCTGGTCGATGGTGTGCAGGGCTATCTCCGCCATCTGGTAGACCTTGGCGTCGGCCCATTCCACCTTGCCTTTGTTCGCGTCCAGGTCGTGCAGGGGCGCCGTGCACGCCAGCGCCTTCGCCCGGCGGATCAAGCCCTCGTCGTGCAGCAGCCCCTCGTCCACCCCGCCCGCATCGGCGTGCGCCGGATCCTCGAACCCCACGTGCGTCCCCCTTGTCCCACACCTTGGCCGGGGCTCGCGCGCACGTACGTCGGCGCTCGCGAACTGGCACCCCGCCGCTACCCAAAGAGCATGCCCGCGCCGACCCGTCGCCGGTCGGCATATGCCCAAACTCGCCTCTGTCTGCGCTGCCTGCCGCTACATTGCGCGGCCGGTGCCGGTCTGGGAAGCCGTTGTCGTACCGATTTTGGTGGACGTGGGTTCGACTGGAGCAGCTCGGCCGGGTGGTCTTGCCGCTTGGCGGACAAGAAGACAGGGCCTCTGGTGCAGCACGGGGTTGTCGAGACCTTGAGCGCGCCTGGAGACCCTGTTGTCGCAGTTGTACGTCCTCGCGCCGGTCGGCTTCCGCTGTCCGGGAGTGTGATTGTCTCGCCCACCGGTTCTGGAACTCCGGGGACCGGCCGCACAGGCGTCCGAGGTATCCCTCGGACATGACCGATGCGGAGTGAGCTGTCGTGCGCGAGGCAATGCCCGTGCCCGCCTGGCTGGAGGGGAGGGGCGGGCAGCCGGAGGACACCTGCCCACCGGCAGCTGGTCGACGCGGTGCGCTACCTGGTCGCGGTCGGCATCGATGCCGATCGTGAGCTGGGACTTCGACGGCGGGAAGAAGGTCAACGGCCGCAAGCGGCACATCGTCGTGGACACTCTCGGACTGCTGCTGACGGTGCTGGACACGCGGCCTGCATCACCGACCGCGACGCCGGAACGACGATGCTGGAGCGGCTGCGTCAGCGGCACTGGCGTATCACGCTGGTGTGGGCCGACAGTGTTTACCCCGACCGGTCGGCGGTGCCCGGCAAGCTCTGGCGCATGCTGTTCAGCAAGGCAATCAACGACATCGGCGTCCTACTGCAGCTCGACCGGATCGGCTGGTCAGCGGTCGCCCGGAGCTGACGCGTCCCGTGCCACGAGTCGCACAGGCCGTTGGGGCGGGGTCCGGAGGAGCCCCCGCCGGGTAACCGCGCGGCTGGAAGCCACGCGCACAGGCGGGAAGGCCATCCACCTTGCCCCGATGTAAGGGACGCGGCACTGCCGGATCGGCCGAAAGGCCGATGGCGGGAGGGGTTCACCGGGTGAGGGAGGGTTGCAGTTTGGGTTGCATTCAGCTCTGTTCGAGGGGGTTCAGCTCGGCCAGCTGGCACGGTCCCACTGCAGTTCAGGACGGTGGCGAACCTTCCCGGACCCCCGGACGAACAGTTGGAAAGCGTGTTGGGGGCAACCCCTCACGAGTTCGAATCTCGTATCCTCCGCCATTGCTCTCACCGGGCAATACGTCGAAGGGCCCCACCGTTCGCGGTGGGGCCCTTCGGCGTTGGGGTGACGAGCGGCACACCGGTTCTCGATCCGGCGCCCCGGCGCCGCACCCCGACGAGTCCGCTGCGGGGCGCGGACGCATCGTGCCCCGGCAGGCAACGACGACCTCGCACTCTCTTTCGCCCAAGAGCGACGGGACCGACTGACGCGGTCCGATGACGTGTACAGCAGTCCGAACCGCGCGAACCGGCGGAACGGGCGAGTGGCCTCCCTGGCAGAACGGTCGGTTCGGGCAGGATGGGGGCATGCCTACGCGACCTGCCTCTGTCCTCGTGTAGGACGGCGACTGCGCCTTCTGTACCGCGTCGGTGGACTTCTTGACGCGGTGGGTACGGCCCAAGGGCACGGTCACCCCGTGGCAGTTCGCCGACCTGGAGGCTCTCGGCACCACCCAGGAGCGGGCCGAGCACGAGGTGCTGTGGATCTCGCCGCTCGGCTCGGTGTACGGCGGTGCGCAGGCCGTCGCCAAGATCCTGTTGAGCGCAGGCGGCGGCTGGGCGTGGCTGGGTGGGCTGCTCACCCTGCCCCCGGCGCGGTGGATCGCCCACGGGGGCTACCGGCTCGTCGCCGCCAACCGCACCCGCCTGCCCGGCGGCTCGCCGGCCTGCGCGCTGCCGGCGAACCGCAGGCCGGGCGGCCGGTCCGCGTCCTAGGGACGATCGCGGACCGGGAGGACGGGGCCGCCCTGCTTCGGCACCGCGCCTCGCGGCACCCCGGCGTCGTCCAGCGCGCCGGATGCTTCCGGCGCCCCTGCCGGTACGGGCTGCGGCTCGTCGGTGCGTCCGAGCGCCCGCCGGGCCAGCCTTCCGGCCGCGACCCAGAACCGGTCGGGCAGGAACACCGCGTCGGCGATGATCATCGCGCCCGAGAACAGCGGAAGCCCCATGAGCACCGCGATTCCGAGGTGCATGCCGAGCAGCATCGTCAGCACCGGGTATTTGAGCCTGCCGAACAGCACGAACGGGAAGGCCACCTGGAGAAGCACGGTCAGGTAGCCGACCACCGCGAGGGCGAGCGCCTGGTCGTCCGCCCAGAGGGAGAGCGCAGGCCACGGCTGGAAGAGGTCGAGGTTCAGGACGTAGTGCAGCGCGGTTCCGGCCCCCCAGGTGCCTCCCTGCACCTTGTAGAGGCCGGCGGCACCGTAGAGGAAGCAGACCTGAGCGCCGATCACGAGGAGGCCGCAGTTGTGTACGGCCGTGGCCACAGTGCGCCTGGCTTCCGCGAGCCGGGGCGGGAGGGCGGGCACGCGTCGGGGGGCGCCGGCCCGCCGGGCCCTCCTGGCGTCCAGGGACCAGCGACGGCCCGATGCCATGAGGACGAGATAGAGCGCCATCAGCAGGACGAGGTTGTCGCCTCCGTCCGTCATGAAGATCGAGCGTGCGTGGAACGAGGCCACGACGACGGCGAAGAGCACGGAGACCGCGCGCGTCCGCCAGCCCAGCAGGAACAGGACGCTGACGGCGACGGCCGCCGCGTAGCAGAGCTCGAAGTAGAGGCGGCTGTCCGAGAGGGTCAGCACGCTGACCCAGCCGGTCTGGTCGAAGAGCCGCCGCGCCAGGTCCGGCGTCCACGGGGAGCCGGGGCCCCAGATGTGGTCGCGGTGGGGGAACTCGCGCAGCAGGAAGACGAGATAGAGCAGGCCGTACCCGATGCGCAGGACCGACACCGCGTAGAGGGAGAGGGGCCGCTCGGTCAGCAGCGCCCAGGCGTGGCGGGCCGCTCCCGTGACCCGTACCAGGGGGCGGGTGGGGCCGTTGGCCGGCTCAGGCATCCGAGGCCACCTTCCACCACGGCAGGAGCCGTGTCTCGGCGTTCTTCGCGGCCGTGCGGCGGTCGCCGTCCGCGCTGCCCTGAGGGGCGACGGGCAGGGTGACCACCCGGAGCTGGATGTTCTCGAAGGGCTTGCCGTCCCGTTCGGCCATGCGGTCCACGGCGATGTTCCGCAGGTACTGCTGCATCATCACGGCCCGGTCCGAGCGCGAGAGGTCGTCGCCTCCGTGGAGTTCGACGTACGACGTCCAGGACCGGCGCAGCATGTTCTGCGAGGTGTGGCTGGGGAAAGCGTTGTGCTTGATGGCGGAGGCGTCCACGGCGGTCAGGTCGACCCAGTCGCCGACCTGGACGGAGCCGTCCGGGGCCGTGTGCGCGGTCCGGGCGGAGATCTGCCGGTTGACGGAGTCCGGGTCGGGCGCGAACAGCCGCCAGTTCTGCTCGAAGAGGGGGTAGATCCATGCGTCCACCTGGGAGTTGAAGCGCTGCGACAGCACGTTCGGCGGTGCCACGTGCAGGAACACCAGGCCGACGTGGGCCAGGGAGGCGGCCAAGCAGAGCGCCACGGCGGCGTGGAGGGCTCTTCTTCGCAAGGGACCGCGTACCGGGTCGCGTCCCCGGCCGCTTCCATCGCTGCCTTCGCGCGCCCCTTCACGGCTGCGCTCTTGTTCCGTCGCGGCTCCGTCCAGCACGTGTCCCGCCCTGTTCTTCTCGTCGTCCGTCTCGGGGGTGCGTGCGGCGGCGCAGGAGGTCGTGCTCCGCCGCACGCCGTTCATCCGGCAGCGCGCGTGCCGCGCCGCCGGTCAGCCCTCGTGGTGGGCGGGGCCTTCCGGCTTGTCGCCGTAACCGCCGTGCTGCTCGCCGTAGCCGGATCCGTGGTCGCCGGGGCGTCCTCCGCCGTAGCCGTAGCCGCCGCTGTCGTGGCCACCGGAGTGACCGCCTGTGGCACCGCCCTTGCCACCGCCCGTGTGGCCTCCTGTGACGCCGCCCTTGCCACCGCCCGTGGTGTTGCCGGCGATGTTCCCGGCCGTGTTGCCGACCGTGGTGCCCGTGGTGGTCGAACCGCCCGGGGTCCCTCCGGTGGTGCCGCCGGTCACGACGCCGCCGAGCACCCCGCCCAGCACCCCGCCGGCTCCACCGGTCGTACCGCCGGTCACGACGCCGCCGAGCACCCCGCCCAGCACGCCGCCGGTGGTCCCGGTGGTGGTACCCGTGGTGGTCCCGGTCGTCGTACCCGTCGTGGTTCCCGTGGTCGTGCCCGTGGTCGTGCCGGACGTGGTGCCGCCGGAGCAGGTGGAGCGGGTGATGCGGTTGTTGTCCAGGGTGACCGAGCCGTTGCGGGCCAGCGCCCGGCCCTCGATGGTCGCGCCGGTGGTCACGCTGATCGAGGTCAGCGCCAGGATGTTGCCGATGAAGGTCGAATCCGTACCGAGCGTGGCCGAACTGCCGATCTGCCAGAACACGTTGCACGGCTGCGCGCCGTTGATGAGGTTGACGCGGCTGGCGGACGCCGTCGTCAGGCCCGAGCCGACCTGGAAGACCCACACGGCGTTGGGGTCGCCCTCCGCGTCGAGGGTGAGCGTGCCGGTGAGGCCCAGCGTGGAGGAGGCCGTGTAGACGCCGGGCACCAGCGTCAGGCCTCCGGCGTCCGGCGGCAGCGCCGCGTCCGTGGCCTGGCCGGCAGCGTTGTTGTACGCCACCACCAGGTCGGACTTGGCCTGGAGCGCGACGGCATCCGCCGAGTGCTGGACCCCGTTGACGAGCCCCGGCGGGAATCCGCTGATGGCCGTTCCCGGGCTGACGCCGAGATCCCCGGTGATCACGGTGGGGCCGGTATTGGTGACCGACTCCCCCGCCAGCACCGCGAAACTGTCCGCCGTCCCCAGCGGTACGGGCGTGGCGATGGCGAAGGCCGGGACCGTCGTCACGGCGACCATGGCCGCCGCGACCGTCGCTGTGACAGCCGCGGTGAGCCAGGAGGAGACAAGGCGCCGTACTGCAGGATCAGGAGTTCTGAGCTTCATCAGAAACCGATTTTCTGTGCGAGGCGTCGGCTTCCGAGCCGTTCACGGTTTCCCGGAAGCCCTCGTGTGTCGGGAGCACAATACGCACAGAAGCAGCCCTTAAATCCAGACGAATGGTGGCGAGTCAGGTCTTTTTTCGAGTACTCAATGAGGAGCAGAGGAAATTCAACGAAGCACCCCTTAAAACTCTTTGAACACACCCGGAAAGAACGTTACTGCGCGCCGCAGAAATGTTTACTCGGAAACTCGTTCCCCACGGACACGAGTCGAATGGAAGGGCAATGCCTCACACGTTTGCCACCGACGTGTCGGCAGCACCACCCGACCGGCGGACGCGAGGGGGCCGCGCTGTCCTCACCTGGGAACCCGTCAGCCGTGGTCGGAGGCGTCCCGGTTCGAAGGGTTCCCGGGCCCTGTGCTGGACCGTGCGGGCCGGGGCAGTGCGGGTCGTTACGCGCGGAGGCGGCGCAGCGCTGAGCCCTCCATGAGGCCGGCTTCCCCTGATCACGGGGCGCAGCGCGCCCGATGCCGACGGGCATGGGCGCCGCGATCCGGACCGCCCCTTTCTCGCGTACGGACACGGGAGCAGTCGAGCGATCACCTGGTTGCACCGGTAGCGCCACTCCATTCGGGCCGACGGCCGCGACCACCGGTATCGGGAGGGGCCTTCGGAAGCGGGCTGATGCCCGGCTCGAAGGGGCGCGGAGGTAGATCCGCGTGCGGTGCGGTGAATAGGCGTGGGCATACAGGTGCACGCACTGTTCGTCCGATTCGGAGTGCGTCAGCGTGAAGGTCGCGGAGCCCGTGTCGGAGCGGAGGGTGCCCTTGTAGGCGGCATGAGGGGAAGGGGCGGCGGCCGGAAAGGCGGGCCCCTGCGGCCGCTCATCCAGGCCGGGGCCACCCCCTCGGCCCAGCCGATGCCCGACCCGGCCGACGCCGGCTCCGGAGAGGCCCCGCGGCGGCTGGTCATCGACCCCTGTCCCTCGTCCTCGTCGTACCGGCCCTGCGCATGCGAGCGGCAGTCGATGTACAGGCCCCGCGGGGCGGCGCGGACCGGCCCGCCCCTTCCCGTGCGCGCCCCTCTCGGGAGCGGTCGGCGGCAGAGGAGGCCCGCCATGGTGCACGCCTCTCGGCAGACGTCGCTTTTCGGACAACCTGGGCCACTCGGGGGACGGGAGACAACCCGAAGCGCCCCGGGCCGCCTCTCACAGGCCGGACACAGCGTCGTCACAGGTGAGTTGGGGCCGTGCTGCCGTCCACGTTTCCTTACGCACTCGGAAAGCCGGAAGTACGAGGAATGATGACCAGATCCCCGCAGGGCCGCACCAACCGCCTCGCCCGCACCCCGCTCGCCGTCGCCGCGGCCATCGCCGTGACCGCGGGCGTCGTCGCCGCCGCGCCCGGCGCCAAGACGGCGGCGCCGAAGCCGAAGCTCAGCCTGATCGCGGCCTCCACCTCGGTGACGCTCGACTCGTGGAAGGAGGACCCCGGCGTCTACCTGGACCTCGGGACCTATCTGACCTCGGAGAACGGCGCCTTCGAGCTCAAGGTGACCCGGAAGTCCTACAAGGACCCGGTCGTCGCCTCGCAGGTCTTCCGGAACGGGAAGAAGACCACGACCAAGACGCTCCCCGCCGGGCTCGTGAAGGACTTCTCCGGGCTGCCGGACTTCGCGCAGGTCCAGCTCACCGACGCGGCCGGCAAGACCGTGCTCAAGCAGACCGAGGCGTTCTGCCCCAACAACGCGTCCGGGCGGGTCCGGCCGGACGCCCCCGCCAACTCGAAGTACCCGCAGAGCTGCCCGGTGAACCCGTTCACCCTCGGCTCGGTGTGGGGCGTGGAGAACGGCTGGGCGTCCAACACCTACGCCGGGTACTACTCCAAGCCGGTCCAGCTGGCCGCCGGCACGTACACCGCCAAGATCAACGTCACCAAGAAGTACCGCGACCTCTTCGGCATCGCGAGCAAGCCGCAGACCGTCAAGGTCGTCGTGCGGGAGCGCAGCTGGGAGGAGCCGCCCCCGGCCCCCGCCGGACGCAGCGCCGCCTCCGCGCACCAGGGCCACGAAGGGCACGTCGCGAAGGCTCCGGCCTCCGGCCACGGCGCCCACGCGGGGCACGGTGCTCCGGTCCGTACCGAGGCGCCCGCCGCCCGGACGACCGGCGCCGGCGCCACGTTCAACGTCGGCCACGGGCCTTACCCGCCCGCGCCGCCCGCCCTGCCGTGGGCGCTGAAGAAGGAGTCGCTCCAGCGGCAGTCCTTCGCCGCCGCCACGGTCGGCGACCGGGCCGGGCAGACCGACGGCTCGCGCCGGGCTCCGGCCGCGAGGCCCAACGCGAAGCGTCCCACCGGCAAGGCGTCCGTGCCCGCCGTGCCCAAGCCGGACCTGCGCTCGCTGCCGGCGTACGGCATCACCGTCAGCGACGGTTACGAGGAGGTTCCCGGCAAGGACTACCTCGCCTTCAGCGCCAACGTGTGGAACGCGGGTCCGGCCAAGCTCGTCGTGGACGGCTTCCGCTCCCCGGGCAAGGAGCTGATGGACGCGTACCAGTACTTCTACGACGCCAAGGGCAAGCAGGTCGGCTACACCCCGACCGGCACCATGGAGTGGGACCCGCGCCCCGGCCACGAGCACTGGCACTTCACTGACTTCGCCAGCTACCGGCTGCTGAAGGCCGACAAGAAGGAGACGGTCCGCAGCGGCAAGGAGGCGTTCTGCCTGGCCAACACCGACGCCGTCGACTACACGGTGAAGAACGCCAACTGGCACCCCGACAACACCGACCTGTCCACCGCGTGCGGCCAGGAGAACTCGATCTCCGTCCGCGAGGTGCTGGACGTGGGCTCCGGCGACACCTACACCCAGGACCTGCCCGGCCAGTCCTTCGACATCACCAACCTGCCGAACGGCACGTACTACATCCAGGTGCTCGCCAACCCGGAGAACCGGCTCAAGGAGACCAACCACAAGAACAACAGCGCGCTGCGCAAGGTCGTCCTCGGCGGGAAGAAGGGCGCCCGCACCGTGAAGGTGCCCGCCCATCACCTGGTGAAGGGCAACTGATCACGTACAGCCGCGGGTCGGCCTGACCCGGCGTACGCCTGCCGCCGCCCCCGGGTGTCCGTCCCCGGGGGCGGCGGCTTGCCGACGGCCGCCGGGCAGCCGGGCGGAGTCCGGACTGGGCTGGGCTGGGCTGGGCTGGGGCAACGGACGCCACCGCATAAGGCGCGCCGCCCCCGCCGGGTCACCCCCGGCCCCCCTCCCCCACCGGCCGCCGGTCCACGATCCGGGCCGTGGCGTCCGCGTCCAGGTGGGCGGTGCCCTCCTCGCCGGTGACCGTGACCCGGATCCGGGGGCCTGTGCCGGGGTCCGGGGTCACGTCGATGCGCCAGCTCTTGGGGGCGCGGACGCCGAGCGTCGTGCGGGCCTCGCGGACCAGGGCGGGGAACAGTTCGTACGGGAGCATCTGGACGTGGAACGTCTCGGCGGGCGGGCGGGCGAGGTCACCGCGGATCTCCATCCGGCGCTCCTGGATGGAGATCGCGGTGACGTCCGAGGCGTCCGCCCGGTGCGCCAGCTTCGTGGCCGTCTCCCTCATCCGGCCCAGGACCAGCAGCGAGGTGGAGGGCCCGGAGACCGTGGTGGACGTGGTGAACCGCCGGGACACGGAGACGGAGGCGGAGGCCGACGACGTGACGGAGGGCTGCTTCGAGGAGGGCGCCGCGTCGTCCTCCCGCGTGAACAGTTCACCCCGGAAGAGCAGCACCACCAGCGCCGCGCCCGCCAGGAACGCGACGAGCACCAGCACGCACCAGGCGCCCTCGCTCGGCCCCGGATTCTCCACCAGCGTGGACGCGGGCGCGGAGTCGATCTCCGCCTCCTCGGCCCGACGGCTCCACTCCGGGGTCGGGCGGGTGACGATCCGCACCTCCCAGGGCTCGGCCGGGCGGTACTCCACCACCGCGATGCCGCGCGGCCGGTAGGCGGGGATGTCGACCAGGTTGATGTGCTGGTCGAACTTCACCCGGTACGCGGAACGGCCGTCCTCCGGCTCCGGTGCGACCGTCAGCCAGAACGTCACCGGTACGTCGGCCGATTCGCCGCTCGTGGCCCGCAGGTCCTCGATCCGGGCGAGGGCGGTCCGGGTGACCGGCGGCTCGGCCGGTCCGGAGGGCCGGCGCCCGGTGATGAAGCCGATCAGGATCAGGAGGAGCAGGGCCCCGCCGCCGGAGAGGAAGACCGGAACCCGTTCCAGGATCACGCCGACCACGAGCGCCGCGACCGCCGCCCCGACCGCTCCCGAGGTGAAGGTCAGACGCAGCCCGGAAAAGATCGCCTTCGCCGTCGAACGCCCGCGCACGGCAAGCCCGTCGGCCTCGGCCGCGTCCTGCGCGGCCGGCCCCTGCCCCGTTGTCCCCATGACCGTGATTGTGCCGGTCGGGGGCCGACCGGGGCAGGGCCCTGCGGAAGAAATCCCGGGGCAGGGCCCTGCGGAAGAAATACGGTTCGGGCGGTCCCGCGCCGCCCGCCGGGGCCGGCGCGGCGGACCGGGGGTCAGTCCTCGCCCTCCAGGTTTCCTTCCGTCTCCAGGTAGACCTGGCGCAGCGCTTCCAGCACCGCCGGGTCCGGCTTGGCCCACATGCCGCGCGACTCGGCCTCCAGCAGGCGTTCCGCGATGCCGTGCAGCGCCCAGGGGTTGGCCTCCTGGAGGAACTGCTTGTTCTCCGGGTCGAGCACGTACGCCTCGGTGAGCTTGTCGTACATCCAGTCGGCGACGACGCCGGTCGTGGCGTCGTACCCGAAGAGGTAGTCCACCGTGGCCGCCAGCTCGAACGCGCCCTTGTAGCCGTGGCGGCGCATCGCCGCGATCCACTTGGGGTTGACGACGCGGGCGCGGAAGACGCGGGACGTCTCCTCGACCAGGGTGCGGGTGCGGACGGACTCGGGGCGGGTGGAGTCCCCGATGTACGCCTCCGGGGCGGTGCCCTTGAGCGCGCGGACGGTGGCCACCATGCCGCCGTGGTACTGGAAGTAGTCGTCGGAGTCCGCGATGTCGTGCTCGCGGGTGTCGGTGTTCTTGGCGGCGACCTCGATGCGCTGGTAGGCGCTCTCCATCTCCGCACGGGCCGGGCGGCCGTTCAGCTCGCGGCCGTAGGCGTAGCCGCCCCACACCGTGTAGACCTCGGCGAGGTCGGCGTCGGTGCGCCAGTCGCGGGAGTCGATGAGCTGGAGGAGGCCCGCGCCGTACGTTCCGGGGCGGGAGCCGAAGATACGGGTGGTGGCCCGGCGTTCGTCGCCGTGCTCGGCCAGGTCGGCCTGGGTGTGCGCCCGTACGTGGTTCCGCTCGGCCGGCTCGTCCAGCGAGGCCGCCAGCCGTACGGCGTCGTCGAGCAGTCCCACCGTGTGCGGGAAGGCGTCCCGGAAGAACCCCGAGATGCGGAGCGTCACGTCGATGCGGGGGCGGCCCAACTCCTCGTACGGAATGGGCTCCAGGCCGGTCACGCGGCGCGAGGCGTCGTCCCAGACGGGGCGGATGCCGAGCAGCGCGAAGGCTTCCGCGATGTCGTCGCCCGCCGTGCGCATCGCGCTGGTGCCCCAGAGGGAGAGGCCGACCGAGGTGGGCCAGTCGCCGTTGTCGGTCCGGTAGCGGGTCAACAAGGATTCCGCCAGGGCCTGGCCCGTTTCCCAGGCCAGCTTGGAGGGGACGGCCTTCGGGTCCACCGAGTAGAAGTTGCGGCCGGTGGGGAGGACGTTGACCAGGCCGCGGAGCGGGGAGCCGGAGGGGCCCGCCGGGACGAATCCGCCGTTCAACGCGTGGACGGCGTGGGTGAGTTCGTCGGTCGTGGCCGCCATGCGCGGGACGACCTCGGTGGCCGCGAAGGTGAGGATGTCCGCCACGGCGCCGGGGAGGCCGGCGGCGACCTCCGCTACGGCCGCAGGGTCCCAGTCCGCGTCGTCCATCGCCTGGACCAGGGCGCGGGCCTGCTCCTCGACCGCGTCGGCGTCGGTGCGGACGGCCGCCGACTCGTCGAGGCCGAGCGCCTCGCGCAGGCCGGGGAGGGAAGCCGTGCCGCCCCAGATCTGGCGGGCGCGGAGCACGGCCAGGACCAGGTTGACCCGGTCGTTCCCGGCGGGCGGGTTGCCCAGGACGTGCAGGCCGTCGCGGATCTGGACGTCCTTGATCTCGCAGAGCCAGCCGTCGAGATGCATGATGAAGTCGTCGAAGCCCTCGTCCTCCGGGCGGTCCTCCACCCCGAGGTCGTGGTCGAGCTTCGCGGCCTGGATCAGCGTCCAGATCTGCGCGCGGATCGCGGGCAGCTTCGCCGGGTCCATGGCGGCGATCTGCGCGTGCTCGTCGAGGAGCTGCTCCAGCCGGGCGATGTCGCCGTAGCTGTCGGCGCGGGCCATCGGCGGCACCAGGTGGTCGATCAGCGTGGCGTGGACGCGGCGCTTGGCCTGCGTGCCCTCGCCCGGGTCGTTCACCAGGAACGGGTAGACGAGGGGGAGGTCGCCGAGGGCGGCGTCGGGGCCGCAGGCGGCGGAGAGCCCGGCGTTCTTGCCGGGCAGCCACTCCAGGTTGCCGTGCTTGCCCAGGTGGATCATGGCGTCCGCGCCGAAGCCGTTGTCCTCGGGGGAGGCGGCGATCCAGCGGTAGGCGGCCAGGTAGTGGTGGGAGGGCGGCAGGTCGGGGTCGTGGTAGATCGCGATCGGGTTCTCGCCGAAGCCGCGCGGCGGCTGGATGAGGACGAGGAGGTTGCCGCGCCGCAGGGCGGCGAGGACGATGTCGCCCTCCGGGTTGGCGGACCGGTCCACGAACATCTCGCCGGGGGCGGGGCCCCAGTGCTCCTCCACGGCGGTGCGCAGCTCCTCGGGGAGCCGGGCGAACCAGCGGCGGTAGTCGGCGGCCGGGATGCGGACCGGGTTCTTCGCCAACTGCTCCTCGGTCAGCCACTCCTGGTCGTGGCCGCCCGCCTCGATGAGGGCGTAGATCAGCTCGTCGCCGTCGCCGGAGACCAGGCCCGGGATGTCCTCCTCGGGGCCGAAGTCGTAGCCCTCGGCGCGCAGTCGGCGCAGCAGGGCGACGGCGCTGGCGGGGGTGTCGAGGCCGACCGCGTTGCCGATGCGGGAGTGCTTGGTCGGGTAGGCCGACAGCACCAGCGCGATCTTCTTCTCCGCGTTCGGGATGGTCCGCAGCTTCGCGTGGCGTACGGCGATCCCGGCGACCCGGGCGGCCCGCTCGGCGTCGGGGACGTACGCCGGGAGCCCGTCCTCGTCGATCTCCTTGAAGGAGAACGGAACGGTGATCAGGCGGCCGTCGAACTCCGGCACCGCGATCTGGGTGGCCGCGTCCAGCGGGGACACGCCCTCGTCGTTCTCCTCCCAGGCGCTGCGCGGGCTGGTCAGGCAGAGCGCCTGGAGGATCGGCACGTCGAGCCGGGTCAGCGCCCCCGCGTCCCACGACTCGTCGTCGCCGCCGGCCGACGCCTCGGCGGGCTTGGTGCCGCCCGCCGCGAGGACGGTGGTGACGATGGCGTCGGCGGCGCGCAGCGTCTCGATCAGCTCGTCCTCCGGCGTACGGAGGGAGGCGACGTACAGCGGGAGCGGGCGGCCCCCGGCCTCCTCGACCGCCGTGCACAGGGCGTCCACGAACGCGGTGTTCCCGCTCATGTGGTGGGCGCGGTAGTAGAGGACGGCGACGGTCGGCGCGTCCTCGGCCACCGGGCGGGCCTCCCGCTCCAGCGGGCCCCACGCGGGGGCCGGGGCGGGCGGTTCGAAGCCGTGGCCGGTCAGCAGGACGGTGTCGGAGAGGAACCGGGCGAGCTGTTCCAGGTTGGCGGGCCCGCCGTGCGCGAGGTAGGCGTGCGACTCGGCGGCGATCCCGATCGGCACGGTGGAGGCGGCCATCAGCTGGGCGTCGGGGGCCTGTTCACCGGTCAGCACGACGACGGGGCGGCCGGTGGCCAGCACCGCGTCCAGCCCCTCCTGCCAGGCCCGTACGCCGCCGAGGAGCCGTACGACGACGAGGTCGGCGCCGTCCAGCAGCTCCGGAAGGGCGTCGAGGTCGATGCGGGAGGGGTTGGCGTACCGGTAGCTGACGGGCCCCTCGGATGCGCGGGCGCTCAGGAGGTCGGTGTCGGACGTCGACAGGAGCAGGATCATGCTGCGTCAGGCCTTCCTCGGGGTGTCCACGCCCCGGGCGGTGTCGGAGGGTCTCCCCGGCGGCCCGGCGGGGGGCCGGGTGCTCGGGGAAGGGAGTTCCTGACTCGTCCGGCAGCCGGGGGCGGCGACCGGACTCACAGTGGCGGGACCGCGCCGGAATCTCACCGGGCTTCCTCCCCTGTCGCCGTCTGGCGATGGCGGCCTGAACGGACCACCGCCTGCATCCTAAGCGGCGGGGCGGGGGCGGGGCAGAGGGCGGGGGGCGGTGACCTGTGCCGGGGGCGGCGGCTCGTGCCGGAGGCGGTGGCCTGTTCCGGGAGCGGCGACCTGTTCCGGGAGCGGTGGCCTGTTCCGGGACAGAGGGCATGGGAGCGGTGGCCTGTTCCGGGAGCGGTGACCTGCCGGGGCAGAGGGCGGGGGAGCGGAGGGCCTGCCCGGGGGGGCGGCGATCCGTGCCCGGGCGGCCCGGCCCTCGGGCGGCCCCGGAGCCCTGATCACTGTCCTCCAGGTCACAGGAGCGGGCCCGCCGATCGGATGGGCGCGGTCGGTATGCTCGCCGCCATGCCCGATTCCGCCCCCTCGCCCCTTTCCCCGGGCGGCCCGGCCCCCCGCGACGGCGGCGACGCCTGCCCGGGGACGCTGCGGCTGCACCGGGCCGACGACGGTGCGCTGGCCCGGGTGCGGATCCCCGGCGGGGTGCTGGGCGCGGACGGCGCGGACGCCCTGCTCGCGGCGGCCGACCGGTTCGGGGACGGCGAACTGCACCTCACCTCGCGGGGCAACGTCCAGCTGCGCGGCCTCGACGCTGAGTGCGGCGGCGGGCTCGCCGAGCTGCTGGCAGCCGCCGGGCTGCTGCCGTCCGCCGCCCACGAGCGGGCCCGCAACATCGTGGCCTCCCCGCTCGCCGGGCTCGACGGTTCGCCCGCGCTCGGGGAGCATCTGGCCGAGCTGGACCGGCTGGTGTGCGCGAGCCCGGCCGCGGCGCGGCTCTCCGGCCGCTTCCTCTTCGCCCTGGACGCGGGGCACGGTGACGTGGACGCGCTCGGCGCGGACGTGACCCTGATCGCGGACGGCGACGGCTTCCTCCTGCGGGTCGGGGCGGGGGACGCGGTGTTCCGGGTTCCGGCCGGGGCGGGCCCGCGCGCCGCGCTGTCCGCCGCCGAGGCGTTCCTCCGGGCCGCCCGGGACTCCGGCGCCTGGCGCGTGAGCGACCTGCCCGAGGACGTACGGGCGGAGCTGGCGGGCGCCGTCGCCGCGTCGGCCGGCCCGGCCGTGCACCGCCCCCGTCCGCGCACGGCGACGCCCCCCGCCCCGGGCCCGCACGGTCCCGGCACACCGGCCGGGCCCGCCCCCGCGGCCCCGGCCCCGGCCCCGGCCCCGGCCGCGGACGGCACTGCGGCCCCGGCCCCGCGAGGCCCCGTCACCGCGATCAGCGTCCACGTTCCCCTGGGGCGGCTCACCCCCGCCCAGTGGCGGCTGCTCACCACGACGGCCCGGCGGCACGGCGGCGAGCTGCGGCTCACCCCCTGGCGGGGGATCGTCGTCCCCGGCCCCTTCCCCGGCGCCGGGGCGGCCGACGCGCTCCGCGCTCTGGGGGCGGCCGGGCTGATCGCCTCCCCCGACTCCCCGTGGACCGGCGTCGGCGCCTGCATCGGCCGTCCCGGCTGCGCGAAGTCGCTGGCCGACGTGCGCGCCCAAGCGGGGGCCGCCGTCGGACCGGTCGGGCGGCTCCCTGTGTACTGGTCCGGCTGCGAACGCCGCTGCGGCCACCCCCACGGGGAGTGGATCGACGTGGTCGCCACCCCGGACGGGCACCGCATCTCCCACGTGCGGGGAGAGCGGCGGGATCCGCCGCGGACGGTCCGCGCCGATCCGGAAGCACGCGCGGCAGCGGTGGCCGCCGCCCGCGCCTGAGCAGCCGTGGCCCCCTGTGGGCCACCCGTAGACCCCATGCAGACCGACCCTCCACCGGCAGAAGAAAGCGACAGCACTGTGCACCAGTACGAGAAGGACGGACCGGCGATCTACCGCCAGTCCTTCGCCACCATCCGCGCGGAGGCGGATCTGGCCGGGCTGCCCGCCGACGTCAGCCAGGTCGCCGTCCGGATGATCCACGCCTGCGGCATGGTCGACCTCGTACGCGACCTCGCGTTCTCGCCGAACGTCGTGGCCGACGCCCGCGCCGCCCTGCGCGCGGGTGCGCCGATCCTCTGCGACGTGGCGATGGTGGCCAGCGGGGTCACCCGCAAGCGGCTGCCCGCCGGCAACGACGTGGTGTGCACGCTCTCCGACCCGTCCGTGCCGGAGTTGGCCGCGAAGATGGGCACGACCCGCAGCGCGGCGGCCCTGGAGCTGTGGCGGGACCGGATGGAGGGCGCGGTCGTGGCCGTGGGCAACGCGCCGACCGCCCTGTTCCGGCTGCTGGAGATGGTCGAGGAGGGCGCCCCCCGCCCGGCCGCCGTCATCGGCGTCCCGGTCGGCTTCGTCGGCGCGATGGAGTCCAAGGAGGCCCTGGCCGAGCACGCTTCGGGCCTGGAGCACCTGATCGTCCGGGGCCGGCGCGGCGGCAGTGCGATAGCGGCGGCGGCGCTCAACGCCATCGCGAGCGAGGAGGAGTAGCGGTGACTTCTCCGTTGAACGGCACCGGCGCGGGCCGGCTCTACGGCGTCGGCCTCGGCCCCGGCGACCCGAACCTGATGACGCTGCGGGCCGTCCGGGCCATCGGCGAGGCGGACGTCGTCGCGTACCACAGCGCCCGGCACGGCCGCTCGATCGCCCGGTCCATCGCGGCGGAGCACCTGCGGTCCGACCACATCGAGGAACCCCTGGTCTACCCCGTCACGACGGAGACCACCGACCATCCGGGCGGCTACCGGGGCGCGTTGGAGGAGTTCTACGAGAAGGCCGCGGCCCGCCTCGCGGCGCACCTGGACGCCGGGCGGACCGTCGCGGTCCTCGCCGAGGGCGACCCGATGTTCTACGGCTCGTACATGCACATGCACAAGCGGCTGGCCGACCGGTACGCCACCGAGGTCATCCCGGGCGTGACGTCCGTCAGCGCGGCGGCGGCCCGGCTCGGCACCCCGCTCGTGGAGGGCGAGGAGATCCTCACGATCCTGCCCGGCACGCTGCCCGAGGAGGAGCTGACGGCCCGTCTCGCCGCCACGGACACGGCGGTGGTGATGAAGCTGGGGCGGACGTTCCCGGCGGTGCGCGGGGCGTTCGAGGCGTCGGGGCGGCTGGCCGAGGCCCGCTACGTGGAGCGGGCGACGATGGCCGGGGAGCGCACGGGCGAACTGGCGGACATCGACCCGGCGTCGGTGCCGTACTTCTCGGTGGCGGTGCTGCCGAGCCGGGTGGACGCGCCGCGCCCCGTCCCCTCCTCGGGCGGCGAGGTCGTGGTCGTCGGCACCGGGCCGGCGGGACCGCTGTGGCTGACGCCCGAGACGCGCGGGGCGCTCGCCGCCGCCGACGACCTGGTCGGGTACACCACCTATCTGGACCGGGTGCCGGTCCGCCCGGGCCAGGCGCGGCACGGTTCGGACAACAAGGTGGAGGCGGAGCGCGCCGAGTTCGCCCTGGACCTGGCGCGGCGCGGCCACCGGGTCGCGGTGGTATCGGGCGGCGACCCCGGGGTCTTCGCGATGGCGACGGCGGTCCTGGAGGCGGCCTCCCAGGAGGCGTACGCGGACGTCCCCGTCCGGGTCCTGCCCGGCGTCACCGCGGCCAACGCCGCGGCGGCCCGCGCGGGCGCCCCGCTGGGCCACGACTACGCCACGATCTCGCTCTCGGACCGGCTCAAGCCGTGGGAGGTCATCGCGGAGCGGTTGCGCGCGGCGGCCTCGGCGGACCTGGTGCTGGCGCTGTACAACCCGGGCTCGAAGTCCCGTACGCGTCAGGTCGGCCAGGCCCGCGACCTGCTGCTGGAGCACCGTTCGCCGGACACGCCGGTGGTGCTGGCGCGGGACGTGGGCGGCCCGACGGAGTCCGTGCGTACGGTGCGGCTGGCCGATCTGGACCCGGCGGAGGTGGACATGCGGACGCTGCTGATCGTGGGGTCGTCGCAGACCCGGTGGGTGCGGCGGGGCGAGGACGGTGAAACGGTCGTGTGGACGCCGCGCCGCTACCCGGAGGCGTAGGGCCGCGTCCGGAGGCGTAGGGCCGCGTCCGGAGGCGGCGCCGTTGTCCACAGGCGTGGACCCGTGCCGCTGCCCGGAGGCGTAGCACCGCATCCGAGCAGCGGCGCCGCTACCCGGAGGCGCAGGGCCTCTCGCCCAGCCAGGCCACGGCCTCCTCGGGTGTCGCGGCCACCGGCACCCCTTCCGGTACCGGTGGCCGCCGGACCACGACGACGGGAATCCCGGCCTCGCGGGCGGCGGTGAGCTTGGGCGCGGTGGCGTCCCCGCCGCTGTCCTTGGTCACCAGTACGTCGATCCGGTGGCGGCGGAGGAGCTCCCGCTCCCCGTCGAGGGTGAACGGACCCCGGTCGAGCAGGACTTCCGTCCGGGCCGGGCAGGGCGGCTCGGGGGCGTCGACGGAGCGCACGAGGAACCACAGGGGGTCGAGGTCCGCCCCCGCGAAGGCGGCGAGCCCCATCCGCCCGGTGGTGAGGAAGACCCGTGTGCCGAGGGCGGGCAGCAGCCCGGCGGCCTCGGCGAGCGTTCCGGCGGAGTGCCAGCGGTCGCCGTCCCGGGCGGCCCAGCCGGGCCGGCGGAGGGCGAGGAGGGGAACATGGGTCTGAGCGGCGGCCTCGGCCGCGTTCCGGCTCATGGTCGCGGCGAAGGGGTGGGTGGCATCGACGAGCGCGTCGACCCGGTGTTCGCGGAGCCACGCCGCGAGCCCGCCGGGCCCCCCGAATCCGCCGACCCGCACGTCGCCGGGCGGCAGGCGGGGCGCGGCGACCCGCCCGGCGAGCGAGGAGGTGACCCGGACGCGCCGGTCACCGGCATGGTTGCCGGTCAGGGCCTCGGCCAGCCGGCGGGCCTCGGTGGTTCCCCCCAGTACGAGAACGTGCATCATCGTCGGAACGGACTCTTTCATGAACGCTGAGGCGTGGGGCGTGGACGGCGGTACGGCCGCGGCGGGCGGCGGGCCCGAGGGCGGTCGCCGTGCCCAACTCAAACACACCGGCCTGCGCCCCGGCTGGACGACCGGCGCCTGTGCGACGGCGGCGACGACGGCCGCGTACACGGCCCTGCTGACCGGCGACTTCCCGGACCCGGTGACCATCACGCTGCCGAAGGGGCTGACGCCCGCGTTCGCGCTGGCGGTGGAGGAGCTGGCGGCCGGGCGGGAGGCGGCGACCGCCGGGGTGGTGAAGGACGCGGGCGACGACCCGGACGTGACGCACGGGGCGCTGGTGCGTTCGACGGTGCGGAGGCTGCCGCCCGGGTCCGGGGTGGTGTTCCGGGCGGGCCCGGGCGTGGGCACGGTCACCCTGCCCGGCCTGCCGCTGGAGGTCGGGGAGCCGGCGGTGAACCCGGTGCCGCGCCGGTTGATGCGCGAGCACGTCGAGCGGGTGGCGGCGGAGCACGGCGCGGCGGGCGACGTGGAGATCACGCTCTCGGTCGACCACGGCGAGGAGATCGCCCGCTCCACCTGGAACGGGCGCCTCGGCATCCTCGGCGGCCTGTCGATCCTCGGCACGACGGGGGTGGTCGTCCCCTACTCCTGTTCGGCGTGGATCGACTCGATCCGCCGGGGCGTGGACGTGGCGAGGGCGGCGGGCCTGACCCATGTGGCGGGCTGCACGGGCTCGACCTCGGAGCGGACGGTGGCCGCGGAGTACGGGCTGCCGGAGATCGCGCTGTTGGACATGGGCGACTTCGCGGGCGCGGTCCTGAAGTACGTACGCCGGCACCCGGTCGACCGCCTCACGATCTGCGGCGGCTTCGCCAAGCTCTCCAAGCTCGCGGCGGGCCACCTGGACCTCCACTCGGCCCGCTCCCAGGTGGACAAGCCCTTCCTCGCCGACCTGGCCCGCCGGGGCGGCGCCGACGACGGCCTGGCGTCGAGGATCGCCACCGCCAACACGGGCCTGGAGGCCCTGCGCCTGTGCGAGGCGGCGGGTGTCCCCCTGGGCGACCTGGTGGCCTCCCGCGCCCGCGACGAGGCCCTGGCGGTCCTGCGGGGCGCCCCGGTCGCGGTGGACGTGATCTGTATCGACCGGGCGGGGGCGGTGGTGGGGAGGGGGTAGGGGGCCGCGGTCCGGTGTATGGCCGGGCGGGCGCCGGGCGGCGCGGCGTACAGCACGCGTGCAGCACGAGGGGGAGGGCGATGCGGAGGCCGATGGCGATGCTTCACGCCCCAGAAGGTGTCAGTCATACGGTCTACGCTGCGCAGAGGCTGTTGCCATCTGGGCCCATGAGGCTGGACGCTGTCCTCCCGAGGCGGTTTCGCCCCTGTCAGGGCACTTGCGCCGCCCGGCGAGCTGCTACCCGATAGGTTCATCCCATGCCCGGCCGCCTTCTGGAACTGCATGTCGAAAACTTCCGCAGCCTTCGCGATGTGACGATCCCCCTCGGGCCGCTCACCGTCCTCGTGGGCCCGAACGGCGTGGGCAAATCGAACGTACTCAAGGTGTTCGACTTCCTCGCGGCGATCATCCGCACCGACCTGCAGCCCGCGCTCGACGAGCGCGGCGGGTTCGACGAAGTGGCCTTCTGGGGCGGCGACAAAGTACCGACTTCCATGGCCATCAAACTCAAAGCGGACTGGACGACGCATGCGAGCGCGAAAGCCCCGGACGAGTACTCGCTGATCATTCGTCGGCGCTCCTCACCCGGAAACCGCGATGCCTACACCTTGTCGCGTCAGGAGAGCTTCCAGTTCAAGCGGACTCAAGGACGAGGGCGTCGCATCACCATTTCCGGCGATGAGGCCCGAGTCGTGGACCGGCGAGCCGGCCGCGAGTCCGACGGGGGAAAGTTCGGAATCCAACGGCTGAGCAGCGGTCTGTCCACCCTGCCCCGCTTGGGGCGGAGCGACGGCGGGGAAGAAGTGACGAGAGTCGCGGACCGTCTGTCGTCCTTCAGGGTCTTCGATGTGGACGTGACCGCGGCCCGGCAGCCCACGCGCACCCACTCGATCAACGCCGGGCGCCTGGAACCGCGCGCGGAGAATCTGGCGGCGTTCCTGATCCGGCTCAGCACGAACGAGGAGCGCTGGGACCATCTGACCAGTGATGCGCGCCGCATTCTCCCGCAGTTGGACGCCATCGAGTTCGAGCAGGTCGGCGGCTTCGCGGACCGGCTGGCGGTGGTACTCCGCGAACGCGGTCTGCGACGGCCCACCCCCCTGGCCGACGCCTCGTTCGGAACGGTACGTCTCCTGGGCCTGCTGGCGATGCTCTACGATCCGCACCCCCCCGCCCTGACCTGTGTCGAAGAGATCGACCACGGTCTTCACCCCCAAGCGCTCGAACTCATCGTGGAACGCATGAGGGAGGCATCGGCCCGCACGCAGTTCATCGTGGCGACCCACTCCCCGGCACTCGTCGACCGGTTGGAGCCCCACGAGTTCATCGTGTGCGACCGGGATGACGACGGTGCGTCCATCATTCCCGCTCTGACAACGGACGAGATCCGGACGATCGTCGCGGAGACGGGCGATCAGCCTCTCGGTGAGCTGTGGTTCTCCGGTGTGCTGGGGGGCGACCTGACGGAGGACGAACTGTGAGTCGCCGACGGACGCACAAGCCGTCGAACCGAGGGGTCGTCGTCCTCGCGGGCGAGAGTGCGAACGACCGCCGCATGCTCGCTGCTTTCATCAAGGCCGCACATCCCGATCTCGCGTCCGCCGTCACCCTCACCGAGATCACCGACCCGGTGCGGTTGCGGAAGAAGTCGGGTCCCGACCTGGCTATGGCCGCGAGCACTCTGGTCAGCAAGGCCCGCGGCAAGGCCCGCCTGAAGGCGGGCGACTTCGTCGGGATCGCCGTACACGAGGACATGGACTCCTGCCCCGGGCCTGCCTACGACGCGGCGCGCAAGGCCGTTTCGGCCGCGTTGGGCAAGGCAGCCGGCACCGCCTCCTCCGTATACGCGCTCGCCGCCGCCGAATCCGAAGCCTGGCTTCTCCTCTTCCCGAAGGCATTTACGCTGCACCGGTCTTCCTGGAAGATTCCGGCGACGTGGAAAGGCAAGGACAGCGGGCGGCGCCGGACGCCGAAGGAGGACCTGGAAGGTCTCCTCACGAGCCCACGCTTCCGGGAGAGCGACGGACCGGAGATCGTGTCTGCGGCTCTGGCACAGGGACTGCTCGACAAGCCCGAGGGCTCGAACCGTTCCTACCAGGAATTCATCACGGACATCCGCGGCTGGGAAGCCCCCCGTCCGCCAGGACGCTGACGCCGGTCCTGCGGTCCGCCGAGTCGGAAGAACCAAGACGCGGGCCTGTCCGGGCTCGGCCCGTCAGCACTCCCCCCGGTCCCGCCCCACCGCGTACAGGTGGCTGTCGCGGAACTGTTCCGCGCCCAGCGTCCGGCCGACCATGATGACCGCCGTCCGGATCACCCCGGCCGCCTTCACCTGCTCGGCGATCGAGTCCAGCGGGCCCCGCAGAATGATCTCGTCCGGGCGGGACGCCATCGCCACGACCGCCGCCGGGCAGTCCGCCCCGTAGTGCGGGAGGAGTTCCGCCACCACCCGGTCCACGTACCGCGCCGCCAGGTGCAGCACGATCAGCGCGCCGCTGCGGCCCAGCGTCGCCAGGTCCTCGCCCTCCGGCATCGCCGTGGCCCGCTGGGCGATACGGGTCAGGATCACCGTCTGGCCGACCGTCGGAACGGTCAGCTCGCGCTTGAGCGCCGCCGCCGCCGCCGCGAACGCGGGGACGCCGGGCACCACTTCGTACGGGATGCCCGCCTCGTCCAGGCGTTTCATCTGCTCGTTCACCGCGCTGAACACCGACGGGTCGCCCGAGTGCAGCCGCGCCACGTCGTGGCCCTCCGCATGGGCGCGGACCAGTTCGGCGGTGATCTGCTCGATGTCCAGGTTCGCCGTGTCGATCAGGCGGGCGTCCCGCGGGCACTCGGCCAGCAGCTCCACCGGGACCAGGCTGCCCGCGTACAGGCAGACCGGGCTGGCGGCGAGGATCCGCGCGCCGCGCACCGTGATCAGGTCGGCGGCCCCCGGGCCCGCGCCGATGAAGTACACCGTCATGATCGATCTCCCTTGTCCGAATGCGCCCCGGAACCCGAGGACTTGACCACCGACCACTGCGTCACCGGCATCGCCTGCCGCCAGCCGGTGAAGCCGCCGACGGGGACCGCGTGGGCGACCGCGAGCCGCACCAGGTCGCCGCCGTACGCCTTGTGCCGTTCGGCCAGCAGCGCCTCCGACTCCAGCGTCACCGTGTTCGCGACCAGCCGGCCCCCCGGGCGCAGCGCCTCCCAGCACGCGTCGAGCAGGCCGGGCGCGGTCAGGCCGCCGCCGACGAACACCGCGTCGGGCACGGGCAGGCCGGCCAGGGAGGCGGGGGCCGGGCCGGTGACGACCGTCAGGCCGGGGACGCCCAGGCGTTCCGCGTTACGGCCGATCCGCTCGGCCCGCACCGGATCCCGCTCCACGCTCACCGCCCGGCAGGACGGGTGGGCGCGCAGCCACTCGATGGCGATGGAGCCCGAGCCGCCTCCCACGTCCCACAGGAGTTCGCCCGGCGCGGGAGCCAGGGCGCCCAGCGTGGCCGCCCGCACATGGCGCTTGGTGAGCTGGCCGTCGTGCTCGTACGCCTCGTCCGGCAGGCCCGGGACCGCACCGAGCCGCAGCGCGTCGGCGGACGGCCGGCACTCGATCGCGACGACGTTCAGGCGGTCGCCGGGCGGGTGCGTCCACCGTGCCGCGATCCCTTCGGCACACCCCTCGTCCTCGCCGCCCAGCTGCTCCAGGACCCGCAGCCGGCTCGGGCCGAATCCGCGGGCCGTGAGCAGGGCGGCGACCGCCGCGGGGGTGGACGCGTCCGCGCTCAGGACCAGCAGGCGGCGGCCCGCGTACAGGGAGGCGGCGAGCCGGGCCGCCGGACGGCCCACCAGCGTCACGACCTCCGTGTCCTCCAGCGGCCAGCCGAGACGGGCGCAGGCGTACGAGACGGAGGACGGGTGGGGGAAGACGCGCAGCCCCTCGGGCCCCAGCTCCTCGGCGAGCGCGCGCCCGATCCCGTAGAACATCGGATCCCCGCTGGCCAGCACCGCGATCCGGCGCTCCCGGTGTTCGGCCAGCAACCGGGGCACGGCCGGCCGCAGCGGCGACGGCCAGGCCACCCGCGCTCCGGCGCACTCCGGAGGGAGCAGGTCCAGCTGGCGCGCCCCGCCGATCAGCACCTCCGCCGTGCCCAGCGCCTCCCGGGCCGCACCCGACAGGCCGGGCCAGCCGTCCGCGCCGATCCCCACGACGGAGACCGGGTGGAGGGGAGCGGCGGCCGGCGGCGGAACGGGTGACACGTCGGGACCTCGATCAGCGGAGGGGTGGAGGAACGGAGGGGGGAGGGGTGGAGTCGGGAAGGGAAGCGGGAGCCGGGAGGGGCGGGAGGGGTGCGCGCCACGCGAGCGCGACGCTGCCGAACTTTACTGAACGCCCTGTTCCGCGCCCTCCGCCGGGTGAATCCGGAAAGTTTTCGCGCGTGGTGTCGAGAACGCCGCGTCGGCCCCGACGTCCCCTGTGCAGGAGGAAGAGGAACGAGGAACGAGCGAGCGGATCACGGAGGCGACGGTCATGAGGTATCTGGTGATGGTCCAGGGCAGCCAGGCGGACTACGACGCGCAGTCCGGCAAGGGGAGCGCCGACAGCCCGGCCTGGGACGAGAAGGCCGTGCAGGAGATGTTCGCCCATATGGGCAGCATCAACGACGACCTCGCCGAGTCGGGCGAACTGGTCACCGGCTACGGGCTGAAGGAGCCGGCCGCGGGCCGGGCCGTCAGCCTCGACGCCGAAGGCCGCCCGGTCGTCTCGGACGGGCCGTACAGCGAGACGAAGGAGCTGCTCGCCGGGTTCTGGGTGCTCGACTGCGAGAGCCTGGAGCGGGTGACCGAGATCGCGGCCCGCGTGGCGCGCTGCCCGCAGCCGGCCGGGGCGCCCGACTACCCGGTGCTCATCCGGCCCATCGACGGCGGGATCGACGACTAGCGGGATCGACGACCAGGGCGCCCAGGGCACCCGGGAGCCCCAGGCCTTGGGGCCGGCCGGAGCCCCCCGGGGCCCTTCGGCGTGTGGCGCTCGGCCGTACCGGGTGATCGACTGGTACGGACCCGGGTCCGACGGAGCCCACGGGTTCCGGGCTGACCGGCACCGGTGGCAGCGGCAGACGGCGGCCCGGGCAGCGGCAGCGGCAGCGGCAGCGGCACAAGCTTCGGCGAGACGCGGCGAGACGCGGGGAGGCGCATGGACCACGCGGCGGACGACGTCGTCGAGGATCTGGTGCACCGTCACGCGCCGCAGGTCCTCGGTGCGCTCGTCCGCCGGTACGGACACTTCGACCCGGCCGAGGACTCCGTCCAGGAGGCCCTGATCGCGGCCGCCGAGCAGTGGCCCCGGGACGGGGTGCCCGACAACCCGCGCGGCTGGCTGATCCGGGTCGCCTCCCGCCGCCTGACCGACCGGCTCCGCAGCGACGAGGCCCGGCGCAGACGTGAGGAGAGGGCGGCGGCGCTCACCCCGGCGGACGCGTTCGTCTCCCCGCCTCCCGGCGAAGGGGCCGCCGGGCGGAGCCGGGCCCCTGCGGAGGACGACACGCTCACCCTGCTCTTCCTCTGCTGCCACCCCTCGCTCTCCCCCGCCGCCCAGATCGCACTCACCCTCCGGGCGGTCGGCGGGCTCACCACAGCGGAGATCGCCCGCGCCCACCTGGTGCCGGAGGCGACGATGGCGCAGCGGATCAGCCGGGCCAAACGGGCGGTGCGCGGCACGCGGTTCCTGCGGCCGGACGGCCGGGAGCTCGACCGGCGGCTCGGGGCGGTGCTCCAGGTCCTCTACCTGATCTTCAACGAGGGGTACACCGCCTCCGCCGGCCCCGACCTCCACCGCACGGACCTGGCGCGGGAGGCGATCCGGCTGACCCGGGCCGTCCGGCGCCTGCTGCCCCGCGAAGGGCGCGTGACCGGGCTGCTGGCGCTCATGCTCCTCACCGAGGCGCGCGCCCCGGCGCGCACCGGGCAGGACGGCGAGCTGATCCCGCTCGACGAACAGGACCGTGCCCTCTGGGACCGTACGGCCATCGCGGAGGGCACCGCCCTGGCCGCGGAGGCGCTCGCCCTGGGCCCCGCCGGGGACTACCAGCTCCAGGCCGCGATCGCCGCCCTGCACGACGAGGCGGAGCGGGCCGAGGACACCGACTGGCCGCAGATCCTGGCCCTGTACGACCTCCTGGTGCGGCGCACCGCCGATCCCGCCGCCGCCCTGAGCCGGGCGGTCGCCGTGGCCATGGTGCACGGGCCGCGCGCCGGACTGGCGGAGGTCGACGCCCTGGCGGAGGCGGCGGGAGGGCACTACCGGTTCGACGCCGTCCGCGCCCATCTCCTGGAGCGGGCCGGGGACACGGCCGCCGCCCGTACCGCCTACCGCGCGGCCGCCGACGCCACCCTCAGCGAACCCGAGGCCCGTTATCTCCGGATGCGCGCGGACGAGGCCGAACGGTGAGGGCTCCGCGGTCGGCGCCGCGCCTCCCCTTCCTCCCTTCGGCCGAGCGGGAGAGGCCATCGGCGCAGTACCGGTCGCCGTCCGTCCGTCGTGCTCGCGATGATCGGCAGCGTGACCCCGAGCGGCAGCGGCGAGAACCCTGGAGAGGGCGACCAGGACCCGGGCGAGGGCGACGAGGGCCGGAACCCCGGGGCCGGTGAAGGGGAAGAGCGGGCCCGCCGTCCGAAAAGTGACGTGAACATGGTCCAAATCAGGACGCCACCACCGCTCCACCGACGGAATCCGGCCACACCTGTTCCCAGGCGGGACGCCACTCGCTAGCTTTCGCAGCATATTCGTTCAGCCGTTCCCCACCGATCCGCTCGGAACACCGGCGGCTCGGGCTCCAACCGTTCAGACCGGAAGGACTCCTGTGCACGCCATACGTCGCAGAGCCATGGCCGTCGTGGCCGCCACCGCCCTGGCCACGCCGCTCCTGCTGGCCGCGTCCCCCAACCCCGGACGCCCTGCCGCTCACGACCCCGGCAAGGAAGCGGCCAAGCTGTCGCGAAAGCTGGTGAAGAGCGCGTCGGCCCAGGACGCGTACCGCCACCTCCAGCAGTTCCAGGCCATCGCCGACTCCGCCGACGGCCACCGCGCCGCCGGCTCGTTGGGCCACGACGCCTCGGCCGCGTACGTCTACCGCCAGCTCCAGCGGGCCGGTTACAAGGTCTCGTACGAGAACTTCCGCTTCACCTACACGGAGACGCTGGCCGAAAAGCTCGCCGTGGTGACGCCGACGCCCCGCGACGTGACGATCAAGGCCATGACGTACACGCCGTCGACGAAGGAGGGCGGTCTGACGGCGGCGCTCGTCGCGGTGCCCGTGGACGCCACGACGGGCTGCGAGGCGTCCGACTACGCCGCCGCGGACTTCACGGGGAAGATCGCGCTGATCAAGCGCGGCGGCTGTTCCTTCGCCGACAAGCAGGCGGCCGCCGCCGGAGCGGGCGCGGCCGGCGCGGT
Organism: Streptomyces sp. CB02366; assembly: GCF_001905905.1. Lineage (GTDB taxonomy): Bacteria > Actinomycetota > Actinomycetes > Streptomycetales > Streptomycetaceae > Streptomyces. The sequence continues at coordinate 798,692 of NZ_LIVT01000003.1, forward strand.
CATCTACAACAACGTCGAGGGCGTGCTGTCCGGCACGCTCGGCGAGGTCGCCGCCGGGAAGATCCCGACCGGTGGACTCTCCCAGCAGGAGGGCGAGAAGCTCGCGCAGGACGCCGCGGCCGGCGAGGTCACGGTCTCCTTCGAGATCCGCGAACTCCAGGAGGACCGCCCCACCCGCAACGTCATCGCGGAGACGCCCGGCGGCGACCCGGCGCGGACCGTGATGCTCGGCGCGCACCTCGACTCGGTGACCGAGGGCCCCGGCATCAACGACAACGGCTCCGGCTCGGCCGGTCTGCTCGACGTCGCCCTGAAGCTGGCGAAGACGAAGAGCGACCCCGCCAACAAGGTGCGGTTCGCCTGGTGGTCGGCCGAGGAGAACGGTCTGATCGGCTCGGAGAAGTACGTCGCCGCCCTCTCCGACAAGCAGCGCGAGCAGATCGCGCTCTACCTGAACTTCGACATGATCGCCTCGCCCAACGGCGTCCAGTTCGTCTTCGACGGCGACGACTCCGACCGGGTCGGCGAGGGCGCCGGCCCCGAGGGTTCGGCCCAGCTGGAGCGGGACATCAACGAGTTCCTCGACGGCAAGGGCAAGCCGCACGAGGGCACGGACTTCACCGGCCGCTCGGACTACGGGCCGTTCATCGAGGTCGGCATCCCCTCCGGCGGTACGGACACGGGGGCCGAGGGCATCAAGACGGGAGCCCAGGCGAAGGTGTTCGGCGGCGAGGCGGGGATCGCGTACGACCCCTGCTACCACGCGGCCTGCGACGACCTGGACAACATCGACATGCGTCACTTCGACACCAACATCGATGTGATCGCCAACGCCGTCGGGACGTACGCCCACGACCTGCGCTCGCTGACCCGCCCGGTCGCCCCCGACACCGGCTCCGGAACGCCCGGCAGCGGTGGCAGCGGTGGCGGCCTGCGCGAGGGCCACGGCCGCGAGACGGAGTAGCGGCCCCCCTCCCCACGCTCCGTACCCGCCCCTCTCCGGGCAGGCCCACCGCCTGCCCGGAGAGGGGCCGTCGTCGCTCCGGCCGGGCTCACCGCCCGCCCGGGGAAGGCGCGCCCCGGCGTCCCGGCCCGCGGGGCGCTGCCGTTATCCCGCCCTATTCGGCGCTATACGCCCTTTGCACCGGCACCGTGGTGTGCTTCCCCGGCTGCGCCCGGTGGTCCTTGCCCGGTAGGCTTTCCGTGTGATCTTCAAGCGCATCGGAAATGGGAAGCCATACCCCGACCACGGCCGGGAAAGCACCCGCCAGTGGGCGGATGTCGCGCCGCGTCCGGTTCGCCTGGACCAGCTCGTGACCACCAAGGGCCAGCTCGACCTGGAGACCCTCCTCGCCGAGGACTCCACGTTCTACGGCGACCTGTTCGCGCACGTCGTGAAGTGGCAGGGCGACCTCTATCTGGAGGACGGCCTGCACCGGGCGGTCCGCGCCGCGCTCCAGCAGCGCCAGGTGCTGCACGCCCGCGTCCTCGACCTGGGCTGACGCCGACCGGCCGCACTCCGCGGCCCCGGGGAGACGTCCCTCCCCCGCCGGCGCCCCGGCGCTCGCCCAAGCCGTGAATTCGGGCCTTTCGGGTGCTTTCCCACCCATCCGGGTGCCCTACGTTGATCATTTAGTACGCAACATCACCGCGCGCACTACGCTGCTTCCATGAGCATGCTCACTCCCCCCGGCATGGGCGGAAAGTACCGCATCACGGGTGACGCCTACCCCCGTATGCGCCGCCCCCGGAAACACCGCAGGCTGGTCCTCGCGGGCATCGGCGCGGTCGCCGCCCTCGGTCTGGCCGGCTGGGGCACTCTGCAGCTCATCGACGTCTTCACCGGCGGCGACAAGAGCGCCGCGGCGGCCGACCACAAGCGGGACTGCCCCACCGCGAAGCCGTCGGCGGCCCCCGCCAAGGCGCTGCCGAAGCCGGCCGCGATCAAGGTCAACGTCTACAACGCGACGACGCGCAGCGGGCTGGCCAAGGACGCCGCCGCGGAGCTCAAGAAGCGCGGCTTCACCATCGGCGAGGTGGGGAACGCGTCGAAGGAGTACGACAAGAAGGTCCCGGGCGCGGGCGTGCTGCTCGGCGCGCCGACCGCGAAGAGCGGCAGCTTCACGGTGCTCGGCGCCCAGCTGACGGGCGCGGTGGAGAAGACCGACACGAGGAAGACGGCCGAGGTCGACCTGATCCTCGGGGCGAAGTTCAAGGCGTTCAGCACCCCGCGGGAAGCGACGGCGGCGGTGGCGGCCCTGACGAAGCCGGCCCCGGCCCCGTCCCCCTCCTGCTGACGCCCCCCCCCGCGGCGGCGTCCCGCCCCGGCGCCGTGGGCCGTACGCGAAAACGTCCTGCCCCGGTCCCGTACGGTTGCGTACGGGACCGGGGCAGGACGCGGAATCGTGGGAAGAGGGCCCTACTCGGCCGTGCCGTACATCCGGTCGCCCGCGTCGCCGAGGCCCGGCACGATGTAGCCGTTCTCGTTGAGCCGCTCGTCGACGGAGGCGGTGACCACGGTGACCGGGGTGCCGGCCAGCTCGCGCTCCATCACCTCGACGCCCTCGGGCGCGGCGAGCAGGACGACGGCGGTGACATCGTCGGCGCCGCGCTTGATCAGCTCCTGGATGGCCGCGACGAGGGTGCCGCCGGTGGCCAGCATCGGGTCCAGGACGTAGACCTGGCGGCCGGAGAGGTCCTCCGGCATCCGGGTCGCGTACGTCTCCGCCTGGAGTGTCTCCTCGTTGCGGATCATGCCGAGGAAGCCCACCTCGGCGGTCGGCAGCAGCCGCACCATGCCGTCCAGCATGCCGAGACCGGCCCGCAGGATCGGGACGACCAGCGGCCGGGGGTGCGAGAGTTTCACCCCAGTCGTGGACGTCACCGGGGTGTCGATGTCGACCTGCTCGGTGCGCACGTCCCTGGTGGCCTCGTAGGCGAGCAGGGTGACCAGCTCGTCGGCGAGCCGCCGGAAGGTCGGGGAGTCGGTGCGCTTGTCGCGCAGCGTGGTGAGTTTGTGCGCCACCAGCGGGTGGTCGACAACGTGGATCCGCATGCGTCAACAGTAACCGCGCCGCCCGGCGCCCTGCGCTGGCATCAACCACCTGTTCGGGGGGAAGGTGGGGGCATACGGACCCAGCACTGGGGTGGTGTGTCGATGGCTGACGGTGAACTGCGCCGCAACCCGGCCCCGCGTGCGCCGCGCGAGGAGCGCGGCGTCGAGGGCGCGAAGGGCGCGGCGGGCACGACGACGGCGTCCGGTGCGGCGGAGACTGCGGGAACGGCGAGCACGACAAGCACGGCGAGCACGGCGGGCGACGTCCAGGACTCCCAGGAGAGCGACGCGGCCCGGCGTCGGCGACGCGCCCAGTTCCTCCGTGAGCTCCACGAGGCCAAGCAGCTGCGCGACCGGGTCCAACCGCGCCGCGCCCGCGCCGCGCGGATGCGGCAGCAGATGCGGATGCGCACGTTCCGCTGGTGAAGCCGGACGTGGGCCGTCGGCGGAACCGGCATGTACCACCGGCGCACTCCCGGCTCACCGGCGCGTCAGGGCGACGTCCGACCAGGCACTCCTGGAACTGATGGCCGACGCAACGGTCGAAGAGGTCTCGCGCGGCGCTTGTTTCTGCCACGATGCCGATTGGGCGGGGTTCAGGACGGACGGATCACCGTTCGCCCTCCCGTCGGACCGATTCGCCTATGACCAGTGGGAGAGTCACGGTGTACTTCGCCGCACTGCTCGCGCGCACCGAAGACGGGTGGGAAGCGAGCGATACAGAGCTCGACGATGTGGAGACCCTGTCCGATCTGATGGATCTGGCCCGGGACGCCTCGGTGGACGAGGACACGGTCCTGATCTACATCGAGCAGGAGGACGCCTGGTTCGGCGTCGTCCGCGTGGACGGGGAGGAGGACCCCCGGATCTACGTGTCGGACGCGTCCGCCGCCGCCCGCTCCTCGTACGGGGAGATCCTGCTCACCGACGAAATGCTCGGCCGCCCGCCGGGGGCCGGGGACGAGATCGCCGCTCTGGAGGAGCTCGTCGACCTCGACAGCACGGAGGACGGTGAACCGGACCGTACCGCCGCCCCCGCCGCCGAGGACGACGCCTCCGACCGGGACGCGGTGCCCGCGGGGCCGATCGGGGAGCTCGGAGTCCTCGCCGACCTCGGGATGTCCGAGAAGGAGCTGCTGACCCTGCAGACCGACGCCCTCGCGGAGATCGCGGAGGCCGTAGGGGCGACGGAGGTCCTGGAGGCGGTCCGCTGACCCACCGGACCGCCACCGCACACCCGCGCCCACCCCACCGCACCCCGCCCGCCACCCACTCCGCCCACCCCACCTCACCCCGCTCCGTCCCCTTCCCCCCGCCCCGCCCGGCCGCCGCGCCCCGCCGCCCGCCGTTCCCGTCCGTTAGGGTCCGCGGGTGACCGCACGACCGCCGATCCCCTCACCCGAGCCCGCCCCGGATCCCGGACACGTACCGGAGCCCGACCCCGTACGGGAACCGGCCCGCGTACCGGAGCCCGACCCCGTACGCGATCCCTGGCAGGCCCCGATGCGCCGCGCCCTGGCCGAGGCGGCTCGGGCGGCGTCGGCCGGCGACGTGCCGGTCGGCGCCGTCGTGCTCGGCCCCGACGGCGCCGAACTGGCCACCGCCCACAACGAACGCGAGGCCACCGGAGACCCCACCGCCCACGCCGAGGTCCTGGCGCTGCGCCGGGCGGCCGAGGCCCACGGCGAGTGGCGTCTGACCGGCTGCACCCTGGTGGTCACCCTGGAGCCCTGCACGATGTGCGCCGGCGCGCTGGTCCAGTCCCGGGTGGCCCGGGTCGTCTACGGCGCCCGCGACGAGAAGGCCGGCGCGGCCGGCTCCCTCTGGGACGTCGTCCGCGACCGCCGCCTGAACCACCGCCCGGAGGTCATCGGCGGCGTCCTGGAACCGGAGTGCGCCACCCAGCTGACGGCCTTCTTCCGCACCCTCTGACCAGGTTCGCCCCCGGCGCGCGGAACCGATTTCTGTCCACGCCCCGGGATGGTCTAAGCTCTCTCTCGGTAGCGTGTCCGAGCGGCCGAAGGAGCTCGCCTCGAAAGCGAGTGTGGCGTAACCCGTCACCGTGGGTTCAAATCCCACCGCTACCGCTTCTGAAAACCCCCTCGATCCGCGGAAACGCGATCGAGGGGGTTTTCTGTGTCCCACGGGACCAAGGGCGCCCCGCCCACGCGGGTGCCCGGCGGTGGATGGACGGCAGCCGCCGCCGACTCGTCACCGCGACCCCCCACCGACTGGCCGACTACCTGCCGACACCAGGCCGTCCCGACCGGCTGCCCACCGCTCGGGGCGAGAGCAGGCATGGAGCCCCCCCGAAGCTCGGGTCTTGAACCCCGGGTTTCGGGGTGGGCGGGGCTCCTCGTTCGGGGTAAAGGAAGGGGCTCCGGGCCCGAAGCTCGGGTTCCGGGACTCGGGCGTCGGGTCACGAGCGCCGAGACCCGAGCGCCTTCTTTAACCGGTAGGGAAAGAAGGGGGGTTAAGGAAAACCTCCCCACCCTCCCCACCCCGTCACGGCCAGCAAGTATGACTAATAGTGATGACTTGCGGCGCAGCGTGACGAATGTCTACGGTGCGAGAACCAAACGACCCCGACGTGGTGTTGGAAGCACCGAGCCGGGGTCTCACCGCAAGATCGTCACCTAGAAAGCCGATCCCTTGGCTGCCCAGCACCTTAGCCCCGCCCCGCCCGCTCCAGCAGCCCCACACGCCTACCCGATGGCCAAACCCGGCTACGGCAAGCGCTCCGCCCCGGACCAACGCCCCCGCACCCGCGACGACTTCGCCCTGCTGCCCACCCGCGAGCGGTACGTGGCCGGCTTCGTCGACCACCTCCCCGAGGGCGCGGCGATGAGCGTGAAGCAACTGGCCAAGCAGCTCCCGCTCTACGGCCAACAGGCCATCAGCACCTCCCTGTCCGCCCTCTCCGTCGCAGGCCACCTGCGCCGCGTACGGTGCCCGGTCGGCACGGACGACCAAGTCCGCTGGGCCTACCGCACGTTCTGGTCCCGCACCGCACGTGACAACGAGTGGTGGAACAGCTACCTCGCCACCGAGACCGCCGCACAGGGGATCGCCCCGGCCGACGCGCCCGCGCCCCCGCCGCCGTGGGTCCCTGCCGAGGAACCGGTGCCGTCCACACAGTCGGCGGACCCGGCTGTGGTCCAGTCCCCTGAGCCCGCCGCCATCCCGCAGCAACGCACCCCTCTCCTGGCATCCGACCTCCCCCAGCCCCGCGCCACCGAACCTGCGCCACCCACGCGGCCCACCACTCCCACACCTCCCACCCAGGACACGGTCCACGCGCCACCCACCGAGGCCGTCACCCCCGTGCAACACGCCCGCGACCCTGAGCCCTCCGCCGCCTACTTGGCTTTGGCCCACCTCGGCCACAACGACCACCGGCTCGCCCTCTCCGCCCACGACTGCACCACCCTCGAACCCCTCGCAACCGCATGGCTCGCACGCGGCGTCAGCGTCGACTACCTCACCAGCGCCCTCACCGCAGGACTCCCCGCACAGGTCGACTCCCCCGCCGGCCTCCTCCGCCGCCGCCTCACCGACAAAATCCCACCCCAACTCCCCACAACGGGGGCCACGCCGCCCGCCTCCGACACCCCCGCGCCCGCCCGCCGCATCCTCATCGAATGCACAACATGCGGCCGCCCAGGCCCCCCAGAGGCACTGCCGGACGGCCTCTGCCGCCTCTGCCACCAAACCCATGCCGGGGGCGGCAGCGGCAGCGGCAGCGGCACACCCTCCTCCGCCGAAATCGCCGTCGTCAAAGCCCACATGGCAAACCTCCGCGCCCTCCTCAAACCCGTCTGACCCCGACCCAGCACGCAAACCCGCCGCATCACCTCTGAGAGCCAGGGCGGGCGCACCACAACCCACGCACAGGACCACGCCCACAGAAGGCGGAGCCCAGCCCCTTGCACCGAAGCCGAACCGACCAGACTGGCAGCAGGCAGAATGAAACCGACCGCACCACACGCGTGACCGCTTCGCGAAGTAAGGTCGGATATGTCGGCTTCTCGAGAAGTAAGTAAAAACCGCCACCCCGCCACCTAAACCCGCAGGTCACGAACTGTGGTCCCCGCGCACGCGGGGGTGTTCCCATCACGCTGTGAAGTTCTCAAGTAGTCGAACGGTGGTCCCCGCGCACGCGGGGGTGTTCCTCGCTGACGGCACGTACGCCCCTGGGGATCCGCGTGGTCCCCGCGCACGCGGGGGTGTTCCTGCCGATCTCCTCAAGACGTCGGCAGCGCTCTGGTGGTCCCCGCGCACGCGGGGGTGTTCCCCCCTGCGCCTGCTGCTCCAGCCCCGTGCCCCAGTGGTCCCCGCGCACGCGGGGGTGTTCCCGCCCCCGCGCACGGCCTGACCCTGGGAGTGTCGTGGTCCCCGCGCACGCGGGGGTGTTCCCATCCGCGCGCACCCCACCGCCGATCCCGTAGGGACCCCGCGCAGGCGGGGATGTTTCCGCCTCAGTGTTCGCACGGCGCCCTCGGAGTACCCGATCCCCACACAAAAAGCATGGCAAGTGCTCTCCATCGGTGCCAGGTTGATCAATTAAGTGCACTTGCATTCATCCTCGGGCATCTGGCCCCCTCGCGACCGCGCCGATGTCCAATACGGCCATGAGCCGCGATCTTCCGGAAAGCCACTCGGCCTTCGCCTGTCTGTCCGACGCCTCCCGCACCGCCTGGGGTAAGCACGACCGGCCGACCGATCAGTGGCTTCCGCTCTGGCGGCACATGGCGGACAGCGCAGCCGTCGCCGGACGGCTCTGGGACACGTGGGTGCCCGACAGCGTCAAGGCTCTCGTCGCGGACGCGTTCCCCCAGGGGGCCTCGGACGCCAGGCAGGCCGCCGTCTTCCTCGCCTGCGTTCACGACATCGGCAAGGCCACCCCCGCCTTCGCCTGCCAGGTGGACGGGCTCGCGGATCAGATGCGGGACGCCAGGCTGGAGATGCCGTACCAGAAGCAGTTCGGGCTGGACCGGCGGATGGCGCCGCACGGGCTCGCCGGACAGGTGCTGCTCCAGGAGTGGCTGGGGGAGCGGTTCGGGTGGAGTGAGCGGGTCTCCGGGCAGTTCGCCGTGGTCGCGGGTGGGCATCACGGTACGCCTCCGGATCACCAGCAGATCCACGATCTCGGGCTCCGCCCGCGGCTGTTGCGTACCGGTGGGGAGAGCGAAGCCGTCTGGCGGGGCGTCCAGTTCGAGTTGATGGACGCCTGCGCCGCGCGGGCCGGCGTGGAGGGGCGGTTCGCCGCGTGGCGGTCCGTTCGGTTGCCGCAGCCCGTGCAGGTCGTCCTCACCGCGATCGTCATCGTCTCGGACTGGATCGCCAGTTCCTCGGAGCTGTTCCCGTACGACCCCGCCTCCTGGTCGCCCGGAGGTCCGGAGGGGGAGGAGCGTCGGCTCGCGGCAGCCTGGGCCGGGCTGGACCTTCCCGGGCCCTGGCGGGCCGAGCAACCGGACGGTAGTGCCGCCGAGTTGTTCCGCGAACGGTTCGACCTTCCGCAGGGCGCCGGAATCAGGCCCGTACAGGAGGAGGCCGTACGCGTGGCCCGTGAACTGCCGGGGCCCGGGCTGTTGATCATCGAGGCCCCCATGGGGGAGGGCAAGACCGAAGCGGCCTTCGCGGCGGCGGAGGTCTTGGCCGCACGCTCGGGCGCCGGCGGGTGTCTCGTGGCGCTGCCGACCCGCGCCACGGGAGACGCCATGTTCCCCCGGCTGATCAGCTGGTTGCAGCGGCTCCCCTCCGATGGCCCCCGGTCCGTCGTCCTCGCCCACGCCAAGGCCGCTCTCAACGAGGTGTGGGCCGGGATGACGAAGGCCGACCGGCGGACGATCGCGGCCGTCGACCTGGACGGCCCCGTCGAGGACGTCTCCCCCGCCGGGGGCGCGCGCCGCGTCAATCCCGCTTCTCTCCATGCCCACCAGTGGCTGCGCGGCCGGAAGAAGGGGCTTCTCTCCTCCTTCGCCGTCGGCACCATCGACCAGGTGCTCTTCGCCGGGCTCAAGAGCCGCCACCTGGCACTTCGGCACCTCGCCGTCGCGGGCAAGGTCGTCATCATCGACGAAGTGCACGCCTACGACGCGTACATGAACTCCTACCTCGATCGCGTACTGGAGTGGCTGGCCGCCTACCGGGTGCCCGTGGTCATGCTCTCCGCCACGCTGCCCGCGTTGCGCCGGCGCGAGCTGATGGCCGCGTACGCCGGGGAGACGACGCCCGAGCTCGCCGCCGCCCTCGAACTGCCCGACGACGCATACCCGTTGATCACCGCTGTCGCGCCCGGCAGCAGCACCGTCCTGACGGCCCAGCCGGCGGCGGCTTCGGGGCGGCGCACGGACGTCGCCGTGGAGCGGCTGGACGACGAGCTGCCGACGCTGGTGGCGAGGCTGGAGGACGAACTGCGCGACGGTGGCTGCGCCCTCGTCGTACGCAACACCGTGGACCGGGTCCTGGAGGCCGCCCGGCATCTGCGCGCGCACTTCGGCTCGGATGCCGTGACCGTGGCGCACTCCCGGTTCATCGCGGCAGACCGGGCCCGCAAGGACACCGAGCTGCGCGAGCGGTTCGGACCGGGCGGCGACCGTCCCACAGGGCCGCACATCGTCGTGGCCAGCCAGGTCGTCGAGCAGTCCCTGGACATCGACTTCGACCTGCTGGTCACAGATCTCGCCCCCATCGACCTGGTGCTTCAGCGGATGGGCCGGCTGCACCGCCATCCGCGTACCCGGCCGCCCCGTCTCACACGGGCCCGCTGCCTGATCACCGGGGTGGAGGACTGGGGCGCTGATCAGCCCATGCCCGTACGGGGCTCGCTCGCCGTGTACCAGGGACCGCACACCCTGCTGCGGGCCCTCGCCGTGCTGGGGCCGCACCTCGACGGCGTACCTCTGGTGCTGCCGGACCACATCAGCCCGTTGGTGCAGGCCGCCTACGACGAACGGCCGGTCGGGCCGACGCACTGGGCGCCCGCGCTGGCTGAGGCCCGGCACCGCTATCTGGCCCGGCTGGCGGAGAAGCGGGAGCGGGCCGACGTGTTCCGGCTGGGGCCGGTACGGCGGGCGGGACGGCCCCTGTTCGGCTGGCTCGACGGAAACGCGGGGGACGCGGACGACAGCCGCAGCGGGCGCGCACAGGTACGGGACAGCGAGGAGAGCCTTGAGGTGCTGGTCGTCCAGCGCCGCGCGGACGGACGGCTGACCACCGTGAACTGGCTCGACGGCGGGCGCGGCGGGCTGGACCTGCCCGAGCACACCCCTCCCCCGCACCGGACCGCCGAGATCGTCGCCGCCTGCGCGCTGACGCTGCCCAGGACACTCACCCACCCGGGGGCGATCGACCGGACCATCGCGGAGCTGGAGCGGTTCGTCGTACCCGCCTGGCAGGTGAAGGAATGTCCGTGGCTGGCCGGGGAGTTGCTGCTCGTGCTGAACGAGGACCACCGGACCCTCCTCGCGGGCTGGGAGGTCCACTACAGCCCTGACGACGGGCTCCGGGTGGGACCGGTCGGCGCGCTCCCCGCGAGCGGCGTGAACGCGCACGAAGCGGTGGCGTCCGCCGCGCCCTCCTTCGACCTGGTGTCGCGGCCGTGGCTGCCCGTCCAGTACACGGACGGTTCCACCGGGGAACTCTCACTGCGGGACGTCTTCGCGCGGGCGGCGGACGTCCGCCGACTGGTGGGGGACCTTCCCACGCAGGAACTGGCCTTGCTACGGCTGCTGTTGGCGATCCTGTACGACGCCTGCGACGAGGCCGACGGGCGATCGAGCGGCGCACCCGCGACATTGGAGGACTGGGAGGCCCTGTGGGAGTCGCCGGACTCCTTCGACGTCGTCGCCGGCTACCTCGACCGGTACCGCGACCGCTTCGACCTCCTCCACCCCGAGCGTCCGTTCTTCCAAGTCGCGGGATTGCACACGCAGAAGCACGAGGTCGCGTCGCTGAACCGGATCGTGGCCGACGTGCCGAACGGCGAGGCGTTCTTCTCCATGCGCCGGCCCGGCGTGGACCGGCTCGGGCTCGCGGAGGCGGCGCGCTGGCTCGTCCACACCCATGCGTACGACTCGTCCGGCATCAAGTCCGGGATGGTGGGCGACGACCGGGTCAAGGGCGGCAAGGTCTACCCGCAGGGCGTCGGCTGGGTCGGAGGGCTCGGCGGTGTCTTCGCGGAGGGCGCGGACCTGCGCGCGACGCTCCTGCTGAACCTGGTCGCGACGGACGAGGACGTCCTCACGGCGGAGCCGAAGGAAGACCTGCCGGTATGGCGGCGCGACCCTCCCCCCGGTCCCGGCGTACTGGAAGGAGACCCTTCCGTTCCCCGGCCCGCAGGCCCCCGCGACCTCTACACCTGGCAGTCGCGGCGGGTGCTCCTGCACACGGAGGGCCCCGAGGCCACCGGGGTCGTCCTCGGTTACGGGGACCCTCTCGCCGCCGCCAACCGACAGAAGAGGGAGCCGATGACGGGCTGGCGGCGCAGCCCGGCCCAGGAGAAGAAGCTCGGGCAGCCGTTGATCTACCTGCCGCGCCAGCACGATCCGGCACGGGCGGCCTGGCGCGGTCTCGCCACCCTGTTGCAGGCCCAGAAACAGGACGGGGACACGACCGGGCGCGGCACGGACCGGAGCCTCCCGCCCGGAATCGTGCGCTGGCTGACCCTGCTCACCTCCGAAGGCGTACTGCCGAAGCGGTCCCTGATCCGTACGCGGCTGGTCGGCGCGGTCTACGGGACGCAGCAGTCCGTGGTGGACGAGGTGGTGGACGACTCCATCGCGCTCCCGGTCGTCCTGCTCGACCAGGACCGCGATCTGCACCGGGTCGTCGCCATCGACGCGGTCAGCGACGCCGAGCAGGCGGTCTCCGCCCTCGGCCGCCTGGCCGGGAACCTCGCCCGCGCGGTCGGCTCCGACGCCGGGCCCGCCACGTCCACCGCCCGTGACCTGGGCTTCGGAGCGTTGGACGCGCCGTACCGCAGTTGGCTGGCGGGCCTCGCCGAGTACAGCGACCTGGACAGCGACCTGGACCGGGCGCGGGCGGACTGGCACGCCATCGCGCGCCGCGTCGTGCTCGGCCTGGGGCATGACCTCCTCGATTCGGCGGGTGAGGCGGCGGCGGAGGGCCGGGTGATCGATCTGCCGGGCGTCGGCAAGCGCTGGGTGGACAGTTCCCGCGCGGACCTGTGGTTCCGGACCCGGATCAACAAGGTGTTGCCCGCAGCGCCGTTCATGGCGTCCGGGACCGCCGAGGACGCGTCCGGCGCCGACTGTGAGCTGCCCAAGGCCGCCGAGGTCGCGCCCGAAGCCGTCGCCGAGCCGCCCGGCCCCGCCGAGGACACGCCCCCCGGCCCCGCCGAGGACGCCTCCGGCAGAACCGGCGCCGACCACTCCGACCCACCTTCCCCGGAGGGAACCGCATGACCACCACCACGACGTCCGGCGCCGACGCCCCACCGCCTCCTCCGCCGGACGGCGAGCCGATGACCGAGCGGCTGCCGGCCCCTCAGCTGGTCGCCCGCGCGACCGGTACGTACATCGCGCGGCTGGAGCGCCAGTACCTGGCCGACGTGCCCTCCGCCGTGGGGGAGCTGGCACGGCTGCGGCGCGGCGCCGGAAAGCGGGCCCACCGGATCCCGGACCTGTGGGGCATCGGCGGCACCGAAGAACTGGCCGAACTGCGCGGCGGCCACGAGGGTTTCCTCCGCGCCGAGTACGCGGAGGAGGCGGTCGTCCTGGCCACCTCCCTGTGGGCGCTGCATCAGCAGTCCAGCCGCGAGCACGGCATGTACAACCGGAGTCAGAACCTGGGCGGGGCCGTGCGCGCCCTGATCCGGCTGAAGGGGGCGGCGAGCGCGGACGAGGAGGACTCCCCGCTGCGCAAGCGCCTGGTGCGGGTCGGAACGGCCGAGTCCCTCGACTCCGTCGCCGTACGGCTCCGGGAGATCGTGCTGCTGCTGCGGGGCGCGAAGGTGCCCCTCGACTACGCGCGCCTGGCGGGGCAGCTCTACCGCTGGCAGCACCGCCCCGACCGGGCGGGGGTGCAGCGGGAGTGGGGGCGCGAATTCCATCTGGCCGCCGTCTCCGGCGCGAAGAAGGCGAAGGCGGGCGCCGACGGCGGGAACGGCGACGCGATCGACGGAACGCTGCGCCCGGACGAGGACTTCGGCGGCTACGCGGCCGGGGAGTAGCCGCCCAGTCGCCCCCCTCTGTGGGCTCCGGCAGCCCGTCCGCACCGCCGTACCCGGCCCGTTCACCCGCCACCACGAATCACCGCACGACGACCGAAGAAATGGAACACGCGTGACCCTCAACAGGACGATCCTCGACATCCACATCCTCCAGACCGTTCCGCCGAGCAACCTCAACCGCGACGACACGGGCACCCCGAAGTCGGCGACATACGGGGGCGTGCGGAGGTCGCGGGTGTCCAGCCAGGCGTGGAAGCGGGCCACGCGCAAGGCGTTCGCCGGGCTGCTCGACGCGTCCGAACTCGGCATCCGCACCAAGAAGGTCGTGGAGGTCCTCGCCGAGCGGGTCCAGGCGCTCGACCCGGCGATGACGCGGGCCGCCGCGCAGAGTCTGGCGGCGGAGACGATCACCACGGCGACCGGCTCGAAGGTCGCCGTCCCCGGCCGCAAGAGCAAGCAGGACGCGGAGGACCCGGCGGCCGAGTCCACGTACTTGATGTTCCTGAGCGACCGGCAGTACGACGGGCTCGCCGCGATGACGGTCGAAGGCGGCAAGGGCGGTGACCTCAAGGCGCTCAAGGACTACTTCAAGGACAAGGAGAACAAGACGCGGGCCAAGCAGCTCGTCCTCACCGAGCATTCGGTGGACATCGCGCTGTTCGGCCGTATGGTCGCGGACTCGACTGACCTGAACGTGGACGCCGCGGCCCAGGTCGCCCACGCGCTGAGCGTGCACGCCGTCGAGGTCGAGTCGGACTACTACACGGCGGTCGACGACGAGAACACCGACGCGGAGACCGGGGCCGGGATGATCGGCACGATCGACTTCAACTCGGCGACGCTCTACCGCTATGCGGCGCTCGACGTGAACCGTCTCCAGGAGAACCTGGGCGCCGGGCACGACGACGGCCGGCCGGCCGAGCCCGTGCGGCGGGCTGTGACGGCGTTCCTCGAAGGGTTCATCACCTCCCTCCCCACCGGGAAGATCAACACCTTCGGCAACCAGACGCTGCCCGCCGCGGTGATCGTGAAGCTGCGCTCCCGCCGCCCGGTCAGCTATGTAGCGGCCTTCGAGGAGCCCGTCCGGATGGGCGACGGGGGCGGTTTCCTCAAGGAGAGCTGCGAAAGGCTCGCCGCGTTCGTGCCCGACCTGGAGAAGAGCTTCGGCCTGGACGACGGCCCGGAAGGGTGGGTTCTGCGGGTCGGCAAGGAGACCGAGAAGCTGGCGTCCCTCGGGAAGTCCGTGAGCCTGTCCGAGTTGCTGTCCTCCGTGGGCGAGGCCGTCGTCGCCCGGCTGGCGTCGGAGGGCTCGGACGCGGGGCGCGTCGTCTCCGCCCGCACCGGGGACACGGAGGCCGGTGCGGGGGCCGACGCGGGCGTCATGTCGGGGTCCGGGGCATGAGTGTGCTGCTGCTGCGGCTCGCGGGCCCCCTCCAGTCCTGGGGGTCGGCGGCCCGGTTCACGCGCCGCACCACGGAGAACGCACCGACCAAGAGCGGCGTCGTCGGCCTCCTCGCAGCCGCCCAGGGGCGCAGACGGGACGCCGATCTCTCCGATCTCGCGGCGCTGGAGTTCGGCGTGCGCGTCGACCAGCCCGGCACCCGGCTGCGCGACTTCCACACCGCCCACCACAGCGACACCCTCAAGGCGATGCCGCTGTCGGAGCGCTTCTACCTGGCCGACGCGGTGTTCGTGGCCGCGGTGAGCGGTGAGGACCGCCTCGTACAGCGGTTGTACGAGGCGCTGCTGGAACCCGTGTTCCTCCCGTACCTGGGCCGCCGTTCCTGCCCGCCCTCCCGACCGGTCACCATCGCGGAGCCGAGGGACGTGGGGCTGGAGCAGGCGCTGCGGGAGGCGCGGTGGGAGGCGTCGGACTGGTACAGGAAGAAGCACAAGACGGATGCCCGGCGGCGCGGCAGGCCCGTTCCCGGCATGGTGCGGCTGAATCTCCTGCTGGAGAGCCTGCCGGGAACGGTCCCGGAGATGACGTTGCGCGACCTGCCGGTCAGCTTCGACCTGCGTCACCGCCGGTACGGGCTACGGGGGCTGCGGGGCGCCGAGGTCCGCGTACCCGTAGCGGCCGGAGACACGGCGCTTCCGCCTCCGCCGCACGAACCCACCGCCCTGCTCACTCCTGTCGCACCGAGGAGCGACTGATGTACCTCACCCGTTTCCGTGTGAACACCGGCCGGTCCGACGCCCGCCGTCTGCTCGGTTCGCCGCACCGCGTCCATGGCGCGGTGAACGCCTCGTTCCCCACCCCGCCCTCCCGCGACGGATCGGGCCCCCGGGTGCTCTGGCGGCTGGACCGCAACGGAACTTCCGAGACACTGCTCTACATCGTCAGCCCGACCCGCCCCGACCTCACCCACCTGGTCGAGCAGGCCGGGTGGCCCGCCTCGGACGAGCCGGGGTGGACGACGTTCGCGTACGCCGATTTCCTCACCGCGCTGCACCCGGGCGACACCTGGGGGTTCAGGCTCACCGCCAACCCGGTGCACAACATCCGCCACGAGTACCTCAAGGAGGGGGAGCCGACGAAGCGGGCCGCACACCGGACCCCCCGGCACCAGATGCGGTGGCTGCTGGAGCGTCAGGAAAAGGCGGGCTTCGAGATCGTCCGCAAGCCGGAGGAGCGGTGGCTGCTCCCGGTGGGGGACGAGTACGAGTTGGTGGTACGGGACCAGTCCCCCTTGCAGTTCCGGCGGCAGCCGACACAGACGGGGGTCTCGGGGAAGGCCGGCAGGAACGGCGGCGACGTGCAGATCACCAAGGTCACCTACGACGGCCGGCTGCGCGTCACGGACCCGGAGGTCTTCCGCCGCACGCTCACGCGCGGGCTCGGCAAGGCCAAGGCGTACGGATGCGGCCTGATGACCCTGGCCCCGGTGCGGGAGGGGGGCGCGGCGTGACCACGGTCGGACGCCGGGGCGCCTCCTCGCCCCGGGAGCTCACGCGCGTCGGGGACCGGCTCTCCTTCGTCTACCTGGAGCGGTGCACCGTGCACCGGGACTCCAACGCGATCACCGCCGAGGACGTGGACGGCGTCACCCACATCCCGTCCGCCACCATCGGCACCCTCCTGCTCGGCCCCGGCACCCGCGTCACCCACCAGGCGATGGCGCTGCTCGGCGACAGCGGGGCGGGGGTGGCGTGGGTCGGGGAGCACGGAGTCCGGTACTACGCGGGCGGGCGGGCGCTCACCCGTTCCTCGGGCCTCATCGAGGCGCAGGCCACGGCATGGGCGAACCGGCGCACCCGGCTGGACGTGGCGCGCGCCATGTACCGGCTGCGGTTCCCGGGCGAGGACACGACGGGCCGCACCCGGCAGGACCTCCTCGGCATGGAGGGCCGCCGCCTGAAGGAGTGCTACCGGCGGGAGTCCGTACGCACGGGAGTCCCCTGGCGCCGCCGCGAGTACCACCGTGCGGACTTCTCGGCCGGCGACGCCCCCAACCAGGCCGTGACGGCGGCGGCCCAGTGCATGTACGGAGTCTCCCACTCGGTGGTCGCGGCACTCGGCTGCTCCCCCGGCCTCGGGTTCGTCCACTCGGGCCACGAGCGCTCGTTCGTGATGGACGTCGCGGACTTCTACAAGACGGAGATCGCCATCCCGGCGGCGTTCGACGCGGCGGTCGAGGGGACGGACGACATCGCGGCCCGGACCCGCCGCATGCTCCGGGACCGCATCAACCGGACGGGCCTGCTCGACCGCTGTGTCCAGGAC
This sequence comes from Streptomyces sp. CB02366, assembly GCF_001905905.1. Classification (GTDB taxonomy): domain Bacteria; phylum Actinomycetota; class Actinomycetes; order Streptomycetales; family Streptomycetaceae; genus Streptomyces. Next base: position 815,669 of record NZ_LIVT01000003.1, read on the forward strand.
ATCAAGGACCTGCTCGGCTACGACGGCACCCGCGACACGGCCCAGGCGGACGGCGGGTCCTCGGACCGGGTCGCGCTCCAGTCCGACGGAGACGTCCTGGTCGAGGGCGGCCGCAACTACGGGGACGAGATCGTCTGGTGACCGTCATCGTCCTCACCAACTGCCCGACGGGCCTGCGGGGCTTCCTCACCCGCTGGCTGCTGGAGATCTCCCCGGGCGTCTTCCTCGGCGCTCCCTCCACCCGTATCCGTGACCTCCTGTGGGCCGAGGTCCGCGAGTACGCCGGCCAGGGCCGCGCCCTCCTCGCCTACCAGACGGACAACGAACAGGGCTACGCCTTCGAGACCCACGACCACACCTGGCACCCGACGGACCACGAGGGCCTCACCCTGATCCACCGCCCGAGCGCCCGCCCCCCGCGCGGATCGGACCCGGGGAGCGAGAAGACCGATGTTCCCCGCCAGGGCTGGAGCAAGGCGTCGAAGAGGCGGAAGTTCGGAGGCGGGAGGTAGGTGCGGCTGTGCGGGCGGAGACGGGCCCCGCTGACTGGGGGCCTCTTCGTCGCTCAGCCGGTCGTCCCCGCGCGTGCGGGGGTGCTCCCGGGATCGTTATCGCCGCATGCATGCCTACGCCATAGTCCCCGCGCACGCGGAGGTGGTCCCGCGATACGACGCACACCCCGTGGAACGCGGTAGCGCCCGACAGCCGTCAACGTGCGTAGCTCTCTGCCGGGTGCAAGGCGTGCTTCACGCATCCCCGTCGGCCGCCCCGCCACTGGGGGGACGTACCAGAACCTTGTCTCGGACATGGACGGAAGCAGGATGTAATGACCAGTGCACCGGACTACAGCCAAGGCATCGACACCGAGCGCGCCCTGAAGTTCGCCGTGCAGCGCATTCGCGGGGAACGTGTCCAGCTCATCGAGGGGGCCATCGAACCGGTTCCACCGACGTGGGACCACGAGCGCGCTGCGAAGCTCGTACGCCGTCAGATCGAGAAGCGGGTCGATGAACTCGAGTGCGTCGAAGGGTCCGGGAATCTGGACCTGCCCGGTTCGTCCAACTGGTACGTCCCCGACATCGCCGTCGTGCCGGAGGAACTGGCCAAGGGAGGCAGGGCCATTCTCCCCGACCAGACGCTGCTGATCGTGGAAGTGACGTCGGAGTCGAACGCGGAGACGGACCGGGTCGTCAAGCGACGCAGGTACGCCGAGTACGGGGCGCCCCTGTACCTGCTCGTCGACCGTATCGACCGCTGCGTGACGCTGTTCTCGGAACCGGGGAAGCTGGGATACACCCGGGTGGACGGCCCCTACCCCTTCGGCACCGCCGTGCGGCTTCCGGCGCCGTTCGAACTCGACATCGACACCAGCGGGCTCGTCTGAACCCACCACGCGAACCGTCGGGAAGGTCAGGTCGGGGGAAGCGGCATCGGGGGGACAAGCCGCTCCCCCCGAAGAGAACAGGGCCTACGGTCGGCCATCGCGGTCAGGGGGGATCACGCGTCGGCCGACCCCACAGTGAGGCCCCGTTCCGGCCCTCCGGGTCCTGCCAGGTCCCTTCGGGCTCGGTATCCATACTGCCGGGCGGGGGAGGGCCGGGGGGTCCGGCGAAAGACCTCGATGGCGGGGCCATAGGTCCTTAAAAGCCCCGTCAGTGATCGAAAACGGCCGCCGGATACGGCCATCTGTGCGGATACAATCGCCCGATCGCACATGGGGCCGACGGGGAGGCAGGATTGTGGCCAAGGCAAAGACGATCATCATCTACATAGTGGTGGTCTTCGTGCTGTACACGATCATCCAGTCTCCTCAGCGGGCCGCCGAACTGGTCCAGATAGGGTTCGAAGGCATTTCCAGCGCCGCGCAGAGCGTCGGTGACTTCATGTCAGAACTGGTGAAGTAGGAGAAGTACGATGATCCGCCATCTGGTCCTTTTCAAGCTGAACGAAGGCGTCGAGCGGGACGATCCGCGGGTCGTCGCCGGGGACCGGGCCTTCCGGGAGCTGGAGGGGCGGATCCCTGAGCTGGAGTTCTGGGAGTGCGCCTGGAACATCACCGACCGGCCGATCGCGTACGACTACGCCATCAACTCCGCCGTCGCGGACGAGGACGCGCTCAAGCGGTACGTCGAGCACCCGGCCCACCAGGCCGCCGCCGGGCAGTGGCGGGAATTCGCCACTTGGGTGATCGCGGACTACCCCTTCTGACCACTCTCGCCGCCACGGTCGGCGCGTTCCCCCCGCTCGGTTCCCGGACTGGTTCCATCGACCCCTCGCCCCTCGGGCGGGGGGTTCCTTCGTGAGGTTCTAAACCCATATGCCCACAACACGGCACTATGTGGTGCTTGCGCATACTGCACATGTCTTGTGATGCTATGACCGCTTTTGACGGATGAGTTGACCGTAGTTGACCGCAAAGGGGTGGCGACACCGTGCCGGCCAGTACAGCGCCTCAAGTGCCTCCCCAGGCCGTCCAAGCCGTCCCGCCCGCCCAGGCCGAGGACATCCGGACCGAGACGCCCGACCCCTCCGCCCGGCCCGCCAGGGCCCGGGGCGCCGACACCCGAGCACTCACCCAGGTCCTCTTCGGCCAGCTCAAGAACCTGGAGCCGGGCACCCCGGAGCACCGCCGGGTCCGGGCCGCCCTCATCGAGGCGAACATCCCCCTCGTCCGGTACGCCGCGGCCCGCTTCCGCAGCCGCAACGAGCCGATGGAGGACGTCGTGCAGGTCGGCACGATCGGCCTGATCAACGCCATCGACCGGTTCGACCCGGAGCGCGGGGTGCAGTTCCCCACCTTCGCGATGCCCACCGTCGTCGGCGAGATCAAACGCTACTTCCGCGACAACGTGCGCACCGTCCACGTACCCCGCCGTCTGCACGAACTGTGGGTGCAGGTCACCGGGGCCACCGAGGACCTGACGACGGCTCACGGACGCTCCCCCACCACCGCCGAGATCGCCGAGCGGCTGAAGATCTCCGAGGACGAGGTGCTGGCCTGCATCGAGGCCGGACGCTCGTACCACGCGACCTCCCTGGAGGCCGCCCAGGAGGGCGACGGGCTGCCGGGGCTGCTCGACCGGCTCGGTTACGAGGACCCCGCGCTCGCCGGCGTCGAGCACCGCGACCTCGTACGCCACCTCCTCGTCCAGCTCCCCGAACGCGAGCAGCGCATCCTTCTCCTGCGCTACTACAGCAACTTGACCCAGTCTCAGATCAGCGCGGAACTAGGCGTCTCCCAGATGCATGTGTCAAGGCTTCTCGCCAGAAGTTTCGCCCGACTGAGATCCGCAAACAGGATCGAGGCGTAACCGGAACGGGTAGACCGTCCAGAGAGCAGTTCTGACGGCATATAAGGGCCACACCCCCTGTTTCCAGGGCGGATTCGGCGCTGACTTGTCGACATGTCACTACAGCGCGTTGCCGACATGTGACATTCTGCTCGAAGCGCGTTTGCCGCAGCCCCGCCTCCGGTATTCAGGTGGAGGCTGCGTTCCTCCGATGGTCGCGGCCGCCGCGACCGTCCGCGACCTCAAGGGGGTGGCATGTCCGAAGAACAGGGCAGCTCGAAGGTGCTCACGCTCACGAAGAGCGTGCCGGCACCCGCCGTGCTCACCAGCTCACCGGAAGCCATCGACACCCGCACGCTGTCCCGCTCCCTGTTCCTGCGGCTCGCCGCGCTCGGCCCCGCCTCGGGCCCCGAGGGAACGGACAGTCCGGAGCGGACCTATGTGCGGGACACACTGATCGAGTTGAACCTCCCGCTGGTGCGGTACGCCGCGGCGCGGTTCCGCAGCCGCAACGAGCCGATGGAGGACATCGTCCAGGTCGGCACGATCGGCCTGATCAAGGCGATCGACCGGTTCGACTGCGAACGGGGCGTCGAGTTCCCCACGTTCGCGATGCCCACCGTGGTCGGCGAGATCAAACGCTTCTTCCGCGACACCTCCTGGTCCGTGCGGGTCCCCCGCCGCCTCCAGGAGCTGCGGCTCGCGCTGACCAAGGCCAGCGACGAGCTCGCGCAGAAACTGGACCGCTCCCCGACCGTGCCGGAGCTGGCCCGCGCGCTCGGGGTCTCCGAGGAGGACGTGGTCGACGGTCTCGCCGTCGGCAACGCCTACACCGCCTCCTCGCTCGACTCCCCCTCCCCCGAGGACGACGGCGGCGAGGGTTCGCTCGCGGACCGCCTCGGGTACGAGGACTCCGCGCTGGAGGGCGTCGAGTACCGCGAGTCCCTCAAGCCGCTGCTGGCCAAGCTCGCCCCGCGCGAGCGCCAGATCATCATGCTGCGGTTCTTCGCGAACATGACGCAGTCGCAGATCGGCGAGGAGGTCGGCATCTCCCAGATGCACGTCTCCCGGTTGCTGACCCGCACGCTCGCCCAGCTCAGGGAAGGGCTCATCGCGGACTGACGCGTCCCGGCCCCGGGGCCCGCCGGGGCGCGGCGACGGCGGCGGCAGGGGAACCGGTACGTCCCCCTCCGCGCCCCCACCCCGCCCCGCTCCCCCGAGGCGCCCGGGAAGCCCCTGGCAGCCGTCCCACGCACACGTCGGGTGGCCAGGGGTCCGACAGCGGCCCGCCCGGCCGCCGGGCCGCGCTCACGGCCGGGCGCGCCTTCGCGACCGGGCCCGCCCGAACGGCCGGCCACCACCTCTTCCCCGCCGCTACCTGCCCCGCTCCGCGCGGGTGCGACGCGCGCCGGGACGTGCACCGCCCGCGGGGAGTCGTGGCGGGTTCCGCCGGGGAGGCCGGTCGGGGCGCAGGACGGACGCCTCCGCCGTGGGGAGTGAGGCGGCGGGCCGGGACGCACGAAGGCCGCCCGGGGCGGAAACGGGGGCCGTCGCTGTGCGGCTCCGCGGTCCGTCCCCGTGCGGCCGGGTCGTGCGGTAGGCGTAAGTCGTACGGTCACGCTCTCGCGCGGACCCGCTTCCGGGAGCCTCCCGGATCACGCGGGGGTCGTACGGTCGCGGGTCGGTAAGGTCGCGCTCCCGAGCGGACGCGCTTCCGGCGACTCACTGCCGTGGGGGGGTCAGCCCAGGGCGAGCCAGGCCACCGCGCCGAGGACGACGACGACCGCGATCACCGCCGCGATCACCCCGGCCTTCGGCCCGGACGAGGTCGCCGCGGGCTGCTGCCGGCGCTGCGGCTCGCCCTCGTCGACGAAGGCGCGGAACATCTGGGTGCTGCCCGCCGGATCGTGGTTGCCCTCGGGGCCCGGCTGAGGGGCGTGGGGGTTGTGTGCCATGGGGCAGGACCCTAGCGAACTCGGGCCTCCGGCCCAACCCCCGGGGGCCTCCGGCCCCCCGTCCGGACCACGGCGGCGCGCCCCCTGCCAGGGCTTGACCCGGACCCGGCGGAGGCTTTGGGGTTCCTTTACTTCTGCAAGGCCGTTTTCGTTTGCCTGTAGCAACCAACGGCTTCTATCGTTGCCCTAAGCAACAACATCATCGTGAGTGTGCTGGGGGTTCCCGTGGCGGCAAGGAGTAGTTACGAGGAACTGGCCCGGCAGCTCAGCGCCGTCGGAGCCGTCAAGAGAGGGCTGGCCCGCGCACTGCCCGCCGCCTGCCCGGCGGGGTCCGCAGCCGTGCTGACCCTCCTGGACCGGCACGGCGAGATGCGCATCAGCCGACTCGCCGAGCTGCTGTCCGTGGACATGTCGGTGACCAGTCGCCACGTGGCCCATGTGGCCGATCGCGGCTGGATCGAACGGTCCCCGGACCCGGCGGACAAGCGGTCCCGCATCCTGCGGCTGACCCCCGGCGGGCACGCGCAGCTCGACGAGCTGACCCGGCGGACCACCGAGATGTTCGCCCACAACCTTCAGGACTGGACCGACGAGGACGTCGGCCTGCTCAACGCGCTGCTGTCACGACTCCGCGACAGCTTCGCCTGTCGTGGAGCGGGCGGCTGCAGCCCCGGAAGCCATACCGGGGAGTGCAGGAACCGCCTCGGCAACGAGGCTCACACCCGTACACCTGTGTAACAGAAGCAAATACGCACGGATAGGAACTCAATGGCTACGACCACACCCACCGGTGTGCGGGGCGGCCACGCCAAACACGGAGGGCACGCGGGCCACACCGGCTCCGGCGCCCCCGAGGGCACGCCGATGACGCACCGACAGATCATGGAGGCGCTGACCGGGCTGCTGCTCGGCATGTTCGTCGCGATCCTGTCGTCGACGGTCGTCTCCAACGCCCTGCCCGAGATCATCTCCGACCTCGGCGGCGGCCAGAGCGCCTACACCTGGGTCGTGACGGCCTCGCTGCTGGCCATGACCGCCACCACCCCGCTGTGGGGCAAGCTCTCCGACCTCTTCAGCAAGAAGCTGCTGGTCCAGATAGCCCTGATCATCTACGTCCTGGGCTCGATCGTCGCCGGTCTGTCGACCAGCAGCGGCATGCTCATCGCATGCCGGGTCGTCCAGGGCATCGGCGTCGGCGGTCTCTCCGCCCTCGCGCAGATCGTCATGGCCGCGATGATCGCCCCGCGCGAGCGCGGCCGTTACAGCGGCTACCTGGGCGCGGTCTTCGCCGTCGCCACCGTCGGCGGCCCGCTGCTCGGCGGCGTCATCACCGACACCAGCTGGATGGGCTGGCGCTGGTGCTTCTACGTCGGCGTGCCCTTCGCGGTCATCGCCCTGATCGTGCTCCAGAAGACCCTGAAGCTCCCCGTCGTCAAGCGCGAGGGCGTGAAGGTCGACTGGTCCGGCGCGTTCTTCATCAGCGCCGCCGTCTCCCTGCTGCTGGTCTGGGTGACCTTCGCGGGCGACAAGTACGACTGGCTCTCGTGGCAGACGTACGTCATGGTCGCGGGCTCGGTCCTGCTCGGCCTGATCTTCGTGTTCATCGAGTCGCGGGCCGCCGAGCCGATCATCCCGCTGCGCCTCTTCCGCAACCGCACCATCACGCTGGCCTCGGTCGCCTCGCTGTTCGTCGGCATCGCGATGTTCGCGGGCACCGTCTTCTTCAGCCAGTACTTCCAGCTGGCGCGCGGCAAGTCGCCGACGATGTCCGGCGTCATGACCATCCCGATGATCGCGGGCCTCTTCCTCTCCTCGACCGTCTCCGGTCAGGTCATCACCAAGACCGGCCGCTGGAAGGCGTGGCTGGTCACCGGTGGCTTCCTGGTCACGGCCGGGCTCGGGCTGCTGGGCACGATCCGGTACGACACCCCGTACTGGCACGTCGCGGTCTTCATGTTCGTCATGGGCCTCGGCATCGGCATGATGATGCAGAACCTGGTCCTCGCCACGCAGAACCAGGTCGCGCCCGAGGACCTCGGCTCCGCCAGCTCCGTCGTCACCTTCTTCCGTTCCCTCGGTGGTGCGATCGGCGTCTCCGCGCTCGGCGCGGTCCTCGGCAACCGGGTCACCCACTACGTCAAGGACGGTCTCGCCGCGCTCGGCCCCGAGGGCGCCCGGTTCGGCCACGGCGGTACCGGCGGCGGGGGCATCCCCGACCTGGACAAGCTGCCCGAGCCCTTCCGGCTGGTCATGGAGGCCGCGTACGGGCACGGCGTCGGCGACGTCTTCCTGTACGCCGCTCCGGCCGCGCTCGTCGCCTTCATCGTGACGATCTTCATCAAGGAGGTCGCCCTGAAGACCAGCGCGGCGAACGACGCTCCCGCCGAGTCCTCGCAGGACGCCCCGGTTCCGGCCGCCGTCGAGACGGCCGGGGCCCCCGTGCCCGCCGCGGTCGGCGCGGCCGGGCTCGTCTCCGAGGGCACGGCCGGGGTCACCACGGTCGACACGCACGAGGCCGACGCTCCCGCCTCCGTCCCGTACGACAGCGTCCGGGGCGTCCCGGTCCACGGTGTGGTGCGCGGCGCGGAGGGCGTTCCGGTCTCCCGTGCGGCCGTCACCCTGATCTCGCTGGGCGGCCGGCAGCTCGGGCGCTCCGTCGCCCGGCCGGACGGCGCCTACGTCTTGGACGCGCCCGGCGCCGGCAGCTACGTGCTGATCGCCTCCGCCGACGGTTTCCAGCCGCAGGCGTCCACGGTGGTCGTCGGCGAGGAGCCCCTGGCCTTCGACATCCTGCTGTCCGGTACGAGCGGCCTGGCCGGAACGGTCAGGGCCGAGGACGCCGGGGATCCGGTCGAGGGCGCGATGGTCGTCGTCACCGACGTCCGGGGCGACGTCCTGGCCACCGGCACGTCCGGGGCGGCCGGTGAGTTCGCCTTCGGCGAGCTGGTTCCGGGCGCCGTGACCGTCGCGGTCAACGCGGCCGGCTTCCGTCCGCTGGCGCTGCCGGTGGAGATCGGCGGCCAGGGCGTCACCCGCGTCGAGGCCGCGCTGCGGTCCGGGGCGCTGGTCCGGGGCGTCGTGCGGGCCGGGTCCGCCCGGACCCCGCTGACCGACGCCCGGGTCACGCTGATCGACGCGGCGGGCAACGTGGTCGCCACCGCGACGACCGGCGAGGACGGGGCGTACGCCTTCACCGACCTGGACGCGGGCGAGTACGCGGTCATCGCGACCGGCTATCCGCCGGTGGCCGGATCGCTCACCGTGAGCGGCCCGGGGGTCGACGGACACGACATCGAACTCGCCCACCCGGGCGAGTGACCGGGCGGTCGCGGCCGGCCGGACCACGACACCGGGACCGGCCGGCGACCGTTCCAGGAATTGATCCTTCCGGCGCGTGAGCACGTGCACCCGGGGGAAACGTCCTGCGGGTGTACGTGATCACCACGCGAACGCGTGAGCACGTGAAGAGATCGCGAAGACCCCTGGTCGGACGGCACTTCCAGCGGAGAGGCTGTCGCGACCGGGTGGAAACGGGCCCCGGTGGCGGGCACGGCGAGCAGGGGACGGCCTGCCGTGACCGCCCCGGGGCCCGACTCATGCGCCCCACGGGCCCGGCCGGGCCACGGGGGTCATCGAGCTAGGAGAGAGATACGGGATGGGACTTCGCGCACAGGTACGGACGCGGGACGGCTGGGCGGTCCAGCACGCCGTCGTCACCGTCACCGACATGACCGGCGCCCAGGTGCTGCGCGCCACCGCCGACGAGGACGGGGCCGTCCGCACGGACGGTTCCCTGCCGGCCGGGGCGTACACGGTGATCGTCACGGCGGTCGGGTACGCGCCCGCCGCCTCCACCGCCCTCGTCACCGCGAGCGGCCGGATCGAGGGCGGCCAGATCGTGCTGGCCCGCCAGGGCGGGGTGCAGCTGCCGCCGCCGGGCGCCTGGTCGTTGGACCCCGCGCACTCCTCGGTCGCCGCCGTCGCCCAGCACCTGGGGATCTCCAGCGTGCACGGCCGGTTCACCGATTTCGGCGGCCGGATCGAGATCGCCCCGCAGATCGGGCGCTCCCGCGTCGACGCGGTGATCAGGGCGGCCAGCATCGACACCGGCAACGGCATGCGGGACAAGCACCTGCGTTCACCGGACTTCCTGGACGTGGACCGGTACCCGGAGATCGCCTACAGCTCCACCGCCCTGGCCCCGGCCGGACCGGACCGCTGGACCGTGCACGGCGAGCTGACCATGCACGGGGTCTCCCGCCCGGTCGACCTCGACCTCACCTACCTCGGCACCGGGCCCGACCCGTGGGGCGGCACCCGCGCGGCCTTCCACGCCACCGCCGAACTGCGCCGCGACGACTTCGCGATGAACTACAACCAGGTCGTCCAGGCGGGCATCTCCGCGATCGGCACGACGCTGCGCGTGGAGCTGGACATCCAGGCGGTCCAGGGCGAGGCACTGCCGGCCCAGTGATCCGGCCCGGCCGGCCCGGCCGTGGCGGCCACCACCGGCGCCACGGCCGCGGCGGCCCGGGCCGGTCGCGCTCCGGCCACCACGGACGCGGTGGAACGGCCGGTCCTGCGCGGGGGGCCCGCGGAGGCGGGGGCCGGGCCTCTGCCGGTCGCGTGGGCGCAGCCCCCGGCGGCGGCCGGGGGCGGTCGTAGGGTGGGGGCATGGCATCGACGTCGCCCCTCGCCTGCGGGCTGCCCGTACCGGCCCCGCTGCCCGCGTCCGACGACCTCGCGCGGGCCCGGCTGCTGGTCTCGCCCTCCCTGGACGCCGGTCTCGTACGGGAGGTGGAGCGGATCGCCGGGCGCGGTGCGCAGCCCCTGCCGGACGCCCCACCGCCGTCCGGCGAGCCCTACCTGTGCGTGGGCGGCTCGCTGCCCGAGGCGTTGCGGACGGACCGTCTGCTCTGGTTCCACAGCGTCACCGCGGGGACGGACCGGTTGCTGGGCGCGGGCCCCTGGCCCGGCTCGGCGCTCCTGACCCGGACCGTGGGGCGGATGGGCGAGCGGATGGCCCAGTACGTGCTGGGGTGGGTGCTCGCCGAGTGCCAGGCCGTACCCGAGTTCACCGACCAGCACGCCCGCGCCCACTGGGAGCAGCTCCCCACGGAACTGATCGCCGGGCAGACCGCCGTGGTCTACGGGACCGGCCGCATCGGCGCGGCCGTCGGGCGGCTGCTGGGGGCCTGCGGGGTGCGGACCGTGGGCGTCGCCCGCACCACCCGGACCGGGCCGGAGCCGGGCACCGCCCGGGCGGTGCCCGGCTTCGACCGGGTGATCGGGGCCGCCGAGGACGCCGAGGCGCTGGGCGAGGCCCGCTGGGTGGTCTCCGCACTCCCGCTGACCGGGGCCACGGCGGGCTTCTTCGGCGCCGACCGGTTCGCGGCGGTGCGCGGGGCGACGTTCGTCAACGTGGGGCGGGGCGCGACCGTGGACATGGCGGCGCTGGAGAGCGCCCTGCGGGACGGCCGGGTGCGGCGGGCCGTGCTGGACGTGCTGCCGAAGGAGCCGGCCGCGCCGCAGGACCCGGTGTGGCGGCTGCCCCGCACGGTCATCACCTCGCACTCGTCGGGCATCACCGCGGACGAGGACATCGTCACGGACTTCACCGCCGCCTGGGAGGCCGTGGCGGCGGGCCGCCGCCCCGAGCTGACGGTGGACGTGGGACGCGGCTACTGACGGGAGCCGGGGCCGGTCGTCGAACCGCCGTCGTCGCCCGGCAGGCGGGACTCCCGAAACCCGCCCTACCGGGCCGGGGCGCCGGACCGGTCGCGTACCGCCTCGATGCCCGCGACCACGATGTCCAGCGCGTAGACGAAGTCCCGCTCGCGCATCTCCTCCACCGTGTCGCCGCCCCGGGCCGCCATGAGCTCGTCCGACGCCTCGGTGATCCGCCGCATGTGCGGCTGGGCCCGGATCGTGCCCATCGCCTGCCGGTAGTACTCGTCCTGGGTGAGCCCGGTCGCGTCGCACCGCGCCTTGAAGTGGCCCTCGACGGTGCCGAATCCGTACACGAACTGGAAGGCCGCCGACAGCGCGCCCGTCTGCCGTTCCAGGGGCAGGCCGGTGGCCCGGACGATGTCCTGGACGGCGTACGAGAACAGCATCGCGTTGGGGCCGATGTTGAGGAAGGTCCCGGCCAGCGGGGAGATCCAGATGTGCCGGACGAGGAGTTCGCGGTAGCTGCGGGCCAGTTCGCGCAGCCGGTCCTGCCAGGCGGCGTCCTCGCGGGGCGGGGTGATCTCCGCGTACACCGCGTCGAGCGCCAGCTCCAGGAGGTCGTCCTTGGTGTCGACGTACCAGTAGAGGGACATCGCGGTGACGTCCAGCTCGGCGGCGAGCCGTCGCATGGAGAACCTGGCGAGCCCGTCGGCGTCCAGCAGCCGCACCGACGCCTCGGTGATCCGGTTGCGGTCCAGGCCTGCCGGGGACTCCGTGCGGCGGGACCGCGAGGGGGCGCGCCGGTCCAACCACACACTGGTCCGCGGGGCGCTGTCCGGGGTCTCGTCCCCGGGCTCGGAAGCGGCGTCGTCCGCGGCCCCGGGTGCGGACCCGCCGCCCGGCGCGGGAGCGGCACGGTTCCCGGTCCCCGGCGCGGTGCCGCCCGCGGCCTCGTCTCCGGGGGCGTTCGCGTGGTCGGACCCGGTTTCGGACACCATGGCGCACTCTCCTCGTCTCGCTCGGACCGCCTCGCCGAGCCGTCCGTTCTGCCGGAAGAACGGCGTACCGGACGCTGACGGTCCGGTACGCGCGTCCGCTCCGATGCTATGCCGCCGGCCCCGTGGAGTCTGCCCGGTCCCCGGCCTTCTGCGCCGGGGTCTCCCCGGTGGCCACGGGCGTCGGCGCCGGTGTCCGCTCGGCCCGGCGCAGCAGGAGCGCGGCGAGCAGGCCGCCCGCCAGGACCGCGACCGCACCGGCCAGTTGGCTGACCTCCAGGCCCGAGGCGAAGGCGTCCTTGATCTGCTCGCGGGCCTGCGGCGTCCCGGCGGCGGCGAGCGCGGCCGGCAGCGACGAGGCCCCGACGGCGGCCGGTACGAGCGCGGCGAACCGGGCGTTCATCACCGCGCCGAGCACCGCGACCCCGAGGCCGTTGCCGAACTCGGCGAGCGTGCCGTTCACCCCCGCGCCGATCCCGGCCTTCTCCGGCGGGATGGCGCTCATGATGGCGTTGGCCATCGCCGGCATGGCGAGCGCGATCCCCGCGCCCATCACGACCAGGCCCGCCAGCATGCCCCCGTACCCGTGCCGTCCGAGCACCGCGATGGCGGCGAGGCCGGCCGCGAGACCGCTCATCCCCACCGCGATGACGACGGGCGTCCCCCACTTCCGCACGAGGCGGGCGCCCAGCCCCGTCAGGTTGAGGGCGACCACGGTGAGCGCCATGGGGGCCGTCCGCAGCCCCGCCTCCAACGGGCCGTACCCGAGCACGAACTGCAGGTGCTGGGTGAGCAGGAACAGGGAGCCGCCCATGCCGAAGGCGACCAGGACCGCGCCCGCCACCGCGCCGACGAACTTCTGGTTCCGGAAGAAGTGCATGTCGAGCATCGGGTTCGGGACGTGCAGCTCCCACAGGACGAACCCGGCCATCACCGCGGCCCCGACGAACGCCGTCAGCAGGACCCGGCCGGACGCCCAGCCGTGCTCGGGCCCGGAGATGATCGCGAAGACGGCGGCGGTCATGCCGATCGTGGAGAGCAGCGCGCCCAGCAGGTCGGGCCGCTCCCCCCGGCCCGACTTCGACTCCGGTACGAGCCGGACGACGGCGGCCAGGGCGATCAAAGCGACGGGGATGTTGATGAGGAAGATCGCCCCCCACCAGAAGTGGTCGAGGACGAACCCGCCGAACAGCGGGCCCGCCGCGAAACCGAGGGACGAGACGGTCGACCAGATGCCGATCGCCTTGACGCGCTCGGTGTCGTCGAAGATCTGGACCACGACGGCGAGCGTGGTGGTGAGCAGCAGGGCCCCGCCGACGCCCATCCCGGCGCGGGCCGCGACGAGCTGGCCCGAGGACTGGGCGAGCCCGGCCACGAGCGAGCCGACGCCGAACAGGGCGAGCCCCACGACCAGCATCTTCTTGCGTCCGTAGCGGTCGGCGGAGCTGCCCGCGGTGAGCAGCAGGCCCGCCTGGACGAGCGAGTAGGCGTTGATCATCCACTGCACGTCGGCGGTGGAGGCCTCCAGCTCCGTGGTGAGGGAGGGGATGGCGACGTTGAGGACGGTGTTGTCGAGCAGCACCGTGAGCTGGGCCAGGCAGATGACGCCGAGGATCAGCCAGCGCTGCGGGTGCCCCTGGGGGGCGAGGTCGGATCGCGGTGCGGCGGGCGCCGTCATACGGGCTCCATGGGTCGATGGGCGAAAGGACGAGGGGGCGAGAGGGTGGAACGGCCCGGCGCCCGGGGCTCGGGACTCGGGCGGTCGGCTGCCGAAGCGGGGGCAGGGGCGCCCCGGCATGGGCCGTACGGTGTACGGGACGCTGTGTCATACACCGTAGAACAGCCCTCTACGGCGTACAAGTCAGTTTTCGCAGGAGCGGACCCGCCGCGTTGCGAGGACCCGGGCGGGGGCCGGGCGGTACGGTTCTCGACGCTGACCTGACAAAGTGCGCGATCTTCGGCCGTTGGGAGAGCCATGCCGCTGCGATGCCGCACCCTCCGAATCCCTCGACTCCTGCTCGCCGCCTCCCTCTCGGGGGTGCTCCTCGCGCCGCCCGCCCTCGCCGCCGCGGCGCCCCGGCCACCGTCCGGCGGAGGTGTTCCGCTGCGCGTCGCCACGTACAACATCCACGCCGGCGCCGGTGCGGACGGTGTCTTCGACCTGGACCGCCAGGTGGCCCAACTGCGGGCGATCGACGCCGATGTGATCGGTCTTCAGGAGGTGGACCGGCACTGGGGCGCCCGGAGCGCGTGGCGGGACCTCGCGGGCGAACTGGCCGAACGGCTGGGGATGCACCTCTCGTTCGCCCCGATCTACAGCCTGGACCCGTCCGAAGCGGGCGGCCCCCGCGCCGAGTTCGGGGTGGCCGTGCTGTCGCGGCACCGGATCGTGAGCGCCGAGAACCACGAGATCACCCGGCTCTCGACCCAGGACCCGAACCCGGTCCCGGCCCCCGCCCCGGGTTTCGGGGAGGTCGTCGTACGCGTACGGGGGCTGCCCGTGCACGTCTACGTGACCCACCTCGACTACCGGCCGGACCCCGCCGTCCGCGTCGCCCAGGTCGCCGACACCCGGCGGATCATGGCCGAGGACCGGGGCCCGAAGATCCTGCTCGGCGACCTCAACGCGGAGCCCGCCGCCCCCGAACTGGCCCCGCTCTGGCGGGAGCTGGCGGACGCCGACCCGGCCGCGCCCACGTTCCCCGCGCGGAACCCGGTCAAGCGGATCGACTTCGTGGCGGTGTCGAAGGGCGGCCGGCACGACGCCCCGCCCGGCGAACGCGACAGCGGGCCGCACGGCGAGGGGGAAACCGCGGGGCGCGGCGGGGGCCCGGCCGGCACGGTCACCGTCCGGAGGGCGTGGGTGCCGGAGAGCGTCGCGTCCGACCACCGGCCGGTGGTGGCGGATCTGCTGGTACGCAAGCGGGGGCGATGAGTTCGCGTCGCCCCGCCGGTCATGGGAGCGCGCATGCCGCCGCACCGAGGAGGCCACGAGCACCGGCGCCCCGCGCGCATCGCTGGAGTCCCACGTCGTCCCGGCGCCCGGCACGGTCGCCGTCCCGCTCACCCGGATGGAGTCGGCCGGGACCGTCGCGCCCGCGGCGATGCGGGACTTCTGGACGTACGCGGCCGGTTTCCGGCCCCGGCCGCGTACGCCCCCGGAACGCCCGCCGCTGGGCCCGTCGCGCGCCTACTCGCCGGGCTTGATCAGGTACCCCGCCCCGCGCCGGGTGTGGATCATCGGGGTGCGCCCCGCGTCGATCTTCTTGCGGAGGTAGGAGATGTACAGCTCGACGACGTTGGCCTGGCCGCCGAAGTCGTAGTTCCAGACCCGGTCGAGGATCTGCGCCTTGCTGAGCACCCGGCGCGGGTTGCGCATCAGGAAGCGCAGCAGCTCGAACTCGGTGGCCGTGACGTGGATCGGCTCCCCGCCCCGGCTCACCTCGTGGCTGTCCTCGTCCAGGACCAGGTCCCCCACGACGAGCGTGGACCCGGCGCGTCCGGCGGCGGCCGAACCCGCGCGGCGGATGAGCCCGCGCAGCCGGGCCACGACCTCCTCCAGGCCGAACGGCTTGGCCACGTAGTCGTCGCCGCCCGCCGTGAGCCCGGCGATCCGGCCCTCCCCCGCGTCCCGAGCGGTCAGGAAGAGGACCGGCACATCGGCGTGCTCACGCCGCAGCCGGCCGAGCACGGACAGCCCGTCCGCGTCCGGGAGCACCGCGTCGAGCACCACCGCGTCCGGACGGAACTCCCGTGCGGCACGGACGGCCCCGGCCCCGTCCCCGGCGCCGCGCACCTCCCAGCCCTCGTACCGCAGGGCCATCGAGAGCAGTTCGGTGAGCGGAGCCTCGTCGCCCACGACCAGCACCCGCACGGGGGTACGGCGCGGCCCGGGCGGTTCGGTACGCCCCTGGGGCGAGATCGTCGTCGTCATGGGGACCACTCTGTGAGCCACCCGTGAGAGAAGCCTGACGCGTTTCTGTGAATTGCCTGAGAAAGCGGCCGGGGCGCTCACAGGAACAACGCGGCGGCGTTCCCGTGGCAGACCGCCCGCAACCACGCGTCGCCCAGCCCGAGCCGTTCCAGCGCCCGGAGCTGGTGCGCGTACGGGTACGGGATGTTCGGGAAGTCGGTCCCGAGCAGGATCCGGTCCCCGAGATCGGCGAGCCGTCCCCGCTCCTCCGCCGGGAACGGGCTGAGCCTCTCGCTGAAGTCGGTGAACACCATCGTCGTGTCGAGCCGGACCTCCGGATACACCTCCGCCAGCGCCAGGAACTCCGCGTACTCCGGCATCCCCAGGTGCGCGACGATCAGCCGCAGCCGGGGATGGCGTGCCAGGAGCCGCCCCACCGGGCCGGGCCCGGTGAACCTCCCCGGCGCGGGCCCCGACCCGCAGTGCATCACGACCGGCACCCCGGCCTCCGCGAGCAGCCCCCACACCGGGTCGAGCAGCGGGTCGTTGGCGTCGTACGCACCCACCTGCAGGTGGGACTTGAAGACCCGCGCCCCGTTCTCGACGGCCTCCTTCACGTACGTCTCCACCCCCTCCTCCGGGAAGAGGGTCGCGGTGTGCAGGCAGTCGGGCGTCCGGGCGGCGAAGTCGGCGGCCCAGCCGTTCAGCCAGCGGGCCATACCGGGCTTGTGCGGGTAGAGCAGGGAGGTGAAGCGCACCACCCCGAAGGAGCGCAGCAGCTCCAGCCGCCGCTCCTCCTCGTACCGGTAGGAGATCGGCCACTCCAGCCCGGTGAGCGGGCCGACCGAGTCGAAGTACGCCCACACCTTGCGCAGCACCCGCTCCGGCATGAAGTGGGTGTGCACGTCGATGATCCCGGGCAGCCCGATTTGCCGCCGGAACCGCGCCACGTCCTCCCCGTCGGCTCCCCCGCCGGTCGTCCTGGTCGTTTCGGGCTCCCCCATGCGCAGGTCCTTCCGGGATGATTCGGCCGCGGGTCGTTCAGAACAACCCACCCTGCACACCGCCGCCGCCGATGTCGATGAGGGGGACGCGCACAGCCCCCTCGGCGGCCGTCAGCTCCCACCCGGTGATCAGCCGGGTGTCCAGCACGACCACGCCGGCGCCGTCCGCTTCGAGGTGCAGGTCGGGTCCGGCGGCGGCGACGAGCCGGCCCGCCACGACGCCCCCGTCCATCAGCTCCCGCACCGACCGGGCGGGCGCGGGCGCGCGATCCAGCCCGAACACCCCCACGTGGTCGACGACGTCGAGGGGAAGCCGCTCCAACGACTCGGGCCAGCCGCGCCCCTGGAGCGCGGCGGCCCGCCCGTACAGCTCCGCCACCGCCCCCGCCCGCTCCTCGGCGCCGGGCGACCGCCCACGCACGGCCCGCTTTCCGGCATACGGGATGCGGTCGGGCACCCCGAGCGCCGCCCGCAGCACCTCCTCGGTCCGGCGGGCCGCCATGAGGGGCCCGCGCCCCAGCCAGGTGAAGGCGACGGCCCCCTGCTCGCGCAGCCGGGCCGCCCCGCGCCCCTCCCCGGTGATCCCGACCTTGACCAGTCCGGGCCCGAACCAGGCGAGGTACACGCGGTACGTCCGGGGGTCGTCCGCCACGGTGTCGGCGGCCACGGAGTGCGCCCGGTCCAGCCGCGCGCACTCGGCGCACCGCCCGCCGGTCGAGCGGCCCGGCACCACGGCGCCCAGCGGACAGGCGTTCTCCCGCGCCCCCACGCAGTGCCGTTCCCCGACGGCCCGGAATCCGAGGGCGGTCCCGTACGCGAGCACGCTCACCCGCCGGTCGCCGCCCCTGCGCCACCCCAGTTCGGGCGCCGGCCCGGGCCAGCGCAGTCCGGCGCACCACCACCCACCGGTCATCCGGCACCCCTCACCGCCGCGGCTGCGGAGCACGGGGCGGGCCCGTCCCGTCCCGGCGCGGCGCGGCGCGGCGATGCTACGCGTACCCTCCGACGCCCTCGATCCGACGCCGCACCGCGGCCATGCGCCGGACGAAGCGCCGGTTGAACCAGATCATCCACCCCATGAACGCCACCCCGGAGCCGAGCATCCCCAGCCCCGTCGGCACGTTCCCCGCGGCGAACCAGAGGAAGGGCAGCCCGAAGAACAACAGCCCGAGCGTGGGGAGGGCCCACCACCGGTTGCGCCGCAGCTTCTCCTCCCGCCGCCGGATCAGCCGGACCATGGCCTGCCGCTCGGCCGGGTCCTCGGGCAGTTCGCCGTTCTCGGCGATGCGCCGCTCCAGCTCCGGCACCCGGCCGGGCTCGGTGCCCACGGCCCGCGCCTCCTCGCGTCGCCGCCGCGTCAGGAACCACGTCAGGAAAGCGGCGTAGACGGCCACGCCGACCAGGAGCCCGGGCCACGCCGACCAGTCGTCGAAGGCCGGCCGGACGACGGCCCAGACGACCGGCGCCAGCAGCCCGAGGGCCCACCACCGGACCCGCCAACGCCCTTCCCTTCCCCGTTTCTTCGCCTCCATCGCCACCTCCGAGCCGGTGAGGCGCGCTCCTCACGCCCCGTATCCACTCGGCTACCCCGCCTCCGTCCCCCCGAACGGCCGCCGCGCGTTCCCGTCAGGATCCCGGCCATGGCGCTGACCGGGGACCAGGTGGACCTGTTCGAGGCTTCCAGGCCCCGGCTGAAGGCCATCGCGTACCGCCTGCTCGGCTCGGCGGGCGACGCGGAGGACGTCGTGCAGGACACGTTCCTGAGGCGGCAGGCCGCCGACGTCGAGCGCATCGAGGTCCCCGAGGCGTGGCTGACGAAGGTGCTCACCCACCTCTGCCTCAACGAACTCACCTCGGGGCGCGTCCGGCGCGAGACGTACGTGGGGCAGTGGCTGCCCGAACCGCTGCTCGCGGGCGATCCGATGCTCGGCCCCGCCGAGACCGCCGAGCAGCGCGAGTCGGTCTCCTTCGCTGTGCTCACCCTGATGGAGCGGCTGTCCCCGGACGAGCGGGTGGTGTACGTGCTGCGGGAGGCGTTCGGCCACCCGCACCGGAAGATCGCCGAGGTCCTCGGCACCACGGAGTCCGCGAGCCAGCAGCTGTTCCACCGCGCGAAGAAGCACATCGCGGCGGGCCGCACCCGTACGGAGGTCGACGCGGCGGCCGCCGGCGGCGGACCACGGGGAGCCGGTGCTCCGCATCGGCTGACGCGAGTGGCCCACGTCACCCGGTCCGCCTGTCAGGAAACGCGGGGCTGCCCGGTTCAAGGGGGGAAACCGCGCGAGACAGGAGTGGCAGGACATGCAGCAGCACACGCGTCACACCGCCCACCAGCACCGCATCGTCGTCGTCGGAGCCGGGTACACCGGAGCGAGCGCAGCCGGGCGCCTCGCCGCCCGCCTGCACCCCGAAGACGTCTCCATCACCCTCGTCAACGCCGAACCGGACTTCGTCGAGCGCGTCCGCATGCACCAGCTCGCGGTGGGCCGGCCCCTGCGCCCCCGCCCGCTCAGCGAGATGTTCGCGGGCACGGGGGTGGAGCTGCGGTCGGGGCGGGTCACGGCGATCGACGTGGACGCACGAACGGTGACGGCGGCGACCGGCCCCGCCTCCGGCCCGGCCACCGGAGCCGGCGCGGTCACGGGCGCCCCACGCGAAGCGGACGGTTCGCGGACCGTGCCGTACGACACCCTGGTCTACGCCCTGGGCAGCGCCTGGAACACCCACGCCGTCCCCGGCGTGAGCGAACACGCCCACGACATCGCCGACCGCCCCGGAGCTCTGCGCCTGCGCGACCGCCTGGCGGCCCTCGACCCCGGCAGCCCCGTCACGGTCGTCGGCGGCGGCCTGACCGGTGTGGAGGCCGCGACGGAACTGGCCGAGGCCCGCCCGGACCTCGACGTGTCGCTGATCGCCCGCGGCTCGCTGGGCGACTGGCTCTCCCCCAAGGGCGCCCGCCACCTGCGGAAGGTCTTCGCCGGCCTGCGGATCACCGTGCACGAGAACACGGAGGCCACCGCCGTGCACGCCGACCGGGTCTCCACCACCGGAGGCGACGTCCCGGCCGCGGCCACCCTCTGGACGACGGGCTTCGCGGTCCACCCGATCGCCCGGGCCGCGGCGCTGGAGACGGCCGAGGACGGGCAGATCACGGTCGATGCCACGATGCGCTCGACCTCGCACCCGGACGTGTACGCCATCGGCGACGCGGCCCGCGCGGCCGGCCCCGGCGGCGCCCCGCTGCGCATGTCGTGCGCCTCGGGCGTCCCCACCGCCTGGCAGGCCGCCGACGCCATCGCCGCCCGCCTCACCGGCGCCAAGCTCCCGACCACGGTCCCGCGCTACTTCAACCAGTGCGTCTCCCTGGGCCGCGGGGAGGGGCTGATCCAGTACGTCACCGCCGACGACCGCTCGGTCAACGCCACCCTGACGGGCCGTCTGGCCGCGCTCTACAAGGAGGCGGTCTGCAAGGGAGCGGCCTGGTCCGTGGCCCACCCCACGCTGAACCTCCCGACCCGCCGCCGGGTGACGCCGGCCCCGGCACCGAGGGCCGCGACGAGCGTCTGAGGACCACCCGGTCCGTAGAGCTCCAGGACCGGCCCGTCCTGCGCCGGAGCTCTGAGAACGGCTCCGGCCACCGGCCTCGACGCTGCACGAGCGAACTGCTGCACCAGCCGACGCGAAGGGCCTCCGGATTTTCCCCGGGGCCCTTCCTGAGCGGTGCAGCCGTTTCCCGCCCTCACCGCACGGCGGTAGCCGGCTGCCCGAAGATTGTGGATCTCTGCTGTCGTTCAAGGGAGTTGAGGCTGACGGTCGACGTCACCGTAGGTCAACGCAACCACCCCAGGATGCCCACTCCCGTGACATGGAGTGCCGCCATCCTTCGATCGGGGAACGTGTCCCCGGAGGAGGCGCCCCTCGTGCACCGGCAGGAGCCCGGTCGTCCCAAGGCCCCGGAAACACCTGATTCGATCCACCAACGCCATCGACTCCATCCATGTGGCGCGCATCACTTAACCCTCCGTGAGGCGCACCCCAGGGCGAGCCGTGCCGCCCAGACCCCCGGGCACCGCCCGAAGGGCTGCCGCGCCCCCATGGACGACACATCGCGCAGCGCCTACCGGCTCTTTGCTGAAGACCCTTCTGAACAGCGGTTACGTATCCGTCCATCACGCAGACCCATTCGAGGTCTAGACAACCTCGCTAGAGCTACCGAACGGTAAGGGAAATGCGGAGGAAGCGCCTCCACTTTATGACTTTCACTCACTTACTACTTTGATCAAGGTGGTTGACGAATGGGCTCGGGATCCGACCACCCGTGCCTCTGACGAACCGGTAGAGTTCATGGTCAGCACCTCCATTCGAGTGGTCTCGGTCGGCGCTTCCGATCGGAGCCGACCGCTCCGAGGAGGGAGGTGTCGCGTATGGAAGCTACCCCGCCCAAGGGCGGGGAGAACCGGATCCGCAAGTTCGCCAAGCGGGCCCTTGGTTGGCTGACACTGCAGGGGCTCGCCGAGCTCATGCGTCGCCTGCTTCAGGACCTGTAACGACGAAGACCCCCTGCGGCAACAGGGGGCCCTGCGGAGCCGAAGCTCCTTTCGCCGGCCTCGTACCCCGTTCATGGTTTAGCTAGCCAAGGGGTACGGGGCCACTCTTCGTTGCACGAACACTCGTGACTCGCGTACAAGGGTGTTCGCCGCGCAGTACAAAGTCGCGCACTTCCCTGCCAACATCCAGTAGGCGGGCCACTGCTTTGCAATGATGCCCAGGTCAGGGCTTCGTGTCCACCCAAGAGAAGCTCTTCGCGTTCCCAGTGTACGTCCCCCTAAATCGGTCCCTCTTCCAGAGGCTCGGGAGGGTAGAGAGGCATGACCAGAGGACAGACCCGCTTCGACCCCGACGCTCTTCGAAAACTTCGGTCCGCCTACACGGACGCGGCGGGGAGGCTCCGCCCGCTCAGCGCGGAGGCACTCGGTGCCATGATCGGGGCGAGCAAATCCCAGGTTCTGGCCTACGAACACGGCCGCCACGTCCCTGACCCGAAGCGCGTCCGCGCGCTCGCGAAAGCGCTGGGCGTCCTCCCTGAGCAACTGATGCTGGAGGGAGGGCGCGAGGCATGGGACGTGGCCGACATCCGCAGGGCAAGCGGGCTGCGGGCGCGGGACGTCCTCGACGCTCTCGGGGTTTCACCGAAGTCGTACCGCCGCTTCGAGGTCCAAGGGATCGTGCCGGCAAGACGCCCCCGCTTCCTTGACGATGTCGCTTCCGCGATCCGGATATCGCATTCCGACCTGGACAAAGCCATGAACAATATTCCGCAGGTGAAGTTCCGCCGACGCCGGTGCGGTCTGCTCATATGGAACCTCGCAGAGAAGTACGTCTACCCGCCGGGCCCCTGGGTCGGCCCTTCGACCGCCGATGAAGAAATAGCAGAGATCTCTTCTCTCTACGGGCGGCCTCCGCAACGAATACGGCGGATACTTTCCCACTCGCTCGAAGACCTGCGCCACAAACTGCTGCGACTGTACAGAGAACAGGTGGTCGCCCAGTACGATCTCGATCCGGCCCGACAGAATCGGGCGCTCGCCGCCGTTGACACATGGAACGACATTTTCCATGGCGAGCTCGGGATAATTCCTGAGAACATGGAACGTTTTCATCGCAGCGCCCAATCCTCGGACGGGTGGCAGGCACTGATCGATCTCTCGGAGTCGGAAGCGGCAGGTCCGGATGGACCCTGGGTCCTTACTGCGGTTCTCCCTGATGCCGCAGCAGCGGCCTCTCTCTCCCCCTTCCTGATCCGCCGCAAGGACTTCCGAGGATTGCTCGGCATACAGCTGACGTCCGCCGGGCAGCACCACGTGCGTAGGTTCACAGAATTCTACGCAGCCCTGTTCCCCACGCTCCGCCGGCCTCGGCCGCCTGCGAGGGGGTACGGGAACGCCCGCGCGATTCGGCTCGGCTTCGGGGGCGTCAACGATATTCGGCAGGATCGGCTCGTCATCCCACCGCGGGCTTATGAATCACTGGCCAAGCGTGCCGACCCCAGCGGAGGCGTGGTTCTCCCGGTGGATTCACTGACGCAGCTCGTTCTGAATCTTTCGGCGACCAATAAGCCTGTGACCGTTGATCTGGCGACGGGAGGCGGCCCTCGGTGAAGACGGGGCCCACCGCTCCGAGCCCGCCCTCGTCCCCACCCTGACCCGGCACGGACGCGGCACCGACAAGGTTTTCGCCCCCGGGCTTCCCGACAGCCTCGTGGACGAGGCCGCCGCTCGGGCCGCCAAGCTCGCCGCCGGGTATGCCCCGGTCCACGCCATGCCGTACGCCCCCACCCGGCCCACGGACATACGCCCCGAGGCCGTCGATCGCCCCAACTGATGCCCCAACACTTCGCTGTCCTGCCCGGACCCGAGGTCCAGACTTCGGACGCGTCCCGTGGCCGACCGCGGCACCATGGGGCCGGCCCCATGGTGCCGACCGCCACTTCCTCCCGACCGGCCCTTCCGAGCGGCTGCACCGATCGGAGGGCCGGTCTCCTCCGACTTCAGCCGCCCAGTACATGGGCAGAGAGGGAGAAGGGCGCACGCGATGACCGCCACGGGGCTGACGCGGTTGCTGTAATTCGCTGCTGCACAGGCAACGCGAGAGGCCCCCAGGATCTCTCCTGGGGGCCTCCGGCCTGCTGTGCACTCGGCAGGATTCGAACCTGCAACCTTCTGATCCGTAGTCAGATGCTCTATCCGTTAAGCTACGAGTGCTTGGCGTTCCGGGCTTTTTTCTCCCCGGTCGGCGTTGCGAGAACAACATTACATGACCTGCGCCGTGACGCGAAATCCATTAGCCCCACCGCGCCTGACCTGCGGAAACAGTGTCTCTGGGCTCATCTCGGCCATGTTCCCCCCGCCCCGCCCCGGCCTCTCCGGACCTCCTCGACCCGTCCCGGCCCGGCCGCCTCCCCGCGACGACCCCCGCGCCCGGAACGGCCGAAGCCCCGTGCCAGGGGCACGGGGCTTCGGGGTGGAGCGGAGGCGGAGGGATTTGAACCCTCGATGGGCTTTAAGACCCAAACCGCATTAGCAGTGCGGCGCCATAGACCGGACTAGGCGACGCCTCCTCCACACACCTCGCGCGGACGCGAGTGGTGCGTGCAGATGATGACACAGTCGAACGCCGTGCCACCAATCGCGGCCCACGTTACTAGTCCTCGGGGGGCCGGGGCAAAGCAGTTCGGCGTGGTGGCGCAACGTCCTGGCGCGGCGCGCGTTAGAGAGGGGGGGCGGGGCCCGGGTCTCCGTCCGCCGTCGCCTCCGTGAGTCGTCGCCGGCTCCGCGAGTCGCCGTCGTCCGCCCGTCGTCCGTCGTCTTCCGTCAGCCGGGGTGGCCGGGCGGGTCCGTGATCGTCCGTGACCGTCGCCCGCGGCCGACCTCGCCGCAGAGAACCTGGAGCTTCCCATGGTGCGCCGTCTCGTCCTCACCGCCGTCGTCTCGCTCGCCGCGCTCGCCACCGCCGTGCCGGCGTCCACCGCCTCCGGACCCGCGTCCTCGGGGCCGGCGCCCGCCGCCGTGCCCACCTCCGGCCCGTTCGCCGCCCCCCGGCCCGCCCTGGGGCCGCTGCCCATGCCGCTCCCGCTCCCGGGGTTCCCGGTCGACGGGGCGGGGGAGGAGCCCGGCGAGGTGGACGAGACGCGGACCCGGCTCACCGTGAGCGTGGAGAACACCGGTGTCCCCGGGGCCGACGGGACGTTCGAGCTGGAGTGCGGCCCCACCGGGGGCACCCACCCGGAGGGCCAGGCCGCCTGTGACCGCCTGGCGGAGGCCGGGGCCACCCGGTCGGGACGGCAGGAGCTGTTCCGGGAGACCCCCGAGGGCACGATGTGCACGATGATCCACGGCGGCGACGCCTTCGCCCGCATCGTGGGCACCTGGGAGGGCCGGGCCGTGGACACCACCGCGAGCCGCCGCGACGGTTGCGAGATCGCCCGCTGGAACAGCCTCGTCCCCGTGCTCCCCGACGTTCGCTGAACCGGGCCGGGCACCCGGGCGGTCCCGGAGTGAAGACGCGCGCTCCCGACGGCGCCCGGGGCGCTCCGGCACATACCGCGCGCCCCCCGGAAGACGGGGGTCGCGCCGCGCGTCCGCGCACGTCATCAGGTGCGCGGACACTCGCTCCAGGGGCCCTCGGCGTACCCGGCGCGCACAGAACCTTGGTGAGAGCTCCCCCTCATCCGCCGTCCCGGGGGCTCCCCCTGGCCTTAGACTCCTCCAGTGACAGCCCGCGGTCCGAGGGGCAAGATGGGGCCCGCTGTCGGCAAGGTGCGGTAATCAGGGAGGAAGCGTCGTCGTGAGCAGCAGGCCGTCCCGAGGCACTGCTCGCCTCGCAGCCATACTCGATGCCCTCCCCGACGGGCTGCTGCTCGTCAACTGCAACGGCACCGTCGTCAACGCCAACGCCATCGCCATCGACATGTTCGAGTCCCCGGGCACCGCGCTCGTCGGTCGCGGACTGCTCGACCTGCTGCCGGAGTTCGACTCCCGGCTGATCCCGGGTTCGATGCGCCGGCCCGAGACCACGGACGAGCAGGGCAGGACCAAGCCGACCCGGATGATCGCGCGGCGCACGGACCGCCGCGAGTACCCGGTCGAGGTCACCAGCGCGAGCCTCGACAGCCGCCAGGCCGCGTACAACGAGATCCACTCCAGCTACACCGGCGACGAGCTCCTCATGATCGTCGTACGGGACCTCTCCGGCACCGTCGACACCGAGGCGGAGCTGGCCCGTTCCCAGCGGCAGACCGAGATGATCCTGCGGGCCGCCTCCGAGGGCGTCGTCGGCACGGACACCGACGGGCGCGTCGTCCTGGTCAACCCCGCCGCCGCGCAGATCCTCGGCTTCCGGGCCAGCGACCTCGGAGGCCAGGAGCTGCACCCGCTGGTCCTGCACTCGCGGGCGGAGGGCGAGCCGTTCCCGTACGAGGACTCCCCGCTCGCCGACACCCTCAGGTCGGGGCGCAAGCACCGGGTGCGCGGGCAGGTGCTGTGGTCCAAGAGCGGCGCGCAGGTGCCGGTGGACCTGACGACCGCCCCGGTACGGGACGGGGACCAGCTCGTCGGCGCGGTGATGACGTTCACCGACCGCCGCCCGTACGAGGAGTTGTCCGCGCAGCACACGAGCGTCGTCGCCGAGCTGACCACGAGCCACGCCGACGAGGTCACCGCGCTCAAGGAGGCGCACGCCGCCGAGATCGAGGCGCTGAAGGAAGCCCACACCGCCGAGCTCGCCGACCGCAGCGAACGGTACGCCGCCGAGATCGAGGGCCAGGCCGACCTGCTCGCCTCCCTGGGCGCCCAGCACGCCCAGCTCACCGCCGTCCTCGGCGGTTCGCTGCGCGGGCCCCTGGAGGAGCTGCGGGGCGAACTGTCCACGCTCGCCTCCGACCCGGCCGGACAGTTGTGGCCCGAGGCCAACCAGATCCTGCACCACCTCGCCGCCGGGTACGCCCGGATGACCACGCTCGTCGACAACGTCCTGGGCTTCCAGCGCCTGGACGCGGGCCTGGAGGGGCTGCACAAGGCCCCCGCCCTAGTCGAGGGGATCGTGAAGGGCGGGATCGACGGGGCGGTCGAGCTGATCGGTCCCGGTCGCGCCCAGTTCGCCGTTCACACCCCGCCGATCGAGGCGGAGGTCGACGCGCGTCAGCTGGCCACCGCCATCGCCCATCTCGTCGCGGACGTCTGCGGGGTCGACTCGACCGGAAAGGCGCGGGCCGTCCCCGGGGGCGGTTATGTCGACTCCACGGTCGTCGTGGCCGCCGCCCAGCGCGGGGACGTCGTACGGATCGAGGTGCGCGGGCCCCACGCCGGGGGCGACCCGGTGCACGAGCCGATCGTGCGCGGCATCGTCCGGGCGCACGGCGGGGTGCTCCAGACGCACGAGATGCCGGGGATGAGCGGCAGTGCGTACGTCCTCGACGTGCCCATCGGCGCCGCGTCCGGCACCATCGCGCCCCCGGAGGCGGACGGGGCCGGTCCGGCTCCGCAGCCCGCCCCGACGACCTCCTCCTCACCCGAGGGCCTCGGCGCCCCCGGCGTCACCAGCGGCGGCCGTCGCCGGGCGCGCCGGTCCTCCACCGACGCGTTCCTGGACGGCTCCGGCGGTACGCCGGAGGATGCCGGGGACCAGGCGACCGGTGCCGCGCCTCCCGCCCCCGACGACCGCCCGGACGCCGCGCCGACCGGGCGGCGGCGGGCCCGCCGGGGTCCGGCCGCGCCCGAGGAGCAGGCCGCCGAGCTGATCCCGGCCCAGCAGGGCGAGGGGTCCGGACGTCGGCGCGGCCGTCCCAGCCCGGCCGAGGCGGCTCCGGGCACGGCTCCCGGCGCCGCTCCGGGAGAAGCCGCCGCGCGGGAGCAGCGGGAGACCCGGCCGCAGCGGAGCGCGCTGGCCCTGGCCCCCGCAGCGTCTTCCGGGCCGTCCGAGGGGGCGGTCGTCACCGCCGCCGAGAACGCCCAGGGGGGTGGTCGTCCCCAGCTCGGACAGACCGTTCCGCCCCAGGGGGTGTCGGTGGGCCCCCAGCAGCCCGTTCCGCCGCACGGGGTGCCGGTGGACCCGCAGCAGCCCGCTCCGCCCGCCGGTCGGCGGGGCCGCCGGGAGGGCGAGAACCTCGCCCTCCCCGCCCTCGCGTCCGGCAACGGCGGCGTCCCCGAGGGCGGGCCCGGCCCGGAACCGTCTCCGTCCGACCGTCGGCCCGGCGGCCGGCAGGCCCGGCGTGCGCTGGCCGCCGCACAGGAACGCACGGCCGCCGAGGCCGGCCCGCGGACCGCCTTCGCACTGCCCCCGGCCGACGCCGACCGGGCCCCGATCGCGCCCGAAGCCCCGGCGGCCCCCGCCCCGGGGGCGAGCGCGCACCACGCGCGTACCGCACCGGAGGCCGGTCACACCCCTCCCCAGGCGCACCCCGTCGCCCCGCCGCACGTCGGCCCGCAGGCGGACGGACCCCCGGCCCAGGGAACCCCCGCCCCCGGGACCGCCGGGCCCGGTTCCGCCGACCGGAGCGTGCCCGCGGCACCCCGGCCCCCCGGGGCGGCGCCCGCCCCGGACCGTCCCGGCACCGGTGTACCGCCGCAGGCCCCGGGCCCCGCGCCGTGGGGTGGGGCGGGACAGGACGTCCCTTCCGGCACCGGTACCGGCGAGGGCCCGACCGCACACGCCACCGGCACCGCCTCCGTCGCAGGGCCCGGCACCGGGGCGGGCCCGGCCGTGCACGGGCCCGGCGCCGGGGCGAGCCCGACCACGCACGCCACCGGCACGGCGTCCGTTGCCGGACCGGCAGCGCACCCGGGCGACGGCGAGGCGGGCGCTCCGGCCGCGGACGTGCGGCGGCAGCCGCTGCCGGCCGAGGAGCCGATGCCGGAGGGCGTCCACCCCGATTCGACGCAGGGACGGGCCTTCAGCGTGCGGACGCTGGGACAGGGCGTGCCGTTCTCCCAGCACCTCGCGCACCAGCAGAACCAGCCGTACCAGGGTGTCGGCGGGGCCGGCCGGCGGCGCAAGCTCGCCGCCCCGCCGGAGGGCGACCGGGCCCCGGCCCGGCCCGCCGGAGGTCAGCACGCCCCGTCCCAGCCGAACCCGTCCCAGCCGATCCCGCCGCAGCAGCCCCGCCCCCCGCAGGATGGGCCGAGCGGCGTTTCCGTGCCCGGCTCCCAGCCCGGCCCGGCCCGGGGGGCCGCTCAGCCGGACACGTCGGACCAGCCCTCCCGGCCGGGGCCGGGCGAGGACCAGCCCGGCCCGGGGACCGGCGCCGGTGTCGCCTACGGCGAAGGGCAGCTCATCGCGGCCCCCGTCGCGGAGGGGCGCGCGTACGCCATAGGGGCGCCCGACGAGGGGGCCGAGGGGCCCGAGCCGCTGGACGGGCCCGGAGGCGCGGTCGAGGTGGCCAACCGGCCGCACCCGCGGCCGATGGACGACGAGTTGCCGCCCGAGCCGCTGGACAACCCGCGTCGGCTGCTGGTCTGGCCCGCCCCCGACGTACCGACGCAGCAGGCGCTCAGCGACCGCGGCTACCGTCCGGTGATCGTCAACTCCCGTGAGGAGGTCGACGCCCAGATCGCCGCGTTCCCCGCCGCGCTCTTCGTCGACCCGCTGACCGGCCCCATCACCCGTACCGCCTTGCAGTCGCTGCGCCAGGCGGCCGTGGCGGCCGAGGTCCCCGTGCTGGTCACCGCCGGTCTCGGCCAGGCGTCCCGGGAAGCGGCGTACGGGGCCGACCCGGCCGTCCTCCTCAAGGCGCTGGCTCCGCGCGACAGCGAACAGCACCCCCCGCGCGTCCTCCTGATCGAGGAGCACGAGGAGATCGCGGCGGCCCTGACGCTGACCCTGGAGCGGCGGGGGATGCAGGTGGCCCGTGCGGCGACGGACAGCGAGGCCGTCGAGCTGGCGGGCCGGATGCGGCCGAACCTCGTGGTGATGGACCTGATGCAGGTACGTCGTCGGCGCGCCGGGATCATCGACTGGCTGCGGGCCAACGGACAGTTGAACCGCACTCCGCTGGTCGTCTACACCTCGGCCGGGATGGATCCGGCGGAGCTGTCGCGGCTCGCGTCGGGGGAAACCGTTCTCTTCCTCGCGGAGCGGTCCACCAGTGACGAGGTCCAGTCGCGGATCGTCGACCTGCTGGCGAAAATCGGCACCAACTGACCGCGCGGGCCGTGCCCACGGCAGGGCGGGGGCGGTACGGGGATCCCGTACCGCCCCCGCCCTGTTTCACGTGAAACATACGGCTCGACGGGCTCAGAGCCGGGTGACGTCCAGCTCGCCCTCCGCGTACTGCTTGCGGATCACCTTCTTGTCGAACTTGCCGACGCTCGTCTTCGGCACGGCGGGGATCACCGACCAGCGCTCGGGAAGCTGCCACTTGGCGATGCCCTGTTCGGCGAGGAACGCCTTCAGCGCCTCGTAGTCGACGTCGGCGGCGCCCTCCTTGAGAACGACGGTCGCCAGGGGCCGTTCACCCCACTTCTCGTCCGGTACGGCGACGACGGCCGCCTCCGCGACCTCCGGGTGGGCCATCAGCGCGTTCTCCAGTTCGACGCTGGAGATCCATTCGCCGCCCGACTTGATGACGTCCTTGGCCCGGTCGGTGAGGGTGAGGTAGCCGTCGGCGCTGATCACTCCGACGTCGCCGGTCTTCAGCCATCCGTCCTCGCTGAACTTGTCCTCGGGCCGCAGGTGCTCGCCGTCCGCCCCGCCGTAGTAGGCGGCGGCGATCCAGGGGCCCCGGACCTCCAGCTCACCGGCCGACGCGCCGTCCCACGGCAGGTGTTCGCCGGCCGGGCCGACCAGCCGCGCCTCGACGCCGGCGGGGAAGCGGCCCTGGGTGACCCGGTAGGGCCACTGCTCCTCCTCGCTCAGCCCGGCGGGCGGGTGGGCCATGGTGCCGAGCGGCGAGGTCTCCGTCATCCCCCAGGCGTGGCAGAGGCGGACGCCCAGCTTGTCGTACGCCTCCATCAGCGAGGGCGGACAGGCCGCGCCGCCGATGGTCACGTTGGCCATGGAGGTGAGGTCGCGCGGGTTGGCGGTGACCTCGGCGAGGAGGCCCTGCCAGATGGTGGGGACCGCGGCGGCGTGCGTCGGGCGCTCGCGCTCGATCATGTCGGCGAGCGGGGCGGGCTGGAGGAAGCGGTCCGGCATGAGCATGTTGACGCCGCTCATGAACGTGGCGTGCGGCAGGCCCCACGCGTTCACGTGGAACTGCGGCACCACGACGAGGGTCGTGTCCTTGTCGGTGAGCCCCATCGACTCGGTCATGTTGACCTGCATCGAGTGCAGGTAGATGGAGCGGTGCGAGTAGACGACGCCCTTGGGGTCGCCCGTGGTGCCGGAGGTGTAGCACATGGCCGCCGCCTGTCGTTCGTCCAGCTCCGGCCAGTCGAACGTGGTGGGGCGGTCCGCGATCAGCTCCTCGTACTCGTGCACGCGCGGCGCGACCCCGGCGAGGGCCGAGCGGTCGCCGGGGCCGGAGACGACGACGTGCTCGATGCTCGGCAGGTGCGGCAGCAGCGGCACGAGGAGCGGCAGCAGCGAACCGTCGACGATGACGACCCGGTCGTCCGCGTGGTTGACGATCCAGGCGAGCTGTTCGGCGGGCAGCCGGAGGTTGAGGGTGTGCAGGACGGCGCCCATGGAGGGGATGGCGAGGTAGGCCTCGACGTGGACGGAGTTGTTCCACATGAGGGTCGCCACCCGCTGGTCGCCGTCGACGCCCAGCTCGTCGCGGAGGGCGTTGGCCAGCCGGGTGGCGCGCTCCCCGATCTCGGCGAAGGTCGCGCGGTGCGGTTCGGGTTCGCCGGTCCAGGTCGTGACCTGCGACTTCCCATGGATCGTCATCCCGTGGTGCAGGATGCGGGTGACAGTCAGCGGTACGTCCTGCATGGTGCTCAGCACGGCGTCCTCCCGGGAGCGCTACGCGGCAGTAAGGTTGCGCTGATTCTGCGCACATACCACGCGGTATGTCACTACTCGCGGGAGAGAATTCCTGGCCGGGAGCGCATGCCGCCCCCGGTGCGGTCCGGAGCCAGCAGCCCGCGGCCTGCGGTCAGCGGCCTGCGGTCAGCGGCCTGCGGCCTGCGGTCAGCGGTCAGCGGTCAGCGGACCGGAGCCAACTCCGGATCCTCGCGGAGCTTGCCGAGGGCGCGGGAGACGGCGCTCTTAACCGTACCGATCGACACGCCGAGCACCTCCGCCGTCTGCGCCTCGCTCAGGTCCTCGTAATAGCGCAGGACGACCATGGCGCGCTGGCGGTCCGGGAGTTTCAGCACCGCCCGCCACATCGCGTCGTGCAGCGACTGCCGCTCCGCCGGGTCGGGCGCCGGGACGGCCTCCCGCTCGGGCAGTTCCTCGCAGGCGAACTCGTCGATCTTGCGCTTGCGCCACTGCGAGGTGCGGGTGTTCACCAGGGCCCGGCGGACATAGCCGTCCAGCGCCCGGTGGTCCTCGATCCGCTCCCACGCCACATACGTCTTGGCGAGGGCGGTCTGCAGCAGGTCCTCCGCGTCGCAGGGGTTCGCGGTGAGCGAGCGCGCGGTACGCAGCAGGACCGGCCCCCGGGCCCGTACGTACGAGGAGAACGACGCGTACGGTGCGGGGGCGTGGCGGGCGGCGGTGGCAGAGGCCGCCCTGGAGGCGCCCGTGCAGACTGGCGTGGTCATGTACTCCACGCTAGGAGCGGGGGCCGCCGGGGGGATCGCCCCCAGGTCCCGAAGCGTCGTCCGCCTCAGGTTGTAGAGGGCGGGCGCCCCGCACCTCCTCCAGGTGGACGAGGCTCCGCGCCGCCCTCAGGGTCCGCCCCCGGGTCCACCCCGGGGACGGACGCCGCCGCGCGGCCGTCCGCGCCGGGCTCCCGGCCCGCCGCCGGTACGCCCGCACCCGCGGCGGCCAGGGCCCCCGCCGCTCCCGCCGCCCGGTTCACCGAGGCGCCCCGGATCTGCCGGGCGGCCTCCGCGATGCCGTTCACCCCGGAGGGGTGCGCCTCCCGGCCCCGGCACCGCCCCCTTCCCTTCCTCGAACGCATGTACGAAAATAACTCCATGGCCACCGACCGGCAGACCCCCACCCTGGCCCTCGCCCACGCCCTCGCCGCCGCCGGGCGCGGCCTCCCCGTCTTCCCCCTCTCCGCCGCCAAGGTCCCCGCCCTGCGCTCCCCCCACCGCGACGAGCGGCGCCCGGCGCACTGCCGGGGCGAGTGCGGGCTGCCGGGGCACGGGGTGCACGACGCCACCACCGACCCCGCGGCCGTACGGGCCCTCTTCGCCGCCGCGCCCCGGGCGACCGGCTACGGCATCGCCTGCGGCCGCGCTCCACACCGCCTCATCGGCATCGACCTGGACGTCGACCCCGCGTACGGCAGCGACGCCGCCGGCTCGCTCCGGCAACTGGCCCTCCAGCACCTGTTCACCATCCCGCCGACGGTCACCGTCCTCACCCCGAGCGGCGGTCGCCACCTCTGGCTGACCGGCCCCGCCGACGCGGCGGTCCCCAACTCCGCCGGCCGCCTCGCCCCGGGCATCGACATCCGCGGCAGCGGCGGCTACCTGGTCGGCCCCGGCTCGGTCACGGCCCACGGCCGCTACCGCCTGGCCCCCGGCACCGCCCATCTCACCCCGGCGCCCTGCCCGCGCGCCCTGCTCCGCCTCCTCACCCGGCCCCGGCGCACGACCGCCCCCTCCGCCGGTCCCGGCGCCTCCCGCCCCCCGGGCCATCAGGGCGAGGGCCTGGTCCAGTTCGTCCTGGCCGCCCACGCGGGCCAGCGCAACACCCGCCTGTTCTGGGCGGCCTGCCGCGCTTACGAACACGGCTTCGGCGACGCCCTGGTGGACGCCCTCACCGCGGCCGCCGTACGCACCGGCCTCCCGGAACACGAGGCCCGCGCCACGATCGCCTCGGCGGCGCGTCTGACCTCGGGCCGGGACGGACAGACGGACGGGGCGGCCTGACGGAACCGGCCCGGCGGCCCCTGCGGCCCCGGCCCGCGAAGAAGGCGGCCACGGCCGGCCCGTCCGGAACGACCTGGTCGCCCTCCAGCCGCGTGCCGTACCGCCGTTCGCTCCGCGAGCCCTTCCGCAGGCTCCGCTCCCCGGCGGTCGCACCTGCCGTGCACGCAGGATGCGCCGTTCCGCGAACCCTGCCGGAAGGGCTGAGGCATTCTGTTTTCACCGCGAGCGAGCACACCAGGTGGCCCCCATGGTCAGGCAGGTACGAAATGAGCCTTATCGACGATTTCATGTCCCGGTACATCAAGGAATACGATTTTTATAACCAAGCCGCACAGTTGGCGGCCCAGGTCCTGGAGAGGGATCTCCGGACGTCGGGGATCCGGTGCATCGTCACCCATCGCGCGAAGGACATCTCCCGGCTCGCCGACAAATGCCGCCAGCGCGCCACCAAGGGGATCTACAACGAGATCCAGGACATCTACGACGACATAGTCGACCTGGCGGGGGTCCGCGTGGCCCTCTACTTCCCCGGGGAACAGGAACAGGTCGACAAGATCGTCCATCGGCTGTTTCATCTGCTCGAACCGAAAAGGGAGTTCCCTGCGGCGAGCCACCCGTCCCAGGACAAGCGGTTCTCCGGGTATTCGGCGGTCCACTACAGGGTTCAGCTGACCGAGCAGGAACTCAGCGACGCCAACCAGAGGTACACGAAAGCACGGGTGGAGATCCAAGTCGCCTCGGTGCTCATGCACGCCTGGTCGGAGGTCGAGCACGATCTCATCTACAAGCCCCTGGAAGGGGACCTGTCGAGCCAGGAGCTCCAGATCCTGGACCAGCTGAACGGCTTGGTCCTCGCAGGTGAACTCGCCCTGGAAATGCTCCAGAAGGCGGGAGAGAGCAGGGTCGCGACCACCGGCCGGTCCTTCCTGAACCACTATGAGCTCGCCGCCCACCTGCTCAGCCAGGCCAACGGCCTCCTCGGAGAACCGGTCGAGGACTCGGGGCTCGGTCGCGTCGATCTGCTGTACGGCTTCCTGGTCGAGCTGAAGTTCGACACGGCGTCACTGTTGCAGCCCTTCCTGGAGTCGCTTCACGGGAATCTGGAGGAGCGCCCGCTGGCCGAGCAGGTCATCGACGCCGTCATCGCCGCGGACACGTCCCGGTACGCCGTGTTTGATTCCATCCGAACGAGAATGGGTGAAGTGAAGGAGCCGCACGGGTCCGCCCGCGCCTCCCGCAACCACGAGATGATCGGACGGTTCATGATCGAGTGGGCCAGGTTCGAGGGAGTCGTCCGCGATGCCGTGCCGATGGAGGCGGAAGACGCCGCCCTGATCCCCCTGACGCGGCTTCTCCGCAAGATTCCCTACCTGGACGACGTCACACGGCGAGAGATAGACAACCTGCGGCGGATTCGGAACCAGCTGGTGCACGGCGTCAAGGTCCCCGGATCGGCGTTCCTCTCGGAGGCGCTCGAAAGACTGGAAGCCGTAACGGCGCGACTGAGCGTGCAAGGAGAAAACTGAGAGGGCGGAGGTCGTCCACCTTCCCTGGTTTCCCCGGCCCGGGAGAAGGAAAGCCTCCGCGACCGGCGAAAAGATCTTCCGCGACCGGCCCGCGTGCGCTCGGCCGCAGGAAGGGGCGCCGAACACGCCCGGGTCGGCGGCGCGCGCCCCTGAGCCGGTCGGCGGCGCGCCCCTTAAAGGTCCGGTGCGCCGGGGAGCCGAGGGGGAACGCGGTTTTCCCGGGAGTCCTGGCATGAAAACGGCCTCTGACCGGTTCACCTGGTCAGAGGCCGCGCACCTGCGGTGGGTGTGGGATTTGAACCCACGGTGACATCGCTGCCACGACGGTTTTCAAGACCGTTCCCTTAGGCCGCTCGGGCAACCCACCTGCGCCCCGCCCATCAGGAACGGAGCGGCTACAGCGTACCCGGATCACGGGCCGTGAGGGGTGGTGGTCCGTGGTAGGGCCGCAGCCGCTCGCTCCCTTACCACTTTCCGGGTCCATCGGCGTGCCGCCCGGGGACGTTCGACGGTCGGCACGCAAGGTGATGTACACGTACGGAGTGACCGTAACCTACGCATCACCACACATACGGGTGAGTGTCGGATGCGGTCCCCAGGGTACGAAGCCGCTGCCCTCGCACCGGCGGCAGACGGGACCGTCGGCGGACCCGGCGTCAAAAGGCCTGGCAGCAGCGGTGTGCGCGGAAGAACGGTGGTGCGGGAGGCGTTTCCGGTCACCTTCGATCAGCAACGTGAGCGTGTCTGAACCAACCTAAACGTCCTTTTTGTTCAGAATGTCACTCACTGCCCCAGTTGAAACTAGGAAGTTCCCTTACCGAGGAGCATGTCATGCAGGTGCGCGAGTGGCTCCCAGACCAGCCCACCCGTATCGGCCGGCACGACTGGCCGGACGAGGGGGACAACGGGACGCACATGCGACTGCGAGCGGGCTCCATCGTGGTACTCGACCGGCAGGCGTGGCGAATTCTGGAGATCGACGGCTACCCGGGCGACCGGTGGCCGGACTCCTACGAGAAGGCGTGGCGCGACCACGTGGAACTGTGGTGGCACGCCAACGAACTGCGGCGGGCCAACAACCAGGCGGTCAAACCGGCCCCGGAACGGGCCGAGTTCTACAAGCGCCCGGTGGTGCTGGCGTTGCGCAACGAGAACCTGCCCCGTTCCGCGCCGAAGCACTGGTGCGCACCCGCCAGCCACGACTGGCACATCCTCCCCGAGCACTACGCCGTCTGCCGCGCCTGCGGCGAACTGCCGCCCTGCCGCCACGGGGAGTACCGCTGGGAAGGCGGGCCCCGCTCCCCGGAACAGAACGGCGGCATCCCGCTCATGGTGCCGGAGAACTGCTGCATGGGGTGCGCCGAGCCGATCAAGCCGCGGGTGCGGACCGTGCGCTTCCCGGGCCCCAACCTCTGGTACCCGGAGCTGGGGAAGGACACGGCCGTCTTCCACGCCCGCACCTCCTGTGCCGACCAGGTCGACTGCTACCGCATGCAGTGGCAGGCCGAGTATCACTCCCGCCACCCCGCGTCCCCCGCCGCCTCCACCCCCTCCGCCCCCTCCGCCACCCCCGCGTTCCCGGGTTTCGAGCACTTCGTGCTCCCCCGCACGCGGCAGGCGCGGGACGCGTCCCCGCACTTCGAACAGGCCCCCCGGCCTTCGCCGTCCGTACCGGCCGCGTCGGCCTGGCCGGATGAGGAGTGCACCTCCACGACGGGTGACTTCGGTACCGTCCACACCTGGTCCGAGGGGCGCGGGGAGACGCCGGTGACCGGCCCGCCGGCACCGCCCGCACCCGAGCCGTCGTACCAGCCGGCGCCGGCGGCCTCCGGCGCGCCCGCGGCGGACCCGGTGGCGGCGAGGCCCCCCACGACGGCCGATGCGCCCGCCCCCGCCGCACCGGCCGCGCCCTCCGCCGAGGACGTCGAGCCGGCGCTCCGGTCCGCCCGGGAGCTGGGCCTGGCCCTGGCGGAACGCCCGGCCTTCCACAACGCGGAGCAGGCGGCCCGGGTGATCGAGGAACTGACCGCCGCGGTCCGGAACATCGCGCTCTGCCTGAACAACCCGGCCGTACGCGAGCGCTCCTGACCCGGGCGCGAGGCCCGGCCTCCGCCACGACGGCCCTCACGTCCGTCCCCTCCGGCCGCTCGGGCGAGCCGCCCCGCGGCGGCGGGCCCGTCGCCGTACCGGCCGACGGGCCGTCAGGACCGCGTGGGAGGACCGGGCCGACGCGCGGAACGTCCCCGCCCGGTCAGCTGTCGCCCTCGCGCTGGCCCAGGGTGACTTCGGCCGTGGCCTCCTTGCCGTCGCGCTCGTACGTCAGGGTCACCTTCTCGCCCGGCTTGCGGGTCCAGATCTCGCCGATCAGGGTCGGGCCGCTGTCGATCACGGTGTCGTTGAACTTGGTGATCACGTCGCCTCCCTTGAGGCCCGCCTTGGCCGCCGGGCCGTTCGGGGTGACGGCCGGGGTGCCGCCCGCGCCCTCGGCGGAGATGGCCGCGCCGCCCGTCTTCTCCTCCATCGAGACCGTCGCCCCGATCACCGGGTAGACCGGCTTGCCCGTCTTGATCAGCTGTTCGGCGACGTTCTTGGCCTGGTTGATCGGGATCGCGAAGCCGAGGCCGATGGAGCCCGCCTGGGACTGGCCGAGGCCGCCGCCCGTCGACTGGATCGCGGAGTTGATGCCGATGACCGCGCCCGTCGCGTCCAGCAGCGGGCCGCCGGAGTTGCCCGGGTTGATCGAGGCGTCCGTCTGCAGGGCGCTCATGTACGAGTTCTTGTTGCTCTGGCCGTCCCCCGAGGCCACCGGGCGGTTCTTCGCGCTGATGATGCCGGTGGTGACCGTGTTGGAGAGGCCGAAGGGCGCGCCGATCGCGATCGTCGAGTCGCCGACCGCGACGCCCTCCGAGTTGCCCAGCGGGAGAGGCGTCAGACCCGACGGCGGGCTCTTGAGCTTCAGGACGGCCACGTCGTACCCCTGCGCCCGGCCGACCACCTCGGCCGCGTACTTCTTGCCGTCCGAGAAGGTCGCCGACAGTTCGCCGGACTCCGCGGCGGAGGCCACCACGTGGTTGTTGGTGAGGATGTGGCCTTCCTTGTCGTACACGAAGCCGGTGCCCGTGCCGCCCTCGCCGTCGCCGCCCTGGGCGTCGATGGTGACCACGCTGGGGAGCGCCTTCGCCGCGACCCCGGCCACCGTGCCCGCCGGACGCTTCAG
Organism: Streptomyces sp. CB02366; assembly: GCF_001905905.1. Taxonomy (GTDB): domain Bacteria; phylum Actinomycetota; class Actinomycetes; order Streptomycetales; family Streptomycetaceae; genus Streptomyces. Next base: position 853,726 of record NZ_LIVT01000003.1, read on the forward strand.
GTCCTTGGGGGTGTCCGAGGCCGAGACCGTGGTCGAACTGCCGGAGGAGCCGCCGCCGTTGCGGTCGGCCGCCCAGAAGCCGAGGGCGCCGCCGACGCCGCCCGCCACGAGCGCCGCCACCGCGACGGCCGCCACCAGGCCGCCCGCGCGGCTCTTGCCGCCCCTGCGGTCCGGGGACTCGGGACCGGGCGGGACGGGGGCGCCCCAGACCGGACCGTGGCCGCCGCCGTGGCCGGACCCGCCGGACGCGTGCCCCGCGTTCCCGCCGGCGTACGACGGCACGGCGGGCGGGGGCGGAGGCCAGGAGGCGGCGCCCGCGGGGAGGTCGGGCGCCGCTCCGTAGGGGGAGCCGTGGGACGGCTGGGGAGGCTGGGACGGCGTCGGGTGGGCGCCCTGGGCGTACGCGGGTGCGGCGGCCGGGGCCCCGTGCGCCGGAGCCCCCTGAGGCGCCGGACCTCCTGGGTACGCCGGGGCGCCCTGGTGCGTGGGGTCGTGGCGCGGCGCTTCGGCGTACGCCGGAGCTGCCGGGGCCGGGGTTCCCCCGCCGGGGGCGGGCGGGGCGGCGTCCGGCGCGCCCGCGTCGCGCGCGGGAAGGCCCGCGGTGTCCTGCGCCGCGTCGTGCGCCGTCGCGGCGGGCTCGGGTGCGGCGCCCGGGGCCGGGCCCGCCGGAGCCGGCGGCACGGGAGCGTCGGCCGGCACGGGAGGTGCGGACGGAACGGACGGCACGTTCGGTGCCGCGTTGTCCTCGTTGCCCTCGTTCTCGGTGCTCACAGCTCTCTACTCCTCGGTTCCACTCGGCATCCAGTCGGCGTTCGGCAAGAAATCCGCTGTGCACGTGTCTGCGGTCAGCTTTTCCCACGACCCGTCGGGCCACTGTAAGCAGGACCTGTGCATCCGCACACCAATCTTTACATCAGACAAAACAGACCTCCAGGGTGACATGGGCTCAGCCGTTCCCCCGGCGGTGACACCATGGCCCGGGTGACCCACGCACGGCAGCGCACCGCGCGCACCTCCATCCAGGTCATCGCCCACCGCGGGGCCTCCGACGACGCCCCCGAGCACACCCTGGCCGCCTACCGCAAGGCGATCGAGGACGGTGCCGACGCTCTGGAATGCGATGTCCGGCTCACCGCCGACGGCCATCTCGTCTGCGTCCACGACCGAAGAGTGAACCGCACGTCCAACGGGCGCGGCGCCGTGTCGGCCCTGGAGCTCGCCGACCTCGCCGCCCTCGACTTCGGTTCCTGGAAGGACCGCGAGGAGTCGCCCGACTGGGATCCGGTTCCGGGCGAACTCACCTCCGTACTCACCCTGGAACGGCTCCTGGAGCTGTTCACCGACGTGCGGGCGACCGGGCGGCGGCTTCACCTGGCCATCGAGACGAAGCACCCCACCCGCTGGGCCGGGCAGGTCGAGGAACGGCTCCTGCGGCTGCTGAAGCGGTTCGGACTGGACGCCCCGCCCGCCGGGGAGCCCTCGCCCGTCCGCGTCATGAGCTTCTCCGCCCGCTCCCTCCACCGCGTCCAGGCGGCCGCGCCCGCGCTGCCCACGGTCTATCTGATGCAGTTCGTCTCGCCCCGCATGCGCGACGGACGGCTGCCCGCCGGTTCCCGGATCGCGGGGCCCGGCATGCGGATCGTGCGCAGCCACCCCGGATACATCGAACGGCTGCACCGCGCGGGCCACCGGGTGCACGTGTGGACCGTGAACGAACCGGCCGACGTCGACCTGTGCGCCGACCTCGGCGTCGAGGCGATCATCACCAACCGCCCCAAGCAGGTCCTGTCCCAACTGGGTCGCGTTCCGTACGCATGACGGCCCCGGAAACGCCTCTCACGCTCCCGACCTCGGACGTTACGGGTTGTGCCCCGGCGCACTCGCTACGCGGTCATTCGTCACGAGTGCGTCACCGGTAACGGGTTGGCCGGTTTCCGGCCCCGCTCGGTGGGGCATCCAACCCGTGGCATGGGGCAAAGGAGGTCTCGGGGGTGGCGTTGGTGGTGGCACACGAGGTGCCCGCGTCGTCGAGCATGGCCATTCCTCATGGCCCTGCCGGCGTGGGGCAGGCACGACACCGGATGCGCGAGCAGTTGCGCTGCAACGGGGTGTCGGACGCGGTCGTCGACGACGCTGTCCTGATCCTTTCCGAACTTCTCAGCAACGCCTGTCGGCACGGCAGGCCCCTGGGGCGGCACGCCGACGTCGGTGACGGGGACATCCGCGCCGCGTGGCGGGTGGACCCCGCCGGGGCCCTCACCGTGGAGGTCACGGACGGCGGGGGCCCGACCCGTCCGGTTCCGGCCACCCCTTCGGTCACGGCGCGCGGCGGCCGAGGGCTCAACATCATCAGCGCCCTGGCCCAGGAGTGGGGCGTACGGGACGACGCGCCCGGCGAGGTCACCGTCTGGGCCCTGGTCGCCTCGGAGAAGCCGCTCGGGGACAGGGGCGACACTGCCCCCGGCACGAAGGGCCTCCGCGCGAACGGCGCCGGTACGAACGGGGTCGGCGCCCACGGCGCCGGCGGGCTCACCGGTTTCGAGGGCCTGGACTTCTCCGACGTCTTCGACGACGCGAGCTGAGCCCGCGCGGACCGTTCGGGCCGGGGCTCGCGGACGCGCGGGAGAAGGGCGTGCCGGGTCAGCACGGGCGGCCGCGTGAGCCGGCCCCGTGGGGACGGCCCGAAGGCGTGGGGGACGGGCGGGCCCCCCGGGCGGCTAGGCTCGCGCCGAGTCCGCACTGTCGCAATCGGGAGAACGCCCACCATGGCCAAGAAGCGCCCTCAGTCCAAGGCCGGGAAGCCGCAGCTCAAGGACGGTGAGATCCCGGTCGTCGGGGCCCGCGAGCCCTGCCCGTGCGGATCGGGCCGCCGTTACAAGGCGTGTCACGGACGCGCCGCCGCCCAGGCCGTGACCGAACTGGTCCACCGCCCCTTCGAGGGGCTCGCGGGCGAGTGCGACTGGGTCGCGCTGCGCGAGTTGGTGCCCGCCGCCACGGTCGGGCTCACCCTCGTGGGCGGACTGCCCGAGGGGGTCCCGTCGGTGACGCTGGCGACGGTCCTGCCGATGGCCTGGCCCGCGCTGCGCCGTGACGACGGCTCCGTCCTGCTCGCCCTGCAGAACGACACCTCGTCCGGCGACCTCAGCCGCGACCTCGCGGACACCCTGCAGCGTGCGCTGGAGGCCGAGCCCGGCTCCCCGGTCGCCGCCCGCCGCGTACCGGCCGACGGCCCGCGCCTCCAGGACCTCCTCTCCGCGGACGCAGCCTTCGAGCCGGTCGTGCACACCGGGTTCGAGTTCTGGGTGCCGGACGCGGAGAACGCCGCGCCGGAGGTGGCGGCCTCGCTGGAGCGCGCGAACGCCGCCGCGATCCCGACGACGCGGCTGTCCGGCGTCGACGCCGCGTACTGGTGCGAGACCCCGGAGAAGAACCACCTGCGCTGGGTCATGCCGCACCCCGAGGAGCAGCTCCTCGACGCGCTCGCCCGGCTGCACGCGGCGGGCGCCTCCTCGCTCGGCGACGACACCCGTCTGGTCGGGTCGTTCCGGGCGCACGGGCTCGTGGTCCCCGTCTGGGACCTGCCGAGCTCGATGGGCGCCGAGGCGTGCGAGAAGCCCGCCGTCGAGTTCGCCGAGCGGCTGAAGAACGCCCTGGCGTCCGACACGCCGCTCACCGCCGAGGAGCGCCGGGCCCGGGGCGGCCTCACCAACCGCCAGGTGACCCTCAGCTGACCGTGCCCACCGGACGCCCCGGACGGTGACCCGCGTCACAACTCGCCGTACCCGTAAGTAAATCGGCGTCCCTACAGGCGAGATCGAATTTGCGAACAGCAGATCTCTTGTTACGGTTCTAAAAGCCCGGTCGCTGGTGCATCCCCCGTCGCCAGCGATCGGGCGTCCTCTTTTCCGGCTGCGATCCGCCTCCCGTGCCCTCTCCGGGTGTGCGGACCCCGCCCCTCCGGGCGCCCTCTCAGAAGCCTTCGTCCGAAGCCTTTCTGACGGCCGGTCAGTTCCCGGACGGGCGCCCCCGGTCAGTACGCCAGCCGGCTTCCCCCTCCCGGAGCGCCCGTGCTCGCCTCGACCAGAGCGTCCAGGACCGCTTCGACGTCCGGCAGCCAGGGCGCCGCGGGCGCCGCGCCCTTCGTCCGGCTCCGGAGCACCGGGCCGCCGGCGGGGGCGCCGGGCCGCGCGGGGGGCCGTTCCCAGCGGACCTGGCCCGTGCCGGTCCGGGACGGCGGCAGGACGAGGTAGCCGCCCTCACCGTGGAACCGGAGCGAGCTGGGCACCCAGTCCTTCGCGTACAGCAGTTCGCCGAGCCGCTCCAGGGTGTACGGGGCCACCAGCAGCGACCACCGGGTGGGCGTCGCCACGACCGGCCCGAGCCGCATGCCGAGGGCGTCGAGGACGCTCAGCGCTCCGGCCCCGGCGACGGCGGGCAGGCTCACCGCGCAGGGCGCGCCTCCGCCGGTCGCCAGCAGGAGGGGGGCGGCGGGGCGGTTGGTCCACCACCAGCGCACCATGCGCTCGTCCGTGGTGGCCGCCAGCAGGCCGGGGTCGAGGGGGTGTGCGCCCGGTACGGCGCAGTCGGGTTCGGGGCAGGCGCAGCCGAGGCCGCCGCCCTCGCCGGACGGCTCGCTCCGAGCCGTCCCCGCTCCGGGCAGGACCGGCCATTGCCATACGGTGGCGCAGGTCAGAGCCGCGTCCAGCCGAGCGGTCCCCTCCTTGCGCCGGAGCCTGCGTCGCCTTCCGAGGATCTCGCGCATGAGCGCTCGTTCCTTTCCGTTGAACGCCGAGTCCACATGACACCACGCGTAGGTGACACCACGTGCGTATCTCTTCGCTGTGCGTACGTGCTCATCGGTTCCGCGGTACAGATGTGCCGTCCTACCGTGCGTGAGCCGCGCCGAGCCGAGTGGAACCGGTCCGAATAGAACCGATCTGGGTGAAGCGGGGGCGGAACCCCTGCCCGGGACGAACCGGGTTCGGAGACGAACCGAGCAGAGTCGAGCGGAGTCGAACCGGACGGGGTCGAAGCGACCGAGCGGAGCCGTGCCGCCCCGGCGACGTCGTGCGGGTCGAGCCGGGCCGGCGATCGCCGGGCGAGGGTGGTCCGGGCCTCGCCTGCCGTCCCTGGTGCGAACCCCGCCGTCCGGAACGGGGCTTCGTCGTCACGGGTGAGGACGCCTGGACCCGCTGCCGGGTTCCTGGTCGAACACCACCGCACCCGGGCGACACCGTTTACGTACCCAGCATGCCCGGAATGACGCTCCTCCGGCGATGTGCGCCCCGGAGGTACCGCGGTTGAGCAGCCCCAGTCGATCGCAAATGACGTTCGGAGGGTGCACTTTTCAGCCAAGTTAACTCACACTGGGAGGGCGCGAATCGCCCGGTTCTCCAAACGGACAATGCTGGACATCGGGTTACTTGTACGTGTACATGTGGATGCATTGATAGCGGCGCAGAATCACATGGGGGTTTGCGATGCTATTCGACGAATCGCACCAGTCGGAAAGCTGGCTGCCATGAGCGCCCCACACCTGCCGAAAGTGGCTGGAATCGATCCAGAAGTTCCGGTTTCAACGCACACTGCCGCACCTCTGACCGAGGTTCCGAGCCCGCCCGGAGCGTTCATCCAGGACCGGCTGGCGGGCTGGGTCTCGGACCTCACGACTCTGCACGAACTCACCGAGCGGCTGGCCGGGACGAGCACGCTCGACGACGCCATGAACGAGCTGTTGCACGCCGGGGCCGCCCTCGTCGGCGCCCGCCGCGGGCTTCTCGTTCTGGAACCGGCGAACGGCGGGGGCCCCGCCACCACCCGGGCCCTGGGGCTCGGCCGAGCGGATCTGGGGCACCTCGAAACCGTGCCGCGCGCGGCCACCGCCCTCGGCCGGGCGCTCGACGGGCTGCCCGGCACCACCAACGGGATCACCAGCCCCGACCTGTTCGGGGAGGAGGGCCTGGACCCGCGCCACCGCGAGGTCGCCGTCCGGCTCGGCTACGCCGCGAGCTACGCCCTTCCGCTCTCCTCCGAGGGGGCCGGCCGGATCGGCGCGGCGCTCTGGCTCTACGACGAACCGGCCGAGCCCGCGCAGAAGCAGCGCCACCTCGCCGGCCTCTACGCCCGCTACGCGACCGAGCACCTGGCCCGCCTGATCGAGCTGGAGCGCGCTCGCGCCGACGTCGCCGCCGTCGCCGAGGAACTGCTGCCCAGCCGGCTGCCCCGGGTCCCCGGCGTGCGGCTCGCCGCCCGGCACCGCACCGGCCCCCGGGGCGGCGGCGACTGGTACGACGCGCTGCCGCTGCCCGACCGGACGCTCGGCCTCGCCGTCGGTTCCGCGGGCGGGTCCGGGCCGAGCGCCGTGGCCGCCATGGGCCGACTGCGCGCCGGCCTCCGGGCGTACGCCGTGATGGAGGGCGAGGACCCCGTCGCCGTCCTCTCCGACCTGGAACTGCTGCTGCGCCTCACCGAACCCGCGCGGACCGCGACCGCCCTCTTCGCCTACTGCGAGCCCGCCGCCCGCAAAGTGGTCCTGGCCGGGGCCGGGCACACTCCGCCGCTGGTGCTGGGCGACCGGCGCTGCGAGTTCGTCGAGACGGCGCTCTCCGCCCCGTTGGGGATGCTCGCCTGCTGGGAGGCGCCGAGCGTGGAGTTCAGCCCCGCCCCCGGCGAAACGGTGCTGCTCTGCACGGACGGGCTGCTGCGCCGCACCGGGGATCCCATGGACCGCGCCTTCGCCCGGCTGCACTCCGCCGCCGCCTCCGTGCCGAAGGCCGAGCGGCACGATCCGGCGGCCGTCGCCGACCACGTCCTGCGCGCCATGCTCCCCGACGGCCTCGACCGGAGCGACTCGGCCGAGGACGTCGTGATCCTCGCCGCCCACTTCGAGTGACCCGCCGACCGCCCCGGCGGCCCTCTCCCCGGTAAGAGGCCCTTCGGCCCTGTGCCCCCTTCCGTACGCCCGTACGATGGGTGCCGGCCCAGTGTCGTACCAAGGAGAGACAAATCGTGTCTGAGGAGCTCATCCCGGAGAACCCGGAGCAGGAGACCGAGGGAAACGAGGCGGAGAAGGTCAAGCAGCGGAAGAACGGCCTGTACCCGGCCGTCTCCGACGAGCTCGCCGAGAACATGAAGTCGGGCTGGGCCGACACGGAACTGCACGGCCTGCAGCCGATCGCCCAGGCCGAGCACACCGCCGCCCGGCGGGCCGCGCTCTCCGCCCGCTTCCCCGGCGAGCGCCTAGTCGTCCCCGCGGGCAACCTGAAGACCCGCTCCAACGACACCGAGTACGCCTTCCGCGCCTCCACCGAGTACGCGTACCTCACCGGCGACCAGACCCAGGACGGCGTGCTCGTCCTGGAGCCGACGGGTGACAGCGGCCACGAGGCGACGGTCTACCTGCTGCCGCGCTCCAACCGGGAGAACGGCGAGTTCTGGCTCGACGGCCAGGGCGAGCTGTGGGTCGGCCGCCGCAACTCCCTCGCCGAGGCCGAGCAGCTGCTGGGCATCCCCGCCAAGGACGTCCGCGAGCTGCCCCCCGCGCTGGCCGAGGCCACCGGCCCGGTCCGCGTCGTGCGCGGCCACGACGCCGCCGTCGAGGCCGCCCTGACCGACAAGGTCACCGCGGAGCGCGACGAGGAGTTGCGCGTCCACCTCTCCGAGGCCCGCCTGGTGAAGGACGCCTTCGAGATCGCCGAGCTGCAGAAGGCCTGCGACGCCACCGCGCGCGGCTTCGAGGACGTCGTCAAGAGCCTGGACAAGGCCGAGGCCACCAGCGAGCGCTTCATCGAGGGCACGTTCTTCCTGCGCGCCCGCATCGAGGGCAACGACATCGGCTACGGCTCGATCTGCGCCGCCGGCCCGCACGCCACCACCCTGCACTGGGTGCGCAACGACGGCGCGGTCCGCGCGGGCGAGCTGCTGCTCCTGGACGCCGGGGTCGAGACCAACGACCTCTACACCGCCGACGTGACGCGCACCCTGCCGATCAACGGCACGTTCTCGCCGCTCCAGCGCAAGATCTACGACGCGGTGTACGAGGCCCAGGAGGCGGGCATCGCCGCCGTGAAGCCGGGCGCCGACTACCGCGACTTCCACGACGCGGCGCAGCGCGTGCTCGCCGAGAAGCTCGTCGAGTGGGGCCTGCTCGGCGACCTGTCGGTGGACAAGGTGCTGGAGCTGGGCCTCCAGCGCCGCTGGACCCTCCACGGCACCGGCCACATGCTCGGCATGGACGTCCACGACTGCGCCGCCGCGCGTACCGAGACGTACGTCAACGGCACGCTGGAGCCGGGCGTCTGCCTCACGGTCGAGCCCGGCCTCTACTTCCAGGCCGACGACCTGACCGTGCCGGAGGAGTACCGGGGCATCGGCGTCCGGATCGAGGACGACATCCTCGTCACCGAGGACGGCAACCGGAACCTCTCCGCCGCGCTGCCCCGCCAGGCGGACGAGGTCGAGGCCTGGATGGCGCGCCTGAAGGGCTGAGCGTCCTCGCCCGGCACGTGAGGGCCGGTCCCTGCCGTGGCGGGCACGGCATGCGGGGCCGGTCCTTCCCGCAGGACACGCGCCGGGGCGCGCCGCTCACTACGCCGTGAGCAGCGCGCCCTCGCGCCATTTCAGGATCTTGTCGAAGCTGACCACCGCGCCCCGGCCCGGCCGGTTGCCGAACTGGACGTGGTCCGAGAGCTGTTCGATCAGGTTGAGGCCCCGACCGCTCTCGGCCTCCGCGTCCCGGGAGGAGGGCGCGGGCCGCGGGGACTGCCGGTCGCGGTGCTCCGCGCTCCCCGCGTCCTGCGGATCCTCGGGACGCTCGTGGTGGGCGGGGTGCTCGTGCTGTTCGTGACGCGCGGCTGGGCGAAGCGCGCGCCGGGCGGGGAAGCCCGGCCCGGAGTCGCTGACCTCGATACGGCACTTCTCGCCGTCCAGATAGGCCGTGACCCGGTACTGCCCGGAGTCCGGGGCGGGGCGTGCGTACCCGGAGTCCCCCGGCTCTCCGAGAACCGTGCGGGAGCCGCCGTGTTCGACGGCGTTCGCACAGGCCTCGCTGAGCGCGAGCGACAGGTCGAAGGAGATGTCCGGATCCACCCCGGCGGTTTCCATGGTGCCGAGCAGAAAACGACGGGCGAGCGGAACGCTCGCAGCTTCGCGCCGCAAATGGAGAGACCACCAGATGCTCATCTTCCAGCCTCCTGGCTGCGGCTCGACGTATCGATACGTATTGCCGCACTCGGCACTTCGTAAGCACGGATCGGACGGCGGAGCCCTCGTTCGGCGGATGCGGATATCCGGCCGCCCGGTGTATGAACCGGCCCGGCCGCAGGTCACCGGGGGCGCGTTCCGGTGCCCGGGAACGCGCCCCCGGTCCGTACATCCCCCGCGAACGGGCGAAACAAGCCCGGTTGGGGACGGAAGCTGATCTTCCGGACCTGCCGTACGGCCGTGGGGATCGCAGTGCGATGATGTCTCCGCCATGTCCACGCCTCTCGCACGCGCCGGAGCCGGTCTGCGGCTCATGAGGGCCGCGGTGTTCACCGCGGTCTGCGTCGTGCTGTCCGCCGCCGGGCACGCGTTCGCGGCCCGGACGGCGGTGCCCGGGTGGACCCTGCTCGCCGCGTTCCTCGGTGTCTTCGGGGCCTCCGCGGTCCTCGCCGGGCGGGAGCGGTCCCTTCCCTCGATCGCGGGGGCGCTGGCCGGTGGCCAGGTTCTCCTGCACGGACTCTTCGCGTACGGCGGCCACAGCGGCGCCCCGGCCGCTTCCGGGGGCACGGGCGGCGACGGTCCGCTCATCCGGTTCGCCGCCGGACTCGTGTGCGGTGAAGGGCCCGCGGGGCTGAACGCGGCCGACGCCCACCGCATCGTCTCCTCCGCGGCCATCGACCCCTCGACGCTCCCGGGAGCCCACGACCACCTCGCGGCAGGCGGCGCCGGAGCGGCCCGGGCCGCCGCGGCGGCGGGCCCCGACGGCGCCTCCGGCTTCGCGCAGGTCTGCGCCGCGGTCACCTCGATGCTGCCGGGCCTGCCGATGCTGCTGGTCCACGTCCTCGCCGCGCTCGCCACCGGCTGGCTGCTGCGGCGCGGCGAGATCGCCCTCTTCGGACTGGCCCGGCTCTCCGCCCACGGCGCCCAGGCGCTGGCCGCCGGAGCCCGGCTGCGCTCCCTGCGGGCCGCGCTCGCCCTCGTCCGCGCGCTGCGGGCCGGGGAGCGGGAACTGATCATGGCCGGGCCGCGCATGCCGCGCCCGTTCGACGACGTCCCCCTGCCGACGCCCGGGGATCCCCTGCAGCATCTGGTGATCAGGCGCGGGCCGCCGGCCCCGTACGCCCTCGCAGCCTGACGCGACGCCTCCACCGGGCCCCGCGGGCCGTCCGTGCGCACCCGCGCGCACGCGCTCCCGTACGGAACCGCGCCACGAGGTGTCGTGCCGCCGCCGCGCATCCGCGCGCCGGATCACCCGTTTCCTGTGGAGATTCCTGCCATGAAGCTTTCCCGCATCGCCCTCGCCGGCGGCGTCGCCGCGTCCACCGTCCTGCTGGTCGCCGGCCCGGCCGCCGCCCACGTGAGCGTCCAGCCGGTGGGCGAGGCCGCCAAGGGCGGTTACGCCACGCTCAACTTCAAGGTCCCCAACGAGCGCGACCAGGCCTCGACCGTGAAGGTCGAGGTGAACTTCCCGGCCGACCACCCGCTCTCCTCCGTCACCCCGCAGGCCGTGCCCGGCTGGAAGATCACGATCGACAAGAGCAAGCTCGACAAGCCGCTGGACGTCCACGGCAAGAAGATCACCGAGGCCGTCTCCAAGGTGACCTGGACCGCGGACGACGGCGAGATCGCCCCCGGCTACTTCCAGCAGTTCCCGGTCTCGGTGGGCGCGCTGCCCGAGGACGCCGACCAGCTCGTCTTCAAGGCGATCCAGACGTACGACAACAAGGAAGTCGTCCGCTGGATCGAGGAGCCCGAGGCGGGCGGCGACGAGCCCGACAGCCCGGCCCCGGTCCTGAAGCTGACCGCCGCGGCCGAGGACGGCCACGGCGGCGCGGCCGGCGACGCCGGCAAGGGCGACGACCACAAGGCCGCCGACTCCGACGCGCCGGCCGGGAAGAGCAGCACCGCCGCGTCCTCCTCCAGCGACACCACCGCCCGCACCCTGGGCATCATCGGCATCGTCATCGGTATCGCGGGGGTCGCGTTCGGCGTCCTCGCGGGCCGTCGCCGCTCGGCCTGACCGGCCGCTCCCCTCACCCGCACCACGTTCAGGACGTCTCTTCCATGCGCAACAGAAAAGCAGTGACGGCCGCGGCGTTCGCCGCCGCGGCCGCACTGGCCCTCTCCGCCTGCGGTACCGGTGACGACAAGGCGGACTCCTCGTCCATCGCCGACGTCAGCGCCGCGCCGAAGACCAAGGCCGCGACCGTTCTCGACCAGCCGTTCACCAAGCCGAACCTCGTCCTCACCGACACCCGCGGCAAGGAGTACGACCTCCGTGAGGCGACCAAGGGCAAGCCGACGCTCATCTACTTCGGCTACACCAACTGCCCCGACGTCTGCCCGCTGACCATGAGCAACATCTCCCTCGCCAAGCGGGAGCTGCCCAAGGCCGACCAGGAGAAGCTCCAGGTCGTCTTCGTCACCACCGACCCCGAGCGCGACACCCCCGCCTCGCTCGGCAAGTGGCTCTCCGCCCAGGACCCCTCCTTCACCGGTCTCACCGGCGACTTCCCGACCATCCAGGCCGGGGCGCGGCAGATCGGCATCGGCATCGACGCGCCGAAGAAGGAGAAGGACGGCACCGTCGTCTCGATGCACGGCGCCCAGGTGATCGCGTTCTCCCCGAAGACGGACGAGGGGTATGTGCTGTACGGCGAGGACACCAGCGCCGAGGAGTACACCGAGGACCTCCCCAAGCTGATCAAGGGGGAGGCGCCGTGAACCCCCGTACGGCCCTCGCCGGCGTCCTGGCGCTCGCCGCGGGGCTTGGCCTGGCGGGGTGCTCGTCGACGGGCGAACCGGATCTGGAGGTCGTCGGCGCCTATCTGCCGCAGCCCGTCAGCGACATGGCCGCCGGGTTCCTCGTCGTCCAGAACAAGGGCGACGCCGGGGACCGGCTCACCTCGGTGACCAGTCCGCTCTCCGACGACGTCACGATCCACGAGACGAAGGACCGGAAGATGCGGAAGGTCTCCTCGTTCGAGGTGCCCGCGGGCGGCGAGCTCGACCTCGAACGCGGTGGCAACCACATCATGTTCATGAAGCTCAAGCAGAAGCCCAAGCAGGGCGAGAAGGTCTCCGTCGAGCTGCACTTCGAGAAGGCCGGCCCCATCACGGTCGACCTGCCGGTGAAGGAAACCACCCACAACCCGAAGAAGCAGTGAGGGACTGAGCCGATGTCTGCCACCGCCCCGTACGCCGGACCGCCCCCGATACGCCGGGCCGTCGCCGCCGCCGCGTTCCTCGCCGCACTGGCCGGCCTGGTCTTCGGGCTGCTGCTGGCCGGCGCGGGCCCGGCGTCCGCGCACGCCGCCCTCACCGGGAGCGATCCGCAGGACGGGGCGGTGGTGGACACCGCGCCCCAGGAGGTCACCCTCAGCTTCTCCGAGGCGATCGCCGTGGGCGACGACTCCATCCGGGTCCTCGACCCCCGGGGCGAGCGCGCCGACACCGGGGCCGGGCCGAAGGACCTGTCCGAGGGTTCCACCGTCCGCTACGGCGTCTCCCTGCACTCCGGGCTGCCGGACGGCACCTACACCGTGGCCTGGCAGGCGATCTCCGCCGACAGCCACCCGATCTCCGGCGCCTTCACGTTCTCCATCGGCGCCCCCTCCGAGACCACGGTCGCCCTGTCCTCGCAGCAGACGGGCGACGGACCGGTCGGCGTCGCCTACGCCGTCGCGCGCTACGCGGCGTACGGCGGGTTCGTCCTGCTCGTCGGCGGCAGCGCGTTCGTCCTGGTCTGCTGGCGGGGCGGCGCGTCCGCCCTGCCGATGCAGCGGGTCGTGGTCCGCGGCTGGCTCACGCTGACCGCCGCGACCCTGGCCATGCTGCTGCTGCGCAGCCCGTACACCGGGAGCGGGAAGTTCGCCGACGCCTTCGACCTCGCCGGGCTCCAGGACGTACTGGAGACCAAGCCCGGCGCGGCGCTCGTCTCCCGGCTGCTGCTGCTCGGGGCCGCCGCGCTGTTCATCGCCGTCCTGTTCGGCACGTACGCCCGGCGCGAGGACGCGGGGGAGAAGAAGGACCTCACCTTCGGGCTGGCGGTCGGCGGCGGGGTGGTCGCGGCGGGCCTCGCCGCGACCTGGGCGATGTCCGAGCACGCCTCGACCGGCATCCAGGCGGACATCGCCATGCCGGTGGACGTCCTGCATCTGCTGGCCGTCGCCGCCTGGCTGGGCGGGCTGGTCTCGCTCCTGGTGGCCCTGTACCAGACCCCGGACATCGGGAGCGCCGCGGTCCGGCGCTTCTCGTCGGTCGCGTTCGGCAGCGTCGTGGTGCTGGCGGCGACCGGGATCTACCAGTCCTGGCGGCAGGTCGGCTCCTGGTCGGCGCTGACCGGAACCCGGTACGGGCAGCTGCTGATCATCAAGGTGGCGCTGATCGGGGTGCTGCTCACGGTCGCCTGGTTCTCCCGGCGCTGGACGGGGCGGCTGACGGACCCGGCGGAGGCCGCCTCCCCGCCGCGGGACGCGGAGGAGACCGAGGAGCCGGGGGCGGGGGCGGTGGAAGCCCCGGAGGCCGATCCCGAACGTGCCGCGCAGCTGGCCCGTCAGCGGGCCGCCCTGACCGCGACGAAGGAGAAGCGGATACGGGATGCCGACCCCGAGCGTTCCGGACTGCGCCGCTCGGTTCTGGCCGAGGCCGCCGTAGCCGTCGTCCTGCTGGCCGTCACCACCCTGCTGACGTCCACCGAACCGGGCCGTACGGAGGAGGAGGCCGCCGCCGGCTCCCCCGGGGCGTCCGCGCCGGCGGCCGCGGGCCCGGTCAATCTGAGCATGCCGTTCGACACCGGCGGCCGGAACGGCAAGGGCACCCTCCGCATCGACCTCGAACCCGGCCGCACCGGCTCCAACGACCTGCACGTGTGGATCGACGGCAGCGGCGGCGAGCCGATGGACGTCCCCGAGCTGAAGCTGGCCCTGACCCTGGAGGCGAAGGACATCGGCCCGCTGCCGGTCGTCCCGGACCGGTTGGCCGAGGGGCACTGGTCGGCGAGCGGGGTGCAGATCCCGATGGCCGGGGAGTGGAAGATCGACGTGACGGTACGGACCTCGGACATCGACCAGGTCACCATCGACGAGAACGTGGAGATCGGCTGACCCCCGGGGGCGCCGACAGGATGAGGATCGGCTGAGCACGGTGAGCACGACCAAGACGAAGATCGGCTGAGCACGGTGGGCAAGACCAGGAAGCAGACTCCGGCCAGGGCCTCCGGAGCCGCCACGACGGTCGTCGCGGAGAGCACCGGGGGTGGCGCAGGCCGCACCGGTCCCTCGGGCGACGGCGGTACGGACGGCGGCGGAACGGGTGGCGGCGCCGCCCTGTCCCGGCGGCGGCTGCTGGGCACAGCGGGCGCGGCGGGCGCGGCGGGCGCGGCGGGGTTGGTCCTGGGGGCCGGGGGCGGGGCCCTCGGGTACGCCGCCACCCGGCCGGAGGGACCGGCCGCGTTGACGACGGTCGGGGCGACCGAGGCGATGTTTCACGGGAAACATCAGCCGGGGATCACCACTCCGCTTCAGGCCCGGGGCCATCTCGTCGCCTTCGACCTGGTGGCGGGAGCGGGGCGCAAGGAGGCGACGGCGCTGCTGCGCCGCTGGTCCGCGGCGGCGAAGGAGCTGATGGCGGGCCGCCCCGCGGCGGGCGCGCCGGACGGTCCCGGCCACGACACCGGGGTCGCGTTGGACGCGGGCCCGTCTTCCCTGACCGTCACCTTCGGATTCGGCCGTACGTTCTTCGCGCGCACCGGTCTGGGCGACCGCCTGCCCGCCGCGCTCGACCCGCTGCCGGCGTTCTCCGCCGACGCCCTCGACGCCAGGCGTTCAGGCGGCGACCTGTGGGTGCAGATCGGCGCGGACGACGCCCTGGTCGCCTTCCACGCGCTGCGGGCGCTCCAGAAGGAGGCCGAGGGCACGGCCCGGGTGCGGTGGCAGATGAACGGTTTCAACCGCTCCCCCGGCGCCACCGCCCGGCCGATGACCGCCCGCAATCTGATGGGCCAGATCGACGGCACCGGCAACCCGAAGCCGACCGACGAGGACTTCGACCGGCGCGTCTTCGTCCCCGCCTCCCCCGGCGAGCCGCAGGAGTGGATGGAAGGGGGGTCGTACGCCGTCTTCCGCCGGATCAGGATGCTCCTGGATGACTGGGAGAAGCTTCCGGTGGAGCACCAGGAGCGGGTCATCGGGCGGCGCAAGGCGGACGGAGCGCCTCTGAGCGGGGGGTCCGAGACCACGGAGATGGACCTCGAGAAGGCGGGTCCGGACGGCAGGCCGGTGATCCCCGGCAACGCGCACGCCCGGATCTCCTCGCCCGGGGAGAACGGCGGGGCCGCCATGCTGCGCCGTCCGTTCTCGTACCACGACGGCATCGCGGAGGACGGCGCTCCGGACGCGGGTCTCCTCTTCATCTGCTGGCAGGCGGACCCGTTCCGGGGCTTCGTGCCGGTGCAGCGCAAGCTCGACCGGGGCGACGCGCTGTCTCCGTTCCTCCGGCACGAGGCGAGCGGCGTGTTCGCGGTGCCGGGCGGGGCGGCGGAGGGCGAGTACGTGGGTCAGCGGCTCCTGGAGTCGTAGCGGAGACGGCCGGTGGGGGCACGTCCACCGGCCGGGCCGGTCGGCGGGGGCGCGTCGGAGCGCTTCGTCGGCCCGCGTACGCCCCTGCCTCGCGCCTCTGCCCCTGTCCCTGCCTCGCGCTCCTGCCCCTGAGCGGAGCAGGCGCTTCCGGGCCCGGCCGGGCCCCGGCGCCCGTATTCCGGGACGGCCTGGCGGACCTCGGAGGGCACATTAGGCTGAACACATGTCAGCCACGCGCTACGCCTACCTCGGCCCCGAAGGCACTTTCACCGAAGTCGCCCTCCGTATGCTCCCGGAGGCAGCCACCCGGGAACTCGTCCCGATGGTGTCCGTGCCGGCCGCCCTGGACGCCGTGCGCAGCGGCGAGGCGGCGGCGGCGCTCGTGCCGATCGAGAACTCCGTCGAGGGCGGCATCACCGCGACGCTGGACGAACTGGCCGGCGGAGAACCGCTGATGATCTACCGCGAGGTGCTGCTCTCCATCACCTTCGCGCTGCTGGTACGGCCCGGTACCGCGCTGTCGGACATCAAGACGGTCACCGCCCACCCGGCCGCCCAGCCGCAGGTGCGCAACTGGCTGGCGGCCCACCTCCCGGGGGCCGTGTGGGAGTCGGCGGCCTCCAACGCGGACGGTGCCCGGCTGGTCCAGGAGGGGCGCTACGACGCCGCTTTCGCGGGGGAGTTCGCCGCCGTCACCTACGGCCTGGAACCGCTGGTGACGGAGATCCACGACGCGGAGAACGCGCAGACCCGCTTCGTCCTGGTGGGCCGCCCCGCCCGGCCCTCCTCCCCGACCGGCGCGGACAAGACCTCCGTGGTGATCTCCATGAAGGAGGACCACCCCGGCGCGCTGCTGGAGCTCCTCCAGGAGTTCGCCGTGCGCGGCGTCAACCTGATGCTGATCCAGTCCCGGCCGACCGGCGAGGGCATCGGCAACTACCGCTTCGCCGTGGACGCGGAGGGGCACATCGCGGACCGGCGGGTCGGGGAGGCCCTGATGGGGCTGAAGCGGATCAGCCCGAACGTGCGGTTCCTCGGCTCGTACCCGCGGGCGGACGCCTCCCCGGGCGAGGCACGGCCGCTGCGGGCGGGGACGTCGGACGCGTCGTTCACGGAGGCGTCCGACTGGCTGGCACGCTGCCAGGACGGCCGGGTCTGACGGCAAAGCGAGCGGGCCCCGGCACACCCCACGCTTCCGGGGCGGCCTCCCCGAGCGGTATCCCGCGGTGGGCTGCGGATCGTCACGCGAGCGAAAGAGTTATCCACAGGCCGGACTCTCCGCCTGGGGACAAGTCGACACTCCCGCGCGACATCATCGACAAATCACCCCAGCGCCTCTGGAGTGGCCCACAGGGGTACGAGGCGGAACAAGGCGTCACGCGTCCTCCACATCGCCCACATATGGCCGATCACCCCTTTGCGGCGACGAATTCCCACCCGAACGAGCGTACAGAACAGGTTTGACGGGGATTCGGCGGCACTTCGGCCGAGTGCCGGCACAAGGCCCTCCGGCATCCACAGAACTTCCACACAGCCTGTGGATAACTATTCCGGCACCGCCCCCCTGTGGACAACAACGCCCGCCCCGCCTCCGACGCCCGCCCCGCCCCAACTCCCGTCCCCTCCCCGCCGGTAGGCCCACACGGATCACGCCTTCCGCCCGGTTCGGAGGAGTTGGCGGCGATTATCGACCCCCTCCCCTCGCCGACATCGCCGCCACCGCCGAAATCCCGCCCGGAGAGAAGTGACAATTACCCTCATAAATGTCATTTCTGGCAATTCGCCCATAGGGACACGCTCGGTGATATCGGTTCGAGGGCGAGAACCGCGCACCGGTAGCCTGGTGGGGTGATTGACCTTCGCCTGCTCCGTGAGGACCCCGACCGTGTTCGCGCCTCCCAGCGCGCCCGTGGAGAGGACGTCGACCTCGTCGACGCCCTGCTCTCCGCCGACGAGCTGCGCAGGTCGTCCGGCGTCCGCTTCGACGAACTCCGCGCCGAGCAGAAGTCGCTCGGCAAGCTGATCCCCAAGGCCACCCCGGAGGAGCGCGCCGAACTCCTCAAGAAGGCCGAACAGCTCAAGGCCGAGGTCAGGGCGGCCGACGCCGCCCAGGACGAGGCCGACGCGGAGGCCAAGCGGCTGCTGCTCCAGCTCGGCAACATCGTCCACGAGGACGTGCCGGTCGGCGGCGAGGAGGACTTCGTCGTCCTGGAGACCCACGGCACCATCCGCGACTTCGGCGCCGAGGGCTTCGAGCCCAAGGACCACCTGGAGCTCGGCGAGGCGCTGGGCGCCATCGACATGGAACGCGGAGCGAAGGTCTCCGGTTCGCGGTTCTACTACCTCACCGGCGTCGGCGCGCTCCTGGAGCTGGCCCTCGTCAACGCGGCGATCGCGCAGGCCACCGAGGCCGGCTTCGTCCCGATGCTGACCCCGGCGCTGGTCCGCCCGCGCGCCATGGAGGGCACCGGCTTCCTCGGACAGGCCGCGGAGAACGTGTACCACCTGGAGAAGGACGACTACTACCTGGTCGGCACCTCCGAGGTCCCGCTCGCCGCGTACCACATGGACGAGATCATCGACGCGGAGAAGCTGCCCCTGCGGTACGCCGGGTTCTCGCCGTGCTTCCGCCGCGAGGCCGGCACGTACGGCAAGGACACCCGCGGCATCTTCCGCGTCCACCAGTTCGACAAGGTCGAGATGTTCTCGTACGTCGACCCGGCGGACGCCGAGACCGAGCACCGCAGGCTCCTGGAGTGGGAGAAGCAGTGGCTCACCGGCCTGGAGCTGCCCTTCCAGGTGATCGACGTCGCCACCGGCGACCTCGGGGCCTCGGCCTCGCGGAAGTTCGACTGCGAGGCGTGGATCCCCACCCAGGGCAAGTACCGGGAGCTGACCTCCGCGTCGAACTGCGACGGCTTCCAGGCCCGCCGCCTGTCCGTCCGGATGCGCGAGGGCAAGAAGGTCCAGCCGCTGGCCACGCTGAACGGCACGCTCTGCGCCGTACCGCGCACGATCGTGGCGATCCTGGAGAACCACCAGCTCGCCGACGGCTCGGTCCGCGTGCCCGAGATGCTCCGCCCCTACCTGGGCGGGCGCGAGGTCCTGGAACCGGTCGCCACGTGACCTTCCCCTACAAGCTCGTCGCGACCGACCTCGACGGCACGCTGCTGCGCGGGGACGGAACGGTCTCCGGGCGCACCCGCGAGGCCCTGGCCGCCGCCACCGCGGCCGGCGCCGCGCACATCGTCGTCACCGGACGGGCGGTGCCCTGGACCCGGCACATCCTGGACGACCTCGGGTACGAGGGGCTCGCCGTCTGCGGCCAGGGTGCGCAGGTCTACCACGCGGGCGAGCACAAGCTGCTGACCTCGCTGACCCTGGACCGGCAGCTCGCCGGTCTCGCGCTGGCCAAGATCGAGGCGGAGGTCGGCCCCCTGCACCTGGCGGCCGGCCGCGACGGTCTGGACGGCGAGGTGCTCGTGGGCCCCGGCTACCGGGTGCAGGAGGGGCCGCTGCCGTACGTCTTCGTGGAGGACGCCGCGGAGATGTGGACCGCCCCGCTCAACAAGGTCTACCTCCAGCACGCGGAGCTGGACGACGACGCGCTGGCCTCCGCCGCGAGGGCGGCCGTGGGCAGTCTGGTCGACGTGGTCATGGCCGGGCCCGGCGTGGTCGAGCTCCTGCCGCTGGGCCTCAGCAAGGCGACCGGCCTCTCGCTGGCCGCCCGCCGGCTCGGGGTGAAGGCGGCCGACACGATCGCCTTCGGCGACATGCCCAACGACATCCCGATGTTCGGCTGGGCCCGCCACGGCGTGGCCATGGCCAACGCCCACGACGACCTGAAGGCCGTCGCCCACGAGATCACCGCCTCCAACGAGGACGACGGCATCGCGGTGGTGCTGGAGGAACTGCTCCGCTCGGCATCCGTGCAGTCCGCGCGGTAGCCCTCGCGGCGGAGCGCCCGCCCCCGTGCAGCGCGCCGGCGGCCCGGCACCGCGACCCGCGGTGCCGGGCCGCCGTTCCCTACCGCTGTCCGTGCTGCCCGCGCCTCTCGCCACGGCGGCGCAGGTCCTTCATCTGCCGGGCGAAACCGTCCAGCCGTCCGTCGAGGCGCACGACGTCCTGCTGGACGTCCGCCAGCCGCACGCTCATCGCCCCGACCACCTGGTGCGTCAGCTCCACCTTCCGGTCGAGGCTGTCGAGCCGCTCCGACATCCGCGCCAGCACCGGCCCCAGCTCCTGCAGCGCGCTGCCCACCCCGGAGAGGCGGCTTTCGATGCGGGTGACGCGCTGGTCGAGGGAGGCGTACCGCTTACGCAACGGCTCCTCGGCGTCCAGGAGGTACGTCCGCACACAGCGGGCGATGTCGCTGTCGCGAAGCAGCATGGCGATGTTGAGGACGGTGCGGCGGGTGTAGAGGGTCAGCTGCGTGGCAGCCTGTGGATAACTTTCCCTCCCCGCTCCCTCCCATAGGGACAACATGTCCCTATGGAAAAGCCGCAGCTCAGCACCGCGCAACAAGACGAGTCCGTTCTCCGTGACTTCCGCGCGGTGCCGCTGGGTCACCTTCTTCACGGCCTCTGTGGATACTTCGAAGTAACGGGCCACGTCCCCTGTGCGAACGTGAATTCCGTCCGGGAGCATGACCAGGCTCCTCACTTTGTCGAGGACGTCGACGCGCCCCATCTGCTCCCCGCGCAGCGCGCGCGATTCGAGCAGGGCGACTTCCGTGGGCATGGGTGTGCCTTTCGTACGAGGGAACTACGAGGGAGCAGGGAATGACGAGGACGGCCCACACCCCGGGCTTCAGGGGTGGAGGACGCTCACGGTTGCCACTCACTCGATGACCGGTCCGGTGGGCTGGGCCTCACCCGGTGCCGGCATTCCCCGATGTCACGATCGCTACGACGCCACGGATTCCAGTTGCCTCCACGCACCCTGCCCAACGACCCGGTGGCCACGACGTCACCCGGGGCCGCACGGCGGACGGCCCCCGTCCTGTCCCCGGGCGGGGGCCGTCCTGTGCTCGCGCGCCCAGCGGCGCGTCCGGGGCAGCGGCTCTCAGCCGCGCGTCCTCACTCCTCGCCCGCCAGCTTCAACGCCCGCAGCTTCTGACCCGCGTACCAGGTGGCGGCGACCGTCACCGCGGCCAGCAGGGCCGTGGCGAGCGGCAGGCCGACCTCCGAGGCCACCGCGCCGTCGCCCGCCGTCTTCTGGGCGACCGCCAGGGCCCACTGCTGGACGCTGAGCGTCCGCGCCCCGGCCACCAGGCTGCCGAACAGGGCCTCCCAGACCAGCGCGTAGACCAGGCCGAGGACGACCGCGTGCCGGCTGACGGTGCCGAGCAGCAGGAACAGGGCGCTGTACGCGATCGAGGCGACCAGCGCCGCGATCGTGTAGGCGACGGCGATCTGCTGGCCGTTGCCGTTCAGGATCAGGCCCGCCAGAAGCGTCGGCAGCGCGGAGAACACCATGGTCACCGCGATGGCCACGATCAGCTTGGTGAAGATGATCGTGGGCCGTTTCACCGGCTTGGCGAGCAGGTAGACGATCGAGCCGTCGTCGATCTCGGGGCCGATCGCCCCGGTGCCCGCGATCACGCCGATCAACGGCACCATCGTGGCGAGGGCGAAGCCGCCGAGGACGTTCGAGGCGATCTGGTCATCGGCTCCGGCGAACATCCGCACGGCCGCGGCGATGACCAGCAGCAGCGCGGGGAGGACGAACAGGATGGCGGCCCGGCGCCGGCCGAGCAGGGCCCGGTAGGTGAGCCGGGCGACTGTGGGGTCGTACATGACGGTGCACAGCTCCTTTCAGGCCGCTACTCAGGCCGCTACGAGGTAGGAAAAGACCGATTCGAGGGACTCGTCGGACGGTGAGACGGTGAGCAGCCGGATGCCCTGCTCCCGGGCCACCCTCGGCAGCAGTTCGGTGAACCGTCCGAAGTCGACGGCCTGGATGCGCAGCGCCTTCTCGGTGAGGTCGACCTCGATGCCCGCCGTGGACGGGTCGGCGATGAGCGCGGCCGCGAGGGCCCGGTCGTCGCTGGAGCGCACCAGGTAGCGGTGCGGCCGGTCCGTCATCAGCCGGCGGATCTTCCTGAAGTCGCCGGACGCGGCGTGCCGGCCCGCCACGATCACCTCGATGTGGGAGGCCAACTGCTCGACCTCTTCGAGGATGTGGGAGGAGAACAGGACCGTGCGCCCCTCGTCGCCCATCCGCCGCAGCAACTCCATGAGCTGCATCCGCTGACGCGGGTCCATCCCGTTGAACGGCTCGTCCAGGAGCAGCACCGAGGGCTGGTGGACCAGGGCGGACGCCATCTTCACGCGCTGGCGCATGCCCTTACTGTACGTGGAGATCTTGCGGTCCTGCGCGTACTCCATCTCGACCGTGGCGAGCGCCTTCCGCGCCTCCGCCCCGCCCAGCCCCTGGAGTTCGGCGTTGGCGACGACGAACTCCTCGCCGGTGAGGAAGTCGTACATCGCCTCCCGCTCGGGGACGATGCCGATCTCCTTGTAGACGGCCTCGTTGCGCCAGATCTGCCGGCCGTCGAGCGTGACCTTCCCCGTCGAGGGGGCGAGGAATCCGCCCATCATGTTGATGAGGGTGGACTTCCCGGCTCCGTTCGGGCCGAGGAGGCCGGTGACACCGGGCCCCACGGTCATGGAGACGTCGTTGACGGCGACCACGTTGCCGAACCAGCGCGAAGTGTGGTCGATCTCGATGGTGGTCACAGCCCGGCCCTCCGGTAGCGGCGCATCAGGACGGCGTACGAGCCGGCGACGAGCGCGAGAACAACGATCAGGTAGACCACTCCGGTACCGGCTCCCGGGCCCTCCCCTCCGGGGAAGGCGGAGGTGGCGCCGAGGAACGCGGTCTGGACGCCGTCGACCAGCGTGATCGGCGAGAAGAGGCCGAGCCACTGCACGGCCCCGGTCGACCCGGTCTCCCACGCGATGGCCTGGACCGTGGAGACGGCCCCGTAGGTGATGGTCAGCAGGGCGATCACCGCGGCGACGCCGAAGCCGCGCCGGGGGGTGAGGGCGGCCATCACGAGGCCGAGTCCGGCGAACAGCACGGAGAGCAGCGCCACCGACACCAGTCCCTGGGCGAACCACTTGGTCTGATCGGCGAAGTCGAACTTCGCGAGCAGAGAACCCGCGTAGAGGATGAGCAGCGGCGCGCCGGTGAGGATGAAGAGCGCGGCGGCGGTGGCGGCGAACTTCGCCAGCACGTAGTCGGTGCGTTCGATCGGCCGCGAGAAGTACAGGGGGACGGTCTTGAAGCGGAGGTCCCTGGAGACCGCCTGCGGCGCCTGCGCGGCGATGAAGAGTCCGATGACGGCCTGGAGGTAGATCGCGTACGACGTGTACTCGACCACCAGCTTGCTGGCGTTCGGCGCGGCCATGGAGACGGCCACCAGGATCGCCGCGACCAGCGCCATCACGCCGAACAGCAGCATGGGCAGCACTTTGGACTTGGCGGAACGGCCCAGTCCGTAGGAGCCCCGCAGGGTCTGCGAGAACAGGGAGCGGCGGGCGTAGGCCCGGCCGAGCCGGGGCCCGTCGTAGGAGCGGTAGCCGATGTTGTGGATCCGGGAGGCGTCGCGCCCGGCCGCGGCCTTGGTCTCAGCGCTCATCGCGGCCGCTTCCCTTCTGCTGGACGACCTGCTGCGCGGAGGGGTGCACGGCTCCGGCGGCGGCCGGGGCGGCGGCCGGGTGGGCCCCGCCCTGTTCGGTACGGAAGACCTCGGCGATGTGGTGGCGGCGCTGTTCCATGCGGACCAGGCCGAGTCCGAGCCCGGCGACGCTGTCGCGGACCAGGTCGTAGGTCTCCTCGCCGTCCGCCTCGATCAACAGGATGTGGCCCGCCCCCGGCAGCCCCTCCGTGTCGATCCCGTCGTGGCCGACGAGCGCGACCCCGGCGTCGGTGAGGACCTTGCGCAGGGCGCCCGTGCCGTCGGGGTGGGTGTCGCTGTCGGTCACCTCGACCGCGAGGGTCGCCGTGGTCTGGGTGAAGTCGCTGGTGGAGCTGGAGCGCAGGAGCGTGCCGCCGTCGATGACGACGACGTGGTCGCAGGTGCGTTCCAGCTCGCCCAGGAGGTGCGAGGTCACCAGGACGGAGATGCCGAAGTCGGTGTGGACACGGCGGATGAGGCCGAGCATCTCGTCCCGGCCTACCGGGTCCAGCCCGTTGGTCGGCTCGTCGAGCAGGACCAGCTGGGGGTCGTGGACGAGGGCCTGGGCGAGCTTCACCCGCTGCTTCATGCCGGTCGAGTAGCCGCCGATGGGGCGGTAGCGCTCCTCGTAGAGGCCGACGTGGCGCAGGGTGTCGGCGGTGCGTTCGCGGGCGGCCGTGGGCGGCAGCCCCGACATGCGGGCCATGTGCACGACGAACTCGGTCGCCGAGACGTCCGGCGGCAGGCAGTCGTGCTCGGGCATGTACCCCACCCGTTCCCGGATGGCGGCGCCGCTGGTCGCGACGTCGAGCCCGAGCACCGCGGCCCGGCCTTCGGTGGCGGGGGAGAGACCCAGCAGGATCTTGATCAGTGTGGACTTGCCGGCTCCGTTGGAACCCACCAGCCCGGTCACACCGGGTCCGATGTCCAACGTGAGCCGGTCAAGCGCGGTCACCCGGGGGAACCGCATGCTCAGGGCTTCGGTAGCGATTACGGCTGTCACGTCCACGACGTTAGTGGTGCGGACCACACCGGTCGTCAGCCCTGACGGCTGGATCGGGATCAGACTCCAGGCGTACGCGCCCGTAGGGGGCCCGGGGCCCCCGGTGGGGGCGGTGACGCCCCGGTCGGGCGGCCCACGGGGCGCGCAGGAGTCGTGCACCGGTCGGCGCCCGGACCCGCCCTCGGCCCTGCGGCCGGTCCACCGGGGTTTTCCCCAGGCGATGCGCCCCCCTTGACGTAGCCGCTGGGCATTGTCACATTCATCGGTGTCACGTTACGGACGCGTACCGCACACGGCAGGGAACGGACGGTGGCATGACCGGCATGGCTCCGGCAGCGCAGTACGGCCTCCCCCCGGAGCCGAGGGGGGTCGGAGGAGTCCGACGGCTGTCCTGCGCGGGGGCGGTCGCGGGGCGGCGGGGGCCGTGGGCGGTCGGGCCCCGCCCCGGATTCCGGGGTACGGGCGCGGAGTTCGAGGTGGTCCTGGTGGTCGCCGGTGCCGAGGACCCCGGGCAGAGCGCCTGCCGGCCGGACGACGATCCGCCGCATGTGCGGCGCTGGACCGAGGAGAAGGTGGCGGCGTGAATCTGTCTCAGGCGCGTGAGCGGTACGTGCGTACGGGCGGCGTCGAGCTGTGCGTCGCGGAGCTGGGCGACGCGGACCGGCCGACCGTGGTGCTGGTCCACGGCTATCCGGACAGCAAGGAGGTCTGGTCGGAGGTGGCCCTCCAACTGGCCGAGCGGTGGCACGTGGTGCTGTACGACGTGCGGGGGCACGGCAGGTCCACCGCGCCGAAGCCGCTGCGCGGCGGCTTCACCCTGGAGAAGCTGACCGACGACTTCCTGGCCGTGATCGACACGGTCAGCCCGGACCGTCCGGTGCACGTCGTCGGCCACGACTGGGGCTCCGTCCAGTCCTGGGATTTCGTCACGGTCGGCCGGACCGAGGGCAGGATCGCCTCCTTCACCTCGATGTCCGGGCCCTCCCTGGACCACTTCGGGCACTGGATCAAGAAGAGGATGGCCCGCCCCACCCCGCGCCGGGTCGGTCAACTGCTCGGCCAGGGCGCCAAGTCCTGGTACGTGTACATGCTCCATACGCCGGTCCTGCCCGAGCTGGCCTGGCGCGGGCCGCTCGGCAGGCGCTGGCCGTGGATCCTGGAGCGGCTGGAGAAGGTGTCGCCGGGCGACTACCCCACCGCGTCCCTGCCCGACGACGCGGCGCACGGGGCGTGGCTCTACCGCGACAACGTCCGCGCCCGGCTCAGCAGACCACGCGCGGACGCCTACGCCCACGCGCCCGTCCAGCTGATCACGCCCACCGGGGACTCCTTCCTCTCCGAACGGCTCTACGACGAGCTGGAGGACTGGGTTCCCGCGCTGGTGCGCCGCTCGCTCCCGGCCAAGCACTGGGTTCCTCGCACCCGGCCGGACCAACTCGCTTCCTGGATCACCGAGTTCGTGAGCGCGAACGAGTCGGGCGAGCGCGACGAGGCCCGGCGGCGACCGGAGCCGCAGAGCCCCTACGCGCAGTGGTTCGGCGGCCGGCTGGTCCTGGTGACGGGTGCGGCCTCCGGGATCGGACGGGCCACGGCGCTCGCGTTCGCCGAGGCGGGCGCGCGGATCGTGGCCGTGGACCGCGACGCGGACGGGGCCGCCCGGACCGCCGGGACGGCGCGGCTCATCGGGGCGCCGGCCGCCTGGGGCGAAGCGGTCGACGTGGGCGACGAGGCCGCGATGGAGAAGCTCGCCGCCCGGGTCGCCTCGGAGTACGGCACCGTCGACGTGCTGGTCAACAACGCCGGGATCGGGCTCTCCGGCCCCTTCCTGGAGACCACGGCCGAGGAGTGGAAGAAGGTCCTCGACGTCAATCTGTGGGGCGTCATCCACGGCTGCCGGTTCTTCGGCAAGCAGATGGCGGACCGCGGCCAGGGCGGCCACATCGTCAACACGGCGTCGGCCGCGGCTTTCCAGCCCTCGCGCGCGCTGCCCGCGTACAGCACGTCGAAGGCGGCCGTGCTGATGCTCAGCGAATGCCTGCGGGCCGAGCTGGCGGGGAAGGCGATCGGGGTGAGCGCGATATGCCCCGGCATCGTGGACACCGGCATCACCGGTACGGCGCGCTTCACGGGGGTGGACGCGGCGGAGCAGGACCGGTTGCGCAAGCGGGCGGCCAAGCTCTACGGGCGGCGCGGCTACCCCCCGGAGAAGGTCGCCGACGCGATCCTGCGGGCGGTCGTGCGCAACCAGGCCGTGGTGCCGGTGACGCCCGAGGCGCGCGGTCTCCGGCTGCTCTCCCGGCTGAGCCCGGGGGCGCTGCGCTCCCTCGCCCGGCTGAAGCCGCCGCTGTGACCGGGCCCGCCGCGCCGTCGGCCGGGAGCGGGGGAGGCGCCGAATACCGCATCGAGGACCTGGCCCGCGCCGGCGGGGCCACGGTGCGCACGATCCGCGCCTACCAGGACCGGGGACTGCTGCCGACGCCCGAGCGGCGGGGGCGGGCCAACGTGTACCGGGAGGCCCATCTGGTGCGGCTGGGGCAGATCGCGGACCTGCTCGACCGGGGCTACACCCTGGCCAGCATCAAGGAGTTGCTGGAGGCGTGGGACGCCGGGCGGGGGCTCGGCGGGGTGCTCGGCCTGGTGGCGGAGGTGCACGGCCCGTGGACGGACGAGGAGGCCGGCCGGATCAGCCGCCGGGAGCTGGAGGCGAAGTTCGGCGGCCGGCGGGACGACGAGGCCATCGCCGAGGCGGTGGAGCTCGGCGTACTGGAGCGTGTGCCGGGCCGGGACGACGAGTTCCTCGTGCCGAGCCCGCAAGAGCTGGCGGTGGCGGTCGAGCTGCATGCCGCCGGCGTCCCGTTGCCCGCCATCGCCGACCACCTGAGGGAACTCCGCTGCCAGGTCGAGCACATAGCCTCCCGTTTCCTGGAGTTCACCACGGAACACGTCTTCGCGCGCTATCTGGGGAACCGGCCGCCCACGGATTCCGACGCGGCCGATGCCGCCGCCCTGGTACGCCGGTTGCGTCCGCTCGCCCAGCAGTCGGTGGAAGCCGAACTGGCGCGTGCCATGCGGACCTTCGCCCCCCGGCACCTGCACCACCACCTGGCGGCGGAGGACGGGGCCGTGGACGTGGAATCGTTCCGACCGGTGCTGCTGCCGGTACGGACGACGCAGGCGGTACAGGACCTGGTCGGCGCGGACCGGGTGGCCGCTTTCGTCACGGCGGCCACCGAACGAGAGGTGCAAGCCCGTACGTTGGACCACCTCGCGGCAACTCACATGAAAACAGGCAAAGTTGACGAAGTGCCCTAAATACACGGCCTCTTGTCCACAGTTTTTCCAAAGTTCCTGTGGATAAGCCGTGTTACCTGTGGATCAAACCTGATAACGAAAAACAACCGAGGAATCACAGAAGAACGACAGGCTGACCATGTGAAGAAGCGAGGGGCCGGCCCGGCGACGCGATCACGGCGCCGAGGACCGGCGAGCAGCCGTCCGGGAGAGCGGAGGACCGGGCGTCCGGGAGATCCGGGCGCCGGCGCGAGCACCGGGACGCCGTCCGTGGGCACCGGCATGACGTCACGGGAGCCGGGGCGAAACGCGGATGCGTCCACCGGCTCGTCCCGGCACGCTGTCACCATGGACGAACGTCGCACCGTCAAGGTGTCCAAGTACCTCTCGAAACACCTGCGGCACCAGCCGGAACGCATCGGCCTCGCCCTCGACCGGAACGGCTGGGCGGCAGTGGACGAACTGCTCGCCGCCGCGGCCCGGCACGGATTCGCCCTCACACGCGCCGAGCTCGACCACACCGTCGCCGTCAACGACAAGCGGCGCTTCACCGTGGAGAGCGGCGTCGGCGGCGACCGCATCCGAGCCGCCCAGGGGCACACCGTCGCCGTCGACCTGGACCTGCCGCCCGCCGAACCGCCCGCGTACCTCTACCACGGCACGGTCGCCCGGGCGCTGGACGCGATCCGGACCGAGGGCCTGCGCCCCATGGGCCGCCACCACGTCCACCTGTCGCCCGACCGGGAAACGGCCGCCCGGGTCGGCGCCCGCCGGGGCCGCCCCCTCGTGCTCGCCGTGGACGCGGGCGCGATGCACCGCGCCGGCCATCTCCTCCGGGTCAGCGCCAACGGCGTCTGGCTCGCCGAGGCCGTACCGCCGGAGTTCCTGCGCCTGCGCGGCTGAGCAGCGGACGCGCCCTCGGCCCACCGGGCGGCCCGGGCGCCGGCCCGGTGCGTCATCGGCGCCCCGCCGCCGGGGCGCCGGGGGTCACGCGAGCTGTGCCGGCGCTTCGGTCGCGATGCGTTCGAAGACCTTCTCGTCGGCGTCGAAGACCGAGTCCGGGATCGGGGCGTGGACGACGATCTCGGTGAAGCCCAGTTCCGCGTGGCGTCCCGCGAAGTCGACGAAGGCGTCCACCGACTCCAGCGGGGCGTTGCGGTCCGGGGTGAAGCCGGTCAGCAGGATCCGGCCCGGCTCGGCGGCGGCCCGGCCGATCTCCGCGCAGGCCGCCGTGAACTTCTCGTTCTGCGCCCGCAGGGCGGCCCGCGACTCCTCCGGGGTGCCGTTCTCGTACAGCTTCGGGTCGCCGGTGGTGACCCATGCCTGCCCGTGGCGGGCGGCGAGCTTCAGGCCGCGCGGCCCGGTCGCCGCGACCGCGAAGGGCAGCCGGGGCCGCTGGACGCACCCGGGGATGTTGCGGGCCTCCTCCGCGGTGTAGAAGGTCCCGCGCTCGGTCACCGCGTCCTCGGTGAGGAGGCGGTCCAGAAGCGGCACGAACTCGGCGAACCGGTCGGCGCGCTCGCGCGGGGACCATGCCTCCTGGCCCAGCGCGGTGGCGTCGAAGCCGCTGCCCCCCGCACCGATGCCCAGGGTGACCCGGCCGCCCGAGACGTCGTCCAGGGAGATCAGCTCCTTGGCCAGGGTGACCGGGTGGCGGAAGTTCGGCGAGGTCACCAGGGTGCCCAGCCGCAGCCGCCCGGTGGCGGTCGCCGCGGCGGTGAGGGTGGGGATGGCGCCGAACCACGGGCCGTCACGGAAGGTCCGCCAGGACAGGTGGTCGTAGGTGTAGGCGGTGTGGAAGCCCAGTTCCTCCGCCCGCTGCCAGCGCTCGCGCCCTCCCTCGTTCCAGCGGTGGACGGGCAGGATCACGGTGCTCAGACGGAGGCTCATGCCCCTGAGCCTACGGCCGGACAGGGGCGGCAGACCCCTCTCCAGGGCTTCGGCATATGCCTGTGGCATTTTCGCTGGTCAGCGTCTTATTCACTCAGATGTGCGCACCTCCGCACGCACGTGCACCCCGGTGGGCGAGAATGGCCCGGTGACCTCAGTGACCGAGACGCCTCTCCCCGCCGTGACCCGGCTGATCGCCACCGACCTCGACGGCACCCTGCTGCGCGACGACAAGACGCTGTCCGCCCGTACGCTCGCGGCCCTCGCGGCGGCCGAGGAGGCCGGCGTCGAGGTCTTCTTCGTGACCGGCAGGCCGGCCCGCTGGATGGACGTCGTACGGGCCCACGTCCAGAGCCACGGCACGGCGATCTGCGCCAACGGGGCCGTGGTCACCGATCTGCGGAGGGACGGCGAGCTGCTCTCCGTACGGCCGCTGGAGCGCGCCGCCGCCCTGCACGTCGTGCGCACCCTGCGCGAGGCGGCCCCCGGCGCCTCCTTCGCCGTCGAGCTGACCACCGGCATCAACTACGAACCGGCCTACCCGCCCTTCCACCTGGACCCGGGCGCCACGGTGGCGGTCGCCGAGAAGCTGCTGCACGAGGACGCGCCGGGCGCCGGAGCGCCGGTGCTCAAGCTGCTGGCCCACCACACCGAGCTGGCGCCCGACGCCTTCCTCGCCCTGGCCCGTTCGGCGGCCGGAGACCGGGCCGCCTTCACCCGCTCCAGCCCCTCCGCGCTCCTGGAGGTCAGCGGGCTGGGCGTCTCCAAGGCCACCACCCTCGCCGCCTGCTGCGCCGAGCGCGGTATCGCGGCAGCCGAGGTGGTCGCCTTCGGGGACATGCCCAACGACGTCGAGATGCTCCGCTGGGCCGGGGCCTCCTTCGCCATGGGCAACGCCCACCCGGCCGCGGTGGCCGCTGCCACGGGCCGAACCGCGACCAACGAGGAGGACGGGGTGGCCGTCGTCATCGAGCGGATCCTCGCCGCCCGCGCGGCAACCCGCTGAAACCTTTCAGCACACCGGTCGCGGCCGCCCTCCCCCGGTGGCCGCGACCGCTGCCCTCCCTCACAACGGCGCCTCCCACACCACCGTCGTCCCGCCGCCGTCCTCCCCGAGGCCCGGCTCGATCCGGCTCGCCCCGCCCAGGGACTCGGCGCGACGGGCCAGGTTGCGCAGACCGCTGCGCCGACCGCCCTCCGGGATGCCCACCCCGTCGTCGGCCACCGAGAGCCGTACCGCCCCCCGCCCGTCCGGCAGCGTCGCCGTCGCGTCGACGACCACGTCGATCAGCGACGCCTCCGCGTGCCGGAACGCGTTGGAGAGGGCCTCCCGCAACGCGGCGACCAGGTTCTTCCCGGTCAGCTCGCCGACGAGCGCGTCCACCGGGCCCAGGAAGCGGTGCGAGGGCTTGAAACCGAGCGGGACGGCCGCCATGTTGATCTCCCGCAGCACACGGGTGCGCAGCCCCGAAGGGGCCTCGGCCGGTTCCTGCTGGAGCGCGAAGATGGCCGTACGGATCTCCTGGATCGTCACGTCCAGCTCGTCGACCGCCCGGGCGACACCGGTGCGCACCTCGGGGACGACCGCTCTGCGCTGGGCGCTCTCCAGCATCATCCCGGTGGCGAACAACCGCTGGATGACCAGGTCGTGGAGGTCCCGGGCGATCCGGTCGCGGTCCTCGTACACCGCCAGCCGCTCCCGGTCCCGCTGGGCCTCGGCCATCATCAGCGCGAGCGCCGCCTGGGAGGCGAACTGGGTGGCGAGGATCCGTTCGGTCTCGGTGAACGGACGCGCGCCCCGGGCGCGCGGGGTGGCCAACGCCCCGAGCACCCGGCCGCCGCTGTGCAGCGGAAGCATCATGCTCGGACCGAACCGGGCGGCCAGCCTGGTCGCCATCCGGCTGTCGGTGGCCGAGTCGTCGATGAACACCGCCTCGCCCGCGAGCAGCTTCGCCGCCACCGCGCTCCGGGGCGGGATGATCACCCCGAGCGAGGACGAGGGCTCGTCGGACGACACGGCGACGATCTCCAGCCCGCCCTCCTCGGTCGGCAGGAGCACGATCCCGGCGGCGGATCCGGCGAGCCGGCGGGCCTGTTCGGCGACCACGGTCAGCGCCTCGTCCGCGTCCCCGCCCGACAGGAGCGCGGTGGTGACGGCGACCGAACCGTCGATCCAGTGCTCCCGCTGCCGCGCCGCCTCGTACAGTCGGGCGTTGCCGATGGCGATCCCGGCCTCCGTGGCGAGCACCCGGACCGTGTGGAGGTCGTAGTCGGTGAACTCCGCGCCGTTCCGCTTCTCCGTGAGGTAGAGGTTGCCGAAGGTCTCTCCCTGGACCTGGATGGGCACCCCCAGGAAGGTGCGCATCCGCGGGTGCCCCGCCGGGAAACCCTCCGCACGGGGGTCGGTGGCCAGGTCGGCCAGGCGGACCGGGCCCGGGTCGTGGATCAGCGCGCCGAGCAGCCCCCGGTGGCCGTCGGGCAGCCGTCCGATCTCCTCGACCGCCTCCTGCGGCACGCCGTACGTGACGAAGTCCGACAGTCCCTCGCCCGACTCGTCGACGACGCCGATCGCGGCGTACTCGGCGTGGGCGAGTTCGGCGGCCGTCTCGCAGATCCGGTCCAGGGTGGAGTGCAGTTCCAGCCCCGAGCCCACCGATCGCATCGCCTCCAGCAACTGCGGCACCCGGGCGGTCAGCTCCGTGGAGAGGCCCTGGAGGCTGTGGGCGGCTCGGGTGGCGGCGTCGAGGGAGTCCTGCGGGTCGGGCTCTGCCATGGCCCGAGCCTAGTTAGTGCCGTTACAGGGCGAAAGTCGAGAATGTACGTGACGTCCCGCCCGGCCGTCGCCCCTGCCCGGGGCCCTCCCGGCTCCCGGCTCACGCCCCCGCCCCGACCGTGTCCTTCTCGCGCTCCAGCATGCGGCGCAGCGGGCCCTCCTCGGCCGCGAGTTCGGCGTACGGGCCGCGCTGCACCACCCGGCCCGCGTCCAGCACCAGCACCTCGTCCACCGCCTCCAGCCCGGTCAGCCGGTGCGTGATCAGGACCGTCGCGCAGCCCCGGGTGGCGTCCAGCAGATCGGCGGTGAGGGCGTCGGCGGTCGGCAGGTCGAGGTGCTCGGCCGGCTCGTCCAGGACGAGTACGGGGAAATCGGCGAGCAGCGCGCGAGCCAGGGCGAGCCGTTGGCGCTGGCCGCCGGAGAGCCGGGCGCCGTGCTCGCCGACCGGAGTGTCCAGACCCTGCGGAAGGGTCCGCACCCAGTCGAGGAGACGGGCCCGGGAGAGCGCCTCGTACAGGTCGGGGTCGGACGCCCCGGGGCGGGCCAGGCGCAGGTTCTCGCGGATCGTGCTGTCGAAGACGTGGGCGTCCTGGGCGCAGAGGCCGACCGAGCGCCGGACGGTGTCCGAGTCCAGCGCGGACGCCTCGACGCCGCCGAGCCGGTACGTCCCCGACGAGGCGTCCAGGAAGCGCAGCAGGACCTGGGCCAGGGTCGTCTTGCCCGAGCCGGAGGGCCCCACGACCGCGATGCGCCGTCCGGGCGTCAGGGTCAGGTCGAGCGCGGCCAGCGCATCGCGCCCGGCCGCCGGGTAGCGGGCGCTCAGCCCCCGTACCTCCAGCGGGAACGGGGAGACGGGCTCCTCGGCGGGGTGCTCGGGCTCGCGTACGGGGACGGGGGCGTCCAGCACCTCGTACACCCGCTCCCCGCTCCGGGCGACGCGACGGCGGTACTGCACGGCGAGCGGCAGCCCGGCGACGGCCTCGAAGGCGGCGAGCGGGGTCAGCACCACCACGGCGAGCGCGACCCCCGACAACCGGCCGTCGTTCACGGCGGGCACGGCGACGAGCCCGGCGGCCACCACGGTGAGCCCGCAGACCAGGGCGGACAGGCCGCCGCCCAGGGCGGTCGCGGCGGCGGCCCGCGAGGCGATCCGGGTGAGCAGGGCGTCGGCCTCGCGCAGCCGCGTCCGGCGCTCGGGCAGCGCCCCGGCGACGGTCAGCTCCGCGGTGCCGCCGAGGAGGTCGGTGACACGGGTGGCCAGGGCGGCGCGGGCCGGGGCGAGCCGGCCCTCCGTACGGCGGGCACAGGCGCCGCTGACGAGCGGAACGCCCACCCCCGCGAGCAGCAGCCCGACCGCGAGGATCACGCCCGCCTCCGGGAGCAGCCAGCCGGTGAATCCGGCGGCCGCGGCCCCCACCACGACGGCGGTCCCGGCGGGCAGCAGCCAGCGCAGCCAGTAGTCCTGGAGCGCGTCCACGTCGGCGACGAGCCGGGTCAGCAGGTCGCCGCGGCGCGTGGTGCGCAGCCCGGCGGGGGCGATGCGCTCGAGGCCCCGGTAGACGGAGACGCGCAGGTCGGCGAGGAGGTTGAGGACGGCGTCGTGCGAGACGAGCCGCTCGGCGTAGCGGAAGACCGCCCGCCCGATGCCGAAGGCGCGGGTCGCGGTGACCGCCATCATCAAGTACATGACCGGGGGCTCCTCGGAGGCGCGGGAGATCAGCCAGCCGGAGACGGCCATGAGCCCCACGGCCGATCCGACCGCCAGGCTGCCCAGCAGCAGGGCCAGGGACAGCCGGCCGCGCTGTGCCCCGGCGGACGCCCGGACACGGGCGAGCACCCGCCCGGGCCGGGTGCCGGCCTTGTCCGGGCCGCTGTCGACCGCACGCCCTTCCTCCGCACGGCGGGCGTCGAGAGGTTCGCCCCCGGCGAGCGGCCGGGGAACGGCCGGTCCGGCGCCGCGGCCCGGCGCTCCGGTCCGGGGGGCGGCGACACCGGCCGCCTCCAGGGCCACCACCCGGTCGGCGACCGCCAGCAGCGCCGGCCGGTGGACGACCAGCAGGACGGTCCGCCCGGCGGCCAGCCTCCGTACCGCGTCGACGATGCCCGCCTCGCTCTCGCCGTCCAGGCTCGCGGTCGGCTCGTCCAGCAGCAGGACCGGCCGGTCGGCGAGGAACGCGCGGGCGAGGGCGAGGCGCTGGCGCTGGCCCGCGGAGAGCCCGGCTCCGTCCTCACCGAGCGCCGTGAGCATCCCCTCGGGCAGGGCGGCGACGAAGTCGTACGCGCCGGCTTCCCGCAGCGCCGCGAGGACCGCCTCGTCATCGGAGCCGGGCCGGGCGAGACGGACGTTCTCGGCGATCGTGCCGGCGAAGAGGTGGGGGCGCTGGGGAACCCAGGCGATACGGCTCCGCCAGCGTCGGAGGTCCAGCTCCGCGAGGTCCCGCCCGCCCACCCGGACGTGTCCCTCGTCGGGTACGGCGAATCCGAGGACCACGTTCAGCAGGGTGGACTTGCCGACGCCGCTCGGGCCGACCAGGGCGACGGTCTCCCCCGGCTCCACGGTGAGCGACGCGGCGTTCAGCGAGGGTTCGGCACGGCCCTCGTGGCGTACGGTCACGTCCGCCAGTTCCAGCCGCGGCGAGCCCGGGACCTCCCCGTCCCCCGAGACGGGAGGCGCGGTCTCCAGGACCGTGAAGATCTCCTCGGCGGCCGACAGCCCCTCGGCCGCCGCGTGGTACTGCGCCCCCACCTGGCGGATCGGCAGATAGGCCTCGGGGGCCAGGATCAGGACGACCAGGCCCGTGTAGAGGTCGAGTTCTCCGTGGACGAGCCGCATGCCGATCGTCACGGCGACCAGG
Source organism: Streptomyces sp. CB02366 (assembly GCF_001905905.1). Taxonomy (GTDB): domain Bacteria; phylum Actinomycetota; class Actinomycetes; order Streptomycetales; family Streptomycetaceae; genus Streptomyces. Next base: position 889,001 of record NZ_LIVT01000003.1, read on the forward strand.
GCCACCGACAGCGTGGCCAGCAGCTCCAGGGCGAAGGAGGAGAGGAAGGCGATCCGCAGGGTACGCAGGGTGGCCCGGCGGTAGTCGGAGGTGATCGTGCGGATCGAGGCGGCCTGGGACTTGGCCCGACCGAAAACCTTCAGGGTCGGCAGCCCGGCGACCACGTCCAGGAAGTGCCCGGAGAGCCGGGACAGCAGCTGCCACTGGCGGTCCATCCGGGACTGGGTGGCCCAGCCGATCAGGATCATGAACAACGGGATGAGCGGCAGGGTGACCAGGATGATCGCCGCCGACACCCAGTCCTCGGTGACGATCCGGGCGAGCACCGCGACGGGTACGACGACCGCGAGGCCGAGCTGGGGGAGGTAACGGGCGAAGTAGTCGTCGAGCGCGTCGATCCCCCGGGTCGCCAGGGTGGTCAGGGAACCGGTGCGCTGGCCGCTCAGCCAGTCGGGGCCCAGAAGCGTGGCCCGCTCCAGGAGCCGGCCGCGCAGTTCGGACTTGACGGCCGCGCTCGCGCGATGGGCCGACAGCTCGGTGAGCCAGGCGATCAGGGCCCGGCCGACCGCGACCGCGGCAAGCAGCAGCAGAGGGGTGCGCAGCTCGGTGACCGTGAGGCCGTCCTCGAAACCGCCCACCACGATCTCGGCGATGAGCATCGCCTGGGCGATCACCAGCAGGGCGCCGAGCAGGCCGAGGGCGACCACGGCCGCCAGGAAGAGACGGGTGGCCCGTGCGTGGTGGAGGAGACGCGGATCGATCGGTTTCACGTGAAACATCCCCCCGGCGGGGTCGGTGAGCTCTGCGGGATCGGCGTCCGCCGCGGGCCCCTCGGGATGGGCGGGGCCCGCGGCTCGCCGGAATCAGTGCGCGTCGGCGATGTGCTGGGTGCCGATGCGCTTGCGGAAGACCCAGTAGGTCCAGCTCTGGTAGAGCAGCACGACGGGCGTGGCGATGCCCGCGCACCAGGTCATGATCCGGAGCGTGTACGGGCTGGACGAGGCGTTGGTGACGGTGAGGTTCCAGGCGTCGTTCAGCGAGGACGGCATGACGTTCGGGAAGAGCGTCAGGAAGAGCATCGCGACCGCCGCCGCGATCGTCACGCCCGAGAAGGCGAACGACCAGCCCTCGCGGCCCTTGGCGACGGCGGCGATCGCAGCCGTGAGCGCCGCCACCGCCACGATCAGGGCCCCCAGGCTCCAGCCGTCCCCGTTGTCGGCCTGGGTCCAGAGCAGGAAGCCCAGGGCGAGCACCGCGGTGACCGGCCCCAGCTTGAGCGCCAGGGCGCGGGCCCGGACCCGGATGTCGCCCGCCGTCTTGAGGCCCGCGAACACCGTCCCGTGGAAGGTGAAGAGGGCGAGCGTGACGAGGCCGCCGAGAAGGGCGTACGGGTTGAGGAGGTCCCAGACGTCGCCGACGTACTCCATGTCGGCGTCGATCTTCACGCCTCGCACGATGTTCCCGAAGGCCACGCCCCACAGCACGGCGGGGATCAGGGAGGTCCAGAAGATCGCGGTCTCCCAGTTCGTCTGCCACCGCTCCTCGGGCCGCTTGGCGCGGTACTCGAAGGCGACGCCGCGCACGATCAGGCAGAACAGGATGATCAGCAGCGGCAGGTAGAAGCCGGAGAAGAGGGTGGCGTACCACTCGGGGAAGGCCGCGAAGGTGGCGCCGCCCGCGGTGAGCAGCCAGACCTCGTTGCCGTCCCAGACGGGCCCGATCGTGTTGATCAGGACCCTGCGCTCCGTGCGGTCGCGGGCCAGCAGCTTGGTGAGGACCCCGATGCCGAAGTCGAATCCCTCCAGGAAGAAGTAGCCGGTCCAGAGGACGGCGATGAGCACGAACCAGACGTCGTGGAGTTCCATCTCTCAGCTCCTGTGCTCAGTACGAGAAGGCCATCGGCCGGTCGGCGTCTTCTTCGTCGTGTCCGCCGATCTTCTTGGGCGGGTTGAGGTCGTCCTCGGTGAGTTCCGGGGGACCGGCCTTGATGTACTTCACGAGCAGCTTCACCTCGATCACGGCGAGCACCGCGTAGAGCAGGGTGAAGACGACCATCGAGGTGATGACCTCGCCCTGCGAGACGCCGGGGGAGACCCCGGCCCGGGTCTGCAGCACCCCGTAGACCACCCACGGCTGGCGGCCCATCTCGGTGAAGATCCAGCCCCAGGAATTGGCGATCAGCGGGAAGAGCAGGGTCCAGAGCGCGACGAGCCAGTAGAGCTTGGTGAGCTTCGGGCTCAGCGCCTTGTTCCGGAACAGCACCAGATGCGGCACCTCGTCCTCACCGGTCCGCAGCGCCGGCGGCAGCAGGAACTTCTTCCGGGTCAGCCAGAGCCCCAGCAGGCCGAGGCCGAAGGAGGCCATCCCGAAGCCGATCATCCACCGGAAGCTCCAGAACGCTACCGGGATGTTGGGGCGGTAGTCGCCGGGCCCGTACTTCTCCTGCGCTTCCTTGTTGATGTCGTTGATGCCGGGGACGTACGAGTTCGGATCGTTGTTGGCGAGGAAGGACAGCACCCCGGGGAGCGAGATCTCCACGGAGTTGTGGCCCTCGCTGACGTCCCCGTACGCGAAGATCGAGAACGGCGCCCCCTCCTGTCCGTCCCACAGGGCCTCGGCGGCGGCCATCTTCATCGGCTGCTGCCGGAACATGACCTTGGCGAGGCTGTCGCCGCTGACGGCGGTGAGCATTCCGGCGATCACGACGGTGACCAGGCCGAGCCGCAGCGAGGTCCGCATCACCGGGATGTGCTTCTTGCGCGCCAGGTGGAATGCGGCGATGCCGACCATGAAGGCGCCGCCGACCAGGAACGCCGCCGTGATGGTGTGGAAGAACTGGGTGACCGCGGTGTCCTGGGTGAGGACCCGCCAGAAGTCGGTCAGCTCGGCGCGTCCGCGCTCCTCGTCGATCCGGTAGCCGACCGGGTGCTGCATCCAGGAGTTGGCCGCCAGGATGAAGTAGGCGGAGAGGATCGTGCCGATCGAGACCATCCACATGCAGGCGAGGTGGATCTTCTTCGGCAGCTTGTCCCAGCCGAAGATCCACAGCCCGATGAAGGTGGACTCGAAGAAGAAGGCGATCAGCGCCTCGAAGGCGAGGGGAGCGCCGAAGACGTCGCCGACGAAGCGCGAGTAGTCGGACCAGTTCATGCCGAACTGGAACTCCTGGACGATGCCCGTGACGACGCCCATGGCGATGTTGATCAGGAACAGCTTGCCCCAGAACTTGGTGGCTCTGAGGTACTTCTCCTTCTCCGTCCGCACCCAGGCGGTCTGCAGGCCGGCCGTGAGCGCGGCGAGCGAGATCGTCAGCGGGACGAAGAGGAAGTGGTAGACGGTGGTGATGCCGAACTGCCATCGCGCCAGGGTCTCCGGCGCCAGAGCGAGGTCCACGTCGTCAGTCTCCTTACATCGCCGTGGTCGTACCGGCACTACGCCCCAGCGATTCCCCCGATCACGGGAGAAAGCAGGGCACGCTTGTGAACGCGTTCACATTCACAAGCAATTATGACGCACATGCTTTCGAGCCCTTCGCCGGGGGTATCCCTTTTTCGCCGTCCGCCCACGCCGAAGCCGTCCCGCCCCTCCGACCGGCCCGTTCCTCCGGCCCCCTCGCGCCGGAGCCGGCCCACGCGACGGGCCCCGGACCTCGTCGATCGAGATCCGGGGCCCGTACGGACACCGCTTCGGCGTGCGGGGGAGCGGAGGCTACAGCTCCGCGCGGAACGCCTCCGCCGCCTTGAGGAAGAGGTCGTTGCCCTCGCCCTCGCCGATCGTGACCCGTACGCCCTCCCCGGCGAACGGCCGCACGACCACCCCGGCCCGCTCGCAGGCGCCGGCGAAGTCGAGGGTCCGCTCCCCCAGCCGCAGCCAGACGAAGTTCGCCTGCGATTCCGGCACCGCCCAGCCCTGGCGCTTCAGCTCGGCGCTCACGCGGGCGCGCTCGGCGACCAGCGTGCCGACCCGGCCCAGCAGCTCGTCCTCCGCCCGGAGCGAGGCCACCGCCGCGTCCTGGGCGAGCTGGCTCACGCCGAAGGGGACGGCCGTCTTGCGCAGCGCCGCCGCCACCGGCTCGTGGGCCACCGCGAACCCGACCCGCAGCCCCGCCAGGCCGTACGCCTTGGAGAAGGTCCGCAGCACCGCCACATTGGGCCGGTCCCGGTAGATCTCGATGCCGTCCGGCACCTCGGCGTCACGGATGAACTCCTTGTACGCCTCGTCGAGCACCACCAGCACGTCGCTCGGCACCCGGTCGAGGAACCGTTCCAGCTCGGCCCGGCGCACCACCGTGCCGGTGGGGTTGTTCGGGTTGCAGACGAAGACCAGCCGCGTCCGGTCGGTGATCGCCGCCGCCATCGCGTCGAGGTCGTGCACCTCCCCCTCGGTCAGCGGCACCCTCACCGAGGTCGCACCGCTGACCTGGGTGATGATCGGGTACGCCTCGAAGGACCGCCAGGCGTAGACGACCTCGTCGCCGGGGCCGGAGGTGGCCTGGAGCAGCTGCTGGGCGACGCCCACCGAGCCGGTGCCGGTGGCGAGATGCGAGAGGGGCACGTCGAAACGCTCGGCCAGCTCGTTCATCAGACCGGTGCACGCCATGTCCGGGTAGCGGTTGAAGTTCCCCGCCGCGGCGAGCGCCGACTCCAGGACGCCCGGCAGGGGCGGATAGGGGTTCTCGTTGGAGGACAGCTTGTACGCGACCGGACCGCCGGCCGCCGCCGGCTTCCCCGGCACGTAGGCGGGAACGCCGTCCAGTTCGGCGCGCAGCTTGGGGCTCGTCTCGCTCACCGCAGGTCCTCCTCGACCGTCCGTTCACAGCAATACTGCACACCCTATGAGGATTGCCCCCCGGTGCGAACGGGCCGAGAGGGAAATCGACCGCAGTGCCCGAGAAAGGGACCGCGCGGGGGCCGCCACGGGGTTCCGGGCGGAGGGGGCGCTCGCCGCCCGATCGCACGCCGGTGGCCCGCGCCGTGGCGCGCGTCCCCCGAACTGGTGAGTTGAGACCTCTTCGAAACATCGACCATCCAGCAGGCCGCGAGGCCCCGCAACCTGAAACCTGCAAGCTGCGATGTCCAACTGCCTTTCTTTGCAAGGGAACTGATGGCGCGTCGCCTTGCAGAAACGTACCTGTCAACGTGTGCATATGCGACCGGACCGACCACCCTCCGGAGCCCTACTATCGGCTCGCCATGACAGCAGCAGGGAAGCACCAGGTGAGCCGGACGGAGACCCCCCGGCGCAGCGGCCGGCCAGGACGGGCGGGTATCCGTGACGTGGCCGCTGCGGCCGGCGTCTCGATCACGACCGTCTCCGACGCGCTCAACGGCAAGGGCAGGCTCCCGGACGCCACCCGCCGCCATGTCCGCGAGGTCGCCGAGCGCCTGGGCTACCGCCCGTCCGCCGCGGCCCGAACCCTCCGTACGGGCAAGTCGGGGCTCATCGGCCTGACCGTGACCACGTACGGGAATGAACCTTTCACCTTCACCGAATTCGCGTACTTCGCGGAGATGGCGAGAGCCGCGACCTCCGCGGCACTCGCCCGCGGCTACGCCCTCGTCATCCTCCCCGCCACCTCCCGGCACGACGTCTGGTCGAACGTCGCGCTCGACGGGACCGTCGTCATCGACCCCTCCGACCAGGACCCGGTCGTCACCGAACTCGTCCGCCAGGGCCTGCCCGTGGTGTCGGACGGCCGTCCGGCCGGGACGCTCCCCGTCACCGCCTGGGTCGACAACGACCACCGGGCCGCCGTGCTCGACCTCCTCGACCACCTCGCCGCCGCCGGGGCCCGCCGGATCGGCCTGCTGACCGGCAACACCACCGACACGTACACCCGGCTGTCCACCGCCGCCTACCTCCACTGGTGCGAGCGGGTCGGCCAGGACCCCGTCTACGAGTCCTACCCGGCCCACGACCCGTGCGCGGGCGCGGTCGCCGCCGACCGGCTGCTCGCCCGCCCGGACCGTCCCGACGCGGTCTACGGGCTCTTCGACCCCAACGGGACCGACCTCCTCGCGGCGGCCCGCCGCTACGGGCTGCGCGTCCCCGAGGACCTGCTGCTGGTCTGCTGCAGCGAGTCCACCGTGTACGCGGCCACCGAACCGCCCATCACGACGCTCTCGCTGAAGCCCCGGCGCATCGGCACGGCCGTCGTCCAACTCCTCATCGACGCCATCGAAGGGGTCGAGCACGACGGGCCGGTCGAGCAGGTCATACCGACGGAACTCATCGTGCGGACCTCCTCGCAGCGACGTCCACCCCGCACCACGGTCAGCGCGCCGCGCTCCCCCAGCAGGGATTGATCGTCACTTTTCGGGCCAATCGGCCGGTGAACCGCGCGTGCGCCCGGATTCACCACCCCTGGTGCGTCACACAGATCGATCCGCATTCCTATGATGGGCGCACGACACCGCGGACCACCTCTACCAGGCAGGGCCCGTCAGGTGTACGGCGGCGCGACGGTGGTGGAGGGGTCGATGACTCAGGGGGCCGGTCAGGAACCCGTGGTGCGGACGGCGACGTTGCGTGACTTCCGGGTTCCGCCGTACGCGCAGACACCCGTGCCACCGCCCGCCCAGGAGGCGCCGCCTTCCCCGGTGCCGCCACGCGCACCGGAGCCGGGCCCTCCGCCCGGCGCCTCCCCGCCGTCAGCCCCCGGGGCTCCCGGGGCCCGAGGGGCCTCCCTGCCGCCGCACACGCCCGTACCGCCGCCGCACCCCGGCAACGCCGTCGTGGGCGGCGAGCAGCCGGACGGCTACACACCGACCGAGCGGGACCTCCCGGTCATCCGCCGCGGCGACACGGTCCAGGTCCGGACGGTCGCCGAGCCGAGCCCCGGCGCCGAGGACAGCCGCGGCCCGCTCTACGTCGTCGGAGACGTCCACGGCTACCTGGACGAGCTGCTGGCCGCCCTCGGGGAGCAGGGCCTCGTGGACGCCGACGGGAAGTGGGCGGCGGGCAACGCCCGGCTGTGGTTCCTCGGCGACTTCACCGACCGCGGCCCGGACGGCATCGGGGTCATCGACCTCGTCATGCGGCTCTCCGCCGAGGCCGCGGCGGCCGGCGGCTACTGCAAGGCCCTGATGGGCAACCACGAACTGCTGCTGATCGGCGCCAAGCGGTTCGGCGACACCCCCGTCAACTCGGGGGCGGGCACCGCCACCTTCCAGGCCGCCTGGCTGCTCAACGGCGGTCAGAAGGCCGACATGGACCGCCTCCAGGACGTCCACCTCCAGTGGATGTCGCGGCTCGACGCCGTCGTCGAGCAGGACGGTCATCTGCTGCTGCACTCCGACACGACGGCCTACCTCGACTACGGCTCCACCATCGAGGACGTCAACGACACGATCACGGCCATTCTCACGCGCAATGACGCCGACGAGTGCTGGGACCTGTTCCGCAAGCTCACCAAGCGGTTCGCCTTCCGGGACGAGGGCGGCCCCCAGGCCGTGCGCGAGCTGCTGTCGACGTACGGGGGACAGCGCGTCGTCCATGGTCACAGCCCCATTCCGTACCTTCTGGGCGAGGTCGGCACGGAGGACGGCGACGAGGACTCGGGCCCGGTGATCAACGGCCCCCACGTGTACGCGGACGGCCTCGCCATCGCCATGGACGGCGGTGTGACCATGGCCGGAAAGCTGTTGGTCGTTCAGCTCCCGCTGCATGACTGACCGTCGACGGGGAAGTCGCTTCAGGTTCCGCCCGCGCCGACTCCGCCGATCACCGGGCCCGTCACCGGACCCAATTCTGGAAACACCCTGTCACCCCGTGCCGTGAGCGCTCTACCATCGGCCTAACAGTGGCAGGCTCTCCTCCGTTTCCGCCCGATCGCCCGGTCCACGCGGGCATTCGGGCACCGACGGAGCATCGGGGGATGCAGATGACAAGCGCTCCGCACCTGCTGGCCGAGGACGGACCCGAGTACGAGCGGATTCTGGGCGACGCACTGCGCCACGCTCATGAACGCCCGGACCTCGAGGGCGTCGGTGACCGGCTCAACACCGAACAGCTGCGCACCATGGCGCTCGGCGCCACGGCGCTGATCACCGCGTCCGCGGCCACCGAGTACGAGCACTACGTCACGGCCCGCGGCGAACTGCGCCGGGCGGCGGCCGAGGAGATGCCGCCTCTGGACGGGCCGCAGAGCACGGCGGCCAGAGGCGGCGCGGGCGTAGGCGCGGTCGTCACGGTGCTGACGCCGCTGCTGGCCGGCGCCGCGGCGGTCATCTTCCTGCTCGTCGGCTACCTGCTCAGGGCGGTCAACCCGTCGTTGGCGTTCGGCCGCTCCCTGGTCACGGCCGGGTGGTTCTTCGCCTGCGTCGCCGCCGCGGCGATCCTGGTCGCCGCCGTGGGGCTGCTCGTCACCGCGCTCCGCAACGGTGCGACGTCCCTGGAGGCCGAGGACGAGGAGGAGCTTCCGGAAGAGGTCGCGCGGGCCAGGGAGGCGTGGCGCCACGCCCTGCTGGAGCGGGGCATCCTCCCGTTCCTCCGGGACGCCCTGGACGACCCCACGGCGGGGCCCGCCGCACGCACCCCGCACCCTTCGCCCGACCGCATCCCGAAGATCGGCTACAGCAGGCCGGACTTCTCCGGTCCGGAGAACGGCCCGGCCGCCGGGCCCCGGCCGACCTTCACCAGCCCCGACTTCACGAGCCCGGACTTCGGCGGCCCCGAGCACCAGCCGGAGTGAGAGGGGCCCGGGTCCTCGCGCCGGGCCGTAGCCTTCCTCCGCCCGGACACACCCCGGGCCGGGGCGGCGAGTGCCGCGCCCGGCCCGGGGGACGCTCCGGACGGACCGGAGCGGTGGATCAGACGGCCTGCGGAGCCAGCTTCGGGTTGGCGCCGTACTGGTTCGCCTCGTGCTTGCCCTCCGAAGCGAGGAAGACGAGCAGGATGATGCCGCCGACCAGCGGGACGAACGAGATCAGGAACCACCAGCCCGAGCGACCGGTGTCGTGCAGACGCCGCACCATCACCGCGAGCGACGGAATGATCGTCGCGACCAGGTAGATCATGTACGGGATGGTGGTCTCTATCGCGAAGCCGACAGCCGCGAGGACGATCGCCACGACCATGTGGATCAAGGTGAACATCCAGTACTCCTTGCGGCGCGCACGTCCGCTGAAGCCTGCGTAGTTCTTGAGTACGGCCAGGTACCAGTTCACTGTGTTCCCTCCCCGAAGCCCTCCGTGCGAGGGCTCCCCTTTTCAGCCAAGCAAGCCGGAAAGTAAGCCACAGATAAGGACTGGGTCAAGCTCCATTGACGCAGAAGGAGAACGTACATCCAGCTGCCGCCCGACCGTGTCCATACTGTCGCTCAATAAGCTGCGCAACCCCCGCAAACTCCGTCAGGATGGCTGAGGTTGGCCAATCCACGCAGAACACCCCATGAGCCCTTCCGCCGTGGCCGGATCAGGGCTCCGGGGTGCGTGCTTCCGTCTCCGGGCGGTCAGTCGCGGCGAGCAGCGCCTCCCCCGTAGCGCAGAGCTCGATCAGCAGCGGGCGGAGCGCCCGGCCCGCCCCGGTCAGGGTGTAGCTCGTCCGCACCGGGAATCCGCGCCGCCGCTCCACCGACACCAGGCCGCGCTCGCCCAGTTCCCTGAGCCGTTGGCTGAGAACCTTCGCTGACAGTTCCGGCAGCCGTCCCCTCGGCTCGGAGAAGCCGAGCGGACCGCCCATGAGTTCGCGCAGCACCAGGGCGGTCCACCGTCCCGCAGGTCCGGATCGCGGGCACGGCCACCGTCGTCGCCCGCCGGGGCCCCGACGGGTTCTGGCGCTACGTCATCGACAACCCGTTCGGCACGGAGCAACCGCCCGGACCGGAGCAGACCTGACCGGCAGCCGGAACGCGCCGGTCGGGGCGCGCGGGGACGAGGAGCCGAAAGGCACGGCCCCCCGTGCCCCGCCGCCCGCCGGCCCCGCGCCGGACGACCGGAACACCGGCCTGCCCCGGTGGGCCGGCGGGCCCCTTCCGCCGTACCGGCCGGACCGGCCGGCGGCCGGGGCGCCCCGGCCGCCGGGGTGAACAGGCCGCCGGGGTGAACAGGCCGCCGGGGTGAACAGGCCGCCGGGCGGGTCAGTCGGCGATCGGCAGGTACACCCGGTTCCCGGCGGCGGCGAACTCCTTCGACTTCGCCGCCATGCCCTCCTCGATCTCCTGCTGCGAACCTCCGTGCTGTCGCCGGATGTCCTGGGAGATCTTCATCGAGCAGAACTTCGGCCCGCACATCGAGCAGAAGTGCGCCGTCTTCGCCGGCTCGGCGGGCAGCGTCTCGTCGTGGTACTCCCGGGCCGTGTCCGGATCGAGGGCCAGGTTGAACTGGTCCTCCCAGCGGAATTCGAACCGCGCGTCGGAAAGGGCGTCGTCCCACTCCTGCGCGCCCGGGTGCCCCTTGGCCAGGTCGGCCGCGTGGGCGGCGATCTTGTAGGTGATGACGCCGGTCTTCACGTCGTCCCGGTTCGGCAGCCCCAGGTGCTCCTTGGGCGTGACGTAGCAGAGCATCGCCGTACCCCACCAGGCGATCATCGCGGCGCCGATGCCGGAGGTGATGTGGTCGTAGGCGGGCGCGATGTCCGTGGTCAGCGGGCCCAGCGTGTAGAACGGGGCCTCCTCGCAGATCTCCTGCTGGAGGTCGATGTTCTCCTTGATCTTGTGCATCGGGACATGCCCGGGGCCCTCGATCATGGTCTGGACGCCGAACCGCTTGGCCACCGTGTTCAGCTCGCCCAGGGTCCGCAACTCGGCGAACTGCGCCTCGTCGTTGGCGTCCGCGATCGAGCCCGGGCGCAGTCCGTCCCCGAGCGAGTAGGTGACGTCGTACGTCGCGAGGATCTCGCAGAGCTCCTCGAAGTGCTCGTAGAGGAACGACTCCTTGTGGTGCGCGAGGCACCAGGCCGCCATGATCGAACCGCCGCGCGAGACGATCCCGGTCTTACGACGGGCCGTCAGCGGGACGTACGGCAGGCGCACTCCGGCGTGCACCGTCATGTAGTCCACGCCCTGCTCAGCCTGCTCGATGACGGTGTCCTTGTAGATCTCCCAGGTCAGCTCCTCGGCCCGGCCGTCCACCTTCTCCAGGGCCTGGTAGAGCGGGACGGTGCCGATCGGCACGGGGGAGTTGCGCAGCACCCACTCACGGGTGGTGTGGATGTTGCGTCCGGTGGACAGGTCCATGACCGTGTCCGCGCCCCACCGGGTCGCCCAGGTCATCTTGTCCACCTCCTCCTCGATGGAAGAGGTCACGGCCGAGTTGCCGATGTTGGCGTTGACCTTCACCAGGAACCGCTTGCCGATGATCATCGGCTCGATCTCCGGATGGTTGACGTTGGCCGGCAGCACCGCCCGGCCCGCCGCGATCTCCTCGCGTACGACCTCCGCCTCGACGCCCTCCCGGATCGCCACGTACTCCATCTCCGGGGTGACCTCCCCCCGCCGGGCGTACGCGAGCTGGGTGACGGGCCGGCCGTCGCGGCTGCGGCGCGGCCGGCGCGGGCGGCCGGGGAAGACGGCGTCGAGATTGCGCAGCCCGCCCCGCGGCGAGGTGTGCTTGAGCCCGTCGTCCTCGGGGCGGACGGGCCGGCCCGCGTACTCCTCGGTGTCGCCGCGGGCGGTGATCCAGCTCTCCCGCACAGGCGTGAGGCCGCGGCGGACATCGGTGTCGACGGCGGGATCGGTGTACGGCCCCGACGTGTCGTACAGCGTCACGTCCTTGCCGTTGGTGAGGTGCACCTGTCGGACCGGCACCCGGAGGTCCGGGCGCGAGCCCTGGACGTACCCCTTGTGCCAGCCGATGGACTTCCCGGCCTCGTCGTTCTGTTTCGAGGCAGGCGTGCGCGCGTCCGATGTGGTCATGAGACCTACTCCCTACGCCGGCATTACCCGGTAACAGGTTCGGCGGTCGGCGCAGCTTTTCCCGTACGTGCGGACGTACGGAGGTCAGCGCCCTCTCAGCCCGGTGCTCCGAGCTCCCGCGTGTGCAAAGGTGCCTCCACGCTAGCGTCCTTTCCGGCGTGCTGACCAGAGGGCCCCCGCGTTCTTGCGATGATCGCCCCGTGACCTCTCCCCCGAGCGACTCCGCTTCCCAGCCGCCCCAGGGCCCCTCCCACGGCCACACGCACAACCACGGCCCGGCCGCTCCCGTCTCCCGGCATCTGCGCAAGGTCATCGCCGCCGTGGTGATCCCGTTCGCCACGGCGGTCGTCATCGGCCTGATCGCCCTCTGGCCCGGCGGCGCGCCCGACCACGAACGCACCGGCGTCGGTTTCGACCGGCAGACCCAGGACGGCAAGGTCGTCCAGGTCGTCAAGGTCGACTGCGCCGACGTCAACGCCTCGCAGGTGCCCCCGACCGGCGACACCTCCACGCCCTCGGGGCGGGAGGCCGTCAACGAGCAGGAGGGGGAGTGCGCGAAGGCGACCGTCGAGGTGACCAGCGGCCAGGACAAGGGCCGCAGGTTCGTCGAGGTGGTCCAGCCGGACGCGCCCCGCCAGTTGAAGGAGGGCCAGGGCGTGGTCGTGGCCTACGCCCCCGACGCACCGCGCGACCTCCAGTACTCCGTGACCGATGTGGACCGGAAGGTTCCCCTGGCGCTGCTGGCCGGGATCTTCGCGCTGGCGGTGGTCGTGGTGGGCCGGCTGCGCGGGGTGATGGCGCTGGTGGCGCTGGCCGTGTCGTTCGCCGTGCTGACCCTGTTCATCCTGCCGGCGATCCTCCAGGGTTCGAATCCGCTGGTGGTGGCGGTGATCGGAGCCAGCGCCATCATGCTGGCGGCGCTCTACCTGTGCCACGGGGTGACGGCCCGCACCTCCGTCGCGGTCGTCGGCACCCTGATCTCCCTGCTGCTGATCGGGCTGTTGGGCTCCTTGTTCATCGGCTGGGGGAACCTGAGCGGCAACACCGACGACAACACCGGCCTCATCCACGGCCTCTACCCGGACATCGATATGAGCGGTCTGCTGCTGGCCGGTGTCATCATCGGTTCGCTCGGGGTGCTCGACGATGTGACGGTCACCCAGACCTCCGCGGTCTGGGAACTGCACCAGGCCGACCCCGGGATGGGTTGGAAGGGGCTGTACCGGGCAGGTATCCGGATCGGGAGGGACCACATCGCCTCGGTGGTCAACACCCTGGTGCTGGCGTACGCGGGCGCGGCGCTGCCCCTGCTGCTCCTCTTCTCCATCGCCCAGAGCAGTGTGGGGACGGTGGCCAACAGCGAGCTGGTGGCTGAGGAGATCGTCCGCACGCTGATCGGGTCGATCGGTCTGGTCGCCTCGGTGCCGGTGACCACGGCGCTCGCCGCGCTGGTGGTCTCCGCGGACCGGACGGGGGCCGACGGCGCACAGACGGCTACGGCCGCGCCCGTGCGGGCCGGCCGGGGCCGTCGTCGTAAGAAGGGGTGAAGGGGCATCGGGTGCGCCCGGTCACCCGGCGTTCTGCTCCTCGGCGAGGATGCGGCCGAGCGCGTCCTCCAGGTTGCCGTCGAAGTCACCCAGCGTGTGTTCCTGACCGAGCGGCACGAGCTTGTCCGTCCGGTCGAGGAACGCCACCAGCGGCGCCGTGCCCGCCCTGAACAGCGCACGGTCCTCGCCCACCTGGAGCCGGATGTGCACATCGCCGAGGCCCTCGGGTTCGGTCGGACCGATGTGCACATCTCCGTCGCCGCTCGGGCTGTTGAGCCCGTCCAGCAGCAGTTCGCGGCCGAAAGCCCAGGTCACAGGGGCATCGCCGGGCAGGTGGAACGTCATCCGGATGGCATATGGGTCGCCGACCTCGTACCGGAGCTCCACCGGAATACGGAACGAGAGTTCCTCGGAGACGAGGAAGCTCATCATGACCTCTGCTTGAACCGACTCGCGCATCGTTCAACCCCGCAGTAGATGAAACTGGCCAGGAATGATCCCCCATGGCCCTATTGACGCCATCGTGGTGCACGCGATAGCAGATCACAAGGAGTGATTTTTCAGATACTGATAGAGAACACGAACGAACGCAAGAGGCTGGCGACTTCGCCACGTAACTGTTCGACTGCGGGTAGCAACCGATCTTCTCGGTCCAAGGGTACAGAAATGGCCATCGCCGCAATGGTGGCACCGGCTGTGACCGGAATGGCGGCGCACACGGTCCCCAGTGCGTACTCCTGGCGTTCGATGACCGGTTCACCTCGTCGGAGGGTACGCAGCCGTTCCAGAAGTGTGGCGCGATCTCGCACTGAGTAACGGGTAAGGGGCCGTACGGGGTACCGGTCGAGGTACTCCTCGCGGGCCTGCTCGTCGAGTTGGGCGAGCAGGCACTGGCCGATGGCGTGGGCGTGGGCGGTCTCCCGGAAGGAGGCCCACTCCTCCACCGCCGGAGTGTCGGGCGCGTCCGCGACCGCGACGAGTTCGATCTCGCCGTCGCAGTAGACGGCGCAGTACACCGGAGCCCCGAGAATGTCCCGCCAGCGGCCGAGGGAGTCGGCGACGGAAGGGGCCCGGCGCAGGCGGCTCCTGGCACCCGGAGCCGAGGTGAGGTTCTCGGCGGCCGCACCGAAGTGGAAGACCCCGTTCTCCCGGCGGAGATAACCCTCGTAGGTCAGCGTGCGCAGCAGGTGGTACGCGGTCGGCAGCGGCAGCCCCGCCTCGCGGGCCAGTTGTTTCGCGGGTGCGCCGTTCCGATGATTTCCCACCGCCTCCAGCAGCCTCAACGCCCGCTGAACCGAACCGATCAACGTCGGGACAGCGGTGCTCGATGCCGTGGTCAACGGTCACCCCCAGGCATGGTGACGGGCCGTCGGCCCTCCCGTGGGGGCCGCCCCCACGGGACTGCCGCGATCCCGAGGACCGGAGGGGACCGGAGTTCCGGTGACCCGCGACCGGCGAGGACCGGTCCGGGCGCCGGCGATCGGAGGCCAACGACCGGACTGTCGTACCCAGGACGATCAGGTGATCGATATGGTGACGGAAGGTCACATTCCGGATGGCGGCAGTGGTGTGCCACTGTATCGGCCGCCTGCGGCGAACGGGTGGTTTCCTCCGGGACTTAGCTCTGCTGGGCTAATACCCCCGGGTCGGCGCCGTCCGTCCCGGGCCCCGGGGGCCGGATCCACCGGGGCGGCTCGTGGGCCCCCGCCCGCCGGATCGCCTCCGGAACCGGGCCCGCCCGGTCGGACGGGTCAGGCCGGCCCCCGCGCCGACCCGCGTCCGGGTGCTACCAGTCACCGCGCGAGGACGACGACGACATGAACTTGCGGATGAGGAAGAGCAGTCCGCCGACCAGGACGACGAAGAGCAGCACCTTGAAGAGCAGGCTGATCACGAAGCCCACCACGCTGGCGATCAGCCCGCCGAACACGAAGATCGCAATGACGGGCACCGCGATCCACTTCACCCACCAGGGCATTCCCGCGAATATCTCCCGCACGGCCATCGCCTCTACCTCGTCTCTCTGGGTCCTTGCCTCGATGCTAAAGGCGCGGAGGCGGCCGGCGGGGGCCTGGCAGCCCTTGAAGACCCCTGATCGAGCCCCTAGGGATCCCCGAGGCCGGCCCGCCTCCGGCCCCCGGGGCGGGCGGCCTCCGGAGCGCGGGCCCCGAACCGGCGGTCAGCCCTCGGGCGGCGAGAAGACGACCATCACCCGCAGGTCCTCGGTGATGTGGTGGAACTTGTGTGCCACGCCCGCGGGCACGTAGACGACACTTCCCCTGCCGACCTGTGTGGTCTCCGTACCCACCGTGATCGAAGCCCGCCCGCTGACGACGAAGTAGACCTCGTCCTGCCGGTGCGGCTGCTGCGGGTCGAGCTCTCCCGCGTCCAGGGCGTAGAGGCCGACCGACATGGTGCGCTCCCGCAGGAACTGCAGATACGCACCGTCGTTGGCGGCGCGCTCCGCCTCCAGCTCGTCCAGTCTGAATGCCTTCATGGTCCGTCCCGCCCTTTGTTCTCGCACCGTCGGCTGTACCTGTGCTGCCGGTGACCGCCACCGATCATGCCTGCCACGATCAGACACAGGAAGAATTTCGTAGTCAAGACGGTCGCCGACGCGAGGGGGGCCGGCCTGATCGGCGACACTGTGCCGCCGGGCGCCCGCACGGGCCGCGAGGCCCTCACACCGGCCCCGGTCGCCCTGCCCGAGGAGGACGGACAGGGGGAACGGGTGGGAGCCTTCTCCCGGGCCTCTGGAAGAGTGCGGGAAAGCGCCGGACCCCCACCGGCGGAGCAGCGAAGGAGCAGGCATGAGCACCCTGGGCGACGGCACCCGTGCGGTACGAGCCGGGCTTCCGGTACCGGAGCAGTTCGAACCCACCCTGCCCGGACCGGTCTTCGCGGCCCACTTCCACCTCTCCGGCGATCCGGTGGGGCCCTACACCTACGGCAGGGAGACCAACCCGACCTGGACCCTTCTGGAGCAGGCCATCGGGGAGTTGGAGGCTCCCGGTGAAGAGGTGGGCACCACGGTCTTCGCTTCGGGCATGGCGGCGATCACCGCGGTGCTGCTCTCCCAGGTCCGCTCGGGCGACGCCGTCGTCCTGCCCGACGACGGCTACCAGGCGCTTCCGCTCGTACGGGAGCAACTGGCGGCGTACGGGGTCGAGGTCCGGACCGCGCCGACCGGCGGGGACGCCCAGGCGGCCTTGCTGGAGGGCGCGAAGCTGCTGTGGATCGAGAGCCCGTCCAACCCCGGGCTGGACGTCTGCGACATCCGGCGCCTGGTGGAGGCCGCGCACGCGGCGGATGTGCTGGTAGCGGTGGACAACACCCTGGCCACCCCGATCGGGCAGCGCCCGCTGGAGCTGGGAGCCGACTTCTCGGTCGCCAGCGACACCAAGGGCATGACCGGGCACGGTGACCTCCTGCTCGGCCATGTGACCTGCCGCGACCCCCGGTTGACGGCCGACGTACGGCGCTGGCGCAAGGTCGTCGGGGCGATCCCCGGGCCGATGGAGGCGTGGCTCGCGCACCGTTC
Organism: Streptomyces sp. CB02366; assembly: GCF_001905905.1. Taxonomy (GTDB): domain Bacteria; phylum Actinomycetota; class Actinomycetes; order Streptomycetales; family Streptomycetaceae; genus Streptomyces. The sequence goes on from NZ_LIVT01000003.1 coordinate 905,943, forward strand.
GCTGGCCACCCTCCACCTGCGCATCGACCGGCAGTGCACCACCGCCCTCGCCCTCGCCGAGGCGTTGGGGGAGCGGGCGGAGGTCACCGGACTGCGGTATCCGGGGCTGCCCACGGATCCGTCGCACCCCGTAGCGGCACGCCAGATGCGGCGCTTCGGCTCCGTGATCTCCTTCGAACTGGCCGACCGGGGGACCGCGGAGCGGTTCCTGTCCGCACTGCGTCTGGTGGACGACGCGACGAGCTTCGGCGGGGTCCGGTCCACCGCGGAACGCCGGGGCCGCTGGGGCGGCGACGCCGTGGCGGAGGGGTTCATCCGCTTCTCGGTCGGCGCGGAGGACCCCGAGGACCTGCTCGCCGACGTCGAACAGGCACTGGACGCCGCGGTCCGGTAGTCCGGGAGAGTTTCAGGGGGCCTCCCATGGGCCACTCTCTTGCCATGACCGAACGCCCAGTGGTCAAGCGCACCGCACGCGCCGTTCTGCTCGACGGCGACGACCTCGTCCTGATCAAGCGCACGAAGCCGGGGGTCGATCCGTACTGGCTCACGCCCGGCGGCGGTGTGGAACCCGAGGACGCCACCGTCGTCGACGCGCTGCACCGCGAGGTCGACGAGGAGCTCGGCGCGAAGATCGTCGACGTGGTCCCGTGCTTCGTCGACACCGTGGAGCACATCGCGGACGGCGGCGTGGCCGGGGTGAAGGTCCAGCACTTCTTCGTCTGCCGCCTGGCGTCGATGGACGTCTCGCGGCGCCACGGTCCGGAGATCGACGAGCCCTGCGGGGAGTACGAGATCGTCCGGGTGCCGTTCAGCCGGGTCGGCATCGCGGCCGTGCACCTCGTCCCGCTGTCCCTGCGCCACTATCTGGACGGCAACATCGAAGGGGTGCGGGCGCTGCACGCTCCCGACCTGGGGTGAGGCCCCGCGCCGGGGGGAGCCGCCCGGCCCCTCGGCGCTGTGTTTCACGTGAAACCGCTGCCCGGCACCGACCGGTCCCGGGCAGGTCCTCGGGGCGGAGGGCTGCGGATCTTGGCCAGTTCCGCGAAATCGGTGGACGGGCGATCATCCCGTCCGTCAGCCTGGCCCCATGCACAGGCCATCACCCCGCCCCCTCGTCGACCTGCCGATCCGGCGCCTTAACCGGGGAGACCTGGTCACCTGTGCCGACCTCTGCGAGGACCGCGGCTGGCCCCGCGACGAACACCGCTGGGGACTGCTGCTCTCGGCCGGAACGGGGTACGGGATCGACGCCCCGGACGGCAGGGGTCTGGCGGCGACCTGCCTGACCATGTCGTACGGCCCCGGCCTCACCGCCGTCGGCATGTTGCTCGTCGCCGGACGTTACGCCCGCCAGGGGATCGCTCGACGCCTGATGCGGCATGTGATGGAGGCGGAGGAGGGCGCCCCGCTCGCCCTGTACGCCACCGAGCAGGGGCAGCCGCTCTACGAAGACCTCGGCTTCTCCGCCGTGGGGCGGGCGGAACGCGTCGGTGGCCGGTTGGCCGCGGGGAACCGCGGCGGCTCCCCCTCGGTCGCTTCCTCCGGTTCGTCGGTGGCCACGCGCCCGGCCGCCGCGGACGATCTGCAGGCGATGGTCCGGCTCGACCTCACCGCCTTCGGCGCCGACCGGACGCATCTCCTCGCCCGGCTGCCCGCCTTCTCCGACCGGCTCCAGGTGGCCGAGGAGCACGGCGAGCTGGTCGGCTACGCGGCGCTCTGGCCGAGCGGGAGCACCGCGGTGGTGGGCCCGCTGATCGCGCGGGACACGGACGTCGCGCAGGCGCTGATCACGGACCTGGCCGCCACGACGGACCGTCCGCTGCGGCTCGATGTCGAGGACCGGCACAAGGAACTGCTCGGACGGCTGGCGGAGCGTGGACTGGAGTCCGTCTCCCGGACGACGGTGATGATCTACGGCATCCCCGACCTCCCCGGCGACGCCCTGCGCAGGTTCGCTCCGCTCACCCTCGCGACGGGCTGACGCGGAACAGCCGGACCGCCGGGAGGGCGGCGCGATTGAGGGGCACTGCTGGCTGAGGGGCGCTGCGGGACGGCTCCCCCGAGGCGTCTGGCTCAGCGCCGAGCCGCCGCCGCCGGAGCGGGCTCGGCGCCGCTCCCGGCGATGATCCGGCTCCCGCGCGTCTCCCGACGCTCCAGCAGGCTGGAGAGCACGGCCAGGACCAGAGCCGAGGCCGCCGGCGCGGCGCCGACCCAGTGGGGGGCGGTGTAGATGAGGCGGCGGAGAACCCGGAGCTCGTCCCCCTGGGCAGGGCCGTCGAAGAGCTGAAGGTCCCGGCCTGATCACCCCTCGGCGCCCTGGTGGCGACCTAGGATGCCGATCATGAGTGATCTCGAAATACGGCCTGTCACCTCGGACGACCTGGCTCCGGTGGTCGCGATGCTCGCCGACGATCCGCTGGGGGCACAGCGGGAATCCCCGGACGATCTCACCCCTTACCGGGTGGCCTTCCAGCGGCTGGCGGACGATCCGAACCAGCACGTGGTCGTCGCCGTCCGCGAAGGCCGAGTCGTCGGCACCCTCCAGCTGACCATCGTCCCGGGGCTGTCCCGCCGCGGGGCGACCCGCTCGATCATCGAGGGTGTCCGTGTCCACCGCGACGAGCGCGGCAGCGGACTCGGCACCCGGCTCGTCCAGTGGGCGGTGGACGAATCACGCCGCCAGAACTGCCAGTTGGTACAGCTGACCTCGGATGTCAGCCGTGAGGACGCGCACCGCTTCTACGAACGGCTCGGCTTCACGGCCAGCCATGTGGGCTTCAAACTGGCGCTCTGAACGAACGCGCGGGGGTGGGCGTTTCACGTGAAACGCCCACCCCTTCCCGCCCCGCCGCTCCGAAGTGCTCGACTCCTGGCCCCTCGGCCCGGAATTCAGCCGCCGAGCCCGCGCCAGCCCTCCGCGTCCACCCCGCCGGGCACAGCCGCCCCTGCCTCGTACGGCTCCCGCGTGAAGACGAACGACCCGAGGTCGAGATGGTCCACCGAGCCGTCGTCCTTGCGTACGACCCGCAGGATCTCCCCCGCGTAGTAGTCGTTCCGACCCGTCCAGGTGCCGTCCGGGTTGCGCGTGAAGGCCGCGCCGCGTCCCTTGCCGCCCAGCGGGGTGAGCCGCAGGCCCCGGCCCTCGGTGAGCGTCAGGGTGAACGTGAGGGTGCCCCAGTGCCAGACGCCGGTCAGCGCGAGCAGTTCGTCGTCCACCTCGGGCAGCGGTCGCCACGGCTCCGGAATCCGCGGCTCGGCCTCGACGACGATGTTCAGGAGTTCGGCCGCCACCGTCGCGGCGGGCAGGCCCGAGGTGGCGTTCGCGAGGACGACCACCGCCACATCCTCCTCCCCGCACACCCAGAGGCCGGCGACGAAGCCGGGAAGCGACCCCGTGTGCCCGAAGAGCACCCGCCCCTCGCCCCCGACGATCTGGAGCCCGAGTCCATAACCACTGCCGCCCGTCTCGACCGGCGCGGCAGGCGCCCGCATCTCCCGTACGGAAGCGGCCGGGAGGACCCGGTCGTCTCCCTCGGTCAGGAAGGCGGCGAACCGCAACAAGTCTTCCGCGGTGGACCAGAGCTGGCCGGCGGGCGCCATGATCCCGAGATCCTCGGCGGGTTCGCTCAACAGGACGTCGGCCCAGGGATGGACGGCCCACCCCTCCGCGTGCGGCGCGACGGGATCGCTGGTCGTACGGTGCATGCCCAGCGGTTCCAGGATCTCGCGGCGCAGCGCCTCCTCCCAGGAGACGCCGCGTACCGCTTCGACCAGTGAGCCGAGCAGGGTGTAACCCGGGTTGGAGTAGTGGTGGCGGTGCCCGGCGGGGTGCGTCTGCGGTCGGTCGCCCAGCACGTCCGCGATCCCGGGCCGCAGGCTCCCCGGCGTGCGCTCCCACCAGGGCGCCGGGGCCTCGGCCCCCAGCCCCGCGCTGTGGCCCAGCAGTTGGAATACGGTCACGTCGCCCACACCCGTGCCGGGGAGGTGCTTCTCCAGGGGATCGTCCAGGTCGAGCAGGCCCTCGTCCCGCAGCCGCAGGACCAGAACAGCCGTGAAGGTCTTGGTGAGCGAGCCGATGCGGTACTGCGTATCGGCGTCGGGGGCGTGGCCCTCGACGCCCGTCCGCGCCCCGCTCCAGGCCGTACGCCCCCCACGGCGCACCGCGGCCACGAGAGACGGCGCACGCCCCTCCCGCTGGGCGACGGCGATGCGGTGCAGCAGTGCGCGCCGGGTAGGGGGAAGCAGGTCTTCACCGAGAGAGGTCATACCCCCACCCTTATCCGACGGGCCGCTCCTTGACGAACTCTTTTCGCCGGAGTCCCACCCGCTCTTCTCGGCCGTGAGGCGTCCGGTCCGGGCATCCCGCTCCACCCCGTCGACGGAAGAACAGGAGATCAGGGACGCTCACAGCGCGGTGGCGAATCCTCGGAAGGGGGCAGCGGCTCGACGATGAACAGTGGCGCGGTACTCCGGATCAGGTGGTGCCGTCGGGGGCACAACCGCCAGTATGAGGGCGTCATGACGCGAGATCAGGGCTGCCCGGGCGGTGACCGTGATGGTGCTGCGGCCCCCGGCGCCCGCTCGTCGGGCCCCCGCTCGACGAGGCCGCGCACGACCGGCCCGCGGAATCCGCCCGTCTCCTCGTTTCGGCAGGCTCCGGGCAGCGACGACTCCCCGAAAGGAAGTTCCGCCATTACCACCAAGATGGTTCGGGTCCCCACCGCGGACGGTCCCCCCGACGCCTTCGTCGCCTCACCGCCGAGGTCCACTTCGGCCACGCCGAGACGGACCTCGGCCCCCAGGAACTCGACGAGCTGAACCACTCCCTGGACGCGGCGGGGATCGCGTACACCTCCGAGATCTACCCCGGCACGGTTCACGGCTTCACCATGTCCGACACCGACGCCTTCGATCCGGCCGCTCTGCAGCGCCACTGGGACCGTCTGCTGCCTCTCCTCGCTACCGGCTGAGAGGCGGCCGGCACGCTCCCCGTGGCGGCTTCCGCCGCTCGGCGGGGGCGGAAGCGCGCGGGAAGCAGGGGGGCGCTCGGGCCGCCCGTGGTCGGTCCGCCTCCAGCAGCCCGTCAGGTCTGGGCCATGTCCACGAAACGGGAGTAGTGGCCCTGGAAGGCCACGGTGATGGTGGCCGTCGGGCCGTTACGGTGCTTGCCGACGATGATGTCGGCCTCCCCCGCTCGCGGGGATTCCTTCTCGTACGCGTCCTCGCGGTGGAGCAGGATGACCATGTCGGCGTCCTGCTCGATGGAGCCGGACTCGCGCAGGTCGGAGACCATCGGCTTCTTGTCGGTGCGCTGCTCGGGTCCACGGTTCAGCTGCGAGAGCGCGATCACCGGCACCTCAAGCTCCTTGGCCAGCAGCTTCAGGTTTCGGGACATGTCCGAGACCTCCTGCTGCCGGCTCTCGGACCGCTTCGAGCCGCCGGCCTGCATCAGCTGCAGGTAGTCGATGATCACGAGCTTGATGTCGTTGCGTTGTTTGAGCCGGCGGCACTTCGCGCGGATCTCCATCATCGACAGGTTGGGGGAGTCGTCGATGTAGAGCGGGGCGGCGGAGACCTCGGGCATCCGGCGCGCGAGGCGCGTCCAGTCCTCGTCCGTCATCGTGCCGGACCGCATGTGGTGCAGGGCCACCCGCGCCTCGGCCGACAGCAGACGCATCGCGATCTCGTTGCGCCCCATTTCGAGCGAGAAGATCACGCTGGGCAGGTTGTTCTTGATCGAGGCGGCGCGCGCGAAGTCCAGCGCCAGCGTCGACTTGCCCATGGCGGGACGGGCCGCGATGACGATCATCTGACCCGGGTGCATACCGTTCGTCAGGGCGTCGAGGTCCGTGAAACCCGTCGGCACCCCGGTCATCTCGCCGCTGCGCGAGCCGATCGCCTCGATCTCGTCGAGCGCGCCCTCCATGATGTCGCCGAGGGGGAGGTAGTCCTCGCTGGTGCGCTGCTCGGTGACCGCGTAGATCTCGGCCTGCGCGGAGTTGACGATCTCGTCGACGTCCCCGTCCGCCGCGTACCCCATCTGCGTGATCTTCGTGCCGGCCTCGACCAGCCGCCGGAGCACCGCCCGCTCGTGGACGATCTCCGCGTAGTACGAGGCGTTGGCCGCGGTCGGGACGGACTGCACCAGGGTGTGCAGATACGGCGCTCCGCCGACCTTGGTGATCTCTCCGCGCTTCACCAGCTCGGCGGCGACCGTGATCGGGTCGGCCGGCTCGCCCTTGGCGTACAGGTCGAGGATCGCCGAGAAGACGGTCTCGTGGGCAGGACGGTAGAAGTCGTGCCCCTTGATGACCTCGACGACTTCGGCGATGGCGTCCTTGGACAGCAGCATGCCGCCGAGGACCGACTGCTCGGCGTCGAGGTCCTGGGGCGGCACCCGTTCGAAGCCGGGAGCGCCGCCTTCCCACGCCTCGTCCGAGCCGCGGTCGTGCCGGTCCTCCCGCCCCTTGCGATCACCGCGACGCTGGCGGGAGACGGGCAGACGGTCCCCGGGACCGGTGTCGGTCCAGGGGTCGTCCAAAGGCTCGGGGATGCTCACCGGGCCGCCTCCTCCCGTCCGCGTCGCGGACCTAGCCGTGCGACTCTTTCTTACGTCACGGCACCGACAAACAGGTCGCCCGACTCCACTTCCGGGACGTCTGGTTCGGAGGATTCCGGTGCCGGAACGGAGTGCGGGCGCCGCACCACGGTAGGCCCCTCCGCACTCTCGGCCAATCTGGTTATCCACAGGGCGTGTGGATGACGCACCAGATGCTGTGGACAACCCCGCTGAACCTGTGCACGGACCGGGGGACAGCACTGTGGACAAACTCATAGCGACAGGGATCCAACTACCCTGACCTGGGGTTTCTCCATCCACTGACTGTGGGGGAGAAAAACTTTCGCCTTCCTTTCAAGATCACCTCGAACGGCGCGACGAGAAGGCTCCACCGAGGACAGAAGTAAGGGCCAAAGATAGATTGCATGTCTTACCTGTGGAAGATTAGATTGACCCCATGAACCAGGCTCCTGCGACCCCGAAGAACGGCCGTCGACGGCACGACCGCGAGATCATCGCCCTCGCCGTCCCGGCGTTCGGCGCTCTCGTCGCCGAGCCTCTGTTCGTGATGGTCGACAGCGCCGTCGTCGGCCACCTCGGCACCCCGCAGCTGGCTGGCCTCGGCATCGCCGCGGCACTCCTGATGACCGCGGTGAGCATCTTCGTCTTCCTGGCCTACGCGACGACCGCTGCCGTCGCCCGCCGCGTCGGGGCGGGCGACCTCCCTGCCGCCATCCGTCAGGGAATGGACGGTATCTGGCTCGCCCTCCTGCTCGGAGCGGTCGTCGTCGCCGCCGCGATGCCGACCGCCCCCTGGCTCGTCGACGTCTTCGGCGCGTCGGACACCGCGGCCCCCTACGCCATCACCTATCTGAGGATTTCCGTCCTCGGCATCCCGGCCATGCTCGTCGTCCTCGCCGCCACCGGTGTCCTGCGCGGTCTCCAGGACACCCGCACCCCGCTGTACGTGGCCATCGGCGGTTTCACGGCGAACGCCATCCTCAATGTGACCCTCGTCTACGGCGCCGGGCTCGGCATCGCCGGATCCGCCTGGGGAACGGTAATCGCCCAGGCGGCCATGGCGGCCGCCTATCTCATCGTGGTGATCCGCGGGGCACGGAAGCACGGCGCCTCCCTGCGTCCCGACGCGGCCGGTATCAGGGCCAGCGCACGGGCCGGTGTGCCCCTGTTGATCAGGACCCTCTCGCTGCGCGCCGTCCTGATGATCGCCACCGCCGTCGCCGCCCGACTCGGGGACGTCGACATCGCCGCGCACCAGATCATCCTTTCCCTCTGGAGCCTGACCGCCTTCGCTCTCGACGCCATCGCCATCGCCGGACAGGCGATCATCGGCCGCTATCTGGGGGCGAACGACGAGAAGGGCGCACGCGAGGCATGCCGTCGCATGGTCGAGTGGGGCATCGGCTGCGGCATCGTGCTCGGCGTCCTGATCGTGCTCGCCCGTCCGCTGTTCATTCCGCTCTTCACGAGCGACCCCTCGGTGAAGGATGCCCTGCTCCCCGCCCTTCTGGTGGTGGCCGTCTCCCAGCCGATCGCCGGCGTGGTCTTCGTCCTGGACGGCGTACTGATGGGTGCCGGCGACGGCCGCTACCTCGCCTGGGCGATGCTGGTGACGCTCGCCGTCTTCGCACCTGTCGCGCTCCTGGTGCCCGTCCTGGGCGGTGGGCTCACCGCTCTCTGGTGGGCGATGACGCTGATGATGGCCGTCCGCCTCATCACGCTCTGGGTACGCGCCCGCTCGGGCCGGTGGGTCGTCACCGGAGCAACACGCTGACCGTGAAACGGGCGGTCTGTTTCACGTGAAACAGACCGCCCGTTTCACGTGAAACACCAGGAAGGGCCGCACCCAGAGGGTGCGGCCCTTCCTCAGCTCGGACGAGCTCTGCCCTTAGGCAGCGACGACCTCGACTCCGAGGGTCGCAGCGACCTCGGGGTGCAGACGGACGGACACCTGGTGTCCGCCGAGCGTCTTGATCGGCGAACCGAGCTCGACGCGACGCTTGTCGACGTCGGGACCACCGGCAGCCTTGATCGCCGAGGCGATGTCGGCCGGGGTCACGGAGCCGAAGAGACGGCCGGCGTCGCCGGAGCGAACGGCCAGACGAACCTTCACACCCTCGAGCTTGGCCTTGATCTCGTTGGCCTGCTCGATCGTCGCGATCTCGTGGATCTTGCGGGCGCGGCGGATCTGCGCCACGTCCTTCTCGCCGCCCTTGGTCCAGCGGATGGCGAAGCCACGCGGAACCAGGTAGTTGCGGGCGTACCCGTCCTTGACGTCGACGACGTCGCCGGCGGCACCGAGGCCGGAGACCTCGTGGGTGAGGATGATCTTCATGCTGTTGTCACCCTTCCCTTATCGCGCGGTGGACGTGTAGGGCAGCAGCGCCATCTCACGGCTGTTCTTGACTGCCGTGGCGACGTCACGCTGGTGCTGCGTGCAGTTGCCGGTGACGCGGCGGGCACGGATCTTGCCGCGGTCGGAAATGAACTTCCGCAGCATGTTCGTGTCCTTGTAGTCCACGTACTGGGTCTTGTCCTTGCAGAACGCGCAGACCTTCTTCTTAGGCTTGCGCACAGGCGGCTTCGCCATGGTGTTTCTCCTGTGTGATCAAGAAGTGGGGTACGAGCCGCCCTAGAAGGGAGGCTCGTCCGAGTAGCCGCCGCCGGAGGACGAGCCGCCGGAACCGCCGGAGCTTCCGCCCCAGCCGCCCCCGCCGCCCTGCTGTCCTCCGGCCTGGCCGCCGGTCGCCCACGGGTCGTCGGCGGGTGCACCGCCGCCGCCCTGCTGGCCACCGCCACCGGGACCGCCGCCCCAGTTGCCGCCACCCTGCTGGCCGCCGCCGTATCCACCCTGGCCGCCCTGGCCACCGCGACCGGTGGTCTTGGTGACCTTGGCCGTGGCGTTCTTGAGGCTGGGGCCGACTTCCTCGACGTCCAGCTCGTAGACCGTGCGCTTGACGCCCTCACGGTCCTCGTACGACCGCTGCTTCAACCGGCCCTGCACGACGACGCGCATGCCTCGCTGAAGCGATTCCGCGACGTTCTCCGCCGCCTGACGCCAGACCGAGCAGGTGAGGAACAGGCCTTCGCCGTCCTTCCACTCATTGGTCTGCCGGTCGAAGATGCGGGGAGTGGACGCGACACGGAACTTCGCGACCGCCGCACCGGACGGGGTGAAGCGCAGCTCGGGGTCGTCGACGAGATTGCCGACGACCGTGATGACGGTCTCGCCTGCCATGGGTGAACCTCTCGGCGGGGATTGCTTCTGGCTGCTTGCTGCTACTCGGACCCGAGAACCGCTGAGTCAGAGACTCAGTGGGCTTCGGGACGGAGGACCTTGGTCCGGAGGACCGACTCGTTCAGGTTCATCTGGCGGTCGAGCTCCTTGACGACCGCAGGCTCGGCCTGCAGGTCGATGACCGAGTAGATGCCCTCGGGCTTCTTCTTGATCTCGTAGGCGAGCCGACGACGGCCCCAGGTGTCGACCTTCTCCACCTTTCCGTTGCCCTCACGGACGACGGAGAGGAAGTTCTCGATCAGCGGGGAGACTGCTCGCTCCTCGAGATCGGGGTCGAGGATGACCATCACCTCGTAGTGACGCATGTGGAACCCACCTCCTTTGGACTCAGCGGCCACGGTCGTTCCGTGGCAGGAGGGTCGTGATGCGTGATGCAACGGCGTCCCCGAGGAGAACACCCGGCACTGACAATCCGCTCCCGAACGATCCCGGGTCGGGGGTTCGGGGAGGGGGTCGCCGTGCTGGCCTGGGCAGACACCGGTGCAGACCGTACAGACTACCCGTAGACCGGCCTCCGGTTGAAATCAGGAGCTCAGAGGGCACAATCGAGACAGATGCGGTGTGAGAGGCGCTACATCCGCCGAGGCGGGAGCGCCGGATTCCCCCGCCCACCCGTCCGGCCAGGAGGTACTCCATGGCACAGACCATCCGCCCCGCAGGTTCCCGGCCCGCCACCGGCCGTCCGGCCACCGGTTCGCTCTTCGCCACGGACGGCAGGCCGCACCCCGTCCAGGACGTCCTGATGGTGGTGACCGGGGTGCTCGGCATCCTCGCGTTCGTCACGGCGATGTTCCACCACCTGCACCTGATCAGCTCCTGGGCGGGGCTCGTCGGGATTCTGACCGGCCTCTACGGCCAGTACATCTCGAAGACCACTTGGGAGAGGTTCGCCCTGATCATGGGCATCGGGGCCTCCGCGGTCGGCTTCTACCTCGGCATGGCCCACGGGGGCCTCTTCGGCGGCGTGATCACCTGACCGGCCCACCGGCCGGCGTCGCGGCCGGATCGCGGGCCGGTACGGGCGCCCGGGCACGCCCGCACCGGCCCGTCGCGCTTTCCGGCCCCCCGGGGCCAGGCCGGGCGGGCCTCGGTCACAGTAGGCTTCGGCGCGAGAGCCGGAGCCCCTGACCGATGGGGACACACCTGCCGAGGAGCGCCCCGCATGAGCCTGACCCTGAGGACCATCAGCCGAGAGCAGCATCTGGCATACATCCAGAGTCTGCCCTCGGCCAGTCACTGCCAGGTTCCGGCGTGGGCTGACGTGAAGACCGAATGGCGCTCGGAGAACCTCGGCTGGTTCGACCGGGACGGCCAGATGGTCGGCGCGGGACTCGTCCTGTACCGCCAGCTCCCCAAGATCAAGCGCTACCTGGCCTACCTCCCCGAGGGGCCGGTCATCAACTGGTACGCGCCGAATCTGGACGACTGGCTCCAGCCGATGCTCGCCCACCTGAAGCAGCAGGGCGCCTTCTCCGTGAAGATGGGCCCCCCGGTGGTCATCCGCCGCTGGGACGCGGCGGCCATCAAGTCCGGCATCCAGGACCCCGACGTGAAGCGCCTGCGCGACGTCGAGGCCACCCACATCGAGCCGCGCGCCTTCGAGGTCGCCGACCGGCTGCGGAAGATGGGCTGGCAGCAGGGCGAGGACGGCGGCGCCGGATTCGGGGATGTACAGCCCCGCTACGTCTTCCAGGTACCGCTGGCCAACCGCTCCCTGGAGGACGTGCTCAAGGGTTTCAACCAGCTGTGGCGCCGCAACATCAAGAAGGCCGACAAGGCCGGCGTCGAGGTCGTCCAGGGCGGCTACGAGGACCTGGCCGAGTGGCAGCGGCTGTACGAGATCACCGCGGTACGCGACCGCTTCCGGCCGCGCCCCCTCTCGTACTTCCAGCGCATGTGGACCGTCCTCAACTCCGAGGACCCCAACCGGATGCGGCTCTACTTCGCCCGGCACAACGGCGTGAACCTCTCCGCGGCCACCATGCTCGTCGTCGGCGGACACGTCTGGTACTCCTACGGCGCCTCCGACAACATCGGCCGCGAGGTCCGGCCGTCCAACGCGATGCAGTGGCGCATGCTGCGCGACAGCTACGCGATGGGCGCCACCGTCTACGACCTGCGCGGCATCAGCGACTCGCTGGACGAGACCGACCACCTCTTCGGTCTGATCCAGTTCAAGGTCGGCACCGGCGGCGAGGCCGTCGAGTACGTCGGCGAGTGGGACTTCCCGCTCAACAAACTCCTCCACAAGGCGCTCGACATCTACATGTCGCGCCGCTGATCGGCTTCACCGCACCTCCGGGCGTCCCCTCGTCCGTTCTTCGATCCACCGCAGCCACCAGAAAGGTTCCGGGCCGGCCATGGCGCTCTCCCTCTACGTCGACACCGCGCGCTGGCGGGCGCACCAGAAGTCCGTGATCGACCAGTTCCCCGGTCTCGTACCCGTCTGCAAGGGCAACGGCTACGGGTTCGGCCACGAGCGTCTCGCGGACGAGACGATCCGCTTCGGGGCCGACACCCTGGCGGTCGGGACGACCTACGAGGCGGCCCGGATCAAGGACTGGTTCAGCGGCGACCTGCTCGTCCTCACGCCGTTCCGCCGCGGTGAGGAGCCCGTACCGCTCCCGGACCGCGTCGTCCGGTCCGTCTCCTCCGTCGACGGGGTGCACGCCCTGGTGGGCGCGCGGGTCGTCATCGAGTGCATGAGCTCGATGAAGCGGCACGGCGTCAAGGAGGAAGAGCTCGGGCTGCTGCACGCGGCGATCGAGGACGTCCGCCTCGAAGGCTTCGCCCTGCACCTCCCGTTGGACCGCACCGACGGGTCCGACGCCGTCGAGGAGGTCATAGGCTGGATGGACCGGCTGCGGGCGGCCCGGCTGCCGCTGCACACCATGTTCGTCAGCCACCTGCGCGCCGAGGAACTGGCCCGGCTCCAGCAGCAGTTCCCCCAGACCCGGTTCCGCGCCCGTATCGGCACCCGGCTCTGGCTCGGCGACCACGAGGCCACCGAGTACCGGGGCGCGGTCCTGGACGTCACCCCCGTCGTCAAGGGCGACCGGTTCGGCTACCGCCAGCAGAAGGCCGCGTCCGACGGCTGGCTGGTCGTCGTGGCCGGCGGCACGTCCCACGGCGTGGGCCTGGAGGCGCCCAAGGCGCTGCACGGCGTGATGCCGCGGGCCAAAGGCGTCGCCCGCGCGGGCCTGGCCACCGTCAACCGCAACCTGTCGCCGTTCGTCTGGGCGGGCAAGCAGCGCTGGTTCGCCGAGCCGCCGCACATGCAGGTGTCGATCCTGTTCGTGCCCTCGGACGCCCAGGAGCCGCGGGTCGGTGACGAGCTCGTCGCCCACCTGCGCCACACGACCACCCAGTACGACCGGCTCGTCGACCGCTGAGCCGACCGCCCCGGGGTCAGCCGTCCCGGGTGGGCGCCGCGTCCCGCTCCACCTGCGGGCCGGTGACCGCCGGGGGCCCGGGGACAGGGGCTTCGGACGCCAGCACGAACGCGTCCGGAGCCCCGTCGAGCACACCGCCCGCCGGGTCGTCCGCCCCGTCGGCGCGCACCGGATCCCCCTCCGGCCGGAGGACGTCCCGGACGACCAGTGCGCACAGATACAGCGTGCCCAGCAGGTGCAGGGCGATCGCGACCTGGTAGCCCTCCTGCGGCAGCCCTTGGTGCTTGTCGCCGTCACTGGTGTAGGCGAGGTAGAACCAGATACCGAGGAAGTACATGACCTCGCAGGCCTGCCAGATGAGGAAGTCGCGCCAGCGAGGCCGGGCCAGGACGGCCAGCGGGATCAGCCAGAGCACGTACTGCGGTGAGTAGACCTTGTTCGTCAGGACGAACGCGGCGACCACCAGGAACGCCAGCTGGGCGAAGCGCGGTCTGCGGGCCGCGGAGAGCGCCAGCCCGGCGATGCCGGCGCAGAACACGACCATCAGGACGACCGACGCCGTGTTGACCGTCTCCACGTCGATGGGCTTGCCGGTGCGCTGCGTGATGACCAGCCAGAACGACCCGAAATCGATGGGCCGCTCCTGGCTGAAGGTGTAGAACTTCCGCCATCCCTCGGGGGCGAGGACCATCACCGGCAGGTTCACCACGAGCCAGGCCGCCCCCGCGCCCAGCAGCGCCGTCCCGAAGGCGCGCCACCTGGCCGCCCGCCAGCAGAGCACCAGGAGCGGGCCCAGCAGCAGGACGGGGTAGAGCTTGGCGGCCGTGGCCAGGCCGATGAGGACGCCGAACGCGAGCGCCCGGCCCCGGGACCACATGAGCATCGCCGCGGCCGTCAGCGCGACGGCCAGCAGATCCCAGTTGATGGTCGCGGTGAGGGCGAACGCGGGGGCCAGCGCGACCAGAAGGCCGTCCCAGGGGCGGCGGCGTTGCGTACGGACGGTGCACACCGCGATGACGACCGCACAGACCATCAGCATGCCCGCGTTGACCATCCAGTACATCTGCTCGCGCTGCTGGATCGGGTCGTTGTCGGGCGTCAGCGTCAGCCAGGACGCCACCTGCATGAACACCCCGGTCAGCACGGGGTACTCCAGGTACTGCATGTCGCCGCTCAGCCGGTCGAAGTACGGCACGAGCCCGTCGGCGAACCCGCGGCCCAGGAAGAGGTGGGGGATGTCGGAGTAGCAAGCGTGCGTGTACTGCGAGGTGGCCCCCCGGAACCAGGCCCATTCGTAACAGGGGATCTTCTGCACCATGCCGAGGGCGAACATCCCGATCATGACCAGCGCGACGACGCGCACGGGGGTGAGCGGACCGTCGCCCAGTCGCGCCCAGCGCCCCGCCCGGCCGCCGAACAGCTCGCTGCCGGCCGCCGCGACCTCGTCCTGGTCGGTGGGCCGCACGACGGTCCGGTCCTGGTCCACGCTCGTCTCTTCCGCGCTGTGGCTTGGCATGCCGCACATCCTGCCGTACGGGGCTGTGCCCGGGGGGAGCACCGCTCCGGGCACAGCGGGGAGAGCTCCCGGGGCCCCGCACCGTCCGAACGCGGCGAGGGCCGCCGTGCCCGGGTGGGTACGGCGGCCCTCGCCGCGTCGTGGGACCGGCCCGGGGGTGCCGGGCCGGTGGCCCGGTTAGCCGCGGGTTCCCCAGATCGTGCTGCCCCCGTCGGGATTGCCACTGCCTCCTTGGGGGCCGCCGGGGCCGCCCCCCTCGCTCGCTCCGGAGCTGTCGCCGCCGCCGTCCGCTCCGTCGCTGTCGCCACCGCCGTCGGCGCCTTCGTTCTGACCGCCGCCGTCGGCCGCTCCGCCGTTCTGGCCGCCGTTGGCGTCCTGGCAGGTCGGATCGAAGATGCTGCAGCTCTTGGTCGGCGTCGGCGACGGGGGGGCCGGAGTGGTCTGGGTCGGCGTCGGAGTCGGCGACGGCTTCTCGGAAGGCGTCTGCGAAGGCGTGGGGCTGGGCGTCGGGCTGGGGCTGACCGCCCCGCCGCCCCACACGACCTCGCCCAGGTCCTGCGGCTCCGGGAAGGAGAGAGCCTTCTTGCCCTTCATCGCCTGGGTCATGTAGTCGTGCCAGATGGAGGCCGGGAACGAGTTTCCGTGAATCTTCTTCTCGCCACCCGTGCCGAACATCTTCTCGAACTCGCGCTTGGTGTTCGTCTCGTCGTCGTCGAGGCGGAACATGCTGATGGCGGTCGAGATCTGCGGGGTGTACCCGACGAACCAGGCGGACCGGTTGCCGTCCGTCGTACCGGTCTTGCCGGCGGCCTCGCGGCCTTCGAGCCGGGCGGGCTTGCCCGTCCCGTTCTCCACGACGTTCTTCAGCACGTCGGTGACGTTGTCGGCGATGGCCGGGCTGAAGGCCCGCTTGGACTTCTTCTTGTGCTGGAAGACGACCTCGCCGCCCTGCTTCACCTCGGTCACCGAGTACGTGTCGTTCTGCTGACCGCTGGTGGCGAAGGTGGAGTAGGCGCCCGCCATGCGGATGGCACTGGGCGACGAGGTGCCGATGGAGAACGAAGGCACGGTCGCGTCCGCCATGAAGGTGTCGTCCTTCAGACCGGCGGCGACGGCGACGTCCTTGACCTTGTCGGTGCCGACGTCCATGCCGAGCTGCACGAACGGGGAGTTCGCGGACTGCTCCATGGCCTTCCGGAGGTCGATCTCACCGTAGTCGTGGTTGCCGTCGTTGGTCTGGCGCCATTCGTTGTCGTTCTCGTCCAGCCAGATCTTGCCCGTGTAGTCCTTGATCCGCACGCCGTCGTCACCGTTGTAGATGCTCTTCGGCGAGATCTGGGTGCGCTGGGATTCGTTCTGCTCCGGAGGGCCGGAGGGGTTGCGCACGCCGTACTGCATCGCCGCCGCCAGAACGAAGGGCTTCCACGTCGAACCGACCTGGGCGCCCGTGGCGTCGGCGTTGTTGGTGAAGTGCGTGGTGGCGTCCTGGCCGCCGTACGTGGCGATGATGGCGCCGGTCCTCGCGTCCACGGACGCACCGCCGAACTCGACGTGCGTGTCCGTCTTGGGGCGCTCCTCGGGCCGGATCTTGGCCTTGTAGACCTTCTTCACCGCTTCTTCCAGCTGCTTCACCTGCTTCTGCCGGAAGGTGGTGTGAATCTCGAAGCCGCCGAGTTCGAGCTGCTTGGCGTCGATGCCCTGGTCGTTGTTGGCGAGGAAGTACTTCTTGGCGAGATCCACCAGGTAGCCGGTCTGGCCGCCCAGCTTGGCGTCCTTCCTCGGCGGCAGCGGCTCCGGGAACTCCTTGTACTTGGCGCGCTCGGCCGCCGTCATGCGCCCGTCCTTGACCTGCTCGTCAAGGATCCACTCCCACCGCTCCTCCGCCCGCTTCCTGTTCTTCTCGGGGGTCGCGTTCTCCTTGTCGATGTCAAGGGCGCCGGCGGGGTCGTAGTAGCTCGCGCCCTTGAGCAGGGTGGCCAGGAAGGCGCACTCGCTCGCGTCCAGTTCGTCGGCGTCCTTGTTGTAATAGGTGCGCGCCGCCGCCTGCAGGCCGGAAGCCCCGCGTCCGTAGTAGGAGACGTTGAGGTAGCCGGCCATCACCTCTTCCTTCTCCATCTCGCCGCCCACCTTGAGCGTGATGAAGAGTTCCTTGAACTTGCGGGTGAGGGTCTGCTCCTGGGAGAGCATGGAGTTCTTCACGTACTGCTGCGTGATGGTCGACCCGCCCTGGGTCTCACCGCCGGTGGCCATGTTGAACAGCGCACGGCCGATGCCCTTCGGGTCGATGCCCCGGTCGCTTTCGAAGCTCTTGTTCTCGGCGGAGATCACGGCGTTGCGCATCTCCTCCGGGATCTGTTCGTACTTGAGCTCCTGGCGGTTGACCGCACCGCCGGTCGCCACCATCTGGGTGCCGTCCGCCCAGTAGTAGACGTTGTTCTGCGCCTTGGCGGTCTTGTTGATGTCCGGGGGGACCACCAGGGCGTACGCAATGCCCCCGATGCCCATCAACAGGGCGAGGAATCCCAGGCAGAGCCCCGACACCAGCTTCCACGAGGGCACCCAGCGACGGAACCCGTACCTGCCGTGGCGCGGGTAGTCGATGAACCGCTTCTTGCCGGGGCCGCCCTCGTCGCGTCCGCCCGGCCCGCCTCCGCCCCCACGCCGCCGTCCCCCGCCGCCCGCGCCGTGGCCCCCCGCGTCGGCACCACGGCGCCGTCCGCCCTTCTGGGCCGCGCGGCGGGCCTCGGCGCGGCTGCCGTACGGGCGCTCCTCGCCGTACGAACCGGATGACGATTCGGAAGGTGATACCGAAGCGACCCTGCGTGACGGGCCTGATCGGCGTCCGGTCGGCTGCTGGGCGGCTCGTCTGGCCGCGGCACGCCCGCCACCTTGCGGCTGAGGCGTTTTGCGACGGTGCTCGCTCATGGAACGACTACTCCTCGGGCAGGCGAGAGCGCCTGGAAGCGGCAGTTGAGATCCGGTCCCCCCGAATGACGGACAAGCCACTGCGGAAGGCTCGTCCGCAGTACATCCGGCAGTCCGCGTTGACTGACGCGCGAAGTCGTCTCGCGGTTCCCGGTGGTCTGCATGCCGCACAGACTACGCACGGTCAAAACCCGCCTAGGACCGAACTTCACCCCAAACAACGCAAGTCGAACCCCGGGAATTGCCGATGTGACGCCGCTCACGAAGGTCACCCTTGTCGAAGAAGACGGACGGATCTATCGTGCTGATGTATCGAGTCGATACATCAGCACGGCATAAGCGCACCGGCGGCCCCGGTGGGCCGTGCCGGCAGGAACAGCGGGAGAGGAGGAGGCACGGGTGAGCAGACGCTCCGGCATTCTGGAGTTCGCCGTCCTCGGCCTGCTCCGTGAGTCGCCGATGCACGGCTATGAGCTGCGCAAACGCCTCAACACCTCGCTGGGGATCTTCCGTGCTTTCAGTTACGGAACCCTCTACCCCTGCCTCAAGACGCTGGTGGCCCACGGCTGGTTGATCGAGGAACCGGCCGGTGACCCGGCCGACACCGCGCCGACCGCCGGACGTGCGACCCCTTCCTCCTCACTGACAGGCCGCCGGGCGAAGATCGTCTACCGGTTGACGGCAGAAGGTAAGGAGCACTTCGAGGAGCTCCTGTCGCACACAGGGCCGGACTCCTGGGAGGACGAGCACTTCGCCGCGCGCTTCGCCTTCTTCGGCCAGACCGAGCGCGATGTGCGGATGCGTGTGCTCGAAGGCCGGCGCAGCCGGCTGGAGGAGCGCCTGGAGAAGATGCGCGCCTCCCTCGCCCGCACCCGTGAACGACTCGACGACTACACACTTGAGCTGCAGCGACACGGCATGGAGTCCGTGGAGCGCGAAGTGCGCTGGCTGAACGAGCTCATCGAGAGCGAGCGGTCGGGACGGGATCGGCGACGGTCCTCGCCCGAGGGCTCCGCTCAGCAGGACACACCTGGAGAGACGGGCGGCCTGCCCCGGCACGGGGACAACACCCCGCCGGATCCGTCCGACGACACCGCCAAGTGAAGTCGTCGCACTCCGCGGCGACTTCATCGGAAACACCGATTACACAGGGAGCAACCGGAATGGGTTCGGTTCGCGTAGCCATCGTAGGCGTGGGCAACTGCGCCGCCTCGCTGGTGCAGGGCGTCGAGTATTACAAGGACGCCGATCCGGCCGGCAAGGTGCCTGGCCTGATGCACGTTCAGTTCGGCGACTACCACGTCAGTGACGTCGAGTTCGTCGCTGCCTTCGACGTCGACGCGAAGAAGGTCGGTCTCGATCTGGCGGACGCCATCGGCGCCAGTGAGAACAACACCATCAAGATCGCGGACGTGCCGCACACGGGCGTCACCGTCCAGCGCGGTCACACCCACGACGGCCTCGGCAAGTACTACCGCGAGACGATCGAGGAGTCCGCGGACGCCCCGGTCGACATCGTCCAGGTCCTCAAGGACCAGCAGGTCGACGTCCTCGTCTGCTACCTGCCCGTCGGCTCCGAGGTCGCGGCGAAGTTCTACGCCCAGTGCGCCATCGACGCCAAGGTCGCGTTCGTCAACGCCCTCCCGGTCTTCATCGCCGGCACCAAGGAGTGGGCGGACAAGTTCACCGAGGCCGGTGTTCCGATCGTCGGCGACGACATCAAGTCCCAGGTGGGCGCCACCATCACGCACCGCGTGATGGCGAAGCTCTTCGAGGACCGCGGCGTCATCCTGGACCGCACGATGCAGCTGAACGTCGGCGGCAACATGGACTTCAAGAACATGCTCGAGCGCGAGCGCCTGGAGTCCAAGAAGATCTCCAAGACGCAGGCCGTCACCTCGCAGATCCGTGACCGCGAGCTCGGTGACAACAACGTCCACATCGGCCCCTCGGACTACGTGGCCTGGCTGGACGACCGCAAGTGGGCGTACGTGCGCCTGGAGGGCCGCGCGTTCGGCGACGTACCGCTGAACCTGGAGTACAAGCTCGAGGTGTGGGACTCCCCGAACTCGGCCGGCGTCATCATCGACGCCGTCCGCGCGGCGAAGATCGCCAAGGACCGCGGCATCGGCGGCCCCATCCTCTCCGCGTCGAGCTACTTCATGAAGAGCCCGCCGGTGCAGTACTTCGACGACGAGGCCCGCGAGAACGTCGAGAAGTTCATCAAGGGCGAGACGGAGCGCTGAACCGGCTTCTTCGGCCGACCGCTCCACCGGAGCGCTGAGCGGACACGTTCACCGCTTCCTGCCGCACGTCGGGGGCTCCCGGGCAATCCGCCCGCGGGCCCCCGACGTGTGTGACGCTTGCTCCCATGTCTGTCGCGCGTGATCTGCGCACTCTGCTGCGCCTGCGGAACTTCCGCCGTCTGCTCACCGTGCGGCTCCTCTCCCAGTCCGCCGACGGCGTCTACCAGGTCGCTCTCGCCGCCTATGTCGTCTTCTCGCCGGAGAAGCAGACGACGGCCGCCGCCATCGCGTCCGCCATGGCCGTGCTCCTGCTGCCCTACTCCTTGATCGGTCCCTTCGCCGGGGTGCTACTGGACCGCTGGCCCCGACGCCAGGTCTTCCTCTTCGGGAACCTCCTGCGGGCCGGCCTGGCCTGCTCCACGGCGTTGTTGATGCTCGCCCCCGCGCCCGACTGGCTTTTCTACGCCTCGGCCCTCTGCGTCACCGCCGTCAACCGGTTCGTGCTGGCCGGCCTCTCCGCCGCTCTGCCCCGGGTGGTCGACGACGACCGCCTCGTGGTCGCCAATTCCCTCTCTCCGACCGCCGGCACTCTGGCGGCGACCGCGGGAGGCGGCCTCGCCTTCGTCGTACGGCTGGTGGCCGACGAGTCCGACGCGGCCGTCGTGCTGCTGGGATCGATGCTCTACCTGGCGTCCGCGCTGGCGTCCCTGAGGCTGCCGCGCACCTTGCTGGGGCCGGACGCCGAAGCGAACCCTCTGCGGTTGCGGGCCGCCGTGGCCGCGGCCGCACACGGGCTGGCCGCCGGGTTGCGCCATCTGGCACAACGAGGCGACGCGGCCCGGGCCCTGGCCGCGATGACCGTGATCCGCTTCTGCTACGGCGCGCTCACCGTGACGGTGCTCATGCTGTGCCGCTACGCCTGGTCGGACACCGAGTCCGACGGGCTGGCCCTGCTCGGCATGGCGGTCGGAGCCTCGGGGGCGGGGTTCTTCGTCGCCGCCGTCGTCACACCATGGGCGGTGGGGCGGTTGGGCCGGTACGGGTGGATCGTCGGCTGCGCCGGCTCGGCGGCCGTCCTGGTCCCCGCCCTGGGCCTCTCGTTCGCCCCGGCTCCGATGGTGATCGCCGCGTTCGTGCTCGGCGTCGTGACGCAGGGCTCGAAGATCGCGACCGACACCGTCGTACAGACCTCGGTCGACGATTCCTTCCGCGGCCGGATCTTCTCGCTCTACGACGTGCTGTTCAACATCGCTTTCGTGGGCGCCGCCGGAGTGGCGGCCCTGATGCTCCCGCCGGACGGCAGATCGGTCCCCGTCATCGTGGTCGTGGCGGTGTTGTACGCGGCGATCGCGGTGACGATGCTCCGCCGACGGGGGGCCGATGCCCCCTGGTAGCCGGGAAAGGAAGCGAGAGGGGCGTCGTTTCACGTGAAACGACGCCCCTCCTCCCCGAACAGTGAACGATGTTTCACGTGAAACCTCGCCCGGCCTGCCTCAGTCCTGCCGCGCCCACCACTCCTTGAGCGCCGCCACCGCGGCGTCCCGCTCCATGGGTCCGTGCTCCAGCCGCAGCTCCAGCAGGAATCCGTACGCCTTGCCGATCACCGGCCCCGGCCCGACCTCCAGGATCTGCATGATCTCGTTGCCGTCCAGGTCGGGGCGGATCGAGTCGAGCTCTTCCTGCTCCTGGAGGAGGGCGATGCGCTCCTCCAGGTTGTCGTAGGTACGGGAGAGCGCGTTGGCCTTGCGCTTGTTCCGAGTCGTGCAGTCCGACCGGGTCAGCTTGTGGAGGCGTTCGAGCAGCGGACCGGCGTCACGCACATAGCGGCGCACTGCGGAGTCGGTCCATTCGCCGTCGCCGTATCCGTGGAACCGCAGGTGCAGCTCCACCAGCCTCGACACGTCCTTGACCAGCTCGTTGGAGTACTTGAGCGCGGTCATGCGCTTCTTGGTCATCTTCGCGCCCACCACCTCGTGATGGTGGAAGGAGACCCGGCCGTCCTTCTCGAAGCGGCGCGTCCTCGGCTTGCCGATGTCATGGAGCAGCGCGGCCAGCCGCAGGACGAGGTCGGGTCCGTCCTCCTCCAGACCGATGGCCTGCTCCAGGACGGTCAGCGAGTGCTCGTAGACGTCCTTGTGGCGGTGATGCTCATCACTCTCCAGGCGCAGCGCGGGAAGCTCGGGCAGCACGTGGGCGGCGAGCCCGGTGTCGACCAGGAGGCCCAGGCCCTTACGCGGGTGCTGGGAGAGCAGCAGCTTGTTGAGTTCGTCGCGGACCCGCTCGGCGGAGACGATGTCGATCCGCGCGGCCATCTCCGTCATGGCGGAGACGACGTCGGGAGCGACCTCGAAGTCGAGCTGAGCGGCGAAACGGGCCGCCCGCAGCATGCGCAGGGGGTCGTCGGAGAAGGACGCCTCGGGTGTGCCCGGGGTGCGCAGGACACGGTCGGCGAGATCCTTCAGACCTCCGTACGGATCGACGAACTCCTTCTCCGGCAGTCCCACCGCCATCGCGTTGACCGTGAAGTCGCGACGTACCAGGTCGTCCTCGATGGAGTCGCCGTAGGAGACCTCCGGCTTGCGCGAGGTCCGGTCGTACGCCTCCGACCGGTAGGTCGTGACCTCGATCTGGTAGCCGTCCTTCTGGGATCCGACGGTGCCGAAGGCGATCCCGACCTCCCACACCGAGTCGGCCCACGGGCGGACGATCTGGAGTACGTCCTCCGGGCGCGCGTCGGTGGTGAAGTCCAAGTCGTTCCCGAGCCTGCCCAGCAGCGCGTCGCGGACCGAACCGCCGACCAGCGCGAGACCGAATCCGGCCTTCTGGAATCGGCGGGCGAGGTCGTCGGCTACCGGGGACACTCGCAGCAGTTCACTCACCGCGCGGTGCTGCACCTGGCTCAGTGCACTGGCGTTCTCTTCGTTGGCGTTCGGCACAACAGAAAAGGGTACGTGCACGGGCCGCCCGCGACGTCATCGTTTACACGGCCCCTGCGAGGCGTCCGCGATCATGTGCGACGGACCCCAGCGCTTCGGCCCGCCGCACCTCGTTACCATGCGTGGACGCAGGACCGAACGACCGACAGCATCTGATGACGACGAGGGACGGGTAGGCGCGTGGCCGAGGCGGCAGACTTCCAGGGGACTCGTCCCTCTCCTGCCCGCCGGTGGCTCCGGCGCACGGCCTCCGTGGTGCTCGGAGCACCGCTCCTGGCCGGTCTGCTGGCCGTTCCGGCCGCCGGCGCCGCTCCGGCCTCCGAGCCCGCCAAGGCCCCCTCCGGCTCCCGCACGGTCGAGGTGTCGCTCCACACCCTCTCCCCGAGCGTCCCCTCGAAGGACGACACCCTGACCGTCTCCGGGACGCTCACCAACAAGGGCAAGAAGGCGATCAGCGGCGCCGAGGTCGATCTACGGGTCGGCCCCCGGCTCAGCGGCCGGGGCGAGGTCGACGACGCCGCCAAGCGATCCCCGTACGTTCCCGGAGCCGACCCGGTCACGGTCGGCGACAAGTACACGCTGAAGCTGCCCCGGCTCGCCCGGGGGATCACCCAGGACTTCACGCTCACCGTGCCCGTCGACAAGCTGGGACTGGACGACCCGGGCGTCTACCAGCTCGGCGTCTCGGTCTCCGGCCGCACGGCGGGCAGCCCCTACGAGCAGGTACTCGGCATCAAGCGCTCGTTCCTGCCCTGGCAGCCCGAGGCGAGCGACAGCAGGACGAAGCTCACCTTTCTCTGGCCGCTGATCGCCTCTCCCCACGTCACGGCGGAGACTCGCTCGGACCAACAGCAGACTCCGGTCTTCGCCGACGACGGCCTGGCCGAGGAGCTGGCGCCCGGCGGCCGGCTGGAGCAGATGGTGTCCCTGGGCAGCCGCCTGCCGGTGACCTGGGTCGTCGACCCGGACCTCCTGGCGAGCGTCGCGGCGATGGCCGGGAAGTACGAGATCAAGTCGGGTGACCGGACCGTCCCGGGCAAGAACCAGGCCGTCGCCAAGCAGTGGCTGACCGCCCTGGAGAAGGTGGTGGAGGACGGCAAGGTGATCGCCCTGCCGTTCGCCGACCCCGACCTGGCCTCCATCGCGCACCGCGGGAAGAACGTCTCCGGAACGCTCAGCCACCTGCAGAACGCCTCCACCGTGGCCGCGACCACGGTGGAGACCATCCTCCACGTGAAGCCGTCCACCGACTTCGCCTGGCCCGTGAACGGCGCCGTGGACTCGTCCATCGTCGACGTGGCGACCTCGGCGGGCGCTCACAACGTGATCGCCCGCAGCGACAGCTTCCGCGAGACGTCGGAGCTTCCGTACACCCCGACCGCGGCGCGGCCGATCGGCGGAGGAACCACCGCGGTCGTCGCGGACGCCCGGCTGTCGACCCTGTTCGACGGCGACATGTCGAGGGCGGGTGCCTCCACCCTCGCGGTCCAGAAGTTCCTCGCCCAGACCCTCGCGCTGACCGAGCAGGCGCCGGACAACGAGCGCAGCATCGTCGTGGCCCCGCCCCGGATGCCCACCGCCGCGCAGGCCCAGACGATGGCCCGGGCGCTGGGAGCCCTCTCGGGCAACCGCTGGACGCAGCCTCTCGACCTCGTGGCGGCCGCCGAGGTCAAGCCCGACCCGAAGGCCACCAGCAAGATCCCCGGGCGCTCCGCGTACCCGGAAAAGCTCCGCGCCCAGGAGCTGCCCACCCAGGCGTTCCAGGACATCCGCGTGACCCAGGGCTCGCTCGACAGCTTCGAGACGATCCTGACGCAGCCCGAGCGCGTGGTGACGCCCTTCGGCAACGCCGTGAACCGCTCCATGTCGACCTCCTGGCGCGGACGGGCCCCGGAGGCGCGGCAGTACCGCGACGCGGTCCGCGCGTACCTGAAAAGCCTCACCTCCGAGGTGCAGCTCATCAAGAAGTCCGACGTCACCCTCTCCGGGCGCAGCGCGACCATCCCGGTGACGGTGCAGAACCAGCTGGTCCAGGGCGTGGACCGGCTGGTTCTCCAGCTGACCTCGGACAACCTCCGGCTCAAGTTCAACGACGACGGAACCAAGGCCGAGCTGCCGGTCGGCATCGCGGGCGGACACAGCCAGTCGGTGAAGTTCGACACGGCGACCAGCGCCAACGGACGGGCCCAGGTGACCGCCCGGCTGTTCACGGAGGACGGCACCCAGTACGGCGAGGAGATGACCTTCACCGTGAAGGTCTCCGAAGTGACGCCGACCGTCCTGCTCGTCATCGCCGGTGGCCTGCTGCTCCTGGTGCTGGCGGGCATCCGGATGTACACCCATCGCAAGCGCGCCGTGGCAAGCGACACGACGGACGGTGACGGCGGCGGACCCGAGCAGCCGAGTGACCGGACCCCGGACACCGGTCCGGAAAGCGGGGCCCCGTCGGGAACGGGTGAGAAAGTGGACCGTTGAGCGATGTCTGTCGTGGCCGGTCGGCCGGGGACGATGAGGTAGGGGTTTCGATGAACGCGCCGTACGACGGTGACCGCGGGCAGGGCGCGGGCGGAGCAGCGTCTCCGGGCGGGCCCCCGGTTCCTCCGCACCCGGACCAGGACGGTCCCGTGCCGCCGGACCCCTACCTCCAGCATGCCTACGAGGACGACCCCTACCGGGCGCGGGACCTCGCCGCCCAGGACCCGGTGGGCGAGGCGCTCTACGACCGCGCCGCGCACCCGCCGCCGCCCCCTGGCGCCTACCAGGAGCCGGGGGCTCTCTACCAGCAGCCGCCCGCCTCCCCCTACGCCCCCGACCCGCGCATCTGGGCCCAGCCCCCGCCTCCCGAACCGGCGGGCCCCTCCCGGCACCTGCCCTACGGGGACCGTCCGGACACCACGCAGTTCGTCGGTGTCGACGACCTCGTCACGCAGGCGGCGGACGAACGCCAGGAGCCGGACGCCTTCGCCCATCTCTTCCGCGACCAGGAAGGGGCGGGGAAGCCGCCGGGGGGGCCCGAGCCCGAACCGGCTCCCGCACCTGTGCCGGCGAAGGGCGGCGGCAAGGTCTCCGGTCTCCTGAAGTCCAGCGCCGTCATGGCCGCAGGCACCCTCGTCTCACGGCTCACCGGATTCGTCCGGTCCCTGGTGATCACCGCCGCGCTCGGCGCCGCGATGCTCGGGGACAGCTTCACCATCGCGTACACCCTGCCGACGATGATCTACATCCTCACCGTCGGCGGCGGCCTGAACTCGGTCTTCGTCCCCCAGCTCGTCCGCGCCATGAAGGACGACGAGGACGGCGGCGAGGCGTTCGCGAACCGGCTGCTGACCCTGGTGATGGTCGCGCTCGGTCTGATCGTCGCCGCGGCGGTCCTCGTCGCCCCGGTGCTGATCAAGCTGATGTCCAGCACGATCGCCGACGATACGGCGGCCAACAGCGTCGCCGTCACCTTCGCCCGGTACTGCCTGCCCACCATCTTCTTCATGGGCGTGCACGTCGTGATGGGGCAGATCCTCAACGCCCGCGGCAAGTTCGGCGCGATGATGTGGACCCCGGTCCTGAACAACATCGTCATGATCATCACGTTCGGGTTGTTCATCTGGGTCTACGGCACCTCCGCCGATTCCCGGATGGGTGTGGACACCATCCCGCCGGAGGGCATCCGGCTGCTCGGCATCGGCACCCTGCTCGGGCTCGCCGTCCAGTCCCTGGCGATGATCCCCTACCTGCGGGAGACGGGCTTCCGCTTCCGTCCGCGGTTCGACTGGAAGGGCCACGGGCTCGGCAAGACCGTCAAGCTGGCCAAGTGGACCGTGCTGTTCGTCCTGGCCAACCAAGCGGGCGTCCTGGTCGTCACCCAGCTCGCCACGGCGGCGGGCAAGCTCTCCGGCAAGGACGGCACCGGTTTCCTGGCCTACTCCAACGCCCAGCTGATCTGGGGCATGCCGCAGGCCATCATCACCGTCTCGGTCATGGCCGCGCTGCTGCCCCGCATCTCCCGTGCCGCCCACGACAACGACCCCGGCGCCGTCCGCGACGACATCTCGCAGGGGTTGCGGAACTCGGCTGTCGCCATCGTGCCGGTGGCCTTCACCTTCCTCGCGCTCGGCCTGCCGATGTGCACCCTGCTCTACGCCTCCAGCGGCGCCGAGGCAGCCCGCTCCATGGGCTTCATCCTCATGGCGTTCGCGCTGGGCCTGATCCCGTACTCCGTGCAGTACGTCGTCCTGCGCGGCTTCTACGCGTACGAGGACACCCGCACCCCCTTCTACAACACGGTCATCGTCGCCGCCGTCAACGCCGCCGCCTCCGCCCTCTGCTACGTCGTCCTGCCCGCCCGCTGGGCCGTCGTCGGCATGGCGTTCTCCTACGGCCTGGCCTACGCGGTCGGCGTCGGCGTCGCCTGGCGCCGACTGCGCAACCGACTGGGCGGGGACCTGGACGGCGCGCACATCGTGCGGACCTACGCACGTCTCTGCATGGCCGCCCTGCCCGCCGCCCTGGTCGGCGGCGCCGTCGGGTTCGGCGTCCTGGAACTGGTCGGCACCGGCGCCCTCAGCTCCCTGGCCGCACTGATCTGCGGTGGTGCTCTCCTCCTGGGCATCTTCTTCGTCGCGGCGAAGAAGATGCGCATCGAAGAGGTCAACGGCCTGGTGGGCATGGTCCGTGGGCGGCTCGGACGCTGAATGAACACCTGTCCGCACAACCATCCCCGCACACCGCGTGTCGTGCTTAGCGCCGGAGTGTGGGCACAATTGGCGTGACTGTGCAGAGCTGGCTGGCATCGCGCAACGGATGGGGAGGCGGGAACGACGGTGGCGGAACGTAGCACGGCTGCCGTCGACGTGGCCGACAACAGCGGTGGCGAGCCGTTGGCCGCCAAGGCGGACGAGACCACGGCCGACGGGACGGCGCAAGCCGAGAACACCAAGGGCGCGAGCCCCGAGGACACCGGAGCGTCGGACGGTGGGCGGGAACGTTCCGAGGTCGTCCCGGCCTCCCCCGACCTGCACAGCGGCCACAAGCTCGCCGGTCGCTACCGCCTGGAGGAGTGCGTCACCCGGCTGGACGGTTTCAGCAGCTGGCGCGCCGTCGACGAAAAGCTGCGCCGGGCGGTGGGCGTCCACCTGCTTCCGGCGGACCACCCGCGGGCCCGCTCGGTCCTGGCCGCCGCCCGCTCCTCGGCCCTGCTCGGCGACCCCCGCTTCGTCCAGGTCCTGGACGCCGTCGAGGAGAACGACCTCGTCTACGTGGTCCACGAATGGCTGCCGGACGCCACCGAACTCACCGCCCTGCTGGCCGCCGGGCCGATGGAGGCCCACGACGCCTACCAGCTCGTCAGCCAGCTCTCCCAGGCGATGGCCGCCGCCCACCGCGAGGGCCTGTCCCATCTGCGCCTCACCCCCGGCGCCGTCCTGCGCAGCTCCACCGGGCAGTACCGCATCCGCGGTCTCGCCGTGAACGCCGCCCTGCGCGGCATCACCGCCGAGCGGCCTCTGCGCACCGACACCGAGGCCATCGGCGCTCTCCTGTACGCCGCGCTGACCCGCCGCTGGCCGTACGGGGAGGACGCACACGGGCTCGCCGGGCTGCCCAAGGACCTGGGGCTCATCGCCCCGGACCAGGTCCGGGCCGGCGTCCACCGCGGCCTCTCCGAGCTCGCCATGCGGGCGCTGGCCAACGACGGCGCGACCGCGTCCCGGCAGGAACCTCCCTGCACCACCCCGGACGAGCTGGCCAAGGCCGTCGCGGCCATGCCGCGCATCCTGCCGCCGGAGCCCGCGTTCACCGCGCCGCCGGCGTACCAGCGCACGACCTACCAGCAGGGCACCTACGGACGCCCGTCCTCGCACCCCGCCTCCGTGGCCCAGCCGGTGATGCCGCCCCCGCCGGCTCCCTTGCAGAGCCGTGCCGGTCGCGCGCTCAAGTGGACTGTCTCGGCGCTCCTCATCGCCGCGCTGGGCCTCGGCAGCTGGCAGTTGGCGGAGGCCCTGCTCGACCGCGCCAAGGGCTCGGACGACACCGGCGTCACCGAGCCGAACGAGGACGACAAGAACAAGGGCGACAAGACCGCCCCGCGCGCGGAGCCCCTGGACATCGCGGGGGCCACGGAGTTCATGCCCGACGGCTCCGGGATCAAGCAGTTCGAGGCGGGCAACACCGTGGACGGCGACCGGGGGACACACTGGGTCACCCCGCGGTACGTGGGCTTCGCCAATTTCGGCAACCTCCCCCAGCGCAAGCAGGGCAGCGGGATCATCGTCGACCTCGGCAAGGTGCGGGACGTCTCCGGTGTCGAGGTGTCGCTGTACCGGAGCGGGCAGACGACGACCGTCTCCGCCGCGTCCCCGGGCGCGGCGTCCCCGTCCACGACGGCCGACTTCGACCGACCGATCGTCAAGCGGACCGTCGCGGGATCGACGCTCAAGGAGAAACTGGACGAACCCGTCCGCACGCGTTACGTCCTGGTCCACATCACAGAGCTCCCGGCGGACGGCACCGGCGGATACCGGGGCGGCATCACGGAGATCTCCGTCCTCGGTTGAGCACGGCAGGGGCGGCCCGCCCGTACCAGGCGGTGATCACCCTCCCCGTCCACCCGCTACGGTGGGGCGCACCGCCCGCCCGACGGCGGCGAGGGTTGCGGCCGTCCTCCCCATGACGGCAGGCTTCTCCCCGTCGCACCGCTTCGACGGCGCGGCCCACAGGTCACATCGGATCCGGTTCGGAGGGGGGCGCGGTGGATTCCGTTCCACCAGAGGCACCGAGCGACTCGGATCTGATCGCCCGGCACGTGGCGGGCGACCCCGACGCCTTCGGAGAGCTCGTACGCCGCCACCGCGACCGACTCTGGGCCGTGGCGCTGCGAACCCTGGGGGACAGGGAGGAAGCGGCCGACGCCGTCCAGGACGCGCTCGTCAAGGCTTTCCGCGCCGCCCACACCTTCCGCGGTGATTCCGCCGTCACCACCTGGCTGCACCGGATCACCGTCAACGCCTGTCTCGACCGGGCCCGCAAGGCGGCCTCCCGCAAGACCTCCCCGGTGGACGACGCCGAACGGCTCGACCAGCTCCTGGAACCCCACGAATCCGCCGAGGCCCCCGCCGTGCGACAGGACCTCCACCGACAGCTCCAAGAAGCACTGGACACCCTCCCCGCCGACCAGCGGGCAGCCCTCGTCCTCGTCGACATGCAGGGTTACCCCGTCGCCGAGGCGGCCAGCATCCTGGAAGTGCCTACCGGCACCGTGAAAAGCCGATGCGCCCGGGGCCGAGCGAGACTGGCCCCCCTGGTCCGTCATCTGCGCGCGGAAACAGGAGGCCAGAGCCCGGACAGGGACAGCGCAGCAGCCGGAAGGAACCGGACGTCCGGCGCATCCGTCCCACCTGCGTCCAGTCCCAGAGACACAGGAGCAATCGACCCTGCCGCGACGAAGGGAGGAGGTGGGCGCCCGTGACATCCCCGACCGACACGGCTCAGCACCCGGAGATCTCCGAGATCTCCGATCTCACCGAAGGGCTGCTCTCCCCTTCCCGGACCGAGGAAGTCCGGCTCCACCTGGCCGGGTGCGACCTCTGCGCGGAGGTCCGGGACTCCCTGGAAGAGGTACGGCGGCTCCTCGGAACGATGCCCGTCCCTGAGCCTATGCCGGAGGACGTCACCGCACGTATCGACGCGGCCCTCGCAGCGGAAGCCCTCCCCTCTGCCACTCCCCCCGGGGACGCCTCGGCAGTTGTTTCACGTGAAACATCGAGTGGCGGTGGCGCAGGCCCGGCGGCCGGCCCCCCTCCCGCGGGCACCGGCTCCCCTGCCCCGGACCGCCCTGCGGGCCGGTCCTCGGCGGCGGCCGGACCGGGACGCCGCCCCACCCGCCGCCGTCGCCGTGCCGCGATCCTCGGCACCGCGTTCGGCGCGGCGGTCATCGGAGCGAGCGTCTTCTTCCTCCAGTCCGTCGCTCCGTCCGGCGACGCGTCCAAGACGGCGTCCGACAGCGGGCTCAGGGCGGCGGCCAGCGGTGCGCCCTCCTATGCCGAGGGCACCCTCGAAGACCAGGTGCGGAACCTCCTCGGCGGCGGAGCGGGCCAGGAGGACCCCGGTGCCAAGAAGGCGCCCCCGGAAGCGGATACCAAGGCGTCGAGCGAAGCCCTCAACCCTGATGCCTACGCCTCGCGAAACCCCCTGAAGGCTCCCGCTGTCGCCGTCCCCCCCTGTGTGCAACAGGCCACCGGCCGCACCACACCGGCTCTCGCTCTCGACGAGGGGGAGTACGAAGGGGAGAACACCTACCTCGTCGTCCTTCCCCACACGAGTGACCCCTCGCGTGTTCAGGCCTACCTCGTCTCCGCCACCTGCGTGGACACCGCGCCGGAGTCCCCGGGGCAGCTGCTGCTCACCCGCGCCTACGACCGCCCCTGAAACCGTCCGCGCCCGCCGCGGCACGTTCGGGAATGCATCAGCCGTAGGATCCGTTGGGTGGGGTGAGAGTCGTTGACCGACCCCGTAGGCAGTTAGGCAGTCTGCAGAAACGAGGAAGAAACCCGTGAGCGACGTCCGTAATGTGATCATCATCGGCTCCGGACCGGCCGGGTACACCGCCGCGCTGTACACCGCCCGCGCCTCGCTGAACCCGTTGGTCTTCGAGGGCGCCGTCACGGCCGGCGGTGCGCTGATGAACACCACCGACGTGGAGAACTTCCCCGGTTTCCAGGACGGCATCATGGGCCCCGAGCTCATGGACAACATGCGGGCGCAGGCCGAACGTTTCGGCGCCGAACTGGTGCCCGACGACGTCGTCGCGGTCGACCTCACCGGCGACGTCAAGACCGTCACCGACACCGCCGGCACGGTCCACCGTGCCAAGTCGGTCATCGTCACGACCGGCTCCCAGCACCGCAAGCTCGGACTGCCCAAGGAGGACGCCCTCTCCGGACGAGGCGTCTCCTGGTGCGCCACCTGTGACGGCTTCTTCTTCAAGGACCACGACATCGCCGTGATCGGCGGCGGTGACACGGCGATGGAGGAGGCGACCTTCCTCTCCCGCTTCGCCAAGTCCGTCACGATCGTCCACCGCCGTGACACCCTGCGCGCCTCCAAGGCGATGCAGGAGCGGGCCTTCGCCGACCCGAAGATCACGTTCGCCTGGGACAGCGAGGTCGCCGAGATCAAGGGCGACCAGAAGCTCTCCGGCCTGGTCCTGCGCAACACCAAGACCGGCGAGACGTCCGAACTGCCCGTGACCGGACTCTTCATCGCTGTCGGCCACGACCCGCGCACCGAACTCTTCAAGGGTCAGCTGGAACTCGACGACGAGGGTTACCTGAAGGTCGAGGCGCCGTCCACCCGCACCAACCTCCCCGGTGTCTTCGGCGCCGGCGACGTGGTCGACCACACCTACCGGCAGGCCATCACCGCGGCGGGCACCGGTTGCTCCGCCGCCCTGGACGCCGAGCGCTTCCTCGCGGCCCTGGCCGACGCCGAGCCCGCCGAGCCGGAGAAGACCCCGGCCCTCTGAACGTGCGCACCGCACCCCACCACCCCGAGAGACTAAGGAGGCCGCCG
Source organism: Streptomyces sp. CB02366 (assembly GCF_001905905.1). Taxonomy (GTDB): domain Bacteria; phylum Actinomycetota; class Actinomycetes; order Streptomycetales; family Streptomycetaceae; genus Streptomyces. The sequence goes on from NZ_LIVT01000003.1 coordinate 938,394, forward strand.
TGGCCGGCGACCTGAAGCACGTTACGGATGACACCTTCGACGAGGTCGTCCTCAAGAGCGGCAAGCCCGTTCTGGTGGACTTCTGGGCTGCCTGGTGCGGCCCGTGCCGCCAGATCGCCCCCTCGCTGGAGGCGATCGCGGCCGAGCACGGCGACCAGATCGAGATCGTCAAGCTCAACATCGATGAGAACCCGGCCACCGCCGCCAAGTACGGCGTGATGTCCATCCCGACCCTGAACGTGTACCAGGGCGGCGAGGTCGCCAAGACCATCGTCGGCGCCAAGCCGAAGGCCGCGATCCTCCGCGACCTGGAAGGCTTCATCACCCCCGCCTGACAGCTCCACAGCGCCACCGGCGCGATGTTTCACGTGAAACGGGCCCGCCCCTGAGAGGGGCGGGCCCGTTTCACTGGCGGCCGACAGAGGTCCGGCCTCACAGCGGGCGGAGTACCGGCTCCTTCTGGACCGCCCCCAGCAGCCGGTCGAGCGCCATCTCCACATCTTCCTTCCAGGAGAGCGTCGTCCGCAGGTTCAGTCTCAATCGTGGATGGACGGGATGGGGCCGGACAGTCTTGAAGCCGACGGACAGCAGATGATCCGCGGGAAGCACGCAGGTGGACGGCTCCGACCGCGCGTCCCCGAACGCCTCGATCGCCTTGAAGCCACGGCGCAGCACGTCCTTGGCCACGGTCTGCACCAGGACACGGCCGATCCCCTGTCCCCGGTACTCAGGGACGATCAGCCCGGTGATCAACTGGACGGCGTCGGGGGAGACCGGACTGGTCGGAAACGCCGTCGAACGAGGGACGTAAGCGGGCGGGGCGAAGAGCACGAAACCGGCCGGCACATCGTCCACATAGACCACCCGGCCGCAGGAGCCCCACTCCAGCAGTACTGCGGAGATCCAGGCTTCCTTCTCCAACCCCGGCTTGCCCGCTCTTACCGCGGCTTCCCCGCTGACCGGATCAAGCTCCCAGAAGACGCACGAGCGGCAACGCTCGGGGAGATCCGAAAGGTTGTCCAGGGTGAGTGGTACGAGTCGGCGCCCCATGACGGCGATTCCTCACTTCCTCCACCCGCCGCACCACGTGCGGCTGCCAACGCGCTCCGTTCATGGAACAGGCTGCCGATGAAACCGCCGACCGCGCCCAAGCCCAGCCCGACCGTGACAAGGCGGCTACGGCTCACTCGTGGCAAGGTCTCCACCCTCCTTCGAGGTCCATCACCGTGGATGCGCCGTTCCAGAACGCATCGTATCCACCCAGAGGTGATGCGGACACCGTGAGAGCGCAAAGGGCGGGCCGGGCTCCGGACACCACCGGAGCCCGGCCCGCCCTTTCGCGGAGCCGCGCTGCTCAGCCCTGGTCGTCCTCGGGCATCTCGGCGAGCCGACGCTCCAGCACCCGGCCTTCGCCCGGGGCGAGGCTTCCGAGAATCCGGTCCAAGTCCTCCATCGAGGCGAACTCGACCACGATCTTGCCCTTCTTCTGCCCCAGGTCGACCTTCACCCGGGTCTCGAAGCGGTCGGACAGGCGGGTCGCCAGGTCGGTCAGAGCCGGAGACACCCGACCGCCCGCCCGCGGCCCCTTGGCCTTCGGAGAGCTGGACGGATGCGAGCCCAACAGCGTCACGATCTCTTCGACGGCACGCACCGAAAGACCCTCGGCCACGATGCGGTGAGCCAGCCGGTCCTGCTCCTCCGAGTCGTCCACGGACAGCAGGGCGCGGGCGTGTCCGGCGGAAAGAACACCGGCGGCGACTCGGCGCTGCACCGGCGGCGAGAGCCGCAGGAGCCTCAGCGTGTTCGACACCTGCGGGCGCGAGCGGCCGATTCGGTCGGCCAGCTCGTCATGCGTGCACTTGAAGTCCTTGAGCAGCTGGTCGTACGCCGCAGCCTCCTCCAGCGGGTTCAGCTGAGCCCGGTGGAGGTTCTCCAGCAACGCGTCCAGCAGCAGCTTCTCGTCGTCCGTGGCACGAACGATGGTGGGGATGCGTTCCAGGCCCGCTTCACGGCAGGCCCTCCACCGCCGCTCACCCATGATCAGCTCATAGCTGTCCGAGCCCACCTTCCGGACGACGACCGGCTGGAGCAGGCCGACCTCCTTGATGGAGACGACCAGCTCGGCCAGGGCATCCTCGTCGAAGACCTCACGGGGCTGGCGCGGGTTCGGGGTGATCGCCCCGACCGGCAGCTCCGCAAAGTACGCGCCGGACGTCCCGGCACCCTGTTCGACCCGCTCCTCGGGGGCGGACGCCGGCTCCGGCACCACCGGTGAGGACGGAAGCCCGGCCACCTTGGCCGCGGCCACCCCGCGCTCCGCCGTCAGGACCGGGCCGGCACCGGACGAGGCGACGCCACCGGCCGGGACCTGCTTCTCCTGGGGGGCGGCGGGGATCAACGCACCGAGCCCACGTCCCAGTCCTCTACGCCGCTCACTCACTGCATGCCCTCCGAAATGTTCTGCCGGTTGTTCTGATTGCTCGTATGGGCGTGCTGAGACTCGTAGTGCACCCCGACGCCCCGCAGAGCGATTTCCCGGGCGGCTTCGAGGTAAGAGAGCGAACCGCTGGATCCCGGATCATAGGTCAGGACGGTCTGTCCGTAGCTCGGCGCCTCAGAGATACGTACCGACCGCGGGATACTCGTCCGCAGCACTTCCTTGCCGAAGTGGGTACGGACCTCCTCGGCGACCTGGGAGGCGAGCCTCGTCCGGCCGTCGTACATCGTCAGCAGGATCGTCGAGACGTGCAGTTCCGGGTTCAGGTGGCCCCGTACCAGGTCGACGTTGCGCAGCAACTGTCCCAGCCCTTCCAGCGCGTAGTACTCGCACTGGATGGGGATCAGCACCTCGGCCCCCGCGACCAGGGCGTTCACCGTCAGCAGGCCCAGCGACGGCGGACAGTCGATGAGGATGTAGTCCAGCGGCTGCTCGTATGCCTGGATGGCCCGTTGAAGCCGGCTTTCCCGAGCCACCAGCGAGACCAGTTCGATCTCCGCCCCGGCGAGGTCGATGGTGGCGGGAGCGCAGAAGAGGCCCTCGACGTCCCTTACGGGCTGAACCACCTCGGAGAGGGGGCGGCTGTCCACCAGCACGTCGTAGATGGAGGGGACGTCGGCGTGATGATCGATCCCCAGTGCCGTGGAGGCGTTGCCCTGCGGGTCGAGGTCGACCACCAGAACGCGCGCACCGTGCAGGGCCAGAGACGCGGCAAGGTTGACCGTCGTGGTCGTCTTGCCCACGCCGCCCTTCTGGTTGGCCACCACCATGACGCGGGTGCGGTCAGGACGAGGCAGCCCTTCGCCGGCGCGGCCGAGGGCCTCGACCGCCAGTTGAGCGGAACGGCCGATGGGGGTGTCGTCCATGGGCGGCGGTGTTTCACGTGAAACACCCTCCCCCAGGGACTCGGTTCGGGGACCGGGGACCGGGTCGGTCATCGGTCCCGCGATGTTGGCGTCGGACCGCAAGGATTCACTCTCCTCGACTTCAGGCTCGCAATGAACAGAGCCTGCCATGCTTTCGGGGTCGTGAACCAGCGAGGCCCGCTGTTCTGTGGATGAATCCGCGCGTGTGGACAACTCGGCCACTCGTCCGGGCTTGCGGTCACGCGGCGTGGCAGCCGTACGACCGCGACCGATGATTCCCTGCAGCAGAGAGCGACGTTTCACGTGAAACACGATGCCTCTGCGCGGCAACTCCCAGGCCACGACACTCCGCAGTCGGCAGCTATCGCTATGTTCCGGCGGAAAAGTTGCAAAGCGGGCTGAACAGGCATACACCGCCTGTACTCGCTGGTCGTCGGCCGGCCTCCCCGCTGGGCAAGGAGACCGGTCGACGGCCCTCTCAGCGGCGCCTGCGGGTGCGTCCCGTCCGGGCGGCCTTGGCCCTCTTTGCGGCGAACCTCACACCACCCGGGCTCTCGCCCACCACGACACGGACCACGGTGGACAGCGGATCGACGACGCCTTCTCCGACCTGGAGCACCTCGGTCTCCACCACACCGAGCTTGCTGAGCGCCGCCCTGGCACCGTGGAGCTCCTCCTCGGCGGTGTCGCCCTTGAGCGCGAGCATCTCGCCGTACGGCTTCAGCAGGGGCACGCCCCAGCCCGCGAGCCGGTCCAGGGGGGCCACCGCACGCGCGGTCACCACCTGTACCGGCTGCAGCGTGCCCAGGACCTCCTCCGCCCGGCCGCGCACGACCGTCACGTGGTCCAGGCCCAGCAGCTCGACGACTTCCTGGAGGAAGTTCGTCCGCCGCAGCAGCGGCTCCAGCAGGGTGATCTTGAGATCCGGGCGTACCAGCGCGAGCGGGATACCGGGCAGCCCCGCGCCCGAGCCCACATCGCAGACGGTGACGCCCTCGGGCACGACCTCGGAGAGGACGGCGCAGTTCAACAGGTGCCGCTCCCACAGCCGGGGGACCTCACGCGGCCCGATCAGGCCGCGCTTGACCCCGGCGTCCGCCAGAAGCTCCGCGTACCGGACAGCCTCCGGAAAGAGCTCTCCGAACACCGCCTGCGCCTCCGCAGGTGCCTGGGGAAGCTCTGCTGCCTCCGTCACGGGGGACCGTCCTTCCGTACCGCCCTAGGGCCTGTCTCGTGGCCGACTATCAAGCTGACACATGCGGCCCCGCCTGCGAACAGACGGGGCCGACAGTACAAGGGTCCGGTCAGGCCGGGAGAACGACGACGAAGCGCTGCGGCTCCTCGCCCTCCGACTCGCTCCGGAGGCCGGCGGCGGCGATCGCGTCGTGCACGACCTTGCGCTCGAACGGCGTCATCGGGTCCAGCTTCACCGGTCGGCCCGAGCTCTTGACCTCGTTCGCCGCCTTGGCGCCCAGCTCTGCGAGGACCGCGCGCTTCTTGGCACGGAAACCGCCGATGTCCAGCATCAGACGGCTGCGGTCACCGGTTTCCCGGTGAACGGCCAGCCGCGTCAGCTCCTGGAGGGCCTCCAGGACCTCGCCGTCGCGGCCCACGAGCTTCTGAAGGTCGCGTGCCGACTCGCTGATGATCGACACCGCGGCCCGGTCCGCCTCGACGTCCATGTCGATGTCGCCGTCGAGGTCGGCGATGTCGAGCAGGCCCTCGAGGTAGTCGGCCGCGATCTCCCCCTCCTGCTCCAGGCGGGTCAGGGTGTCGCTGCCGGCCTCGGCGGGCGCCGTGGAAGTGGTGCCTTCCGTCACGGGTGGACTCCTTCTTACTTCTTGGACGGGTGCTTGGGCCGCTGCGGGCCCTTGCGCTGTCCGGACTTGGCTTGGCGTGAGGAGCCGGAGGCGGGCTTGTCCGCCGACTTCGGCTTGCTGTCCTGCGGTGCGTCCTGCTTCTCGAGCGAAGTCGTGGAGCCGGCTGCCGTGGACGCCGTGTCCTTGGCTCCCGCGGTCGCGTGGCCGGTCGTCTGGCGCTTCGCCTTGGTCTGGCGCTTGGGCTGCTGACGCTTGGACGACTGCCCGTCGGCATCGGCGACCGTCGTCTCGCCCTTCCGGACCGTCCCGTCCTCCTGGGCCGCGAGGCCCAGCTTGGCGAGGCTGGTGATGAACTTGCGCTCGATGTCGTTGCGGTCGGCCCCCTTGGCGACGATCGCCTTGACCATCTTGCGCCGGGTGCGGCCCCGCACCTCTCCGTGGGAGGTCACGCTCTTGAGCAGTCGCTGGAGGTAGGCGTCCTGCGCCTTGCTGCCCGGCGTCGGGTTCTGGTTGATCACGTACATCTGCTGACCCATGGTCCAGACGTTGGTGGTCAGCCAGTAGACGAGGACACCGACGGGGAAGTTGATGCCCATCACGGCGAAGATGATCGGGAAGATGTACATCAGCATCTTCTGCTGCTGCATGTACGGGGTCTTCACCGTCAGGTCGACGTTCTTCGTCATCAGCTGGCGCTGGGTGAAGAACTGCGAGGCGGACATCATGATGATCATGATCGCGGTGACGATCCGGACGTCCAGCAGGTCGGCGTTGAGCGAGGCGACCTTGTCGGCGCTGTCCATGAACTTCGCGGCCAGCGGGGCCCCGAAGATGTGGGCCTCACGCGCGCTGTCCAGGAGGTCCTGGTTGATCGCGCCGATCTTCTTGCCCGAGGCGATGGACGACAGCACGTGGTACAGGGCGAAGAAGAACGGGGACTGCGCCAGGATCGGAAGGCACGAGGAGAGCGGGTTGGTGCCCGTCTCCTTGTACAGCTTCATCATCTCTTCGGACTGGCGCTGCTTGTCGTTCTTGTAGCGCTCCTGGATCGCCTTCATCTTCGGCTGGAGCACCTGCATGTTGCGGGTCGACTTGATCTGCTTCACGAAAAGCGGGATCAGGCAGATCCGGATCAGCACCACCAGGGACACGATCGACAGGCCCCAGGCCCACCCGGAGTCATCGCCGAAGAGCGCTCCGTAGACCTTGTGGAACTGGACGATGATCCATGAGACGGGTGTGGTGATAAAGCTGAACAGACTGGCAATCGTGTCCACTAATCAGGCTCCTTGAGCATTGGGCGAGGTCTCTGCGGCCGGGCTCGGAGGTTCGGAGACCGACCCCCCGGGCGGCACATCAGCGGCGGTCTCCCCGCCCTTTTCGCCGCGCAGGGCGTTGCGCAGCAGCTCGTGCCACCGCGGACGCTTGCGAGGCGGAACATGATCCACACCACCGGGTGACCACGGGTTGCACCGCAGGATGCGCCAAGCCGTCAGCGCTGTTCCCTTGATGGCGCCGTGCCTGTCGATCGACGTATATCCATAGTGGGAACACGACGGGTAATAGCGGCAGACAGGACCGAGGAGTGGACTGATCGTCCACTGGTACAGCTTGATGAGAGCAAGCAGCGGGTACTTCATCGCGCGCCCCCTCCCAGGAGCCGCTGCAGAGCGGCGTCCAGGTCTCGGGCCAGCTGTGCATGGTCGGCGTCGCCCGCACCGGGCAGCGCCCGTACGACAACAAGGCTACCGGGGGGCAGCTGAGCCAGCCGGTCCCGGACCAGATGGCGAAGCCTCCGCTTCACCGCGGTACGGACGACGGCGCCCCCCACGGCCTTGCTGACAACGAAACCCGCACGTGGCGGGGGAACAGTCTCCTCCGACACGTGCGGGTCCGTAACACCGCTGCGTAGATGGACGACGAGCAGTGGCCGTCCGGCTCGACGGCCTCGTCGTACCGCGGTCGCGAAGTCCTCGCGCCGCCTCAGCCGATTCTCGGTAGGCAGCACGTCATGGACCTGTAAGCGATCAGGCGGACAGGCTGCTGCGGCCCTTGCCGCGGCGGTTCGCGAGGATCGCACGGCCGGCACGGGTACGCATGCGCAGACGGAAGCCGTGGGTCTTGGCGCGACGGCGGTTGTTCGGCTGGAAGGTGCGCTTGCTCACTCGGGGGCTCCAGAAATGATTCGTGTCTTGGCGGGACATCGCCTGGCTGTCACCGTGCGCCCACGAGGAACTCGCGTAAACGCCTTAGTGCACCGCTTCACAATCACAGATCGTGATCTTTGCCCATCGGAGGCAGGCGGCAGCAGCCATCGACAACTCGACCTGGTCACGGTACGCGCGGCTACGCCATCCGGTCAAACCAGCTCCGTACGACCCCCCATTGTGCACAGCCTGTGGACAACAACTTGAACCGTGCGGGTCGGCCTGACTACCTTGGCTGAACTCCGGATCTTTTCCTTCCCGACTGCCGGACCTCACCCGACCCGACCCATCCCGTCCCGAGAACCACACATTCGTGGGACATGCGAGAGAGCGTGCCTTGTGGCTGACGTACCTGCCGATCTTGCCGCAGTGTGGCCGCGAGTGCTGGAACAACTCCTCGGGGAGGGCCAGCAGGGCATCGAGCCGAAGGACAAGCAGTGGATCGAGCGCTGCCAGCCTCTGGCACTCGTCGCCGACACCGCGCTGCTGGCCGTCCCCAACGAATGGGGCAAACACGTCCTGGAGGGGCGGCTCGCCCCGCTCATCAGTGAGACGCTGACCCGCGAGTGCGGCCGCCCGATCCGGATCGCGATCACCGTCGACGACTCCGCCGGCGAGCCGCCCGCCCCGCCGTCCCCGTCGCACCAGAGCCAGCACGGCCACCGCTACCCGGCGCAGCCGCGCGAGGACGCCCCCCGGGACGACGCGTACGACGGTTACGGCCACCGGCCCTCCGACGACGGCATGCCGACGGCCCGGCCCGCCTACCCCGACTACCAGCAGCGCCCGGCCCCCGGCGCCTGGCCGCGCACCCAGGACGACCTCTCCTGGCAGCAGCCCCGGCACAGCGGTTACCAGGACCGGGAGCAGTCTTCCGGCGAGCCGTACCGCGAGAGCGACGCATACCGCGGGAACGAGTCGTACCGGGAGAACGAGCAGTACCGCGACGGCGAGCAGTACCGGGAGCAGCCCTCCGAGCAGTGGCGCGAGCCGTACGGCGCCGGGCGGCCCCAGCACGACTACCGGTCGCAGCCGGCCGAGCACCAGGGGTACGAACAGCAGCGGCCCGACCGCCAGGACCAGCAGCCGCAGCACCGCCAGGGCGTCCCGGGCCACGGTCCCGGCCGCACCGGCGGCCCGGCCCCCGGCCCGATGGGCGCCCAGCCGGCCCCCGCGCCGGGCCCCGGCGAACCGCACGCCCGGCTCAACCCGAAGTACCTCTTCGACACCTTCGTCATCGGGGCCTCCAACCGGTTCGCGCACGCCGCGGCCGTCGCCGTGGCCGAAGCGCCCGCGAAGGCGTACAACCCCCTGTTCATCTACGGCGAGTCGGGTCTGGGCAAGACCCACCTGCTGCACGCCATCGGGCACTACGCGCGGAGCCTCTACCCGGGAACCCGGGTGCGGTACGTGAGCTCGGAGGAGTTCACCAACGAGTTCATCAACTCGATCCGCGACGGCAAGGGCGACACCTTCCGCAAGCGCTACCGCGACGTGGACATCCTGCTCGTCGACGACATCCAGTTCCTCGCGAGCAAGGAATCGACGCAGGAGGAGTTCTTCCACACCTTCAATACGCTGCACAACGCGAACAAGCAGATCGTGCTCTCCTCCGACCGGCCGCCCAAGCAGCTGGTGACGCTGGAGGACCGGCTGCGCAACCGCTTCGAGTGGGGTCTGACCACCGACGTCCAGCCGCCCGAGCTGGAGACCCGGATCGCGATCCTCCGCAAGAAGGCGGTGCAGGAGCAGCTCAACGCCCCGCCGGAGGTGCTGGAGTTCATCGCCTCGCGGATCTCGCGCAACATCCGTGAGCTGGAGGGGGCCCTGATCCGGGTGACCGCCTTCGCCTCGCTCAACCGGCAGCCGGTGGACCTGGGGCTGACCGAGATCGTGCTGAAGGACCTGATCCCGGGCGGCGAGGAGGCGGCCCCGGAGATCACCGCGCCGGCCATCATGGCGGCGACCGCGGACTACTTCGGTCTCACCGTCGACGACCTGTGCGGATCGTCGCGCAGCCGGGTGCTGGTGACGGCGCGCCAGATCGCCATGTACCTGTGCCGCGAGCTGACCGATCTCTCGCTGCCGAAGATCGGTGCGCAGTTCGGCGGTCGCGACCATACGACGGTGATGCACGCGGACCGGAAGATCCGGGCGCTGATGGCGGAGCGTCGCTCCATCTACAACCAGGTCACCGAGCTGACCAACCGCATCAAGAACGGCTGACCCCGACACCCGCAGGGCGATCGTGCACCGGCTTCCCGGACCTCAGGGGCTTCGGGGTGTCCGATGCCCCCGGGCCTCCGGAGCTCCTGACCTCCCCGGGGCGGCGGCCTCTCCGGGGCGGCGGCCTCTCCGGGGCGGCGGCCTCTCCGGGGCGCGGCCTCTCCGGGGCGCGGCCTCTCCGGGGCGCGGCCTCTCCGGGCTGCCGGGCTTCCGGGAGGGCGCTTCTCAGGGCGTCTGCCGCGGACCTCCACGGTTCGCGGCAGGCGCCTTTCCGCGTTTCCGGGGCCCGCGAAGAGGCTTCCGGGACGGTCGCCGGGCCTCCCCGCGCGTCGCCGGGGCCCGCGACACGGGCTCTCCCGCACCCTCGCTGTTCGAATGCGGACTGCTCACGGGCCCTTCTCCACAGATGTGCGAAGAATTTTCCGTCCACAGCCTGGGGACTGGGAAGTTGTCCATATTGCGTCCACAGGGGGCGCTGCCGATACTCCATCAGGCCAGGTCAGGCGGTTGGGGATTTGTGGTCAACGATGATCCACAGCCTGTGGACAACTTTCTCTTCCACAGCGGGTCCTCGGCGTTGTCCACCGGCGGCCCACAGGTCGGGCCGAGTTGTCCCCAGCTTCTCCACACGCCTGTCCACTGTTCGGCAACGCAACACACGCTTTCACCGCCAGGAGTGAAAGGCGTCACACCAAGGCGCGGGGTTGGGTTGTGGGGAACAGGGGTAAAACTGGGGACAGCGTTGGGGAGAAGTAGCCCCCTCCTGTGCATCGGGTGTGCAGAACTTTCGGCTGTCCACAGATAGGCCGGGTTGTCCACGGGCGCCGCCCACAGGACCGGTGGACAAAAAACAGAGGCTGACCTGTGCAAACGACGTTATCCACGGTTTCCACAGGGCCTACTACTACTACCACCCAGAGTTAGCCAGGAATCCGCTTCGAAGTGGGGCCTGTGTACAACTCGACCGGCGACCGCCGCGGACCTCTCGGCCCGACTTGACCCCGAGCAGCAACGGCTGTCGGTGCCGTAGGTCAGACTGGACCCCGGAGCCTCTGCCGACTCGGCAGCGGGCTCCGGTCCAGACGACGAAGGCCAGCAGGGCGAGCGAGCAACAGCAGGAGGCGGTTCCGGTGAAGATCCGGGTGGAGCGCGATGTACTCGCGGAGGCGGTGGCCTGGGTGGCCCGCAGCCTCCCGGCCCGTCCGCCGGCGCCCGTTCTCGCGGGTCTTCTGCTGAAGGCCGAGGACGGGGCGCTCAGCTTCTCCAGCTTCGACTACGAGGTCTCCGCCAGGGTCTCCGTCGACGCGGAGGTCGACGAGGACGGCACGGTGCTCGTCTCCGGCCGGCTGCTCGCCGACATCTGCCGCGCCCTGCCCAACCGCCCGGTGGAGATCTCCACAGACGGTGTGCGCGCCACGGTCGTCTGCGGCTCCTCGCGCTTCACTCTCCACACACTGCCTGTGGAGGAGTACCCCGCCCTGCCGCAGATGCCGACCGCCACCGGCACCGTCCCCGGCGAGGTCTTCGCCTCGGCCGCCGCCCAGGTCGCCATCGCCGCGGGCCGCGACGACACGCTGCCCGTGCTCACCGGTGTGCGGATCGAGATCGAGGGCGACACCGTCACCCTCGCCTCCACCGACCGCTACCGCTTCGCGGTCCGCGAGTTCCTGTGGAAGCCGGAGAACGCGGACGCCTCAGCAGTCGCCCTGGTGCCCGCCAAGACGCTCCTGGACACCGCGAAGGCGCTCACCAGCGGCGACACGGTCACCCTGGCGCTCTCCGGCTCCGGTGCGGGCGAGGGCCTGATCGGTTTCGAGGGCGCCGGGCGGCGCACCACCACGCGGCTGCTCGAGGGCGACCTGCCGAAGTACCGCACGCTGTTCCCGACCGAGTTCAACTCCGTCGCGGTGATCGAGACGGCCCCCTTCGTCGAGGCCGTCAAGCGCGTGGCCCTGGTCGCCGAGCGCAACACACCCGTACGGCTCAGCTTCGAGCAGGGCGTCCTCATCCTGGAGGCCGGCTCCAGCGACGACGCACAGGCTGTGGAGAGGGTCGACGCGGTGCTGGAGGGCGACGACATCTCGATCGCCTTCAACCCGACGTTCCTGCTGGACGGCCTGAGCGCGATCGACTCCCCGGTCGCCCAGCTCTCGTTCACCACGTCCACCAAGCCCGCTCTGCTCAGCGGCCGCCCGGCCGTCGACGCCGAGGCGGACGACGCGTACAAGTACCTGATCATGCCGGTGCGCCTCTCCGGCTGATCCCGGCGCCCCCGCCGTCCGGGGGACCTTTCCGCGGCAGTTTCCGGCGGGCCCGCTCGGCGCGGAGCGGGCCCGCCGCGCTGTCCCCGGCCGGGCGTAGGCTCGGACACGGGTGCACACGCGCCCCGACGCTTATCGCCACGACGCTTAAGGAATCTCTGATGGAGCTCGGTCTCGTCGGCCTCGGCAAGATGGGCGGCAACATGCGTGAGCGCATCCGCCGCGCAGGCCACACCGTCATCGGTTACGACCGCAACCCGGATGTCGCCGATGTCCACAGCCTCGAAGAGCTTGTGGGCAGGCTGAAGGGCCCGCGGGTCGTGTGGGTCATGGTTCCGGCCGGCGCCGCGACCCAGTCCACGATCGACGAGCTGGCGGAGCTGCTCTCGCCCGGCGACGTGGTCGTCGACGGAGGGAACTCGCGCTGGACCGACGACGAGAAGCACGCCGCCGAACTGGGTCTCAAGGACATCGGCTTCGTCGACTGCGGCGTCTCCGGCGGCGTCTGGGGCCTGCAGAACGGCTACGCCCTGATGTACGGCGGCACCGAGGAGAACGTGGCGAAGGTCCAGCCGATCTTCGACGCGCTGCGGCCCGAGGGCGACTTCGGCTCCGTCCACGCGGGCAAGGTCGGCGCCGGCCACTTCGCCAAGATGGTCCACAACGGCATCGAGTACGCCATGATGCAGGCGTACGCCGAGGGCTGGGAGCTCCTGGAGAAGGTCGACTCCGTCACCGACGTGCGCGAGGTCTTCCGCTCCTGGCAGGAGGGCACGGTCATCCGTTCCTGGCTGCTCGACCTCGCGGTCAAGGCCCTCGACGACGACGAGCACCTGGACCAGCTCCGGGGGTACGCCGCCGACTCGGGCGAGGGCCGCTGGACGGTGGAGGCCGCGATCGACAACGCGGTGCCGCTGCCCGCGATCACGGCGTCGCTGTTCGCGCGGTTCGCCTCGCGTCAGGACGACTCGCCGCAGATGAAGATGGTCGCCGCGCTGCGCAACCAGTTCGGCGGGCACGCGGTCGAGTCCAAGTCCGAGAACTGACCGGGGCGCCGGCGCCCCCGCGTCGGCGTCTCGACAAGGCGCGTACGGGACGCGCCGCGCAGCGTCGCACAGCGTGACGGTCTGTGAAGCGGAAGCACCAACGGGAGAGGTCGGCCACCATGCACGTCACCCATCTCTCGCTGGCCGACTTCCGCTCGTACGCCCGGGTCGAGGTCCCGCTCGACCCGGGCGTCACCGCGTTCGTGGGCGCCAACGGGCAGGGCAAGACCAACCTGGTCGAGGCCGTCGGCTATCTCGCCACCCTCGGCAGCCACCGGGTCTCCTCGGACGCCCCGCTGGTGCGGATGGGGGCGGAGCGGGCCGTGATCCGCGCGGCCGTGACGCAGGGTGAGCGTTCGCAGCTCGTCGAACTGGAGCTGAACCCGGGCCGCGCGAACCGGGCCCGTATCAACAGGTCCTCGCAGGTCAGACCGCGTGACGTGCTCGGGATAGTCCGGACGGTGCTGTTCGCGCCGGAGGACCTGGCGCTGGTCAAGGGCGACCCCGGCGAGCGGCGGCGGTTCCTGGACGAGCTGATCACCGCGCGCTCGCCCCGGATGGCCGGCGTCCGCTCCGACTACGAGCGGGTGCTCAAACAGCGCAACACCCTGCTGAAGTCCGCAGCGATGGCCCGGCGGCACGGCGGCCGCTCGATGGACCTGTCCACCCTGGACGTCTGGGACCAGCACCTGGGCCGGGTGGGCGCCGAGCTGCTGGCCCAGCGGCTGGATCTGATCGCCACGCTCCAGCCGCTGGCCGACAAGGCGTACGGGGACGTCGCGCCGGGCGGCGGGCCGGTGGCGCTGGAGTACCGCAGCTCGGTCGGCGAGGACGTGGGGCCCGAGCGCACCCGCGACGAGCTGTACGAGCAGCTGACGGCGGCGCTCGTGGGGGTCCGGAAGCAGGAGATCGAGCGGGGCGTGACGCTGGTCGGCCCGCACCGCGACGATCTGCTGCTGGGGCTGCGCGGTATGCCGGCGAAGGGGTACGCGAGTCACGGCGAGTCCTGGAGCTACGCCTTGGCGCTGCGGCTGGCCTCGTACGAGCTTCTGCGGTCCGAGGGCAACGAGCCCGTGCTGGTGCTGGACGACGTCTTCGCCGAGCTGGACGCCCGTCGCCGGGAGCGGCTGGCGGAGCTGGTGGCCCCGGGCGAACAGGTGCTGGTGACGGCCGCGGTGGCGGAGGACGTGCCGGCCGCGCTGGCGGGGGCGCGGTACGCGGTGACCGCGGGCGAGGTGGAGCGCGTATGACCGGCGGGGACGAGCGGGCGGGCGAGGCGGGGGCCGGCGGCGGTGCGCCGGAGGCCGGGAGTCCGAAGCCGCCCGAGGTGTCCGGGGTCGATCTGGCCCGGGTCGCGCTGCGGGCCGCGAAGGAGCAGGCGCGGGCGCGCGGCGCGGCGGCGCAGCAGAAGAAGCAGGCCCGGCGGGGCGGCGGGCTGCGCTCGGGGGCCCGGTCGGACGGTCGGGATCCGCAGGCGCTGGGATCCGCGATCAACCGGCTGATCACCGAGCGGGGCTGGGAGACGCCCGCGGCGGTCGGCGGGGTGATGGGGCGGTGGCCGCAGATCGTCGGCGAGGACCTGGCCAACCACTGCGTACCGCTGCGGTACGACGAGGCCCCGGACGCCCGGGTGCTGACCGTGAGCTGCGACTCGACGGCGTGGGCGACGCAGCTGCGGTTGCTGGCTCCGCAGCTGGTGGCCCGGCTGAACGCGGATCTGGGGCAGGGCACGGTACGGATGATCAAGGTGGTCGGGCCGGGAGGCCCTGAGCGCCGCTACGGGCCGCTGCGGGCGCCGGGCAGCAAGGGGCCGGGGGACACCTACGGGTGAGGAGCGGGGACGCGTCGGCCGGGCGCGGCCCTGACGGTCGGCTTCCACGCGTCCCCGCCGCGCCCGTGTCTCTCCTCGCTCGCCAGACCTGAGCTGCGCTTTTGGCGCAAAATTGTCGTGCACGGGGCGAGTTTCAGGGGATTTCCCCCGGCTGGGCGCGAGAGCAAACCGGACGGTACGGCTGAAGCGTCCCTCACCGTAGCGGGAGGTTGACAGGCCGAAGCGCTCAAAGCCCTTCAGGGCCTCTTGGAGCCCCTTCCCGAATATGGGGAGTCGTCAGCCGCTCATTCAGGGCGGCACATGCGTACTCAGGTACCGGCAAACCCCCACTCATGTCAGCGCTACCGGTAGACTGGTGAGTAATCCCGCCGCTGAGGCGGGAGTCGTCGATACAAGCCGAACGACGCAGCCGCTCCCGGTTGTCCGGAGGACGGCCTGTGCTGTGCCAGAAAGGGCGCTTCGTGGCCGATTCCGGCAACCCCAACGAGAACATTCCGTCCACAGCCGGTGAGCCGGGCGAGGCCGCGACCTCGTACGACGCCAGTGCGATCACCGTGCTGGAAGGGCTGGACGCGGTCCGCAAGCGGCCTGGCATGTACATCGGCTCGACCGGTGAGCGCGGCCTGCACCACCTGGTGCAAGAGGTCGTCGACAACTCGGTCGACGAGGCGATGGCGGGCCACGCGGACACCATCGACGTCACGATCCTCCCCGACGGCGGGGTGCGCGTGATCGACAACGGCCGCGGCATCCCGGTCGGCATCGTGCCGTCCGAAGGGAAGCCGGCCGTCGAGGTCGTGCTGACCGTCCTGCACGCGGGCGGCAAGTTCGGGGGCGGCGGCTACGCCGTCTCCGGCGGTCTGCACGGCGTCGGCGTCTCCGTCGTCAACGCCCTGTCCACCCGGGTCTCCGTCGAGGTCAAGACCGACGGCTACCGCTGGACCCAGGACTACAAGCTCGGTGTCCCCACCGCCCCCCTGGCGAAGCACGAGGCCACCGAGGAGACCGGCACCACGGTCACCTTCTGGGCCGACGGCGACATCTTCGAGACCACCGAGTACAGCTTCGAGACCCTCTCGCGCCGCTTCCAGGAGATGGCGTTCCTCAACAAGGGCCTCACCCTCAAGCTCACCGACGAGCGCGAGTCGGCGAAGGCGACGGCGGGCGCGGACAGCGCGGACGCGGCCGAGCCCGCCCAGGAGGAGGCCGCCCGCTCGGTCACGTACCACTACGAAAACGGCATCGTCGATTTCGTGAAGTACCTCAACTCCCGCAAGGGCGACGTCATCCACCAGTCGGTGATCGACATCGAGGCCGAGGACAAGGACCGTCTCCTCTCGGCCGAGATCGCCATGCAGTGGAACACGCAGTACACCGAGGGCGTCTACTCCTTCGCCAACGCGATCCACACGCATGAGGGCGGTACGCACGAGGAGGGCTTCCGCGCGGCGCTGACCTCGCTGGTCAACCGGTACGCGCGGGACAAGAAGCTGCTGCGCGACAAGGACGACAACCTCACCGGCGAGGACGTCCGCGAGGGCCTCACCGCGATCATCTCGGTGAAGCTGGGCGAGCCGCAGTTCGAGGGCCAGACGAAGACCAAGCTGGGCAACACGGAGGCCAAGACCTTCGTGCAGAAGGTCGTCCACGAGCAGCTGACGGACTGGTTCGACCGGAACCCCAACGAGGCCGCCGACATCATCCGCAAGGGCATCGCCGCCTCGACCGCCCGCGTGGCGGCCCGCAAGGCGCGCGACCTGACGCGGCGCAAGGGGCTCCTGGAGAGCGCCTCGCTGCCGGGCAAGCTCAGCGACTGCCAGTCGAACGACCCCACCCAGTGCGAGATCTTCATCGTCGAGGGCGACTCCGCCGGCGGTTCGGCGAAGTCCGGCCGCAACCCGATGTACCAGGCGATCCTGCCGATCCGCGGCAAGATCCTGAACGTCGAGAAGGCCCGGATCGACAAGATCCTCCAGAACACCGAGGTGCAGGCCCTGATCTCGGCGTTCGGCACCGGAGTCCACGAGGACTTCGACATCGAGAAGCTCCGCTATCACAAGATCATCCTGATGGCGGACGCCGACGTCGACGGCCAGCACATCAACACCCTGCTGCTGACCTTCCTCTTCCGCTTCATGAAGCCGCTGGTCGAGGCCGGGCACGTCTACCTCTCCCGCCCGCCGCTCTACAAGATCAAGTGGGGCCGCGACGACTTCGAGTACGCGTACTCGGACCGCGAGCGCGATGCCCTGGTGGCGCTCGGCAAGCAGAACGGCAAGCGGATCAGGGAAGACTCGATCCAGCGCTTCAAGGGCCTCGGCGAGATGAACGCCGAGGAGCTGCGCGTCACGACCATGGACATCGACCACCGGGTGCTCGGCCAGGTCACGCTGGACGACGCGGCGCAGGCCGACGACCTGTTCTCGGTGCTCATGGGCGAGGACGTCGAGGCGCGGCGCTCGTTCATCCAGCGCAACGCCAAGGACGTCCGCTTCCTCGACATCTGAGTCGGCCGTACCAGCCACGCCGCAGCTCGAAAGGACTTTGACCAGCAATGGCCGACGAGAACACCCCCGTGACACCTGAATCCGTGACGACCGAGGAGGAGGTCACCGTCCCCGGCGTGGGGATGCGGGTCGAGCCCGTCCAGCTCGAGACGGAGATGCAGCGCTCCTACCTCGACTACGCGATGTCCGTCATCGTCTCGCGTGCGCTGCCCGACGTGCGGGACGGCCTCAAGCCCGTCCACCGCCGGGTGCTGTACGCGATGTACGACGGTGGCTACCGCCCGGAGAAGGGCTTCTACAAGTGCGCCCGCGTCGTCGGCGACGTCATGGGCACGTACCACCCGCACGGCGACTCCTCCATCTACGACGCCCTGGTGCGCCTGGCGCAGCCGTGGTCGATGCGGATGCCGCTGGTGGACTCCAACGGCAACTTCGGTTCCCCGGGCAACGACCCGGCCGCCGCCATGCGGTACACCGAGTGCAAGATGATGCCGCTGTCCATGGAGATGGTCCGGGACATCGACGAGGAGACCGTCGACTTCCAGGACAACTACGACGGCCGCAACCAGGAGCCGACGGTCCTGCCGGCGCGCTTCCCGAACCTGCTGGTCAACGGCTCCGCCGGGATCGCGGTCGGCATGGCGACCAACATCCCGCCGCACAACCTGCGCGAGGTCGCCGCGGGCGCCCAGTGGTACCTGGAGCACCCGGACGCCTCGCACGAGGAGCTGCAGGACGCGCTGATCGAGCGCATCAAGGGCCCCGACTTCCCCACCGGCGCGCTGGTCGTGGGCCGCAAGGGCATCGAGGAGGCGTACCGCACGGGCCGCGGCTCCATCACGATGCGCGCGGTCGTCGCGGTCGAGGAGATCCAGGGCCGCCAGTGCCTGGTCGTCACGGAGCTTCCGTACCAGACCAACCCCGACAACCTCGCGCAGAAGATCGCCGACCTGGTCAAGGACGGCAAGGTCGGCGGCATCGCGGACGTCCGCGACGAGACCTCCTCGCGGACGGGCCAGCGCCTGGTCGTCGTCCTCAAGCGGGACGCGGTCGCCAAGGTGGTCCTGAACAACCTGTACAAGCACACCGACCTCCAGACGAACTTCGGCGCGAACATGCTGGCGCTCGTCGACGGGGTGCCGCGCACGCTGTCGATCGACGCGTTCATCCGCCACTGGGTGACGCACCAGATCGAGGTCATCGTCCGGCGCACGAAGTTCCGCCTGCGCAAGGCCGAGGAGCGGGCGCACATCCTGCGCGGCCTCCTCAAGGCCCTGAACGCCATCGACGAGGTCATCGCCCTCATCCGGCGCTCCAACACGGTGGAGATCGCGCGTGAGGGGCTGATGGGCCTGCTGGAGATCGACGATCTCCAGGCCAACGCGATCCTGGAGATGCAGCTGCGCCGGCTGGCCGCGCTGGAGCACCAGAAGATCACCGCCGAGCACGACGAGCTCCAGGCCAAGATCAACGAGTACAACGAGATCCTGGCCTCGCCCGCCAAGCAGCGCGCGATCGTGAGCGAGGAGCTGGCGGCGATCGTCGAGAAGTTCGGCGACGACCGGCGCTCCAAGCTGGTGCCCTTCGAGGGCGACATGTCCATCGAGGACCTGATCGCCGAGGAGGACATCGTCGTCACGATCTCCCGCAGCGGCTATGTGAAGCGGACGAAGACCGACGACTACCGCTCGCAGAAGCGCGGCGGCAAGGGCGTGCGCGGGACGAAGCTGCGCGAGGACGACATCGTCGACCACTTCTTCGTCTCCACGACCCACCACTGGCTGCTGTTCTTCACCAACAAGGGCCGGGTCTACCGGGCCAAGGCGTACGAGCTGCCCGACGCCGGCCGGGACGCGCGCGGCCAGCACGTCGCCAACCTGCTGGCCTTCCAGCCGGACGAGAAGATCGCCCAGATCCTCGCGATCCGCGACTACGAGGCCGTGCCGTACCTGATCCTGGCGACGAAGGGCGGTCTGGTGAAGAAGACCGCGCTCAAGGACTACGACTCGCCGCGCTCGGGCGGTGTCATCGCGATCAACCTGCGCGAGACGCCGGACGGCGGGGACGACGAGCTGATCGGCGCCGAGCTGGTGTCGGCCGAGGACGACCTGCTGCTCATCAGCAAGAAGGCCCAGTCGATCCGGTTCACCGCGACGGACGACGCGCTGCGTCCGATGGGCCGCGCCACTTCGGGTGTGAAGGGGATGAGTTTCCGCGAGGGCGACGAACTCCTCTCGATGAATGTCGTCCGGCCCGGTACGTTCGTCTTCACCGCCACCGACGGCGGGTACGCGAAGCGGACCGCCGTCGACGAGTACCGCGTCCAGGGTCGCGGCGGCCTCGGTATCAAGGCCGCCAAGATCGTGGAGGACCGCGGATCGCTCGTCGGCGCGCTGGTGGTCGAGGAGACCGACGAGATTCTCGCCATCACGCTCGGCGGTGGTGTGATTCGTACGCGAGTCAATGAAGTCAGGGAGACGGGCCGTGACACCATGGGCGTCCAACTGATCAATCTGGGCAAGCGCGACGCCGTCGTCGGCATCGCGCGCAACGCCGAGGCCGGTCGTGAGGCGGAAGAGGTCGAAGGGGCCGACGACGCCGAGGGCGAGGCGGCCGGGGTTCACGCCGAGGGCGTGAGCGAGGGCATCGTCGAGGGCACGGAGCCTTCGACCGGGGAGCACGAGGAGTAAGAGCGTGAGTGGAGCCACGGGCGCCGGTTCGGCCGCTTCCGGAGCAGGAGCGAACGGTGCCCGTGGCCCTGCCACGGACTCCCAAGGGGGCACTGTGACGGACACACGAGGGTCTCAGCCCCAGTACGAGGGTTACGCGACCGGGCCGCTGCCCGGCGAGCGTGAGCCCGCACCGGGGCCTTCGGGGCCGTACCACCCGCCCCAGGCGTACCAGGCGCCCGGCGGCGGCACGCAGGGCGGCCAGCAGCGGGCCGGCCAGGGCGGCGGCACTCTGGGGGGCGCGCAGGGCGTGGGCGGCGCTCAGGCGACGCGCAAGCCGCGCACGGGGGCGCGGACCACTCCGCGTACCCGCAAGGCCCGTCTGCGGGTGGCCAAGGCCGACCCGTGGTCGGTGATGAAGGTCAGCTTCCTGCTGTCGATCGCCCTGGGCATCTGCACGGTGGTGGCGGCGGCGGTGCTGTGGATGGTCATGGACGCGATGGGCGTCTTCGAGACGGTCGGCGGCACGATCAGCGAGGCCACCGGCTCGAACGAGAGCAACGGCTTCGATCTGCAGTCGTTCCTGTCGCTGCCGCGCGTGCTCGTCTTCACCTCGGTCATCGCCGTGATCGACGTGGTGCTGGCCACCGCGCTGGCGACGCTGGGCGCCTTCATCTACAACCTCTCGGCGGGCTTCGTGGGCGGCGTCGAGCTCACGCTGGCCGAGGACGAGTAGGGCGCCGGGTATCGATTTTGGGACTGGCCCCGACGTGCGCTAATCTTCAGAGGTCAGCGCGGAGCAGTACAGCGCGGCGGGGCTATAGCTCAGTTGGTTAGAGCGCATCCCTGATAAGGATGAGGCCACAGGTTCAAATCCTGTTAGCCCCACCGGACACGAAGGCCCCCACCGGAGACGGTGGGGGCCTTCTGCGTGTTCCGGTGTTCTGCCGGGGCAGCGGGTGGGGGGTCACAGCGTGGCCGCCCGGATCACCATGCCTACCGGGGTCAGCCCGCAGACGAGGCCGGCTGACAGGAACACGTACGCAAGGGCCTTGAAGATCCCGTGCCGTTGGGCCCGGCAGGCGGCGAAGCAGGTGAAGCTCACGATGGCCAGGCACGGCAGGAGGATGAAGAAGAAACCCAACGCCGCCATGCGGCGCCCCCACTCATCACGCCCCGTCGCCCACGCGGCCGACCGCGTGTGCGGCATCCTCGCAGCCCGTTCCGCGGGGCGGTCATGCCCGGGGGACGGAAGGGTCCCCGGACCACCGGCCGGTTCCGGGCATGCGAAAGGCCCCCGGCCGGTGTGAACCGGACCAGGGGCCCCGGGGTGCGGCGGCGCCGGGATCAGGGAGGTGGCGCCGGGGAGTCGCCTTCCGGGGCTGTGGGGTGGGAGCCGGACTGTCCGGTGCTGTGGGCGGTCTCCGCGGGGTCGACCGCCAGGTGGCGGGTGGCCGGGGAGGAGCCGTGGGCCTCGGCCCGGATGCGCTGCTTCATCGTGGGCGGAAGGGCGCGGTCACGCGGAAGGGTCCATCGGACCGAGGGGGCGTACGGTGTTGCGGCGGTGGCTGCCGTGTGCTCGTGGGTCGTGGCGCTCGGCGGCAGGGCGGCGTTCGTGGCGTTCGCGGTGCTCGCCGCGGCGGTGGCGAGGCCCAGCGACGCCAGGAGGGCGAAGAAGGCGGTGACGAAGGCGGTCCAGATGTTCTTGGGCTGGAAGGTGCTCATGGCCCCTCGCTTTCGGACGGTCCGGTTGCTGACTTCTCCGATCATGGGGAACCGAGCCGCGAATACGAGGACCGACCCCCGCACTGCACCGATCTTCGGATGAACACCACTCGTATGGTGCAACCGGAGGCGACAGCCTCTCGCGGGGTCCCGAAAGGGGTGCCGAGGAGGCGTGCCGGGCATCGAAGAGGGCTCGCTCCGCGGTCGCGGGCAGGTCACCGATCGGTATCGGCCGGTGTGTATAGTCGGCGGCGGAAGGCCCCAAAACCAAGGAAAGACGAGGTAGCGCGGTGAAGAAGCTTCTCCTGGTCGCACTGGCCGCCATCGGCGGGCTCCTCGTGTACCGCCAGATCCAGGCGGATCGCGCCGAGCAGGATCTGTGGACGGAAGCGACCGACTCCGTGCCCGCGGGTTCGGGTGTGTGAGACGGCACAGTCTGATACGGGCCCCGGTCGCTGAGCGGCCGGGGCTTCGTGCTGTCCGGGCCCTGGTCGGGGGCCGGGACGTGCGGTGGGGGACGCGTGCGGCGGGGGCCGGACCCGAGAATTCACGTAAGCGAACCCATGGCTTGCTTACGTGAATGGCCGTCAGCCGGGGTGTCGGTGCGGTGCGGGCGGGCCGGCGACGCGGACGAACGGGGCGATCCGGGGACGGCCGAAGACAGCGGTGGGGCGGGCGGGGCAGGATGGACCGGCCGCGGCCGGGCGGGCCGACGGCGCCGACGCGTGAGGACGACGAGGGGAAGCGCGTGAAGAGGCAGCGCAACAGGGGCCGGGTGGCGGCCGCGGCACTCGCGGCGATGTGCGCGGTGGCGGTGCTGCCGGGCCGGGTGCACGCGGCGGACCCCGGGGTGTACGCGTTCGATCCCGACGCGAAGAAGGTGCAGGGGGCCACGGCGAACGTCGAGGCGTCCGAGCTGGACGAGGGCGTTCCGTACCGCAGCACCATCCGGCCGGGCGAGAAGCTGTACTACCGGGTCGCGCTGGACGACGTCTCCAACGCCTATGTCTCGGCGGTCGCGGTGCCCGGCGGCAGCGGCCCGGTCGCTTACGGCGACGGCATCGAGGTCAGCCTCCGGGAGACCGACGACACCCGGTGCGGCTCGGAGCGGGCGGTCTTCGGCTCGGGGGAGTACGCCCGCCCCGTCACCGCGTACGCCTACCGGACGATCGAGGAAGGCGCCGCCTCCTGCCAGGAGAGCGGTCAGTACGACGTCCTCGTCGAGCGCGAGACCAAGGACGCCTCCGACACCCGGGCGTGGGACCTGGAGCTGCGCTTCCTCAAGGAACCACGGCTGAAGAACGCCTCCGCCATGCCGACGGAGGCCCCCGAGAGCTGGCCGTCGGCCACGCCGCAGCCCCTGGCCGGCAAGCAGCGGAAGCGGCCCGGCGGCTCCGGGTACTCCGAGGCCACCAGCCTGGAGAACGGCCGCTGGCAGGACACGGTCGCCCCGGGGCAGACCCGCTTCTACCGGGTGCCGGTGGGCTGGGGCCAGCAGATCCACGCCACCGCGGGGCTCTCCAACAGCACGGGAACGGCGACGGAGTTCGTGGGCAGCGCGCTGACGCTGTCGCTGGCCAACCCCGCCCAGGGGTTCGTCTCCGAGGCCTCCCTCTCCTACTCGGGAGGGCCCGCCTCCGCCTCCCTGAGGCCGCTGCCTCCGGTGGCCTACCGCAACCGGTACGACTCCTCGACCCAGGTCAGCGCCATGCGCTTCGCGGGCTGGTACTACCTGGCGGTCTCCCTCAGCCCGAAGCTGAAGGCGTCCTACGGCGCCGCGCCGATCCCGTACGAGCTGTCGGTCCAGGTGAAGAACAGGGCCGGGGAGTCCCCGTACGAAGGCGACGCCGGGGTCTTCGGCGTCACCGACCAGGACCGCGAGGTGGCCCGGAAGGGGCAGAACGCCGAGCAGGCCG
Source organism: Streptomyces sp. CB02366 (assembly GCF_001905905.1). Classification (GTDB taxonomy): domain Bacteria; phylum Actinomycetota; class Actinomycetes; order Streptomycetales; family Streptomycetaceae; genus Streptomyces. Next base: position 961,965 of record NZ_LIVT01000003.1, read on the forward strand.
CGAAGAGCGGTCCGATGAAGGTGGTCGCCGCGGCGGGGATCGGCACGGGGACCGTGCTGGTGCTCGGGCTGGGCGTCTGGACGCTGCTGGCCCGCCGCCGCGCTGCCGCCCCGGCCCCCTCCGGTACGCCCGGTGCACCGGGCCCCGGAGCGCCGCGGGGCCGGTAGCCGCACGCGGCGGGCCCGCCGTACCGGCTGCCGCCGGTGTCCGGCGGGCCGGCCGTCAGATCTGGGCCAGGGCCCAGACACCGACCGCGAAGCAGATCAGTGCCGCCAGCAGCACCCAGGCCGCCGCCTTCGGGGTCGGTCCCGGAAGCGTGCGCCGTTCAGGCGCGGGGGGCGTGGCGTGCTGCACGGGCGCGCCGGGCGCCGGGGGGAAGGACTGGTGCGGCGGGGGCTGTTGGTGCTGCTGGGCCGTATAGGCGCGGGTGGCGGCGAGGTCGCGCGGTACGCCGGAGGCCGGCGCCCGGGAGGCGTCCGGGGCGCCGACGGCGTACGGGGGCGGTGCTTCCGTCGCGTACGGGGAGGGCGCGTGCGCGGCGTACGAGGCGGGCGGGCCCTGGTGCGGGCCCGGCTGGTCCTGTCGGCCGTGCGGGGCCGGCCGGTGCTCCGAACCGGTCTGCGGGTCCGGCCGGTGCTCCGGACCGGCCTGCGGGCGGGGCCGCTGCGGAGGGGGCGCGAGGTGGAAGCTGCCCGTCTCCGACATCGAGACGGGGGGCGGGGAGGCGGGCTGCGGGCCGGTCGGCCGGGGAACGCTCTGCGGTGCCGCCCCGGCGGCCTCCGGGCCCGGAGCGCCGGCCCCGGAGTCCGAGGAACGCCGGGGGGCGGTGGGCGGCCCGTCGGGCCCGAACCCCGCCGGCAGCGGTCCGATCTGGTCGAACACCTCCACCGGCTCGTCGCCCGGGCCGGGTTCGGGCAGCATCTCGACCGCCGCGGCCAGCGCCTTGCGCGCGCCCGTCGCGGTGCGGAACCGGACGTGCGGGTCGGGCTGGAGCAGGCCGGCGAGCACCTGCCACAGAGGCTCGGGGATGGTGCCGGGGGCGCTCGGCGTGCCGTGCTCGGCGAAGTGCTCCACCAGCGCCTGGGCGTCGGGCTTCTTGCCCTGGAGGAGGTAGAGCGCGACCAGGCCGACCGCGAAGAGGTCCGCCGGGAAGTCGGGCTCGGCGCCCATCAACTGCTCGGGGGCGAAGTAACCGGGGGTGCCGACCACGTAGTCGGTCTCGGTCAGCCGGGGCTCGCCCTTGCGCATCGCGATGCCGAAGTCGGAGAGGCGCAGGTGCGGGCGGCCCGTCCCGGTGGCCTCCAGAAGGATGTTGGCCGGCTTGATGTCCCGGTGCACCACCCCTTCGGCGTGCACCGTGGAGAGGCCCGAGAGCAACTGGTCCAGCAGCAGGCAGACGAAGCGCGGCGGCAACGGGCCGTAGTCGCCGATGAGATGGGCGAGCGAGCCGCCGCCGATCAGATCCATGGTGAACAGGACCTTGTCGTCGTCGGCGGCCCAGCTGGCCGGGGCCAGCACATGCGGGTGCTCGATCCGCAGGGCCTGCTCGCGGACGAAGCGCAGCAGCGTGCGCGCGTCGCTCTGCTGGAGCACCTTGGCGGCGACGTACCTGCGGCGGCGGTGGTCCCAGGCGCGCCAGACGGCGCCGACCCCGCCCCGTCCGATCGGATCGATCAGTTCGTACCGACCGGCGAAGACCTCACCCATTGCGCTGCGCCCGCTCCCCGTTCCCGTGGCCCCGCGGCTTCTGCCGCGGGCCGTGTCCGGCCCCCGTGGTCCGGCGGCACCAGGGCGCTGCGCGGCGCGCGTGCCCTGGTTCCGTCCTGCGGCCCGATTCCCGCGAAGGGCCCTCGGGCCTGCCGTTCGGTTCACGCCGGACCCAGGGGGCCCGGTCCGAACGGAACGCCCCGCTCCGGCGGGACGCCCTAGCTCTGGTGCCCTTCGTAGTGCGCGACCGCGTCCGCGGTGCGCCCCGCGCCGTACACCTTGAGGAACTCTGCCAGCTCCGGGTGGGTGGGCGCGAGGGCGTCCGCGGCGTCGATGATGTCGCCGGCCGCCGCGACCGACCGCAGCAGGGACTGGATCTCGCGCACCACCCGGCGGACGGTGGGAGCGCCGCCGGAGGAGGCGGTCTGGCCCGAGGGGATGAGGACGGACCCGCCCTGCGACTTCTTGATCTCCTCCATGCGGTCGGTGGCCTCGCCGGCGCTGACGCTGCCGTCGGCCACCTGGCCGGCCAGCTCCTGGAGGGCCTGGACGCGCTGGACCACCGCGGGGTTGCCGATCTTGGCGCGCTGGCCGCTCATCAACTGCGAGAGCATCGGGGCCGAGAGCCCGAGCACGGCCGCCAACCGGGCCTGGTTCAGGCCGAGATCATCTATCAGTCGACGGAAGAGCGCCCCCAACGGCTCCCCGTACCAACTGCGTTGAAGTTCTCTGGCTCTTGCCGTCGCCTCTTGCTGCGCTGTGTCCATGGCGTCTCCCCATCCCTGCGGCTTCGCTGCTGCGAACCTTGCGAGCATCTTACGGAGCGTGGTCGTCCACCGGGAGTCCCTATCCTTTTGCAGGATTACGGGGGTCACCCGGTACTCTGGTGCGCGACGGTGGCCCTGGCGCGGACGTGCTGGGCGTTACCCTCGTGCGTAGTGGCCCGGGGCCTTAGCTCAGTTGGTAGAGCGCTGCCTTTGCAAGGCAGATGTCAGGAGTTCGAATCTCCTAGGCTCCACCGCATGAAGACCCCCTTGACCTGCGGAAACGTGGTCAGGGGGGTCTTTTTTTCGTCATGCGGTCCCCGGCGGGGGCCGGGGCTGCGGACCGTTGTGCGGGCGGGTCTGCCGGCCGGGGCCGCGAGGGGGCCGCCGACCGTGTTCCGGGGCCTTCGCACGGTGTTCCGCTTCCGCCCCCGGCGGTCTCCCCCTCCCTGCCGGAAACGAGTGCCGGGGGTACCAGGCACACTTTCTGCACAAGCAGTCGAGCCATTAAGGACTCAGCCATGATCACGTTGACGAAGGAAGACGGGCCCGCGGACCTGGACGGGGTGACGCACCTGAGCATCGGGGCCTCGTGGGACCCGACCGTCGGGAGCAGCGGCGGCCTGATGGGGAAGATCCGGCAGAAGGCCGGCACGGACCTCGACCTGATCGCCATCGCGATGCAGGGCGGGGACCCGGTGCGGCTCGCCGGCCTGGACTCCCTGGACCCTCTGGGCAACGGGTCGCTGGTGCACAGCGGGGACAACCAGACCGGCCACGGGGACGGTGACGACGAGACGGTGACCGTCGAGTTCGCCAGGATTCCCCCGAACATCACGTCGATCGTCTTCGTCGCCGCCGCGTACAAGAAGCGCAGCTCGTTCAGCAACGCGCGCAACATCAGCTTCAAGGTGTACGACGCGACGGGCGGCAGCAGCCAGCAGGTCGCCGACATCTGGCCGAGCATGCTCACCCAGGACAACGGCGTCGCGGTGGCCAAGGCGATCCGGCAGGGCTCGGGGTGGAAGCTCCAGGTGATCAACGAGACCGGGAAGATCAAGCAGGGCGACGAGCACGCCCTCATGCGCTTCGCGGTGAGCCGGTAGCCGGCAGCCGTTCTTTCGGGAGAACACGGGGAACGCGGCTGCGGTGACCGTCCGGCGGTCACCGCAGCCGCGTTCCCGTTCTTCCCGAAGGCCCTCCGCCCGGCTCAGGGCCGGTCGTCGAGGCCCGGGGTGTCGTCCTCGCCCGCTTCGGCCTCGGCCTGCTTGGCCTTGACCTCCGGGTCCAGGTCGGCCCGGTCGCTGCCGTCCACCGAGCTGAGCGGCGAGCGCTCGTCGCCCGTCTCGGTGGCGACGGGCGGCTCGACCAGCCAGTCCGGGTTGGCCTGCTTGTCCCACCAGCGCCAGGCGGCGTACGCGCCGCCGGCCAGGACGCCCAGCACCAGGAAGCCCTTCGCGGCCCGGCCCGCCCTGGCCCGCCGCTGGTGCTTCCTGGCGAGCTTCTGGATCTCCTTGGCCGTCACCTGGGTGCGCAGCGCGGCCAGGGCGGCGGCCCCGCGGGCGGAGGCCTGTTCGGCGACGGGCAGGGCCGCCGCACGGGCCTGCTCCACCCGCGGCGCGGTGTAGTCGGCGGCGCTCCGGGCGGCCCTGCGGGTGGAGGCCGCGGCGCGCTGCGCGGCCTCGTCGACGCGGGGCGGCACGTGCGTACGGGCCTGCTCGATACGGGGCGCGAGATGCGACGCGTACTGGACGCGGGCCTGCTTGGCCGCCTTCGTCACCTTGGGCGCGAGCAGAGCACGCGCTTCGTGCGCGAGGTGGGCCGCCTGTTCCTTGGCCGTGTCGGCATAGGGCGCCACCACTTCCGCGGCGTGCTGCGCGCTGTCCTTCGCCGAGTCGGTTGCGGCGCGCACGCTGTCGATGCGGGTCACGAGATCCTCCTCCTTGGTGGCGGGTAGGTACTCCGCCTGTCCGCCCAGTTCGAAATCATGCCTGTTGCGGCCATGCCCGGCATGCGGGGCGGGCATCCGGGTCATGATCCTCATGTGAGGCCGGAACGGTTCACGCAGGTGAAACCGCTCATATGGTCGAAACGGTTCATGTGGCCGAAACGGTTCATGTGGAGTGTGCCGACGACAATGCCATGGTTCGGTGGTGGACGCGCCGCTTCGCTCGCCATCCGGCCGTACGTTTCCCGGTCCGTGGGAGGATCGGAGGACGTCGGCGCGGGATGTGGCGGCAGGTGAAGGACGAGGGAAGGCAGATCGTGGCCGAGCAGCTTTACGCCACCGTGAAGACCAACCAGGGCGACATCGCGATCCGGCTGCTGCCGAACCACGCCCCCAAGACGGTCAGGAACTTCGTCGAGCTGGCCACCGGGCAGCGCGAGTGGACCAACCCGGAGACCGGCGAGAAGACCACGGACCCGCTGTACGACGGCACCGTCTTCCACCGGGTGATCAGCGGTTTCATGATCCAGGGCGGCGATCCGCTGGGCAACGGCACGGGCGGCCCCGGCTACCGGTTCGCCGACGAGTTCCACCCCGAGCTGGGCTTCACCAAGCCGTACCTGCTGGCCATGGCGAACGCGGGGCCGGGGACCAACGGCTCGCAGTTCTTCCTGACCGTGTCCCCCACCGCCTGGCTGACCGGCAAGCACACCATCTTCGGCGAGGTGGCGGACGAGGCGGGCCGCAAGGTCGTCGACGCCATCGCGGCCGTCCCGACCAACCCGCGCACCCACCGCCCGCTGCAGGACGTGGTGATCGAGTCCGTGGTCATCGAGACCCGCTGAGCGGAGGGGACACGCGCGCACCCGATACGCGCGCCGGGCGGACCGGCGGCTCCCGGGAGTGTGGGGGCGTCCTTCGGGGGGAAGCGGTCGGGGAACCAACCGCCCCGCCCGTCCGTACCGAGAAGGGGCGGGCCGCCGGGGCGGAGCTGTCCCCGTCATCCGGGCGACGAGTATCGAGAGGCAGGTCGGGACTGATGGACCAGCAGCCGCCGGCGGATCGCGGCGCCTCGGGGAGCGGTGCGCCGACGCCGTCCTGCTACCGCCATCCCGACCGCGAGACGGGTGTCAGCTGTACGCGCTGCGGGCGGCCGATCTGTCCCGAGTGCATGGTCAGCGCATCGGTCGGCTTCCAGTGCCCCGACTGCGTACGCCAGGGCTCGGGCGCCGGCCACCACCCGGCGGCCGGGCGTCCGCGCACGGTGGCGGGCGGTTCGGTGACCGCCGATCCGAGCCTGGTCACCAAGATCCTGCTCGGCGTCAACCTGGCCGTCTTCCTCCTGGTGACGATCCGTCCCGCGCTGGTGGGGGACCTGACGCTGGTCGGGCTGACGTGGGACCGCGAGCCCCCGCCGGGGGCCTTGGCGGGTGTCGCCGAGGGCCAGTGGTACCGCTTGCTGACCTCGATGTTCCTGCATCAGGAAGTGGTGCACATCGCGTTCAACATGCTGGGCCTCTGGTGGCTCGGCAGGCAGCTGGAGGCGGCGCTCGGCCGGTCCCGCTATCTCGCCCTCTACCTGCTGTCCGGTCTCGCCGGGAGCGCGCTGACCTACCTGCTCGCCCCGCCCGGCGAGCAGTCGCTCGGAGCCTCCGGCGCGATCTACGGGCTGTTCGGCGCGACCGCCGTCCTGATGCGCCGGATGAACTACGACATGCGTCCGGTGCTCGTCCTGCTGGCGCTGAACCTGTTCTTCACCTTCAGCTGGGGCGGCATCGCCTGGGAGGCGCACATCGGCGGCCTGGTGGCGGGCGTCGTCATCGCCGTCGGCCTGGTCCACGCCCCGCGCGAGCGGCGTACGGCGGTGCAGGCCGGGGTGTGCGCGCTCGTCCTGCTGGCCGCCGCGGGAATGATCGTCGCCCGCACGATGGAGCTGACCTGAGCGGGGCGCGGGAGACCGGTGGACCACCGGGCGGATGCCCGGAACGGGCGGGAAAAGTCGCTTTCCGCCCCTGGGGGCACCGAAGTTGTCCACAGTGTGCACGGAATCTTGTGCACGGTAGGAGGAACAGGTGTTCCTCGGTCGCCGATCCGGCTTTCTCCGCCTGGGCGACGGGAGGCAGCCCCCCCGGGGCGAGGGAGGCTGCGGTCGCACCGGCGTCAACGTGAGCGGAAGTTATCCACAGATCGTCTGACCTTTTCCCCCGGTTGTGGATAACGCTGTGGGTAACTCAGGGCAGAGCTTGCCTGGAAGGGTGCCGAGCGGGTACACGGAGAGCGGCCGACCGTCGCGGAGACGACGGCACCGACCTCACCGACCTCACTGACATCACCGGCGTCACCGAACGGGGAGGGGTGTCACTTCCACTGCGTCGAGACGGCGAAACCGCCGGCGATGAAGCCGAAGCCGACCACGATGTTCCAGTTGCCCAGGGAGTCGATCGGGAGATCGCCCTCGGTCACGTAGAACACCACGATCCAGGCCAGCCCGATGAGGAACAGGGCCAGCATCACCGGGGCGACCCAGCTGCGGTTGGTCAGCTTTATGGCCGTTGCCTGCTTCGCCGGGGGCGGCGTGAAGTCGGCCTTCTTGCGGATACGTGACTTCGGCACGAGGGACTCTCCTGTCGATGCGCTGCGTGACCGCGCAGGGATCTGTGGCGGGCGCCGGGGCGGGAGCCAGGGGGAATGCCGCCTCCCCCGAGCGTCCGTTAGCGTAGTGCTTCTCCGGCGCCTGATGAGATAAGGGTACGTTGAGCAATTCTGCCGACTCCCCCCAAGGCCCGGGCCGGCGCACCTCGGTGTGGGCGGCCCGGGGGCTCACCGCTGCGGTCTTCGCCCTGGCCGGGCTGATCTTCGTCACCAGCGCCAACGCCGCCAAGGGCACCGACCTGCGCAGCGACTCCTCCCTGCTCAAGCTCTCCGACCTGATCCGGGAGCGCAGCGAGAAGAACGGCCGCCTGAACGACGCGGCCGCCGCCGTGCGCACGGACATCGACGCCCTCGCCCAGCGCGACGACGGCTCCACCGAGGCCGAGGACGCCAAGCTGAAGGCCCTGGAGAAGGCGGCCGGCACCGAGAAGATCAGCGGCGGATCGGTGAGTGTGACCCTCGACGACGCACCCCCGGACGCGACCGCCAACCCCGGCTACCCCGAACCCCAGCCCAACGACCTGGTCATCCACCAGCAGGACCTCCAGGCCGTGGTGAACGCCCTCTGGCAGGGCGGGGCGCGCGGGATCCAGGTGATGGACCAGAGGCTGATCTCCACCAGCGCGGTCCGCTGTGTGGGCAACACGCTGATCCTCCAGGGCCGCGTCTACTCCCCGCCCTACAAGGTCACCGCGGTCGGCGACCCCGACAGGCTCAAGCGGGCGCTCAACGAGTCCTCCGCCATCCAGAACTACCTGCTGTACGTGAAGGCGTACGGGCTGGGCTGGAAGGTCGACGAGGACCGGGCGGTGACTCTTCCCGGGTACTCGGGCACCGTGGACCTGCACTACGCGCGGCCCGTGCAGTGAGCCCGCGCCGCGCCCCCGCGGAGGCCGTCCGCGCCGACGTGGCCGGAGCCGGCATCTTCCGGACCCGGGGGACGGGTAGTTCCGGCGCCCCCGCCCCGTCCCGGCCGGTCCGGCGCCCCGCGGCTCCGGCTTCGAGGGCCCCGGGCACGGCCTGACGCTCACCGCGTGCGAGCCGAAGGGGGGCAGCGGCCACCGGCCGGTCGCCCGGGCGCGTCCGGACGCGGTGCAGCCGGTGCACGATGGCCGGCCGCCGGGCCTCCCCGGCCGGGCCGCGCCCGCTCCGGGGTTTTCCACCGCTGCCCCACGCCCGGGCCGCCGCCCTTTAGTCTGGTGCGGGTACCGAATGGAGGAAACAGCATGTACGGCTGGATCTGGCGGCATCTGCCGGGCAACGCGTGGGTGCGGGGCTTCATCTCGCTCGTGCTGATCCTGGCGGTCGTCTACGTGCTGTTCCAGTACGTGTTCCCGTGGGCGGAGCCGCTGCTCCCGTTCGGTGATGTGACCGTCGACGGCCAGAGCGCCGAGGGAGCAGGAGCCGGCCGGTGACCGCACGCGTCCTCGTGGTGGACAACTACGACAGCTTCGTCTTCAACCTCGTCCAGTACCTCTACCAACTCGGCGCCGAGTGCGAGGTGCTGCGCAACGACGAGGTGACCACCGCCCACGCCCAGGACGGCTTCGACGGCGTCCTGCTGTCACCCGGCCCCGGTACGCCCGAACAGGCCGGCGTCTGCGTCGAGATGGTGCGCCACTGCGCGGAGACCGGCGTTCCGGTCTTCGGCGTCTGCCTGGGGATGCAGTCGATGGCCGTCGCGTACGGCGGCGTCGTCGACCGGGCCCCCGAACTGCTGCACGGCAAGACGTCCCCGGTGACCCACGAGGGCAAGGGCGTGTTCGCCGGACTGCCGTCCCCGTTCACCGCCACGCGCTACCACTCGCTCGCCGCCGAACCCAGCGCGCTGCCGCCGGAGTTGGAGGTCACCGCCCGCACGGCGGACGGCATCGTCATGGGGCTGCGCCACCGCGACCGGGCGGTGGAGGGGGTGCAGTTCCACCCCGAGTCGGTGCTCACCGAGCACGGTCACCTGATGCTCGCCAACTGGCTGGAGCAGTGCGGGGACCAGGGGGCCGTCGCCCGGTCGGCCGGACTCGCGCCGGTGGTGGGCAAGGCCGTCGCGTGACCGGGGGCCGCCCCGGACACGGCGCCGGACCGGAGAATCCTTCCGCGCACGGGGCGCACGGGGGTTACGGGGCCGACGGCGCGTTCACGGCGGCGGTGGACGGCCTCGCGGACCCGCTCAACGACCCGCTGCCCGGCGGGCACACGTCGCCGTGGTTCCGGACGGGCGCCCTTCCGGCCGTGGAACCCGCGCGCGGGGCCGGACACGTACCCTCTCCGGGCCCTCAGGGGGCCCAGGGAGCCCCGAACGAGTGGTATGACCCCGCCGGGTACCAACGGGACTGGTACGGGCCCCAGGAGCCGTCCGCACGAGGAGCGGCCGACGCTCCGGTGGCGTCCGCGTCGGCGGCGCCCCCGCCCTCCGGGGTTCCGGCGGCCCTCGTCGAAGGGCGGGCTCCGGCTCCGGCTCCGGCCTTCTCCGCCGAGCCCCGTACCGAGGTCTTCGGCGCCGTCGACGCGGGGGCCGCGGGGCCGCGCACCGAAGTCCTCTCCCCCGTCCCGGGCGGGCCCGCCGCCTCCGCCCCTTCCGCCGTCCCGCCCCCCGCCCCCGGCGGACGCGCCGAGCGGCGTCGGGCGGCCAAGGCGCGCGGCCGGCGGCGCCAGGGGCCGGCCCCCGGGCAGAGCGCCCCGGCCGCCCCGGCCCCGGCGTCCCGGCTGGAGGCGCGGCGCGCGGCGCGAGCGGCGAAGGACAGCCCGGCGGTCGTCGCCAGCCGGCTGGTCGGCGAGACGTTCATCTCGCTGGGCGTCCTGATGCTGCTGTTCGTCACCTACCAGCTCTGGTGGACCAACGTCCGGGCCGAGCAGATCGCCGGCAAGGAGACCAGCCGGATCCAGGACGAGTGGGCCAGCGGCGACCGCACGCCCGGGGTGTTCGCGCCCGGCGAGGGCTTCGCGATCATGCACATACCCAAGCTGGACGTCGTCGCCCCGATCGCCGAGGGCATCGACAAGGAGAAGGTCCTCGACCGGGGGATGATCGGCCACTACGGCGAGGGCGAGCTCAAGACGGCGATGCCCTCCGACAAGCAGGGCAACTTCGCGGTGGCGGGCCACCGCAACACCCACGGCGAACCCTTCCGCTACGTCAACAAGCTCACCCCCGGCGACCCGATCGTGGTCGAGACACGGGACGCTTACTACACGTACGAGATGACCGGCATCCTTCCGCAGACCTCGCCGTCGAACGTTTCCGTGATCGAGCCGGTGCCGGTCGGTTCCGGGTTCGAGAAGCCGGGCAGGTACCTCACGCTGACGACCTGTACGCCGGAATTCACGAGTACCTACCGGATGATCGTCTGGGGCAAGATGGTCGACGAACGGCCGCGCAGCAAGGGGAAGCCCGACGCGCTCGTCGGCTGAACATCCTCACGACAGGGACGGTGCGGTGACAGCGAGGACCGAGCACGACGAGCGGACCGGCACGTCCGCGTCCCCGCCCCCGCCCCGCCGCCACCCCGTCGCGACGGCCGTCGGCGTCTTCGGCGAGCTGCTGATCACCGCCGGCCTGGTGCTCGCGCTGTTCGTCGCGTACTCCCTGTGGTGGACCAACGTGCTCGCCGACCGCGAGGCCGGCAAGCAGGGCGACACGGTCCGCAGCCGGTGGGCGGGCGGCCCGGGCGCCCTGGACACCAAGGACGGCATCGGCTTCCTGCACGTGCCCGCCATGGAGAACGGCGAGGTGCTGGTCAAGAAGGGCACCGACCCCGAGACCCTGAACAACGGCATCGCGGGCTACTACACGGACCCGGTGGAGTCGGCACTCCCCTGGGACGACGAGGGCAACTTCACGCTGGCCGCCCACCGGGACGGACACGGCGCGAAGTTCCACAACATCCACAAGCTCCGGAACGGCGACCCGGTCGTCTTCGAGACCAAGGACACCTGGTATGTCTACAAGGTCTACAAGACGCTCCCCGAGACCTCGAAGTTCAACGTCGACGTGATCCAGCCGGTCCCCGAGGAGTCGGGCGTCGAGAAGCCCGGCCGGTACATCACGCTGACGACCTGCACCCCGGTCTACACCTCGAAGTACCGGTACATCGTGTGGGGTGAGCTGGAGCGCACGGAGAAGGTCGACAAGGACCGCACGAAGCCGGCCGAACTGCGCTGAGCGGCGCGTGGGCGCCCCCGTACACGGGAAGGGCCCCGGCCACCACGAGATGGTGGCCGGGGCCCTTCCGTACGGGGCGGGGCGGGCGGCGGTTCAGTCGTCGCCCATGCCTCCGAAGAGGCCGCCGCCCCCTCCGTTTCCGCCACCGCCGCCCTCGATGGTCACCAGCATGACGGTGCTGCCCTTGTCGGCCTCCGTGGTCGGCGCCGGACTGCTGGTGATCACCCTGGCGTTCGGCTTGTCGACCGAGTTCGGGGCGAGCTGGACCACGAAGCCGAGCGCTTCGAGCTGGCCCTTGGCGTCCTGATAGGACTTGCCCGCGATGTCGCCGGGGATCTGGACCTTCTCCGGCTGGGCCGGGCCCTTGGAGACCTTGAGGACGATCTGCACGTCCTTGCCCTGCTTGCTGGGGCCGGTCGGGCTCTGCTCGATGACCTCACCCGCCGGCTTGTCCGACTCCACGTCGGTCCGCGAGACGTTGGTGAAGCCGATGCCCAGAAGCTGCTGCTGCGCCGCCTCGAACGTACGGGTCCGCATGTCGGGCAGGTCGAGCGTGGCCTGGACGGCCACGGTGATGGTGACCTCGGACTCCTCGTCGGCCTGGGCGCCGCCCTTGGGGTCCTGCTTGACCACCGTCCCCTCGGGCTTCTCGGACTCCGTCGTGGTGACGTTGACCGTGAAGCCCTTCTTCTCCAGCTCCTCGCGGGCGCCGTCCTCGGACTTCTCCAGGACGTTGGGCACCTCGACCGTGGGCGCTCCGGAGGAGACGACGACCGTGACGGTGCCGTCCTTGTCCATCACCGCGTCGGGCGACGGGTCCTGCGAGCAGATCTGGCCCTTCTCCTGCTGCTCGCACGGCTCCTCGGCGCCCTTCTTCACGGTGACGCCGGTTCTGGCCGCGAGCGTCTCCGCCTCCTCGAGCGTGGAACCCACCAGGTTCGGGGCCTTGACCTGGTTGTCGCTCTCGTTCTCGGAGAAGACCACGCGGCCGATCAGGATGGCGCCGATGAGCACCAGGACGCCCGCGACGACCAGGAGGATCGTCGAGGTGTTGCTCTTCTTCTGCTGGCGCCGGCGGCCCCCGCGGTCGTCGTAGCCGTAGCCGCCGCCGTCCGGGTCGACGGGGGGCAGCATCGAGGTCTGCGCGTGGTTCGGGTCGGTCGGGCGCAGGGCGGTCGTCGGCTGGTCGCTGTCGTAGCCCCCGTACGCCGCGGCGCCCATCGCCGCCGTGGCCGCGACCGGCTGGCCGTCGAGGCACGCCTCGATGTCGGCGCGCATCTCGTCGGCGGACTGGTAGCGGTAGTCCGGGTCCTTGGTGAGCGCCTTCAGCACGATCGCGTCCATCTCGGGCGTGATCTCGGGGTCGAAGTTGCTCGGCGGCTGCGGCTCCTCCCGGACGTGCTGATAGGCCACCGCGACGGGCGAGTCCCCGACGAACGGAGGCCGTACGGCGAGCAGTTCGTACAGCAGGCAACCCGTGGAGTACAGGTCGGAGCGGGCGTCGACCTGCTCGCCCTTGGCTTGCTCCGGAGAGAGGTACTGGGCGGTGCCGATGACCGCGGCGGTCTGCGTCATCGTCATGCCGGAGTCGCCCATGGCGCGGGCGATGCCGAAGTCCATGACCTTGACCTGGCCGGTGCGCGTCAGCATGACGTTCGCCGGCTTGATGTCGCGGTGGACGATCTGGGCGCGGTGCGAGTACTCCAGGGCCTGGAGGATGCCGACGGTCATCTCCAGCGTGCGCTCGGGGAGCAGTCTGCGACCGGAGTGCAGCAGTTCCCTCAGCGTCGACCCGTCGACGTACTCCATCACGATGTACGGGATGGAGACCCCGTCGACGTAGTCCTCGCCGGTGTCGTACACGGCGACGATCGCGGGGTGGTTGAGCGAGGCGGCCGACTGGGCCTCTCGGCGGAACCGGGCCTGGAACGACGGATCGCGGGCCAGGTCGACCCGGAGCGTCTTCACCGCTACGGTGCGGCCGAGCCGGGTGTCGTGGGCGAGGTAGACCTCGGCCATGCCACCACGGCCGAGCACCGAGCCCAGCTCGTACCGGCCGCCGAGGCGACGCGGCTCTTCCATAACTGTTCCAGCCCTCTCCGTCAGTCCCGACCGCACCCGTGTGTGGTCCGCGGCGGTGCGCTGTTCGCGCATACGCTACCGGGCACGGGTGAAGTGATCCGCCCGCACCCGGCAACCCGATATCCGACCGGTATCCGATGTCCGGTATGACGGGCGGCCGTGGTGACAGGTCTCACTTCCCGCTGTCGATGACCGCCTTCATCACATCGCGTGCGATGGGGGCGGCCAGCCCGCCACCGGAGATGTCGTCCCGGTTGGCGTTGCCGTCCTCGACCACGACGGCGACGGCGACCGGGGACCCGTCGCCGGTCTTCGCGTACGAGATGAACCAGGCGTACGGCTTCTCGCTGTTGTTCAGACCGTGCTGGGCGGTACCGGTCTTGCCGCCCACTGTGACGCCGGGGATCCGGGCGTTGGTTCCCGTGCCGTCCTTGACGACGGTCTCCATCATCCGCTGGATCTTCTGGGCGTTCTCACCGGAGAGCGCGCGGCTGAGTTCCCGGGGCTCGTGGGTGTAGACCGGGTCCAGGTCGGGCGCCTGGCGCTCGGCGACCATGTACGGCTGCATCAGCTTGCCGTCGTTGGCGATCGCGGAGGCCACCATGGCCATCTGGAGCGGGGTGGTGCGGTTGGACGCCTGACCGATGCCGGCCATGGCGTTCTGCGGCTTGTTGTCCTCGGGGTAGACGCTCGCGTCGGCGCGGACGGGGGTGAAGACTTCCTTGTTGAAGCCGAACCGGTCCGTCTGCTCGATCATCTTCTTGTTGCCGAGGTCGTCGCTCATCTTCCCGAAGACGGTGTTGCACGACACCCGCAGGGCCTCCCGCAGCGAGGCGTTCTCGCAGGGGATGTTCCCCTCGTTCCTGAGCTGCGTGGTGGACTGCGGCAGCGTCCAGGGCAGCGGGGAGTCCGTCTTGGCGTCGATGTCGTCGTAGAGGCCGTTCTCCAGGGCCGCGGCGGCGGTGACGACCTTGAAGGTGGAGCCCGGGGGGTAGGTCTCGCGCAACGCCCGGTTGAGCATCGGCTTGTCCTTGTCCTCCAGGAGCTTCTGCCGGGCCTCGGCGTCCTTCTCGGAGTTGCCCGCGAACACCGAGGGGTCGTACGAGGGGGTGCTCGCCAGGGCCAGGATGGCGCCGGTCTTCGGGTCGAGGGCGACGACGGCGCCCTTCTTCTCGCCGAGCCCCTTGAAGGCGGCCTTCTGGGCGTCGCCGTTCAGGGTGGTGACGACGTTGCCGCCCTGCTTCTTCTCCCCGGTGAACATGGAGAGGGTGCGGTTGAAGAACAGCTGGTCGTCGTTGCCCGTGAGGATGCCGTCCTCCAGCTTCTCCAACTGCGAGGAGTCGAACGCCTGCGAGGAGTAGCCGGTGACGGGGGCCCACAGGGGCCCGTTCTTCCAGACGCGCTTGTAGGTGAAGTCGCTGCCGTCGGTCTCGACGGAGCCGGTGACCGCCTTGCCGTCCACGATGATGTCGCCCCGCTCGTGGGCGTACCGCTCGATGCGGATGCGGCGGTTCTCCTCCCGGGCGGTCAGCTCGTCGGCCCGGACGTACTGGATCCAGTTGTCCCGGAGGAGGAGGGCGAACATCAGGAGGCCGCAGAAGATCGCGACCCGGCGCAGCGGCTTGTTCACGGACGGACCACCTGGGTCATCTCGGCGTCGGTGGAGGGGGCGGGGGCCGGCGCGGGGCGGCGCGCGGTGTCACTGATCCGGATCAGGATGCCGATCAGCGCCCAGTTGGCGATGACGGACGAGCCACCGGCGGCCAGGAACGGCATCGTCATACCGGTGAGCGGGATCAGCCCCATGACACCGCCGGCGACGACGAAGACCTGGATGGCGAAGGCGCCGGAGAGGCCGATGGCCAGCAGCTTGCCGAACGGGTCGCGGGCGGCGAGCGCGGTGCGCACACCGCGTTCGACGATCAGCCCGTACAGCAGGAGGAACGCCATCACGCCGGCGAGCCCGAGCTCCTCGCCCACGGTGGCGAGGATGAAGTCGGTGTTGGCCGCGAAGAGGATGAGGTCGGAGTTGCCCTGGCCGAGGCCGGTGCCGAGCGTGCCGCCGGAGCCGAAGGCCATCAGCACCTGGGCCATCTGCTCACTGGCGGCGTGCGTTCCCCAGCCCGCGAAGGGATCGAGCCAGGCGGTGACACGGTCCTGCACGTGCGGCTCGAAGGAGGCCACGCCGACCGCGCCCACGGCCGACATGGTGAGGCCGAAGACGATCCAGCTGGTGCGCTCGGTCGCCACGTAGAGCATGACGACGAACATGCCGAAGAAGAGGAGCGAGGTGCCGAGGTCGGTCTCGAAGACGAGGATCAGGATCGACATCGCCCAGATGGCCAGGATGGGGCCGAGGTCCCGGCCGCGGGGCAGGTACATGCCCATGAAGCGGCGGCTGGCGAGGGCCAGGGCGTCGCGCTTCACCATGAGGTAGCCGGAGAAGAAGACCGCGATGACGATCTTGGCGAACTCGCCGGGCTGGA
Source organism: Streptomyces sp. CB02366 (assembly GCF_001905905.1). Taxonomy (GTDB): domain Bacteria; phylum Actinomycetota; class Actinomycetes; order Streptomycetales; family Streptomycetaceae; genus Streptomyces. Next base: position 977,763 of record NZ_LIVT01000003.1, read on the forward strand.
TGGAGCCGATGCCGGGGATGGTGATCCAGATCTTCGCGCCGAACTGGGCCGGGAAGAACATCGGCAGGATCAGCAGGATGAGCGCCACCACCATGGAGATGTAGGTGTAGCGCTGGAGGATGCGATGGTCCTTGAGCAGGAGCAGCACGCCGACGAACAGGGCCACGCCGAGCGCCGAGAAGATCAGCTGCTTCGAGGCGGCGGGCGCGAAGCTGGGGAGCCGCGCCAGCCGTTCCGACTGGTCCAGGCGCCAGATCAGCGCCAGGCCCAGGCCGTTGAGCAGGGTGGCCAGCGGCAGCAGCAGCGGATCGGCGTACTTGGCGAACCTGCGCACCACGAGGTGCGCGACGCCGCCGAGCAGGGCGAGGCCCGCACCGTAGCCGAGCATGCCCGCGGGCAGTTCGCCGTTGAGGGCGAGGCCCACGTTGGCGTAGGCGAACACCGAGATGGCGACGGCGAAGACGACGAGTGCCAGCTCGGTGTTGCGGCGGCTCGGTGCGTCGATCGCGCCGATGGTGGTCGTGTTGGTGACAACGCTCATGGTGCTGAAGGCCCCCTACGGCTTACTGCTTCCCGCACTGCGGGACCAGCTTTTTCTCTTCCTCCGAGAGGCTGGGGCCGGGAGTGGGAGCGGTGGTCGGCTTGGTCCCCTTGGCGGAGGACGTGGCGGAAGTCCTGGCAGCGGGGGCCCCGGCGGTGCCGCCGGCCTCGCCCTCGCCCGTGCGGACCCGGTTCTCGGCGTCGGCCGCGCGGCGCTGCGCGTCCTTCTTGCAGGCGGAGGCCTGGGCGGCGAGCTCGGCGATCTTCTGGCGGGCGTCGGTGATGCTGCCCTCGGCGATCGTCGACTCGACCTGCTTGCGCTGGTACGGCGGCAGGTACTTGAGCTCGATCTCGGGGTGGTTCTTCTCGACCTTCGAGAGCGAGATCCAGGCGAGGTCCTGGCTGATGCCCTGGAAGAGGGCGACGTTCTCGTCCTGGGTGCCGACGTAGTACTGCGTCTGCGTCCAGCGGTAGCCCCCGTAGAGGCCGCCGCCGATCACGGCCAGCGCGAGCACGATGTAGACGGAGCGCTTGAGCCACGGGCGGCCGCCGCGCGGTTTGACGAAGTCCTCGTCCGTGTAGGCGTCGTAGGAGCCCTCCGGCATGCCCCCGTACCCGGAGTCGCCGCTGCCGGGCGGACCGAAGCCGCCGGCGGGCGGGGCGGCGGGGCGGCCGAGGCCGGCCGCGCGTCCGGCGGGCGTCTGCATGGCTCCGCCGTCGCCCAGCTGGGCCTGGTTCTCCGCGACCGCGCCGACGACGACCGGGGTGTCGTTGAGCCGGCCGGCCAGGGTGTCGTTGTTGTCGACGTCCAGGACGTCGGCGACGATGCAGGTGATGTTGTCGGGGCCGCCGCCGCGCAGGGCGAGCTGGATCAGCTCCTGGATGGTCTCCTGGGGGCCCTGATAGCTGGCGAGGGTCTCTTCCATGGTCTGGTGCGAGACGACGCCGGAGAGGCCGTCCGAGCAGATCAGGTAGCGGTCGCCGGACCGGACCTCACGGATGGAGAGATCCGGCTCGACGTGGTCGCCGCTGCCCAGCGCCCGCATCAGCAGGGAGCGCTGGGGGTGGGTGGTGGCCTCTTCCTCGGTGATCCGGCCCTCGTCGACGAGGCGCTGCACCCAGGTGTGGTCCTGGGTGATCTGCGTCAGGACGCCGTCGCGCAGCAGGTACGCGCGGGAGTCGCCGACGTGCACCAGGCCCAGGCGCCGGCCGGTCCAGAGCAGGGCGGTGAGCGTGGTGCCCATGCCCTCCAGCTGGGGGTCCTCCTCGACCATGACGCGCAACTGGTCGTTGGCCTGCTGCACGGCGGAGCCGAGCGAGGTCAGGAGGTCGGATCCCGGTACGTCGTCGTCGAGCGGGACGAGCGTGGAGATCACCTCGGAGCTGGCGACCTCCCCGGCCGCCTGGCCGCCCATGCCGTCGGCGATGGCGAGGAGGCGGGGACCGGCGTAGCCGGAGTCCTCGTTGCCCTCCCGGATCATGCCCTTGTGCGACCCCGCGGCGAAGCGCAGCGACAGACTCATGCGCGCCTGCCCCGTCGACTCCGCCTCGGGGTACAGCCTGTCTCGAGCCACACTGCCCACCCTCCGGTCGGGAACCGGGCAGCGTCCACCGTCGGGACCGCCGCGGCTCGCTCGCTCCGCTCGCTCATTGTCGTACTACTTCCGCAGCTCGATGACGGTCTTGCCGATACGGATCGGCGCGCCCAGCGGAACTGGTGTCGGGGTGGTGAGCCGGGTCCGTTCCAGATACGTGCCGTTGGTGGACCCGAGATCCTCGACGATCCACTGGCCGTCACGGTCCGGATAGATCCTGGCATGCCTGCTGGACGCGTAGTCGTCGTCCAGCACGATCGTCGAATCATGGGCCCGGCCGAGGGTGATGGTCTGGCCCTGGAGGGCGACCGTGGTGCCCGTGAGCGTGCCCTCGGACACGACCAGCTTGGTCGGTGCGCCCCGGCGCTGCCGGCCGGGCTGCTGGCGCTGCTGAGGCGGCGCTGCTTGTTGTTGTTGGCGTCCCTGCTGCGGGCGCGTTTCGGCGGCACCGCGGCGTGAGCCGCGTTGCGTTACGCGCGTTCCGAACAGATCGCTGCGGATGACCTGGACGGCCACGATGACGAACAGCCACAGAACAGCCAGGAAACCTAGCCGCATGACCGTAAGGGTCAGCTCTGACATTGCCCCCGCTTCACCCTTCGGCTTGCCGGTAAACGATGGTGGTGCTGCCCACGACGATCCGCGAGCCGTCGCGGAGCGTAGCGCGGGTGGTGTGCTGCCCGTCTACCACGATGCCGTTGGTAGACCCGAGATCCTGGATCGTCGAGGGCGTTCCGGTCCGGATCTCACAGTGCCGGCGCGATACGCCGGGGTCGTCGATCCGCACGTCGGCGTCGGTGGATCGTCCCATCACCAACGTCGGGCGGGAGATCTGATGGCGGGTGCCGTTGATCTCGATCCAGCGCCGGGTCCGGGCGTCCGGCATGGGGCCGGGCGCGGCCGGAGGGCGCCGGTCGTTCGTGGGGGCCGGGGGCCGTCCGGAGCCCGGCGGCGGGGCCGCGGGCATCGGCGGAGCGGCGCTCGGGGGGTAGCCGTAGCCGCCCGGGGCGGCGGGCCGCCCGGCGGGGGGCTGGTGGGGGTGTCCCGCCGGGTCCTGCTGTGACGTGCTCGACGCCAGGGTGCGGCTGCGGACCCGGTAGAGCCCCGTGTCGAGGTCGTCGGCCTTCTCCAGGTGAACCTTGATCGGTCCCATGAAGGTGTAGCGCTGCTGCTTGGCGTAGTCGCGCACCAGCCCGGAGAGTTCGTCGCCCAGCTGCCCGGAGTACGGGCTGAGCCGCTCGTAGTCGGGCGTGCTGAGCTCGACGATGAAGTCGTTGGGGACGACGGTCCGTTCGCGGTTCCAGATCGTCGCGTTGTTGTCGCACTCGCGCTGGAGCGCGCCGGCGATCTCGACGGGCTGCACCTCGGACTTGAAGACCTTGGCGAAGGTGCCGTTGACCAGCCCCTCGAGGCGTTGCTCGAAACGCTTCATGACCCCCACGGGGCACCTCCTCCGTTGTCATCGTCCCTGTACTGCTTACTGATCGTATCCACGCGTCGGGAAATCGGCTGGTTCCCCTTGTCTGGGCTGTGGATGAGTGTCACCCCTCACACGGATCGTAGAGGTGGCCTCCTCCCAGTGTCCCGCACCCGGGGCGCACTCAGAAGGAGTGGGGGAGAGGGCGGGGGGTTCCCGGCCCGGCGGGGCGGGGGTTCTCGGCCGAGGGGTTCCGGGTTCCCGCTTCCCCTCCGGGGGGCGGTGAAACAACGGATGTGAATCCACCCTGTCCAGCGTGCTAATCTTCCGGATGTCGCCAGGCGCTCGCACCACACGGTGAGAGAGTCTGAAAACACCACTCATGCGCGAGTGGCGGAACGGCAGACGCGCTGGCTTCAGGTGCCAGTGTCCTTCGGGACGTGGGGGTTCAAATCCCCCCTCGCGCACAAGCGGGACATCGATAGCGGGTGTCCTTGCAGTAACGACGGAACGGTCGGCATCGTGATCACGATGCCGACCGTTCCTCGTTTTTGTCACCCCTGTCCCCCTGTCCCCGTGCTTCCTTGCTTCCGTGCTTTTTCGTTTCCCTGCTTTCTCGGCGTTCAGGCGGGGTGACGTACGGGGACGCGTTACCGCACGGCGTCGACGGGTACCGGATCTCACATCGCGGGGGACCGAGGTGATCGCACCGAGGTGATCGCGGGGGACCGGGGTGATCGCGGTGAAACCAGGTGTGAGCCTTCCGGGGTTCGATCCTTGATGGCGGTGTCCGTGTTTTCGGTGAGCGGCCCGGGTACGGACAGGCGCGTGGGAAGGAGCGGCAGCGGCGGTCGTCCGCGGGCGGGGAGGAGCCTCCCGGGTCCGGGAGCACGGTTTCCGGACAGACCGAGAGCCGGCGCGGCGACGCGTTTGCATACGCTGGCCGTAGAGGTTGGATCGACGGCGGCTCGGCGGCGAAGGGCCGAGCGCACAGAACGTCCCGGAGGCAGGAAATGGCGAAGCAGGCTCGCGCGGTCCAGACGTGGCGGTCGATCGTGGACGCCGCGGCGAGTGTCTTCGACGACTACGGCTACGAGCGTGCCGCCATCTCGGAGATCCTCCGTCGTGCCAACGTCACCAAGGGGGCCCTGTACTTCCACTTCGCCTCCAAGGAGGCCATCGCGCAGGCGATCATGGACGAGCAGACGTCCACGGTCGTGTTCGAGCAGGAGGGCTCACCGCTCCAGTCCCTGGTGGACGGCGGTCAGCAGTTCGCCTTCGCCCTGCGCCACAACGCGATGGCCCGCGCGGGCACCAGGCTCTCCATCGAGGGCGTCTTCCTGGGCGGCCCGCACCCGTGGGGCGACTGGATCGACGCGACCGCCCGGATGCTGGAGCTGGGGCAGGAGCGCGGGGAGGTGTTTCCGCAGATCGACCCCATGGTGTCGGCCAAAATCATCGTCGCCTCGTTCACCGGTATCCAGCTGGTCTCGGAAGCCGATTCCGGTCGCGCCGATCTGCGGGAACAGGTGGCGGAGATGTGGCGCCACATCCTGCCCTCGATCGCTCACCCCGGTGTCATCGCCCACATCAAGCCGGAGGGTCGAGTGGATCTGGCCGCCCAGGCGCGCGAGAAGGCGGAGCGGGAGGAACGAGAGGCCCGGGCCGCTGCGGAAGGCAGGGGCGCAGGCTCCGATCCGGCCTCGAACGCGGGCTCCCGCGCGGGCGGTGCGGAGATGCGAAGCGGCGGCACCGGTTCGCGGGCCGACGAGGGCGAGGAGGAGCCGGCGGGCGCCGGGGTCGCGGCCGGAGGGTCTGTCTGAACCGGCTCGGCTCGGGGTCGGGATGGGCTTCGGCGGGCGATGGACGCCTCTCGCGCGGTGCTGTGCGTAGCTGCGTTTCTCCTGTGGTGCGTTATTTCTCGGGCAGCGCCATGTTTCACGTGAAACACCCGATTCATCATGATCATCATACAGCGCGGCCGTAGTGTTCCGGCTGCCCCGGGAGGGGTGATCTGCCCCGCCGGAGAGGGGGCCGCGAGCGCTCCGCGCGTAATTCTGGACAACTTCGCAGTGCTTCCTTTTGCTTACTTTTAGTCACCGTCGTTTCGTGTCATCGCGGCCTCGTGTCATCGCGTCAGGCCGGGTGGGATCGGGGCGGGCTTCGCACGGTTGTCCACAGGGCCCCGCGCTTCCTGCGCGGCGGCGGTACCGTCTTGCTCGGTCACTGAGGGCCAGGGCCGCCGCCCGCCCGGCGAGACGGGCGGACGGAAGCGGTACGAGGGTGAGGGGTGACGCTCCATGAGTGGAACCGGGGCGACGACGCCTGAGCAGCGGACCACGGGCGAGGACCCGCGTATTCCGATGGTGCCCGGGTTCGCCCGGCGGGGGGCCGGCTCATCGCCCAAGGCCGCGGGCAAGGCGTTGCGCGAACGGGTGCCGCGGTCCTCGCACGCCTCGTTGTCCCTGCCCCCGGGACGGCCGGACGCCGTGCGGGCGGTCGAGGAGTCGAACCGGGGCCGGGTGCCGGGCCTGACGCCGATACGGGTGGGCCGGATGGCGGCCACCCCGTTCGCCTTCCTGCGGGGCGCGGCCGGGCTGATGGCCCACGACCTGACGGGCAGCCCCGTCAGCGGGGTGGGCGCCCAGCTCTGCGGTGACGCGCACGCGGCCAACTTCGGCCTCTACGGCGACGCCCGGGGCAGCCTGACCATCGATCTGAACGACTTCGACGAGACCGTCTTCGGGCCGTGGGAGTGGGACCTCAAGCGGCTCGCCACCTCCCTGGTGCTCGCGGGCCGGGCCGCCGGAGCCGACGAGGACACGTGCCGCCGGGGCGCGTACGACGCCGTAGGGGCCTACCGGCGCACGATGCGGCTGTTGGCCCGGCTGCCCGCCCTCGACGCCTGGAACGCGATCGCCGACGAGGAACTCGTCTCGCACACGGACGCGCGTGACCTGGTCGGCACGCTGGAGCGGGTTTCGGAGAAGGCCCGTCACAACACCAGTGCCCGCTTCGCCTCCCGCTCCACCGAGGAGTGCCCCGACGGCGGCCGGCGCTTCGTGGACGCCCGGCCCGTGCTCCGGCGGGTGCCGGACGCGGAGGCCGCGGCCGTGGCCTCCGGACTCGGCGGCTATCTCTCCACGGTCTCCGAGGACCGGGTGCCGCTGCTGGCCCGCTACGCGATCCACGACGTGGCGTTCCGGGTGGTCGGCACCGGGAGCGTGGGGACGCGTTCGTACGTGGTGCTGCTGCTCGACCACCGCGGCGAGCCGCTGATACTCCAGGTGAAGGAGGCGCGCCCTTCGGTGCTCGCCCCCCATCTGCCGACGGTCGGCTTCGACGTGCCGGAGGCGGCGCACGAGGGCCGCCGGGTGGTGCTGGGGCAGAAGCGGATGCAGGTCGTCAGCGACATCCTGCTCGGCTGGGCGGACGTCGAGGGCAGGCAGTACCAGGTCCGGCAGTTCCGAAACCGCAAGGGCAGCGTGGACCCCGCCGCGCTCCCCGCCGACCAGGTGGACGACTACGGGCGGATGACCGGCGCGCTGCTCGCCAGGGCGCACGCGCACAGTGCGGACCCCCGCCTGCTGGCGGGCTACTGCGGGAAGAACGACGAACTGGACGAGGCGGTGGCCGCCTTCGCCGTGACGTACGCCGACCGTACGGAGGCGGATCACGCCGAGCTGGTGCGGGCGGTCAAGGCGGGCAGGCTGGCCGCCGAGTTCGGTATATGACGGGCCCGTGAGGCGTACGGCGGTCAGGGCCTGTCGTCGCACCGGCGTCGTCGCCCGGCAGGCGGCAGGTCGACGACAGGCCCTGAGTGAGGCGGCCACAGGACGGTTTCCCGGTGCGGACGCAGGACGGTTCCGTGAGGCGTACGACGGTTTCGTGAGGCGGGCAGGCCGCTGCCGGGTACCCGGAGCGGGGTCCGGAGGCGAGGGGCGGCGGCACGGCCGGTGAGGCGGCGGACCCCGGGGCCGTGGCGGCCGGGCTGCGGCGGGGCCCCACCGGGTGTGCCGCGGCGCACTGCCGGGGCCATACGCTGGACGGGTGACCGACGAAGCCGCCGGGGTGCCGACCACCCGGAACGATGAAGACCGGCAGGGCAGCGAGCGCCCGGACGCGCCGCAGCCCGGGCCGGAAGCGCAGCACGACGGCCCCGGGGAGCCCGGCGCCGCCGGGGGGGCTGGCGGGCCCGAGGACGCCGCTCCACGCCCGGAGGCGCGGCTGGCCAAGGCTGTGCAGGCCGCGGAGCAGGCGTTGATCGAGTTCGAGATCGCGGTGGAGACCTTCCGGGTGGAGGTGGAGAACTTCTCCCGCCTGCACCACCAGAGGCTCGGTCCGATGTACGCCCGCCTCGACGAGCTGGACGCGCTGATCGCTGAGGCTCGGGCGGCCCGTACCCAGGACCCGGAGGACGAGCGCAAGGCGCGCGAGGCGCGGGCGGCGGTTCTGCCGATGCCCGGCGTGGACGAGTTGTTCCACGACTGGATGGACGGCGACGGGCTCTCCCCCGAGGCGGCGGCCATGCTCACCGAGCAGCCGGTCCGGCCTCCGAAGCGGGTCCGGCCGAGCGAGGAGGCCCGCAGGCTCTACCGGGAGCTGGCCCGCAAGGCGCACCCGGACCTCGCCCAGGACGAGACGGAGCGGCAGCGCCGGGACGAGTTCATCGCCCGCGTCAACGCCGCCTACGGCCGAGGCGACGTCGAGCTGCTCAAGGAACTCGTCGAGGAGTGGGCGGCGGGCCCGGCGCAGCCCCCGGCCCCGCTGAGCGAGAGCGAGGAGCTCTACGCCCGGCTGGAGTGGCTCACCCGGCGCAAGGAGCTGTTGACCGTACTCGCCAAGGAGCTGGAGGAGGGGCCCATCGGCTCGATGCTGCGGATGGCCCCGGACGACCCCGACCAGTTGTTGGAGGACATCGCGGAGCAGCTGCTGGGTGAGGTGTCCCGCCGTGAGACCGAGCTGGCGGAAATGGTGCAGTAGCGTTCCCGGTGACCCTGCCGCGTACGTACGAGAGAAGGCATGACCCATGAATTTCGCCCCGCTGCCCTCGGTCGCCGCCGCGGAGGTGCCGTCGGACGGCTTCGTCCTGGACGTCCGTGAGAACGACGAGTGGGCGGCCGGCCACGTCGAGGGCGCGCTGCACATTCCGATGAGCGACTTCGTGGGCCGCTTCGGCGAGGTGACCCAGGCCGCCGAGGACGGTCGGCGCGTGTACGTGATGTGCCGGGTCGGCGGCCGGTCGGCCCAGGTCACCCAGTACCTGGTCCAGCAGGGGCTCGACGCGGTGAACATCGACGGCGGCATGCAGGCGTGGGACGGCGCAGGACGCCCGATGACCACGGACGACGGGACGCCCGCCTTCGTCCTCTGAGGCCGCCCCCGGAGTCGGACGAGCGCGGTTCCCGCGCCCTTTGGACCCGTACCCTGCCGGGCCCCGGGTTCCGGCGGGCGGTGTCGGCCGGGCGGGTGGTCGGCCGTCGCGACCGCGCAGCTCTCCAGCAACGGGATTCCGGCCGGCGCCTTCGCCGCTTCCCGCGGGACCGGCCGGAGCGCGCTCGGGTCGAGCCCCACCCCTCCACGGGCCGGCGACACCGTGATCCCGAACAGGACCGTGTGCGCCGTCTCGCCCCGCCGCTCCCGGCCGATGTCCTCCGCGACGCGACGGTACCGGGGCGGGGGGCGGGGTGGTCTCAGCGGTCGAAGTCCAACTCCACCTCCGGGGTGAGCGGATGCGACTGGCAGGCCAGCACGAAGCCCGCCTCGGTCTCCTCCGGCTCCAGCGCGAAGTTGCGGTCCATCCGGACCTCGCCGGTGACGAGGAACGCCCGGCAGGTCCCGCACACCCCGCCCTTGCAGGCGTACGGAGCGTCCGCGCGGCTCCGCAGCACCGTCTCCAGCAGGGATTCGGCGTCCTGTACGGGCCAACTGCCCGAACGGCCGTGGAGGGTGGCCGTCAGCACGGAGTCGGAAGGCGCCGCGACCTTGGCCGCCGTCGTGGCGGGAGGGGCCTCGTCGACGTGGAAGATCTCCTGGTGGACCCGGGAGCGGTCGACGCCGAGCGCACGCAGCGCCCTCTCGGCGCCCCGTACGAGGCCGAGCGGCCCGCACAGGAACCAGCCGTCCACCTCGGGGACCGGCAGGACGGCGGGCAGCAGGCCGGTGAGCCGTTCGGTGTCCAAACGCCCGGAGGGGAGACCGGCCGCCTGCTCCTCCCGGGAGAGCGCGGTGACCAGCTGGAAGCGGCCCGGATACCGGTCCTTGAGATCGGCCACCTCCTCCAGGAACATCGTCGAGGCCGCCGTACGGTCACCGCGGATCAGACAGAACCGGGCCGTGGGCTCCCGGTCGAGCAGAGTGGCCGCCATGGACAGCACCGGGGTGATGCCGCTGCCCCCGACCACCGCGGCGAACAGCCCCGGGCGCGGCCTCAGGACGAACCTGCCCATCGGCGGCATGGCCTCCACCAGGTCCCCCACGGCCAGCTCCTTCAGCGCGTACGTGGAGAAGGCCCCGCCCTCGACCATGCGGATGCCCACGCGCAGCACCGGATCGCCGGGCGGCTCGACGGCCGGAGCGCAGATCGAGTACGAACGGCGGACCTCCTGGCCGTCCACGGTGTAGCGCACGTTCAGATGCTGGCCGGGGAAATGGCGGAAGGTCTCGCGCAGCTCGGCCGGCACGGCGAGGGTCACGGCCACCGCGTCGTCCGTGATCCGTTCGATCGCGCTGACCCGGAGCGGATGGAACATCTACAACTCCTTGAAGTGGTCGAACGGTTCACGGCAGGCGACGCAGCGCCGCAGGGCCTTGCACGCCGTGGAGGAGAACCGGCTGAGCAGCTCGGTGTCGGTGGAGCCGCAGTGCGGGCAGCGCACCGACAGCGTCAGGGGCACGGGACCGCCGTCGGCGCTGTGGGCACGGGGCGGGGCTATGCCGAACTCGGTGAGCTTGCGGCGTCCTTCGGCGCTGATGTCGTCCGTCGACCAGGCCGGCGCCAGGACCGTGACGACGGAGACCTCCGGTACACCGTGGTCGTGCAGCACCCGCTCGATATCGGCGGACATGGCCTCGATCGCCGGGCAGCCGGTGTACGTCGGGGTGAGGTGCACGGTCACCCGGCCCGGCCCTTCCAGCCGGACGTCCCGCAGGACGCCCAGCTCCGCCAGGGTCAGCACCGGCAGCTCGGGGTCGGGCACGGATCCGGCGAGGTCGCGCAGCTCCGCCTCCAGCCGGGTGTCCGTCACCATGACGCCCCCGGGTGGCTTCGGTGCAGATGCTGCATCTCGGCGATCATGCGGCCGAACGGCTCGGTGTGCAGGCCCTGCCGGCCCGCGCCCGCCGCCCAGCCCCCGGACTGCGGTCCCGTCGGCAGGGTCAGTGTGGCGCGCTCGACGACGTCGGCGACGGCGGCGAGCCACCTGCTCCGCAGTTCCTCGCGGTCGACGCCGGAGGGCGGGCCGTCCAGTCCGTCGACCGGCTGGAACATCTCACCGGTGAACCGCCACAGCGCGTCCAGCCCGGCCTGCATCCGGCGGTGGCTCTCCTCGGTGCCGTCCCCGAGTCTGAGGACCCACTGCTCGGCGTGGTCGCGGTGGTAGGCGACCTCCTTGACGGCCTTGGCCGCCAGGGGGGCGAACTCGCCGTCTCCGGCCGCCAGCCGCTCGTACAGCAGGTGCTGGTACACCGAGAAGTAGAGCTGTCGGGCGATGGTGTGGGCGAAGTCCCCGTTCGGCTGCTCGACCAGCTGGAGGTTGCGGAAGGCGCGCTCCTCGCGGAGATACGCCAGCTCGTCCTCGTCCCCGACGAGCGAGAGCAGCACCCGTGCCTGCCCGAGCAGGTCCAGGGCGATGTTGGCGAGGGCCACCTCCTCCTCCAGGACCGGGGCGTGACCGGCCCACTCCCCCAGCCGGTGCGAGAGCACCAGCGCGTCGTCGCCGAGGGCGAGTGCGGCGCTCACAGGTGCTTCACCCCGTCCGGGATCTCGTAGAACGTCGGGTGGCGGTAGGGCTTGTCGGCGGCCGGCTCGAAGAAGGAGTCCTTCTCGTCGGGGGAGGAGGCGGTGACCGCGGTGGACGGGACCACCCAGATCGAAACGCCCTCCGAGCGGCGGGTGTAGAGGTCGCGGGCGTTGCGCAGGGCCATTTCGGCGTCCGGCGCGTGCAGGCTGCCCGCGTGGGTGTGGGACAGCCCGCGCCGCGAGCGCACGAACACCTCCCACAGGGGCCAGTCGGTCGAGCTGCTCATGCCGTCTCCTCCTCGTGCCGCGCGGACGCGCCGGTCCGTGCCGATGGCTTGTCCCGTGCTGATGCCGTCGCCGGTGCCGCCGCCGACGAGGAGGACGGGGACGGCTTCGGGGCGTGTTTGGCGGCGTACGCGGCCGCCGCCTCCCGGACCCAGGCGCCCTCCTCGTGGGCCGTGCGCCGCTGGGCGATCCGCTGTTCGTTGCAGGGGCCGTTGCCCTTGAGGACCTCCTGGAACTCCGACCAGTCGATCGCGCCGAAGTCGTGCCGGCCCAGCTCCTCGTTCCACCGGATGTCGGGGTCGGGGAGCTCCAGGCCCAGCGCCTCGGCCTGAGGCACGCAGATGTCCACGAAGCGGCGGCGCAACTCGTCGTTGGAGTGCCGCTTGATCTTCCAGGCCATGGACTGCTCGGAGTGCGACGAGGCGTCGTCGGGCGGGCCGAACATCATCAGGGAGGGCCACCACCAGCGGTTCACCGCGTCCTGGGCCATGGCGTGCTGGGCCTCGGTGCCGCGGCTGAGGGCCAGGAGCAGTTCGTACCCCTGGCGCTGGTGGAAGGACTCCTCCTTGCAGATGCGGACCATCGCACGGGCGTAGGGGCCGTAGGAGCAGCGGCAGAGCGGTACCTGGTTGGTGATCGCCGCCCCGTCCACCAGCCAGCCGATCGCGCCGACGTCGGCCCAGGTCAGCGTGGGGTAGTTGAAGATCGAGGAGTAGCGCTGGCGGCCCGCGTGGAGCTTGTCGAGCAATTCGTCGCGGCTGGCGCCCAGGGTCTCGGCCGCGCTGTAGAGGTACAGGCCGTGACCGGCCTCGTCCTGCACCTTGGCCATGAGGATCGCCTTGCGGCGCAGCGAGGGCGCCCGGGTGATCCAGTTGGCCTCGGGCTGCATGCCGATGATCTCGGAGTGGGCGTGCTGGGCCATCTGACGGATCAGCGTCGCCCGGTAGGCGTCCGGCATCCAGTCGCGCGGCTCGATCCGCTCGTCCGCCGCCACGGTCGCGTCGAAGGCCGCGACGAGGTCCGCGTCCGTCGTCTCCGCCGTGCCGAACGTCTTCTGCGTCTTCTGGTCCGCAGTCACTGCCGCCATCCCGCGCTCCCTACCGACCGATCGTTCGGTTCCTTGACTTCAATGGTGAGTCGGAGGCCCGTAGGGTGTCAACCCTGTGGATAACTGAGTGGTGATCGACGGTGATCGGGGCGGGATGGATTCGGACCACGGCAGGAGTTCCGCGGACGGGGGGAAGGACGCCTGGCCGCAGGCGTTGAACCGGTCGGCGGAAGCGCAGGACGCTCCCGAGGCCATACCGCCGCCGCCCCCCGCGCCCCCCGGGACGGCTGAGCCCTACGGGGCGCTCGCGTCGACGGGCCCCTCGGTCGCCGGCCGCGGCATAGCCGGGCTCTCCTTCCCGTACCAGGTGGCGGCGGCCCTGGCGCTCTCCCTGATCGGGCTGCTCGCCTGCACGCAGGTGGCCATGGTGTTCCTGCACGTCGCCCCGTCCAACACGGTGACCAAGCAGCACGGGAAGACGGTCGACCGCTGGATCTACCCGGAGTTCGAACAGAACTGGAAGCTCTTCGCGCCCAACCCGCTCCAGCAGAACATCGCCGTCCACGTGCGCGCCGACGTGGCGGGGGAGGGCGGTCGCCACACCACACGGTGGATGAACCTGACCCACGAGGACGGCGAGGGGGTGCGCGGCAACTTCTTCCCCAGCCATGTGGACCAGAACGAACTCCGCCGGGGCTGGGACTTCTACGTCAACTCCCATGACGGCGACAACCGTCCCAACGGTCTGCGCGGGGAGCTTTCCGAGCGTTACGTGCGGCGCATCGCGATGCTGCGGCTGAGCGAGCACGACTACGGCGGCACCATCGAACGCATCCAGCTCCGCTCCGCCACCAGCTCCGTCGCCCCGCCCCCGTGGAGCGCGGAGAAGATCAGCACCCGGCCCGTCCACCGCGTCCTCCCCTGGTGGACCGTGACCCCCGACGACCTCCCCGAGAGCGCCCAGGGACAGAGCCGGGACGCGAACGCGAACGGGAACGCGGCCCGCGGCGGGGAGGCGGACCAGTGACCATTCCCCCGCCCGCAACCCCTCGGAGCCCGGAACCCCGGGAACCGGCCGAACCCCGCCTCGGCAGAACCGGCGGAACCGGTGGTCCCGATGGCACCGGCGGAACCGGTGGCGGTCTGGCCCGTGCTCTCCAGCGCGTCACCGCCTCGCCCCTCGGCCCCTACCAGAGCGCCGTCGTCCGGATCGGTTTCGCCGCCACCTACCTCTTCTTCCTGCTGCGCGAGCTGCCGAACCGCCATGAGCTGTACGGCCCCGACAGCCCGTGGCACTGGGACCTGGCCCGCCAACTCACCGCCGGCAACGAGGCCTTCTCGGTCCTCATGTGGACCGACAGCACGGTCTGGTTCGAGACGGTGTACGCCCTCACGCTGCTGTCCGCCGCGGCGCTGCTGCTCGGGTGGCGGACCCGGACGATGTCCGTCCTCTTCATGATCGGCGTGCTCTCGGTGCAGAACCGGAGCATCTTCATGGGTGACGGCGGCGACAACGTCGTCCATCTCATGGCGATCTACCTGGTGCTCACCCGCTGCGGCCAGGTCTGGTCGCTGGACGCCCGACGCGCGGTGCGCGCGGCGCGGCGGTCAGCGGAGGGACTGCCGCCCGCACGGGATGTCGTGGGCCCGGTGCTCTGGGCGGTCCTCGGCCCGGTCCTCGTGGCGGCCACGTGGATGGACGGGCTCGGCGGCACCTGGTGGCTCCCGACCCTGTTGTGGGTCCTCTGGCTCTCCGCCGCCGCCTGGTGGGCGGTGAACCGCCACCGGCCGCACGGCGAGCCACGCGCCCTCCTCGACGTACTGGCCAACCTCGCGCACAACGCCACCCTCGCCGTGATCATGGCCGAGGTCTGCCTGATCTACGCGACCGCCGGCTGGTACAAGATCCAGGGTTCGCGCTGGCAGGACGGCACCGCGCTGTACTACCCGCTCAACCTCGACTACTTCACCCCGTGGCCCGCCCTGTCGGACCTCCTGGGCTCCAGCGGACTGATGGTGATGGTGCTGACGTACGGCACGGTCATCGTCCAGGTCGCCTTTCCCTTCACCCTGTTCAACCGGCGCGTCAAGAACGTCCTGCTGGTCGCGATGATCTGCGAGCACATGGGGATCGCTCTGCTGCTCGGGCTGCCGTTCTTCTCCATGGCGATGATCGCGGCCGACGCGGTCTTCCTCCCCACGGCCTTCCTCGTATGGCTGGGCGCGCGGGTCACGAACGGCAGGCGGCGGTTGCTCTCCCGCCTGCCCGGCCGGTCGGACGCCCCCGGGGAGGCGGGGATCCCCGCGTCGCCCGGCGCCGGGGCCGGCCCGGCGGAGCCCGGAGCGGCACGGGTGGGCGGGGGCGGGGAGGAGCCCCGGCGCCAGGACGGCGGCGGGGGCCATACGCTCGTCGGGTGAGCAGTGAGACCGGCAGAACCCAGCACCCCCCGGCGGCGGAGGGCCCCGTACGGGCGGAGAACCCCCCGGCGGGGCCCGCCCAGGACTCCGTCCCGGGCCCCCTCAAGGAGGAGCCCCTCCAGTACGACGACGGGTACGGTCCGGCCGTCGGCGTCGGGCCGCACCCGCTGCCCTGGCCCGAGGACGAGCGGTACGACCCCGAGCTGCTGGCCCAGGGGGACCGGCGCAACGTCGGCGACGCGTACCGCTACTGGACGCGGGAGGCGATCGTCGCCGACCTCGACCTGCGGCGGCACGATTTCCACGTGGCCGTGGAGAACTGGGGCCACGACTTCAACATCGGCTCCGTGGTGCGGACCGCCAACGCCTTCCTCGCCAAGGAGATCCACATCGTGGGCCGGCGGCGCTGGAACCGTCGCGGAGCCATGGTCACCGACCGCTACCAGCATGTGCGCCACCACCCGGACACCGCGGAGCTGACCGCGTGGGCGGCCGCCGAGGGGCTGCCGATCATCGGGATCGACAACCTCCCCGGCGCGGTGCCGCTGGAACGGACCGAGCTGCCGCGCCGCTGCGTCCTGCTGTTCGGGCAGGAGGGGCCGGGCCTCACCGAGGAGGCGCGTGAGCACGCCTCCCTGGTGTGCTCGATCGCGCAGTTCGGTTCGACCCGGTCCATCAACGCCGGGGCCGCGGCGGCGATCGCGATGCACGCGTGGATCCAGCGCCACGCCGATGTCCCCGACCCCCGGGACGCCCGCTGATCCGCCGTGCGCCGCCCGACTACGCCTGGCGGCGCACCTCGACCACACGGAAGCGGTTGGCGACGAAGGCCGCGTCGCACAGGGCCGCGTTGGCGGCGGGGTTGCCCCCGGAGCCGTGGAAGTCGGAGAAGGCCGCGGTCTGGTTGACGTAGACCCCGCCGGTCAGGTTCAGCGAGAGCTGGGCGGACTCGTCCAGGCAGACGTCCTCGATCGCGCGCTCCACCTCGGGGGACGTGGTGTAGGCGCCGACCGTCATCGCCCCCTTCTCGCGGATCGTGCGGCGGAGCAGGTCCAGGGCGGCGGACGTCGACTCGACGGCGACGGCGAAGGACACCGGGCCGAAGCACTCGGAGAGGTAGGGGGCGGCGTCGTCATCGGTCTTGGCGCCGTCGAGCTTCACGATCACCGGCGTGCGGACGACGGCGTCGGGGAACTCGGCGTTGGCGACCGTGCGCGAGGGCAGGGCCACCTCGCCCAGCTCGCCGGCCGTCTCGACCCGGGCCCGCACCTCCGGGTTGACCAGCGCGCCGAGCAGGGCGGAGGCGCGGGCGTCGTCGCCGAGCAGTCCGGTGACGGCGGCCGCGATGTCGGCGACCACGTCGTCGTAGGACTTGGCTCCGTCGTCGGTGGCGATGCCGTCCCGGGGGATCAGCAGGTTCTGCGGGGTGGTGCACATCTGGCCGCTGTACAGCGACAGGGAGAACGCGATGTTGGCGAGCATGCCCCGGTAGTCGTCGGTGGAGTCGACGACGATCGTGTTGACGCCGGCCTTCTCCGTGTAGACCTGGGCCTGGCGGGCGTTCTCCTCCAGCCAGTCGCCGAAGGAGGTCGAACCGGTGTAGTCGATGATCCGGATCTCGGGGCGGAGCGCCAGGGCCTTGGCGACGCCCTCGCCGGGGCGCTCGGCTGCCAGCGCCACCAGGTTCGGGTCGAAGCCCGTCTCGCCCAGCACCTCGCGGGCGATGGACACGGTGAGGGCCAGCGGGAGAACGGCGCGCGGGTGCGGCTTGACCAGCACCGGGTTGCCCGTGGCGAGGGAGGCGAACAGGCCCGGGTAGCCGTTCCAGGTGGGGAAGGTGTTGCAGCCGATGACCAGCGCGACGCCCCGGCCGGAGGCGGTGAACGACTTGTGCAGCTTCAGCGGGTCGCGCTTGCCCTGGGGCTTGGACCAGTCGGCGGTCTCCGGGGTGCGGACCTGCTCCCGGTAGGCGTACGCCACGGCCTCCAGGCCCCGGTCCTGCGCGTGCGGTCCACCCGCCTGGAGCGCCATCATGAACGCCTGGCCGCTCGTGTGCATCACCGCGTGGGCCAGCTCGTGGGTGCGGGCGCTGATCCGCGACAGGATCTCCAGGCAGACCAGGGCCCGGGCCTCCGGTCCCACCGCCCGCCACGCGCCCATGCCGGCCTTCATCGCCGGAAGCAGGACGTCCGGATCGGCGTGCGGATACTCGACGCCCAGCTCCGGCCCGTAGGGCGAGACCTCCCCGCCGACCCAGCCGTCGGTGCCGGGCTGCCCCAGGTCGAACCGGGAGCCCAGCAGCGCGTCGAAGGCGGCCCTGCCCTCGGCCGCTCCGAGGCTGCCCGGGGCGCCGCCCTCCCCGTACGCCTTCGGGTGCTCGGGGTGCGGTGACCAGTACGCACGGGTGCTGATCGCGTCGAGGGCCTGGTCGAGCGTGGGCCGGTGGGTCTCGGACAGCTGCTGGGGGGTGAGCGCGGCGGCCATGGCGGACCAACTCCTCATCGAGCCGGGCGGGGAGGTACGGATGGAGTTAGAGTAACCGAACGATCGGTCGGGACAAGGGGCCCCAGGAAACCTGTGGACGACTCATGGGGGAGGATCGCGGACATGACCACGGCCAAGCGGGACGCGTACACACCGGAGACCCTGCTCACCGTCGCCGTCCGCGTCTTCAACGAGCGCGGTTACGACGGCACGTCCATGGAGCACCTGTCCCGGGCGGCGGGCATCTCGAAATCCTCCATCTACCACCACGTGGCGGGTAAGGAGGAGCTGCTGCGCCGGGCCGTGAGCCGGGCGCTCGACGGGCTCTTCGACATCCTCGACGAGCCGGGGGCGCAGCGCGGGCGCGCGATCGAGCGGGTCGAGTACGTCACGCGCCGGACGGTCGACGTGCTGACGGCCGAAGTCCCCTACGTCACCCTGCTGCTGCGCGTGCGCGGCAACACGAAGACGGAGCGCTGGGCGCTGGAGCGCCGCCGCGAGTTCGACCAGCGGGTCGCGGAGCTGCTCCAGGCCGCGGTGGCCGAGGGCGATCTCCGGGCGGACGTGGACATACGGCTGGCCACCCGGCTGCTGTTCGGCATGGTGAACTCGCTGGTCGAGTGGTACCGGCCGCAGCCGGGCGGTTTCCCCGGGGAGGAGCAGCTCGCGGACACGATCGTCCGGCTCGCCTTCGAGGGGATGCGCGCGAACGGCCGCTGAGCGGCCGTCCCGGGGCGGCGGACGGGCCCGCGGCGAGCCGGGCCCGCGGTGGTCCGGGCCCACGGCGAACCGAACCCGCGGGCCGGGGGCGCCGGGCGGTCAGGCGAGTTCGGCCGGGCGGTCCGGGAGCGGGCCGAGGTCCGTCTCCTCGAACACCAGGAGCGTGCGCGTCGAGAGCACTTCGGGGATCGACTGGATCCGGGTGAGGACCAGCTCGCGCAGCGCGCGGTTGTCCGGTGTGTGCACCAGCAGCAGTACGTCGAAGTCGCCGCTGACCAGGGCGATGTGCGTGGCCCCGGGCAGGGCCTGGAGCTGTTCGCGCACCGTGCGCCAGGAGTTCTGCACGATCTTGAGCGTGATGTACGCGGACGCCCCTTGGCCCGCCCGCTCGTGGTCGACCCGCGCGCCGAAGCCGCGGATCACCCCGTCCTCGACGAGCCGGTTGATCCGGGCGTAGGCGTTGGCGCGCGATACGTGGACCCGTTCGGCCACGGACCGTATCGAGGCGCGGCCGTCCGTCCGGAGGATGCGCAGGATGTCGCGGTCGACGGCGTCCAGTGGACGCGCGGGTGGAATCGGGGCCGGCTCGGCCGCCCGGTCCGGCTCATCGCCCGGGTCGGCCATTTGTTCAGCTGCCATCGGCCCGCGCCTCCCTGTCGTGGACGACCTGTATCCATCCCAGGCTGTGGAGAACCGTTTGTCCACAGGCTGGCGGCAGCTGTAGCCAAAATGACCCCGCGACCGAACAATCGGTAGGTGAGGCACACCACACCCGTGCCCCGCCCGCTCGTCGATGCCCCGTTCCGCCCTTCGACGTCCCGCTCCCGGTCGACACCCGCCGACGCCCTGCTCGACACCCATCGACGCCCCGACCGACACCCTCGGTCCCCCTCGATGCCAGGAGGTGCTTTCCATGACGGTCCAAGAGCTGCCCGGCGCGGCCACCCACCGGCCCATGCCGCCCCCGGCCTGGAAGCCGCTCACCGACCCCGCACCGCTGCTCCCGGACCCGGAGCCCTACCGGGTGCTCGGTACGGACGCGGTCGCCGACGCCGATCCCGAGTTGCTGCTCCGGCTCCACGCCGAGCTGGTGCGCGGGCGCCGCTACAACGCGCAGGCCACCGCGCTGACGAAACAGGGCCGCCTGGCGGTCTACCCGTCGAGCACCGGCCAGGAGGCGTGCGAGATCGCCGCCGCCCTGGTGCTGGAGGAGCGCGACTGGCTCTTCCCGAGCTACCGCGACACGCTGGCGGCCGTAGCGCGCGGCCTGGATCCGGTGGAGGCGCTGACCCTGCTGCGCGGTGACCGGCACACCGGTTACGACCCGCGTGAGCACCGCATCGCCCCTCTGTGCACCCCGCTCGCCACCCAGCTCCCGCACGCCGTGGGGCTGGCGCACGCGGCCCGGCTCAAGGGCGACGACGTGGTGGCGCTCGCCATGGTCGGGGACGGCGGCACCAGCGAGGGCGATTTCCACGAGGCGCTGAACTTCGCGGCCGTCTGGAAGGCCCCGGTCGTCTTCCTCGTCCAGAACAACGGCTTCGCGATCTCCGTGCCGCTGGCCAAGCAGACCGCCGCCCCCTCCCTGGCCCACAAGGCCGTCGGGTACGGGATGCCGGGCCGCCTCGTCGACGGCAACGACGCGGCCGCCGTGCACCAGGTGCTGAGCGAGGCCGTGGCGCGGGCCCGGCGCGGCGACGGCCCGACGCTGGTCGAGGCGGTCACCTACCGCATGGACGCCCACACCAACGCCGACGACGCCACCCGCTACCGGGGCGACAGCGAGGTCGAGGCGTGGCGGGCCCACGACCCGGTGCTGCTGCTGGAGCGCGAGCTGCTGGAGCGCGGGCTGCTGGACGGGGCGGGCGTCGAGCGGGCGAAGGAGGCCGCCGAACGCATGGCCGCCGCCCTGCGCGACCGGATGAACGCCGATCCGGAGCTGGCGCCGATGGACCTGTTCACCCATGTCTACGCCGAGCAGACCAGCCAGCTGCGGGAACAGGCCGCCGCGCTGCGCGCCGAGCTGGACGCCGAGCAGGACCACGACGAGCACGGCACGGAGGCGGGACGATGACCACCGCGGCAGCGACGGCCGGCGGTCGTACGACGAAGGCGAAACCGGCCACGATGGCGCAGGCCCTCGGGCGCGCGCTGCGCGATTCCATGGCCGAGGACCCCGCCGTCCACGTGCTCGGCGAGGACGTGGGCACGCTCGGAGGGGTCTTCCGGATCACGGACGGGCTGGCGAAGGAGTTCGGCGACGACCGCTGCACCGACACCCCGCTGGCCGAGGCGGGCATCCTCGGCGCGGCGGTCGGCATGGCGATGTACGGGCTGCGGCCCGTGGTGGAGATGCAGTTCGACGCGTTCGCCTACCCGGCGTTCGAGCAGCTGATGAGCCATGTCGCCAAGATGCGCAACCGCACCGGAGGGGCCATGCCCCTGCCCATCACCGTGCGGGTGCCGTACGGCGGCGGGATCGGCGGGGTCGAGCACCACAGCGACTCCTCCGAGGCGTACTACATGGCCACCCCCGGCCTGCACGTCGTCACCCCGGCCACGGTCGAGGACGCGTACGGGCTGCTGCGGGCGTCGATCGCCTCGGACGACCCGGTGGTCTTCCTGGAGCCCAAGCGGCTCTACTGGTCCAAGGCCGACTGGTCGCCCCAGGCCCCCGCGGCGGTCGAGCCGATCGGCACGGCCGTGGTGCGGCGCTCCGGGCGCAGCGCCACTCTGATCACGTACGGGCCTTCTCTGCCGGTCTGTATGGAGGCCGCCGAGGCGGCGGTCGCCGAGGGGTGGGACCTGGAAGTGGTGGATCTGCGCTCCCTGGTTCCGTTCGACGACGAGACGGTGGCCGCGTCGGTGCGGCGCACCGGGCGCGCGGTCGTCGTCCACGAGTCCCCGGGGTTCGGCGGGCCGGGCGGCGAGATCGCGGCCCGGATCACGGAGCGGTGCTTCCACCATCTGGAGGCGCCGGTGCTGCGGGTGGCCGGGTTCGACATCCCGTACCCGCCGCCCATGCTGGAGCGGCACCATCTGCCGGGAGTGGACCGGGTGCTCGACGCGGTGGCGCGGTTGCAGTGGGAGGCGGACAGCTGATGGCCCAGGTGCTCGAGTTCAGACTGCCGGACCTCGGTGAGGGGCTGACCGAGGCGGAGATCGTCCGCTGGCTGGTGGAGGTGGGCGACGTCGTCGCCATCGACCAGCCCGTCGTCGAGGTCGAGACGGCCAAGGCCATGGTGGAGGTGCCCTGCCCCTACGGGGGCGTGGTAACGGCGCGGTTCGGCGAGGAGGGCTCGGAACTCCCGGTCGGCGCACCGCTGCTGACGGTGGCGGTGGGGGCGACGGAGTCCTCTGCTCCCCCCGGTTCCTCCGCTCCCCCGGCCGGTTCCCGGGGCGCGCCGGCGGAGGGCGGGTCCGCTGCGGACAGCCCTGCCGCCGGGCAGGGTTCCGGGGCCGGTTCTGGTTCCGGTTCCGGTTCCGGGAATGTGCTCGTGGGGTACGGGACCGGGGCCCCGGCCGCCAGGCGTCGGCGTATCCGGCCGGAGCGGACCGTCGTCCCGGAGCGGTCCGTCGTCGCCGCATCCGCCCCTGCGTCTGCCCCTGCGTCCGCCGTGATGCCCGCTGCCGCCGTTCCTGGCGCCGGTCCGGTCCCCCCCTCTGCCGTCGCAGACGGGGTGGACGGCCGGCAGGGGCCCGTAGCCGTGGTCTCGCCGCTCGTACGGCGTCTGGCCCGGGAGCACGGGATCGAACTGCGGCAGGTGACGGGGTCGGGCCCGGACGGACTGATCCTTCGGGCCGACGTCGACGCCGCGATCCGGATGGCCGGGGCGGCGGATGCGGGGAGTCGTACGGCGGCCGGGCCCCCGGCCACGCCCGTCCCGGAGCGGACGGCGGTGGGCGCGGGCGAGCCGGCCGCCGAGCGGATTCCGCTGCGCGGAGTGCGGGGAGCGGTCGCGGACAAGCTGTCGCGCAGCCGTACCGAGATTCCGGACGCCACCTGCTGGGTCGACGCCGACGCCACCGAACTGATGGCGGTCAGGGCCGCGATGAACGCCGCCACCGGCCCGTCCGCCGGGCCGAAGGTGTCGGTCCTGGCCCTGCTGGCGAGGATCTGCACAGCGGCACTGGCCAGGTTCCCCGAGCTCAACTCCACCGTGGACACGGAAGCCCGTGAGATCGTCCGGCTGCCCGGGGTGCATCTCGGCTTCGCGGCCCAGACCGAGCGGGGCCTCGTCGTCCCGGTCGTCCGGGACGCGCACACCCGCAACGCCGAGTCGATCGGGGCGGAGATCGCCCGGCTGACCGAGGTGGCGCGGGCCGGGAAGCTCAGTCCGGCCCAGCTCACCGGGGGCACGTTCACGCTGAACAACTACGGGGTGTTCGGGGTCGACGGCTCGACGCCGATCATCAACCATCCGGAGGCGGCGATGCTCGGCGTCGGCCGGATCATGCCCAAGCCCTGGGTGTACCGGGGGGAGCTGGCGATACGTCAGGTCGTCCAACTGTCCCTCACCTTCGACCACCGGGTGTGCGACGGCGGCACGGCGGGCGGCTTCCTCCGGTACGTGGCGGACTGCGTCGAACAGCCGGCGGTGCTTCTGCGCACCCTGTAGCCGATGGACCCGCGGCCGCCGGGCCCGCATCCGAGGGGCCTGGGTCCACGGGCCCGAGGTCTGCGGGTCGTTCGGCGGACGGGCGGGCGGCCGGTCGGGAGGTCGGGCGAGCGGCCGGTCGGGAGGTCGGGCGAGCGGTCGGTCGGACGGTCGGTCAAGCGGTCGGGGCCGGTCGGGCGGTGCGCTGCCATGGACCGGTGGCCGCGGGGCCGGGGCCTCTCCGCCCCGGCCCCGGCCGGAGTTCACCTTTCGACCACCCCGGCGGGGATGGCGCTCCGGTGTGCCGCCCATACTCGACGTATGACCGCCTACGACGTGATCGTCCTTGCCGGCGGGGCCGCGAAGCGGCTCGGCGGCGCCGACAAGCCCGGGGTCCGGGTGGGCGGCCGGGCGCTGCTCGACCGGGTCCTCGGCGCCTGCGCCGACGCGGCCGTCTCCGTGGTGGTGGGCGGTCGTCGCGCCACCGTCAGGCCGGTGACCTGGACCCGTGAAGTGCCGGAGGGCGGCGGCCCGTTGGCGGCGCTCGGGGCGGGGCTGCGGCTGACGACGGCGGAGCGCGTCCTCGTCCTCTCCGCCGACCTGCCGTTCCTCGGCCGGGGGGCGGTCGACGCGCTGCTCGCCGCCGCCGGTGAGCCGGGCAGGGAAGGGGCTCTGTGCACCGGCCCTGACGGGCGGGACCAGCCGCTGGTGGCCGTCTACCGTGCCGAGCCGCTCCGCCGGGAGCTGGCCCTGATCGCCACCGAGCACGGAGGTCTCGCCGGGCTGCCGCTGCGTCTCCTGACGGCGGAACTGGACCTCGCCCGCGTCGATGCCGGCCCCGACGCCGCGTTCGACTGCGACACTTGGGAGGACATCGCCGCCGCCAGAGCCCGGATCAGGGAGCATGGGGCCGTGCTGGACGAATGGATCACCTCGGTCAAGAACGAACTGGGCATCGAACTCGACGTCAACACCGGTGTCCTGCTCGACCTCGCCCGCGACGCCGCTCACGGAGTCGCCCGGCCCGCCGCCCCGCTCACGACCTTCCTGGTCGGGTACGCGGCGGCCAGGGCGAGCGCCGGGCACGGGCCCGACGAGGCCGCCGCAGCGGTCGCGGAGGCCGCCCGGAAGGCCGCCGCCCTCGCCCTGCGCTGGGAGGCGGAGGCGAACGAGGGAGCGGGGACGGGGCCCGCCGGGAACGGACCGGCAGGCGACTCCGCGGGTGGGGCGAGGTCCGGCGACACGGGCCGTGAGGGGACCGGGACGCCATGACCGGCCCCGACCGCCCCGTACCCGGTCCCGGCGAGGACGACCTCTTCGCGTCGGGTTCCGCTCCGCAGGAGCCGTCCGGGAGGGGTCGCGCCCGCGCCGATGAGGACGTGGCCATCGAGCAGGCGCTCGCCCTGGTCGGCGGTTCGACGCTCGGTCCGGTCCGGGATCCGCACAAGGGCCCGCCCGGCGGCACGAGCCGCGCCCGCCCGAGCGGCGCCTCGAACAGTGGCGACCCGGACAGAGGGCCCTCGAACAGCGACGACCCGGGTACTGGAACCTCGGGCAGCGGCACTCCGGGCGCCCCGGGCGTCGGCGACGCCTCCCACCGAGGCATCCCGAACGGCAGTGCCTCGAACCGCCGCATCAGCGGCACCGACGCCTCCGGCAGCCGTCGTCCCGCCGCGGGGGACTCCGCGAAGGCCCCGGCCGAGAGCGGGCCGGGCGCCCGGCCCGACCACCGCGTACGGGCCGCCGCCTCCCCGCCCCGCCCCGCGCACCCCGCCCCGCCCCTGTCATGGAGCCGGGCACGGGCGGTCGCGGCCAGGGCCGGGCGGGGCGGCCCTCTCGCGGTGGTCCGGTTGCCGCTCGACCGTGCGCTGGGGCATGTGCTGGCCGAACCGCTCGGCGCACTCACCGACCTGCCGTCCTTCGACACCTCGGCCATGGACGGGTGGGCGGTCGCAGGCCCCGGGCCCTGGGCGTTCGAGGCCGGGGCCGGAATCCTCGCCGGCCGCAGCGCGGCCACCGCGCTGCCCGACGGTTCCGCCGTACGCATCGCCACCGGCGCCCGGATCCCGCCCGAGGCCACGGCGGTCGTCCGCAGCGAGCACGCGTACGCCGACGAGGACAAGGGGCTGCTGTACGCCGAGCGGTCCGTGGCCACCGGGCAGGACATCAGGCCGCGGGGCCAGGAGTGCCGGACGGGCGAACAACTCGTCCCGGCGGGAACGGTGGTGACCCCGGCCGTGCTGGGCCTCGCCGCCGCCGCGGGGTATGACGCGCTGCCCGCCGTTCCCCGCCCCCGCGTCGACGTCCTCGTGCTCGGCGACGAACTGCTCACCGCCGGGTTGCCGCACGACGGGCTGATCCGGGACGCCCTCGGGCCCATGCTCGGCCCCTGGCTGCGGGCCCTGGGCGCGGAGGTCACCGCCCCCCGCCGCCTCGGGGACGACGCCGGGGCGCTGCGCGACGTCCTCGCCGCCTCCGACGCCGACCTGATCGTGACCACGGGCGGTACCGCGGCCGGCCCGGTCGACCATGTCCACCCCGTCCTCGACGGACTCGGCGCCGAACTGCTGGTGGACGGGGTCGCGGTGCGCCCCGGCCATCCCATGCTCCTGGCGCGGCTGCCCGCTCAGGGACAGCCCGGCGAGCGCGCGGAGAGGCCGCCGAAGACGCGGCGGGGAGCAGCCATGGACCACGGTGGGGCAGCGGCGGGGCAGCGTGCGGGAACACCGGACGGGCCGTACCTGGTCGGGCTGCCCGGGAATCCGCTCGCGGCCGTATCGGGGCTGATGACGCTCGTGGAGCCGTTGCTCGCGGGCCTCGCGGGCCGCTCCGCCCAGGACGCGTACCGTGCCCTCGTCCACGCCGAGGTGCACGGACATCCGCACGACACCCGCCTCGTCCCCGTCGTCCATCGCGCGGGCCGGGCGGGCGGCCGGGACCATGTCGCGCCCCTGCGCTACAACGGCCCGGCGATGCTGCGGGGGATCGCCGCGGCGGACGGGCTGGCCGTCGTGGAGCCGGGCGGGGTACGGTCCGGCACCGAGGTGGAGATTCTGGATCTCCCATGGGCCCCGGCGACGCCGTGGACGGAAGGGTGTTTCACGTGAAACTTCCCGGCCACGATGCGATGGCCAGGCGCGCGGACGAACTGGTCGTGCCGACGCGGGTGATGCTCCCCCGCCGAGTGGGCGTCGGCCCGGCCCGGCAGGTCGCCAAACGGCTGCTGATGGCCCTGCTCGTGCTGGCCGCGACCGTGCTGATCGTCTGGCTCGACCGCGGCG
The DNA here is from genome assembly GCF_001905905.1 of Streptomyces sp. CB02366. GTDB lineage: Bacteria > Actinomycetota > Actinomycetes > Streptomycetales > Streptomycetaceae > Streptomyces. The sequence continues at coordinate 1,004,109 of NZ_LIVT01000003.1, forward strand.
GTTACAACGACAACGCCGACGGGTCGGTCGACCTGCTCGACGCGGTTTACTACGCGACGGTCACCCTCTCCACCACCGGGTACGGGGACATCACCCCGTACAGCGACGGAGCCAGGCTGATCAACGTGGTGCTCGTGACACCGCTGCGCGTGCTGTTCCTCATCATCCTGGTCGGCACCACCCTCGAAGTCCTCACGGAACGGACCCGCGAGGACTTCCGGCTGAAGCGTTGGAGATCCAACTTGCGTGACCACACCGTCGTCGTCGGCTTCGGCACGAAGGGCCGCTCGGCGATCATGACCCTCTGCTCCACCGGCCTGCGGAAGGACCAGATCGTCATCGTCGATCCGGCTTCCAAGGTGATCGAGGCCGCCAACGCCGAAGGGTTCACCGGCGTGCTCGGCGACGCCACCCGCAGCGACGTCCTGCTCCGCGCCGAGCTCCAGAAAGCGCGTCAGGTCATCATCGCGACGCAGCGCGACGACACCGCCGTCCTGGTGGCCCTGACCGCACGGCAGTTGAACCGCGGGGCGAAGATCGTGGCGGCGGTGCGCGAGGAGGAGAACGCGCCGCTCCTGCGGCAGTCCGGCGCCGACGCCGTCATCACCAGCGCCAGCGCTGCCGGGCGGCTGCTCGGCCTCTCCGTCCTCAGCCCCAGCGCGGGCACCGTGATGGAGGACCTGATCCAGCAGGGCAGCGGCCTCGACCTGGTGGAACGGCCGGTCATAAAGGCCGAGGTGGGCAAGAACGTACGGGAGACGGAGGACCTCGTCGTCAGCGTCCTGCGCGGCCACCGGCTGATCGGTTACGACGATCCGTCGGCGAGCCCGTTGCAGCTCACGGACCGGGTCATCACCATCGTGCGGAAGAGCCCCAGCTCCACCTCCGTGTCCCACAACCCGATGCCGCCGCGTCCCTGACCCGTCGGCGGGCCCGGGGACGTACGGACGCCGGGGCTCCGGAACGGCGGACGCCGGCCCCTCGGGGCGATCGCCGGGCCCCGGCCGCAGGCCCGCCCGCCGCCGACCGCGCGCGGGGCGCCCGGGCGCACGCCACGCGCCTGAGTACACGCGGTACTCCTGGGTGCGCGCCGGGCCGGAGTAGCCTCGCGGCCATGTATGCGATCACGATTCCCGAACCCGGCGGCCCCGAGGCGCTCGTATGGGCCGAGGCGCCCGATCCCGTACCCGGCGACGGCGAGGTCCTCGTCGAGGTCGTCTCCAGCGCAGTGAACCGCGCGGACGTGCTTCAGCGCCAGGGCTTCTACAACCCACCGCCCGGCGCGTCCCCCTACCCCGGCCTGGAGTGCGCGGGCCGCGTCCTCGCGCTCGGCCCCGACGTGACCGGCTGGGCGGTCGGTGACGAGGTGTGCGCGCTGCTGTCCGGCGGCGGCTACGCGGAGAAGGTCGCCGTGCCGGCGGGCCAGCTCCTCCCCGTACCGAAGGGCGTCGACCTGATCGAGGCCGCGGCGCTCCCCGAGGTCGCCTGCACCGTGTGGTCGAACGTCTTCATGATCTCCCACCTGCGACCCGGCGAGACCTTCCTGGTCCACGGCGGTTCCAGCGGTATCGGCACGATGGCGATCCAGCTCGCCAAAGCGGTCGGGGCCCGGGTCGCGGTCACGGCGGGCAGCCCGGAGAAGCTCGCCCGCTGCGCCGAGCTGGGGGCGGACATCCTCATCGACTACCGCGAGCAGGACTTCGTCGAGGAGATGCGGGAGAACACCGCCGGGGCCGGGGCCGACGTCATCCTGGACCTCATCGGCGCCAAGTACCTGGACCGGAACGTACAGGCGCTCGCCGTCAACGGCCGCCTCGCGATCATCGGGCTCCAGGGCGGCGCCAAGGGCGAGCTGAACCTCGGCGCCCTGCTGGCCAAGCGGGCCGCCGTCACCGCGACCTCCCTGCGGGGCCGCCCGCTCCAGGAGAAGGCCGCCATCGTCGCCGCCGTACGCGAGCACGTGTGGCCGTTGATCGAGGACGGCGTGGTCCGGCCCGTGGTGGACCGCACGCTGCCGATGGCCGACGCCGCCGAGGCGCACCGGGTGCTGGAGTCCAGCGGGCACATCGGCAAGGTCCTGCTGGCCGCGCCGTCGGCAGGGGCCTGACCCGTCGAGGCGGCGGGCGGCACGGACGACGGGGGCCCGGCGCACACCACCGTGTGCGCCGGGCCCGGGAACGTGTCGGGCAGGACGGGGGCGGGTTACAGGTAGGGGCCCGAGCGGAGCGGGCCGTGCGGGTCCGCGCCGCCCTCCTCGCCCTCGTGCGCCGAGCCCGGCGGCAGCGCGCGGCGCATCTGCTCCAGCTGGGCGCGGGCCGCCATCTGCTGGGCGAACAACGCCGTCTGGATGCCGTGGAAGAGGCCCTCCAGCCACCCCACGAGCTGGGCCTGGGCGATCCGCAGCTCCGCCTCGGAGGGCACCGAATCCTCGGTGAACGGCAGGGAGAGCCGCTCCAGCTCCTCGACCAGCTCCGGGGCCAGCCCGTCCTCCAGCTCCTTCACGGAACCGGCGTGGATCTCCTTGAGCCTGACCCGGCTCGCCTCGTCGAGAGGAGCCGCCCTGACCTCCTCCAGCAGTTGCTTGATCATGCTGCCGATGCGCATGACCTTCGCGGGCTGTTCCACCATTTCCGTCACCGGGACCTCGCGCGACTCGTCGTCACTGGCACCGCCGCCGACAGCCATTCCGTCCTGGCCCACGACAAGGACCTGCGGATGCTCCTGCGACCGGTCATTCCTCGGCATTTCCATGCCGCCATTGTCTCGCACACCTGCCGTACACAAGGGTGGTGCCCCCGAGAACGGGTGATCCACCGTTCTCGGGGGCACCGGAATCCCTCGGCCGGCCACCGGGAGGGGGGTATCCCGCCCCGGGCGTCACCCCGCGCGTCGCGTCAGTCTCTGCCGGGAGCCGGTGAGCGCGGCGGCCAGCAGCCCGGCGAGCACCGGGACGGCCAGGGCCAGCAGCCCGACGGTCTCCCACGGCATCACGATCGGCGTGTACGCCGACTGCATCGGGTCCGCCCGCATCTCCGCCAGCGCCGCGCGCAGGTCGGTGAGCCGCAGGGCGATCGCGGGCACGAGGCCCGCCGCCGTTCCCAGCAGGACGCCGGTCAGGGCGACGACCAGGCACTGGAAGCCGGACAGGGACCGCCGCAGGCCCGGGGGCGCGCCCACCGCGCTGAGCGTGGTGAGGTCGGCCTCCGCGTCGGCCTTGGACAGCCCGGTCGTGATGGCCGCCGCGCCGAGGGTCACCACTCCGGCGAAGAGGGCGAGGATCAGCAGGATCGTGTCGTCCTCGGTCCGGAACTCCTCGTCCGAGGCCATCAGGTACGCCTTGTTCCCGGCCTGGGCGAGTGCCGCGTAGGCCGCCTGGCGCTCGGCGTCCGTGGCCTCGCGGCCCAGCGTGTAGAAGCTGCCGTAGTCCTCGACGTGCAGTCCGAGGCGCTCGGCGGTCTTCCGCGGCATGACCATCCGGATGCCGGGGGTCGCCGCGTACCGGTCGGGGGCGACGTACACCTTCAGCCGGTCCGTGGTGGTGCGCGCCGCGCCGGGGCGCCGGGCCCGGTTCTTCCCGTCCTGGTCGCTGTAGGCGTGGGTGGCCTTGAGGGTGACCTCGCCGTTCTTCGCGTACGCCGAGTTCAGCAGGACGGGCGTCCCCGCCTCCAGGGCCTTCGCCGCCGCCGGGTCGTCGAGCTTCACGTACGTGTCGAGGACGTCCGCGCCCCCGATGACGATCTTGTGCTCGGCGGTGCCGAACGCGACCGTCGTGTAGTTCTCGTCCATGCAGGCCGGGGAGTTCATGACCCGCTTGTGCTCGTCGGCCGAGAGCCGCAGGGCCAGCTCCTTGGCGCCCTCGCCCTTGAGCGGGCAGGTGTGGCCCTCGCCGGAGGGCTTGACGAGTTCGAGCTCCCCGCAGTCGCCCTCCTCCCGGCGGTGGACCGAGCAGTCGCTGCCGGCCCAGACCCGGCCGAAGTCGGCGGCCTTGCCGATGACCGGGTAGTTCTGCTCGACGGCCGTGCGGGAGCGGGGCAGTTCGGCGTCCGCGCCGAGGTCGGTCGCCGTCAGGGCGAGGGTGCCCGGGGTCATGTTGGGCACGTAGTCGTACGCCTGCTCGGCGGCGCTGCTGCTGGTGTACGTGGCGATGGCGACGCTGCCCGCGACGGCCGCCATCACGGCGGCGACGGCGGGAGCGGTACGGCCCCGGTTGCGGGCCGCGTCGCGCAGGGCGATCCGGGGCGTCAGCGGAAGGCTCCGGCCGAGCCGCCCGAGGAAGCCGACGATCACGGGGATGCAGCCCAGTACGCCGAGTTCGGCCAGGACGGAACCGCCGGCGACGAAGGCGGTGTCGCCCGCCACCCCGCCGTAGACGGCGACGCCGACGCCGGCCGTGAGCGCGATGAGGCCGATGACGGGCAGCACGCGGGAGCCGCGGCGGGCGCCGCGCCGTCCGGTGAGCGATTCCAGGACCGACTGGCGGCCGGCGACGATCGCCGGGGCCAGGGCGGCGAGGACGCCGGTGACCAGGCCGAGCGCGGCGATGCCGAGGATCTCCCAGGGGCGTACGGTCAGTTCGCCGAAGCGGCTGCCCGTGTAGTCCTCGATCATCGGGCGGAACAGGGCGGTCAGCCCGAACCCGGCGCCGACCCCGGCCACCGCGCCGATGCCGCCGATCACGGCGCCGCCCGCGAGCACCACGGCCCGGACCTGGCTCCGGCTGCCGCCGCACGAGCCGACCAGACCCAGCTGGCGGCGCGAACGACGCGCGCCCACGGCGAACGCCGGACCGGCCAGCAGCACGATCTCCAGGACGGCCATGGCGGCCACCGTGAGAACCGCCGCGGTCGTCTCCGTGGCGGTGGAGTACCCGAGGCTCGTCCCGGCCATCGGGACCTCGGAGTCCGGCGGCGGGTCCAGGGCGACCTGGCGGGACTTGACCACCACGCCCATCTCATTGGCCGCGAGGATGTCCTGCCAGGTCACTCCCGCCCCGGGCGGACCCTTCACCAGCCACTTCGGGTCGCTCGGCTGGGGCGGCAGGATCGTCCTGTCGCGGTCGGCGGTCTTCTGCCAGGGGGCGATGACCGAGCCCGGGAGCGCGTAGAGGGAATCCGCCCGCAGGTCGGCGGGGAGTTCGACCGTGCCGGTGAGGGTGTAGGTCTGCTCGGGTCCGCGCACGGTGACGGTGTCGCCGATGGACAGTCCGGAGGCGTCGGCGAAGGCCGTGGTCGCGGCGATCTCGTTCCGCTTGCGCGGGTAGGCGCCGTCGGTCAGCTCGATCCGGCCGCGCACCATCGGGTCGAAGAGGCGCAGCTCGCTGATCTCGGTGTCGGCGATGCCGTGCCGGGTGGTCACCGACGCGGGCACGCTGCGCTCGGTCAGGTAGTGGGAGCCCTCGGGGAAGGCGGCCGGCACGTCGACCGGCTTCTCCTGGACCTCGGGGGGCGGTTCGGGGGCGTCCTGGGGGGTGCCCCAGTTGATGCCGTCGGGCATCTGCTGGAGCCGCACCGGGCCCAGGCTCGTGGACGAGAACCGGGCGTCGGCCGCTCCCAGTTCCGCCGTCAGCTCCTCGGCCCTGGTGGGCAGGGCGCTGCGGTAGGTGAGGTCGGCGGCGGTGACGCCGAGGACCGGGAGGGCGATCATCGCGACGACCAGGGCGCTGCGGCCCTTGGCCCGCGCGGCGTCGCGCCGGGCTATGCGGAGGGCGGCACGCCAGCCGGAGAAGACGCTCACCTGGTGGCCTCGGTGGTGGTGGAGAGCAGGGAGTCCGCTCCGGTGGTCAGGGTCTGGTCGACGATGGAGCCGTCCCGGAGGAAGACGACCCGGTCGGCCCAGGCCGCGTACCGGGGCTCGTGGGTCACCATGACGGCGGCCGCCCCCTGGTCGCAGCGGGTGCGCAGGAGGGCGAGGACGGACTCGCCGGTCTCGGAGTCGAGCGCTCCGGTGGGTTCGTCGGCGAGCACGAGGCGGCGGTCCCCGACGAGGGCGCGGGCGATGGCGACGCGCTGTTGCTGGCCGCCGGACATCTCGTCGGGGAAGCGGTCGGCGATCTGCTCCAGCTTCATCTCGGCCAGGGCGGCGAGGGCCTCCTTGCGGGCCTTGCGCACCGGGACGCCGTCGAGTTCGCGGGGCAGGGCGATGTTCTCGGCGGCGGTCAGGGCGGGGATGAGGTTGTAGTCCTGGAAGACGTAGCCGACGCTGCGGCGGCGCAGGGCGGCCATGCCCTTGGGGCCGAGAGCGGCGATGTCCTGGCCTTCGATGATCACCTGTCCGCCGGTGGCGGTGTCGAGGCCGCCGGCCAGGGTGAGCAGGGTGGACTTGCCGGAGCCGGAGGGGCCCATGACGGCGACCAGTTCGCCCGGGTGCACGGAGAGCTGGACGCCGCGCAGGGCGTGCACCCGCGTGACGCCGGAGCCATGGGTACGGGTCAGCCCCCGCAGTTCGAGTACGGGGCTGCCGCCGGGCGTCCCGGAGGACGGCGGGGGCGGCGGTGTGGCGGACGAAGGCATGTGGGAGGTCCCCCCTGGGAACGGCGTGGTCGGGTGTGGGCGGAGACGGCGGTGCTCGACGGCCGCGGTGCGCGTTCGTCCGCCGCGGTGCCGCCCGGATCGGTCGTACGGCGACGGCACGGGCGTACCGGAACCGGGTACGGGCGTACGGCTCCGGTACGGCTACGGCTCCGGCCGGGGCGCCGGGGCCGTACGGGCCGGTGCCGTCGGGCCGGCGCCGTCGGGTCAGCGCTGGGAGCGGTCGCGTCCGGCCAGGGTCCGGGCCGGCCCGCGGGTGGCGGCGGGGCCCGGGCCGGACGAGGGCTCGGTGGCGGCGGCCTCGGCGAGGCGGACGAGCCGGGACTCGCAGTGGTCGAGCCAGCGGGCCTCGGCCTCCGCCTGGAAGATCAGCTGTTCCACGACGAGCAGCCAGGCGACCTCGTCGCGGTCGGCCGGGACGTCGGCCAGGGCCTGGGCCTTGAGCCGGGTGTAGTCCTGCATGGCCTTGAGCGTGTGGTGGCGCTGGGACTGGATGACCTCGCGGATGTCGACCCCGGGGGCCCCCACGGCCATGGCCAGCTTGATGGCCAGTTCGTCACGGGGTGGGCTGGTGCGGTCCACGGGGGCCTCGAACCAGGCGCGCAGCTCGGCCCGCCCCTCGTCGGTGATGGCGTAGAGGTCGTGCCCGGCGGCGTCAGCGCCGTCCTGGACGACCATGCCGTCGCGTTCCAGCCGGCTGAGCGTCGTGTAGACCTGCCCGACGTTCAGGGGCCAGGTGGAGCCGGTGCGCGACTCGAACTCGGTGCGGAGCTGGGCCCCGTAGCGAGGGCCCCGTTCCAGCAGGGCCAGAAGGCCGTGGCGAATGGACATACTGAGTATGTATACCGAGTATGTTCGTCCTGGCAAATGGAGACGGCCGCGGTGACGGAGCTGTTACGGGCCGGGGCGCGCGGGCGCGGGGTCAGTTCGCCCGGCGCATGCGGAACGCGAGGAAGCCGATCCCCAGCCCGACCAGGGTGATGCCCATGCCGAGCGAGACCTGCTGCACCCGCCGCAGGGAGGCGGCGTCCAGCGCCTGGGCGGCGGCCCGCTGCGCCGGGTCGGTGAAGGCGTCGGGCGGCGGGGTGGCGGCGGGCAGGTCGACGGGGTCGATGTGATTTTCGCCGGTCTCGCCGGTCCCGTCGGACGGGTCTTCCCCGTCCGGTGTCCGGGCCGCCGCCGGTTCCCACGGGGCGAGGGAGCGTCCGGGACGCGCCTTGCCGGCCCCGGCCTCGCGGCCGGCCAGCGGGGCGGTCGACCCGGAGACCTGGGGGGACGCGGTGGGGGAGGGGGTCGCTCCCGGTGCGTCGTCCCCGCGTGGGCCGTGCCCGCTCGACGCCGCGGAGGACGGCACGGGCCACTCCTCGGGCGTCCCGACGAGCGGGACGGCGGAGGGCGGGAGCGGACCGGCGGGGAGCGCCGAGGGGGAGCCGGGGGCCGGCCGGGCGGGCCGGGGCGCCGCCGCGGCGGGGGGGACGGCGGACCCGGGAGGGCCCGACGCCCCCGGGGCCGACGCGGTGGGGGGCGGTCCGTCCGGGGGCGGCGCGCCGTGGCCGGAGCCGCCCAGCGGTCCCAGGGCCGCTCCGGCCGCCGCCAGCAGACAGACCGCACACCTCGCCGACCATGCGGCCGGCAGTCCTGGAGCCATGAGGCCAGCGTCACACGCGCCACTCCGTCCGGCATCCCGGACGCGCTACCCGGACATTCCACGCCGGTCAGCGGTCGGTAGCGGATGAGGGGACGAGATCCTGAACCCCGAAACGATCAGCTTCGGACACCGGCACGCTGCCCGTCGGCTCAGGAGGAAGCCCCGGGCCCGGGTTCAGGAGGGAGGGCCCGACCGTCGGCTCAGGAGGGCTTGCCGGTGGAGACCTTCAGCTCGAAGTGGGCGCCGCGCTCGGGGACCGCGGTGCCCGAGGACGGGAACTGGCCGACGACCTGGCCGTCCGCGTAGGTGTTGCCCGGCTCCGCGATCTCCTTGATCGTCCAGCCCGCGGCGGCCGCACACGCCTTGGCCGACTGGATGTCCTTGTAGATGAAGCTCGGCGCGCGGACCTTCTGCGGGTCGTTGGAGTCCTCGGAGGCGTTCGAGCAGTCCGTGTCCTTCATCGTCCGGTTGCGCTCCGGCGGGCGGTAGCCCTCCACCTGCTCGGTGGTGCCGGAGTCGCCGCCCTTGCCCTCGTTCTCCTTGCCGTTCTGGAGGGCGATCGCGGTGATCAGGCCGCCGACGGCGAGCAGCGCGACGACGATCGAGCCGACGATGACCGGCATGTTCCGCTTCGAGCCGGCGCGGCCGGCGGCGCCCACGGCGGTCGAGTGCTGCGGGCTGACCGCGTACGGCGGCGGCGTCGGGTGGGACAGCGGGCCGGCGGTCGGGTAGCCCTGGCCCGCCTGCGGATAGCCGTAGCCCGGGGCGGACGCGGGGGTCGGCTGACCGTAGGGCCCCGGCTGCGGGTGCGGCTGGTACGGCGTCTGGACGCCGTGGGGCGCCGGAATGCTCTGGTCGACGGGCGGGAAGACCGCCGAGCCGACACCGGAGCCGCTGTTGGCGGGCCCGCCGCCGGCCACGATCACCGGGGCGCCGGTCCGGCCGTCCGAGGCGTTCAGCACGCGGGCGATCTCGTCGCGCATCGCGGCGGCGCTGGGGAAGCGCTCGTTCGGATTCTTCTTGAGCGCGCGGGCGACCAGGGCGTCCATCGCCGGGGTCACCGCCCGGTTGATGCTGGAGGGGGCGACCGGCTCCTCCTGCACGTGCGCGTAGGCGATGGCCAGCGGCGAGTCCGCGTCGAACGGGATGCGGCCGGTGAGCAGCTGGAAGAGCATGATGCCGACCGAGTACAGGTCGGACCGGGCGTCGACGCCCCGGCCGAGGGCCTGCTCGGGGGAGAGGTACTGCGGAGTGCCGACGACCATGCCGGTCTGCGTCATCGAGGTGACGCCGGACTGCATGGCGCGGGCGATGCCGAAGTCCATGACCTTGACCACACCGCGCTTGGTCATCATCACGTTGCCCGGCTTGATGTCGCGGTGGACCAGGCCCATCTCGTGGCTGGTCTCCAGCGCGGCGAGCACGTCCGCCGTCACCTTGAGCGCCTTGTCGGCGGGCATCGCGCCGTGGTCGCGGATGTCGGCGGCCAGCACCGAACCGAGCGGCTGCCCCTCGACGTACTCCATGACGATGTAGGGCATCAGCGCACCGCCGAGCTCGTCCTCGCCGGTGTCGAAGACGGAGACGATGTTGGTGTGCTGGAGCTTGGCGACGGCCTGCGCCTCACGCCGGAAGCGCTCGCGGAAGGACTGCTCGCGACCCAGTTCGGTGTGCAGGGTCTTGATCGCGACCTGGCGGTCCAGGGCGGAGTCGTAGGCCAGGTATACGGACGCCATCCCGCCTTCGCCGAGCAGGTCCCGCAGTTGGTAGCGGCCGCCCGCCACCGCTCCGCCCGCGTAGCGGCCCTGTGCGCCGTCCTGGCTCATGACTTGCATCCCCCTCGCCGGCGCGCGGTCGCACGCGGTGTTTCTGTAGGACGTGGTTGCGTGCGACGCGGTTCCGTACAACGCGATTACGCGCCAAGTCTGCCGTAGGGGTCCGACACGTCAAGCCGGGTGCCCGTTCCGTGACCCTACGCACAAGAAGCGTCCCGGAAGCGTTACAGGAACCACCCGGAATTCACCGGGAGGACGCGCCGGGCGGGCAGATGATCCTGCCGGAGCGGAACCGGGGTGTCCGCGGAAGCCTGTAGCGTGACGTGGCAATGCAGCAAGGCACCGTGAGAACCCGCGGACGCGCGGACAGATACGACGGCGAGGACTGATGGCACCCGATTCCGAAGCAAACGGCGGCGGAGTTTCGGATGGCACCGACTCCTGGGGCGTCGGCGGCGTCGTAGGTGACGGACGTTACCGGATGACCCACCGGCTCGGCCGGGGCGGCATGGCAGAGGTCTACGCGGCGGAGGACGTCCGGCTCGGACGGACCGTCGCGGTGAAGCTGCTCCGTTCCGACCTGGCCGAGGACCCGGTCTCCAAGGCACGCTTCACCCGCGAGGCACAGTCCGTGGCGGGCCTCAACCACCACGCGATCGTCGCCGTGTACGACTCCGGCGAGGACGTCGTGGGCGGTCAGACCGTCCCCTACATCGTGATGGAGCTGGTCGAGGGGCGCACCATCCGCGACCTCCTCCTGACCGCCGAGGCCCCGCCGCCCGAGCAGGCGCTGATCATCGTCTCGGGGGTGCTGGAAGCCCTCGCGTACTCGCACCAGCACGGCATCGTGCACCGCGACATCAAGCCCGCCAACGTCATCATCACGGACTCCGGCGCGGTCAAGGTGATGGACTTCGGCATCGCCCGCGCGCTGCACGGCGCGCAGTCGACGATGACCCAGACCGGCATGGTCATGGGCACTCCGCAGTACCTCTCCCCCGAGCAGGCGCTCGGCAAGGCCGTCGACCACCGCTCCGACCTGTACGCCACGGGCTGTCTGCTGTACGAACTGCTGGCGCTGCGGCCCCCGTTCACCGGCGAGACCCCGCTCTCGGTGGTCTACCAGCACGTCCAGGACATCCCGGTGCCCCCGTCCGAGGTCTCGGACGTGGTGCCGCCGGAGCTGGACGGCATGGTGATGCGCTCGCTGGCGAAGGACCCCGACGACCGGTTCCAGAGCGCCGAGGAGATGCGCGGCCTCGTCCAGTACAGCCTGCAGATGCTCCAGGTGCAGGGCGGCCACACGGGCACCTGGAACACCGGCCCGGTCGCGCTGCACGAGGGCGGCCAGACCCCGCCGCACGGCATGACCGGCTCCACCCGCCCGATGGGCGCGGGCCACCCGGTGCACGGGGACACCTCGCAGGGGCCGATCCTGCCTCCGTACAACCCGGACGACGGGGGGTACGACGGCGGGGGGCAGGGGCGTCCCGGCGGGCGCGGCAAGATGTGGCTCTTCGTCCTGCTCGCGCTGATCGCGATCGGCGCGGGGGTCGCCTTCGCCGTGAACGCCGCGCAGGACAGCGGCGGCGCCAAGGACCCGGTCAAGCCGTCCACCTCGGCCAGCCCCTCCGAGAAGGAGCCCTCCGAGGAGCCCACCGAGGAGGAGAGCGACCAGCCGGAGGAGCCGGACACCTCCAGCGGCGGCCAGACGCGGCAGAACCCGCCGCCGTACATCCCGGACCCGACCCCGACCCGGCCCACGTTCTCCCCGTCCCCGACCCAGACCGGCACAGATCCGGGCGCCTCGGACGGCAACGCCAACGAGGGCGGCAACGGCGAGCCCACCGGCGAGCCGAGCAGCCCGGTCACCGACCCCGGCACGCCGGGCGGCGCCGGGGACGACGGCGGCCCCGGGGGCGGCGAGGAGGACGGCGGTACGGGCACCACGCCGGGCGGCGACGCGTCGGCCGGCAACACCACGCCGTAACGGAACCCGCGGCGCCCCGGCCTCCACCGCACCACCGGATCGCTCCTGAGCGCCACCGGATCGATCCTGAGCCCGGCGCGCGCCACCACGGCGCACGCCGGGCTCCCGTGTGAGCGGGGCGCCCCGTGGACCGGCGCAGGCGGGCCCGTACCGGGCTTCCGGACCGCGTGGGCGGCGGGCGGCGACCGTCCCGGCGCACGCGCGCACGCACAGCCGCGCCGCCTTCCGGAACCGCCGCACACCGCCGGGCTCGCGCGCCCGCGCAGTCGTGCTCCCGCCCCGGCGCGCGCAGTCGTGCTTCCGCGCACACGCGCGCCCGTACAGCAGCCGGTGGGGGCCGGTGCCGACCCCGCGCGCGGCGCTCACTCCGTGAAGGCCGCGCAGACCGCCTCGTACTCCCGCGTCCACCACACCGCCAGGGCCGACACCGCGGGGAACTGCGGGTCGGCCCTGCGGTCGTCGAGACGGTAGCGCCAGCGGAGTATCCAGAAGTCGTTGAGCCGTTCCCACCACACCCGGTGCACGGCGGCCGCCAGCTCCGCGGCCCCCGCCCCGGCGGCGCGTCGGTACGCGCGGGCGTACGCCCGTACCTTCGCGAGGTCCAGCTGTCCGGCGGGCCGGACGAAGAAGATCGCCGCCGCCCGGACCGCCTCCTCGGCGCGCGGCTGTACGTCCAGCCGGTCCCAGTCCACGATGGCGACCGGGTCGGCGTCCCGGTAGAGCAGGTTCAGCGGGTGGAAGTCCCCGTGCACCCACCCGGTGGCGGGCTCGTCCGGGGTGGGCGGGCGCCGGTGGGCGTGCTGTTCGAGCAGGGCGCGCCGCTCCACGAGCCGGTGTACGGCCAGTTCGTCGAAGGCGTCGCGCGGGGCGCCCCGGCCGTCCTGTCCGCGTGCGGCGTCCAGCAGGTCGTCGATCAGCGCGAAGGTGTCGGCGGTGTCCGGACTGGGGTGGCCCGGCCGGCCGGGCGGATTCGCCGGATGCGGGCCGTCGCGCGGGGCCATCACCTGTTCCAGACCGGTGTGCACGGCGCCGAGGAGCGCACCGAGCCGACGCGACTGGACGAGGGTGAGCTGGGCGCCGACCCGGTGGAGGCCGTCGACCCAGGGATGCAGGGCGTAGCACCGTTCGCCGATCACCGTGACGGTCTCGCCCCGGGCGTCCGCCAGGGGCGGGACGACGGGTACGCCGAGCGACTTCAGGCGCTGGGTGGCACGGTGCTGGCGCAGGATCGCGGCGCGTTCGCCGCTCGGATCGTCCAGGTGCTTCTTGTCGAGGTGGTGCTTGAGGAAGTAGGCGCCGCTCGTGGTGGAGACGCGGTACCCGTGGTTCAGCAGCCCCTTGGTGATCGGCTCGCAGGCGAGCGGTTCGCCCACGCCCGGATAACGACGCAGCACCTCGCCGACCGGGGGAACAGGCGGGCGAGTGACATATGAGCGCGGCACTTACCAGATGTTAGATCACTCTGCGTATCCGGGACGCGGACTTGCGGTCACCACCGGCGATGCGCTAGGGGACCGCGGAGCCCGGCAGGACGCCGCGGAGGCTGCCGGGCCGGACCGCGGAGGCCGCCGGGCCGGGGCCGCAGCGGTGTCGGGGCCGCAGAAGCAGCGGGACCTCAGAAGGTGAGCCGGTATTCCGTGGCGAAGTGCGGATCGACCCGGAGGTAGGCCGGCGCGTAGGGCTCCCCGTTGACGGTGGCGGGCGCCTCCCCGAACAGTTCCTCCTGCTCGGGGCAGGGGGACACGAGCTCGGCGGGACCGGTGAACTGCACCGACCAGAGGTCGCTTCCGTCGCCGAGGACGCTGCCGTTGTAGTTGTCCGCCCCGTACGCGACGACGCTCCCGTCGCACGCCTCGTGGTGGCCGAAGCCGCTGTGCACCCGCAGCAGGATGCGGCCGTCGCTCACGATGTGCCGGGCCACCGCCAGGAACGGCAGCGCCCGCATGCTGGTGGCGAGGCGCCCGTACGGGACCTGGCGCAGCAGTTCGATCGGCTCGGTCTTCCCGGCCCGCCCGCCCTGCCCGGCTCGGCCGGTCCGTTCGATCGTGCCGGTCGCGGTCCGCCGGATCGCTTCGGGCGCGGGGAGTTCGTCGAAGGACATGGCCTCCACTGTCCCCCCGCCGTAGGAACCGCGTAAGAGTCGCCTGCCCCGGGGGCGCGGGACCAAAGTCCCGCGCGGCCCGGGGCGCGGCGACCCCGGGCCGCGCCGCCCCTGAGGCCTGTCGTCACCCTGCCGCCTGCCGGGCGACGACGGCAGGGTGACGACAGGCCCCGGGGCTCAGCGGCGTTCGGCCTGGAGCCGGGCGACGTACGCGGCGGCCTGCGAGCGGCGTTCCATCCCCAGCTTCGACAGCAGGCTGGAGACGTAGTTCTTGATGGTCTTCTCGGCCAGGTGCAGCCGCTCGCCGATGACCCGGTTGGTCAGCCCCTCGCCGATCAGGTCCAGGATCTTGCGTTCCTGTTCGGTCAGGCCGGCCAGTTTGTCCTCTCCCCTGCCGCTGCCGCCGCTGCGCAGCCGCTCCAGCACCCGGGCCGTGGCCACCGGGTCCAGCAGCGATTTGCCGGCCGCCACGTCCCGTACCGCGTTCAGCAGTTCGTCGCCCCGGATCGCCTTCAGCACATATCCCGACGCGCCCGCCATGATCGCGTCGAAAAGCGCCTCGTCATCGGCGTACGAGGTGAGCATCAGGCAGGCGATGTTCTCGTCCTGGGAACGGACCTCCCGGCACACCTCCACACCGCTGCCGTCCGGCAGCCGTACGTCGAGCACCGCCACGTCGGGACGCGTCGCCGGGATGCGCACCAGGGCCTCCGCCGCCGTACCGGCCTCCCCGACGACCTCGATGTCCGGTTCGGAGGCGAGCAACTCGTGGACGCCGCGCCGGACGACCTCGTGATCGTCCAGCAGAAATACCGTGATTTTTCCTTCTTCGCGCACGATCGCAGTCTCACACACTCACCTCTCCTCCGCTCTTCCCTGGGACTGATCCGCGGGATAACGTGCCGTTGTTCCGGCGGCCTGCAAGGCTGTTTCCAGTGCCCTGACCAGCAGAGCTTCGCGATTTTTTCGATTTACTTGGAAATCCAAGCAAAATCGCAGGTCAGATAGGGTTTCGCAGTTGTGCGAAGCACTGGGTAACGTGCCTATGACAGGGCGCTCGCCGGGGCACCTGTCACGCCTGATCCCGGCCGGCCGGCACCCACCCCGTGCGCGTCGTCCGGATTCAGGCGAGCCGCACTGGTTTCCCGGCAGACCCCGGGGGCCGGACCGACGGAGGAGCACGCACGTGACCGTGGAGAGCACTGCCGCCGCGCGTAAACCGCGACGCGCCAGTAAGCGGACCAGCGCCGCGAAGAAGCCGCAGAGCGCCGAGCCCCAGCTCGTACAGCTGCTCACGCCCGAGGGCGAGCGCGTCGAGCACCCGGACTACAGCATCGACCTGAGCGCCGAAGAACTGCGCGGCCTGTACCGGGACATGGTGCTCACCCGCCGCTTCGACGCCGAGGCGACCGCCCTCCAGCGGCAGGGCGAGCTGGGCCTGTGGGCGTCGCTGCTCGGCCAGGAGGCCGCACAGATCGGCAGCGGCCGGGCCCTGCGCGACGACGACTACGTCTTCCCGACCTACCGCGAGCACGGGGTCGCCTGGTGCCGGGGCGTCGACCCGACCAACCTGCTCGGGATGTTCCGCGGTGTGAACCACGGCGGGTGGGACCCGAACAGCAACAACTTCCACCTGTACACGATCGTCATCGGCTCGCAGACGCTGCACGCCACCGGCTACGCCATGGGCGTCGCCAAGGACGGCGCGGACTCCGCCGTGATCGCCTACTTCGGTGACGGGGCCTCCAGCCAGGGCGACGTCGCCGAGTCGTTCACCTTCTCCGCGGTCTACAACGCCCCGGTCGTCTTCTTCTGCCAGAACAACCAGTGGGCGATCTCCGAGCCCACCGAGCGCCAGACCCGGGTGCCGCTCTACCAGCGCGCCCAGGGCTACGGCTTCCCCGGCGTCCGCGTCGACGGCAACGACGTGCTGGCCTGCCTGGCCGTCACCCGCTCCGCGCTGGAGCGCGCCCGCCGGGGCGAGGGCCCGACCCTCGTCGAGGCGTTCACCTACCGCATGGGCGCGCACACCACCTCCGACGACCCGACGAAGTACCGGGCCGACGAGGAGCGGGCCGCCTGGGAGGCCAAGGACCCGATCCTGCGGCTGCGGGCGTACCTGGAGAAGGAGGGGCTCGCGGACGACGCCTTCTTCACCGCGCTGGACGAGGAGAGCGAGACCCTCGGCAAGCGGGTGCGCGAGGCGGTGCGCGCGATGCCCGACCCGGACCCGATGGCCCTGTTCGAGCACGGCTACGCCGACGGCAACTCCCTCGTGGACGAGGAGCGCGCCCAGTTCGCCGCCTACCAGGCATCGTTCGTCGACTCCGCCGAGGAGGGCAAGTAGCCATGGCCGTGGAAAAGATGTCCATCGCGAAAGCGCTCAACGAGTCGCTCCGCCTCGCCCTCGACGACGACCCCAAGGTCCTCATCATGGGTGAGGACGTCGGCAAGCTCGGCGGCGTCTTCCGTATCACCGACGGCCTCCAGAAGGACTTCGGCGAGGACCGGGTGATCGACACCCCGCTCGCGGAGTCGGGCATCGTCGGCACGGCGATCGGTCTGGCCCTGCGCGGCTACCGCCCGATCGTCGAGATCCAGTTCGACGGCTTCGTCTTCCCCGCCTACGACCAGATCGTCACGCAGCTCGCCAAGATGCACGCCCGCGCGCTCGGCAAGATCAAGCTGCCGGTCGTCGTGCGCATCCCGTACGGCGGGGGCATCGGCGCGGTCGAGCACCACAGCGAGTCCCCCGAGGCGCTCTTCGCGCACGTGGCGGGCCTCAAGGTGGTCTCGCCGTCCAACGCGAGCGACGCCTACTGGATGATGCAGCAGGCCGTCCGGAGCGACGACCCGGTCATCTTCTTCGAGCCCAAGCGGCGCTACTGGGACAAGGGCGAGGTCGACACCGGCGCCGTCCCCGGCCCGCTGCACCGGGCCGTGACCGTCCGGGAGGGCGGCGACCTCACGCTCGTCGCGTACGGCCCGATGGTGAAGGTCTGCCTGGAGGCGGCGGCGGCGGCCCAGGAGGAGGGCAAGTCGATCGAGGTCCTGGACCTGCGCTCGATGTCCCCGATCGACTTCGACGCCATCCAGGCGTCGGCCGAGAAGACCGGCCGCGTCGTGGTCGTCCACGAGGCGCCCGTGTTCTACGGCTCCGGCGCGGAGATCGCCGCCCGGATCACCGAGCGCTGCTTCTACCACCTCGAAGCCCCCGTGCTGCGGGTCGGCGGCTACCACGTCCCCTACCCGCCGGCCCGGCTGGAGGACGAGTACCTGCCCGGTCTGGACCGGGTGCTCGACGCCGTCGACCGCTCGCTGGCGTTCTGAGGAGAGGTTCGTGACGACGATGACCGAAACGTCTGCTCGCTTCCGTGAGTTCAAGATGCCCGACGTGGGCGAAGGACTGACCGAGGCCGAGATCCTCAAGTGGTACGTCCAGCCCGGCGACACCGTCACCGACGGCCAGGTCGTGTGCGAGGTCGAGACCGCGAAGGCGGCCGTCGAGCTGCCGATCCCGTTCGACGGGGTGGTGCACGAGCTGCGCTTCGGCGAGGGCACGACCGTGGACGTGGGCCAGGTGATCATCGCGATCGACGTGGCCCCGGGCAGCGGCGACGTCCCGGCCCCGGCCGCCGACCCGGTCCAGGAGCCGGTGGAGGCGCCGGAGGCCGAGGCCGAGCCGAAGGGCCGCACGCCGGTCCTGGTGGGCTACGGCGTCGCCGAGTCCTCCACCAAGCGCCGCCCGCGCAAGGGGGCCGCCGCCGCTCCGGAGGCCGCCGCCGTCGCCGCGGCGGTGCAGGCCGAGCTGAACGGGCACGGGGCGCCCGCCCCCGCTGCCGCCCCTGCCCCCGCCGCGCCGGAGCGGACCGGCGCCGCGGCCGGCGGCCGTCCGCTCGCCAAGCCGCCGGTGCGCAAGCTGGCCAAGGACCTGGGCGTCGACCTGGCGGCGGTGGCGCCGACCGGCAAGGACGGCGTCATCACCCGCGAGGACGTCCACGCGGCGGCGGCCCAGGCCGCTTCCGGGGCTCCGTCCCCGACGTCCCCGACATCACCGCCGGCTCCGTCCACGGCTCCGCCCGCCCCGGCGGCCGCCGGGGAACCGGCAGCCGCGGCGCCCGCCGCCGTACCGGACTCCGCCCGCGAGACCCGCGTCCCGGTCAAGGGCGTCCGCAAGGCGATCGCGCAGGCGATGGTCGACAGCGCGTTCACCGCGCCGCACGTCACCGAGTTCGTGACGGTCGACGTGACGCGCACGATGAAGCTCGTGGCCGAGCTGAAGGAGGACAAGGACATGGCGGGGGTGCGGGTCAATCCGCTCCTCGTCATCGCCAAGGCCCTCCTGGTCGCCATCAAGCGGAACCCCGAGGTCAACGCCGCCTGGGACGAGGCCAACCAGGAGATCGTGCGGAAGCACTACGTGAACCTGGGCATCGCGGCGGCCACCCCGCGCGGTCTGATCGTGCCGAACATCAAGGACGCGCACGACAAGACGCTGCCGCAGCTCGCGGAGGCGCTGGGAGAGCTGGTCGCCACGGCCCGGGAGGGGAAGACGTCCCCGGCCGCGATGGCGGGCGGCACGGTGACCATCACCAACGTCGGCGTCTTCGGCGTGGACACCGGTACGCCGATCCTCAACCCGGGCGAGTCCGCGATCCTGGCGGTCGGCGCGATCAAACTCCAGCCGTGGGTCCACAAGGGCAAGGTGAAGCCGCGTCAGGTCACCACCCTGGCCCTGTCGTTCGACCACCGCCTGGTCGACGGCGAACTGGGCTCCAAGGTGCTGGCCGACGTGGCGGCGATCCTGGAGCAGCCGAAGCGCCTGATCACCTGGGCCTGACGCGCCAGGTTCGCGCTGGTACGCGAGAGGGGCCCGGTCCGCACGAACCGTGCGGGCCGGGCCCCTCTCCGTACAACGCCCGCGGGCTACTTCTTGAAGCCGTAGTCCATCAGCTTCTTCGCGTCGGCGGTGCGGTTCGCCTCGGAGGACGAGGTGAGCACGGTGCCGATCACGGTCTTGCCCTTGCGGGTGGCGGCGAAGACCAGGCAGTACTTGGCGGTCGGGCCGGAGCCCGTCTTGACGCCGATGGCGCCGCTGTAGCTGCTGAGCATCTTGTTGGTGTTGCTCCACGACATGTAGCGGTAGCCACCGCTCTTCGTGGTCACCTTCTGCTTCGTCGACTTGGTCTTGACGATCGAGCGGAACGTGGAGTTCTTCATCGCCTTGGCGGCGATCTTCGTCAGGTCACGGGGGGTGGAGTAGTTGTTGCCGCCCCCTATGCCGTCGAACGAGTCGAAGCGGGTGTTCTTCAGCTTGAGGCTCTTGGCCGTGGAGTTCATCTTGCCGATGAACGACTTCACGCGGGCCGAACGGGTCGTGCCCGAACCGAACTTGTCGGCCAGCGCGTACGCGGCGTCGCAGCCGGAGGGGAGCATCAGGCCGTAGAGGAGCTGGCCGACGGTGACCTTGTCGCCGACGATGAGCCGGGCGGACGAGGCGTTCTTGGAGACGATGTAGTCGCTGTACGCCTTCTGGATCGTGACCTTGGACTTCAGGTTCACGTTCTTCTGCGACAGGACCACCAACGCCGTCATGATCTTGGTGGTGGAGCCGGTGGCGCGGCGGGTGTCCGCGGACTTGGTGAAGAGGGTCTTCCCGGTGCCGTTGTTCATCACGAAGCCGCCCTTGGCGACGATCTTCGGAGTGGGCGGCGTGGCGGCGTGTGCCGTGGAGGCGAAGGCGCTGCCCGCGAGTACCGCACCGGCGGTGAGCGTCACGGTGGCCGTGACGGTGACGCGATTGATGCGCTTGATGCCGATTTTCAACTGAACGCTCCAAATGCCCCTGATATGCGGCCACATAAGGGTGCCGCTCGCAGGGGAGACTCCTGGGGCCGTGAAATGGATGTGGTGCCGGAGGAGTGAATTTGCACAGGCTTGACCCTGGGGCGCGGGCGACGCCTGTTTTTCGGTCAGGCGTACGAGGAGAGGAGTTCGTCGAGCGTCCAGATCGTGGCCCGGACCCCGGAGGTGCGGGCGAGGTACCGGTCGCGCTCGATGAGGATGTTGAGGTCGCCGCAACCGAGCTTGTTGCAGGCGTGCTCGATCAGACTGCTGCCGGTGTTGCCGCCGTTGACGAGGGCCTGGAGGTGGGCCGCGTCCCACTCGACCTCATTGAGCGCCCAAGGGGCCTTGCCCTCGATGACCGTCGTCAGGACTGCTGAGAGCCGTTCCGCGCAGGAGCGGCGGGCCCGGCCGTCCGAAACCTGGGCGATGTGGTTGCCCGTTTCGATGATCGCGGTGACCGGCAGCAGCAGATCCGTGTCCCGGCGGTCACGCTTCTTCTTCAGGTCGTCGATCACCTGCTCGCGGTCCTGGCATTTGCCGGGGACCTCCAAGAGGTTGCACAGAATCGACGTGTCGACGAACTCCACCCCCCGAGCCACGGTCTCACCCGATCCCGAGGAGTCGGTCGAACTCGGAATAGTCCTGTTCACCGCGGTCTTCCGGCACCAGCCGGCCCTGGGTCACCACGTCACCCAGCGGGCCCGCTCCCATCGCCGTGGCGTAGCCGTCGAGCTCGGTGAGTCGCGTCAGAAGGCTGGTGCCCGTCGCGCGGTCCCTTGAGCAGACGATGACGCCGTGGTGATCGTCGCCGCTGAGGGCGGAGAGCAGGGCGGGGCTGTGGGTGGTGATGAGGACCCGAGCCGCGTTCTCGGTCGCCGCTCCGCGGACGAGCCGCAGGACTTCCGCTGCTTGGGAAGGGTGCAGTCCGTTCTCCAGTTCCTCGATCACCAGGGTCAGCGATCGGCGGAAGTCGCTGTCCGGCGCAGGTCCCAGATCCAGTCCGCCGCCACCGGTCAGCAGCGAAGTCGTGATAGCGAGAAACCTGAGCATTCCGTCGCTCATCTCGCGGGCGGGGGTGAGCCCCAGCGGTCCCTCGTCGAGTGCGATCATGACGTCACCGAGCTCCGACCTGGTGACGACCAGCCGCTCGATATCGTGATCGGCCAAGCCTCGGAGGAGTCCGACAAGGCTCTCGAAAGTCTCCTCGTCGTGCCTTTTGATGTTGCCGATCGCGGCGGAGAGGTTCTCCGCCGTTCTGCGCAGGCGAAAGTCGCGGGCTGGTACGTACTGCCGCATCAGGTGAGGTACGGGATCGAGGTGGAAGGCTCCGGTGAGTGCGTCCAGCAGGGTGTCGGCCGCCAGCATGGTGTCGATCTCGCCGTCGCTGTCACCGGGAACGCGCAGGGACAGCTGCGAAGTCAGCAGCCGGGTGCTCCGGAACGAGGCGCTCGGGTTCCGGCCCCGCTTCCCGTTGTGCCAGGAGGCGTCGATGTCCGCGCGGTGCGGGATCGGCTCTCCGCTTACCAGGAGAGGGCGCGTACCGCTCGCAGTCGGACCGGTGAGCCGTTCCTCGATGATCTGGACTTCCGGCTCGACCTGGACCGTCACATCCAACGTGATGGGCCCGTACTCCGTACTGACGGTGCAGCCCAGCGAGAATCGGTCCGAGCCGTGCGGAACGCACCCGCTCAACCCGCCCCGAACCGGTCCGGCGGCGCTGCGCCGGCTCTCCAGGGCCTCGGTGATGTCGTCGCCGCGGGCCAGTCGGGAGAGGACTTCCAGGCCGTCCAGCGCGTTCGACTTGCCGCTGCTGTTGCGGCCGATCAGGACGGTGAGAGGCGCCAGCGGGAGCACCGCGCCGTGGAAGCTCTTGAACGCGGTGAGACGTACCTCTTCGATGGCGTGACCTGTCACCCGCTCAACGTAACGCAAGGGGGTCGGTGCAGACAGCGGGCCGCCCGCCCCGCAGGTCCAGAATCCGGACGCCGCCGCTCATGCGTCCATGTTGTATCTATGCTGTGTGCATGCCTGTCGCACCCTCCGCCCCCGTGAAGCCGCCGACCGCCCCCCTCAAGCGTCCGCCCGCCGCCGAGCGGGTCTACACGCACATCAAGGAAGCCGTTCTGGACCGGCGCTACGAGGGCGGGACGCTGCTCACCGAAGGGGATCTGGCGGACGCGGTCGGGGTCTCCCGGACGCCCGTGCGCGAGGCGCTGCTGCGGCTGGAGGTGGAGGGGCTGATCAAGCTCTACCCGAAGAAGGGCGCACTGGTCCTCGCCGTCTCCGCGCAGGAGATCAAGGACGTGGTGGAGACCCGGCTGCTGGTCGAGGAGTTCGCGGCGCGCAAGGCGGTGCCCGCCTCCCCGCGGTTGATCGCCCGGCTGGAACAGCTCCTGGAGGAGCAGCGGCGGCTGGCGGAGGCCGGCGACCTGGCGGCGGTGGCGGTCAAGGACCGCTGCTTCCACGCGGAGATCGTGAAGAACGCCGGCAACGAGATCCTTTCGCGCCTCTACGACCAGCTGCGCGACCGTCAGCTGCGGATGGGCGTCGCCGTCATGGAGGCCCACCCCGGCAGGATCGAGGCCAACGTCACCGAGCACGGCGAACTGCTGGACGCGATCCGGGCCGGGGACGCCGAGGGGGCCGCCCTGGTCGTGCGCCGCCACGTCGGCCGGGTGCGGGAACTGGTGCGGGGGGAGGACCGGTGAGCCCGGACGCCGCGCCCACCCTGTCGCTGCCCGGAGACCCGCCCGGGGGGCGGCGTGCCGCCTGGGTCTGGGGCACCGGGGTCGCCGTCTACTTCGTCGCGATCATCTTCCGTACGAGCCTGGGCGTCGCCGGCCTCGACGCCGCCGACCGGTTCGACGTCAACGCCTCGGCGCTCTCCACCTTCTCCATCCTCCAACTCCTCGTCTACGCGGGCATGCAGATACCCGTGGGGCTGATGGTGGACCGGCTCGGCACCAAGCGGGTCCTCACCATCGGGGCCGTCCTGTTCACCGTGGGACAGCTCGGCTTCGCGCTCTCCCCCTCGTACGGGATGGCGCTGGCGGCCCGCGCGCTGCTCGGCTGCGGCGACGCGATGACGTTCATCAGCGTGCTGCGGCTCGGCAGCCGCTGGTTCCCGGCCCGGCGCGGCCCGCTGATCGGCCAGGTCGCCGCGTTGTTCGGGATGGCGGGCAACCTCGTCTCGACACTGTTCATCGCGCGGGCGCTGCACAGTTACGGCTGGACCACGACGTTCGTCGGCAGTTCGCTGGCGGGCGTGGTGGTGCTGGTCCTGCTCCTGCTGTTCCTCAAGGACCACCCCGAGGGCCACGAGCCGCCGCCCGCCGAGCACGCCGGGGCCGCGTACGTCCGCAAGCAGATAGCCGCCGCCTGGCGGGAGCCCGGGACACGGCTGGGGATGTGGGTGCACTTCACCACCCAGTTCCCGGCGATGGTGTTCCTGCTGCTGTGGGGGATGCCGTTCCTGGTCGAGGCGCAGGGGCTGAGCCGGGGGACGGCGGGCACGCTGCTCACCCTGGTGGTGCTCTCCAACATGGTGGTGGGCCTCGTCTACGGCCAGATCATCGCCCGCCACCACGAGGCGCGGACCCCGATCGTGCTGGGCACGGTCGCCACCACGGCCCTGCTCTGGGCCGCGGCGATCCTCTACCCGGCCGACCGCACGCCGATGTGGCTGCTGGTGGTCCTGTGCGTGGTGCTCGGCGCCTGCGGCCCGGCCTCGATGGTCGGCTTCGACTTCGCCCGCCCGGCCAATCCGCCCGAGCGTCAGGGCACCGCGTCGGGGATCGTCAACATGGGCGGGTTCATCGCCTCGATGACCACCCTGTTCGCGGTCGGGGTCCTGCTGGACGCCACGGGCGACGACTACCGCGTCGCGTTCGCCTCGGTCTTCGTCCTGGAGGCGCTCGGCGTCACCCAGATCCTGCGGCTGCGTCGCCGGGCGGCGCTCAGGGAGCGCGAGCACCACGTGGTCAGCCGCGTCGAGGCCGTGCACGTGCCCGTGTAGGGCTGCCGGGGAAGCCGCCCGGCGCCGCGCCCTCGCGGTCTCCCGCCGGGGAGCCGCCCGGGGCCGCTCGGCGGCGCGCCCGCCGCCTCGGGGGCGGGACGGGCGCCGCCGGGGTGCGGGGCGGGTCAGGGCGTGAGAGCGAAGTTGTCCAGGATCGCGGTGGCCAGCTCCTGGTCGCCCTCGACCTTGATCCGGTCGGCGACGGCCGTGTGCCGGACCCGGCCGCAGGCGAGGCGGACGTACGTCTCCCAGTCCAGCGAGAGCGTCACGGCGGGGCCGAGCGAGGGCGCGCCGTCGACCGAACCGCGGCCCTCGGCGTCGACCCGTACCGTCCGCAGGAACTCCATCGGGCCGTGCACATCGAGGACGACCGCCGAATTCGCGGGCGCGCCCGCCGCCTTGGCGACCACCTTCGGCAACCCGGCGAGCAGCATGTCCCGGGTGACGAGGGCGCCGGGAGAGTCCAGGTTGCCCGGCTGCCCGAGCGTGGCGCGCAGGTCCTGCTCGTGCACCCAGAGGTCGAAGGCCCGCAGGTTCAAAGCCGTTTCGAGGGTCTGCTCGGCGCCCAGGGGCGCACGGACCTTGGTCTCGGGGCTGCGCGACTCGTTGCGGATCTGGCGGGCGCGGCGGATGAGGACGTACTCCAGCTCGGCGAGGATCTCCGGGGAGGTGTGGTGCCGCCGGACGTCGACCTGCATCTCCATGTAGCGGGCGAAGTCGCTCCGCACGTGGTAGAGGTCGCGCGGCAGGGTGTGGATCGGCCGGGGGTCACCGAGCATCTCGCACTCCATGCCGATGACGTGCGACACGATGTCGCGCACCGACCACCCGGGGCAGGGAGTGCGGCGGTTCCACTCGCCTTCCGGGAGGGGCTTCACCAGCTCGGCTATCGCCTCGATGGAGTGGGTCGCGGCGTCGGTGTAGGGCTGGAGGCTGGGATGGACGGTCACGGGACCCCTCGTGCGGTTCTGCGGTGCATGGGCTGGAGAGCAGGGAGTGCGGGCGGGTGGGCGGGCACTGACGGCGCTGTCGGCGGGCTGCGTGGGAGGTTCGGTGGCTGAGTCGGGAGGTTCGGTGGCTAAGTTACGCTGCGAGCAGGCACCCCGGCAGTGCTTTCGTGTGACGATCGTAGGCCCGTGTTGACGGCTCGAATGCCAGGACGGTGGTAGTGTGCGCGCCTCCCTCATCCAGATCACGGTGGACCCGGACGAATCCGTCGCGGCCCGCAGGGCGCGCGCGGCCGGTCTGGTGGTCGCCCAGAGCGGTGCTGACCTGGTAGTTCTTCCCGAACTCTGGCCCGTCGGGGCGTTCGCCTACACCGCCTTCGAGGCGGAGGCCGAGCCGCTGGAGGGCCCCACGCACCAGGTGATGGCCAAGGCGGCGGCCGAGGCCGGGGTCTGGCTGCACGCCGGCTCCTTCGTCGAACGGGCGGACGACGGCACCCTGTTCAACACCAGCCTGGTCTTCTCACCCGAAGGTGAGCGCGCCGCCTCCTACCGCAAGATCCACCGCTTCGGCTTCGACCAGGGCGAGGCGGTGATGATGGGCGCGGGCGAGGAGTTGGTGACCGTCCCGCTGCCGGACACCACGCTGGGGCTGGCGACCTGTTACGACCTCCGCTTCCCCGAACAGTTCCGGGGGCTCGTCGACGCGGGAGCCGAGACGCTGGTCGTCGCGGCGGGCTGGCCCGAGCGCCGCCGCGCCCACTGGACGCTCCTGGCACAGGCGCGTGCCGTGGAGAACCAGGCGTACGTCCTCGCGGTCGGAACGGCGGGCACCCATGCCGGCGTCCAGCAGGCCGGGCACAGCATCGTCGTCGATCCGTGGGGCGAGGTGCTGGCCGAGGCGGGCGCGGACGAGGAGGTCCTGACGGTCCGGCTGGACCCGGAGAAGGTGCGGACGACCCGGGAGCAGTTCCCGGCGCTCAAGGGCCGCCGACTGGGGCTCGCTCCGCCGCTTCGGTGAGCACTCCTCCCCGGCGCGGAGCTCACCGCGGCAGTGCTCACCGCGGAAGGACGGCACGGCTGTGGGCGGGCGTTGTTTCACGTGAAACAGCGGACGTAGACGTGTGACGGTGGGCGAACGCGTGTGACAGCGGACGTAGACGTGTGACGGCGGACGGTCGTACGGGCGCGGGGGGCTCAGCCCCCGTTCTCCTTGTCGGCCAGCACGATGACGCACATCGCGACGGCGATGAGCAGCGCGGTGTCCGCGTCGTCCCGGACGATGTCGATGCCGTACGTGTCCCGGAGGGTCAACCAGCGGCGCGAGACCTGGGCCAGCAGTTCGCCGTCGTACTCGATGGCGAACTCGCGGTCCAGGATCTTGCCGCTGACGTCCAGCTCCGTACCGTCCACCAGCGTCACCCGGTAGTGGTTGCGGAGCAGCGACAGCCGCTTGCGCTTGACCGTGGCCAGCTCCTCGCCGCCCCGCTCGATGAGCATCGTGTCGCGCAGGCTGATCAGCTTCTGCCGCAGCTCGACCAGGATCCGGCCGTCCGGGTCCTTCAGCTCGAAGGTGTCGCGCAGCCGCATCGCCTTTCCGTCGACCAGGAAGGCCTTGCGGCCCGCGTCGTCCTCGATCCAGTAGTCGTCGCCGATGGCGAACATCCGCTCGCGCACGAGAAGTCTCATGGGGCACAGGTTCCCCCGGGCCCCGGCGGAATGCGCGCAGGCGATCAGGGTGTTGACTGGTGACATGGCAACACGTGCACGCGTCCGCGCCCCCGAACTCATCGGCAAGGGCGGCTGGTTCAATACAGGCGACCAGCAGTACACCCTCGCTGACCTGCGAGGACGTATCGTCATCCTCGATTTCTGGACGTTCTGCTGTGTGAACTGTCTGCACGTCCTGGACGAGCTGCGCGAACTGGAGGAGAAGCACCGCGACACCGTGGTGATCATCGGCGTCCACTCGCCGAAGTTCGTCCACGAGGCCGAGCACCAGGCCGTCGTCGACGCCGTCGAACGCTACGAGGTCCACCACCCCGTCCTGGACGACCCCGAGCTGGCCACCTGGAAGCAGTACGCGGTACGCGCCTGGCCGACGCTCGTCGTGATCGACCCCGAGGGCTATGTCGTCGCCCAGCACGCGGGCGAGGGCCACGCGCACGCCATCGAGAAGCTCGTGGAGGAGCTGGAGGCCGAGCACGGGGCCAAGGGAACCCTGCGCCGGGGCGACGGCCCCTACGTCGCGCCCGAGCCCGTCGCCACGCACCTGCGCTTCCCCGGCAAGGCGCTGCCGCTGCCGGACGGGGGCTTCCTGGTCTCCGACACCACCCGGCACCGCCTCGTCGAGCTGGACGCGGACGGCGAGACCGTGCGGCGCCACTTCGGCACGGGCGAACGCGGGCTGAACGACGGAGGCCCGGACGAGGCCCGGTTCAGCGAACCGCAGGGGCTCGCCGTGCTGCCGGACGGCCGGATCGCCGTCGCGGACACCGTCAACCACGCGATCCGCGCCCTGGACCTCTCGACGGGGGTGACCAGCACGCTCGCCGGCACCGGCCGCCAGTGGTGGCAGGGGACCCCGACCAGCGGCCCGGCGCGCGAGGTGGACCTCTCCTCGCCGTGGGACGTCGCCTGGTTCGGCGACCGGCTGTGGATCGCCATGGCGGGCGTGCACCAGTTGTGGACGTACGACCCGGAGACCCGGGCCGTACGCGTCGCCGCCGGGACCACCAACGAGGGACTGGTCGACGGGCCGGCCGCCGAGGCGTGGTTCGCCCAGCCGTCCGGGCTCGCGGTCTCCGCGGACGGGGAACGGCTCTGGGTGGCGGACTCGGAGACCTCCGCGCTGCGCTGGGTCGACCGCGAC
Source organism: Streptomyces sp. CB02366 (assembly GCF_001905905.1). GTDB lineage: Bacteria > Actinomycetota > Actinomycetes > Streptomycetales > Streptomycetaceae > Streptomyces. Next base: position 1,031,828 of record NZ_LIVT01000003.1, read on the forward strand.
GAGCACGTCCGCACCGCCGTCGGCGCGGGCCTCTTCGACTTCGGCCACCGTGACGGGGCGGCCTCCCAGGCGCTGCTCCAGCATCCGCTCGGCGTGACCGCGCTGCCCGACGGGTCCGTCGCGATCAGCGACACGTACAACCACGCCCTGCGCCGCTACGACCCGGCGTCCGACGAGGTCACCACGCTGGCCACCGACGTCCGCGAGCCCAGCGACGCGGTGCTGGTCGACGGCGATCTCGTCGTCGTCGAGTCGGCCCGGCACCGGCTGACCCGGATCCGGCTGCCCGAGGAGGCGGTACGGGTCGCGGACCGGGCGCACCGCACCCGGCGCGCCGCCACGGAGATCGCTCCGGGCGCCCTCCGCCTCGACGTGGTCTTCCAGGCGCCCGCGGGCCAGAAACTGGACACACGTTACGGGCCCTCGACCCGGCTGCTGGTCTCCGCCACCCCGCCGGAACTACTGGCGGAGGGCTCGGGCACGGGCACCGACCTGGGGCGCGACCTGGTGCTGGCGGACGGGGCCGCCGAAGGGGTGCTGCACGTCTCCGCGATGGCCGCTTCGTGCGACGACGACCCGGCCAACGCATACCCGGCCTGCCATGTGCACCAGCAGGACTGGGGGGTGCCGGTCCGCGTCACGGCGGACGGCGAGTCCCGGCTCGGGCTGGTGCTGGCCGGGATGGACGAGCCCGCCTGAGGCCGGCACGGGCGGCTGCCGTCGGGTGCCGGGCCGGAGGCTCCCGGCGTCCGGCGGATCTCCGCCCGGTCTCCCGGCGGCTCAGAACTCGTCGGCGCCGTTGCGCAGCTGGGGGGTCCAGTAGCCCGTGGCCCACTTCTGCGGGTTGACGGACAGGCCCTCGGCGGCGGGGGACTTCACGACGGCCATGCCGCCGCCGTTGGCCTTCAGCGTGACGGTGAACTCCTTCACCGTCTCGGTGGTCTCCTTGCGGCCGCCCTCGGACATGCGCACCGCGGCATAGGCGGACTGGCCGGGCTCCAGGACCACCGGGGAGGCCGGCTTGCTCTTGGCGACCGGCGGGACGATGCCCCGCGCGTTGTCCAGGAAGTGGATGTGCGGGTACTCCTTCATCTCGCAGCGCGCGCCGGAGGTGTTCTTCGCGGACAGCGTCAGGTGGGTGTAGGGAGGACCGTCCTGGCGCTCGGCGGTGATCTTGAGGCCCTTGGCGGTGCAGAGGGGGGCGTTGCCCGGCGCGTCGCTCCGGCTCTGCGAGCTCCGGCTCTGCGAGCCCTGGTTCGTGTCGCCGCTCTGCTCGCCACCGCTCTGGGCCTTGTCGCCGCCCTGCTCACCAGCGTCCTGGCCGCTGCTCTGCGTCTCGCCGCCCGGGGCCTTGTCGCCGCTCTGCGCCACCGGGGTCGTGGAGGAGGAGGACGCTGCGGAGGCGGCGCGGTCCGTCGTACCGGCGGACGCGGCCCCGCCGTCGTCGCCGCCGCACGCGGTGAGCGAGAGGGCGAGGGCGGCGGTGGCCGCGGAGACGAGTACGGCGGTGCGGTTGCGGTAGGTGCGCATGGCGAGTTCCCCGAGATGAGTGACCGCCTCCGCCTGTTCAGCGGTGAAGCGGCCGGTGAGCTGCTGACAGGTAGGAGTCTGGGCGGCCCCGCTCACGTTCCGGTGGCGTCCCGCTGACGTTCGGCTGACGCCCTCGAATTTCCTCGCTCCACCCCGGCGGCCCCTCTTCCACCTGCGGGAGTGCCGGCCGGCGCGGCTCAGGGCGCGGTGGCGAGGCGGAGCGCGGACCGCTCGTGGCGTACGCGGTAGGAGGGGTCGGCCGTGGTGCGCAGCAGGACCTCCAGCGCCCGCACCGCGCCCTCGTCGTAACCGGCGTCCTCCGCCTCCCGCGCGGCCCGGTCCAGCAGCCGGATGCCGTCCTCCTCCTCGCCCAGCGCCAGACGGGCCTCGCCGCAGATCGCCAGCAGCAGCGACCGGCGCGCGGCCTCCTCGTGCTCGGGGCCCAGGTCGAGCGCGGTCCGCGCACAGGCCAGCGCCTCCTCCGGGCGGCGCGCGGTGAGCCGCATCCGCGCCAGATGCTGGAGGGCGAGCATCTCGGTGTGCCGGTCCTCCTCCCGGCGGGCCAGCTCCACGGCGCGGACGCAGTTCTCCGACGCGGTCGGCAACTCGCCCAGCTCGGCCTGGACGACCGCCAGGTTGACCAGCGCGGTCGCCTCGCCCAGCGGGTCGCCGGCCTCCCGGGCGAGCTGCGGCGAGCGCTCCAGCAGGTCCGCGGCCTCGGCGGTCCGGCCCTCCTCCGTCAGCACCCAGCCCAGCAGCGTGAGCACCCTCGATTCGGCGTACGCGTCCTTTCCCGCGCGGGCCGACTCCAGGGCCAGCTCCAGCAGCGGCGCCCAGTTGTCCCGTACCCGCCACACCACCTGCGGCCACTGGAGCAGGATGATCCGCCAGGCCCGGTCCTCCAGGCCCGCCTCCCGCGCCGCCTGGGCCGCCAGCGCCAGGTTGTCCCGCTCGCCGGCCAGCCAGCGCATCGCCTCGTCCCGGCCGGTGAAGTCCCGTACGGCGGTGGGCCGGCGGAAGCCGTCCGGCAGGACGAAGCAGGACTCGCCGCCGGGCTCCGCCGTGTCGGCGGCGGCCAGCGCGGTGGCGATGCAGTGGTCGAGCACCCCGAGGAGTGCCTCGTGCGCGGAGGCGGGGTCGAGGCCCCGAGCGTAGAGGCGTACCAGGTCGTGCAGGACCCACCGGCCCGGGGCCGTCTCGGCGACCAGGTGGGCGTCGGACAGCCGCTCCAGGGCCGCCGCCGCGACCACCGGGTCCGTCCCCGCCAGCGCGGCCGCCGCGTACGGGTCGACAGAGCCGCCGGGGTGGTGCCCGAGCCGTGCGAAGTGGTGGACGGCGTCCGGCGGGAGGTGCTGGACGGTCAGCCGCAGCGCGGCTGCGACGCCCGTGTCGTCCACGTCGAGGCACGCCAGCCGACGGCGCTCGTCGGCCAGTTCGTCGGCGAGGGCGGCCAGCGTCCACCGGGGCCGCCCCGCCAGCCGGGCGGCGGTGACGCGCAGCGCGAGCGGCAGCCCGCCGCAGAGTTCGGCGAGCCGACGGGCCGCCACCGGTTCGGCGAGGACCCGCTCCTCCCCCAGCACCCCGGCGAGCAGCGCCGTGCCGTCGTCGGCCTCCAGTGTGTCGAGCGGGACGGGCCGGGCGGCGTCCGAGGCGATCAGCCCTTCCAGCCGGTGCCGGCTGGTGACGAGCGTGACGCAGTCCGCGCCGCCCGGAAGCAGCGTCCGGACGGCGGCGGAATCGCGGACGTTGTCGAGGACGACCAGCAGCCTGCGCCGGTCGGTCAGCGAACGGAAGAGCGCGGCGGCCGCCGGGGCGGATTCCGGGATCCGGCGCGGCGGGAGGCCGAGCGCGAGCAGGAACTCCCGCAGGACGTCGACGAGCAGGGGCTCGCCGGCCTCGCTGAACCCGCGCAGGTCCGCGAAGAGGCGCCCGTCCGGGAAGAGCGCGTCGTTGCGGTGCGCCCACTGGAGCGCCAGGGCGGTCTTGCCGACCCCGGCGGGGCCGGTGACCAGGCAGACGGGCGACTCGCCCGCCGCCGCCCGGGTGAGCGCGGCCAGCTCGGCGGTGCGCCCCTGGAAGCCGCGGGGGGCCCGGGGGAGCAGGTCGACGGGGAGGGGGTCGGCGGGATGCACCGCGGGTGCGGCGGGCCAGGGGCGCGGGGCGGCGGGGGGCGTCTCCGCCGTGCCGCCGCCGCCCGATGGCGCGTCGGCGACGGCGACGGGCGGCCCGGCCGGGGCCTCGGCGGCCCCGGCGGAGGAGGACGCGGAGCGGGACGGGGCCGGCGGAGCCCCGGTACGGGCCGCCGGGGCGGCGGCCGTGGGCACCGGGTCGCCGCGCAGGATCAGCGCGTAGGCGTCGGCGAGCTTGGGCCCGGGGTCGATGCCCAGTTCGTCGGCGAGGAGCCGCCTGGTGCGGTGGAAACGGTCCAGGGCCTCCGACTGGCGCCCCGCCCGGTACAGCGCCAGCATCAGCTCGGCGGCCAGCGACTCCCGCAACGGGTGCGCCGAGGTCTCCGCCGCCAGCAGGGCCGCCGCGCGGTGGTGCTCGCCCAGGGTGCCGTACGTACGGGCCAGCAGCTCGACCGTCGCCAGCCGCGACTCCTCCAGGGAGTGCGCGGCGGCCCGGAGCGGGGGACCGGCGAACGCCCCGCTGAGGGCGGGGCCCTGCCAGTGGGACAGGGCCTCCTTCAGCATCAGCACGGTGTCCGCCGGGCTGCGCTGCTCCCGCGCCAGCATCAGCAGTTCTTCGAACCGCTGCGCGTCCACCAGCGTCTCGGGAACCCGCAGCACGTACGCGTCACCGAGGGTGACCAGCTCGACCCCGTACGCCTCCGCGTCCGCGCCCACCAGCAGGGCGCGCAGGCGCGACACATGGCCCTGGATGACACTGCGGGCCTGCAGCGGCGGGGTGTCGTCCCACAGGGAGTCCATCAGCCGGCCGATGGAGACCGGGGTGTTGGCGGACAGCAGCAGCGCGGCGAGCAGGCTGCGCCGTTTGGCGGGCCCCAGCGGCAGCGGTCCGGTGTGCGTTTCCACGGCGACCGTGCCGAGCAGCCGGAACTCCACGAACGGCTCCTCTTCGGGGCGGGGCGCACCCACGGTGGGGGCGCGGGATCCGTCCCAGAATATCGGGATCTCCGCGGGGCCGGCACCGGGCCGCCCGCCCGGCGGCGACGCTCGGCCGGCCGGGCCGTTCGCCGCCGCGGGCCGTCAGTGGTAGCGCTGTTCGTCGTCCGCGACGACGGTGGTGGTGGGCGGCACGACCATCCGGCGGCGCCGCGCGATGCTCATGTACACGAAGACCCCGATGAGGCCGACGAGCATCATGATCCATCCGACCAGGTCGACGTTGACCGAGTCGACCTGCCAGTCGGTGGCGAACGCCAGGATCGCGCCGGCACCGATCAGGAGAATGCATCCTCCGAGTCCCATGACTTCCGCCTCCTCGACCGCCCGGGGGGTCCGAGCCGGTGTACGGATCGCGTACCCGGCCCGGCAACAACCATGTGCGCGCGGGAGGTTGCACCTTCCCGACCGGGGGCGAGGAGGCGGTGGGGCGTCCTCGGGTCAGCCGGCGAGGAACGCGGTCAGCGCGTTCGCCAGCAGGTACGGGTCGTCCGCGCCGCACAGCTCACGGGCGCTGTGCATCGAGAGGATCGCCACGCCGATGTCCACGGTCTGGATGCCGTGCCGGGCGGCGGTGATCGGACCGATCGTGGTGCCGCAGGGCATGGCGTTGTTGGAGACGAAGCTCTGCCACGGCACGCCCGCCTTCTCGCAGGCGGCGGCGAACACCGCGCGCCCGCTGCCGTCGGTGGCGTACCGCATGTTGACGTTGACCTTGAGGATCGGTCCGCCGTTGGCGACCGGGTGGTGCGTCGGATCGTGCCGCTCCGCGTAGTTGGGGTGCACGGCGTGACCGGTGTCGGAGGAGAGGCAGACGGTGCCGGCGAAGGCGCGGGCGCGGTCCTCGTACGTGCCGCCGCGCGCGAACACCGAACGCTCCAGCACCGAGCCCAGCAGCGGCCCGTCGGCCCCGGTGTCGGACTGGGAGCCGTTCTCCTCGTGGTCGAAGGCGGCGAGCACCGGGATGTACGGGATGTCGGCGTCGCTCTGCCCGGCGACGGCGGCCAGGGCGGCGGTCGCGGCGTGCACCGAGAGCAGGTTGTCCATCCGGGGGCCGGCCAGCAGCTCCCGGTCCCGGCCCAGGTAGGAGGGCGGCTCGATGGCGTGGGGCATCAGGTCCCAGCCGGTGACGTCCTCCGCGTCGACGCCCGCCTCCTCGGCGACGAACCGGATCAGGTCGCCCTCCTCGACGTCGCCGAGCCCCCAGATCGGCTGCATGTGCTTCTGCCGGTCGAGCTTCAGGCCGTCGGTGTTGGCCGACCGGTCCAGGTGCACGGCCAGCTGCGGCACCCGCAGCAGCGCCCGGTCGATGTTGACCAGCCGGTGGGTGCCGTCGCGCAGCGAGATCCGGCCGGCCAGACCGAGGTCCCGGTCGAGCCAGGTGTTGAGCAGGGTGCCGCCGTAGACCTCGACGGCGATCTGACGCCAGCCGTGCGCCCCGGTGTCGGGCAGCGGCTTCACCCGCAGGTTGGGGGAGTCGGTGTGCGCCCCGGCGATCCGGAACGGGGTGTGCGCCTCGGCGCCCTCCGGCACATACCAGGCGACGATGGCCCCGCCGCGCAGCACGTACTTCCCGCCGGCCGACGCGTCCCAGGCGGCGGTCTCCTCGACCTGCCGGAACCCTGCCTCCTCCAGCCGGGCGGCGGCGTTCGCCACGGCGTGGTACGGGGACGGGCTGGCCGCCAGGTAGGACATCAGGTCATCGGTGTGGGCGCGGTCGAACCGGAGAGGGGAACTCATGTTCTTCACTGTAACGAGGAAGCGGAATCCGGTATCCGGTGACCACGGGATCACCGGTCCGGCGGACGCCCGGCCCGCAGCTCGTCGATCGCGGTCAGGCCGATGTCGATGTCGATGTCGTACGGGGCGGAGAGCTTGAGCCGGTCGTGGTGGACGCCGGTGGAGACGTACGCCTTGTCGACGGGGTCGAGCTCGTAGGTGATGACCATGGGCCGGTCGTTTTCGCCGGTCATCTCGACGAGCCGGCAGTGCTGGACGCCCGCCGCCGCGTACTGGTGCGGCTCGGTGTCCCGGTCGCGGTCAGCGTACCCAGCCGATACGACGGCGCCGCCACCCGAAAGGATTCGGATGGCGGCGCCGGGGTGACATACCGAGCGGGCGGGCGGTCCTAGAACGCGGCCTCGTCCAGCTCCATCAGGGAGTTGTCCACGGCCTCGGCGAGCGCGCGCTCGGTCGAGACGCCGGGCAGGACGTTGGCGGCGAAGAACTTCGCGGCGGCGATCTTGCCCTGGTAGAAGGCGGTGTCCTTGGCGGAGGCGGTCGGCAGCTTCTCCGCGGCGACCGCCGCGCCCTTGAGCAGCAGGTAGCCGACGACGACGTCGCCGGACGCCATCAGCAGGCGGGTGGTGTTGAGGCCCACCTTGTAGATGTTCTTGACGTCCTCGCCGGTCGCGGTGAGGTCGGTGATCATCGTGCCGACGATCGCCTCCAGGTCCACGGCGGCCTTGGCGAGCGAGTCCAGCGCCGGGGCCAGCTCCTCGTTGCCCTGGGCCTCGGCGAGGAACTTCTTGATCTCCTCGGAGAGCGTGTTGAGCGAGGCGCCCTGGTCGCGGACGATCTTGCGGAAGAAGAAGTCCTGGCCCTGGATCGCCGTGGTGCCCTCGTAGAGGGTGTCGATCTTGGCGTCCCGGATGTACTGCTCGACCGGGTACTCCTGGAGGTAGCCGGAGCCGCCGAAGGTCTGGAGCGACTGCGCGAGCTGCTCGTAGGACTTCTCGGAGCCGTAGCCCTTCACGATCGGCAGCAGCAGGTCGTTGAGGCCGTTCAGCGCCTTGGCGTCCTCGCCCGCGGCCTCCTTCTCCTGGATCGCGTCCTGGACGGCGGCCGTGTACAGCACGAGGGAGCGCATGCCCTCGGCGTACGCCTTCTGCGTCATGAGCGAGCGGCGCACGTCGGGGTGGTGGGTGATGGTGACCTTGGGCGCGGTCTTGTCCATGAAGTTCGCCAGGTCGGGGCCCTGGACGCGCTCCTTGGCGTACTCCAGCGCGTTCAGGTAGCCCGTGGAGAGGGTGGCGATGGCCTTCGTGCCGACCATCATGCGGGCGAACTCGATGATGCGGAACATCTGGCGGATGCCGTCGTGCTTGTCGCCGATCAGCCAGCCCTTGGCGGGGTGCTGGTCGCCGAACGTCATCTCGCAGGTGTTGGACGCCTTGAGGCCCATCTTGTGCTCGACGTTGGTGGCGTACACGCCGTTGCGCTCGCCCAGCTCGCCGGTGGTCCAGTCGAAGTGGAACTTCGGGACCATGAAGAGGGAGAGGCCCTTGGTGCCCGGTCCGGCGCCCTCGGGGCGGGCGAGCACGTAGTGGATGATGTTCTCGGACATGTCGTGCTCGCCCGAGGTGATGAAGCGCTTCACGCCCTCGATGTGCCAGGAGCCGTCCTCCTGCCGCACGGCCTTCGTCCGGCCGGCGCCGACGTCCGAGCCGGCGTCCGGCTCGGTCAGCACCATCGTCGAGCCCCACTGCTTCTCGACGGCGATCTCCGCGATCTTCTTCTGCTCCTCGTTGCCCTCGTCGAAGAGGATGCCGGCGAAGGCCGGGCCGGAGGAGTACATCCACACGGCCGGGTTCGAGCCGAGCAGCAGCTCCGCGTAGCCCCAGATCAGGGAGCGCGGGGAGGTCGTGCCGCCGATCTCCTCCGGCAGGCCCAGGCGCCAGTACTCGGAGTCCATGAACGCCTGGTAGGACTTCCGGAAGCTCGCCGGGACCGGGGCGGTCTTGGTCTCCGGGTCGAAGACCGGCGGGTTGCGGTCGGCGTCGGCGTAGGAGTCGGCGAGCTCGTTCTCGGCGAGGCGCGCGATCTCTTCCAGGATGCTCTTCGCGGTGTCGACGTCCATCTCACCGAACGGACCGGTGCCGTACACCTTGTCGCGCCCGAGGACCTCGAAGAGGTTGAACTCGATGTCGCGGAGATTCGACTTGTAGTGCCCCATGGGAAGGCTCCGTAATCAATAGCAGTGGCGCGCGGCGCCCCGGGGAGATGCGGGTCGGGCGACAGGCAGACATGGGTCGGTCAGCTGACCCCTCCGATGATGCTACCCGTCAGTAATAAGGCGCAACCCCTCAAGCCGCAGATGTGTCCGATTACTCTTTGCGGCATGTACGGCTACGACCAGAACCCTGGTGCTCAGCAGCAGATGGGTCAGATGGGCCAGATGGGTCAGATGGGCGGCGGCTACGGGGAGCAGCCGCTGTATCCCGAACCGTCGCCGCCCTCCCTGGCCGACGCGGTACGGGCCTTCACCACCGGCTCCCTCTCCGCCGAGGACTTCCAGCAGATCTTCGCGACGTCGAAGGTCTACTGCCCGCGCGGCGACAACCCCGGCTTCCTGGCGCTGCACAACACGCAGCAGCCGGTGATCCCGATGTTCACCACGCTCAAGGAGCTGCGGCGGTACGCGGGCAAGGAGTCCAAGTACTTCGTGATCACCGGGGCCGAGGTGATCGACCTGCTGCCGACGGGGTACGGCTTCGTCCTCGACATGGAGGGCGACCACCGGATGGTCTTCGACGCCAAGGCGGTCGAGCAGATGGTCGACTTCGCGATGCGCCGGATGTACGGGTAGGGGTTCCGGGCCGGCTCGTCGCCGGCCTGCGGTTTCTTCTGCGGGACGAGGGCCCGCGCCGACTCGGCGCGGGCCCTCGTGCCGTCGTGGCGGGGCCCCGGGAATGCGCGACGCCTTGCAAGATGTTCATCGTTCAACTAAATTGATCGCAGAACACTCGCCCGGAGGTGGCCCCCATGCCCGCAGTGACCGTCGACAACCCGCTGACCCTGCCCAAGGTGGCCGCCCCGGAGAACGCCGCGGCGCGGCCCGTGCTCGCCGTGACGACCGCGCCGACCGGCTTCGAGGGCGAGGGCTTCCCCGTCCGCCGCGCCTTCGCGGGCATCAACTACCGGCACCTCGACCCGTTCATCATGATGGACCAGATGGGTGAGGTGGAGTACGCGGCCGGCGAGCCGAAGGGGACCCCCTGGCACCCGCACCGCGGCTTCGAGACCGTGACGTACCTGATCGACGGGAGCTTCATCCACCAGGACTCCAACGGCGGCGGCGGCACGATCGAGAACGGGGACACCCAGTGGATGACCGCCGGATCGGGCCTGCTGCACATCGAGGCCCCGCCGGAGTCGCTCGTCATGTCCGGCGGCCTCTTCCACGGCCTCCAGCTCTGGGTGAACCTGCCCAAGGCCGACAAGATGATGAACCCCCGCTACCAGGACATCCGCGGCGGTGAGGTCCAGCTCCTCGCCTCGCCCGACGGCGGCGCGCTGCTGCGGGTCATCGCGGGTGAACTGGACGGCCACCGGGGCCCCGGCATTACCCACACCCCGATCACGATGATCCACGCCACCGTCCGGCCCGGCGCGGAGGCGGTCCTGCCCTGGCGCGAGGACTTCAACGGCCTCGCGTACGTCCTGGCCGGGCGCGGCACGGTCGGCGCGGAGCGCCGCCCGATCGCGATGGGGCAGACCGCGGTCTTCGGGAGCGGCGGCTCGCTGACCGTCCGCGCGGACGAGCGGCAGGACGGCCACACCCCGGACCTGGAGGTCGTGCTCCTCGGCGGACGCCCGATCCGGGAGCCGATGGCGCACTACGGGCCGTTCGTGATGAACAGTCAGGCCGAGCTCAAGCAGGCTTTCGAGGACTTCCAGGCCGGCCGGCTCGGCACGGTCCCGGCGGTCCACGGCATGTGACGAGCTGTCACCCGTACGGGGTGTGCGGGCGGGCCCGTCCCCACACCCCGTGATCGGGTGGAAGGGTGTCCGCACCCCAGCCCCTCCTCCCGCAGAGCGCCCGCAGGGCGGCCGCCTGGTGCGGTGTCGTCCTGCTCGTGGTGGGCGTGGCCGCCGTGGTGGTCTGGCTGATCGTCGTCCTGAAGGCGGCGGTCACCCCGGTCCTGCTCGCGCTGCTCGGCACCGCCCTGCTCGGGCCCGTCCACCGATGGCTGATCGCCCGCCGGCTGAACCGGTCGCTGGCCGCCGGGCTGACCTGCGTGGCCCTCGTCGCGGTGGTCGGCGGCGCCGGGTACATCGTGGTCACCACGCTCATCGACTCCGGCGACCAGATCGTCGCCTCGCTGAAGGACGCCGGTCAGTGGGTCGTCGACCATCTGGACATCGGCGGGACCACGGACGTCGACGACCTGGCCGACAACGCGAAGAGCCTGGTGGGAAAGTTCGGGGCGAGCGCGGCGGGGGGTCTGCTCAGCGGTATCAGCCTGGTCGGTTCGCTGGTGGCGACGAGCGTGCTGGCCCTGCTGCTGACCTTCTTCTTCCTGCGCGACTCGGACCGGGCGGCCCACCTGGCCCACACCGTCGCCCCGCGCGGCACCGGGGACCTGGTCGAGGCCATGGGCCGCCGGGCGTTCGAGGCCGTCCAGGGGTTCATGCGCGGCACCACGTTCATCGCCCTGATCGATGCGGTGTGCATCACGGTGGGCCTGCTGATCCTGGACGTCCCCGGGGCGCTGGGGCTGGGCTCGCTGGTGTTCGTCGGTGCGTACATCCCGTACCTCGGGGCGTTCGTCTCCGGTGCGGTGGCCGTCCTGGTCGCGCTGGCCGACCGGGGGCTCGCGACCGCCCTGTGGACGCTGGGGGTGGTGCTCGCGGTCCAGGCGCTGGAGGGCCACGTGCTCCAGCCGGTGATCCAGAGCCGTACGGTCCAGATGCACCCGGCCATGGTCATGATCGCGCTGGCGGCGGGAGCGAGCGTGGCGGGCCTGCTCGGGATGCTGCTGGCGGTACCGCTGTGCGCGGCGGCCTTCGGCATCCTGGGCGAACTGCGCGCAGGAGACGGCCCGGACGGAACGCGGGGACCCGCCCCGCCCGCCTCCTCCGGGCCGTCCGGCGCTTGAGGACGTAACCACGACGGGGGCGGGGCCGTGCACGCCGGGGCCGGCGGCCCGGCCCCCCCGACGCGTCCGGTGCCCGAGGACGAACCCGTCGCGCCGGTGAGCCCGCCCTCCCCGCCAGGCCGGAGCCGCGGCCTGAGGCCCCCGGGGGCCCACAGCCCGGGTTCAGGCGGTCGCTCCCACCGGCTCCTCCGGTTCCCCCGGCTTCCCCGGCTCCTCCCCCTCCTCCGGCTTCCCCTGTTCCTCCGGTTCCCCCGGGCCCTCCGCCTCGTACAGCTCGAACCAGATCGACTTCCCCTCACCGCGCGGGTCGACCCCCCACGCGTCCGCCAGCATCTCCATCAGCACGAGCCCCCGCCCGCTGGACGCCATCTCGCCCGGTCGTCGCTTGTGCGGCAGTTCGTCGCTGGCGTCGGCGACCTCGACGCGCAGCCGCCGCTCGCCCTGTTCGCCGGAGACCTCCGCCACCATCAGAGCGTCCCCGTCCGTGTGGACGAGCACGTTGGTGGCCATCTCGGAGACCATCAGGACCGCCGAGTCGACCTGCTCGGGGTCGCTCCAGTCGTGCAGCAGCTCGCGCACGAGCTGCCGCCCGACCGAGATCCGCTCGGGCTCGGCCTGCGCGATGGTCAGGACGCTGCGGCGCGGCGGGACCGCGCGGGTGGGAGTGCTCTCGCGGCGCAGGAGCAGCACCGCGATGTCGTCCTCCCGCCGGTCCGCGAGCGGTCCCGTCGTGTAGTGCGAGGACGGGCCGTGCACGGCCCCGACCAGTGCGTCGGCCATCTCCTCCAGGTCCTCGACGGGCTCCTCCAGGACCGGGCGCAGCCGGGTCCAACCGGTGGCCATGTCGTGTCCGCCGGTCTCGATGAGGCCGTCCGTGCACAGCATGATCGTTTCGCCGGGTTCCAGGACCACCCGGGTGGTGGGGTAGTCGGAGTCGGCCTCGATCCCCAGCGGCAGTCCGCCGGCCGTCTGCCGGATCACCGCGGTCCCGTCGGCGCTGACCACCACCGGGTCGGGGTGGCCCGCGCGGGCGATGTCCAGGGTGCCGTTCTCCGGGTCCACCTCCGCGTACAGGCAGGTCGCGAAGCGGGGCGCGGTGGCCCCCGGATCACCCTCGACGCTCTCGTCCGCGTCGGCGAGCCCGGACAGGAAGCGCGAGGCGCGGGCGAGCACGGCGTCGGGGCGGTGCCCCTCGGAGGCGTAGGCGCGCAGGGCGATCCGGAGCTGGCCCATCAGCCCGGCGGCCCGCACGTCATGGCCCTGGACGTCGCCGATGGCCAGGGCGATGCGGCCGTTGGGGAGCGGGATCATGTCGTACCAGTCGCCGCCCACCTGGAGGCCGCCGCCGGTCGGCACGTACCGTGCGGCCGCCGTCATTCCCGGGATCTCCGGGCCCAGGGTCGGCATCATCGAGCGCTGGAGCCCGAGCGACAGCTCGCGCTCCGTCTCGGCCGCCCCCGCGCGCGCCAGGGCCTGGGCGAGCATCCGGGCGACCGTCGAGAGCACCGCGCGCTCGTCCGGCGAGAACCCCACCGGGTGCCGGAACCCGGCCATCCACGCGCCCATCGTGCGGCCGGAGGCCACCAGCGGCAGGAAGGCCCAGGACTGCCGTCCGAAGCGTCGGGCCAGCGGCCAGGTGGCCGGATAGCGGCGGCGGTACTCCTCCGGGGAGGGGAGGTAGATGGCGCGGCCGGTGCGGACGACCTCGGCGGCCGGGTAGTCGGTGTCCAGCGCCATGTCGGTGAAGGCTTCCTCGTCGCCCGCGTTGTGCCCGTGGTGCCCGATGATCGTCAACCGCTCCCCGGCGGAGCCGAAGACCGCGAGGCCGTCGGGGGAGAAGCCGGGCATGGACAGCGACCCGGCCACCCGCAGCACCTCCGCGGTGGACCGGGCCTCGGCCAGCGCCCGCCCGGCGTCCAGCAGGAACGCCTCCCGGGACCGCCGCCAGTCCCCGGTGACCGGCATACGGGCCGCGGCGGTGGAGCCGGGCTGCGGCTCGGCGACCTCCTGGAGCGTGCCGATGAGGACGTAGCTCCCGGCCTCCCGGCCCGGCAGGACCACCGGCTTGGAGCGGCTGCGCACGGTACGGAGGACCCGCCCGCGCTCGTCCACGATCCGCAACCGCGCCTCGGCGACGGTCCCCTCGGTCACTGCGAGGTTCACCACCGCGTAGATCTCGTTCCAGTCGACCGGGTGGAAGCGGGAGCGCACCGCGGCCTCCCGGTAGCTGCCGGGTTCGGCGGGCAGCCCGACCAGCCGGGCCGCCTCCGCGTCGAGCGTGACCGTGCCGGCGGCGTTGTCCCAGCGCCACAGGCCCGTCGCGATGGCGGCCAGGACTTCCTCGGTGCGCATTGCCCCACTTTAGGAAGATCTGCTCGGTGGACGCCACCGAGGGCCCGCCGCCTGCGCGGAGGCAGGGAGGAGCGCCGGAGAGGGGCCGGGCGGGGCGACGGCGGGTGAGCCGCGGCTGCGGAGCGTAAGGGAAATGAAGCGGCTCGGTCCCGGACGGTAGCCTGGGGAGGCTCGATCCACCCCAACCGCGAAGACTGGATGAACGACGATGCATCGGTACAGGTCCCACACCTGCGGCGAGCTCCGCGCCTCTGACGTCGGCACCGACGTCCGGCTGAGCGGCTGGCTGCACAATCGCCGAGACCTGGGCGGCATCCTCTTCATCGATCTGCGCGACCACTACGGTCTGGTGCAGCTCGTCGCTCGCCCCGGCACGCCCGCCAACGAGGCGCTGGCGAAGCTCACCAAGGAGACCGTCGTCCGCGTCGACGGCAAGGTCTCCGCGCGCGGCGCCGACAACGTCAACCCGGAGCTGCCGACCGGCGAGATCGAGATCGAGGTCACCGAGGTCGAGGTGCTCGGCGAGGCGGCCCCGCTGCCGTTCACGATCAACACCGAGGACGGCGTCAACGAGGAGCGGCGGCTGGAGTACCGCTTCCTCGATCTGCGGCGCGAGCGCATGCACCGCAACATCATGCTGCGCTCGGCCGTGATCGCCGCCATCCGTTCCAAGATGGTGGCGCTCGGCTTCAACGAGATGGCGACCCCGATCCTCACCGCGACCTCCCCCGAGGGCGCCCGTGACTTCGTCGTCCCGTCCCGGCTGAACCCCGGCAAGTTCTACGCGCTGCCGCAGGCCCCGCAGCAGTTCAAGCAGCTGCTGATGATCTCGGGCTTCGACCGCTACTTCCAGATCGCGCCCTGCTTCCGCGACGAGGACGCCCGCGCGGACCGCTCGCCGGGCGAGTTCTACCAGCTCGACGTGGAGATGTCCTTCGTCGAGCAGGAGGACGTCTTCCAGCCGATCGAGAAGCTGATGACCGAGCTCTTCACCGAGTTCGGCAACGGACGCGAGGTCACCTCGCCGTTCCCGCGCATCCCGTTCCGCGAGTCGATGCTGAAGTACGGCAACGACAAGCCGGACCTGCGGGCCAAGCTGGAGCTCGTCGACATCTCGGACGTCTTCGCGGACTCCGGGTTCAAGGCGTTCGCTGGCAAGCACGTCCGCGCGCTGCCCGTCCCCGACACCGCGGGCCAGTCCCGCAAGTTCTTCGACGGCCTGGGCGAGTACGCCGTCGAGCACGGCGCCAAGGGGCTGGCCTGGGTGCGGGTGGGCGAGGACGGCACGCTCGCCGGTCCGATCGCCAAGTTCCTCACCGAGACCGACGTCAAGACGCTCACCGAGCGCCTTTCGCTGGTCCCGGGCCACGCGGTCTTCTTCGGCGCGGGCGAGTTCGACGAGGTCTCCAAGATCATGTCGGCGGTCCGGGTCGAGGCGGCCAAGCGCGCCGGCCACTTCGAGGAGGGCGTCTTCCGGTTCTGCTGGATCGTCGACTTCCCGATGTACGAGAAGGACGAGGAGACCGGCCGGATCGACTTCTCGCACAACCCCTTCTCGATGCCCCAGGGCGGCCTCGCCGACCTGGAGGAGAAGGACCCGCTCGACATCCTGGCCTGGCAGTACGACATCGTCTGCAACGGCATCGAGCTGTCGTCGGGCGCCATCCGCAACCACGAGCCCGAGCTGATGCTCAAGGCGTTCGAGATCGCCGGTTACGACCGCGAGACCGTGGAGCACGAGTTCGCGGGCATGCTCCGCGCGTTCCGGCTGGGCGCTCCCCCGCACGGCGGCATCGCCCCGGGCGTCGACCGCATCGTAATGCTGCTCGCCGACGAGCCGAACATCCGCGAGACGATCGCGTTCCCGCTCAACGGCAACGCCCAGGACCTGATGATGGGCGCCCCGACCGAGCTGGACGAGTCCCGTCTGCGGGAGCTGAACATCCAGCTGCGCAAGCCGGTGGCCGCCAAGAGCGCGGCGGAGAAGTCTGCGGCGGAGAAGCCCGCCTCGGAGTAGGCGGTCCGTGGGGACGCGGCGGTCCGGAAGGGACCGCTCGCCCCGCCCTGCGGATGTTTCACGTGAAACAGCCCCCGATCACCTGATCGGGGGCTGTTTCGTTGCAGGGCCGCCGGCGGCGGCGGGGCGACGGGGTACAGCCGGATGGCCCCGGTTCGGATTCGGCCGGGGCGGCCCCGGCAAAGACTGGCAGCGAGAGACCTCCACCGCACCGCGTGCCGCGCCGTCCGCCGTCCCCGAGGAGCCATCCGCCGTGTCCGTCCCGCGCCGCCCCCCGGCCCTGCTCGCCGCCCCGCTCCTCGCCCTGGTCCTGCTGCTCACCGGCTGCTCCTCGGACCCCGCCCCCGCGAAGGCCCCCGTGGGCGCGCCGGGGCGGGGGGCGGCGGGCCCGGAGTCCGACGCCGCGCCCGCACGCCGGGCCTCGTCCGGCCAGGATGCCGGCCCGGCCCCCGGGCGGAGTCCCGCCCCGGCCCCCACCGCGATCCCCGGTCTGGGACCGGAGACCCTGGCGAAGATCCCCGCCGAGACCCGGCAGGTGTTCGTCGTGACCGGCGAGGACGCCGACGCCAACCGGTCCAGCGCGATCCTCTACAGCCGTGAGGACCCGGTCGAGGGATGGAAGCCCACCGCCGGGCCCTGGGACGCGCACAACGGCATGAAGGGGTGGACCGACCACCACGTGGCCGGCGACCTGAGATCCCCCACGGGCGTCTACACCCTCACCGATGCGGGCGGGCGCCTCCCCGACCCGGGCGCTCTGCTCCCGTACGACGAACACCCCCGGTTCGCGGTGGACGGCGAGGGGTTCTTCGGCGAGCCGCTGGAGGGTTCCTTCGACTACGTCGTCGCGATCAACTACAACCGCACGGAAGGCGTCAGCCCGCTCGACCGCACCCGCCCCCTCGGCCTCGAACGCGGCGGCGGCATCTGGATCCACGTCGACCACGGCGGCCCCACCCAGGGCTGCGTCTCCGTCCCGGAGGACCGGATGCGGGAACTCCTGCGCACCCTGGACCCGGCGCTGCACCCGGTGATCGTCATGGGCGACGCGGAGACGCTGGGGCGGTGAGACCGGGCCCGGACGCGAGGAGCCCGGGACCACGACGGTGGTCCCGGGCTCCTGTGCGTACGGCGGCTACGCCGGCTTCTCCTCCAGGCGGGGGAACAGCACCGCGCCCTTCGTCACCGTCGCGCCCACGGGCAGGACGCCCCACGTGCCCGCGTCCTGGACCCTCTGGTCGGCCAGCGCGCCCAGGGACTCCTCGGCGCCCAGCGACTCCCAGAGCTTCCGCGAGGTCTCCGGCATGACCGGGTTGAGCAGGACCGCGACCCCGCGCAGCGCCTCGGCCGCCGTGTAGAGGACGGCCGCCAGGCGGGCCTGGCCCTCCGGGGAGGTGTCCTTGGCCACCTTCCACGGCTCCTGCTCCGTGATGTAGCCGTTGACCTGCTTCACGAAGTCGAAGACCGCCAGGATGCCGCCCTGGAAGTCCAGCTCCTCGCCGATCTTCCGGTCGGCCGTGGCGACGGCCTTCGCCAGGCCCTCCCGCACGGCCAGCTCGGCGTCGCCGGCGGCCGTGTCCGCCGGCAGCGCGCCGCCGAAGTACTTGCCGACCATCGCCGCCACGCGCGAGGCGAGGTTGCCGTAGTCGTTGGCCAGCTCGGAGGTGTAGCGGGCCGAGAAGTCCTCCCAGGAGAACGAACCGTCGCTGCCGTACGCGATGGCCCGCAGGAAGTACCAGCGGTACGCGTCCACGCCGAAGTGCGCCGTCAGGTCCTGCGGCTTGATGCCGGTCAGGTTCGACTTCGACATCTTCTCGCCGCCGACCATCAGCCAGCCGTTGGCGACGACCTTGCCGGGGAGCGGCAGGCCCTGCGCCATCAGCATGGCGGGCCAGATCACCGAGTGGAAGCGGAGGATGTCCTTGCCGATCAGGTGCACGTCCGCCGGGAACGTACCGTCGAACTTCTCCTGGTCGGCGCCGTAGCCGACGGCCGTGGCGTAGTTGAGCAGGGCGTCGACCCACACGTAGATGACGTGCTCGTCGTCCCACGGCACCGGGACGCCCCAGTCGAAGGTGGAGCGCGAGATCGACAGGTCCTGGAGACCCTGCTCGACGAAGTTCACGACCTCGTTGCGCGCCGACTCGGGCTGGATGAAGTCCGGGTTCGCCGCGTAGAACTCCAGCAGCTTCGGGCCGTACGCGCTGAGCTTGAAGAAGTAGTTCTCCTCCTTGAGGAGCTCCACCGGCTTCTTGTGGATCGGGCACAGCTTCTGCCCGGCGAGGTCGCCCTCGCCGTCGATCAGGTCGCCGGGGAGCTTGTACTCCTCGCAGCCCACGCAGTACGGGCCCTCGTACCCGCCCTTGTAGATCTCGCCCTTGTCGTACAGGTCCTGCACGAACTCCTGCACCCGGTCGGTGTGCCGCTTCTCCGTGGTCCGGATGAAGTCGTCGTTGGCGATGTCCAGGTGCTCCCAGAGGGGCTTCCACGCCTCCTCGACGAGCTTGTCCGCCCACGCCTGAGGGGTGACGCCGTTCGCCTCGGCGGTGCGCATGATCTTCTGACCGTGCTCGTCCGTGCCGGTGAGATACCACACCTTCTCGCCACGCTGGCGGTGCCAGCGTGTGAGCACGTCGCCTGCGACGGTCGTGTAGGCGTGGCCCAGGTGAGGAGCGTCGTTGACGTAGTAGATGGGGGTCGAGACGTAGAACGCCTTCGCCCCCTGCTTCTCGGATCCAGTGGCCGCCATGGCGGAAATCCTACGGCCCCGGGGAGCGGCGTACTCACATCGGCGGTCGGGGCCCGCCCGGGGAAAGCGCGGTCGAGCGGTGCCCGCCCCGGGGCGGAGAGCTGTGCGGCACATCCGCCGCCCCCTGGTTACCGTAGGAAAGTCGCATCCTGGGAGGGGGCGGGCAACCGTGCACGAGGCAGGGGGCATCACCATGCGGGTACTGGTCGCCGAAGACGAGGAGGTCCTCGCGGAGCTGGTCGCCACCGGACTGCGCCGGGCCGGCTTCGCGGTCGACACGGTCTACAGCGGGGACGCGGCCCTCGCCTATCTCGGTCTGCACGACTACGACGTCGTGGTGCTCGACCGCGATCTGCCCCGGGTGCACGGCGACGACGTGGCCCGCCGGCTGATCGCCTCGGGCTCCCGCACCCGCATCCTGATGCTCACCGCCTCCAGCGCCATGGAGGACCGGGTCGCCGGGCTCGACCTCGGGGCCGACGACTACGTCACCAAGCCCTTCGAGTTCCCCGAACTGGTCTCCCGGGTGCGCGCCCTGCGGCGGCGCAGCGACCGCCCCGTGCCGCCCCAGCTGGAGCGGCACGGCATACGGCTCGACACCGTGCGGCGCTCCGCACGGCGCGACGGCCGGGAGCTGGACCTGTCGCCCAAGGAGTTCACCGTGCTGCAGCTGCTCCTGGAGGCGGACGGCGGCACCGTCAGCGCGGAGGAGCTGCTGGAGCGGGCCTGGGACGCCCACACGGGCCCTTCTCCCCGCTCTCCCCTGCCGTACGAGCGGGGGCGGCCCCACCCGGGCGCGGTACGCGTCTGCGTGGGCGAACTCCGCTCCAAGCTCGGCGAGCCCGGGCTGATCCGCACCGTGCAGGACGTCGGGTACGCCCTGTGAAGCGGCCGTCCGTCCTGCGGCGGCTGGTGGCCGCCTCGAAGCTGCCGCACTCGACGATCCGGACCCGCATCGCCCTCGTGTACGGCGGCGTCTTCCTGGTCCTGGGCACCGCCCTGCTGGCCACCGTCAACCTGGCCTCCCGCGCCGGTACGGAGACCGAGGCGCGGGCCATCGCCTCGTCGGCGGTCGTCGCCCCGCCCGGGTACACGGTGAACGGTCCCTTCGTCGCCCGCGGCTCCACCGGGTCGTCCACCGCCTACGAACTCACCGACCACGTCAGCGACGCGGCGGGCAAGCAGCTCATGAACTGGTCCTTCGCCGCGCTGCTCGTGATGACGGCGGGCGCGGTCGGGGTCGGCTGGTGGACGGCGGGCCGGGTGCTGCGGCCGGTCCACGAGATGACCGCGAAGGCCCGCCGGCTCTCCGAGCGGACCCTGCACGAGGGGATCGCGTCCAACGGCCCCGACGACGAACTGAAGGAGCTGGGGGAGACGCTGGACGCGCTGCTGGGCCGCCTGGAGCGGGCGTTCGACAGCCAGCGGAGGTTCATCGCGAACGCCTCGCACGAGCTGCGGACCCCGCTGGCCACCCAGCGCGCGGCGATCCAGATCGGCCTGGACGACCCCTCGCCCGAGGATCTCGTCCGCACCCGGCAGACCCTGCTGGACACCAACCGGCGCAGCGAACGGCTCATCGAGGGACTGCTCGTGCTGGCCCGCAGCGAACGGGGGCTGGCCGCGGACGAGCGCGAGACGGTCCTCCTGGACCGGGTGGTCCGGGAGGAGGCGGCCCGGCATCCGGCGGTGGGGGGCGCGGGGCCGGAGGGCGGCGCGCCGGGAAGGCCGGGTGCGGAAGACGGGCCGACGGTGAAGGTCGTGACAGCCCCCTGTTCCGTACGCGGCAACCGGCTGCTGCTCGCTCAGCTGGTGACGAACCTGCTGGCCAACGCCGTCACGTACAACGTGCCCGGCGGCTCGGTGGAGGTGTCGCTGAGCGGGGAGGGGGTCCTGCTGGTGCGCAACACCGGCCCGGTGGTCTCCGAGGCCGATATCGCGGGGTTCTTCGAGCCGTTCCGCCGGGGCGAGGGCCGGGACCGGATGGGCCCCGGGTCGGGGCTCGGGCTGTCGATCGTCCGGTCGATCGCGGTGGCCCACGGCGGAACGGTCACGGCGAGGCCGGGCCCGGGGGGCGGCGGGCTCGCCGTGACCGTACGGCTGCCGGCCGATCAGCCCTCGGCGCCGGCTCCGCGCGCGGCGGTCCAGGCGGGCAGCCCGGCCAGGATTTCCCGGTAGAGCTCGGCGTCCGCGATCTCGCGGGGCGCCGTTCCGGCGTGGAAGTAACCGGTGTTCGGGGCGTCGAGCTTCCGCAGGAAGTCGAAACCCTTCGCGTCCGGGTCGCCGAAGGCGACGAACTGGAAGAACAGCGGCAGCCGCTCCGCGTCGGCGAGGGCCTGGCGGGCGGGCTGCTTGGCGTCCGGAGGGCCGTCCGTCTGGAAGATCACGAGGGCCGGGCCGGCGGCCCCGGACTTCTCGTAGTGGGCGACGACCTCCGCGACGGCGTGTTCGTAGTGCGTCCGGCCCAGGCGGCCGAGGTCCGCGTGCAGTTCGTCGACGCGGCCCTCGTGACCGGAGAGTTCGAGGGTTCCGGTGCCGTCGAGCTCGGTCGAGAAGAAGACGACCGGCACGGCGGCGTCCTCGTCCAGGTGCGCGGCGAGCGCGAGCGCCCGGTCGCCCAGGTGCTGGGCGCTGCCGTCCTTGTAGAACGGCCGCATCGAGCCGGAGCGGTCCAGCACGAGGTAGACGCGGGCACGGAACCCGGTCAGGTCGTGCGCCTTGAGCGCCGCCTGCGCGGCCTTGTAGGGGCCGGCGAGCTGCGGAGCCCGCGAGGTCACCTTGGCGAGCGTGGTGGCGGACTTGCGGGGCGCGGCGGCCGGTTCGGGGGCGGCCTCGGCTTCCGTCTCGGCCTCGGCCTGGGCCTCGGCGGGCTCGGGGGCGGTCTTCGCCTCCGTCTCGCCCTCGGTCCCGGCGGGCTCGGGGGTGGCCTCCGCCTCGGCCTGGGCAGGCTCGGGGGTGGCCTCCGCCCCGGTCTTCGTCTCGGGCTCGGTGGCTTCCGCCTCGGCCTGGGCAGGCCCGGGGGCGGTCTCCGGCTCGGGCTCGGGCTTCGCTCCGGTCGCCTCGGGCTCGGTGGGCTCGGTCTTCGCCCCGGTCTTCACCTCGGGGCCGGTGGGCTCGGCCTCTGCCTCGGTCTTCGCCTCGGTCTTCGCCTCGGGCTCGGACGCGGCCTCCGCGGCGGGGGCGGGGGTGGTCTCAGCCTCGACGGGCTCGGACGCGGCCTCGGCTTCGGTCTCGGCGGGCTCGGACGCGGGGGCCTCCGCGGTGGGGGCGGCCTCGGTCCGGGCCGGCTCGGGGGCGGCCTCGGCTTCCGGGGTCTCTGCAGGCGTCTCCGCCTTGGTCTCAGTCTCCAGGTCCTCGGCAGGCGTCTCCGCCTCGACCTCCGCCTCGGTCTCCGCCTCGGGCGCCTTGGAGGGCGCCTCCGCCTCGGTCGGCGCGGGCTCCGGCTCCGGTGCGGCCTCCCGGACGTCGTCCAGGTCGAGGTCGATCGTGATCGGCGCCCGCTCCTCCGCCCCGGCCTCCGCCGCCCCGGCCTCGGCAGGCGTCCCGGAGGCCACCGGCTCCCCGGGCGCGACGGGACCGGCGGTCGCTTCCTCGGGCTTCTCCGCCTTCGGGGCGGCGTCCCCGGCCGACCCCTGGGCGGGGACGGTCGCCGTCGCGGGGGCGGCGGCCGGCCTGTCGAACGCCTCCGCCACCAGGTCGGCGACCGGTGAGCCGTCACGCTCCGTGGCGGTGTCGGAGAGGGGGGCCGTCGACGGAGCCTCCGTGGACGGGGGCGAGGCGGGCGCCGGGATCGACGCCTTCGGCTCCGCCGTGGGCCCGGCCGCCGAAGTGGTCTCCGGTTCCGTCTCCTTGGGCTGAGTGCGCTCGGCCTGGGGCGGGACGGTGGCCGTGGTCGGCTCGTCCTGCTCCGTGCGGCCGAACACCTTACGCAGCAAGCTCCGAATGCCCATGAGCGAGGCCTTTCGCATGAGTTGGGTGCGGGGAATGTCCGACCTGGGCGAATTCATCCCTGGCCAGGACGGATACGTAAGGTTAGCGGCCGGATCAGGCCGTACGCCGGTGCGGCCCACCCCTGCGTCAACCGAGCCGCAACCGTTCCCGTACCGAGTCCGGGGCGCCGCACCCCAGGGGCGCGAGAAGACAGCGGTGGCCCGGACTTCACCCCCCGTTCACCGGGAGTCCCACGGACCGCGTGAAGGCGCACATACCGTCTCGCACGACACCAGACGGAGGGAATCCACGTGCGCAACCTGCTGCCGTTCATCAGCTCGCATCCCGGGGGGCGTTCCGCGCTGACCTGCCGCTTCCGCTGCGGGGACGCCTGTTTCAAGGAGACGCCCAACACCAGCGACAACGAGTACGCCGGCGACATCATCGCCGGCGCCGTGTCGCGCCGCTCGATGATGCGCGCCGCCGCCGTGGTCACCGTCGCCACCGCCGCAGGGACCGCCGTGCTGACCGGCCCGGGCGCCCCGCGGGCCGAGGCCGTCGTCCCGGCCGGACACGGCCACAAGCCGGGCCACCCCCACCGCCCGTCCTCCTCCGGGGCGCGTGGCCTGCGGTTCTCGCCGGTCGCACCCAACAAGGACGACAAGGTCACCGTCCCCGACGGGTACGCCCAGAACGTGGTGATCCGCTGGGGCGAACCGATTCTGCGCGGCGCACCCGCCTTCGACCCGGACAAGCAGACGGCGAAGGCGCAGGCGGGCCAGTTCGGCTACAACAACGACTTCCTCTCCCTGCTCCCGCTGCGCGGCGAGCACGGCCGGCAGGTCATGGTCGCCAACCACGAGTACACGGACGAGATCCTCATGTTCCGTGGCTACGATCCGGCCAACCCCACCCGCGAGCAGGTGGAGATCGCCTGGGCGGCGCACGGACTTTCCGTGGTCGTCGTCCAGGAGGAGCACCGCACCGGCAAGCTGGGCCCGGTCAACCGGCACCCGCTGAACCGCCGTCTGACCGCGACGAGCGAGTTCCGCATGACGGGCCCCGCCGCGGGGAGCGCCCTGCTGCGCACGTCCGCCGACCGCACCGGCCGCAAGGTGCTCGGCACCCTCAACAACTGCGCGGGCGGCACCACGCCGTGGGGCACCACGCTGCACGGCGAGGAGAACTTCAACCAGTACTTCGCCAACGGCTCCACCGCCATGCACAAGCGGTACGGGATCGGCGCGGGCGAGACGGAGCGCAAGTGGGAGCGCTTCGACCAGCGCTTCGACCTCGCCAAGGAGCCCAACGAGGCCAACCGCTTCGGCTGGGTCGTCGAACTCGACCCGTACGACCCGGACTCCACCCCGCGCAAGCGGACCGCGCTGGGCCGGTTCAAGCACGAGGCGGCGCAGCCCCGGCTCACCTCCGACGGCCGCCCGGTCGTCTACATGGGCGACGACGAGAAGTTCGACTACCTCTACAAGTTCGTCTCCAGCAAGCGGATGAAGAAGGGGAACTCGCGGGCCGCCCGTGAGCACAACCTGACGCTGCTGGACGAGGGGACGCTGTACGTCGCCAAGTTGACGGGCGACTCTCCGGTCACCGAGATCGACGGCACCGGAAAGCTGCCCGTCGACGGGGAGTTCGACGGCAGCGGCATGTGGATCCCGCTGGCCACCGGCACCACCTCGCACGTGCCGGGCATGACCGCCGAGGAGGTGTACGTCTACACCCGGGTCGCCGGTGACAAGGTCGGCGCGACCAAGATGGACCGCCCCGAGGACGTCGAGCCCTCGCCGCGCACCGGCCGGGTCTATGTGGCGCTCACCAACAACACGGACCGCGGCAAGGCGGGCAAGGCGGGTGCGGACGAGGCCAACCCGCGCAACAACAACAAGCACGGGCAGGTCCTGGAGCTGGCGGAGAACTGGGACGACCCGGCGAGCGACGGCTTCGCCTGGCGGCTGTTCCTCGTGGCGGGCGACCCGGACGACCCGTCGACGTACTTCGCGGGCTTCCCCAAGGAGAACGTCAGCCCCATCTCCTGCCCGGACAACGTGGCGTTCGACGCCCACGGCAACCTGTGGATCTCCACGGACGGCAACAAGCTCGACTCGCACGACGGCCTGTTCGGCGTGGCGACGCAGGGTGAGCGCCGAGGTGAACTGAAGCAGTTCCTCACCGTCCCGTCCGGGGCCGAGACCTGCGGCCCGGTCATCCAGGACCGTCGCGTCCTGGTCGCCGTCCAGCACCCGGGAGAGACGGACGGGGCGTCCGTGGAGAACCCGGCGAGCACCTGGCCCGACGGACCGGGCAAGATCGTCCGCCCCGCCGTCGTCGCCGTCTGGCGCAAGGACGGACGCGACATCGGCGTGTGAGGTCCGGCGGGCGGGAGGATGACCGCCTCCCGCCCGCCGCCCTCTCCGCACTACAGTCGGAACCATGGTTTCCGGTGACGCGCCGCAGGCGGAGGGAAGCGTCCGGGTCGACGTGTGGATCTGGTCGGTCCGGCTGACGAAGACGCGGGCCCAGGCGGCCGCCGCCTGCCGGGCGGGGCATGTGAAGGTCGGCGGCGACCGGGCCAAGCCCGCGCAGGCCGTCCGCGTCGGTGACGAGGTGCGGCTGCGGCACGCGGGGCGGGACCGGGTGGTGGTCGTCTCGAAGATCGTGAAGAAGCGGGTCGGCCCGCCGGTGGCCGCGGAGTGCTTCATCGACAACAGCCCGCCCCCGCCGCCCCGCGAGATGGCGATCCAGGTGCCCGTACGGGACCGGGGCGCGGGCCGCCCGACCAAGCGCGACCGCCGGGAGATGGAGCGCCTTCAGGGGCGCCCGCCGGCCGGCTGAGCCCCCGCGGCGCGCCGGACCGTCCGCGGGGCGGGGTCACCGCCCCGGCGTGCCGGACCGCCGCCGCAGGACGAGCCGGGCCGCCACCGCCCCTACGAGCAGCACCGCGCCGACCGCCGGCACCGCCCACGACGTGGTCCTCAGCGAGGCCGTGAGGGCGTCGACCACCGCGGCCGCCGCGTCCCGGTCGCCGCCGGGGACCTCGTCCAGCACCCGGCCGCGGCCGACCGAGACCAGCACCCGGAGCACGATCCCGCCGAGCACGAGCCCGGCGCCCACGACCGCGGTGGCCCACAGCCCGCCCCGCAGCCCGCGCCGTACGGTCGCGACGCCCACCACCAGGACGAGGAGGACCAGCGTGGCGACGGCCGGCCAGACGCTGCACTGGCGGAGCCGGCGGAACGAACTCCTGAAGTCGTCGGCCTGATCCGGGCCGAGCACGGTGATCTCCGTCCGCTCGACCGGGATCTGGTCGGCGAACGGCACCCCGTCGCGTACGAGGTCCTTCTTGACCTGGTCGATCACCGGGGCCAGGTCGATCGTCACCGGCTCGCCGCCGTCGCCGTCCAGGGCGGCCGTCACCGCCTCGTGGGCGGTCCGGTTCGCGGTGTCCCAGGCGTTGCGGAAGACGTCGGTGGTGGTGAACGACGACACGGTCCGGTGCAGGAAGTCGCGGACCGTGTCCTGGAGCGGTCCGAGGTCGATCCGGCGCATGGCCTCCTCGGTGACCAGGTCCGCGACGGTGCTCTGCACCGCCGGGTCGGAGGAGAGCGGGGACACGGCGGCGACGTACCGGTCGGCGTCGTCGATCTCCAGGTCCACCCACGCGGAGAGCGCGCTCAGCGGCACCAGGAGGGCGAGCAGGACGAGCAGGACCGCCGAGAGGGCCGCCGGGACCGCCGAGCGCGACGGACGCGACGAGTCCGCCGGGGTCTTCGAGGTCGTCGGGGGAGAGGTCCGCACCCCTCCAGGAAATCCCCTCGGGGCCCGGACCGCTTGGGGCCGTACGCCGTTCGAGTTGCCGGGCCGGGCGGCCGGGTGTGCTCTGGAGGAACGGGGGCGTGCCACGGGGCGGGAGGAACGGGGGCGTGCCACGGGGGCGACGGAAGGAGCTGTCCGCGATGGTCGTACACACAGCGATGCCCCGCCGGAGGGGCGGCGGCACGCACGCACGGACCCGCCACCACACCCCGCTGGCCTGGGCCCTGCCCCTGGTGCTCGGCGTGGTCTACGGCTTCTACGCGGCGTTCATCCGCCGCGACGGCGGCCCCAGCACCGGCGGGCAGGTTCTCCTCGGGCTCGTCTCCGGCGCCGCTCTGGCCGTCCTCTGCTTCGCGCTGGGGCGGATCCAGCGCTCCTTGCCCCGTGAACTGCGGGCGGTCGCGTACGGCGCGCTGACCGCGTGCGCGATCGGCTTCCTGGTGAGCCTCACCGACACCAGCGTGCTGCGGTCCACCGTGCTGGGCCTGGCGGTCGGGGCGGGCGTCCTCTGCGTGTCGTACTACGCCTTCTACGTGCGGGAGACCTGAGGGCCCCGGGCCGCCTTCCGTGCCCCCGTCCGTGTGCGCGGACGCCGGATGCGATCCGGCGGCCGCGCCTCCGCGTCCGGCGCCCCGAGGCCGGGGGAGCGGGCCGGGTCCACACGGAACCGGGGCGCCGGCGCCCGGCGACGACCCGCGAGGAAGGGAACATGAGCACAGAACTGGCCATCGAGACCACGGGGTTGGTGAAGGTCTTCGGCGAGAACCGCGCGGTGGACGGCATCGACCTCGCCGTCCCCGCCGGCGCCGTCTACGGCGTTCTCGGGCCCAACGGGGCCGGGAAGACCACCGTCGTCCGCATGCTCGCGACCCTGCTGCGCCCCGACGGCGGCACGGCCCGGGTGTTCGGCGAGGACGTCGTGGAGGACGCCGACGCGGTCCGCGGCCGGGTCAGCCTGACCGGCCAGTACGCCTCGGTGGACGAGGACCTGACCGGCGCGGAGAACCTCGTCCTGCTCGGCCGGCTGCTCGGGCACTCCAGGCGGGCGGCCCGCGACCGGGCGGACCGGCTGCTCGACGGGTTCGGTCTGAGCGACGCGGCGGGCAGGCAGGTGAAGAACTACTCGGGAGGCATGCGACGCCGCATCGACATCGCCGCCTCCATCCTGAACACCCCGGACGTGCTGTTCCTGGACGAGCCGACCACCGGACTCGACCCCCGCAGCCGCAACCAGGTGTGGGACGTCGTGCGGGCGGTCGTCGCGCACGGCACCACGGTCCTGCTGACCACGCAGTACCTGGACGAGGCCGACCGGCTGGCCGACCGGATCGCCGTGATCGACCGGGGAAGGGTGATCGCCGAGGGGACCAAGGGCGAGCTCAAGGCGTCCGTGGGCGCCGGGACCGTTCATGTGCGGCTGCGGGACGCCGGCCGGCGGGCCGAGGCGCGGGAGGTGCTGGCGCTCGCGCTGGACGCCGACGTCCAGGCGGACGCGGACCCGGTGGCGCTGACCGCCCGGCTCCGGGGAGGGAGCGGCGACCAGGGCCCGGCGGAGCAGGCCGGGCGCGCCCTGGCGGAGCTGGCCCGCTGCGGCATCACGGTCGACGACTTCGCGCTGGGGCAGCCCAGCCTCGACGAGGTCTTCCTCGCCCTCACGGACCAGAAGGGAGCGGCGGCATGAGCACCGCGAGCGCCAGGACGGAGATGGAGGGCGTCGTGCTCGCCGAGCCCGACCGGGAACGCCTGGCGGCCCTGCTGGTGGGCCGGGAGCGTCCCCCGAGGCCCAGCGCCCTGTCGGCGTCGATGACCTTCGGCCGGCGCGCCGTGCTGAAGATCAAGCACGTGCCGGAGCAGCTTTTCGACGTGACGGCCTTCCCGATCATGCTGGTCCTGATGTACACGTACCTCTTCGGAGGGGCGCTGGCCGGCTCCACGGCGGAGTACATCCAGTTCCTGCTGCCCGGCATCATGGTGATGAGCGTCGTGATGATCACGATGTACACGGGCGTCGCGGTGAACACGGACATCGCCAAGGGCGTCTTCGACCGGTTCCGCACACTGCCGATCTGGCGGCCCGCCCCGATGGTCGGCTATCTGCTCGGCGACGTCCTGCGCTATCTGCTGGCGTCGGCGGTGATGCTCGCCGTCGGCATGGTCATCGGGTTCCGTCCGGGCGGCGGTGTCCTCGGCGTGCTGGCCGGCGTCGCGCTGCTGGTCGTGTTCTCGTTCGCGTTCTCCTGGATCTGGACGATGTTCGGGCTGCTGCTGCGCTCGGAGAAGTCGGTGATGGGCGTCAGCATGATGGTGATCTTCCCGCTGACCTTCCTCAGCAACGTCTTCGTCGACCCGGGGACGATGCCGGGCTGGCTCCAGGCGTTCGTGAACAACAGCCCGGTCACCCACCTCGCCACGGCGGTGCGCGGGTTGACGGCGGGCGAGTGGCCGGCCGCCGACATCGCCTGGACGCTGGGCTGGTCGGGGGTGCTCCTGGGGGTCTTCGGGGCGGTGACGATGCGGCTCTACAACCGGATGTGACCACCGGCGGGGGTGCGGGCACGCCCGTGCCCGCACCCCCGCCCGGCGGGCCGCCCCGCGCCCGCGTCAGCCGCGTACGACCGTCACCGGGCACGGTGCGTGCTGGGTGACGTGGAGGCTGACCGAGCCGAGGAGGGTGGCCTTCAGGCCGGTGTGGCCGCGGGCTCCCACGACGAGCAGGTCGGCGCCCTCGGCGCGGTCCAGCAGAGACTGGGCCGGGTTGCCGATCACCACGACCTGGTGGACCGCTGCCGCCCGCGCGGCGCCGAGGGCCTCCTCCAGCGCCTCGTTGAGGGAGACGGTGGCCACGGCCTGCGGGTCGAAGTCCTCCGGCAACCCCGGCATCATCGACGCCCAGCTGGTCGCGGGGTACTCCCAGCTGTTCACGGCCTCCACCTCGGCGCCGGTCAGCTCGGCCTGGCGTACCGCCCAGTGCAATGCCTTGATCGACGCGTCGGAGCCGTCGACGCCCACCACGATCCTGCCCATGTCTGCCTCCGGTCCGGTTCTGTGCGGTCCTGCTCGGCACAACGTTCGATCACACTGTAGCCAAACCGGGCAAACGCGGGCGGTTCGCTCCGTCCCGCGCTCGTGGACCGCTCGGCGGACCCCGCCGGGCCCGGCAGGATCCGGTCCTGCCGGGTCCGGGTCCTGCCGTGTCCGGTTCAGTTCAGCCGCAGGTCCGCGAGCTGCTGCTCGAAGGGGACGACCGCGTCCTCCCCGTCGTCCAGGCCCGGGGAGCGCGTGGCTCCGGAGACCGTACGGCCGAGGACCGCGGAGGCCAGCTCACCGCCGGCGCGCCGGATGCGGGACGGCAGGCCCTCGGTGTACTCGTCGCCCGCCGACCCCCAGTCCTCCGACGCCGCGTAGACGGAGGTGGGCACGGTGACGGCCCGCAGGTAGGCGAAGAGGGGGCGCATCGCGTGCTCCAGGACCAGCGAGTGCCGGGCCGTGCCGCCCGTCGCGGCGATCACGACGGGCTTGCCGGTCAGCGCGGTGGGGTCGATCAGGTCGAAGAACGACTTGAACAGCCCGCTGTAGGAGGCGGTGAACACGGGCGTCACGGTGATCAGCCCGTCCGCCTCCGTCACCGCCTCGATCGCCTCGCGGAGTCCGGCCGGCGGGAATCCGCTGACCAGGTGGTTCGCGATGTCGACGGCGAGGTCGCGCAGCTCGACGACGCGGACCTCGACGTCCCGGTCCTGGTCGGCCGCCAGGCGCTCACGGGCGGCGGCGGCCAGCCGGTCGGCCAGCAGCCGGGTGGAGGACGGCACGCTGAGCCCGGCCGAGACGGCGACGACGCGCAGGGGGGTGGTGGCGGTCATGGGGCTCAGACCTCCTTCTTCTCGGACTGCTGCTCGGACTGCTTCCCGCCCGTGCGGGCGTTCTCCTGCGGGGCGCGGGCGGCGGCGACCGCCGGGTGGAGGGGCGCGGACTCCGGCACGCCGGCGGGCCGCAGACGGGCGAACTCCTTGCGCAGCACCGGTACGACCTCCTCGCCGAGGATGTCGAGCTGCTCCAGGACCGTCTTCAGCGGAAGCCCGGCGTGGTCCATCAGGAACAGCTGGCGCTGGTAGTCGCCGACCGCGTCCCGGAACGTCAGCGTCCGCTCGATGACCTCCTGCGGGGAGCCCACCGTCAGCGGGGTCTCGCGGGTGAAGTCCTCCAGGGACGGCCCGTGGCCGTAGACCGGCGCGTTGTCGAAGTACGGACGGAACTCCCGTACCGCGTCCTGCGAGTTCTTCCGCATGAACACCTGGCCGCCGAGTCCGACGATGGCCTGGTCGGCGGTGCCGTGCCCGTAGTGGGCGTAACGGCGCCGGTAGAGGTCGACCATCTTCTTCGTGTGCTCCATCGGCCAGAAGATGTTGTTGTGGAAGAAGCCGTCGCCGTAGTACGCGGCCTGCTCGGCGATCTCCGGGGAGCGGATGGAGCCGTGCCAGACGAACGGCGGGACGCCGTCGAGCGGGCGCGGGGTGGCGGTGAAGGACTGGAGCGGGGTGCGGAACTTGCCCTCCCAGTCCACGACGTCCTCGCGCCACAGCCGGTGCAGCAGGGCGTAGTTCTCGATGGCCATCGGGATGCCCTGGCGGATGTCCTTGCCGAACCAGGGGTAGACCGGTCCGGTGTTGCCCCGGCCCATCATCAGGTCGACGCGGCCGTCCGCGAGGTGCTGGAGGGTGGCGTAGTCCTCGGCGATCTTCACCGGGTCGTTGGTGGTGATCAGCGTGGTGGAGGTGGAGAGGATGAGGTTCTCGGTGCGGGCGGCGATGTAGCCGAGCGTGGTCGTCGGGGAGGACGGGACGAACGGCGGGTTGTGGTGCTCGCCGGTCGCGAAGACGTCCAGGCCGACTTCCTCGGCCTTCTGTGCGATGGCCAGGGTCGCCTTGATCCGCTCGTTCTCGGTGGGGGTCCGGCCGGTGGTCGGGTCGGTCGTGACGTCCCCGACGGTGAAGATCCCGAACTGCATGGCGTCCGCCTTCCTGAGTCCCGGCCGGAGGTCAGGGTTCCGTCTCCGGAAGCCTCGGCCGTTTTGGTTGAACGTTGAACTACACCCTACAACGGGGTCCTCCTCCGTCCTATTCCACGCACCTCCGAGGGGTTTCCGCTCCGCGGACGAGCACCTGCGAGAGGGCTTCCGCCTCGCGGGCGAGCCCCGAAAGAGCTGCGGCGCCGGGTCCGTGGCCCGTACACTGAGGTCATGACCTCCGTCCCGTGCCGAAACTGGTGGCGCTCCTCATAGGAGCGGCCACAGCATCTGCACGGAACCAGGGCCGTTCGACATGGACGGCCCTTTTCGCCGCCCTCCACGGCGCGGACACGGAGACGGAGCGCAGCGGCGCTCACCGGCGGGGCCGTCCCTCACGCACCACTCACGCGAGGAGAGACCCCCACCATGACCACCACCGCCCCGGCCGCCCAGCAGCCCCCCGCCCCCGCCGAGCCCGGCAGCGGCGCCGATCTGGAGCGCCGCATCGCCCAGGACCCGGGCGGGTTCCGGGTCCTCACCGGGGACCGCCCCACCGGCCCCCTCCACCTCGGCCATTACTTCGGCTCCCTGCTCAACCGGGTGCGCCTCCAGAACCTCGGCGTGGACGTCATCGTCCTCATCCCCGACTACCAGGTCATCACCGACCGGGACACCGCCGAGCGGCTGGGGGAGTACACAGACGGGCTGCTCCTGGACTACCTGGCCCTCGGTATCGACCCCGCCCGGTCCACCGTCTTCTGCCACAGCGCCGTACCCGCGCTCAACCAGCTTATGCTGCCCTTCCTGAGCCTCGTCTCCGTCGCCGAGCTGAACCGCAACCCCACGGTCAAGGACGAGATCGCGCACTCGCGGCAGTCCACGGTCAGCGGGCTGATGCTCACCTACCCGGTCCACCAGGCCGCCGACATCCTGGCCTGCAAGGGCAACGTGGTCCCGGTCGGCCGTGACCAGGCGCCCCACCTGGAGGTCACCCGCACGATCGCCCGCCGCTTCAACGAGCGGTACGGCCCCGTCTTCCCGGAACCGGACACCCTGTTCTCCACCGCGCCCCTCCTGCTCGGCACGGACGGCGGCAAGATGAGCAAGAGCCGGGGCAACTCCATTCCGCTCTCCGCCACCGCCGACGAGACGGCCCGTCTGGTCAAGGGCGCGACCACCGACGCCGACCGGCACATCACCTACGACCCCGAGCGCCGGCCGGGCGTCTCCTCCCTCGTCCTGCTGGCCGCCCTCTGCCTGGAGCGGGATCCGCACGAGGTCGCGGCGGAGATCGGCGGCGGCGGGGCCGCCGTGCTCAAGCGGACGGTGACCGACGCGGTCAACGGCCGTCTGGCCCCCCACCGGGCCCGGCGGGCGGAGTACGCGAAGGACCTGACGTACGTGCGGTCGGTGCTCCGTGCGGGCAACGAGCGGGCGAACGCGCTGGCGGAGGCCACCCTGGACGAGGTGAGGGAGGCGATGGGCGCGTTCCGGTAGCGGTCGGCCCCGGGCGGCGCTTCATCGGTACCGGCGGCGCTTCATCGCGTCCCGGTCCCCGGCGGCGGCGATGTCCGTGGGCGGCGGCGGCACCGCACGACCGGGGACGCCCTGCCGCCGCCCCCGGGCCGTTCGCCTCCCCGCCCCGCCCCCCCGCCACCTCGCCGTTCGCTACCGCCGCGACGCCGCCGTCCGGCGGCGGCGCAGCAGTTCCGCGAGGCCCCGGCGGGTGGCGGCGATCACCACGCGGTCCTGGGCGCGCAGGACGTAACCGGGGTGCAGGTCCCAGACCAGGCCGGAGGACGGCGGC
This sequence comes from Streptomyces sp. CB02366, assembly GCF_001905905.1. Lineage (GTDB taxonomy): Bacteria > Actinomycetota > Actinomycetes > Streptomycetales > Streptomycetaceae > Streptomyces. The sequence goes on from NZ_LIVT01000003.1 coordinate 1,065,052, forward strand.
GTCGCGCCGCCGCTCGCCGGGTCGTACGGGGGGACGGCGGCGAGGTCGGGGGCGCGGTCGGCGGGCGGGGTGGCGTCGAGGGCCAGGACCCGCCACGCCCCGGACCGGAACGCCTGCTCGACCGTGCGGCCCTCCAACTGCGGGTGCCCCGCGACCTCCAGGGCCGCGAACAGCATGACCTTCCGCTCGACCGGGACCGCGCCGAGGATCTGCCGGCCCATCATGGCGACCGCGAAGGCGGGGGCGGCCAGGTGGGAGACCGAGCGGGAGCGGGTCAGGGCCTGGGGGTGCGCGGTGCGCAGGGTGCGGTAGACGGCGGTGGCGAACTCGTCGTCGTACAGCCGCAGCGCCACCCGCAGGTCCGGTTTCACCGAGCGGGCGTACAGCGTCGCTTCCAGGTTCGTCGTGTCGATGCTGGTCAGCGCGAGGAGGGCGTGGGCGCGGCGGATCTTGGCGGCCTCCAGGACGCCTTCCTGGGTGACGTCGCCGATGACGGTCGGCACGTGCAGGGAGCGGGCCAGCGGGATGCCCCGCGCCTCGGGGTCCTCCTCGACGACGACCACGGGGATGCCGAGTTCGCGGAGGCGTACGAGGACGCGCGTTCCGATCTTGCCTAGGCCCAGCAGCACCACGTGCCCCGACAGGCCGCGCGGCGGGCGGCGCAGCGAGGAGGCCGTGCGCAGGGTGCCGAACGCCTCCAGGACGGCGGCGATCAGCAGCGGCAGCAGGAGCATCCCGGCCATGCCGGAGAGGATCTGGATGATCTGGCGGGCCGGGGGCGCGTCCTCCGCCGGGTCGTTCATGCCGAGCAGGTCGAGCAGGGTCAGGTACGTGGAGTGGAGGGCGGAGTCCTTTGTGGTCAGCAGCGAGGCGATCACCAGGGCGAGCGCGGAGAGCGCGACGCCGAGGGCCGACCAGCGCAACCGGCGGGAGAAGACCTGGGAGAGCGGGGCGCCCCTGCCTCCCATCCGGGCCGCGGGCTGGTCCGGGTCGGCCCGGCTGATCGCTTCGAGGACCACCGTGCCCCGGCCGGTCGCGGCGGCGACGGCCCTCTCGTCGGGCAGCAGCAGCGGGGCCTCGTCGCCACTGCTCTCCGAACCCTCCGCCCCCGCCGGGTCGTTGGTGGTGGAGGAGAGCAGGGCGAGGGTGCACAGGCCGGGGTCGGCGCTCTCGCCCCGGCGCGGCGGCGGGCGTTCGGCGGCGCGCAGGAGCAGCCCCTCGGCCTGGATGATCTTGCTGCTGCCGGTGAGGGCGGTGGCGGCGAGGGCCGGGGCGGCGGTGTCGGCGTCGGACAGGACGGTGGTGGAGGCGTCCAGCAGCGCCGGGTCGATGCCGGGCATGGAGACGGCCGCCGCCTGGTCGAGCAGCTCCTCCAGGTGCTGGCCGAGCTTGCGGTTGTAGAGCCGGATCACCAGCCGCAGGCGGGGGTTGAGGCGGCGGGCGGTCAGGGCCGCGCGGATGTTGCGCTCGTCGTCGTCGTAGACGAGGGCGAGGGCGGCGGCCCGGTCGACGCCCGCCTCCTCCAGTACCTCGTCGGAGGGTTCGGGCGCCTCCATGATGCGGACCGCCTCGACCCCGGCGTTGGTGTCGCCGTCGCCTCCGGCGGTCCCGTTGCCCGCGCGGTTCATCGCGGCCGACATCCGGCCGAACAGGGCCGCCGCACGGCCGCGTTGGGTCAGCGGCGTCTCCGGGGCGTTCGCGTCGCGCCCCGGCGGCAGGAGGAGGGCGACCCGTTCGCCGTAGACGTAGCGCAGCTCCACGGCGAGCCGGCGGGCCAGGGCGTCGTCACCGCAGACGATCATGTGGCCGGTGGACGGCGGCCGTCCCGGCTGCTGAGGAAGTGGAGGCACGAGGCCCAGCATGCCGTGATCCTTCCGGCTCGGTCTGCCCGGTCAGTGTGGAGAGTCGGTGATCTTCGCATGATGGTCCGGAACCGTCCGGGCGCCGGCCGCGCCCGCTTCCCGGGGGTCCGGAGCGGGCGCCGGGCCCGTAGGCGGGAGCCGGGGGTCCGCCGCGCGCCGGATCGCCGTCTCCACCGCCGCGATCCGGTCCGCGAGCAGTCCGAGCGCCGCCACCGCGCGGGTCAGGGGGTCGCCGTCCGGGCCGCCGAGCGCCTGTGTGCGGACGTAGGAGGCGGTGACGGCCGCCCACCGCTCGGCCTGTTCGGCGGTGAGCGTGGAGCGCAGGGCGGCCAGCTTGAGCAGGTTCGCCTCGGCCCCCGTGGTGAGCGTCTGGGCCTCGCCCGCGTAGTGGTCGTCGATGACGGCGGACAGCTCGTCGTCGTTCATGACGGGCACGATCCGCTCCGCGATCTTGTTCATGTCGCGGTAGGAGCCCTGGAGCCGGAACGGCGGCTCGGTGCGGGTGGCGTCTGTCCGCGCGGCGGAGGCGATGTACGCCGCGTTCACCGCGAGGACGGTGTCCCGGGCCGTGAGCAGATGGCGGAGAACGGCCAGGATGCTGTCCAACTCGCCTGACGAGTAGGGGTGTTCCAGCTTCGCCGCGTGTGCGGACGGGTCGCCGCCGGCCAGCCGCACCAGCAGGGCCAGGTCGTCCCGGGAGCGGGCGGCGAGCGGGGCGAGGACCGGGTTGGCGGTCAGCGCGTTCTCCACGAAGCTCAGCGCGAAGACGTCCTCGCGACCGCTCAGCACCTCGCCTAGGTTCCACACGTCGGCCCGGTTGGCGAGCATGTCGGGGATGCGGAACCGCTCGCCGGACTCGGTGTACGGGTTGCCCGCCATGCAGACCGCGAACCGCTTGCCCCGCAGGTCGTAGCTGCGCGGCTCGCCGTCCCGCACGCCTTCGATCCGGCGGGTGGCGTCGCACAACGGGATGAACTTCTGGAGCAGTTCGGGCGAGGTGTGCTGGATGTCGTCGAGGTATAGGAGGGTGTTGTTGCCCGCCTCCAGCGCGAAGTTGATCTTTTCGATCTCCTGTCGGGCGGTGGCGCTCGGGGCCCGGCCGGGGTCGAGGGAGGTCACGTCGTGGCCCAGGTTCGGACCGCTGACCTTGACGAGGACCATGCCGAGCCGGTCCGCGACGTACTCCATCAGCGTCGTCTTGCCGTAGCCCGGCGGCGAGACCAGCAGCAGCAGCCCCTGCGAGTCGGTGCGCCGGTCGGCGCCGGCGGTGCCGATCTGCTTGGCCAGGCTGTCCCCGATCAGCGGCAGGTACACCTCGTCGAGCAGCCGGTTGCGGACGAAGGCCGACATGACGCGCGGCCGGTGGTCGTCCAGCCGCAGCCGCCCGCGCTCGGCGGCCACCAGGGAGGTGCGCAGCCGCTGGTAGGCGCGGAACCCGGGCACGGTCCCGGTGCGGAACCCGGCCGTGCGGGCGAGGAGTTCGTCCAGCCGTACGGTGAGGGACCCGCCGCCTCCCAGGCGCGGGTGGTCGCCGAGGAGGCCCTCCAGCCGTTCGGTGAGCGGCGCGTCGCACGCGTACCGCTCCAGCTCCGGGCACAGCTCCACCGCCACGGCCTCCGCGAGATCGCCGTCGTCGAGGCCCGTCCCCGTGGTCTGCGCGTAGGGGACGATCCAGCCCTCCACGAGCTGGCGGCGGGAGGTCAGGTCGTCGCCCAGGGCCGCCAGGTCCTCCGTGTACGCGTCGGGCCCGACGACCCGGTGGAAGCCGTCGAGGAACTCCCCCACCGCGGCGGACCGCACGAACCCGGCGGGCCCGCTCGTCAGCTCCTCGAAGAGGTACGCGGCGACCGCCTCGGGCCGAGCCCCCTCCGGCGCCGCCGGGCTGTGCCCGATCGCCGCCGCCCACTCCTCCTGGAGCGCGGCGACGGCGGGGGCCAGGCCGAAGGCGTCGCGGGCACGGGCCAGCGAGACGGCCCGCCGCCGCCAGGCCGTGCGCTGCTCCGCGTCCACGCCGTAGGCCCAGAACAGCTGGGCCGCCGCCCGGGCCCGGGGCTCGTGGCGCAGCAGCCCCGCATCCGCGTACAGCCGCAGCAGTGCGGCCAGGATCGCGGTGGCGTCCTCGTCGTGGACGCCCCGGGTGTACCCCTCGTCGTACGCCTCGGCCGCCGACTCCCGTACGAGACCCGCCCGTTCGGCGTCGGACAACGCGGTCAGGCGGTTCGCCCCGTGCTCGTCGAGGAGGCGGGCGGCCAGGTGCTCGGCGCGGTAGACGGCGGCGTTCTCCGAGGGAAGGAGCTGATCCCAGTACGGGCGGGTCGCCGCGAACGCCGGGTCGGTGACCGGGGCCCGGTAGTCCGTGCCGGTCAGCGCGAACGCGAGGCCCTGCCCCTGCCCGTCCCGGCCCCCGGAGGGCACGAGCGTCAGGTCGAACGGCTGGGTGTTCACCGCGAACCGGTGGCGGCCCAACTTGATCACGGAACCGCCGTCCGCGTACAGCTCGGTGCGGTCGCGCAGGGCGCGGCCCGCCTCCTGCCGGGCCGCCTTCAGCCGCCCCTCCAGCTCCTCCGCCCGTACGGGGTCGCCGAGTTCGCGCAGCTCGTCGGCGGTGCGGCGGACCTTGGCGACCATCGGGTCGGAGGCGAAATAGGTGTGGACGGCGTCCAGGTCCTCCAGCGCGGCCACCCGCCGGGCGACGGTGTCCAGCACCCGGTCGGCCGACCCGGCCAACCGCTCCGCCCGGCGGGCCCGCTCGTCCTGAAGGGTCTGCTTGCGCGCCGAGAACGCCTCGTACACCTCGGTCCGGCGCTCGGCCAGCTCCGCGAGGAAGTCGTCGAACTCGGAGAACCGCGACTCCAGGTTCTCCAACCGGAGAAGCAGCCGCGCGAGTTGGTCGTCGCACGCCTCCGGTGTACCGGCGGCGGCCAGGGCCCCCGTCACCGCCTGCCCGAGCAGGGCGAACTCGGCGGCGAACTCGGCCCGCCCCTCCTTCGACAGCAGCTCCCGGCGGCGCGCGTCGAGCGTGGCGCGGGCCCGGTTGGCGCCGCCCAGCACCTCCGCGATCCGCTCCAGGATCGAGGTGCGCACGGTGGCGTCGCCGATGTCGAGACCGGCGACGACGTCGGTGACGGTGGCCAGGCCCTCTGTCATCGCCGCGAGCCGGTCGGTCACGGCGGCGGCGTCGCGGACGGTCTCCAGCGACCCCGCGTCCGCGACGAGCCCGGAGACCTCCTCGTGGTAGCCGTCGAACGCGTCGTCGCGCGCCAGGAAGGACACGGCCCGCTGGGCGGCGGAGGCGATGTCGTCCTCCGTCCGGGCGGACAGCTCCGCGATCCGCTCGGCGTCGGCGTACCGCATGCCGGCGACGGTCGCCAGGCGGCCGTGCGCCCGCCGGAGCTCGGTCAGCCGTTCGACCCAGGCGGATGCGGACCCGGGCGCCTCGCCGCGCACCCGCCGTACCAGTGCGGTGATGCGGGCGTCGGTCTCCTCCAGCGCGTCGGCGGCCCGCCGGGTCAGCTCCTGTACGGCGGTGAACTCGGCCAGCACCTGCTGAGCGGTGTCCCGCAGCTCGTCCAACGGCTCTGCCAGCGAACCCAGTTCGGGGTCGGAGAGCCAGTGGTAACGGTCCTGGGCGCGGGTGCAGTCGGCGGCGAGCCGCCCGTAGACGGCGGTCGTCGGCGCCATGTCCCGTACGCCGTGGGCGAGGGCGAGGCAGTCGGAGATCCCGCGCACCAGGTCGGCGTTGCCGATCCGGGCCACCGGCCCGGTCCCGGCGGGGCGGGAGGCGGCGTAGGTGTCGGAGACGTACGGGGTCCGCCAGCGCTGGAGGGAGTGCACGCGGGCCGGCCCGTCCGGGCTGTCCCGCAGCAGGACGAGCGTTCCGTCGTCCAGCAGCGCGTGGCCGCGCCCGGTGAGCGGGGTGGCGACCTCCTGGCGGATCAGGTTGTAGGGGAGGAGGAGGCTGCGCAGGCCGTCGCGGGAGCGGAAGACGTACAGGACGTCCTCGCCGTTGGGGGAGCTGACCGCGCCCTCGAAGACGGGCTCGGTCAGCTCCTCGGCGGTGTCGAAGGTCTTCGCGGCCCCGGTGGTGAGGTAGTAGCCGCCGGGGAAGATGATCCCCTGGTCCTCGGGGAGGCGGCGGCAGGCCGGGCCGATGCCGTCGAGCCGTTCGACGGAGCCCAGCAGCGAGTTGAAGACGAGGTGGCGCCAGTGCGCCTCCTTGTACGGGCGCACGCGCAGCAGCACCAGCGGTCCGACCTCCGCGTACGCGACGTCGGCGTCGGCCAGCGACTGCAGCGGCTCGTCGACCGGCTCCTCGTAGATCCCGTCCGGCGACTCGGTGTCGTCGGCGGTCTTGACGGTCAGGGTGCCGCCGAGGGTGTCGACGAACAGGCCGCCGCCCTTGCCGATGGCGATGTGCGGGTGGCGCCCGGGGACGTGGGCGTCGCGCCCGGCGACAGTCCACTCGACGTCGTGGGACGGCGGGAAGACGTGGTCGCGCTCGCCCTGCGCGTCCAGGAACGCCCCGGGCGACCCGTCCGCGCCCAGGGCCCAGCGCAGGACCCGGATGTCCTCGGCGTTCTCGCCGGTACGGAAGACGGCCAGCAGCCTGCCGTCGACGCGGCGCAGCCGCAGGAGGCGGGCGTCGCGGAAGTAGCGGTGGAGGGAGGCGAACGCGTGCCGGAAGCCGGGGTCGTCGAGGAGGCCGGACTCCTGGGCGGGGGCGTCCGCGGCGTCCGCGTCCCGCGGCGAGGCGTCCCGGACGAGGAGGACGTCCTCGACGCCGGCCTCGCCCCGTGCCCCCGGCCCCCGCTCGAAGCCGAGGAGCAGTTTTCCGCCCACGGCGACGAGGTCGCGCGGTACGGCGGGGTGCTCGGTGCGCACCTGCTCGGTGGCGAGGAGGCGGAGTCCGGTGGTCCCGAACTCCTCGGTGCGGCGGGCGTTGAGCGCCTCGGCCCGCCGGACGAGCTCGCCCGCCCGGGCGGAGAGCCGCCGCCGCAGCACCTCGTAGGCGCCGGCGTCGACCTCGCCGCGCCCGCCCGGGGGCGCGGTGGCGGTGGCGGTGGTGTCGCTGTCCATGCGTACGGCTCCCTACGTGTTTCTTCCGGCGTGCGGAGCGGGCGGCCCCGTGCGGCGGCGCCGTGCCCCGTGCTGCGGCGCCGGGCGGACCGGGTGGCCGGCCCGCCCGGCGCTCCAGGGCGGGGCGCGGGGCCCCGCGGCCTATCCCTTCGCCCCGGCCCCGTTCAGCGACACCGCGACGGGGGCCGCCTCCGTACCGCCGCCGACCGGCAGGTCCGCCAGCCCCAGCTCCCTCGCCGCCGCCAGCAACTGCTCCATCTGGCCCGAAGCCGCCCCCGCCGACCCCATCAGCCGCGTCAGCAGCGCCGACACCGTCAGGTTCCGCACATCGCCCGTGGAGACCGAGCCCAGCACCCGGGTCAGGTCGTCCGTGAAGGAGGACGAGCCGTCCAGCCAGGGTCCGGCCAGCGCCTGCGCGGTCTGCGAGTTCTGGACGAACCCGTCCACGCCCTTGCCGAGCGAGACCGAGGAGACCAACCGGTCGAAGAAGACGGAGTCGCCGCCGACGATGTCGATGTCGGCGTTCTCCAGCCCCGTCGCCAGGACCGTCGCCTGCGCCTCGGCGACCTGCCGCTGCACATCGAGCCCGGCGAGCCGGATCTCCTTCTCCGCCTCCAGCCGCAGGCGGTACTCCTCGTGCGTACGGGACGCCTCGTCCAGCGCCGCCATCGCGGCGGCCTTCTCGGTGAGCCCCGCGGCCTCCGCCTTCAGCTTCTCGCCGATGACCGCGGCGTCCGCGGTCGCCCGCGCGCGGGTGCCCTCGGCCTCCGCGAGCGCCTTGAGCCGCGCGCCCTCCGCCTCGGCCTTGAGCCGGGCCGCCGTCGCCTCGGCCTCCGCGAGGCCGGCCTTCTCGATGACCTCGGCCTCGGCGTCCCGCACCTGCACGGCGGCCAGACCCGGCGCCGCCGTCTCGGCCCGCACCCCCTCCGCCAGCCGCAGCTTGGCCTGCGCGTCCAGGTCCGCGGTCTTGAGCCGCGCCTCGGCGAGGGTGAGCTGCTCGGCCGCCAGGTGCGTGGAGGCCGCCTCCGCCGCCTCGGCCGCCTTGATGTCCTTGACCAGCTTCTCTTGCGCCTCCGCCTCGGCCGCGATGATGACCGACCTGCGGGCGCGCTCGGCGTCCTCGACGGCGCGCAGGGTGAGGATCGACTCCTCCTGTTCCGCGACCGTGCGGTCCACCGCGATCCGCTCGCGGATGACGTCGGCGACCTCGCGCCGCTCGGCCTCGACCTCCTTGGTGGCGGCGATCCGGTTCAGCTCGGTCTCGCGCTCGCGCCCGATGACCTCCAGCATCCTGTCCTTCTCGATGCGCTCGCTCTCGACGGCGATGACGCGCTCGCGGTTCTTCTGCGCGACGGCGATCTCCCGCGCCTGGTTCTCGCGCTGGATGCCGAGCTGCTCCTCGGTCCTGATGAACGCGCTCTGCGAACCGAGCCGCTCCTCCTCCTGCACCCGGGCGGTGGCGGCCTCCTCGCGGGCCCGCAGCGTCTCGACCTCGCGGCGCTGCTTGATCTCGGCCTCGGCCTGGCGGCGCTCCAGCTCCAGGATCGTCTCGCGGGCGTCGACGTCCTGCCGGGTGATCTCCTTCTGCTCGGTGCGCTGGAACTCGTTGGTGCGCACGTGCTCGATCGCGGTCAGCTCGGTGATCTTCCGGATGCCCTGGGCGTCCAGGATGTTGGCCCCGTCGAGCTGGGCCATCGGGGTCTGCTCCAGGAAGTCGATCGCGGCGTCGTCGAGGTGGTAGCCGTTCAGGTCGGTTCCGATGACCTGGATGATCCGGTCCCGGAACTCCTCGCGCTGGGTGTACAGGTCGACGAAGTCGAGCTGCTTGCCGACGGTCTTGAGCGCCTCGGAGAACTTCGCGGCGAAGAACTCCTGGATGGCGACCTTGTCGCTGGCCCGCTGCGTACCGATGGACTGGGCGACCTTGATGACGTCCTCGACCGTCTTGTTGACCCGGACGAAGAAGGTGATCTGGATGTCGGCGCGGATGTTGTCCTGGCAGATCAGGCCCTCGCGCCCGGCCCGGCGGATCTCGATCGTCTTGACCGAGATGTCCATCGTCTCGGCCTTGTGGAGCACGGGCAGGACGACGGCCCCGGTGAAGGTGACGTCGACCTTCTTGGTCTTGGAGATGATCAGGGCCTTGCCCTGTTCGACCTTGTGGAACAGCCGGGTGACGACGAAGACGACGGCGATGACGATGAGCAGGACAACGGCGATGAGCACGCCGATGCCCAAGGAGATGGCATCCATGGAGAGTCCTTGGCGGCTGGTCGGTACGGAAGGTCGTGGTCGGGGGCGGTCGGCGGCGAGGTGGGCGGGTCCCGGTCGCGTACCGGGGCCCTCGCGCGGGTGGCGCGCGGCGGCACGTGGCGGGGGTACGGAGACGTGGTGGAGGTGGGGAGGCGGGGCGGGGGGGGGGAGGGGGGGCGGGCGGCCCGTCCGGGTCAGCCGGACGCGCCGCCCCGCGGTCCGGGCGGTCCGGTGTTCGGGCCCGGGTCCAGCGCCGCGTCGTAGGACGCGACCCAGAAGAACTCGCCCTCCTCGTCGTAGGCGTAGAGGAGCCCGGTGCCGCCCCTGGCGAGCGGAGCCTCCCCGGCGGCCGGACCGGGGAGCGAGTGCGGCGGGGCGGCGAGCCGGACCTGCACGGTGGCGGTCGATCCGTCGGGCGCGACGACCTCGGCCTGGCCGAAGGACGCGGTGACGGAGCCGGTGCGGATCGTGCAGACGCTGCCGAGGAAGTCGAGCCGGGACGGTGGGGGCTGCGCCGGGAAGTACCGGCGGAAGCGGCGCAGCAGGAGGCGGACGGCCGCCCAGGCGATGAGCAGCGACCCGGCGAGCACGGCGAAGGAGAGCGCGGTGCGGGCGGCGCCGCCGGTCCCGCTCCGGTGCAGCAGGACCGTACCGGTCAGGCTGCCGAACCAGGCGAGGACGACGAGCAGGGAGACGGAGACCGGGGCGGGGACGCCGCCGAGACCGGCCGGGGCGGTGTCGAGATCTCCGCCGAAGGAGTCGTGGCCGGCGGCCCCGGCCAGCACCAGGAGCCAGAAGCAGACGACGACCACCAGGGCCGCGCCGAAGACGGCGGCGGGGAAGGCGAGCGCCGCGCTCAGGAACTCGTCCACCTGTCCCACCCCCCCCCTTGCGGTCGCGCGCGTCGTCCGGTGACGGTGCGCCTCGTCGGTTCCGGTACGGGGGCGGTCGGCCGGCGGGCGTCCGGGTGGCGGGGGCCGCCCGCCGCGGCTCGGTCGAAACCGCCGCGGAGGGCGGGGCGTTCGCCCTCGGGCGCCCCGCGCCGGACCTCCGGCTCCGCATCGTCCCCGCTCCCCCGTGGACGGTGCGGAATCCGAGGTCCGGGAAGGCTCCCGCTCCCCCGTTCCCGTGCACCCCCGTGCTTCCCCCGTGTCCCCCGCAGGGCCTTCCCGGGTGTGTTTCCCCCGGGCGCCCCCCGTGTTGGTGCTGACCTGATCCTGGCACCGCGGGGCGTTATCGTGCATTGCCGGAACCCGGCAATCTTCCTGCCCGGCCGATGCCGGGCGTCGGCACCGGCCAGGGGGCGTCGGGGAGATGACCGGACTGTTGCAGGGTTGAAGGAGAACGCGTGGCCGAGCCGAGGATTCCCGAGGAAATACTGGGTGATTACGCCCGTATCCTGGGTGAAGTCGCCCTCACGGGCCGTCGTCTGACCCGTGACGAACTGGAGGAGCGCCGGACGCTGGGTCGTACGGCGGCGGACGCGGGGTATCAACTGCGCGCCTTGGTGACGATGCACCTGGCACGGACGCGTGAAGCGTGGCCGCGTGCCGCTGCCGGAAACTCCCCTGCCGTGACCGACGCCGTCCTGGCCGCCGTGGAGCAGGCGGTCGACGCGTTCGCCGAGGGGTTCGAGCGCGCCCAGCGGCTCACCGTACGGCGGGAGGAGGCGGCGCGGCGGGAGTTCATCGACGACCTGCTGTACGGACGCAGCGACCTGGTCCGGCTCGCGGAGCGGGCGACCCGCTTCGGTCTGCGGCTGTCGCGCGCGCACGCGGTGGCGGTGGCGTCGGGCCCGGAGGCGTACACGGAGACGGACGCGGCGCCGCGCAGCGTGGAGACGGCGCTGCTGGCGCGGTTCGGCGGGCGCAAGATCCTGCTGACCACGAAGGACGGCAGGATCGTCTGCATCGCGCCGGGCAGCCAGCCCGACGTGCTGCGCTACTTCGCCAAGCAGGCGCACGCGGCGACGGACGGCGGCCGGGTCGCGATCGGCCGCCCGCACAAGGGGCCCGGCGGGGTGGTCCATTCGTATGACGAAGCGCTCGAAGCCCTCGACCTGGCGGACCGGATGAGCATGGACGACCCCGTGCTGTACGCCGCCGACCTGTTGGTCTACCCGGTGCTGACCCGGGACCGGCAGGCGATGGCGGATCTGGTGCGCAGTGAGCTGGGTCCGTTGCAGAAGGCGCGGGGCGGGGCGGAACCGCTGCTGAACACGCTGGCGGTCTACTTCGACGCGGGGTGCGTGGCCGCCGAGACGGCCCGCCGACTGGCCCTGAGCGTACGGGCGTTGACGTACCGGCTGGAGCGCATCCACCAGTTGACCGGGTCCGACCCTTCGGATCCGGTGCACCGCTACAGCCTGCAGACGGCGGTCATCGGCGCACGGTTGCTGGACTGGCCGGCCAAGGAGCTGTGACGGCCTGCCCGAAGGCGTCGAGGTCGCCGTCGTCGCCGCCGATGACGATGCCGCTCCGGATCCCGGCATGGCTCTCGGCCGGGGGGGGGCAAGCCGGTGCGGAGGCGGCTCCACCCGTGCGTAGAGGCAGAAAGGGCGGCGCGTCCCCGGCTCCGGGCTCGTACGGCTGACCAGCGAGGAAGCCGCATCGCACGCGTGACCGCCCGTACGGGTGCGCGAGGGTGCGGCGGGTCGTGGAGCGTCCAACGCCCGTGTTCAAAAGAGGAGATGAACACCGGGTCCGTCCGGTGGACGGGAGGACCGACGCTCTATCGTGGCGTCATGTCCGTCGATCTGATTCGTGTCGTCACCCGTGACTCGCCGATGGCCCTCGCCCAAGTGGAACGAGTGCGCGCCGAGTTGTCCGCCCTGCACCCCGGCATCCGTACCGAGGTGGTCCCGGTGAAGACGACGGGCGACAAGTGGATGGGCGATCTCAGCGCGGTCGAGGGGAAGGGCGCGTTCACCAAGGAGGTCGACCAGGCCCTGCTCGCCGGGGAGGCGGACCTGGCGGTGCACTGCGTCAAGGACATTCCGGCGGACCGGCCCCTGCCCGCGGGCACGGTGTTCGCCGCCTTCCTCCGGCGCGACGACATCCGCGACGCCCTGATCCACCCCGGCGGCCTGACGCTCGACGAACTGCCCGCCGGAACCCGGATCGGCACCTCGTCGGTACGCCGTTCCGCCCAGCTCGCCGCGTCGCACCCGCACCTCGACTGCGTACCGATGCGCGGCAACGCCAACCGCCGTCTGGAGAAGCTCGCGGCCGGCGAGGCGGACGCGCTGCTGCTCGCCGCGGCGGGCCTGGGGCGCATCGGCCGCGAGGACGTGATCACCGAGATCCTGTCGACCGAGGTGATGTGCCCGCCGATCGGCGCGGGGGTGCTCGCGCTCCAGTGCCGCGAAGGCGACGACGCCGTCATCGACGTCGTGAGCGGGCTCGGCGACCCGGCCGCGCTCCGCGAGACGACCGCCGAGCGCATGTTCCTCCATGTGCTCCAGGGCCACTGCAACAGCCCGATCGCCGGGTACGCGCGGGTCGAACGGAACGGAGACCTGTCGCTGCGGGCGAAGGTGTTCACGCCGGACGGCAAGACCGTGCTGAACGCGCACGAGTGGGCGGGGCCGCTGGACCCCGCCACCCTGGGCACGTCCGTCGCGGTCGCGCTGATGCGCCAGGGGGCGCGGGAGCTGATCGACGGCATCGCGCACTGAGACGTAGGGAGAGGTACGGGGAGGTACGGGGGAGGCACGGCGTCCGCGCGGAGACGTAGCGAAGACGCGCGGAGCCGTACGGACCCTGAACGGGGAGGCGTGCGGAGACGTACCGGCCCCGCCGGGAGAGGCGTCCGGCCGGCCGCGGGGGCGGAGACGACGGGCCGGACCACGCCGGAGCCCCCGGACCCACGCGCTGGTGGTGTCCGGGGGCTCCGGCATGGCGGCTGCGGGGCCGGGGGCTACTCGTGCTTCTCGCCCGCCGGTTCCGGGGTGAGGTCGTCGTGCGCGCCCCGGCGGCGCTCGGGGGCCGACGCGGGGGCCGGCTCGGCGGCTTCCGCGGTGCTCGCGTCCGTGCTCTTCCCGGCGCCGCCACCGCCGCGACGGGCCTCGATCTTCGCCGCGAGGGGCTGTGTCCACCGGGCGGTGAGCGGGCCGGCGATCACGAGGATCAGGACGTACGCGGTGGCGATGGGGCCGATGCGCGGCTCGGTGGCCACGGCCAGGCCGGCGATGACGATGGAGAACTCGCCGCGCGCCACGAGGGTGCCGCCCGCCCGCCAGCGGCCGGGCGAACCGATTCCGGCGCGCCGGGCCGCGTAGTAGCCGGTGGCGACCTTGGTGAGGGTGGTGACGACGGCCAGTACGGCTGCGGGCAGCAGCACCGGCGGGATGTCGGCCGGGTTCGTGGAGAGCCCGAAGAAGACGAAGAACACGGCGGCGAACAGGTCCCGCAGCGGGGTGAGCAGCTTGCGGGCGCCCTCGGCGACCTCGCCGGAGAGCGCGATGCCGACGAGGAACGCGCCCACGGCGGCGGAGACCTGGAGCTGCTGGGCGACGCCGGCGACCAGGACGGTGAGGCCGAGGACGACCAGGAGCAGCATCTCCGGGTTGTCGGAGGAGACCGCGCGGCTGATCAGGCGGCCGTGGCGGAGCGCCAGGTAGAGGACGAACCCGACGGCCCCGAGCGCGATGACGAGGGCGAGGCTGCCGCCCGCCAGGCTGACCCCCGCGAGCATGGCTGTCAGCAGCGGCAGGTAGATCGCCATCGCCAGGTCCTCCATGACGAGGACGCCGAGGATGACGGGGGTCTCGCGGTTGCCGAGCCGGCCGAGGTCGGTCATCACCTTGGCGATCACCCCGGAGGAGGAGATCCAGGTGACCCCGGCGAGCGCGACGGCGCCCACGGGGCCCCAGCCGAGCATCAGGGCGGCGAGGGCGCCGGGCGTCGCGTTCAGCACGAAGTCCACGGCGCCGGACGGGTACTGCGTCTTGAGGCTGGTGACCAGCTCGGACGCGCTGTATTCGAGGCCCAGCAGGAGGAGCAGCAGGATGACGCCTATCTCGGCGCCCACCATGGTGAACTCCTCGCTGGCCTTCAGCGGGATCAGTCCGCCGTGCCCGAAGGCGAGCCCCGCCAGCAGGTAGAGCGGGATGGGGGAGAGCCCTATCCGGCCGGCGAACCGTCCGACGAGCCCGAGTCCGAGGATGACGGCCCCCAGCTCCACCAGCAATGCGGTCGTGTCGTGCATGGTCAGCCCTCCGCGATGATCTCGGAGAGCGCGTCGACGCCCTCACGTGTACCGACGGCGACGAGGGTGTCCCCGATGGCCAGCCGGAAATCCGGTTCCGGCGAGGGGTGCGCGCTGTGGGTGCGCAGCACCGCCACGATGGACGCCCCGGTCCGGGTCCGCGCCCGCGTCTCCCCCAACAGCCGCCCGCCGTACGGGGAGCGCGACCCGAGCGGAATGTGCTCGGTGACCAGGTCGATGCCCTCGGTCCGTACGGCGTCGATGGGCGCCGGATCGATGAGGTGGGCGAGGGCGGTGGCCTCGGTCGTCGTCAGGGGGACGGAGAGCCGGCACGCATCAGGATCGTCCTGTTCGTAGAACCCGATGAACCGGCGGCCGTCGTGGTGGACGACGACCGAGATGTGCTGGCCCGTCTCGGTCGTGAAGTCGTACTGAGCACCCACTCCGGGCAGTGACGTGCGGCGGGTTCCCATGGCTTCCTCCCGAGACGCGCGGCGGTCCGCACGCATTTGGCGATCTCTTTATCCGGCCATTACCTTATCGGGCGGCGAAAATCGGTCGAGGGGCCGCAGGGCGGCCCCGCAGACCGGTCCGTCGTACGGAACGGAGGCCGGCCGCGCCCCCGGACCCACGTCGCACCTGTCCGAAAACCGCCCCGGGTGATCCGTGGGGAGCGGGAAAGCTCGGAAGCGGGAGAGCGGGATCCCTACACCGGCCGCCCGGGCGCGAGCAGTTCCAGCGCCTCTTCCCACGGGAAGGCGGCCGTCTCGCCGGACTTGGGCGTGTGCGGCGCGCGGGCGCTGATCCGTACGCCCATGGTGCGCAGCCTGGCCAGGCTCTCGACGTACGCGGGGTGCTGGGCGAGGAAGGGGTTCACCGCCGGGAGGACGGCGGTGGGCACGCCCTGCCCGTACGCCTCGCAGAGGATGCCGAGGGCCAGGGTGTCCGCGATCCCGGCCGCCCACTTGTTGATCGTGTTGAACGTGGCGGGAGCGACGACGATCGCGTCCGGGTCCGGGAACGGCCGCGGTTCGCCGGGGGAGCGCCAGGCCGAGCGGACCGGCCGCCCGGTACGCGCCTCGACGGCCGCCGGGTCGAGGAAGCCGAGCCCCTGCGGCGTGGCGACGACGCCCACGTCCCAGCCGGCGTCCTGCGCGGCGGCGAACAGCAGGTCGACGTCCCGGGCGACGCCGGCCGCGCAGACGACGACGTACAGGAACGGCTTACGGGTCCGGGGACCGGACGGCTCGCTCACGAGGAAACCCCCAGGAATCTGATCGCGGTGGCGGGGCGGTGCGGTGCGGCGCGGTGCGCTGGGGGCAGCGTACGGCGAGGGTGTCGGAGGACGGCCGGAGGAGAAAGGCCGTACCCGCAGGAGATAGGGCCGCACCCGGAGGTGAAAGACCGCACCCGCAGGAGATAGGGCCGCACCCGGAGGAGAAGGGCCGCGCCCGGCGGCCGGACCGATGAGTTCCGCCGTCACGACAGGTCTCCCCTGTCGTCCGCCGTCTCCCGGCGACCGTACGAAAACCAGGAGGAACGCATGGCACAGCTGCTGAGGGTCCAGAACTTCACCGTCTCCGAGGACGGGGTCGCGGCGGGCGAGGACCAGACGCTGGAGCGGCCGTTCGGCAACGTCGACCCCGGGGCTCTCTTCTCCTGGGCGGGCGCTACGGCGAGCTGGCCCAACCGCACCGAGCCGGGCGGAAGCCGGGGCCTGGACGACTACTTCACGCGGGACTTCGCCCACGGCATCGGGGCCGAGATCATGGGCCGCAACAAGTTCGGCCCGCAGCGCGGCCCGTGGGAGAACGACGAGTGGCAGGGCTGGTGGGGCGACGAACCCCCCTTCCACACACCGGTGTTCGTGATGACCCACCATCCGCGCCCGTCGTTCGCTCTCTCCGACACCACGTTCCACTTCGTCGACGGCGACCCGGCGACGGTGCTGGAGCGCGCCCGTGAGGCGGCGGAGGGCAAGGACGTCCGGCTCGGCGGCGGCGTCACCACGATCCGCGAGTTCCTCGACGCCGGCCTGGTCGACACCCTGCACGTGGCGGTCGCCCCGCTGAAGCTGGGGAGCGGCCTGCGCCTCTGGAACTCGCCCGACGACCTGCGCGACCGCTACCACCTCGACGTCGTCCCGAGCCCGAGTGGCATGACCCACCACCTGTTCTGGCGAAAGTGACTCCGGCGCCCGGCCAAATTCGAGAAGTGCCCGACGGAGGCGCGGCGGATCGTGGAGAGTCGGATGCGTAGCCGTCCGAGTGCGCAGAGGTACGGAGCGTCACCCGGGCACCGCGAGCTGCCCGACGGCAGCCACCCGAGAAGGACCCTGCCGTGTCGTCTTTTCACCCCCGTTACGCTCCCGCCGGCGATGTGGGCGCGGCGCTCATGATGATCGACTCCCGGCTCAGGAGCGTCCACGCGGACGCGACCGGCCCCGACCCGGAACAGGAGCGCCTGGTCCAGCAGCTCATCTCGTCGCTGGGCCCCCAGGGCGTGGACGACGTCCTGGACGGAGCGTGCACGCTGATCTTCATGTACATGAAGTGGCTGCGGGAGGCTCACGAGGCGCATGACAAGGACGTCATCGAGTACGTGGTGCCGACCCTGGTCACCACGCTCCGGCAGATGACCATCAGCATCCCTCCCGAGACCATCCCCACGATGTCCGGCATGGCCATCGCCGCCGCCATCGGCTTGAGCCCCACGCTGTGGCGTCAGCAGTACGGCGACTGGAAGCGGACGGAGCTGACCCCGTTGCAGGCGACGGCGTTCCTGCTGGCGGAACACATCAACCGCATGACGGACGACCCGAACTTCGCGACCCGCATGATCACGGACGCGCTGACGCAGATGGAGGAGGCGGACGCGGCGGCGGAGTAGGGGGGGGCGCGCACCGCGGGCGGCGCGTTTGCGTGCCCCAGTCGCGTGCTGGTGAGCGCGCACGCTGGTGGAGTCGACCCTCCTGTTCCTCCATCCCTCTACTCCATCCGTATCGGAGGGAGGCCGCCCCTGCTCGGCGACCCCCTGCGGCGGGTAGAGCTGAGGAGGCGGAGCGGACACCGAAACCCCGGGAGGGGAAGACCGTGACGGAAAGTGACCAGCACCAGGGGATGCGTCCCACCCGACGTGTTTTCGTACGAGGAGCCGCGGGCGTCGTGGGAACTGCGGGTCTGACCGGCACGATGGCGGTGAGTTCCGCCTCGGGTACGCCGATGCCTGGCTCGGAGAAGGGGCCGATCCGGTTTCACGGCGCACATCAGGCAGGAATCCTGACCCGGCAGCAGCAGTGCGGCGGTTTCGTCGCCTTCGACGTGCTCGCGCACGATCGGGCGGAGCTCGCGACGCTGCTGAAGAAGCTGACCGTACGGTGCCGCGTCCTGACGGCCGGTGTCACACCGCTCGATCCGGACGTGGCGGCGGTGCAGGGCCCGGAGGACCGGCTGACCATCACCGTCGGGGTGGGGGCCTCGCTGTTCGACGAACGGTACGGGCTGGCGCGGGCACGGCCGCCCGGACTCGTCCCGATGCCGGAGTTCCCCGGGGACCAGCTCGACCCGGAAAGCTGTCACGGCGACCTCTCGGTGCAGGTCTGCGCCCAGCACCCGGACGCCGTGCTCCATGTCGTACGGGATCTGGCCCGGGAGACCTCGGGGCTTCTGCGGATGCGGTGGCGGACCGACGGCTTCCTCAACCCGCCGCGCCCCGAGGGCTCCCCGCGGTCGTTCGTCGGCTTCAAGGACGGCACCGCGCACCCGGACACGACGTCGGCGAGGGAGATGGACCGACTGGTCTGGATCGGGGCGGAGGGGCCGGGCTGGGCGCGCGGCGGGAGCTATCAGGTCCTGCGCACCATCCGGCTGCGGGCCGAAGCGTGGGACCGGGTGCCTCTGGGCGAGCAGGAGCGGATCTTCGGGCGGCGCAAGTCGACGGGGGCGCCGCTCGACGGACGTAAGGAGAGCGACCTGCCCAACTACGGGCAGGATCCGGAGGGCCGGGTCACCCCGCTGGGCTCGCACATCCGCCGGGCCAATCCGCGAACCCCCGGGAGCGAGCACTCGGTGCTGCTGCGCCGGAGCTACAACATCGACCGGGGCCTCGCGCCCGACGGCACGCTCGACGTGGGGCTGGCCTTCTGCTGCTACCAGCGGGACATCGTCCGGCAGTTCGCGACCGTGCAGAAGCGGCTGGAGGGCGAACGGTTCGCCGACTTCAGCACCACGACGGGCGGCGGCTACTTCCTCGTGCTGCCGGGGGTGGCCGGCCCCTCGGACTGGTACGGTTCCGCGCTGCTCGGCTCCTGAGAGCCCGCGCTGGTGTGGTGATCAAGCTCCGTTCGGACCTCATGGAGCCTCCGCCAACCTGAAGTCGCAGACCGAAGGGCTGGTGTGACCGCTCCTGAGGAGCGCCGTCCGCTCGCCGAGCAGGCGGGACTTTCGCAAAACGCCCTAGTAGTATCCGGCCCCCTGGGGGGGGTGGGTGGATGCGACGGGTGCTGTCCTGTGCGCTGTTGGTGGCGGTAGGAGTGGCGACGCTGTCCGGGTGCGGCGCGGAGCTGCTGCCCTTGGTCGGCGTGCAACTCGATGCCGAGGGAGCTCCGCGCGTTCTGTTGCGGCCGTGCGGAGACGGCAAGATCCGAGGGACGGGCCTGCGGAGCGGGGAAGCCGCCCGCGCCGAGGGTGGTGGCCTTCTCGGCGGGAAGAACCTCTCGGGGTGGAAAGTCCCGGAGGAGCACGCGCCCGGGGACGTCGACTTCCCCCTCTTCGCCCCGCCGTCCCGGTGGGCTGCCGTGCACGTGGGGGAGCAGGAACTGCGCGCCGACCTCGCTTACCAAGTCTCTTTCGGGAAGTCCGGGTTCACCTACGATTACACCGGCCTGGTGACCTTCCGCCTGGCGGACCTCAAGGCTTTGGAGCCCGGTCAGGTGTGGGCGGACGACCGGATCATGACCCGCGAAGCGTTCGAGGAGCTGGCCGAGGAATCCTGCTGAGGCCACCCGGCGTGCGACCGCCCTCGGCATGCTTCCCCCGGCTCGTGGGCCGGGTTGGAGCAGCGCCCCGGCCCCAGCGGGTGTCGCCCGGTGCGCTCGGGTTCCTTCGGACTGGCGCTGGTGGGGCCGGAATTCGCCCGTCACCTGGTCGAGTGGGGTTTTCCGCTGGTGGTCGGCGCGCCTTCTCCACTGCGGTACCGTGATCGGGTCATCACGCTCTGTGCAAGTACGTGGGTATGCGTGCGTGCATGGGGCGGCCCCCGGTGGTGTTCGAGCACCGATCCGAGGGCCTTCACCCAACTAGTGGAGAACAAGGAGTCCACTGGGATGCTTCGGCATGCTATCGCGCCCTCCCGGCGCTACACGAAGGCCTCGCACGATGTCGTGCGCCACCCGCGTCTGTGCGGCGACGCGAAGATCCTGATCCTCTACGTCCAGGGGCTGCCCGAGGGGCAGTCCCACCTCCCCCTGTCCGAGCACGCGCGGAAGTTGGGCCTCAAGGGGCGCGCCTTCCAGCGCGTCAAGGAGCAGTTGCTCACGAACGGGTTCGTGCATGAGCGGCGGGTCTCCGGTGAGCGCGGGTGGTGGGCGACCCACCAGCTCTTCTCCAACGTCCCGTTGGACGACGCCGGGGCGTGCGACGTGTGGCGGAGGGAAGAGGAGCTACCGGGGGGCGGGGTCGGCCGTACGACCGGAGGCTCGCCGGGTGATCCTCCCCCGGCCTCTTCCCGTGTCTCCCTCCGACGCCCCTCTTCTCCGGGTGCGCACTTTCCGGCGGTCGGCCGTCCGGGGCGTCGGACCGTCGGTCGCCACCTACCGGTAGACGAAGAACGGGAGAAGAACTCATCCCGCCCACCCTCCGAAGCGGCCGAAGCGTCCGAGGCGCCTGGGGTGCTTGAAGCGCCTGACGCGCCCGAAGCCGTCGAGGCCGAGCGGGTGTTGTTGTCCCTGCGGCATTCCCACCGGGAGCTGCACCTCGGCGTGGCCGAAGCCCGAGCCCTCGTCGGGCAGGCCGTCGAGTGGTTGCGGCGTGGGCTGTCCGGGAACGACCTGCGGCGGGTGCTGACCAGCGACCTGCCGCCCGGTGGCGTGCGGTCCGCCGTGGGGTTCCTGCGGCACCGGCTGGTGCAGAAGATGCCCGCGCCCGTCGCCGCCGTGTGCGGAGCGCCCGGGCCCGCTGCCTCCGTGCGCGTCGCCGAGCCCGTGTCCCGGCGTGAGCCCGACGCCGCGCCCCTGCCTCCGCCCCCGGGCCCGGTCGCCGCTCCTCGGTACGCCGCTCCGCTCGTCACCTGCGAAGGGCCGGGCACCGAGCACGTCTTCCGGTCCTTGGGGGGTGAGACCCAGTGCCCCGACTGCCGACAGGAGGCCGCCTGGGCGCGGTGGGCCGAGTACCGGATCGCCAGTCTCGGGGGTGACGTCCCCACCGGGCCGGAGGAGGAGCAACCGACCGGATGGCGCGGGCGGTTGGCCGCCGCCGTCGCCGCTGCCGCCGACCGCCGGACCGAACCGGACATGGCTGTGCCCGAGAACCCGCGTGGGGCTCCCGGGCACCTGCCGGTCTGACCGGCCCGGCCCGCTGACCGGCCTGACCGGTTCGCTGCCGGGGCGGGGAAGTCCTCGCCCCCGGCGTCAGCCCTTGATCTCGATCTCGCCGTTCTGCTGCGAGCCCGTGGCGCCCGGCGTCGCGGGGGACGCCGCCGTACCGGCTTCCCCGGTCGTGGGCGCGGGAACCGCGGCCGTACGGGACGTGAGGTTGTTCAGGAGCGACGCCAGGTCCACGCCCGTCGTCGAGCTGAGCAGTTCCATGCCCTGCGAGACGTTGTCCGTGACCGTACGGGCCAGCTGGCTCGCGCCGTCCGTGGAGATGACCGTCATCTTGTCGATGGCGCTCAGCGGCTCCGCCGCCTTCGCGACCACGCTCGGGAGGACCTCGACCAGCATCTGGAGGACGGCCGCGTCACCGTACTGCGCGAACGCGTCGGCCTTCTTCTGCATGGCCTCGGCCTCGGCGGCGCCCTTGGCGGCGATCGCCGCGGCCTCCGCCTCACCCTCGATCCGGACCGCGTCGGCCAGCGCCGAACGGTGCAGCTTCTCGCCCTGGCCGGTCAGGCGCGAGCGCTCCGCGTCGGCCTCGGCCTCCTTGACCTGGGCGATGCGGCGGGCCTCCGCCTCCTGCTCGGCCTGGTAGCGGGCGGCGTCGGCGGGCTTGCGGACCTTCGTGTCCAGCTCGCGGTCGGTCAGCGCGGCCTGGCGCTCGGCGACCTTCTCCTGCTCGGCGAGGACTTCCTGCTGGCGGGCCGCTTCGGCGAGCGGGCCGGCGGCGTTCGCCTTGGCGGCCGCCGCCTCCGTCTCGGCCTTGATCTCGGCCTGCTTCAGGTAGTACGTCCGCTCGGCGATGGCGATCTCCTCGGCCGCCTTCAGCCGGGCCTGCTCCGAGGCGCGCTTCGCGATGGCCTCGGCGATGTCCGCCTCCTGCTTGGCGCGGGCGGCCTCCGGGCGGCCGAGGTCCTCCAGGTAGGAGCCCTCGGTGGTGATGTCCTGGATCTGGAAGGCGTCCAGGATCAGCCCCTGGCCGGAGAGGCTGGCCTCGGCCTCCTCCGCGACCTGCCCGGCGAACGCGGCCCGGTCCCGGATGATGTCCTCGACCGACATCCGGCCGACGATCGCGCGGAGCGCGCCGGAGAGCACTTCCTGGGTGAAGCCGACGATGCCGTCCTGCTGCTGGAGGAATCGCTGGGCGGCGGCGCGGATCGCGTCCTCGCTGCCGCCGACCTTGACGATCGCGACGCCTTCGAGGTTCGACTTCACGCCGCGCAGGGTCACCGCGCCGCGCACGGCGATCGGGATGTGGCGGCTGGAGAGGTCGAGGGTGAACTTCTGCTGGACGAACGGCACCACGAAGACGCCGCCGCCGACGACGACCTTCTGACCGCTGTTGTCGATGCTGGTGAGACCCGTGACCGGGTCCGTCGACTTCTTGCCCCGGCGGCCGGTGATGATGAACGCCTCGCTGGGCCCGGCCACCTTGTAGCGGGTGATGACGACGAGACCGAGCAGGACGAGGAGTACGACGATGCCGATGACGGCGATGACTACTGGACTCATGTGATGTGTCCCCCCTGCCTCCCGTGGGGGACGGCAGATTGTCGTGGAGCTGGGCGGTGCTGTGGAGTGGAGTTGGTCGTGGGGGTGGGTGGAGGACGGGCGGCGGGCCGGGTCGCGCGGGGTCAGCGCTCCACCGGGCGGACCGCGACCGAGGTGGTCGACAGGGCCTCCTCGACCCAGACCTCGGTGCCGCGCGCCACGGGCACGGCCGACTTGGCCGCGTACTTGACCGGCTGGCCGCCCAGGCGCAGCATGACCTCGCCGTAGCCCTCGGCCGGGATGGCCGTCACGACGGAACCCGA
The DNA here is from genome assembly GCF_001905905.1 of Streptomyces sp. CB02366. Classification (GTDB taxonomy): domain Bacteria; phylum Actinomycetota; class Actinomycetes; order Streptomycetales; family Streptomycetaceae; genus Streptomyces. Next base: position 1,087,854 of record NZ_LIVT01000003.1, read on the forward strand.
CGTGCCGATCAGGTCGGAGCCGCGCGGTGTGGTGTGCGTCTGGTCGCGCATCAGGGCCCGGCTGAGTTTCCAGGTCAGCCAGCCCGCCACCACGCCGGCGGCGACGCCCGCGGCGGTGGCCGCGACCGGTCCGGCGCCCGTCGTGCCGAGCACGATGGCCCCGCCGAAGCCGAGCATCGAGACGAAGCCCGCGATCACCGGAAGCGACAGCAGCCCGTCGAACAGGCCGTCGAGCACGCCGCCGAGAAGCCCTTCGAGAATCCCGTCGAAGATCAGGGAGAGGGCGAGCAGGACGATCCCCGCAATGCCGAGACCGAGAAAGAAGGTCACGTGTTCACTCCCCGCCTGTCGACTTCCCCCGAGTGTTTTTCGTCGATCTGGCTGGATGTTCCCATACCGCACCTGCCTTGGTCACTGCCGGATCCCGGCAATCTTTACGTCTTTTTGATGCCGGACAAACGGTCCGTGAGGGTGGAGAGCGACTGGAAGGTCGCTCCGAGCAGCGCCACGTGCTTCCAGCGCAGCACCCCGTCCGGATCGATGAGGAAGACCGCCCGCCGCACCCCGATCCCCGGTGCGGCGACCCCGTACGCCTTGGCCGTCCCGCGGCCCTCGTCGGCCAGCAGCGGCATCCGGAGGCCGTGGGCGCGGGCGAACGACTCATGGCTGTCCACACCCTGTGGACTGATGCCCCAGACCTCGGCGTCGAGCCCCTCGAACGCCTCCATGCCCGAGGAGTACGAGCACAACTGCTTCGTGCAGACGCTGGTGTCGTCCCCCGGGTAGAACGCCAGCACCACCGACCGGCCGCGGGCGGAGGAGAGCCGGTAGTCGGCGCGTTCGAAGGAATCGCCCGACAGGCGCCCGCCTGGAAGGGTGAAATCCGGTGCCGTGCTGCCGAGTTGGGGTCCTGATGCCATGGACGGCTCCTTCGGTGTCATGTACGGGGATGGTGCGGACGGCCCGTATGGTTCCGCGCCGGTGACCGTACAGTGGACGGCACCGCCCGCCGCCCCCGCGCCCCTTCCCGGCGGAGCGCCGACGCCCCGACCGGCCCTCCCCCTCCGGTCACCGGCGCCCGCGCCGATCCACCGATCCACCGGTCCGTCGCCCCGCGCCCCGTCCGGGACGGCCCCGGCGACGTATACACGGCAGAGGGGCCCGCGCCCCGCACCCGGACCTGGAGGTACGCGTGGTTCAACGACCGCCGTCGGCAGCGGTTCTCGTTCTGCACGGCGGGCGCGAGACCGGTACGGAGCCCCCGCCGCCGGGGTTGCTCAATCTTCCCGGCGCCCGGATGCGCCCCTTCGTCCGGGCGCTCGGCCGGGCCGCCCGCGCCGTGGGCGAGGACGTGCTCGTACGGGAGGTGCGGTACGGCCACCGGGGCTGGAACGGAGCCCGCGCGGACCCCTTCCACGACGCCGTGGCCGCCCTCGACGCCCTGCGGGAACAGGCGGGGGACGAGCTGCCGGTGGTGCTGCTCGGCCACTCCATGGGGGCGCGCGCCGCCCTCCGCGCCGCCGGGCACCCTCTGGTCCGGGGCGTCGTGGGGCTCGCCCCGTGGTGCCCGCCGGGAGACCCGGTCACCCAGCTCGCGGGCCGGGACGTCGTCCTCGTCCACAGCACCCGCGACCGGCTGACCAGCCCCCAGGCCAGCCAGTCGCTCACCGCCCGGGCCCGCCGCGCCGGCGCCCGTACCTGCATGATCACCGTCCGGGGCGGCGACCACGCCATGATCCGCCGGGCCCCGGCCTGGCACCGCGTCACCACCGCGCTCGTCATGGGACTGCTCGGTTCCGGCAGTCTGCCGGGACCGGTCGGCACGGCCCTCGCCCTGCCGGCCACCGCCGAGGCCACCGAGGGCACCCTCGACCTGGACCTCGATCTCGGCCCCGGAGACGGGCCGGGCCCCGGCCCGTCCCGAAACCGGACGGACCTCGCTCGCTGAACCGCTGAACCGCTGAACCGCCGTTCCCCGCCCCGCCCGCCGCTGTCCCGCCCGCTGCCGGGCCGCCGGCCGCAGGGGCGGGGCCGCGTTCCGAGGCGCCCCTGACCGGCCGTCCTGCGGATGCGGTGCGGGGAGGGGCGGCCGAGGATGGAGAGCCGGGGGCCGACGAGGGCGGGAGGCGAGGTCGTGGAGGCCGACGCGTGCGACGACGGTATGCCGTCGTTCTTCGACCCGAAGACGGTCGCGGCCCTGTTCGACGGCAATCCGGCCGCCGTCGCGGTGCTCGACCACGACCTCCGCTACACCTACGTCAACCCGGCGCTCGAACGCCTCAACGGTCTCCCCGCCGCGTCCCACCTCGGGCGGACCTTCTTCGAGGTGCTGCCCGAGCTGGACGGCCGGCCCACCACCATGCGTGACGTGCTGGCCGACGGAAAGCCCCGCGAGGAGACCATCAGCGGGCGGACCTGGGCGGCGGACGGGCCGGACCAGCAGCTCTGGCGCGCCGCCTACCACCGGCTCGACGCGGACGGCGAGGGCTGCGGGCTGATGGCGATCGTCATCGAGATCACCGACACCGTCCGGCAGCGCGAGGAGCTGGAACAGGCCCGCGGCCGTGTCGCCCTGCTCAGCACCGCCGCCGTCCGGATCGGCACCACGCTCGACATGGACACCACCTGCCGGGAGCTGGCCGACTTCATGGTGCCCGACTTCGCCGACGTCGCGGCGGTCGACGTGTTCCCGGCCGAGGTGGGGCACTCCGTGCGCCGCCCGGCCCGCGGTGTCGTGCGGCTGCGGCGGGCGGCGCTGCGGGGCGACGGCGGCCTCGACGAGCTGATGCAGCAGTTCGGCCACCCGGGGGAGTACGTCGATTTCGCGCCGGACTCCGCGGTCGCCCGCTGCCTCGCGGAGAACGAGCCGGTCATCGACGACTGGGAGGACGACACCCGCGACCGGAGCGACTCCACCTCGCAGCGGATCACCGCCTCCCGGGCGCTCGGTCTGCGCCAGGCGCTCGTCGTCCCGCTCACCGCGCGCACCCGGCCGCTCGGCGTGCTCAGCCTCGTCCGGGCCGAGGGCTCCCCCTCCTTCGACGAACAGGACGTGGCCGTGGCCCGTGAACTGGCGATCCGGGCGGGCGTCGACCTCGACCACGCCCGCCGCTACGACCACGAGCACAGCATCGCCCGCGAACTCCAGCGCTCGCTGCTGTCCGAGCCCTGGGGCCCTCGCCCCCACGTCGAGGTCGCCACCCGCTACCGCCCCGCCGACCGGGGCGTCCTGGTCGGCGGGGACTGGTTCGACGTCGTGCCGCTCCGGGACGGCCGGCACCTCAAGGCGATGGGCGACGTGATGGGCCACGGCGTGGAGGCGGCCGTGGCGATGAGCCAGTACCGCTCGCTGCTGCGACTGCTGGCCCAGGAGGACCTGCCGCCGCACCAGATCCTGGAGCAGCTCGACGGGATGGTGGAACGGTCGGGCCTGGACCGGGCGGCGACCTGTCTGCTCGCCGTCGTCGACCGGTTCGGCGGGGTGTGCGAGGTGGCCAGCGCGGGCCACCTGCCGCCGGTCTTCATCGACCCGGGCGCCGCCGCCCGGATCGAGCGGGTACCGGTCGGGCCGCCGCTGGGCACCGGGTTCGGCGGCTACCGCACCGCGTCCGTGCCCTGCGGCCCGGGGACCGTGCTGTTCATGTACACCGACGGGCTGGTGGAGCGCCGGGGCGAGGACATCGACGTGTCGGTGGGGCGGCTGGCCTCGCTGACCCTGCCGCCCGGCGGACACCTGGAGGACCTGCTGGACCAGGTGCTGGACCGGTTCGGCGACGACGCGGAGGACGACATCGCCGTCCTCGCCTCCCGCATCCGCGAAGGGCCGCCGGCGGTGCGGCCCGCCCCCGCGGAGTGAGGCGCCGCCGGGCCCCCGGGCCCGGAGCCCCTTCGCGGGACCACCCCGAGGGGGCGGAGAGGGGCGAGCGGGCCGGTCAGCCCAGTTCCAGGCTGGTGATGCCGTACAGGCCCGTCCGGTCGATCTCCGGCGCCGGGCCGCTGTACATCCGGGCCGTGTCGAACGACGGGGTCAGGCCCAGCTCCTCCGCCAGCCGGACCGCCGCCGGGTTGACGTCGGGTACGTCGACGGCGACCGGGGTGTCCGGGGCGGTGGCCGCGAGCGCGCTGAGCAGGGCCGCCGCCACGGCGGGGGACGCGGCGTACAGGGGACCGATCCGGGACGCCGCCCGGCAGGCCCGCACCACCCCGAGGCCCCGCAGCTCGCCGTCCCGGACCGCCGCCAGGGCCGTACGGCCCGGGGCGGTGATCCAGGAGGCCAGGAAGGTGTCCCGGGCGGCCGGGAAGTACCGGCGGTCGTAGGCGGCGAGCAGGTCGAACGGCACGCTCCGGGCGTCGACCAGGGCGGTGTCCGGGGGCGGGGCGATGCCCGGCGGGGGCGTTCCCTCGTACCGCGCGTTGCTCCAGCAGGTGCGGAAGCCCGAGCGGCGGTAGTTGTCCTGCTGGGCGGGCACCCCGTCCAGCCCGACGGTGCGTCCGGCGAGCCGGGCCGTCCCGGCCTGCCAGGTCCGCAGCCCGTAGCCCTGTCCGCGCAGGTGGGGGCGGGTCAGGTAGAAGCCCAGGAAGCCGTGGTCGTCGCCGTAGCGGACGACGGAGACGGAGGTGACCGGTTCACCGTCCAGCCGGCCGAAGAGGAAGCCGCCGGGGTCGGTCGGGAAGAACACCCCGCCGTCGTGCAGCCCCGGGTTCCAGCTCTCCTCGTGGGCCCACTCGCCCAGCGTCACGATGTCGTCGGCCCGGGCGGCGGTGATCTCGAAAGGGTTCGGCACGGCACAGACGTACCCCGGCCCGGCATCGTTCAGTGGCCGGAGCACGGGCGATTTCCGGCCTTTCAGGCGGGTCGGCGGCCGGGTTCGGGACACCGCCGGACTCGGAACATCGCCGGGTTCGGGACGTCGCCGGACCCGGGCACGACCGGAGAGGGGCCGCGACCGGGTCCGGGTCGCGACCGGGTCCGGGGCGCCGCTCGCTCAGGCCGTCTCCGGGCTCTCCCGCTTCCGGCCGCGCAGTTGCCGCAGGACGAGGGCGGCCGAGGTGATCAACGGCAGCATTCCCGCCACCGCGTCGGCCGTGTTCAGCTTGTCGTGCGTGCCCTTGGCCCGGCGGACCTGCTTCGACGCCCTCACCACCGCGAGCGCGCTGCTGCCCAGGCTCAGCACGAGCCCGGCCTTGCCGCCGCGCGGCCCCTTGGCGGACGCCGACCGCTTCTTCCCCATCACAGCCACCTCCAAGCCGGCGGGGCCGCGACCCCTTCGCGGGCGGGCCCTCCCCGTCCACGTAACCGGCTCTCCGCCGTCCCCGCAAACGGGCCGGGCGGCGGCGCGTCCGCCCGCGGGTCGGGAAACCGGCCCCCGGTTCCGCCGTGGCACCCCGGCGCCATCCCCCGTTCACATGGCATCCGTGCGGGGGTCGCCGGGCCTTGCGATCGTCCCTCCCGGAAGACCATCACGCAGGAGGGCACGTTCATGAACAGTTCGAGGGCGCGGCTGCCGCGACGCGGGGCGCTGCTGCTGGCCGGTGCGCTGGCGGCGGGCACGGTCGTGGCCGGTGCGGGGTCCGGGGCGGCCGCCACCGCGGACCCGTGCACCGGGAGCGGGCCTCTGCCGCGCGCCTGCGCGCAGCCGGGGGAGCTGATCGACGTCACGCTCGGCGAACTGCACCCGACGCAGGCCGTCCTCGGTTTCGACCAGGTCTTCTACAAGCTCGGCCGCTACGGCAGCGACCGCGACGAGGCGGCGGGCGGCGTCAACAAGCGCTTCGACGAGTGGTGCGAGACCAATGGCCAGGGGGAGGCCGCGTCCGCCGGCCCCGGGGCCCGGCTGGACGACCCGTCGAGCTTCACCTGCGCCGTCCCCCTCGGGCAGGAGACGCCCCGGACGATCGCGCCGATGAAGACGGCCGTCGTCGGACCGGGCGGCAAGCTGTACCTCACCGACGGGCACCACACCCTGACGTCCTTCCTGGAGGGCCCGGACGGCTCGCCCCGCATGCGTATCCGGCTCCGCGTCACCGACAACTTCAGCGCGCTGTCCCCGGCCGCGTTCTGGCAGCGGATGACCGCCGAGAAGAAGGTGTGGCTGCGCGACGAGAACAACCGGCCGCTGGCCGTGAACCAGCTGCCGGAGCGCCTGGGCATCACGCACTTCCGCGACGACCCGTACCGCAGCCTCGTCTACTTCACCCGGGACATCGGTTACGAAGTCCCGGACGGGGCGACGGAGTTCCTGGAGTTCTCGTGGGGGGCCTGGCTGCGGGGCGAGCACGACACGGGCGCGTACGACCTGACCGCCCCGGGCCCCTACCTCGACCTGGTGAAGCGCGCCTCGAAGTCGATGGCCGCGCTCGCCCCCGACGCGGTCGTGGACGACGGCAGGACCGCCGCGCAGCTCGGGCGGATCGACGCGTGGAACGGCGGCAAGAAGGAGACCGGCGGGGAGTTCGCCAAGCTGGCCCGGCCGCTGAGCGACCCCAAGCCGGGCAAGCTCGCCGAGTCCCTGGCCTACAAGTCCCGCGTCCAGGCCGCCCCGGCCTGCACCACCCGGGTCACCGGCCCCCGCAACGGGCCGCTGACCGTCACGAGCGGCGTCACCTGCCTGGACCGCGCCGCCCAGCGCGGCCCGGTCGTCGTCCGCCCCGGGGCGGCCCTCGTGGTCACCGGCTCCACACTGGTGGGCCCGGTCCAGACCGACGGGGCCGCCGCCGTCCACCTGTGCGGTTCGCGGCTGTCCGGCCCGGTCGCGGTGAGCCGCGGCACCGGTCCCGTACGGATCGGAGGCCCGGGCTGCACCGCGAACACCGTGGAGGGCCCGCTCGTCCTCACCGGCAACACCGGCGGCACGACCCTCGCCGCCAACACGGTCACCGGCCCCCTGGCGTGTACGGCCAACCGGCCCGCCCCGGCGGCCGACCCGGGCCGCGCCAACGAGGTGCGAGGACCGCGTACGGGGCAGTGCGCCGCGCTCTGAGCCGCGCACCCGGCCCCCGGCCCGGCCGCCTCCCGGGCCGCAGCCCCGCCCCGGGCCCCGACCGGGACCTGTTCCGGCCCCCGACCGGGCCCTGCTCCGGCCCCCGACCGGGCCCTGCTCCGTAACTCCGGCCGGACCGGCTCCGGGCCTTTGACCGGTTGCTCCGCGGGCCCCCGGCAGGCTCAGCCCGGTCCGGGGGCCCGCGGTGGCGTGCGTGCTCAGACGAACGCGTACGCCACCGCCGTCGCCGCCCCCAGGCCCGCACCCGCCACGGTCTGGGCGACGGTGTGGTAGCCGAGGGCGACCCGTGACCAGCAGACCGCCGCCGTCAGCGTGTACGCGGTGAGCCACCAGGGGGAGTGCACGGCGGCGAGGAGGGCGACGGACGCCGAGGCCACCGACGCGTCGACCGAGATCTTCCACACGGTGTTGACGGCCAGCAGCCCGATGGTCATCACCCACAGCGCGAGCATCGCGACGAGGATGCCGGCGGGCGCGTTCCCGAGCACCATCACCACCGACCCGGTACCGATCGAGCCCAGGATCACGAAGAAGATCGGCGCCCGCTTCGTCCGGTCCATCACGTGGCGGTCGCCCCAGGTGCCGCGTCCCCGCTCCCACTCGATGTACCCGGCCGGGACCAGCCCGGCGCAGAGGGCCCCGAGGAGCCCCCACAGCAGGCCGGTCCAGTCGCCCGCCGCCGCGAGGCCGATGCCGAGCATGCCCGCCAGCAGGACGTTGCGCGGCTGGAGGACGTCGGTGACGGTGCGCGCCACGGACGTGGTGGCGGTGGCGGCCGGGTCCGGGGCGGGGGCCGGGGGCATGTCCGCGGCGGTGTTCGCCGTGGGGGCGACGGTGGCGTCCGTGGTGGCTTCCGTGGGCCCGGTCATGCGTTCGTCTCCGTCGTGCGGTCGGTCCCGGCCGTGGAAGCCGTGGAAGCCGTGGAAGCCGTGGAAGCCGTGGGAGCCGTGGGAGCCGTGGCGGACGCGAGGACGGCGCGGGCGCGCTCCTCGTCGACCGTCCGGTACGCGGCGGCGACCCGTACCAGCCGGGCCACCTCGCCGTCCTGGTCCGCCGCGTGGTGGGCGGCGACCGGTGCGGCCCCTCCGGCGGGGGCGCCCGACTCCTTCGCGAGCAGGGCGGCCCGGATCCAGTAGGCGTCGGTGAGGGACGCGGCCCGGCGCGGGTCGTCCGTGTCCCGGGCGGCGGCGCGGGCGGCGGCGTCGAGCAGTCCCTCGGGGGCGTAGTGGCGCAGCTTCTCGGCCGCGTCCGCGACGTCGGCGGCCCAGCGGTCCACCCGCAGGTCGGCCGGGACGTTGAACCGGGTCAGCTCGCGGACCAGGGAGGCGGGCGGGTCGAACGGCTGGTCCGGGAAGGCGGCCATCAACTCGTACCAGAGGGCGTGCAGTTTGACCTGGGCCCGCCACAGCCGCGCCCGGCGCGCCCCGGCGGCGAAGGCGGGGAGGGACGCGCCGAGGGCGAAGAAGGCGAACAGCACCAGCTGGGCGGCTTCGGTGACGCGGTCGAAGCGCACGGAGAACGCCTTGCTCGGCTCGTCCACCACGCTGATCCACAGGAAGAGGGTGCGGCTGACGGTGTAGCCGACGCCGATGAACATCGCGAACGTCATCATCCCGAGCCCGACGCGCAGATGGCGCTGCCGGGCGTCGAGGGTGGCGAGCGCCCACTGGAAGGCGCAGACGGCGGACGCGGCCCCGAGGTAGAGGTAGAAGACGCTCATGTAGAGCGTGGCGCCCCACTCCCCGGCGTGGTCGGAGACGAAGCGGTCCGAGGGGTGGGAGCGGTCGACGACGGTGAAGAAGAGGACGGTCAGCAGGATCAGGGTGGCGACGGACGCCTTGGCCGCCAGCTTCTGGACGAACCGCGCGAACCGTACGTGGCGGGGGACCGCGCCCTCTTCCGGGTAGCCGCCGTAGATGGCCACGATGTAGCTGAGGATGGCCAGAATTGCCACCGTGGCGGTGTAGTGCTTGATGAGGACGGCGAGATCGGTGACGGCGCTGTCGTTGAGGCCGGTGCGCACCGCCTCGGTCTTCGTCCACAGCGCGACGGCGAATCCGGCGTAGCAGCCCCACAGGGCCCGGCGTCTGCGGTCCTCCTCGTCGCCCCACAGGGCAGCGGGCATACGCCACAGGGCAACGGCCGTCATCAGGCCGGCTATCAGGTAGCCGGCGAGATCGAGGGGGGTCACGGCGGTGTTCGTCCTCGGGGTCGGGAACACGGGGCGGGGCCCGTAGGCGGGCCGGTGGCACGTGTCAGCCGCGGCCGGTCCACCTGATCGGGAAGAGGGCGCGCCGCCGATGGGCCACCGGGCGGGACAGGGAGTCGTCCAGCCGCCCCACCATGTCATCGGTGGTGAGGTCCCGCGCCATCCGGGGGATCAGCGAGGCACCGAATTCGGCCATACGTTCGTCGTGGGTGTCGTACTGCGCCCGCGCCTGGACGGTGCCGCCTCCGGAGGCGAAGGACTCGGCGGCGGCCGGGGAGATCATGCGGGCGATCAGCGCGGTGTCGAAGACCGGCAGGAGCGTGCGCAGCCGCTCCGCGTCCAGGGTCGTCCCGTGGTCGAACCACTCATGGCACAGCTCGTGCAGGACGACGTGCTGGGTCTGGTACGCGGTCGGTCTGCGGCGGTAGAGGACGAGGCTGGTGTCGCCGGCTTTCAGGCGCAGCCCGCAGGCGGCGTTGACGCGGGCGAGGCGGTCCGGCATCTCGTGCAGCCGGATCGTGCGACCGCTCGCCGCCTCCATGTTCGCGACGAGTCCCTCCAGGGAGAAGGGAACCGGGAGGGGCAGGTCGGCGAGCCCGGCCTCGCACTCTTTCCGCAGTTTCCGCAGGGACATGACGAAGACGCTACGCCGCCGGGCCTGCCGAGCGGCGGTTCGTAGCGGAATCTTTGCCCCCGCCCCAGACCCGCCCGCCCGGGATCTGCCCGTCCGGGGCCCGCCCGCCCGGGGCCTGGCCCTGCGGCGCCCCGAGCTCCGTGTCCCGGCCGTCCGGCCCGCCCTTCTCCCGGGCGGCGTCCTCCAGCAGGGACAGGGCGAACCGGAGGAGTTCCGGCGGCAGGCCGTCCTCGTTCAACCCCCGGCCGGCCAGACCGCTGATCTCGCCGGTGCGCCGCTTGGCCAGGAACTGGAGCCCGGCGACGACGTCGTCGACGACCTCGGACTCCTCCTTGAAGAAGCGCCAGTCCACGCCGAACCCCAGGCCGAGGGCCTTGAGGATCTCCTCGGAGGGCTGGGTGACCTTGCCGGCCAGGATGTTGGAGAAGTAGCTGTGCGACAGCGAGCCGCCGCGCTCGCGGACCAGCTCGGCGAAGACGCGGCCCGAGATCTTCTGGCCGGGGAAGGTCTTCTCGACCATGTACTCGACCTTCTCCCGCAGCGAGTGCAGGCGGGGCAGCTCGTCCGGGGCGGGCGGCCCCAGGGGTTCCGGACCGCGTTCGCCGCCGTCGTCCTTGGCCATCCGGGCCTCCACGTTCACCTCGGAGTCGGAACTGAGCTTGCGCAAACACTCTACGTCACTGTTAACTCGAAAAAACACGGGCAGGGGACCACGAGGGGAGTCCCTTGCCCGTGGATGACCTGTGCCCCGTGACGTCCCGAGCCGGTTCCGATCGGGCTCCGGACAGGGGTGTAGCCCTTCACGACGGGGGATGCGTGAAGGGCTACGCGTGCATTATGGCCCCGCGGCCCTCCCGACGACAACTGACCAGTCGGTCAGCGGCGGGGGGAAAGGCCGTGGTGGCGGGCGGCGCGCGTCCGTCCCGGCGGCCCGAATCTCATCCGGTCGCGATAGACATGTCTCCGGCGTGCGATTAGGCTTTCTTGCGCAGTCACGTGTCACAGCGGTACGCAGCCGAGGCGCACCCCGAAGGCGTACAGCGCCCGGCTCCTCCGGTTCCGCGCGTGACGGAAGAGGTGCAGATGCCCCCGGAGACCCCCTCGCACGCCACCGACCGGCTCGACGACGACGATTACCCCGCCTACACGATGGGGCGAGCCGCGGAGATGATCGGTGCGACCCCGGGGTTCCTCCGGGCGATCGGGGAGGCCCGCCTGATCACGCCGCTGCGGTCCGAGGGGGGCCACCGGCGTTACTCCCGCTACCAGTTGCGCATCGCCGCCCGCGCCCGCGAGCTGGTCGACGCCGGCACGCCCATCGAGGCGGCCTGCCGGATCGTCATCCTGGAGGACCAGCTGGAGGAGGCGCTGCGCCTCAACGAGGAGCTGCGCGGCCCCACGCCCCCCTCCCCGGGTTCCGCCGGACGCTGACGAAGGCTCCGCCCGCGGGCGGGGGCATCCTCCCGGCGGGCCGAAAAATATCTGCATTCGACAGCACAGAATTTCACGCAATGGTTGATGAGAATTTCATGTCCCGACGCGGCCGGTGATATGGACACCCTGCTTCTCCGGCGTGATCGTGCTACGGTAGATCCCGGTTGCAGTTGTGGTTCCCAAAAACTTCAAGTGCTCTTGCCGATCAGATATCGGTAGGCGCGCTTTTGTCTTTCCGGTGTTATCCGGACGGGGTAATCATTGCGGCGACGTGGGGTCCACACAGTGTGGGCCCGCGGGCTCTGCCCCTAAGGAGATATGACATGGCTACTGGCACCGTGAAGTGGTTCAACTCGGAAAAGGGTTTCGGCTTCATTGAGCAGGACGGCGGCGGCGCCGACGTCTTCGCTCACTACAGCAACATCGCCTCCAGCGGCTTCCGCGAGCTGCAGGAAGGCCAGAAGGTGAACTTCGACGTCACGCAGGGCCAGAAGGGCCCGCAGGCCGAGAACATCACCCCCGCCTGATCACTCGGGCAGCACGACGCAGCTGGGGCCCGCACCTTGGGGTGCGGGCCCCGGCTCGTTGTCGTTTCCGGGGCCCGCAGCGCGCGCCCCTCGACGGAGCCGCGTCCGGTGTGTTGATTCCCGGCGGCCGGGCTTCGTTTTCTTTTGTCATTTCATCGGCTCGTTCTTGCGATTCCGGGTGCCGTTCACGGCTGCTCCACCCGAGGAATCCCTCGATACGTGCCCTATCGAGGAAAGGTTCCGCATGAACCGCGAACGCACACCCCGCTCGAACGACAGGTTCTCCCGTACCCGCTCCGGCGGCGCGCCCCGGTACTCCGGCGGCGGCGAGCGCCGCGCCGCCGGTTTCGGCGGCGGTCCCAAGCGCTCCGGCGGCTCGGGCCGGTCCGGTGGTTACGGCCGCCGCTCCGCGTCCGGCGCCAAGGGCGAGTTCGCCCTGCCCGTGACCGTCACCCCTGCCCTCCCCGCCGTCGAGGCCTTCGGCGACATGGAGATGCCGGAGCCCCTGAAGGCGGCGCTGACCACCGCGGGGGTGACCGTGCCCTTCCCGATCCAGGCGGCCACCCTGCCGAACTCGCTCGCCGGCCGGGACGTCCTGGGCCGGGGCCGTACCGGCTCGGGCAAGACCCTCGCCTTCGGCCTGGCGCTGCTGGCCCGTACCGCCGGCCGCCGCGCCGACGCCAAGCGCCCCCTCGCCCTGGTCCTCGTCCCCACCCGGGAGCTGGCCCAGCAGGTCACCGACGCGCTCACCCCGTACGCCCGGTCGCTGAAGCTGCGCCTCGCGACCGTCGTCGGCGGGATGTCCATCGGCCGTCAGGCCAGTGCGCTGCGCGGAGGCGCCGAGGTCGTCGTCGCCACGCCGGGCCGCCTCAAGGACCTGATCGAGCGCGGCGACTGCCGGTTGGACCGGGTCACCGTCACCGTCCTCGACGAGGCCGACCAGATGGCCGACATGGGCTTCATGCCGCAGGTCACCGAACTGCTCGACCAGGTCAACCCGGACGGGCAGCGGATGCTGTTCTCGGCCACCCTGGACCGCAACGTCGACCTGCTGGTGCGTACCTACCTGAAGGACCCGGTCGTGCACTCCGTCGACCCGGCCGCCGGTGCGGTCACGACGATGGAGCACCACGTCCTGTACGTCCAGGGCGCCGACAAGTACGCCACCACGACGGAGATCGCGGCCCGCGACGGCCGCGTGATCATGTTCCTGGACACCAAGCACGCGGTCGACAAGCTCACCGACCACCTGCTGCAGAGCGGGGTCCGGGCGGCGGCGCTGCACGGCGGCAAGTCCCAGCCGCAGCGCACCCGCACCCTGGAGCGGTTCAAGACCGGCCAGGTCACGGCGCTGGTCGCCACGAACGTCGCCGCGCGCGGCATCCACGTCGACAACCTCGACCTGGTCGTCAACGTGGACCCCCCGACCGACCACAAGGACTACCTGCACCGCGGCGGCCGTACCGCCCGTGCGGGTGAGTCCGGCAGCGTCGTCACGCTGGTGCTGCCCAACCAGCGTCGCGAGATGACGCGGCTGATGGCGGACGCGGGGATCACCCCGCAGATCGCCCAGGTCCGCTCGGGAGAGGCCGAGCTGAGCCGGATCACCGGTGCGCAGGCGCCCTCCGGCGTCCCGGTCCCCGCCATCGCTTCGCCCAAGGAGCGCGGCAGCCGGAGCGGCGGCGCGTTCATGGGGCGCGGTACCCGGCGCGGCGGTGCGGCCCCGGCCCGACGCGGCCGTCCGGGAGTGCCGACGCCCGAGGCCCGCGAGGCCGCCGCACAGCGCCGGGCCAACCGCGCCGCCTGAGCGGGGGCGTACCGGTGTCCGTCAGGACGCCGGTACGCACGCATGGCGGGGCGCCGGGACGCCCGCACCTCCGGATACCCGGACGCCGCCGGTACACCGGGCGTCCGGGTATCGGCATGTCCGCCCGCCCGTCCGTACGTCCATCCGCATGCACGCCCGCCCGGGCGCCGTGGTGCCCGGCCGCCGTCAAGCGGACGGGCGAAATGATCACCCGGCGGGACCGGCGGATCTCCGGGCCGCCGATCCCGGCGCGGGCACGGGGCCTGCCGTCCCCCGGCGGGCCGGAGCGCCGGTGAAGGACGTTCCCGCCCGCCGCCGGGGTGCGAGGATCGCGATCATGAACCGCAAGCTGACCGTATTCGTTCTCGCGGTGGTGGCGTGCGTGCTGTCCGCCACCACCGCCCACGCCGACGAGACCCACACCGACGCCCACAACGGGCCGCGGGTGGCCCTCATCTCGACCGGGCAGATCGACGACCCGCTCGAAGACGTCCTGGAGCACGTCGCGGTCCTCGGCCGGACCGTCGTCGTGGACCACTGACCTTCCCGGCCCCTCCGACCGCCCGGCGCCCGCTGCTCAGGGGGCCGGGACGGCCGGGGGCTTCTGCCGGGCCCATGCCATGCGCGGTTCCAGCAGCGGGCGCAGCAGACGGCGGACCGGGGGCGTGCACAGCAGGGTCATGACGGCGATCGCGCCTAGGGTGACCGCCACCGTGCCCGCAGTGGTGTCGTAGAACGGGTCGTCGTAGAAGCCGCTGTACTTCAGCCCCCGGACGACGAAGCCGTGGAGGAGGTATCCGTACAGCGTGCAGGTGCCGAGCGCGGTCATCCAGCTGCGGCCCTTGGGCACCCAGGCCAGGAAGCACGCGCCCAGCACGACCGCGGCCAGGAACAGCAGGAGCGTGGCGGTCGGGCCCGTCCACTCGGCCATGTCCAGCCGGTCGGTGCTGTTCTTGCGGAAGAACCACGAGGTGCTGGTCCGGGGCACCAGCCAGTACGCCACCAGCAGCCCGGCCGCGAAGACCGGCACCGACGCGATCCGCACCCAGGGGGCCCGGAGGGCCGCGAAGTGTTCCGGGCGCAGCCGCAGGCCGAGCACGTAGAACGGCAGGAACTGCAGCACGCGCTGGACCTGGAGGCTCCCGTCGGCGGCCGGTGACACCGTCGCCAGGGCGGCGATGGCGAGCGAGACCAGCAGGGGGAAGCGCACCGCCTGCCACAGCGGCGTGGACAGCCGCCAGAGGAACAGGGCGGGCAGGAACCACAGCAGCCAGTAGGGCTCCAGCAGCGACAGGGCGTAGTCCGGCTTGTCCGCGACCCGTTCGAAGAGCGTGTAGAGCGCCTCGAACAGGACGTAGGGCACCAGGAGACTGGTGACCAGCTTCCACACCCGGTTCGGCGTCAGCTCGAAGTTCCGTGAGAAGTAGCCGGCGATGAGGATGAACACCGGCATGTGGAACGTGTAGATGAAGGTGTACGCGGCCTCCACGAGACGGCCGGACGGCAGCGGCTCCCAGGCGTGTCCTATCGCCACCAGCACGATCGCCAGGTACTTCGCGTTGTCGAAGAAGTGGTCCCGGTCGCCGTTCGGGGGCTTTGCGGCCGGCGGGCCGCCGGCCGACGGGTGCCCGGTCGGCGGCTTGTCGACCGGAGGGCTGTCGGTCTCCGCGGGGCCGGCGACGGCGGTGTGGCGCGGCTGCCCGGAGGTGAGGGGGGAAGGCATCCTGACACCTTAGAACGCGGACGCGTTCCCTCCCTCGGCTGTGTCGTGCATCACCGCGACCCGTCCTTTTCGGGCGGATGTGCCCTCCCCCGATGTGCTCCTGAGGCGCCCTGTCCGGCCCGGGGGGCGGGGCAGGGCGAACCGCCCCGCCCCGCCGCCTACGGATGGTGCGGGGCGTCGTCCTCCGTGGGGACGCACAGCACCGGGACGGACGACATGTGCAGCAGCTTGTGCGGGGTCGAGCCCAGCAGGGCCCCGCGCATCGGGCTCTCGCCCCAGGTGCCGACCACGATGACCCGGGCGCCGTGGCGTTCGGCGGCGTTCAGCAGGGCCTGGGCCGGACTCTCGTCCAGCACCTCGACCGTGGCCGGGACACCCGCCTCCTCGGCGGCGGTGAGCGCGTGTTCCAGTCCGCTGCGTCCGGCCTGGCGGATCGCCTCGTAATGGCTGCGGTACTCCGCGCCGTCCCGCAGCCCGGGCGCGGCGGCCCCGTGGACCAGGACCAGTTCCTCGCCGTACGCCGCCGCCACCTCGATGGCGATGCGCAGGGCGCGGGCGGCGCCGGGGGACTCGTCGTAACCGAGGACGACCGACATCTCACCTCCCCTTCCCGGCGCCGGGCCCACCCGCCGGTCCAGGCCCTCCGCTCTCCCCGTGCGTGCCGTCCCCGCCGCTCCCGCCGTTCATGCCGGGGCCGCCGTCCCCGCCGGAGCGCGTGATCGTCCCGTGCACCAGGACCGGGTCCGCCACGCCTGGGCGCTCCTGCCAGAACACCGCGTCCCGCAGCCGCCACACCACCATCAACACCACGCCGACCAGGGAGATCACGATGCCGATGACGAGCGGCGGGCCGAGGCCGAACCAGGAGGTGCCGCTGTAGGAGTTGGCCGGATCGGCCATGTCGATGATCGAACGCACCAGCAGCCAGACCAGCAGCCCGGCGCCGACCACCGGGCCGAGCCCGATGAGGAAGAGGTTCCGCGCGCTCTCGGTGAGATGGCGGCGGTAGTAGACGGCGCAGGCCACCCCGGTGAGCGCGTAGTAGAAGGCGATCAGGAGGGACAGCGCGGTGAGCGAGTCGAAGAGGGCGTTCGTGGAGATCCGGTTGGCCGCCACGTACCAGGCGATGGCGATGCCGGCGACCCACCACGTACTGACGTCCGGGGTACGGAACCGGGGGCTGATGTGCCCGAAGTGCTGCGGCAGAGCCTGACGGCGGGCCATGGACAGGGCGGTCCGGGACGCCGGGATGATCGTGGTCTGGGTGGAGGCGAGCGCGGAGGTGGCCACCGCGAGCAGCAGGATCCAGTCCCAGCCGCCCAGGACGTCCCCGGCGAGTCGGGCGAAGACGAACTCCTCCTCTCCCGCGTTCTCCGCCAGGAACGCCGTCCCCGCGAAGGCGACGACCGCGAACGCGACCGACAGGTAGGTCACCAGGAGCACCACGGTGGACCACAGGCCCGCCCGGCCGGGGGCGCTCGCGGAGTCCTCCGTCTCCTCGGTGAGGTTGACCGCGGACTCCCAGCCCCAGTAGACGAACACGCCGAGCAGCAGCCCGCCGGTCAGCGCCGCTCCGCCCGCGCCGAACGGGTCGAGCCAGTCGGCGGCCGGCTCGATCGAGTCGAAGCCGGTCGTGCCGGCGTACACCCGGTAGAGCGCCACCACGACGAAGACCAGCAGGAACGCCACCTGGAGGAGGATCAGCACGTTCTGCACCTTGGCCGACAGCTCGGTGCCGACGACGCACACCCCGGTCATGACGACGATCAGCAGCACGGTGAGCACCTGGCGTACGAGGTCGTTCCCGGTCCAGCCGTCCAGGCCCACCGCCAGCAGGGTGAAGCTCACCGCCACGTCGGCCAGCGACCCCACCACCAGCACGCCGGTCATGGTGATCGCCCAGCCGCCCAGCCAGCCCGCCCACGGGCCCATCGCCCGGGTCACCCAGGAGAACGTCGTACCGCAGTCCTGGTCGACCTTGTTCAGGTAGTAGAAGGCGGAGGCGATCAGCAGCATCGGCACGAAGGAGGCGAACATGACGCCCGGGGCGTAGATCCCCACCAGGGCGACGATCGGGCCGATGACGGCGGCCAGCGAGTACGCCGGGGAGGTCGCGTTGAGGCCGATCACCAGGGCGTCGACGAACCCGATCGCGTTCGGCCTGAGGCCGACGTCCGGTTCGTCCCGCACGCGGCCGTGGGCGTCGTGGGCCATGGGTCCTCGCTCCGCCGGGCACCCCCGCCGGAAGCGGGCGATGATCCGGGTCTCATCGTAGGAAGACCCGGCGAAACCCGCATTCCGGATGGATCGCCCTCACCGGCGGGGGGTCACCCGAACGGCCCGCTCCTCTGCGCGGCCGGAGAGCAGGCCGCAGGGTGGAGTCCATGTGGTCCCGCCGACTCGTCCTGGGCGTTCTGGCCCTGCCCCTGGCCCTCATGGTCCTCGGGGACGGCCCGGCGTCCCGCACGCCCGGGTCGGAGCTGGCCTCCGGCCCCCGGCCGCCGCGCGGGCTTCCGCAACCGGCCCTCGTCAGCCGCCGGGAGTGGCACGCGGACGAGAAGCTGGTCCGGGAGAGGCCGCACTACACGGGCGCGGCGCGGGCGGTGTTCGTGCACCACACCGGCAACCCCAACGACTACGATTGCGCGGACGCCCCCGACCTGATCCGGGCCGTGCAGCGCGACCACATCCGGCAGGACGGCTGGGACGACATCGGCTACAACTTCCTCGTCGACCGCTGCGGCACCCTCTACGAGGGCCGGGCGGGCGGGGTCGGACGCTCGGTGCTCGGCGCGCACACGAAGGGGTTCAACGCGGACACGGTCGGCATCGCGGCGATCGGGGACTTCGGGCCGGGGGCCGAGGTGCCGAAGCCGATGATGGACGCGCTGGTGAAGCTCGTCGCGTGGAAACTCCGGCCCGGCGCGGACCCGTTGGGCACGGTCGACCTGGTCTCGACGAACGACGAGAGCCGCTTCGACGAGGGCCAGGTGGCCCGGCTGCACGTCGTCTCCGGTCACCGCGACAGCTTCGAGACGCGCTGTCCCGGCGACGCGCTCTACGCCCGGCTGCCCGAACTGCGCGAGCGCGCGGCGCGGATGCGCGCCGCCGTCCCCGGCCACTCGGCGTCGGCCCGGCTGCGCCCGGCCTTCTGAACCCCGCGGAGCCCCGGGCCTCGCGCGGCGCGGCGGCGGGGGCCCGGGTCAGCGGGAGACGAACTGCGCGAGCAGCCCCTGGACCTCGTAGATGTCGACGCCCTTGGTGAACGTCTTCGTGAGGGGCACCGGGCTGCCCGAGACCCAGATGTTCAGCTCGGCGTCGAGGTCGAACGTCCCGGCGGTCTCCACGGAGAACTGCGTGATGCTGCGGTAGGGCACGGAGCGGTACTCCACCTTCTTGCCGGTGATGCCCTGCTTGTCGACGAGGATCAGCCGCCGGTCCGTGAACAGGATGCTGTCGCGGACCAGCAGGTACGCGGCGTGGATCTGCTCGCCCTGTCCCAGCAGCCGCGCGTAGTCCTGCTGGGCGGTGGCCGGGTCGATCGTGTGGGCGTTGCCGAACAGCGACATGGGGATCCTGTCTTTCGTGTCTCGCGCGTCTCGCGTGGCTCGTACAGGAGTACGTGCGGGGAGGGGGGCGCGGTTCCCGGCGCGCAGGACCGCGGCGGCGGGGCGGTCACAGCGGGACGACCCTCGCCTCGGTCGCCTTCACGCTGGTCCAGACGGTGCTCCCGTCGACGAGGTCCAGCTCGGCGGCGGACTCCGGGGTGATCTCCGCGACCAGGTCCGGGGCCTCGGGCGAGGTGATCAGCAGCCGCAGCCGGCTGCCGCCGGAGGTGATCTCGCGGACCGTGCCGGGCCAGACGTTGCGCGGGGAGCCGGTGGGCCGCTCCCGGTGTACGGAGACGGCTTCCGGGCCGATGACCGCGAGGGCGGGCGCGCCCGCGGGCAGGGGCTCGGCCACCACGAGCCGCCCGCCGTCCGCCGGGGCCAGGCCCTCGGCGGTGGTGGTGCCGGGCCAGGCGTTGCGGCCCAGCATCCGGGCCACCCACGGGGAGCGCGGGTGCCGGGTGACCTCGGCGGGCGGCTCGTCCTGGAGGACCCGGCCGTCCTCCAGGACGAGGACCCGGTCGGCCAGCGAAACCGCCTCGACAGGGTCGTGGGTGACGATCAGACAGACCCCGCCGAACTCCGCGAGGTGCCCGCGCAGGGTGTGCCGCACGCGGGCCCGGGTGGTCTGGTCGAGGGCGGCGAGCGGTTCGTCCAGCAGCAGGAGGCGCGGGCGGGCCGCCAGAGCACGGGCCAGGGCGACCCGCTGGGCCTGGCCGCCGGAGAGCCGGTCGGGCCTGCGGTGGGCGAGGTGGCCGACTCCGAGCCGGTCCAGCCAGTCCTGGGCCTCGCGCCGGGCCTCGGCGCGGGGGACGCCGTGGGCGCGGAGGCCGTACGCCGTGTTGGCGAGGGCGCTCAGATGCGGGAAGAGGGCCCCGTCCTGGGGCACCCAGGCCACGCCCCGGCGGTGCGGGGGGAGTGCGGTGACGTCGTGGTCGCCCAGGACCAGGGAGGCGTGTGCGCGGGGCGTGAGGCCGAGGAGGGCCCGCAGGAGTGTCGTCTTGCCCGCCCCGTTGGGGCCGACCACCGCGATGGTGGTGCCGGGCCCGGCGTCCAGGGTGAGGCGGGTGAAGCCGGTGACGTCGGCGTGCAGCGGCCAGGGCTCGGGCGGGGTCCTCTCCGGTGCGCGGGCCCCCTTCGTCCCGGGGCCGCCGGGCGGTTCGGGGAGCGGGGCCGGGGCGGCGGGCGCGGGCTCCTCCGGGCGGGCCGCCGCCTCCCGGCCCGCGGGGTTCCGGTGGCCGCCGGGGCCGCCGGTCCAGCGGCCCCGCAGCGCGATCAACACGATCATCGCGATGGCCAGGAGCAGCAGCGAGACGGAGGTGGCGGCCTCCGGGGAGTCCTGGAGCAGCAGGTACACCTGGAGCGGCAGGGTCTGCGTGGCGCCGGGGAGGTTTCCGGCGAAGGTGATGGTCGCGCCGAACTCGCCGAGCGCTCGCGCCCAAGTGAGCGCGGCTCCGGCGATCAGCCCGGGGGCGACCATCGGCAGCGTCACGGTGAGGAGGACCCGGACCGGCGAGGCGCCCAGGGACGCGGCGGTCTCCTCGTACCGGGGGCGCAGTCCACCGAGCGCGCCCTCCAGCGAGATGACCAGGAACGGCATCGCGACGAACGTGGCGGCGACCACCGCCCCCGAGGTGTGGAAGGGCAGGGTGACGCCGAAGGTCTCCTCCAGCCAGGGGCCGAGCAGCCCGCGCCGTCCGAACGCTAGCAGCAGGGCGACACCGCCGACCGTGGGCGGCAGCACCATCGGCAGCAGCACCAGCGTGCGGACGAACGCCTTGCCGGGGAACGGCACCCGGGCCAGCAGCCAGGCCAGCGGCACCCCGAGCAGCAGTGCCGGCGCCAGCGTCCACAGGGAGACCAGCAGCGAGAGCCGCAGCGCCTCGGTGGTGGCCCCGGCGGTGAGGTGGTCGCCCAGTTCGCTCCAGGAGGTGCGGACCAGGATGCCGACGAGCGGCAGCATCAGGAACGCCACGGCCAGCAGGGCGGGCACCGTCAGCAGCAGGGGGGCGCGGGCCCCGGGCGTACGGCGGACGGCCGGTCGTTTCATGGGTGACCTCGTCGGGACGTCGGGCGGCGGGGGCGAGGGCGGGCCCCGTACGCGGGCGGCAGGTGCGGGGGCGGTCCACGCCTGCGGGGGTTCCGCCGGGAGGCCGGGAGGCCGGAAGGGGCGGGAGGGGCGGGGGGGGCGGGGGGGGCGGGTGTACGGGGGCTACGGCTGCTGGAAGCCTGCGTCCCGGAGGATCTTCTGCGCGGCGGGCGTGGAGAGCCAGGCGACGAACGCGGCGGCGGCCTCGCCGTTCTCGGACGTCTTCAGGGTGGCGGCGGGGTAGGAGGCCACGGCGTTCTCCGCGTCCGGGATCCCGATCGCCTCGACCTTGTCGGCGGCGGTGGCGGCGTCGGTCGTGTAGACCAGCCCGGCGTCCGCCTCGCCGAGCGACACCTTGGACAGGACCGCGCGGACGTTGGGCTCGAGGGAGACCGGCTTCACGTCGATCCTCTGCGCGTCGAGGATCTGCCGGCTGTAGCGGCCCACCGGCGCCTCGGGGGCGGCCAGGACGACCTTCAGCTTCGGGTCGGCGAGATCCCGCAGGCCCTCGACCTTCTCCGGGTTGCCCACGCCGGTGGCGATGACGAGACGGTTCCTGGCGATGACGGTCGGCTCGCCGGTGTCGTCCGAGAGGCCGTCCATCGTTCTGGTGTCGGCGGTGACCAGGGCGTCGGCGGGTGCGCCCTGCTCGACCTGGGCGGCCAGCTCCTGGGAGCCGGCGAAGGAGAACGTCACCTTCGTGCCGGGGTTCTCCTGCTCGTACGCGGCCCCCGCCCGCTTGAAGACGTCGGTCAGGGAGGAAGCGGCCAGCACCGTCAGGTCGGCCTTCGGGACGCCGGAGGCGGCTCCGGGGCCGCTGCTCGCGTCCTCGGCGGCGGAGTCGCCACCCCCGCAGGCGGCGAGCGGGAGCAGAAGGGCGCCGGCCAGGGCGGCGGCGACCGCGTGGCGGCGGGTGAGCGGCGGGTGCATGAGGGGCGGGTCTCCTTGGGCGCGGGTGCGGCCGGCGGCGAGCCGGCCCGACGGGGCTGCGGAAGGGGTGGTGTGCGGCGGGGCGGACGGGGCGGCCATGGGGTGTCCGAAGCGGCGCGCCGGCCCCGGGGTGTCCGGACCGGCGCGTCGGCCCTCAGGCGCGGTCGATGTGCACGTTGGTCGATTTCACCCGGGCGGTCGCCCGCATGCCGACCTCCAGACCCAGCTCCTCCACCGCCTCCCGGGTCAGGAGCGAGACGAGCCGGTGCGGACCGGCCTGGATCTCGACCTGGGCCGCGACGTCTCCGAGCTTCACCGCGGTGACGATGCCCGGGAACGCGTTGCGGGCCGAGGTGTACGTGTCCTCGTCCTCGCCGCCCGCGCCCTGGCCGACCTCGATCGAGAAGGCGGCCAGCGCACGGCCGTCGATCAGGCGGCGGCCGGACTCGTCGCGATGGGTCGCGACCCGGCCGGCGTCCGCCCAGCGGCGAGCGGTGTCGGGGCTGACCCCGAGAAGACGTGCTGCCTGGCCGATCGTGTAGGACTGCATGTGCGACACGCTAGGCCGATCACGCCCGCATGTACCACCCATCTGGAGGAATATCCATCGCAGGTGCGCACCACGTCGGAGGAACGTACGGCGGCGTGCGGGCGGGTCGCGCCGACTCTCCGGTCGGGGTGCGGGCGGGTCGCTCCCCCTCGGCCGGAAGCCCGGGAGCCAGTATGTACTAGTGCAAAAATAATACGCGCTAGTGTGAAAACAGGATAGGGTCGGCCCATGATCGCGCTCCCGCCTCGGCCCGTGACCCTGACCGGGCAGTACGTCGAACTCGTTCCGCTGGCCGTCGATCACCTCGACGACCTCTTCGCGGCGGGCGGCGGCGACGAGGAGGTGTGGCGCTGGCTGGTCGGACCCCCGCCGCGCACCCGCGAGGAGTTGCGCGGATGGATGGGCGAGGTGCTCGGTGATCCCGCGTACGTGCCGTTCGCCGTGGTCCACCGCGCGAGCGGGCGGGCCGTGGGCTGGACGGCCTTTCTGGACGTGGAGGTGGCGGACGAGCGGCTGGAGATCGGCTGGACCTGGTACGGCCGGGCCCACTGGCGCTCCCCGGTGAACACCGAGACGAAGCTCCTACTGCTGACGCACGCCTTCGAGGAGCTGGGCATGGGGCGCGTCCAGCTGAAGACCGACCACCTCAACGAGCGGTCGCAGGCGGCCATCGCCCGGCTCGGCGCGCGGCGCGAGGGGGTCCTCCGGCGGCACCGGCGGCGGCCGGACGGGTCGTGGCGGGACAGCGTCTACTTCTCGCTGGTGGCCGACGAGTGGCCCGAGGCGAAGGCGCAGCTCACCGCCCGCCTGGCGGCAGGCTGAAAGCGGGTCCCGGCGGAAGGCGGTTCCGACGGAAGGCGGCCCCGGTGGAGGGCGGCCCCGGTGGAGGGCGGCCCCGGTGGAGGGCGGCGGGCGGCCCCGGCGGCGGGGCCGGGCCATGGGCCTGCCGGGCCGCTCGTCCGGATGCCGTAGGACTACCTCCGGGTCGTCCCGCGCTCCCGTGCGGGCCGCTCCTCGACGGCGTAATCCGCGCAGTCCGGGTTCTCGCAGGGGCCCGCGCGCCATACGGGGACGAAGATCCCGAGGGATTTATGGCGGTGGATCTCGGAGGGGACGGGATGTTTGCAGGACGGGCACAGGAAAGCGGCCCGCTGTCGGATTCCACGCTCTTTGCTGGCCATTCCCTCACGATAAGCCGGGCATGGGCTTTTGGAAACCTTGAGCTCTGCTTTGCCCGGGCCTTACCTCCCGCCGGGGGAGCCGGCGTCGGCGCCGTCCTTGTTCTCCGGCGGGTGGCGCAGGCTCAGGGTCACCGACACGGCCAGGATGACGACGATCACCGCGAGGCTCACCGGGGACGGGATCTCCGGAATGGAGGTGCTGATCATCTTGTGGGCGGCCTGGAGGATCAGCTTGACCGCGATGAAGGCGAGGATGACCGCGAGCCCGTGGCTCAGGTAGCGGAACCGGTCCAGCAGCCCCGCCAGCAGGAAGTACAGGGCCCGCAGTCCCAGGATGGCGAAGGCGTTGCTGGTGTAGACGATGAACAGGTCGTCGCTGACCGCGAGCACCGCCGGCACGCTGTCGACGGCGAAGATGAGGTCGGCCGCCTCGATCGCGGCGACCACCGCCAGCAGCGGGGTGGCGACCCGCCGTCCTTCCTCGTGGACCACGAAGTGCGTGCCGGAGTAGTGGTCCTGGACCGGCATCGCCTTCCGCAGCAGCCGCACCGCGAAGCTCTTGCCGGGGTCGAAATTCTCCTCCTGGCCGCTGAGGATCTTGTAGCTGCTGTAGAAAAGGACCGCGGCGAAGAGGAACAGCACGAAGGTGAAGCGGTTCACCACCGCGACGCCGAGCGTCAGGAAAACCGCCCGGAACACCAGGGCCCCGATGACGCCGAAGAAAAGCACCCGGTGCTGGTATTCCCGGGGCACCTTGAAATAGGCGAAGATCAGCGCGAAGACGAAGAGGTTGTCGACCGACAGGCTTTTCTCCAGCAGCCAGGCGGTCGTGTACTCGGTCCCGGCGGTCGTCCCGAGGGTCAGGAAGACGACCCCGCCGAAGATCAGCGCCAGACCCACCCACAACGCGCTCCACAGCCCGGCTTCCTTGAAGCCGATGACATGCGCATTGCGGTGAGCCAGCAGGTCGACCGTCAGGGAGACGACGACGGTCACGGCGAACACGATCCAGAGCCACACCGGTACGTCCACGCGGCAGACCTCTCACTCGGGTTCTCACGAGTGTGACCCGGCAGCCCCGCCGTCGCTCGCCGGAGTCCGCCGGGTGGTGGCCTCCACGCCCGCCCCCCACGCCCCCCTCGCCGGTCTTCCCCGGAAGAGTGTCCGCCCCGGGCCGGTGTCCGGGCCGATCCGGTGTCCGGTCCGGTGTACTGCTCGCTTCAGGCGTGCCGCTCTGCTCGCTTCGGGTGTGCCGCTCCGCTCGGGCGTCCCGTGGCGCGCGGTGCGTCAGTTCGGCGGTCCGGTGGAGGCGCGGGTCTCCAGAGACCAGGCGTGGCGGCGGACGGTGTCGGGGGCCGCCCGGTCCGCGAGGATGTCGCAGAGCAGCTCGGCGCAGGCGCGGCCGTACGCGGCGGGGCGCAGATCGACGGCGGTGACGGGCGTTCCCGCGCCTCGGGTGGCGGTGCCGTCGACACAGGACGCGACGAGCAGACCGGGGGCGGCACGGCCGGGGGCGGGCCCCTCGGGGCCGACCGGGGCGCCGGGCCCTCCGGGCGGGCCGCCGACCGGACGCGGGCCGTGGTCGCCGGGCCGGCCGATCTCGCGGCCGAGAGCGGCCGCCGCGCGCAGGACGCCCGGGGCCGAGCCGTCCGGGGCGGTGATCACCGCGTCCACGGTGGGGTGGGCGGTGAGCAGTTCCCGGGTGGCCGTCTCGGCTTCCCCGGGGGTGGCCGCGAACGGCACCGTGCGCAGGACCACCTCCACCCTGCGGGCCCGGCCCCAGGACCGGGCCGTCGCGCGCAGGGCGGTGGCCCAGGCGGAGGAACCCGCGGGGGCCAGCAGCGCGGGACGGCGGGCGCCGCGTTCGGTGACGTGGTCGAGGAGGGCGGTCAGGGAGGCCGCGTTGTCGCAGACCACCGCGGCGCTGGGGCCGGTGGCCGGGCCGAGGTAGCGCTCGCCGGTCACCACCGGGACGCCCGCGTCGAGCAGCCCCGGCACCGCGTCGTCGCCGGCCTCGGGGTCGATCACCAGCAGCCCGTCGACGCGGGAGGCGATCCGCCCGCCCGCCGCCCCGGCGGGGGCGAGCAGCACCACGTCGAGCCCGTCCTCCTGGGCGCGTTCCACCGCGCCGAAGGCGAGGTTCATGTAGTAGTCCAGCCGGGTCGCCGTCGCCGGGAGGTGCAGCCCGACCGCTCCGGTGCTGGCGCGGCGCAGTCGGCGGGCGGCGCTGTTGGGGCGGTAGCCCAGCTCCTCCGCGACCGCGCGGACCCGGTCCCGGGTGGCTTCCGCGACCCGCCCCGCGCCCTGGAGGGCGTCGGAAGCCGTGCTCTTGGAGACCCCGGCGGCGCGGGCGACATCGAGCAGGGTCACGGTCCGGGAGGTCACGGAGGTGAAGTCTAGGGCGTGCGGCCCGAGGTCGGCCGTAGGGTTGCCGGAACGTTCCGGCAGGGTTAGATTCGGCCGTGCCGGAACGTTCCGGCACGGCTGGCCCCAGCCCCGACCGCCCTCGCCCGCCCCCGTCCCCGGAACAGGTCATGCGTCTGATCACCGCGTACAACCCGCCCGCCTCCCCGACCCGGACCCGCCCCGCCGACCGCGTACCGCTGCGCGTCGCCGCGGTCCAGCAGCGCTGGCACCGCGATCCCGCCGAGCACCGCGCCGCCCTGCGGGAGGGCATCCGCCTCGCCGCCGCCGAGGGGGCGCGGGTGGTCTGCCTCCAGGAACTGACGCTCTCGCCGTACTTCGCGGTCGTCCGCCGGGCCGACCACCCTGAGCCCGCCGCGCCGGAGGAGCTGCTGACCGGCCCCACCTTCACGTTCGCGGCCGAGGCCGCCCGCGCGCACGGCGTGTACGTGCACGCCTCGCTCTACGAGAAGGCCCCGGCGCCCGGCGGCGAGGACGACGGCCTCGGTTACAACACCGCGATCCTGGTCGCCCCGGACGGCACCCTCGCCCAGCGCACCCGCAAGACGCACATCCCCGTCACCGAGGGGTACTACGAGGACGACTGGTTCCGCCCCGGACCGGCGGGCGACGACGCGTTTCCGCTGGTCACGGTGGGCGAGGCCCGTTTCGGACTGCCGACCTGCTGGGACCAGTGGTTCCCGGAGCTGGCCCGCGCCTACTCCCTCGCGGGGGCCGACGTCCTGGTCTACCCGACCGCCATCGGCTCCGAACCCGGCTTCCCGGGCTTCGACTCCCAGCCGCTCTGGCAGAAGGTGATCACCGGCAACGCCATCGCCAACGCGACCTTCATGATCGTGCCGAACCGTATCGGCGCCGAGAACGGCCTCACCTTCTATGGCAGCTCCTTCATCGTGGACCCGTACGGCCGGGTCCTGGCCCAGGCGCCGCGCGACGAGCCCGCCGTCCTGGTCGCCGATCTCGACCTGGACGCCCGCCGCGACTGGCTGGAGCTGTTCCCGTTCCTGACGACCCGCCGGCCCGACGCGTACGCCCCGCTCACGGCGACGGACTGACCGGGACGGGCCGCCCTGGCGGTCCGCGCGCGAGCGCCCCGACCGTGCCGGTCCGGGGCTGTGGGGCCGCCGGGTCCGTACGGTCGCCGGGCGCGGGGGCGCAAGGGAGGGGCCCGGCCCGCCGCGGGTCCGTACGGTCGCCGTGAGCGGAGCGAGCGCGGACCCGGGCCGCCTCGCCTCCCCCCCGGCACCGCCGTCCGATACGCAGCCGATACAGACCCGCGCGCCCCTCGAAGCACCGCCCTGAACAGCCGGAAGCACGGCTCGCGGACGCTGGGGGCGTACCCCGCCCCGGTGTACGCGACATCGGACGTTGGGAGACGCGTGCCGTGCTGATCACCCGGAAGGACCCGGCGACCCGTGACGAGGCCGAGACCAAGGACGGGGCCGCCGGGCCGCCGCCCGCGCTCCCGGAGGGGCGGCGGCGGGGGGCGCGCCGCGCCGATCGCCTGCTCGCCGCTCTGGCCGTCTGCTGCGCCGCTCCGATGGCCCTGCACGGCTGGATCCCGAACACGGGCGTCAACGCGGGTAGCCTCGTCCAGACGCTGCTGCCCTGGTCGGGCCTGGTCGTGCCGCTCCTGCTGGGGATCGCCGTCGTACGCCGGTCCCGGGCCGCCGCCGTGGCGGTGCTCGCGCCCGCCGTCGTCTGGGTGGCGCTCTTCGGCGGCGCGCTCACCGACAAGCGCTCGGACGGCGGCGACCTGACGGTGGTCAGCCACAACGTGAACGAGGAGAACACCGACCCGGTCGGCACCGCACGGGTGCTCGCCGAGGCGGGCGCGGACGTGCTGGCGCTGGAGGAGTTGTCCGACGCCTCGGCCACCGTCTACTCCCGCGAACTCGCCGCCGCCTACCCCCACCACGCGGTGATCGGCGGGGTCGGGATCTGGAGCCGGCATCCGCTGGCGGACGTACGAGCGGTACCGATCATGCCGTGGACCCGCGCGCTGCGGGCCACCGCCCGGACCCCGGCCGGGCCCGTCGCCGTGTACGCGGTCCATCTGGCCTCGGTACGGGTCTCGGCGGCCGGGTTCACGACGGAGCGCCGCAACGAAGCGGCCCGCGAGCTGGCCGCCGCCCTCCGGGCGGAGACCGCGCCCCGGGTCGTGGTGCTGGGCGACTTCAACGGCACGTATCAGGACGACGCACTCGCCCCGGTGACCACGGGGCTGCGCTCCGCGCAACGGGAGGCGGGCGACGGCCTCGGCCTCACGTGGCCCGCGGCGTTCCCGGTGGCCCGCATCGACGACGTCCTGGTGCGGGGGATGACCCCGCGTGCCGCCTGGACGCTGCCCGCCACCGGCAGCGACCACCTCCCGGTCGCGGCCACGCTGAGCCGATGACCGATGACCGATGACCGATGACCGATGACCGATGACCGATGACCGATGACCGATGACCGGAGAGCGCTGAGCGCTGAGCGCAATCGGGGACCGGGGAGCGCGACCGGTGACCGCGAGCGGCCGGCGGACGCGGTCCGAGGGCCGGGGCCCGCGCCCGCCCCCGACTACGATGCGAGCGACCGACAGATGACCTCGAACGCCCAGGTAGGCAGCGTGTCCCAACCCCGGGGGCCGATCCCCGTCAGCGTGCTCGTGGTCGAGGACGACGCCACCATCCGCCGCGCCGTCCAGCTCGCCCTGGAACGGTACGGCTACCGCGTCGACGTCGCCGCCGACGGGCTCGACGGCCTGGAGGCGTTCCGCGCGGGCGCGCACGACCTGCTGATCCTCGACGTGATGCTGCCCGCGCTGGACGGCATCGGCCTCTGCACCCGTATCCGCGAGGAGAGTTCCGTACCGGTCCTGATGATGTCGGCGCGCGGCGACGCCCTCGATGTGGTGGCGGGCCTGGAGGCGGGGGCCGACGACTACGTGGTCAAGCCCGTGGACACCGCCGTCATGGTCGCCCGGATCCGCGCCCTGCTGCGCCGCGCCACCTTCCGGCCCGACCCGGAGGGGCCCGCCTCGCGGAGGACCGGTTCGGCGGCGCGCGGCGACCGGAAGGCGGAGGCGGCGGCCCCCGACCACGTCCTGGTCTTCGGCGACCTGACCGTCGACACCCTCGGCATGGAGGTCCGCCGGGCCGGGGAGACCGTGGCGCTGACCCCCACCGAGCTGCGCCTGTTGCTGGAGTTCGCCGCCGCGCCCGGAACGGTGCTCGACCGCCGCCGCCTGCTGCGCGAGGTGTGGGACTACGGCTGGGAGGGCGACACCCGGGTCGTGGACCTCTGCGTGCTCCGCCTGCGCAAGAAGATCGGCAGCGGGCGGATCGAGACCGTACGCGGTTTCGGCTACAAGCTCGTCCGCGGCTGAACGGCGGACCGGCCCCGTGGACTTCCTCAATCCCCGCGCCCTGCGCTGGAAGATCGCCGCGCTCGCCGCCGCCGCGTGCTGCGCGGTCGCTGCCGTGGTCGGCTTCCTGGTGCACGACGCGACCCGGGAACGCGGCCTGCGCGTCGGCACCGACCGGACGCTGACCCGGCTGACCGCCGCCGAGCGGGAGTTCGGGCGTACGGGGGAGGCCCCGGCGGACATCGACGTACGGACGCGGGCCGAGCTGCCCGAACCCCTGGCCCGCGATCTCCCGGACCGGCCGGCCGGAGAGACGGACGGGCCGTCGGCCGGGGAGGCGTACGCCACCTGGTACGACGTCGATCCGCCCAACTGGTACTGGATGTGGGGCGCCGCGGCGGTCGGCGGCGACCGCTACCTCGTCGTCCGGGAGGACATGAGCACCGAGGTCCGCAGCCTCCAGCTCCTGGACCGCAGCATCGTGACATCCGTCCTCGCCGCCCTTCTGGTCGTCGTCCCCCTCGCCGCCCTCGCCACGGAACCGATCAACCGGCGGCTGCGCCACGGGGCCCTCACCGCCCGCCGGATCGCCGACGGCGACCTGGACGCCCGGATCGGCCCCGCCGGGCGGGCCCGCGACGAGATCACCGCGATGTCGGCGGCCGTCGACGACATGGCCACCGCCCTCCAGCGCAAGCTGGAGAACGAGCGCCGCTTCACCGCCGACGTCGCCCACGAACTGCGCACCCCGCTCATGGGCCTGGTCACCGCCGCCGGACTGCTGCCCGAGGACGACGAGGCGGCGGCTCTCGTACGGGACCGGCTGCGGGCCCTGAACGCGCTGGTCGAGGACCTGTTGGAGATCTCCCGTCTCGATGCGGGCGTCGAGCGGGCCCGGTTGGACCCGGTGCCGCTGGGGGAGCTGGTCGCGGACGTGGTGCGGCGTACCGGCACGGACACCCGTGTGGCCGTCGAGCCCGCCGGGGCGAGCGCGACGGAGGGGGCGGCTGGTGCCGTCGAGCCGGTCGAGCCCATCGAGGCGACCGGGGCGTCCGGGGCGTCCGGGGCGGACAGGGCGGACAGGGCCGGCGGGGCAGCCGAGCCCGGGGAGCCTGTCGGGGCGGTCGGGGTCGTGGAGACCGATCCGCGCCGGGTGGAGCGGATCGTGGTCAACCTCGTCGCCAACGCCCATCGGCACGGCGCGGCCCCCGTCGAGGTGACCGTGGCCGGGGCGCGGATCGCGGTACGCGACCACGGACCGGGCTTTCCGCCCGAGTTGCTGGAGCACGGGCCGCAGCGCTTCCGTACCGGCGCGAGCGAACGGGGCCGGGGGCACGGTCTCGGCCTGACCGTCGCCCAGGGCCAGGCCGAGGTGCTCGGAGCCCGGCTGACCTTCGCGAACGCCCCGGGCGGCGGGGCGGTCGCCACGCTCGACCTGTCCCCGCCGCCGGTCTGACGGCCCGGAGCCCAGGGCCTGACGGCCTGAGGGCCTGACGGCCTGACGGCCTGATACGGAACCGAAACGCACTCACGCGTGGGCGGAAACGGCGCCGTACGGGTCCGGAAGAACGACTCCTCGAAGGTGGCGGTCACGGCACACCGCATCCCCATCTGGAGGACCCCATGCCCGGCCCCCCGCCCGACCCCATGCCCGACCCGGCCTCCGGCTCCGAACCCGCACCCGGCCCGGCCTCCGGCCCCGAGCCCACGCCGGGCCCGGCCTCCGCCTCCGGTCCTCTGCCCGAGCCCGGCCCCGGCCCCGGCCCCGGCGACGGCACCGCCCCCGGCCCCGGGCCCGGCCCCGCTCCCGCCCGCGCGCCGGGGAGGGTCGGCGGTTTCCGCCGCTCGGTGCTCGTCCCGCTGGCCGCCGCAGCGATGCTCGTGGCGGGGACGGGAGGGTGGTACGCCGTGGAAAAAAGCGGCGGGCCCCCGGCCCGGTCGGCCGCCGGTGGTCCGGGGGAGGCCGTGACGCCGCTCGCCCGGTCGCTGCACCTGCCCTGGCCGCGCGAGGGCCAGGCGAGCGTGGCGGTCGAGGGCATCGGCAGTCTCGGCACCCGGGGCGCACAGAAGCCGGTCCCGATCGCCAGCGTCACCAAGGTCATGACGGCCTACGTGATCCTCAAGAACCATCCGATGCGGGCCGGTGCTCCCGGCGCGACCGTGGTCGCCGACCAGCGGTCGGCCGACGAGTCGTACTCCTCCGTCGAGACGACCGCTCCCGTGATCGCCGGGAAGGAGTACACCCAACGCCTGCTACTGGAACTGATGATGGTGCCGTCCGGAAACAACATCGCGCGCTTGCTGGCCCGTTGGGATGCCGGGACGGAGGAGGCGTTCGTCGCGAAGATGAACCGGGCCGCCGCCGGCCTCGGCATGCGCGCCACCACGTACACCGGGGTGAGCGGCATGGAGACGAGCACGAGGAGCACGTCCGAGGATCAACTGCGCCTGGCCCGGACCGCGATGAAGGACCCGTCCTTCCGGCAGATCGTGGCGACCGCCTCCGTCGCGGCTCCGGGCACCGGGACCGTCTTCCGCAACACGAACAAGCTGCTGGGGCGCGACGGCGTCATCGGTCTGAAGACGGGCTCCTCCACCCCGGCGGGCGGCAACCTCGTGTGGGCCACCACCCAGGAGGTCGCCGGAACCACCCGGTTGATCGTCGGTGTGGTGCTGCACCAGCGCGCCGGCACCACCCCGGCCGAAGGCAGTGCCGCCGCGCACGAGGCCGGCCACGCCCTGATCACCACGATCCGCGAGGAGCTCCCCCGGGCGGCCGCCAGGGGGTGAACGAGCGGAAGCCGACCACCGGCCCTTTCCGTACGACCAGCCCCTTCCGTACGACCGTCCCCCCGGCCGCTCACCGGCGTGCCGCACGTCTGCCGCCCGGCGTTCCGGGGCCGGTGTCAGACCCCTGGGGAACACTGTCCAGTACAGCCGCACCGCCCTGGCGGACCCACCGGCGACAGGCGCCGGCACCACCGCACCGCACGCCGCGCCCACGGCGGTCCGGCCCACACCGCACTTCGGCACACCACCGCACTTCGGCACACCACAGACGGGACACGCCATGACCGACGCCGTGAAGGGCCCTGCCAGCTACTTCCCCTCCATCGAGAAGAAGTACGGTCGCCCGGTCTCCGAGTGGAAGGACCTCATCCGCTCCTCCGGGGCGACGAAGCACATGGAACTGGTCGCCTGGCTCAAGTCCGAGCACGGCCTGGGCCACGGGCACGCCAACGCCCTGGTCGCCCACACCCTCGCCGAGGACAGGACCCGCTGAGGGCCCCGCCGCCTCACGCCCGCCGCCCCGGGCCCGCCGCCCGGCCGCGCCTGCCCCCGGCCCGGTGACGCGGGCGGTCGTCGATTGTCGCCGCTTCCCTTCAGGAATGTCCGCGATCGGTAACCGGGGGAGCCCTTTCGGAGGCGCGCGTGTCTGGAGGGGTGCACGGCATCCACACAGACGGCACAAGGGGCGGGCGGACATGGCGAAGCACAAGGGACGGGCCTGGCACAGCAAGATGTTCGCCGCGGCGCTCGGCGTCACGGCGCTGGCCGCCGCCGCTTCGATGTGGACCGCCCAGGCCGACACCGCCTCGGGGCTCCCGCAGGCCGGGGCCTCCTCCTCGGCCGCCGGGGAACGGCCCGTGGAGAAGGTGGCGGTGGAGATCGCGCACGCCTCGGAGAGCGGCCCCCGGGGCGTCAACATCACCATCGACGACGGGCCGGACCCGGTCTGGACCCCGCAGGTGCTGCGCCTGTTGAAGGACGAAGGCGTCAAGGCCACGTTCTGCATGGTGGGCACGCAGGCCGAGGCGTACCCGGACCTGGTCAAGAAGGTCGTGGCGGACGGCCACCGGCTGTGCAATCACACCGTCTCGCACGACACCGCCATGGACACCAAGTCCGAGGCGTACCAGTCCCGGCAGATCCTCGACGCCGAACGCATGATCATCAAGGCGTCCGGAGGCGTCCGGTCGCAGTACTACCGGGCTCCGGGCGGCGCGTTCACCCCGTACAGCCGCCACCTCGCCGCCTCGCACGGGATGCGCCCGCTGGGCTGGAACGTCGACACCAAGGACTTCGAGCACCCCGGCGCGGACACCATGGTCGCCACCGTCAAGCGCGAGATCGCCAACGGGCCGACCGTCCTTTTCCACGACGCGGGCGGCGAGCGCTCCCAGACTCTGGCCGCGCTGCGCGAGGTCCTGCCCTGGCTGAAGGGACAGGGGTACGCCTTCGGCTTCCCGGTGCGCTGAGCGGCCCACCGGCCCTCGGTCGCCCGAGCCCCGGTCCCGCGCCGGGGCCGCCCGCCAGTAGAGTGCGATGCTTGTTCGATTCGCGACGAGGTGGGGGGACGGCTGGTGGGTGCGCAACTGAGAGACACTGCGCAGGAGTTGGCGGCGGTGCTGTGGCGGGAGCACACCGTGTACCGGGAGCGGTCCGGTGGCGTGGTGATCCGTGGGGAGCACGTACGCCGGTGGATCAGCCTCGCCCCCTCGGGCGGCCGGGACGAGATCCTGGTCCGCGCGGGGCGCATTCTGGACGGCGGCACCACCGCTCCCGCGCGTTCGGAGGCCGTGGTGCCCCTCTCCGCCGGTACGACCGTGCTCGCCGCGACCTGCAGGCGCCTGCTAGCCGATACCACGGCCGACGCGCTGCGGGCCGCGTCGGGCGGGGGAGCACCCGGCGGGAGCGAGCGGACGCGGAAGCCCGGCAGGTCCCGCACACCCCGGAAGCGGAAGGGGAGGAGCGCCCGGGGCAGGCACACCGGGTTCAGCTCCTGGGTGATCCTCGTCTGCGTCGTGGGTCTGGTCGGTCTGTATGCCTACAGCGTCGCGCAGCACAGCTGAGCCGAGCCGAAGAAGCAGGCCCCGTCGGGCCGTTCCCTTCTGGAGCCGCCCCCGCCCGCTCGCGCCGCCGCCTTCTTCGTACCCCCCGCCGCCCGGCCCGGCGGCCGACCCCGTCCGCGGCCCGCGCCTCCACGACGGGACCGAACACGTTCTCTTTCCCTCTCCCCCTCTCCCTCCCTCTCCCGCTCTTTTCCACCACGGCCACGTGACCGTGGCAGGTCGCGGAGGAGGATGGATCCATCCATCCCGAACAGGTGGCGGGCCGGTTCTCCGACGACAGGACGACCGTGGCGTCCCGCCGATTCCCCGGAGGCACCGCATGAGCGCGACGACACCCCCCGGCACCACGGCCCCCGGGTTCACCGGCCCGCTGATCGGGGCCGACCAACTGGCTGCCCGGCGCGGGGAGGACGTGGTCCTCTTCGACGCCTCGGTCGGCTCCCACCGGGGCGCGGCCGTGCGCATCCCCGGAGCCCGTCCCTTCGACCTCGACGGGGAGCTGTCCGACCCCGCCTCCCCCCTGCCGCACACCATGCCCGGCCCCCGGCGGTTCACCGAGGCCCTGCGTGCGCTCGGCGTGCACGACTCCGACACGGTGGTCGTCTACGACGCCCAGGGCGTCTACTCCAGCGCCCGCGCCTGGTGGATGCTGCGCGCCATGGGCTTCGACCGGGCCGCCGTCCTCGACGGCGGCCTGCCCGCCTGGATCGCGTCCGGCCACCCGGTCGAACAGGAACCGGCCGCCTACGAGGGCCCGCGCGGCACCTTCACCGCCCGGCCCCGGCCAGGGCTGATCGTGGACGCCGACGCTGTCGCCGCCGCCCTCGCCGATCCGGACGCCGCCGTGCTCGACGCACGCACCGCGCAGCGGTACGCCGGCACCGCGCCGGAGCCGCGCCCGGGCCTGCGCGGAGGCCATATGCCGGGCGCCGCCGGCCTCCCCTTCGGCGAACTCCAACGGGACGGCGGTGTGATGCGGCCGACGGCTGAGCTGCGCACGGCGTTCGAGGCGGCGGCCCGGGGCCGCGAGCGGCTGTACTTCAGCTGCGGCTCCGGGGTCACCGCCTGCGTCCTCGCCCTGGGGGCCGTGCTGGCCGGCTACCGCGACCTGGCCGTGTACGACGGCTCATGGAGCGAGTGGGGCCTGCCCTCCGACCGGCCGGTGGCCACGGGCGACGCCCCCGACGAGGACGACCCGCGATGACCGGAGTCAGGACAGATCGTCCAGCGGCCTGAGGAAACGGCGCTCGTACCGCTTGATGCAGCGGGTCTCGCGGGCCAGTTCGAACGCTTGCAGGCACTCGGGGTCGGACATGCTGTCCGAGCGGTACTGCTCGTACGCGGCCAGACTGGGGAAGGAGAACAAGGCGTAGGCGGTGTCGCTGTCGCCCTCGCTCGGCAGGAAGTAGCCGTGGTGCGTCCCGCCGAACCGGTTGACCAGCCGGACCCAGCGGCGGCCGTACTCCTCGAAATCCTCGATCTTGTCGGCGTCGATCTCGTACTTCAGATGAATGGTGATCATGTCTGCATGATGCCGCGCCCCGCGAGGCTCCCGTTCCTGGCCTCCGCACCCGCTGAGAGGGCGGGGCGAGTCGGGTTCCGTCGGCGGGGGGCGGAGACCGTGCCCCCGGCGGCCGGCCGTCAGGGCTGAGACCCGTACAACCAACCGGCCCTCTCGTCCGTCTTGTTCGGCGACGTCTGATCGACGTAGGCCGCTGAACAGGACTGAAAGACTTGATGAACCCAGCCAGACGCATGACCGCCACCGCCCTGGTCCTGGCCACGGCAGGCGGAGTGCTCCACGCCGCCGCCGTACCCGCCTCCGCGGCGGTGAGCTGTGCTTCCCCCGTCTTCAAGCGGCAGTTCTTCGCGAACACGACGTTCTCGGGCACGCCGAAGAAGACGGACTGCGACTCCGCGATCAACCAGAACTGGGGCACGGGCGCACCCGCCCCCGGCATGCCGTCCAATCACTTCGGCGTGCGCTGGACGGTGACGCGCGACTTCGGCTCCGGCGGCCCCTTCACGTTCACGGCCTCCGCCCAGGACGGCATGCGGGTCTACCTCGACGGCGTCCGCAAGATCAACGCGTGGAAGAACGTCTCCGCCACCGTCAAGAAGACGGTCCACGTGACGATCCCCAAGGGCACGCACACCATCCGCTTCGACTTCGTCAACTGGACGGGTTCCGCCAAGGCCGGGTTCGCCTACACACCGCGCACCTCCGCCGCCCATGACAAGGTCAGGCCCCTCACCCCGACGGGGGCGGCGGTTTCGTACAACTCCACCACCGGCGCGGCCAAGCTCACCTGGACCGGGAACAGGGAGATGGACCTGGCGGGCTACCGGGTCTACCGGCGGCTGAAGGGCACGCCGTACGGAAGCAAGCCGCTCGCGACGACCACCGCCACGTCGTACACCGACAGCGCGCTGCCCAGGACCGGCGCGGCCTACTCCTACGAGGTGCGGGCCGTCGACAGGGCGGGCCACGCCTCCGGCGGCAGCACCGACGTGTCCGTCACCACCGTCGACAGGACGCCGCCCGCCGCGCCCTTCGTCGAATGGGACGCCTGCCCGGCCGGCCGGCCCTACGCGGCGCCGGAGCTGGTCACCACCGCGCAGAACGCCGCCGACATCGTCCGGTACGAGATGCAGCGGCTGGACGCCGCCACGAAGCGGTGGAGCACCGTCTACTCCGGGGCCGAGGGGGCGATCTGCGACACCGGCTACCGGGCCGACGGCAGCAAGGTCACCTACCGGGGCCGGGCCCGGGACGCCGCCGGGAACTGGTCGGCGTACTCGGCCGCCACGACGTTCACCACCCCCGACCTGACCCCGCCCGCCCCCGTCACGGGACTCCGCGCCGAGTACCGGTCGGGCGTTCCGCACCTGTTGTGGTCACCCGTCCCCGGGGCCGCCTCGTACCAGGTCCTCCAGTACGACCCGGCGACCGGCGGCTACACCGACGCCCGCCCCGCGGGAAGCCCCGGCGACCGGACCGACGTGGTGCCGCTCCAGACGGCCGCCGTCGCCGACGGCTACCGGTACGCGGTGCGCTCCCTGGACGCCGGTGGCAACGCCGCCGCGCCGGTGGAGATCACGCTGGAGATGGCCGACCGGCCGGAGGCGATCCCGGCGTTCAAGACCACTGCCAAGAGGTTCGACGAGGGCGTGATGGTCGCGTGGAGCAGCGTCGACCCGTGGACCCTCGACGAGCGGCGCCTTCCCACGTACAAGATCCTCCGTACCGACACCGCGACCGGCGAGACCGCCGTCGTGGACAAGTGCAAGCCGTTCACCTCGGTGGACCAGCCGCTGGCCGACCCGGACACGTACTGGACCTGGGCGGACGACGACGCCCCCCTCTCCGCCCGCAAGCAGGTCAACGGCGGCTGCTGGGACGTCCAGGGCGAGTCGGAGACGACGTACGAGTACCGGGTCGTGACGACCGACCGGTACGGGCGGGTGTCGCAGGCCGGCCCGCCCGCCACGGAGACCACCCCGGACACCCGGCGCCCCGCCCCGGTCCAGGACCTGACCGCGGAACGCGTCCCGCTCGGCGTCCGGCTGACCTGGACGCCGCCCGCCGACGCCGACGTCCGCGGCTACCACGTATGGCAGGGCGTCACCGACCCGGACAGCGGTGAGACGGTCTGGAAGGAGGACTGCTGGACCGGCAGCTCCCTGACCGCCACCGAGATCCTCTGCCCGACGGTCGCCGACGGCGCCGTCCACGTCTACAAGGTGGCGGCCACGGACGACCGGCTCCTGCACGACGACGATCCGCTCGACGTCCTCCACCCCGCCGAGGTCTCCGTCACCCTGCCCGACACCCGGCCGCCGGGCTGGACGGGAACCGACGTCCGGCAGGGCCAGTACCCCCAGCTGTACGTCGGCTGCTCCGAGAGCTCCGGACTCGGGGACTGCTCCCGGCTCGCGAGGTACCGCGTGGAGCGCTGGGATCCCGTCACGGCCGCCTACGTCACCCTGACGGAGGGCGCGACGGGTGACGCGACGTCCTTCCTGGACACCACGGTGCACGAGGACCGGCTCGGCCTGTACTACTACCGCGTCGTACGGCTCGACGCCTCGGGCGCCGAGGCCGTGACGCGGTCGACGGCGTACGGCATCTGGGACACCTGGCTCTGACCGGACGGGGGAGCGGAACCGAAATCCCTTCGTCCCCCCTCCCCCCTTCCTCTCCCCTCTCCCCTCTCCCCTTTTCCCCTCTTTCCTCCTTCCCCGCCGCGCGACGAAAGGGGCGACCGGCCGCGGGACTTCGAACCGGAGGCGTGACCGGGACTCCTGAGCGAGGGGCCGGACTGTCCGCCGACCCTGGCGCCCGGGGGCGGCACCGGACGCCGTTCACGACCAGGTGCGTGAGCACAGCACGAGGCGGTAGCCGTCCGGGTCGGTGACCGTCGCTCCATGCTCGTCCCAGTACGGGTTGTGAGCCGGAACCCGGGTGCCGCCGGCCTCCGTGAGGCGGTGGATCAGGGCGGGGTCCACCGGCTTTCCGAGGTAGACCACGAACAGGTCGTCCACCGTCGGGGTCGGCTCCAGGGGGTGGTCCGGGTCGTGCGTCAGCTCGAAGTGCCAGGCGCCCCCGTCAGGGCCGAGCATCAGCAGGTCGTGCTCGCCCGGCACGCGCTCGGCCGTCCGCCACAGCACGCTCAGCCCCAGGCCCTCGGTGTAGAACCGTTCCGCGGCGGCGAGGTCCCGCGAGGGCCGTGCCACCCGGATCGTGGTCGTGGCGTCGATCACGCGGAACGCTCCAGGGCGGCACGCCAGACCGGGCTGTCGACGTAGTGGTTGTCGAAGCGCTCCGAGGACTCGGCGATCTCCTTCGGGTCCGCCTCACCGCGCATCACCCGGCCCAGCAGCCGCAGATAGTCGAACCTGCCCATGCCGGGGGTGAAGACGAAGAGGACGTCCGCTTCACGGCCCGGAGCGGCTGCGAAGGCGTGCGGGGTGTGGGGAGGCACCGCCAGGAAGTCCCCCTCCTCCAGGACGGTGACCTCCTCGCCCACCAGAACCTGGAGTGCTCCGCTGATCACGAAGAACAGTTCGGTCGCCCGGGTGTGGAAGTGGGCCGGCGCCCCTACGGCGCCCTCGGCGAAGGTGGACCGGTAGCTCGTGACGCCGCCCGCCGTGCCGTCCGAGTCGGCCAGCAGGGTCATCACACTGCTCGGGTCGGCACAGGTCTCGGCTTCCGCGTGGCGGGTCAGCACGGCTGCCGGGGGCGTCTGGGATACGGGCATGGGAGGTGTCTCCTCGTTCTTGATCATGATGCTGGGAGGGCAGGAGGCCGGCTCACGGGCTGTCACCGGCTTTGCGGCGGCCCCCGGTGGCGAGTGCGGCCATGGGGAGCTCATGTCGTTCAACCTTGATAATCTCAACATTGAGATAAAAACACCCCGCCTCTCTCAGTGTCAAGTATCTTTACGTTGAGAAGATGAGCATAGAGAGGAGTGCGGCGATGAGCGACGCCGTGGACACGATCATCAGCCAGTGGGCCGAGGAGCGCCCCGATCTGGTGGAGGACCTCTGGCCGGTGGAACTCCTCGCCCGGATCCAGCGGTTGGGACGGGTGGTCGACAAGTCCGCCAAGGCCGCTGCCGCCGCCCACGGAGTGGAACACGGCGAGTTCGACGTGCTCACCACGCTGCAGCGCTCGGGGCCGCCCTACGCCCTCACCGCCGGAACCTTCCTCAAGGCGTCCATGGTGACCTCCGGCGCGATCACCAACCGCATCGACAGGATGGAGGCGAAGGGCCTGGTCGAGCGGGTGCGCGACGACGACGACCGGCGCACCGTCAAGATCCGCCTCACGGAACGCGGACACGAGGTCACCCGGGCCGCCTTCGCCGACCACCTGGCGAACTACGCCCGACTGCTCGCCGACGTGGACCGCGACCTGGTCGCGAACACCGCCGAGGGCCTGCGGCAGGTACTGGAGGCCCTCGGCGACACCACCGCCAAGTGACGGACATCCCGCCCTCCGCCCAGAAGCCGTTCGGGGATCGGCGGAGCTCTATGACGCGAAGGTGACGCGACGGGGGGCGGTCCGGCACGACTCCGGACCGCACCCGTTTGCGCAACTACCCCATGCGCCCGGTTCCCGACGGCGCGAGTGCCGCTCTCCCAGCGGTCGACTCAGGAGGTGTTGAGGGTGGTCCTGTCGACCTGGCGAGCGAGCACGCTCTTCCTGGCGGCTGGCAAGCTAAAGGTTGTTGCAGAAGGAGAGCAGAGACCGCGGAGCACTTCACCGCCAGCGTCACGAGCACCCGCGAAAGTGGGCGAACCGACGCTCGTGAGGACTCGGATCATGGCGGGTAATCAGCGTTCGTCCAGTTCTGCAACAACCTTTAGGCCCTGTTGCATCGACGTCGCTTGAGCCAACTCGGCCAAGAGCGCAGCGAAGAGGTGCGGGCGGCTGAAGTATCCGACGTGTGACGCGGCCAGCGTGCGGACGTCGAACGGGTTCTCCGGGGTCAGTTCGTCCGCCTTGCGGATCATGTAATCCTGGACGGCCGGGGGGATGCTCAGGTCTTTGGTGAGGCGCACGAAGGTGTGCGGGATCGCACCCCATTGCGCGGCCCGGGCCACCGCGCCCTCTTCGAACACCGCGTAGTTCTCGTCCGGGTCCATCGAGTCGAGCAGCATCCGGAACTGGTGGTCGGTGGAGTCGGCCATGATGGCGGTCTTGAGTTGCGCGAACAGCGCGGGGTCGGCGTGCGCGGCGCGCCAGTTCAGCCGTACCACTCCCTGATGTGCGGTGCCCGGCACGGTGATGCGTGCCGCTGCGGCATCCAGCACGTTGTCGTCGAGTACGTCCCACTCCTCGGTGACCATCGCTGGGTCGCTGAGGCAGACCGCGGAGAGGTAGACGACGCGGTCGAGGAGTTCGGGCACGGCGTTCGCGACGGCGGTGACG
Source organism: Streptomyces sp. CB02366 (assembly GCF_001905905.1). Taxonomy (GTDB): domain Bacteria; phylum Actinomycetota; class Actinomycetes; order Streptomycetales; family Streptomycetaceae; genus Streptomyces. Next base: position 1,129,110 of record NZ_LIVT01000003.1, read on the forward strand.
GTGAGGCCGCCGAAGCTGTTGCCCGCCAGGACCAGGGGCCCGGACGGGGCGAGCCGATGCAGGACGTTCACCACATGGCGCACATTGTCCTGCAACGTGATGCCTTGCATTGCGGAGGAGGCCGCGGCCAGAGCCGCCAGGTCCTGCGGTTGCTCGTAGTAGGCGGCCGGGTGGCTGGCGCGGTCGCCGTGGCCGGGCAGATCGACGGCGTACGAACGGTACCCGTGCAGGGCCAGCTCGTTCTGCAGCGGCCCCCAGGCACGGGCGTTGCTGGACCCTCCGGGAACGAAGACGAAGGTGGGGCGTGCGGTGGTACGCATGAAGGAATCCTTGTCATCCTGAGACGAACGGTGCGGAGTCGGATGACCAGGTGCCGACGGAATGCTCGGGTCAGCACCGAATCAGGGACACCGAACGGATGCGCAGGGACTGCCAATTGATGAGGACCGAGTGCATGATCGAGACCATAGGCCTCGTCCCGACGCTCCACCACCGAATTGCCGACCGCTCGTGGGGAGCCGTGTTGCCTCCCACCCCCGAACACATGGAAGGGCCGGCGCCCCGGGCGGGTGGTCTTACGGCTGAGCGGGTGTGAAGACCGGAGCCTTGGTGGATCGAGGTGCAATCCCGTCCGAGCGGTTCCAGGAGGCACTGTTGTCGTAGGGGAATGCGCCCGCGTCGTCCGAGTTCCCCTCCAGGGCTGGAGCAAGGTGGTTCCGCTCGCGTCGCGGCGGTCGGCTTTGTTCTGGGCCTCTGTGTTTACCTTCTTCACGGCTACGGTGACCGCCTCGCGGTAGTGTCCGCTGGCCCCCAGCGAGCCGGCCCCGCCCCACACCCACGGGTGCAGGGTGGATGCGCTGAATTACGGTGCGTTGCCACCAGGCTTCCCGCGGACCGCCGCACCCCGCTCCAGAGTCGCGGCGGCGCGCTGTGCGGCCTCCCGGTGCTGGCACCACTCTTGTGCGAGTCAGGCACTGAGCCTTTTCCAACCTCAGGTTGAGGCGTGACGAAGGGCGGGGATCGTCTTCACGATGGCGGTGACTCGGTTGGTGCTACAGCGGAGTTTCCGCCGGGGGCGCCAGCCCTTCAGGGCGGCCATGGCTTGCTCGCATGGCGGCGCCGACCCGGTTGGGAGCTACAGGGGAGCTGCGCACCGGCCGGTGAGCGGTCGGTGCGGGCTCGGTCTACCGGTTCGCGGCTTCGCGAGTGGCGCTCCAGTGCGTGCGGCTGACCGCGCGGCCCACCGTATTGCGCACTGCGAGGCCCGGCCGGGTGCGGGGCACCATGAGCCTGGAGAGCAGACCGACGCGTCGCTGCCGTGGGCCTACCTCGCGGCGGAGACGGGACTCGTAGGCAGCGAAGGCGCGGGCGTGGTCACCGGGTTGGGCGGCGAGCTCTTCCGCGAGGGCGTACGCGCCCGCCATCGCCATGCTGGACCCGTCGCCCAGCAGGGCTGTCGCCGCCGCCGCGTCCCCGAGCAGGACGACCCGTCCGCGGGACCACGAGGGCATCCGGAGGGTGGTCAGGGGGTCGAAGAACGGGGCCGGGTGGTCGAGGAAGGCCGCCACGAGTTCCGGTGCCCGCCACCCCACGCCGGCGTAGGCGTCGGCCACGGTCTGCTTGTGAAGGGCGATGTTCTTGCGGTCGTGGGGCGCCAGCCGTGCGGCCCGGAAGGTGAAGATCGCAAGCGGAGTGGTCCGCGAGGGATGGAGGACCAGCATCCGGTTCGGCACGGTCAGCATCGTCATCTCACTCGGGTCCTCGACGGCGTCGGGTTCCAGCGGCACGGTCGCGCCGTACAGGCCCAGGTCGCTCGCGAACTGCCGCTCGGGTCCGAATACCAGGCGCCGTACGGTGGAGTGCATCCCGTCGGCACCGACTACCAAGTCGAAGCGCCGTGGCGCGGACCTACGGAAGGTGACGTCCACCCCGCCTTCGTCCTGGTCGAGAGCGGTGACCGTGTCGTCGAACAAGAACTCGGCCTCGGTCTGCGCTGACCGGTGGAGCACCTCGGACAGGTCGGCTCGGGTCACCTCGACCGTCGGCGCCTTGTCCGAGGTGAGCGGGAGCTGCAGGATTCGCCTGCCGCCGGGGTCGAGCAGGGTCAGTGACCGATTGCGGGTGGCGAGCCCGCGCAGCTGCGGGAGGATGCCCATGCGGTCGGCGACCGGGATCGCGGGCCCCTTCACGACGACCGCGCTGCCACCGGAACGCAGCTGCCGGGCATGTTCGACGACCGTTGGCCGGTAGCCGTTCCGGGAGAGCCAGTATGCGAGCGCGGGCCCTGCGATTCCGGCACCGACTATCAGCACCTCGGGCTTCTTCATGACGATGACCTCTCGGAGTGTCGAGGATGACCAGCTCCCCGGCGAGTGCCGGGGCCGGCTCCCAGAGCGCGGCGGGACGGGGCAGCGCAACCGGAACCAAGGTACGAAAAATTTCGTACCTCAGTGGAGCACATCCTTCAGGTACGATTCAAGTCGTACCTGAAGGAGGTGCCGCGTGGCCGGGAAGAACCTGGTCGGCCCGGAGGCCGATGCGCTCGATCTGGGGACGGTGTTTCGCGCCCTCGCAGACGAGCACCGTCGTTCGGTGATGACGGAGTTGGCTGCCGACCGCAGCGACAGCGAGCGGGGCTGCAACTCGTTCGATCTTCCGATCTCGAAGCAGACCCAGACCCACCACTTCCGGGTCCTGCGCCAGGCAGGTCTCATCGACGAGATCGACTACGGCAACCGCAAGGGCATCCGTCTACGGCGCGCAGACATCGAGGAGAGATTCCCCGGGCTGCTCACGCTCCTGGGCGCAGAGTCCCCGGGCGGTACTGCTCCTCGCTGAGCACAGCTGAGCACGCCGGAGGGGAGCCCGGGTTGAGCCGCGAGCTCGGCCGAATCCAGCCCGCGCCCGGCTCGCAGGTAGCTGGACACGACGCGGGCACAAACGGGATCGGTGTCGCTTCGACCACCGTCCCGCGCTCGTTATCGGCGCCGAACTCTTCCGCACACTGAGCCCTCTTCAACTTGATCAGCTGGTGAGTTCGAGAGTGACGATGGCACGGACGACGGTAGTGATCCTCGTGGTGCTGCAGCGCAGTTTGCGGAGTACTCGCCAGCACTTGAGGGTGGCGATGGAGCGTTCGCCGAGACTTCGGATCTTTGCGTGATCGCGGTTGTGGCGGCGGCGCCAGCCGCGCAGGTGCTTGCCCCGGATCGGGACGCGGACGGCGGGTCCGGCACCCTGGTATGCCTTGTCCGCCCAGCACTTGATGCCGTCGGCGGCGAGGGCGGCGGGGATGCCGTGGGTGCGGGCCGCGGTCAGATCGTGGACGGCGCCGGGCAGGGCGTCCGAGACCCAGAGCAGTCGTCCGGCCGGGTCGGCGAGGACCTGCACGTTCATCCCGTGATGCTTCTTCTTTCCCGAGTAGTACGGGCGGTCGGCCGCAACACGGTCGACCGGCACAAGTGTGCCGTCGAGGATCACGTACGCCTTCCTGCGGATGGTGTGCATGGCCTGCTCCAGTGTCGGGGCAAGGGTGGCCAGGAGGCCGACGGCCTCGCGTATGTAGCGGTAGACCGTCGCGATCCCAACCTGGAAGCCGGCGGCGAGGCGGTTGTAGGTGTCGCCGCAGCGTAGGTGGGCGAGTACGAGCAGAGCCTGCCGGCCGCAGCTCAGGCGGCGCCAACGAGAACCGATCCGGCGTCGGTGACCTGCCAGCAGACCGGAGAGACAACGCAGGGTACGGCTGGACAGATCGATGGCAGACGGGTAGACAAGCACACAAGCTCCTGGCGGATGCGGTGATCTTGGTCGTGAACCCGTCTACCAGGAGCTTTCTTCATGTCCGCCGCCGGGGCCCGCAGCTCAACCACCCGTCAGGTTGAAAGGGGCTCATTGTGAGCGGTCGCTTCGTACGCGAGAGTAGAGCCCACTGCCGAGGGACAAACCTGATGCCCCGCCAGGTAAGTTGTGGCACGCGAATGGCACGCGAACCCAAAACGGTCTAGACAACAAGGAAGCCCCAGGTCTATGACCTGGGGCTTTGCGCTGGAGCGGGTGACGAGAATCGAACTCGCGCTCTGAGCTTGGGAATCAGCGGTGCTTGGGCCTATGGAAGGGTTCTGACCTGTGGTTTCGGGCTGGTCAGGTGGATGGCCCCTCGGACTCTGGGAGCCGTATCTGACCGCTGTTGTCCGCTCTGCTGGGCACGGATGGGGCACGAGAATTCCTAGTGCGACGCGTGCTCCGGACGGGCGGACTGCTCAGAGGGGGATGATGCGGACTTGGTTGCCGCAGAGCTGGGTCATGTCGTCGCTGTCGGAGGTCAGGAGGGCGACGGGCTTCGTCTGGCGGAGTGCGACCTCGGCGACCGTGGCGTCAATGGCGTACTTGTGTCCGTGCAGTCCGGCGCCTTTGAGAAGCTCAGCTGCCGCTTTCGCCGCCTGTTCGGTGACGGGCTCCACCTTGACGCGGGACAGGGCCCAGTTCAGGCGAGGCATGTTGGTGCGGGAGTGGGTTACTTCCACGATGGTGTTGGCCCCGATGACCAGGTCGGCTCCCATGTCGTGGAAGACCTGAAGCATCGCGAGGAGCTTGCGGTTCTGCGCGATCCAGGCGGAGAGCCCTTCCGAATCCAGGACGACGGTCTCGACACGCTCGCTCACGCGGCGTCCGCGCCTTTGGAGGTGTCGGCGGAGCCGAAGATCTTAGCGCGGGCCTCGGCGAGCTCCTCGTCGCTGAAGGGTCCGTGCTCCTCCTCGTGACGGCGAAGGTCGTCGCCCAGGAGTTGGTGCCGGATCTGGCGGGCTACGGCTTCCGCTACGTAGCCGGAGACGTTGTCCGTGAGCTTGCGGAGCTCTGCCACCTGGTCGCTGGGGAGCGTGACGGTGATGCGAGTCGTCGAAGACATGCATCCAGCATACTGGAGTATGCGTGTAACGCCTCTGCTTCTGCTTTGGCCGAGAGCGGGGAGTGCCCCGGGAGCGTCCCACCCTGCGGAGACTCGTCTGATCGAGCGGGTCCGGCCGCGATCTACTGCACCCGGTCGTTGTCAGTGCCTCCTTCTAAGGTCACCGTATGACGACTTTCCGTTCTGGGTTCACGCTCTGGCAGATGGTCAGCGGGGCACGGGAGCTCACTGAGCATTCGAGCGTGCTGGATCGCATCGATGCAGTACTGCGCGTCATGGGTCCTGCCTTCGGTGGGACCGGGTACGGCAAGGGCAGGCCTCTGGTGAACGCCTTGGAAGATGTCGCCCAAGAATCGCTCCTGGTCGGAGACTTTGCTCTCGCGCAGCGGTTTCAGCGCTTTGCTGCCTACGCCGGTGGTGAGCTGTTCCTCGAAATCCTGGAGAACTACTACGACGAGGGAGCTCGGCGGCGTAGCGAGGAAGGCATGCGCAGGCTAGTGGCCATGGGCGCCGATCGAGCGGTGGCCGTTTTGGGCGCTCTCTCCGAGGACAACCCGGAGGCGACGGTAGCCGATGCACGGGACCTCTTTCGCGGTATAGCCCTGTCCGTGGACCACTTGGGCCTCGGCGCGGGGGAGGGTGGGATTCGGCTTCCCACTCGAGAGAGGAGGAGGCTCCAGCAATACGGGCACATGGAGCTTGTCCTGAGGAGCCTGCCGCGACCGGCCTTGGCCGAGGCGGCGCGGATGCTGGGCGATTTTCTCGCGGATGCCGACGCGGGGTTGCTGGCTCAGTTGCTGGAGTTGAAGGCCCGACGAGCGGGTCTCGACGCTCTGCGTGCTGTCGTGGATGACGGGACGAGCTCGGAGAGCGCCCTCCACGCCCGTCTGAAGAATCAGGAGTGGATTTTCGGCGGTGCCTACGTGGCAGAGCTGGCACGCCGGCAGTACACCGCGGACACGATTCTGGATATCCCGCTTCTGCGGGGTGACGGGTCCCTTCACGTGGTGGAACTCAAGCGTGCCAACATCAAGGACCTGGTGATTCGCCGCAGCGGCCACCTCATGTTGGGCGCCGCGGCACACCATGCTGTGTCGCAGGCTCAAAACTACCTTCGCACCATGGATGAGAGCCGCGAGGCCATCCTGGCGGATCACGGAGTCGATACCCGTAGAGCCTCGGCAACGATTGTGATCGGGCATCCGCGATTCGTCACTGGTGGCATTACCCCCAAGGAGATCGCGGAGACACTCCGCACCTACAACACACACGCGGCACGCATTGAAGTGATCACGTACGAAACCCTGCTGGAGTCAGCAGCCCGGATGCTAGCCCTCGCGTCGGCACAGCAGGATCCTGACCAGCCCGAGGAGCCCACTGCATGACCGAAGACGAACAGCCTGCGATCGAGCAGCTATTGGCCCGCCTGTGCGGGGGCGCGATTACAGGAAAGGACTACGTCGGCTACTTCCTCAACGAGCACGGAGAGGAACTCGTCTTCGCCCAGCGCCGGGGAGAGAAGACCGCCCGGTTCTGGCACAGCGACGCCGACTGGCAGATGTTCCGCGTCAGCGACCACTCAGTACGGGTCGGCAGTGTGATGGACGGAGTGATCACCGTCGGAGACTTGATCATAAATCGCCATGAGGCGACGTGGCTTTCCTCGTGCCTTGCTGCCTCCCGCCACCTACGCCAGAAGCACGGCTGACACGCGGCTCGGGGGACGGGTAACAACGAAGCTCCCAGGTCTCTGACCTGGGAGCTTGTTTCAAGAGCGGGTGACGAGAATCGAACTCGCGCTCTGAGCTTGGGAAGCTCATGTTCTACCATTAAACTACACCCGCGAAGCATGCCGATCACCGGCGCTGCATCGTTCCACACTCTACCCCATGTCAGGCCCCCGGCGAATGAGCCGTGGGGCCTCCGTGTTGTGCGCCCGGCGGGGAGGGGGAGGTGTACGGGGGTGTGAGGGACGGGAGTTGAAGGCGTAGCGTGGGCAGTCGGAGTGCCGGGTGCAGTGGCGTCCCGTTGATCCCCTAATGTGGCTTTCTCGTCCGTATGCGGTTGGGGAAGGGACTTGATGGATTCGATGGAGCGCACCGTCGTCCGCTGTGCCGAAGGACATGTTTTCGCTACCTCGTCGTTCCCGATGCAGCAGCTCGGGACCGGCCGGATCGGGCCCGGGCGGTTGATCCGGTGTCCCCGGTGCGCGCGCTTGCGGCAGGCCGTGCCGGTGGTGTTCGAGAAGCGGTAGCAGCCTCCGGGCAAGGGGCGAAGAGCGGTAGCGGCGGCCGGACGGAAGTCGGGCGGCGGCCGTGTACGGGCCGTGGCGTGCGGGAAACCGGCGCCACGGCCTTTTGCGGAAGCCGACCCGCGGAAGCCCCCCTGGCCCGCCCGACGAAACCACCTGCCGGGAGACCCGGGCCCTGGGCCCCGGGTGCCGGCTCGCCGGGAGCCGCCCGCCGTCGGACCTGCCCGCCACCGGGCCGCTGAAAGCCGGCTGCCCACAAACCTGCCCCCCGCCGCCCCAGGACTCAGCCCCCCCCGGAGCCCCCGCCCTCGGCCCTGGAAGGCGTGCTCGCTGGAGAGCCCCGCCACCATGGCGCCCCCGGAGGCATACGCGTACAGGGGAGGCGTGCGTACAGGAAGGGGGTGTACGTGTACAGGAAGGGGGTGTACGTGTACAGGAAGGGCCGTACGCGTGCAGGAAGGGGTGTGCGGCACGGGGGCGGGGCCCGGCGGCGGAGGTCAGCGGCGCCGTCCTGGCCGGGGGTGGCGCGCGGCACGTGCGGGTGGTCCGGTTGGGGTGGGGTCGTGCGTTCTGCGTATCCTCGGGACGTGCTTCTCTCAGACAAGGACATCCGGGCCGAGATCGACGCCGGCCGAGTCCGCATCGATCCGTACGACCCTTCGATGGTGCAGCCGTCGAGCATCGACGTGCGGCTGGACCGCTACTTCCGGGTGTTCGAGAACCACCGGTACCCGCACATCGACCCGGCCGTCGAGCAGTCCGATCTGACCCGCACGGTCGAGCCGGAGGGCGACGAGGCGTTCATCCTGCACCCCGGGGAGTTCGTGCTGGCGTCCACGTACGAGGTGATCTCGCTCCCCGACGACCTGGCCTCGCGCCTCGAGGGCAAGAGTTCGCTGGGGCGGCTCGGTCTGGTGACGCACTCGACCGCGGGGTTCATCGACCCCGGGTTCTCCGGACACGTGACCCTGGAGCTCTCGAACCTCGCCACGCTGCCGATAAAGCTGTGGCCGGGGATGAAGATCGGGCAGCTGTGCATGTTCCGGCTGACCTCGCCCTCCGAGTTCCCGTACGGCTCCGAGCGGTACGAGTCGCGGTACCAGGGCCAGCGGGGGCCCACGGCCTCGCGGTCGTTCCAGAACTTCCATCGGACCCAGGTGTGATCGATCATGGCTAGTGACGTGCGGGAAAACCTCAGCTACGAGGGCTTCGGGCGGGCGGTGCGCGAGCTGGCGCAGGCCGTCGCCGACGACGGATACGAGCCCGATGTGGTGCTGAGCATCGCCCGGGGCGGCGTGTTCGTCGCCGGCGGGCTCGCCTACGCCCTCGACTGCAAGAACATCCACCTCGTCAACGTGGAGTTCTACACCGGGGTCGGGACCACCCTGGAGATGCCGGTCATGCTGGCGCCCGTCCCCAACGCGATCGACTTCTCCGACAAGAAGGTCCTGATCGCCGACGACGTGGCCGACACCGGCAAGACGCTCAAGCTCGTCCACGACTTCTGCGTCGACCACGTCGCCGAGGTCCGCAGCGCCGTCATCTACGAGAAGTCCCACTCCCTCGTGAAGTGCGAGTACGTGTGGAAGAAGACCGACCAGTGGATCAACTTCCCGTGGAGCGTCGAGAAGCCCGTCGTCCGGCGGGACGGGCAGGTTCTCGACGCCTAGGGCGTGTTTCGAAAGCAGCGCCGTCCGCCCGTGCGGAACGGTGAGGGGCCCGGAGCGCTCAGCGCTCCGGGCCCCTCACCGTCTTCACCGGGTCAGATCGTGCCCAGCTTGATGATCGACAGCAGGGCGACCAGCTGGATCGCCGACGCTCCCAGCGCCTTCGGCCACGGCAGGTCGTGCGACTTGGCGACCATCGACGTGAACAGCGCTCCGGCCGCCAGCCAGGTCAGCCAGCCCAGGATCTGGACCAGGGAGTTCTCGCCGCCCAGGAACACGGCGAAGACCAGGCGCGGGGCGTCCGTCATCGACATGATCAGCATCGACAGGCCCACCGTCGGCTGCCACGCCCCCGTGCCGCCGAGCTGGCGGGCCAGGGTGTGGGTCACCGCCCCGAGGACCAGGCCGCCGATGACGAAGCCGACGCCCGTGAACAGGACGTAGGGGATGGCCGTCGAGATCGTGGCGTTGATCGCCTCTTCGCGCGCCTGGTCGAAGCCGAACAGCGCGAGCAGTCCGTAGAGGAACGTGACGACCAGCGCCGGGCCCCAGACCGGGTAGTCCCGCATCTGCCAGAACGTCGGACCCGGGCGCGTCACGATGCCGCTCAGCAGCTCCTTCCAGCCCAGCCGGGGGCCCGCGGGCGCGGCGGGGGCGGAGCCGGCGTGGTAGGTGCTGCCGTCGCCGTACGGGTCCTCGTCGACGCGGAACGCCTGCGTGTGGCCCGGGTTGTTGGCGTACGGGTCGTGGGGCGCGGGGTCGGCGTAGGGGTCGCCGAAGTACTCCGGCTCACCGTGGCCGCCTCCGCCGTGGTGGCCGCCCTGAGCGTGCGGGGGCCGGCCGGGCCCGCCCTGCGGTCCCGGGCCCGGGTGGCCGCCCCCGTGGTACGGGGCGCCCTGCGGGGGTCCGTACGGCGGCGGCGCCGAACCGTTGCCGGGGGCGCCGGCGGTCGGCCACGGCTGAGCGCCGTACGGCGGCTGTGGTGCCTGCCCTCCGTACGGCTGCTGCCGCTGCTGCTGCGGTTGTTGCGGGGTGCGGTTGTCCCGGCCGCGTCCGATCCTGAATCCAGCCACCCGTCGAACGTACCTGGTCTCCGGGGTCCGGGGGGCGGGGCCGGGGAGGGCCGTCCGCCATTGCGGCCGAGCTGTGACATCCCCTAAGGGGTGAACCCGGGGCCGGGGGCGGGGGAGTTCAGGGGAGGAAGACCGCGGTGGAGAAGGTGACGAGGGGCTTGTCCGTGTTACCGGCCGGGTAGAGCGCGACCAGGTCCTGCTGGTCGCTCCGGTACGTCCGCACCACCGTGTCCGGCTTCCCGTCGCCGTCGTGGTCGCCGTGGCCCAGGAGGGCGGTGCGGGTGGCGCCCCTCGCCTTCAGCGGAGCGTGGGGGAGCTTCTCGGCCGTGAACGCGTAGGCGCCGCCCGGACGCGCCGGGCCCTGCGCCGAGCCGAGGAGGAGGGCGCCCCTGCCCGCCTGGCCGGGGGCGTGCGGGCGGGCCGCGGCGACCAGGTCGTCGTAGCCGTCCCCGTCCGTGTCGGACCGGGGCTCGGGGGCGTAGAGGTAAGCGCCCCCGTCGGGCAGCAGCTCCGCGCCGCGCGGGGCTCCGGAGCGGGTGAAGGGGCCGTGCAGGTAGGTGACCCGGCCGGCGCTGGCGGTGACCGCGAGGTCGGCTCCGCCGTCGCCGTCGAAGTCGCCGCAGACCGGCTGCTCGGGCCATTCGTTGCCGAACCGGGCCTGCTGCGGGATGCGGACGGTGACCGCCTTGCCGGTGAGGCCGGCCGGAGAGCCGAAGAGGATCTGGAGGGGGACGGGCGGGGCGCCGATGCCGTTGTACGGGGGGTCGGTGGAGACGATCAGGTCGGTGAAGCCGTCCCGGTCGAGGTCGCAGGCGGCCTCGGAGTCGAAGGCGGCGGGCAGGGTGTCGCCGGACTTCGCCGCGTTCGCCCGCGCGCTCAGCAGTTGCCGTACGGCGGGGTCCAGGGGGCGGCGGGGGTCGCCGGTGCCGTAGACGACGCCGATGCCCGCGTCGTCGCCGTGGCTGTCCTCGGGGGCCTTCACCAGGTCGTCGAGGACCAGGTCGCGGTGGCCGTCGCCGTTGAAGTCGTACGGGACGCTGCTGCCCTCGCCGCGGGGCACGGGTAGGCGGGCGGCGCCCGTGCGGGCCTGGGACCGCGGCGGGGTGTCGCCGTTCTTGCCGCCGGACGCGGGGGGCGGGCCCGAGCAGGCCGTGAGCGCGAGCAGCAGGGCCGTGCAGCCCGCGGCGAGGGAGGCCGCCGCCCTGCCGGGTATCGCGGTCTTCGGGTGCTCGGTGCGGGTGGGTGGGCGCACGGGTGCCTCGTCGTCGTTCGTCGTCCGGCGCCCACCGGTCGCGGGGCGGGTTCCCGGGCGGTCTCGGGCTTCTTCCGGGCACATGATGCTTCAGATGCGGCATTCCGTACATGCCCGGGCTCACACGCGGGGGCCGCCGCCGGAGGACGGTGGGGCGGCGGGCACGGAAAAGCGGCCGGTCCCGCCCCCGAGGCGGGTCCGGCCGCTCATCGCGGCGATGCTCTACGTCACTGTGCCGGTTCGGGCTCCGGCGCGTCCACCGCGTCCGCCTCGCCGGCCGGGTCGACCGGCGTCTTCACCGAGTCCAGCAGGAGCTGGGAGACGTCCACGACCTGGATCGACTCCTTGGCCTGGCCGTCGTTCTTCTTGCCGTTGACCGAGTCGGTCAGCATGACGAGGCAGAACGGGCAGGCGGTGGAGACGATGTCCGGGTTGAGGGCCAGGGCCTCGTCGACGCGCTCGTTGTTGATGCGCTTGCCGATCCGCTCCTCCATCCACATCCGGGCGCCGCCGGCGCCGCAGCAGAAGCCGCGCTCCTTGTGGCGGTGCATCTCCTCGTTCCGCAGCCCCGGGACCTTCGCGATGATCTCCCGCGGCGGGGTGTAGATCTTGTTGTGGCGGCCCAGGTAGCACGGGTCGTGGTACGTGATCAGGCCCTCGACCGGGGTCACCGGGATCAGCCTGCCCTCGTCGATGAGGTGCTGGAGCAGCTGCGTGTGGTGGATGACCTCGTACTCGCCGCCGAGCTGCGGGTACTCGTTGGCGATCGTGTTGAAGCAGTGCGGGCAGGTCGCGACGATCTTCTTCGACGACTTGGGCTTCTTCGTCGCCGCGTCCTCCTCGTCCTCGCCGTACGCCATGTTCAGCATGGCCACGTTCTCCTGGCCGAGCTGCTGGAACAGGGGCTCGTTGCCCAGGCGGCGGGCGGAGTCGCCGGTGCACTTCTCGTCGCCGCCCATGATCGCGAACTTGACGCCCGCGATGTGCAGCAGCTCCGCGAAGGCCTTGGTGGTCTTCTTGGCCCGGTCCTCCAGGGCGCCCGCGCAGCCGACCCAGTACAGGTACTCGACCTCGGTGAGGTCCTCGACGTCCTTGCCGACGATCGGGACCTCGAAGTCGACCTCCTTGGTCCACTCGACGCGCGCCTTCTTGGCGAGCCCCCAGGGGTTGCCCTTCTTCTCCAGGTTCTTGAGCATCGTGCCCGCCTCGGACGGGAACGAGGACTCGATCATCACCTGGTAGCGGCGCATGTCGACGATGTGGTCGATGTGCTCGATGTCGACCGGGCACTGCTCGACGCAGGCGCCGCAGGTGGTGCAGGACCACAGGACGTCCGGGTCGATGACGCCGTTCTCCTCGACGGTCCCGATCAGCGGGCGCTCGGCCTCGGCGAGGGCGGCGGCGGGGACGTCCTTGAGCTGCTCCTCGGTGGCCTTCTCCTCGCCCTCCATGGTCTTGCCGCCGCCGGCCAGCAGGTACGGGGCCTTGGCGTGCGCGTGGTCGCGCAGCGACATGATCAGGAGCTTCGGGGAGAGCGGCTTGCCGGTGTTCCAGGCGGGGCACTGCGACTGGCAGCGTCCGCACTCGGTGCAGGTGGAGAAGTCGAGGATGCCCTTCCAGGAGAACTGCTCGACCTGGGAGACGCCGAAGACCGCGTCCTCGGCGGGGTCCTCCCAGTCGATCTCCTTGCCGCCGGTCGTCATCGGCTGGAGCGCGCCGAGCGCGACCTCGCCGTCGGCGTTCCGCTTGAACCAGATGTTCGGGAAGCCGAGGAAGCGGTGCCAGGCGACGCCCATGTTGGTGTTGAGCCCGACGGTGATCGCCCAGATCATCGTCGTACCGAGCTTGATCATCGCGAACAGGTAGACCAGGTTCTGGAGCGTTCCGACGCTCAGTCCCTCGAAGGCCAGCACCAGGGGGTACGAGACGAAGTACGCGGGGCCGTAGCCGTCCACGTGGTGGAGCGCGCCCTCCAGCCCGCGGAGCATCAGGATCGCGGCGCCGATGACCAGGATGACGATCTCGACGAAGTACGCCTGGCCCATCTTGGAGCCGGTGAACCGCGACTTGCGGCCGGCCCGCGAGGGCAGGTTCAGCTGGCGGATCGCGATCAGCACGAGGATGCCGACGGTCGTGCCGAGCGCGATGAACTCGATGTACATCTCGTACGGCAGGAAGGTGCCGATGTACGGCAGCACCCAGTCGGCCTGGAACAGCTGACCGTACGCCGTGACGATCGTCAGGCCCAGGGTCAGGAAGCCGACCGCGACGAACCAGTGGGCGACGCCCACGATCCCCCAGCGGTTCATGCGGGTATGGCCGACGAACTCCTTGATCAAGGTGATCGTCCGCTGCTTGGGGTCGTCGGTGCGGCTGCCAGCCGGTACCGCCTGTCCGAGGCGGACGAAGCGGTAGATCTGCGCGACGGCTCGGGCGACGAGCGCAACGCCGACGACCGTCAGCACCAGCGACACGATGATCGCGGCGAGTTGCATGAGTGGGGCTCCTCGGGCCTGCGAGAGCGGGATCCAGTGGGGTACTGCCTACTACTAAGCAGTAACTTAATTAGTCTGTGCTGACACTATCCACTTAGTCCACCCCGCTGCAGCCGGGCGGGCGGTGATCTGTGTCGCTCAGGTGTGCCTTGGTCCGGCGCGGCACGGGGAGGGCCGTCCGCAGGCAGTCGCGGGCGGCTTCCGCCAGGATCGCCAGGTCGAGCACGACTCCATGGTGCTCTGCGTAGTGCTGGTCCAGCAGGGCGGGGTCGTTCCACGGCAGGCCCGAGCGGGCCCGTACCTGCGCCAGGCCGGTCAGCCCCGGGCGCAGTTCCCGCCGCCAGTGCCGGGCGCGGGGGCCCGCGTTCCGCGGGTCGCCGGGGGCGAGCGGGGCGGGGCCGACGAGGGCGAGGTCCCCGCGGACGACGTGGGGGAGCCGGGAGAGCACGTCCAGGCGGAACCGCCGCGTGCGGAGCGTGCGCAGGGCGAAGACCCGGCCGCCGAGGCCGGCGCGGGGGCGGTGGTCCCATGCGCCGCCCGGAGTGCGCCGCAGGGTCAGCGCGAGGGCGGCCACCGCCACGGCGGGGGCGGTCAGGGCCAGCAGCGCGGTGCCGAGGACCAGGTCCAGCGCGCGCTCGGCCGTCGCGCTCGGCGCGCGGGGGAGGAAGCGGTCCGCGATCCGTCCGGCCCGGTCGGCGAGGCCGGCCAGGTGTGCGGCGGCGCGGGAGGGGAAGCGGCTCCTCGCGGACCCGGACATCGCTCCGTACGGGTACGGGCGCCGGTGCGGCCGTGCGCTCCAGGGGCGCCCGCCCCTCGTGCCGCCCGCGTCCTGTGCGTACCGCGTCCTTCTCCTCTGCCGGGCGCGCCGCTTTCTCGCGCCCCGCCTCGCGTCCTGCATCGCGCCCGCCCGGGTTCGAAGGTTCGATGGGGTGACGGTCCACGGTGGAACCTGCCGGTCGGTGACGGTTGCGGCCGTCTCGCGGCATTTTGTGACAGAACGATCCCATGGCGGGACCGTGGGGCGGGTGGTGCGCGAGGGGTGTGGCGTGCTCCGGTGCGGTGGTGTGGCGGTCGCACCTGCGCGGATGTGGTCCGCATAAGCACTTAAGTTGAGCGTGCTCGACTCAGGTCTGTTGACGCATGCGGCGGTGTGATGCATCCTTGAGTCAGATCCACTCAAGTAGTCAGTTGGAGGAATTGAAATGGCACGTGCGGTCGGCATCGACCTGGGCACGACTAACTCCGTCGTCAGCGTTCTCGAAGGCGGCGAGCCCACCGTCATCACCAACGCCGAGGGCGCCAGGACCACGCCGTCCGTCGTCGCCTTCGCCAAGAACGGCGAGGTGCTCGTCGGCGAGGTCGCCAAGCGCCAGGCGGTCACCAACGTCGACAGGACCATCCGCTCCGTCAAGCGCCACATGGGCACGGACTGGAAGATCGACCTCGACGGCAAGAGCTTCAACCCGCAGCAGATGAGCGCCTTCATCCTGCAGAAGCTGAAGCGCGACGCCGAGTCGTACCTGGGCGAGAAGGTGACCGACGCGGTCATCACCGTCCCCGCGTACTTCAACGACTCCGAGCGTCAGGCGACGAAGGAGGCCGGTGAGATCGCGGGCCTGAACGTCCTGCGCATCGTCAACGAGCCGACCGCCGCCGCCCTGGCGTACGGCCTCGACAAGGACGACCAGACGATCCTCGTCTTCGACCTCGGTGGCGGCACCTTCGACGTGTCCCTCCTGGAGATCGGCGACGGCGTCGTCGAGGTGAAGGCCACCAACGGCGACAACCACCTCGGTGGCGACGACTGGGACCAGCGCGTCGTCGACTACCTGGTGAAGCAGTTCGCCAACGGCCACGGCGTGGACCTGTCCAAGGACAAGATGGCTCTCCAGCGTCTCCGCGAGGCCGCGGAGAAGGCGAAGATCGAGCTCTCGTCCTCGACCGAGACCACGATCAACCTGCCCTACATCACGGCGTCCGCCGAGGGCCCGCTGCACCTGGACGAGAAGCTCACGCGCTCGCAGTTCCAGCAGCTGACCGCGGACCTCCTGGACCGCTGCAAGACCCCGTTCCACAACGTCATCAAGGACGCGGGCATCCAGCTCTCCGAGATCGACCACGTGGTCCTCGTCGGCGGCTCCACCCGTATGCCCGCCGTCGCCGAGCTCGTCAAGGAGCTGACCGGCGGCCAGGAGGCCAACAAGGGTGTGAACCCGGACGAGGTCGTCGCCATCGGCGCCTCGCTCCAGGCCGGCGTCCTCAAGGGCGAGGTCAAGGACGTCCTGCTCCTCGACGTCACCCCGCTGTCCCTCGGCATCGAGACCAAGGGAGGGATCATGACCAAGCTCATCGAGCGCAACACCACGATCCCGACCAAGCGGTCCGAGATCTTCACGACGGCCGAGGACAACCAGCCGTCCGTGCAGATCCAGGTCTACCAGGGCGAGCGCGAGATCGCGGCGTACAACAAGAAGCTCGGGATGTTCGAGCTGACCGGTCTGCCGCCGGCCCCGCGCGGCGTGCCGCAGATCGAGGTCGCCTTCGACATCGACGCCAACGGCATCATGCACGTCGCCGCCAAGGACCTCGGCACCGGCAAGGAGCAGAAGATGACCGTCACCGGCGGCTCCTCGCTGCCGAAGGACGAGGTCAACCGGATGCGCGAAGAGGCCGAGAAGTACGCGGAGGAGGACCACGCCCGCCGCGAGGCCGCCGAGTCGCGCAACCAGGGCGAGCAGCTCGTCTACCAGACGGAGAAGTTCCTCAAGGACAACGAGGACAAGGTCCCGGCCGACGTCAAGACGGAGGTGGAGACCGCGGTCGAGGAGCTGAAGGAGAAGCTCAAGGGCGAGGACTCCGCCGAGATCCGCACGGCCACCGAGAAGGTCGCGGCCGTCTCCCAGAAGCTGGGCCAGGCGATGTACGCCAACGCCCAGGCCGAGGGTGCGGCCCCGGGCGCCGAGGCGCCGGGCGACGGCCAGGCCAAGGCCGACGACGACGTCGTCGACGCCGAGATCGTGGACGACGAGAAGGACACCAAGGGCGGTGCGGCGTGACCGAGGAGACCCCGGGCTTCGAGGAGAAGCCCGACGTCCCCTCCGGCGCCACCCCTGACGACGCCGAGCCGAAGGCCGCCGACCCCTCCGAGGAGGAGGCGGCGGCCCCGGCCGGGGACACGGACAAGACCGTCGGCCTGACCGCCCAGCTGGACCAGGCACGCAGCGCGCTCGGCGAGCGCACCGCGGACCTCCAGCGGCTCCAGGCCGAGTACCAGAACTACCGACGCCGCGTGGAG
The DNA here is from genome assembly GCF_001905905.1 of Streptomyces sp. CB02366. Lineage (GTDB taxonomy): Bacteria > Actinomycetota > Actinomycetes > Streptomycetales > Streptomycetaceae > Streptomyces. The sequence goes on from NZ_LIVT01000003.1 coordinate 1,146,049, forward strand.
CGGGACCGGGCCGCGGTCAAGGAGGTCGCCGTCGCGAACCTCCTGTCCGAGTTCCTTCCCGTGCTCGACGACGTCGGCCGCGCGCGGGAACACGGCGAGCTGGTCGGCGGCTTCAAGTCGGTGGCGGAGTCGATGGAGACCGTCGTCGCGAAGCTGGGCCTCCAGCAGTTCGGCAAGGAGGGCGAGCCCTTCGACCCGACGATCCACGAGGCCCTGATGCACAGCTACGCGCCGGACGTCACGGAGACGACCTGCGTGGCGATCCTGCAGCCGGGGTATCGCATCGGCGAGCGCACCATCCGCCCCGCGCGGGTGGCCGTCGCCGAGCCGCAGCCGGGCGCCACGCCCGCCGCGGCCCAGGAAGAGAAGACCGACGACGAGGAGAGCGGTGGCACCGAGGAGGTCTGACGACGCGTCTGACCACCTCGGGGCACATCGCGCGGCCCGGCGGCCGGCCCACGGGCCGGCCGCTCGGCCGATCGTCCGGAAGGAGGGACGTCGATGAGCACGAAGGACTTCGTCGAGAAGGACTACTACAAGGTTCTCGGCGTCCCGAAGGACGCCACCGACGCCGAGGTCAAGAAGGCGTACCGGAAGCTCGCCCGCGAGTACCACCCGGACGCCAACAAGGGCGACGCCAAGGCGGAGGAGCGCTTCAAGGAGATCTCCGAGGCGAACGACGTCCTCGGCGACCCCAAGAAGCGCAAGGAGTACGACGAGGCGCGCGCCCTCTTCGGCAACGGCGGCTTCCGGGCCGGCCCCGGCGGTGCGGGCGGCAACTTCAACTTCGACCTGGGCGACCTCTTCGGCGGGGGCGCACCGGGCGGTCAGGGCGGCGCGGGCGGCGGCTTCGGCGGGGGCGGTCTCGGCGACGTCTTCGGCGGGCTGTTCAACCGCGGGGGCGCGGGCGCACGCGTCCAGCCCAAGCGCGGCCAGGACATCGAGTCCGAGGTGACGCTCAGCTTCACCGAGGCGGTCGACGGGGCCACGGTCCCGCTGCGGATGTCCAGCCAGGCGCCCTGCAAGGCGTGTTCCGGCACCGGCGACAAGAACGGCACCCCCAGGGTCTGCCCGACCTGTGTCGGCACCGGCCAGGTCTCGCGCGGCAGCGGCGGCGGATTCTCGCTGACCGACCCCTGCGTGGACTGCAAGGGCCGGGGCCTCATCGCCCAGGACCCGTGCGACGTCTGCAAGGGCAGCGGCCGGGCGAAGTCGGCGCGCACCATGCAGGTGCGGATCCCGGCGGGCGTCTCGGACGGCCAGCGGATCAGGCTGCGCGGCAAGGGCGGCGCGGGCGAACGCGGCGGACCGGCGGGCGACCTCTACGTCGTCGTCCACGTCGACGCCCACCCGGTCTTCGGACGCAAGGGCGACAACCTCACGGTCACCGTGCCCGTCACCTTCCCGGAGGCGACGCTCGGCGGCGAGGTCAAGGTCCCCACGCTCGGCGGCCCCCCGGTCACCCTGAAGCTTCCCGCCGGCACCCCCAACGGGCGTACGATGCGCGCCCGGGGCAAGGGCGCCGTGCGCAAGGACGGCACCCGCGGCGACCTGCTGGTCACCGTGGAGGTCGCGGTCCCCGGGGACCTGGACCAGGAGGCCAGGGACGCCCTGGAGACCTACCGGAAGGCCACCGCGGACGAGGACCCGCGGGCGGAACTGTTCCAGGCGGCGAAGGGAGCTTGAGATGGACGGCCGTCGACGCAATCCGTACCAGCTGACCGATGAGAGCCCGGTGTACGTGATCTCGATCGCGGCCCAGCTCTCGGGCCTCCACCCGCAGACGCTGCGCCAGTACGACCGTCTCGGCCTGGTCTCCCCGGACCGTACGGCCGGGCGCGGCCGGCGCTACTCGGCCCGCGACATCGAGCTGCTGCGCACCGTGCAGCAGCTGTCGCAGGACGAGGGCATCAACCTGGCGGGCATCAAGCGGATCATCGAGCTGGAGAACCAGGTCGCCGCGCTCCAGCAGCGCGTCGCCGAGCTGTCGGCGGCGGTGGACGGCGCGGCGGTCGCCATGCAGCAGCGCGAGGCCCAGGTGCACGCCTCGTACCGCCGCGACCTGGTGCCGTACCAGGACGTGCGGCAGACCGGCGCCCTGGTGGTCTGGCGACCGAAGGCGAAGCGGCCGACGGAGTAGGCGCCGGCCGTCCGCCACAGGCGGGAGAGGGGGGCCGGGAGAGCGGATCGCACGCTCTCCCGGCCCCCCTTTCGCTTACGTGCCGGACGCCCCGCTCACGTGCCGGGCGCCTCGCGTACGTACGTGGGGCGCCCGTCCCCTCTACGGCAGGAACTCGCTGACCGCCTCGACCAGCATCATCCACATCGGCTGGCCGCCGGTGCCGAAGGCGGCCGCCAGCGTGTAGGCGATCGCCGCGTCCAGAGGCTCCACCGAGGCGCCGTCCCGCCACTCGGCCAGGACCCGGCGGTCGCCGCCCGAGGAGAAGTCCCCGAGGCGCTTGCCGTCGCGGAGGAGCCGGCTGCTCGGGATGGAGTCGGGTACGAGCCGGTAGGACGTGCCCGCGCAGCGGACGTCGACGCGGTAGGTGCGGCGGCGGAGCTTTCCCTTGCCGGGCTTGATCGTCGCCTCCCGGCCGTCCACGGTGAGGGTGAGGCGGCGGGGGTCGCGGGTGCCGATGGCGATGTGGTCGTCGACCGCGGCGCCGGGGGCGCGGGTGAGGACGACGCGCGGGATGCGTTCGCCGCTCACGGTGATCGTCCCGCCGTGTTCTCCGGCGAGTTCGACCAGGATGGACCCGAACCGGTCGTCCTCGACGGCGGCGGGCAGGGGGGTGGTGTCGGTCATCTGGGCTTCGTGGTCCTTGGAGTCGTCCGGGTGCGCCGGTGAAGCGCCGCGTCGGCGGATCAGCGGCGCCGGTGCGCCTCTACGATGCCCGAGCCGGCCGGGAGCGCGACGGGCCGGGTGCGGCCGGAGCCGCTGTGGCGGACGGGTCCGGGTGGACGTGCCGGAGGCGGGCGCCGGGGCTGCTCGTGGCGCGGGAATCGACGCGCGCCGCCGGAACGCGTCACGCGCCGGACGCCCGGACCGCCCCGTACGGGCGGGCCACCGGCCCGCGTGATTCGGCCTTTCCCCGGGGCGAGTGCCCTGTTCTGCCGTCGCCGGTGAATACGCGGGGCCCCGCCGGGGCGCGACAGGAGAGAACCGGACGGTTTTCAGGAACCCGGCTCGAGAATCCCCGAGCGTGCTATCAGGTAACCGAGTTGGGCCCGGCTGGTGCTCCCGAGTGTGGCGTTCATCTTGGCTATGTGCGCCCGGCAGGTCCGGACGTTCATTCCCAGGCGGCGGGCGATCGAGTCGTCGACGTGGCCTTCGACGAGGAGTTGGGCGATGGAGCGCTGGACGCCGCTGATTCCGGCCGGGGTGGGGTTGTAGGTGACCTCGTCCAGGAGCGGGGTGGCGCGCTGCCAGAGCTGTTCGAAGACCCTGATGAGGTAGGAGACGAGGCCCGGATGCCGGAGCTCCAGTGCGACGGTCCGGTCGTCCTGGGCGGGTATGAAGGCGACGGTTCGGTCGAAGATGAGCATGCGCTCGACCAATTCCTCCAGGGTGCGGATTTCGACCCCCGCGGCGAGTCGCTCCGCATAGACGAATGTGCCCTGGTGGTGTCGCACGGTGTGCTGATAGAGGGTGCGGATTCCGACGCCCCGGTCGATCACGGCCTTGCCGCGTTCGAGCCCCTTGCTGAGGATGTCCTCGCTGCGGCCGCCCCCGGGCTGGACGGTGAGCACCTCGCTGGTGCAGTCGGCGGTGGCCACGTCGATGGCCGCGTTGATGCGTGTACTGCCTTCCAGCACGGTGATGGCGTGGGTCGTGGGGGGATCCTGGGCGCTGATGTCCATGAAAGGTTCGAAGGACTCGGTCAGTTGCAGGGAATGCCGTCTGCGTTCCTGGATCTCGCGTTCTATGGGGTGCAGATGCTGGGCGAGAGCGGCCGAGGGAGGCATCGGCCGGAGCCAGGCGGCATCGTCCGGATCCGGGTGGAGCAGGGCGAAGTCCATCAGGCAGGGGGCCGGTTCGGCGTCGGCGCGAGGCAGGCGGCCGGTCCTCAGGGCCTGGGCGTAGAGACGCTGTCCCGCATCGCACAGATCGGTGATGCCGTGAGGATGTGCCGCTTTTGTCTCGCTTGTGGCCATATCTCCACCCCCCATGTTCCTGTACCTACAGGAACATGATGCATCGACCCGGTGGTGTTCGAGTGCCCAGGTGGGACATCGTCTTTGGTGCGGGGGAGATGAATCCATCAAGTGAGGACGAAGCCGAAATGTATAAGCGAATGCTTCGCTCGGTGCTTGCCACTGCGTTCGTAGGAACCTTGGCCCTCATGGCGGTGTCCGCCCAGGGGGCCGGGGACATCACCTGGGGCGCCCCGACGGCGGAGTCGGCGCCGACGGCGAACCTGGCCGCGCCCGGTGATATCACCTGGGACTCGACGGCCGCCACGGGCGCATGAGCACCCCGCCGGACGACCGCACCTTCCGGCGCGAGATGGCGACCGCCTATCGCTCAGGGTGGCATTTCATCGATCTGCTCACGGCCCTCCCCCGACGGGGCGATTCGTTGATGGTCACCCTGTTCGGAGAGCCGGTCGTCGTGGTGATGGAGGAGGACGAGGACGTCCGCGCCTATCGCTGTCTCCGCCGGCCGCGTGGTGCGCCGCAGCCGGTTCGCTGTGCCGTCAGGTACGGCATGATCTTCGTCAACCTCGATCAGCGGGACCACGAGCTGTTCGACGCAGAACCCCTTTCCGCCACCCCCCGCAGTGCCTGAGCGATTCCCCCGTCGTCACCCGTCGCTCCAGGCGCTTCCCCCACACAGCGGCGCCACCGTGACCTGAACACGGTGGCGCCGTTGTGCTGCTCCGGGAGCTGAGGCCGGGACCGGAGCCGTTCACCCCGGGCCTGAACCCGGACCCCGGACCCCGGACCCCGGACCCCGGACGTCGGACGTCGGACGTCGGACGTCGGACCCGGACGGTCTCAGACCTTGCCGAGCGCCCGGTCGAGCGTGATCTCGACGACGACCCGGGTCGGGTTGATCCGCGGGGGGCGTCCGTAGCGCTCCTCGTGGCGGGCCTCGGCGTCCTTGACGGCCTCCGGCTCGGTACGGACGACCGCGCGGCCCTCCAGGGTTGCCCAGCGGGCCCGGTCGATCTGGCAGACGGCCACCCGCGCCCCCTCGGGCCCCGCCGCGCGGATGTGGGCGACCTTCCGGCTCCCCCCGTCGGTGATCACGCGCGCCACCCCGGCCTCCGGGTCGTACGTCACGCACACCGGCACCACGTGGGGCGTGCCGTCCGGGCGGGGGGTCGTCAGCGTGGACAGGTGGTTCTCGCGCCAGAACGCGACGTATTCGGGTGAGGGGTTGTGTACGTCTGCCATGGAGGCAGCGTACGAGCCCCCAGGCCGCCGGCCCGCAGCCCCGTGCCCTGCCGTTCGGCGCCGTCCCGTGTCCCGCCGCCGGTCACCGGTCCCGCCGGTCACCGGTCACCGGGTCTGCCGGTCACCGGCCGCCGGTCCGCGGCGTGCGCCCCTGTTTTCCGTGCCCGTTCGCGGCGCCCGTGCCCACCGCATACCGCCCGCGACGCGTGCCGGTCCGCCCTTGAGTGGAGTAGACTCAACTTTGTACACGTTGTTGAAGTCAATGCATGGACCCATGCGCGACCCGCCAGCTGCGAGGAGGAGCAACCACCCGTGGACGCCGAGCTGACCAACAAGAGCCGGGACGCCATCAACGCGGCCACCAGCAGGGCCGTGAAGGACGGGCATCCCGATCTGACTCCGGGGCACCTGCTGCTCGCGCTGCTGGAGGGGCAGGAGAACGAGAACGTCACCGACCTCCTCGCCGCCGTCGAGGCCGACCAGGCCGCCGTGCGCGGCGGGACCGAGCGGCTGCTCGGCGCGCTGCCCAGCGTCACCGGCTCCACCGTCGCCCCGCCGCAGCCCGACCGCGAGCTCCTGGCCGTCGTCCAGGACGCCTCCCAGCGGGCGAAGGAGCTGGGCGACGACTACATCTCCACCGAGCACCTGCTCATCGGGATCGCCGCGAAGGGCGGACGCGCCGGTGAGATCCTCGACGGGCAGGGCGCCAGTGCCAGGAAGCTGCTGGCCGCATTCGAGACGAGCAGGGGAGGGCGTCGGGTGACCACTCCCGATCCGGAGGGCCAGTACAAGGCCCTGGAGAAGTTCGGCACCGACTTCACGGCCGCCGCGCGCGAGGGCAAGCTGGACCCGGTCATCGGCCGCGACCAGGAGATCCGCCGCGTGGTGCAGGTGCTGTCGCGCCGGACGAAGAACAACCCCGTGCTCATCGGGGAGCCCGGTGTCGGCAAGACCGCCGTGGTCGAGGGGCTCGCCCAGCGCATCGTCAAGGGCGACGTCCCCGAGAGCCTCAAGGACAAGCGGCTCGTCTCGCTGGACCTGGGCGCGATGGTCGCGGGGGCCAAGTACCGCGGCGAGTTCGAGGAGCGGCTGAAGACCGTCCTCTCCGAGATCAAGGAGAGCGACGGGCGGATCATCACGTTCATCGACGAGCTGCACACGGTCGTCGGTGCGGGCGCCGGCGGCGACTCGGCCATGGACGCGGGCAACATGCTCAAGCCGATGCTGGCCCGCGGCGAGCTGCGGATGGTCGGCGCGACGACGCTCGACGAGTACCGCGAGCGCATCGAGAAGGACCCCGCCCTGGAGCGCCGCTTCCAGCAGGTGCTGGTCGCCGAACCCACCGTCGAGGACACCATCGCGATCCTGCGCGGGCTCAAGGGCCGTTACGAGGCCCACCACAAGGTGCAGATCGCGGACTCGGCGCTGGTGGCCGCCGCGACCCTCTCCGACCGTTACATCACCTCCCGCTTCCTCCCCGACAAGGCTATCGACCTGGTCGACGAGGCGGCGTCCCGGCTGCGGATGGAGATCGACTCCTCTCCGCTGGAGATCGACGAACTCCAGCGCTCCGTCGACCGGTTGCGCATGGAGGAGCTGGCGCTCAAGAACGAGTCCGACCCCGCCTCCAAGCAGCGTCTGGAGAAGCTGCGCCGCGACCTGGCGGACAAGGAGGAGGAGCTGCGCGGACTCAACGCCCGCTGGGAGAAGGAGAAGCAGGGCCTCAACCGGGTCGGCGAGCTGAAGGAACGGCTCGACGATCTGCGCGGGCAGGCCGAACGCGCCCAGCGGGACGGGGACTTCGACGCCGCGTCCAAGCTGCTGTACGGGGAGATCCCTGGCCTGGAGCGGGAGTTGGAGGAAGCCGCCGAGGCCGAGGAAGAGGCGTCGAAGGACAAGGACACGATGGTCAAGGAGGAGGTCGGTTCGGACGACATCGCGGACGTCGTCGGCGCCTGGACCGGCATCCCGGCCGGGCGGCTGCTGGAGGGCGAGACCCGGAAGCTGCTGCGGATGGAGGACGAGCTGGGCCGGCGGCTGATCGGCCAGACCGAGGCCGTGCAGGCCGTCTCCGACGCCGTACGCCGTACGCGGGCGGGGATCGCGGACCCGGACCGGCCCACCGGCTCGTTCCTCTTCCTCGGCCCCACCGGCGTCGGCAAGACCGAGCTGGCCAAGGCGCTCGCGGACTTCCTGTTCGACGACGAGCGGGCCATGATCCGCATCGACATGAGCGAGTACGGCGAGAAGCACAGCGTCGCCCGGCTCGTCGGCGCCCCGCCCGGTTACGTCGGGTACGAGGAGGGCGGCCAGCTCACCGAGGCCGTCCGCCGCCGCCCGTACAGCGTCGTGCTCCTGGACGAGGTGGAGAAGGCCCACCCCGAGGTCTTCGACGTCCTGCTCCAGGTCCTCGACGACGGCCGGCTCACCGACGGGCAGGGCCGTACGGTCGACTTCCGCAACACCATCCTCGTCCTCACCTCCAACCTCGGCTCCCAGTTCCTGATGGACCCCCTGGTCAAGCCCGAGGTGAAGAAGGAACAGGTGCTGGAAGTGGTCCGGGCCTCCTTCAAGCCGGAGTTCATCAACCGGCTGGACGACCTGGTGGTCTTCTCGGCGCTCTCCGGCGACGAGCTGGCCCACATCGCGGGGCTCCAGATCGACCGGCTGGCCAAGCGGCTCGCCGACCGCCGGCTCACCCTGGACGTCACGCCGGAGGCGCTGGCCTGGCTGGCGGAGGAGGGCAACGACCCGGCGTACGGGGCGCGGCCGCTGCGCCGGCTCATCCAGACCGCGATCGGGGACCGGCTGGCCAAGGAGATCCTGTCCGGCGAGGTCCGCGACGGCGACACCGTACGGGTGGACCGGGGCGAGGACGGGCTGATCGTCGGCCCCGCCGCGTAACCGGAGGCACGGGGCCCGGAGGGCGCGCGCCGCACCGGAGGCCCCCGGTGGCCCTGGGAGGTCGCCGGGCGCACCCTGTGGAGGCCGCCGAGGGCCCTCGGCGGCCCTGGGGGGTCGCCGGGTGCTGTGGAGGTCGCCGGGGGCCGCCGGGGGCGCGGCGGGTGGCCGTGAGGCCCGCGGCGGGCCCCGCCCGCGCACGCCGTCTGTCAGCTTGTGGCGGATAGGGGCCGCGCGGGCTTGCCATGCCCCGCCTGCCATGGGAGAGGATGGCGGCAACCGCACGAAGGGAAATAACGGTGAGCATCGATCCGTCCTCGATTCCTAATTTCGGGGGCCAGCCCGAACCGCAGGCGGCAGGACCGGAGGGCCCCGTCGTCCCTGACCAGGACCTCGTCAAGCAGCTCCTCGACCAGATGGAGCTGAAGTACGTCGTCGACGACGAGGGCGACCTCGCGGCGCCGTGGGAGGAGTTCCGCACGTACTTCATGTTCCGCGGCGAGGCGGAGCAGCAGGTCTTCTCGGTCCGTACGTTCTACGACCGCCCGCACGACCTGGACCAGCGTCCCGTCCTGCTGGACGCCATCGACGACTGGAACCGCCGCACCCTGTGGCCCAAGGTCTACACCCACGCCCACGAGGGCGAGGGCGACGAGGCGGGTTCCGTCCGGCTGATCGGTGAGGCGCAGATGCTCATCGGCACCGGCGTGAGCCTGGAGCACTTCGTCTCCTCGACGGTGAGCTGGGTGCGCGCCTCGATCGAGTTCGACAAGTGGCTGGTCGAACACCTCGGCCTCCAGCCCGCCGAGGACAAGCCGGAGGGCGAGGAGCCCGCGGGCGCCTGAGCCCCTGCGACGAAGGCCCCGGTCCGGGAGGCCCCGGTCCGGAAAGTCCCGGTCCGGAAGGCCCGGCGACGAAGGCCACGGCCCGGGAGGCGGTCACCACGACCGGCTCCCGGGCCGTTTCCGTGGGCGGGCCCGTCGCCGTGTCCGGGCCGCCGTCCCGTGCTCAGCCCAGTCCGCCCAGCCGTTCCACCGCCTCCTCCAGCACTTCGTCCTTCTTGCAGAAGGTGAAGCGGACCTGGCTACGGCCTGCCTCGGGGTCGTCGTAGAAGACCGAGTTGGGTACCGCCGCCACCCCGCAGCGCTCCGGCAGGGCGCGGCAGAAGGCGTAGGCGTCCTTCTCGCCCAAGGGGGCGATGTCGGTGGTGATGAAGTACGTCCCCTGCGGCTCGTACACCCGGAAGCCCGCCGCCCGCAGCCCCTCGGCCAGCAGGTCCCGCTTGCGGAGCATGTCCGCGCGGAACCCCGCGAAGAACGTGTCCGGCAGGGCCAGCGCCTCCGCGATCGCGTACTGGAAGGGGCCGCCGCTCACGAAGGTCAGGTACTGCTTCGCCGAGCGCACCGCCGCCACCAGCGGCGCGTCCCCGGTGACCCAGCCCACCTTCCAGCCCGTGTACGAGAACGTCTTGCCCGAGGACGAGATCGAGACCGTGCGACCGCGCATCCCCGGGAGCGCGGCGATCGGGTGGTGCGCCCCCGTGAAGACCAGGTGCTCGTACACCTCGTCGGTGACCACCAGCAGGTCGTGCTCCACCGCGAGGGCGGCGATCCCGGCCAGTTCGTCCGGGGTGAGCACGGCGCCGGTCGGGTTGTGCGGGGTGTTCAGGAGCAGCAGGCGGGTGCGCGGGGTGATCAGGGAGCGCAGTTCGTCGAGGTCGGGGCGGAAACCGGGAGCGCGCAGGGTGAGCGGAACGCGCCGCGCGCCCGCCATGGCGATGCAGGCGGCGTACGAGTCGTAGTACGGCTCGAACGCGATGACCTCGTCCCCGGGCTCCAGGAGGGCCAGCAGGGAGGCGGCGATCGCCTCGGTGGCCCCGGTGGTCACCAGCACCTCCGTCTCCGGGGACCAGCTCAGGCCGTAGAAGCGCTCCTGATGGGCGGCGACGGCGGCGCGCAGTTCCGGCACGCCGGGGCCCGGCGGGTACTGGTTGCCGTGCCCGGCGCGCAGCGCCCGGACCGCCGCCTCGCGGATCTCCTCGGGGCCGTCGGCGTCGGGGAAGCCCTGGCCGAGGTTGATCGAACCGGTCCGCACGGCCAGTGCGGACATCTCGGCGAAGATCGTCGTGCCGAACGCGGCGAGGCGGCGGTTGAGCAGCGGCCGCCCCTCCCGTGCCGGGGCTGGCTGAGTGGCTCGTCCCTGTGTCATGAGCGCCATCCTGGGCCGAAGCTCTGGACTTGCTCAAGTGCGCTTTGGCGCGCGAGGCGCGGGGGAATCCCCCTCTCACACATCGACGGGGAAGCGACGGGGGACCTCGCTTCGGGGGAAGAAGGGCGGTGGGGCGCATGGGTGTCCTCATCTCGGCAGTGGCGGTCGTGGTCGTCGTCGGAGGGCTGCTGGCCGTGCGGCGGTCGGCGTCCGGCGGGTCGCCGAAGTCCAAGGCCAGGGCGAAGGGGCGGGCGGGGGCCGGTCGCCGGCGTTCCGGGGGCGGAGGGTCCTCCGACGGCGGAGGCGGCGGGTGGGTGAGCGGCGACTCCGGCTCGGGCGACTCGGGCTCGGGCGGCCACTCCTGCGGAGGCGGCTCGTCCTGCGGGGGCGGTTCGTCCTGCGGTGGTGGCGGCGGTTGCGGCGGCGGCAGCTGACGGAGGAGCGGACCGGGGGCCGGGACCGGCCGCCCCGAGGCGGCCAGGGGCCGGGCCGTCGGCCGGGGCCCGCTGCTTCGTGGCGGTCAGGGGCCGGAAGACCGGTCGGGGCCGGTTGTGCCGCGATGGCTGTCGACCGGCCGGATCGCGCCGAACGGCACACCGGACCGCGCCACCGTCACCGACAGTGACGCGACGCCGGGCGTCCGGAGGACGAACTCCCTCCGGACGCCTTTTCGTTGAGCGACGCGGGGATTTCGGATTGAACAAGTGAACCCGTGGGCCCCCGAGGGGATGGAAACTACGGCAAGTTGGGCGAAAACGCTGTGGGCGCGGTGCACTTCGTGCTTCCCTCGTCGAAGAGAACATTCAGCCCTCGGACCCCAGTTGGACCAGATCGGGCGCTCCCCACCTCCCACGCGCAGTCTGCCGGGGGCGCCCTGCTGTCCAGGTGTCCATGTGTGTTTGCGGAGCCCACCCATGCTCACCACCCTCCAGACGGCCTACTCCGATACCCGCGCCGCCGACCTGGCCTGGATGCTGGGGCGGGAGCCGCTGCCCGCCCTGGCGGTCCTCGACCTCCGGCTCGGCGGGGCCGAACTCCAGTTGAGGCTGCTCGGCGCCTCCCACCAGGTCCTTCTCCGGGAGGAGGGCGGGAGCTGCTCCGAGACCGTGGCCTGCATGCCCGGCAGCAGTACCCCCCTGCCTCTCGGCGTCTCGAAGCGCCTCGGCGACCGGGAGTACGAATTCGCCGCCCGCGTCGAGATGCTGACGCAGGGTCAGTTCGCGGGCAGGGCGCAGGAGCTGCTCGCCCTCGTGAGCGACCACCCGCACGGTCTGGTGGGCACCTTCCCCGGCAGTCCGTACGCCTTCACCGCGATGCTCGCCCAGCGCACCGAGGGCCAGGTGCGGTGGCGTACCTGGCACGCCTACCCCCAGGAGGGGCAGTTGGTGGTGACCCGGACGCGGGTGGGCGCCCGGGTGCCCGCGGCCGCGGCCTGAGAGGGGCGGCCACTTGCACCCGTGTGGGTGACAAGGTGCGACGGATCAGTGACGTAGCGTTCGCACCATGATCGACCAGCACACGTCGCTGCGAGGGGGCGCGGCGCGGCTTCCCGTACGGCCGAGGACCGGTCGGTTTCTCGTCCTGGCCGCGGTCTTCGTCTGCGCCGCCTGCGGACTCGTCTACGAGCTGGAACTGGTCGCCCTCGCCTCGTATTTGATCGGCGATTCGGTCACCCAGGCGTCCGTCGTGCTCTCCGTGATGGTGTTCGCGATGGGCATCGGCTCCCTTCTCGCGAAACGTTTGCGCTGCCACGCCGCCGTCGGCTTCGGCCTGCTGGAGGCCGCTCTCGCGCTGGTCGGCGGCTCCTCGGCGCTCGTGCTCTACGCCTCCTTCGCCTGGCTCGGGGAGTCGCAGCACCTCCTGGTGGGGTTCTCGCTGGCGATCGGGGTGCTGATCGGGGCGGAGATCCCGCTGCTGATGACGCTGATCCAGCGCGTCGACCGGCAGGACGCGGGCGGGGCCGTCGCCGACCTCTTCGCCGCCGACTACGTGGGCGCGCTGGTCGGAGGGCTCGCCTTCCCCTTTCTGCTGCTGCCGATGCTGGGGCAGCTGACCGGAACGCTGTTCACCGGATCGGTCAACGCGGCGGCGGGCGGCGCCCTGGTCCTGTGGGTGTTCCGGCGCGACCTCGGCGCCCGCTCCCGGTGGCTCCTCGTCCTGGCCAACGTCTCGGTGATCGCCGTGCTGGCCACCGCCACCGTGCTGGTCGACGATTTCGAGCGGGCCGCGCGCCGGGCGGTCTACGGGGACCAGGTGCGGGTGGCCGTGCAGACCGGGGTGCAGGAGGTCGTCCTGACCGGCGCCGACCGCGACTCCCTGGACCTCTATCTGGACGGCCGGCTGCGGGTCAGCGCCCGCGACGAGTACCGCTACCACCAGGCGCTGGTGCACCCGGCCATGAACGGGCCGCGCGCCCGCGTCCTCGTTCTGGGCGGCGGCGACGGGCTCGCCGCCCGCGAGGTGCTGCGCTACGCGGACGTCCGCTCGGTCACCGTCGTCGAGCTGGACCCCGAGGTCACCCGACTGGCCCTCACCGACCCCGCCCTCTCCGAGCTGAACGGCCGCGCCTTCCGCGATCCGCGCCTCACGGTGGTCGCGGCGGACGCGTTCCCCTGGCTCCGGACCGACCGGGGACGCTACGACGTGGTGATCTCCGACCTCCCGGACCCGGGCATCACCGCCAGCACGAAGCTGTACTCCGCCGAGTTCTACGGGCTGGTCGCGGAGGCGCTGGAGCCGGGCGGGCGGCTCGTGGTGCACGCCGGGTCGCTGGGCGCCCGGCCGCGGACCTTCTGGACGGCGGAGGCATCGGTGCGGGCGGGCGGCCTCGCGACCCGCCCCTACCGCGTCACCGGCCGGTACGGGGGTTTCGCCGCGGGCCCGGACCGGGGCGGGGACGACGACCGGGAGCGGGAGGACTGGGGCTTCCTCCTCGCCGCGAGGGGCGCCGCGCCGCGGGTCGTCCTGGCCCCCGGCGGACCCGAGCCGCGGTCCCTGGGGAGGCGGGAACTGCGCGAGGGCGCGCGGGCGGCGGCGGACGCCCGGCTGTCGGGGGTGGTCCCCTCGACGCTGATCCACCCGCGGTACTGGGAGGAGGCGTGAGCCGGACGGGGGCGGGGCGGAGCCCGGCGGTGCGGGCGGGCGGGGGCGGGGCGCTTCCGCGGCGGGGTCTGCGGGGGCGGCACGGCTTTCGGCGGACGGAACCGCTGACGTCCGGGCCGGGGCGGATTAGGCTCGGTTTCCATGGAGCATGAGGTGTTCGTTCCGGTCCCCGTCCCGACCCTGCTGCGCACGCTCGGAGACCCCGCCAGGGTGGCCCGCTGCGTCCCCGGCTTCCAGCAGGACGCCGACGCGTCGGCATCGCCCCTGGCGGGCCGGCTGAAGCTGCGGGCCGGCGGCCACACCATCACGTACCGGGGCGAGCTGCGGCTCACCGGCCCGGAGGACGGCGACGGCCCGGACGGGCCGCGCTTCTCGGTGACCGGGGAGGGCGTGGAGGCGAGGGGCGACGGCGGGGTCGAGCTGATCCTGACCGTCGCCCTCACCGGGACGGACGGCGGGACGACGCTCGTCTACAGCGGTACGGCCGAAGGGGACGGGCGGCTGGCCGAGTGGGAGGAGGGCGCCGCCCTCGCGGCCGCCCACCGCCTCCTGGACCGCTTCACCCAGCAGTTGGTGACGGAGTCGCTGGCCTCGCGGGAGGAGGGCGAAGACGTGGACGGCGGTGGCGAAACCGGGGGCGGCGCCTCCGCCGGACCCGGTGAAGCTCCCGCCGAAGCCGAAGCCGGTGACAGCGGTGAAGCTCGTGCCGATGCCGATGCCGATGCCGAAGTCGGCGGAAACGACGACGACAGGGCTGACGACCGTCCCCGCTCCGTGTACGACTCCCCGGTGCCGCCGCCCTCGCTCGACCCCGTCGCCGGGGTGGAGTTCAGCGTTCCGGAGGCACCGCCCGCCGAGGCCGCGCACGCCCGGCGCACCATGATCGGGCGCAGTGCCGAGGAGGTCGACCACGCGCCCCCGCGCGGACGGTACGCTCCCGTGCCCTCGCAGGACGCGGGCGGTGCGAACACCGCCCTGCGGTGGGTCGCTCCCGCCGCCGCCCTCGTGCTCGCCTCCGCCGTGGTGCTCGGCCGGGCGTGGCGACGCCGTCGGTAGCCCGAGCCGGAGACGGCGCACGCCCGGGACCGACCGGAGTCGAGGCGGTGGGGGCCGGGAGCGGTCCGGGGCGGAGGCGGCGGTGGGGGCGGGCCAGTAGGGTCGTCGGGTGAGCAGGAGCGAAGAGAACGTCAGGCTGACCGTCGGCGAAGCCGAGTTGACCGTCGACCGGCTGCACGGCTGCCGGATCAGCAGCCTGCGGATCGGGGGTGTCGAGCTGCTCCGCCAGGGTGAGAAGTACGGCTGCTTCCCGATGGTCCCCTGGTGCGGACGCACCGGGTACGGGAAGTTCCGCAATGGCGACGTGCTCCACGAGCTGCCGCTCACCTCCCCGCCGCACGCCATCCACGGCACCGGACGCGACACCTCCTGGCGCACCGCCCACACGGCCGCCGAACGGGCCGAGGGCCGGGCCGCCTTCTACTACGACCTCGCCGAACCCTGGCCGTACGAGGGCCGGGTGACGCAGACCTTCGAGCTGACCGGGGACTCCCTGACGCTCGGCCTCGCCGTCGAGACGTACGGCGACTCCTTCCCGGCCCAGGCCGGCTGGCACCCCTGGTTCCACCGCAACGTCGGCGGCCAGGACGTCCGGCTCTCCTTCGACCCGGGCTGGCAGGAGGAGCGGGGCGCGGACCACCTGCCGACCGGGAAACGCGTCGACCCCGCCCCCGGGCCGTGGGACGACTGCTTCGGCATGCCCGAGGGCGTGGACGTGAAGCTCACCTGGCCGGAGCAGCTGGAGCTGACGGTGAAGAGCCGCAGCGAGTGGGTGGTGATCTACGACGAGCAGGACGAGGCCGTGTGCGTGGAGCCGCAGTCCGGGCCGCCGAACGGGCTCAACACCGCGCCCCGGCTGGTGACCCCGATCGACCCGCTGGAGATCACGACGGCCTGGAGCTGGACGCGGCTCTGAGCGGGCGCCCGGCAGTGGGTCCGGGCCGCACCGCTTACCCTCGTGGTCATGACTGACGTACGCGCTGACCTGCTCCAGCAGATCAAGGACAAGGCCGTGGTGCACGGCAAGGTGACCCTCTCCTCGGGTCTGGAAGCCGACTGGTACATCGACCTGCGCCGGATCACGCTGGACGGCAGGGCCGCGCCGCTGGTCGGCCAGGTCATGCTCGACGCCACCGCCGAGTTGGACTACGACTGCGTCGGCGGGCTGACGCTCGGCGCCGACCCGGTCGCCACCTCGATGCTGCACGCCTCCGCCGCTCGCGGTAAGAGCCTGGACGCGTTCGTCGTCCGCAAGGCGCAGAAGGCGCACGGGATGCAGCGCCGGATCGAGGGCACCGACGTGAAGGGTCGCCGCTGCCTCGTCGTGGAGGACACCTCGACGACGGGCGGTTCGCCGCTGACCGCCGTCGAGGCGGTGCGCGAGGCGGGCGGCGAGGTCGTCGCCGTCGCCGTGATCGTCGAGCGCGGGGCCGCCCCGGCCATCGCCGAGGCCGGTCTGCCGTACGTGCACGTCTACTCGGTGGCCGATCTCGACCTGGGCTGAACCACCCCCGCAAGGGGATGACCTGCGGTTTTCGTCAGGGGTGGACGGTTTCACGTGAAACCGTCCACCCCTGACCCATAACCGTCCGGTATCCAACGGGGTCCGCCGGGTGGAGCCGGAGGGCGAGTCTGGGAAGATGGGGGCGACGATGACGTCGCCCCCAGGTCAGGGACTTACGCCTGCACACCCGCACATCCCAAGGAGCGGTCAGATGCCCATCGCAACCCCCGAGGCTTACGCCGAGATGCTCGACCGGGCCAAGGCGGGCAAGTTCGCCTACCCGGCCATCAACGTGACCTCGTCCCAGACCCTGCACGCGGCCCTGCGCGGTTTCGCGGAGGCCGAGAGCGACGGCATCGTCCAGATCTCCACCGGCGGTGCGGAGTTCCTGGGCGGCCAGTACAACAAGGACATGGTCACGGGTGCGGTCGCCCTGGCCGAGTTCGCGCACATCGTCGCCGCGAAGTACGACGTCACCATCGCGCTGCACACCGACCACTGCCCCAAGGACAAGCTGGACGGGTACGTACGTCCGCTGCTCGACGTCTCCGCCGAGCGCGTCGCCAAGGGTCTGAACCCGCTGTTCCAGTCCCACATGTGGGACGGCTCCGCCGAGACCCTCGCCGACAACCTGGCCATCGGCGAGGAGCTGCTGGCCAAGGCCGCCGCCGCCAAGATCATCCTTGAGGTCGAGATCACCCCGACCGGCGGCGAGGAGGACGGCGTCACGCACGAGATCAACGACGAGCTGTACACGACCGTCGAGGACGCGCTGCGCACCGCCGAGGCCCTGGGCCTGGGGGAGAAGGGCCGCTACCTGCTGGCCGCCTCCTTCGGCAACGTCCACGGCGTGTACAAGCCGGGCAACGTCGTGCTCCGTCCCGAGCTGCTCAAGGACCTCCAGGCGGGCGTCTCCGAGAAGTACGGCAAGCCGGTCGGCAGCCAGCCGTTCGACTTCGTCTTCCACGGCGGCTCCGGCTCCACCGCCGAGGAGATCGCCACCGCGCTGGAGAACGGCGTCGTGAAGATGAACCTCGACACCGACACCCAGTACGCCTTCACCCGCCCGGTCGCGGACCACATGTTCCGCAACTACGACGGTGTCCTGAAGGTCGACGGCGAGGTCGGCAACAAGAAGACCTACGACCCCCGCACCTGGGGCAAGTCCGCCGAGGCCGGCATGGCCGCGCGCGTCACCGAGGCGTGCGCGAACCTGCGCTCCACCGGCACGAAGCTGAAGTGACCATTCCGTAGCCACGGACGTACGGTGTCGGGCCCGGTCCTCCTCCGGAGGGCCGGGCCCGTCGCCGTGCCGGGAGAGAAGAGGACCTGTTGTGGGCGCGCCCTACGATTTCGACACCGCCGTCGACCGCCGGGGCACCTGGTGCGTCCAGTGGGACGGGGTCGCCGACCGCTTCGGCGTCGACGGACTGCTGCCGTTCACCATCTCCGACATGGACTTCGCCACCGCCCCCGAGGTGCTGGCCGCGCTCCGGGCCCGTCTGGACCACGGGGTGTTCGGCTACACCACCTGGCAGCAGGACGACTTCCGCTCGGCGATAGCCCACTGGTACGCCACCCGGTACGGCACCGGGATCGACACCGGACAGCTGGTCTACGGCCCGTCCGTCCTCAGCCAGCTCTCCCAGCTCCTCCAGATGTGGACGGCCGAGGGCGACGGAGTCGTCGTCCACACCCCCACGTACGACGGCTTCCGCAAGGCGATCACGGGGCTCGGGCGTGAGCTGCGCGGGGCGCCGGTGGGGGACGAGGAGGCGCTGGAGCGCGAGCTGGCCCGGCCGGACGCGAAGGTGCTGGTGCTGTGCTCGCCCCACAACCCCACCGGCCGGGTGTGGACGGCCGCCGAGCTGGCCCGCACGGCGGAGCTGGCCGAGCGGCACGGGGTCGCCGTGATCAGCGACGAGATCCACGCGGACCTCGTGCACGAGGGCGGCGTCGGGCGGGTCCACGTGCCGTGGACCCGGGTGGCGGGCGACGGGCGCTGGGCACTCGTCACCTCCGGCTCGAAGGCGTTCAACTTCCCGGCCCTCACCGGCTCGTACGGGTTCATCGGCGACCCGGACGACCGGACGGAGTTCCTGCGGCGGATGGAGACGGCCGAGGGGCTGGCGTCGCCCGCCGTGCTGTCGCTGACCGCGCACATCGCGGCGTACCGGGAGGGCGCGGCCTGGCTGGACGCGGTCCGGGCGTACACGGCGGGGAACCTGGAGTACGTCGCCCGGCGGCTGGACGACGCCCTGCCCGAGCTGGGGTGGACGCCGCCCGGGGCCGGCTATCTGGCGTGGATCGACCTGCGGCCGCTGGGCGTGGACGACGAGGCGTTGCAGCGGGTGCTGGTGGAGCGGGAGCGGGTGGCGATCATGGGGGGCGCCGTCTACGGGGCGCCCGGGTTCGTCCGGCTGAACGTGGGGTGCCCCCGGGAGAAGGCGGTCCTGGGGGTGGAGGCGCTGGTGCGGGCGGTGGAGGTCCTGGGCTGACCGGCGGGCGGTGAGCGGTGGCCGGGGGAGGCCCTGCGCCGCCCGGGGGCCGGGGGCCGAGGGCGGGGGCCGGTAGGCGGGGGGAACGGCGTCTTCGTGGCGGTGCTCCGGGGCGTGGGGTGCGGGGGAGGGCACTCCGGGGCAGGCTTGCCCCATGGCCGCTGCCTCCGCGCCCGGAGAGATCCGGGTCGCCTCGCCCGCCGGACGCCTGGTCGTGCTGACCACCGTGCTCGGTTCCAGCATGGCCATGCTGGACTCCACCGTCGTCAACGTCGCCCTGCCCCGCATCGGCGCGGACCTCGGCACCGACCTGGCCGCGCTCCAGTGGACCGTCAACGCCTACATGCTCACGCTCGCCGGGCTGATCCTGCTCGGCGGGGCGCTCGGGGACCGGTACGGGCGGCGGCGGGTGTTCGTGGTCGGCGTGGTGTGGTTCGCGGCGGCCTCGCTGCTCTGCGGGATCGCGCCGGACGCCGGGATCCTCATCGCCGCCCGCGCCCTGCAAGGGGTCGGCGGGGCACTGCTCACGCCGGGGTCGCTCGCGCTGATCCAGGCGAGCTTCCATCCGGACGACCGGGCGCGGGCCGTGGGGCTGTGGTCCGGGTTCGGCGGGGTCGGGGCGGCCGTGGGGCCCTTCGTGGGCGGGTGGCTCGTCGACGGGCCCGGATGGCGGTGGGTGTTCCTGCTCAATCTGCCGCTCGCCGCGCTCTGCGTCCCCGTCGCCCTCCGGTACGTACCGGAGTCGCGCGACCCGGCGGCGCACGGCCGGTTCGACGTGCTGGGGGCCGCCCTCGCGGCGCTGGCGCTCGCCGGGGTGACGTACGCGCTGATCGAGGCCCCCGCGCGGGGCGCGTCGCCCGTGGTGATCGGGGCGGCCGTCGGCGGGCTGGTCCTGGGAGCCGTGTTCGTGGCGGTGGAGCGGCGGCGGGCCGCCCCCATGCTGCCGCCGTCGATCTTCCGCTCCCGCCTGTTCACCTCGGTCAACCTGGTGACCTTCTGCGTCTACGCGGCCCTCGGCGGCTTCTTCTTCCTCTCCGCGATCCAGCTCCAGGTCGTGGCCGGGTACTCGGCGCTGGGGGCTGGTACCGCGCTGCTGCCCACCACCGTGCTGATGCTGCTGTTCTCCGCCCGGTCGGGGGAGCTGGGCCGGCGGATCGGGCCCCGGATCCCGCTCACGGTGGGCCCGCTGCTGGCCGCCGCGGGGATGCTGCTGATGCTGCGGGTGGGGCCGGACAGCGCGTCCTTCGGCGGGTACGCGGGCGAGGTGCTGCCCGCCGTCGTGGTGCTCGGCGCCGGGCTCGTCGTGGTCGTCGCGCCGCTCACCGCGACCGTCCTGGCCGCCGTGGACGCCGGGCGGGCGGGGCTGGCCAGCGGCATCAACAACGCCGCCGCGCGGGCCGCCGGGCTCATCGCGGTGGCCGCGCTGCCGCTGCTCGCCGGGATGGGGCCGGAGGCGTACCGGGACGCGGGCGAGTTCGCCGCGACCTTCCGGCGGGCGATGCCGATGTGTGCCGGGCTGCTGGTGGCGGGCGCGGTCCTCGCGTGGTGGACGGTGCGCGCCCCGGCCGCCCCGGGCAGGGAGGAGCGGCCCGTGTGCGCGGTGCACTGCGGGGTCTCCTCCCCGCCGCTGGAACCGGAGCGCGGCGACGGGTGAGCCGCAGGCGGGGGTGGAAGCGCGGCGCCGGGTGAGCCGCACGCGGGGAGAAAGCGCGGCGGCGGGTGAGCCGACCTCCGGGGCTTCCACGAGCGGGCCGGGGCGCGGTGCCGCCGGGGCGTGACGGCAGGCACACTTGAGGCATGTCCATCCACGAGAACCTGCTCGGGGGCCCCGCCCCGACCCACCTGCCCGACGACCCCGAGCCGCGCGAGCTGCTCGCCGCCGGCACCCCGCCCGCCGAGGTCGCCGCGAAGTACCCCACCTCCTCGCTCGCCTGGGCGCAGCTCGCCGACGAGGCGTTCGAGGGCGGCCGGGTCGTCGAGTCCTACGCGTACGCCCGTACCGGCTACCACCGCGGCCTCGACTCCCTTCGCCGGGCCGGCTGGAAGGGCCACGGCCCCGTCCCGTTCGAGCACGAGCCGAACCGCGGCTTCCTGCGCGCCCTGCACGCGCTGGCGCGGGCGGCCGGGTCGATCGGGGAGACCGAGGAGCACGAGCGCTGCACGACGTTCCTGCGCGACTCCTCGCCGACTGCCGCCGACATCCTGGGCTGACCCCTTCTGTCCCGAGCCGTCTCCCCGCCCAAGCGCCGAGGGCGGGGAGCGGCTTAGTATGCGAGCAGGGGACCGGAGCTCCATCACCTCACGGAAGGGGCGGACCGCTACCCGGAAGCTCGTGTCGAGGAGACAGAAATGTCGACCAACCACCCCGACCCCGAAGCCACCGGTGCGGACACCCCGCACCTGGACTTCGCGGGAACGACTCCGTACGAGGACTATGTCCAGGCGGACGTTCTGACCCACCTCCAGCACCTGCGCTCGGACGATCCCGGCGAGATGGTCTTCCTGGTCACCACCCAGGTCATGGAGCTGTGGTTCACGGTCATCGTCCATGAGTGGGAGACCGCCACCCGCGCCCTGCGCGAGGACCGCATACCCGTCGCCCGCGACGCCCTGAAGCGTTCGCTGCGCGAGCTGGAGGCGCTCAACGAGTCCTGGCGGCCGCTGTCCGGACTCACCCCCGCCCAGTTCAACTCCTACCGGGGCTCCCTCGGCGAGGGGTCCGGGTTCCAGTCCGCGATGTACCGGCGGATGGAGTTCCTGCTCGGCGACAAGTCCGCCTCCATGCTGGTGCCGCACCGGGGCGCGCCCCGGGTGTACGCCGAGCTGGAGAAGGCGCTCGCGGAGCCCAGCCTGTACGACGAGACCCTGGCGCTGCTGGCCCGGCGCGGGTACGCGATCCCCGAGGCGGTCCTCACCCGGGACCTGACCCGGCGGTACGAGCCCTCGCCCGAGGTCGAGGCCGTGTGGGCGGAGATCTACGCCTCCGCCGACCAGAACGACGAACTGGTGCGCCTCGGCGAGCTGCTGACCGACGTCGGCGAGCTGGTGTGGCGCTGGCGCAACGACCACCTCGTCGCCACCCGGCGCGCGATGGGCTCCAAGACCGGCACCGGCGGTTCCGCCGGGGTGGCCTGGCTGGAGAAGCGCGCCACGAAGAACGTGTTCCCCGAGCTGTGGACGGCGCGCAGCCATGTCTGAGACCCGGGCCGCCGCGGAGGGCCTCCGCGCGCGGGCGGAGCGGCTCGACGCCGCCGATCCGCTCGCCGCGCACCGCGAACTGTTCGCGCTCGACGACGGCGTCTACCTCGACGGCAACTCGCTCGGCGCGCTGCCCGTCCACGTCCCGGCCCGGGTGCAGGACGTCCTGGCCCGCCAGTGGGGCCAGCTGCGCATCCGGTCCTGGGACGAGAGCGGCTGGTGGACCGCGCCCGAGCGGATCGGGGACCGGATCGCCCCCATCGTCGGGGCCGCGGCCGGGCAGATCGTCGTCGGCGACTCCACCAGCGTCAACGTCTTCAAGGCCGTCGTCGCCGCGGCCCGGCTCGCGGGCGAGGGGCGCGACGAGATCCTGGTCGACGCGACGACCTTCCCCACGGACGGGTACATCGCGGCGTCCGCCGCCCGGCTCACCGGGCGCCGGATCGTGCCGGTCGCGCCCGCCGACGTCTCGGCCGCGCTCGGTCCGCGTACCGCCGCCGTGCTGCTCAACCACGTCGACTACCGCTCCGGCCGGCTGCACGACCTGCCCGGCCTGACCGCCGCCGTCCATGCGGCGGGCGCGATCGCGGTGTGGGACCTGTGCCACAGCGCCGGTGCGCTCCCCGTGGGGCTGGACGGGCACGGGGTGGACCTGGCGGTCGGCTGTACGTACAAGTACCTGAACGGCGGCCCCGGTTCGCCCGCGTACCTGTACGTCGCCGAGCGCCACCAGGCCGCCTTCGACTCGCCGCTGCCGGGGTGGAACTCGCACGCCGACCCGTTCGGCATGACGCCCGACTACGCCCCGGCGGCCGGTTCCGTACGGGGCCGGGTCGGCACCCCCGACATCGTCTCCATGCTGACGCTGGAGGCGGCGCTCGACGTGTGGGACGGGGTGGAGGTGGACGCGGTGCGGGCCAAGTCCCTCGCGCTGACGGACTTCTTCCTGGAGTGCGTCGAGGCGTACGTCCCGGCGGGCCGGGTCGTCTCCGTCACCCCGGCCGCCCACGCCGAACGCGGCAGCCAGGTCGCCCTGCGCTGCGCCGACGCCGAGCCCGTGATGCGCCGGCTGATCGAGCGGGGAATCGTGGGCGATCTGCGGCGGCCGGACGTGCTGCGGTTCGGCTTCACCCCGCTGTACGTGGGATACGCCGACGCGGAACGGGCGGCTCGGGTGCTGGCGGACGTGCTGGCCGGAAGGTAGTCCCACGCACGCGGACTGACGGGGTGTCGGGCCGCGTGCCGGCCGGGCGGGGACGGTGCCGGGTGCTGGTACCGTCCCCGCAGGTCAACCCCGTTGGGGCAGGGCACAGGTACAGGCCATGGGCAGAGGACGGTTGAGCAGCATGACGGATTCCCCGGGTTCCCCGGACTCTGCCGCGCGCGGGCGGGACGCGGCCGAGAGCGCGGCGGCTTTCGCCCACCCCGCCGTCGCCCCCGACCGGACCGCCGCCTACGGGGACCACCCCGACCAGGTCGTCGACCTCTACGCACCGCGCGACGGCCGTACCGGGGCCCCGCTCGTCGTCCTCCTGCACGGCGGCGCCTGGCGGGCCCCGTACGATCGGGCCCACCTCTCCCCGTTCGCGGACTTCCTGGCCCGCCGGGGCTTCGCCGTGGCGAGCGTGGAGTACCGGCGCGGCGGCGACGGCGTCCCCCGGCAGCGCGGCGGCGAGGAGCCCCGGGCGGGGAGCGCCGATCCTCTCGCGGGGCGCTGGCCGGAGACCTTCGACGACGTGGCCGCCGCCCTGGACGCGGTGCCCGCCCTGGCCTCCCGCGAGCTGCCGGGCGCCGATGTGCGGCGGGTCGTGGTCTGCGGGCACTCGGCGGGCGGGCACCTCGCCCTGTGGGCGGTGTCCCGGCACGTCCTGCCGGCGGGGTCGCCGTGGCGGCTGCCCGCCCCGCCGCCGCTGCGCGGGGTCGTCGCGCTGGCCCCGATCGCGGACTTCACCACGGCGGTCGAGCTGGGGGTCTGCGGGGGCGCGGTCACCCAACTCCTCGGCGGAGAGGACGAGTTCGCCGAGCGGGCGGCCCACGCCGATCCCGGGGTGCTGCTGCCGACGGGGATCGCCACCGCGATCGTGCACGGCGTCGAGGACATCGTCGTCCCCCGGGCCGTCTCCGAGGCGTACGTCGACGCGGCGGCCCGGTCCGGCGAGACGGTCGGGCTGACCCTGCTCGGCGGGGCCGGGCACTTCCCGCTGATCGACCCGGCCGCCGACGCCTGCGCGGTCGTGGCCGAGGAGATCACCCAACTCGCCTGGTAGGCGCGACGCACCCGGTGGACGCGTCCCGCCGGGCAGGCGCGACGCACCTGTGAGAAGCGGCCCGCCGGGCAGGCGCGACGGAGGAGGTCCGGCACGGCGTGCGGTTGCGCCCGGGCCCGGCGAGCACGCCCGGGGCCCCTCTCGACCGGGCCCTGCCCCAGGGCTCCGACCTGCGGTTTCACGGTGCGGGGTGGAGGGGGGCGGAGCCGGGTAGTCCTTGAGACGGATGCCCCGGAATCCGTAGTGATGCTGACGACCCGGCGTCCGCCGCCGCCTACCGTGGAACCGTGACCGAGACCCAGACGAAGACCAGCAGCCCGGAGTTCCGGGCGGCCGCAGGGGCGATCGACGGCCTGCGGAACGACCTCCTGCGCGATGTGCTCGCCTACCGGCCGCTGCCGCCGATGAACCCCGACGGGCGGCTGATACGACGGCTGCCCGAGGGGATGCGGAAGACCGTCGTCTGGGCCCCGCACGCGCTGGTGCTGTTCGCCGCCTTCCTCGTGATGATGGCCGGGTTCGCCGAGTGGGAGTACCGCCTGCTGATGGGCCTGGTGCCCGCGATCCCGGTCGCGATGACCCTGGTGCGGCCGGTCGCCGCGTTCTGGGCCTCGATGGCGGCGACCGTCTTCTGCGGTGTGCTGGGCAGCGAGGGGCTGTGGGGGCCGAGCGCCTTCATGGCCCAGGTCGTGGTCCTGGTGGTCGTGGCCGCCCGGACCCGGCCCCGTACGGCCGCCTGGATGTGGCTGCTGACGCTGCTGTTCGGGATGCTCCTGGAGGGCGGCGACCCGATGATCACCGCGCCGGTGGCCATCCTCTCCGCCTTCGCGCTGCTCGTCGTCGCCGTGGTCCAGATCCGGCGCGACGCCGAGCGCGAGGTCACCGTGCAGCGCACCGTCACCGCCGTGGAGCGCGACCGGCGCACCCTGCTGGAGGAGCGCACCACCATCGCCCGGGAACTGCACGACGTGGTCGCCCACCACATGTCGGTCGTCGCGATCCAGGCCGAGGCCGCCCCGTACCGGGTGGAGAACCCGCCGCCGGAGCTGGAGCAGGCGTTCGTCACCATCCGGGAGAACGCGGTGGCCGCCCTCACCGAGCTGCGCCGCGTCCTCGGGGTCGTCCGGGCGGAGGACTACGAGGCGCCGGACGCCCCGCAGCCCACCCTCGCCGTGCTCGACGGACTGCTGGACAACGTCCGCGAGACGGGCCTGGAGACGGAGAAGGCGGTCACCGGGGCCGTCCGCGAGCTGCCGCAGGGCGTCGAGCTGTCGGCGTACCGGATCGTCCAGGAGGCCCTGAGCAACAGCCTGCGGCACGCGCCGGGCTCCTCCGCGCGGGTCGAGCTGAGCTACGTCCTCGGCGGCCTGGGGCTGCGTGTGGTCAACGGGCCGCCGAAGGGCCTGGTCAAGCCGTCGCCCGGGGCCGGGCACGGGATCACCGGGATGCGGGAGCGGGTCGCGATGCTGAACGGCGAGATGACGGCCGGGGCGACGGCGGACGGCGGGTACGAGGTCGCCGTGTTCCTCCCCGTGCCGCCGGTGGAGCAGCCGGAGGCCCGGGGGCCGGGCGGCGGCGAGGACGCGCGGGGCGGCGCCGGCGCCGCCGCCGTCGAACGGGACGGCCGGGCATGAGCGACACCGACATCCGGGTCCTGATCGTCGACGACCAGATGATGGTCCGCGAAGGCTTCTCGGTCCTGCTCAACGCGATGCCGGGCATCACGGTGGTGGGCGAGGCGCTGGACGGCCGGCAGGCCCTCGACCAGGTCGCCGCCCTGCGCCCGGACGTCGTCCTGATGGACATCCGCATGCCGGAGATGAACGGCATCGAGGCGACCCGCGAGATCGTCGCGCGGGACGCCGACGCGAAGGTCCTGGTGCTGACGACCTTCGACCTCGACGAGTACGTGTACCAGGCGCTGCGCGCCGGAGCCTCGGGCTTCCTGCTCAAGGACGCCTCGGCCCGGCAGCTCGCGGAGGGCGTACGGGTGGTGGCCTCGGGCGAGGCGCTGCTCGCCCCGGCGGTTACCCGGCGGCTGATCAACGAGTTCTCCAAGCTCGCGGAGGCCCCCCGGCCGCCCGCCCTCGCGCGGATCGGGGACCTCACCGAGCGCGAGACGGAGGTGCTGGTCCTCATCGCGCAGGGGCTCTCCAACGGGGAGATCGCTTCGCACCTGATCGTCGCCGAGTCCACGATCAAGACGCACGTGAGCCGCATCCTGGTGAAGCTCGGGCTGCGCGACCGGACCCAGGCGGCGGTGTTCGCCTACGAGGCGCGCCTGGTCACCCCGGGGTAGCGCCGCCCTGCCGCTCCCCCCGGCCGGCCGCCGCGCCGCCCCGCCCCCGGACCCTCGAACGGGCCCGGGGGCGTTTCCCGCGGTCGTCGTCGCGGGGCGGCTTCGCCGCCACCCCTTGCGGAGGCGGCGGGCGCGGGTAGCGTCGGGCCATGCACGTGTCCTTCGATCCCTGGTCTCCCGCGTTCGTCGCCGATCCCTACCCCGCCTACGCGGCGCTGCGGGCCGCCGGCCGGGCGCACCGGTTCGAGCCGACGGGCCAGTGGCTGATCCCGCACCACGCCGACGTGTCGGCCCTGCTGCGCGACCGGCGGCTCGGCCGGACGTACCTGCACCGCTTCAGCCACGAGGAGTTCGGCCGCACCCCGCCGCCCGCCGCGCACGAGCCGTTCACCACCCTCAACGGTCAGGGCATCCTCGATCTGGAGGCCCCCGACCCCCTCCGGATCCGTCGGTTGGTCTCCAAGGCGTTCACCCCGCGTACGGTCGAGAACCTGGCGCCGACCGTACGGCGGCTGGCGGCCGGCCTGGTGGACGCCTTCGTGGCGAAGGGCGGCGGGGACCTGCTGGCCGAGGTCGCGGAGCCGCTGCCGGTGGCGGTGATCGCGGAGATGCTGGGCGTACCGGAGGCCGACCGGGGGCTGCTGCGGCCCTGGTCGGCGGCGATCTGCGGGATGTTCGAGCTGAACCCCTCGGAGGAGACGGCGGCGGCGGCCGTACGCGCCTCCGTCGACTTCTCCGCGTATCTGCGCGGCCTCATCGCCGAGCGGCGCGCCGAACCCGGGGACGACCTGGTCTCGGCGCTCATCGCCGCTCACGACGAGGGCGAGCGGCTGACCGAGCAGGAGATGGTCTCCACCTGTGTGCTCCTGCTGAACGCGGGCCACGAGGCGACGGTCAACACCACCGCCGGCGGCTGGCGCACGCTCTTCCACCACCCGGAGCAGTTGGCGGCGCTGCGCGCCGATCCCGCCCTGCTGCCCACGGCGATCGAGGAACTGCTCCGCTACGACACCCCGCTGCAGATGTTCGAGCGCTGGGTGCTGGACGACATCGAGATCGGCGGCCAGGTGATCCGGCGGGGCGCGGAGGTGGCGCTGCTGTTCGGCTCGGCCAACCGGGATCCGGAGCGGTTCGCGCGTCCGGACACCCTGGACCTGTCCCGTACGGACAACCCGCACATCACCTTCGGCGCGGGCATCCACTTCTGCCTGGGCGCCCCGCTGGCCCGGCTGGAGCTGGCCGCCTCCTTCGGGGAGCTGCTGCGCAAGGCGCCCGCGCTGCGGATGACGGCGGAGCCCGCGTGGCAGCCGGGATACGTGATCCGGGGGCTGAAGGAGCTGCTGGTGGAGGTGTGAGGGGAGGGGTGGGCGGGGCGGGCCGCGGTCCTCGACGAGGCGGACGGACGCGCCGGGTGCGGCGGGGCGGGCCGCGGTCCTCGGCCGGGCTGGACGGGTGCGGCGGGGCGTCCCGGTGGCTCAGCAGGGGTCGTAGCACTCCGGCCGCGGCGCCCCGGCCAGCGCGTCGACGCCGACGCCGACCGAGGTGAGCGCGGCGATGGCCGCGACCATGCCGAGAGCGCGCAGCCAGCGCCGCCGGACCAGGAAGAAGACGGCCAGGGCCGCCGCGACGCCGCCGAGGATCATCAGGGGCAGGCCGATCCAGAGCACGTTCCAGTTGGACGCGCCCTCGAAGCCGTCGAGGAGGCCGCCCTTGCCGTGCGGGGCCCAGAGCACGATGCCCGCGAGAGCGCCGACGAAGGCCGTCGCACAGCCGAGGGCGCCCACGGCGGCCTCGCGCCGCGCGTCCTGGGCGCCGCTCGGGATCTCCATACCCGCAGGGACGCGGCGGGGCCGGGGGCGGTTCCCTCCCGGGCTTCCGTCCCCGGGCTTCCGTCCCCGGGCCTCCGCTTCGGGCCCCCACTCCGATCCTCCGTGCCGGACCTCCGTGCCGGCCCCTCGCTCCGGGCCCTCTCCCGGGATGCCGGAGGCCGGCGCGGGGCGGCCACCTGCGGGAGGGGCCGGGGAGGGGGCTCCCGTCAGGAGGTCTCAGGTCAAGGGGTAGGACGCCCGGCCCGACGCCTCGTCGATCTCGTCGTGCGCCTTGGTCAGCAGCTTCATCGCCAGTTCGTTGAGCGCCCTGGCCCCCGCGATCTCCTCGCCGACGCGCTGCTGGTCGGCGTCCGAGGGGTGGCGGCTGGCGTAGCCGTGGGCGCGTACTTCCGCTCCGTCGGAAAGGCGGACGAGCGCCGCCGCACGGGTGCGGTGGGAATCCTCCTCGAACTCCAGCTCGATGTGCCATCCGACAGCGGTCCTGGTCATGTCGGTCACCTCCAGGGGCGGGACACGGGACGGCTCCGTTCCCGGACCGTCCCCCTTACCAGCGTGCGCCCGCCGCCCCGTCCGCGCTCGCCGGGACGGGCAGCATCAGCGCCCAGGCGCCGGGCCGGACGGTCCAGGTCCGGGTACGCACCGGCCCGGCGGTCCGTATGTCCGCCCGGTAGCGGAAGTCCGCGCCGGAGACCGTGACGGCCTCGGCCTCGGCGGTCACGTCCTCGCCCGAGGCGGTGCGGACGACGACGTCGGCCAGGCCCCCGCCGCCCCGGGAGGTGACCGAGAGGCCCCGGACCGGGGTGTCCAGGTCGCTCAGCACCACCCCGTCCGCCTCGATGCGCAGCCGGTGCGTGCCCGGGTGCGCGGCGGCGACCGGGACCGGGCGGACCAGGGAGGCGACCAGCGACCGGCAGGTGTCCCAGACGGCCGTGACGCCCGCCTGCGGGCCGCGCGCGTCGGGCGGCGGGGCCGGGACGGGGATGCGGAGACGGCCGAGGACGATGCCGTCGCTGTCGTCGACCAGCAGGTCCAGACGGCGCACCGCCCCGTCCAGCGCGGTGCGCGCGGCGGCCACCGCGCCCCGGGGGACGCCGAGGGCGTGGGCCACTTCCAGGGCGTGCGCGGCGCCGACGGGGATCAGGGAGAGGACGCCGGCGGCCAGCTCCCGTTCGCGGTGCAGCTGGGCCACCGCGCGCAGCAGCGCGTGGTCGTCGCCGACCACCACGGGGCGGCGCGAGCCCCGCCGGGACAGGGCTCGCGCGAACTCCTCCGGGGTGTCCGGAAGGCAGATCTTGGCGTGTGAACCGGCGCTCAGCACGTCCTTGGCGATACGGACGGACTCGCCGTCGCTCCGGCGGGCGACCGGGTCGATGACCACCAGGAGCTGGTCGTCGCCGTCGTCGGGGGGCTCTGCAGCCGACACCTCGGTCCTTCCTCGGGTAGCATCTTGGTGCAAGAGCCCCTTGCGCTATTGCGCCAGGGGCTTCGTCTATTCCGGGGCACCCGGTTCGACGGCTCAGGCTCTGCCGTACATCGTCGTACGGCAGGTACGACCTTGACGTACGCCCCCTGACCTTGGACATGCCCCGCCCGGAAGGGGTGTACGCCTGTGCCCGCACTTGTGCTGCTCGGTGCTCAGTGGGGTGACGAGGGCAAGGGGAAGGCCACCGACCTGCTCGGTGGATCCGTGGACTATGTGGTGCGCTACCAGGGCGGCAACAACGCCGGCCACACGGTCGTCGTCGGCGACCAGAAGTACGCGCTGCATCTCCTCCCCTCCGGAATCCTGTCGCCGGGGTGCACCCCGGTCATCGGGAACGGTGTCGTGGTCGACCCGGCGGTCCTGCTCTCCGAGCTGAGCGGTCTGAACGAGCGAGGCGTCGACACGTCCAAGCTTCTGATCAGCGGAAACGCTCACCTCATCACTCCTTACAACGTCACGCTCGACAAGGTGACCGAGCGCTTCCTGGGGAAGCGCAAGATCGGCACGACGGGCCGGGGCATCGGTCCGACGTACGCCGACAAGATCAACCGGGTGGGCATCCGCGTCCAGGACCTCTACGACGAGTCGATCCTGGAGCAGAAGGTGGAGGCGGCCCTGGAGCAGAAGAACCAGCTCCTGGCCAAGGTCTTCAACCGCCGGGCCATCGAGGCGGGCAAGGTCGTCGAGGACATGCTCCAGTACGCGGAGCAGATCAAGCCGTTCGTCGCCGACACGACGCTGATCCTGAACGACGCCATCGACGCCGGCAAGGTCGTGCTCTTCGAGGGCGGCCAGGGCACCCTGCTCGACGTCGACCACGGCACGTACCCCTTCGTCACCTCGTCGAACCCGACCGCGGGCGGCGCCTGCACCGGAGCCGGTGTCGGCCCGACGAAGATCAGCCGCGTGATCGGCATCCTCAAGGCCTATACGACGCGTGTGGGGGCGGGGCCGTTCCCGACCGAACTGTTCGACGAGGACGGCGAGGCGCTGCGGCGCATCGGCGGCGAGCGCGGCGTCACCACCGGCCGTGACCGCCGCTGCGGCTGGTTCGACGCCCCGATCGCGCGGTACGCGACCCGGGTCAACGGCCTGACCGACTTCTTCCTCACCAAGCTGGACGTCCTCACCGGCTGGGAGCGGATCCCGGTCTGCGTGGCGTACGAGATCGACGGCAAGCGCGTCGAGGAACTCCCGTACAACCAGACCGACTTCCACCACGCGAAGCCGATCTACGAGAACCTGCCGGGCTGGTCCGAGGACATCACCAAGGCCAAGACCTTCTCCGACCTGCCGAAGAACGCGCAGGGTTACGTGAAGGCCCTGGAGGAGATGTCGGGCGCGCCGATCTCCGCGATCGGCGTCGGCCCCGGCCGGACCGAGACGATCGAGATCAACTCGTTCCTGTAGGGAGCGGTCGTCCGCGGGGCCCGGGATCACGGTGATCCCGGGCCCCTTCGGCTTAGTGGGAGGCGAGGCGGAGTTCGGCGGGGTCCTCCCGGTGCTCCGGGAGGCCGTCCGCGAGGGGTCCGCGCTGTCCGCATGCTGGGAGGGGCCGGAAGATTTTACCTTCGCTCCCCGCCCCGTCCCGGCCGGGATGCGGATGGGCTCCCTCCGGAATAAGGGCTGTTGAGGGGACGGATCGGTGCGACCGCGCCGCACGGCCGGCGTCGGCGGCGGTGGAGCCGGAAGACGGACCGGTGTTGGTCTAGACCTTGACAGGTCCAGACCATGTCGCTTGAGTGTCGGGCACCCCCACGGCGGCGCACGGCCGGACGTCGCGCCGCGTCCAAGGAGTGTGATCACGTGATCCGACGTGTCATGAGTCTGCTGGTCGCGCTCGGCGCGCTCGTCGCAGCGCTCGTCGTCCTTCCCGCCGCCACCGCGCAGGCCGCCGCCTGCGCCACGGCCTGGAGTTCCTCCGCCGTCTACACGAACGGCGGCACGGTCTCGTACAACGGCCGCAACTACACCGCCAAGTGGTGGACGCAGAACGAGCGTCCGGGCTCGTCGGACGTCTGGGCCGACAAGGGCGCCTGCGGCGGCGGTGGTGACGGACCGGGCCAGAACGACGGGTTCGTCGTCAGCGAGGCCCAGTTCAACCAGATGTTCCCGAACCGGAACGCCTTCTACACGTACAAGGGCCTGACCGACGCGCTGAGCGCCTACCCGGCCTTCGCCAACACGGGCAGCGACGAGGTCAAGAAGCGCGAGGCCGCCGCCTTCCTCGCCAACGTCAGCCACGAGACCGGCGGGCTGGTGTACATCAAGGAAGTCAACGAGGCGAACTACCCGCACTACTGCGACGCCACCCAGTCCTACGGCTGCCCGGCCGGCCAGGCCGCCTACTACGGCCGCGGCCCGATCCAGCTGAGCTGGAACTTCAACTACAAGGCCGCCGGGGACGCGCTCGGCATCAACCTCCTGGCCAACCCGTACCTGGTGGAGCAGAACGCCTCCGTGGCCTGGAAGACCGGCCTCTGGTACTGGAACACCCAGAACGGCCCCGGCACCATGACGCCGCACAACGCCATCGTCAACAACGCCGGCTTCGGCGAGACGATCCGCTCCATCAACGGCGCCCTGGAGTGCAACGGCGGCAACCCGGCGCAGGTCCAGAGCCGGATCAACAAGTTCACGCAGTTCACCCAGATCCTCGGCACGACCACCGGCCCGAACCTGAGCTGCTGACGCGGCAGGTCATGGCCATGGGCCCGGCGCACGAAGGCCGTTGAGCGGCCGGAGGGCCGCCGTGTCCTTCAGACCCCACCCGCACGGGGGCGGGTCCGGCATCCGCCGGGCCCGCCCCCGCTTCGGTGCGCCGGGCGTTCCGGTGTGCCGTGCACCCGCGCCGCGTCGGCGGCGTCCGAACAGCCCCCGCTGTCCACCGCTGTCCAGGCCCGTGCCGGGCCCGCGGGCGTCGCCCGACAGGGGCCGCGGGCCCGGTGGCTCCGGTGTGCGGCCGTGCTCACGTCAGCTGCGGCTTCACCGACATCAGCAGGTGCCGGTGGACTCCCGTGCCCGCCTCGTCCGTGATCATCGCGCGCTGTCCGGGCCCCAGCAGCAGGAGCCGCAGGGACGGGTCGGTGAACGTGGCCAGGGCGTCCGCGAGATAACCGGGGTTGAAGGCCACGGTCAGCTCCTCGGCCCCCTCCAGGGCGGCCGGCACCCGCTGGGACGCCACATCGTCCTCGTACCCTGCCCGGAGCAGCACGGAGGCGTCGGCGCGGGAGAAGGCCAGCTGCACCGGGCTGTCCCCGTCCGCGACGACGGAGACCCGCTTGACCGCCTCGGTCAGCCGGGCCCGGTCCACCACCGCGACGGCCGGGTCCTCCATCGCGAACAACTTCTCGTGGCGCGGCAGCCGGCCCTCCAGCAGCCGTACGGTGGTGCGCGTCCCGGCGTGCTCGAAACCGGCCGAGCCGGTGTCCAGCGCGACGCTCACCGGCCCGGAGCGGCCCAGCGACCGGGAGATCTCGGCGAGGCGGCGGGCGGAGACGATGGCGTCGGCGCTCTCGCCGGGGGAGGCCGCCTTCCAGGGGAGGGTCCGCACGGCGAAGCGGTACCGGTCGGTCGCCGCGAGCGTCATCGTGTCGCCGTCGAACCCCAGCCGGATGCCGGTGAGGACGGGCAGGGTGTCGTCGCGCCCGGCGGCCACCGCCACCTCGGCCACGGCCGCCGCGAACAGCTCGCCGTCCACCTCTCCCCGGACCCGCGGGAGCGGGGGCAGCGCCGGGTAGTCGTCCAGGGGCAGCACGGAGAGGCCGAACCGGGCGCCGGCGCCCGACACCGTGAGCCGTGAGCCCTCCACCGCGCACTCCACGGGGCCCTCGGGCAGCACCTTGCAGATGTCCAGCAGCCGCCGTCCCATGACGAGCGCCTTTCCGGACCGCGCGACGTCGGCGTCCACGTCGACGCGTGCGGACGCCTCGTAGTCGAGACCGGATATCCGCAACGAACCGCTGCCGTCCCCGCGTTCGCCCCCGTGCTCCGTGTCCAGCAGCAGTCCGCCCAGCACGGGGACGGGCGAGCGCACGGGCAGGACGCGGGCCGCCCAGGACACGGCGTCGGTCAGGGCGCTGCGGTCGATGCGGAACTCCATGGGGGCCTTTCCTCGCACATCGGCGTCGTGCGGCCGGGAACCGGCTTCACGGGATCGACGCTATAAGGCACCACTGACAATCAGCTGGGAGCTGGGAGCTGGGAGCTGGGAGCTGGGAGCGGAAGGCCGGGGGGCGCGGACCACCGTCGGCGCCGCGGAGGAACCGGCGACAGCGACCACCCCCGTGAGCCGCTGCCGCCGCGTTCCCCGCGTCCCCCGTATTCCGGCGTTCCCCCGTCGTCCCCCGACGTGCCGGATCAGGTTCGGACCATAGAACGCCGGGTAAGGAGACGGGAGATTCAAAGCGCCCAGTGGGGCGGCCGCGAGGGTATCGGTTCGCACAGTCGGGCGAGGAGGTCCCCTTGCGCTGCCGCCGTGTGCGGCGCGGGAACGGGGGAACGGGTGCGTACACAAGGGCGCGCGGACGATCTGCTGCGGATGAACCGGCTGGCCCGCACCGGAGGGACGGCCGAGATCCTGCGCTGGGTCGCCGGGCGGGCCGAGGGCTGGGCGGGGCTGGCCGGGCCCGACGGGAAGGTGCTGCAGGCGGCCTCCCGGGCGGATCGGGCGGTGGTCCCCGACATCGCGGGACTGATGGCGGAGGGAGCCAACGCCCTCACCGAGCGCGGGGCCCAGACCTATGTGCTGGACACCGGCGCGCACACCGCTCTGCTGTTCCCGCTGAGCGTGGGCGATCCGGCCTCCCCGGTGCTCGTCGTCGTCACGCCCCGGCCGGTGGCCGCAGGGCTCGGCACCCTCTTGGCCGACGTGGTCATGCCGCTGTCCCTCTGCCGACAGGCCGAGACCCTGGAGCGCCGGCGCCGCCGGGTGGACCTCGCGGAGTTCCGGGGCCGCGAAGCGGTGCTGCACCTGCTGATGACGGGTCAGCTCACCATCGCCCAGCAGGTCGCCGGCGCGCTGCGCCCCCGGCTCCCCGACCCGGTACGGGTGTGCGTCGTGGAGTGCTCCGCCGACGACCGCGACCGGGTGGCCCGGATCTGCGGGGACGCGGACGGCGGCCGGTCCTGGATCGTCCGGTGCCCCGTCTACGCCCGCCACCTCATCCTCGTGATGCCCGCGCGGCGGCCGGAACAGGACGGGGAGGCGGCCCCGACCGACGAGGTGGTCGCCGCCCGGGTCGGAGGGTGCGTGGTGGGCGTCAGCGAGCCGGTGCCGCTCGCCGATACCGCCACCGGTTACCGCCAGGCGTTCCACGCCCTGGCCGTCGCCCGCGAACTGCCCGCCCGGCACGCCCGGTTCGGCGTCTCGCCGGACCCCGCGCTCGTCGTCGGGCCGGACGGCCGGCAGTGGGCGAACGAGCTGCTGAACCCCCTCCTGACCCATACGCCCCGCCGCGCCCAGGACCCCGGGAGCCAGGAGCTGATGGCCACGGCCGCCTCCTGGCTGGCGTTCTCGTCCCACGCCACCGACCACCTCAAGATCCACCGCAATACCCTGGCCGCCCGGCTGAAACTCATCGGTGAACTGCTCGGCCTCGATCTGCACCGGCTGGCCGACCAGGCCGCGCTCGACCTGGCGCTGCGCGTCCGTGCCACGCCCGCTCCGGCGTGCACCCCCGGTCCCGCCCCGTACGCGACCGCCGGACCGGGCGCGGGGGAGGCGGCCCGGGACCTCGACGCCATCCTGCGCCGCCCCGTCGTACGGGACTGGGCCGACCGCCAACTGGCCCCTGCCCTCGGCTTCGAGGAGACCCTGCGGACCTGGCTGCGGTGCGAGGGCCGCCTCGGACCGACCGCCGCCGAACTGGGCCTCTCCGTGCCCGGGGCCCGCAAACGGCTCGGCCGGCTCGAAACGATGCTCCAGCGGTCGCTGCTCCGGCCCCCGAGCGCCCGGTACGACCTGTGGCTGGCGTTGAGGTCCCGGGACCTCGCGGGGTGAGGACGGGTCGCTGCCGGGGGCCGGGCGGCCTCCTCCGGCTGACGCGGCGCACCAACCGGAACCCGGTCCTCCGGGGAGGGCGGCTTGACACAAAAGTGCATGATCGTGCAACCTTTTGGTCGTCCGTCAACTCCTGCCGCACTGTCGGCGGATGTTGTTGCTTGCGCGATCAATGACCTGGAGGTCTGCGCATGGCCGAGCCCGTGAAGATCAAGATCTGGTCCGACTACGTCTGCCCCTTCTGCATGCTGGCCGAGGGCCCGCTGGAGGAGGCGATCAAGGACGTGGGCGCCGACGTCGAGGTCGAGTGGCTGCCGTTCGAGCTGCGTCCGCATCCCCAGCCCACCCTGCGGCCGGAGGACGAGTACCTGCCGAGCATCTGGGAACGGGCCGTCTACCCCATGGCCCGCCGCCTGGGCGTCGACATCAAGCTCCCCGACGTCTCCCCGCAGCCGTACACCGCCCTCGCCTTCGAGGGCTACCAGTACGCGGCCGAGCACGGCCTGGGGACCGCCTACAACCAGCGGATGTTCCGCGCCTTCTTCCAGGAGAGCCAGGACCTCGGGCAGCTCGACGTCCTCACCGCCCTGGCCGGCGGGATCGGGCTCGACGAGGCCGGCTTCCGGGCCGCGCTGGAGGACGGCAGGTACCGCGAGCGGCACCAGGAGGCGCTGCGGGAGGCGGCGGCCCACCGGGTGCAGGCCGTGCCCACCATCCTCGTCGGCGACACCCGGATCGAGGGCGTCCCGCGCCCCGCCCAGCTCCGCAAGGCGATCCTCGACGCCCAGGCGCAGCAGGCGGACGGCGACGTCTACGGCGCGGCCTGCGGCATCGACGGGAGCTGCTGAGGTGCCCGGCGCCCACCCCGCCCTCGCCGCCTGCCGGTTCGCGGGGCTCGATCTGCGCAACCGGTACGCCCTCGCCCCCATGACCCGTGTCTCGGCGACCGGGGACGGCCGGGCCACCGAGGAGATGGCCGCGTACTACGCGGCCTTCGCCGAGGGCGGCTTCGGCCTCCTGATCACCGAGGGGACCTACACCGACCGGGCCTTCGGCCAGGGCTACCTGAACCAGCCCGGTATCACGGACGAGGCGCAGGCCGCCGCCTGGCGGCCCGTCGTCGACCGGGCGCACGCCGCGGGCGCGCGCGTCGTCCTGCAGTTGATGCACGCCGGGGCGGTCTCGCAGGGCAACCGGTTCCGGGACCGGGCCGCGGGCCCCTCCGCCGTACGGCCGCTGGGCGAGCAACTGGCCAAGTACCGGGGCGACGGGCCCTGGCCCGTGCCGATGGAGCTGACCCGCCGCCAGATCGCGGAGGTGGTCGCGGGCTTCGCCGCCTCCGCCGTCCGCGCCCGGGAGGCCGGCTTCGACGGGGTGGAGATCCACGCGGCCAACGGCTACCTGCTCGACCAGTTCCTGACCCCGTACACCAATCTGCGCACCGACGAGTACGGCGGCGGCCTCCCGGGGCGGCTGCGGCTCGTCCGGGAGGTGACGGCCGCGGTCAGAGCCGCGGCCGGGCCCGGCTTCGCGGTCGGCGTCCGGTTCTCCCAGGGGAAGATCAACGATCCCGCCTGGCGCTGGCCGGGCGGGGAGGGCGAGGCGGCGGAGGTCTTCACGACGGCCGCCGGGGCCGGGGCCGACTACCTGCACCTGGCCGGTAGCGGGCGCGACTGGTTCCCCGAGGGGCGGACGCTTCCCGCGCTCGCCCGGGCGGCGACCGGGCTCCCCGTCATCGCCAACGGCGCGCTGCACCGGGAGGCCGTGGCGCGGCGGGTCCTGGAGGAGGGCCACGCCGACCTCCTGGCGATCGGGACGGGTGCGCTGGCCGACCCCGACCTGCCGCTCAGGGTGGCGGCGGGGGCCGCTTTGACGCCGTTCGATCCCGGGGTGCTGGAGCCGCTGGCCACCCTGGACAACGCGCGTTCCCACGCTCCCGCTTGACTCTGGTTACATGCACATGCAAGATTAGTGTCATCGGATCGCGCCGACGGCGGAGATCTGTGAAGCTATTCGCTTGCCTGTGCAAGCAAATGTATGAGACGCAAGGTCGCTACAGGGCAACTCGGGAGACGAACTGCTCATGGGTACACACGACAGCGAACTGATGGGCTACGCCCACGAGGCGATCCGGCTCAGCCGCGAGCACGTCGCACAGGGCGGAATCCCGTTCTCCGGAGTGGTCGTGGGCGGCGGACGCATCCTGGGGACCGGTTTCAACCGGGTCCGCGAGGACAACGACCCGACCGCGCACGCCGAGGTCGTCGCCATCCGGGAGGCCACCACCCGCCACGGCATCCGCGCCGTGGCGGGGGGCACCCTGATCGCCTCCGGCGAGCCCTGCGCCCTGTGCTACATGGCGGCGCGGTTCGCCGGCATCGGCCACATCGTGCACGCCGCGGACCGCCGCACCGCCGCCCGGTACGGCTTCGACTACACCAGCACGTACACCCTCTTCGCCGAGGACCCCGAGCGCTGGCCCCTCAAGGTCACCGCGCTCCAGCTCCCCGAGGCGGAGCAGCCCTTCCAGGACTTCCTCACCATGGACCGGGCCCGGTACTGACCGGGCCCCCCGCCCGCCGCGAACCGCGCCCCCGACGCGACACGGCACGCGCCGCAGCCGCGTCACCGCCGGGCCGACGCCCCGCCCGGCGAACGGCGCTCCGCGCCCCCCCGCACTCCGCTCCACTCCTCGCCCCTCTCAACCACCGCACGGAAGGACCTCCCATGCACTGGCTCTACCTCGCCATCGCCGTCGCCTTCGAGATCACGGTCGCCATCGCCGCCGGAAAGGCGGAGGGCTTCACGAACCGCAAGTGGACCGGGATCACCCTGGCCAGCGGCGCCGCCGCCACCTTCTTCCTCAGCAAGGCCCTGCTGACCTTCGACGTCGGCGTCGGCTACGCCCTGTGGACGTCCGTCGCGGGCGTCGGCATCACCGTCCTGGGCGCCCTGTTCTTCGGCCAGCGTCTGAACGTCAACAAGGCGATCGGCATCCTCCTCGTCATCGGCGGTGTCGTCGGCCTGCAGCTCAGCGGCTCCGCCTGAGCCCCGCGCACCTCCCCCGGCGCCGCAAGCGGCCCACCCCGCACACCCCCTGACGACACCTCTGAGAGAGGACCCACCTCCCATGTCCAACGCGGCCAAGAGCTCCACCAACGCCTGGCTCTCCCTCCTGCTCGCCGGAGTCTTCGAGATCGGGTACGCACTCGCCGTCGGCGGCAGCGAAGGCTTCACCCGGCTGACCTGGTCCCTGGTCGCCGTGGTCTTCTTCCTGCTGACGCTCTACGCACTCAGCCTCGCCCTCCGCACGATCGACGTGAGCATCGGCTACGCCGTCTGGGCGGGCATCGGCGCGGTCGGCGCCGCGGTCTTCGGCCCGCTCTTCTTCGACGAGACCCTCACCCTGGCCAAGGGCCTCTGGCTGGCCGTCATCATCGTCGGGGTCATCTGGCTCAAGCTCGCCGACCGTACGAAGCCCGAGGCGGTCGCGGCCCCGGCGGCCGAGCGCCAGGTCACCGACCGGTCCGGCGCGCTCCAGGCCTGACCCGCGCTCCCGCCCCGACGCGTCGCGCGACGGTACGCCCCCGGCGTCCGCCCCCCATCAGGAATGGGGGCGGACGCCGGGGGCGTGTCCGTCACACGGCCGTGCGGCCGCCGTCCACCGCGAGGGCGGCCCCGGTGGTGAACGAGGAGGCGTCCGAGCAGAGCCAGGCGGCGGCGCGGGCGATCTCGACCGGATCGGCGAGGCGCCGCTGGACGGCCTTGCCGCCGAATCCGGCGCGGACGGCGGGCCCGGCCGCGAGGAGGCGGTCCATCATCTCCGTGTCGGTGCCGCCCACCACGAGGGCGTTGACGCGGATGCCGTGCTCGCCGTACTCGGCGGCGGCGGCGCGGGTCAGGCCGAGGACCGCGTGCTTCGCGGCCACGTAGGGCGCGGACGCGGAGGTGGCGCGCACCCCGGCGACGCTGGAGGTGTTGACGATCGCGCCGCCGCCGGCCGCCATCATGGCGGGGAGCTGGGCGCGCAGGCAGTGCCACACCCCGCGCAGGTTGACGTCGAGGGTGCGGTCGAACTCGTCCTCGGACAGCTCGTGCAGAAGGGTTCCGGCGCCGGCGCGGCCGGCGTTGTTGAACGCGCAGTCGAGCCTGCCGAACCGTTCCACCGCCGTGGCGACGGCCCGGTCCATGTCGGCCCGGCGGGTGACGTCGCCCGGCACGGCCACGGCCCGCCCCCCGTCCTTCCTGATCCGCTCGGCGGCCTCCTCGACCAGGCGCGCCCTGCGGGCCACGAGGACGACGGCCGCCCCCTCCGCGGCGAAGTGCCCGGCCGCCGCGGCGCCGATGCCGCTGGAGGCGCCGGTGATCAGCGCGACCTTGCCGGGCAGCAGCGGTCCGCCCGCCGTCACGCCGGAGCCCCGGCGGCGGCCGGCGCGGCCCGCCAGAACGCGCCCGAGGCGAGATCCCGGTCGATCCGCCGCACCAGGCCGTCGTCGAGCTCGTCGAGCCCGCCGATCAGATGGCGCACCCCGGCCTCCGCCATCAGGGCGCGCTGGTGGCTGTGGACGAAGGCGGAGGGGCGGCCGACGAATCCGGCGCCCAGCTCCCGGGCCGCGTCGGCGACCCGGGCCACGTCGTCGACGAACAGGGCCTGCTCGGGGCGGAGTTCGAACACGTCACCCGTGATCTCCCTCAGCCCGGGTCGGAAGTCGTTGGTGCAGACGTAGCCGGGGCCGTCGAACAGCTCGGCGTACCGCCCCAGATGGCGGTCGAAGTGGTCCTTGCCCAGGCCGCCGTAGCAGACCGTGCGCAGGCCCGCGCCGCGCAGTCGGCGGAGCAGTTCCCCCGTGCCCGGCGTGACCGTGACCGGGTGGCGGGCGAGGTGGGCGGCACGGTCCTCGAAGTAGGCGGCGAGCGCCTCCTCCCCGCTCATGGAGCCGCCGGTGGCGGCGGCGAGCAACCGCCCGGCGATGTGCTGCGGCTGGGAGAAGACGGACCTCTCCAGCTCGGCGGAGTACGTACCGCCCCGGGTGGTGACGAAGTGGTGGATCACCGGGCTGAAGGTGTCGTTGAGCAGGACACCGTCGATGTTCAGGGCGACCAGGCGCAGGGTGAGCATGCTTCTCCGTAGGGTTCGTCGGAACGGGCGGAGCGGGGCAGGACAGCCGGGGCGTGCTGGGCGTGCTGGAGTGACCGGCCGGTCGGACGCACCGGTCGGGTGGCGGGGCGGAGCGTTCGGGTCAGGACATCAGCGCGCTGCCGCGGGCGGGGGACGTCTCGGCGCGGGTGATCACGGACGGGACCGCGATGCCCGGCAGGATCAGGTTCCACATCTGCTGGGTGCGTTCGGGAAGGTCCCGGCGGCTGCTGACGACGTTGGAGTACATCTGCATTCCGGTACAGGCGGCCACCACGAACTCCGCGACCACGGACGGGTCCACGCCCGGTTGCAGCTCGCCGGACTCCATCGCCTCGTGCAGGCAGCCGACCATGATCCCGCGGAAGTTCTCGTACGGGTCGGCGTTGAGGGAGCCGTTGATGGACGCCTGCTCGTTGGTCAGCCGTACGCCGGCCCGCAGCAGCGGGTCGCGCTGGAGCTGCCACGACCAGACGAGGGTGAGGTCGATGAGGCGCTGGAGGCCGCCGGCGGCGAGCAGCGGCACCAGGGTCTCCGGCTGGCTGTTCATCACCGCCTTGGCCAGGTCCTCCTTGGAGCCGAAGTGGAAGTAGAGCGCTCCCGCCGTCACACCGGCCCGTTTGAGGATGCGGGTGATGCTGGCCCCCGCGTAGCCGAACTCGTCGAAGACCTCTGCGGCGGCGTGCAGGAGGGCGCGACGGGTCTGTTCCGCCCGCTCCTGTTTCGGTTGTGCCATGACTCTCACCTTCCCAAAAAGAATGCTCCTTATGTTAGCCGGGTGGACGGTGGTCTAGGCAAGTCCGGTCTCTAGCAGCTGAGTTGGCCGCGATCTTGGATCGCCCCCGGGGAAGATCGAAGAACGAGCCCCCCTTGACTTGAGAAAACAAAAGAAACATTATTTTTGGAGCGGGGGCAGGGAGTGCTGATCGCGGATCCTTCCGTGGCCGCCCGCGCAAACCGTCGACCTTGGGGGGCCAAGTTGTCTGTTTCTGTACTGAGCCGTGATGCGCAGCCGGTCCAGCAGTCGCAGGTGCACCAGTGGCAGGTGCACAAGCTTCGGGGCGAGGAAGTCCTGCTCAGGACCTGGTTAGAGACGAGACCGGGCCACTGCGTGCTCACGGCGCGCTGGCCGCGGGGACACGAGTTCTACCGGCCCTCGGGGGGGTCGTACGATCCGCTGCTCCTCGCGGAGACCGTGCGCCAGGTCGTTCCGCTGCTCTCCCACGCGGTGCACGACGTGCCGCGGGAGTACAAGCAGGCGTGGGAGGAGTTCAGCTTCGCGGTCGAGCCGGCGGCCTCGCGGGTCGCCGCCGCGGACGAGGTGCGCCTGGTGGTGTCCTGCTCGGACGTGGTGCGGCGCGGCAGCAGGTTCGCCGGTATGACGATGGACGTCGACGTCTACCTGGGCAAGCGGCTGATGGGGATCGCCCACACCCGGTTCAACAACCAGCCCGCCGCCGTCTACCGCCGTCTGCGCGGGAGTTACGCGGACCTCGACGCGGCGCAGGAGGGCTGCCTCCCGGTGGGGCCGCCGGTGGACCCGCGGCGGGTGGGCCGCACCTCCCCGGACGACGTGGTCCTGTCGCCCGCGCTGGGCGGCGAACGGCCCGGCCGGTGGCTGCTCCGGGTGGACCCCGCCCACCCGGTGCTCTTCGACCACGTGGTGGACCACGTGCCCGGGATGCTCCTGCTGGAGGCGGCGCGGCAGGCGGCGCAGGACGTCGGGGGCCCGGGCACGGCCGTCATCGGGATGCGGACGGACTTCGTGCGGTACGTCGAGTTCGACGCCCCCGCCGTCGTGGTGGCCGGCGAACCGGTCTCCGTCGGTACGGACCGGCGCCGGATCCCCGTCCGGATCGAACAGCACGGCGTCCAGGTCTTCACCGCCGAGGTCACCGTCCACTGACCCCCGCGCGGCGCGGCGGGGCGGGGACCGGAGCGGCTCGGACCGACCGGGCCGGGGGAGCCCCGGACGGTCCGACCCCGGGGGAGCCCCGGGCCATCCGGTCCCGTCCCCGGCACGGCGGGCGGCCCGCACCCCCGGGGAGGGGTGCGGGCCGCCCGCCGCGCGGTCACGCCGGGACCAACCGCGGCATCGGCTCCGGCAGTTCCTCGTACACGGTCACCGCGACGTGCACCGAGGCCGGGACCGCGAAGCTGGCCTCGTACCCGGGAGGGGCGAGCAGCTGCCGCACCCGCCAGCCGAGCGGCTGACCGGTGAGGTCCAGCCGGTTCATGACGGCGGCCATGCCCTGCCCCGTCGCCTTGGCCATGGCCTCCTTGCGGGTCCACAGCCGGGCGAAGTCGCGGACCAGTTCGTCGCCCGCGCGGCCCCCCAGCCACTGCTGCTCCCTCGGGTGGAGGAACGGCAGGTAGCCGGCGACCGACTCCGGGGTCGGCCAGGACTCGATGTCGATGCCGATGGTGGCCTCGGCGACCGCGATGGCGACGTGGTCCCCGCTGTGCGACATCGAGAACTCCATGGGCTCGCCGACCGGCGCCGGATCCCGGATGGCGGGCCGCCCGTGCGCCCCGCCGCAGCCGGGGCAGGGCTGCCGCAGGAAGCCGACGCTGCCGGGCGAGCAGCCGAGCGACGAACCGAGCACGCTCCGCAGCGCCCAGTGCGCGAAGGCGTAGGACTCCCGTCCGGCGTGCTGCGGTATCGACGCCAGGCGGCTTTGCTCCTTCTCGTCCAGCCAGTCGGGCGGGGTTCCGTCGGGCGGGAGGCGCTGCCCGGCCGGGGCCCGGACGATCCAGATGCCCACCGGATCGAGGACCTCGCCCGGAGGCGCGTCGGACCAGGTGAAGTCGTGTGTCATGTCGATACGGCTCCTGACGCGGCGGGAACCCGGCCGGCCCCCGCCACGGGTCGGATCAGACGGTTGCTGCGAGCAGCGGCCACGGGCCGGTCGTGGCGTACTGCTCCAGGTCCTCGGAGGCGAGGTAGCGCCGGAACCCCGGCACCTGCTCCGCGGGGCGCAGCGCCCCGCGGTACAGCACCATGCCGCGCACCCCGGTGTCGTCGTCGCGCCAGCAGACGAGCGGGATGTGGTACTCCGGTGTGTCGCAGCTCTCCTGTACGGCGGCCTGGTAGCCGTAGGCGGGCAGCAGGCTCATCGGGCCACGCTCCCGGCCTCGGGGAGGACGCCGAAGAGGGCGCCGTAGTCGGTGATCCGCGCGGCGGCCCCGCTGCCGCCCGCGGCGTGCAGCGCGTGCCAGAAGAGCACCTGGTTCGCGGTGAGGACGGGGAAGCCGACGGTCTCCTCCAGGCCGGCGATGGTGCCGACGGCGCGGATGCCGTTGCCGGCGACCAGGACCGCGTCGGGCCGGTGCGGGGCGACGTCGGACTCGATCCACTTCACCAGCGCCTCCGGGGTGATCAGCTTCTGGTTGCTGGGCAGGCCGCAGGGGGCGTGGTGGACGACGTCGAAGCCGCGCTCACCGAAGTAGGAGGCGCCCAGGGCGGACAGCTCGTCGTCGAACCACGGCGGGTTGACCAGGGCGATCCGCTCGGCGTCCAGCGCGCGGAAGCCCGCCGCGGCGGCGTGGGCGGTACCGGTCAGCGGGATGCCGCGGGTCCGCTCCGCGAGCCGCTCGAACAGCTTCTGCTCGCCGTCGGCGCCCAGGACGTAGGAGGAGCTGGTGAACCCCAGGGCGATGGAGTCCAGCGGGGAGGCGGCCAGCAGCTCGACGGCGTCGTCGATGAAGGGCGGGTCGATGAAGGCGCGCACCGGGTCGTGCGGGATCTTGGGGTCCATCTCCCCGCCGGGGCGCATCGCCCCGAAGTGGACGCGGGAGCCGTGGATGAAGACGTCGCGCGGGGCCATCGCCTGGAGCTCGGACTCGGGCCCGACGTCCGCGTGCGGGACGACGACGCCGACGCGGGCGACCGCGCCCCACCCGTCCTCACGGGCCTGGAACTGCGTCATGGGGTGCTTCTCCTCTTCTGCCGGTTCTTGCCGGTTCTTGCCAGTTCTTTCCGGTTCTTCTGCTTCTTTTGCCGTTCTTCTGCTGCGACGTGCCGGTGTACGGGGGCCGCCGGTGTGCGGGTGCGGGCCCGGGCGCGCCTACGGACGACGGCCCGGGCCCGCGCTCAGGCGGTCGCCTCGTC
Source organism: Streptomyces sp. CB02366 (assembly GCF_001905905.1). Lineage (GTDB taxonomy): Bacteria > Actinomycetota > Actinomycetes > Streptomycetales > Streptomycetaceae > Streptomyces. The sequence goes on from NZ_LIVT01000003.1 coordinate 1,191,043, forward strand.
GGCGAGCGAGCCGCCGCTCACCGTCCCGGTGCCGCCCTCGTCGAGGAACTTCGGGTGCTTGCGGCGCATGTTCTCCATCACGAACGCGTACGGGACGTCGTCGAAGTCGCCGTGGTCGGTGAGGAACTCCATGCTCTGCCGCCCCTGCGCGTCGAAGGGGTGGTAGAGGCTGTCGCTACGGCCGTCGAACTCCAGCGGGGTCATGCCGTAGAGCCGGCACAGGAGCTTGTTGAAGACCGGGGTGACCTGGAGCCAGCGGCCCTCCAGGTACACGGTGGCCAGGCCGTGGAAGAAGACGTCGCCGCCGATGTAGGAGCGCAGCCGTTCGGAGGCGAGGTGGTTGCGGACGTCGCTGTAGTGCAGCCGGGCGGGGATGCCGACCGCGCGGCAGCAGGCGGCGTACAGCACGGACTTGTGCAGGCAGAAGCCCTTGCCGCCGGTGATGATGCTGGACGCCCGCAGGCCCTGCGGCGACAGGTCGGCGCCGTAGACCTCGTAGTGGATGCCGTCGCGGACCGCGTAGTAGAGGGCGACGGCGAGGTCGACCGGACCGGCGGCGTCGCGGTCGATCCCCTTGAGGGCCTTGTCGACGAAGGCCCGGACGGTCGGGTGCTCGTGGTCGAGGAAGTCGGTGGCCGCGGTGAGGCGGGCGAGGTCGTCCGCGTGCGGGCGCTCGGACGCGGGGGCGGCTTCGGTCAGGGTCTCGGTCATGGCGTGCCTCTCGTCACAGGCCCATCAGGGCGGCGATGCAGTTGCGCTGGATCTCGTTGGTGCCGGAGTAGATGGAGCCGGCGGTGGCGTTGCGCAGCTCGCGCTCGATGCCCGTCTCGGTCAGGTAGCCGCGGGCCCCGAAGATCTGGATGGCGTGCCGGGCGGTGAGCTGGTTGGCCTCGCTGACCACGATCTTGGTGGCGGCCACGTCCAGCGAGGCGTCCTTGCCCTGTTCGACCTTGCGGCCGGTGTCGTACAGCCATTTGCGGGCCGTCTCGACCGCGATCCGCATGTCCGCGATCTTGTGCGCGACCGCCTGGTTCTTGCCGATGGAGGCGCCGAACTGCTGCCGGGTGGTGGCGTGTTCGACGACCCGCTTCAGCCGGTGGGTCATCTCGCCGAGGTTGACGGCGAAGGAGAAGAGGACCTCCCGCTTCATCACGTGGTCCATGATCAGGAAGCCGGCGCCCTCGCTGCCGAGGCGGTTGGCGACGGGCAGCCGGACGTCCGTGAGCGTGACCTCGCTGATCGGGGAGGTGCGCAGCCCCATCGTGTCCAGCGGTTCGCCGATCGCCAGGCCCGGGGTGGAGCGCTCGGCGAGGAAGGTGCTCAGGCCGAACGCGCCCGGTTTGCCGGTGCGGACGTAGAGCAGGAAGAGGTCGGCGACCGGGGCGTTGGTGATGAACATCTTGCCGCCGTTGAGCACGTAGTCGTCGCCGTCGCGGACGGCCGTGGTGCGGATGTTCATCACGTCCGAGCCGTGGCCCGGTTCGGTGATGGCGTGCGCGGTGATGGCCTGGCCCGAGGTGACCTGCGGCAGGTAGCGCTCGCGCAGGTCCGCGGAGCCGAACGCCTGGAGCGGGATGCCGACGCTGACGATCTGCGTGGAGGCGGAGAAGTTCAGCCCCGCGTCCCGGCTGGTGTGGCCGAGCCCCTCCAGCGCGGCCATGGTCTCGGTGAGCGTCCGGCCCGCGCCGCCGTACTCCGGGGCGAAGGGGAGGGTGAAGAGGCCGGATCGCTGGAGCGGTTTCCACTTCTCGTGCGGGAACTCGCCGGCCCGGTCCCAGCGGGTGACGTCGTCGTTCAACTCGTCGGCGTACGGCGCGGTGAGGCCGTAGGTGTCCGTGTCCTTCTCTGCTGCCATGGGTGCTCTGCCTTGCCTTTCACCGGTCGCGGGCGCTGGGGGAGCCGGGGGCGGGGCCGCGCCGTCGCGGCCCCGCCCCCGGCGGTGCGGATCAGTAGCGGGAGAAGCCGTCGTCGGAGAGCGCGTGCTTCTCGTCGCCGCGCAGCGCCGGGCTGAAGACCGAGACGAGCAGGAGGTCCTCGTCGTCGGAGGCGAGCAGGTGGTGGGCGTCGTTCTTGTCCAGGGCGTAGATGGTCCCGGTCTTGATCTTGTGGCGGACGCCGTCGGTGGTGACGACCTCCCCGGAGCCGCCGATGCAGTAGCAGGCCTCCAGGTGGCCGAGGTACTGCAGCGCGCTGGAGGTACCCCGGCGGACCAGCGTCTCGCAGACGGTGAAGCCCATCCCGTCCTTCTCGGTGAGGAGGCGGTGGCTGGTGCCGCTGCCCCACTCGACCGCGGGGACGTCGGAGAGAGAACGGACGATCATGGGAGAACTCCTGTCATCGTTGTGTTCCGGACGTGTCCAGGTGCAGGTGCGCCGCGTGTGGGGGGCGGGTACGCGGAGTGCGGGGGTGCGGGGCGGCCGGTCAGACGGCGGCCGGGGCGGCCTCGTCGACGAAGCGGCGGATGTCCGCGAGGGTGCGGTAGGCGGCCGGCTCCAGCGGGATGTCGTCCACCGGTATGCCGTACGTCTCCGATATCCAGGAGATGAGGCGGACCAGGCCGAGGCTGTTCACGACGGTGCTCTCGATGAGGTCGAAGTCGTCGGTCAGGTCCTCGGCGTCCTCGCCGGAGAGGAAGTCCTGGACGATGTAGTCGCGGATCGGGTCGGTGCCGGCGGTGCTCATCAGTGGTCTCCGTTCAGTCGGGTCTTCTTGATCGAGTTGCGGTCGGGCTTGCCGGTCGGGGTCTTCGGCAGCGGGGTGCCGGCGAGCGCGACCGAGCTGGGCACGGCGTGCCGCGGCAGGTGCTTCGCCGCGTACGCCCGCAGACCCAGCGAGCTGAGGGAGGCCCCGTCCCGGCGCACCACTTCGGCGTGCAGCCGGGTGCCGGCCTCGGGGCAGGGCAGGGCGACCACGCAGGCCTCGACGACGTCCGGGTGGCCGCCGAGGACGGTCTCGACCTCCAGGGTGTTGGTGCGCACGCCGCGCACCTTGACCTGGAAGTCGGTACGGCCCTGGAGGAAGTGGCGTCCGTCGGCGTCGCGGTGGACGAGGTCGCCGGTGCGGTAGAACATGGCGCCGCCGCCGCGCGGGTCGGGCATGAACGCGTGGGCGTTACGGGCCTGTTCGAGGTAGCCGCAGGTCTGGAAGGGGGTGTGGACCAGCAGTTCGCCGGTGCCGGGCCCCTGGAGGACTTCGGTCCCCTCGGGCCCCTCGATGAGCAGCACCGCCTCGGTGCCCCCGATCGGGGCGCCGATGGGCAGCGGGTGCACGAAGGCGTCCGGGTCGATGTCCTCGATGAAGCTGTCGTTGGTCTCCGTGCAGCCGAAGACGTTGTGGAAGCGGGCGGCCGGGCAGGCGGCGAACGCGTCCCGCAACCCCTGTTCGGAGACGGACTCCCCGGTGAACACGACCGTACGGACCGCCGGGTAGCGGGCGTCGTCCGCGGCCAGGAGCCGGTGCAGCAGGGGCACCCCCTGGACCAGGGTCACCTCGTTGTCGCGAGTCAGCGCCCGCAGGTAGGCGGCGTCCCCGCTGGCCCCGGCGTCGGCCAGGACCACGGTGCCGCCGGCCTCCAGGACCGTCCAGACGTCGAGGAGGGCCAGGTCGAAGTTGAGGGGCGAGAAGCTCAGCGCCCGCGTCGTGGCGTCGATCCCGAACTTCTCCGCGGCCCAGTCGCCGAAGCGGTCGAAGGCTTCGGTGCGGATGGGCACGAGCTTGGGGACGCCGGTGGACCCGGAGGTGGTGAGGGTCAGCAGGGACTCCGCGGGGTCCGGAACGCTGAATCCCTCCGCGAGCGCGGGGTCGCTCTCCTCCTGCGACAGGACCGCACCGCCGCCGGGGGCCGCGACGGCGTTCAGCGGGCCGTGCGCCTGGGCGGTGAGGGTGGCCAGGGCGGCGGCGCCGAGGCTGGGCGACGGGACCAGGGTGTTGATCCCGCGGCGCCAGGCCGCCAGCAGCAGCGCGATGGTCTCCGGCGACTTGTGGGCCGGTACGCACAGGGCGCGGACGGAGGTGAAGGCGACGCCGTCGAGGTCCGCGGCGGCCCGGCGGACCAGCCGCTCCAGGTCCGCGTAGGTGACCTGGGCGCCGGCGGCGACGAGCGCGGTGCTGTCGGGCTGTTCCTGCACATGTCTGCTGAATGCCTGCAACAGGCGAGGCGAAGGCAACGGTCCCCCTTGGTGGATGGGCGATCTGGCCGGTCTGGCTGGTTCGACCGGCCCCACGGGTGTGGCTGTGCTCGCTGGTGCGGCTGGTCCGGCTGGTGCGGCCGGTCCGGCTATGAGGAAGAATCTATCCGTGTTCATTTGCATGGTCAAGCAAATACTTTGGAGGTACGTGTGACCTGGGTCACAGCCCCGTGGGGCCGGCGTGGAAGCCCGAACATGCAAAGACGGCGGGAGGCCGGGTTGCCCCGGACGCCTCCCGCCGTCAGCCGCGGTCTCGTCAGGCGGCGCTGCGCAGCGCCTGCACCGCCCGGGCGAGCTGGTCGTCGGCGCTCGCGGTGTTGAGGGCCGAGCTGAGGACGTCGGCGTACGTGGCACGGGCTTCCTGGTAGCGCTTGCGGCCGTCTTCGGTGATGACGGCGAAGACGCCGCGCTTGTCGTCGGCGCAGCTGTCCTTGTAGGCGTAGCCGGCGCCCTCCAGGCGTCCGACCAGGCGCGTCACCGAGCTCTGGCCCAAGCCGATGTGGTCCGCGAGCTCCTGCATCCGGCACTCGCCCTTCTCGGCCTGGGTGAGCGCCTCCAGGGCGCGGTACTCGGACAGTCCGACGCCGTAGCGGCGCTGGAGGGTGTGGGCGAGCTGGCGCTCCACGAAGGTGTGCAGGCCGAGGACGGCCTCCCACATGACCTGGTCGGAGGCGGCGCGTGGCTGTTGGTTGATCGTCATGGAACAGCTCCCCTTCTCGACTGCGATGACACCAAGATACATGCCTGTGCAATCATCTGGGGAGGGTCGGGATGGATATGGAGCCGCCCTGGCCGATATTTATTTGTATAAGCAAGCAAAAGAGTCAGGGGGTGGCGCCCCCCAGGGTGTCGCAGGCGTAGGCGGCGGACACGAGCGTCATGTGCCGGTGCCAGCCGGGGAAGGAGCGGCCCTCGAAGTCCAGGAGGCCGAAGTCCTCGCCCATGCGGTGGACCGCCGCCGACGCCCCCCGGGGCGAGCGGGCCAGCTCCAGGAGTTCGGCCGGATTCCGGTCGGTGATGTTGGTCAGCCAGATCCGCCCCGGCCGGCCGCTGCCCGCGTCCCACTCCGCCATCAGCCGCCCCGGCCCGTGGGTGCGCTCCCCGTCCGGGCGCAGTCCGCGCACGGTCGTCTCGTGCGAGACGACGTGCCGGCCCGCCCCGGCCGGGTGCCGGACGCCCCGGCGCAGCAGCAGGCCGCGCGCCGACTCCTTGTCGCCCGGCGGCACTTCGGGCCCGCCGAGAGCGGTCTGCCCCGGGACGGCGAGCACGAAGGGGTGCCCGGAGCCCTGGAGCCGCTGCGCCAGCGGGTCGACGTCGCAGAGGGAGGTCAGGTCGGCCACCACCGGCGCCGTGTTCCCGTGGGACCACGACGTCATCTCCCGTACCAGGGACAGGGCGTGGTCCCACAGGGGCTGGGTCCGTGTCGTGGCGGGGATCTTCGCCCGGTCGCGCACGGTCTCGTCGTGGGTGAAGCGGGGCGGGAGGAACAGCTGCCAGTCGACCGGGACGTGGGCCCGGCCCACGTCCAGGAACAGGCCCATGCCCAGCTGGCAGTTGACGGTGCGCCCGGACTCGGGGAGGAAGCGCTGGTGCACGCCGGGCGAGCGGTCGCCCCGCTTGGGCAGGACGGCCGGCGCCAGGGTCCAGGCGCGCACGGGCAGCGAACGGGCGGCCCAGCGGGCCAACTCGCCGCGCGCCGGGGCCCATTCCCAGGGGCTGGCGTTGACGAACTGGTGCAGGGACGTCGAGGCCGCCTCCGAACCGGTCACCACGGCCGCCATGCGGCGCACGGTCTTCTTCCCGTGGGTGCGCAGGAGCCCCTGCAGGTACACCTGACCCCAACGCTGCTGGTCGGAGCGGTGCAAATGGCCGAACAGGAGCCGGGGCAAGTCGCCCAGTGGCCGGCTCGCCGTCATGTCGGGCGTTTCGTGCATCGTCGTCACTGCAGGTCCCTCCCAGGTGAGCGTCGCTCAGCAGACTAACAAACATAGAGAATGTTCGTTATATTTCTAGGGGAGACAACGACTATTTGCCGAGGTCCAAGGAGAAGGCGCATGCAGGAACGGGCGGCTAGGACGCGTCGGACCGTGTTGGAGGCGGCTGCCGACGAGTTCGCCGAGCGCGGTTACGAGGGCGCTTCGCTCCAGGGAGTGGCCTGGCGGGCGGCCACCTCCATCGGTGCTCTGACGTTCCACTTCCGCAACAAGACCGCCCTGGCCGAGGAGGTGCGCACGGTCGGGTCCGCCCGATTCGCCCGCTGCGTCGACGAACTCACGCCGTCTACAGATCCGTTGAGGGAACTGCGCGTCCTGATCGGCACACTGGCCCGGGTGGCGCGAGAGGACTCCTTCGTCCGCGCCGCGCGCAGGCTGGAGGCCAACGCACCCGAGGACGAACCGCCGTTGGCCGAGACCTGGATGCCCGTGCTCCGGGCCCTGCTCGACCGGGCCCACGGCGCCCGCCGTCTGCGCCCCGGCGTGGCGCCGGAGGCGGCGGCGGCGATGCTGTCGCATCTCGCCGAGGGGGCGATGGCCGCCAACGGCACGACCCGGGACGTGGTGTGGGACTCGGTCTGGGACGTCGTCCTGCACGGCCTCGCCGCCGGCGATCCCCGTCCGGGGCCCCCGGGCGCCGCCTCGCCGGACCTGGCGGCGGCGAGGCCGGGCGGGGGCTGACCGCTCGGCCGGCGCCCGACCGCCCCGCCGGCCCCGGCCGGCGCCCGTCCGGCGTTCGGCGGCCTCAGAAAGCGTCCCGTGCCGCCCGCTCCACCGCGTCCGCCACCTCGTCCATGACCCGCGCCCCGGGGTCCGCCGTCAGCCTGCTGCGGACCCACGCGGCCCCGGTCCTGGCCTGGGGCCACGCCTGGTAGGCGATGCCGCCGGGGCCCTGGTGGCCGAAGGCCCCGGCGCGGACGGCCGGGTGGAGGCCCTCGTCGAGGAGCTGGAGACCTCCCTCGCCGTACGCGCTGACCCCGCCGAGCAGCGGGTCCAGCCCCTCGACCCAGAAGCTCCGCGCCTGGTCGAGCGTGCGCCGCGACAGCAGCAGCGGCTCCTCGCCCGGGGCCCGTACGGCGTCGGCGGCCAGGACGCCCTGGAGCCGGGCGAGGCCCCGGGCGGAGGCGTACACCCCGAGCGACGGGACGATCGCGTACCGCCGCCGGGTCTCGCCCCACACCCCGGCGTCCGGCGGGAACGGGGACGGGTTGTTCCACACCCGTCCGAACAGGTCCGCCGCGCCGTCGTCCGGGCCGCCGTCCGGCGCCGGGAAGCGGGCGCGGAAGTCCGGGTCGTACGAGATGCGGGCGGCGTGCGGCAGCTGGTCGGGGACCAGGCCGAAGTGGACGTCCAGGCCCAGCGGACCGGCGATCTCCTCCAGGAAGAACAGGTCGAGGTCGCGGCCGTCGACCCGGCGGACCACCTCGGCGACGATCCACCCGGCGGTCCACGGCCCGTGCAGCACCCCGCCCGCCCGGGGGTCCTCCTCCAGGCTGTGCAGTTCGAGCAGTGCGGCCATCATGCGCGGGTTCTCGACGTCCCGCTGGTCGAGGCCCGCCACCATGCCCGGCAGCCGGGCGGTGAACGTCAGCACGTCCCGCAGCGTCACCTTGCCCTTGCCGCGCACCGCGAACTCCGGCCAGTAGTCCGCGACGGGCCGGTCCAGGGCGAGCGCCCCCATGTCGGCGAGGAGCAGGACCGCCGTGGCCAGGACGGAGTGGGAGCCGGTCAGCAGCGGTTCGAGGGTGTCGCCGGTCCACGGGGCGCCGGTGACCGGGTCGGCGGTGCCGTGCCACAGGTCGACGACCAGTTCCCCTTCCCGTACGACCGCCAGCGCGGCCCCCTGGGAACCGGGCGGCCCCGACTCCCGGCAGGCCCGTTCGAAGCAGTGGCGCACCGAGGCGAATCCGGGTGCGGTGGTTCCGTGGACGCCGGCCGTCGCCGCCCGTGGCCGTGGCCTCGGGAGGACCTGCCGTACCAGAGAGGTCGTCATGTCAGGAACTCCATAAGTGGTGGAGGGTCGGGAACAGCGGTGCGGGGGCGGTCCGGGATCGGTTCACGCCTCCGGCGCACCCGCCGGGTAGGGCAGGAACTCCAGGTCGGTCAGGTCCTGTTCGGTCAGCCGGACCCGGTCGCCGCCGAGGTTCTCCGCGAGGTGGTAGGACGCCCTCGTGCCGGGCAGCGGCACCACGTGGTCGCCGAGCCGCAGCAGCCACGCCAGGGCGACCTGCGCGGGGGTCGCCTCGTGCCGGGCGGCCACCTGGGCGACGGCCTGGGTGAGCGCGTGGTTGTGGCGGATGGCCCGGGGCGCGAAGCGGGGCTGGGTGCGCCGCCAGTCGTCCGGGGGCAGGTCGTCGTGGCGGGACAGCGCACCGGCCAGTAGCCCCCGGCCGAGCGGGGCGCCGGCCAGCAGGGCGATCCGGCGCTCCACCGCGTACGGCACGACGTCGTCGAGACCGCAGCGGGTGAACAGCGACACCTCGGCCGCCATCGCCGCCGCCTCGTGCACGGCTTCGGCCTCGCGCGCCTCCTGCACGGTGACGACGGGCAGCCCCAGCATGCGGATCTTGCCCGCCCAGACCTGTTCGGCCAGCGCGCCCCAGCTCTCCTCCAGCGGTACGCCGGGGTCGACGCGGCGCAGCAGATAGAGGTCGATGTGGTCCACGTGCAGCCGGCGCAGGCTCTCGTCCACCGCGTCCCGCAGCGCCCGCGGGCCGCCCGCGGGCCGCAGCCCGCCGTCCGGGTCGCCGAGCAGCCCGCCACCGGTGCAGAGCACCACCTCGTCCCGCCTGCCGCGGATGGCCTCGCCGATCAGCCGCTCGTTGTCCCCGGCCGCGTACGCCCCGGCCGTCTCCAGGAGGTTGACCCCGAGGTCCACCGCCTCCTGGACCAGCGATACGGCCTTGGTCCGGTCGCGCTGGCCGGGGGCGTAGCGGTACGAGAGCCCCATGGCGCCCAGCCCGAGCCGTCCGACGACCGGCCCGTCCCTGCCCAGTGTTGTGGTCCGCATCCCGCGGAACTCCCTTCTCCACAGAGGAAAGCGACCACTTCATAGCAACAGCCCGCGGGCCCCGGGGGACAGCAACCCGTCGCGACTTGCCGACCTCCGACGACTTCGGAAAGTCCGCGGGGTTCCGGCCGGAGGGCTCGCCGCCGGGCGGCGTCACTCCGCCCGGGTGTAGACCAGGCTCTCGTCCGTCCCGGTGGTGGACCGCCGCAGGGTGCCGTCCGGGAGCAGGGTCAGTTCGGTGGGCCTGCCCGGCGTGCAGGAGGCGGCCGGGCTTCCGGAGGACACCGTGGAGGGCCCGAGCCGGACCGGTCCGGCCTCGGCGGGGCGCCCGGCGAGCGGGGCTGTGAACTCGCAGTGGTACGTGCCCCCGGTCGCGAGCGGCCCCTCGGCGGTGAGGGTGAGGACCTGATCGCCGACCTTGCCCTGACGGATGGTCAGCAGACGTGTGGACGGCCTCTGTTCGCCCGGTATGGAGCCGGACCAGGTCCCCAGGAAGTCCTCCGGGACGGTGTCCGCCTCGCCCGGCCGCCCGTCCTCGACGGTGGCGGACCCGGACGGGCCGGGGGACACGGTCTTCCCCTGCGTGCCGTCCTTCATGAACGCGTACACCGATCCGCCCGACCCCAGGGCCACGACCACGGCGACGGCGATGAGCGCGACGGTGGCTCCGAGAGGACGGCCATCCCGTCGGGGCGGCGGAGGCGGGGGCGCGAAGAGGGCCTGAGCGGGGGGCTGTTCGGCGGTGCTGCCGGGGGCCGCGGTTCGGTGCTCGGGGCCCGCCGCACCCGCCGGGGTCTCCGCGTGGCGGCCGAGACGGCCGAGGGGCAGGTACGCACCGACGCGGTGCGGGTCGTCGGAGCCGAGCTGGTCCATGGTGCGCGTCCCTCCCCTGCGGCCCGCACGAGGACGGCCCCGCCGGGCAGGGGCGGCGGGGCCACGGTCCTTCTCTACGACACGTCTTCCCGCGATCCGGTTCCGCCGCCCGCGTCCGGGCCGTCCGGAGTGGTGAGGCGGTCCACCGCTTCCGAAAGCCGCTCCAGCACCCGCACCGTGTCCGCCGCCTCCTCCGCCCCCAGCTCCGCCACCAGCCGCGCGGCGAACTCGGCGTGGGACGGTTCGATCAGGGCCACCGCCTCGCGTCCCGCCGCCGTGGGCCGCAGCAGCTTCGCCCGGCGGTGGGCCGGGTTCGGGACGTACTCCGCGAGCCCCCGCCCGACCAGCAGGTCCGCGATCCGCTGCACGCTCTGCCGGGTGATCCCCATCGAGCGGGCGATCCCCGCCACCGGCAGCGGCTCCCGCAGCACCGCCCCCAGCACCTGCCACCACGCCGCGGTGAGGCCGCCCGGCCGTGCCAGCCCGTCGGCCACCGAGAGGAACTGTCCGTTCAGCCGGAACACCGTGAGCGCCGTCCGGCTCAACAGGTCCTGCTGGAGCCGGACGTCCTCCCCGTCCGCACGGTCCTCACGCACTTTCCAGCACCTCGTACGCGCTCGCGTCCGAGTCGTGGAACAGCCGGTACCACGCGTCCAGCTTCTCCGGGCCGTACACCCCGAGCAGCGCGAAGACCTCCCGCGCGAGCGCGACCGGTTCCGTCGGCCCGGCCGTGACCAGCCGGCCGCCCGTGCCCGCCCCCGCGTCCGTGACGGCGTCCACGTCCACGTACCGCTCGCCGCCCGCGTATCCCGTCGCGGCGAGGTAGAAGGAGACCGCGCTCGTGTGCGTCCGGTCGTCCAGCAGCCCTTCCCGCGCCAGCCCGGCCGTCGCCCCGCAGATCGCCGCGACCGGCGTCCCCACGTCCAGGAAGGCGCGGGCCGTCCGGGCGAACGGGGCCAGCGTGTCGCCCGTGTCCCACCCGGTCGCCCCGGTCAGGATCAGCAACGCGCTGTCCTGCGGCCGGAGTTCGTCCAGCGTCAGGTCGGGCTGGACGCGCAGGCCGCCCATGGTCGTCACGGGCTCCGGGGTGAGTCCCACGGTCCGCACGGTGTAGCCGTTCTGCGCGAGGTGGGCGGTCGTGTACCCGGTCTCCCAGTCGGCGAAGGCGTCGTAGACGGCGAGGTGCACGGTCCTGTCGCCGGTGCTGCCGTTGCTGATGACGGCCATGAGGACTCCCTCGGTTGGATGACAAAAGACTGTCATGTTGCCAGCATGCTGTCAATCCATCGTCCGGCCAGGACCCGACACCCTGCCGATCCATCCGCCCCAGGCCGTACAAGGTGGCCATGGAGGACGGCCCCGAACCCCGCCTACGCTCGCCGCATGACCCCTCATGCCCCTCATGCCCCGTACGCCGACCCCGCGGCCGGTGCGGCCGTGAAGGCCGCGGACCGCGCGCACGTGTTCCACTCCTGGTCCGCCCAGGGCCTCATCGACCCGCTCGCCGTCGCCGGCGCCGAGGGGTCCTACTTCTGGGACTACGACGGCAACCGCTACCTGGACTTCACCAGCGGGCTCGTCTACACCAACATCGGCTACCAGCACCCCACCGTGATCGCCGCGATCCAGGAGCAGGCGGGCAAGCTCGCCACCTTCGCGCCCGCGTTCGCGGTCGAGGCGCGCTCCGAGGCCGCTCGCCTCATCGCCGAACGCACTCCGGGCGACCTGGACAAGATCTTCTTCACCAACGGCGGGGCCGAGGCCGTCGAGAACGCCGTCCGCATGGCCCGGCTGCACACCGGGCGGACCAAGGTGCTCTCCGCCTACCGCTCGTACCACGGCGGGACCTCCACCGCGATCAACCTCACCGGCGACCCGCGCCGCTGGCCCTCCGACACCGGCTCGGCGGGCGTCGTCCGCTTCTGGGCCCCGTTCCTCTACCGCTCGCCGTTCCACGCCGCGGACGAGGCCGAGGAGTGCGCCCGCGCCCTCCAGCACCTGGAGGACACCCTCGCCTTCGAGGGCCCGGCCACCATCGCCGCGATCGTCCTGGAGACCATCCCGGGCACCGCCGGCATCATGACCCCGCCGCCCGGCTACCTGGCGGGCGTGCGCGAGATCTGCGACCGGTACGGGATCGTCTTCGTGCTCGACGAGGTGATGGCCGGATTCGGCCGCACGGGCGCCTGGTTCGCCGCCGACCACTTCGACGTCGTGCCGGACCTGCTGACCTTCGCGAAGGGCGTCAACTCCGGTTACGTACCGCTCGGCGGCGTCGCCATCAGCGCCGAGATCGCGGCGACCTTCGAGACCCGCCCCTACCCCGGCGGCCTCACCTACTCCGGCCACCCGCTGGCCTGCGCCGCCGCCGTCGCCACCATCGGCGTGATGGAGGACGAGAAGGTCGTCGAGCACGCGGCCCGCATCGGCGAGACCGTCCTCGGCCCCGGCCTCCGCGCACTCGCCGAACGCCACCCCTCGGTGGGCGAGGTGCGCGGCCTCGGCGCGTTCTGGGCGCTGGACCTGGTCCGTGACCGGGAGACCCGCGAACCGCTCGTCCCGTACAACGCCACGGGCGAGGCGAACGCCCCGATGGCGGCGTTCGGCGCGGCGGCGAAGAAGGAGGGGCTGTGGCCGTTCATCAACATGAACCGGACCCACGCCGTCCCCGCCTGCAACGTCTCCGAGGCCGAGGCCCGGGAAGGGCTCGCGGCCCTGGACGCCGCCCTCTCCGTCGCGGACACGTACACGGTGGAGGGCGCGAAGGGCGCGAAGGGCGCGAAGGGCGCGAAGGGCGCGAAGGGCGCGTAGGGCGCGGAAGGGGGCCGGGGCGGGTGCGGGGCGGAGCCCGGAACGGACTGGAGGCCGCCCCCTCGGCCGTACCCGCCCGCCCGGCCGCCCCTCGGCCGGGGCCCCGTCCTCGGCCGAACCCGCCCGCGCCTCTCGGCCGAACCCGCCCCTCGGCCGGGCCCGCCCGCCCTGCTCCCGGCGGCCGGGCCCTCCTCCCCGGCTGTCCGGCCGTCCGGCTGTCCGGCCGTCCGGCCGTCCGGTTCGCCGGGCGCGTTCCCGGTCCGCACTCCGGGTAACCGCCCGTGTACGTAGCCGCGCGGCCCCCACCCTGCCCGGAATCGGGCATGCCGGGGCTCTGGCTTAAGGTGACCCGAGCCGGAAGTGCCCCCCGCCGGAAACGGCCGGTGAACGGGGCGGCCGGGGGCGGACAGGGGCGTACGGATGGGGGCCGGGATGAGGCCGGGTGGAGGCGTGACGCGCAACACCCTGCGCCGGCAGATCGCCGACGCGCTGCGGGACGAGGTGGTCGCGGGACGGCTGCCGCCGGGCCGGGAATTCACCGTGAAGCAGATCGCCGAGCAGTACGGGGTCTCCGCGACCCCCGTCCGCGAGGCGCTCTTCGACCTCTCCGCGCAGGGGCTCCTCGTCTCCGACCAGCACCGGGGCTTCCAGGTGCGCGAGTTCACCGTGGCCGACTACCGGGCGATGGCCGAGGCCCGCGCGCTCGTCGTCGACGGCCTCTTCCGCGACCCCGCCGGGCAGGTCGCCGTCCGGCCCGAGGCGCTCGCCCCGATCCGCCGCCGGGCCGCGGAGGCGGTCCGCGCCGCGAAGGGCGGCGACCTCGATGTGCTGATCGGCTACGACCTGAGGTTCTGGCGGGAGTTGGGGCAGTTCGTCCGCAACCCGCACATCGCCGACTTCCTCACCCGGCTCCGCGTCCAGGCATGGGTGTTCGCCGTGCACCGGCTGCGCCGTGACGGTATGGACGAGGACGTGCTGTGGTTCGGCCACGAGGAACTGGTCGAGGCCATCGGCCGCGGCGATCGCGACGGGGTCCGGGCCGCGATGCAGGCGTACTACGGCCACGCGCTGGCCTGGGCGGAGCGCCTGGAAGCACGGGAGGCCCGCGAAACCGGGCCGGAGCCGCCGGGAAGCGGTGCGTGATGCCGGGGGCGCCGGAGCCGCCGGGGCGCGGTGCGTGGTGCGTGAGCTCGCGGACGCCGGGGCACTGTGCGTGAGGTTCGCCCCGCATTAGGCTGTTCCGACGATCGCCGAATCCGTGGGAGAGCGAGACTTCGTGGCCTGTGACCTGTGGCTGGTCCCCCTCGTCGACGTGCTGTGCCACAGCGCCGACAATCCGTTCGCCGAAGAGATCGCCCTCTACGACAAGGCGCTGAACGACGCCGGGCTGCCGCCCGTCCCCGTCTACGCCTACATGCCGGGCCTCAACGGGGACGTCGCCCCCGTGGCGGGTTTCGACTACGACGCGCTGCACTTCCTGCGCCGCGCCTACCTGCTCCACCTGAGCGGCCTCGCGGTCACCCCCGTCGACGGTCTGGACGGCGAGTACGAGCGGCTGCTGGAGATGTTCGAGCAGGGCGCGCAGCAGTCGCACCTGGTCTGGCACTACGACCACGCCGGGGCGTACGTGCCGGTGGACTTCCCGGTCCCGCTCTCCGACGACGCACTCCTGGCGGGCGGCGGGCCGCTGGGCTCCGCGCACGGGCTGCTGCGGGAGCTGGAGTTCGTCGCCCCGGCCATCGGCATCGACCCGGCCAACCCCCCGGCCGCCCCGCAGCCCCCCTCCGGGCCCACCGCCCTGGAGGAACCGGCGGCCCCGATCCCCTACGACGACAGCCCGTTCGCCCGCGAACGCCACGTCTGGCTCGGCCTCCACGCGGCGGCGACCCGCAGCCTGGCGCAGGGCTCGATGATCGTCTTCAGCTGAGGTCCCGCGGCCCGGGGCGCCGAGCCGCGCCCCCTCCGGCGGGGGCGGGCGCGGTCCCACCGGGCGGCGCCCCGGAGCACCCCCTCCCGGAGCCCCGCCCCGGCGGCCCTCAGCGGGGCGACTCCGGCGGCCGCTGCCGCGGCATGTTCGGCCGTGCCGCCACCGACGGCATCGAGAAGCGCCCCGGCGCCGCCCCCTGCTCCCCCCGGCCTCCGGTGCTCCCCGAGGCCAGGGCCTGCATGCCCATCGGCGCGGGCCCGGCCCGGAACTCCACCATCCAGTCCGCCGTCTCCGACCGCACCAGGTCGGTCACGTCCTCGGAGAACCTCCGCAGCACCCCCAGGCACCGCTCGGTCGCCTCGCTGGCCGTCCCCTCGGTCGGCCCGAGCACCTCCCGTACGCACTCCGAAGCCCAGTCGAACTGGAGCACCTGGAGCCGCCGCTGCACTGCCTGGGCCGTGGCGAGGTTCCTTATCCACCCGGAGGTGAGACCGAAGTACCGGTCGCAGGCCATGCAGGCGGCCCCCAGCAGCAGCGACAGGTAGCCCCAGCCCGCCGAACCGCTCAGCGTCCCGGTCAGGTCGAGCAGCGGCAGCGCGGCCCCGGCGACCACCCCGGCGGCCGTGCCCGTCCGCAGGCCCCGGGCGGCCCGCCGCTTCCAGACGCGGTCCTTCAGATACCAGTCGGCGGTGTCCAGCGCGCCGGCCTCGACCCAGCGGTAGAGCTCGTCGAGCCGCTCGGCCGGCTCCCCCCAGTCACCGAGGGGGAACGGCCGCCCGGTCAGGTCCCGCCCCCCGGCGCGGCCGCCGGTGCGGCCATCCTCGTGCTCCCGGGCCGGGGGGCCGGAAGCGGCCACGGAACGCGCAACTCCGTTTTCACCGGATCCCGCGTCGGACTCCTTGCGGGGCGGCCCCTCGGGCTGCTGATCCGGCTGACTCACCGGGGCACTCCTCTGCACTCTGACGGACGGACGGACGCGTGGGGCTTCCCGGCGCCGGAAACCGGACCCGGAACCGGACCTGGAACCGGACCCGAAACCGGACCTGGA
This sequence comes from Streptomyces sp. CB02366, assembly GCF_001905905.1. Classification (GTDB taxonomy): domain Bacteria; phylum Actinomycetota; class Actinomycetes; order Streptomycetales; family Streptomycetaceae; genus Streptomyces. The sequence goes on from NZ_LIVT01000003.1 coordinate 1,206,893, forward strand.
ACCGGGCCCGGCCGGTCCCGGAACCGGACCCGGCCGGGCCCGGAGGGGGGCGGAGCGGTCCGCGTGACCGAGAACTTCTGAAACCTGTGAGGGGTAACACTGCGTCACCGCACAGCCACGCTCGCGTGTCGATGTGTATGCCCTTCCTACCGCCGAATGGTGGTCCGTGGGGTCGAAATCGCTGGATTACCGCCTGTGTGGGGTCGCTGGTCAGGTATAGGAGCGCTCACGCGGGTCCGCGAATCTCACCCGAAAGAGTTGGTCCCCGGCGGGTGGAGCGCGGTGCCCGGGGAGCACGTAGGCTCGGCTTACCGAAACATTCGTCGTCGAAATGCCAGGAGTGACCGTGATTCCCGGTGGTGGCCAGCCCAACATGCAGCAGCTGCTCCAGCAGGCCCAGAAGATGCAGCAGGATCTCGCCGCGGCCCAGGAGGAGCTGGCCGGGACCGAGGTCGACGGACAGGCGGGCGGCGGTCTCGTGCGGGCCACCGTGACCGGCTCCGGCGAGCTCCGTTCCCTGGTGATCGACCCGAAGGCGGTGGACCCGGAGGACACCGAGACGCTCGCCGACCTCGTCGTCGCGGCCGTCCAGGCGGCCAACGAGAACGCGCAGGCGCTCCAGCAGGAGAAGCTCGGACCGCTGACGCAGGGCCTGGGCGGCGGGGGCGGCATCCCGGGTCTGCCGTTCTGACCCCACCGGATCCGGGCGGCCCCGCCGGGGCCTACTGGTACCGACCCGTACCCACTACGGTACGGAGCAGGAAGCGAAGAGAGGCGTTCCGTTGTACGAAGGCGTGGTTCAGGAGCTCATCGACGAACTGGGCAGGCTGCCCGGCGTCGGCCCCAAGAGCGCGCAGCGGATCGCCTTCCACATCCTCCAGGCCGAGCCCACGGACGTGCGCCGCCTCGCGCACGCCCTGCTGGAGGTCAAGGACAAGGTCCGGTTCTGCACCGTGTGCGGCAACGTGGCGCAGCAGGAGCAGTGCGGGATCTGCCGGGACGCGCGCCGCGACCAGACCGTCATCTGCGTGGTCGAGGAGCCCAAGGACGTCGTGGCGATCGAGCGGACGCGGGAGTTCCGCGGCCGCTATCACGTCCTGGGCGGGGCGATCAGCCCCATCGAGGGCGTCGGCCCGGACGACCTGCGTATCCGCGAGCTGCTGGCGCGGCTCGCGGACGGCTCTATCACGGAGCTGATCCTCGCCACCGACCCCAACCTGGAGGGCGAGGCCACCGCGACGTACCTGGCGCGGATGGTCAAGCCGATGGGGCTGAGGGTGACCCGGCTGGCCAGCGGCCTGCCGGTCGGCGGCGATCTGGAGTACGCCGACGAGGTCACCCTGGGGCGGGCTTTCGAGGGGAGGCGGCTGCTGGATGTCTGACGCCTCTGCCCCGCACGCGCGGCCCCCGCACGCGTGGCCGTCCTCTCCGCCGTCCGTCCCGGCACTCGGTTCGCCGTCCCCTTCATCGTCGTTCCCTTCACCGTCTGTGACCGCGCCCACGGGAGGTCCCCTCGATGTCTGACGCCACGCTGAACTCCGTCACGCAGGACCCGGGCGACTTCGCCGTCCAGATCGCGGACCAGATCAAGACGTTCATCGTCGCGGTCACGGAGGTGTCCAAGGTCGAGGAGCCGGAGGAGGCCGTCCCGGTCCTGCTGCTCCAGGTCTCGCAGCTCCTGCTCGCGGGCGGCCGTCTCGGCGCGTACGAGGACGTCCTGCCCGACGAGCGTTACGAGCCGGATCTCGGGGCGGAGCCGGAGGCGGACGGCCTGCGCGAGCGGTTCGCGGCGCTGCTGGAGCCGATCGACGTCTACTCCGAGGTCTTCGACCCGTACGAGCCCCGCAAGGCGCCGGTCCCGCACCGGATCTCCGACGACCTGGCCGACCTGGTCACCGACCTCGGCCACGGACTCGCGCACTACGAGGCCGGCCGCACCGCCGAGGCGCTGTGGTGGTGGCAGTTCTCGTACTTCTCCAACTGGGGCTCCACCGCCTCCGCCGCCCTTCGCGCCCTCCAGTCCCTGGTCGCCCACATCCGCCTCGGCCAGCCCCTGGCGGAACTGGACGGCCTGGACACCGACCAGGACCCGGGCGACGACGACCTCGCGGAGGAGGCGGGCCGCGTGATGCTCCAGGAGATCGCGGGCCCCCTGGGGCTGCGGCCGGTGAAGTAGGGGGCGCCCCGGCCTCTCCCGGGACGGGCGGGGGTGGGCGGTCAGCGGAACGCGTCGGCGTTCTCCTCGGCCCAGCGGCGGTAGGTGCGGGCCGGCGAGCCGGTGACCCGGGCCACGGTGTCGTGGACGGCCAGCAGCTCGTCGTTGACGTCGCCGCCCATCAGGTCGAGGAGGCTGTTCGCCGCCTCGGCCCCCATCGACGCGGCCATCGGCCCGTAGGCGTCCTCCCGGCTGATCCCGAGGCAGGCCACCTCCCGTCCCAGCACCCGCCCCAGCTCACCAGTCTGCTGCCGGGGAGTGATCGGCTCCGGGCCGGTGAGCGGATATGTCCGCCCCCGGTGGTCCGGCCCGGTCAGGGCCGCGCGGGCCACCGAGGCGATATCGGCGGGGTGGACGGCCGGCAGCCCGGTGTCCGGGTAGGGCACGCGGACCGCGGACTCCTCGCGTACGGACTCCGCCCACCAGAGGGTGTTGGAGGCGAACTGGGTGGGCCGCAGGACGGTCCACGCCATCCCGCTCTCCCGCAGGCGGTGCTCGACGGCGCGATGGGTTCGGGCCGGTCCGAGGTGCGGATGGGTCACGACGGTGATGGAGGAGACCAGCACCACATGCTCCACGCCCGCGTCCCGGGCGGCGTCCAGGACCCCGGCGTCATCGCCGAAGCCCGCGACGAGGAACAGCGAACGTCCCCCTCCCAGCGCGGATTTCAGCGAACCGGGCCTCCCGAGATCGCCTTCCACCACCTCCACCCCGTGGGGCGTCACCGCCTCGGCCCGTGCCGCGTCACGGCTGAGCACCCGCACGTCGGGCCCGTGGCCCTCCGCGTGCAGCTGCCGTACCAGCTCGCGGCCGACGTTCCCGGTCGCACCGGTCACCACGATCATCGTTGAGCACTCCTCTGTCCGGTCTGTCCGGCCTGTCAGGTCTGCCAGGTCCGCCAGGCCTGCCGGGTCTGCCCGACCGTCCCGGACTGCCCGACCGTCCCGGACTGCCCGACCGTCCCGGTCGGCGTTGGTTCGACGAGGGGAACGCTAGAACCTCAACCAGCCTTGATATCAAGCGCGTTGGGCCGAGAACGGGGGCGCTTGACCTCAACCCTGCTTGAGGGGGCACGGTGCCGGTGAACGGCCGACGAGACGGCCGCACCACCCGAGGAGTCTCCCCATGAGCACCCCGACCCCCGCCCCGACCCCTGCTCCGACTCCGCCCCCGGCGGTCATCGGCGTACCGGCCCCGCAGGAGGACGTCGACGCCGTCGTCGCGTTCGTCGCGCGGGTGCAGCACGCCCAGCAGAACGCGCTGCCCGACGACTTCCTCGACGGTTTCCGTGAGGACGCCGTCTGGACCACGGCCCACGGGAAGAGGCTGACCGGCCTGCCGGAGATCAGCGCGTTCACCCGCGCGGTGCTGCCGCCGCAGGCGGACTCCCCGGTGACGGCCACGTACACGGTGGACCTGATCCTCTTCATCCGCCCCGACGTCGCGGCGGTCAAGATCCGGCAGCGCCCGGTCTCCCGCGACGACGGCCGTTTCCTGGACGAGGTCTTCCACGGTCAGGAGGACCCCTCCGGGCTCATGGCCGACCACCCCGAGGCGGTCCCCGGCACCCCGACCTACGTACTGGCCAAGGACGACGGCGTCTGGCGCATCGCGGCGGGGCAGAACACCCAGGTGCTCGACGCGCAGACCCTGACAGCGGGGTGACGCACCGTCCGGAGGGGGCGAGGGCGGCCCGGCACGCCGTGCGGAGGGGGGCGGCGGCGACCTGACGCGCGCTCATCCCCGCAGGTCCGCCCGAAGCTCAAGCCCCGAGCCCCGAGTTCCGAGCCGCGTGCTCCGAGCCGCAGGCTTCGGGCTTCGAGCCCCTTCTGTAGGAATGGGTGGTGGGGTTCAACCCACCCACCCTCCCTTTCCCCGTCGAGTTCCGAACTGCCCCCGCCCTGCTCGAATTCGATCGTGCGTGACGCCAAGTGACCGAGTTGCGCCGGAGCGTAGGCGCGCTCTAGGTTCACGACCAGCAACCCACTACCCGTAAAAACGGACAACCCCGGCGGTGCTACCAACACCAACCGGGGTCTGACCGTAAGAGACCGCCTGCTAGAAAGGCTGGATCCCTATGGCTGCCGCCAACCTTAGTGCCGCCCTGCGCGCGCCCGCCCATCCCATGGCGAAAGCCGGGTACGGAAAACGCGACGCCCCCGGCCAGGCTCCGCCGCGCGCCGCCGACTTCGCCGGCCTGGAGCCGCGTGAGGCGGCCATCGCCGCGTACATCGACCGGCTCCCCGAAGGCGCGGCGATCGGCTACAAGGTGCTGGCCGAGGAACTGCCCGACTACGGCCAGCAGGCGTGCCGCAGCACGCTGGACCGGCTGACGCGGAGCGGGCACCTGCGCCGCATCAGGGTCCACCTCGTCCTGGTCGACGGCCAGAGGCGCTGGGTGACCCGTACGTACTTCTCCCGCACCGCCCGCGACGCCGACTGGTGGGCCGCCCACGTGCGGTTCGTCCGGGGCGTGGACGCGCCGGGGCAGCCACCGGCCCCCGCCGCCGTGCCCGGCACCGCCGCTTCCGCCGCCGTGCCCGCGCCCTCCGGCGCATCTGCCGCCCCTGCCGTCCCCGCCACCACCGAGCCGAACGCGGAACCGGCCCCGGGGGCGGCAACGGGACCGGGCACGGAGCCGGAGCCCGGCGTGCGCGCCCCGCGCTCGGAGGCGTACGCCCTCCTCGCCGGGCTCGGCGGCCGGGAGCCCCGGCTCCAGCTGTCCGAGGGCGAATGCGTGGAGCTGGAACACCTGGTCGGGGAGTGGCTGGCGCGCGGCGCCGGCCGCGAACAGATCACCCGGGCCCTGACCTCGGGCCTGCCGACGCCCGTGCACTCCGCCGGGCACTTCCTCCGCAAGCGACTGGAGACCAAGATGCCGCCGACGCCCACCCCCGTACCGGAGAACGACCCGCGGAGCGAGCGCATCACCGCGGTCGTGATGGTGTGCCTGTTCTGCGACGAGGACGAGACGACGACCACGCTGGACCACGGCGTCTGTGGCGACTGCCGCGCGGCGATCGCCCGCGACGAGGCGCTGGGCCTGACCGGCGACGTACCGGACACGTTCCTGGCCCGGCCGCGCGCCGAGGTCGACGTCGCCGCCCGCATGGCCGAACTCCGCTCGGCCGCCGTCCGCCCGGTCCTCCCGGCCCCGAGGCCGCGCCGATGAGCGGGCGTGAACTGCCGGCCGGGCCCCCGAGCAGGTGAGGCTGGAGTTCCCCGACCCCGCCGCGTACCCCGACTGACCGCTTCGACTCGCCCGGCCGACCCCGATCGTGTGGGCTGGGACACAAAAGGGAGTGCGCGTGGCCCGGGTGGGCAACAGCCCTCTACGAGCGGTTCGGGACGACACGCCGTACCGGGTGATGAGCGGGACATCTCATCATCTGGTATGGACGGGTCGATTCCGGGCTGCTCGTTAAACTGAGCCGACCGCAGTAATGACTGAGCGAGGAGCGCACGTGGGCCTTGTCGTGCAGAAGTACGGAGGCTCCTCCGTAGCCGATGCCGAGGGCATCAAGCGGGTTGCCAAGCGAGTCGTCGACGCCAAGAGGAACGGCAACCAGGTGGTTGTCGTGGTGTCCGCGATGGGCGACACGACGGACGAGTTGATAGATCTCGCCGAGCAGGTGTCCCCGATGCCTACCGGCCGGGAATTCGACATGCTGCTGACCGCGGGTGAGCGGATCTCCATGGCCCTGCTGGCGATGGCGATCAAAAACCTGGGTCACGAGGCCCAGTCGTTCACGGGCAGCCAGGCCGGTGTCATCACCGACTCGGTCCACAACAAAGCGCGCATCATCGACGTCACTCCGGGCCGCATCCGGACCTCGATCGACGAGGGCAACATCGCCATCGTCGCCGGGTTCCAGGGCGTGAGCCAGGAGGGCAAGAACATCACCACCCTCGGCCGCGGCGGATCGGACACGACCGCCGTCGCGCTGGCCGCCGCGCTGGACGCCGAGGTCTGCGAGATCTACACCGACGTCGACGGCGTCTTCACCGCGGACCCCCGGGTCGTGAAGAAGGCGAAGAAGATCGACTGGATCTCCTTCGAGGACATGCTGGAGCTGGCCGCGTCCGGCTCCAAGGTGCTGCTGCACCGCTGCGTCGAGTACGCACGCCGTTACAACATCCCGATCCACGTCCGCTCGTCCTTCTCCGGACTGCGCGGCACCTGGGTCAGCAACGAGCCGCAAGGGGACCAGAAGGTGGAGCACGCGATCATCTCCGGAGTCGCCCACGACGTCTCGGAGGCCAAGGTCACCGTCGTCGGCGTCCCGGACAAGCCGGGCGAGGCGGCCGCGATCTTCCGCGCCATCGCGAACGCCGAGGTCAACATCGACATGGTGGTGCAGAACGTCTCCGCCGCGACGACCGGCCTGACGGACATCTCCTTCACCCTGCCGAAGGCCGAGGGCCGCAAGGCGATCGACGCCCTGGAGCGGACCAGGGGCGCCATCGGCTTCGACTCGCTCCGTTACGACGACCAGATCGCCAAGATCTCCCTGGTCGGCGCGGGTATGAAGACCAACCCGGGCGTCACCGCCGGCTTCTTCGAAGCGCTCTCCGACGCGGGTGTCAACATCGAACTGATCTCGACCTCCGAGATCCGCATCTCGGTGGTCACCCGTGCCGACGCCGTCAACGAGGCCGTGCGCGCCGTGCACACCGCCTTCGGGCTCGACAGCGACTCCGACGAGGCGGTCGTCTACGGAGGCACCGGCCGATGACCGGGCACCGCCCTTCGCTCGCGGTCGTCGGCGCGACCGGGGCGATCGGCGGTGTCATGCTCCGGATCCTCTCGCAGCACGCGGACGTCTGGGGCGAGGTCAGACTCGTCGCCTCACCGCGCTCGGCCGGCCGCAAGCTGGCCGTGCGCGGTGAGGAGAGCGAGGTCCTCGCGCTGAGCGAGGACGTGTTCGACGGCATCGACGTGGCGCTCTTCCTGGTGCCGGACGAGGTGTCCGCCCGCTGGGCCCCGATCGCCGCCGCCAAAGGCGCCGTCGTCGTCGACGACTCGGCGGCCTTCCGGCTCGACGGCGACGTGCCGCTCGTCGTTCCCGAGATCAACCCCCATGCCGCGCGACTGAGGCCGCGCGGCATCGTCGCGTCCCCGAACTGCACCACGCTGTCGCTGATCGTCGCGGTCGGCGCGCTGCACGCCGAGTTCGGGCTGCGCGAGCTGATCGTCTCCTCCTACCAGGCGGTCAGCGGCGCGGGGCGGGACGGCGTCGCGGCCCTGCGCGAGCAGCTGGCGCTGGTGGCCGGTACGGAGCTGGGCACCAGGCCCGGAGACGTGCGCCGGGCCCTGGGGGACGTCACGGGCGACCCGGGCGGCGGCGCGCCGAGCCCGTTCGCCGCGCCCGTCGCCCTGAACGTGGTGCCCTGGGCCGGTACGGACGCCGGGGACGGCTGGTCCACCGAAGAGGTCTCCCTCCGCGAGGAGTGCCGCAAGGTGCTGGGTCTGCCGGACCTGAAGGCCACCGCGACCTGTGTGTACGTCCCCGTCGTCGCCACGCACTCGATGTCCGTCCACGCCCGCTTCGAGAACGAGGTGGCCGTCGACAAGGCGCACGAGATCCTGGCGACCGCCCCCGGCGTGGTGTTGTTCGACAACCCGGCGTCCGGGGACTTCCCCACCCCGTCCGACGTCGTCGGCACCGACCCCACCTGGGTGGGCCGCGTCCGGCGGTCCATGGACGACCCGCATGCCCTGGAAATGTTCCTTTGCGGGGACAATCTCCGAAAAGGTGCGGCTTTGAACGTGGCTCAGATCGCCGAATCGATCGCCGCCGAATTCCCCCGGAGATGATCGAACTTCTTTTGTAGGATCTGTGAACGCCCTATGAGCAATTCGCTGGTCTGAACCTCTTGAGCTGGGACGTTGTCGTATCCGACGATGATCTCCCGGCCTTCTGCAACCGAACCTCGGCCGGGCTGCGTCTCTGCGGTCACTTTGTGCGTGGCCGGGCGCGATGACGGGGCATTTGGGGAAGAGCAGGTACGTATGAGGGCATCTCGCACAGCGTCGAACGTGGCGTGGTCCGCGTACAACCCTGACGGGGGGCAGCGTGTCCAACAGGCGTGGCAGAGGTTCTCGACATCACAGTGGTGGGCCCGTTGCGGGGCGCTTCGGCGCGTCCGCTCCGGCGGCCCCGCGCGCCCGGCGGCATGCCGGTGATCGCGCCCATGCCCGCCGCGCGCCCCGTGTCGTTGCCCTCGCAGCGCGGGGGTGCTGACGAGTCGGTGGCAGCTGGAACCACGGTCGACCATCTCACCGAGACCTACCGCGCCCACTACCGCTCCCTGCTCGGTCTCGCGGCCCTGCTGCTGGACGACACCGCCTCGTGCGAGGACGTGGTGCAGGAGGCGTTCATCCGCGTGCACTCCGCGCGCAGCCGGGTGCGCGAACCGGAGAAGACCCTCGCGTACCTCCGCCAGACCGTCGTCAACCTCTCGCGCTCCGCCCTGCGTCGGCGCATCCTCGGGCTGAAACTGCTCTCCAAGCCGATGCCGGACATGGCGAGCGCGGAGGAGGGCGCGTACGACCAACTGGAGCGGGACGCGCTGATCAAGGCGATGAAGGGGCTCCAGCGGCGCCAGCGAGAGGTGCTGGTGCTGCGTTACTTCGCGGACATGACGGAGGCTCAGGTCGCCGAGGTGCTCGGCATCTCGCTGGGGTCGGTGAAGGCGTACGGTTCCCGCGGCATAGCGGCCCTGCGCGTGGTGATGGAGGCCCAGGCATGAGCGGGCCGGAACAGCGTCGCGGACAGGGCCCTGAGGGCTCCGGGGGCAGCGAGGGCTCCGAGCGCAGGCACGAGAACGACCCGACGGGAAACGGAATTGTGAACCACGGGCCGGAGAAGACTCCGCACACCGATCCGGACCACCCGCACGAGGGAAGCGTGTCGCCCGAGCCGGGCGGCACACCGGAACCACCCGCGCGCGGGGCCGGGGACGCGGTGGAAGGCCCCGAGGGGCCGGGCCCCGAGGAAGAGGCCCCCGAGGAAGAGGCCCCCGAGGAACCCGGGGAACCAGCGGCGGCCGAGCACGCAGACGGCCCTGAGGCGGGCGAGCACGCCGACGGCCCTGAGGCGGGCGAGGCCTCCGAGGGGCGGACCCGGCCCGAGGACGCACGGGAGCGGAGCGCCCGGGAAGACGCGGCCGGGCGGAACGGGGGCACGGCTCCTGTCGCGGACACCGGCCCTTCGGCAGCCGAGACCCCCGTCACGGACTCGGGTAAGGACGCGGACTCGGTCGAGGGCGGAGCCACGGTCGGGGGCGGGGGCGCGGGCCCTGTCGCGGCCACCGGCCCCTCGGCAGCCGAGACCCCCGGAGCCGAGGACAGAGCGGCCCCCGGCGACGACGGGGACGGCGGTGGCGACGGCGATGACATTTTCGGCACGCTGACCAGCCTCTTCGCCGCCGACCGGACAACCGGCCGGAGCGGCGACCCGCGATCCACGGCGTCCGAGGAACTGGACGAGGTCGCCCTGCGCCGCATGCTGCACGGTGCGGTCCGGGACCTCGCACCCTCCGACGGAACCCTCGACCACCTCCACCGCGCCGTCCCCGCCCGGCGGGCCAGGCGGCGGCAGGCCGTCGTGGGGGCGGCCGCAGCGGTGCTGCTGATCGGTACCGCCGTCCCCGCCTTCGTCCACGTCGCGACCTCGGACGGCGCGTCCACCGCCCGTCCCGCTATCGCCGGACACGGTGAACAGGCCCAGGGCGGCAACGGCGGCGAGAGCGGACCCGAGGAGCCCGGCCGGCGGACCGTGGAACCCACCGACGGCCGGAGCGAGGGCGGTGCCGACGAGGCCGACCCGGACCCCAGCCCCACCAGGGGCGAGGGCAGGGATCCCGACGCCACGGCGACGGGCCAGAAGCCCGCCCCGGTCCCCGGGGACATCGCGGCGCTGCCCGTCTGCGAACCGGGCCAGCTCGGCGTGGCGTCCGCCGGCACGGACGCCCCCGCGGCGGACGGCACGGTCTACGGCAGGTTCAAGATCGCCAACGTGTCCGGCAAGGACTGCACCGTCAGCGGCAATGGCACGGTGGGCTTCACCGCCCTCGGTGCGGCGGACCCGCTCAAGATCGGAGTGGTCCAGCACGCGGCGGGCGACGCGGCCCCCGGCCTGCCCGACCCTTCGCAGGAACCGGGCACGGTGCTGCTGAAGCCGGCCATGGCGTACGAAGTGCGGTTCGCCTGGGTACCCACCGACACGTGTCCCACCACGGTCCCCACCCCGAGCCCGATCCCGTCGACGGACGGCACGGGGGGATCGGCCGGCGAGGGTACCGACCAGTCCGGCGACACGGCTCAGTCCCTGACCGAGGACGGCGGTACGGCGGAGGGCAGCATCGCCGTGACCCACACCCCGGAGGCGGGGGCGCCCACGGCGGAGACCACGATCCCCAACGCCTGCTCGGGCACGATCTACCGGACCGGCGCCCTCGCCACGTCGTAGCCGGACCCGTTCAGCGCCCCGCGCTGACCCCGGTAACCCCACTCCCCGGCCCGAGCCCCGGCTCGGCCCTGGGCCCAGGGAGCCCGGCCCCCGGCCCGGCTGGTTCGGCCCCGGACCCAGGGAGTCCGGCTCCCGGTCCGGTCGGTTCGGCTCCCGGCCGCAATGGTCCTGCTCCCCGGCCCGGCTGGTTCGGCCCCGGCCCCGGGGGGTTTGACTCCCGGGCCCGATGGTTCGGCTCCCGGCCGCAATGGTCCTGCTCCCCGGCCCGGCTGGTTCGGCCCCGGCCCCAGGGGGTTTGGCTCCCGGGCCCGATGGTTCGGCTCCCGGCCCAGCGGGGCGCCTCCCGGCCCGGTGGGTTCGGCTCTCGGGCTCGCAGGGGTCCGGCCCCTGGCTGGGGTTCGCCTCCCGGGACCGGTGGTCCGGTTCAGCGCCCCGCCCCGCCCCGCCTCGTCCCGCCCTCGTCCTGTCCAGGCCAGGGGCAGCCGTCAGCGCCCTGTGCGGCTCGAAGCGGCTTCCGCGCTCTCCGGGACCGGTGTGTTGTGCGGGGTCTGCGACACATGAGAGACCGCCCTGCCGTCCGAGGTTCGCGAGACCCCCGCGCCTTCTGAGCCCTCCGAGCCTTCCGGGGCTCGCGAGGCACCCGAGCCCTCCGGGCCTTCTGAGCCCTCCGGTTCTTCCAGCCCATGAGAGGCCTCCAGCTCATGAGAGGCGTCCGGGCCGGTCGAGGCGTCCGGGCCGGCCGAGGCCGGTGTGCCCGGGTCTGCCGAGCCCTCCGGGACAAGGCCGAGGGCGACGTCCCGCGAAGCCTCGGCCTCCCTCCGCACCAGCCGGAACCACATGAAGAGCACGAACCCGGCGAAGACGAACCACTCGCCCGTGTACCCCAGGTTCTGGAAAGCCTTCAGATCGAGGCCGCTGCCCTCCGGGGCCGCCGCAGGCACCGGCTTCATCGCTCCACCCGTGCCGCCCGCCTCGGGCTCGGTGAGGGTCACCCAGGCGTCGTAGACGTCGTACGGGACGAGGTTCACCAGAGTCGCGGCACTGATCATGCCGAGCTGGCCCCGGGGAAGCCCGCCCCGGACGTCGACGCCGTTGCTGCGGGCGTTCTCGGAGGCCTGGAGGTCCCCGGTCACCGTGACCTCGCCCTTGGGCGCGGCGGGCACCCGGGCGTCGCCCGCGGAGCCGGGCAGCCAACCCCGTACCACCGGCAGGGCCTTGCCGCTGTCCGTACGCAGCATGTTCAGGACGTAGAAGCCCTGCCGGTCGTCGAGTTCCCGGCCGGGCACCAGGAACTGGTCGGCGTACGTGCCGGTGGCGACGGCCGGCCGGCCGGACGTCACCTTGTCGACGGGCAGCAGCTCGTCCAGGGGTTTCGCGGCCCGGGTGCCGGGGTCGGGCTGCTTCTCCGCCTGCTCGTGCGACTGCACGCGGTCCTCGAAGCGGCCGAGCTGCCAGGTGCCCATGAACACGCAGAACGGGATGGCCAGCACGACGAAGAGGTTGATCCCCCACCATCGCGGGGTCAGCAGGAACCGGTACACCCCTCAAAGGTACGGTTCCCCGCCCCGTGCTCCCGGAGCGGGGTCCGCCCTTTATCCGCCTCTTACGCCCGCCCGAGGCCCGAGGGAGCCTCCGCTCACCGCCCCCGGCCCCGGCGCACGAGAGCACCGCCCACCCACCGGGCGGGGCCCCCGGGCGCCCGGCCCGCCCGGTCGAGGATCACCCCGCCGCACCGGTCACCGCGCCTCCCCCCCAGGTGTTTCAGGGCGAACTCCAGCTCCAGCCGCACCTGCTTGATCCGCTCCTCCACCACCAGCGAGCCGTGCCCGGCGTCGTACCGGTAGACCTCGTGGACCGCGCCGCGCGCCGCCAGCCGGTCCACGTAGTTCTCCACCTGACGGATGGGGCAGCGCGGATCGTTGACGCCCGCCGAGATGTAGACCGGGGCGCGCACCGCGTCGACGTACGTCAGCGGGGACGACGCCTCGAAGCGCTCGGGGACCTCCTCCGGCGTGCCGCCCAGCAGGGTGCGGTCCATCGCCTTCAGCGCCTCCATCTCGTCGTGGTACGCCGTGACGTAGTCCGCGACCGGCACCGCGGCCAGCCCCAGCGCCCAGGCGTCGGGCTGGGTGCCGAGCCCGAGCAGGGTGAGGTAGCCGCCCCAGGAGCCGCCCGCCAGCACCAGCCGCTCCGGGTCCGCGAGCCCGGACGCCGTCGACCACTCCCGCACGGCCGCGATGTCCTCCAGCTCGATCAGGCCGACCCGGTGCTTCAACGCGTCCGTCCAGGCCCGGCCGTACCCGGTGGAACCCCGGTAGTTGACCCGGACGACCGCGAAGCCGTGGTCCAGCCAGGCGGCCGGCCCGGAGGCGAAGGCGTCGCTGTCGTGCCAGGTCGGCCCTCCGTGGACCTCGAAGACCGTGGGGAAGGGGCCCTCCCCGGTCGCGGGCCGCTGCACGAGGGCGTGGATGCGGCCGCCCGGCCCGTCCACCCACACGTCCTCGACGGGCACGGACGGCGGGGCCTTCGCGCCGGGCGGGTCCAGGACCACGGCGCCGCTCGTGGACCGCACCACGGGCGGCTGGGCGGCCGAGGACCACAGGTACTCCACCGTGCCGTCGGGACGGGCCGTGGCGCTCGACACCGTGCCAGCGGGCGTCTCCACGCGCACGGGCCCCGCGGCCCCCGGCTCGTACCGCCACAGCTCGCTGCGGGCCTCGAATTCGTGCTCGATGAGCAGCGCGGAGCCGTCCGGATACCACTCGGCCCCCACATCGCCCGGCAGGTCGACCGGCAGCGCGGTCTCCGTGCCCGCGACCGGGTCCCAGATCATCGGCTCCCAGCGGCCCCGGCGCTGGTGCCCGACGAGGAGCCGGGTGTCCCCGGCCACCGGGGCGAAGCCCAGCACGGAGAGCCCCAGCTCCTTGGTGCCGCCCTCGGTGTCGTCCAGCTCGGCCACCGTGGAGCCGTCCGGCCGCACCACCCGCAGCGCGGAGTGCATCGCGTCACCGTGCTCGGTGTGCTCCAGCGCGATCAGGGTGCCGTCGTGGGAGAGGTCCCCGACCCCGGCGGATTCCCGGTGCCGGTAGATCTCCACCGGTTCGCCGCCCGGCTCGCGCACCAGGTGGACCGTCGTGCCGTCCTCGTCCGTGGATCGCCCGATCACCGCCGAACCGTCGCGTCCGAGGGCCAGGCCCGCCGGGTAGGAAGGGGCGAGGCCCGGCACGGCCGGTTCGTCCTCCCCGCCGTCGAACGGCTGGCGCATCCACACGCCGAACTCGTCGCCGTCGGTGTCGCTGAACCACCAGATCGCTTCCCCGTCCGGCGTCAGCACCCCGTCGGTGGTCCCGTTGGGCCGGTCGGTCACCTGGCGCTGCCGCCCGCTCGCCCGGTCCCACGCGTACAGCTCGTAGGTCCCGGTGGCGTTCGACACGAAGAGAGAGCGGTCAGGCGCGTCCTCGGCCCAGTCGGGCAGGGACACCCGGGGCGCGCGGAACCGCTGCTCCCACTCCGGCGTGGTCGAGGCGTTCTGTGTTTCGCTCATGCCCTCCATCCAACCCGATCGGCCACCCCGGCGGGGCGCCCTGTGGATAACCTCTTCGTCCACTCCTCCACAGGTCGGCTGATATTCCGCAGGCTGTGGATAACCAGTCGCCTCCCGTCGGGCCTGTGGGTAGCTTTCGGCTCATGTACTCCCCGACTCCTGACGACTGGCGCGACGCCAACCGTGCGCGCTGGGACGAGCGTGTGCCGATCCACGTGGCGAGCGACTTCTACGACCTGGACGCGTTCCGGGCGGGCCGGGACGCGCTGCGCGACTTCGAGCTGGCCGAGGTCGGCGACGTCACGGGCAGGACGCTGCTGCACCTCCAGTGCCATATAGGCGTGGACACCCTGTCCTGGGCGCGGCACGGCGCGAGGCAGGTGGTGGGCCTCGACTTCTCCGAGCCCGCCGTCGAGACCGCCCGGGGCCTCGCGGAGGAGTTGGGCCTGGGGCCGGACCGGGCGGCGTTCGTCGCGGCCGACGTGTACGACGCGCCGTCCGCCGCGCCCGACTCCGCGTACGACATCGTCTACACGGGCCTCGGCGCGCTCAACTGGCTGCCCGACGTCCAGCGCTGGGCCGAGACCGCCGCCTCTCTGGTCGCCCCCGGCGGGTTCCTCTACGTCGTGGAGTTCCACCCGCTGACCGACTCGATGGACGCCGAGACCGGTTCGGTGGTCACCGACGACTACTTCAGCCGGGACGCCTGGGTGGACGAGACGCCGGGCACGTACGCCGACCTCGACGCGCCGACGGTGCACAACCGCAGCGTCGAGTGGCAGCACCCGGTGGGCCGGGTGGTGACGGCGCTGGCCTCGGCCGGGCTGCGGATCGAGTTCCTCCACGAGCACGACTCCTCGCTCTTCCAGCGGTTCGAGGCGCTGGAACGCCATCCGGACGGCCACTACCGCTACCCGGCGGGGCGCCCGCGCATCCCGCTGATGTACTCGGTCAAGGCATCGCGCCCGGTGGAGCACCAGGACTGACGGCTGAGGACGATCCGCCGCCCGGGCCTGCCCCGGCCGGTTGTCAGTGGCGGGGGCCACACTCGTCCTCATGACCGACATGACAGGTGGATCGGCGGGCGGAGCCCTGCCCGCGACGGCTTCCGGCACGACGGCGGGAGTCGTCCCCGGCGCGATGCCGGGGCCGGCGACGGCGGCCCTGCGCGAGGCGGTGGAGACGTACTGGACGGCGGCCGAGGCCCGCGACTGGGACGCGTTCGGGGCGACCCTGGCCGAGGAGGTGGTGTACGAACTGCCGCAGACCCGGGAGCGGATCAGCGGCAGGGAGCGGTACGTGCGGTTCAACCGGGAGTATCCGGGCGACTGGCACGTCCGGGTCGAGCGGATCGTCGCCGACGCGGAGGGCCGGCAGGCCGCCGCCCGCACCGGGTTCACCGTGACGGGAGGACAGGAGGGCGGGCCGCCCCAGGAGTTGGACGCCATCCACTTCTTCACGTTCGACGAGGACGGGCTGATCACCGGGGTGACGGACTTCTGGCCCGAGTCGTACGAGCCGCCGGCCGGCCGCGAACACCTGGTCGAGCGGCACTGAGAGAGGCGGCCCACCGGTCGCCCGGCGCGCCGCCTCTCCACGTGCGGTCGGTCCTACACCGCCGAGCGGAAGGCGGGCAGGTAACCGCCCGACTGCCCCGCCGCCTTGGGGTGGTACGAGTTCTGGACCGGAATGGCGACGCTGTGCAGCCAGGCGTCGCCCGAGCACAGTTCGTGCCCGGTGAACTCGTCCACCACGCTGGAGAAGGTGAACCCGGCGTCGGCGGACCGCTTGGCGATGACGCCGTTCAGCACGTCCGACGCGTTGTTGATCGCCCTGCGTTCGCCCTCGGTCAGCCCGGCGACGCAGCGGCCGGAGAGCTGGTAGAAGCGGGGGTAGCCGAGGACCACGACCTGGGCCTGAGGGGCCCGGGCCCGGATGCCGTCGTAGAGCGCGTCGAGGCTGCCGGGGAGGGAACCGTTCATCTGCGACACGGCGTTGTTCACGCTGGTGATGCAGGTGGCCTCGCTGCCGAGGACGCAGTCCTGCATGACGCCGGCGAATCCGACGTCGTTGCCTCCGGCGGTGACGCTCACCAACGTCGTGGACGCGTCGAGCACGCCGAGCTGGCCGCTCGCCACGGACGAGGTCGTCGCTCCCGAGCAGGCGACGAAGTCGAAGGAGGCGGGGGAGTTCGCCGCCTGCCACAGATAGGGGTAGGCGTTGGTGCTGCGCCGGCAGTCGCCGCTGTCCGCCAGGTAGTTTCCGGCGCCGACTCCCGAGGAGTAGGAGTCGCCGAGGGCGACATAGCCGCCCGCGGCGGCCGAGTCGTTCGCGACGGCCGGGCCCGCGGCCCCGAGGGCGGCCGCGGCGGCGAGGGCGAACGTGATGAGGGAAGCCCGGATTCTGCTTACTGACATGGCTGCAGGCCCTTCGAGGTGTGGGGGGATGAGGGGGTGAGCCGTGAGGAGAAACGGAGGTCGGGGGAGCGATGCAGTTTCTAGCAGCTGGCGGTACCAGCGGGTAATGCCCCTGCGAGAAGTCGTCTGATATGCCCGAATGATCGTTCGGTGAATTATGCTCCGCGCGTAGATAAACTCTCAACTGCGTTTTCTTGCAGGGGAGTTGGGGGAAATTCCGTGCGTCTCGGCGAGGCCGGAGGGCGGCGTTTCCCGACCCGGGAGGGACGGGCCCGGGCCCGGGAGGAGCAGGGGATTCATCCTTACGGGTCAACTCGCGGCACACCGGGGCGGACTGTCCGGGCACGGGGGCTGCGAGGCGCGGGGACGCCCGGACCCCCTGCCCCGTCCGAGGCCGCCGAGGTGAGCGGGCGCCCGGGAGCGTGCCCGGCCGCACGGGGGTGAGGGCCGTCGAGCCCGGCCGTCGAAACCGGGGCCGTCGCGTGGGCGGACGCCGGGGGCGTGCCCGGCGCCGCGTGGGCGGACGTCGGGGCGTGCCCGGGACCGCGGGGGCGGGGGACCGCCCGCGGGAGGCCCCTGACGCCTGGCCGTCTCCGTATCTCCGCACGTGACTTCCCACGGAGGGTGATCGCTGATCACCGGATCGTCATATCCTGACGGCCGGGGCGGCCGAGGGCGCCGCGCGCCACCACTCGGAGAGCAGATGGAACCCGCGGTTATCGGGGCGCGCCTCGCGTCCAGCGTCGTGACCCCCCTCATCAAGAAGCTGTTCCTGAACCCGGGGCCGGGGGCGGAACTGGTCGACAAGCCGGTCCGGGTCTCCCGGCTCGTGTCCTTCCGTGGAGAGCAGCGGACGCTCTCCGACAGCGCGCTGCACCGGATAGCCGAGGAACTGGTCGAGCGCGCCGTCCAGTCGACCGGCACCGAGGAGCGGCTGCCCAGCTTCGAGGTCCGAGCCGTCACCAACGCCGTCGCCTCGTCGCTGCGGGCCATGGGCACCCTCGACATGGATGACGTACAGGCCGTGAAACTCGGTCACATGGACCTGGCCCGGCGGCTGAGGTCGATGAGCCGGGCGGCCGTGCTGGGGCTGTCGGCCGACGCCGTCGAGCTGCATGCGAACGTGCTGAACACCGCGTGTCTGCACATCCTGAACTTCTTCACCCAGCGCTCGGCGTTCGTGCCGCGCACCCTGGTGGAGCAGAGCCGGAGCATCGAGGACCTCACGCGCAAGATCGACTCGCTCATCACCCGGGAACCGTCCCCCGCGGACGGGCCTTTCGAGGAGCGGTACGCGCGCTACATCACGGACAAGCACGGCAAGTTGAGCATCTTCGGCCTCGACCTGTCCCAGGGGCCGGAGAACTGGCGGCTGGATGTCGCCTACCTCAGTCTCGACGCGGTGGGCGATGCCACCGGAGCCACCCCCACCCGGCTCCCCGCCGACCAGGTGCTGACCGCGCGGGACCGGGTCCTGCTGCGCGGTGTGGCCGGCTCCGGCAAGACGACGCTCGTGCAGTGGCTGGCGGTCTCCACCACGCGGCGGGAACAGCTGGACCTCTACGGGCTGGTGCCGTTCGTCCTGCCCCTGCGCACGCTCACCAGGGGCGGCGCCCGGCTGCCGGCCCCCGACGAGTTCCTGTCGGCGGTGGACTGCCCGATCGCCGCACTGCAACCGGTGGGCTGGTTCGACCGGGTACTGAGGGCCGGCCGCGGCCTCATCCTCATCGACGGCATCGACGAGATCCCGGAGGACGACCGCAACGACGCCCGCCGCTGGCTCCAGGAACTGATCAGCACCTATCCGGAGAACCGCTGGCTCGTCACCTCGCGGCCCTCCGCCGTCCAGGAGAACTGGCTGAGCGGGGACGACTTCGCCGAAGCGGACCTCGCACCGATGAGCAGGGACGACATCGCCGATTTCGTGAACCGCTGGCACACGGCGGCCGGGATCAGCGACCAGTACGCCCGCGAACTGTTACGCGCCGTACGGTCCAAGCAGGACCTCGGCCGGCTCGCCACCAACCCGCTGATGTGCGGCCTGATCTGCGCACTGCACCAGGACCGCCGCGGCTACCTCCCCGAGGGCCGCAAGGAGATCTACGACGCGGCGCTCTCGATGCTGCTCTTCCGGCGCGACCGTGAACGCGGCGTCTACAAACCGGGCTCGATCCGCATCGGCGAGGCGCACCACATCCAGCTGATCCAGAAGCTGGCCTACTGGATGATCCGCAACGGCCGCTCCGAGATGGACCGCGCCGACGCGGTGGGCCTCCTCGCCCAGACCCTGCCCACCATGCCGAAGGTGGCGGAGCAGGGCACGGCGGAGGAGATCTACCGGCACCTCCTCATCCGCAGCGGCCTGCTGCGGGAACCGAGCGTCCACTCGATGGACTTCATCCACCGGACCTTCCAGGACTACCTCGGCGCCAAGGCCGCCGTCGAGGGACTCGACTTCGACTTCCTCATCGCCAACGCGCACCTGGACCAGTGGGAGGACGTCATCAGAATGGCCGTCGCCCACTCCCGCCCGACCGAGCGCACCCGGATCCTGACCGGCCTCGTCCGGCGGACCGACGTCACGCCGCACGGGATGAACCGTCTGCACCTCCTCGCGGCCGCCTGCCTCGAACACGCCACGGAACTCGACCCCGAGGTCCGTGCGGAAGTGCAGCAGTACGCGGGCGCCCTGATCCCGCCCCGTACCCCGGACCAGGCCCGAGCACTGGTCGAGGTCGGCCCGGTGGTACTGGACCTGCTCCCGCATCCGCCGGACGAGCCGCCGGGCAAGGAGTGGTGGGAGAAGAAGCACCGGATCGAGGAGGCGGCCGTCGACGACCGGTCGGACGAGGAGAGGGCGGCGGACGAGGCGGTGGAGGAGGCTGCCGACGAGGCCCACCTCACCGTGTTCGCCGCGACCCGCATCGCGACCGACGCGGCCATCGACGTCCTCGCCCGCTACCGCGGCCACTACGACCTCCGGGTGCGCCACGAACTCGTCCGGGCCTGGAGCCGCTTCGACACCGACGTCTACGGCGAGGAGGTCATCGCCCACCTCGACGAGGACGACCTCTACTTTCCGGTCTCCAACCTGGCCGAACTGCACGCGCTCAGCAGCTACGGAGGACGGGCCAGCATCAAGATCGTCGGCGACTTCACGGCCGTCGACTTCCTCAACGGCTGCCGCAGGAGGCGGATCACCGACCTCTGGCTGACCGCGGACATCGGCGTCTCGTGGCGGTGGCTGCGCGAACTGCCGCAGCTGCGCACCCTGACCGTCGAGACCCCGCTGCCCCACCTGGACGTGGCGCCGATGGCCCCCGTACTGCCGCTGCGCAGGATCCACGTGCCCAGGGGGGTGACGGTCTCCGGCGTCGACTCCCTGCCCTCGTCCATGAGAGTGGTGCGCATGGAGAGCCGGGCCGGTACGACCGCCCGACCCGCGGACGGCCGGGGATAAACGGCTCGCCGTCACGGCGGGGAGGCGCCCTACGATGGCCGCGTTCCGCAGTTGCGCGCGCCCGCGCACGGCAGCCGCCGACTGCACACACCGGCCGGACCCGCCACGACACGGCCGCCGGCGCCGCACACGTACGAATGGAGCATCCGAGGATGGCTCGACACCTGGTAACCAGCGCGCTTCCCTACATCAACGGGATCAAGCACCTGGGCAACATGGTGGGGTCGATGCTTCCGGCGGACGTGTACTCCCGGTACCTCCGCCAGCGCGGTCACGACGTCCTCTACATCTGCGCGACCGACGAGCACGGCACGCCCGCCGAGCTGGCGGCCAAGGCGGCCGACGTGTCCGTGGCGGAGTTCTGCGCGCAGGCTCACGACGCGCAGAAGGCTGTGTACGACGGTTTCCAGCTGGCCTTCGACTACTTCGGCCGCAGCTCCTCGCAGCAGAACGTCGAGATCACCCAGCACTTCGCGCGGCAGCTGAAGGAGAACGGCTTCATCGAGGAGCGTGCGATCCGCCAGGTCTATTCGCCGGTCGACGGCCGTTTCCTCCCCGACCGGTACGTCGAGGGCACCTGTCCCCACTGCGGTTACGACAAGGCGCGCGGCGACCAGTGCGAGAACTGCACCCGCGTCCTCGACCCGACCGACCTGCTGGACCCGCGCTCGGCGATCAGCGGCTCCACGGAGCTGGAGATCCGTGAGACGAAGCACCTCTTCCTGCTCCAGTCGAAGCTCCAGCACGAGGTCGAGGCGTGGGTGGCCCGGCACGAGGGGGACTGGCCGCAGCTGTCCTCCTCCATCGCCCGCAAGTGGCTGACCGAGGGCCTGCTCGACCGGGCGATCACCCGCGACCTGGACTGGGGCGTTCCGGTCCCGGCGGACACCTGGCCAGAGCTGGCGGCCGAGGGCAAGGTCTTCTACGTCTGGTTCGACGCCCCGATCGAGTACATCGGCGCGACGAAGGAGTGGGCGGACGCCGCCCCGGGCGGGGAGACCCGGGACTGGAAGTCGTGGTGGTACGAGGCCGACGACACGGTCCGCTACACGCAGTTCATGGCGAAGGACAACGTCCCGTTCCACACGGTGATGTTCCCCGCCACCGAGCTGGGCGTGCGCGAACCGTGGAAGAAGGTCGACGTCGTCAAGGGCTTCAACTGGCTGACGTACTACGGCGGCAAGTTCTCCACCTCCCAGCAGCGGGGCATCTTCACCGACGCCGCCCTGGACACGCTCCCCGCCGACTACTGGCGCTACTTCCTGGTCGCCAACGCCCCCGAGTCCGACGACTCCTCCTTCACCTGGGAGCACTTCGCCGCCACGGTCAACAAGGACCTGGCCGACACCCTCGGCAACTTCGTCAACCGCGTCCTGTCCTTCTCCCGCAAGCGCTTCGGCGACGAGGTCCCCGCAGGCAGCGCGGCAGGCGAGGCGGAGACGCGACTCGGCGAGGAGACCGCCCGCCTGCTGGCCGAGTACGAGGAGCACATGGACGCCCTCCAGTACCGCAAGGCGGCCGCGGCACTGCGGGCCCTGTGGTCGGCGGGCAACTCCTACCTGGAGGAGAAGGCCCCCTGGCTGGAGATCAAGACCGACCCGGACGGCGCGGCCCTGACCCTGCGCACGGCGATGAACCTGATCCACCTGTACGCGATCGTCTCCGAACCGTTCATCCCGGCCTCGGCTGCCGCGATGCGGGGCGCCTTCGCCCTGCCCGCCGACTCCGCGACCTGGGTGACGGCCGACGAGGCCAAGTCCCTGGACGCCGTCCCCGCCGGCACCCCGTTCACCGTCCCGCCGGTCCTCTTCGCGAAGATCACGGATGAGGACCTGGAGACCTACCGGGAGCGCTTCGGGGGCGCGGGAGCCTGAGGCAGGGCCGGTCACGACGGGCTGAGGTCCCCTGGGCCCTCAGCCGTCGAGGAGTTTCCGGAGCTCGTCCTCGCGCAGGCGCCCGCTCGGATCGGCGGTGTCCCCGTCGAACCGCACGCCTTCCCCGACCAGGACGGACAGGGCGCTGTCCGTGCGCAACGGGTCGGGCCACCGGAAGCCGGAGCTGACCTTCCCCGCGGCCGTGAGGACACGCCAGGGGTGGGGACATCGGCCACAGGTACTGAGGTGCCGGCCTATGGGGACGGCATGGCTCCCGACCGCCGCCGCCAGGTCCCCGTAGGTGGTCCACCGCCCGGTCGGGACTCCGCTCAGCAGAGTGTGCAGGCCGGTCCAGTCCTTGCGGGCGCCGCTGATCTGTTTGGCCAGAGCGGTGAGGTCGGAGCCTGCCAGCGTGGTCCATGCTTCCGGGTCGATGCCGGCGGGTACCTGGGCGGTGTCCACCTCCCACCACGTCGTTCCCTGGATGCCGTCCACCCTGCGGCCGGTCACGCTCGTGAAGATGTGGTTGGCCAGCCCGGTAGGGGAGTAGGAGGCTCCGTCAGCGTCCCAGACCAGTGGCCGGGCGGTGTCGTTGGTCCAGATGGCGGTGGATCGGGCGGTGTCCTGCTCCACCCATGAGCGGATCTGGGCGCGGATGGCGTCCGGCACGCCGTGGCGCGGTGTCATCAGCAGCCTGGTCCCGTCGGGCAGCAGGCCCGCACCGACGAGCACATGGACGGCTTTGCGTGAATGCGAGCGATCCTGCAGCTTCTTGACCGCCGCCTCGCCTTCGACCCGGGCCGGGGCGAGAGTGAACTCCTCGACCTCCGGTGTCGGATAGACCTTGGTGAACCCGGCGACGAGGTTCCCCTCCACCCGCCACAGGCCGACCTGGACGAGGTCGATGTCGATGCCCATCTCCGACAGCCAGACCACGGAGTGCGTGACCTGCTTGGGGAAGTCGGCGGCGATGATCACCTGCCTGGGCCGCTGGAGCAGTTCCGGGCTCCACTCCCCGTCCACGTGGTCGAGCAGCCGTTGCCTGCACCCGTCGATGCCGAGGGCCTGCCCCCGGCCCGACAGGAAGCCGCGGTGCGCCTGGGCCAGGGTGTCGAGGTCGAAGCGGGACACCAGGGCGGCGTAGGTGATCGCCTGGAGGTGCACGTCCCGGTCGGCCGTCCCCCGCTTCAGCTCGACCACGACGAGCCGCCCGGTCGCGTCCAGCCCGAGCACGTCCAGCCGGTCCCGGGCCGGCACCCCGTCGGTGTCGGCCCACCGGTCGTACTCCGCGGTGACCACGAGCACCGACTCCCCGAGCACCTGGGGATGGGCGATCACCCATTCCTGGAGGTGCTGCCGCTCCAACAAGCCCTCGGCGGCGAGTCCGGTGCGCGGTATCGGCACGGCCTCCCGGCCGTCGACGGAGAAGAGATGATCCACGACGCCCCCTCGTACGCCCGGCGCGGTCGCCGGACGCCCAGAGCGTACGTGGGCGGAGGCCCCGATGAGGGCCGTCCCACGAATCCCCCGCCTGCCGAACCACTTCGGGAACCCACGGGGAGCCGGGTTCCGTCATCGGCTTCCACGAGGGCCCCGAGTTCAGGCCTCTGACCTGGTACTCCTCTGTCGAGGTGGCGGGATTTGAACCCACGACCTCTTCGTCCCGAACGAGGTTCGAACAAGATCGACACCTACGCATCCTGCTAAACGGGCAGGTCAGAGGCTTGGTCTGGGTTGGTGCGGCGGGGGCTCGGTTGGCCTCTGGGAGAAGATCATCTCCCAGATTTCTCCCAGCACCCGGTGCTGGGACGGTGGGTTGTCGGCGCGCTGCACCCGTGGGCCGACTTGCGATAGCAAGTTTGCACGCTGGTCAGGGCGACTCGGGTGCCCTGCAGGGTGGCATGAAGGCGGCTAGGTGCGCGTCATGGACACTGACAACGAGGTCACGTCGGAGAGAAGGCCGTCGGTGTCGGAGGCGAGCGAGCTGCGGACCAGTAGGTGAGTGACCGCGGGGGGAAGCGGACAGGAGCTCGCAGATACGGTCAGCACGGGCAGCTGGGTGCCGCCGGTCAGTTCGTCGACTGCAGATCGGTCGGAGCCGGAGACAGAACGGTGGGAACGTGCAGTCCTTCCGGACTGGCGGTGGTGTGGGCAGGGGCGAGTGGCATCAGAAGGCTAGGGCGAGGAGCTTGGTCTTCGCGGCGGTCCGGCGCTCGCGCGCCTCGCTGTCGCGGAGCGTGGTGTAGAGGCCAGCGAACAGGTCGTAGACCCGGTCCTCGGACAGGGCGAAGGAGTAGACAAAGGGCCAGGGTCATGGGCTGCGTGACCTGGCCTTTTCCGAGCCGCCTTCGAGATTCGAACCCGAGACCTTCGCATTACGAGGGCTTGCAAGGTCGTGGCGGGTGGTGCTTGGCGGTGCCACCGAATCCTGTTCTCGCTGATCAGAGACCTGCAGCCTTGATCAGCATGACGCCCAATCCGCCGTGGTGCCGCCCAGTCCGCCCACGCAGCGCTCACGCTTCAAACCTACGTCCGCATACCAGCAAGCGGTCCGAACTGTCAGGGCGGATGCCGCGACCCAAGGAAATCGCAACATAGGAGTCACACTGCCGGGGCGAGTACTCATTCTGGGGTCAGCGGTCCAGGTCTCACCCAGTGGGCGTACGGCGGCGGGGCGCAAGACACGGCCGAAGCAAGGACGGCCACGACGGATACCACGGCAAGAAACCCAGAGCGCCCGGTTCTGCTGACCCTGGTGCTAGATGGTGTCGAGGGACGCGGTGAGAACGGCGATGCCGTTCGCGCCAGCCGCCGAGCCGCGGGTGCGCAGCGTCGTCGCTGCCGAGGTAGTCACGCCCAGCTGCTCGGGCGGCGACTGGTCCTGGATGAGCGCGAGTGTCATCATGGCGATGACGGTTCCGATACCCACCGCCTTGCCCGCCAGCCAGGCAGGCAGGTTCACCGATTGCACTGAGGGACGCGCTGGAAACCTCAGCTCCCGGAAACCTCTTCGTCCGTACCGCCGCCCTGCCTATGCTGCGACCCGTCCCCCTTCCTCGACTGACGAGGCCGACATGCAGCAGTCATGGAACAGCGACCGCCGCCGCACCGCGATCGGTCGCTCCAGCCTCTCCGTGCCGGCGCGCCAGGCTCTGGCCGATCGCCAGCTCAACATGGACCGCACGATCCTCGACTACGGCTGCGGCCGAGGCGGCGACGTCGCCTCCCTCCAGCGCCTCGATTGCAAGATCACCGGTTGGGATCCCTACTACAGCTCGAGTGCGCCGGTGGTCCCCTCCGACGTCGTCCTCCTCACCTACGTCCTGAATATCATCGAGGACCCCGTCGAGCGTCGGCAGACGCTCAAGGAGGCATGGAGGCTCGCCACCTCCGTACTCATCGTCTCGGCTCGCCTCACCTGGGAGCGGTCCAAGATCCGCGGCCAAGAGTACGGAGATGGCCTCCTCACCAGCCGGCAGACGTTCCAGCACCTCTTCAGCCCGGACGAGCTCCGGATCTACGTCGAGGAGGTCACAGGAACACGCTGCATATCAGCGGCCCCCGGCATTGTGTACGCCTTCAAGGACGACTCAGCCCGACTGGGCTACCTCGCACACCGCATCCTCCCCGACGCCGAGTGGCTCGCTTCAGCCGATACCACTTCCGCTATCGCCTCGCTGGTCGACTACGTCGAACGGCGTGGCCGCCCGCCCCGTGTCGACGAGATGCCCCGGCCGATGGCCGAACAGCTCGCCCACCTAAAACCCGGCGAACTTAAGCGCCTCATACGCGACTCCGCCGACGCCGAGAGGGTCTCCGAGGGCGCCAAGCACACGACGCTGAACACGTTGCTGTTCCTCGCCGTCGAGCTCTTCAACGGCCGAGGTCCGTTCAGCAGCCTCCCCCTCGGCATCCAGCTCGATGTCCGTTCGTTCTTCACCTCGTACAAGGAAGCCTGCAGGCGCTCTGACCGTCTGCTCCTCAAGCTCCGGGATGACACCTATATCCGGGGCGCCATGAACGCATCCAGCGTCGGCAAGATCACCCCGACCGCGCTGTACGTGCACCGCCGGGCGATCGACCGGATGCCGACAGTCCTGCGCCTGTACGAGCACTGCGCCTCGGTTGCCGCCGGCCGCCCTCAGAAATGGACCGTCGCCAAGCTGAAGCACCAGGGGCGAGCCATCAGCTGGCTTGACTACCCGGATTTCGACAAGGACCCACACCCGCGGATCACGTCTTCGTACCTCGTAGATCTCAAGACCATCGAGACCTCGCACATGTCCTACGCGAACTCCGCCAACCGTCCTCTGCTCCACCGCAAGCACGAATTCCTGGCGCCCGACGACCCGGACGTTCCGCGTTACCGCCGTCTGACCGAGTCCGAGCTACGCGCCGGCCTCTACGAGAATCCGCACCTGATCGGCACCGAGAATGGCTGGGAGGCCGAACTGATCAGGTGTGGTCGCATGCTTCGGGGACACCGGCTGGTCCAGCGCCCCGAAGACTGATCAGCTCAAACCGTCAGAGGGCATCCGGTTGCATGTACGCGATCGTCTCCGCCAAGCCGTCCGGGTCGAAGTCCGAGACCTGCCCGGGAAACCACGAGAAGCGGAGGCCATTGGTGGCCACCTCCTCCGGGAGGCCCATTGCGGTCAGCACGTGGCTCGGCGTGTACGAGGCGCTGGTGCATGCGGAACCGGTCGCCACGGCCACCTGGTCCTTGATCCGTACGATCAGGGCCTCGGCATTGAGCCCGTCGAAGGTCACATTGAGGATGTGCGGGACCGCGTGGTCGGCATCGCCGTTGATCTGGAAGCGGGTCCTCCCGAGCGCGGCGAGCAGCCGCTCCCGCATCTCCTTCGCGTCCCGTTCCCAACGCGACCGGTTCTCCTGGAAGACCTTGGATGCTTCGTACAGCCCCATGACAAGTGGCACGGGAAGCGTCCCGGGGCGCAGCTTTCGTTCCTGCCCGCCGCCAAACATGATCGGCTCCAGCGGCACCTTGTCCCAGCCGCGGCGCCGGGTCACCAGAGCGCCGATCCCCTTGGGTGCACCGATCTTGTGACCGCTGATGCTGGTCAAATCGATGGGCGCCTTCAGGTCCTCGGGAACCTTCGCGTACCCCTGCGCGGCATCGACGTGGAGAAAAGTCGGGGTCTTCTGGAGCTTCTCCGCCAGCTCGGCCACGGGCTGGATGACGCCTGTCTCATTGTTCACGTGCATTAGCGAGACGAGCAGGGTGTCTGGCCTCAACTTCTCCAGCACGGCGTCCGTAGAAATCCGCCCCGAGGGACCGGGCTTCAGGAAATCGACTTCGAACCCCCGCTTCTCCTGCAGATGCAGCAGGGGCTCGATGACCGCCTTGTGCTCGATAGCGGAGGTGATGATGTGCTTCCGGGCGTGCTTCTCGCCGTACGAGGCCATGCCGAGCAGCGCGATGTTGTTGGACTCCGTCGCTCCACTGGTGAAGATGACCTCTTCGGTCCTCACACCAACTGTCCCGGCGAGGAACGTCCTTGCCTCCTGGACCGCTTTCTTTGCCCGGGCTCCGTACTCATGGGTGCGGCTGCCGGCGTTGCCGAAGTCCTCGGTCATCCAGTGGAGCACCACGTCAGCCACCCGCGGCTCCACACGGGTCGTCGCCGCCACATCCAGATACGCCACCACCGCGCTCACCCATCCCAGAGCAATCATCCCGTTACCGGGTACGTCAAACCGTTAACGTACACGCATGCTCGGCTGACGCACAGCGCAGCGCCTCAGAGTTGTCAACGCAGACATCGACGTACGCCTTCCCGGGCAGCAACGTCCTTCGCGCCAGCCGGGCGTAACCCCAGACATGCCGGTGTGTCTTACGTACGTGAAGGTGTCGTAACTTCAGCAAGCTCCGTACGTTAAACGGATGACGTACGCTAAGGTTGCTGGGGTGGAGATCAAAGCAGCGACACCAGCGCCCCGAGTCGTAGCTCCGCGCACCTCAACGGGGTTCGAGTACACGTTCCCGGCGATCCGCGGCATCCAGGCAGGGCGCGAATATTACGTATCGATGTGCCCCCTGCGCCTCATCCCAAAGATCTTTATCTTCGACGAAGACGAGCTCTCACCAGAACTGCGCGCCCAGCGGATCCTCAATAAGGGACGCCTCCCGGCACTCACCAAGTACATTCTGGACAATCCAGAGGATTACGTCTTCAGTGCTTTGACCGCATCCGTCGACGGCGAAATGGAGTTCGACCATCTCGGCTCCGACGGCAACGCCTTCCGTGCCGGGCAGCTGCGTATCCCCATGGATTCCCGCTTCCTGATCAACGACGGCCAGCATCGGCGCGCAGCCATCGAGCACGCCCTCAAGGAGAACCCGGACATTGGCAACGAGACGATCGCCGTCGTCTTCTTCCATGACGCGGGGCTCGCCCGCTCGCAGCAGATGTTCGCGGACCTCAACCGGCACGCGGTGCGTCCGGCCCGGTCCATCGGCGTCCTCTACGACCACCGGGACAGCGAAGCTCAGGTCGCGCGCACCCTGGCCAGCCGGTGCAAGGTCTTCAAGGGCTACGTCGAGATGGAGAAGAGCACCCTCTCCGCCCGCTCCCGGATGATGTTCACCTTGAGCGCTCTCTACTACGGCACCCAGTCCCTCCTTCAAGGCCTGGAGATCGAGGCAGATGCCACAGCAGAGCTGGCGCAGGAGTACTGGGAGCACATCGATACAACGCTTCCCGAGTGGGAGATGGTTCGCAAGCGAGAGCTCTCGGCACCCGAGATGCGGCGCGACTTCATCCACAGTCACGGAATCGCATTGCACGCTCTCGGCCGCATCGGAAATTCCCTACTTCGGGAATCCGCCACACCCAGCACTTGGAAGCGGAAACTTTCCCCTCTGAAAAAAGTCGACTGGACTCGGTCGAATAAAGACTGGGAGGGCCGTGCCATCGTCGGTGGTCGCGTTTCCAAAAGTCACCAAAATGTAACTCTTACAGTCAACTACCTGCGCAATCACCTGCGCCTCGGCCTCAGCGCCGAAGAGCAGCGGGCAGAGGACGCATACCTGCGAGGCGAAGCATGAGCACCATCCCTCTACAACTCGGCATCACGCCGGTCCGGCGGAAGCCGTTCAACGGGCAACCCCTCGAAGAGGTCATCGCCAAGCTCTCAGACGAGGTCCGTGAGCTCTACACCGCCGACCAAGTGCCCTGGGTCATCGGATACAGCGGCGGCAAGGACTCCACCGCGGTCCTTCAGCTCGTATGGACCGCCATCGCCACTCTGCCGGCGGAGCAGCGCACCAAGACGGTCCACGTCATCAGCACCGACACCCTCGTCGAGAATCCCGTCGTCGCAGCGTGGGTGACGACATCCCTGGAGACGATGGAGAAAGCCGCCGCTGAGCAGGGCCTCCCTATCGAGCCTCATCGCCTGACGCCGGAGATCAAGGACACCTTCTGGGTCAACCTGATCGGTCGGGGCTACCCGGCGCCGCGCCCCAAGTTCCGCTGGTGCACCGAGCGCCTCAAGATCAAGCCCTCCAACTCCTTCATCCGGAACGTCGTGGCAGCACACGGCGAGGCGATCATGGTGCTCGGTATCCGTAAGACCGAGAGCCAGGCGCGCGCCCGTGCCATGGAGAAGCACGAAAAGCGGCGCGTCCGTGATCGTCTCTCCCCCAATGCAAACCTTCCCAACTCCCTCGTCTACAGCCCCGTCGAAGACTGGACCAACGACGACGTCTGGGAGTACCTGATGCAGAAGCCCAACCCATGGGGCTACAACAATCAGGATCTCCTCACCATGTACCAGGGCGCCTCCGGCGATGGCGAGTGCCCGCTCGTGGTCGACTCGACCACACCCTCCTGCGGCTCCAGCCGTTTCGGGTGCTGGACATGCACGCTCGTCGAGCAGGACAAGTCGATGTCGGCGATGATCCAGAACGACGAAGAGAAGGAGTGGATGCAGCCGCTCCTGGACCTCCGCGACAAGCTCGACGCCCCGTTCGGCTACTTCGAAGAGGGCGAGGAAGGACTCCCTGCCGGCCGGAAGCTCCCGTATCCCCGCCCTGACCAGCCAGCCCGAGACTTCCGCCGTATGAACGGCAAGGTCATGGTATACACGCGCCGGACCGACGGCGAAGAGGTCCCGATCCACGGCCCATACCTGCAGAGGTTCCGCCAGGACTGGCTCAAGGACCTGCTGGAAGCCCAGACGTGGATCCGCGCCAACGCGCCAGAGCACGTCAAGAACATCGAACTGATCACCCTCGACGAGCTGCACGAGATCCGACGCATCTGGGTCTTCGACAAACACGAGGTCGAAGACTCGCTGCCCGGCATCTACAAGGAGTTCACGGGCGAGGACTTCCCGGGTGGGCCTCTGGACGAACAGCTCGTCATGGGCGCGGACGAGATGGAGCTGCTGAAGGAGCTCTGCGGGGACGACCTGCACTACGACATGGTCCGTGAGCTGCTCTCCGTCGAGCGCAAGTACCGGACAATGTCCCGACGTGCTGGCCTCTTCCAGGCTCTGGAGACTGCGGTAAAGAAGGGCTACTACGAGGACAGCGCCGACGCCATCGACTTCGCGCAGCGCAAGAACAAGTGGCGTGACGAATCGCCGACCCACCCGACCCTGGACGAAGAAACCAATATCGATGCTCCTGCGTAAGATCACTCTCGAAGAGTTCGGGGCTTACCGCGGCACCCAGTCCCTGGATCTGACTACTAAGAAGAACAAGCCGATCGTCCTCATCGGCGGACTCAATGGCTGCGGCAAGACGACCCTTCTCGACGCCATCCAGCTAGCGCTGTACGGGCCGCGAGCACGTTGTAGCGGTCGAGGCAACAAGTCGTATGAGACGTACCTCCGCGAGAGTATCAACCGGCAGGCGGACCCGACCCGCGGTGCTCAGATCATCCTGGAGTTCACGGTCGCTGTGGACGGCACGGAGCACTACTACAAGGTGGTCCGCAGCTGGCACACCAGCGGCAAGACAAGACTCAAGGAGTTCGTGAACGCGTTCGTCGACGAGGAGTATGGCTCCCGGGCGAAGCCGGGGCGCCGTGTCGGACCTGAGCTGAAGTACAGCCGGGTTCTCAGCGAGGAGTGGGCCGATCACATCGAAAGCCTGCTCCCTCTAGAAGTCGCCTCGCTGTCGTTCTTCGACGGAGAGAAGATCGAATCGCTCGCCAACCCCGAGCGCGCAGCATCGGTCATCGAATCGGCCATCCACTCACTGCTCGGTGTCAACACCGTCCAGCAGCTCCGTACGGACCTGCTCGCGCTTCAGCGCCGACAGAAGCTGTCAGACGAAGAGCAGCACCTGATGGACAAGATCCACGCGCAGGAGCAGGAACGGCAAGCGGCCAACGCCGCTCTGGAGAACGCAGAACAGCAGGCCGCGCAGCGCAAGAGCGAGCTCGTCAAAGCTCGGCGCACTCTCGAAACGCTGGAGGCTGCCTACAAGCAGGAGGGCGGAAGCCTCTTCGAACGTCGCGTCGAGATCGAGCGCGAGTTCGCGCAGGTTTCCACTCGCCTCGCCGAAATCCGCAGCTCCCTCGTCCAGTTGGCTGCAGGCCCGCTTCCGCTCCTCATGATGGGGAGTCACCTCAATGAGCTGCACAAGCAGGCTGGCCGCGAGCGGACGGCAGCCGAGTCCCATCAGGTACTGGGGGTGCTCGAAGAACGTGACCAGTGGCTAATGGACATGCTCCCTGCCGAGGCGAAGGCAGCCGTAGGAGAGGAGCTGGAGGCTGACCGCGCCAAGCGCGCCAAGTCCGCCCGCCTCAAGGTGGATCTCGGCCTTTCCCCGGACACGCTCCCCCAGCTGTCGGCACTCGACGAGGCACTCAGCCGCGACAAGGCACGAGCTGCCGAGCTCCTTCAGCAGGCTGCGAAAGCCGCCGAGCAGCGTGTGCAGCTGGAGCGTCAGCTGGCGGGTGTACCGGCCAAAAGCAAGGTCGAGGCCATCCAGAAGGAGCGTGAAGACCAGCTTCAGAAAGTCGCACGGCTGGAACGGGAGCACGAGAACAGCCTCAATAGCGTCGCCGAGTTGAAGCGCCGCCTCGAGTACGTCTCCGCCTCCCTAAAGCGTGCCCACGAAGAGTTCGTTCGCACCAAGGTGAAGGCCGAAGAGGTCGAGCGGATCATCAAGTACTCGGAAAAGGCCCGGAAGACGCTGGAACAGTTCGGCGATGCCCTCCTCAAGCGGCATATCAGCCGCCTCGAGGTAGCAATGCTCACGAGCTTCCAGACTCTCATGCGCAAGCAGGGCCTGGTGAACGACCTCCGCATCGATACCGACAAGTTCACGCTCACCCTGGCTGACACAGACGGAGAGCCGATCGACCCCGGACGTCTCAGCGCGGGCGAGCGCCAGCTACTCGCTGTCTCCCTCCTCTGGGGCTTGATGAAGGTCGCCGGCGGCCACCTGCCAAGCGTCATCGACACGCCGCTGGGCCGGCTCGACAGCCGCCACCGTGAGCATTTGGTGGACCGATACTTCCCGTACGCCAGCGACCAAGTCCTCCTCCTCTCCACCGATGAGGAGATCGACGAGTACCTACTTGGCCGCCTCAAGAAGGCCATCGCCCACACCTACACCCTGGTCCACGACGACACCACCTTCACCACCAGCGTCGTCGAGGGTTACTGGTGGAACGCAGGAGCCAGCAATGCCGCTTGAGAACATCCGCCTCGCTACGGCGAGCAAGGACCGCCTAAGCCGTCTGAAGCACACCACTGGCATTAGCCAGTGGAACGTCCTGTGCCGCTGGGCTCTGGCCCTCTCCCTGGCGGACACCTCCACACCCCTGGTCCGCGAGGTCGTCACCGACTCCAACGTCGAGATGTCCTGGAAGACCTTCGCCGGACCCCACGGCGACCTCTACCTCGCCCTGCTCAAGCAGCGCTGCGTAGCCGACGGACTAGAGCCGACGGACGAGAACGCCTCCAATACGCTGACGATCCATCTGGCCCGGGGGGTCGGATACTTGGGTGCGCACAAGGAGATGACAGCAATCGAGGGGCTGATCGGGGCCGTAACAACCGTCTAAATTGCCCAGTTTAGGGCCGATTCGCCTGCGCGGGTCGGCCCTTTCCTGCACCTCCACACGATTGCGACCAGTCATCAGAAAACGCAGATCCACTTAACTCATTGACGCTTAAGCTGCCCTGTATGGCATCGGGACACGGCAGCACCTCGCTTCAGCTCTACCTCGTCGGCATCGGTGAGGTCTTGCGCAACAATCGCCTGGTCGTCCCCCAGTTTCAGCGCTCGTACTGCTGGAAGGTGGAGCAGGAGGTCCTCGACTACTGGACCGACCTGGACCGGGCGATCAACGGCGGGGCGAAGGAGGAGTACTTCTTCGGCACGATCGTGATCACCCAGGACGGCGACGGGACTCGGAAGCGGATCATCGACGGCCAGCAGCGGCTGGTCACCTCCTCCCTCCTGATCGCTGCCATCCGCGACGAGCTGCGAACCCTGGAGGGGAACCTGCTTAAGGCGGACGACTCCCAGGCTGTAGGCATCAGCCGCACCTTCCTGGCCAGCAAGGCATGGAACGACAGGTACGCAGAGTCGCACCTCAAGCTCAACGAGAACGACAACCCCGACTTCCTCGGGATCACCACCGAGACCGCGCTCCCGGGGAAACCCGCGAGGACCGACTCCGACATCGTCAAGGCGTACCGGCTCTTCCGGGAAAAGATCTCGCAGTTCCGCAGCCTGTATGGGATGGATGCGGCCAACGTCCTCGAGAAATGGGTGAGCTACATCCAGCACCGGGCGCAGCTCGCCGTGGTCGAGACCCCGACCGAGGCAGACGCTTACGTGATCTTCGAGACCCTCAACAATCGAGGCGCCGACCTGACCACCGCGGACCTCCTGAAGAACCACCTCTTCGGAGCCGCCGGCGAGCAGCAGAACCTCAACGCGGTGCGGAACAACTGGCACCAGTCACTCGGGACGCTCCAGCTCGGGGCCGCCGATGCGAAGTTCACCAAGTTCCTGCGCCACTATTGGAGCTCGAAGGTTGGCAAGATCACCGAGCGCGATCTCTACGCGGAGATGCGCAAGGAGGTGACCCATCGACAGGAGGCGCTGCACTTCTCGGAGAACCTCCTGTCAGCCACACACGCCTACACCGCGCTCTCCAACCCGGAGAGCGACTTTTGGGCGACCAAGTGCAGCGGCAACGGTCACCGTCCCGCTCTCGACACACTCGCCATGTTCGACCTGGTTCCCAACAAAATCCTCCTGCTGGCG
The DNA here is from genome assembly GCF_001905905.1 of Streptomyces sp. CB02366. Classification (GTDB taxonomy): domain Bacteria; phylum Actinomycetota; class Actinomycetes; order Streptomycetales; family Streptomycetaceae; genus Streptomyces. Next base: position 1,241,139 of record NZ_LIVT01000003.1, read on the forward strand.
GCAGTCGAGCACTTTCACTCCCACGAGCTCGAGAAGCTCCTCCGTGCCATGGTGAACTGGTCAGTGCGCGGCATGATTATGAGCATGATGAACCGCGGCCGCTTCGAAGACCAGTACTCTCATATCGCGGTCGCCATCCGGAAAGGCGAGGTCACCACCACCGCGCAGGTCCGACTGCGCGTCGAGGACCTCATACCCTCCGACACCGACTTCAGGGAGCAGTTCGCGCTCGCCACCGTCGGAAGAAGCGATTCCAAGCTTGCCCGGTACTACCTGAGCGCCCTGGAGACGACAAGGCGAAAGGAGTCCCAGCCAGAGTTCGTCCCCAACAGCAACCCGAGCCAGGTCAACCTGGAGCACGTGTTCCCGCAGAACGCCAAGGAAGCCGACTGGGAGGACTTCATCAAGAAGAGCGGGGACAAGCAGGACGCCGCCAGCTGGGTCTACCGCATTGGCAATATGGTGCTCCTGCAGGCTGGAGTGAACTCTAAGATCGGGAACAAGTCGTTTGCCGAAAAGGTTGAGGTCTTCAAGGCGTCGGGCTTCGAGCTGACCAGAAAGATCAGCGAGAAGAGCGAGTGGACCCCGGACAGCATCCGACTTCGGCAGACCGTCCTTGCCGGGCTCGCGGTCAAAACCTGGCCTCGCTGAACTACTGCAGGCACGGAGAATCCATTCCTCAACCGGCTCAAACGCCAAAGTGGGTCTGTCAAACGAGCGGTGTAACTCGGGTAGTTGAGGGCTACTGACGTGCTGCGGAGAGTCGGCCGTCGAAGGTGATGTCGAAGGCGTTCAAGGCCGTCTTCCAGCGCATGGTCCAGCGGGCCTGGCCCTTGCCGGTCGGGTCCAGCGACATGATCGCCATGTAGACGCACTTCAAGGCGGCCTGCTCATTCGGGAAGTGGCCGCGGGCCTTCACCGCCCGGCGGATCCTGGCGTTGACGGACTCGATGGCGTTCGTGGTGCAGACGATGCGGCGGATCTCGGTGTCGAAGCGGAGGAACGGGGTGAACTCCTCCCAGGCGTTCTCCCAGAGCCGCACGATCGCCGGATACTTCTTGCCCCACGCGTCGGCGAACTCGGCAAACCGATCGAGTGCCGCGTCCTCGGTCGCCGCGGTGTAGACGGGCTTGAGGAGCTTGGCGATCTTGTCCCAGTCCTGGCGGGCGGCATAGCGGAAGGAGTTCCGCAGCAGGTGGACCACGCAGGTCTGCACCACGGTGCGGGGCCAGACGGCCTCGACCGCGTCGGGCAGCCCCTTCAGTCCGTCGCAGACGAGCATGAGGACGTCGTTCACGCCGCGGTTCTTGATCTCGGTGAGGATGTGCATCCAGTGCTTGGCGCCCTCGCCGCCATCACCGGCCCACAGCCCGAGGATGTCCCGCCGGCCCTCGGCCGTGACGGCCAGGGCCACGTAGATGGGCCTGTTGGCCACGGCGCCGTCGCGGATCTTGGTTCTGGCGCAACTTCTGTGATGTGAGCGGTCACGCCGGTTTCTGGACGGTGCCGTGTCCGACGTCTCGCAGGTCAGGCCGGTGGAGCATGCTCCTGGAGGAGGCACTCGCTCTCCGAACCACAGAAGTTGAGCCAGAACCCGGATCTTCACGTGGATCGCGTCGATGAAGACCACCGGATAGACCGCGTCCAGGGGCCGGTTCTGCCACTCGGCCATGCCCTCGAGGACCTTGTCCGTGATCGTGGAGATCGTCTGACGCGACACCTCGGCGCCATAGACCTCGGACAGGTGGGCCTGGACCTCACCGGTCGTCAGGCCCTTCGCGGCGAGCGAGATGACCATCTCGTCGACGCCGGAAAGGCGCTTCTGGCGTTTCTTGACGATCTTCGGCTCGAAGGAGCCCTCGCGGTCGCGAGGCACGGATATCTCGACCGGGCCGACATCGGTCAGCACGGTCTTGGCTCGGGTGCCGTTGCGTGAGTTGCCGCCGTTCTTCCCGGCGGAATCGTGCTTGTCATAGCCGAGGTGGTCGGTGATCTCACCCTCAAGAGCGGACTCCAGGAGCCGCTTGGTCAGCTGCTGGAGCAGCCCGCCCTCGCCGGTCAGCTGCAGCCCCTCGGCCTGAGCCCGCCCCACGAGCTCGTCGATCAGCCGGTCATCCACAGACTTCGGCGGCACCGGCTCAGACGGCTCGACGGTCTCGGCCTCGGTCACGTTGTTGCTGGTCATCGATGCATCTTCCATGATCGGGAGTTACACCGAACGTTTTACAGTCCCGCCAAAGTATGTGAAATGTCAGCCTGTCGAGGCTGAAGCACGACTTCCCCGCCTGCCCTTCTACTACATCCTCTCGAATACAAAAATAGCGCCGAGGCTGCAACCATTATTGATCAGAAACTCAAATGGTTCTCTTCGAGGGTGCAGCGGATGTGGAGGCCGTCGAAGTAGCCGCGGACGATGTGGGGCTGGCGCTGGCGGCGGTGGAAGAACCTGCGGGTCTCGGCTGCGAGTTGGGCCTGGTGGCAGGTCCTGCTGCTCATGGGCAGGCTGCGTTTGAGGTCGACGTTGACGAGTTCGTCGGGGTTCAGTTCGGGTGAGTACGGGGGCAGGAAGTGCAGCTCGATCCTGTCGGCGTGGTCGGCCAGCCATGTGCGGACCACATGAGGGCGGTGTGCGGAGTGACCGTCCACCACGAGGTGGATCTTGCGGTTGGAAGTGGCCGATGAGCCGGTCGAGGAAGCGGCACATGACTTTCGCGTCGAAGGTCTCGGCGAACACCCATGAAGTGCATCCGGCCCTTCGCGCTGATCGCGGACATCGCATTCACGGAGAACCGATTGCCGGTGCGGCGTACGATCGGGGTGCGGCCCTTCTCGTCCCCGGTGCGACCGGTGCCCTGATCAGAACGGATTCCGACCTGGTCGGCGAACAGCACCTCACCGTTCTCGGCCTTCGCCGTCGCCCAGATCGCCGGCCATGTCTCCTCCAGCCAGGTCCGCACCGCCTCCGGTTCTGCTCGACCGCGCGCTTGTCGGGCTGCTGGAACGACAGCCCCCAGCGCCGCAGGTACTTGCCCACCCCGGGCTCGGTCATCCGCACCCGATACAGCTTCGCAATCAGCTCACCCACCTGGCCACGCGTCCACAACTGGCCACGAAGACCCAGGTCACACGGCAGGTGATCCAAAATCGCCTGCCGCACTGCTGCCTGCTCGAGCCCGGACAGCACCCGATGCTCACCCACGCGCCGCGCGGTCAGCGCCTCCCCACCAGTTCACTCACGCAGCATTCGACGACTCGGAACGCTTACCGTTTCGGATCAATGAGCCTCTTCGATTTGGCCACCGATCGGGTGATGGGCCGTGAAGCGCAACGAGCGAGGGCCCCGAGCTGTTGATGGAGATGTCTGACGTCTCAATCACGTTGCTCGGGGGCCCCGTTGGTTATCCATCCTGCCGCACTCGACCTGCCGCACGCACTCGTGGAATGGGTGACCATGCTGATCGTCACCCGGTGAGGGCGACCGGCGCTGCAAGCTCCGCCCGTCACAGCGCGCGATGGTGGCACTGGTATACCTGCGCGAACACACCACTCTGACGAAGATCGCTGCCGGGTTCGGGATCAGCGAGTCCACCGCGCATGCCTACACCAGCGCGGTCGTGGACCTGCTCGCCGCCCGTGCACCGGGCCTGCTGAAGACGCTGCGTGAGCACGACCCCGACTTCGTCCTGCTCGACGGGACCCTCGCCGAATGCGACCGGGTCGGCGACGGCCGGGCGGACTACTCCCACAAGCACCGACGCCACGGCGTGAACGTACAGGTCCTCACCGATCCCGACGGCCGGCTGCTGTGGCTCTCGCCCGCCCTGCCGGGCCGCACCCACGACCTGACCGCCGCCCGCACCCATCGGATCATCCGGCTCTGCGAGCGCCAGGGAGTGCCGATCGTGGCCGATCTCGCTTACCAGGGCGCCGGCCCGTGGCTGACCACCGGCATCAAACGCAGACCCCTGCGGGAACTCACCACCACCGAGAAGACCCGCAACCGAGCCCTGGCCGCAGCACGCGCACCCGTCGAACGCGGCGTCGCCCGCTTGAAGTCCTGGCGCATCTTCCGCAGATCCCGCTGCAGCCCCAACCGCATGACGTCAATCGCCAAGGCCATCCTCACCCTGGAGCGGCAACGCTGAAGAAGCTCAATAAGCGGCATTTAACGCTATTCGGTCGCCCACTATCAGACTCCTGACCCTCTCGCCGAAAAATCAATACACCTCCAACAACCTCGATGATTTTCGGCCGACACTCTCTGTAACGGAATAGCTCTAATCGATGCAGTGTGAAGGTTTTTACTTTGCAATGCAGCGGATGCAGGCTTCATTCTAAATGAAAACGGAACGAAAAGTTCCGAGACTTAGGGCAGCCATCACACGAACCGCCCGGCACTCGAATGAAGTAACCCATATGAGGTGTCGCTTCACTTTCCGCGAGCGCCACCCTCCGGACCAGCAGTTTTAGAGTGCCAGTCGAGGGAGTCTTCCCTTCCGGATTCCTCGACTGGCACCTAGGCGCCAAGTCGCACCGTTCGCGAAGTGCGCTGCGACTTGGCGTACTGCTGCACGAACATGGTTTCGCGTGTCGCAATGGCGGATCGAATCCAGGGGGCTTGAATTTATAAATCAAAAACTGTGACGCACAGCTATGTATAGCTGTTTGCGAGAACGTCTCGTTCCAAAGCGGTATGACTCGGATGGTGTCAGGGTTACCCCGTCATGGTCGTTCCTCTTCCCTTTGGCTCGCTGCAGCCGAGGGGGAGGGGTAGTTGGGCTCCGCTTTCACCTGCTACGTGGCAACCGCATGAGCCCAAAGAAAGGAGCAACGTGCACAATCCGCTTGGCGACGATCACTGCTGCACCTCGACGTGCCTGCGGGATGAGGGCCGGAGCACGTCTGGTGGTCAGAGTAACGAGGGCCCCTCGAAGGGGCGCATAACTCCGGCCACAATCACGGCAGTTGCCACCCTGGTAACTTCCCTGGCTGCACTGATCACGGCCTTCCGGTAGCAGGCAGCTGTACTGCAATAGTAGGGGCGCGCTGCCAAGTCGTGTGTGAGGCGCAGGTGACGCCGGCTGACCATCTGGGATCACCTTCAGCGTCTTGTCAGGAGTCGCATAATTTCCGAGTGACCCTATCGGCATCAGTGAATTAGGGCATGAAGCGCTTCGGTGCTAATTGAAGGCTCGATTCCCTGAGCGAATCAAGTCATGGCCCGCCCGTCCTCTTACCCTGCCGAGTTTCGCGAGTGCGCGGTACGCATGGTCGCGGAAATTATTCGCAGCCACTCCACCGGGTGGGCCGTTATGAATTCGGTCGCCGCGGACCTGGGCATCGAGGCCGCGGCCACCGCAGAGTGGGCCGACTGGTTCAACAACCAGCTGTTTCACACCGCCATCGGAGACATCCCGCCCCATGAACAGGAGACCAACCACTACGTTCCACAGAGGTGGGCAGGGTTGATAGCCGTACGGATTCCGGCTGTCGACCCTGCCCTGAGGTAGCGGCTTTACCAGTCCAGGTCAGCGCTGGCAAGGATGTCGCCAACGTCGTCCTTCTCTGCCTCCGGCGGCGTCCTTAGCCCCTCAAGGACGAGGTTCGAAATGATCGTGTCAAGGTCCTGGTCGGACTGACGATTTATAAGGGTCTGCAGGTGGGACAGGCCAGCGTTTGCGTACTCCTCGAAAATGAGGACCCGCTCGGACTGGCGGTCCGCGCTGAGGATCTTCGGGTCGTCGGGGCACTCGACGGCTCCGAGCATGTCGAGAAGCACCTCCCCGTAGTCCCGGCTCTCCATCAGCGCGAGGCGGATCGGCTCGTCAGTCTGGTCGAACGGCTCGCGCTCGCCTCGGCGGTGGCCTAGCAGCGCGGCGAACATCATCGCCTCGACCATAGTCGCGAACGTCCCGGTCTTTCTGTCGGTGAGCTTACCGAGCAGGTCCTCATGCTCTTGGGGCCGGCGGAATCGGTCCGTGTAGGCCATCAGAAGGTCACCTTCTCCAGAACAGTGTGCTCGAAGTCGCCGTGTGACACGTACGGCACCTCACGGTTGCTGATCACGATCGTCTCTTCGCCCGCCGACTGGTTCGGCGTGTAAGAGCGCAGTACGTACATCTGATTGGCGGCTTGCTGGAGGTTCTCCAGAACTTTGCCCCGCGCCTGCGACTGCGAGAGCAGGGTGACGATTTGGGATGTCAGCGCCGGCAGAGCCTTGGAGATCTCTTCCTGATAGGTCAGGTCGAGACTGCCGAAGGGGGCATCCATGACGACCGGGTAGACACCGCCGCTGCCGGTCTCGATAGTCGCCTCCCCCCTGTTCTTCTTTCGGGCACTGATGTTCCTGGCAACCTCGGAGACCGCGCCGACGAAGCTGAGGCCGAGGATCTGGTTCTCGCCGGTGGAGCGGATGGCCACTCCGCTCGCGGTGTGCAGCTCCAGCTCGAAGTCGTCGTTCAGCTCGGGCACGTAGCTCTTGATGAAGATTCGGGAGAAGACCTCCTTGACCTTCTTGTCGAGCTGGTCGCGGACCTCCTCAGTCTTGATCTCGAGGATCTCCTTCAGCGCGGCACGCACCTTCTCGACAAGCTCGACCTGTTTCTGAACCTTGCGTGCCTTCTCGCTCTTGACCTCAGCATTCCGGTACTGACGGCCTGTGGCCTCTGCCTCCTGCTTGATCGAGGCGACCTTGTTCTCGGCCTCCTTGTGCGCGACGCGGGCGTCGGTCTCCTTGGAGGCGTAATTCTTCCGGCGCTCGATGAGGCGCTGGACGTTTTGGATGTTCACCCCCTCCAGCTGCCTATCAACATCGGAGCGTTCCGCTTCCAGCTCGCTGATCTCGGCGTCTGCCTTCTGAATGTCGGAAGCGTTGAGGGTGAGTTGCTCCAGGATCTCCTGGCGCCTCTCCTCCAGGTTCTTCATCTTGCCACTGACCCGCATCCAGCTCTCCTGGACGTCCTCGAGACCGGCGTTGTACTTGCGCTTGTCCAGCTCCTCGTACTCCTGGGTCCCCGCGCGGACCTCACGACCGCACATGCACAGCTGGGCTTCGAGAATGTCCTCAATGAAGCTGCGCTGGATACCGGCGGGCAGCTGGCGGCGCTCTCGCATCGCGTCCGCGAGCTCAATCACCTTGGTGTCGATCCCGCTGGTCAGAGCCAAGAAGCCGTGCCGCGACAGCAGCTCGCGCTTGCGACTCTTGTACTCCATGTGCCGGTCGTGCGCGGCCTTGATCTGGCGGGTCAGCGAGTCCCGCTTCTTCTGGAGCGGCTCCGCCTCCCTGTTCTGGAGCAGGGCGCGGTCAATGGACTGGACTTCCTTCTGGAAGGCGCTGATCTCACCGGAGAGGCGCAGCATCTCTGCCACCTCTTCCTTCTCACGGGTGGCGAGGTGGTCCATATGGTCGGACAGCTGCTTCAACCTGCTGTCCTCCTTGGAGTCGATCTCGCCAGCGAGCTTTCGAGAGACCTTCGGCAGGTCCTCCAGAGCACGCTCGATGGCCTCCAAGTCCAGCAGGGTTTTGATGGCCTTCTGGACCTCCTGGTTCTTGCCTTCGCCTTCCCGCTTCAGGTCGCCGGAGAACATCTTCTCCATGCGCTCACCATTGAAGAAGAAGAACTGCCGCAGGCCCTGGGGCAGAATCTTCTCGATCCGGTCCTGGCCGTTGAGGATGCTCTGGGCTTCGCCGTCCGTCCCGATCTCCGTGACCGTCAGCTCAGGCTCAACGGGCTCCTGCTCCGCCTTCTCCTTCATAAGGGTGACGTGCCGGACCACGGAGAACCGAGTCCCGTCATGCTCGAAGTCCAGCCGAACCGAGGCCGTGATGTTTTCCCCGAACGCCGTGTCCGCCCATGCTTTGTCGTGAATAACGCGATGCTGCTGTTCCACATCTTCCGAGAACGTGCCGTAGAGGGCCCAGGCGAACGCGTTGAGCAGGGTGGTCTTGCCGGCACCGTTGTTACCGAAAATGAGGACGGCGGGCTTGCCCTCCTCCACAGACAAGTCGAGAACCTGCTCACCATAGAAGGCTCGGAAGTTCTTCAGCGTTAGCTTGAGCAGCTTCACTTGGTCAGCTCCCTCACGGTGTCGACGATCTTCGGGACGACCTTGGTCGTCTCCCTGATGTGGATGTTCTCGGTCTCCAGGTCGATGACCTTCTGGACGAGGATCTTGGCTTCCCGCGGCAGCTCGTTCAAGACGTCGCGCACCGTTCGTGCGGGAGGCTGGCCGACTGTTTCGTCGCTCACGGGTTACTCCTGGTTCGAGGTAGCGGGTGCAGAGGGAATGGGGTCCTGCAGTGGGGCTCAGGTGTCGAAGAGGCCGTAGCGCTCGCGCACAGGGCGGAGAACATTGAGGGTGTCCCCCTCGTTGTCAGCGAGGTAGGCGAACTCTTCGACGCGAGCCAGCTCACGACGGAGCAGGCTGCGTTCGGTCTCGTACTGAATCGCGTCCCCACCCGCAGGCGGCACGACGACGAAGTCGATGATGTCCGCGCGCTCCTTGCCGGGTGCCTTGCGTAGGACGCGGCCGCGGCGCTGGATGAACTGGCGGGGGTTGGAGGAACTGGACAGGAGGTAGGCGGTCCGAGAAGCCGGGACGTCCACGCCTTCGTCCAGGCAGCGCATTGAGGAGATGACCTGGAGGTCGTTGCTCTCGAAGCGGCGCAGGATGTCCAGGCGGGCCGAGCGCCTCGTCTCCGAGGTGTAGCGGGCAGCGGGCATGTGTAGCTCGTTGCCGACGATCTCCATGACCTGGTCAATCTGGCGCGGGCCGTCGGTGCCGTATTCGTAGAGAAGGGGGTGCTTGCCTTCGGCGCAGTAAATCAGCTGGTGGCTGGTGTCCCGGCGCCTCTCGATCTCCGTGTGGAGGATCTCCAGCTTGCCGCGGGCGTGGCCGATGATGTCGGCGCGCTTCTTCAGAAGTCGGCCGAGTGGGCTGTCCCGGTCGGCGGTCTCTTTCAGGTCTGTGCCAGCCGCGATCAGGCGGGCGATCTTCGCGCTGGTCTCTGCGTACAGCTCGGCTTCCTCGTCGTCCAACTCCACAAGGATGGGCGTGTACGTGTAGCGGCACAAGGCGCCGCGGTGGATGGCTTCGCCGATTCCCATCTCGAAGACGACTTGGTCGAAGTAGTCGGTGAGGGCGTCGGTGCCCTCCTCATCGAACCAGCGCTCCGGGGTAGCGGAGAGGCCGAGGCGGTACTGGGCCTTCTCCGGGAGGCGGGTACGCAAGTGCGCGGCGCCGAGGTTGTGGGCCTCGTCCGCAATGAGCAGGAGGTGCCCCCGGTAGGAGCTGAGCAGGTTCTGGAAGGCATCGCCGCCGAAGGTGGCATTGGTGGTGACAATGACGCCGCCTCGAGTACCGCCGAGTGCGATGTTCTGGAGCAGGCTGTGAGCGCGCGGAGACCATTTGCTGGTGGCCTCGTAGGCCCGCAACGGTGTCACGCCGAACCACTCGATGTCCTTGGCCCATTGGTCGACCAGATGCTGGTACGGGGCCACGACGACGGTCAGGAGTGAGGCGGACGCATCGTTCTTCCGAAGGAGCGTGCCGAGCTGGGAGGCAGCGGAAAGTGCGGTCAGGGTCTTGCCTGTGCCTGTGGCCATGCGGAGGATGCCTCGGCACTGGTTGCGGAACCAGTTCTGGACAGCTTCCTTTTGGTAGTCGCGAACCTTCAGGCTAAGCGGGATCGCAAGCGTGCCAGGAGGAGGCAGCGGCGTGGTGCGGATAGGGGTTCCGCCGGTCGGGAGGTCGTCCAGCTCGTATTGATCGGCGGTGGCCCGGGCGCTGCGCTCGACGATCACCTGGGCGGCCTCGGTGAACGGGATGACGCGCAGCATCTGCGTGCGGTTTTCCCAGAGGTCATCGAAGTCCTTGCTTATGCGCGCGGCCCGGCGTGCATCGCTCGGGTCCCAGCTCCGGTAGACCTCGATCGCCTCGAAGTTGCCGACGAGACCGGAGCGGGTCTCGTTGGCGCTGCCCTTGAAGGCGATGACGTCTCGGCCGTCCCGGAAGACGCCGATCTTCTCGTGGTACATGCCGACGCGGCCACGCTCTTCGATATAGGCCAGCTTGAAATCGACTCGGTTCTCGGCGACCAGTTGTCCGAGCTTGCCGAGGCCGCGAGCTGCCCGCGCGTCCTCGACCGCCTGCTCCAGGTCGCGGAGGGCAGCGCGCTGGAGGACTTCGCGTAGCTCGTAGCCGTCCTCAATGTCCTTGATGTCGGCCGGGTCAAGGTAGGGGGAGGCGATGATCCGCATGGTGCCGCCGCGCGCGGTGAACTCGTCGATTCCCTGCCCGAGCGTGGCGATCACGGACGCAGCGAAGTAGCCCACGGCCCGGTCGTAAGCGGTGGAGGCGGCGAGGGCAGGCAGGTAGAAGTCCTCGACAAGGTTGTTGCGGTCGCTGCGGTAGTCGGACTCCGCGCCGCAGTCGCGGAGGAAAGGGGAAGCCGCCATCAGATCAACCCCAGGTGGTTCATGAGGTCGTCCACGTCGGGGGCCTCGTCGACGGGTTGGGGCTGTTGCTCGCCCGACGCATCGGTCTCAGCGGTGCGGGCTGCGGGGACAGCTGCTTCCTCGGAGCCAATGTCCAGGTCTTCACCTATACGGCGGACGATCCCTCCGCGTGCGGTGAAGGGCGCAATGGACATGGCGGCCCGCAGGCTGGACTCCTTGATGTCGAAGTCTCGGCGAAGAAGCGCCACGACCTTGTCTGCCTCAACCTGGCCGCCGTGCGCATCGACCATGTCAGAGATCAGTTCCCTGATCGGCTTGTACACCGGGAGGTGCCACTCGGTCAGCGCCCAGTGGTTCCGCTGGCTCCGGCTGAAGCGGGCATCCCCTTCGATCTGCTGGCGGAGATACTGGATCCCGATGGCGACGCCCGTGCGCTCCTTCAGCTCCTCGACAGTCAGCGGGGTGTCCGCCTCGCGCAAGGCGGCCTCCACCTTGTCGAGGCGCTCGCGCTCACGCTGAAGCCCGCCGCGCGAGCCGACGCCGCTGGCAGCCTCGGTGGTCAAGGCTGACGCTTCTTCTTCTCGGGAGGAAAGTTCCTGGGACGGGATTGCTGCAGCGGAGGGTGCAGTCGTGTCGGAACCGTCCTGGAGGCACCAGGCTCCCCTGGCCGTGATCGCGAAGCGCGCATCCGTGAAGAGCGCCTGTGTCACTTCTCCCTGTGGCACGACTCCGTCCAGTGCACCCTCGACGAGCGAGGTGCTCATGCCCTCAGCGCAGCCTTCGAGGAGCTGCGCGATGAGGTCTCCGGGCGACGCCACCAGACCCGCTTCGCCGGCATCCGCTAGCGTGCCTGCAAGCGAAATGGATCCGTCACTCTCTGCTTCCCTGTTTTTGACTTCCTCGGCCGCACTCGAAGGGCTATTACCCTCCGTAGCATTCTGCTCTGCCGAGGTTCTGTCGCCCCTCACTGCCCGACGCCGCTCGGAATCGGTGGAGCGATCCGGCACAACCCAGCCCTCGCCCGCCGTGAAGGTGGCGTCTCGGAGCATGCGCGAGACCACTCCAAGCTCCCCCTCCGCCGTCTCCGCCTCATCAAGAAGGTCACCAAGAGTGAGAATGCTCTTGCCGTTCTTATTTCCTAGCAGAAGGGCGGACAACTGGTCGACGAGCTCGGACAGCCCGCCAGAGACGACAGCGGTCTCAGTCGGCTGGGGCTTGGAGCGAGTCAAAGAGATCTGGTTGCCCTCACAGTCAAGACCGCAGTGGATCAGCCACTGACGCAGGGTGTCGAGATCGCTGGGGACAGGCACCTGGCGTGCGTCGAGAAGAGCGGAGGCTGTCGACAGGCTCATCAACTCGTCGACATCAAGATCAAGGGCTCTCACCGTGGCGGCGCCGCACTCTTCCAGATCATCCATGAAGATCCACTGTCCGGTTGGGGACGCGGAAGTGGTCGCGTCCAGCCAGCGCATGCCGGTGAACAGGCGGAGGACCGTGAGCCTCTCCCCAATGTTCTCGCCAAGCCAGGCGTGGCGGTCTAGAAACGCACTGACGAGGCAAGGTTTGCGCAGGTCAAGCTCCGCGTGCTCTATCCAGGCACTGAGTATCGAATCCCCCTCGACACTGCGGTTGAACTCGTCCATGAGGAAGTTTCGGCACTGTCGCGCAGTCTCCCGAAGAAGGGCATGCTGAGAAGCAAGTTCGCCCAGCGGAACCGGAGCCTCTGCGCAGAAGTGCTGCAGGACGAGGTCCCGGTTGAAGCCGCTAAGCCCCTTGTACCAACGGTCGAATGCGTTCATGGCCTTCAGAGGTAGGGGTGGACGATGTTCAGCGCGCTGGGAGCAGCGCCTCATCACACGCGGCGATCGAGTTGCCGATCACGGCGCGTTAAAGGCGTCATTGGGTTGTTCGTTCCAGCGCACCCCTGTGCCTCTTCCTCCCTCCTGGTACACCAGCGGCAGCGCTGATGCTTCCAACGGTACGGGCGACGCCTTGAACTGATCCATGGTTCCCTGAACTGCAGCAGACGCAGAACGGCGGCCGCGGTCTACAACCTCACGCCCGCCTCCATGTAGAAAATCCTGGGCGGTAAGGGCCTCGCCCGCCGAGACTCGCCAGCCACTCTGACTCCTGGTACCTCGTCGAGGCCGACAGGGTGCTGACCGGGGACGGTTTGCCTGATGGTCCTGGGCCAGCCTGGGGGTGACCGTATGGCTGGCAGCATGAAGGAACGATGTGCGGCGGGAAGGGGGCTCGACCGCCCTCTCGGCCCCGAGCACACAGCTGACCGGCGCGCATTAGGGTGCGGGATGTGCCGCCGCCTCTGGTTCTCTTCGATCTCGACAACACCCTCGTTGACCGGTGGGGAGCGCTCGCTGTCTGGGCCGCCGAGTTCACGACCCGGCACGGTCTGGAGGACGAGGAGCAAACATACGTTCTGGGCCTGGTAGCTCAGCGAGCCTACCCGTCCACCTTTGACGTGATCCGCACTCGGTACCGACTGCCTATGTCGACTGCGGAGTTGTGGCACACGTACTGCACCGACATCGCGGCCTTGGTGTCGTGCCAGGCCAGGGTCCTCGACGGCTTGGAGGAGTTGCGTGCGGCCGGCTGGCGGGTCGGGGTGGCGACCAACGGTGCGGCGGATATCCAGCGCGCCAAGCTGCGGGCCACCGGTATCTCCGAGTGCGTGGACGGCGTCTTCGTCTCCGAGGAGGCTGACGCGCGCAAGCCGCACACCCGGCACTTCGCCCTGGCGGCGGCCCGCTGCGGCACCGTGCTGCGCGACGGCGGCTGGATGGTCGGGGACAACCCGGTCAACGACATCGGCGGCGGACGTTCCGCGGGGCTGAGCACCATCTGGATCGACAACGGCCGCTCCTGGCCACCGGACGTTCCGGGCCCGGACCACGTGGTGCCGCATGCACGCGCCGCCATCGACCTGCTGCTTCTGCACTCCTCCGACCACACGAGGGCCACGACATGACGGACACCGTCGGGCTGCTGCACCCCGGCAGCATGGGATCTGCCTTTGGCGCCCGGCTGCGCGCCCGCGGCCACATCGTGCTGTGGTGCCCCGACGGCCGCAGCGAGGCGACCCGCCGCCGGGCCGAGCAGGCGGGCCTCGAAGCCGAGGCACTGCCCGAGCTCGTCTCCCGCTCCGACGTGCTGCTCTCCCTGTGCCCTCCCGCCGCTGCGGAGGAGACCGCCTCTCAGGTAGCCGATCTCGGTGCGGCCAGCGCGGGCACGATCTATGTTGAAGCGAACGCCGTCTCGCCGTCGCGCGTGCAGGGCATCGCCGACCGCTTGGCCCCGATGCCGGTCATTGATGCCGCCGTGGTTGGATCGCCTCCGGTGGGTGGCAAGTCCCCGACGCTCTATCTGTCCGGCCCCAGCAAGCAAGCCGACCGGATCGCCGAACTCTTCGCCGGCACCGATGTGCGCCCCCACATCCTGGGCCACAGCATCGGTAAAGCCTCCGCACTCAAGCTCGCGTACTCCAGCTACCAGAAGGTCTCCCGCGTGCTGGCCGCCGTGGCGTACGGGGCAGCCGAAACGTACGGTGTCGCGGACGAGCTACAGGAGATCGCAGCCAAGCGCACCCGCAGCTACCTCGTGGAGACCGACTACATCCCGAAGACCGCTGCCCGTGCTTGGCGTTGGGGCCCAGAGCTTGAGGACGCGGCGGCGCTGCTCGCCGACGCAGGGCTTCCGGACTCCCTCATGCATGCCGCTGCCGCGACTCTCGCCCGGTGGGACGACAACCGGGACCAGCGACTGGACATCGCCGGCGCGCTGGAAGCCTTGCGTGGACAAGGGGACCTGGACCAGCCGAGTTGAACCGGTCGCGTCCGCTGCGTCGATGACGTCCTGGCCCTCAGGAACGAGGTGACGAGGCGCGGACGATCTCGTCGATTCTCTCTGCGGCTTTACGGGGTGCCGTCGCATCCGTGTCCACGCGCAGTTCCCACTGGGCCCGTGGGTGAGCCGCAAGATCGGCCTGAGTGGCGTCCCAGGCGGCCAGCCGGGCCGCCGTGTCGGTGTCACCGCGCTGTGGTGAGCGTCGACCGGTGGTCTCCTTGGAGCACCACAGCAGAACGCGCACCCAGCGCGCCGGGTAAAAGGCGGTTACCTGCTCCATCCCCGCCAGCTGGCCGAGGTGGACGACTGGGGTCTTGCCGCCCTCCATGGCCTGGTCGAGGCCGGGGCGGTCGACGACGTAGATGTTGCCGTACCGGTCGTTGCGGTAGATGACATCATCGCGTGCCTCCAGGGCGGTCAGCTGCTCTGATGTGCCCATCCGGTAACCCTGAGTCTTCCCGGTCCCGATCTTCAGCCGGGTGAACAGTACGTACCGCTCGTCGAGTTCGGTGAGCGCCGCCGTAATCGTGTCCTTGCCCGCCGCCGGCGGCCCGTACAGCAGGATGCCCTGCCTCACTGGAACACTGTCCCGAAGACCTGACGCACCTGGTCTGTCAGCGATATCGCGGAGCCGAGCCGGTTATCGACAACCAAGTGCGGCACGACGGGCCGCAGCTCAAGATCGATCCCGGCGGCGTACGTGTCCCAGTTCTGGAGTTTCCAGCTGTCCCGGGCTGCGGACCGGAAGCTGATGTACTCGTGCATCGTGTCGAGGTCGCACTGAATCCAGACGACAGCGACGGTGACGGCACGTGCTTCGCAGCGGTTGATCAGGCGCCGCATCCACCGAGCGTCGGTGGTCTCGGCGATGAAGGGTGCGGAGAGGACGGTGCTGATCGCGCAGTCGACGTTCGCGTACGCGGTCTCCAGCAGGCACTGGTACTCCAGCGGGCGAACCTTCTCCCGGTAGAGGTCGGTGTGCCGGTCGTTGGGCTCGCTGCCCATTTCAACAAGGAGGCGCTCGACGAGCGGGCGCGTGATCGGGTCCTTGTCGAGGACGGGCCATCCAGTGAGTTGCGATACGAAGCGGGCGAACTCCGACTTCCCGCTGCCCGCGTAGCCGCCGACCATCATCAGTGTCGGCCGGTTCGGATCACCGCCGGTGTGACGCCGCTTCCAAGCGTCGAGGATTCGCTGCTGGACGCCCAAGCCGTCGGCGTCCTCCGCGCTCGGTGCCAGCTGGTGCAACGCCCGTTCCACGGCCAGGACGTGGGCGCCGTTCTGCGGTTCGCTCGACGCGGTGAACTTGAGCTTCGTGGCCTCGTCGGGCAGAGCGTTACGGAAGCCGAGCTCGGGCTCGGTCGCGCGGTACAGAAGGCAGTACGCGCGACGGTAGTGCGGTCCGGGGTAGACCTCTCCCTGCTCGTGCTGCCACAGCGTCTGAAAGTTGGCGGCCGGCACCGTGAGCCCCGCGGCCCGGGCCACCTCGCGCAGCTGCTCGCCCGCGCCTTCGAGCGTCAGGCCGTGAGCTTCGCGTTGTTGTCTCAACTTGTCCGGGCGCCACCCCGGGCGACTCTTACCCACCGCACCTACCGCCTGCCCATCCCTGGTCATGATCCGGAGCCTAAGTCTGCCTGTCATGAACCCGTGTGTAAGCGGATGTTGAAAAGTCAGGTCGGCCAGCCATGAGCTGCTGATGAGCAGCTTCAGGAACGGCTTGTGATACTCCGCACAGCTCCGAGCCGCTGTCATGGTCACACCGACGCGGTGGTCCCAGTACCCGCCTCGGTCTCCACTATTCGTCCGAGATCGAAGGGGGCTCCGCGGTGGCTGTCGATGTTGCTGTCCTGCTGCTCCTCGGCATCGTGATCGTCTTCTTGTGCCGCGGAGGTGGGCTCAAGGCGGGTCACGCCGTTGTGTGCTCGGTTTTCGGTCTGTATCTCGCCGGGACCCGCACCGTCGGCCCGTTCGTGAAGGACGTCACGGCGTCGGTCGCCGGCTTGCTGTCAGGGCTACGGCTGTGAGCGTGCCGCCGGCATCACCGGGCCCTGGCGACCCAGCGTGGCCTCGACCTGATGGCCGTCAAGTCCTCCTTCCTCGTCTGTCGGACGCCCGAGAAGACGTCATCTGGCCGCAGCCCAGCCAGCCGGAGAGTTCGGTTCTGCACGAGATCACCGATCTACCGATGGAGCCTCACCATGCGCTATCCGCCGACGTGCACCTCCATGTCGACGAGCCTGTCCGCGCCCGCCACACATCCCGTGGGCGACGTGCTGCTTGGCCCTTCACCCCAGCGGAGTTCTGCTGCTCCGGCTCCACGCCCGACCGCAGTGATACTCGATCTATTCGGCACGCTCGTCGCAGCCCCGAGTGTGGTCGAGCGGAGGGCTGCCGCTGCCCAGTTCGCTGCGATCCTGCGCGTATCCCCGGCGGTCGCCGAGTCGGTGCTGTCCGACAGTTGGCAGGCGAGGCACGACGGGCAGATGGCGTCCACCACCGAGGTGGCGGTTCACCTCGTCGCCCGCTGCGACGCCTCTGCGGCCTGTGTGAATGAGCTGGAAGTGCTCCTGACCCAGCTCGCCCATGTCCGTCTCCAGGCCGATGCCTCTCTCCTGCGAGCGCTGGAGCAGCTTCGGCGCGGTGACACCAGGCTGGCCGTCCTCAGCGACGCGTCCCCGGACATCGCCGAAGCGTGGAGCGCAAGCGACCTCGCGCCACACTTCGAGGCTGTCGTGTTCAGCTGCCGGGCGGGTGCGGTGAAGCCCGATCGTCTGCTCTTCCGCGCGGTCCTCCGAGACCTCGGTGTCGCCCCGCAGCAGGCCCTCTACTGCGGCGATGGCGGCGGTGACGAGCTTGCCGGCGCAGAGCGGGCCGGCATGCGTGCCGTGCGCGTGGAGCGTCGGGGCGGGCCGAGTGGCCTCGCGTTCGGCGAGACCGCCTGGTCCGGCGGGGCGATACCCAATGTGGAAGCTCTCCCCACCTTGCTGGACAGATGGGGGCAGTGATGACCGGCCCGTACGCGTGGGCAGTTGAGAACGGAGTCCTCAGCCGACTCCCCGCTCCGGTCGCCATGTCCTCGGCACCCGACACGACGCTCATCGAGACACGCTTCACGGGATTGTGCGGAAGCGACGTCGCGAAGCTCAATCACCCTTGGCAAGGACAGTTGCCGGAACCGTGGTACCCCGGGCACGAGATCGTCGGTGTCGACACGGAGACAGGTGACTGGGTCGCAATCGACCCGCTGGTCTCCTGCCGCTCGTGCCACTACTGCGACCGCGGCCATGTCCACCTCTGCCCACGACTCCTGCGCATCGGGTGGGATCTTCCCGGAGGTCTAGCTGCCTGCGTACGGGCGCCCCGCGGCAGCATCGTCCCGCTTCGCCACCTGCACGATCCCGCGCACGGAGTCCTCGCCGATCCGATGGCGGTGGCCCTGCACGGAGTCCGCTGCGGGCTACGTGTGCCCATGGGGCGGCTCGGCATCATCGGGGGCGGCGTCCTTGCGGTGTGTACGGCCATCTGCGCGGCGGAGGCGGGGTGGGACGTGCACATGCTGGTCAGGGAACCCTCGCGATCGCATCAACTGCGCTACGTCCTCGACCGGCACGTCACTCTCCACTCTACCGAGCTGCCGGCGTGCGACGCCGTCGTGGACGCCGCGTCTGGTCACAGCGACGCCCCCATACGCCAGGCGCTGAAGGCTGTTCGTGACGGGGGAACGGTTCTCGTCCAGAATGCCTACGCGCCCCGCGTCGTTCTCTCGGTCCCCCTGCGGGATGTCTTCCGTCGCTCGATCACCCTGCGCGGCTCCTTCTCGTACTGCCGCGCGGACGGCCATGACGACTTCCGAGACGCCATCGACGTCATCGCCAAGGGCGGCGACTGGGTCGCCCTCATGACCCGAGACCGATTTCCCCTCGGCGAACTGCCGCAGGGACTGGCGGCCCTGAACAACGAAGCCCGCCATCGCCCCTTCAAGGTCCTGCTCACATCCGACACGTGACGGAAGGAGCCCACGCCATGGCAGTC
The DNA here is from genome assembly GCF_001905905.1 of Streptomyces sp. CB02366. Lineage (GTDB taxonomy): Bacteria > Actinomycetota > Actinomycetes > Streptomycetales > Streptomycetaceae > Streptomyces. The sequence goes on from NZ_LIVT01000003.1 coordinate 1,259,489, forward strand.
ACAACGCCATTGCTGGCCCACAAGATCAACTCACCTGCCGACATTCCACCCCAGGACGTCCACGACGGGATCACGCGCATTCTCGCCTTACCGGAGGGCCACACGCGCGACGTGATGCTGGGAAGCGTCCTGACGGGACTGCTCCTGCGGGGGCCACGGTTGGAGGAGGTCGAGGCCGCTGTCCAGGCCGCGACCTCCCTGGACCGAAGCAACTGGGACTTCCACCAGCCGCCGGAAGGCATGCGGTTCGTCGGCTACACGGGCAGCGGGAAGAAGACCTTCAAGACGATCAACCTCAGTACCGCCGCCGCGTTGGTGGCGGCCACCGGGGGAGCACACGTCGCCAAGCTCGGATCGCGCAGCGCGTCGTCGAAGACCGGGTCCCGCGACTTCATCGACCTCGTGGGCGCGACGAGCGACATGGTGCCGCACCAGGAGATGGTCGACATCACGGCGGAGACCGGCTTCGGGTTCTTCTCCATCGAGAACCGCGTGCCCGAGTTCGACCGTCGCTACGGCGGCAGGTTCCAGGCCGTGCACGCCCTCAGCCTGGCGTTCCCCGCCCTCCTCAGCCCGGCCACCTGTTCCGCCTACGTGTACGGCCTTTCGCACCCCGCGGTCGGCGCTTCCGCCCGGCTGCTCTCCAGACTCGGCCTGCCCGACGTGACGGTCATCAACTCCAGCCTTGGCAAGGCGGTCCAGGTCGACGAACTGATTCCCGGAAGCACCGTGCGAGCCTGTCGCATCAACGCCGGCGACGAGGACCTGACCTTCAACGACGAGGTACGCAAGGGCGCGTCCTCGATGCCGCAGGACCTGATGTCCGTCACCCAACACGAGGACCCTCGGGAGAACGTCGCCGCCGCGATACGCGTACTGGCAGGCCATGACACCAGTCAGGCGCGGAACGCGGTCGCCCTCAACGCGGCCTTGCTCATGGTGATGTCCGAGTCGGTGCCCACCGTCCAATCCGGCATCGACACGGCACTCACGATCATCGACGCCGGCGCGGGTCTGGACACGCTGCAGCAGTTTGTACGCCTCACCGGCGGTGCCCCGGACAAGCTCCGCTCGCTCCTTCGGCACGTCACCCCGACAGCCCTCCTGGTCAGCCCTGGCAACAAGGAGAAGGCCCCATGCTGACGCACGACGAACTCGCGATCGTTCACCTGGTCCTCAACACCGACTGCAACGCCTGGGACCTGGCACCGACCAGCGCCTCACCGGGTGTGTGCCGGTTCTGCTACCGGGAGCGCAACCGGGTCAAGACGGAACCGGACACCGTCCGGAGGGTCATCGACCAGGTCCGCACCGAGTCCGAAGCCCACCGGGTCGTGTTCACCGGCGGCGACCCCGTGATGCCCTACGACAACCACCTGGAGGTCGCCCTCCGGCACGCGCGGGAAGCCGGATTCGAAACCAATCTCCACACCAACGGTCTGCTCCTGAGCGACCGTTACTCGGGGGTGCGCGACCACGTGACCCTCTACTCCCTGGCCATCGACGGTCCGGAGGCGGACTCGGCCGACTGGTTCCGCGGGCAGGGCTACTTCGAACGGTTCCGGTCCAACGCCGAGTTCCTCGTCGCCGACCGGCGCCGACTCGCCTTCAACACGTTCACCACAGCCGCGTCCGTGCGGGAGCTGCCGCGGCTCGCGGAGTTCGTCACCGGCATCGCTGACCGCACGGAGGTCGAGTACTGGCTGATCTCCCAGTACAGGCCCATCGGCCGTGCCAGCGCGGGCAAGGCGGAGCTCTACGGCTTCGAGCGTGATGACTTCGTCCGGGCCGTGGACGGGGTGCGCGACGCCGTCGCCCCAGTGGAGATCTTCGCCCAGCCCACACGGGCGCCCGAGGACCCGTACCCGTTCCGCGTCTGGGTTCTCGCCGACGGAACGGTCACCGCGGACCTCGGCAGCGTCGCCGCACCTCGCAACGCCGTGATCGGGGACCTGCTGGCCGACGGCTTCGAGCCGCTGGTCCGCCGAGCCTTCGCCCTACGAGAGCAGCCTCAGTTGGAGGGGATCGCATGAAGTTCGACACCGCGTACTACGAGAGCGTCATCGACCAGCACCAGTACGAGCACCTTGGCCTCGGCACCATCGACTTCGCCCTCGCGGGGATGAGCCCCGGCGACCTGCACACGAAGTGGGTGTGCCACACCGGTGCGCGGGAGTTCGCGGACGCCGTCTCTGGGGGGCAGCCGGCGATCGTCACCACTGGCGTCGGACTCGGCGGCCCGCCGCACGCCGGTACCCTCTTCCAGCTGCTGCGCGCGGTCAAGCTCCAGCAGTGCGGACTCGACGTGCAGGTCGTGCTCGGCGACCTCGACTCCTACAACGCGCGTCGCACACCGCTGGACGCGGTGCGCCGCCTGGCCGACCAGTACGAGGAGTTCGCACTGGGACTTGGCTTCGACCCGGGGCGCGGCGTACTGCGCCGCCAAGAGGGCGAGACCGACGTCATGGCCACCGCGTTCCTCCTCTCGCGCCATCTGGACGACGACGACTTCCACTGGGCGGAGGAGGACCTCGCAGGGCTCTACCGCAACCACGGCGTCTTCGACCACCTCAACTACGGTATGAAGCAGGCCACGTTGCTGATGGCCGCTGACTTCGTGCACTTGCTGCGCGAAGGACGGCATGTGCTGGTGTCCCTGGGCGTCGACGAGCACAAGTACGTCGCCCTCGCCCGGCGCGGGGCGGAACGCTGGGGTCTGCCCGCAGACCGGCTGGCCGGCATCTACACCAAGATGATCCCGGGCCTCGGGGGCCTGCCGAAGATGAGTAAGAGCATCCCCGGCTCCGGAATCGACGGCTCCATGCCCGCCGAGGACATCAGGGCCCTGCTGGCGGCGGACACCGACTCGGCACCCTCCGACGACGGGTCGGCCCTGCTCCAGATGTACGCGTGTCTGCCCGAGGTCGGCCAGGCGGAGTACGACCGCGCCTCCGCCGCGCGACGCGCCGGAGACCGGGAGTGGCGTGGGATCCGCGAGGAGCTCGTCGAGCGGTTGATCACGCTCTTCTCCCGCTGGCCGAAGTAGCAGGCCCCCTCCGAGGGAGCGCCGAACCCGCGGCTGTAGCAGGCCGTGTGCCCTCTGCCGCACCACACACCCGAGCAAGCAAGGAGTCTGACTGTGCACGCGGACACCACGACCACATCACAGCCCCTGACCGGCCCCGATGCCCCGCAGCCCCCGGCCCTCTCCGAGTCCTCGCAGCTGATAGGCGGCCCCGAGACCTTCTTCATTCGCCGCGGCTACCGCAGCCGGAGCGAGGTCGAGTACTTCCTTGACGAGACGGACGACACCGTCACCTGGCAGCCCGACGTGTACCCCTACGCCGCCGAACGGGCCAAGGAGCTCGGCCGTGACGTCGTGATCGACATCGGTTGCGGGCAGGCAGGCAAGCTGGCCTCGCTCGCCGCCGAGCACCCCGACTGGACCTTCGTCGGCGTGGACTTCGGAGACAACCTGCGCTGGTGCCACGACAACCACCCCTTCGGACAGTGGGTGGAGGCGGACCTCGAATCGGCAGAGCGGCTGCCGCTCGACCCGAACCTCGTCCGCCGGTCCGTGGTGATCTGCTCCGACGTAATCGAGCACCTGGTGGACCCGGCCCCGGCCCTGTCCCTCATCCTGGCCCTGCTGCAGGAGGGCAGCGCCGCTGCCGTCCTGTCCACACCGGCCCGTGAGTGCCGCAGCGGCTACGACACCCCTGGACCGCCGCGCAACCCCAGCCATGTGCGGGAGTGGGCAAGCGACGAGTTCCAGGCACTGCTGCGGGCCTCCGGATTCGAGATCCACTACGCGGGCCTCACCCGAAGCGACGACGCCTCCAACGGTCTGTCCACCCAGTTGCTCCTCGTCGGCGTGGAAGGGACGGAGGTGGGAGAACAATGACGGCGGTTCCCCGGTCCAGGGGCCTGCGTGTCGTTCACCTGCCGGCTCGTACCCCGTACGCGTGGAAGCTCCAGAGCCCTGACTTCCACATCCTGAACGGGACAGAGATTCCCACGGGCGAGACTGTGCCAGAGGCGGTCAGCGCCGCATGGCTCCTCGAACACGGCCCTCTCACGTGGCTCGACGTCCTGCACCTGCACCATATCGACTTCGAGGACATCGCCACCCTGGAGCGCCTGCTCGACGCGTGCCTGGGCTACGGGGTCAACGTGGTCTTCACCGCCCATGACACCCGGCCCATGGTCGGCAACGCCGAAGGCTTCGTGGAGCGGCTGCGGCTGCTCCGATCTGCCGAGGTCAGCTGGGTCTGTCTCACTGAGGGATCCGTCACGAAGCTGACGGAGGTCCTCGGCGAGCGGGTCACTGCAACGGTCATCCCCCACGGATACGTCGCTGCCCCGGAGTCGCTGGCTGACCTGGAGCGCGAGGCGAGGGACCCGGGAGCCAGGTACCTCATGTTCGGTGCCTCCCGGGCCAGCCGGGACCAGTTGTCCACCATGGCCAACTGGAGCCTGGGGATCACGGATCCCCACAGCACGCTCCACGTCCTCCTGCGCGCGTTCAGCCCTGCGGACTTCGCTGACGCCGGCCGCGCCCCGCTGCTCCTGGAGACGGCCCGGCACGATCCCCGTATCCGCCTCACCATGCGCCCGTATCCCACGGACGACGAAGTGGTCAGAGCCGGGCTGGCTTCGGACTCCCTGCTGCTGCCGTACCTCTGGGGGAGTCACTCCGGGCAGCTGGAACTGGCCTTCGACCTGAACCTGCTTCCGGTCTGCTCCCTCACTGGGCATTTGCCCGAGCAGTACGAGCGGCACAAGGGGCTCGTCGAGGAACCCGAATGGTTCGATTGGTCGCAGGGGCATCCCAACCTCTTCGGAGAGAAGTTCCTGGCCGCGCTGGAGAACGCGGCAGCACGGCTCGACTCCAGGCCCCGCCGCCTCGACCGCGAGTTCCTCGACTACAGGATCCAGGAACACAGGACGATCCTGGACGACTACGCCCGCGTGTACGGGGGTGACCGGTGAGCGCCATTCCGCGTATTTCGTGCGTGATCCTTTGCCACAACTACGGCCGATATCTCGACCAGGCCATAACAAGCTGCCTGGAACAGGAGCCTGGAAATTTCGCCCTTCACGAAATAATCGTCATCGACGACGGATCCAACGACGAAACTGAGGAAGTATGCCGTCGCCACAAAAAGAACGTCAAGGTCATCCGGAGGAGCCAGCAAGGTTTCGGCCAAACCTTGACCGACGCTTTTCTCCTCAGCACAGGCGACTGGGTGGCTCCGCTCGACGCCGATGACTGGTTCCACTCATCGAAGCTCCGTACGTGCGCCGAGGCGATGACGGGTGAAACGCTGTTCATCGAGCACTGGGAAAACGTCGTCGACTCAAACGGAAACCCCAAGCTGAAAGATCCGCACCCGGGCGGAAACACGAGCACGTTGGTGGTCCATCGCGAGGCTGCTCTCAGCCTCCTTCCGGTGAGCAACGAGATCTTCTTCCACGCGCTGCGGGAGGCTGGCCGCGGTGACGTCCTCCAGGACCCGTTGACCTTCTATCGGGTCCACTCGCACAGCATGACCGACCGAAGTACGCCCGGCCTGTCGCAGGATTATCGGGCCGAGGTGTGTCTGGGACTCTCGGATCGGCTCCGCATGATGGATGGGAACCCTCCCACCTGGGCGACGACTCGCCAGCTCAGGAGGATCTCCCAGCATTTCCGCGTACTCGCTTCCGGGCACAGAGTGGAATCCGCCCTGCAGCGAAAGAAGCACCTCCGCGCCATGACCTTCCTTCCAGGGATGCTCATCGCCACGCTCCAAGCCCGAGACCCAATAGCCCCGTGGCTCCGCTCCCTCTCCAGTGTGACCGTGGGCCGGCCGCTGGTACAGCTCTCGACGACCCAGGGAGAGCGGGCTGAACTGTGATCATTTCGGTGATGCGACGGGGGTTGCGATGATAAAATTGCCGCTTCCAATCCCTACTGGTCAGGCCAGTTGTCCGACCCAGGAGCGTATAAGCGCCATGAGCCGTTTGAGCGAGTCTGTCACCCGTGTCATGCACATCCTCGATGGAGCGGACCTGGGCGCGGACTATACGGCCGCGCAGCTGCTCAGCGAGACAACAGCACGGCGCTCCCTGGACCTCTCCGACCTCTCCCCCGAGGAGCAGGCCGCACTGGTCGAGGGGCGCGCGAACCACCTGATCCCCTCGGCCGCGGTACTCGCCGGGAAGATCGAAGCCGCGCAGGCCGCCGGACGCCCGTTCGTCGTCAAGTACGGCATCGACCCGACCTCGCCCGACGTCCACCTGGGCCACGCGGTACCGATCATCATCGCCAGCCGATTCCAGCGGATGGGCCACCACGTCGTCTTCATCATCGGTGACGTGACGGCCAAGATCGGTGACCCATCGGGACGGTCCTCGGATCGACCGCCCCTCACCGACGAGGACATCGCCCGCAACCTGAGCGGCTACCAGCAGCAGGTCACGCCGTTCATCGACTTCGAGCGTGCCGACCTGCGCTTCAACGGCGAGTGGCTGAACAAGGTCACCCTGCCGGAGCTCGTCGGGGTTCTTGCCCGGGTACCGGTCTCCATGTCCCTCCAGCGCGAGGACTTCCGCACCCGGCTGGCCGACGGCCATGGGCTGTCCGTCGCCGAGTTCGTGTACTCCGTCGTCATGGCCTGGGACTCCGTGGCCATCGACGCCGATGTCGAACTCGGCGGTGTGGACCAGCTGCTGAACCTCCAGATGTGCCGCAAGGTCATGGAGATCTCGGAGCAGGACCCCGAGGTCGTCATCACCACCCCGCTCATCGAGGGCACCGACGGCACGGGCACCAAGATGAGCAAGAGCAAGGGCAACTACGTGGGCCTGACGGCGTCGCCCGATGACGTCTACGGCCGGCTGATGTCCATCCCCGACCACCTGACCGAGCCGTACCTCCAGCTACTCACCGAGTGGACGGACGACGAGATCCGCGTGATCACCAAGCGTCTGGAGGAGGGAACCGCGCACCCGATGGCGATCAAGCGCATCCTCGCCGGCGAGGTGGTGGCCGCCCTCCACGGCCTGGACGCTGCTGCCGCCGCTCGCGCGGAGTTCACGGCGCGCTTCTCGAAGCGCTCTTTCGCGGACGCCCAGAACCTCCCCGTCATCTCCCTGAAGGACCACGCCGAGGACACGCTCGGGGCGCTGATCAGCCGCACGCTGGACTTCGCTCCCAGCATCTCCGCCGTGCGCCGGGTGGCTCAGCAGAAGGGTCTTCGTCTGATCCTTGAGGCGGACGGAGAGCAGGCACCTACGCCGCTCACCGAGGCGTCCGTGCAGCAGACGCTCGGTGAGGTCGTGAGCGAGGTTGGGGCACTCGAAGGTGCCGAGCTGTACCTCAAGGTCGGCCGTAAGGTCGCCCGCATCGACGTCTGAGATCAGGCGCGGCGCCGACTCACCAACGTGAGTCGGCGCCGTTCTGGTTGGCCTCTGTGGCACAGAGCCTGATGCAGGCGTAGCTCTCCGGAGTAGCAAAGGCGGGACTACTGCACAGAGTTGGCCTACTGGGCCGCTTGGACACCGAGCTGGGTATCCGCGGGTGCAAGGGCCGGTGATTCGTCCTTAGAGCTCGTAACACGATC
>NZ_LIVT01000030.1 GCF_001905905.1 Streptomyces sp. CB02366
CTCGCCAAATGAGATGACCTCTTAGGCCCCCGGGCGGATCGTGCTTCCGGTACCCGCCCGGGGAGGCCGCCGGCTCGCGCCCCTGGAGCCCCGGCTCCCGATATGCCAGCCGTCACCAGCCGTCGCCGGAGCGTGGGCGACGGGGAAATGCACGAGCGGCGGGCGCACCGCCGAAGGCGACCTATCCGGCGTTCACGGTCCAGGCCGCCTCGGCCCGCCGCTTCAGCAGAAGATCCACCAGACTCTGCGGACCGAGACCACTGGGATCAACCCTGAGTCCCACGCCCGGCAGGCGGTCGAGGCCCTGCTCAATGGCATCCTCGGACTCGTTCACGACGCGGCCGTCGGCCGCGGCTCGGACTCGCTCCGTGAACGTCGCGGCCTCGGGATGATCCGAGTCGCCGTAGCGGTCCGCCAGGAAAGCGGCCTCCTCGGGCAACCGGTCGATCCCGCGCTGCCGCAGCACCGCGACGGGCGGTCGGAGCACCACGAAGTAGACCGGCCGCCCCGCCAAGACCTCGATCAGCGACTCGAACCCTTCGTCGATGATCGTGTCACTGACGACCGCGGTGATCCCGGCATCCGTGAACGCCGCGGCCACGAGGCACGCGTTGCGGATGCGCAGCGCGTACTGCATGCCGGCGTCGCCGACCAGATGTCCGGTGAGGGGATCGCTGTCACCGGGCACCGGCCACCGGCAACCGGAGACGATCAGTCGCTGCATGTCGTCGCCCTCGATGTGCGCGGCGAGCGGAAGCCCTTCCGCCAGGAGGCGGGCTGTCGTCGTCTTGCCGGCGCACTGGTTGCCGCAGATGATCCAGATCGCGGGGTCCTCGGCTCGACGGCCGGACGATGTGGACGCCGCCGACCTGGTCTGGCGAAGCCGGGCGAAGTCGTTCACTACTGCTCCCATCCGATCGATCAGCGGGGATCACGAAGTGCTGTCCGCTACACGGGAAACGTGTGACCACAGGCGCAGCGTCCGTATGGATGAGTCTTCCCAGGTCGGTGCCACATTGCGGTGGGCGACGAGCTGTGTACGGCGCCGCTGTCGCTCGCGAGGATCATTGCACAGACGAGTCACATGATCGGCGAAGGCTTCCGAGTCATCTGCGAAGCATCCCGCCGAACGCAGTTCGTACGGAATACCGGTGCCACCGGTCGTCGTCGATACGAGCAAGCACGCCCGGCGTAGCGCTTCGATGACCTTTACCTTTACGCCGCCGCCCCACTGGAGCGGGCACACGACGATGTCGGCACGGTCCAGCTCATCGACGAGGTCGTCGATAAAGTTGAGTAACTGCGCACCCGGACACGAGCGGATGTCTCGTTCATGTTCGGCCGACAGATTGATCCCACCGACCTGGAGCACGGCTCCCGGGACGCGCTCACGGACCGTGGGAAAGACGTCGGTCAACAGCCAACGAAGGCTGTCGACGTTCGCAACGTAGTCGTAGTCGGCATAGAAGAGCAGACGCGGAGAAACGAGCCGACCATCGTCGTCGTCACGTGGCTCAGATCGCGCGGGCAGGTGGTCCCAGCCATTGGGCACCACATGGGGGACGACGCTCGGCTCCCTACCGGCGATCTCGGCGCCGTCCTCGGGGGTCAGGGCGATCACAGCACCGGCTTGTCGCCATACCTGCTGCTCGACGGAGCGAAGCCCTTCGACATCGCCGGTCTCGACGGCCTCACCGATCAGCCGCCGTTGCTCCAGAACCAGCGATTCGATGTTCTGCTCGACGACGACGGAACGTGATCGGATCTCGCTCGGAAGAATGGGCCACAAGAAATGACCCTCAAGGTGCACGGCGTCGTAGCCACCGTGCTGCTGCGCCAGCATCCGGGCGAGCCTGGTCGCCGCGGGCGACCGTCGCCTCGGTACCAGCGAGCTCCGTGCCTCGTCGATGAAGACATGCGTGGTGAGCCCCGGCAGGTCGGGAATCTCCGGGGTATCCCGAACCACATCGGATTCGGGCGCGACGATAATAAGATCGACGTCTACGAATTCAAGGGCCCGCATGAGGAGCTTGATGCATCGGATGCGGCCACCCCCGATGGACGGCCACAACATATCCTCTGAGAGGAACAGAACTCGACGGCGGGAACCGAAGTAGATCTCACCGGTTCCGGTAGACTCCACCTGTATTTCTCCCCTGCGTCTTGAGAACCGGATATCTCCACCGGATACAGTCGCAATTTGCGCGCCTCTGCCTCTCGTTGACTGCGAGGGCTCGCGGATCGCAGTGAAGTTTCTCGGCTGTGCGGGCGTTAGGTTCTCAAGATACTTGAGCTGACGCTCGGTGCCGAATCAGTGTGCGCACCGCGGCATCTCGACTTTCAGAGTGGTCTGTGTCGCACGCCTTGTTCAGGGTGACCGACTTCCGACCTTCGGCCGGACTGGATACCGATGCGCGCGGACCCGCGTGGCGTCCGGCCGTCCGCGGTCGCCACTCGTCTCGCCGCCAGGGGCCCGAGCATGGATCAGGTACCCGGGCCGGCATGGCGGGAAGACCACAACCGTCAGCGTCGGCCAGCCGGCCGGCGAGCTCACCCCTCGGAAGTCTCATCCGGGCGATGCGGCAGTGGGAGCAGAGCCTCCATGAATCAGCGACCTCGGTTATCACTGATTGCAGGGCCTGTGTCTGCATGTCAAAACGTGCCTACGCAACCAGAAGAGATCACCCTGACGGGCTGTCATCAAGCGAATCGCGACAGGCCCTGCGGTGGTGCTGGGCTGCGACATTGACACACCCATGCAGATCAAGGAAAGTTGCCTGGGCGGCTGTATAGAGACCGGCATGTCTTGTGCGTCGAGAGCTACAACGGGAGTAGTCAGTTGGAGCAGCAATTTCACATCACCGGGCCACTGGATATCGATCACCGAATTGTCTCAGCACCGTATCTTCGAGTGGTCGAGCAGCGTACGGCAGGTTCGACGCGACTGACGCAATGGGACTTCCGCGTGACGCAGCCGAATATAGAGAGAATGAGCACCACCACCGCTCACTCTCTTGAGCACTGCTTGGGCGTCTTCGTTCGCGAAGCGACCCAGAGCGTCCTGAACATCGGTCCCATGGGATGCCTTACGGGCTTTTACATCACGACGGTCGACGTTGACGGGTATGACCCGATGGCGGATGTTCTGGAGCAGGCGCTCACCACGACCACCTCGATCGAATCCGTCCCGCTGGCGAACGACCGGCAGTGCGGCTGGGCCCAGGACCACAGCGCAGAAGCCGCCATCAGAATCGCTTCAGATCTATTGGCATCCCGTGCGGAATGGCATCAGGTCAAGGCTAGGCAGGCACCTGATGATGAATGAGACGTCCCCTTCGAGTGATCGCGCTGTCGCGGTGCTCATCGGTGCCGGCCGGATGGGGGAGATTCATGCCCGCAACGCGTCGGCCACACCCTCCCTTGAGCTGCGCTACGTCGTGGATGAAGCGAGTGATCGTGCCGACCGGTTGGAGGCCGCCGTCGGCGCGCGGCCGTCGACACTCGACGCCGCGTTGGCCGATCCAGAGGTACGAGCGATGATCGTCGCCACGTCGACAGACGCGCACGAAGCCGTCGTCCGCACAGGAATCGACCGCGGTCTCGCCGTGCTGTGTGAAAAGCCACTGACTGGCGATGTGAGTACCTCGGCCATGCTCGCCCAGAGGGCGATCGAAGCGCGTACTCCTCTCATGATCGGTTTCCACAAACGCTTCGACCCTGTGATCGCCGAGCTACGGCGGGTGCTGTCAAGCGGACTGATCGGTGAGCTGGTCTCGTTGTCGCTGATCTCTCGGGACCCGTCGCCACCTGCGGATATCTACGATATTGGTGGAGGCGCGTTCTTCGACATGATGATCCACGACTTCGATCTGGTCGGCTGGCTCGTCGACGACCGGCCCGCGTCCGTTCTCGCTACCCAGTCCCGCGAAGTAGCACGATGTGTCATTGACCTGGAGAGCGGCCCGTCCATATATATGGAGTGCGGTCGACGATCCGTTTCGTCGTACGATCAGACGATCGAGGTGATTGGAACCGTGGGGGCTGTGAGAATCCTCGATGATGAGCATGCGGTATCGACCACATTTCGTGGAATCGCAGATCGGCGACAGCACTGGGGCGGGCCGCTCCTGGGGGAGGCCGTCAAGCCGTTCTTTCTTCCTCGATTCGCCGAGGCTTTCGCGGCAGAGATGACAGCATTCGGAGCGATGGCGCTTGGGGGTCCGCACGCCGGGGCGACCGCCGAAGACGGCCTGCGGGCGGCACTTCTGGCGGCTGCGGCCACCGAGTCGTCCAAAGCCTCCACCCGCGTTCAGCTAGGGCCGTATCGGGCCGCACGAGCGTCCGCGGTCTGATGGCCGACGGAACACCCGCTCATCGCGCGGGGACTGTCATCGTGACGGGTGCCACGGGCGGAATAGGTCGAGCCCTGGTTCATCGCCTGGCCGCCGACGGTTACCCACTCCACCTCATGGGGCGCTCCAGCCGGGCCTTGAGTGAGCTCGCATCAGACCTCTCTGCCACTTACAGCGCCGTCGACCTGAGCGATGAGCGCGCCGTACGTGAATTCTGTCGCGACTGGCAGGAACCGGTCTACGCGCTCATTCACAACGCGGGGGTGGTTCGCGTCAGCCCGGTTGACGGACCGGACGCCCTGGAGGAGTGGACCGACACGCTCTCGGTCAACCTCCTCGCACCGTATCTGCTCACCAACGGATTGCAGCGCCGGATCGTGGACGGCGGCCGGATCGTGACTATCTCCTCGCAACTCGGCAGTGTCGGCAGAGCTGGATACGGCGCCTACTGCGCTTCGAAGTTTGCCCTGATCGGCGCCACAAAATGCTGGGCTCACGAGCTCGGAGAACGACAGATCACCGTCAATGCCGTGTTGCCGAGTTGGGTATCCACTGATCAGGCCCTGGGCGATGCCCGAAGGCAATCCGAGCAGCAGGGCATTGGTCTGGATGAACACCTGGCTGGAGTCGTGAGTCAGCTAGAGCTGCGAAGAATGACTCGACCAGAGGAGATCGCCGCGCTCGTGGGCTATCTACTTTCGGACGACGCCGCTGGTGTCAGCGGTCAGGACTGGCATCTCACGGCAGCAACCGGTTGAAAACGGCGAGCTCTTGGAGGAGCCAGCGATGATACCAGGCAGCGATCTCTTGGCCAGCGTCAAAGCTAAGCGGACGCGTACATTTAAAATCGCCCGTACATCCGATGTCTTGGATCCGGAGAATCCCGCGCTGCATGAGGCGAGTGGTCTCGCCAAGCGCCAACTGGTCGCGGTCGATGACGGCATCGGGCCCGCGCAGCTGACCCGCCTGGAAGAGTATTTCCGGTGGCGCTCGGTAGCGGCCGAGATCATTGTGCTCAGCGGTGGTGAGCAAATCAAACAGTGGAAGGCCGTTGAGCAGCTTATCGACGCCTTCGGCACGTTCGGGCTGATCCGGCGAAGTGAACCAGTCGTTATCATCGGCGGCGGTGCTGTCATGGATTTGGGTTCCTTCGCGTGCAGCATCTACCGGAGAGGTGTGCCGCACATCAAGGTGCCGACGACGGTACTGGGCTACGTGGATGCGTCGCTCGGGATTAAGTCCGCGGTGAACCTCGGAGGATCGAAGAACCGATTGGGTTCGTTCGTCGAGCCCGCCGCAGTACTGCTGGATCCGACCTTCTTCCGCACGCTGTCGCAACGGGACCTGGTGAGCGGACTCGGTGAGGTCCTGAAGTTGGCCGTGGCGTGTTCCCAACCCCTCTTCGAGGACCTGCGAACGTACGGACCGGAAGGGGTGGCGACCAAGTTCCAGGGGCCGGCCCGGATATTGCTGGATCGCGCGGCGGAGATCATGGTCGAACGACTCGGCGTGGATCTCTATGAGGATGATCTGGAGCGGGTGCTCGACCTCGGGCACACTTTCAGCACCGTGATCGAGTCCGCCGATCCCTCGCGTTACGGTCACGGTGAGTCTGTCACGATCGACATCGTGCTCACTCTCATGATCTCCGCCGGCAGAGGCATGATCAGTTTTGAGGAGGCGGCCACGATCCTCAAGTTCGCCATGTCCCTCGGGCTGCCGGTCTCGCCGCCGGTCGAGGTTGACGGAATGCTCTGGCGGAGCGTCGAAGAACGATCGCAGCACCGTGACGGGCAACAGAGATTCCCCCTGATCGAGTCCGTGGGCGAAATTCGTTTTGTGAACGACCTGATGCCGGAAGAGGTAGAGATCGCGTTACGACGCTTGCGCGCGATCGAGAATTCGGAGGAGGTCCACTGATGCTCGCGATCCTGGGCGGCCAGCCCGTCTGTGACGTCGACTGGCCGCTGTGGCCGCAGCTCTCCGATGAGGGCCGGCGCCGCGTGGACACGGTCCTGCGATCCGATCGTTGGTCGGTGTGCGGACGGGCCCGTGGCGAGCGGTCGTTGGAGCGGCAGTTCGCCGAGCTCTTCGCCGCGTACTGCGGTACTCGCTACGGTGTCGCCACCGATCACGGTTCGAGCAGTCTGGTGCTCGCCATCGAGTCTCTCGGTCTCCCCGCGGGCGCGGAAGTCCTCGTACCGGCCATGACATGGGTTGCGACGGCGACCGCCGTGTACGAGGCGAACCTCGTCCCGGTCATCGTCGATGTGACGGCATCGACGGGTTGCTTCGATCCGACGGCTGCCGTGGCTCGCCTGACGGACCGGACGAAGGCGCTCATCGCGGTTCACCACTACCGTTCGCTGTGCGATATGCCCGCGATCCTGGAATTCGCCCGCGGCGCCGGACTCGCTGTGATCGAGGACTGCGCCCAGGGGCACGGAGCGGTGCTGAAAGGACGCCGGGTCGGAACGTTCGGCGATGTGGCGGCCTTCTCCATGCATCAGACGAAGGTCCTCGCCGCGGGCGAGGGAGGTGCCGTGATCACTGACGACGCCGAGAAATATGAGCGGCTCGTGCAGCTAAGAACCGATGGGCGCGGATACGTCGCGGATCCCGGCTTCGACGCCATGGAGGTCGTGGACGGCAGGTCCGTGATGGGGACCAACCACTGCATGACGGAGATGCAGGCGGCGATCCTGCTGAGCCAGCTGCCACTGCTCGACGAACAGCACGCGGTACGGGCGAAGAGCTGCGCCGTCATCGGTCGTCGGCTCGATGACCTCGGTCTGCCACCGTTCGGGCAGCCTGCGGGTGTAGAGCAGGAGTCCGTCTACAAGTACGCGTTTCGATGGCCGGTCGAGAAACGACGGGGAGTGGGGCTGGAGGCGATAGCCGCAGCGATCTCGGTCGAGGTCGGCTTTCCCGTCTACCGCGCCGACCCTCCGCTGAACGAGCATCCGCTCATGCGGCCCGCGACGCGGCCGCGATACCGGGCCATCGACTCCAGCGGCGCGTTCGAGGGCATTCGGTTCGACACTCCCGTCGCTCACGGGCTCGCCGAGCAGACCCTCCTGTTCCACCACCCTCCGCTGCTCGCGCCCGAGTACGCTGCTCACATCGCGGACGCCGTCGAAAAGGTCGCGCAGTCGATCGACGAACTCGCCGCTCATGAGGGGGAGATCGGTGCTCCCGACGCCGACTGAGGGACCTCGGTAACGTCGCTCGTCTCCCTGTTCTGTTCTCACATAGTTCCAACGGACCCTCGCACAGGCCAATCCGCGCCTGACGCGGAGATCGAGGAGAGTGCTACATGGACATGGCCCATACCGCGCGTGCGGTCGCGGCGGCGACCTCGGTCGCCAATTCGCTGGACCTGCTGGCGGACGATGCGATCGTTCTGCAGAACTCGAACAGGCTGGTGCTGCGGCTGACACCGTGCGACGTCCTCGCCCGGGTCGCCCTGGAGGGTCACGACGCCGCGGAGGCCGAACTCGAACTCGCCTGGCAGCTCGCCCGGTCCGGAAGCCCCACAGGTCTCCCGGAGCCCCGGGCGGACCGGCGTGTATACACGCGCGACGGCTTCGCGGTGACGCTATGGACCTACTACGAACCCGCGACACACCCCACCTTGCCAGCCGAGTACGCCAAGGCGATGGAGCGGTTGCACGCTGGCATGCGCGAGGCCGACATGCCGGGACCGAACTTCAGGGACCGGATCACGGAGGCTCAGGAAGTCATCGCCGACCCGGACCGATCGCCGGAGCTCACCAGCACGGACCGCGCGTTCCTCAGCGGCCGACTGGCGAGCCTGCGACAGGCGATCACCGACCGCGGAGCCCCGGAGCAACTGCTCCACGGAGAGCCGCATCCGGGCAATGTGCTCAGTACGACGGACGGCCCGTTGCTCATCGACCTGGAGACCTGCTGCCGTGGACCCGTCGAGTTCGACCTCGCCCATGTACCCGAGGCGGTCGCCGCGCAGTACCCGGGCATCGATCAAGGACTGCTGGACGAGTGCCGGCAGCTCGTCCTCGCGATGGTCGCGGCCTGGCGCTGGGAACTCGGCGACGCCTTCCCGAACGGACGGCGATTCGGCGAGGAACTCCTGCGCGCGCTGCGCGAGGGCCCCTCTTGGCCGACACTCGACACGATGAACAAGTGATGGGGCGGCCTGCGGCAGTCGCCGGAGATTCCCGCCAGATCCGCGGATGTGATCCCCCCGCAATTCGCGGTGTGACGCAGGAGGAAACCTGGCGTGGAGTACACGGACAGGGAAGGCCGACAGGCTCCTCGAACGTCTCGCCTCATATCCTGGATGGACTCCTGAAGCAGGACAAGAGAGAGGGAGATCGTCATAGCTCACCACGAACACAATCCGAGCCCGGGTGTCGCGAGCGAAAGTGACGTGGTCAGGTACAAACACCTTCCAGTCGTCCTCTCCCACGGAAGGGGCCCGCACCTCTGGGATGTGGCGGGCAACCACTATCTGGATATGACCGGATCGTCAGGGACGAACATCCTGGGCCATAAGGAGCCGCATACGACACTCGCGGCCGTCGACGCACTCACCGATGGAGGCTTCCTCTTCGACGGAAAGTCGGCCGATGAAGTGGCGGTCGGCGAAGTGCTCGCCCGCCTGTATCAGGCGGATGGGGTCCAGTTCTTCCGTACCGGCTCGTGCGCGACGTCGGCGGCGGTCAGAACGATGCGATTGGCGTCGAACAAGGACCGTGTCCTGACGAGTGGATACCATGGCTGGCACGACTGGGCCGCGGAGCAGACGTATCACCCGGCAGAGGGTCGGGTGATCGACTTCGGATACGACCTGTCGGTCCTCCGCGAACTCCTCGACCAAGACGGCGTCGCTGGCATCATCGTCACCCTTCTGGCCCACACCTTCGGGCCGGAGTACTGGCGGGAGCTCAGGGAGCTGGCCAGGTCGGCCGGGGTGTTCCTCGCCGTCGACGAGATAAAGACGGGCGTCCGCTACGGGCTGGGAGGGATGTCGCGCAGCGTCGGAGTGACACCCGACATTACGCTCCTGTCGAAGGGCCTGACGAATGGCATGGCGTTGTCCGCTCTGGTGGACCACAGCGGCCTGTCGAAGTACACAGCGACCACCAACTTGGGCGGAACCTACCGCACCGAGCGAACCCCGTTCGCGGTAGCCCTCGCGATGGTGCAGCTGCTTGAGCGCGAGCCCGGCGTCTTCGATCACCTTGCCCGCATGACCGACCGGTTCGTCCGGGGCATGACCGCCGTCCTTGAGGAGAAGCAGTTCGGCGCCGCGGTGTTCGGCCGGTTCGGAGACATCGAGTTCATCTGCGAGAGCCCCTCGCTCTGGGACGAGCTGCGCCTGGAGGGTCTCGGAGTCGGGCTCTTCCTGCCCGACGATGGCAACATTATGTTGACTGCGGCACATCGACCGGAGCACATCGACACCGCGATCGACGCGCTCGGGAAGGCCCTGTCGCGATGTGCGGATGCTCAGTCCGACGGAGCCGGCGGACGGGTCACCGAATTCGCGCTTCAGCGAGGGTACGGATTGACATCTCGCCAGATCGGAGAATGGGGAACGCCCGACGTGCAAGCCGTCCTGCGGTAGATACGCTCGGCTCGTGCCGAGGACGTGACTATCTCCAGAAGGAGTCCCGGCTCTCGACGGCGTAACAATGAGACCCTCATTGGTTCTCGTTAAGGAGAGCCTTGGCCGGAGAGCGAAGGCCCCCACCCTGCCCGCCACCGGAAGGCTCGGCGGCCTCGCGTGGCCGAGCCGACCTGCGCCCGCCGTGCCCGTCAGGTCGGTCTCATCGGTGCGATCCGTCCCCGCGCACACCATCGCGACAACGGCTCACCGCCTTAGTCATCTCATTTGGTGAGTCTGCGGTAGCAGATGAGCGTGCAGGTGATGCTGGTGAAGGCGAGGAAGTGGTCGGCCTTGCGTTCGTAACGGCGGTGGAGGCGGCGGCAGCCGGCGAGCCAGGCCATGGTGCGTTCCACGGTCCAGCGGTGGCGGCCCAGCCGTCGCGAGGACTCGACTCCCTTGCGGGCGATGCGGTGGGTGATGCCGCGCTTGCGTAACCATCGCCGCAGGTGGGCGTAGTCGCATCCCTTGTCGGCGTGGAGCTTGCCGGGCTTGCGCCGTCGCCGGCCGCGGCGCGAGTGGATCGGCGGGATGCCCTTCACGAGCGGGATCAGGGCCTGGCTGTCGTGCAGGTTAGCCCCGCTGGATCGGGGGTGACGCCGACACTTCGCCAGTGCGCCGCAACGAGACAGCATCCACGAGCAGCCTTCCGACAGGGAGCGATTCGGAAGGCATTTCCTGGTGTCAGCTTCGGCCTCTGGAACACGGCATTGCAGTCCTTGCCGGTGGCTCTCATTAAGACATCGAAGCCGCACTGACTTATAAAATCGGCAACGGTCTGACTGAATATTCGAGGTGAAACGCGTCATCATCGGAGTCACCTTCGGGTTCCACTCTACTCATCGCCATAGGCGGTCGTCGTCCAGACCTCCTGGCTAGATAGAATCACTCACGGATCGCTCGAAGGTTTTCGTCAGGCATTCGTTGGCGTAAGATGCTACTCATGGTCGATCACCCGATTGTCTTGCCCCCGACGGCCGAGCCCGAAGAGGTCGTCGCCATTGTCAGGCGTTATGGCTACGCGATAGTCGAGGATCTGGCTCCGCTGAGCCTTCTCGACGAACTGGCTGAGGAGTCCGCACCTTTCATTGAGGCGTCGGAGCCGGGTCGCGACGCATACGACGGCCTTCAGACCCGCCGTACCGGTGCGCTCATCGCCCGCTGTCCTTCAAGTAGAAGTCTCGTGATGCACCCGCTGGCGGTGGCTACAGCCCAGCAGTTCCTCTCTCACGCATCCGCTGTACAGCTTCATCTGACCCAGATCATCTCCCTCGGTCCTGGGCAGAAGAAGCAGAAGATTCACCGCGATCAAATGGCCTTCGACTTCCACCCCTTCCCGCCGGACTACCACGTTCAGCTCAACACGATGTGGGCGCAGACCGACTTCACCATCGAGAACGGTGCCACCCATATCGCGGCCGGTTCGAGTGCGATGACCGATGAGGAGGCGTCCACCGTCCCGATGTTCCGCGCCGTGATGCGTCGGGGCAGTGTGCTCTTCTACGACGGTAAGGTCGTTCACTCCGCCGGGGCCAACAACACCGACAAGGTCCGAACGGGCATCAACATCACCTACGCCGTGGGCTGGGTCCGCCAGGAGGAGAACCAGTTCGTCGCGTGCCCGCCCGACCTCGCGCGTACCCTGGACGACGACCTCCTGCGGATGATGGGCTATCAGTCGGGTGCGTTCGCCCTCGGCTACGTCGGCGACCAACAGGATCCGCTGGCGGCGTTGCGCGGACGCGAGGAAAAGGTCCCCGTCATCGCTGAGTTCGTCGATTCCAACGATTCGTTCAAGACGTTCGTCGCGGACCTGCCGAGCGCCTAACGGCCAGGCTCCCGTCACGAATCAAGGCCGGCCGCCGACGGCTCCCTGCCGTCGCGGCCGGTCCCTTGCTTCGTGACCGCGCAGCGATTCCACTCATCTTTGTCGCTAATGTCCATGGGCGTATCCGAGCACTGGATGTAGTGGTCTGGTGCGCAGATGTCGGTCCGGTCACCCAGGGCCCTGACAAACGCCGTATGAACGTCACCAACGCCTCGGTAGCCACGGGCCGCCCCGCTGTAGGCGACAAGACGGAACGTTCCATCGCTCAGTGGTTCGGCGAAAGTGGCCGCAGACGGTCCGACGAGGCCGAGCCATGCCTGCCGCAGAGCGGGAAAATTCACCCACCCCTTTCCATGGCGGATCCACCCGGTTCCACTCCGCGCCAGCGGGAGATCGATCGAGCGGTCGATCTCGTCTGGAGTCAGGTCACGTTCCGTCGCGGCGATCAGGAGACTCTCGATCGCACGGAGAATCCGGTGCATCGCCGCAACGGGTATGTATCTCGTGTCGCACAAGAGCTCGATGGCGATGGAATCCGGTTCATCGTAGACATCGATGTAGAAGCGCGTCCCGATGTGTGGCCAGCTGTCGACGAACGCGATGCGCGTCTCGTCCCGTCGTGCGTCGAAGTCATACGGTGCACTTAGTGCCAGCTCGGCCACCGAGCCAATCGCTTCCCTGCAGTCATTGAACTGCCAGCCCAGGTCTATCTTCGCGCCGAGCCGGTATTCGGCGTTCTCCTGGATCGCCAACGCCTGGGCTCTGTCGTACTCACCGTGACAGTACGAGTCCAGCGCGGCGCGGAAGCATCGCCGGCTGATCTCGTCGAACGACAGGCCCTCCGATTCGACGTGGAAGAGAGAGTCCCAGCAGAGGTAGCCGACGACATTCTCGGATTCCTCGACGATCCGGTTCGCGACGTTGAGATGTCCGACGGTCTCTGTATGACCCGAGTACCGGCCGAACACCGTTGACGCGGCCGCGATCAAGACCGCGCTGTTACTGATGCGTGTACGGTCTGCGACCACCGTGAGTGCCATGGCGAGGGCACTCGATGTCATACGGAGCTGCCAGTAGCGATCGCGCTCCTCCGGCACCGTGTCGAAGTCGAACATCGAGGGCGGCGCGCTGGAAAGGATCCGTCGCCATCGATCGAGCGCGGCCTCGTTCGCGGCCTGTCCTGCGCGTGACGACTCGTACGCGGCGACATCGACCGGTTGCCATCCGACCTCCTCGGGAATGGTCATCGAGGGATCAGTCAGAAGCCGGGCGATGGTCCGTTCGACCACCCTCCATCCGCGCAGATCGATGGCAAGGTGGCTGACGCCGAGCACCAGGGCCTGTGCTCGCTCGTCCTTCACGACGATTGCCAACCGGATGGGCCACTCGACATCAGCGCGGAAGCCAGTGCTGACGAGCCCCTGAAGGACGTCCTCGGCCGCATCTTCGACGGTAGCGGCTCCGCAATCGTGAACACGCACTACCAGCGACCCGCCCGCCGCGACGATCTGACGGAGTGTCCCCTCTGAGCTGTGGAACGTCGTCCGGAAGGTGTCGAATCGCTCGACGACGCGCCGAAACACAGTGATCACCTCATCGATCCGTGCTCCTCCGGGCACCGGAATCGTCCATCCCTCGTTGAAGAATGCGTCGTCTTCGCTCATGACCCCCATGGCCCACCACATGCCGCGCTGCGCGTAGGTCGCAGGGGTGTCCGCTTCTCTGCAACCGCTGATGTTCATCTTGATCTGTGCGATCTCGACCATACGTTCGCCACCGCCTTCAAGCTTGGGTGCCGGACCTGTGCTGCGCCTTACACCGGTGATCTCTACCAGGTCGGCGATCTCGATGTGTTCTGCTGAGTGGGTTCAACGGAGCTGTGCTCAATCCGCAGTAACGGACGGGTATCCGTATGAGCGATGTCCGTGGAGAACCCGAGGGTTTTCGACGACCACGATATCGCCGGGGTCAATTTACGGCTCCGAGGCTCCGTCCCCCGAATTGTACGTTGCAGCGTGTTGAATGCAGAAATGGCTTCGGTCGGTATCTCGGGCGTCACCTTCCCCGGCCTTGATCACGCCGCACCTGGTGCCGTCCACGGCTCATCTCCCGATCCGGGTCACCCGGATGATGTGATTCCGGGTCGGGCTACTTCGGCCCCATTGGTCGTGTGTATTAGTACTCCAGCAGCGGTTCGTGTCCTGAGCTGCGTTTTCGGTAGTGGCAGTGGCGGGCGATGGCCTGGTGGCGTCTTTTCCAGGCGGACCAGTTCAGTGCGTGGGTGACGGGATCGTGGTCGGCTCTGGGATGAGCCAGGAGAGTGAGACTGACCCCGTGGAGTGGACACCCTGACAATGGATCTTGATGGTCTAGGGAGGGATGTCCAGGGGGACGCAGGTCTCCGTACTCGGAGGAGTTCAGGTGGGACGCAGTCGCGCTCTTCCGGGCCTCGGCTGGGAAGCGGACGTACGCGGCGGTGGCCGCGGACGGTATCACTGCAGAGTCGCTGCGGACGTGGGTCCGCAAGGGTGAGGCCCCGGCCATATCCGACGGCCGTGACGGCGGTGTCAGCGTGGCCGAGGAACTGGGCCGGCTGCGGGCGGAGAACACCCGGCTGCTCAAGGCCGAGCAGGAGTGGCGCCTGGAGCGCGAGATCCTCCGTCGGGCAGCCGCCTATTTCGCTCAGGAGGTGAAGTGAGCCCCGGCCGCTGAGACTTCATCTCCGAGAACCGCGCCGACCTCGGCGTCCAGCGGATCTGCCGGGTGCTGGGGGCGTCCCGCGCCGGCTTCTACCGGCACCTGGCCTCCGCACAGAAACGTGTGGAACGCCGGGCCGAGGAGAGGCGGACCGCGGCCGAGATCCGGGCCATCCATGCCGAACATCAAGAGGCATACGGCGCGCCGCGCGTCCATGCCGAGCTGCGGGCGAGGGGGCGGGGTGTCAACCGCAAGCGGGTGACCCGGCTGATGCGGGTCAACGACATCGTCGGCCGGCACCTGCGGAGGAAGAAGCGGACGACGATCGCGGACAGGACCGCGCCGCCCGTGCCGGACCTGGTGATACGCGACTTCACCGCGGACACGTTGAACACGAGGTGGTGCGGCGACATCACCTATATAGCCATCGGTTCGACGTGGCTCTACCTCGCCACGGTGATCGATATCTGCTCGAGGAAGGTCGTGGGCCGGTCGATCGCGGACCACATGCGGACCTCGCTGGTCACCGACGTGATCGAGATGGCCGTGGCCTCCCGCGGTGGCCGGGTCCGCGGCGTCGTTTTCCACACTGACAGAGGCACCCAGTACAACGCAGCCGCCTTCGCCGAGGTCTGCCTGCGGCACGGCATCCGCCGCAGCATGGGCCGGGTCGGCTCCAGTTACGACAATGCCCTGGCCGATTCGTTCTTTCAGAGCCTCAAGCGCGAACTGCTCCACGGACGCCGCTGGACCTCGAAGGCACAGACCCGGCTCGAGCTGTTCCACTGGCTGTCGTACTACAACCGGCGCCGTCGCCACTCCGCACTCGGCTACCGCACACCGGCCGAGTTCGAACAACAACTCAACACGTACGCTGTCGCTCGTTGCAGGAAACCCGGTGTCCACTCCCCGGGATCAACCTCAGGGTCTTACCTATGTCCACGCTCGCCCAGATCTGGGGCACGGGTTCCTCCGGTCCGTCGGTGATTGCTGTTCTCCCGAACGGCCTCGCCGGCGTGGTCCTACTCAGCGATACACCCGCGGGTGCCCGCAGCTCCTGACTTGTTGAATTGACCCCAGATGCTCGGTCTGCAGCCGTAGCGTCCAGGCTACCGGTCGGCACTGGCTCGCATAGCTCCTTGCCGCCCTTCGAGCTCGTAACACGATCTTGTTGAAGTGTGCTGGTTGGCCGTGACCAGTGTGATGATTCGGCTGTTCGTGATGGTGTGAGTACTCGGCCGTGGATCGTGGACGACGACTTGTGGGCGCTGATCGAGCCGCTCCTGCCGCCCTGGCCGGAACGGTCGCCGGGGCCGAGGCCGGTGTCGGACCGGCTCTGTCTGCAGGGCATCCTGTTCGTCCTCCACAACGACATAGCCTGGCAACTCCTGCCCCTGGAGCTGGGCTTCGGCTCGGGGCAGACGTGCTGGCGCCGACTGGAGCGGTGGCAGGAGGCAGGAGTCTTCGACCAGTTGCACCGGGTCCTGCTCGCCGAGCTGAACGCGGCTGGCGAACTCGACTGGTCACGTGCGTGTGTGGACGGTTCACACATCCGCGCGAAAAAGGGGGCGCCGACACCGGTCCGTCGCCGGTCGACCGGCGCAAGACCGGCAGCAAGCACCACTTGATCTGTGACGGTCGCGATACCCCGCTCAAAGTCATCACGACCGCGGCGAACGTCAACGATGTCACCCGGGCCCTCGCCCTGGTCGACGGCATCCCACCCGTCGCGGGCCGCCCTGGCCGGCCTCGCCGCCGACCAGACGCCCTGCTCGGCGACAAGGGCTACGACTCCAACCGGAACCGAAAGGTGCTGCGCGAGCGCCGGATCCTGCCTGTCATCTCGCGCAAGGGATCACCCAACGTCAAGAGCATCGGCAAGCTCCGCTACGTCGTCGAGCAGACCTTCGCGCTCCTCCACCAGTTCAAGCGTCTCGCCGTCCCCTGGGAACGCCGCACCGAACTCCACGACGCCTTCGTCTCCCTCACCTGCAGCCTGATCTGCTGGAGACGCCTCAAGAAGACACGCACATGATCGTGTTACGGGCTCTTCGGGCTGGCTTATGATCCGCCTGCCCCCGCCTGCCACCTCGCCCACCAGTTGTCCACGGCCCTGACCAGCACACTGAAAAGTGCCGCTACCTCCACCCGGTACTGGCCCTCCATCAGAACGGATACCTCCAGCAACCGCACAGCTTCCTGTGCATCCGGTGCCAGATCCGCAAATCTCCCACCCATATCGCTCACACACCGTCAACGCGCATGAAACCGAGATGTTTCAGATCAGCATCTGTACAGTTGGCGCGACTTGAATGCCGGTGAGCGGCGACCGCGAGGAGAGGACTGTCGTTCCGGTGTCGGCGTTTGGATGCGTCGGCCATGCGAAGGTCTCTTGGTTGCCTGAGATTATTGGGGAGTGACTGACCTTGCGGCATCCTGCGAAGAACGATCTGTTCACCACGGTCGTCATGGCTCATCCAAAGCGGGCCGAATCCGCGAGTAAACTGGCCAGAACCGTAGGGCCCGGTGTACGAGTCATCTTCGACCCTGACCCGGACGGGCCACCCAGCAGTTCGCGTGCAGCCGCGCGCGCCTGGCGGTACTGCGACACGACCGCTGGCCATCACTTGGTGCTGCAGGACGATGTGGTGCCGACCCCCCACCTTCTGGAATCCGTCGGCCGGGCGATCTCCGCATATCCGGACGCGGTACTTGCCTTGTACGCGAACTCCAACAGCTGGCACGGGGGAGCCGCGCGAGTGGCATTGCTCGCCGGCTACGGTTGGGTCAACTGGGCGCCACTGGAATACTTTCCCACCGTGGCGGCCGTTATGCCCTGTCGTATCGCGCATGAGTTCGCTGAGCTCGCCGAGCGACAGGACAGCGTGGACAGTGACGCGGATGCCAGAAAGGACGACATGCTCATGCGGTCCTTTCTGGCAGCCAGGAAGTATCGCGCGCTGGTCAGAACGTCGGCCCTGGTAGAGCACAGGGCCATGGTCAGCATCGCGGGAAACGACATGAACGAAGTCCGCCGGTCTGTCCGCCTGGCTGCGCCGGATGATGTCCCGGATGCCAGGGAAAGCCTTCTGGCGGAGGTGCCGGCCTGGCCGAACTTCGCTTATCGCCGGGCCGTGCTGAAGATGCCGGTGAAGCATGACCGGAGCAGTTTTCGGACTCAAGGCCGTGCGGATCACCTGATGAGTGTCGGCCTGCGGTGGGATGAAGTCCGTGCTCTCTCCGACGAGTTGTGGAAGGAACTCCCCAGTATTCCGGAACGGAACTCCACAGCACGCAGGTTCGCGGAGGAGTTGTGCCTTGCCTCGTACA
The DNA here is from genome assembly GCF_001905905.1 of Streptomyces sp. CB02366. Lineage (GTDB taxonomy): Bacteria > Actinomycetota > Actinomycetes > Streptomycetales > Streptomycetaceae > Streptomyces. The sequence continues at coordinate 17,858 of NZ_LIVT01000030.1, forward strand.
CGGCCGGCTGGACGCTGGCGGCCGTCCAGGGGCCGGGCGTCGGGCGCCCTCTCCGCTCGCCCGCCACGGACGCCGCGCTCCGCTCGTACGCCGAAGCCGGTTTGGCGTACGAGAGTGCCGTCGACCTCTGGGCAGATCATTTCGATATCCTGGTCGACTTCATGTGGTGGCTGGTCGAGATCGGTCGGACTCGCGCGTAGGCCCGGTTGCCCGAGCGGGCGCTGTCAGCCGGTCACCCCCGTGTATCGCCGCAGACTCATGTTCCACAGCAGCCTGGAGGCGACAAACGCGGCCAGGCCGATCACCGGTGAGAGCAGTGCCACCGTGGCTGGGACGCCGAGACCTTCGATATGGTCGGTGAGCACAGCCGCCGGGAAGTAGGCGATGAAGGCCAGCGGCAGGACGAAGGTGAAGGCCGAGCTCACCAGGCGGGGCAGGAAACTCAGCGGATAGCTGCCGAACATTCCGAACAACTCCTCGATCCATGTGCTCCACGCCGACGAGGAGGGGAAATGCAGGTGCCCACTCGACAGGGCCGTAAAAATGGCGGCCTCCATTAGAGTGCCGCCGATCAGGCCCGCCGTCACGTAGAGAATCTGTGGCAACGTCCACGCCAGGTCGACCATCATGACCGCGCCGGTGAACATCGAGACACCAACAATCAGGTCACCCAGGGCATTGACAGGGAATGCGGACAGCTGAACCTGCCGGTAGACCGGCATAGGGCGGAGGAGAAACGCATCGAGTCGGCCCTCTTGGACCAGGACGGACAGTTGGTAGGAGCGGCCGAACAAGAGCGCGTGGAAGCCATGGCTGAGCATCCGCATAGACGCGATCAGCAGCACGGCGTCGCTGGGCCAGCCACCCATGTCAGGGAAACGGCCGAGCAGCACGGTGGCGAAGACAATGATCGACACCTGCCACATGATCCCCAGTACGACGTTGGCCAGGAAGTTGGAGCGGTACTGGAGTTCGGCGCGGAAGCTTAGCCCGACAATCCTCAGGGCGATACGCCAGGCGGCCAGGAAGGCACGGAGGCGGAGGGCCATCCCATCAGCCACCCTGGGACTCCACTCGCTCGCCCGCCCTGCGCCAGAGCATTCGGGTGAGCACGGCGAGCCCGATCACCCAGGTTATCTGAACAGCCAACTGGCCAGGCAACGCCGAGACATCGAGCCGGCCTACGTAGAAAGACAACGGCACTCCTAAGGTGTACTGGAACGGCAGCGCCGCGCTGAGAGCACGGAACCAGCCAGGGAAGTACCAGAGCGCCACGTAGGCCCCGGACAGCAGGTTCTGGACGAAAATCAGGATTTCCACCCCCGCGCTATTCTTGATCATCCAGAAGCACAACTGGTCAGAGATCAACACCAGGTAGTAGAGAAGAGCCTGGCCCAGTGCTAGGGTCACCGCGAACGCCAGGCCCGCGCCGACGGAGGCGGGGGGCGACACCACGCCGATGGCGAGACAGATGGCGTAGCCCGCACACGCCCAGCCGAAACCGTAGAGCTGATCGCCTATCCCGCGGAGGAGATGGTAGCGATGCGGCGGCAGCGGGCGGAGGTACCAATACGCGATCGTGCCGGAGTGCATGTGCTGGAAGACGGTGTCCTTGGCGGCCGAGCGGTTGGCCGTGCGCATGCGCAACGCGAGCAGGGCGAGCACCGCGTAGGTGACCGCTTGGGGCATGGTCATGCCCGCGCTGGTGGTGGTGCGCGCGTACAGCGCTTGCCACAGATAGACCATGAGGAAGATATGTACGGCGAGCCGGGTCGCGGCGGCGGTTATCCGCGTGGGCGACAACATTTCGCCGCGGGCCGTGATGCTCATGGTGTGCCACGTCGCGCGGACGGCACTCACGCTTACCTGGCGCGGCGTCATCGCGGCTGCGCTTTCTTTTCATTGCACAGGTAAGCCGCTCGCATGGCGTCCTCCAGGTCGCTCTCCTCCACCCGGATTCCGGTGACATCGAAGTTCTCGATGATTCTCCGTATCGCCTCGTGCGCGGTCGCTATACCTCCCTGGGAGGCCGGCCCGAAGACGATCGCGGGTCCGTTCTGGCTCAGCACCCGCAGGCCATCCGGGCACTGGAGGGGAGTGGCCGCCGCTAGCCGGTGAGCGATCGTGGTATGAACCCGCCAGCCGTTACCGAATTTCGCGCGGATTTCCGCAGATGTTCCGTCAAGCACCATGCGGCCGTGGTTGATGAGTACCACCCTTTCCGTCAGTCGCTCGACTTCTGTCATATCGTGCGTGGTGAGGAGTACGGTTCTCCCACGGCGGTCCACCTCCTGCCGTAGCAGCTCCCGCACCTGTTCCTTCACCACCACGTCCATGCCGATTGTCGGCTCGTCAAGGAATACGACGGAGGGCTCGTGCAGCAGTGCCGCGGCCAGGTCACACCGCACTCGCTGACCTAGCGAGAGGTGGCGGACCCGGGTGTCCCAGAACGAGGACAGCGTCAGGATCTGGTCCAGCTCCCGCAGCCGCCTCCTGTGCTGGTCGTCGGCGACGCCGTAGATATCACGCAGGATCCGGAACGACTCCCGGGCGGGCAGGTCCCACCAGAGCTGTGTGCGGTGACCAAATACCACCCCGATATTGGGCGTGCTGCGCTTACGGTCCCGGTACGGAATCATTCCAGCTACTGTCGCCTGCCCGGATGTGGGGGTGAGGATTCCGGTCAGAATCTTGATCGTCGTGGACTTCCCGGCGCCGTTCGGCCCGAGCAGCGCCAGTAATTCGCCTCGCGCCACAGAGAAGGACACACCGGCGACCGCCGTCTTTGTTTCCATCTCCGGTGCGAACAGTGAACGCAGCGTTCCCACGACCCCCTGGGCGCGCCGGGCGGAGCGGAAGACGCGAACGAGTTCTTGTGCGTGAATTACGGTGTCCGTGCCGGCCACGTTTAAAGGCTGCAGGCCACTCATCTCCCATCACAAGTGTCGAATGAATCGAACCAGCACGTTACAGCACGTGAAGTTCAGCGAGCTACCCCGTGTTGACGCTCCTGGGCCCGCGTGACGAAATCGGCCGATTATCGAGCCTTTTCCAACCTCATGTTGAGGCGTGGTGGAGGACGAGGACTGCCTTCACGATGCCGGTGATCCGGTTGGTGCTGCAGCGGAGCATCCGCAGGAGGCGCCAACCTTTCAGCACGGCCATGGCCTGCTCGCCGACGCAGTGGATCTTGGCATGACTGCTGTTGTGCCGTCGCTTCCAGCGCTTGAGCCGACGGCCCCGGAAGGGGACTCGAATGTGTCGGCCGGCGCCTTGGTAGGCCTTGTCCGCCCAGCACTTCAGTCCCGCGGCCGCGAGCGCGTCGACGATGCCATGGCTTCAGGCCGCGGTCAGGTCGTGAGTGGCTCCGGGCAGAGCCGGGGAAGCCCAGAGCAGTCGGCCGAATGGGTCGGTGAGGACCTGGACGTTCATGCCGTGCCGCTTGTGTCTTCCCGAGTAGTAGGGGGTGTCGGCGGCGATCCGGTCGATCGGCAGCAGAGAGCCGTCCAGGATCACGAACGCTTTCGTCCGGACCATCTCCATCGCCTGGGCCAGGGTGGTGCGCGAGCGGCCAGGACTGCGATGGCCTCGTGTATGTACCGGTAGACGCTCGTGATGCCGATTCCGAAGCCGGCGGCAAGCTGGGCATAGGTGTCGCCGCACCGCAGGTGGGCCAGGGCGAGCAGGGCCTGGCGGCCGGCGGGCAGGCGTCGCCACCGGGTACCGATCTCCCGTCGCCGGACTGCAAGCTGCTCGGCCAGGTGCTGCAAGGTACTGCTGGAAAGATCGATCGACGACGGGTAGACAAGCACGCGAAGCTCCTGGCGGACACGGGTGATCTTGGTCGAGAACCCGTCTACCAGGAGCTTCGTCGTTCCTTACAGCCCGCACGGACCAACACCACAGCCCCACGGGCAGGTTGAAAAGGGCTCAGTGATGCGACGGGTTTCGTTCACGCCACGTTCCCTCTGGAACCTGATACGTGCGCTTAGCATCCTTTTGGCTGCAGAGGCAGACCAATCGGCTCGGGAAGGATGCACGGCTAGATATGGAACACTTAGAGTCCATCTCATTTGGG
>NZ_LIVT01000031.1 GCF_001905905.1 Streptomyces sp. CB02366
AACGCACCGATGCCCTGGCAGACTTCCTCCACACCTACAACCACCACCGCAGCCACACCGCACTCGGCGGCCACCCACCCATCACCCGTGTCAACAACCCTGCGGGTCAATACAGCTAGCCCGTCCCCGGTTCCACCTGCACTTCACGCCGAGCAGCCGTCCTGGCTCAACCTGGTCGAGCGGTGGTTCGCCGAGCTGACCCAGAAGAAGCTCAAGCGCGGCGTCCACCGCTCCGTCCAGGTCCTCGAACGTGACATCCGGGCCTGGCTCACCGACTGGAACGAGCACCCCAGCCCGTTCGCCTGGACGAAGACCGCCGACGAGATCCTTGACAAAGTCGCCGCCTACTGCCACCGAATCTCTGGCTCAGATCACTAGGGCGGCGGAACGTCGAACATCACAATGTCCACGGCCTTGCGGCCTGGCGATCCCATTTCGCACCGGTCGCGCCGCCTTCACCGCGCGTTCGATCGGGGCCGGGCGGAGTGCTGGCGGGAACCTGTGAACAAAGTTCAGGAGACTGGCACGCCTTCTTATGGCACTGGACTTCTGGGTGGTCGGGTGCCTGACGGTGGGGCGGTGGCCGGGAAGCCCGAGCCGGGCGCGGCGAGTCGGCCGCCGTCCCACTGGCTCAGGGGGTGAGTACCAGGCGGATCGGGTCGCCGACCTTCTTCTCCAGGCGGGCGACGGCGTCCGCGGCCTCGGCCAGCGGGACGTGGGCCGTGATGGAGGGGGCCAGGTCGATGCGTCCGGCCGAGGCCAGGCCGATGAGCTGCTCGACGTGCTCGGGCTCGGAGCCGTAGTGGCCGCGGACCTGGTTGGCGTTGAAGCAGAAGCCGATGCTGTCGGCGATCGTGACCGGCTCCGGGGTGAGTCCGGCGAGGACGAGCGAACCGAACGGGCCGAGGACCGACGCGGCCTGGGCGCGGGCGGTGCCCACGCCAGCGAAGTCGAAGGCGACGTCGAGGCCGCGCCCGGCCGTCGCCTCCCGCACCGCATCCGCGAAGTCAGGGGCGAGCGGATCGAGGGCGATGTCCGCGCCGAAGGCGAGGGCTCGCTCGCGGGCCGAGGGCAGCGGGTCGATCGCGAGGATGGGGGCCGCGCCGACCATCCGGGCAAGCCGGACGGCGTGGGCGCCGAGGCCGCCCGCGCCCCAGATGCCGACGGACTGGGCGGGGCGGACCGCGCCGGTGCCCACGATCGCGGCGTACGGGGTGGAGACCGCGTCGGGGATGATCGCGGCCTGGTCGAAGGGCAGGTCGTTGGGGATGGGGAGGAGAGTGCCCTCGCGGGCGATCGTGTACTGCGCCCAGCCGCCGTCGTAGTCCAGGCCGCGGGTGAGGGGGCGGTGGCACAGCATGCGGCGCAGGCAGCCGGCGCAGTCGCCGCACGCCTCGCCGGCCTGGAGGACCACCCGCTGCCCGGGCGTCCAGTTGCCCTTCACGTCCGGGCCGAGGGCGTGGACGACGCCGGCGACCTCGTGGCCGAGGGTGACAGCGCCCGCCTCGGTGACGGCCTTGGTGGGGAAGAAGGGGCTCAGGCTGCCGTCGATCAGATGGATGTCGGACAGGCAGACGCCCGCGGCCCGCACTTCTACGAGGGCCTCGCCCGGGCCGGGGACCGGGATCGGGACCTCTTCGACGGCGAAGGTACGGGTGTCCAGGCGCAGCCGCCCGGCCAGCATGGTGTTCATGCGGAGACCTCGATGTGCTCGGTGGAAGAAGCGCGTGCATAGCTCAAGCGCTCGACATGGTCGGCTGACCTTGTCGTGCAACCGTGTCTATTGACGAGGTCGTCTGTCAAGCTGTTCTCGCTGGACGATCGTGAGGCGCTCCGAGTTCCGCCCTGTGGTTGTGTCATCCAATACAGTCACACGACATGTTCACTCGACAAAGTCGCATATATGTTGGTTGGTGACTGCTGAAGTGCAACGAAAGGCACGATCATGACTCAGGTGTCCGTAGGCGCAGTGGGGGCGATCCCCGAGCGCCCCCGCTGCCCCTTGTAGGCCACGCGTTCAACGTTCCGGCGGGCGCGGACTTCCTGGCCTACCTGCTGAAGGAGTTCAGGGAATTGGGGCCCGTGTACCGGCTGCGGCTCTTCGGGAGGGACACCGTCATGGTCGGCGGTCTGGACCTCGTGACCGAGCTGTCGGACGAGACCCGCTTCCGCAAGCACGTGCACGCCGACCTGGTCGAGGTCCGGGCTCTGGCCGGGGACGGTCTATTCACCGCCTACAACCACGAACCGAACTGGCGCAAGGCCCACGACATCCTGATGCCCGCATTCTCACTCGGTTCGATGCGCAGCTACCACGCCCCCATGCTCCAGGTCGCCCGCTCGCTGATCGGCAAGTGGGACCGGTTGGCCGGGGTGCAGTCGGTGGACGTGCCCGACGAAATGACCCGGCTGACCTTCGACACGATCGGCCTGTGCGGCTTCGGCTACGACTTCGAGTCCTTCCGCCGCGACGACCTGCACCCGTTCGTCGAGGCGATGTCCAGGGCTCTCGCCTTCGCTCAGGAGAAGGGCGAGTCCATCCCGGGCTCCAAACTGTTCAAGAGGAAGAAGGTCGAGCAGTTCCGCGCGGACATCGACCTGATGACGGAGCTCGTCGACGACGTGATCAGGGAGCGCCGTGCCTCCGGCAACACCAGCACGGACGATCTGATGGGGCTGATGCTGCACACGAAGGACCCCGCCACCGGCGAGCTCCTGGACGACGTCAACATCCGCCACCAGGTGATCACCTTCCTGATCGCCGGCCACGAGACCACGAGCAGTGCGCTCTCCTTCGCCCTGTACTACCTGACCAAGCATCCGGAGGTGCTCGCCCGGGCCCAGGCCGAAGTGGACGCCCTGTGGGGCGACACCGAATCCCCGGAACCCCAGTACGGCGACATCGGCAAGCTCACCTACATCCGCCAGGTGCTCAACGAGAGCCTGCGGCTGTGGCCGACAGCTCCCGCGTACGCCGTCGAGCCGATCGAGGACACCGTCATCGGCGGCAAGTACTCCGTACGCAAGGGCGAGTCGCTGATGGTGATCAACTCGGCCCTGCACCGCGACGCGGCCTGGGGGGAGAACTTCGAGCTGTTCGATCCCGAGCGCTTCACTCCCAAGCGGGAGGCGGCCCGTTCGGTCCATGCCTTCAAGCCGTTCGGCAGCGGTGAGCGGGCCTGCATCGGGCGCCAGTTCACACTGCACGAGGCCACCCTGCTGCTCGGCCTGCTGGTGCACCGCTACCGCCTGATCGACTACACCGACTACCAGCTGAAGATCAAGTCGACGCTGACCATCAAGCCCGACGGGTTCAGCCTGAGGCTCGCCCGCCGCACCAGCGACGAACGGCGCCTGCCCGTCGCCGCGGCGGTGGACGCCGCCACAGGCCGGACCACGGCCGTGACGCGCCGGGCGAGCGGGACCGCGCTGACCCTGCTCCACGGCTCCAACCTCGGCACCTGCGCCGGCATCGCCCGCGACCTGGGCACGGACGGCGAGGAGCACGGCTTCGCATCGGCCGTCACCCCCCTCGACGCATACACGGAGAGGCTGGTCGGCTCCCAAGGGCCGGTCGTCATCGTCGCCGCTTCCTACAACGGTCGCCCCACAGACGACGCCGCCGAGTTCGTCGCCTGGCTGGAGAACCTTGCCCCCGGCTCGCTCACCGGGCTGAGGTACGCCGTCCTCGGTGTCGGCGACCGCAACTGGGCCGCCACCTACCAGCGCATCCCCACCCTGATCGACGAGCGCCTGGCCGCCGCCGGCGCCGTCCCTCTTCTGGAGCGCGGCAGCGCCGACGCCTCCGGCGACTTCGGCGGAGCGGTCGACCAGTGGACGGAAGACCTGTGGAAGGCGCTCCTGGAGGAGTACGGCGAGGCAGTCGCCGGTGAAGCGGCCGCCCCTACACTTGAGGGGGAGGGGGAAGGGCTGTACGAACTGGAGGACACCTCGGAGTCGGTCCTCGGCGGTCTCGCCGAGCGCCACGGCGTCCGGCCGATGGAGGTGCTCGAAGCCTACGAACTCGTCGACACCAAGCACGCACTGGGACGCTCCAAGCGGTTCCTGCGGCTCCGGCTGCCCGAAGGTGTCACCTACCGTACCGCCGACCACCTGGCCGTCCTGCCCAACAATCCCGAGGTCCTCGTCCAGCGCGTCGCCGACCGCTTCGGCCTCGACCTGGACCGCACCATCCGGCTGCGCGCCCGCCGCCGGAGCCGGGCCGCCCTGCCCGTCGACCGGCCGCTGACCCTGCGCCGCCTGCTCACCGACTTCGTCGAACTCCAGGACGCGGCCACCCAGGAGCAGGTCGCCGTGCTCGCCGAGCACACCGCCTGCCCGCCCGAGAAGCAGCCGCTCACCGCCTTCGCCACCGCCGATCCCGATACCTTCCGGGAGCAGGTGACCGTCGCGGGCCTCAGCGTCCTGGACCTCCTGGAGCGCTACCGCGCGTGCGAGCTGCCCTTCGAGCGCTTCCTGGAGCTGCTGCCGGTACTGCGTCCCCGGCACTACTCGATCTCGTCGTCCGCCACGGCCCGGCCCGGCGAGGCCGACCTGATGGTCTCGCTGCTCGCCGCGCCCCACCGGTCGGGGGAGGGGGCCTTCCGGGGGATCGCCTCGCACTTCCTGCAGACCGTGAACGCGGGTGGCCTGATCCAGGCCCGGGTCCTGCCGTGCAGCGAGTCCTTCCGCCTCCCCGAGGACACCTCCCTACCGGTGATCCTGGTCAGCGCGGGCACCGGCCTCGCGCCCTTCCGCGGCGCGGTCCTCGATCGCCACCACACCGGTTCGACCGGCACCCTGCTCTGCTACTTCGGCTGCGACCACCCCGACGTGGACTTCCTGTACCGGGAGGAGTTCGAGGCGGCCGAGGCAGCAGGCGCCGTCAGCATGCGCCCCACCTTCATGCACGCGCCCGAGAACGGCGCCCGCTTTGTCCAGGAGCGCATCGCCCGCGAGAGCGAGGAGGTGTGGTCGGTCCTGGAGGCCGGCGGACGCGTCTACATCTGCGGCGACGGCCGCCGTATGGCCCCCGCCGTCCGGGAGGCGTTCATGGCGATCTACCGCGAGCGGACCGGAGCGAGCGACGATCAGGCCGTGGCGTGGCTCGCCGCGCTCGTGGGGTCCGGACGCTACGTCGAGGACGTCTGGGCCGGCTGATCCCCACAGAGAAACGGTGGTGGGCGCACCTTCCAGGTGCGCCCACCACCGTTTTCGCGCCGCGTCAGGCCATCGGTACGTCAGGCAGGCCGAGGTTCCCCTTGGCCAGCGCCACGGTTGCGCTCACAAGCGCCCTGAGCCCTGTCTGCTCGATGGACTCGTCCGGCAGGCACTGGAGGACCTGCATGGTGAGTCCGTCGAAGCCGGAGAGGAAGAACCGGGCCACCGTCTCCGGGGACACGGCCAGTTCCTGCCCGGCCCTCTTTGCCGTCTCGGCGATCACCTGCGCGGTCACCTCTACGACCCGCTGGTAGTGGCTCTGCCGGGCTTCGTTGAGACCGGGCACACGCAGGGCGAACATGGTCAGCTCACTGAGCAGCTGATGGTGCGACGTCGGCTCGCGCACGGTGCCCCACAGCGCCCCCGCGAAGGCGGCGATGGTCTCCTCGAAGCCCGCGTCCGCCGGCGCCGCGCGCCGCACCTGCGCGACCAACTCGTCGGTGATCTGGTCCATGACAGCCCGATACAGGTCCTCTTTCGTCCCGAAGGTGTAGTGGACCGTGGCCTGCGCGACACCGAGCTCCGCAGCGATGGCCCGGGTGCTCCCCGCGGCGACGCCCTCCCGGGTCATGAGGTCGATGGCGGCCTTGATCAACTGGGGACGGCGCTCCGCCGCGGAAACATGAGCCATACGTCCAGTGTATCGACTTAGTCAATCGACCAAGTCTGCTCGGACCAGGCATTACGTTCCTCTGGCGGGCGATGTGCTGTCTGCGGGGAGAGCCTCTGGCGGACCGGTACCCGTCTCGTCGAGGACGGCGTCGAAATGGTCGACGGCGACGAGGCTGGCGAAGTCCTCGGCGCAGACCTTCGTCAACTTCTCCGCGGTGTAGGAGATGCCGAGCGTGGTCCCGATCCGTTTGCTCGCCCGGTCGGTGAGGGTGAGTCGACGCTGCGGCAGATGGCCACGTTGCTCCTGGTAGGCGACGACGACCTCTTCAGAGGAACGGTCCACGTAGGCGAAACCGATCGCTACCAGCCCCACCATGGCGAGGTTGATCATGTGCCAGTCGCTGGTGAGGCGGGGAGCTTCGGCCTGCACCTGTTCGAGCAGGCTGAGATGGCCGAGCCGGTAGGCACGGAGGAACCGGCTCGGCGGGATCCCCCGCCGGGCATAGAGGCGGGCGATGTCCAGGGCTGCCCGAGGCACTTCCGGCGCGCTCGTGCCGGGGCGGGTCTCCAGCAGATCCAGGAGAGCTGTGACGTGCTGCGCCGTCTCATCCATCCTCGTCGCCGTCCTCCCAGTCCATGATCATGTCGAGGGCGTCGGCGCTGCTCCCGGGGACGAGGGTTCCGGCGAGTCGAGCAGCAACCGCGTGGGCTCCGAGGTGTCGGGCTCTCCCCGCTGCACCCGGATGAGCCTGTGCTGCTCGGACGTCAGCCCCATTTCCTCCACGGGCAGTTTGTCGCGCAGGAGCGCCGCCTGTGTGGACTGCGCCAACGACAGCGTCATGCCGATCGCTTCGAGTTCCGCGACCGACACCATCCCCTTCAACGGCACCGCCGGCGGTGGAACGACGGGGGCGGGAGGCTGACCGGACGGCGCCGCCGTAGCGGTCTTGATCTGTTCGGGCACGACCCGCACGCCGAGCCGTTCCGTCAAGAGCTCCGCCACCTCCCGCAGCCGGCCCGCCGCGACGTCCGGGCCGAGGCCGGGCCGGACGGATTCGCTCCTGTAGCGGCTCAACTTGTCGTTTACCGTCCACCGCTTCAGCTCCGGGCTCCACCGGACCTCGCCGGACCCCCGGCTCATCCCGGGCTCCGACCGTCCGGACTCCCCGAACCGGGCCGCGGTGCCCGTGTGCCCCAGCCCGCCCAGGTCCTTCCGCCGTCCGTCCGCCGTCAGGTCCGGAGCCACGCTCCGCATGTCAGCGAGCAGTGCGTCGAACTGCTCCGGCGTGATGATCCCGCTCGGCTGCTCGCTGCCCAGCAGGATCTGTCCGTCCTCGGTCACCGTGTAGATCCACACGGTGTCCGGGTTCGCCGTGACCAGCAGATCGGGATCGACATCGTCCAGGGGGATCCACAGCGGATTCACCCGTACGTCGCCCTCACCGTCACGCTCCTCGGGCTTGACGCGCTTGGGGGCCGTGCTGTCGCCGTAGACGAGCAGGTCATGCGCTTCGGCGCTGCTCCCGTTGTAGTGGTCCACGCCGTTGTAGTGCACCTCGATCACACGGGATGCGCCGCTGGGGCCGACCCGGCGGGTATCGGCCAGACGACCGTCCCAGGCCACCTCGACCCGGGCCCCGAAGGTGTGGGCGAGCAGGGGCAGGAAGGTCTCGCCCACGTCGGTGATGTAATCCTCCTCCCAGCGGGCGACAGCGCGCATGACCGTACGCATCTCCGCGTCGTCCAGTGGAGCCGCGCTCGTCGGGTACAGAGCGGCCAACTCCGCGCGCAGTTCCGCCTCCGAGCGGTCGATCAGCATGTCCGCGTCCACACCGTGGTGCGCGAGCAGCGAGACGAGCCCCGCCCGGTGCAGTCCCGCGATCCGGGCCCCGAACTCCGCCGTCGTCGACAGGCGCAACTGCCCGATGACGGATCGGGGCAGACGGCCTCCGCTCCCGGTCACATAGGCCTCGACGGCCTTGCGCATCGCGCTCACGACGGCGGTCTCCGGGCCGCCCGGGTAGTGCCCGGTGGTGGACTGGACGACCGCTCTGCCGCTGAGCCCCCCGCGTACGGCGTCGGCGTCACCGAGCCAGGCGTACGCGGCGGGGTCGGATTCCGCCAGAGCGGGCAGCCGGCTGCGTACGTATCCGGGGTCGCTCGCGATGAATGAGTGGAAGAGACACTCCCCGGTGACCGGCACCCGAAGGGGCCGCCCCCTGGCCGCACCGTCCGGAGGCAGGGCAGACGAGGGCTGCACCGGCTTCGGCTCCGGCTGAGTCCTGGCCTCCGTCTTGTCCTGGACCTTCGGCTCCGGTTGAGTGCTGGCCTCCGTCTTGCCCCCGGCCTTCGGCTCCGGTTTCGCGTCCGTCACCGCCCCCTCCCGTACCGCCAGTCGGTAATGGCGGTCCGCCAGGCTGAGCACCACGTGCGGCCGCGGGCCGCCGGGCGGCAGGCCCAGGGCCCCCGCCAGGTGGCCCGTGGGATCGGACGGTCCCGGGCCGAAGTCCTGGAAGCGCCCCGCGTCGTCCACGACGGTGATGTCCACCCCGAACGTCCGGGCGGCCAACACCGGCAGCAGGTCGGCCGCCCCGTGGTTCCAGCCCGCCTCGCCCTCCGTGTTCCCCGGGCGCATCAGCTGGGCGACGGCCAGCGCGGCCCGGGCCGCCGGGCCCGGGGTCACGGCGTGCGGCATCAGTCCGCCCAGCCCGTCGAACTCGCGGCCTCCAGGAGTGTCCGCCGCCAGCGGCCCGGCCCCCCGCAACCCCGCCCCGGTGACTTCGGCTTCGCTGAAGGCATCCATGGCATCGGGGGCGACGGCTTCGAGCAGGTCCGCGTCCGAGGGGTCCATGAGCCTGGCGGTGAGCATCCGCAGCACCGCGTCGGCCGCCGCACGCCGGTCGCCGAGGTCCACCCCCTGTTCGGTGAGCAGGCCGGGCGCGCTCCTGCTCAGCCCCTCCACTAGCGCGTGCAGGAAGGCGTCCCCGTCCTCCGGCACCTCGTGCAGGGCGTACGTGACCTCGTCGGGCGAGGTCAGCCGGGCGTCCGGACCGGTGCCGGTCCTCGTGTACGCCGGGAGCGCGGGCGGCGCCGGGGGCGTCGGCACCGCGGGCTTCAGGTATGTGACGGCCGGGGGCTCGGTCCTGCCCTCCAGGCGCTTCCGGCCCTCGGCGGTGGCCGCTTCCTGGTGCCACCGGGTGAGCTGGTCCGTCCCCGCCCTCACCCGGTGGTACTCGGCCGCGGCGTCCTCCGCCGTCGTCCTCAGTGTGCCGAGCAGCGTATGGCGGTTACCGAAGGCGGTGACGGCGGCGTCGTGCCGCCGGGTGGCCGCCCCGACCCGGCGGTCCGCGGTGGCAAGCGCCCTTTCGGCCGTGTTCACCCGCCGGGCGGCCGCCGCCTTACGCTCCCGCAGGGCGGCGATGTGGATCTCGGCGGGCGAAAGCCGTTCCCGGGAGGTCCGTTCGGCGGCCGCCAGGGCCGCACGCGCCTCCGCCATCTCCTCGCGTGCCAGCTCCGCCCAACCATCGTGGGCGGCCTCACCGGTGTCCGAGGCCTCGGCGGCTTCGAGGGCTTCGCGGGCCTCGCGTATCGACTGCTGACCGGCGCTCCGTATCCAGTCCATGCGTTCCTCCGCGGCCTCCACGGCGTTGTGGGCCGCCTCGGCCACGTCGTACGACTGGGCCAGCCTTCGGCGGGCCGCCCCGGCGGCGGTCTCCGCGTCGTCGAGCGCGATCCGCGCCGCGTCCCGCTCCTCCCTCCGGCCGATCGCCGAACGGCGCTTCTTCCAGTACGCCTTGTCTGCGTCGACCCACGCCTTGCTCGCCTCGCCCACCGCGTCCCACGCGGCACCCACCCGGGCGGGGAAGTTCGTGTCGTTGATCAGGCCGAGTTCCCTGGCGACATCGTCCCTGACCCAGGTCAGGGCGTACGCCTCCGAGCCGACCGCCTTCGGGCCGGGCCTGACATGGCCGAAGGTGCCTCCGACGAAGCGTCCGACTCGGGTGTCCTTGATGCCCCGACGCACATCGGCGACGCTCAGCCACGAGGTGGGGACGGCGAACAGGAACACCCGGCCCGTCTTGGGTTTCGTGTTGATGGAGGTCAGCTGGTCCGCCGAGGTGGGCAGGGTGTCGCCTTCAGCGGCGTACGGCCCGGTGCCCGACCCGCCCATCTGGTGCATGCCCGTCTTGTCGGAGCTGATCAGCACGCCCGCCCCGAGCGCGGAGTCCTGGACGTTCTCCCGTCCCACGGACGACGCCGCGCCGGCGCCGGTCCGCCGGAGCATCTCCATCTTCTGGCCGTCGGCGACGGTCAGCAGCCGGGCGCGGCTGAAGTCGGGCTTGGCGTACAGCTCGAGCTGAGCGCTCTCGGTGCTGACGATGTTCTTCTCGGTCAGCCCGGGGACGCCGTATCCCTGGGGCGTCACCGCACGGTGGTAGTAGGCCGTGAGCGCGGCGTTGCCGGTCCCGTCCTCCAGCGCCTGGGCCGAGCCGGTGCCCAGCCGGGTCAGCCCGGTGTCCCTGGCCCGGCGTGCGGCATCCGGTCCGTCCACGGAAAACCCCGCGTCGTACGACAGGGCCAGCGCGTAGGTGTTCGCCACCTGGATGTCCGCGAGGCCGACGATCCGGCGCACGTCGAAGCCGGTGGCGGGGAAACGGAACGGCTTGAGGGTGCCGTCACCGTGCAGGGTGTCGGGCCCCAGCACGTACGGCGGGACGCCCTGCCTCGGTGCGGCGAGCCCGGTCAGGTCCGGGGGCGGCAGCAGATCGGCGTCCGGCTCCCCGTCGGGGGCCATCAGGCTCAGCGGGACGTGCTCGTGCAGGATCCCGGCGGAGTGCCCCACGCTGATGACCTGCTTGCCGCGAAACCGGTCGAACCCGGTGCGTACGGGCCCCCGTTGCCCCGGTGCCGGGTCGTCCGCCTCCAGCGTTATCCGGAGCGTGTAGGGCGTGGCGATCTCCGCGTACGGTTCCGTCGAGGCCGTCCGGAACACGGTCAGGGTGGATTCCGTACGGCTCTCGCCGCTGGATTTCCGGTCGGAGCCGGTCTCCGTGAACGTCGGTCCCGCCGCCACGGCCCCCGTGGGGTTCTCCGTGTGGACGGCCTCCCCGACGAGGTAGCCGAAGTCGGCGCCCTTCGTGGACTCGGCACCTTCGGTGACCGTCTCGATGGCCCGCCGGTTCTCCTCCATCTCCACGCTGTGGTCCAGCATCTCGAACGTCGGCGTACCGGGTTCGAGCTGGACCCTGATCCGGATCTGCCGCTTGCCGATCCGGACGCTGTGCCAGCCCCACGCTCCGGTGCGGGCCGGGACCGAGGAGCCGCCGCCCGTGGTCTCCTTGTCCAGGGATCGCAGGACCCGGGACGAGACCAGGGTGCGGACGCGCTCCCGGCCGGCGTCGTCCAGCCCGAGCACGGCCACCTGCTGTTCGAAGGCGGCGAGCGCCGCGGTCGGGTCCAGCGCGTTGACGGCGTACGTACCGAAGTGGTCGTCCCGCAGCCACGGTTGCGGGGACCAGTTGTGGCGGGTGTAGCGCGGCACCTCGCCCATGCCGTCGTCGATCAGCCCAACGAGGTGGGCGCTCTTCTCCGGCACATGGGCCAGCCAGCCGCCGGGCACGGTCGTCATCCGCCCGGCCGCCGCGGCGATCCAGTCGGGAACGAGCGGCCTGCCCGCGGCACCGGAGCCGAGCAGGCTCGCCGTCAGGGCCAGCCAGTGCTCGGCGGCGCCCGACACGAGGACCTGGTGGCCGAAGCCCTTGCGGTTCATGTCGTGGACGAAGGAGCGGGTCACGATCCTGCTCGACTGGTCCGCCGTCGACCAGGGGCTGGCAACCAGGCCGTAGGTGCCGAGCAGTCCGGGCCCTGCCGCGTGGGAGCGCGTGTAGACGAGCTGCCCGCCGACGAAGAAGGTGCGGGTCTTCGTCAGCTTACCCGCCGTCTGGCCGGTGCCGCCCAGCACCATTTCCGTGTCCATCGGCACCGACCCGGTCAGCGCCTGGATGCCGTCCACCGCCGTCAGATGCCGGAAGGTGGCCCAGAGCGTGGCGTACGGGCCCTTCCCCATCAGCCCTGAGGCACTCCAGCCCAGCGGCCCGGAGCTCTGGTCGAAGTTGGCCGTCAGGTACTGCGGCTGGAAGGCACGGAGTACGGCCTCGCGGGTCGGCGCACCCTCCTCGGTGAGCTGCCAAGCGCCGCCTGACCCGGCGGCCATGGCCTGCCCGAGTGCCGAGAGCAGGGCCGGTGACGGCATCACGCCAATGGTCAGGAACGGATGGTTCTGCAGGTCCCGGAACATCTGCGAGCCCCGGCCGCCCGGTGTCACCGGGCCCGGATCCCCCACCAGGTCGGAGGCGCGCACCAGGCTGCCCGGCCTGGACAGGTCGCCGAGGGCGAGTGCCCGCGCCCGGTCGGGCCGCAGGGTGCGTACCGGCTGAAGGGCGACGCTCGCGTAGGGGTTGGCAGCAGCCCGGCGGTGCGGGTCCACGGCTGGGGCGTGCGTGCCAGGGATGCTGATGAGCACCTGCCCGGTACGGGGGCCGCCGCCCACCTGACGGCCGCCGGGGGCCGTACCGATGAGCAGGTCCTGCGGCTGCCGGAAGACGAAGGGCTGGGTGCCGAGTAGCCCCAGCGTCGCTGTTCCGCGCAGCAGGCCCCGGAACCGCCAGTACCCGCCGCGGTCCACGGTGATCGAGAGGTCGTAGCGGTAGAGGTGCGACGGACCGGCACTAACCGTCATCGGCTCGTACGTGGCCGTCGCGCCGAAGCTGGTCTCCTCGTCGGCCTGCCAACCCCAGCGCACGCCGGCGCTCGGCCCGCCCGCGTTGTTCGGTGCGCCGATGTCGTCCGTCATGGGGTCACGGAAGGCGATCAGCCCCTCGACGCCCGCCTCCCCGATGCGCTTGGCGCTCTTCTGGCCGTCCACCCGCTCCACACCGACCGAGCTGTAGCGCAGCTTGAAGTCGTCCTGCACGCCCTCGAAACGGCGGTTGGTCAGCTCCCCGTGCAGCCAGATGTAGCGGTGGCCCTGTCCGATCCGGCCCGGCTCGTTGAACCGGATCCGGATGCCGGTCGTGGTCAGCGCCTCCAGGTTTCCCGCCATGTTCCGGTACGACAGGGCGCTGAGAACCTCCAGGGTGTTGGCGAGGGCCGTGCGGTACTCGTCGTCGTTCTTCCACCGCGTCGTCGGCGCGGGGCGTGCGCCGGCGGACGGACCGGGCGGGCCCAGAACTGCGTTCGCCCGCTCCCGCCAGGTCCTGTGCTCCGGCGGCGCCAGCTGGTCGAGCCGTGCGACCAGCCCGGGATAGGCCGCCGCGAGAGCCGTCAGCACCTCGTCGGCGAGGGTGTCCAGGAAGGTGCGCTCCCGTCCCGTGGCTCCGGTCGGCCCGGTCTTCGTACCGTCGCCGAAGGCGAACTCCTCCACCCGGTGCATGCCCAGGGTGGGCGGCCTGTCCGGGGTCAGGTACGCGGGGGCGAAAGGTTCTGGTGCTCCCGCGCGCAGCGCACGCCGCAGGCCATCGTCCCAGCCCGCCAGCCGACGCGCCTCCGTGCGGGTCATCCGGTCCACGCTCCAGGTGTGGAACTGCTGCGGCCGGGAGCCGCTGCCGCTGCGCTGGACGTACACCGTCTTCCGGACCAGGTAGAGACCCGTCGCATCGCCCTTGACCTGGCCGGCCGTCTTGATCGCCCCGGAACCGCCGAGGCCGGCGGTGCGCGACACGGAGAAGAGGTAACGGAACGCCGCGCCGAACTGGAGCCGGAGATTGAGGGCGCCGTTTCCCAGGTCGAAGAAGTTGAAGGCCGGGCCCGCGACGCCGTCGATTCCGAAGGCCGCCGTCTTCTGGACACTCCGGTCGTTGCGTACGGCCAGGGTGTTGATGTCGCGCATCTCCGCGTCGGGCGTCTCCGTGATCAGCGTCGCCCGGCCCGGCACCACATCGACCACGAAGACGCCCAGCGGCGTACGGGTCTTGTCGTCGGCGAAGAGAGGCACGGTAGTGACCCGTCCCCTGGACAGTGCGGGGCTCTGCCGCTGGAAGCTCAACGAGGAGAAGAAGGAGTTCAGTTCACCGTAGGCGGTACTGCCCGGTGCCACGCCGATCTCCTGGGCCGCCCAGTCCCGCATCCGGGAGACGGGGCCGAACCCCTCCGTCCGGACCAGCCGGTAGGCCGACTGCCGGCCGAGCTCCATGGAGCGGGGGATGCGCCCGGGGGTGGCGGTCGCACTCATCACGCTGTCCGGCAGCCGTACGGACAGCCCGTCCCTCACCGCGAACCCGAAGACCGCGGGCTCGGGACCGGTCACGGTCCTTCCGTCCGCATCGGTGACCCGCAGGTCGTAGTAGACGTGGTCCAGATACACCCGCGAGCCGTCGAGGGCGCGGGTCTCCGTCTGGCTCGTCCCCTGTTCGGTCTGTCCGTATCCCACCCGGTCGGTGAAACCGAGCCGCAGACCGAGCCGGCCGAAACCGCTGAATGCGGCCGCGCCCACGGGCCCGATGGGCCCGCCGAGCGCGATCTGGAACGCCGACTGCATGGTCTTGCTCTGCCCGGCGGTGAAGACCGAGCGGTGCATCCCGTCCACCTTCACGGGGCTGCCGTAGGTGTCGGTGAACTGTTCCCAGTCGCCGTAGTGGCGCGCGACGACCGACAGCTTCCGCGCACTGCCGTCCTGCGCCGTGTACGGGAAGACGCGCCCGTCCCCGGCCAGTGTCTTGGGCTCCTGGGTGAAGGCGTACGTGACGTCGGCCATCAGGTTCGAACCGGCCGGGCGGCCTTTCTTCGGCTGCTCGGGCCGCACCCCGTCGGACCCTGTGGACAGCAGTCGGCCGATCTCGGCCAGCGCCTCGCCGATGCCGCGCAGGACGACGTCGCTGTGCCCGAAGGTCATGCCGCCGGAGACCAGTTCGAGGAGGACCTCCGGAGGGGCGTCCTGCACGAGCTCCTGCACGTCGTCGATGTACGCGGGCATCCGGGAGCCGTTACCGAAGTCGGTACGGTCCCGCCGCCCGCCGAGCGGCCGGGGCAGGTCCCGGTCCAGCACGGGGGGCCGGGTGCTGGGGAGCACGGGCGCGTACGGCTCGGCACCAGGGGCACTGCTGGTGGTGGCCGGACGGCGGACGGGCGGCGGGGAGGCCACGGTCGCCGTCGCGGTCGTGCGCGCGGATGCGGATGTGGGTGTCCTGGCGGGTGTGGGCGTGAGGTCCCCGATGAGTGTGCTGATCAGCTGCAGATGGCGGCCGCGCAACCCGCCCTGGGCCAGCCCCTCGGGGGCCGGGCGCCGGTAGTCCCCCAGGAGGCTCCCCTCCACGTCCGGGCGTTGAGGTGCGACCGCGTGCCGGGACTCGTCGCGGAGGCCGAGCATGTGCGTGATCTCGTGCGCGTAGTCGACGGGGGCGGCATCCGCCCACCAGGCGGACCGGGTCATCTGCTGGTCGCGGCCGACGAATTCGACGTTGAGCCCGTTGGGGTGCGGGTCGCTCTCGACGCGCACCACCGTCACATGCAGGAGGTCACCGTTCGGCAGCCGGTGACCCGGTGCGTTGATCGCGGTATCGACGCCGCTGAGCACCTTCGCCCAGACGCCGTCGGGCATCCGGTCCGGGCTGCCGACACCGACCTCGACGGTGAGGTCGGTGACATGGTCGCCGCCCACCCCGAAGCGGCGTACTTCGAACTTCGACCTCCCCACGAACTGAGTTGTCCGACCCTGCTGTTGCGGATCCGGTGGCGTCGACACCGGGTCGACCCAGGTGTGCGAGCGCGGCACCGGTTCCACCCCGGCGCGCGCCGCCTCCCAGGCGGGCGACCCGGGGGCGGCGTTGGCGGTGGTCCCTGAGACGGGGCCGGACGCCCCTACCGCCTCGGCCCCGTCCGGGGCCAGGTCGGCATCCGGGCCTGAGAGTCCGGGCAGGTCCCCCTGCTGGGGCCCTGCCCCCGGAGCGGGCAAGGACGACGACGAAGTAGCCAGAGCGGTCGGCGGGGAAGGGGAAAGGGGCGGGGAAGACGACGGTGAGGACATGCCGGGGAAGCTCGACGACGTAACGGAGCGGCTGTCGGACGCCTCGGCCGACGAGGTGTCCGGCGACACGGCCGGTGCTTCCGGCGCCGTTGTCGGCACCGCCGGTGCGTCGTGGGTCCCGGCCCGCCGTTGCTCGGGGCGCACCGGATCGGCGATGGGCAGGGAGGGCTCCGGCGTCGGCCCGGTGAGCGCGTCCGCGCCTGTTTCGGCGTCCGTGCCGGTGTGCTCGGCCGGGGCTTCGCCGCTCAGCGGTGCCGCGTTCGGTTGCGGTGCTTCGGAGGAGGTACGCAGCCCTGTCGGGGGCACCGGGTCGCCTTCGGGCACGGTCGTGTTCGTGGTCGTGTCACGGGGTGCCGGGGTGAGCGACTGGTCCGTACCGTCGGACAGGTACTCCTGACCGTTTCGGTCGGCCTGCTGGTCAGGCAGGCCGGTCACATCGTCGTCTGTCAGGCCTGTCGCGTCGGTCCCGTCTGTCAGGTCGGTCCGGGAGGACGGCTGTGACTGGCTTCCCGGCGTACCGGGCGATGCGTTGTGAGCTCCGGGGGCGGATGCGGGTGCTGTCGTGTTCGGGCTGGCCGAGGTGCCCAGGGGCGTCGGCGTTGTGACGGTGTCGGATTCGGCGTCGGTTGCTGGTGGGGCGCCGTTCACCTGCTGGTGTGTGCCGTGTTCCGTGCCCGGCTGGGCGCCGGTGTTCCGGGCGGGCTGTCCTTGCCCGGGCAGGTCCTGCCCGGTGGTGTCGTGAGGGACGTCCCATGTCTCGTCCTGGCCGAACGGTGCGTCGCCCGGGTCGTTATCCACGTGCGTGGCGTCCATACCGCCCGGGGTGTTCGAGTCCGGTGCGGTGGAGGAGCCCTTCGGCGTGGTGAGCCCCTGGGGGAGGTCACTTGTCGATCGTGGCACGTTCGAAGGCGTGTCCGGCGTGAGGCCGTCGGTGAGGTCCTGCGGCGTAAGGTCCGGTGTCGTGAGGTCGGCGTTCGAGATGGACGACGGCCCGGAGGTGTGCCCGGACGGCAGCGTGGACGGGGTGAAGGCCGACGAGGTGGACGGCGGCACGTAGGGGGCCGGTGGCCCGCTCGGGTCGCTGAAGCTGTTGCTGCCATTGAAGCCATTGCCGCTGTTGAAGCCGTAGCCGCCGAGGTTGTTCGTGTCGTTCGGGCTGTTCGAGTCCCGGGTGGTGAGGTCGAAGGGTCCGGACAGTACGTCGCGGCCACCGGTGGGCAGGATGTTCAGCGCGGACGGCGACGTGTACGGCGGGGGCGTGTACGTGGGCGGCGGAATGCTGAGACCGCTGCCGATCCCGCTCGGGAGTTCGGTCGAGACGGTGTCGGGGAGGGGGGAGGGGCCGGGGGTGAAGAGATCGGTGTTCACCGCCGGGGGGCTCTTGAGGGCCGGGCCGCCCGCGGGGCCGCCGGACTTCTCCGATCCCGAAGACCCCCCGTCACCGCCGCCGAGCACGCTGTCGGGGCCGGGCAGGTCGTTGACGTCGGTGAACCGGTTGTCGTTGAAGTAGTTGTCGTAGATCGAGAAGGCCCCCGCGCCGACCGCCAGCCCCGCCCCCATGTCGAACACGGTGCTGGTGCCGGAGCCGACGAAGGTCT
>NZ_LIVT01000032.1 GCF_001905905.1 Streptomyces sp. CB02366
GGAATCCGCTCCGCGAATTCCTGAAAGCGCTGGCTGGGTAACGGAGGGGTGCACAGGTTTCTTTTCGAATAAAACCCGTAGCGTTTTATTCGGCTCCCCGAGGACGCTTTACACATTTTCCCAGAATTACTATTCCATGCATATCGAATAAGATAGCCCCGGTGGCGCTTGCCGAGCCGGCTCTTTCAGAACCCCTCCGAAACCGTCTGCAATCCCTAGCGAGCGCCAGCTCGTTCTCAAGGTCCGGCAATAGAGGAGATCAGAGATGGAAAAAGCTCTTGGAGCGGCGTGCGGGCCACTTTCCTGAGCCCTTCCCCCGCGGCATCAGGGACAGCTCCCGAAGCCTTGGTGACACGGTCACGATCACGCAGGGAGGGCATCAGTGGATTTCTGGTCCATTTTCCTTCGCGCGGGATCCTCACCTCCGAAATATTACGTTATAACTGTGACGAGGACAATACCGCACTTCACCAATATGATAGCGCTGAATTTCGATGCGATATTCTCCTCTCCGCTACTCCCAAATCTGAAAACCCACCGCTTCCGCGACCCACCGAATCAATTCCGGCGGACCAAGTCGTCAGGGAAGCGGAAACGATCCATTCACACCGGAGAACCCATGCTCGAATACCGAGACAAATTCCTGACATCGCCCACCCGGTCATCGATCCGATAACTTGTGTCAGAAAGCTCTGATCATTACCATCGAAAAGTGAGCGGCGTTGGAAAGTAAGACCATAGCGACTGCAGGTTCACTGCTTGGCCCGCGCACGGACCAGCGTCTGCCGGCCGTGGGCCACGAGTCGTCGGCCACCGTCACTCTGGATGCCCCAGACCTCCAACTGACAAATGGTCAAGGTACGTCCGGACTTCAGGACGTCCCCGGTCCCTTCGAGACGGGCGCCCACAGCAGGAGCAAGGAGATTGATTTTGCACTCCCGGTGAGAACCTCGGAGTCCTCGTCGAACAGTGTCAGCGCCGCGTAGCCGCCGACACTGTCTGCCATCACGCTGGTAACCCCAGCGTGGACATATTCGCCGTCGACGACGGCCGAACCACACGCTGGGTGCGGTGTGCGTCGGCTCTGCACCCGGGACCGCGCCCACCGCAGTCGGTGACGGCGGCACGGAAGCAGCACAGCAGGAGCCGGGTGCGCTGGCCTTCGGACGCACGGCTCTCGCCCCTCTCTGCTGGTGGCGGGGCAGAGTCGTGGGTCCGAGGTCCGTAGACTGCCTCTGGCCTGGAGTTATGCAGCGAAGCCGACGTTGGTGCAGTACTCGTACGCTCCGTACTGGGATCCCAGATCGGGCAGGACGTCGTCGGTCCAGGCCGCGTCCAGGCCGTGGTGGTCTCCGGCCGCCCACGCGCCGACGATCCGGTCCCAGCGGCGCACATTCATGTGCCGGAAGGGGACGTCGCGCTGTAGGGGGCGGGCGACGCCGGACTGGTTGAGAGGATGGATCTCGACCCTGGTGCCGCCGTTCGCGTTGAGGCGCTTGAGCAGGTGCCGGGCCACGTTCTGCCGACGCACCGCCTGGTAGGCGTCGTCGATCTTCTTCAGGTTCTTCTTCGAGGGGCGGCGCTTGCCTTCCAGCCACGCCTTCAGCGTGCGGTCGGTCACCGTCAGCCCGGCTTCCCTGGCGGCCTGGCGGGCATGGTCGGACCTCGTCAGATAGTTCAGGCGTGCCATCAGTCCGCGCTTCGCGGTGACGGGGGTGACGATGCCGCCGGCGAGGTCGTCGAGCTTCCGCCCGACGAGTTCGCTTCCTTTGACGCCGCTCGCGCCGAACTTTCCGAAGTCGTTGTTCCTCTCCGGCATCTACTGCTCCTCCCCCATGGTGTCGGTGTCGGCGCCCGCGGTGTAGAGGTCTTTGACCTTGACCTCGGTCACCCCTCGGCCTTCGGGAAAAACACGGCGCCAGTCGCCGATGACGTGGAGTTCGTCGGTGCCCATCGCGCGGACGACGGCGAGTCCTTCGTCGTGGGCTTTGAGCGCTTTCATCCAGAGGTTGGCGAAGGCCTGGGAGCGGATGATGTGCATCCAGTCCGGCCGGTACAGCTCCCGGTTGTAGTTCGACTCCCCCATGGTGGAGACGAATTTCGAGTACATCGCCTTCACGTACTCCAGGGTGACCGGGTCACTGTCGGCGATGGCGGTGTCGCGGGCGTCCTTGAGCGTGCTGCGGAACTTCTCCAGCAGGTTCTCCGTGGCTCCTGAAGTGTAGGACTCGTGGATTTCCGGCACCTCGCACAGGCCGTGCTTCGGGCTGGACAGGCGCAGCAGGAGCCGCAGGGTGGGTTCGGTGACCCAGAGGGGGCCGGGCTCGTCGCGCTCGCCGATCGGGTTGGGCAGCACGGCGTCGTGCTCCCAGACCGGTGGGGTGATCAGGTGGACTCCGGCGCGGCGGCGGTCGTGCGGCATGCCGGTGGTGTGCTCCAATTGCCCGAGCGGCAGATGGGTTTTGAGGGCGGACAGATAAGCGCCGTTGACGTCGAGTGCCGTCACCTCATGAACGCCGGGTGGCAGTTCGGCGCGGGTCCATTTGGGGCGGGCCTCCCAGATCTGGTCCGCGCCCCGGGAGGTCTGCTTCTTCAGGATGTCGGGAATCCAGGGGTGGGCGATCACGTCGTACCGTGCGCCCTTGCGGGTTTCGTCCAGCAGGCGCATGGCGTCCGGGATCGCCTTCTTCAACAGCGCCGCGGTGGCCGTTTCCACGTCGCCCTGGTGCTCGGCGAGTGCTCCCTCGACGGCCGCGTGGATCAAGTCCCCGGGGCCCGACGGTTCCTGGAACGCCCGGCGGGCCGGGCTCTTGGCACGCTTGGAGGGCTTCGGGGCAGCCGGGGCGGGCCGGTCGGCGGCCGGGGCCGGCGGCGTCCCGACTGCGCCGCCCTGGCATTCGGCGGGGTCCAGGTGCTGAGCGAAGCCCTCCACTCGCTGTCGGGCCGGACGCCCGCACAGCACACACGGCTCCGGGGCCATGAGTACCTCGACTTCGTCCCCGTCCTCGAACGCGAAAGAAGCGGGCCCGGCCTCAGCCGTAGCGTCCGCATCAACGGAGCGAACAGCGGTGGACTCCACCGCCGACTCGGTTTCGGGCGTGGTGTCGGTGAGGAGCTTGGCGCTCAATCCGTCCAGGAGGTAGGCGTACTTGGCGCGTACCTCGCCGGCCGGATCCCGGCCGGCCTCCCAGGCGCTGACCGTGGACGGGCTCACCCCGAGGGCGCGGGCCACCTGTGCCTTGGACAGCTGAGCCTGCTCGCGCAGGGCGCGGCGGGCTTCGGGTTCCGGGAGGTCGGCCTGGGGGGTGACGGAGTGGAGGAGGGAGTCGATCGCGTCGAAGTCGCTCACCGGAACGCTCCCTTCAGATGTAGGTGACGGGGTTGCGGGAGAGGTGCGGGACCTGGGTGGCGCGGCCGACGCGGTCGTCGCCGCGTTGCAGTTCTCCTTCGAGGGCGTAGCGGTCGCCGTGTTTGGAGATCCCGGTGATCTTCGCGACGGCCAGGACCGTGCCCTCGGTGTTGATGATCTGTACCTCGTCCTGGGAGAGCGCGCGGTCGGCGTTGAACTTCCAGATGCCGCGGCCGGTCTCCCAGACTTCGTCCTCGCTCATGCCGGGGCGCCATCCGATGGTGGATCGCCCGAGCCTGTCATCGGGGTCCGCCTCGCGCTCGGGGCCGATCTGGATCTGCAACACCTGCCCACCTCCTGGAGGCTGAACTGTTCAACTTGTCACCAAGTTACCACCCTTCCATATAACTTTACAACAAGTTAAAAAGTAGTCGGCTCGCTGGCGTCGCCCGTCCCGGCCCGCGGCACTCCCGCGTGGGCGCCCTTCTACGAGCGGGCGGACACTATCTCCCCCGAAGCCTGTGAGCGAGGGGTCTTGGCTCCGACCTCGCCCGCCGCGACGGTTCGAGGGTCGACTGCTTCCAGAGGCGAGCCCACCCGGTAGGGGCACTCGGGGTCGTCGGGCTGGTTGGGGCGGTCATGCGGCAGCAAGTAGAACGTACGACGGGCGAAGAGGCCGCTGTCGGCGCTGCGCGGCGCGGTGGGCCCCAGGTTGGTGTAGCCGATCATCCGGCCGTCGCGCTCGTATCGGGGTTTGCCTCTGCGGGTGCCGACCTTGTCCAGGGCTTGGCGGACGTAGTCGAGGTCTTCGGTGTCCTCCAGCCAGACGACCTCGGCTTCCTGGACGAGATCGCCTTCCTGCGGAATCGCGCTCATCAGGCCTCCTGGGTCTCGGCGGCCGGGCACCGGCCTGGGGTCGGGGCTTTCATGCTGTTCGTCTTCCCGGCTCGCGCGGCGCGGTGGGGCGGCCGGCCCCGTCCATCGTACGGTCGGGCCGTGCGCCCCTCCCTGGTGCGGAAGGCCCTCATGGCGTCCCGCTTGCGCCATCGGTGTTCCCGTTGTGGAGCAGGGCGAGGCCGGGATAGAGCTTCTTGACGTTGTTCTTGATCATTTCTGCGGGTGAGGTCAGGCCGAGTTCCTGGCGGATGCGGCTGGCGAAGGCGCGGCTGGTGGAGGGCCGGATGCCTTCCTCCGAGCACCACCGGCCGTAGGTCTCGTACAGCAGTTTCTGTTCGACGCGCAGTTCCGGGTTGGGGCGTCCGTTCTCGCCCTTGGTGCAGCATTCGGTGATGAAGCGGCCCACGTGGTCTTCGGTCGTCTCGTAGGCGGCGGTCGCCAGCCGCACGGAGGCCGGTCCAGTGAGCGGGTCGCGGGTCGTCAGATAGCGTCCGGCTCCCTCGATCAGCCAGTGGAGGATACCCGGGCCCTCCTCGTGGACGAGTTCGGCGGCCAGGTTGTCGATTTTCCGTTCGTCGGGGACGCTCCGCTCGAAGGGGATGATCCTCATGCGGCGCCAGAAGGCGTAGCCGCCGGTGCCCACTTCGGGACGGTGGTTGCCCAGGAGCCACAGCTTGTGCGTGGGGGTGAAGGTGAAGAAGTTCTGTCGCATGCGGCGGGCGGTGATGGTGTCGCCGCCGGTGAGGAGCTTGACGCGGGACTCGTTGAACCTGTCGTTGGGCTTGAGCTCGCTGCACACCACGATGCGTCGGCCGTGGAGTTCGGTCAGTTCGGTGGAGTGCTCGGTGAACTTGCCCTTCTCCATGAGGAAGCCGGGCGGGGCCGCGTTGGCGTAGTCGCCCAGGATCTGCATCATCACCTCCAGCAGCACGGACTTGCCGTTGGCTCCGGAACCATAGAGGAAGGGCAGGACCTGGGCACCGACGTCGCCGGTGATGGAGTAGCCGAGGAGCAGGTGCAGGAAGCGGGTGGTTTCCCTGCCTTGGGCGTCGTCGCCGAAGGTGTCGCGCAGGAAGCTGTTCCAGCGCGGGATGGGCATGGGGCGGGGCGCCACGAAAGTGGCCCGCGAATGCATGTCCGTGAGCGGGTCGGGCTTGCGCAGCGTTCCGGTTCTGAGGTCGACGACGCCGACTGGGGTGCACAGGGCGTAGATGTCGCCGTCCAGGACGTCGGGGTCCAGGCGGAGTCCGGGGGCGGCCTGCGCCTGGTAGAGCAGGGCTTTGAGTCCTGAGGTGGATTCGGAGTGCCGTCGGTGCGCGGCCAACTGGCGGGGAGTGAATCTTCCCTGGGGGTCGTGATCGGCGATCTGCTCGGCCATCTCCCCGGCAGCCCAGACCGCTGCCTCGTCGCCGCCGGTCAGTTTCCACCGGTACTCGTCCCAGGAATGCCATCCCATGCCGATCACGTAGCGGAACTGGTCGCGGTAGAGGCGGGCGAACAGTTTGGCGTTTCCCCGGTCCGTCAACGAGTTGGGCAGCAGTCCGTGCGGTTCGGGGACGGGCTGTGGTCGGGCGTCGGTCTGCTGAGCGGGCAGGTTCGCGTGCGACTCGGGCGGATCCCAGGCAAGGTTCTGCTGCTGGATCTGTGTTGCGGCCCTTTCCGCGTCGAAGCGTGTGTACTCGGCGCTCATGAACGTCCTCGGGGGTGGAGTGGGCGCTGAGCACCCGCAGACAGAGCTGTCTCGATGATCGTGAGGTTGCGGCTCTCCTGGGCGGGGCGTGCGGTGCGGGCCGCTTCCAGAAGCAGGGTGCGCGCTTCTTCCTCGGGGAGGTGGCCTCCTTGGACGAGTCCCCCGGCGGTGTAGGCGGCGCGGTTGAGTTTCTCCGTGAAGCTCGCCCCTTGCGGGGTCGCCGCGCATCCGGACACCTCGTCCAGGAGCGGGTTCAGGAGCCGTTCGGCTCCTTTCGCCGAGCGGCGTCGGCGGGGGTGGCCCGCGATCGCGGCGGGGCGGGGGGTCTCGGCCCGTACGTGGTGGGTGCGTACGAGTTCCGCTGCCAGCCAGCGGGGCAGCGGCGCCGGGATGCGGGTTGTTCCCAGCGGGCGGTAGCTGCCCGCGGTGGTCGTGGTCGCGGGGGCCACGATGTAGCCGTTGTCGGAGCGCACGTCGACCTGCCAGGCCAGTGCTGTTCTCGGGCTGGAGCCGGTCGAGGAGCGGTAGCGGGTCTCGGGGTGGGGGTTTCGGTACCAGATGTGCAGTCCCCCGGAGGGGGTCCGCACTCTCAGCGTGTCGGTGTCCGCGGCCGGGCTCTGCTCGCCGCGGAGGGCGGCGAGCAGAGCCAGGGTGTCGAAGCCCGTGGCCAGGCCGGAGAGGTTGACCTGGGGGGCGATGGGGATGCCCGGCAGGAGGCGGGAGCGGTCGGGTACGTGTGCGGCGTGGGCGTCCACGTCGAGGACGACCAGGTTCGCGGGGCCGCAGGAGACGCCGACTCCGAAGCGGGAGCCGGCGTGCCACCAGGCGTCGATGAGCTCAGGGTCGGTGGTCGCGGCGTGGAAGCCGTGGCACCAGCGTCCTGCCTGTTTGCACGGGCAGAGCACGGGCGGGTGCCGGTCCTCCTTGCACGCCTGGCAGTTGGCCGGAGGGACCTTCTGCTGGGGTGCGAGGGGGTGGACCGGCCATCCTGCCCGCGCGCACCACCGGGCGATCGTGTTTCCGTGCACGGCCTCGCCCGGGGGATCCGGTGGGGTCGAGGGGTGGCGGCTCAACACATCGTCCTTGTCGCGGTTCATGCCGTTCTCCGGCAGAACCAACGGGCCTGACGGGACTGAAGCATCGGGTTTGCCAGACGAGCGTAGCCCACGGGGGCGCAGCGGCAGAGAAGCCCCGGGACGTGTCGGTGGATCAGGATCCCGTCAGTCCCGCAGCCACCGAGTCCTAGGGGCGCTCAGTCCCGCGGGGCCGCGGGCGCTTCAGTCCCGCACAGCAAAAGACCAGGTCAGAGAGTTCTCCTCCAGAACAACGGGACTGACGGGACTCGACCGTGCAGTTATCAGCTGCCCACGACTACCGCTGCTTCCCATGCGCGCGCGCATGTCGGAGACGCCTGGTGAGGTGATAACTACCGGGTCGAGTCCCGTCAGTCCCGTGCTTTCTGTGGAGAACCCATCTGACCTGCGCTTTCTCTTGTGGGACTGACACGGGACCAAAGGGCTCCGGGGCTGAAGGCACCGCACTTCAGCCGGTGGAACGGGAGCTGGGAGCCAGGAGAAGCTGCTGGAGTTCGGCGGTGCACATCATGTAGCCGTCGGGGGCCGGCAGGTGTGCGAGGTAGTGGTCGAGGTCCGATGCCAGGGAGAAGACCCGTACCGGGGTGCCCGCGGCGCGGGCGGATTCGACGACGCTGCGTACGCCGTCCAGGACGGAGGGGTGGCGGGTGCGGTAGGAGTCGGCGACCAGGTGGTTGCCCCGGTCCGCGGCGAGATAGAACTGCACCAGGTCCTTGAGGCCGACGAAGAGTTCACTGGCCCCGGCGGCGCACAGCGCGGTGGTGGCGTGGACGGCGGAGGGCGTCTCGACGAAGGCGGACAGGGGGGTGCCGTCGGGTAAGTCGAGATGGGCTCTGAGTTGTGCGAACTCCGTCTCGTCGCTGACGAACGGCACCGAGAGCCCCACCCGGTCCGCCTCGTCGCCGAGGCGTTTGCGCAGGGTCGCCAGTACGGCGTGCAGGGCCTCGCGGTAGCCGGTGGAGCCCAGGAGCCAGCGTGCGCCGTGCATGCCCATCTCGGGGTTGGGCTCGATGGCGACGGGGGCGGCCTGGGTGACTTCGGCCGCGTGGTCGGAGCGCAGGTCGAGCATGCGCAGGACGAGTCGCTGACCGGGCAGAAGCGCTTCGACGAAGCCGCAGAGCCGCTCTCCGACGGCCTGTCCGTAAGCGGTGATGCCTGCGGTGTCGCCGGCCATGGCGTCGAGCGGGCTCAGCCCCAGGGCCAGGCAGAGGAATTCCTCACGGATGAAGAAGGACTCGACGCGGGCGGCTTCGGGTCCGCAGGAGTTGATCGTCGTGATGTCCTGGAGGTCCGCGATGACCGCACACGCCGAGCCGATGGCGTCCAGTACGGGGTTGCCGCCCCCGGGAGCCGGGGCTGGGCGGGGCCCGACGACGATGGAGGCGCTCTCCAGGTAGAGCGTCACCTCGCCGACGAGATCGGCGAGGTCCGCCTCCTCGACGCGCAGTACCGGAATCCCCCTGCCGCGGCACAGGGACTGCATGTGACCGGTGAGTCCACCGGAGCCGCACACCACGGCCCGTGCGGCCACGATGGCGTCGTACAGCCCCGCTTCCAGGGAAGGGGCGATGAGGATGGTTCCTTCGCGCGGACTTCGCGTTCGGTTGCAGGTGCCCTGAAGCACACTCTCGGTGCCGCCGGCCAGGAGAGATCCCAGAATCCGTCGCCCGTTCCCGTTCAACTAGTCCTCCGGATGTTCGGCGTTCTCCAACCCCAGTTGCCGACGCAGCTGCCGTGGTGTCACGGAGACGTCGTTGAGCCGTTCCACGGCCACCCGGTTGACGATCGCCCTCATCAGGCGTTCGTCACGGGGGACGCCCGTGGGAAGTACGGGGAGGCTGCCCAGGGAGCGAATACGGGCGTTCAGGCGGGCTTCCAGTGCTTCCCTGCTCCTTCGTTCGCGGGTGGCCAGCCTCCGCACTTCCAGTCCCACAGACTCCTCCAGTGCCTCGCGGACCGCTTCCTCCGGGTTGCTGACATAGCTGCGGTAGTGGGAATGCCGGGCGGCGAGGTCGTCGAAGCCGTCCTGTCGCAGTTCAAGCCGTTCGACGACGTGGGCGGCGACGGCGACGGAGTGGTTCTTGATGGCTGCGAGGTTGAACGCGAAGGCGCCGGTCCGGCCGTGCCTGACGATCTCGTCGCCCTCTCTCGGCACGCCGACGGTGGAGATCGGCCCGACCGGTGTGCCGTCGGAGCTCAGCAGCGTTCCGCATTCGTCGACCTCCACGCCGCGCCCGGTGCGCTCGTGGGGGACCGCGATGCCCTTGCGGAGGAGGTTGCGCCAGAGCGGCTGCTCCACCTTGGTGTAGTCGAATTCCCTGCCGAAGTTGGACACCACGAGGTCGGCTTCGACGCTGTGCCGCTCGTGCTGAGCGGCGACGGAGACCGTCAGCCGTCCGGACTCCGCCGGGGTGATCTCCTGCACCCGGCCGACGACCAGTTCCACCCGGCCGTCCTGGGGACGCATCGCTCGCTCGATGATCTCCATCGTGTACTCCACGGCCCCGACGCGCAGGGCCGCGAGGCTGGTGGCGAACTCGTCGAGCAGTCGGCGCAGGTCGTCGGTCGGGATGCGGTCGATGACCTCCGGGATGTACGGCTCCCAGGCTTTGGCGACCCGTTCGGAGACGATCACGGAGTCGATCTCGGGGTGCTGGTCCCTGACGGTCGCGCAGGCGGCCTGCCAGGCGGCCCTGACACGGGCGAGGAATTCCTCGCGGTCGCGGTAGGGCTCCATCAGGAGGTCGGGGCGCGGCAGCCGCACCACTCCGTGTTCGTGGGTGTCGGGGTAGGTGCGGAAGATCGTCCCTGACCTGGAGATCAGGTGGATACGGCCGACGTGTCCGTTGCGCAGCAGCAGACCTGCCGAATCGTAGGCGCTCAGAACCGATCCGACGATGGCCACGGAGGCATCGGGTGGGAGACGGGTAAGTGCGCGGAGCCCGGGGGCGGAGTACGGGTTGCGGACGAAGGAGGGGTGCCTGGCGACGCCGGCGGCGAAAGGCGGCTCCTTGAGTTCCAGGCCGGTGGCGAGGACGACGTGGTCCGCGTCGAGGATCTGCGTGTCCGGGAGCGGGCCGGGGCGCAGCCCTTCGGTCGTGTACGGGCCGAGGCCCCTGACGGTCACCTCGAAGCCGCGGTCGCATGGCCTGGTGTCGAGCGCCTCGCCGTCCGCTTCCACGAGGACGACTCCGGGGCAGGCTTCCCGGGCGGCCTCGATCAGCCGGTCGTCGAGGTAGTCCTGGAAGATGCGGCGGGGGGCGGGGCCCTGCTCGGTGAACTTCCAGGAGGCCCAGCGCTGGGGCCAGTCCCGGCGGTCGGCCTCCTGGTTGGCCCAGTTGATGAAGTCGAGCACGTCTTCGCGGAACACCGACATCCGGCCGGCCTGGATGTTGAAGACGTGGTCCCAGGGATTGCCGTCACGGTGATACGCGACGCCCGCCGAGCGGTAGTCGGCACGCCGCTCCAGGAGGATGACTTCCAGGGGTCTTCTCGCGAAATGGAGCAGCCGTATCGCGGTGGCCGTGCCGGCCAGGCCCGCCCCCACGACCAGCACCCTGGGGCGCGCACCCGTCTTGCCCATGAAGCCTCCCCGCTGACTCAGGGGCGCCCCGTCGTGCGCTCCCCGTCGGTGTCTTCGCTGACTGGAAGTTCCCTGACTGGGCATCAACTCGGCTTATCCGTACAGGTATCGGGCCGGAACACGATGCCGGGACAGGGTCGTGCACGATCGTGGCGCCGACGATACCCGAAGGCACCGGACGGCGAAGCCCCTGTCGGTGAGCCGCCCCCCGAGCTGGAAAGGGGCGGGTCGCCGGCAGGGGCGGCCGCAGGGCCCGCCGGAGCCTGTCCGGGGCCGTGGGGGCGGGAGCGTCAGCTGTCGATGCCGGGAACGGCGGGGACGTCGATCTCGGTGCGGGCGTAGTGGTTGAAGTAGTTGGTGTAGAGGTTCACGGCCACGTGGACGAAGACCTCGGCGAGCTCGGTGTCCGTCCATCCCTGGGCCACGGCCGCGTCCCACGAGGCGTCCGACGCCTCGCCCACCTCGCCGGCGATCTCCCGGGCGACCTGGACCAGGGCTTCGAGCTTCGCGTCGTCCCCGGGCGTCCCCCGGCGTATCGCCACGGTCTCTTCCAGGGTGAAGCCCGCCACCTTCGCCGACACCGTGTGCGCCGCCTGGCAGTACGCGCATGCGTCGACCGCGCCCACGGCGAGGGCGATCGCCTCACGTGTGCGGGCGTCGAAGGTTCCGTGTTCGGCGACGGCTCCGGTGATCGCGGCGTAGGTCTCCAGGACCACGGGGGAATGGGCCATTCCCCCGTGGATGTTGAGCACTCGCCCGAATCGCTTCTCCAGCCGGCGCAGAATCTCTCCGCCGGCTGCGGGTGCGGTGTCGATGGTGTGGACGGGAATCCGCGGCATGGGAATGCCTCTCCTCTTAGTGGTGGGAGTTCCTCGTCCTCGCAGTCTGCCCAAGCACCCGCCCCTGTGAGCTGTCTTCGCCGCCCTCCAGCCCTTTCTAGGCAGGTCGCCCGGCGACCCGGCACGGTGGCGGTCGGGCCGGGCCGCCGGAAGGCCGGGGTCAGAGGCCGAGCGCCTCTTCGGCCAAGGCGGTGCCCCGTACGCGGGCCTCGATCTTGGCAAAGGCCAGTTCGCGCGTGGTGGAGGCGTCGTCGGCGAACGGGGAGAAGCCGCAGTCGTCGCAGGTTCCCAGCTGCTCGACGGGGATGTAGCGGGCGGCGAGCAGGACCCGGTCGCGTACCTGCTCGGGGGTCTCGACCACGGGGTCGATCGGGTCGGTCACCCCGACGAAGACGCGGGCGGTGGGGGGAAGGTGGTCGCGGACGATGCTCAGGACCCGCTCCGGGTCCGCCTCGCCGGCCAGTTCGAGGTAGAAGTTGCCCACCTTGAGCTGGAAGAGCTTGGGCAGCAGTTCGGCGTAGTCGATGTCGAGGCTGTGCGTGGAGTCCTGGTCACCCCCGGGGCAGGTGTGTACGCCGATACGGGCGCGGTCCTGGGCGCTGAAGCGTCCCAGGACCTCGTTGTTGAGGGCGATGAAGTCGTCGAGGACGCCGCCGCTGGGGTCGAGCTTGAGGGAGAGCCGTCCTTCGGTGAAGTCGAGCTGGACGACGTGTGCGCCCGCGTCCAGGCAGCCGCGGATGTCGGCCTCGGCCTCGTCGGCGAGGTCGCGCAGGAACTCCTCGCGGGGGTAGCCCTCGATGGGTGTGGCGGGGTAGAGGAGGCTGAGGGCGGAGGGTGCGATGACCGCCTGCTTCAGGGGGCGGTCCGTGAACTGCCGTGCTGCGCGGAGATAGGTCTCGGCCCGCACCTGGTAGCGGAAGGGCCCTTGCGTGATGCTGGGGAGCTGTCGGGTGTGCCCGTCGGCGAAGGGGATGACGGCACCGTCCGGGGAGAGGGTGTCGAGGCCGGTCACGGGGTAGGTGGCGAAGCTCGGCTTGGACTGTTCGCCGTCCACGAGGACAGGGCTGCCGACTCGTTCCAGCTGGGCCAGGGTGTCCGCGACGGCCTGCTCCTGCTGTTTGGCGAGGTCCCTGTCGTCCAGGGTTCCCTGGGCGTGTGCGGTGAGGGCGTGCATGAGGGTCGCGGAACGCGGAAGGCTGCCGATCGGCTCAGTGGCGATGGTCATGGTCGGAAGAATAGGAAGAGGTCGGGGTCCGGATCACCGGAAAGCCCTGATTGCCGTGTGTGCAGGGGAAGTTCAGGCGAAACTGCCGCGCGGCGGGACGTGGTGGTGTAGGGCGGGGGAGAGAGCCGGCGGGGTTCTAGGATCCGGTCGTGGCCACGGCGGAGGAGGTGCCCAGCTGGGAGCGGGGGGTTTTCTCGCCGACGCGGTTGGGCTCGATGGTGCGGGGGTCGACGGCCTCTCCGGGGGCGCCTTGGCGGTAGACGCCTTCGGGATCGGAGTCCCGGTCGTGCGGGAGCAGGAAGAAGACCCGGCGCCGGTACAGGCCGCTGTCAGGGTCCGCCTCGGCGTCGGCCCCGAGTTCGATGTAGCCGATCATGCGGCCGTCGCGGGCGTAGCGCGGTTTGTTCTTGCGCCGGGGGGTCTTGTCCAGGGCCTGGCGGACGTAGTCGAGGCCCTCGGGGTCTTCGAGCCACACGACGTTCGCCTCGTGGACGAGATCGCTGTCGGTCAGTAGCGAGCTCATGGCGGCGACCTCTCCTTCATCGGCGTGCACCGGGTGGGGCGGTGCCTGCGTGGTGCGTGTGTTCATCTGCGATGGGGTGCCGTAGTGGTGCGGGCCGCCTGTGGCGCCGGTTCCCGGCGGAGGGCGCGGCCCGGTACGTCCAGGGGGCACTCATATCGTAGAGGGGGCCCGCTTTCGCGCGGCAGTGCCTCCGGTTCGGGGACGTTCATTCGTCGGCCGCCAGAGCGAGGTGGGGGTAGAACTTGCGGCCGTTGGATTTGATCATGTCGGCGGGCGATGCGAGGCCCACTTCCTGGCGGACACGGGTGGCGAAGGCGCGGGCGGTTCCGGGCCGGATGCCTTCGCTGGTCGCGCACCAGTTGCTGTACGAGGCGTAGAGCAGGCCCTGCTCGACCCGCAGGTCGCTGTTCTCGGGGTCGTGGAGGCAGCACTCGGCGAGGAAGCGGCCGATGTGGTCCTCGGTGTTGGCGTAGGCGGTGGTGGCGATGCGAACCCGGTCGGGGCCCGCGAGGGTGTCCCGGGTGGCGAGGTAGCGGCGAGCCCCCTCGGTGAGCCAGTGCAGGATCCCCGGGCCCTCGTCCTGAACCAGTTTGACGGCCAGGTTGTCGATCTTGCGTTCGTCGGGGACGACGCGGTCGAAGGGGATCAGGCGCATCCGGCGCCAGAAGGCGTAGCCGCCGGTGCCGACTTGGGGGCGGTGGTTGCCCAGGAGCCAGAGTTTGTGGGTGGGGGCGAAGGAGAAGAAGTCCTGGCGCATCCGGCGTGCTTTGATGCGGTCGCCGCCGGTCAGGAGTTTCACCCGGGACTCGTCGAACCGGTCGCCGGGCTTCACCTCGCTGCACACGATCAGGCGGCGGCCGTGCAGCTCGGTGAGTTCGGTGGAGTGCTCGGAGTAGGCGCCACGGTCCATGAGGAAGCCCGGCGGGGCCGCGTCGGCGTAGTCCCCGAGGATCTGGATCATCACGTCGAGGAGAACTGATTTGCCGTTTTTGCCCTGTCCGTGGAGGAAGGGCAGCACCTGTGCCCCGACGTCACCGGTGATGGAGTACCCGAGGAGCAGGTGGAGGAAGTCGATCATCTCCCGGCCTTCGGCGTCGCTGCCGAAGGTGTCTTCGAGGAACCTGTGCCACCGGGGGGTGGGGATGTCCTGGGGGGAGGCGCTGGTGGCACGGGAGTGGAAGTCGCGGGTCGGATCGGGTTTGCGCATGCGGCCGTTGCGGAGGTCGACCACTCCGTCCGGGGTGCACAGCGCGTAGGGGTCGCCGTCGAGGGTGTCGGGGTCGAGGGAGAGGTCTGGGGACGCCTTGGCCTGAGTGAGGAGCGCCTTCATGCCGGTTGTCGACAGGGTGCGGCGCTTGTGGTGGTGCAGCTCCCGGTCGGTGAACAGCCCTCGGGGATCGGTGTCGGGAATCTCCTCGGCCATCTCGCCGGCCGCCCACAGGGCCGCTTTCTCGCCTCCGGCCCGCTTCCACCGGTAGCCGTCCCAGGAGTACCAGCCCAGGCCCTCCACGTGCCGGAACTGATCACGGTAGAGACGGACGAAGAGCTTGGCGTTGCCCCGGTCGGTCAGGCTCATGGGGATCTCGCCCGCCGCCCAGCCCGGCTGGGCGGCGGGGGCCTCGGGAGCAGCCTGGAGGGGGAAGAGAGGGGCCGGGGCCTGGGCGGTTTCGAGGGCGAGCATCTGCTGAGCGGCAGCAGTTGCGTCAAAGCGCGGGCTCTCGGCGCTGCTGCTCATGGACGTCCTTCGAGATGGAGCGGTCGGGCGGCACCTGGCGCGAGACCGGCATGAATGATCTTCTCGTTGCGGGCAGATTGCCAGGGGCAGGGCATGTGCATGGGGGAGGCGGCCCGTTTCAGGCGAGGACCGGCGGAGGGGCATGAGCGGGGGCTCGTGGCAGCCGGAGGGAAGGCCGGGCAGGGGGGGTCGGACGGCTCGAACGAGCGCACAAGCCGCCCGGTACGGGCGGGAGGGCTCGTCTCTCCGTGGCGCGGCACGTCGTGGTCCTCGTCCGTCAGCTTGCGTCTGGCTTCGGCCTTCTGGCCCTGAATGAGACGAAAGCTGCTGGTCAAGCATCTTTCAGGATCCTCAGTGAGGGACTGAAGGGACTGTCTTTCGGAATGAGTGTAGGGGGTTCTGCCGGAGAGGCATGTCTCGACTCCCCAGCGACGGGGATCTCTCCGGCTGGCAGCAGGCGGGCCGGGCCGGCCGCTCGGGACAAGGCGCCCTGGCCGTCCTCGTCGCCCGGGACGACCCGCTGGACACCTACCTGGTGCACCACCCCGAGGCGTT
>NZ_LIVT01000033.1 GCF_001905905.1 Streptomyces sp. CB02366
AACTCATTCTGAAACGATCAGTTAAGATCCGGCATCTCCAGATGGGCCCGCCGGACCAGCATCCGGCCTTGGACGAGAAGGAGCAGACAATCCCCGGCACGGGCGGACTCGAGAATGTCGTCAGCGGGGACACCGCAGGTGCGGATCGCGCTTTGCTTCCAGTGGGTGCGCAACTGCGCGAGCGAGCGGATCTTGCGCTTCTTGGCCCGCCGGGCATCGTTGCGCCAACCGCACCCGGGCGGGTTGTGCAAGCCGATGTCCCCGCTTTGCTGGAGGCGGGTACTGCCGTTGCTCGGTCTAGTGTCAGCTCGGCAGGGTCCGGTTCTGTGCGGAGGGCGGTGCGAGGAATCCGGAGCGCCTGAATTCGTGCAGGTAGGTGTCGAGCAGCCCAGCGTCGACGGGCGGGCAGACGAGTCCGCTCTCGGCGAGTGCGGACTCGGTGTGATGGCGGCTGAAGGTGGGGAAGACCCCGTCGGTGTACATCTGCTTGACCGAGACCTCGCTGTCGCGAGCCGGTTCCACGAACATAGGGACGTAGGGGGCCATGGGGTGGTCGGGCAGTTTGGCTGTCAGCTTGGCGAGCATTTCCGTCCAGGTGTCGTAGGGCACGGTTCGCACCGGATAACCCATGGCGGTCAGGCGTTCCACGAGCAGGGGCAGGCGGGCCGCGCGAGGGTTGGTGAGGTGGTAGACGCGTCCGTCGGGTTCCTGGTGGGTGATGATGTGCGTGATCGCGTCCGCGGTGTAGTCCACCGGCACGAAGTCCAGTGGCAGGGCCATATCCGGGGCGAGGCCGGTCTCGGCGATGGTGCGGAACAGGGCGCACATCATGGTGTCGGTGTTCCACACGCCCCGGCCCACGGTGCCTGTCACCTCGTAGGGGCGGTGGACGGCCACGGGCAGGCCGCGTCGTCCTGCCTCGACGACGAGTTTCTCCGCGACCCATTTGGTCTCGGGGTAGCCCAGGGATATTCGGTCGGCGTGGTCGAGCGGGGTGTTCTCGTCGATGTGTCCGACACCGGCGGTGCCGAACCCGGCGATCACCGCGATGGTGGATATGTAGTGGAATGGTTTGGTGGTGTGCATGCCCGCCAGCTCCAGCGCGGTGCGGGTGCCGCCGACGTTGATCGGTGCGAGCGCGCGGTAGGGGTAGGCGAAGTTGACGCGCGCGCCGCAGTGCACGATCAGATCGACGTCACGGGCCAGCCGGTCCCAGTCGGGTTCCGACAGACCGAAGTGTGGCTCGGCCAGCTCTCCCAGTATCGGTACGACACGGCCAAGAAGCGGTTCGGGTTCGAGGCCGTAGCGTCGCATCCTGGCCGCCAGCCGTGCGAGGGCCTGTGGTGGGTTCTCGGCGCGGATCAGGCAGTACACTTGCTCCGCTCCGTGCCGCAGTAGCCGGTCGACGAGGTAGACGCCCAGGAAGCCGGTCGAGCCGGTCAACAGGACCTTGCGCGGAATTCCGGCAGTGGACGTCGTGGGTGAGGTGTAGCGCAGCTCCGGGTCGAGTCGGCTCTCAGCCGCGAAGTCGGTTGCCGGGTCGACGGTTTCCTCGTGACCGTCGAGCAGGCCCTGTACCGTCGCGGCGAAGTCGCGTAGGGAGGGGTCCGTGATCAGAGTGCGGATCATCGCCCGCCCGAACCCCGGCGGCACTTTGAGCCGCTCGCGCACCGCGGCGGTGATCTGTGTGGCGCGCAGCGACGTGCCGCCGAGGGCGAAGAAGTGCGCGTCGCGTCCGACCACGTCCGCGTGGAGGACATCGCGCCACACGGCCGCGAGGGTCTCCTCCACCTCGCCGCTGGGCGCGTCGTCACCGGCCGCTGGGGCGGCAGGCGCGGCGAGGGCGGACAGCGACCTGCGGTCGACCTTGCCGCTGGACGTGAGGGGGAGCGCGTCCACCAGCGCGATGCGCGTCGGAACCATGTAGCCGGGCAGCCGGTCGCGTACATGCTCGTCCAGGCGGGCCGTGAGGTTCTTCCGACCGTGTCCACCGTGCGCCACGACAGCGGCCACCAGCCGCTGCCCCGCATCCTCGCCGACGACGTCGACCGCCGTCTGACGCACCTGCGGATGCGCCGACAACACCGATTCGACCTCGTCCAGTTCCACGCGGTAGCCGCGGATCTTGACCTGCCGATCACGCCGCCCGAGGAACTCAAGCACCCCGTCCTCGCGCCACCGGGCCATGTCGCCGCTGCGGTAGAGCCGTCCGCGTACCCCCTCGGGACTCCACCGGTCTGGGACGAAGTGTTCCGCCGTCTTGCGCGGATCGCCGAGGTATCCCAGTGCAACCCCGTCCCCGCCGAGCCAGAGCTCGCCCGTCTCGCCGGGGTCGGCGACCGTGCCGTCCTCGCGCACGACGTAAGCTGTCGAGCCCGCGACCGGCACTCCGATGGGTACATTCTCAGCCTGTGGGGACAGCTCGTCGACCCGGCATACGGTGGACAAGGAAGAGTTCTCAGTAGGCCCGTAGCCGTTGAGGAACATGTCCGGCCGGCCCTCCGCCAGTACGGCGCGTACCGCTCGGGGGCTGAGTACGTCGCCGCCCGCGATGAGAAGACGCAACCCGGCGAAGAGGTGCGGCGCAAGGTGAGCATGTTGGTGGAAGATGCCTGCGCTCAACCACATCACGCTGACCCGCCGCCCACGCACCACGTTTTCCAGCGCCTGGGAATCCAGCAGGTCCGACTCCTGCGTGAAGAGGAGACAGGCGCCGTTCAGCAGCGTGGCGAAGACTTCGAAGCAGGAGACATCGAACGTCAGGTCGGTGGTCGCGAGAACGCGGTCGTCGGGCCGGATGCGCAGGTCCCCTGCCCCGCGGGCCAGCCTGGTCTGGCCGCGATGGGGGCACACTACACCCTTGGGGGCACCAGTCGATCCAGAAGTGTAGATAACGTACGCCGCGTCATCGGGGGCACGTTCGCCCCACCACCTGGGGTCTGCGTTCTCGGGAACGCTGAACAGCTCATCGGCGGAGACAGCAGTCGTGGAATCCGGTACCGCCACCGGCTCGGCCACGTCGTACACAGCCACCCGGACTCCGGCCTCGCCCATAATCCGGTTCAGCCGCTCGGCAGGCTGGTCAGGACCAAGCGGGAGGTACACCCCGCCCGCGTGCAGGACGGAGAGGATGGCGGCTACCGCCTCCGGGGACCGCCGCATCGCCACTGCGACCACGTCGCCTGCCCCGATTCCGCGCGCTCGCAGCGCCGTGGCGCCGCTCTGTGCCCGTCCTGCCAGTTCCCGGTATGACCATGCCCCGTCCGCCCACTCGACGGCCGTCGCTTCGGGCCGGGCGTCGGCCTGTTCGGTGAAGAGGAGAGGAATGGTGGCTGCCCGGGGATAGGTGCTGGACACCCGGTTCCACTCACGGGCGTGCGTGGACGGGACGGTACTGGGATTTTTGTCTCTTGTTGGCACGCTGACTCCATGGGTTCGATTTGGGCAAGTCGTTTTGTCGGCCATCTTCTTTCGCGCGGGGTGAGAGGCCGGGTCGCAGCCGGGAACAGGGAGTACATCGTTGCCGCAGCGGTCGAGTGGTGGCGGGTGGGTGCGACCCGGCATGCCGGGTCGCACCCACCCGCCCGATGGCCACACACGTCACCGAGAGCCGGACAAGCTGTACGGCGTCGGCCCCCTGTTCACCGGGTCAGGCAGCAGGATTCGCCATGGTGGCTTTCCAGAGGTCCAGGAGCCCGTCCGCCACGCGTTGGGCGTGGAACAGCGCCTCTTGGGGGTCGTCGCCGCGGTCGAGACCATCCTGGCTTACGGTCAGAGCGAGCTCCTTCAGAGCGTCGTCGCCGGGGTCGTCGTAGTACTCGAGGAACTCTCCCGGGACGGAAGCGCCCGTCTCACGCAGGCGTCGCGCGACGGCGGTGGCGCCGGAGTAGTAGACCTGCATGTCGGTGTGGGCGGCCAGGGCTGCAGTGCTCTGGCTCCCGGATGAGGCGATCCAGGACATGGTGGCGTGGAAGGAGTATGCGCCGCTGTCCGTCACCCGGCCGGCTAGGTCGGTCTCGGACATGCTC
Organism: Streptomyces sp. CB02366; assembly: GCF_001905905.1. GTDB lineage: Bacteria > Actinomycetota > Actinomycetes > Streptomycetales > Streptomycetaceae > Streptomyces. The sequence goes on from NZ_LIVT01000033.1 coordinate 4,029, forward strand.
AGGGCCCGGGCCACCTTGCGCAGCTTGGGCGTGGCCTCGTGGACGATGCGTATCAGGGTCACCCAGAGTTCGGCGGCGGGCCGGTGCGGGAACCTGGCCAGCAGGGTGCCGTACGTGACGAGCTCCACCTCGTGTGCCTGGTACTCGATCGCGACGAGACGACGCAGGGGTTCGAGGACGTCGGGGCTCGTGACGGGCGCCAGGACGAGCGGACTGCCAGGGGCTTCGCCGGCAAGACGCTGCCGAAGCTCATCGGCCAGGGCTTTGGCATCGGTGTGGGTTCGGACGTTCATGTGCTTCCTTTCAATGAGGTCGGCGACGGAGAACTGCCGCCGGTCCGGATGGGAAGTGGTCCCGGCCGTGGGGACGAGCGGTACTCGCCCTGCTCAGCCGGTGATGACGACCTTGCCGTCGCGCCCTGGGCGCATCGTGTGCTCGAGCGCTGACCGGAAGTCGGCGAGGTCGCGGCACTCGGCGACCTCAAGGCCAGGCAGGCCGCGTACGGCGGCTTCCTGCACCCGCTGGGTGAGGGATGTCAGCTCCCGTTCGTCCAGGCGCTCCATACGGGCGGGCAACCAGAAGCCGCTCACGCTCACTTGCCGGAAGACCAGGTCGTCGGGGTGCACCGGGATGGGGTGACCGGACAGCATGCCGTAGGAGACGAACTGTCCCGCGGGACGTAGGCAACGGAGCGCCGCGGCGCCGAGTGCCCCGCCCACCGCGTCCAGCACCGCTCCCACCCGACCGTGCTCCCCGATGTCGTGCACTGCCTCGGTGAGAGCATCGGCGGAGCCGACTGTCACGGGCCGCGTGCCCAGGAGGGCCAGCGTGCGGGCTTGTTCGGGGTGCCGGACTACGGGCAGACATCGGATACCTCGCTCGCTCGCCAGGTGGATCACCATGCGGCTCACGGCGGAAGCACCTGCGGTGAGGAGTAGCGTTTCGCCCGGATCAAGGGCGATGTCACGTACGAGCAGGTGGGCGGTGAAGGGGTTGACGGTGAGCTGGCAGGCGGCCTCGGTGGACAAGCTGCCGGGGATTGGAATCACCGAGGTGCGCGGTACGCAGACGTGTTCCTGCCAGGTTCCCGTGGCAGAGACCGCCACCCGGGTGCCTGGCGGCGGCCCTGCCGTACCGGGGCCCAGCGCGTCCACGATGCCCGCGCCCTCGAAGCCTGCGACTGCCCAGCCTCCGTTCAGGTCACCGCTTTCCGGAAGCAGAGTGAAGCGTGCGTCGCGGCCGTAGGTACCTTGGATGAACAGGAGGTCCGAGGGGTTGATCGGGCGGGCGGAGAGCCGTACCCGCACTTCACCCGGGCCTGGTTCGGGGCGAGGAAGGTCCGCCAGGCGGAGCACACGGGAAGGGTCGCCGTACGCCTGGAAGGCCAGGGCCCGCACGGTCAGCCCGCTTCCCCGGGCAGCTGCTGGCACAGGCTCCTGCTCAGCGAACCGACCGTCTCCCGGCCACTGTGGACGACCTTGTTCACGAGTACGTAAGTGGCGTTGCCGCTGCGCAGCGCGTCGGCCAGTTGTTCCGCCGAGCCCGCACCACCGGAGGCGATGACCGGAAGCCCGGACACGCGAGCGGTGGCGCGCGTCAGATCGAGGTCGTAACCAATGCCGGTGCCCTCCCGGTCCACGTTGTTGGCGAGCAGGGCGCGCACGCGCAGCTCGCCGAACTTCTGGGACACTGCGACGGCGTCCGCGGTGGTGAGCGTGGCGCCACCGTGGATACGGATCCGCCATCCCCGCTGCTGGTCCCCAGAGCAGTTCACGACGCCGAGGATCCGTCGTCCCCCGAGCAGGCGGACCGTCTCCGCCACCCGGCCGGGGTCCTCGATCATACTGGTACTGACCGAGAGCGCGTCCGCACCCGCGGACAGCAACTCCGCACATTCCGTGGGCGAAGGAAGGACTCCGTGCTGCACGGAGACGAGCAGCTCCAGGCCGGTCTTGCGTAACTCACCCAACAGTTCCGGCAGGTAGCCGACGGCGGTCCAGGGGTCTACGACATCCAGGAACAACTGGCCGGCACCGTCGCGGGCGTAGCTGCTGGCGATGTCCACGACGTTGAGAGGATCGACGAGCCCAGGGATTCCGGACGGCTCGGTCGCCACCCCGTCGCGCACGTCGATGCAAGAGATCACCTGCCGGGCCGTCCGGGCCCGGAAATCCTTGGTACTGCTGTCATGCTGCATCTGTCATCCGCCTTCCAAGTGATTGCGCAGCCTCCGCAGCCGTGGGCTGCGGGGCGCGAGGTGATGTGCCACGGCCAGGGCCGATCTCATGGCCGCTTCCTGGGTTTCCACCGGGGTCGTGCAGTGTCCGAGGAAGAGCAGTCGCTGCCCCGCTTCGATCTCGCCTAGTCGCTGGCGCGCCCGGCAGGCTGCCGGTGTGGGGAGTGTCGCCCGGAACGAGGAGCGGGCGAGTTCCTCGCGAGGCGGCCTGGAGCGATGGTCGACCTGACTGACGAACAGGTCGACGCCCAGCGAGGGTCCGTACCAGGTCGTCGTCTGGCTTCGGTGCCCGTCCATGGTCATGTTGCTGGCCGACCACAGGCGCCGGTCCTCGGGCATCCCGTACGGGTCGCGGTGCAGGGCGTAGGTGACGTCCCGGTACGCGATGGATTTCAGCGCGTTTTGCCAGGCACTCGTGCCTGCCAAGCCAGAGAGCGATGCGAGGGCACGGTCCGCCGGAAGAGCCAGGGCCACCGCGTCGACCGGGTGGACCGCCCCTGCTCCGTCGACGAGTTCGAAGCCTGCCCCTGCTTGGCGTACCGCCCGAAGACCGTTGCCCAAAAGCATCGTGGCCGAACGTGAGCAGCCAGCGGCGAGCCCCTGGACGAGGGATGTGGCCCCGAAACGCAGGTACGTAGTCCGGGGAACCGCATCCGGCGGGGTGAGTGTCGCGCCCACCGCCCGCGCGGACAGGTTCCGTACCTCGTCCAGTGTGCAGCCGTGGAGTGAAGCCGGCAGCGCGCACAGCAGCTGCTCCGCCGCGGATGACAGCGACGACCAGGCGTTCAGGACTTCGCCGAACGTGAGGTCCCAGCTCGCCCCCTCCGCCTCCCACCGCGCGGATTCCTCGGCGAGACGAACCACGGCCCGGTACGCCGGCCCGTCGGTCGTGACCGGTCGTCTCCTGTCGCCAGGGTCGGCGGCGGATACCCACAGAGCCGAGCGTTCGTGCTCACGGAACACCACGCGGGAGGATGTGGTACTCACCAGGTCCTCCGTCGGGATACCTGCCGACGCCGCCATGTGCCGCCAGACCAGGGCCGCCTCGGCGGGTGTCTCCCTGACACCGAGGTCAACGACACACGTCCTGCCACGCACGGTCGTCTGGACCGATTCCGCGTTCCCGCCAAGCCTGGGCCGCTCTTCGAGCAGCAGCACCTCGTGGCTTTCGCCGAGCAGCCAGGCCAGCGCCAGACCCGCGATCCCGCCGCCCGCTATTCCCACACGCACGGCCGTCAGCCCTGCTGACTTCGAGGAACCGCGGCGACCGCCGACGGCGCACGCTCGCCGGCGGCGAACCGCCAAAACCCATCGAGACCGGCTAGCAGCATGCTGGCGACAGACGCGGCGTGACCAGACGTGTCGCCCTCTCGGACAACCTCTTCCCGCACCACTGCGGCAGCCAGATCGAGCAGCTCTGCGGGGGCCGGCGAGCTGTAGTGGTCACGGATCTCCTCGGGTACCTCGACACCCGAGGAGATCAGCGTCCGCAGGAGTTCGCCCGACTCCCGAGCGTAGGCGGCGAAGTCAGAACGCAGCGCCAGCGCGGCAGCAGCGGGTCCGGCATGCAGACACATCCAGGAAACCGCCCTGGGAAAGGCGAACGCGTTAGAGTCCACCGATGCGTCGAGCGCGGATGCAGGGGGCGAACTCAGAGCCCTCGCGCACCGGTCGAGGCTCGGCTTGACCGAACGCAGGGCAGCGTTCAGCCCGGCAAAGAGATCGGCAGCCAGTCCGCTCGGAAACCGGGCTAGAAGTATCGCGTAGGCCACGGTTTCGGTTTCCAGGCACAGTTGGTCGGCCTGCACCATACGGCAAAGATGCTCCTGGCCCACCTGACCGTCGCGTGCTAAGCACAGCAGCGCATTGTCACGCTGCCTGACAATCTTCCCCTGCTCGGCTAGTAACTGTTCCGCAAAAGACACGGGACCAGCATCCATAAAACACCTCCCGCCTTTCGTCGCTCTCTGTTCGGTCTAGTATTCGCATGCCCGTCCCCCCCGCATCCGGAAACGGAATAGAATGGGTACCTTCGATACGGCACCAAGTCCTTTGGTCCCATACTATTGATCAGAAACTCATGGGGTTCTCGTTCACGATGTAGCGGGCGTGGGGGCCGCCGAAGTAGCCGCGGACGATGTGCGGCTGACGCTGGCGTCTGCGGAAGAAGCGGCGGGTCTCCGCGGCGAGTTCGGTTTGGTCCCGGGCCCGGTGCTGCTTGGGCAGGCTGTGCTTGAGGTCCGCGTTGACCAGTTCGTCGGGGTTCAGCTCGGGCGAGTACGGGGGCAGGAAGTGCAGCTCGATGACGTCGGGGTGGGCGGCGAGCCAGTCGCGGACCTTCCTGGAACGGTGGGCGGAGTGCCCGTCGACCACGAGATGGACCTTGCGGTCGAAGTGGCCGGCGAGCCGATCGAGGAAGCGGCACATCACCTCGGCGGTGAAGCTCTCGGCGAAGACCATGAAATGCATCCGGCCCTTCGTGCTGATCGCGGACATCGCGTTCACCGAGAACCGGTTGCCAGTCCGCCGCACGACGGGAGTCTTCCCCTTCCCTCCCCAGGTGCGGCCGGTGACCTGGTCGGAGCGGATGCCGACCTGATCGGCGAACAGGACCTCGCCGCCGTCCTTCTTCGCCTTCGCCCGGATCGCCGGCCAGGTTTCCTCGTGCCAACGGCGCACGGCCTCCGGGTCCTGCTCCACGGCCCGCTTGTCCGGACGCTGGAAGGACAACCCCCACCGCTTCAGGTACTTGCCCACCCCTGGTTCGGTCAGCCGCAGCCGGTACAGTTTCGCGATCAGCTCGCCCACCAGACGCCGCGTCCACAACTGCCCGCTCAAGCCCACGTCGCAAGGCCGGTGATCGAGGACCGCCTGCCGCACAGCGGCCTGCTCGGCCTGCTCGGCCTCCCCGAGCACCTGGTGCACCCCGACCGGCTTGCCCCGCGGCTGCATGACCAGCGCCTCCCGCCCGCCCGCCTGCCACTTCGCCCACCACGTGTCGACGGCCTTCAGCGACACCCCGAAGACTGCCGCCACGTCCTCACGGCCCCGCCCCCGCCACCAACGCGGCCACCGCCCGCAGCCGCAGGGCCTCCTGCGCCGACGGCGACAGATGCCGCGCGTCCCCCACCAGATCGCTCACACCCCACCGAACCTCTTTCATCCTGTGCTGGAGGGTGAAAGAGGCTGGTCAGCGGGGGTGGTGACGAGACAGGGCCCCTTGTCGTTGGCGTGGTGATTCCACTCATCACACCGGCGACCGAAGGGGCCCTGTTGTTTCCGTATGCTGCCACGCTCGACGTCCCTCATGAGCTGGTCGAGCATGTCGCATGGCTGCTGCACGAGTACCGCCGGGCCCGCAACACCCGCTGGCGCAAGCTCGGCTGTTTCAAGCAGGCGTTGCTCACGCTGGTGCACCTGCGGAAGAACGAGACGTTCTCGCAGCTCGGGGCCGGTTTCGGGAGATCCCAGGCCACCGCCTGGCGTTACGTCGACGAGACCTTGGACGTGCTGGCCTCCTGGGCGCCGGGCCTCCACGAAGCGCTCACCGGTCTCGGTGAGGGCGATCACGTCATCGTTGACGGCACGCTGATCCCGATCGACCCGATCGACCCGATCGACCCGATCGGCGCGGACGAGCCGTACTACTCGATGAAACACCGCAAGCATGGGATGAACGTGCAGGTCATCGCCCGTCCCCACGGCACACCTCTGTGGTTCTCCCGCGCGACACCCGGCCGGCCCCACGACCTGACCGCGGCCCCGCCCCGCAGCCGTCGTCCAGGCCTGCCTCACCCGGCAGATCCTCGTCCTCGCCGACCGTGCCTACCAGGGCGCCGGCGCCACCCTCCGCACCCCGTACTACCACCACCGCGAACAGCCCGCTCACTATCAGCAGTTCAACCGCGACCACGCACGGCTGAGAGCACCCGGCGAACGCGCCTTCGCACAGCTGAAGCCCTGGCACATCCTCCGCCGAGCCCGATGCTCCACCCGACGCATCGGCACCATCGTCCAAGCCGCCCACACGTTGCTGACCTGCAACTATCCAGGATGAAAGAGGCTCACCAACGACCCAGAACCCAAACCGTTTCGGATCAATAAGCACCATCACCCGACCGGAGCCGTGGAACCCGGCGCCCACTTGACGCGACAGCCGGGCCATCTGCGTGCCCACCACCGACCGGAACACCCGAAACGGCCCGCCCAAGAAACCGACGGACCGTCACGAAAGATTGAGGCTAAAGGTAACCCGTCACGCTTGCACTTGTGTTGCCTCCCACCTGCCTTCCAGGAAAGTCAATTTGAATGTCACGCTCTGTCCCTCCGATAGCACCTTAACTGGCGATTCAATGCTCTCACGCTGCACAAAGATCTGATCTTGGTGCCCGTGCTGGACCACAAACCCGCAGCCACGGTTTCTATCGAAATAGATAACCGTTCCCTTGCATCGCTCCCCTTGCGGCATAGGTATCATCCATTCTTTCATTATATTCACTGGTCGAGTAATTCGTTGGGCTTGCTCTGGAAGGGGGAAGATTTTCTCGCGCCTTTTCCTGAAGATTCCCCTTTAACCTCAATGAGCTTCTTCAGTCGCCCCTCCGGAGAGTAAGGAACCATTGGGAGTTGACGGTGCCGGTGAGCAGTGCGACTACCGCCGCGTAGCCCTGAACCGTGGTGTCGGCCCTCACCCGATCGATTGCCACTTTGAAGAAGCTCAGGGCTTGATATGCATGACCACCTATGCGCGCCTCCCTCGCGTACAGATTCGGGTGGGTGTCTTTAAGTCGAATTATGTGAGAATTTAAATGCGGTACGAAATATGCTCAGGTGAGGCTTTCCTGGTAATTAGGGGTGCTCGAAGGTGCCACCGGAAAGAACGCGGGTCTCATCTCGTTGCATATCCGAAACAGTCTTCACCTTAATTTAGTAGAGGTAGAGATTAAGTGGCTCACTTCGATTTTCGCTTGGTACTCAACAATACTGAGCGGACCCAGCCCTGTAAGCACCTGAAGAAGCTCTTCCAGGAGGGTGGCGGCCGTGCCATCCAAATTTTCGCCCCTCTCTTCTTCGTATCTTAAATCATCTACGATTACGCCAATTGTCGAGACGTTGGCAAAATCCTCTATCGTTAGATCGCTAATGTTTTCAATTTGATGAACCCATCCACCTCCCGAAAATCTGGATACATCTATTGTTGGATCTCCTAGGGAAAATGTTAAGTCACTGGCTGAGGTAACCATACGGTGCATCCACTGGACAGTAGAGGTTCCATAACACCACTGACTAGGGTGTTGCCCGCGCAAATTAGAGAAATTAGCATGAAGGAGGCGCAGTAGAGGGGTGACTTCATCAACAATTGAGCATGGCTTTACCACGAAAGCTACTCGATCATCCCAGGGAATGTCGAGACGACTAATATCCTCGACTCCATTCACCTCAATTACAGGCTCATTGATGATTGAAGGCGGAACCGGGCCAGGGCCGACTAGAAAAACAATTTCCCCTTCGTTGAGGTAGCTATGAATTGCAGCACGTGCGAGGGCAGGAGCCGGGCAATACCCTTTATTTCCTACCACGGTCCGGGCCAGGTTTCCCTGCGGTACCGACGGCTTGCGGTCACTGTGCAGCTCACTAGCACAGGGCCAGGACCGGCGTGCTACCAGGACACGACGAGTCCTGAGGAGTAGTGACCAACGCCGTACGATGCGTTTAGCCAGATCAACTTGATGTGATCCGGCAGCGATAGCAATTCCAGTTGCCACGCCATCGTGCAGGTAGGTCGTGCTAACCAATAACCCGGATTCACCCGTGTAGCTCGCCTGGCCGGTAGAGAAAATGCTGCTAGAACTAAAGTCCCGAACCGGCAGGAGTGAATTTCCCGGCATTGGTGCGGTAGCGATCAGTGGAGCAGCTGGGCACTGAACCAGGCCGGAAACAGGATGATGAAAAGCCCTGACCGCATAAATTTCATTCTTACTGATTCCGGATAGTTCGAATACTTCCGAAAATCGAATGCTGTCCATGTCGGCTTTGCTCTTCTCGTTGATTTCTGATTGAGGCTGTCAGGTTCTAATGCCCGCTTGTCACATGTTCATTCGCAGGAAACCTGAAAGAGGATGGGGAGCGCGACAGGGAACCTATGTTCGATGGTTCACTTAAAAGTGGTTCACTCTGCAACTTAAAGAGCTCGTGCATAGTTGACGGTAGAGGTTGTCCCGTAACTGCTGGTCAGAGGTGAGATGATCTTGCCGTGGCTGGTGTGATCACGGCGTCGGAGCCCTCGTGGATAGGCCCGTTCACCGGGCTGAGCCCTCGGCAGTTCAACAAGCTGACCACCGCGCTGCGGCGTGAGGGGGCCGATCCGGCCCGCAAGGGCCGACCGTGGTCGCTGCCGTTGGAGGACCGGGTGCTGCTGGTGGCCGCCTACTGGCGCACCAACCTCACCCCGCGTCAACTCGCCCCGCTCTTCGGCGTCTCCAAGTCGGCGGCCGACCGGATCGTCGCCCACCTCGGGCCGGCTCTCGCCCTCCAGCCCCGGCGGCGGTTCCGCAAGGAGGCCGTGCTCATCGTGGACGGCACGCTGGTCCCCACCCGCGACCGGACCATGGCCGCCTCCAGCAAGAACTACCGCTACTCCACCAACCACCAGGTCGTCATCGACGCCGACACCCGCCTCGTGGTGGCCGTCGGCAAGCCGCTGCCCGGCAACCGCAACGACTGCCGGGCCTGGCAGGACTCCGGCGCGAAGGCCGCCGTCGGCACCGCCCCCACGGTGATCGCCGACGGCGGCTACCGGGGCACCGGGCTGACCATCCCGCACTACCGTCGGCACAAGGACGAGGAACTACCGGCCTGGAAGGAGGAGCACAACGCCTCCCACCGCAAGGTGCGAGCCCGCGTCGAGCACACCTTCGCCCGCATGAAGAGCTGGAAGATCCTCCGCGACTGCCGCCTCAGAGGCGACGGCGTCCACCACGCCATGCTCGGCATCGCCCGCCTGCACAACCTCACCCTCACCGGATGACAGGCAAACAAGCAGGTCAGCCTGCACGCCTCAGATCATTTACGGGACAACCTCTAACATGCCCATGACCACAGGCTGGAGGGACGTCGAGGAGTGTGACGCAGAGTACGTAGACCTGGAGACGGGCGAGTGCGGCGGTGTCCAGGTACCGGCGGTCCTCGACCGGAGGAGTGCAGCGAAAGGTCCGGATGGATCGCCTACGGGTTCCGTCCCGGTAGGAGGCCTCGCGCCGCGAACACCTCACGCGCCACGGCCACGGCGTTCAGGGCGCGCGGGAAGCCAGCGTAAGCGCTCTGGTGAATGAAGAGTTCGACGACGGCCCGCTGCGGCACACCGACGTCCAGTGCGACCCCTATGTGCATGGACAGCTGCCGCTCGCAGCCGCCCAGGGCCACCAGCGTTGCCAGGGTGGCCAACTGACGAGCACACAGGTCCAGTCCGTCTCGCCGGTACAGGTCTTCGTATACGAATTCTGCGACGTAACGGCCCAAGTCGGGTGCGGTCTCCTCGAGAGAGGCGAGGAAGGCGTCGGTGGTCTCGGCGCCACCCAACTCGCGCATCCGGGCCAGGCCTGCAGAGTAGCGGTCGTCGTGCGGGGATACGGTCATCGGGGAAACCTCCTCTTCAGTATTCGGCTTCCCCCGGCTCATTGCTCTCATGCGAGCCACCGCGGGTACAAGCGGAACCGACCGGGGGACTCCGTCCGCCGTAGTGCGCGGGGACATGAAGAAGTGCTTCCGAGCGCCGTTGCCAGGTGCTAGGGGTGTCTTCAAAGGTTGTTGATGGGGCATCATATGACGCATGGTGCGGCGACGTGAGCTCTCGGATGAAGAGTGGGACGTTCTGTCGGGGCTGCTTCCGTGGACGGAAACGGGGCGGCCCCGGCGGGACGACCGGGTGGTGCTGAACGGAATCGTGTGGAAGCTGCGGACCGGTTCGGCCTGGCGTGATGTGCCGGAGAGATACGGGTCCTGGCGGACGTTGTACACACGTTTCCGCAGGTGGGCGCTCGATGGCACGTTCACGCGGATGCTTGAGGCCGTCCAGGCTCAGAAGGATGCGGCGGGAGACGTCGACTGGCTGGTTTCCGTGGACTCCACGATCACCCGCGCTCATCAGCACGCGGCCGGCGCCCGTAAAAAGGGGCAGGCCCTTCAGAAACGGCACACGCTCACGCCCTCGGACGATTCCGCGGCGGACTGACGACCAAGATTCACCTCGCCTGCGACGGCCGCGGCCGTCCGCTCGGCTTTGTCGTCACCGGCGGCAACGTCAACGACTGCACGCAGTTCGAGCAGGTCCTTGCGCAGATCAGGGTTCGCCGCCCAGGCCCAGGCCGACCGCGCAACCGGCCCGATCATCTCCTGGGCGACAAGGGATACAGCAGTCGAGGCATACGCAACCACCTGCGGAAACGCGGTATCCCGCACACCATCCCGGAATGCTCGGACCAGCAGGCAAACCGCCGCCGTCGTGGCAGCAACGGCGGCAGGCCGCCCGCTTTCGACAAGGAGCGCTACAAACAGCGCAACGTCGTCGTGAACCGCCCCGGGTT
>NZ_LIVT01000034.1 GCF_001905905.1 Streptomyces sp. CB02366
CTGCGGCACCGAGCCGGCGCCCGGCGTGCGGGCGGCGGCCCCGACCGGCTCGGCCGTACCGGCCCCCGACGGGGCGGAGCTGGAAGCGCGGGCGGCGGCCCTGCAGACCGAGGTGGAGCACGTGTGGGTGACCGAGGCAGCCGGTGTCCAGGAGCCGGCGGATCTCTGCCACGGTGAGCGGGACGAGGGCTGATCCGTTTCTGCAGCCCCTTTTACGGCCTCGACGGCGGCCTGGGCGGCGAGTGCGGTCAGGACGGCGTGGGCGAGCATGGCGAGGGTGATGTGCCGGTACCAGCCGGGGTAGCGGCGGACCTCGTACTCGTCCAGGCCGCATTCGTTCTTCGCGGCCTGGAAGCATTCCTCGATCGCCCACCGGCTGCCGGCGATCCGGGCGAGTTCGTCGATCTCGATGCCGACGGGCGCGTGAGCGAGGTAGTAGGCGATCTCGCCGGGGTCGGAGAGACTGCGGCGGGCCAGCACCCAGCGGTGATGGGTCGGCGGATCCGGATCGAAGATGATGTGGGCGGGCAGTTTCGCCGCGGCCCAGTGATAGACGCGTGGGCCCTTCGCCCCGTCGCCGCAGGACAACCGCTGCCAGGCATCGGCGGGGGCTTCGTCGATGAGCTCGTCGATGCGCCAGCTCCCGGCCAGGGACTTGATCTGCTGGGTCTTGGGCACCGCCACCACGTAACCGAGGCCAAGCTGTTCGAGCAGGCGGCGGAAGTTCCAGTCCTGCCCGTACGCCTCATCCGCTGTCACCCAGGCAGCCGGTAGCCCCGCGGCCAGACAGCGGCGCACGATGTCTCTGGCCAGCTCCCCCTTGGTCGCGAAGCCCCGCTCGTCGGGGATCTTCGCCGCCCGGCAGCGGTCACGGTCCAAGGTCCAGGACTTCGGTAGATACAGCTCGCGGTCCACCAGAGCTCGACCCGAACCGGTCGCATAGGCGGCGAACACACCGATCTGGCAGTTGTCGATCTTCCCCGAGGTGCCGGTGTACTGCCTGCCGACCCCGGCCGACGTGGTGCCCTTCTTGACGAACCCGGTGTCATCGAGAATCAGCACGCCACCCGGACCGAGCCGCTCGGCCACGTAATCACGGACATCGTCACGCAGGGCGTCCGCGTCCCAGACGCTGCTGTTCAACAGCCGCTGGAAGCCGTCCGGCGTGCGGTGACCTGCCCATTCCGCGAGCTGCCAGCCGTTCTTGCGTGTCGCCCGCCCCAGCAGATCGCGGACATAGTCCCGCATCCGCCACCGCAGATCCGCCCGAGCGAACCTACCCGCCACCCGCGCGAAAACCGACTCCAACTCGGCATCCCAGCAACCGACTTCAGTCATCCCTTCCATACCAGGACAACGACAAGCGCCAGCTCAGGACACGAACCGCTGCTGGATTATTAGAGCTCGTAACACGATCATGATCCGGCCTTCTTGAGTCGTCTCCAGCAGATGAGGCTGCAGGCGAGCGAGATGAAGGCGTCGTGGAGTTCGGTCCGGCGTTCCCAGCGGATGGCGAGGCGTTTGAAGTGGTGGAGCACGGCGAAGGTCTGCTCCACCACGTAGCGGAGTTTGCCGATGCCCTTGATGTTGGGTGATCCCTTGCGGGAGATGACGGGCAGGATCCGTCGGTGACGGAGCTCGTCTCGGTGTGCGTTGGAGTCGTAGCCCTTGTCGCCGAGCAGGGCGTCGGGCCGTCGGCGGGGGCGGCCCGGACGGCCCGAGACGGGCGGGATGCCGTCGACCAGGGCGAGGGTCTGGGTGACGTCGTTGACGTTGGCCGCGGTCGTGATGACCTTGATCGGGGTGCCGCGTCCGTCGCAGATCAGGTGGTGTTTGCTGCCCGTTTTCCGCCGGTCGACCGGCGACGGGCCGGTGTCGGCGCCCCCTTTTTCGCGCGAATGTAGGAACCATCCACGCACGCCCGCGACCAGTCGAGCTCGCCAGCCACATTCAGCTCAGCGAGCAGGACCCGGTGCAGTTGGTCGAAGACTCCTGCCTTCTGCCACCGGTCCAGCCGGCGCCAGCACATCTATCCCGAGCCGAACCCCAGCTCCGAGGGCAGAAGTTGCCAGGCTATGTCGTTGCAGAGGACGAACAGGATGCCTTGCAGGCAGAGCCGATCCGACACCGGCCGCGGCCCCGGCGACCGCTCCGGCCACGGCGGCAGCCACGGCTCGATCAGTGCCCACAACTCATCGTCCACGATCCACGGTCGAGTACCCACACCCTCACGAACGGCCGAATCGTCACACCGGTCACGGCATACCAGCCAACATCAACAAGATCGTGTTACGAGCTCATAGTGGTGGAGAACCGAATCAGCCCCGCTCGCGCGGGCTCTACCCCATGGTCCTGACGAAAGTCCTCCAGCCAGCCGTGGGCCGCCGGTCCCGCCTCCAGCTCGGCCTGCAGCTGTTCTGCCTCGGCATCGTCGAGTCGGCACGGAAAGCCGCCGGCTCCCTTGGAGGCCTGGGCCGCGCTCCCGCCCTGGCGCCAGGCGGTGTGCCAGGCGTAGGCCGACTTCCGCGACACCCGTAACCTGCGGGCCACCTCCGGCGGCCGCACCCCCTGCCCGAACATCTCCGCGGCCTCAAAGCGCACCGCTTCACGCTTCACCCGCCCCGCAGCGGTCAGCCCGCCGCTATCCGCGTACCTCATGACGAGGATGTAGCACCGCCAACGCCCAATTTCACCCCACCTGTTCAACCTCAGCGGCAACTGTTCAACAGGGATCTCTATCTTTTGGCATACGGGCGCATCTACTGGAACAACGGTGCGATGAGACCTGGAGCTCCGCGGCCCGTGAGTTCGGCCTGGACTGCCGCAAGGCCGGCGAATACGCCCGTGCCGACGTCCCGCCCCTGCACCGCTGCGTCATTCTGACGGCTCACCTCCGCCGCTGCTACGCGGACTGGGCGACCGTGAACCTTTTCCATCTTGATCAGCTGGCGAGTTCGAGGGCGACGACGGCTCCGACGACGGCTGTGATGCGGGTGGTGCTGCAGCGGAGCTTCCGCAGGAGCCGCCAGGACTTGAGGATCGCCATGGCGCGTTCACCGAGGCTGCGGATCTTCGTGTGGTCCCGGTTGTGACGTCGGCGCCAGCCGCGCAGGTTTCTGCCCCGGATCGGGACACGGATCGCAGGGCCGGCACCCTGGTACGCCTTGTCGGCCCTGCACTTGATGTCGTCTGCGGCGAGGGCGGCGGGAATGCCGTGGGCCCACGCCGCGGTCAGGTCGTGGGTGGCTCCCGGCAGCGCGTCCGAGACCCAGATCAGACGTCCGGCTGGATCCGCGAGGACCTGCACGTTCATCCCGTGGTGCTTCTTCTTCCCGGAGTAGGAAGGCCGGTCGGCGGCGATGCGGTCGATCGGCAGCACGGTGCCGTCGAGGATCACGTACGCCTTCTTCCGGACGGACGTCATGGCCTGTTCCAGCGTGGGCGCGAGGGCGGCCAGGAGGTCGACGGCCTCGCGTATGTAGCGGTAGGCCGTGGCGATTCCGATGCGGAAGCCTGCGGCGAGACGGGCGTAGGTGTCACCGCAGCGCAGGTGGGCCAGGACCAGCATGGCCTGTCGGCCGCAGGTCAGGCGCCGCCAGCGCGAGCCGATCCGACGGCGGTGACCTGCGAGAACACCGGAGAGATGCCGCAGGGTGCGGCTGGACAGATCGATGCCGGACGGGTAGACAAGCACGCGAAAGCTCCTGGCGGACTGGTGATCTTGGTCGTGAACCCGTCTACCAGGAGCTTTCTTCATGCCCGCCGTCGGGGCTGCCGGTCCAACCACCCGTCAGGTTGGAAACGGCTCCGTGTCACCGAGATGATCTTCGGCTATGTAATTCTTGCCAGAGCCAATAGGCGAGTACGCCGACAACGGCAGTTGCGGCAACATCGCGTTCGAGCCCTCGCTATGAGGGGGAGGACTCCTCTGCGGTGGGTGGTGATCAGTCAGGGCGGCGGTACAACCAAGAAGCGACGGCGATGGAGCGGTCGGTGGCCACATCGCGGACCAGTATGTCCGCGCGCTCCAAGCGAGGGCTGGTGGGGTGGTGTCGGAGTCGGGTTTCGGTGCGCAGGATGGAGTCGACGTCGGCGTTGCCGAAGTAGCACATGCGCAGGTCCAGAAGGGTTCGTTGGAGGAACTCGGTTACGTTGCGGCCGAGTTGTCGCCACAGGGCGAGCTGGGCGCGTTCGGCGATAGAGAAGAACGAGGCGAAGTAGAGCAGGCCGACGCCGTTGACGTCGCAGGCGGCGTCCACCGGTTGTTCGGTGATGGCGGCCGGGGCTACCGGGAGCCAGTCCTCGAAGCCCTCCTCGGACAGGGAGCCGTCGCGGCGGGCGGTACGCCAGACGTCTTGGGCGGTGGCTCCGGTGGGAACCGGCGGCAGGCTGGAGACGCGGAAGGCGGGTGGCGGGGCGTGCAGCAAATCGGCGTTGCAGCCCTCGCTTCGGCGGGCGACCCAGGCGTTGAAGTTCTCGATGTAGAGGCTGTCTTGGCGGGGCTGGTCTGCGAGTTCGGAGGGGTGGAAGGCGGTCGGACGCTCGACGGCGCCGGGGGTCAGTCGGCGGATACGGTGTCTGGTGAGGACTGAGCTTCGGCCAGCGTCGTGGGCAGCCGAGTCCACGGAGAGCCGGTCGCCGAAGGTGAGCGATCCGGGGTGGAGGCTGCCGCGCGAGCTGATCCGGAAGTAGGCGAAGGCAAGGTAGGCGGGGCGGCCCTCGGCATCGTGGGCGGTGCAGACGTCGAAGCCGCAGAGGTCGCCGACGGTTTGCCAGGTCCAGTCGCCGGTAGTGGCGGCGAAGGCGTGGAGTGGTCCGCACATCCCGGGCAGCACGCTCAACTCCCGGTGCCGGGTGGCGGTCGGGATGCCGCCGGGGTGCGGTTCGTCCACCAGCTCGGCGCTCATACGGTGTCCCTGTCGGTTGCTGGCACCAGGGTGCCGGGGGCGGGGTGGAAGTAGGAGAGGTCGGGGCTGAGGGCCGGGGCGCGGAGGAGGGTGTCAGGCAGAGCGAAGGCGTCGACGAGGAGTTCGGCGTCGGGTAGCAGCAGTGACAGCAGGCGTTCGGCGAGTGCGTCGCAGCGGTCAGTCTGGGCGGGGGTGATAAGGCCGCGGGAGAGGAGCCGGGCTCGGTATGGGGCGGTGGCACGCAGGGCGTAGAACGCTGCGAGTTTGCGCAGTGCGCGCCGAGCTCGGGGGTTGGGGGTGCATGCGGCGATGCGGCCGAACTCCGCCAATGCGCGGGCGGTTCCGTGGGCGGCGGCGACGTCCAGAGCGGTGGTGATCTGGCTGTTCCAGACGTCGAAGAGGCTAGCGCCGGCCCGGGTGCGCCGGCGCATTTGGGCGGCGGAGCGCAGGGCGAGTTCGTGCTGATGGCTGCGGACCAGGGCCAGGTGGTAGGCCGGGTCGGTGAGGGAGCCGTGCGCGGGGAGGGGCGGCGCGGGAGTGGCGGCGAGGTCCACGATGAGTTCGTTGCCGGCCTTGGCTAGCAGCGGCAGGTTGTCGCCCTCGGCCGTGACGACGCCTTGGGCCATCGGGATGTACTCGGCGATACGGTTGGCAGCAAACATGCCCTGGGCGCCGATACGTTCGCGCAGCTGAGTGAGGGCTGCGGTGACGGTCCAGCTGCTGACGGCTTTGCATACGGCGATCTGCCGGTGTGTCTCCGGAGCCTCGGGGGCTGCCTCGTAGGTCCGCTTTGTGTCGTTGACCAGGAAGGTCATCGCATAGGTGTCGGCGAGTGCGCCGAACAGGTCTACCTGCTGACTGCGGTAGGCGAGCAGCGGCACGTCCTTGTGGGCGGGGGCGGAGGTATGCCTGCGCAGACTGTGCCGGACGGCGATGGTGCAGGCGGCGCGGGAGGCCGCGACCAGCGAGGAGGCGAGGCACAGCCGGCCGGGCTGGACGCGTTCGAGGGAGGAGAGGAAGCGACGGCGACGATTGCGGTAGGGGCTGGTGAAGACGCCGTCGGGGCTGAGTCGGCCCGCACTGCCGGCGAGCAGGGCGCGGCGCTCAAGCCGGACGCCGTCGAACCAGGTGACCCCGTTGTCGAGAGCGAGGCCTGGCTTCTCGGGGAGAGGGCGGGCGACCACGCCGGGACGCAGGCCGTTCGTGTCGCTGATCCGGACGAGGAAGGGGAAGACCCCGCAGTCCTCGCCGGAGACGATGAGGCGGGCCATCACCACCGCGATCTTCGGGATGTTCTGGACCCCGGTGTATGGCATGAACTTCTGCGCGGAGGCGTCTGGGGTGACGAGCCGGAAGCAGTTGTCGGCCGGATCGTACTCGGCACGGGTGCGCATCGCGGCGGCGTTGTTGCCGTAACCCAGTTCGGAGACCATCAGCATGCCTACCGAGCGCATGGCGGCAAGTTCGTCGATCCAGTCGTCCAGGTCGGTCCGGTCGTGGCTGTGCTGCAGGACGGTGCCCAGGCAGAGGTTGTAGTGGCTCATCAGCAGCGGCAGCGTGGTGGTGTCCAGCAGGGAGGGCCACTCGCTGAGCGCGAACATCCGTTGCGGGTCGGCCAGTACGTCGCGGGGGTCTCCGAGGCGGCTGTGCACGAAGCGACTGCGGTCGTAGGCGAGGCGACCCTGCGCGAGCGCGGTGAGGCCTTCCCGGCGTTCGAAGAGAGGGTGGGCAAGCAGATCGCGCAGCGGGCGGTGCACCGTCTCGAACCAGCCGTCGTAAACGGTGTCGCGCAGAACGCGGGTCGCGTCGGCCCGGGCGGTTGCAGTGGGGGAGGCGGGGAAGGGCATGTGGGTTCCTCGGAAGCGCGTGGGAAGGCCTATGAGGCGGTGAAGAGGAGGCAGACGTTGTGTCCGCCGAATCCGGCCGAGTTGCTGAGTGCGTGGTGTCCTGTCAGCGGGCGGGGTCCGCCTGCGGCCACATCGAGGGCGATGCCGGGGTCGAGGCGCTCGAGGTTGGCGGTGGGGGGGACCTGACCGTGCAGCAGGGCCAGGACGGTGCAGACGGCCTCGACGGCGCCGGCAGCGCCGAGGGTATGGCCGATAGTGCCCTTGACGGAGCTGACCACCGCACGGCCAGCGCCGAGGGCGTTGATCGCTCGCGCTTCGGCGGCATCATTGAACCGGGTGGAGGTGCCGTGCGCGTTAATGTAAGCTAACTCGCTTGGCGAAACGTCGGCTTGGGCGCAGGCTGCGGCCATGGCCAGGCGCAGACCGAGGCCCTCGGGGTGGGGTGTGGTGACGTGGTGCGCGTCGGCCGCGGCTCCGTAGCCGGTGAGCCAGGAGAGGACAGTCGCGCTTCGGGCGCGGGCATGTGCGGCGCTCTCTAATACCATCATCCCAGCTCCCTCGGAAATGACGAACCCCGCCCGGTCGGCGTCGAACGGGCGGGATGCCCGGTCGGCGGGGAGGTCACCCTTGTAGAGGGCTCCCATCCGCGCGAAGCCAGTGACAAAGGTCGGCGTGATGGCTGCTTCGGTGCCACCAGCGAGCACTACGTCGCAGGCACCGCTCAGGATCAGATCGCGGGCGGTGCCCAAGGCGGTGGCTCCGGATGCGCAGGCGGTGGAGGTGACCAAGTTGGGGCCGCGGGCTCCGTACTCGATGGCCAGCCTTCCGGCGACCATGTTGACCAGTGCCATGGAGTGCATCAGCGCGGAGACGCCCTGCGCACCCTGATCGAGGAAGCGCCGGTGCTGCTCCTCGGAGGTAGCTGTTCCGCCTGCGGCGGTTCCGACCACGATGCCGACCCGATCCCCGTTCCACAACGCTGGGCCGAGTCCGCTCTGTGTTACGGCCTGCTGGGCGGAGTGCAGGGCCAGCAGGGTGAAGCGGTCAAGCCGCCACGCCTCCCGGGCGCCGACCAGCTCTGCAGGGTTGAACTCCGGCACCCGGCAGGCGAGATCGGAGGCGGCCTCGGCGTCAGCGAGCTGTGGATCGTGAGCAGCGAGGCTCCGCCCTGCGAGCAGGGCGGTCCAGGCGGACGCCGTATCGAGGCCGGCAGGGACGGTGAGTCCAAGCCCGGTGACCGCGACGCCCGTGGTCACGTGGCAGCCTGTCGGCCGGCCTCGACCAGAGCGGCAACTTCCGCCAGCGTCGAGGTCTTGGTGATCGCACCGTCTGCCACGGGAAATCCGTACACACCCTGGATGATGTCGGCCATCTCGACCAAAGCGAGCGAATCGATGTCGAGGTCCTCGAAGGTGGCATCCGGCGAGAGATCCTCGGCGGGCAGGCGGAGGTGCTCGATGAGGAGCTTGTTGAAAGTCTGCTGGGCGGAATCCATGGCGAGCTCCTAGGAGGTAGGCGAGTGGGCGGCAAGTACTCGGTGGGAGGAAAGACCCACCGTCGTCAGGACCTGCCTGGCTGGCACGGGCGGCTGGTCGGTGAGCTGAGGCGGGCCCAAGGTACGGACCGGTCCCGATTTCGTCGGTGACCGTGGTGAGGACGCCCGGTGTGGCGGTGAAGGCGTCGATCACTTGGTACCTGGTGTGCGGATGTGGCGGTTGGGTCAAGAGCGTGATGCCTGTGCCGCCGAGGGCCTGACGGCAAGTCGACGTCCGGCTCCTGGTAGGCCGGACGGCGGAGGCAAGGCCCAAAATCTCTTGGCGCAGGTGCGGGATCGGGAGCGCCATCGGGTTGTCCGGGTTGCGTAGGCATCCCCGACCCGCTGTTCCCAGGGCAGGATCCCCATCGATTGGCCGGTTTCGGAGAGCCAAAGCGCGAAATGGGCCTTCCGGTCGAGCGTGGTGGCAGATCAGTTTCACTACTGCGGCGGCGAGGCGGTCGACCGGTATGAACCGGGTCCGCCCACATCATGTCCGGGAGCGCGCAGACCCGTAGGCCGCCTCCCACGGCCCGGTTCCAGACGTAACCGCCGGCCCAGGCCCCGGTGGAGATGTGGCCGCCGTCGTCTAGTGTCCTGAATCGTTAATTCGTGTGCAGTATGCGGCGAGAGTGTCGAGGATGTCGTCGGCGGTCTTCGTCCAGACGAACGGCTTGGGGTTCTTGTTCCACTCGTTGATCCAGCCGCGGATGTCCCGTTCGAGTTCGACGACGCTGCGGTGGGCCGAGCGGCGGATTTTGCGGGAGGTCAGCTCGGCGAACCAGCGCTCGACGAGGTTGAGCCAGGACGCGGAGGCGGGGGTGAAGTGCAGGTGGAAGCGGGGGTGTCGCAGCAGCCACTTCTTGACCGGCTCGGTTTTGTGGGTGGCGTAGTTGTCCAGGACCAGGTGGAGTTCGAGGTGCTTGGGGACCGCGGCGTCGATGACTTTCAGGAAGCGGGGGAACTCCTGGTGGCGGTGGCGGCGGTAGTGCTGTGCGGTGACCGAGCCGGAGGCGATGCCGAGGGCGGCGAACAGGCTGGTCGTGCCGTGCCGGACGTAGTCGTGAGTCATCTTTGTCGGCGTGGTCGGTGCCATCGGCAGGACGGGCTGGGTGCGGTCCAGGGCCTGTATCTGCGACTTCTCGTCCAGATGGGCGCGCATTAGGTTCTCCCAGAGGGAACGGTGCGGGAGCGAGGAGAGCAGAAGCGGACCTCGCAGACCAATAATGGTCCGGCCATGTGCGAACGCTCAAGCCAGGCAGCTTGGCCAGGGCCAGACGGAGGATCGTCGAGCCAGTCCCTGAAAGCGCCCAACTCCCCTGCTCTTCCTGCAGGTTGACTCGGAGGAACGATACGGCGACTCTGGGCAGTACAGATTGACGCCCGGGAATTCTTACCGAGGCGTGAGCTGGAGTGCACCGTCTTGCGGACTTCCGCAGGACTCTTGCGAACACCGATGGATGGGCACGTGACCCTGACCTTTCCGTCCCGCGTCTCAAGTGCGGTCGTAACGACCACCCGAGCCGCTGGCGAATGTCAGAGCGGTGCCCAGCGGGCCCCCTCGGGGCCAGAGGCACATCAGGCAAGGGAGGCTGAGTATCACGCCATGACGCCAACGCCAGCGATCAACAACAAACTCCGGATGCTGCTGGCTCAGACTAAGTACAGTGGCCCCGAACTCGCGCGCGACGTCAACGCCCTGGGGGCCGAGGCCGGCCTCGATCTGAACTACCAGCGGGCTTCGGTAAGCCAGTGGGCGAATGGAACCGTGCCCAGAGAACCAGTGCCCGCCCTCGTTGCCGAGGCGCTCTCGCGACGCCTGGGCCGTTCCCTCACCCCCGCTGACGTTGGCTTCCCGCACCAGCGCATGCTAGAGGCGGGCGATTACCCACGGCCACCGGCTCAGGGCAGCGTCTACCGCCTAGCCGACCTCGACGAGGTCCTGGAGGAGGGGCTCCACCAAGCACCTTGGTTCTCCCGAAAGAGAACGGCCCGGATTGGCTCGGAACACGTCAAGTGCATCGCTTTGATGACGGAACAGTTCTCCCGTGCGGACCACCGGGGCGAATCCTGCTCGTCACTGAACACCCTGACCTCCTTCTACCGTTCGGCGGTCTGCGTCTGGCTATCGGGGCCAGCCAGCGCCGCACTCCGCGCCGCGCTGATCGCGGAGGCCGCCAGGTTCGCATACATCGCCGGGTACCTCCAGGTCGACCAGCGGCAGAACGGAGCGGCGCAGCGGTGGTACCGCCAGGCTGCGCAGCTCGCGCAAGCGTGCGGGGAATCGCGGACGTTGGTGGTGACGCTCAGGGCGATGAGTGTGCAGGCCTTGGACCTCGGCCACCTGGACTACGCGGTCCGGCTCGCGGAACGGGCGGTCGGTCAGTCCCAAGGGTGCGACCCGGCGACATCGGCATTCCTCCTGGGGCAGCTGGCGCAGGCGCTGGCCGCCGCGGGGTGCCGACAGGAGGCCTTAGCCGCACTCCGGGACGCCGAGTCCCAGGTGCGGTCGACACCGGCCGTACCCACCTCCATCGGCTTCTACCACCCTGCGGGATTTGTTCACCAGCGCGCACGGACCCGCCTGCAGATGGGCGATACTAAGGGTGCAATTGCCGACCTGCAACTATCCTCAAAACTGAGGCCGGAGGCGGAGCGCCGCACTCGGGGTCTTGTGCTGGCCGAACTCGGGGAACTGCTGATGGAGCAGGGAGCGTTCGACGCGGCCTGCGAATCGTGGGGGGAGTTCATCCAGGTCCGCGCTGGTACGCAGTCCCAGCGGCTTGCCCATGCCGGGGAGAGCATGGTCAGGGCGCTGCTTCCGTACCGCAACCGCCGCTGGGCGGCACGGATCCTCGAACTGCACCGTGAGGCCAAGCTTCGCTGCGAAGCGTCAACCCCGATGCCCCGCTGACGGAGGAACGGTAGCGGGGCATCGGGATTGAATCACACCTTACGGCGTTTCCGTTTCGAGGCTCCGGCCGTGAGATAGAGGTGCGTCTCGGTGACCACCCGGTGGTTGACCACGGCGAGCGGTCCCAGCCCCGCCAACACCTCCTGTACCTCGCCCAGCGAGAGAGTACCGGGGGAGGACGTTTCGGCGTTGATCACGGTGACGGTTGAAACCTGGCGTAGCCGCTCGGCGTCCAGCTCCCGCCAGCTGCGCAGGTTGACCACCGGCTGGTTTGCACATACCTGTGGGGCGGTCCCGGCCCCTAGCTCCAGGACGAGTTCGCTCGCTGCCATGGCTCCCGCCATGGCAGCGAGATTCTCGTCGGTCCGGTAGCACCACTGGTCCGGATGCATGCCGCGGAGGCGGGGGAGGCGCGCCCGCAGGACCGCGAGGATCTCGGAGGCGGTGCGCACCGATGTGCAGGGCGCCAGCACGAAGGCCGCCGCACCGTTCGAGGGGAGCGCCATTCGCCGTGCCGTCTCCACGTCGGGCACCCGCGTCCACGACTGGGCGGTGCCGGGCCGTCCGAGGCTTTCCGATGCTGACGGGTCAGAGGGGCCGACAACCAGGACGGTGTCGCCGTCCGAAGCGAAGGCCCTCGCGGCGAAGTCGATCGAGCGCAGTTTCGGGCACGTGTGCTGACCATTTCGGGCGGGCCGCGGAATTGGGCCCGGCGCCGGTCGCCTCTGCTCCTCGCAGCCGGGGAGGACTGCCGGGACGAACAGCCGACGGGTGCGCACGGCGGCGGTCCAGTCGTGGACCGCCCGTCGGGCCTGGTCGATCCAGCGCGGCGGAGCGGCGACGGCTAAACCCAGGACTTCACCGCCAGGCATCGTGAAGGTGGTGGCGATCAGGGTTGCCGGCTCTTTCGGCAAAGCCCCGCCGATGTCCTCGTGGTCGGCCGTCCCCAGCTCGGACGGAACGCCCCCCTTCTCCAGGTGCGCCTGAAGCAAGGGTGCGGCCGGACAGCCGACTTGGCCCATGCTCGGATGCCAGAAATCGGCTAGCGTCACCGCCGCCTCGTTCAGGGCGAGCCCTGTCGGAAGCTCGCAGGTCGTCTTCGATCGCGCAACCACGGTTGCTTGTCTCCTTCTCCGAATCGAGGTCCTTACAAAACCTAGAGACAATTCGGCGCGGAAGTCCCGATCGGTTGCCCAGCTCGGAGTGAAGGAGAGGATTCCGGTCACCCACTCGTCGTGGCGTGGATCGTAGGCGATCAAATGTGACTGCTTTAGTACTCCAGCAGCGGTTCGTGTCCTGAGCTGCGTTTTCGGTAGTGGCAGTGGCGGGCGATGGCCTGGCGGCGTCTTCTCCAGGCGGACCAGTTCAGTGCGTGGGTGACGGGATCGTGGTCGGCTCGGGGATGAGGCAGGAGAGTGTCCAGGAGCCGGCGGATCTCTGCCACGGTGAGCGGGACGAGGGCTGATCCGTTTCTGCAGCCCC
>NZ_LIVT01000035.1 GCF_001905905.1 Streptomyces sp. CB02366
GGATCAGCCAGCGCACGTACTGCGGTGAGTAGACCTTGTTCGTCAGGACGAACGCGGCGACCACCAGGAACGCCAGCTGGGCGAAGCGCGGTCTGCGGGCCGCGGAGAGCGCCAGCCCGGCGATGCCGGCGCAGAACACGACCATCAGGACGACCCGCGCCTGGGGCTGCCACCCCGAGGTGGCACACGCCGCCGAGCCCTGCCGGGTCCGGGACGAACCGTCCTCGGCCCTTGACACATTGGGGCGTGCCCATCGGATGTCTGCGCGTAGTTCGTGGGGCGCGACCCGTCCCTGCTCGCGCCGGGGGGGCAGGGATGCGCTCACCACACTCGACCATCTCCACGCCGCCCGAGTCCGCTCGCTCGGCAGTGATCCGGGCCTTCGCTTCCCCCCTCCGGCACGAACCCCTGAGATCGGCCTCGGGTGCGGGTGCCATAGATCCACTAATTGTCTGAAAAAAGGTCTTCGCCTCCACTCTGTGACGCTGTCAGGCTGCACACGTCGTTCCGCCGTGGCGGACGAGACGGCGTGCGACAGCCGGCCGGTCCGGCTACCGCCCCGCCTCCATACCGGACAGGAGATCTCCCATGCCCGACCGAACTCACAGCCGAGCCTTCGTCTTCCGGCGGTCCGCCGTCGTCTGGGCCGCTTGCCTCGCGGCGTCGGTCCTCGCCTTCCCGGCGACTGCACCGGCTACGAGATGACCACCTACCAGCCCGGTCTGACGCTGATCCAGCGCCAGGTCACCGTGTCGGCCTCCGGAGTGGTCGGCCCCTGTGTGGGAACGGACACGCAGCACACCGGCGGCACCATCGACTTCCAGGGTCAGGGCCAGCTGTCGTGCACCGGCGGCAACTCGTCCGGGTCCGGCGTGATCAACTGGTCCAACCCTCAGACGTCGGCCTCCGCCTTCGACTTCAGCGGGGGAGTGAGCTTCCGCCCTGGCGGCGTGTCCGTCCTCGTCCTCACCGGAGAGGGGCGCGCCGGCGACCTGCAAGGGGCGCAGATCACGGTCGAGATCGCCCTCTCCCTCACGGAGAGTCTGCAGTGCACGACCGCCGAGGGGCTCAGCACCTTGTCTGGGCCGCTGAGCGTCCAGTTCACCTGACAGGCACGCTTCCGGCCCCGCGAACCGTTCAATGCTCCGGAAGCCGGGGGCGCGGCACCGGAGTCCACCCGCCCGGGCGCGGCAGGCGGCGCCAGCCCAGTTCGTGCGCCATCTCCACCAGCTGGGGGGCATCGCCCACTAGGACGGGATCACCGACGCTGCGGAGCATCTCCAGGTCGGAGCGGTGGTCTCCGTAGGCGCTGCTGAGAGTCAGACTGATGCGGCGCTCGGTGGCCAGGCGGCTGACCGCAGCGGCCTTCCTCTCCCCGAGCAGTGGCCGCCCGATCTCTCCGGTGTACACGCCGTCGGCCACGAGGGGGCGCGTGCACAGCACACGATCAGCTGCAACGTGCTCGGCCAGCGGCATCAGGAACGGGGGAAAGGATCCCGACACGAGAACGACCAGGTCGCCCGATTCCCTGTGCTGGCGTACGGCTGCGAGCACCGGCTCGTTGAAGAAGCCGCCCTGCGAAAGCTCGGCGGCGAACCACCGCCGCCCGGCAGCGTCGACGTCCGCTTCGGGCACGCCGGTGAACTGACGGAAGAAGGCACGGCTGACGTGGTCACGGGAGATGCCGGCGATCGTCATGTCCCGGAGCGCTCGTCTGACTTCGAGGAAGGAGTCGAGGGAAGCTCCTCTTTCCAAGAACCAGTACTCGAGGAAGCGGAACGCGGTGACATCGGCCGTCAGGGTGCCGTCCACGTCGAAGAACGCAGCCCGCATGCCGCCCCCTCTCACGATGGTCCTACCCGGCAGGAGCCCCGCCGTCCCCGGGGGAGACGACTTCCTCCGAAAGCGCTCCAGATGGATCCACGATGCCTGATCGACGGCATCACACCAATGTCCGTCATGACGGACGATATGAATTTCGGCCAGCTTGAGGAGAACCGCATGACTGACGCGACGCCTTCGGATCACGGGACAGGTGTCACACCGTCACCGCCTCTGCCTCCCCCGGTACGCGCCGACACGAACGGAAGTCTGCTCACGTACTGGCAGGACCGCATGGGACAGCACGTGCGGGACTCCTACGCAGGTGTCCGCCTGATGAAGTTCCCTGAGGACCTCCGTACGTACGAACACGCCCTGTGGCTCTCCCGGGCACAGGTTGTGGTGGAACTCGGCACACACTCGGGCGGTTCGGCTCTGTGGTTCAGGGACCGGCTGCGGACGATGGCGTCGTACGGCCGGATCCCCGAGGACGTCCGCGTCATCACGCTCGACCTGGACCAGGAGCGCGCGCGGTCCGCCCTCGCGGCAGCGGACCGTTTCTACGCCCAGCAGGTCGTCCTTCTGGAGGCCGACCTGCTTGACGCCTCCACCGCCCCGCTGATCGCGGAACACCTCCCGCCCGGCGCGCGTTGCCTGGTCGTCGAGGACTCCCAGCACGCCCATGCGACGACCCTCGCCGGCCTCCGACACTGTGCTTCCCTAGTCTCCCCGGGAAGCTTCTACGTCGTCGAGGATGCCGTGGTCGATCACCCGGAGCTCTGTGTTCACACCCGCCCTCCAGGCCCCACCGGCGGTGTGACGTGGGCCGTTGAGGAATGGTTCTCCACTCCCGCCTCGGCCGGATTCAGTCGCGTACCCGACATGAACCCCTACGGCGTCTCGTGCAAGAACATCTGGCTTTGGCGCGAGGTCGAACGCCAGCGAGTCGCCCCGCCAGCGCCCTGAGTCCATATCGCGAGCGGGGGGCCTACCTCACTACACCTTTTTCATCCTATGCCGAGAGGGCGAAATGGCCTGGTGGGCGAGGGTGTGACAGAGCAGGGCCCCTGGTCGTTTGCATGGTGATCTCACTCAGCACCCCGGCGACTAGGGCCCTGTTGGCTCCATACCCTTCCATGCTCGACGTCCTGTATGAGCTCGTCGAGCACGTCTCATCTACGCCCGAAGGCGTGAAGTGAAATCGCCCTGGCGACGACTCGGCTGTTTCAAGCAGGCACTGCTCGTCCTGGCTCACCTTCGGAAGAACCAGACGTTCGCCCAGCTCGCGGCAGGCTTCGGCGTCTCGACCACGACGGCCTGGCACCACGTCGACGAGACCCTGGACGCCCTCGCAGCGTGGGTGCCGGGTCTGCACGCGGCTCTGACCGGTCTGGGCGAGGGCAACTTCGTCATCGTCGACGGCACCCTAATCCCCGCCGACGAGCCGTACTACTCCCAAAAGCACAAGTAGCATGGCATGAATGTCCAGGTCATCGCCCGGCCGGACGACATACTGCTCTGATTTTCCCGAGCCGCGCCGGGCCGCACCCACCACCTGACCGCAGCCCGGGCCCACAGCCGTCGTCTAGTGCCTGAGTCGGAGATTCGTCGTTAGTTGGGTATGAGTCGTCCGGGTCCGAAGATTCCGCCGTTGTCGGTCACTGGTTCCCAGCGTGCTGTGCTGGAGGGCTGGTTACGCCGCCGCACGACGGCTCAGGCTCTGGCCCAGCGGTCGCGGATCGTGCTGGAGTGCGCCGAGGGCCACTCGATCATGGAGGTGTCCCGCCGATTGCAGGTCGCTCCGGACACGGTCCGCACTTGGCGGCGGCGCTTCATCGAGCGGGGCCTGGACGGCTTGTGCGACGATCCTCGGCCGGGTGTCCCCCGGAAGATCACCGACGCGGACGTCCAGCGGGTCATCGTCAGGACGCTCGAGGAGGCCCCGAAGAACGCGACTCACTGGTCGACGAGTCGATGGCCGCGGCGACGGGGATGTCGCAGTCGACGGTCTCGCGGATCTGGCGGGCGTTCGCCCTGGCACCGCACCGCTCGCAGACGTTCAAGCTGTCCACCGACCCGCTGTTCATCGACAAGGTCCGCGACGTCGTCGGCCTTTATCTCGATCCGCCGGAGAAGGCACTGGTGCTCTGCGTGGACGAGAAATCGCAGATCCAGGCTCTCGACCGCTCTCAGCCGGTGTTGCCGATGATGCCCGGCGTTCCTGAACGCCGCAGCCACGACTACGTCCGCGCCGGCACCACCACCCTGTTCGCCGCCCTGGAAGTGGCGACCGGCAAGGTCATCGGCTCGCTTCACCGCCGCCACCGGGCCGCGGAGTTCAAGAAGTTCCTCACCAAACTCGACAAGGAAGTCCCGGCCGGCCTCCAGGTCCACCTGATCCTCGACGACTACGCGACCCACAAGACCCCCGACATCAAGAAGTGGCTGCTGGCGCATCCACGGTTCCACCCGCACTTCACGCCCACCAGCGCGTCCTGGCTGAACCTGGTCGAGCGGTGGTTCGCCGAGCTGACCCAGAAGAAACTCAAGCGCGGCGTTCATCGCTCCGTCCAGGCCCTCGAACGCGACATCAGGGCCTGGCTCGCTGACTGGAACGAACACCCCAGACCCTTCGTCTGGACGAAGACCGCCGACGAGATCCTCGACAAAGTCGCCACCTACTGCCGACGAATCTCTGACTCAGATTACTAGGTTCTGTCCGGCGGATCACGGGTCTGTCAAACGAGCGGCTCTGTCTCATATTCGGTGGTGACGGAGTGTGTCGCTATCCGAGGAGGATGCGGTGGCGGAGGAGGTTGAAGCCTGCTCGTCCGTGCATCTGGCGTACGATCCGTTTGGTCTTAGTGTTGACGCCTTCGGTGGGGCCGTTGCTGTACGCAAGTGTGAGCGCGGCGATCACGGCGTCGTTGTCGCGCTCGAGGCCGCGGGTGAAGGCGTGCAGGTGTGGCAGGTCGGCTGCGCGGACTTGGGTGATCCAGTGATCGAGCGCGTCGACGTTCTTGGGCCGGGGCTTCAGGAGCTGGGCGAAGGTTCGGACGGAGGTGGCCAGGTGGGTCATCTCGGGGCAGGCGGCGGTCAGCTGGTCCAGGAGATCGCGATGTCCGCTCTTGAGGTTCTCGGGCCTGGTCAGGAGCATCCGGGCCAACCTCCGCGGGGAGATGTGGCTGTGGTCGGCGTCCGCGCGACCCTGGTTGATGTATTTGTGCAGGAGGTTGAGGCAGCCGGTGAAGCCGAGGGCCTTGATCTCTTCGAAGAGGTGCTGGACAGGAACGGCGGGGTCTTCGGCCCGGCGTCTGCGCAGGTGGTCGCGGTAGGGATCGACGAGGCTGGCGCGGTATTTGGGGACGCGGAGCATGCGTTCTGGTCGGTCGGCGCGGGCGTAGCGTTTGACGGTGTTCAGGGACAGTTGCAGGCGGCGGGCGCATTCGAGCAGGCTCACGCGCTGCTGGAGGAGGCCGTGGACCTGGTGCCAGCGTTCGAGGGTGGTCTGGGCTCGAGGTCCTTCGTAAATTGGAGTGTCCAGCACTGCGGCCCAGCATGTGCTGTGTGCCTTGACTTCACTCAGGGCGGTTTCGCAGAGGTTGTGCCACAAGTGCCAGCGGTCGGTGACCTGCACTGCGTCGGGCAGGGCACGGCGGATGGCCTCGGCGTAGGTCGCGGAGCCGTCCCGGCACACGACCTCGACACCCGGATTCTCGCGCAGCCACGCTTCAAGCGTGTCGGCCGTGCGGTCGGGCAGCACGTCAATCCGCTCATGCGTTTCCGCGTCGATCACCACGGTGGCGTATCGGTGCCGCCGACGCAGGGCGAAATCGTCGACACCGATCACGCGGGGCACCCGCCCGGCGGGCAGCGCAATGCGCAGCAGGGTGCGCAAGGCCGTGTGACGCGACAGGCCGATCGCGAGTTTCGCCAGCAGACGCGATCCCGCACGGCCCGCTAACTCCTTGACCACGGCCTTGATCTGCCTGGTCAGGCGGGCTGTGCGTCGCTGGTATCGCTCCAGCACCCCGGGCAGCTGCTCGCGAAAAGTATGGCGGCAACCGCGGGTGGGACACACCAGACGCCGAACCCGGACACGGACCACGACCCGCCGGCCGTCGATCGGCAGGTCGGCTACCGTCCGCCAGTGATAGCCGTGCACCCGCTCCGACAACGCCCCGCACGCCGGGCAGACCGCGGTCGATCCCGGAGTCCGTGCCCTCACAACGACGCGCTCACCCTCGTCGACCACATCCTCGATGACCAGCGGGGATATCCCCGAAAACACCGTCGCCACCAGCTCGTTGAGACTTTCCACACTCACATCAACGACCTATGCCACTCTGCGTCACCACCGAATGTGAGACAGGGCCAAACGAGCGGTGTAAATCGGGTTGTTGAGGGTTACTGGCGTGCTGCGGAGAGTCGGCCGTCGAAGGTGATGTCGAAGGCGTTCAGCGCGGTCTTCCAGCGCATGGTCCAGCGGGCCTGGCCCTTGCCGGTCGGGTCCAGCGACATGATCGCCATGTAGACGCACTTCAGGGCGGCCTGCTCATTCGGGAAGTGGCCGCGGGCCTTGACCGCCCGTCGGATCCGCGCGTTGACGGACTCGATGGCGTTCGTGGTGCAGACGATGCGGCGGATCTCGGTGTCGAAGCGGAGGAAGGGAGTGAATTCCTCCCAGGCGTTCTCCCAGAGCCGGACGATCGCCGGATACTTCTTGCCCCATACATCGGCGAACTCGGCGAACCGATCGAGTGCCGCGTCCTCGGTCGCCGCGGTGTAGACGGGCTTGAGGAGCTTGGCGATCTTGTCCCAGTCCTGGCGGGCGGCATAGCGGAAGGAGTTCCGCAGCAGGTGGACCACGCGGGTCTGCACTACGGTGCGGGGCCAGACGGCCTCGACCGCGTCGGGCAGCCCCTTCAGCCCGTCGCAGACGAGCATGAGGACGTCGGTAACGCCGCGGTTCTTGATCTCGGTGAGGATGTGCATCCAGTGCTTGGCGCCCTCGCCGCCATCACCGGCCCACAGCCCGAGGATGTCCCGCCGGCCCTCGGCCGTTACGGCCAGAGCCACGTAGATGGGCCGGTTGGCCACCGCGCCGTCGCGGATCTTCACGTGGATCGCGTCGATGAAGACCACCGGATAGACCGCATCCAGGGGCCGGTTCTGCCACTCGGCCATGCCCTCGAGGACCTTGTCCGTGATCGTGGAGATCGTCTGACGCGACACCTCGGCGCCATAGACCTCGGACAGGTGGGCCTGGACCTCACCGGTCGTCAGGCCCTTCGCCGCGAGCGAGATGACCATCTCATCCACGCCGGAAAGGCGCTTCTGGCGTTTCTTGACGATCTTCGGCTCGAAGGAGCCCTCGCGGTCGCGGGGCACGGTTATCTCGACCGGGCCGACGTCGGTCAGCACGGTCTTGGCGCGGGTGCCGTTGCGTGAGTTTCCACTGTTCTTCCCCGCCGGATCGTGCTTGTCATAGCCGAGGTGGTCGGTGATCTCACCCTCAAGAGCGGACTCCAGCAGTCGCTTCGTCAGCTGCTGGAGCAACCTACCCTCCCCAGTCAGCTGAAGGCCCTCGGCCTGAGCCCGCCCCACGAGCTCGTCGATCAGCCGGTCGTCCATGGACTTCAACGGCACCGCCTCAGACGGCTCGACGGTCTCGACCTCGGTCACGTTGTTGCTGGTCATCGATGCATCTTCCATGATCGGGAGTTACACCGAACGTTCTACAGTCCCGTAGTGGCAGCGGCGGGCGACGGCCTGGTGGTGTCTTCTCCAGGCCGACCATTTCAGTGCGTGGGTGAAGGGGTTGCGGTCGGCTTGTGGGCGGGGCAGGAGAGTGTCCAGGAGCCGCCGGATCTCTGCCACCGTGAGCGGGACGAGGGCTGATCCGTTTCTGCAGCCCCTTTTGCGACCTCGGCGCCGGCCTGGGCGGTGAGTGCCGTCAGGACCGCGTGGGCGAGCATGGCCAGGGTGATGTGCCGATACCAGCCGGGATAGAAGCGGACCTCGTACTCGTCCAGGCCGCATTCGTTCTTCGCGGCCTGGAAGCACTCCTCGATCGCCCAGCGGGAACCGGCGATGCGGGCCAGCTCGGCGATCTCGACGCCGACGGGGGCGTAGGCCAGGTAGTAGGCGATTTCTTCGGGGTCGGACAGGTTGCGGCGGGCCATCACCCACCGGTGGTGGGTCGGCGGGTCGGGGTCGAAGACGAGGTTGGCGGGCAGCTTGGCCGCGGCCCAGTCGTAGAGGCGCGGGCCCTTGGCTCCGTCGCCGCAGGACAGCCGCTGCCAGACATCGGCAGGGGCGTCCTCGATGAGCTGGTCGATGCGCCAGATGCCGGCCAGCGACTTGACCTGCTGCGACTTGGGCACCGCCACCACATAGCCAACGTCGAGCTGCTCGAGCAGGCGGCGGAAGTTCCAGTCCTGCCCGTAGGCCTCGTCCGCGGTGACCCACGTGGCGGGCAGGCCCGCAGTCAGACAGCGTCGGACGATGTCCCGGGCCAGCTCGCCCTTGGTCGCAAAGCCCCGCTCATCAGGGATTTTCGCCGCCCGGCAGCGGTCGCGGTCGGACGTCCAGGCCTTGGGCAGGTAGAGCTTCCGGTCCAACAGGGTCCGGCCCGATCCGGTGGCATAGGCGGCGAACACGCCGATCTGACAGTTGTCGATCTTTCCCGAGGTGCCGGTGTATTGCCTGCCGACCCCGGCCGAGGTGGTGCCTTTCTTGATGAACCCGGTGTCGTCGATGATCAACACGCCATTGGGGCCAAGGGACTCACCGACATAGGCACAGACGTCGTCGCGCAGGGCGTCCGCGTCCCAGCGGCTGCTGTTCAGCAGCCGCTGGAAGCCGTCCGGCGTGCGGTGACCTGCCCATTCCGCGAGCTGCCAGCCGTTCTTCCGTGCCGCTTGACCCAGCAGACCGCGGACATAGTCCCGCATCCGCCACCGCAGATCCGCCCGAGCGAACCGGCCCGCCACCCGAGCGAACGCAGACTCCAACTCCGCAGCCCAGCAACTGACTTCAGTCATGCCCTCCATACCGGGACAACGACAATCACCAGCTCAAGACACGATCCGCTGCTGGAGTACTGACAGGTCCGCCTCCTGGCGATCGGCTCCGCCGTCGCCGGGGCCGCGCGGCTGATCGCGTAGGACCCGGCCAGTGCGATGCTGCACGGCCTTCTGGCCTGACTCTGCGTGGTCCTCGATGAGGCCGCCGTCGAGGGGGTGGCCTCCCCGCTCCATACGCACCCCTTGCCCCGCCCGGCCCGCCGCGTGCCCCGGGGCGCCCAGGTTCCCTGTCCCGGGGACACCCCGGAGGACTGGAGTATGAGGGGCGGGTGGCACTGCGAACAGCTGTGGTTCATGCTCCGCCGACCGGGCGCGGCGAAGGAGTGGGACCGCCTGGCGCAGGTCTTCGACGCGTTGCCAGTGCGGGCGCAGCGGGCAGCTACTCGGCGGGTCGCCGAGACCGGGGAGTACTGGGCGGTGGTCCTGGAGGGGCCGACGACCCCGAGGCCGGAGCTGACCGTGATGCGCGGCACGCTGGGACGGTCGATGGCGGGCTGACTGGAAAAGGAAATCGAACACGGGTTCCGCTGGGTGGATGCACCGGTACCCCTTCCCCTGACCTGATCGCAGCCCAGCGGGAGTGGCACGCCACCTACCGCGCCCTCGCCGTGGCACGCCCCGCCGCCTGCTTCACCTGTCGGTCCGGATTCACTGGCACCCCTGGTGGGCGTCTCCGGCCGGGTGGTCTCCGGCGGCCCGGGTGGAGCTGCGCCGGCTGACATCCGGGGACCGGTGTGCGGGCGCGGAGGTGGCCTGAGGGATGCGTGATCTGCCGCCCGACCTGGAGCGCCTGCGCGTCCTGGAGACGTGGCTGCTGCTGTCCCTGGACCGCGTCCGCGAGCAGATCGCCGCCGTCGAGCGAAATCCAGCAGCACCGGGGCCCCGCGCGCCGGGCCGCCGGTGCCTGCGTGGGGCATCGCGTCGGTCTCGGCATCCCCGACCCGGAGGTCCGCCACGGCGACTGCTGGGCGCGGGGCACGGCCCTGCAGCAGGTCAGCGTGGGGGAGGCTTGTGCCGCGCTGGCTGAGGGGGTCCAGGCGTGCGAGGTGTGCCGCCCGGACCGGGTGCTCGCACCGTGACGGGCTGTCAGGCTCGCAGGGCAGAATGTGCCTTATGACAGAGGCCGTGTTCGCCGCCGCCTGCTCCCTGGTCCCACTTCGGTTGTGAGGCAGACTGCTGACCTGATCACATCTATCCTTCCGCAGCAACTTTCAGGTGGTTGGCGGGCCCGGTCCCTGTTCTCGTTCGGTCCCGTACGTCAGGAGGATGCGGAGTCCGCTGACTGACGTGCATACCACCGGGGTCAGACGTAGACCTCGGCGGTTGCGGCGCAGACCCTGGTGCCTGACTGGGAGAAGAGAACTTGCCAGCGGGCGGATGTCTGCGGTTTGGGGCACGGAGTGGCGTGTACCCGCACAGGCTCATTCAGGGTACACAGCCGGTGGAACGACATGCGGAGCGCGCGCAAATCGCCCTTCGGTTCGCACACACCAAGCACGAGCTGGCGGACCGCCTCCGCGAAGAGTCTTCCGGTCACGTGGTCCGCTGACGCGGGCAATAGGTACGGGTGGCTGGAAAGACGCAGCAGGGCGTGGGCATCTCTGCCCTGGCGGCCGATTTGTGCCAATACCTGGTTTTCCGGCCGGGACCTGACCTCTCCGGTACAGAGCGGTAGCGTGCTTAGAGAAGGCGACAGGTTCCCGGCCCTGATGACTCCGGCTCCCCGCCAAGTCCGGTACAGCGTACGTTCCAGGACGCCAGCGCTGGTCTGGCCGTCGGCCAGCACTTGTCCGCTTCGCGAGGTGAGGACGCACGAGGCGGATACGCGGCGGGTGCGCCCTGTCCGACTGGAGCGGAGCTGTTCGACGCGACAGGTCGCTACCAGCTCGTCGTGAAAGAGCGGGATCGGCGGAGCGCCCGTGGCTCGGCTATTTGAAGAGGTGTTGAGCGGGACTTCCCCCGGCCGCAGTAGGCCGGTGCGCTGCAGAGCCGCATAGGCGCACTGCTCTACGACCGAGCGGAGCAGAAGGGCGTCGTCAGGCAGGCCACGGCTGCCTCGGTCACCGAACAGGTCGTGCCCGTCGGGGACGCGCACGCGGAAGGAGAGTCCGTCGGGCACTGCGGACTCGTGGGCGAGGAGGACGTCTACCGCGCGGCCCACTCCAGCCAGTGCGGGTGCCAACCTAGCGCCCGACCCCGGGCAGGGGGGTGCGTCGTCCTTCCCCTGCCGTCCGGCGTTCCAATTCTGCTCGTGCATCGTGACGTACCTCCATGGACTCAGACCTGATGGGTCGAGGTGGATTTACTGATCGTTTTAGAATGAGGTTCGTAGGCGTCT
>NZ_LIVT01000036.1 GCF_001905905.1 Streptomyces sp. CB02366
GGTGAACAGCGGAACCCCCGCGGCCACGAACCCCAGGGAGTCCCGCTTCTCCTTCTGGTGGAGGCGGGGGGCGACAAAAGCCCAGAGCTGGTACAGCCAGACGGGGGGGGCGAGGAGAACGCCCGCCATGAGGGAGACCCTGGATGCCGATTCCCGCCCCGGGTACCCCACCGCGCAGCGATGGGCAAGCGAACACCGGGCTGCGGCCCGGTGGTTGCGCCCCCGCTCCGCGGTTCGCGCCGACACCTCGCTGCGCGAGGTGCTCGCCCCCCGGACCCCAACCAGGTAGGAAACTGTCCAACCTCGGTGCTCCGCTGCGCTCCACACCGAGGTTGGGCCGGCCCGCTAACGCGGGCCAGGCTGGCTACCGGAAGAGTGGACGCCCGTAGGTGTCCGATCGTTCGGCTGCCCTCGTATTACCAGGTAGAAAGTCGGTTTCAATCCAATGTGAGGGAGCTCCGTGAAGGACGCTGAAGGCAGGTCGTTCATTAGAAGGCAGTTCAATCCTGGGAGTATTCGGGGGTCAGTATCCATAGGGTTGGCCACGGGAGTTTTCTTTCTGGGGGCTGATATTGCATTGGAGAAGGGAGTATTTCGTGACCGGGTGCCTCGCGTATCGGTAGTGAGTGAGGTTCCGGCTCAGGGCACGGCATGCAATGGCGTCAAGGCTCTTGACGTTCAACAGCCCGCTTAGCGGCGGAGATAGCCTGGTTGGGTGGGGCCCAGCAGATGTCTGCTGGGCCCCGGGGTGCCTGTGGATTGGCAGATTCTCTCACTTTCTGCCAATCCACAGACTTACATTGTTTCGATCGTCAGGTGCGTTGCGTGCACCTTACGGAAACTGCTATCCGACCGGGAGCCGGTTTTCCTCGGATTTCAGGTACACCATTCTCTTTTTCCTTTCTGTTTGAGAAGAGATGTTCTGTCTGTTCCAATTTTTCTTGCTCTGCGGGATTTTTCTGTTTGCCGGTTTCCTTGCGTCCTTCTCGCCCTGACCAGTCGAATTTCAGGGCCGCGCGGTTGTCGGCTGTGCAACTCCTCTATCCGGGTGGGCGGTCGCGCTCCTGCCAGTCGCTGCCGCCGAGGCTTCTAGTCGTCGCCGAGCATCATGATTGCTACAGGGTCTCCCTCTAGCGCTGCTCGGTGCCACCAGACCTGAGCGAGCTGTTCACCGTCGAACAGCTCTGTCAGCTCTGCGATTCGACGCAGAGCCCTTCCATCCACAAGTCCCTTTCTGTCGTTTTCCAGCAGCGTTGCCAGCTCATTCTGGCCTTTGATCTGCTGCTCTTCTTTTGTGCTCAGGTGTGCTGGCCGGGGATCTCCCCCCGGAGGGGGGAAGGCGAGGCCTTCCCCCCTCCGGTCGAGTTCCCCGACGCCGCCCTTGGAACTTTGGACCGCACAGAATGTCTCGGCCAGCAGGTCCTGAAGGGCGGCGTCGGACTCCCTCTTGAGGTAATCGGCGGCCTGACTCAGACGCTTTGTCAGGGCGTCCATTGTCTGCCTCCTTCTTTTTTACTGCTCTCCGAGAATTTCACGCAAGAGCTTCAGAGCCTTGAGGTGGTAGCGGCTAGCAGTCTTCGGAGCAATGTTTCCCGATTCGGCGAACGCTGCCACTGTGGCTCCGTCGATATAGACGGCGGTAATCAGATCCCGAAGCGTATCGGGAAGCTGATCGATCGCCTTCAGAACCTCACGCGCGTTCTCGGCCACGATGAGCTCATCGTCAACCATCCCGTCACCGGCCGCGTCATAATCGGCGAGGTCGGTCGGCACGTACCCGTTCGACTTCTTCTTCAAGAAGTCGTAGTACTCGTGCCTGACGGCGGTGTACGCCAGAGCCCTCTGGTGGTTCAGGTCCTTGGGACCGTGGGCCAGCAAACTGGTCCAGATCTTGAGGTAACCCGACTGCACCAGATCCTGCGCCTGCGCATGGTTCCCGCACAGACGGAAGGCGTGCCGGTAGAGCATGGTTTCGGTCTCCGCCACGAACCGAGTGAACTCTGCGTCGAGCATGCAGATCGCACCGAGCGTGTCGTGAGAGCCGATGGCGGAGCCGAAGGCTCCCTTGCATTCCTGCACGACGGCCGTCTGCTCGGGGAAGGCCCCGAGCAGGCAACGCGTCGTGCACAGAGACGTCGTGGAGTACACGGCTTCCCCATTCATTTGCCCGACCCCGGCAGGAGGGCCGGGAGGCGGGTGCGCGATGCGATTGCGCCGCACACCTCGTTCTACGAGGGTACGAAGACGCTCGGACACCCCCGGACACATCCTTTTTCCGGACCCCCACCGTCCGGTCCGACCACAGGGTGTGAACAGGCGAGCCCATGGCAGCCGGCCATCCCCACGATGGACATCCGGCGGAAGCGGCTTGGTCACCGCGCGATAGCCATGATCACTACTGCGGTGCACTCTGAGCAGAAAGAGCGCTCCCATTCCTGGTGATGACCATCCGATGTCACCGGCGCACCCATTCACAGGGCCCGCCAGGAGCGCCGGAGTCCAGTCCCCTGCCCCGGTCGGCCCTCCGGCCGCCGCGACGCCCTCAATGGCCAGCGCAGCATCGCCCCCTCCCCCGTGACCATGCCCGCGCCCCACTCACCGCCGAGGAGCCGCTCCGAGACCGAGCCGCACCACCACCAAGAGCACCGGAACGGCCCCGCCCGCTGGCCACCGCCCCGGCAAGGCAACGCCCTCTTGCTCCCGCTGGTGCGGAGAAAGAGGTGTCGGAACGGCCCGGCCGCTGACCCACCGGCCCCGACCTGCGGCGACGGCCCACCCCGGAAACCCGGTACGCAACCTGTTGCACAACCCGTTACGCGACATCGAAAACAACCCGATGGACAACCCGCTGCACAACCAGCCCCCGCGCCGGGCAGAGGGACAGGTCCCC
Organism: Streptomyces sp. CB02366; assembly: GCF_001905905.1. Taxonomy (GTDB): domain Bacteria; phylum Actinomycetota; class Actinomycetes; order Streptomycetales; family Streptomycetaceae; genus Streptomyces. The sequence continues at coordinate 2,891 of NZ_LIVT01000036.1, forward strand.
GAGCCCGACCGCCGCCGACCGGCACACCACCGCCACCCCCCGCACGACAACGGAATGACCTACACCGACAACCGCGACCACCACCGCCAACAGAACGCCCAGCAACAGCACCCCAACCACCCGGGGCGGCGCTGACCCAATCCCCGACCCCCGCAGGTCACAGCCCGCAGGCAAGCCTGCCCCGCCCCCGGGCAAGCCCTTCTCGAAGGAAGGCATGCCCCGCAGGACGCGGGATCTCACCGGAACACGATCGGGACGATGACCATCCCGACCGCGGCCATACCGCCGAGCCCGACGAGCATCGGGATTGCCGCCTCCTGGTAACAGCGCACGAGATCGACGAGCAGGGCCACAACCAGGACGGCGAGGACCAGGAGCACGGCGACGAGCAGGACGAGCGAGGACATGGGGCGGCTCCCTCCGCGTAAGCGCGACTGGTGGGCACTTGGCGGGCAGGGGCTAGCGGCGCGACCCTGACGCCCTGGAGCCGGGAGCCGTGGTCCAGGGAAAACCAGGACGCTAGATTGCTCGTGCGGTGATCAGTTCACGAAGCGGGGCGGGGCGGCATGACGAACAGCGACTCGAAGTTCGACGCAACACCTTCCTCGCCACGGCGCCCGCTGGGCTCCGGCCCCGCCACTCCCGCGCCCTCCGTCCGCGCCACAACCGCGGACATCCTCGAAGCCCTCCCCAGCATCCGCCTCCCCGACCTCGACAACCTCCGAGCCCGAGGAGCCCTCGGCACACGCCCCGCGCCCCTCCCCGGCCCCCGCCGTACCCTCGGCACAGGCACGAACGAAACACCACCCTCAGCGCCATAACCCCACCAGCCCACCCAGGAACAGGCCGACTGCGGTACACCGCCTTCATGACACCAAGCCCCCCGCAAATGCACCGCTCCGCGTCGGTCACCTGGGCACAAGACACCACCTGACGTCAACGGCTGGCCACCGCCATAGACCACAGAGCTGCAGAAAAACGCCCTGCCTGATCAACCCTCACCGCCACCAATCCACCGACATATCGCAGGGATTTTTCCGTCTTTCTAGAAAGGCTTCCCGACGCCCGGGGCGGGCGACCGGTATGGCGCCGGTGACGAAACGCCCGCCCCGGGCGACCCCCACCGGCCACTGACCGCCCCAGGCACGCACGCCAACCACCAGGAATCGCGAGGGCCCAGATTTCCCCGTCGCTTCCGTGCTGGCTCAGCTCAAGGGCTTTGTCTCCACCGGCGGCAACCATCCCGGCCAACCGCCTAATGCTCAGGTCTGCACTTCGGGGACGGAGCCCCCGGGGGGGGCTGCGGGAGAAGGGCAGCACTGGCCACCCACCTCCAACAGCCCCGCCACTCCCGCCCTCATCAAGCCCTGACGCCGCCGGGTCATACCTTCCAGCAGCCGCTGAAGGCGCTACTCAGCCGCTTTTATTCATACCTCCAGTCTTACGAAGAATGACAACAATTGCTGCAACAAATTCAACAAAAGCAAAAGAAATCTGAACGTACAGAGAGGCTCCCACGATTTCGAGGGCTAGCTGACAGGCAAGGAAATAAACAGCCAATATAATCTCGTGACGCTTTCCAAATTTACGCATATATTTACTCCATTAGTTTCTATTTTTGACATACCTAGGCTCCTTTACGGTTCCTGGGGGTCCAGAGAGGGGCTCATTCCCCCCTCGATACTTATTACTGTACGGCATTCGAGGGCTATGGGCAACAGCCTCTAAAACGGCCAGAATGCCCCTTCAGGGAAATCCATAATTACTTTGGACTCATGGACTGGGCCGCATTTATTGATTTCTTGAACTTTTATCCAGGGCGCGTCTGAGGCCAGCTGACGACCCTGCCCAGCCCTGCACGCTGCCGGCGGAAGGGAGAGCTGAAGCTGTCGCTCATCTGCGATGTACCGCTCTCATGACAGTGAGCGTTTTCAGCGTGGCTACTGATCGGGTGACGCCGGTCAGGTCGAGGTGGGGGCCGCAACGCACAAGGCCCCCGTGCCGTTGAGGGAGGTGTTCGACGTCTCAACCCACCGGCACAGGAGCCCTGTTGGTTCCCTATCCTGCCGCACTCGACCTCCCTCACGCTCTGGTCGAGTGGGTCACCATGCTCGTCGTCACCCGCGAGGGTGACCGCCGCTGCAAGCTCCCGCCGCACCAACGTGCGCTCGTCGCTCTGGTGTACCTGCGCCGCCACAACACCCTCGCCCGGATCGCGGCCGGGTTCGGGATATCCCTCGGCACCCCCCACGCGTACGTCACCAGCGTGACCGGCCTGCTCGCCGAACAAGCCCCTGGCCTGCTCAAGACGCTGCGCGAGCACGATCCGGACTTCGTCCTGCTGGACGGAACCCTCGCCGAATGCGACCGCGTCGGCGACAGCCGGGCGGACTACTCGGCCAAGCACCGCCGGCACGGCGTGAACGTCCAAGTCGTCACCGATCCGACCGGCGAGCTGCTATGGATCTCGCCCGCCCTGCCGGGCCGCACTCACGACCTCACCGCGGCCCGCACCCACCGCATCATCCGGATCTGCGAACGCCAGGGCGTCCCCGTCCTCGCCGACCGTGCCTACACGGGCGCCGGCCCCTGGGTCACCACCGGACTCAAACGCCCGCCGGGCGGTGAACTCACTCTCACCCAGCGCACCGTCAACCGAGCCCTGGCCGCGGCGAGGGCACCGGTCGAACGCGGCATGGCACGGCTGAAGTCCTGGCAGATCTTCCGCAGATCCCGCATCAGCCCCAACCGCATGACCCTCATCACCAAAACCGTCCTCACCCTGGAGCGGCAACGCTGAAAATGCTCAGTAAATGCGTACACCTCACCTCTGCGGCCGGAATCGTCCGCCGCAGGTCGCGGTGATCACGGTAGGGGCTCTGCCGCAGTAAATCCGGCATTTACTGCGGCGGCTCTGTCCGGGACGTAATCCGGACAAGGCCCGGACCAGCCCGGACAGTCGGCGACTGTCCGGGACAGTCGGCTCTCGTTGTTTCAGCCTGCCGATGTCAGCAGTCTGTGTGGTGCCTGGCTGGCCAGACGGTCGCCACGGCACGGCCCGCTGCGTCGATGAACAGCTCTCAACGCAGCGGGCTGGACCTGAGTTGGAAACCGGCCCTGAAGGAGCTCGCCCATGCGTGCACGACATACTTTCGTGACTGCTGCTCTCAGCAGCATGCTTGCTCTCGGCGCGATGGTCGCGCCCACCCATGCGGCAACGCCGAACCCATCCGCCAGCGTGGCGAACGAAGCACCGAACTTCACGCCGTCGAACGCCCCCATCGGCACCCTGGCCTGCAATGCCGAGCCCACGTCGAACGGTTTTGGGGGCGCGGACGTAACAAGGTCCATCGCTCTCAGGTCCGGCCCGAGTAGCGCCTGCGGCGATGTCTCCTCCAGGCTCTATGTGGGCCAACGACTCGGCGGCTGGTGCCGGTACCAGAACCCGTCCTCGGGATATTGGTGGTACTACGTCAGCACGGGAGGCGCGGCGCCCTACGGCTGGATCTATGAGGGGAACATCTCCGGAGAGGAGACGATCGAAACGCCCTGCAATGACTACTGACGCGCTCGCTTCCGTGAGTTGACGCCAAGTCATTTGGGGTCTGCCTGGTTCTGTCAGGCAGGCCCCGACCGGACACCGGACTGCCGAGAGACTGACTACCTCCCTGGCCAGCAGGCCGGACTCCCTCCGGGTCTCAGGGGAACGCACGGGATGTCGCACAGACAGGCGGTGCCCGCAGCCATAAGAGATGGCTGCGGGCACCGCTTCGACTGTACGGCCAGTGCGCACACGAGGGAGGCCCCGGGGGCAGGCAGTCAAACAGCCTGTTCTAGGGCAGCAGCGGTCAGGTCCTGCTCGCGTAGCGGGGTGAAGTCGACCTCGAGTTTTGGGTCATACGCGTCGGGCTGGATGCCCAGTTCGTGCGTGGAGTACTCGCCGAACCAGTGGATGTGCTCGGTCAGGTACGGCGAGACGTGCGCCAGGCCTTCCGGGTCGATCTCCCATCCTTCCTCCAACACTTGCCGCACGATCTCCGCGATGTCCAGGGCGTTGTGGAAGATCACCGCGTTTGTGAGCAGCGCGTTGAACTTCATCGTCTTCTCCTGCTCGATGGGGTCGTTGTCGGCGATGACGCCGCAGTCGCCGAAGCCGATCCACTGGGAGAACCGGTTGAACGACTCCACCTTGTTGGTCGCCGCGGTCACTCGCCGGCGCAGCGGTGTGAAGTCGACGTCGAGCTTCGGGTCATACGCGCCGCTGGATGCCGAGTTCGTGTGTGCTGTACTCGCCGAACGTGGGTGACATCCGCTTTGTCCTGCTCCGCGGACGCTAAGCGGGCCTATGAAGGAGGAGATCTTGCAACTGCCCAAAGGACTCGGAGCGGCCCTCGTTGCGACGGCGGCAGCCTTCGCGATGCTGCCGTCAGCGTCAGCAGCCGCTCAGGCGGCCACCTTGTCAGCCCCCCAGGCTCGCGCAGCTGTGAACTGCAATTGGGATCCCACCGGGTCGGGCGGCAGTGTGGGCATGCGGACCACCGAGGAGATCCGGCTGAGGTACGGGCCGGCTGCGGGCTGCGATTTCATCGGGTGGAGCAACATGGACGTGGACACGCGACTGTGGGCTGTGTGCAAGTACCGCCACCCCGATTCGGGCAACACCTGGTACTACGAAGTCATCTCATTTGGGTGACTCGGTATTCTGTGATTCATGGTGGGGATCGTTGAACGGCTGGTGCCGGACGAGATGTGGGAGCTGTTCCAGCGAGTCGTGCCGGTGGCGCCGTCGCGGCCACAGGGGGGGGCCGGCGTCGGCACGGTGACCGGGAAGTGCAGGCCGCGATCGTCTTCGTGGCCACGTCGGGTTGTACCTGGCAGCAGTTGCCGTCGGCGTCGTTCGGCCCTTCCGAGGCGACCGCCCACCAGCGGTTCTCGGAGTGGTCGAAGGCCAGGGTGTGGGCCAAGCTCCACCGCTTGGTCCTCGACGAACTCGGCGCCCGCGGCGAGCTGGACTGGTCGCGGTGCGCGATCGACTCGGTGAACATGCGGGCCCTGAAAAGGGGGACCTGACAGGTCCGGATCCTGTCGACCGGGGCAAGTACGGCTCGAAGATCCACCTGATCACGGAACGGTCGGGTCTGCCCATATCCGTCGGCATTTCCGGGGCCAACCTGCACGACAGCCAGGCCCTCATTCCTCTCGTGAAGGGCATCCCGCCGATCCGCTCGCGCCGCGGCCGGCGTCGGCGCAGGCCCGGCAAACTCCACGCGGACAAGGGCTACGCCCACCTGCGGCGATGGTTACGCAAGCGCGGCATCGCCCACCGCATCGCCCGCAAGGGAGTCGAGTCCTCTCAACGGCTGGGCCGCCATCGCTGGGCCGTGGAACGGACCATGGCCTGGCTCGCCGGCTTCCGCCGCCTCCACCGACGCTACGAACGCAAGGCCGACCACTTCCTCGCCTTCACCAGCATCACCTGCACCCTCATCTGCTACCGACGACTCACCAAATGAGATGACTTCTACGTCGACCCGGCCGACTCGTCTTGGCGTAATGGCTGGATCTACTCCGGCAACGTGAAGGTCGATGCAGGGACGATCAAAAATTGCTGAACACGATCCTGAGCTCATGTTCCAACCCAGCATGGAACGTGCAGGACGAACAAGTTTGCGGCCAGGGTGAGCTTCCCGGTGTACGCACATGTCCGGGCCTCCGGCCTCATGGCCGCGGTCCGGCGCTACATCGCGCCCCCCCCTGCGTCTGTCACGCACCACGAACAGGCGGCGCCCGAAGTCATACCCCCCGGTCCGACGAGGCCGGAGGGCGGTCGCAGCGGAGCAGGTTTGACGGCTCCTGGCCGGGTGGCGCGGGCGTTTGCCTTCGCTTGCGCCACCCGCCGGGCCGCTTTCGCGGCTCCCGCCCGCTTCACGGCCCCCTGAGCACAGCTCTCCTGAGCTACGCGGGCGAGATGGAGAAGATCTGCTTCCTGCTCCCGTCGCAGGGCTGTGTCACCGCCGGTACCCCGGCGACCGTCCCCGATCCGCTCATGCCCACGCATCCGTCGCCGACCAGCCGGAGAACGTACTGGTCACTTCGGCCGGAGTCTGTCGGCTCGATGCGGAACCTGCTCGTCTTCCCGCAGTCGTCCCAGGGCTCCAGCAGGGCGGCGCCGGTGCCGACGGTCACCGAGTTCAGGCAGCCCTTGCCGTGGTCGGGGTGGTACCACTGCACGCGGAACGTGTCGTCCGCCGCGGGCACGAGCTCGGTCTGCTGAGGTGCGACGTCCTCGCACGGACGCTGCACGGCCACCAGTGATTCGTACCCCTCGGCATGCCCGTCGGTCAGACACAGGCCGTCCGCCAGGACCGGGCGGATCTGCACGGGACCTTCCGGCAGGGCGGTCCGGTCCGACTTTCCCTTGGAACCGCCCGGCTCACCGGAGAAGTCAAGGACCCAGATGCTGACGGCAACGACGGACAGCACAGCGAGCCCCACCAGCAGCGCGCGCAGCCGGCGTCGGCCCGGTGCCGGCCCGGTGCGCCGGCCGGGAGGACCCGCCCCGTCCGCACCCCCGCCTCCGTCGTGGCCTCCGTCCCGGCCCGCCGCACCGCTGACGGTCCTTTCCAGGGCCTCCAGCCACTCCTGCACCCGCTCCGCGTCTCCGCAGGCTCGCACGAACTCGGCCACCAGTTCGGGACGCGGTGTGGTCTTCCCGCCGAGGACGTCCGCCAGCGTGCTGCGGGCCAGCACTCCTCCGTGCTCGGCGGCCCGTTCTTCGAGCTGTCGGTACGTCAGCCCGGAACGCTCCTTGAGCTGTCGTAAGGCGGCCGCGAATTCCCCCACATCACGGGCCCCCTGCGGCTGCAACTCCCCCACATTCGCCATGCGGACATGGTGACCGGCCCCGCGGCACGTGGACAACGCTGGTTCCGGCCCTCCGCGGCCGTGTTCGTACGGCCCCGTACAGGAGCTGGACAAGCCGCTGACCAGCCCGGACAAGGACTGGCCCGTCCGGGCCGGATTCCGGTCGTGCATGCCGAAGAGCTTCCGGGCCATCGCCGGGCACTTCTTCGGTCGGAATCTCCCTTCGGTACACCGGATCCCCGGTATGGCGACGGGCGGCTTACGAGCTCAGCGGGCCCGACGATGGCCAATGGACGCTGGTCTATGCGCCAGATGCCGGCCAGCGACTTGACCTGCTGCGACTTGGGCACCGCCACCACATAGCCGACGTCGAGCTGCTCGAGCAGGCGGCGGAAGTTCCAGTCCTGCCCGTAGGCCTCGTCCGCGGTGACCCACGTGGCGGGCAGGCCCGCGGCCAGACAGCGTCGGACGATGTCCCGGCCCAGCTCGCCCTTGGCCGCAAAGCCCCGCTCATCAGGGATTTTCGCCGCCCGGCAGCGGTCGCGGTCGGACGTCCAGGCCTTGGGCAGGTAGAGCTCCCGGTCCACCAGGGCCCGGCCCGATCCGGTGGCATAGGCGGCGAACACGCCGATCTGACAGTTGTCGATCTTTCCCGAGGTGCCGGTGTATTGCCGGCCGACCCCGGCCGAGGTGGTGCCTTTCTTGATGAACCCGGTGTCGTCGATGATCAACACGCCATTGGGGCCAAGGGACTCACCGACGTAGGCACAGACGTCGTCGCGCAGGGCGTCCGCGTCCCAGCGGCTGCTGTTCAGCAGCCGCTGGAAGCCGTCCGGCGTGCGGTGACCTGCCCATTCCGCGAGCTGCCAGCCGTTCTTCCGTGCCGCTTGACCCAGCAGACCGCGGACATAGTCCCGCATCCGCCACCGCAGATCCGCCCGAGCGAACCGGCCCGCCACCCGAGCGAACGCCGACTCCAACTCCGCAGCCCAGCAACCGACTTCAGTCATGCCCTCCATACCGGGACAACGACAATCACCAGCTCAAGACACGATCCGCTGCTGGAGTACTGACAGGTCCGCCTCCTGGCGATCGGCTCCGCCGTCGCCGGGGCCGCGCGGCTGATCGCGTAGGACC
>NZ_LIVT01000037.1 GCF_001905905.1 Streptomyces sp. CB02366
ATCCGGGCCACTTCCTCCACTGCACTGAGCGTCCACCGGCCCGGCGTGCCCGCCGGGCCGGTCACGCGTCAGGCTTGCGGCCTTGTCTGCCTCTCCTTGCCGCGCCGGCCCTCGGTGGCCGCCCCCAACACCCGCTCCTGGAGCACAGACGCCCCCACCTGGCCCGGAAGACCTCCGACAGACTGTGGAGGTCCGGAAGAAGCGGACCGGGCGATGATCTGAGCTGCCACGGCATGAGCGTCGAAGCCGGACGGCGATCCCCCTCCGGGGGTCATCCCTCTCTCCCCGGGTACAGCGGCCGGCGCGCACCGGCGGACATCCCGCTGCGGATGATCCCGGCCGCCCTCCTGCCCTGCTCCGGGCGGGCCCCGGCCGCGGCGTCCTGAAGGATCTGCTCCGCCTGCTCACGGGTGAGGAACCCGGCGGTGACGAGTCCGCCCGCGGTGTACGAGGCCCGGTTGAGCTTCTCCGAGAAACCGGCGCCCTCGGCATGCGCCGCGCAGGCGGTCACCTCGGCCAGCACCGAGCCGAGCACGCTGAAGGCCCCCTGCCTGCCGCCGCCCGCCTCGACGACCGCCTGGAGCGCTCTGGGCGGCACGGGGCGGGGCCCGGGCGGCCGGTCCCGGGGCAGGTGGCCCGTACGCTCAAGCTCCTCGGCCAGCCAGGCCGGCAGCACCGCAGGCCTGGTGCACGAGCCCAAAACCCTGTAGGCCCCCGCCCGGGTCCGCGTCCCCGGCGCGATGATGTACCCGCCATGGGCGCGCACATCCACCTGCCAGGCCAGCGCACGCCCGCCACCCGACCCCGAAGAACTCTGCCACGGACGGGCGTCCGGTGCCCGGTACCAGACGTGGAGGCCGCCTGACGGGGTCCGCACCCGCAGGGTGCCCTCGTCGGCGGCCGGGTCGGGAGCGCCCCGCAGGGCCGCCAGAACAGCCAGCGTGTGGTAGCCGTTCGCGAGGCCCGTCAGGTCCACCTGCCCCGGGATGGGGATGCCCGGCAGCAGACGGTCGCGCTCGGGAAGCTCCTGCCCGTGGGCGTCGATGTCGATGACCACCAGCCCCGCTGGACCGCACGAGACCCCCACCCCTGACTCCGGGGCGCTCCCCCACCACCGCACGATTCTCTCGACGTCACGGGTGGCGGCCCGGAAACCGTGGCACCAACGCCCTTCTGCCGGGCATGGACAGCCCGAGTAGGCGTGACCGGGAGCCCGGCAGGCCTCGCAGTTGCCCGCCGGAGTCTTGCGGCCGGCCGCCAACGGATGAACCGGCCAACCCTGCTCCGCACACCACCGGGCAACGTCCACAGACCGCGGCCCAGCCGGGAGGACGGATCCCGGGCGTGCGGTGGAGAATCCCAGAACGCGCAGCTCAGGAGCCATACACCGTTCCCCCGTAGCGACTGAAGCGACCCAACGACCAACACAGATTAGCGAAAACATCCGGCCTGTGCGGAGCTTCCTCTTCCCGAATCTTGCACCGTATCGAGGCCGAAGAAGCCTCTACTCGCTCGTACGAATTCCACAGCGACCGAACCTCGTGAGTCGCTGTACCTCTGAATCGACATAGCGGCAGTTCGGAGGGGTTGCCGATGCCCGACAGCGACTGAAGCGACTCGACCCACCTGTATATGACGCACACCTGCACACGCGAAATGGCTTCATATACCCGAACTTTGAGTCGCTTGAGTCGCTACGGACGTCGGAAGGCCCGTTTGCCCTGGTAGCACGCACACGCGGGCGAGCGACCGAGCGACTCTCCGGTCGCTGCGGCGACCGAACCACCGCAGCGACGGTTCCTCCGCCGTCGCTGCGAAGATAACCGTTACTTCCGGAACTATTCGATCCACTTTTCGATCCGCTTGGTACGGGCCCACGCGGAAGGGTTCTGTCGGACGGCGACACGGCATGTCGCCACCGCCCCGCCCCCCGGACCGTGCAGCGTAAGACCGCGCCCCCCCGGGGGGGCGGGCACCGCGAGCCCCCCAGCAGGCCCACCGACCCCATTCCCCGGCAGCCCGTCTCCTGACGACCGGCGAAAGAAGCCTCCTCCCCCGCTGGGCGGGAAGGCGACCAAGTGGAACCCGGAAGAGACCTTTCGAGGAGAACGACATGTCCGAAGCCAACACGCCGAGCGCTGAACTGAAGTCTCTCGACCGCCTGGTCGGCACCTGGGCCGTCACCGGCGGAGCCGAAGGCACCGTCCGGTACGAGTGGATGCCCGGCGGATTCTTCCTGATCCAGCACGTGGACCTCACCCAGGACGGCGAACAGGTCTCCGGCATGGAGATGATCGGCCACCTCCGCCCGTTCGGCGAGCAGCCCGGCGACGACGTGGTGTCGCGGTACTACGACTCCCAGGGCAACACCTTCGACTACGTCTACGAGCTGGTCGACGACAAGCTCACCATCTGGGCGGGCGAGAAGGGCAGCCCCGCCTACTTCGAAGGCAAGTTCAACGCCGACGGCATTCAGATGACCGGCGACTGGGTCTACCCCGGTGGGGGCGGCTACGCGTCCACCATGACCCGCATCTGAACCACAGCCCCGCGACAGAAAATCGGTTAGCGGTCGGCCTCCGGTACGCCGGAAGCCGACCGCTGGAATTGAACCACCGCAGAAGGCCCGCAGCGAGCTCCGGCGCCAACCGGAGCTCCGGGCCGCGTTGGAACTCCGGGCCGCGTTGGAACTCCGGGGCGTGTGGAACGGGGGTGTCACTGGCCGCCCAGCGAACGGCGGAGCCCCCGCTTCCAGGCGGCGACGGATACGGACAGACACCCCTCGAGTTGGAAAAACGCAGGTCAGCTCGTTCCAACGCTCTCTATGCCAGGCGGCGGTCACCGCTTGGCACCCGTCGAGCGAGGGCGAGGAAGCCGACCTCGACTGGAATGACAAGTTCCACGGAACACCTCCCGTCGGCTTTCCCGCCTGGTTCGGTCCTCTACCCGCCGACCCGACGCCCACGAATTCCACCCATGAGACGGGTGGGAACCGAGGCGCTCAGCTCGATACGGTTGCGCTTTTCTCGGCCCGCTTGATCTCCCCGAGGTACTTCCGCACCGTTCCAACGGTGTAGCCGGAGCCCTCGGCAAGAATCGGCGCGAGCGCATTCGCGGACCGGGAACGTTCCTCCGGAGGCAGCCGCCGATAACGGACTGCCACGATTTCCGGCCCCGTCCGTACTTCAGCCTCGCGCTCCTGGACCTCCGACGCCTCCTCCCGCGCAGGCTGGGCGAGATCGATTGCCGGGTCCGGGCGTGAGGTCACGAAGCCCGGGACCTCATCGTGCTCGGGGATCCGCATCTGCACCACGCGGCGTCGCTCCCCCGTCCACTCCGCCTTCGCAGCGGACACGGCGATCTTCTCCACCGGCGTCTCCTCAGAACGAGAACGCCCCTCGCCGACATGGCTCCCGGATGCTTCGTTCGAGACCCCGGGCTCATCCGGCACCTCCTCGAACAAACCGTTCTTCGGCTTCGTCCGCTCCGGTCCGAACCTTGCGCTGCTCCCGTTCGACTGCGGCTCTGCCTGCTCGACGGTCGGCACCCCCGCCATGAGAGCCGTCGGTTCGATGCCGGCGGCGGCGAGGCCCGCGGGGGCGGTGTCGGCCAGGGGGACGCCGTACTTCGCCAGCCGCAGGGGCATCATCGACTCGATGGGGGCCTTGCGCCGCCAGTTGCGGCCGAAGCGGGCCTGGAGGCGGGCCTGGTAGATCAGCCGGTCCTGTTCGAGCTTGATGACCTGCTCGTAACTGCGCAGCTCCCACAGCTTCATCCGCCGCCACAGCTTGAACGTCGGGATGGGCGAGAGCAGCCAGCGGGTGAGGCGGACGCCCTCCATGTGCTTGTCGGCGGTGATGTCGGCGATCCGGCCCACCGCGTGCCGGGCGGCCTCGACGGCGACGACGAACAGCACCGGGATCACCGCGTGCATCGCGGTGCCGAGCGGGTCGGGCCAGGAGGCGGCCCCGTTGAACGCGATCGTCGCGGCGGTCAGCAGCCACGCCGTCTGGCGCAGCAGCGGGAAGGGGATGCGCATCCAGGTGAGCAGGAGGTCCAGGGCGAGCAGGACGCAGATGCCCGCGTCGATGCCGATCGGGAAGACCAGGGAGAACGTCCCGAAGCCCTTGTCCTCCGCGAGCTCGCGCACGGCGGCGTAGGAACCCGCGAAACCGATCGCGGCGATGACCACCGCACCGGCGATGACGACCCCGATGAGTATGCGGTGCGTGCGTGTCAGCTGCATCGCGGCCACGCGAGAGCCTCCTGGTGGAGCGGGCTGTCGAAGGGTTCGCTGAAGGAGGAGCTAGCACCCCTGCCGGGTGACCTCGGCACGGCAGGGGCGCTCGTGCGTGGACTCACTCCTGGGTCAGGAGCTTGGCGAGGGTGTGTCGGTCCTCGACGGTCATGTGCTCGCGGACCAGCTTGTTCAGTGCGTGCGGGCTGTGCCAGGGAAGATGCCTCGAGGAGCTCTGGCCCGTGATGGCACTGATAACGGCGTTATCAGTCTCCCGTCCCGTCGGGCGGGCCGGAGCCACCACGGAAGGCTGGTTCTCGGCGGGCCTGCTGATAACGGCGTTATCAGCAGGGGACTCCGGCGGCTCCTTCGCCCTCTGCCGCGCGGGGGCGATAACGCCGTTATCAGAAGACGGTTGAGACGAGGGGCCACTCCGCTTCCCCTTCTTCGCCACGGCCTGCACAGCTCGCGCGTCCGCTACTGCGCGCTGCTCTTCCGGGGTGCGCTTGGCCAGCCCCCGCACATGCTCGACCTTACGGCGGCCGGCCTCCAGGTCCGCCTGAAGCTCGGGGGCGAGCTCCAGCAGGGACAACCGCTGCGAGATGTAGGGCTGGGTGACACCGAGCCTCTTGGCTGCCTTGTGCTGCGATCCGTAGAACGCCACCAAGGTCTTCAGCGCCGCTGCCTCTTCCAGGTCGGAGAGGTTCTCCCGCTGGGCGTTCGCGACGAACGCGGACTCCAGAAGGGCTTCGTCCGTGGTGACCCGCGCGTCGTCGACGGTGACCTTGATCGTCGCGAGCCCTGCAGCCCGTGCCCCCGCCAGCCGACGGTGACCGTCGACGACGACATAACCCGCACCCGGCTCGAGTTCCGATGCTCGCTCAGGGCGGTCGCGGAGGTATGCCTCGACGGACGCGACGGTGATGGACTGGATCTGCCCGATCTCGCTGAGACTGGCGGCCATCCCGGAGACGTCGCCCAGGGTCTCCCGGGGGTTGTCGGGGTTGACGCTGACATCAGTGAGCGGCAGTTCGTTGGGATCCACGGTTCCGAAAGCCTGGTCGGTCAGCTGGCGCCGCACACTGCGCGCCTTGCCGGCCCGCGCGAACGACGACGATGCGCCCAGCTGGTCTTCCTTGGAACTCATGAAATCTGCCTCGCAATCGCCCGCATGCCCGTCGACTGGTCACAGTGAGGGGCGTGTTCCAGCAGCGGCATCCGCTTGCGTACCGCTTCTCGCTGTTCCTTGAGGTCGCCGATCACCGCGAGCACCTTCGGATCCCCCAGGTTCCGCCACTCCCGGAGAGAGGACGTGGCGACGACGCCGCGCCGACTGTCGTAGAGGTTCACCACGAGCCCGAGATACTCGATCTCCAGACCCAGGTCGTCTCGCAGCGACTCGACCTGATCGGCCAGCATGGCGTATGCCGTTGCCGAGGAGTCCTCGGCCAGCACGGGGATGACCATGCCTGAGATGCCCTCGGCCTCGCCTTGGCGACGCCGCCCGTAGTAGATCGCCGCGTCGGTCGCCATGCCGAGGCTCGGCGGGCAGTCGATCACGATCGCGTCGAAGTCCTTCTCCAACGGCTGCAGCGCCCGCTCCAACGCGGCTTCCTTGTTCCGCATCCGTGCGACGGCGATCTTCGCGTCGAGGAGGAATCCGTCCGGGCAGGCGGGCAGGACATGGAGGCGCTTCTCGAAGCGGGGCGACTCGATCGTGACCACCAAGTCTTTCAGCTGCCCCTTGCCTTCGCCGCACATGTGCAGCACCAGGCTGTCCGTCCCCGGGGGGAGCTGCTCGACACCGAGCTGGTCGCTCAGGTGCCCTTGAGGGTCGTAGTCCACGAGCAGCACCCGCATGCCGTCCTCGGCGAGCGCTTGCGCGACACCAGCGGCGACAGCCGTTTTCCCCACCCCTCCCTTCTGGTTTATGACGACCTTGCGCTGGACGATGCCCGTGACGGGACGGTGCCTGGGGGAGGGGTTGGCCCTCAGCCAACTCTGTACCGACTGAGCGAGGCCTTGGACGAACGGCATGCCGCCACGCTCGTGGCAGGTGCTCTTGAGCTCCTGCCACTGGCCCGGCGGAAGCCACGTGGAAAAGGAACTGGAGCCTGATGTGTCGACAGTGGGGCACTCATCGGGTGCCGCTTCACGCCAGGCGGTGATGCCGGCGGAAACAGCGTCCTGGATGTCGACGCCGAGTTCCGCAGCACGAACCTTGAGGTCCTGGCGCAGCCAGGACGGCAGCTTGGAGACAACCTTCTCTCTATCTCCAGCAGTACTTGAAGTGACCATGAGGTCAGCTTACTAACTTTGCGGAGAGTTGTGTTCAACGCCCTGCTCAACACGCGTGTCGCTGCACTTCACTGACTGCGCGACACACCGGATCGGCTCGGGCTGCGGAGCGGCACTGATAACGGCGTTATCAGTCAATGGCTGCGGCCGACGCTCCTGCCACGTGCGCTCTCCCTGTGCCGCAACGGTCTCGCCTGGAAGCATGCCCATGCCATGCGCCGTAAACCGAGGAAACCCAAAGAGCTTCCGGTTGGCTCATCCGGTCGCTGAGGAGGCTCACGACGCGTGGCACGACAGGATCATCGGCTCCTGCGGCAGGAGCATCGACGACGGCTCCGGGTCTGCCGAGCCGCCGGACGTCCTTGATCTCCACACCTTCAGCCTGTCCCATCACGCTCGGGGGCCGAACTCCACGACGAACAGACCGCGCCCGTGCGGCCGGCTCCAGCCTGCTGTTCAGCCTCGCCCCGGCAGTGGTCGTGGCCTACTGCAACGCCACCTCCTCCGCCTGGCTCGCTACCCTCTATCCCGCCTCGGGGGCACCTATGCCTATGGTCGCAAGCGCCTCGGCGACTTCTGAGGGCTACCTGGCCGACGGGCATTCCCTCTCGGCAAGACTGCCTCCTGCGCCGCCATGGCCCTGACCGCAGTCGACTACACAGGCGTCCACAAATCCGCCCTGCTCGCCCGCACCATCGTGGCTGCCGCCGTCGACCGAGCAGCCCAGCCAGCAGCTCACACTTATGTCGCTGTCCATGAAGGACAGGCTCTCGTGGGAGGTCCCCAGGACCTCGTCGAGAACGGTGCGGTGCAGGATGGTCCAGGCTTGTTCGGCGAGGTCGTTCGTCTTGAGGATGGTCAGGGTGAACGTGTGGAACGTGTCCTGGCCCTGCTGTCTCTTGAAGAGTCTCAGTTCCTCCGGCGACGTCCGAGTGGGGATTTGTTTCCTTGATCAGGCCCAGGTTTTCGTGTTTTACCGGTGCACTCTCGTTTACCGGTACATCAATAGTCGCTGCTGGGATTCCCTTGTGACTGCTTGGAGTGCCGGTGACGGCCGTGTCCTGGAGGATGCCTGGACCACCGGTGTCCTGCTGGATCTAGGGGGCCAGCGGGCAGTACGAATAGGTGACGAACATCGGCTTCGCCGCCTGATGTCACCCTTTTCCGGCCGGCATTCTCGCTTCCAGTCCTAGGCACTGTCCGGCGGATCATGGGCGGAGCCATAGGCGGACTGCTGCTGCGGTGACGGTGCCGTGGAAGACGTAGGCCCTTTTGTCGTAACGGGTGGCGACCGCGCGGGAGTTCTTGAGCCGGTTGATGGTCCGCTCGACCTCGTTGCGGCGCCGGTAGCGCTCGCGGTCGAAGCCAGCTGGCCTGCCGCCCGCGCTGCCTCTGCGCCGGCGGTTGGCCCGCTGGTCCTTCGGCTCGGGGATCGTGTGTGTGATGCGCCGTCTTCGCAGGTAGCGGCGATTTCGGCGTGAGCTGTAAGCCTTGTCGCCGCTGACATGGTCGGGCCTGGTCCGGGGCCGTCCGCCCAGCGGCCGGGGAACCCGGATCCGGTCCAGGACCTCGATCATCTGCGGGGCGTCACCCCACTGGCCTGGGGTGATCAGTAGAGCCATGGGGCGGCAGCCGCCTTCACCGGCGAGGTGGATCTTGGAGGTCAGACCGCCCCGGGACCGTCCGAGTCCCTCATCGGGGCGGTGGTGCCGGGGCCTCGTCCTTTTTTCGGGACCCGCGGTCCGACCCTGCGGGCGCCGGCCGCGTGCTGATGGGCCCGGCAGGACGTCGAGTCGACGCCCACCATCGACCAGTCGATCCGCCCGGCAAGGTCGGCGTCGGCCTGGACCGCCTGCAGGAGCCGGTCCCAGGTACCATCCGCCGACCAGCGGCGATGCCGTTCATACACGATCTTCCACGAGCCATAGCGTTCCGGCAGGTCACGCCACGGAACACCGGTGCGGACCCGGAACAGAATCCCGTTGAGCACGGTCCGGTGATCGTTCCACCGGCCGCCCCGGCCACCCAGCGAGGGCAGATGCGGCTCCAGCAGCAACCACTCTCGATTCGTCAGATCCCCCCGACCCATGACCCAACCAATGAGCGACCGGCCGGAAAGTCACATGATCCGCCGGACAGTGCCTAGGTGAGTGCAGTGATGCCCCGCTCGAACGCCCCAGCGCCCTTCCCCTTCGTGGCCGGTGTGGTCCGGGGCGTGAGCCCGAGACCTTCCAGGCGTGCGCGCTGTTCGTCGTTGAGGCTGTTCCAGCTGTGGGTTTCGGTCTGGCGGGTGGTCCAGGTGACCGCCTGGCCGCGATGCGCGCGGTCGTCTCGGCCGCGTAGCAAGCGCGTGCGGGTCGCCCCTCTGAGCGGGCGCGTTCGTGGCATGAAGCTGGGAAGCGGTTGATCGGCCGCCGTGGAGCGGCTGCGCACACCTGCTCACGGACAAATACATGCGAGACCTGGTATCTTGTGCTGCATGGTAGCCGGTGAAGCAAGTAATCAGGTTCCGGAGAAGATCGAGGTCCAGCTCCGTAAAGGGGTCCTGGAGTACTGCGTCCTGGCCCTTCTGCGAGACGGGCCCAAGTACGGGGTCGAGCTGCTGAAGGACTTGCAGGAGACCGTGCTCGCCACGAGCCCGGGCACCGTCTACCCCCTGCTTTCACGGCTCCGGCGCGACGAACTCGTCGTCACCACCTGGCAGGAGTCCTCCACCGGCCCGCCGCGCCGCTATTACGAGCTGACCGATGCGGGACGCACCGCGCTCGACTCCTTTACCGGCCTCTGGCCGGCATTCCGCGACACCGTCGACCACCTCCTTTCGCCCCCCAACGGGCGCCGGCACAACCCCTGAGGGGCGCACCTTGAAGACCGACGACAACACCCTGGTTCGGGAGTACCTCGCGACCGTGGAACGCGAGAGCACGGCACTGCCCCCGGCAGCCCGTCAGGAACTCCTCGCCGACCTCAGCGAGCACATAGAGGTCGCGCGCGCCGAACGGCCCGGCGACGTCCGCGCGATCCTCCACGAAGTGGGTGACCCCCGCACGATCGCCAACACCGCCCTCCACGAACTCGGCCACACCACCACATCCCCCACACGCACACCGAAGCGTCACCGTTCCCCCGCCTGGCTACCGCTGCTCCTTTTGATAATCAGCACCGTGCTGCCCTACGCGGGAGACCATGTGCTCCTGAGCTGGATCAGCATAGCCATGAAGATCACGGCCGTAGTGATGGTGTGCCGCTCCCGCTACTGGACGGCAGCCCGCAAATGGGCAGGCCTCATCCTGGCCACACTCCTGCCCGCCACGATGAACGTGATCTGGTACCTGGCCTTCGTCGCACCCCGCAACTACGCAGTGATCGACACATGGCGCTGGCCGGGGGCCGTCGCCGGACTTCTCCTGACGTTGGCCGGCGTGGGATGGCTGTTGCGGACCAGGGATCGCCAGGCGTGATCTTTCGGTTTTGTGACAGCGGAGTGAGCGTTTTCAGCGTGGCTACTGATCGGGTGACGCCGGTCAGGTCGAGGTGGGGGCCGCAACGCACAAGGCCCCCGTGCCGTTGAGGGAGGTGTTCGAGGTCTCAACCCATCGGCACAGGAGCCCTGTTGGTTCCCTGTCCTGCCGTACTCGACTTTCCTCACGCTCTGGTCGAGTGGGTCACCATGCTCGTCGTCACCCGCGAGGGTGACCGCCGCTGCAAGCTCCCGCCGCACCAACGTGCGCTCGCCGCTCTGGTGTACCTGCGCCGCCACGATACTCCCACCAGGATCGCGGCCGGGTTCGGAATATCCGTCGGCACCGCCCACGCGTACGTCACCGTCGTGACCGGCCTGCTCTCCGAACGAGCCCCCGGCCTCCTCAAGACGCTGCGTGAGCACGATCCGGAGTTCGTCCTGCTGGAGGGGACCCTTGCCGAATGCGACCGCGTCGGCGACAGCCGGGCGGA
>NZ_LIVT01000038.1 GCF_001905905.1 Streptomyces sp. CB02366
ACCCGGGGCGGTTCACGACGAATCAGTCCAGCCAGTGCACCAGGCGCGCTGCGTCGTGTACTGCCAGAGCGCGTTCCTCGAGGCCGAAGGCGTACTGGCGGGCCTCGTCGCTGCCGTGCGTCAGTATCAGGCCGGACATGCCTAGCAGGCGGGCGCTGCCCAAGCAGGCTACGTCCAGAGCGAGGGCGAGCATCTCGGGGGAAATGTCGTGGGCGGACAGGATGCCGTCACGGTAGCGGGCCATATGAACCAGGCCGATGGGCGTGCTGTGCGTGACCTGGCTCAGCAGTGAGTACGCCACCGGCAACCATCCCGGCTCGGGGTAGGGCGCCCCCAGATGCAGGAGCATCTCGTCGATCGGCGGCAAGGGCTGGCGGCCCTTGGAAATCGTCTCCGGGCCCTCGACGACGCTGTCGGGCATCTGGAACAGTTTCATGGCGGCCGCGCGGGCCACTCCGCTGCTGGAGAAGAGCGCGATCGTCTTCTTCTTCCTTGCTCGGAACTCGTCGAAGTAGCGGGTGGACCGCTGGACGAAGGCCTCGTCGTCCTCCACGTCCTGGGCCAGCCAGGTGAACCGGGCCGCTTCCTCCAGAAGCATCCGCGCGGCGAAAACCGACGTGACGGCCGCATGCTGGTCGAAACCGCTCATGACGGTCGCGAACGTCGAATGAGCGCCGCTGTAGGCGAGAACGCTCGCTAGTTTGGGGTCGCCATGGGCCCAGGGGCTCGTGACCCAACTGCTCACGAAAGCGTCGTACTTCCTGACCGCTGAAACGACCGCACTCGCATTGCCGATGTCCGGCAGCACATCACCGCTGGCGATGACGGCCGCTGAGCGAAGACGCCTGTCCCGGACCTTGACCCTGACTTTCGGCGGGCCGCCGGCAGGGGGCCGCGGATCGCCGAGTCCGTGCACCGCGCTTGCCGCGGTAACCACCTCTTCGGTCAGCCGCATCAGAGTCCCGAGGAAACCGGCCTGCTCCACCTCCGGCGGCCAGGACTCCGGAACGGCTGCGCACGCGCCCAGAAGAGTCACCGTGACGCCGACGGCGGCTACGTGCATGAACAGTGCTTCGTGGTCAGCCCGCAGATCATGCCCGGGAACCCCGCCGACAGTCAGGCTGCTCTGCATGCCCAACAGGTTGCCGTGCCCGGCATGCCCAAGGACCATCACCGCTCCACGGAGCCCGGACATCGCCAGCATGCCCCGCGCAGCTTTGAGGAGATCCTCGATGCCTCCGCCCGTCAGCACCGGCTGCGCCGGTCGAACCGGAGAGGAAGCAAGAAACAGGTCGAGGAGTTCCGAACCATCAGGCAGGGACGGTGCCGACAGCGCTGCCAGCGACGCTCCCGTCAGGTCGGTGATGCCGTCTAGCGGAACGAACCACCGAGCAAGATTGGGGCAGCTCACCTCGTGGGCGGACAGAAAACCGCAGATCCGGTCGCGCTCCTCGAGCATGCTGCCCAGCAGCGCCTGCCGTCGTTCCGCGGGAGATTCGGCAATCCACTGCCACAGCAGGCCATCATCGAACAGACTCCGGGCTAGCGCCCCTACGACTGTTCCGCCTATCCCCGAACCCAGCAGCGAGTCGGCGCAGGCATATCGCCAACGGGCGTAGGGGAATGCCGACTCGGCGAGGAACTGGTCACCCGGCCCATCGAAGTGGAACACCGCAGGAAGCGCGTCCAGATGAAAGCGCAATGCTCGTGTGGCCGCTCGCAGGGATACCACCGAAGGGTGTGGCTCCCTCCCGTCAGGCCATGTACCTTCAGCTCCCGACCACACCTCGCCCATCCCCGTCACCATCTGCTGCATGTCCCCTGTTCTCACAGCCAGGCCCCGACGACATCCCCTCGCCCTAGCGACGGTCCGGCCTTCGCTAGGGAGGCGGCCCTTCGCCGCCCTCCCGACTTCCCGCATGGTCCAGGGTGCGGCAGCACCTCCGCAACACGCCAGCGGCTGTCGCTGTTCACGCATGGAGGTCGCTCTTCGAAGCCGCGGCCTCGCGGCCGCGGTGCGGTCCCGGATCCTGTGGGTGGTGCGCCTGCTGATCGTCCCGGCGCACCGGGTGCGGCGTCTCGGTGTCGTCGCGGCGCGTGTAGCGGTTCATCGTGGAGTGGGCCCGGTCGGCCGCCTCGCTGAACGCGTCCTGGAGGTGGCGCAGGCGTTCGGCGGTGACATCGAGGGCTTCGACTTCCGTGCGCGATTCCCGCAGGGCCCGCAGCGCCGTCATGTCCAGCGCGTCGCGGCGGCCGGGCTTCTGCTTCTGGTCGTCGTGCTCGGGGTCGGCCAGCTCGGGCGCGAGCAGCTGCTCGGGCATCGCCGCCTGCTGGTGGGCGACGACGTCGTACGCCCGGCCCCGCACGGCGGTGGTGGTGTGCAGCTTCTCCCGCACCACCGCACCGGCGAGGACGGCCCGCTCGTACTGGAGCGGGATGCGGGGGATCTCCCACTCTCCCGCGTCCTGGCCCGGTGGGCGGGGCGCAGCCGGTTCGCCGGAGTCGGCTGAGGGGTGCCGGTCCGGGTCGGGCGCGGCGGTCGGAGATCGGCGCCGGGCGGGGAGGTCGGACAGGGCCCACCGGGCGGTGTAGAGGCGATAGCCAGCCTCCAGGCCGCGGATCGTCTTCGGCTCGCTGATGTCCAGGCAGTGGGTGGAGATGGCGACGGCCACGACCTGGTCGTCCAGGCCGGGGTCGCGGCGGCGGCCGCGCAGGACCAGGGCGAGGTGGCGGCGGGCTTCGGCGAGAAGGGGGCGGCGGTGGAACCTTCCGCCGTCGTTCATCACGAACACGGTCGCGGTGACGTCGACGGCCGCCAGGGCGACGTCGACCACGGCGGCGACCCGGGCCCGGATCGCGGCGGCTGCGGCGCGGGCGTACTCGAGGAGGGAGGTGATGACGTCGGCGGCGACACCGGAGGTGAGGATCGCGCTCGCCTTCCACCACGCGCGCAGCTGCGCGAGCGGCCGGGCCGACTGCTTGGGCGGGCGGGTCTTGCGGGCGGCTATGGCGTTGAGCTTGGCGCGGGCCCGCTCGGAGACCACGGGCAGGAACCGCGGCTCGCCGTTGTCGTCGACGGCGGTGACGTACTCGTGCTCCAGCTCGGTCAGGCAGGCGGCGATCTGGTCGCTGCGCCGGGCGGTCCAGCGGATCAGCTCGTGCGGCACCCCGGCGACCTCCATCACCGGCCGGCGCCCCGGAGTGACGGTGCGCGGCTCGGTCGCCAGCCCCAGCGCCTCGCAGACCTCGGAGGCCACGAGCTCGTTGTAGAGCGCGGAGGCGGCCACGGTGTGCTCGTGCAGGGCCAGGGTGTGGATCGAGCCCCACTTCCCGTCCAGGCGCTGCCCCTTCACCGACAGCAGCACATGGTCATGGAGTAAGGGCCGTCCGGAGCGCGCCTGGTAGTGGCGGAAGCGGGCGGCGACCAGACCGCCGGGCGGCCTCACCCGGTAGATGCCGTCCTTGCCGTACCGGATCACCGCGACCTCGTCCTCGATCCACTCCAGCACCCGCACGATCGCGTACTCGTGGGCGGCCTCGATCACCCGCCGCGTTTCCTCGTCCCCGAACGCCCACAGGAGGTAGATCGTCGGCTGCGGCCGGAACACGAAGTCCACGCCCGTGACCGTCACCCGGCGTCCGAGGGCACCGGCCTGATACGCCTTCTTCGGGGAGTCGCCCGCGGCGAGCCGGTGGGCCTCGATCCGGTCCGCGTACGGGTGACGGCCCCGCTCACCGAACAGGTTCCGCAACTGCGTCT
This sequence comes from Streptomyces sp. CB02366, assembly GCF_001905905.1. Lineage (GTDB taxonomy): Bacteria > Actinomycetota > Actinomycetes > Streptomycetales > Streptomycetaceae > Streptomyces. The sequence continues at coordinate 3,761 of NZ_LIVT01000038.1, forward strand.
CGGTGACCTCCTCACCCGGCGCGAGCCCGAGCGCATCCAACCCGCGGCCCATCCAACGCCCCACCGGGACACCGGCCTGCTCCTGAGCGTCGCGTAGCGGTGTGCGGGCCGGGCCCCGGCCGTCACCGACGACGGTCTCCCGGAGGTAGTAGCGGTACATCTGACCGGCCCGAATCACCCTGATATCCACTGTCATGCAGACCACGCCACACAGCTCTGAGCTGCAAGAAAAGACCGATCAGCCCGGCGTCCCGCCAAGCGGGAACAGCAGCCGAACTTTCTTCACCGGGGCCCGCCGGGCGGGAAGCGGCCCCGGGCCGAACACGAATGTCATCGCTCTCCGTCAGTCCTCACACCACGGCCCGGACAACACCATCCAGCACCGTTGAGCAGCATTCAGCGCCACGGAACGAACACCACCAACGAGCACCGCCTACAGCAGCCCCTGGCAACCGCCGGGGGCTTCGTCGTGCTGCCCGGAGGAGACCACGTGCCCACCTTCGAGACCCTCCCCCGCTTCACCACGGACCTCCAGCACCTCACCCCCGCCCAGCGCCGGCGCTTCCTCCGCGTCGTCCTGGACGCCTTCGTGCCCGACCTGCGCACCGGCCGCCACTTCCGCCCCGGTCTACGAGTCAAGCGTGTACAGCGGTCCACCGGCGTATACGAGATCACCTGGTCCATGGGCACCGGCCTCTCAGGACGCGCCACGTTCGAGTACGGGACCGAGGTGCGTCCCGGCACACCGCACGTCATCTGGCGTCGCATCGGCACCCACGACATCCTCACCGGCCCCTGATCCGGCTGGCGCGGCGTGCGAATTCGCACGCGAGCGTTCGGGGTGAGTCGAACGGAACGCTTCGGATGAAGCTGATGCCAGGCGCTTACGCGCCAGTGGCCCACCGCCGCGAGGGTGGCCGCGTACGGGAAGGGCGTCGGCGGGGCGGCGCCTTCGGGAACGGGTATAGAGCGCGTCGGCGGGCCTGCTGATGCTCATGGCGAGGTCGCGGCACAACGAGTGGAGAACGTTCGACGTCATCTCCTCCCCCTGCGGAGGCGATCGCTGAGGGAGGGACAGATGTCCCGAGGCTTGGACGGCCGCTGGCGGTAGATAGGACCGTCAGCAGCGTTCGCATCACGGAGTGCCTCCCTGTTGGCGCAGGTGCTTGGTGAGGGGATCTGGACCACGCTGACGTTCCTGACCTTGGCGCAGAGGGCGTACGCCCTGCTGGTCAGGTGGTGCCGTCGGGCTTGAGAATGTGGTCCGGCGCGGGGTATCCAGGCGGGACGAAGCAGGCGGTCACGGTCTTTCCGTCTCGTTGTGGATGATGTTCCCAGCTGTCGGACAGTGCCTTGACGATCGTGAGGCCCCGGCCGCCGGTTGCGTCAAGGCCCCGGTCGGCCGGGGTCGGCGGGTTCGGGCTGGCGTCGTGAACGCTGACGTGGAGGCAGGTACTGTCCCAGGTCAGGACGAGCTGGGCATCGCTATGAGCGTGCTTGTGCGCGTTTGTAATGAGTTCGGTCACTGTCAGAAGCACCGAGTCCACCAAATCGGGTGCGCTCTGCGCCCATTCCAGCGATTCGAGATGTCCCCGCGCCCAGCGGCGCCCGGCCCGTGCCCCTTGGGACATGGGGAAGGACTGCGCCCAGCCCACCGCCCTCATCTCAGAATCGGCCACGCCGGTGCCTCTCATTCGTTCTTCAAGGGGGCCAGGGTCGTTCGTCGTCTTCCGCCACCTCTCCTACCCGACTCCTCCTGTTGGACCCGTCCCTCCTCCAACTCGCGGGAGGCGGTCGCGTCGCGGCGGGGGTTGCCGATCGCCTCCAGGAGCGGCTGGGGCCGGTTACGGCCGAAGCGGTAGAACACCGGGCCCGTTGGGCCGTGCTCGCGCAGGTTGTTCAGCCCGACAGCGACGATCGGGGCCTTGCCGTCGTAGAGGTGGTGGCCCTCGCGCTGCCGGTCTGCCTGCCGTGCAGTCGCCATGGCCTCCTCAGCCGGCCCTGAAGGCCAGGCAGCGGCCCCCTGAGAGAGCGACGGGGCTGTGGGGCAGTCGTTCAGCCCGCCGCCAGCGCTGTTTCTCCACTGCTTGGGGCCGGGGCAATGTAGACGGAGACCTGGGTCGGCCTTCCACCGGTGTATCGGGCTTCAGCGAGGGAGTCGGCCACGTCGCGGAGGATGCTCAGCGCGATCCAGTTGCGGTCGTACATGTGGAAGCCGCCCTCGTACCAGGTGCCCTTCCAGTGCCGCTCGCTCAGCTCGGCCAGCCGCGCGATGACGGTGCCCGGGTTGCGCGGGCCGATCCGGTTGAAGACAAGCAGCAGCGGCGGGCGCGGCCGGTCGCTGTGGCGGCCGTCGGGTACCCACCAGCGGGTGCGCCACATCGGCCGCTCCTTGCCGCCGGTGGCCTTCACCTTCCGCTGGCCAAACCGCATGTACTTGTCGATCTTGCCGGCGAGGACCTGCGCGGACTCGAAGCAGTTGTCGATCTCCACGAACAGCAGCGGCACCCCGTCCTCGGGCGCGGTGATGACGATGTCCGCCTGGGCGCCGCCCTTGCCCGGGTTGGCCCATGTGCCCCTCGCGGGTAGCGCTACCTCGGTCGCGTAGGAGGCGATGGTGCCCAACCCGGCGGGCGCGTCGAAGGCGGCCTGCGCGGCGGCGCGGACGTCGGCCGGCTCGCTGGCGAGCTCGGGCAGGTTCGGCTTCGGGCGCAGCAGGGCGAGCACGGCTTCGTTGACCGTCATCGGGTGGGAGGCCCCGGTGCGGCCCGCCCCTCTCCGAGGGGCGGGCCGAGCCCGTATGTGTCGCGGTGCGGTGTACACCGCCCCGAGAGCGGCGATCGACGAAGCATCATCCGCGAGAGCGTCGATCAGCCCGTTGAAGACGGTTAGTGCCCCGGTGCCTCCGAAGCCGGCGCGGAGGAGGTCTGCGAAGGCACCGGTACGGCAGTCTCGGCCGTCGGGCTGCCGAGGTTCGGTCGTCCGGGCCAGACCGTGTCGCCCCGCAGGAACGGCGCTGTCGACGTGCCGCCTGACTGGCCATTACCTTTGATAGATGGGGACCGAGAGAAGCAAGGACGAACATGGGTCGAGGAATGAAATCAGCAACTACTTCAAAGGAGAGGCGAACGGGCCGGTATTCCAAAGCAATAGAATCGGAGACGTGAATATCAACTCTTTACCACCCGAAGAACTCCTTGAATGGTATAAACAGGATCATGAGCGCCTAACCGCAGAGAAGTCGTCAAAGTTGGCACGCCAGGAAGAGCTGGAACGCCGCTGGAGTGCTCTGACGAAGAAGCACGCGAAGATCAAGAAGCGTCTCGCTCTCGCTTCAACCTGCCTCACACTGTCCTGCTCCTCGGCAATTATGTCCGCCACCGTGAGCCATACGCTCGTCGACGATATTCTATGGGCCACAACCTGGGCAATGGCTGCCGCGACAGCTGCACTTGTTGGCAATCTTTCGAAGAACAGAAAACGCATGGAAAGACACCAGGAAATATTTTTGATTTAGAGTCCATCTCATTTGGGTGACTCGGTATTCTGTAAGTCATGGTGGGGATCGTTGAACGGCTGGTGCCGGACGAATTGTGGGAGTTGTTCCAGCGGGTGGTGCCGGAGGCGCCGTCGCGGCCGCAGGGCGGTGGTCGGCGTCGGCACGGTGACCGGGAAGTGCTGGCCGCGATCGTCTTCGTGGCTACGTCGGGTTGTACCTGGCGGCAGCTGCCTTCGGCGTCGTTCGGCCCGTCCGGAGCGACTGCTCACCGGCGGTTCTCGGAGTGGTCGAAGGCCAGGGTGTGGGCCAAGCTCCACCGCCTGGTCCTCGACGAACTCGGCGCCCGAGGCGAGCTGGACTGGTCGCGGTGCGCGATCGACTCGGTGAACATGCGGGCCCTGAAAAGGGGGACCTGACAGGTCCGGATCCTGTCGACCGGGGCAAGTACGGCTCGAAGATCCACCTGATCACGGAACGGTCGGGTCTGCCCATCTCCGTCGGGGTCTCGGCCGCGAACCTGCACGACAGTCAGGCCCTGATCCCGCTCGTGAAGGGCATCCCGCCGATCCGCTCGCGCCGCGGCCGACGACGGCGCAAGCCCGGAAAGCTCCACGCCGACAAGGGCTACGACTACGCCCACCTGCGGCAATGGTTACGCGAACGCGGTATCACCCACCGCATCGCCCGCAAGGGAGTCGAGTCCTCGCAACGGCTGGGCCGGCACCGCTGGACCGTCGAACGCACCATGGCCTGGCTCACCGGCTGCCGCCGCCTCCACCGACGCTACGAACACAAAGCCGACCACTTCCTCGCCTTCACCAGCATCGCCTGCACCCTGATCTGCTACCGCAGACTCGCCAAATGAGATGACCTCTTAAGGTTGCTCCGTACTCGGAGCCAAGATCTTTGCGGGACAGCCCTTACGAGCTCGTGCGTGGTAAGCGGTGAGACGTCGAGGGCTTCGGTGGGACCGGTGCTCATCTCTGTCGTCGGGGGTCCAGGTCCGCGGTCTGCTGGTGGGACAGTAGGCCGGCGACGGCCTGGACGGTGTCGCTCATGTGCTCGCGACGGCCGAGAGCTCGCCAGTTCTTCAGGTGGGCGATGCCGTGCTCGACCCGGATGCGGCGTGAGGAGTGTGCCTTGCGCTGTCGCTCGTGCATCTCCTCGTACCAGTCCGGGGCGCCCTTCTTGAACTTCCGGTGCGGTGGCGTCACCACGCGTCCGCCGGTCTGGGCGCCGAGCCCCTGGTAACCGGCATCGGCAAGGATCTCGACGACCGGCCCGTCGGCCAGGAGCTTGACCAGCCCTAACTGCCGGGCGTGAGTGATGTCCGCGCAGCTGCCTGGTCTGGCTGGGCTGCTGAAGAGCACCCTTCCGTTCTGGTCGGTGAGGACCATGGTCTTGACGGCGTTCCGCTTGTTCTTCCCGGAGATGAACACGTCGCGGTCCTTGCGTCCCGCGGCTGGCCGACGGACCCGGATCTCGGTGCCGTCGATGATGCCGGTCTGCCCACTCGTGCCGAGGTGGTCGATGACTTCGGCCAGCGTCCGGAGCCGGACGCCGGGGCTGATCGTGCACCCTCGCTCGGCGAGCAGGGGCCGCACCTCACCGATAGCACGGGTGATGGTGGAGCGGTCGACTCTGAACCAGCAGGCCAGCACATCATGGGTAGCCCCGTGGCTGAGCTTGATCCGCTTTGACG
>NZ_LIVT01000039.1 GCF_001905905.1 Streptomyces sp. CB02366
CGGAAAGTCGATCTCCTCCACTCAGCGTCTCACCTGCCCACCGACGCAGTGAAGTGCCTCGTCCGTCTTCCGACCGTGAGACCGGATCCGATCGACGGCGTCGGTGCGGGTGCTCTCGACGTACTCCAGATCGGTGAGTGCCGCCGGGGCCAGCGTGTGCAGTGCCCCGTACAGCCCCTGGGTGACATCGGCGCACAGGGCCTCTTGTCCGCCCGGCACTTCGGACGCACCTGCCGGGCGAAGTCGTCCGCCCAGCCTCTCCACGCCCTTGGTCAGCGGAGCCCGCACCGTCCGCAGCTCCGCCTCGGCACTCCGGGCGGACGCGGCCACGCGCTCTTCGCCCGGCGCCACAGAGGCCGACAGGGCGGGGAGTTCGACGGAGTCCGCGCCCCCGGCGGGCGTGACAGGGATCGTCATCTCTGCCGTCACAAGGGCGGCGAGAACTGCCGTCGATCCCGTTCCGGCCAATGCACGCGGGCAGCAAGCTCGTCGCATGGTGCACACGCTAGGTACGTCAGATGACGCCGGGGCGACACGCACAGCACGGTGTCGCAACCACCAGTGCCTCGGTGGACATCCGCCGTTCCCTCGGGCTTCACCCAGCCCGAGCCGAGCCCTTCCGTACCGCCCGGGGCGTCCGCGAGAACCGGGTCACTCTCTGTCAACCATCACCGTGTCTCTCGTCCTGACGTCGTCCGGCACAACACCCCGGGGGCTCGGGCTCTGCAACGCCTGGCTGCCGAACGGGCCGGGTCGTGCGGGAGGCCGGTTGCTGCGGAGCTCCGGTCGACTGTCGGTCCGCCCGGAGCTTCCCGAGGCGGTAAGGCGCCCGCGCGCATCGTCACCCGGCGCCGGCGAGGGTCTCCTCGCTCGGCGGCACGTAGATCCAGAGGTCCGGTCGAGGTCCACGGCGAAGTGGCGCGGGGTGATGGCGCCTCCACAGCCGTTGTCCATTCGGTATGCGTTCCACGGCAGCGGGGCGGGCGACCAAGTGCACGTGCAGGGCGTGGAGGATGACGGCGCCGGACGGTGACCGGCCTTGGACCGTGATCAGGACCAGCGCCCTCCGCCGCCGTGCACGGCATCGTGCGTCCTGGCCCACGCCCTGGAGTCGGCGGCGACCGGCGTTGGGGCGACTGTGCGGGGGGCCCGGTCCACGAGGTAGGTGTGCCCGCAGCCGCCCTCCCAGAGCTGGGAGCCGATGCTCCAGGTGAAGGGGAGGGTGCGCGGTCCGCCCCGGATCGGCGGGAGCGGGGGCGGAAGCCGTGCGGGCGGGGTGGGCGAGTAGGGCGGCGGTGAGGACGAGCATGACGAGGGCGACGGCGACGGCGACGGCGACGGCGGCGAGGAGGAGAGCGGGGGCGCCACGACGGGGACGGGCGCGGGGCGCTTGCGGTGCGGTCGAGTTCGGGGCGGGGTCGAGGCTTGGTTTCGGAGCGGGCGGCTCCGGGTTCGATTCCGGCGTGGCCGACACGGCCGGTACAGGCGGGGGCGTGGGCGAGGCCGCTCCTCGGCGGGCGCGGTCCGCCTGCGTCCAGGCCACCTCCAGGGCCCGCCGCTCCTCCTCGTCCGTCCCGCCCAGCAGGGCAAGGCGGTCGACCACGGCGAACTCCTCCGGGACGGTCGCGCCCGAGCAATAGCGGTGGAGGGTGGACGCGCTGATGCTCAGTCGCCGGCCCAGCGCCTCGTAACTTCTCCCGTCGCGCGCCTTCAGCGCGCACGAGCCCCGCGAACTCCTCGACGGCTGCGTCCTTCGGCATTCCACCCCCCTTATCCCTGCGTCCCATCCTTCACGTTCTTGCACGTCAGCGGGGGTGGAACGGGTTCGGGACGGCTGGTGGGCGCGTGATCGTTGCAGTCGGCGGGTGCCGGCCCCACGCTGGTTGAGCACTGACCGAACGAATAACCCGACGGGGGATTCACCACCATGAACAAGCTCCGCACCGCACTCGCCACTGCTGCCGCTGCCGCACTGGGCCTCGCGGCCCTCGCCACAACCCCGGCGCAGGCCGCTGCCCAGCCCGCCTTCCTCGCCGCCTCCCAGATGCCGCCGTCCTCGACGCCGTGGACCGCCACCCAGATCTTCACCGGCGTCCCGGAGAACGGCGGCGTCCTCTGCGCCCCGTACAAGATCCCGGCGCAGAACACCCGCTACCGCGAGTTCAGCACCGAGCTCGACACCAACGGCGTCCAGGTCACCACCGTCGCCCGTACCGAGGCCGACGCCGTGAAGTTGGTCGACACCCTGCGCGGGGCCCTCGCCGGCTGCGGCCCGCTGCTGGAGCAGCAGAACCCGGGCCTGCAGGCCGACAGCGCCTCCCACGGCAAGCTCGCCGTCGAGGAGGGCGCCTGGGTCTACAGCCTGGACACCGCCGACCCGCAGATCGGCATCTCCGACATCCACCTGTTCTCCGTCGGCCGCGACGGCCGCACCGTCACCCTCGTCCGCTGGGGCCAGATGGGCGACCTCAAGGACGCACCGATGACCGCCTTCAGCAACACGACGAAGACCGCCGTCAACAAGCTCCACTGACCCGAGGGCACCCCCGAGGGCTGACCACAGCTCGACAGCGGCGCGGCCGGAACCCGGGCGCGCCACTGTCGAGCCCACCTGCTCCTGCAGCGGCGGAGAGGGTGTGAGGGCTGCGTTGGTGGCATGGGGCGGGTGTCAACGGGTCAGGGCGCTGGGTGCCTGGTCACGGGGTTGGTTGCGGACAGGTTCGCTGGCACGAGGTGACCAGGCGGCTGCTGTCTTTCGACGGGGACGCGGTTCACCGGCTGCCGTGGGAGCGCCTGCCCCCAAAGGGCTACCGCGCCGTGCGGGCCGAGCTTTCCGGCCGCTACGGCGCTCCCCGGGCCGGGGAGCGCCACGGGCTGCCCGGGGTCTGCCGCCAGTGCGTTCATCGAGACGAACGCGGTGTCCCAGGCCAGGACGATGGGGCAGTCGCTGAGCTGGATCCGGGCGTGGATGCTCAGGTTGCGGAAGTTGCGCCAGCCGAAGCCCTTCGGTTCGTCCTTGCGGCCGCATGGCGACGGTCAGGTGTAGGTGGAGGTTCGCGCGGGGTGTTTGCGGTGGCCGGAGCCGGATGCAGGGTGGCGAAGTCGAGTTCCTGCCCTTGCGAGCTGAACCGGCTCCCCGCTGTCGGCCGAAGTGCCGCCGATCGCCCAGGAGAGTCGCGGGGGCCGGGAACGCGAGGGCGGGACGAGCGGGGTGACCGGTCACCTGCGACGGATACCATCCCACGGTCCGCTGACGCGGTGGGTCCCGCGCATGCGACAGTTCGAGTGATCTTCACGAAACTCCGGCACTCCTGCAACCGTTGGCCCGATTCGCTTGTCTGATCGTGTGAGCCAAAAGGTTCACGGATCAACCGGGTTCCGGGGGATGACCGCGTCCGGGGCTTCTTCTTCTTGGGGACACATGCGTATTCGTGCCACCGTGGCCGCCGTCACTGGCGTCCTGGCCCTTTCCGCTTTCGTCGTACCGGCCGTCCAGGCCGATGAGAGGCCCGCTCCCGGCCTGAACGTGCCGTCCGGCGCCGAGTTTTCCGGCGGAGCGCCCGCCGAGGCCGGTGCGCCCACCGCCGAGGCGGATGACTTCTCGGGCGATATCAGAATCACGAAGGTGGTCGTCAACGGAGGGGAGGACATCGTTCTGGGGACCACGGCCGCGAAGACATTCACCATCGCCGTGACCGCCACGGACGACTCGGGCATCGAGACCGGGAACACCTTTCCGGTGATGTGGCACACGCCTCTCCCGAACGGGGGCTACTACGGTCTCGTTGGCCCCGAAGACATCGCGGGCAGTTGCGTGCGCCAGAGCTTCACAACGACCACCTGCACCCACACGCTGAAAATCAACCCGCGCATCCATCCCCAGGACAACACCACCGCCGGGACCTGGACCGTAAGGACCCATGCCCTGGCCAAGGACGGTGACTACTACACCAAGGATGCCGCCGGGAAGGCGAAGGTCCTGCGCAACTCGAGGCTGACGGTCAACGCCTCGCCGGAACCGGTGAGGAAAAACAGAACGATCACAGTCACTGGTGCCCTGACCCGGGCCAGCTGGCAGACCTACAAGTACGGGGGTTACACCAAGCAGCTGGTGAAGCTCCAGTTCAAGAAGAAGGGCGCCAAGAGCTACACGACGGTCAAGACTGTCCAGACCAGCTCGACCGGCACCCTGAAGACCACCGTCAAGGCCTCGGCCGACGGCTACTGGCGCTACAGCTTCGCCGGTACGTCCACCACCTCGGCCGTCTCGGCTTCCGGTGACTACCTCGACGTGAAGTAGACGCACAGCCACGGCAAGGGGGGCCTCCGGCAGAAGACTGCCGGGGGCCCCTGCTGGGTGAAGCCCTAGAGCGTGTCTCTTTGATCGGTTGGACTGTTCATCGGGTGTGTCCGTCCGTTTCGTGATCTCCGATGCGATGTGGGACCGGATCGAGCCATTTATGCCGGCCGATCCGGTCCGGGGCCGGCGGTGGGCCGATCCAGGAGAACGACATGACCGTTCCCGAGGAGAACCGCCCCAAGACGACGACCACCGACGACACGCTAGTGACCTGAGTCAGAGATTCATCGGCAGTAGGCGGCGACTTTGTCGAGGATCTCGTCGGCGGTCTTCGTCCAGATGAAGGGCCGAGGGTGTTCGTTCCAGTCGGCGAGCCAGGCCCGGATGTCGCGTTCAAGAGCCTGGACGGAGCGGTGGACCCCGCGCTTGAGCTTCTTCTGCGTGAGTTCGGCGAACCACCGCTCGACCAGGTTCAGCCAGGACGCACTGGTCGGCGTGAAGTGCAGGTGGAACCGCGGGTGGGCCAGCAGCCACTTCTTGATGTCGGGCGTTTTGTGGGTCGCGTAGTTGTCGAGGATCAGGTGGACCTGGAGGCCGGCCGGGACTTCCTTGTCGAGTTTGGTGAGGAACTTCTTGAACTCCGCGGCCCGGTGGCGGCGGTGAAGCGAGCCGATGACCTTGCCGGTCGCCACTTCTAGGGCGGCGAACAGGGTGGTGGTGCCGGCGCGGACGTAGTCGTGGCTGCGGCGTTCAGGAACGCCGGGCATCATCGGCAACACCGGCTGAGAGCGGTCGAGAGCCTGGATCTGCGATTTCTCGTCCACGCAGAGCACTAGTGCCTTCTCCGGCGGATCGAGATAAAGGCCGACGACGTCGCGGACCTTGTCGATGAACAGCGGGTCGGTGGACAGCTTGAATGTCTGTGAGCGGTGCGGGGCCAGGGCGAACGCCCGCCAGATCCGCGAGACCGTCGACTGCGACATCCCCGTCGCCGCGGCCATCGACCTCGTCGACCAGCGGGTGGCGTTCTTCGGCTTCTCCTTCAGCGTCTTGACGATGACGCGCTCGACGTCCGCGTCGGTGATCTTCCGCGGGACACCGGGCCGCGGGTCGTCACACAAGCCGTCCAGGCCCCGTTCGAGGAAACGGCGTCGCCACGTGCGGACCGTGTCCGGAGTGATCCGCAGACGCCGGGACACCTCCATGATCGAGTGCCCCTCGGCACACTCCAGCACGATCCGCGAGCGCAAGGCCAGAGCCTGGGCCGTCGAACGACGCCGCTTCCAGTTCTCCAGCACGGCCCGCTGGGCATCAGTCACCGACAACGGCGGAATCTTCGGACCCGGACGACTCATACCCATACCCAACCAACGACGAATCTCCGACTCAGGTCACTAGGCCGTGTATCGAAAATTGAACCGTTCCGGGTTCGGTA
>NZ_LIVT01000004.1 GCF_001905905.1 Streptomyces sp. CB02366
CTCTTTTTCGTTCCGTTTCCGGTCCGAATTCGATTTCCGGCGACCCGTGGAGTGGTCTTGCCTTTCGGCGTGTCCACTACGTTAGTCGATTCTCTCGGCAGCTCATAATCGAGCTGATAACGCGAATTACGGGCATGCCGAATTCGCACCCGTCAGGGCGAGGATCGTCGGTAGTGGTGTGGCCGCTCCGAGTGGCTCGATCCGGTCCGATGGACCGTGCCGAGAGCTGTACCCGTGTCAAGCGGCTCGGACTACATTAGGCGTCTGCCGGGCGTGAGTCAAGCCGCCTTGCGGCTGGGGCGACGACGCGGCGCGTGGGCACGGTACGGGCTCACGGTCGGATCCCCCTCGATCCAGAAGCGCCACGGCTGGTGGGCCCCGTCGCCGCCCACCCCGGTGCGGGGACCGCTGCGCACCTGGTCACGGGGCGGCGGGGTGCCGTGCAGGACGGACAGTGCCGGAGCGGGGCCACCGAAGAGGTCGCTGCCGTTCAGCTCGCGGTCGACGTCCAGGGCGGTCGCGAGACGGGCCGGGCCCTTGGCCAGTTCCTTGTCGTTGCGGGCCGAGAGGCGTCGTTCGCGGGCCAGGCCGGCCCCGACGTTGATCTCCCCGGCCCTGAGCAGGACTCCGCTCGCGTGGCCGTCCGGGCCGCAGACCAGGTTGAGGCAGTGCCACATCCCGTAGGTGAAGTAGACGTACGTGTGGCCGGGCGGGCCGAACATGACGCCGTTGCGCGCGGTGCGGCCCCGGAAGGCGTGGGAGCCGGGGTCGATCTCGCCCGCGTACGCCTCCACCTCGGTCAGGCGCAGCTCGATCGTGCCCATCGGGTGACGGCGTACGAGGGTGCGGCCCAGCAGGTCCGGGGCGACCTCCAGGACGTCGCGGTCGAAGAAGTCCCGCGTCAGCGGAGTGCGGTCGAGGTTCTCGGTCATGCCATCCGAGGGTACCGGGATCGTCCGGAGGGGAACCGGCTACCGTCATGGCGCGTAAGTAGGGGTCAGGACCCAGCAGTACCTAGAAGGAGTGACTATGGGCTTCAAGCGGCTGCTCGCGAGCATGGGCGCCGGTGGCGCATCGGTGGAGACCGAGCTCACCGAGGCGAACGTCGTCCCCGGCGGCATCGTGCAGGGCGAGGTGCGGATCCAGGGCGGTTCGGTCGCCCAGCAGATCGAGGGGTTGAACGTCGGGCTCCAGGCACGGGTCGAGGTCGAGGGCGGGGACCAGGAGACCAAGCAGGACATGGAGTTCACCAAGCTGAACCTCGGCGGCGCCTTCGAGGTGCAGGCGGGCGCGGTGCACGTGGTGCCGTTCGGCCTGGAGATCCCGTGGGAGACGCCGCTCACGATGTTCGGCGGCCAGCACCTGCGCGGGATGAACATCGGGGTGACCACCGAGCTGGAGATCGCCCGCGCGCTGGACTCCGGTGACCTGGACCCGATCAACGTGCACCCGCTGCCGGCGCAGGAGGCCATCCTGGACGCCTTCCGCCAGCTCGGCTTCGGTTTCCGCAGCGCGGACATGGAGCGCGGCCACATCCGCGGCACCCGCCAGCGGTTGCCGTTCTACCAGGAGATCGAGTTCGTCCCGCCGGCCCAGTACCGCGGGCTGAACCAGGTGGAGCTGACGTTCGTCGCCGACGACCGCGAGATGGACGTCGTCCTGGAGATGGACAAGAAGCCGGGGCTGTTCAGCGAGGGCAGCGACTCCTACCGAGCGTTCAAGGTGGGTCTGCACGACTACCAGCAGACCGACTGGGCCGCGTACCTCAACCAGTGGCTCGCCCAGGTCGGCGGCCAGCGCAACTGGCTCTGAGGGCTGTCCCGCCATCCCCGGCGGTACGCCCTCCGGGAGGAGGGCGGTACGCCCCCTACAGTCGGGGAAGAAGGCAGACGAACCGATCAGGAGAGGTGCGAGACGTGACCGAGCCGAAGAGGGCCCCGCTGCCGCATGACTTCCACCCGGAGGTGCCGGCGTTCACCGTCGTGAGCGACGATCTCGCTCCGGGGGCCGTACTGGGCGACGCCCAGGTGTATGCGGCCGGGAACACCTCGCCGCAGCTGCGGTGGGAGGGTTTCCCCGAGGGGACCGAGAGCTTCGCCGTGACGTGTTTCGACCCGGACGCCCCGACGGGCAGCGGGTTCTGGCACTGGGTGCTCTTCGACATCCCGGTGTCGGTGACGGAGCTGCCCGCCGGCGCGGGCAGCGGGGAGTTCAAGGGGCTGCCCGAAGGCGCCGTGCAGGCACGCAACGACTACGGGGAGAAGGAGTTCGGCGGCGCCGCGCCGCCCGCCGGGGAGAACCACCGGTATGTGTTCACGGTCTACGCCGTGGACACGGAGAAGCTCGGTGTCGACAGCGACACGTCTCCCGCCGTGGTCGGGTTCAACCTCCGGTTCCACACGCTCGGCCGCGCCCAGCTGATCGGCGAGTACCGGGCCCCCGCGGGCGATTAGTTCGTCTGCTGTTTGCCCTGCTCTGGTCTTGGAGAGATCAGAGCAGGGCATTTTTTTATTGCGTTGTCCATCGCGGCCCGCCCGGACAGAGTTGATCCGGGCCTGCCAGGGGGCGGGCGGCACACGGGAGGTGGGCAGGATGCGTGACACGCTGGTTCTCAACGCGAGCTTCGAGCCACTGTCGACGGTGACGCTCAACCGTGCGGTGGTCCTGATCCTGACGGACAAGGCCGTCGTCGAGCAGTCGCATCCCGAGCTCCGTATGCGTGGTGCCGCCGTGGACATTCCGGCGCCCCGGGTGATCAGGCTCTGCCGGTACGTACGGGTGCCGTTCCGAAGACAGGCGCCGTGGTCCAGGAGAGGTGTGCTGGTCCGGGACCAGTACCGGTGCGCGTACTGCGGGGGGCGGGCGTCCACCGTCGACCACGTGGTGCCGCGCGCCCAGGGCGGACAGGACACCTGGCTGAACACGGTGGCCTCCTGCGCGGAGGACAACCACCGCAAGGCGGCGCGGACGCCGGAGCAGGCGGGGATGCCGCTGCTGAAGCAGCCGTTCGTCCCCTCCCCCGCCGAGGCGATGCTGTTGGCGATGGGTGCGCGCGACCGGTCGGCGCTGCCCGAATGGCTGGACCGGGCGGCAGCGGCGTAGGGCGTGGTGGAGAGGGGGCGTCGCGGTCGCGGAGGGCCGTGACGTCCTGGGTGTACGCCCGGCGGGGGCGGGCCCCGTGCGTCAGCGGAGCAGCAGCTGGACGATGGCCACCGTGCCGACCGCGACGATGAGGCAGCGCAGCACGGTGGGGCTCAGCCGGCGGCCGACCTTGGCGCCTATCTGGCCGCCGATGGCCGAGCCCACCGCGATGAGGACCACGGCTGTCCAGTCGAAGTCGGCGACGAAGAGGAAGAACAGGGCGGCGATGGTGTTGACCACGGCGGCCAGGACGTTCTTGACGGCGTTGAGGCGCTGGATCGTGTCGTCGACCAGCATGCCCATCAGGGAGAGGTAGATGATCCCCTGGGCGGCGGTGAAGTAGCCGCCGTAGACGCTGGCGAGGGTCAGACCGGTGAACAGGAGGGGCCCGCCGTCGGTGCGGGGCGTGGCTCCGGTGTGCTCACGGCGGCGCTGCACGGCTTTGCTGATGCGCGGTTGCAGGATCACCAGGACGAGAGCCAGGGCGACGAGGACGGGGACGATCGTCTCGAAGGCCGTGGAGGGCAGGGCGAGGAGCAGGGTCGCCCCGGTGAGTCCGCCGATCGCGGCGCCGGCGCTCAGCTTGAGGATGCGGCGGCGCTGTCCGGCGAGTTCCTTGCGGTAGCCGATGGCCCCGCTGATGGAGCCCGGGATGAGTCCCAGTGCGTTGGACACGGTCGCGGTGACCGGGGGCAGGCCGGTGGCGAGCAGGACGGGGAAGGTGATCAGGGTTCCTGAGCCGACGATCGTGTTGATCGTGCCCGCGCCGAGGCCGGCCGCGAAGACGGCGATTATTTCCCAGATGGACAAGGCCATCTCCTTCGGTGGTCAGTGACGCCTCCCCGCCATGAAGGTCGAGGGGCCTCACTGATCATGCACGAAGGGGGCGTCGGGTCAGGAGACGGGGGGTTCCTCGCGTCGTTCCACGGCGGGGGCGGGGATGGAACCGTGAGTGTTGCCGCCGTTGCCCCCGTTGCCGCCGTTGCCGCCGGTGTTGAAGCCGGGGACGCCGCCGCCGAGGTTCCCGAAGGCGCCGCTGAGGCCCTTGAGGGCGTCGCCGATCTCGCTGGGCACGATCCAGAGCTTGTTGGCGTCCCCCTCGGCGATCTTGGGGAGCATCTGGAGGTACTGGTACGAGAGGAGCTTCTGGTCCGGGTCTCCGGCGTGGATGGCCTCGAAGACCGTGCGGACGGCCTGGGCCTCGCCCTCGGCGCGCAGGGCGGCGGCCTTGGCCTCGCCCTCGGCGCGCAGGATGGCGGACTGCTTCTCACCCTCGGCGGTGAGGATCTGGGACTGCCTGATGCCCTCGGCGGTGAGGATCGCGGCGCGCTTGTCGCGGTCGGCGCGCATCTGCTTCTCCATCGAGTCCTGGATGGAGGTCGGCGGCTCGATCGCCTTGAGCTCGACGCGGTTGACGCGGATGCCCCACTTGCCGGTCGCCTCGTCGAGGACGCCGCGCAGGGCCGCGTTGATCTCCTCGCGGGAGGTGAGGGTCCGCTCCAGGTCCATGCCGCCGATGATGTTGCGGAGGGTGGTGACGGTGAGCTGCTCGATCGCCTGGATGTAGCTGGCGACCTCGTACGTCGCCGCGCGCGCGTCGGTCACCTGGTAGTAGATGACGGTGTCGATGTTGACGACCAGGTTGTCCTGGGTGATCACCGGCTGGGGCGGGAAGGGCACCACCTGTTCACGGAGGTCGATCCGGTTGCGGATCGAGTCGATGAACGGGACGACGATGTTCAGGCCCGCGTTCAGGGTGCGGGTGTAGCGGCCGAACCGCTCCACGATGGCGGCGCTCGCCTGCGGGATGACCTGGATCGTCTTGATCAGGGCGATGAAGACGAGCACCACCAGAATGATCAGAACGATGATGATCTGCATCGTGTCTCTCGTGCCCTTCGGTTGGCCGGTGGATCGCGGGGATCGGGGTCGTACCTCATGTGCGGCCGGTGGGCGGCGAGTTGCGGCTGCCGGGTCCGGGGCTCACGAAGATCGACATGATCGTCTTCGAGTCTGGCAGACCTCGGCCCGCCCTGTGCACGGTTTCGGTCACATGACGACGGCCGTCGCTCCGTCGATGTCCACGACATCGACCTGGCTGCCGGGTTCGAAGATCTGGTCGCTGTCGAGCGTGCGGGCCGACCAGACCTCGCCGGCGAGCTTGATGCGCCCTTCGTGGGCCGATACGCGTTCCAGCACGACCGCCTGACGTCCTTTCAGGGCGTCGATGCCGCTGGCGTGCCCCGCCTGTCCGGCCCGGTGTCTGGCGGCGATCGGGCGTACGACGGCGATCAGCGCGACCGAGACCAGGACGAAGACCAGCACCTGGGCGACGATCCCGCCGCCGAGGGCGGCGACGGCCGACGCGGCCACCGCCCCGACGGCGAACATGCCGAATTCGGGCATCGCGGTCAGGACGAGGGGGATGCCCAGTCCCACCGCGCCGATCAGCCACCACACCCACGCGTCGATGTCCACCCGGTCATCGTAGGACTGTCGGTGCGTCACCGACAGGGCGCACGGGGGTCGACTGCGGTGAACCGCTTGCCGGCCGGGGTGCGGTGGCCCGTGGCGGCGCCCCCGTCAGGAGAGCGGGAGACCGTGCGCGGTGTAGCGGTCCCCGGTGTGCTCGACGATGAGCGGGAGGCCGAAGCAGCGGGAGAGGTTGCGGGAGCTGAGCTCGGTCTCCATGGGGCCGGCCGCGAGGATCTTGCCCTGACGGATCATCAGGACGTGGGTGAACCCGGGCGGGATCTCCTCGACGTGGTGGGTGACCATGATCATGGAGGGGGCGTACGGGTCGCGGGCGAGGCGTCCGAGGCGGCGGACGAGGTCCTCGCGCCCGCCGAGGTCGAGTCCGGCGGCGGGCTCGTCCAGGAGCAGCAGCTCGGGGTCGGTCATCATGGCGCGGGCGATCAGGGTGCGCTTGCGCTCGCCCTCGGAGAGCGTGCCGAACCTGCGGCCCAGGTACTCCGTCATGCCGAGGCGGTCGAGGAAGGCGCGGGCGCGCTCCTCGTCGACGGCCTCGTAGTTCTCGTTCCAGGTGGCGGTCATGCCGTACGCGGCGGTGAGGACCGTCTGCAGCACGGTCTGGCGCTTGGGCAGCTTGTCGGCCATCGCCACGCCCGCCATGCCGATCCGGGGGCGGAGTTCGAAGACGTCGGTGCCGACGCCGCCGAGCTGGTCGCCCAGGATGGTGGCGGTGCCCGTGCTGGGGAAGAGGTAGCTGGAGGCGAGGTTGAGGAGGGTCGTCTTGCCGGCGCCGTTGGGGCCGAGGATGACCCAGCGCTCGCCCTCCTTGACCGACCAGGAGACGTCTTCCACCAGAGCCCGTCCGTCGCGGACCACGGATACGTCCACCAGCTCCAGTACATCGCTCATGGCGCGTTGTCTCCCCATGCAGTCTCGTCGATCGTCGCGTGCCGGTGGGCACGGCTCCCAGGGAAAACCTACGCCACCGCGCGAGTGCTTCGGCCGTGAGGGCTGTCCCCAGGCGTCGCCCGAGGGCTGTGCCGCGATTCCCGGGGGATCGGCGCGCGGCGTCGGATGCGGTGCACCGCAAGGCGGAGGGGCATCCGCATACCGGATGTACGGGGATGTTCCGACAACGCGGCGAGGTGCCGTAGCCGGCGTCGCGCGCCCGCCGGGAATCGCGGGACGGTCCTTAGGCTGTCGGCATGCTTGTCGAACCACGTTCAGGGTTGTTGGCCGCTTGGGGAAACGCGCTTCTGGCGGGGCTCGTCTCGCCGGACGAGGCGGCCCTCGCGATTGTCGGTGAGGACGCGGTGCACCGCGTCGAGGGGCTGCCGGGCGAGGCGGGGCCGGTCGGGCTCACGCTGGCGCTCGGCCGGTTGCGGGGGCTGGGGGTGACCGGTTTCCGGGTCGCGCTGCCGGTGCCGGGGCACCCGCTGGGGCTGAGCGGTCCGCCGGATTTCAACGCGCGGGCGCTGGAGGCCGAGGAGGCGGTGGTGGCGTACGGAGCACCGTACGGGCTGGTGCCGGAGGTGAGCGAGGCCGGGCCGGAGGGGGATCTGCACGTCGAGGTGGTGTGGCGGGTGCTGCCGGTACGGGAGGCCCCGCCGGCGGACGTGCCGTCGCTGGGCGAGGCGGAGCGGGAGCTGGCCGAGGCGCTGCGGGACGCGACGGCGGTGCTGGCGCGGCTGGACGTGGCCGGGGCGGGTCCGGTGGCGGAGGCGGCGGTGGACGCGTACCGGGCGCGGGTGGAGCGGGGGGACGGGCGCGAGGTGCTGGCGCCGGGGTATCCGCCGCGCGCGGTGCGGGTGCTGGAGATGGCGCAGCGGGTGGGGCTGCTGGTCTCGGTGGCGTACGGGAACGGACACGGCGGTGCGGTGAGCGCGTCGGAGATCGCGGCGCGGGGGGCCGCGCTGCGGCCGGTGGAGCGGGTGGCTCGGCGGGCCGTGGTGGCGGCGTACAACGCGTATGTGGAGGGCGGGGAGGTGGGTCGGTAGGCCCGGGGGCGTTCCGCTCCCGGCGATGCGCCCCGGTGGTGTTCCGCTCCCGGCGGTGGGGCTCCCCCGGGCCGCCGGGGGCGGACGGGCCCCTGCTGAGGACCGCCCGCCTCGGCACCCGGCCGGGCCGGCACGGTGGCGGGGTCAGTCCGCGGCTCCGTGGCGTACGGCCCACAGGGCCGCCTGGGTGCGGTCGGCCAGGTCGAGTTTCATCAGGATGTTCGACACGTGCGTCTTGACCGTCTTCTCGGAGAGGACGAGCGCGCGGGCGATCTCCCGGTTCGAGCGGCCGTCCGCGATGAGGCCGAGGACCTCGCGTTCCCGTTCGGTCAGGGTGCTCCCCCGCCCGGTGCCCGCGCCCGCCTCCTCCTGGGCCAGCAGCGCGCCCGCCACCTCCGGCTGGAGCAGGACGTGGCCGGCGTGCACCGAGCGGATCGCCCCGGCCAGGGCGTCCGGGTCCACGTCCTTGTAGACGTAGCCGGAGGCTCCGGCGCGCAGGGCGGGGACCACCGTGCGCTGCTCGGTGAAGCTGGTGACGATGAGGACCTTGGCAGGGTTGTCCAGCTCGCGGAGGCGGCGCAGGGCCTCGATGCCGTCGGTGCCGGGCATCTTGATGTCCATCAGTACGACGTCGGGGCGCAGCTCCTCGGTACGGGCCACGCCCTCCGCGCCGTCGGCCGCCTCGCCGACGACCTCTATGTCCTCCTGGATCTCCAGGAAGGTACGCAGTCCGCGGCGGACCACCTGGTGGTCGTCGACCAGCAGCACCCTGATGATCTTCTCAGCCACCGGGGACCTCCATCTCGATCGTGGCGCCCTTGCCGGGCTCCGAGGCAACGGTGAGCCGGCCGCCGACGCTGCTCGCCCGGTGGCGCATGGAGACGAGGCCGAGGTGGCGGCCCGCCCGTCGGACGGCGGTGGGGTCGAACCCGCGCCCGTCGTCGGCGACGCGCAGGACGGTGGCGGCCGCGCGCCGGGTCAGGGTGACGGTGACGCGTTCCGCGCCGGAGTGGCGCAGGGCGTTGTGCAGGGCCTCCTGCGCGACCCGGAGCAGGGCCTCCTCCTGGGCGGCGGGCAGGGCGCGCACCCCGTGGCTCTCGAAGGCGACCTCGGCGGTGTGCGCCCGGTCCAGGACCTGGACCTGGGTGCGGAGGGTGGCGATGAGGCCGTCCTCGTCGAGCGCGGCGGGGCGCAGCTCCACGACGGCGGCCCGCAGCTCGTCGACCGCCTCGGCGGCGAGGGCGGCGACCTGGTGGAGCTCCCCCTTGGCGCGGGCGGGGTCGCGGTCCACGAGAGCGGCGGCGGCCTGGGCGGTGAGGCGGAGCGAGAACAGCTTCTGGCTGACCGCGTCGTGCAGCTCGTGGGCCAGCCGGGAGCGCTCCTCGGCGATGGTCAGTTCGCGGCTGCGCTCGTAGAGACGGGCGTTGGTGAGGGCGATGGCCGCGTGCTGGGCGAGGATCGAGAGCAGTTCCTCGTCCTCGGCGGTGAAACCGCAGCCGCCCTCGGGCTTGGGGCACAGCTTGTTGGCGAGGAACAGGGCCCCGATGATCTCGTCCCCGTCCGTGATGGGCAGGCCGAGGAAGTCGGACATGTCGGGGTGGGCGGCGGGCCAGCCCCCGAACCGGGGGTCCTCGCGGACGTCCGCGAGGCGTTCGGGCCCCGACTGGTGGAGCATCGCGGCGAGGATGCCGTGCTGCCGGGGCAGCGGACCGATGGCCTTCCACTGCTCGTCGCTGACGCCGTCGACCACGAACTGGGCGAAGCCGCCGTGGTCGTCCGGGACGCCGAGGGCCGCGTACTGGGCGTCGAGCAGCTCGCGGGCGGAGGCGACGATCGTCTTGAGGACGTCGCCCACGTCGAGGTGGCGGCTCATGGCGAGCAGCGCGGCACTCACCGCGGCGAGCCCCGACGCTGGGCGATGACTCATGGGATCACCGTACCGGCGAGGTGTCGAGGGCCGTATCGGGCCGGAGTCGGTGATCGGCGGGCGGCGGCCCGGGCCCGCGGGGCGCCGCGGCTCGGTCGCAGGTCGTAGGACCGGCCGCCGGTACGTCCGCGCGGGGGCCGGCGAGGCGGTCGGGGGCGGGGCGCCGCCCCAGGCGCGGCGCCCCGGGGGGAGCCCGCCGGGGCCGTCCTCGCCGGAGGGGGCGAGGGTCGTGACGCTCCGAGTTGCTTCAGCAACGAAAGGTGAGGCGGCCCGGGTGCCGATGTGAGCCCAAGCATAGGAGCCACGTCACTTACGAACGTACCTAGTGGGACGATAAGGGCGATTTGACCAGGAGCACGTCAGGGTTATTTCGGGCGAACAGGACCCTTCTCCACTACCCGGCTTCGTACGTCACATCTTTGCCACGGGTTTTTGCTGCCGCTAAGAATTGCTCTCGTCCCCGACGGAGGTGCGCATCACCGCCTCCGGTCTCGTCCTCCGTGAGGACCCCTGAGTATTCGAAGAGGTAGCCCTACATGTCTGCGACTCGCATCCCCAGTCGTCTCCGTCGTCTGAACAAGGTCCAGAAGATCTCCGTGGCCGGTGTGTCGGCCCTGGGCGTCGCCGCCCTGACCTTCTCGCTCGTCCCGTCGAACGGTGAGGCCGAGGTCGCCCCGCAGGCGGCAGCCGCCGCCGCGCCCGTCGCGTTCACCGGCGTCACGGGTTCCGCACAGGCCAAGACCGTGCAGGACAGCGTGATCGCGCAGCACTCCACCGCCGAGAAGCTGGTGAAGGCCGCCGACGCCGCCAAGGCGAGGGCCGCCGCCGAGACCAGGGCCAAGGCCGCCAAGGCGAAGGCCGCCGCGGAGGCGAAGGACAGGGCCGAGAAGGCCGCCAAGGCCAAGGCCGACGCGAAGAAGCGCGGCTCCGAGGCCGCCAACCGCTCCACCGCGCGCAAGCCCGTCTACGCCAACAACCTGGACGGCTGGATCCGCGAGGCGATGTCGATCATGAAGAAGGAAGGCATCCCCGGCTCCTACGAGGGGATCCACCGCAACATCATCCGTGAGTCCAGCGGCAACCGCTGGGCCATCAACAACTGGGACATCAACGCCCGGAACGGCATCCCGTCCAAGGGCCTGCTCCAGGTGATCCAGCCGACCTTCGACCGGTACCACGTCAAGGGCACCAAGAAGGACCTGTACGACCCGGTCGCCAACATCGTCGCCGCCTGCAACTACGCGGCCGACCGCTACGGCTCCATGGACAACGTGAACAGCGCCTACTGAGCCGCTGCTCCCCACCGGGCGCCGCCGGGCCACCGGGAACCGGTCCCGGCCCGCCCGACCCGGCCGTACCCATGCCGGAGGCCGGCACCCCGCGGGGTGCCGGCCTCGGCGTCGTACTACCGGTGGCGCGCCGTCCGGCGACGGCGCGGGAGGAGCCTACTTGCGCATGACCTCGGGCTCGTGGCGGCGCAGCAGGCGGGCGACCGCGAAGGCGCAGACGAGGGCGATCACCAGCAGCACGAAGATGTTGATCCCCCACTGGGTCGCCGTGGCCTCCCAGAGCGGGTCCAGGTCGGTCGGGTTCTTCGGGTCCCACGGCGGCATCAGATGGGCCAGGTCCAGCGTGGTGCCCGCCGCGGCCACGCCCCAGCGGGACGGCATCAGCCAGGTGAGCTGCTCCAGGCCGGGGGTTCCGTACACCTGGAAGAGGACGCCGGTGAACACCAGCTGGACGATCGCGAACATGACCAGCAGGGGCATGGTCATCTCGGAGGTCTTGACCATCGCCGAGATCATCAGGCCGAACATCATCGAGGTGAACCCGAGGGCCACGATGGAGAGGCAGATCTCGACGGCCGGCGGCATGAACAGGCCCTCGGCCGGCAGGTCGCGGACGGCGAAGCAGATGCCGCAGAGGATGACGCCCTGGAACGCGGTGATCACGCCGAGCACGATCACCTTGGACGCCAGGTAGGCCGAACGGGAGAGGCCGGTGGCCCGTTCCCGTTCGTAGATGACGCGTTCCTTGATCAGTTCTCGTACGGAGCTGGCCGAACCGGCGAGGCAGATGCCGACCGCGAGGATCAGCAGGATCATTCCGGACTTGCCGTTGAACCGGGTCGGCGGGGTGGGCGCGGTCAGTCCGAACTCCGCCGGGATGACCGCGCTCAGCACACCGATCACCGCCGGCAGCGCCACCATCAGGCCGAGGAAGGCCTTGTCGGAGGCGATGACGGAGGAGTAGCGGCGCACCAGGGTCCACAGCTGCGTGCCCCAGGCCTGCGGCTTGGGGGGCCGCATCTGCTGCGGCGGCGGCATGGTGACCGGCTGGGCGGCGACCGCGTCGATGTCGGAGGCGTACAGCTGGTAGTGCTGCGAACCGCGCCAGCGGCCCGCCCAGTCGTAGTCGCGGTAGTTCTCGAAGGCGGAGAAGACGTCGGCCCAGCTGGTGTAGCCGAAGAAGTTCAGCGCCTCCTCCGGCGGGCCGAAGTAGGCGACCGAACCGCCGGGCGCCATCACCAGGAGCTTGTCGCAGATCGCCAGCTCGGCCACCGAGTGGGTGACCACGAGCACCGTGCGGCCGTCGTCGGCGAGGCCGCGCAGCAGCTGCATGACGTCGCGGTCCATGCCCGGGTCGAGGCCGGAGGTCGGCTCGTCCAGGAAGATCAGCGAGGGCTTGGTCAGCAGCTCCAGGGCGACCGAGACGCGCTTGCGCTGGCCGCCGGAGAGCGAGGTGATCCGCTTGTCCTTGTGGATGTCGAGCTTGAGCTCGGCGAGGACCTCGGTGATCCGGGCCTGGCGCTCGGCCTCCGTGGTGTCCGCGGGGAAGCGGAGCTTGGCCGCGTACTTGAGCGCCTTGGAGACGGTCAGCTCCTTGTGCAGGATGTCGTCCTGCGGGACCAGGCCGATGCGCTGGCGCAGCTCGGCGAACTGCTTGTACAGGTTCCGGTTGTCGTAGAGGACGTCGCCCTGGTCGGCGGGCCGGTAGCCGGTGAGCGCCTTGAGCAGGGTGGACTTCCCCGAACCGGACGGGCCGATGACCGCGATCAGCGACTTCTCGGGGACGCCGAAGGAGACGTCCTTGAGGATCTGCTTCCCGCCGTCGACCGTCACCGTGAGGTGGCGGGCGGAGAAGGAGACCTCGCCGGTGTCGACGAACTCCTCCAGCCGGTCCCCGACCAGCCGGAAGGTCGAGTGGCCGACGCCGACGATGTCGTTCGGGCCGATGAGGGCGGAGCCGGACTTGTGGAGCGGCTGGCCGTTGACGTACGTGCCGTTGTGCGAGCCGAGGTCGCGGATCTCGAAGCGGCCGTCCGGCGTGGCGCGGAACTCGGCGTGGTGGCGCGAGACCTGGAGGTCGGAGACGACGAGTTCGTTCTCCAGCGCACGACCGATGCGCATGACCCGGCCGAGGTCCAGCTGGTGGAACGTGGTCGGGCTGCGGTCTCCGTAGACCGGCGGCGCCCCCGCGGCGCCGCCGTGTCCCGGTCCTGCCGGGTGCCCCGGGGCCTGCTGGTGCGGCACCCCCTGGTGCGGGGGCTGCTGGTGCGGGACCTGCTGCCGGGGAGCCTGCGGCTGCTGCCACGCCTGGTGCTGGGCGGGCGCCTGGTGCTGGACCGGGGCCTGGTGCTGGACCGGGGCCTGGTGCTGGACCGGGGCCTGCTGTCCGTGCCAGCCCGCGCCGCCGCCCTGCTGCTGGTGGGGCTGCTGTACGGGCGCCTGCCCGGCGGCGGCCGGGTGGCCGCCGGAGGCGTCGGCGCCCGTTGCGGCGCTGAGGCTCACCCGGGGCCCGTCGGTGGCGTTGCCGAGGTGGAGCACCGTGCCGGGGCCGATCTCCACCTGCTGGATCCGGCGCCCCTGCACATAGGTGCCGTTGGTGCTGCCGTGGTCCTCGATCGACCAACCGCGGCCGTTCCAGCTGATCGTGGCGTGCCGCCACGAGACCCTGGCGTCGTCGATCGTCAGGTCGCCCTGCGGATCACGCCCCAGGGTGTACGTCCTGGACGGATCGAGCGTCCAGGTGCTGCCATTCAATTCCAGTACGAGTTCCGGCACTCCGCGCCCCACTAGTCGTCCCCCGTGTTACCCCCGTCGCAGGGAGTCTAGGGATGCTGAACATCGTGGGGAACTATTCCAGGACCAGTCCCCGATCCGAAAGTCGGACGGGTGAAGACCGCGCGGAGACCCGGCCGGCCACGCCGAAACCGGGGGTGAAACACGATCGGAGCGGGTGAAGTCCGGACGAACATCCGCTTACCGCTCACCGACGTCCTCATGGCCGGATAACCACGCATTGAGCAGCAGTCGTCGGGGCGGAGCGCAAGACCCGTACCGGTCAGATCCGCACTCCGTGCTCCGGCGGGGGCCGAGGACCGCCGCCTGCCGGGGCGGGGCCGGTCCGGGCGGCGCGGGCACCGCCGGGGCGATTCCGTCCGGCACTCGGGACGACCGGCCGGAGGGGGCGGCGGGACCGATACGGTGGGAGCACCATGAGCGCATCCCAGCCATCTCAGCCCCTCCCGTCTCCTGGGCCCGTCGAGCCCCCCGAGCCCCGCCGGGCCGGCGGGACGGGCGGTGAGCCCTCCCGGGCCGGCGACAGCCCCACGCTTCTCGTCAAGATCTTCGGCAAGGACCGGCCCGGCATCACCGCCGGCCTCTTCGACACCCTCGCCGCGTACGCGGTCGACGTCGTGGACATCGAGCAGGTCGTCACCCGGGGCCGCATCGTGCTCTGCGCCCTGATCACCCCTCCCGCCGCGGGCGGGAGCACCGAGGGCGATCTGCGGGCGACCGTGCACAGCTGGGCCGACTCCCTGAACCTCCAGGCGGAGATCATCTCCGGCATCGGCGACAACCGTCCCCGCGGGGACGGCCGTTCGCACGTGACGGTGCTGGGGCACCCGCTGACCGCCGAGTCGACGGCGGCCATAGCGGCCAGCATCACCTCGACCGGCGGGAACATCGACCGGATCTTCCGGCTGGCGAAGTACCCGGTCACCGCCGTCGAGTTCGCGGTGTCGGGGACCGGGACCGAGCAGTTGCGGACGGCCCTGGCGACCGAGGCCGCGGAGATCGGCGTGGACGTCGCGGTGGTCTCGGCCGGGCTGAGCCGCCGGGCCCAGCGGCTGGTGGTCATGGACGTCGACTCCACGTTGATCCAGGACGAGGTCATCGAGCTGTTCGCGGCGCACGCGGGGTGCGAGGACAAGGTCGCCGAGGTGACCGAGCAGGCGATGCGCGGGGAACTGGACTTCGAGCAGTCGCTGCACGCCCGGGTCGCGCTGCTGGCCGGTCTGGACGCCTCGGTGGTGGACAAGGTCCGCGCCGAGGTACGGCTCACTCCCGGCGCCCGCACCCTCATCCGCACGCTGAAGCGGCTGGGCTACCAGGTCGGTGTGGTCTCCGGCGGTTTCACCCAGGTCACGGACGACCTCAAGGAGCGGCTCGGCCTCGACTTCGCCTCGGCCAACACGCTGGAGGTGGTGGACGGCAAGCTGACCGGCCGGGTCGTCGGCGAGGTGGTGGACCGGGCGGGCAAGGCGCGGCTGCTGCGGAGCTTCGCCGAGCAGGCCGGGGTGCCGCTGGCGCAGACGGTGGCGATCGGGGACGGGGCGAACGACCTCGACATGCTGAACACCGCCGGGCTCGGCGTCGCGTTCAACGCCAAGCCGGTGGTCCGGGAAGCCGCGCACACCGCGGTGAACGTCCCGTTCCTGGACACCGTGCTCTACCTCCTCGGCATCACCCGGGAAGAGGTGGAGGCGGCGGACGGCCTCGTCGGCTGACCGGCCGGCGTCCGTCCCAGGACGCCTGCGGCCGGGGCCGGGGCGGTCCCGCCGTCGCACGGGTACGTGCCGCGAGCGGCCCGGGGCCCGGTCCGGGCGGGGCCCGGAGCACGAGGCCCCGGAACGCCCGGCGGGAAGGGCGTGCCGGGGCCATCGCATGGGTGTGCGACCGGTCCTGCGGTCGGCTCAGTCGTTCGGCGTCCAGTACTCGGTGAGCCTGCCGGCCCCGTGTTCCACGCTCTTCCAGGGGCCGGGGAACTCGACCACGGCGTAGGAGGCGGTGGGGAAGCCGTCCCGGGTCATTCGGGCCAGGGCGTCACCCTCGGCGGAACCGGAGAGGGCGTCGGCGGCCCCGTGCATGCCGGGGTTGTGACCGATGACCAGGAGGTTGCGCACCTCGTCCGGCGTCTCGTTGAACAGGGCGATCAGCTCGCCGAGGGAGGCGTCGTACAGCCGCTCCTCGTAGACGGTGCGGGGACGCTGGGCGAACTCGTGGACCGCCAGCTTCCAGGTCTCCCGCGTCCGGACGGCGGTGGAACAGAGGGCCAGATCGAAATCGATGCCGGAATCGGCGAGCTTGCGGCCGGCCACGGGCGCGTCCTTGCGGCCGCGTTCGGCCAGCGGGCGCTCATGGTCGGAAGCCTGTGACCATTCCGCCTTGGCGTGCCGGAGAAGGACGATCCTGCGAGATGTCTCGACGCTCATACATCTCAGCTTCGCATGAAAACCGGCCTGGGGCGCAGGGTGTTGACGGGCTCGCCCAGAGAGAGGGCGGGGAGCCGGCGCACCGGTCCGCGACCGCTCCGGCTCAGCGGAGCAGCAGCCGGAGTATGGGCTCGATCAGCTGTCCGAGCACCGGGGCGCCGGTGGCGGCGTGCGCCTGTCCGGGAGTGAGGATCATGGACAGCAGGACCGCGAAGGCGACGGCGGGCAGGGCGAGGGCCCACCAGGGCAAGCGGGCGCCGCCGCCGTCCGCGGGCGGCCGGGGAGGCCTGGGGCGCGTCGTCGGTACCGGCATGGCCGCCTCCGTGGAGTCATCGGGTCGTCACCGAAGAACTTACGGACCGGGGGCAGCGGCTTCCATCCGGCGACCCACCCACCTGACCCTGACCCTGGCCCCCTAAGGGAAGGGGGGCTAGCCCCACCCCCGGACAGGGGAAGGGGCCGCCGGGGCCTCCCGGGGGCGCCGGACCACCGGGTCCGGGCCCCGCGGGCAGCCGCGGCCTCGGGGGTCAGGGTGAGGCGATCGTGGCGATCACGCCGATGACGACGGTGATGAGAAGCATGGCCCCGAAGACGAGGAGGAGCTTCTTCTGGCCGTTCTGGGGATTCGGATCGAGCACTGGCATGGGGTCAGTGTCGCATCTCAGCACTCGTCCTCGATCGTCCGGTTCCGTCCCGCGAGGACGCCGACCGCCATCTGGGGAATCATCAGCCCGGCCATCAGGGCGATCGGCAGTCCCCAGCCGCCGCTGTGCTGGTAGAGGACGCCGACGAGCAGCGGGCCGGGGATCGAGAGCAGGTAGCCGGTGGACTGGGCGAACGCCGAGAGCCGGACCACGCCCGCGCCGGTCCGGGCCCGCATGCCGATCATGGTGAGGGCGAGGGGGAAGGCGCAGTTGGCCACCCCGAGGAGCAGGGCCCAGGCCCAGGCCCCGGCGGCGGGGGCGAGGTAGAGGCCGCTGTAGCCGATCAGGCCGCACATGCCGAGGGCGACGACGATGGGGCCCTGCTGCCTGAGCCGCGAGGCGGCCCGGGGGATGACGAAGGCCAGCGGAACGCCCATCGCCATGGTGACCGCGAGCAGCAGTCCGGCCGTACCGGCGGAGACGCCCGCGTCGCGGAAGATCTGCGGCATCCAGCCCATCGTGATGTACGCGGCCGTGGCCTGGAGCCCGAAGAAGCAGGCGAGGGCCCAGGCGGTGCGGCTGCGGGTGATCCGCAGGCCCGGGGCCTCCGCGCCGGGGGCGGCGGAGGCGGCCGGGGCGGGCGCCGGTGTGCGGTCGCGGACGAGAACGACCCAGGGCAGCACGGCGGCGGCGGCGAGCGCGGCCCAGACGGCCAGGCCGGTCCGCCAGTTCCCGCCCAGCGCGCCGGTGACGGGGACGGTCAGGGCCGCGGCCAGGGCGGTGCCGAGGGCCAGGGCCATGGAGTAGAGGCCGGTCATGCTGCCGACGCGGTCGGGGAACCAGCGCTTGACGATCACCGGCATCAGGATGTTGCTGACCGCGATGCCCATCAGGGCCAGCGCGCTGGCGGCCAGGAACCCCGCGGTGGAGCCGATGTAGGGGCGCACGACCAGGCCGACCGCGATGGCGGCCATGCCCGCGCAGACCACGGCGCCCGCGCCGAATCGGCGGGCCAGGCGCGGCGCCGTCACGCCGAAGACCGCGAAGCACAGCGGCGGTACGGAGGTGAGCACTCCGGCCACGCTCCCGCTCATGTGCAGCCCGTCGCGGACCTCCTCCAGCAGCGCGCCGAGGCTGGTGATCGCGGGGCGGAGGTTCAGAGCGGCCAGGACGAGCCCCACGGCTATGAGGCGCAGCAGCCAGGGCGCGGGGGGTTCGCTCCCGTCGGCGAGCCGCGGCGTGCGGAGTTCAGGGGCGGCGCGCGGGGTCGGGGCGCTCTTCAGGGTCGGGGCCTGCGTATCGTCGTCCGGCATAGCCCCATCATAGAATCATGGGATGATTGATTGTCCACTCCGTTCCCCCTCGACCGCCCGGGCCGCCTGAGAGAATCCGGCCCCACCCCCTTCCCACCCGGCCCTCGCCGGGCAGGACCCGAGCAAGGAGCACCATGGCGTTGACGTCCCCGCGGCGTTCGGCACTCTCCGACCAGGTGATCGCCCAGCTGAGGAACCAGATCACCTCGGGCGAATGGCCCGTCGGCTCGCGGATCCCGACCGAGCCCGAGCTGGTCGAGCAGCTGGGCGTGGCCCGCAACACCGTCCGCGAGGCGGTGCGGGCCCTCGCGCACAACGGGCTCCTGGACATCCGGCAGGGCTCCGGCACGTACGTGATCGCCACGAGCGAGCTGGCCGGGGTGATGCACCGCAGGTTCGCCGCCGCCGACCCCCGGCACATCGCCGAGCTGCGCTCGACGCTGGAGTCGTCGGCGGCCCGGCTGGCGGCGGTCCGGCGCACCGAGCGGGACCTGCGGCAGCTGGACACCGTGATGGCGCGCCGGGAGGCGGCCTGGGCGTCGGGCGACACTGAGGCGTTCGTCGCGGCGGACGCCACACTGCACCTGGCGGTGGTCGCCGCCTCGCACAACGACGTGCTGAGCGAGCTCTACGCCGACCTCGGGGACCTGCTGCGCGACTACCTGCGCGGCGACGTGGGCCCCGAGCTGCGGCCGGAGAACCACATGGACCACGCCCGGCTGGTCGAGGCGATCCGGGCGGGGGACGCGGAGACGGCGGCCTCGGAGGCGGCGGGTCACGCGCTGAAGTGGCTGGAGCCGCGCGCCGAACCGACCGGCTGAAGACGCGGCGGCCCGGGCCGGCGGATCCGGCCGACGAATCCCGCGCCGGACCGGACCGGGGCCTCCTCGGCGTCTCCACCGCCGTCCGCGGGCCGGGCCGCTCCCCGGCTCCCGGCCCCTTCAGCGGGGAGCGGGGCGATGGCTGACCCAGGCCGTGGCGATCTCCTTCCAGCAGCGGTCCTCCAGCCGTACGGTCCGGCCGGGTTCCACCGCGATCGCCTCGCCGTCCGCGTCCACGTCCCACCACCGGTCGCATTCGGTGTGCAGCCGGACCAGGTCGACGGAGGGGTAGGGGTTGTGGCAGTACGCGACGACCCGGGAGCCCTCGATGGAGGTACGGCACTCCGAGCCGGCCGGTTCGGGCTTCGGCGGCTCCGCTCCCGCACCGGGGTCGGCCCCGCTGGCGGCGTGGACGCCCAGCGGCACGGCGAGGACGGCGGCGGCCAGCGGGGCGAGCAGGAGGAGACGGGTCCGTCGGCGGGTGGGGCGCACAGCGTTCTCCCTCCCGCAGCCTGACCAGAAGTCCGGTTCCTCCCCATTCTGCGGTGGATCGGCGGACTTTTCGACCGGAGCGTCGGCGGGGGCCCACGGAGCGTGAACGGCCCCCGGCCGCGTACCGCCTCCCGGAAGGGGGAGAGTACGCGGCCGGGGGCCGTCAGCCCGGTCCGGTCGCGGTCAGGCGCCCATCATGTGCACGCCGCTGTCGACGTGGATGATCTCGCCCGTGGTGCGCGGGAAGAAGTCGGAGAGCAGGGCGACGATGCTGCGGCCGGCCGGCTCCGGGTCGTTCATGTCCCAGGCCAGCGGGGCGCGGGTGTTCCAGACGTCGGCCAGCTCCTCGAAGCCCGGGATGGACTTGGCGGCCATGGAACGGAGCGGCCCGGCGGAGATCAGGTTGCACCGCAGCCCGTCCTTGCCCAGGTCGCGGGCGAGGTAGCGGGAGGTGGCCTCCAGCGCGGCCTTGGCCGGGCCCATCCAGTCGTACTGCGGCCAGGCGTACTGGGCGTCGAAGGTGAGGCCGACGATCGAGCCGCCCTCGCTCATCAGCGGCTTGCAGGCCATCGCGAGCGACTTCAGGGAGAACGCCGAGACGTGCATCGCGGTGGCGACGGACTCGAACGGCGTGTTGAGGAAGTTGCCGCCGAGCGCGTCCTGCGGCGCGAAGCCGATGGAGTGGACGACGCCGTCCAGCGAGCCGAGCTCCTCGCGCACCAGGCCCGCGAGCCGGTCCAGGTGCTCCTGGTTGGTCACGTCCAGCTCGATGACCTTGGCCGGCTTCGGCAGCTTCCTGGCGATGCGCTCGGTGAGCGTGGGGCGGGGGAAGGCCGTGAGGATGACCTCGGCGCCCTGCTCCTGGGCCACCTTCGCGGCGTGGAACGCGATGGACGACTCCATCAGCACCCCGGTGATCAGGATGCGCTTGCCGTCGAGAATTCCGCTCATGGTGATCAGTGACCCATGCCCAATCCGCCGTCAACGGGAATGACGGCTCCAGTGATGTACGACGCGTCGTCGGAGGCGAGGAAGCGCACCGCGGCGGCGATCTCCTCGGGCCGCGCGTAGCGGCCGAGCGGTACCTGGGCCACGATGCCCTTGCGCTGCTCCTCGGTGAGCGCCTGGGTCATGTCGGTGTCGACAAAACCGGGGGCGACGACGTTGAAGGTGATGTTCCGCGAACCGAGTTCGCGGGCCAGCGAGCGGGCGAAGCCGACCAGCCCGGCCTTGGAGGCGGCGTAGTTGGCCTGGCCGGCCGAGCCGAGGAGGCCGACGACGGAGGAGATCAGGACGACGCGGCCCTTCTTGGCGCGCAGCATGCCGCGGTTGGCGCGCTTGACGACCCGGAAGGCGCCGGTGAGGTTGGTGTCGACGACGGAGGTGAAGTCGTCCTCCGACATCCGCATCAGCAACTGGTCCTTGGTGATGCCGGCGTTGGCGACCAGCACCTCGACGGGGCCGTGCTTCTCCTCGATCTCCTTGTAGGCCTGCTCCACCTGTTCGGCGTCCGTGATGTCGCAGCGGACCGCGAGGACACCGGCGTCGGTGAGGAGGCGAGGGGGCTCTCCGGAGCGGTAGGTGATCGCGACCTGGTCGCCGTTGTCGGCGAAGGCGCGGGCGATGGCGAGGCCGATGCCCCGGTTTCCTCCGGTGACGAGAACCGAGCGGCTCATCGGATCACCCTTTCCTTGGCTGTCTGGTACGCCGAAAACCTATCGGTACCGTGCGTGGATCGTGGAATCGGGCCCTGACAGTGGCTTGTCCGGGGTGCTGTCGGGTTCCTACAGTCCGTGCCGATGCGTGGTCGCTCCACGCGTCCGCGATATCCCCCGGTGCGGCCACCCCGCGGCGTGGTTCACTGCCGTGATGGATCGAGAAGGGAACTCCCCGTGCCCCACGAGGTAGATCAGTCATTCCTGGCCCTGCCGTCGCGCGCGCTGGCCGACGCGGCGCTCGCCCGGGCGCGGGCGCTCGGCGCGACGCACGCCGATTTCCGGTTGGAGCGGGTGCGCAGCGCCTCCTGGCGGCTGCGGGACGCGCGGCCGGCCGGGGCGTCCGACAGCACGGACCTCGGGTACGCGGTGCGGGTGGTGCACGGCGGGGCGTGGGGGTTCGCCTCGGGCGTGGACCTGACGATGGACGCGGCCGCGAAGGTGGCCTCTCAGGCCGTCGCGATGGCGAAGCTGTCGGCGAAGGTGATCGCGGCGGCCGGCTCCGAGGAGTTGGTGGAGCTGGCGGACGAGCCGTCGCACGGTGAGCGGACCTGGGTCTCGGCGTACGACGTCGACCCCTTCTTCGTACCGGACGAGGAGAAGGCGGCGCTGCTCGCCGAGTGGAGCGGGCGGCTGCTGGGCGCGGAGGGCGTCGCGCACGTGGACGCGTCCCTGACGACCGTGCACGAGAACAAGTTCTACGCGGACACGGCGGGCACCGTCACCACGCAGCAGCGGGTGCGGATCCACCCGCAGTTCACCGCCGTGGCGGTGGACGGCACGACCGGCGAGTTCGACTCGATGCGGACGATCGCGCCGCCGGTGGGGCGGGGCTGGGAGTACCTCACCGGGACCGGCTGGGACTGGGACGCCGAGCTGGAGGAGATCCCCGGGCTGCTCGCGGAGAAGATGCGCGCGCCGGGCGTGGAGGCGGGGGCGTACGACCTGGTCGTCGATCCGTCGAACCTGTGGCTGACCATCCACGAGTCGATCGGCCACGCCACCGAGCTGGACCGGGCGCTGGGGTACGAGGCGGCGTACGCCGGTACCTCGTTCGCCACCTTCGACCAGCTGGGCAAGCTGGCGTACGGCTCCCCCGTGATGAACGTGACCGGCGACCGCACGGCCGAGCACGGGCTCGCGACGATCGGGTACGACGACGAGGGCGTGGAGGCGCAGTCGTGGGACCTGGTGAAGGACGGCACGCTGGTCGGCTACCAGCTGGACCGCCGGATCGCGAAGCTGACGGGGCTCGGCCGCTCCAACGGCTGCGCGTTCGCGGACTCGCCGGGCCACGTCCCCGTACAGCGCATGGCGAACGTGTCGTTGCGGCCGGAGCCGGGCGGGCTGTCCACGGAGGACCTGATCGGCGGGGTGGAGCGCGGGATCTACGTGGTCGGCGACCGGTCGTGGTCCATCGACATGCAGCGCTACAACTTCCAGTTCACCGGGCAGCGGTTCTTCCGCATCGAGAACGGCAGGCTCGCCGGTCAGCTGCGCGATGTGGCGTACCAGGCGACGACCACGGACTTCTGGGGCTCGATGGAGAAGGTCGGCGGACCGCAGACGTACGTCCTGGGCGGCGCGTTCAACTGCGGCAAGGCCCAGCCGGGCCAGGTCGCGGCGGTCTCGCACGGCTGCCCCTCCGCCCTCTTCCGGGGCGTCAACATCCTCAACACGACGCAGGAGGCCGGACGATGAGCCGGGTCAGCAAGCCGTACGAGATCGTCGAGCGGGCCCTGGAGCTGTCCGCCGCGGACGGGCTGGTGGTCATCGCCGACGAACACTCCTCGGCCAACCTGCGCTGGGCGGGCAACGCGCTCACCACGAACGGGGTGACCCGGGGCCGGACCCTCACCGTCATCGCGACGGTGGACGGGGCACGGGGGACGGCGTCCGGCGTCGTCTCCCGGTCCGCCGTGACCACCGAGGACCTGGAGCCCCTGGTACGGGCCGCCGAGGCCGCCGCCCGGAGCGCGGGGCCGGCGGAGGACGCGCAGCCGCTGGTGAGCGGGGCGCCCTCCTCCCCCGATTTCACGGACGCGCCCGCCGAAACCGGTTCGGAGGTCTTCACGGACTTCGCCCCGGCGCTCGGCGACGCCTTCGCCCGCGCCCGGTCGGGGGGCCGCGAGCTGTACGGCTTCGCCCACCACGAGACGACCTCCACCTACCTGGGGACGTCGACCGGGCTGCGGCTGCGCCACGACCAGCCGAACGGGACGCTGGAGCTGAACGCGAAGTCGCCGGACCGTACGCGCTCGGCGTGGGCGGGCCGGGCCACCCGGGACTTCAAGGACGTCGACCCGGCGGCGATGGACGCCGGGCTGGCGCAGCGGCTGCGCTGGGCGGAGCGGCGTGTCGAGCTGCCCGCCGGACGGTACGAGACGCTGCTGCCGCCGACCGCCGTGGCCGACCTGCTGATCTACCAGTTCTGGTCGTCCACCGCGCGGGACGCGGTGGAGGGCCGGACGGTGTTCTCCACGCCGGGCGGCGGTACCCGGCTGGGCGAGACGCTCTCGCCGCTGCCGCTCACCCTGCGCAGCGATCCGCACGCGCCGGGTCTGGAGTCGGCGCCGTTCGTCATCGCCCACTCCTCCGGCGACAGCGCCTCCGTCTTCGACAACGGACTGCCGCTGGCCTCCACGGACTGGGTCCGGGACGGGAAGCTGGAGCGGCTGACGACCACCCGGCACTCGGCGGCCCTGACCGGGCTCCCGGTCGCCCCGGCGGTCGACAACCTGCTGCTGGAGGGCGGTGGCGAGCGGTCGCTGGAGGAGATGGTCGCCGCGACGACGGGGCGGGCGCTGCTGCTGACCTGCCTCTGGTACATCCGCGAGGTGGACCCGGCGACGCTGCTGCTGACCGGGCTGACCCGGGACGGCGTCTATCTGGTCGAGGACGGCGAGGTCGTCGGCGAGGTGAACAACTTCCGGTTCAACGAGTCGCCGGTGGACCTGCTCTCGCGGGCCTCGGAGGCCGGGCGTACGGAGAAGACGCTGCCGCGCGAGTGGGGCGACTGGTTCACCTGGGCGGCGATGCCGGCCCTGCGCGTCCCGGACTTCAACATGAGCTCGGTCAGCCTGGGCGTATGACCCGCCTAGACTGGGCCCCCGACCCCTACACCTGCAAGGAGCACCGGAACCGTGACGGACATCGTCGACGAGCTGAAGTGGCGCGGGCTGTTCGCCCAGTCCACTGACGAGGACGCATTGCGCAAGGCTCTCGCGGACGGTCCCGTCACCTTCTATTGCGGCTTCGACCCGACCGCGGCCAGTCTGCACGTGGGGCACCTGGTGCAGGTGCTCACCATGCGGCGGCTCCAGCAGGCCGGGCTGAAGCCGCTGGCGCTGGTCGGCGGGGCCACGGGGCAGATCGGCGACCCGCGGCCCACCGCCGAGCGCACGCTGAACGACCCGGAGACCATCGCCGCCTGGGTGCGGCGGCTGCGGGGGCAGATCGAGCCCTTCCTCACCTTCGAGGGCCCGAACGCGGCGACGATGGTCAACAACCTGGACTGGACCGCGGGCATGTCCGCGATCGAGTTCCTGCGGGACATCGGCAAGCACTTCCGGGTCAACAAGATGCTCACCAAGGACTCGGTCGCCCGGCGGCTGGAGTCGCAGGAGGGCATCAGCTACACCGAGTTCAGCTACCAGCTGCTCCAGGGCATGGACTTCCTGGAGCTGTACCGCCGCCACGGCTGCACCCTCCAGCAGGGCGGCAGCGACCAGTGGGGCAACCTCACCGCGGGCATCGACCTGATCCACCGCCTGGAGCCGGGGGCGGTCGTGCACGCGCTGGCGACGCCGCTGATGACGAAGGCGGACGGGACGAAGTTCGGCAAGTCGGAGAGCGGCGCCGTCTGGCTCGACCCGGAGATGACGACGCCGTACGCGTTCTACCAGTTCTGGCTGAACGTGGACGACCGCGACGTCTCGCGCTACCTGCGCATCCTCAGCTTCAAGAGCCGTGCGGAGCTGGAGGAGCTGGAGAAGCTGACTAAGGAGCGGCCGCAGGCGCGCTCCTCGCAGCGCGCGCTGGCCGAGGAGCTGACCACGCTGGTGCACGGCGGCGCGCAGTGCGCGGCCGTGATCGCGGCGTCGAAGGCGCTGTTCGGCCAGGGCGACCTGGCCGAGCTGGACGAGGCGACGCTGAGCGCCGCGCTGTCGGAGGTGCCGCACGCCACCGTCGCCGAGCTGGGCCCGCTGGTGGACCTCCTGGTGGAGGTCGGCCTGGCGCCCAGCAAGTCGGGGGCCCGGCGCACGGTCAAGGAGGGCGGCGCCTACGTGAACAACGTGAAGGTCGTCGACGGCGAGGTCCCGCCGGACGCCGGGGAGCTGCTGCACGGACGCTGGCTGGTACTGCGCCGGGGCAAGAAGAACCTGGCCGCCGTGGAGGTCCGCCCGGCGGGCTGACCTCTCGCGCACCGCGTAGGTACGCCGCGGCCGGCCACGCATCGGATGCGTGGCCGGCCGCGGCGCTTCGGGGTCAGGGCCCGCCGCGCCGTCGTGCGGGCCGGTCTCGGGTACGCGGGTCGCTCCGGCGCACGAGCCGGTCTCGGGCGTGCGCGTCGGGGGCCGCTCCCGGGGCCCTCGGTGGGACGGCCGTCACCCCTTCTGCGCCTTGATGTGCTCGACGACCTCGTCGAAGGCCCCGGCCGGCGAGAAGTCCACGTATTCGCAGTCCTCCAACGCCACCGGGACGTGTCCGGGCGGCCAGTAGAACGCGTCCCCGGCTTCGTAGAGATCGTCGCCGTGGGGCGTCCGCATCTTCAGCCGCCCCTTGAAGAGATAGCCCCAGTGCGGGCACGGGCAGAGGTCGTCGGCCAGCCCCTTGAGCGCCGGCCCCATGTCGGTGCCCTCGGGAAACTTCACGAAGGCGACGGACAGGTCTCCGCCGATGTCCTGAACACGCAACTCCACGCCGTCGCCTTCGATGGCGACAGGGGTGTCCTTCTGCGTCGTCGCTGTCATGGCTCCTCCTTGCTCACCTGGTGAAGGACCCAGCGAGAACTTCCTCTCCCAGCCTGGACCCGCGAACGGCGCACCGCGAGCCCGGTGCACCGCTTCCCCAGGGGTTGGAGCAGCGGCGCCGGGCGGGACTCCGGCACCTCAGGGCGCCGCGGCCGGACACGCCTTGCTCGCGTGTCCGGCCGCGGCGCCCTGAGGTGCCTTCGGGGGGTCAGGTTCTCTGCCGGTTGCCCCGGATCGCCTGCCAGGCCATGTCGCCCACGGCGACGACCGCCACGGCGCCCGCCAGTTGCAGCAGGTGGCGGATCCAGTCGATGCCCTTGGTGTCCTCGACGCCGATCCAGCCGGCGACGGCATTGCCGAGGATGCTGCCGAGGACGCCGAAGACGACCGTCAGCCAGAGTGGGATGTCCTGTTTGCCGGGCAGGATCGCTCTGGCGAGGACGCCGAGCACCAGTCCCACGATGATTGCCCACAACCAGCCCATTTCGCCTCCTCGTACGGCGCGGAGTGCGCGTCCGTCCAGTCTTGGGCCGCCGTTCGGGCGGCGCACGCCCGGTTGGACCGTCCGGGGGACACGGCCCCGCCCGCGGGGCCGCGCCCCGGTCTCCTGTCCGGCGGGGGCCGGGCGTACCGTGGAGGCAGCGCGGGCCCGGGGAGCCGGGCGAGGAGATCGGGTGGTGGAGCATGCTGCGGAAGAACGCGGGGCCGGAGGTCATCCGGATCACGGGCGCTCGTCAAGGGCTGACGGAGGACGTCCGGGGCCGGCAGCGGCGCTATGTGATCTCGATGTCGGTGCGCACGGTGTCGGTGGTCCTGGCCGCGGTGCTGTGGAACGTGGAGCGGCATGTGGCGATCGTGGCGCTCGTGCTGGGGGTGCTGTTGCCCTACATCGCGGTGGTCATCGCCAACGCGGGCCGCGAGAACGCGACTTCGCTGCCGACGACGTTCGTGGCGATGCCGGTGCGGCCCGCGCTGGGAGCCGGGCCGGCGCCCGGCACGGCGGAGGCCGGGGGCGCCGGGGGGACGTCGGGCCGGGTTCCGCCGCCGCACGGAGACGGCTGACCTCGTACGCCCCGCGAAGCCCGGGAAAAGCTTCAGATCAATCGTGACGTTCCGGTGCACCGCACCCCGGTCCCCGTGACATACTTCAAATCCGCTCCGCATCCCCCGTCGGAGCGATAGACCGACGCCGGGCAGCTCCCCCCGTGGCTGCCCGGCGTCGCCTTTTCTCCGGCGGGGACGGCTCGAACGCTCGGCGAGCAGCAGCCCTTAAGCTGAGGCGCGTGATCCTTTCCGAGACGTCCGCCGAGAGCCCTGCCGGCGCCCCGATCTGCTCCGCCAAGGGCTGCCGGGCCGCCGCCGTGTGGGTGCTCGCCTGGAACAATCCCAAGCTGCACACACCGGAGCGGCGCAAGACCTGGCTGGCCTGCGAGGACCACCGGGAGCACCTGTCGTCGTTCCTCGATGTCCGCGGTTTCCTCAAGGACGTCGTGGCGCTGGAGGACTGGGAGTCTGTGGACGGGCCCGGGGGCGGCCGGGCGGTCTGAGTCCCGGCCGCCGAT
The DNA here is from genome assembly GCF_001905905.1 of Streptomyces sp. CB02366. GTDB lineage: Bacteria > Actinomycetota > Actinomycetes > Streptomycetales > Streptomycetaceae > Streptomyces. The sequence goes on from NZ_LIVT01000004.1 coordinate 27,557, forward strand.
CGCGGAGGCGGTTCAGCCGCCGATCGCGGACATCGGGCGGTCGGGTTGCAGGAAGCTCGGGTCGTCCAGTCCGGAACCCGCCTTCTTGCCCCACATGGCGGTCTTCCAGAGCCGGGCGATCTCCTCGTCCGGCGCGTCCCCGCGCAGTGCTCCGCGCAGGTCGGTCTCCTCGCGGGCGAAGAGGCAGGTGCGGACCTGGCCGTCGGCGGTGAGCCGGGTGCGGTCGCAGGCGCGGCAGAAGGGGCGGGTGACGGAGGCGATCACCCCGACGCGGTGGGGGCCGCCGTCGACCGTCCAGCGTTCCGCGGGGGCGGAGCCACGGGAATCGTCGCCCTCGGGGGTGAGGGTGAACCGGGTGCGGAGCGAGGCGAGGATGTCCCCGGCGGTGATCATGCCGTCGCGTTTCCAGCCGTGCTGGGCGTCGAGCGGCATCTGCTCGATGAAGCGGAGCTCGTAATCGTGGGCGAGGGCCCAGGCCAGCATGTCGGGGGCCTCGTCGTCGTTGAGTCCCGGCATCAGGACGGAGTTGACCTTCACCGGGGTGAGCCCGGCCTCGCGGGCGGCCTCCAGCCCCTCCAGCACGTCCTTGTGGCGGTCCCTGCGGGTGAGGGTCTTGAAGACGTCGGGGCGCAGGGTGTCCAGGGAGACGTTGACCCGGTCGAGTCCGGCCGCCTTGAGGGCGGCGGCGGTCCGCTTGAGGCCGATGCCGTTGGTCGTGAGCGACATGCGGGGGCGCGGGGCGAGCGCGGCGCACTGCTCGACGATGGAGACGAGGCCGGGGCGCAGCAGGGGCTCGCCGCCGGTGAAGCGGACCTCGGTGATGCCGAGCGAGGTGACGGCGATGCGGATCAGGCGCACGATCTCGTCGTCGGAGAGCAACTCGCTCTTGCCGAGCCACTGAAGGCCCTCTTCCGGCATGCAGTAGGTGCAGCGCAGGTTGCACTTGTCGGTGAGTGAGACGCGCAGGTCGGTGGCGACCCGGTCGTAGGTGTCGATGAGCACGGTAGCTCCCTCCCCCGGTGGCGCCGGCGCTCTTCCGGTACTTCCGAGCCTACGTGAGACGGGGGGCATCGGTGGGGCCCGTTTGCCACGAGGTGCGGCCGGGCCGCGTCGTAGGGTCCTACGACGCGGCCCGGCCGCGGGTGGCGGGTGATGTGCCGGGGGTTCCTCGGCGTCGCCCCGGAGGGGGCCGCCCGGGTGCGGTCAGTGGGCGCCGATGCCGGTGAGGGACTTGACCTCCAGCTCGGCGTACTTGTCCGTGTCGGGCTTCTCCTTGGCGGCCAGCGAACCGATCCAGCCGAGCAGGAAGCCGAGCGGGATCGAGATCAGTCCGGGGTTCTCCAGCGGGAACCAGGCGAAGTCGACGTCGGGGAACATCGAGCTGGGCTTGGAGGAGACGACCGGGGAGAACAGCACCAGCAGGACGGAGGAGGCGAGGCCCCCGTAGATGGACCAGAGGGCCCCGGTGGTGGTGAACCGCTTCCAGAAGAGGCTGTAGAGGATCGTCGGCAGGTTGGCGGAGGCCGCGACGGCGAAGGCGAGGGCGACGAGGCCGGCGACGTTCAGGTCGCGGGCGAGCGCGCCGAGGGCGATGGAGACGACGCCGATGGCGACGGTGGCCCAGCGCGCCGCGCGGACCTCCTCCTTCTCGGTGGCCTGGCCCTTGCGGATGACGTTGGCGTAGATGTCGTGGGCGAAGGACGAGGAGGAGGCGAGGGTGAGTCCGGCGACGACGGCCAGGATGGTGGCGAAGGCGACGGCGGAGATCACCGCGAGGAGGATGGCGCCGCCGGTGGAGCCGGAGCCGCCGCCGATCTCCAGGGCCGCCAGGGGCGCGGCGGTGTTGCCCGCCTTGTTGGAGGCGATGATGTCGCCGGGCTTGAGGAGCGCCGCGGCGCCGAAGCCGAGCACGATCGTCATCAGGTAGAAGGCGCCGATGATGCCGATCGCCCAGTTCACGGACTTACGGGCGGCCTTGGCGGTGGGCACGGTGTAGAAGCGGATCAGGATGTGCGGCAGGCCCGCGGTGCCGAGGACGAGGGCGAGGCCGAGGGAGATGAAGTCCAGCTTGGAGACGCCGTCGGCGCCGTACTTCAGACCGGGCTCCAGGAAGGCCGCGCCCTTGCCGCTGTTGGCGGCGGCGGTGCCGAGCAGGTCGGAGACGTTGAAGTTGAACTTCAGCAGGATCAGGAAGGTGATGAGCAGGGTGCCCGCGATGAGCAGGACGGCCTTGACCATCTGCACCCAGGTGGTGCCCTTCATGCCGCCGATGGTGACGTAGAGGATCATGAGCACGCCGACCAGGGCGACGATGAGGATCTTCCCGGCGTCGCTGGTGATGCCGAGCAGCAGCGAGACGAGGACGCCCGCCCCGGCCATCTGGGCCAGCAGGTAGAAGATCGAGACGACGATCGTGGAGGTGCCGGCGGCGGTGCGGACGGGGCGCTGGCGCATCCGGTAGGCGAGGACGTCGCCCATGGTGTAGCGGCCGGAGTTGCGCAGGGGTTCGGCGACCAGGAGCAGGGCGACGAGCCAGGCCACCAGGAAGCCGATGGAGTAGAGGAAGCCGTCGTAGCCGAAGAGGGCGATGGCTCCGGCGATGCCGAGGAAGGACGCGGCGGACATGTAGTCGCCGGAGACCGCGAGTCCGTTCTGGAATCCGGTGAACTGACGGCCGCCCGCGTAGAAGTCGGAGGCGCTCTTGGTCTGGCGGCCCGCCCAGACGGTGATGAAGAGGGTCGCCACGACGAAGACGGCGAACAGCGTGATGATCAGGGGCCGGTGCTCGCTCGCGCCCTCGGTGGCGGCGAGCTGGACGGCGGGGTGGAGGGCGGGGGCGGTGCTCATGCGTCGGCCTCCATACGGGACTTGATCGCCTCGGCCTTGGGGTCGAGCTGGGTGGCGGCGTGCCGGGAGTAGAGCCAGGCGATGAGGAAGGTGGTGGCGAACTGGGCGAGGCCGAGGACGAGCGCCATGTTGATGTTGCCGGCGACCTTGGTGGCCATGAATCCGCCCGCGTAGTTGCAGAGCAGGACGTAGAGCAGGTACCAGGTCACGAAGGCGATGGTCAGGGGGAAGGCGAAGGACCGGTGGGAGCGGCGCAGGTCGGCGAAGTCCGGGCTCGCCTGCATCGCGACGAACGCCTCGGTGGTGGGCTGGACGGGGCCGCCGGGCGAGGTGCCCTGGGGCGGCGGCGGGGCATCGGTAGCCACGGAATCTCCTCGTGACGCGGGTGCGGTGGGCTGGGGGGCGATGGGTGTCAAGGAAGCCTCTGGTGCCGGGGGACGGTGATGTGCCTCCTGGACAACGGCACGAAGGGCGTGACGAAGCGGTTCACCGCCTCTTTCGCCTTCCGGGAACCGGTCCTTTCGCCTCCTCGGAGGCGTCGCGCCGCGTCCGGCCGCCGGGGGCGTCACCCGTTCGCGTTCACCCTTCCCCCTCACCCTTCGAACTGACTTGCCAGGAAACGTTGATGCGCCGGGAAGATCGGCGTAGCTTCACTCGTCATGTACGCGACCGAGCACGCCAGGTGCCCGGTCGTTCGGCACGGATGATGTGGAGAACCCATGGCTCATCTGTCATCGAGACGGACCCGCGCACTCGCGGTCCCCGTCGGACTCGCGCTGACGGCCTCGCTCGGCTTCCTGCCGACGGGGACGGCCACCGCGGCGCCCACCGGCGAGCAGGCCTCCGCGAGCGTGCGGACCGACGGCCCGAAGCTGTCCTACGTGGTCAACACGCGGGGCGGTCACGGCACCGTCAAGAAGGTGAAGAAGGCGATCGCCGACGCGGGCGGCACGGTCGTCATCGCCTATGAGCAGATCGGCGTCATCGTCGTCCACTCGCAGAACCCGTCCTTCGGCGAAACGATCCGCCGGGTCCGTGGCGTGGAATCGGCGGGCGCGACCCGCACGAACCCGATCGTGCCGCAGGCCACCAAGGACGTCGGCTCGATGGCGGAGCCGCTCACCGCCGAGCAGGCCGCGGAGGCCGCCGCGGACGCGACGGCCGACGAGGACCCGCTGGAGCCGCTCCAGTGGTCGTTGTCCGCGATCAAGGCGGACAAGGCGCACCAGAAGTCGCTGGGCTCGAAGAAGGTGACGGTCGCCGTCATCGACACGGGCGTCGACGACACGCACCCGGACCTGGCCCCGAACTTCGACAGCCGCGCTTCGGCCAACTGCGTCTCGGGCGCTCCGGACACCACCGCCGGCTCCTGGCGTCCGGCGGCGGGCGAGAGCGACCACGGCACGCACGTGGCGGGCACCATCGCCGCGGCGAAGAACGGCGTCGGCGTCACCGGCGTCGCCCCGGGCGTGAAGGTGTCGGGCATCAAGGTGTCCAACCCGGACGGGTTCTTCTACACCGAGGCCGTGGTCTGCGGGTTCCTCTGGGCCGCCGAGCACGGCGTCGAGGTGACCAACAACAGCTACTACACCGACCCGTGGCTGTTCAACTACAAGAACGACGCGGACCAGGGCGCGTTGGTCGACGCCCTCACCCGTGCCGTGAAGTACGCGGAGCGCAGGGGCACGGTCAACGTCGCGGCGGCGGGCAACTCCCGCCACGACCTGGCGGCCGACGCGATCGAGGACACCACCAGCCCGAACGACTCCGAAACGGTCACGCGGACGATCGACCCGAGCGCGTGCCCGGACATCCCGACCATGCTGCCGGGCGTCGTGACGGTCTCCGCGACCGGTGCGAAGGGCCTCAAGTCCTCGTACTCGAACTACGGCAAGGGTGTCATCGACGTGGCGGCCCCGGGCGGTGACTCGACGGTCTACCAGACCCCCGAGCCCCCGGCCGTCAGCGGGCTGATCCTCTCGACGCTGCCGGGCGGCAGGTTCGGCTACAAGGCCGGTACGTCGATGGCCTCCCCGCACGTCGCGGGCGTCGTGGCGCTGATCAAGTCCAAGCACCCCTACGCCTCGCCCGCCGCGGTGAAGGCGCTGCTGACGCTCCAGGCGGACGCGAAGGCGTGCGGCGAGCCCTACGACATCAACGGGGACGGCGTCATCGACGCGGTCTGCGAGGGCGGCAAGAACGACAACGGCTTCTACGGAGCCGGAGTGGCGGACGCGCTGGACGCGGTGCGCTGGTAACGGTACGGCCGAGGGGCCCGGGGAGAGCGATCTCCCCGGGCCCCTCGGGCGTTCCCCGGGCGTTCTCCGGGCGTTCTCCGGGCGGCGGGGATGAGGGTCAGGGCGCGCCGGAGGCGGCCCGGCCCGCGCCCCGGCCCGCGGCGGTGAGCACCCCGAGGGTCAGCAGGGCCTGGGCGGCGATGTAGGTGAGCATCACCCAGAAGTCGGGCGCGGGCGCCTGCGGCCACTTCGCGATGCCGGTGGCGATGAGGGCGTCGGAGAGCAGGAAGAGCGCCCCGCCCGCCGCGGCGTACGCCCCGAACACGCCCGCCCGCCAGGCCGTCGCGGTGAGCAGCAGGCTGTAGCCGGTGAGCGGGATGCGCAGGTCGGCGGGAAGGTCCGGCCAGATCAGCGCGAGGAAGACGGCGAGGACGACGGCGTACCCGGCTCCCGCGGCCACCGGCACCCGCCCGCGGCCTCCGCCCCGCCCGAACAGCGTCAGGTAGCAGACGTGGCCCACGGCGAAGGAGCCCATGCCGACGAGGAAGGCCAGGTCGTCGTCGCCGAGCAGGAAGACGTCGCCGCCCCATCCGAACAGCAGGGCGGCGACGAGCAGCCGGGGGCCGCCCCGGAGGGCCGCGTACACGGCGAGCAGCGGCATCAGCAGCGGTTTGGCGACCAGGTGGACGGCCTCGGCCCCGGCGAGCAGCCCGGCCAGGTCGGCGGTCGCGGCGAGGAGGAAGGCGAGGAGCACGGGACGGGCGAAGCGCTCGGCACGGCCGCCCGCCCCGGTGCCGCCGGGGCGGGCGGCGGTGGCGGTCACAGGGCGCTTTCCGCGGCGGAGCCCCTCAGAGGCACGGACGACGGCTCGCCCGCCCCGGCGGCGGCGGGCGCGGCCTCGGCGGGCGCGGTCCCCGCCTTCGCCGCCGGCTGCCAGCCCGGTCCCCGGAAGACCCGCCCGGCCCGCTCGCTCCAGGTGTCGGCGGCACGGACGTCCCGGGCGATGGCCGCGTACTCATGGGTGGCGACGCGCAGCGGGTTGTAGGTGTCGATGTTCTTGGTGAGCCCGTAGACGGGCCGCTCGGCCTCCGCCGCGAAGGACCCGAACATCCGGTCCCAGACGATCAGGATGCCGCCGTAGTTGCGGTCCAGGTAACCGCCCTGCGAGGCGTGGTGGACGCGGTGGTGGGACGGGGTGTTGAGGACGTACTCGAAGGGGCGGGGGAGCTTGCCCACGCGTTCGGTGTGCACCCAGAACTGGTAGACGAGGTTGGCCGACTGGCAGAACGCGAGCGCCGCCGGGTGCACGCCGCAGGCGATCAGCGGCAGGTAGAAGGGCCAGACGGTCGCGGAGGTCCACGGCTGGCGCAGCGCGGTGGTGAGGTTGAACTTCCGGCTGGAGTGGTGGACCACGTGGCAGGCCCACAGGATCCGGATCACGTGGTGGCCGCGGTGGGACCAGTAGTAGAAGAAGTCCTGGGCGAGGAGCATCAGCGGCACGGTCCACCACAGCACGGGCGCCCGCAGCGGCGTCAGCTCGTAGACCGCCGTGTAGACGGCCAGGATGGGGATCTTCCACAGCAGGTCGAACCCGAGGCTGCCGAGCCCCATGGTGACGCTGGTGGCGGCGTCCTTCGTGTCGTACCCGGCCGCCTCCTCGTCCGGATGGAGGCGGTAGCTGACCATCTCGATCACGGTGAGCAGCACGAAGGCCGGTATCGACCACAGCACGACGTCGGGCAGGTTCGGCTCCATGCGAGCACCGTAGGGCCGCGGGTCGGCGAGGGCTAGAGGTTGTTACCCACAAGTATGCGAGACCAGCTGTCAGCAGTCTTTGGCGCCTTCCGCCAAGAGCCGCCTCCCCGGGGCCTGCCGGGCCGGCCCCCCTCGTCTCGATCGCCGTCCTCACCGTCATCACGGTCGCGGCCGGCATCGCCGTGCCGACCGTGGGCGACAAGGGCGCCCTCCCGTCCTCCCTGCCGGTCCCCGGTCTGCCGGACGTGCCGTTCACCCTGGAGGCTCTGACGGCGATCGCGCCGTACGCGTTCGCGATGGCCCTGGTCGGCCTGATGGAGTCCCTGATGGCCGCCGAGCTCGTCGACGAGATCACCGACGCCCACTCCTCCAAGACCCGGGTCGCCGTCATGGTCATGGTCTCCTCGGGGGCGCCTCCTCCGTCGCCGCCCTGGACGCCGTCGAGGCCGAGTACGCCCAGCGCGGCAAGACCGTGGAGATCACCGGCCTGAACGACCCCAGCGCCGACCTCCACGGCAGGCTCACCGGCGAACTCGCCGGCGGCCGCTGACCCCGCGTCCGCACGGCGACGGCGTCGGCGTTGTGGGGCGAACCGGACCCCGGCGCGCCGCCGCCGGGCCGGCGCCGCCCGGCGCGCCCGGGGGCCCGTGCCCGTCCGCCGCGCCTCCGCCGAATAGGGCCCTGTCAGTCGAGGCCCGTATTCTCTGTGACCATGCTCGACGACCGCCAGACAGCCGCACCGTGGCCGACCTCCTACCCCAAGGGGTACGCGGTCGTCGACGTGGAGACCACCGGCCTCGCCCGGGACGACCGGATCGTGTCCGCCGCCGTCTACCGGCTGGACGCCCGGGGCGACGTCGAGGACCACTGGTACACGCTGGTCAACCCGGAGCGCGACCCCGGGCCCGTCTGGATACACGGGCTGACGAGCGACGTGCTGGAGGGAGCGCCGCTCTTCCCGGAGGTGGCCGCCGAGCTGTCGGAGCGGCTGGCGGACCGGGTGCTCGTCGCGCACAACGCCGCCTTCGACTGGTCGATGATCGCCCGGGAGTACGCACGGGCCTCGGTCGTCGCCCCGGTCGAACACCGGCTGTGCACGATCGCGCTGGCCAAGGAGTTGCGACTGCCCCTGCCCAACCACAAGCTGGCCTCGCTCGCGGCGCACTTCGGGGTCGTCCAGCAGCAGGCCCACCACGCCCTGGACGACGCCCGGGTGCTGGCCGAGGCGTTCCGGCCGAGTCTGCACGCGGCGGCCCGGAGCGGGGTGCGGCTGCCCCTGCTGGAGTGCCGGCCGCTGACCGAGTGGTCCGACTCCCCCGTCGCCCCGCGCGTGGGGTACCAGCCCTCGCGGCAGCCGAACAGCTGGCGGCCCTCACGCAAGCGGCCGGCCTGCCCGTACCCCAATCCGGGGCGGTACGAGAAGGAGAAGCCGCTCAAGCAGGGGATGCGGGTGGCGTTCTCCGGGGACACCTCCGTCGACCGGGAGCTGCTGGAGGACCGGGCGGTGGAGGCCGGTCTGCACGTGGCGACCAGCGTGTCCCGGCTGACCAGTCTGCTGGTGACCAACGACCCGGACGCGGCCACCTCCAAGACGCAGAAGGCCAAGGCGTACGGGACGCCGATCCTGGAGGAGAGCGCCTTCACCCACCTCCTGCGCGACGTGGCCCCCGCCGAGGGCTCCGCACCCCGGCAGCAGGCTCCCCCGCCGTCATCGGAGTGAACCGGGCACGACTCGCCCGCCAGCCGCTCGCCCCCCCCGCCGCCGGGCGTCCCACCCTGTGGCGCATGGCACGTTGTGAGGTTTGCGGAAACGACTACGGCATGTCCTTCGAAGTCCACGCGCAGGGCGCGGTGCACGTCTTCGACTGCTTCGCCTGCGCCATCCACCGCATGGCGCCGATCTGCGAGCACTGCCGGGTCCAGGTGATCGGGCAGGGCGTCGAGGCCGACGGGCAGTGGTACTGCGGCGCCCACTGCGCCCGCGCCGAGGGGAAGGCGGGCATCGTGGACAGAGTGTGACGCACCACCCCATTGCCGGATGGCTCCGGCCGTACCCCTGAGTGCCGCGCCTCAGCGCCCCGGTTGTACGGTCATGGGGTGTACCGCTTCCTGTTGACCCGGCAGTGGGTGATCCTCACCCTGCTCGGCCTCGCGCTGATCCCGACGATGATCGAGCTGGGTTTCTGGCAGTTCCACCGGCACGAGCACCGGGTCGAGCAGAACGGGCTGATCTCGCGGAACCTCGGCGCGCGGCCGGTCCCGGTCACCGAACTCACCTCCCCCGGGCACACCGTCCCCCGGTCGGACTACTGGCGGGCGGTCACCGCGACGGGAACGTTCGACACCGAGCACGAGGTCGTCGTCCGCCGCCGGACCTCGGACGACGACCGTATCGGCGTCCACGTCCTGACCCCGCTGGACCTCACGGGCGGCGGCACGGTCCTGGTCAACCGGGGCTGGGTTCCGGCCGCTCCGAACCAGACCGACTACCCCGACGTGCCGCCCGCGCCCCGGGGCGAGGTGACCGTCACCGGCCGTCTCAAGGCCGACGAGACGACCGGCAGCAGCGGCATCAAGGACCTGGCGGGACTGCCGGACCGGCAGGTGATGCTGATCAACAGCGACCAGCAGTCCCAGTTGCTGTCCCGGCCGGTCCTCGGCGGTTACATCGAGCAGACCGAGCCCGCGCCTGCGGGCGACCTGCCCGAGCAGATCGCCCGCCCCGACGACAGCTCGATCGGCCCGCACATGGCCTACGCGGTGCAGTGGTGGCTGTTCGTCGCCGCCGTCCCGGTCGGCTGGTTCATCCTCGTACGCCGCGAGAAGCGCGACCGCGAACAGGCCGCGGCCGGGGACGCGGCGACCGAATCCGCCGAGGAGCCCGCACCGGCGAGCGCCTGAGGCCGACGGCACCTCACCGGCCCGGTCGACATCCACCCGGTTGACATCGGTCCGGTTCGGGAAAACGCCTGGCGTGACCCCATGCATCGAGGACTACGCTCTGATCGGCGATCTCCAGACCGCCGCGCTCATCGGCAGGAACGGTTCCGTCGACTGGCTCTGCCTGCCGCGCTTCGACTCCGGCGCCTGTTTCGCCGCCCTGCTCGGCACCGAGGAGAACGGCCACTGGCGCATCGCCCCCCAGGGCACGGCGTCGTCGGACGTGTGCACCCGGCGCGCGTACGTGAAGGACTCGCTGGTCCTGGAGACGTACTGGGAGACGCGGACCGGCACGGTCAAGGTCATCGACTTCATGCCGCAGCGCGACCAGGCTCCGGACCTGATGCGGATCGTCGAGGGCGTGAGCGGCACCGTCGACATGAGTTCGGTGCTGCGGCTGCGCTTCGACTTCGGCTCGGTGGTGCCCTGGGTGCGGAAGTCGCACGGCCACCGGGTGGCGGTCGCCGGTCCCGACTCCGTGTGGCTGCGCAGCGAACCGCCGGTCAAGACGTGGGGCCAGCAGTTCAGCACCTGTTCCTCCTTCACCGTCTCCGAGGGCGAGAGCGTGGCGTTCGTGCTCACCTGGCACCCCTCGCACTCGCCGCGCCCGAAACTGATCGATCCGCACAAGGCGCTCAAGCACACGTTGCACGACTGGGCGAAGTGGGCCGGGCGGTGCACCTACGACGGCCCCTACCGCGAGGCCGTGCTCCGCTCCCTGATCACCCTGAAGGCGCTGACGTACGCCCCCACGGGCGGGATCGTGGCGGCCCCGACGACCTCGCTGCCGGAGGAGATCGGCGGCGTACGGAACTGGGACTACCGCTACTGCTGGCTGCGGGACGCCACGCTGACCCTCGGGGCCATGGTCTCCGCCGGTTATCTGGAGGAGGCGGAGGCGTGGCGGGACTGGCTGCTGCGGGCCGTCGCCGGGGATCCGGCGGACCTCCAGATCATGTACGGGCTGGCGGGCGAGCGGCGGCTGCCGGAGACGGAGCTGCCGTGGCTGGCCGGGTACGCGCACTCCCGGCCGGTACGCACCGGCAACGCGGCCGTCCGCCAGCGCCAGCTCGACGTCTACGGCGAGGTCATCGACGCGCTCCGGCTCGCCCGCGTCGCCGGCCTCGACGACAAGCCGCACGCCTGGAACCTCCAGCTCAGCCTGCTGGGTTTCCTGGAATCGAGCTGGCGCGAGCCGGACGAGGGGCTGTGGGAGATCCGCGGCGCCCGGCGGCACTTCGTGCACTCCAAGGTGATGGCCTGGGTCGCCGCCGACCGGGCGGTGCGCACCCTGGAGGAGAACCCGGAGCTGCCCGGCGACGCGGAGCGCTGGCGGGCGATGCGGGACGCCGTGCACGCCGAGGTCTGCGAGAAGGGGTACGACCCCGAGCGGAACACCTTCACCCAGTCCTACGGGTCGCGGGAGCTGGACGCCGCGACGCTGCTCATCGTGCGGACCGGGTTCCTGCCGCCGGACGATCCCCGGGTGATCGGCACGGTCGACGCGGTCCGGGCCGAGCTGGGCAGCGACGGCCTGGTCCGCCGCTACTCCACGGAGGGCGTCTCCGTGGACGGCCTGCCGGGCGACGAGGGGGCGTTCGTCGTCTGCTCGTTCTGGCTGGTCGACGCGTTGCACCGGACCGGCAGGACCCGCGAGGCGCGGGAGCTGTTCGAACATCTGCTGGAGCTGCGCAACGACATGGGGCTGCTGGCCGAGGAGTACGACGTGGCGGCGGGCCGCCAGCTGGGCAACTTCCCCCAGGCGTTCAGCCACATCGGACTGGTGAACTCCGCGGTCGACCTCGCCGGGGAGGACCCGGCAGGATAGGGCCATGGATCTTGGACTGAAGGACCGCGTCTACATCGTCACCGGAGCGACCCGGGGCCTGGGGAACGCCACGGCTCGGGCGTTGGCCGAGGACGGCGCGAAAGTGATCATCACCGGCCGGGACGGGGCGTCCGTCGAGGAGGCCGCCGCCGAGCTGGGCCCGGACGTGGTCGGGATCGCCGCCGACAACGCCGACCCGAGCGCCGCCCAGCGCCTGGTGGACACCGCGCGGGAGCGTTTCGGGCGGCTCGACGGCATCCTCGTCAGCGTCGGCGGGCCCGCCCCCGGCTTCCTCGCCGACAACACGGACGACCAGTGGCAGACGGCGTTCGAAACGGTGTTCCTGGGGGCGGTGCGGCTGGCCCGGACGGCCGCGGCCACGCTCGGCGAGGGCGGGGTGATCGGCTTCGTGCTCTCCGGGTCGGTCCACGAGCCGATCGCGGGGCTGACCATCTCCAACGGGCTGCGTCCCGGTCTCGCCGGCTTCGCCAAGTCGCTCGCCGACGAGTTGGGACCGCGCGGCATCCGGGTGGTGGGCGTGCTGCCCGCCCGCATCGACACCGACCGGGTCCGCGAGCTGGACGCCCTGTCCGGCGACGCGGAGGCGGCCCGCACCGCGAACGAGGCGCGGATTCCGCTGCGGCGCTACGGGACGCCCGAGGAGTTCGGGAAGACCGCCGCGTTCCTGCTCTCCCCCGCCGCCTCGTACCTCACGGGCGTCATGGTCCCGGTCGACGGCGGGGCCCGGCACGGCTTCTGACCGGCCGGGAGGTGACGTCCGCGCCGGGGGCGCGCCGCCCGTCCGGCGCCGCAGGGGGCGGCGTCGGCGCGGACGCTCCCCCGGCCGCGCGTACCCGCCGGGCGACGGCGGAGCCGCTCCCGCCGGTACGTGCCCGGGGCCGTCAGGACACGCGTGCGGCGCGGTGCTTGACGGCCTTGAGCCGTACCTCGGCGGGGAGTTCGGCCAGGCCGGCCGATTCCCTGGCGTGCCTCAGCGCTCCGTCCGCGACCGCGTTCAGCGTCTCCCGGGGCGCGGCGTGCGGTTCCGTCAGCAGGCGGACCCGGGCCCGGGGGGCGGTGCGGCGGCCGGTCAGCATCGTCCGGGCGCGGGAGACTCCGTCCAGGCCGCCTGCCTCGTCGGAGACCACGTTCTCCAGGGCGCGGCCCCGCAACCGGGCCCCTTCGCCGTCGCCGCTGTCCACCAGGATCTCCGCGAGCCGGCCGCGGCGCAGCTGGGCGAGGAACCACCACAGGGCGAGGACCACCAGGACGGCGAGGATCGCGATCACGGTCGGCCACCACCAGCCCTCGTCGCGCCAGCGGTGCCGGGCGGCCGTGCTGAGCAGCACGTCGCCCTTGCCGTCCCAGGGCCACCAGGTCGGCACGGACGCGCCGAGTCCCACGGCGAGCACGGCCCCGCCGACGACGACCAGCACCAGTCCGGCCAGGGCCAGCAGGACCCGGTTGACGGTGGAGCGCATGCGGCTCATCCCTTCTTCGGCGGTCGGTGCACCTGGACGGAGGGGGCCGGCGGCTTCGCCAGGCCCAGTTCCCCCACGGCTTTCTCCAGCACGGAGTTCAGGTCGGCCCTCACGTCGTCGAGCTCCCGGAAGTGCGCCAGTGCGCGCACCTTCGCCTTCCGCCGCCCCACCCGGACCCGCACGGACTGCACCCCGGGCACCCCCACGGCCCGGTCCCGCAGGACCAGTGCGGCAGCGTCGCGGTCGAGGCCGGCGCGGACGCCCGCCCGTTCCCGGCGCATCGGCAGCAGGCCGCGCAGTCCGGGGGTGAGGGCCAGCAGGATCAGCCACAGGCCGATCGCCGCGGCGACGCCCGCGCCGACGAGCACCGCGACGTCGTCCAGGTGCCGTTCGGCCAGGCCGTCCGCGAGCGAGCGCCGCCACCGCATGGCGGGGTGGTCGGCCCGTACGGCGGCGATGTCGTAGAGCAGCAGACCGGCCGCGCCCAGGAGCACGAGGGCCAGCAGGGCGGCCGGAACCCTGCGCGCGGACCAGAAGCGGCCGGCCCTGCCGCCGCCGCCCTGTTCGAGGGTCGGGACCGGTTCGCGGTCGGCGGACGGCGTGGCCGGGGGCGCGTCGCCGCCGCGTCGCTCGACGGTGGGCATCCGCCGGGTGGAGCCGGTCGGTTCCCCGGGTTCGGTCATCGGATCCTCCCCTGTGCGGCGCTCGCTCCGGTCGGGTGCAGCCGTTCGACCTGCACGGCCACCTCCGGAACCTCCATACCGGCGAGCGTCTTGACCCGTTGGGCGACGCGGCGGCGGACGGCGCCGCAGGTACGGCCGATGTCACCGGGGTAGCCGAGTTCCAGACTGACCCGGACCCGGGCGGAGTCCCGGTGCACGGTGACCGTCGCGCGCGGCGAGATCCCGTCCGCCGGCGGGTCGTCGACGGCCTCCTTCGCCGCCTGGGCGGCGATCTTGGCGACGACGCGGTCGGCGATCCGGGTCTCGCCCCGTTCGGCGGCGGCGACCCGGCCGGTCACCGCCGTCACCGTCGCCGGTCGGCGCGCTCGCGACTCCGGAAGAAGTCGCCGGGCTCCAGGTCACCGTCCAGGAAGCGGCCGGCGACGAAGCCGATCGCGCCCAGGGCGGCCACCAGGACGAAGGCTCCGAATCCGCCGAAGTATCCGGCGAACCCGAGCGCCATGCCGGCCAACAGGCCGGCGACAGCCATGCTCATCGTGTCTCTCTCCTCGATTGCCGTGCGACTCGACCGCCGTGCGACGGAGATGCGGAAGGACTACTGGACGCGCTGTTCGGACTGGTCGTCATCGTCGTCCTCGTCGGGCAGTTTGACGTCGCTGACCGCGATGTTGACCTCGACGACTTCGAGGCCGGTCATGCGTTCCACCGCGGAGACGACGTTCTCGCGGACGTCGCGGGCCACCTCGGAGATGGCCACGCCGTACTCGACGACGATCTCCAGATCGAGGGCGGCCTGGGACTCGCCGACCTCCGCCTTCACCCCGCGGGTGACGGACTTGCCGCCGCCGGGGACCTTGTCGCGGACGGCGCCGAAGGTCCGCGAGAGGCCGCTGCCCATCGCGTGGACGCCGGACACGTCGCGTGCCGCCATCCCGGCGATCTTCTCGACGACTCCGTCGGCGATGGTGGTGCGGCCCCGGGTGCCCGGGTCGCCGCCGCCTCGCTTGCCGAGGGACTTGCCGCCCGGGCCGCTGTCGGGGTTGGTGCGCTGGGAACTTTCAGTCATCGCCGCTCTTCCCTTCGGGACATTCGGGATACTCCGGACAGAAGGACTTCCTTGCTCACGTTAAGTGCGCTTTCGCGATCCCGCGCCATGGATACGGCAGGCTGGGGCAATGACAACGGCTCGGGGCCCCGAGAGGGCCGACGGATGGACCGCTGCGGTACGGGAACGGCTCGGCCTGGGCAGGCTGCTGCCCTTGGGCGGCCCGGCGGAAGGGGCCTGGATCGCGGAGACGGCCGCCGCCTCGGTACTGCGCGGGGCGGCGGCCCGCCCCGGAACAGTGCTGGGGAAGCTGCGGATCGGTCCGGCGGAGGAGGCGATGGCGGGCTCCCCGGCGGCTCCCGGCGCCCCGGCGGCCCCACCGGCTCCACCGGGTGCGCTGCCACCGGTGCCGCTGCGGATCGAGGCGGAGTTCTCGGCCGCCCTCGACCGGCCGCTGCCCGATGCGGCGGCGGCCCTGCGCGCGGCGCTCCTCACGGCCGCCGCCGCCCGGCTGGGCCTGGAGATCACCGAGGTCGACCTGACGGTGACGGCATTGCTCACGGACGGTGCGCCCGATCAGGTGATGGAGCGGAGGACAGCGGCGGTTCCGGCCGCCGAGGCGGACAGCCCGGTGGCGGAGGCGGCGGCCGGGGTGCCGGGCGTCGTCTCGCTCACCCGGATCCTGGGCTCGCCGGTGCACACGGCCGCGGACCACGTGCGGGTCGAGGTGGCGACGGCCGGGGACCGGGAGGCGCGGGAGGTGGCCCGGTCGGTGCGTACCGCGGTCACCGCCGCCCTGGCCCGACCGCTGCCCGTGTCGGTGCTGGTCACGGACGTGGTGGAGCCGCCGGGCGGCGCCGGGCCGAGCGGCTCCGGCGACACCGGCCGCCCCGGCGGCTCGGAAGGCCGCGACGGCTGAGTCCGGCGGAAGGCCGGAGCGGGTACGGGCCCGCCGCCCACGCCCTGCACGGCCGCCCCCGGCGGAGGCCCGCCGGGGGCGGCCGTGTGAGGACCGGGCCTAGTCGGTGATGCCCGCCAGGTCGCGGAGGCGGCGGCCCTGGGCGGCCCGCTCGGCGACGCGCTGCTGCTCGTAGTCGCGGGAGAGCGCCCCGGCCAGCAGCGCCTTCGTCTCGACGACGGCGTCACGGGGGGCGGCCACCAGGGCGGCGGCGAGGTCGCGGGCCGCCGCGTCGAGCTGGTCGCCGGGGACCACCAGGTTGGCGAGGCCGGTGCGCTCGGCCTCCTCGGCGTGCACGAAGCGGCCGGTGGCGCAGATTTCGAGGGCGCGGGCGTACCCCACGAGATGGACCAGCGGGTGGGTGCCCGTGAGGTCGGGAACGAGACCGAGACTGGTCTCACGCATGGCGAACTGCACGTCCTCGGCGACGATGCGCAGATCGCAGGCAAGGGCGAGCTGGAAGCCGGCGCCGATGGCGTGGCCCTGAACCGTCGCGATGGACACCAGGTCGTTGCGGCGCCACCAGGTGAACGCCTCCTGGTACTCCGCTATGACGGCGTCCAGCTCGGCCTCGGAGCCGCGGGCCATGTCGAGGAACGAGGGCTCGCCGTCGAAGCCCTCGGGGGTGAACGCCTGCCGGTCCAGGCCCGCGGAGAAGGACTTGCCCTCGCCGCGCAGCACCACGACCCGCACCGTGCCGGGCAGCGCCCGTCCGGCCTCCGTCAACGCCCGCCACAGAGCGGGAGACTGAGCGTTGCGCTTGGCCGGGTTGGCGAGCGTCACCGTGGCGACGGCATCGTCGACGGCGAGCCGTACGCCGTCCTTGTCGAGCACAGTGTCGAGCGAGGTCATCGGGCGCCTCCGGAGGGGGTTCGGTCAGCACGAGGAACTAAGTGACTGAACAGTAACCACCCGGGCGACCGTGTGGTCGACCGGGTGGCCACCCCGAAATCCCGCTGGGCCCGAAGGCGTCGAAGAGCTGCGGCCTCAGGCCGAAGCGGCCTTCTTGCCCCGTGTCGCGCCGCCGCGCCCTCGCAGCGTCACTCCGGACTCACTGAGCATCCGGTGGACGAACCCGTAGGAGCGGCCGGTTTCCTCGGCCAGCGCCCTGATGCTCGCACCGGAGTCGTACTTCTTCTTCAGGTCTGCCGCGAGCTTGTCACGCGCGGCGCCGGTCACCCGGCTGCCCTTCTTCAGAGTCTCGGCCACCCGTGCCTCCTCATGGGAAGTGCGCTCTGGACTCTCATGATCACCCCTCCCGCGCTTCCTGGCCACCCATTCGGCAAGGTCGGTGCGTGCGGTTTCCGGGAGGCGAGGGGCGCCGACACGATCGGAAGTCCTCGTTCCCGAGGGCGCACACAGGCGTGCGGCCCCGATCGGCCGGAGAACCGGCAGGTCAGGGCCGTACGGGGAGAAACCGTCCGGCAGAGGGCGTGCGGCGGGCGAGCGCCCGGCGCACCACCGGAGTACGAGAGGTTCTCACGCAGATGACGGATCACGCGTAGGCCGAATGATCCACCCCCGGTGGATCAGGCGAGGGCGACGAGGTCGCGGTAGTCCGCTCCCCAGAGGTCCTCGACCCCGTCCGGAAGCAGGATGATCCGCTCCGGCTGGAGCGCCTCGACGGCCCCCTCGTCGTGGGTGACGAGGACGACCGCGCCCTTGTAGGTGCGCAGCGCGCCGAGGATCTCCTCGCGGCTGGCGGGGTCGAGGTTGTTCGTCGGCTCGTCGAGCAGGAGCACGTTGGCGGAGGAGACGACCAGGGTCGCGAGCGCGAGCCGGGTCTTCTCGCCGCCGGAGAGCACGCCGGCGGGCTTGTCGACGTCGTCGCCGGAGAAGAGGAAGGAGCCGAGCGTCTTGCGGACCTCGACGAGGTCGAGGTCGGGGGCGGCGGAGCGCATGTTCTCCAGGACCGTGCGCTCCGGGTCGAGGGTCTCGTGCTCCTGGGCGTAGTAGCCGAGCTTGAGACCGTGCCCCTGGATGATCTCGCCGGTGTCGGGCTTCTCCGCGCCGCCGAGCAGACGCAGCAGTGTGGTCTTGCCCGCGCCGTTGAGGCCGAGGATGACGACGCGGGAGCCCTTGTCGATGGCGAGGTCGACGTCGGTGAAGATCTCCAGCGAGCCGTAGGACTTGGAGAGGCCCTCCGCCATCAGCGGGGTCTTGCCGCAGGGGGCGGGTTCCGGGAAGCGCAGTTTGGCGACCTTGTCGGAGACGCGGACGGCCTCCAGGCCGGCCAGCAGCCGGTCGGCCCGCTTGGCCATGTTCTGCGCGGCCACGGTCTTGGTGGCCTTGGCCCGCATCTTGTCGGCCTGCGAGTTGAGGGCGGCGGCCTTCTTCTCGGCGTTCTGGCGCTCGCGCTTGCGGCGCTTCTCGTCGGCCTCGCGCTGCTGCTGGTAGAGCTTCCAGCCCATGTTGTAGACGTCGATCTGGGAGCGGTTGGCGTCGAGGTAGAACACCTTGTTGACGACCGTCTCGACCAGTTCGACGTCGTGGGAGATCACGACGAAGCCGCCGCGGTAGGACTTGAGGTAGTCGCGCAGCCAGACGATGGAGTCGGCGTCGAGGTGGTTGGTCGGCTCGTCCAGGAGCAGGGTGTCGGCGTCCGAGAAGAGGATGCGGGCCAGCTCGACGCGGCGGCGCTGACCGCCGGAGAGGGTGTGCAGGGGCTGGCCGAGGACCCGGTCGGGCAGGTTGAGCGCGGCGGCGATGGTGGCGGCCTCGGCCTCGGCGGCGTACCCGCCCTTGGTGAGGAACTCCGTCTCCAGGCGTTCGTACTTCTTCATCGCCTTCTCGCGGGTGGCGCCCTTGCCGTTCGCCATCCGGTCCTCGTTCTCGTGCATCTTGCGCAGGATCTCGTCGAGGCCGCGGGCGGAGAGGACGCGGTCCCGGGCGAGGACGTCGAGGTCGCCGGTGCGCGGGTCCTGCGGGAGGTAGCCCACCTCGCCAGACCTGGTGATGGTTCCCGCGGCGGGGGCGCCCTCGCCGGCGAGGCACTTGGTGAGGGTGGTCTTGCCCGCTCCGTTGCGGCCGACGAGGCCGATGCGGTCGCCCTTGGCGATACGGAAGGAGGCGGACTCGATGAGGATGCGGGCGCCGGCGCGCAGCTCGATGCCGGAGGCGGTGATCACGGAAAAACTCCAGGGCAGTATGGACGGCGGAGGGACGAGGGCGGAGGTCTCTCGACGCCGCTAATGCACAAGGAGAAAGGCCATACGGCCCATTCTACCGGCGGTCCGCAACTGCTTTTCCGCGTGCCCGGCGGGACGAACCGACCGATACTCGGCGCAGGGCGGCACGCCGTCGCCCGCCGAGCCCGAGGGTGGTGCGACGTGCAGTTCGACGACGACGCCGATCTGGACACCTCCGAGGTCCAGGACGTGCGCGGCAGCCGGATCCCGGGCGGGCGGGCCACCGTGGGCGGCGGGATCGCCGGGGTGATCGCCCTGGTCCTGGGCCTGCTCTTCGGTGTCGGCCCCGATCAGCTCGGCCTCACCTCCGACGGCCCGGACGCGGCGGCGACGGCCTCCTCGGCGGGGCAGGTGCAGGAGAGCTGCCTGAAGGGGCGGGACGCGAACAGCCGGGAGGACTGCCGGACGGTGGCGGTGGTCAACAGCGTGCAGGACTTCTGGCGGCAGGAGTTCCAGCGGCAGGACATGCCGTACGAGGGCGCGCGGACGGTCCTGTTCAGTCAGCGGGTGGGCACCGCGTGCGGGTCCGCCACCTCGGCGGTCGGGCCGTTCTACTGCCCCGGCGACCGCAAGGTCTATCTGGACCTCGGGTTCTTCGACGACCTGCGGACGAAGTTCGGCTCCAGCGGCGGCCCGTTCGCGCAGGCGTACGTGGTGGCGCACGAGTACGGCCACCACGTGCAGAACCTGACGGGCGCGCTCGGCCGGTCGCGGGACGGCCGGCCGGGCGAGAACAGCGACGCGGTGAAGACGGAACTGCAGGCCGACTGCTACGCCGGGGTCTGGGCGCACCACGCGACGACCACGGACGGGCCGGCCGGCCGCCCGCTGATCACCGAGCTGACCCGGGCGGACGTCCGGGACGGCCTGGACGCGGCGGCGGCGGTCGGCGACGACCGGATCCAGCAGAGGTACCAGGGCCGGGTCGCACCGGAGTCCTGGACGCACGGTTCGGCGGCGCAGCGGCAGCAGTGGTTCTCCACCGGACTCCGCACGGGCGACATGACCCGGTGCGACACCTTCGCCTGACCGGGTGCGGCCGCCCTCGCCGGGCGCCGCCGGAAGACCGGGGCGCGGATCACCCGGCGGCGGACGGGCCGGGCGCGCCCGCGGGCCCGGCTGTCGCGCGCCTCCCCGACGGGCGGGCTTGGCATGCCGCCGCCCCGGGGCCCGGCTCCCGGGGTCCGGGGCGGGCCCGGAGGCGTGCGGCTCAGGTCCCCCCGGTGTGCACCTGGAAGGCGGCCCGCCGGACCGCCTTGGCCAGGGCCGGGTCCGGGTGGGCGGCGGCCAGCGCGACCAGGACCTGGACGGTACGCGGGTGGCCGACGGCCCTGACCTCGTCGAGGAGGGCGGGGACGGTGCCCTGGACTGCGGTGTCGAGGTGGCGCACGAGCAGCCCGGTCTCGCCGTGGTCGGCGACGGCCGCCGCGGTGTCGACCCAGAGCCAGGTGGCCTCCTCGCGGCTGAGGACGTCCTGGGCGTCGTCGGGGTCGTTGCCCTCGTACTCGGCGAGCCAGAGCAGCGCGTAGGGGCGCAGCGAGGGCTCGGCCAGTACAGAGCGGACCTCCGGTTCGGCGGGCGCGCCGACGACCCTCAGCGCCTCGAAGGCCAGCCCGCGCAACAGGGCGTCCTCGCCCCGGGCCACGGCGAGCAGTTCGGCGACGGCGCTGCCGACCGTGCGGGCGGCGAGCCAGGCGCGGTATTCGTCGCGGGCCGGGCCGGGGGTGAGCCGGGCGCAGCCGAGGAGCATGTCGGCGGCGGACTGCTCGATGTTCCCGGCCGGGCTCTGGGCGGCGACGCAGATCTGTTCCAGCTTGACCCAGACCGCCCAGTTGCCGAGGGGGGTGAGGGTGGCGTGCCCCTGGCCGAGGGTGAGCGCCCCGACGGCGGCGAGGCCCTCCAGCGCCCAGTCGAGCAGCAGGGCGTTGAGGTCGGCGTCGCGGGCGGGCTCCACGGGGGCGGGGGGGCCGGCCGGGCCGGCGGTCGCGGGGCCGCCGGGCCCCAGGGGGACTTCGCAGCGCTCCTCGTGGAGTTCGGCGACGCGCTGGCCGAGGAGGTCCAGCAGGGCGGGGACGGTGACGGGGCCCGCGGAGAGCTGGAGGAGCGAGAGCACCTGGGGCACGGCCTCGACGGCTTCGGCGACCGCCCCGGCCTCGATGCCGGCGGGAGCGGCGTGGACCAGCGACCAGGCGTCGAAGAGCGCCACCCAGCCGCGCAGGACGGCGGAGTCGTCCCGGTCCCAGGCGCGCAGCCGCCAGCCGGGGCGGGCGGTGTCGCCGTGCAGCTCGATCAGTCCGGCCAGCCGGGCCCGGTCCCATCCCGCCCGGACCTGCGCCGGGGAGAGCTCCAGGGCGGCGGCCGCCCGTTCGAGGGCCTGGGCCGCGAGCGGGGCGGTGGTGCCCGGCCCGGGCGCGTCGGCCGCCCAGTGGGCGATGCGTACGGCGTCGGCGAGGACCGCCCTCGCCTGGCGGGCCAGTTCCGCACGGGGCGGGGTGCCCTCGGGGGGCCGGGGCGCCGGCCTGGTGCGCCGGGTGGTCACCGCCTTGCGGGCGGTGGCGAGGGGTCGCGGGCGGACAAGTCGCAGTCTGGAGTCGCGCGGAGTACGGGACGTCACGGGAGCAGTCTTGCCCCTGACGGCCCGAAAGCCCAAACGGAAGGCGTTTCGCCGGTACGTGAAAGGTTCCCCGGACGCGACGACAAGGGGGAGAGTTCACCCCATCGGCTCACATGAGGGGCGTGAGGAAGCGCCGCAGGGTCTCCTCGTAGCGGGCGGGGCCGGCGTTCCACATCGACGCGTGCGGAGCCTGCGGCACGGTGTGGAGGGCGACCAGCTCGGGGCGGCGGGCGGCGAGTTCGCGGGAGGGCCCCCAGGGGGCGATCGTGTCGTCGGGCCCGTGCAGGATCAGGGTCGGGGTGTCCAGGGTGACCGGCGCGGAGGTCTCGAGCACCGGAGCCGGGTTCATACCGGTCCGGCCCTGGGCCGCGCGGACGGCGAGCGGCAGCAGGGCGGCCGGGACGCCCCGGGCGGCGGCCAGGGCGCGCAGGGTGGCCTGCCAGTCCAGCACCGGGGAGTCGAGGACGATGCCGCTGATCCGGTCGCGGAGCGGGGACTCGACGGCGGCGTACAGGGCCATGGTGGCGCCGGTGGACCAGCCGTGGACGATCACGTTCCGGGCCCCGTACCGCAGGGCGAAGCGGATGGCGGCGTCCACGTCGCGCCACTCGGAGGCGCCGAAGCGGCCGACGCCGTCGGCGGCGCGCGGGGCTCCGGGGTCGCCCCGGTAGGCGAGGTCGAGCACGGGGAGGCTCTGCCCGTGCAGGAAGGGCATCACGTTCATGGGGTGGGCGCGGGTCGTGCCGAGGCCGTGCACGGTGATCACCCAGGTGTCGCGCTCTCCGGGGACGTACCAGGCGGGCAGGGGGCCCCGCTCTCCGGGGATCTCGACGTCCCGGTGGTCCAGGCCGAGATCGCCGCGCGGGTCGCCGCCGTACAGCTCGGGGGTGAGCCGGACCTTGGCGCCCGGTTCGAGGAGCCCCCGGCCGACGCCCTCCAGCTTGCGCACGACGGTGTCGGCGCCCGGGGAGGCCCCGTCGATCACCGGTCCGACGACCGCGTGGACGCCGGGGCCCGCCAGGCCCCAGGTGCCGGGCCGGAGCGCCGAGAAGGACCGGGTCAGGGTGGTTCGCCCGGCCGCCGTGGCGTGCACGGTGAGCCGGCGGTCGGCGGGGAGGGGGCGGCCGGGCGTCGCCCGGAGGGCGACGTCGCCCGCGTACCGGCCGGCCGCGACCGCTGCCGCGCCGACGCCGAGGACTGTGGTGACGGCCGTTGCCGTCGCGGTTACCGGGCGCACCGCTCCAGTGTCGTGGGGCGGACGGCGTGCTGCCAGTGGGCGGCGGCCGTCCGGGGCCGTCCGGTCCCCGCGCGCCCGCGGCGCCCCATCGGGCCGCAGGACGCACGGTGGACGTCAGCCGCGCTGGCCGTACCCCCGGAGTGCTTTCGTCACCTCGGCCAGCTGTCCCTCGTCGAGCAGGGCCGGGACGCGGCCGGGGACGGAGCTCGCGGTGAGCCAGAGACGGCAGAGCCACTCCAGCTGGGCGGTGCGGTCGTACGCCTGGTCGAGGGTGTCGCCGTAAGTGACGGTGCCGTGGTTGGCGAGCAGGCAGCCGGTGCGGTCCCGGAGCGCTTCGAGCATCGCCTCGGCCAGCTCCGGGGTGCCGTAGCGGGCGTAGGCGGCCGTGCGGACGGGCCCGCCGAGGAGGGCGGCCGCGTAGTGGACGAGCGGCACCTCGGCGACGAGGGTGGAGACGGCGGTGGCGTGCACGGCGTGGGTGTGCACCACGGCGGCGGCGCCGGTGGAGCGGTAGACCGCCAGGTGGAGGGGGAGTTCGCTGGTCGGCTCCAGCTCCCCCAGGACCCGGCGGCCCTCCGGGTCGACGCCGACCGCGTCGCCGGGTCCGAGCCGGTCGTAGGGGACCCCGCTGGGGGTCACCAGGATCAGGTCGCCGAGGCGGGCGGACACGTTGCCCGAGGTGCCGACGACGAGGCCGTCCGCCGCGCTGCGGCGCGCGGTGTCCACGACGTCCCGCCACACGCGGTCCACGGCTTCCGGGTGCTGGTGAGTCATGGGGCGAGCGTAGGGGGGTATCCGCTCAACCGGAACGTCGTACGGCGCGTGACGGGGATCTCCATCGAGTGACGAACGGCCGTTCAAAAATGTTCGCCAACAAGCGGCAAAGAGCAGCCCACGCCCCGCCCCAGGGGCCTCGCGCGGCCTCCCCCGCCCACAACCGGAAGCGACCCACTCCGCTTGGGGTCACCGCAACGCCCTGCCCAGTTCATCTTCCGTTCATCCAGGTTGCCTACGGTCCATGTGCCACTGACGTCGAACGATTGCCTGGGTAAATGGAACACATCACGCTGCTGCTTGCGATTGTGGTCGTAACAGCTCTCGTGTTCGATTTCACGAACGGTTTCCACGACACCGCCAACGCGATGGCGACGACCATCTCGACCGGCGCACTGAAGCCCAAGACAGCGGTGGCGATGTCCGCCGTTCTCAACCTGATCGGCGCGTTCCTGTCGGTGGAGGTCGCCAAGACGATCTCCGGCGGGATTGTCAACGAGGACGGCCTCAGAACAGAGGTCATCTTCGCGGCGCTCGTCGGCGCCATCCTGTGGAACCTGCTGACCTGGCTGGTCGGCCTGCCGTCCAGCTCCTCCCACGCCCTGTTCGGCGGTCTGATCGGCGCCGCGGTCATGTCGGCCGGCTGGTCCTCGATCAACGGCGGCACCGTCGTCACCAAGGTCCTCCTCCCGGCGATCGCCGCCCCCGTGGTCGCGGGCCTCGCCGCGATGCTGGCCACGCGGCTCACGTACCGGATCAACCGGAACGTCACCGACCCGAACCAGCTGAAGTCCACCGCCAAGGGCTACCGGGCCGGGCAGATCGCCTCCGCGGGTCTCGTCTCCCTCGCCCACGGCACCAACGACGCCCAGAAGACGATGGGCATCATCACCCTCGCCCTGGTCACCAGCGGTGTCCTGGCCCCGGGTTCCAACCCTCCGATGTGGGTCATCGTCTCCGCCGGCGTCGCCATCGCGCTCGGCACCTACCTGGGCGGCTGGCGCATCATCCGCACCATGGGCAGCGGCCTGACCGACCTCAAGCCGCCGCAGGGCTTCGCCGCCCAGACCAGTGCCGCCACCGTCATCCTGGCCTCCTCGCACCTCGGCTTCTCGCTCTCCACCACCCAGTCCTGCTCGGGTGCCGTGATGGGCGCGGGCCTCGGCCGCAAGGGGGGCGTGGTCCGGTGGTCCACCGCCACCCGGATGTTCGTCGCCTGGGGTCTGACGCTGCCGGCCGCGGGACTGGTCGGCGCCGCCGCCGAGTTCCTGACCAAGCAGGGCACGTGGGGCATCGCCGTCACCGCGATCCTGCTGATCGGCGGCTCGTTCGCCATCTGGCTGGCCTCGCGCCGCCAGCCGGTCGACCACACCAACGTCAACGACTCGGCCGCGGCCGACGAGCCGCAGGGCGTCGTCACCACCGCCATGGCCGCGGTCCAGCCGCCGCCGGCCGGCGTCCCTGCCGCCGGCCTCATGACCACCATCGCGGCCCCGGCATCGGCGCCCGACGACCCGGCCCGGCCGCCGGCCAAGGTGTAAGGACAGATCCGTATGAAAATCGACTGGGCAGCTCTCGCCTCCGTCTTCGGTGTCAGTCTCGTCGTCACCGTCGCTCTGGTCGGCCTCTTCACCCTGGGCATCGTCGCCCTCTCCAAGCCGTCGGCCGCGTCCGGCGGCGGCTCGGCGGCGCTGGCCCGCACCAGCGCCTACGCCTGCTTCGCGGCGTGCGCGGCGGCGGTCGCGTACGGGATCTACCTGATCGTCGCCTGAGCCGTATCCCGCACGCGGGCGCCACACCGGGCCGGACACACACCTGTGTGTCCGGCCCGGTGTGCGTCTGCCCACAGTGGAGCCCCGCAGGTCAACAGCGAGTTGACGGCTGTTCGCGGGGCGTGGTGGACTGCCGGAGCCATTTACGGCGACAGCAGAGGAAGCCGGTGCGAATCCGGCGCGGTCCCGCCACTGTCACCGGGGAGCACTCCCCCACACCGGACGTCACGGCTCGCGGTACGCGGGCTGGAAGGCCGGGGGAACTGCGGATCCGGGAGCCAGGAGACTCTCGTCGCCGTCACGTCGAACCAGGGCGCGGACCCTGAGTGAGGACCTACGCCATGCCCGGCCGCCGTGTGCCGCATCCCGTGCCCCCGTGTACAGGCCGAGGTGCCGGAACGCCTCTTCCCGCGGCGGGCTGACCCGTGCGAGCCGATCGCGTCTTCGCGTACGGCGCCACGGCCGGGCTGATCGCCGACGCCCTGTTCGGCGACCCCCGGCGCGGCCACCCCGTCGCCGGTTTCGGCCGCGCCGCCGCGCGGGTGGAGTCCCTGTTGTGGCGCGACGACCGGGGCCGGGGCGCGCTGCACGCCCTCGTCTGCGCCGGAGGCGCCGCGGGGGCCGCCGCACTGGCCGCGCGCGCCGTGCGCGACCGCCCCGCCCTCGCCGTCGCGCTGACCGCCGCCACCGCCTGGTCCGTCCTGGGCGGTACGTCGCTGGGCCGGGAGGCCCGTGCCGTCGGCGGGGCGCTGAGCGCCGGGGACCTGGAGGCGGCCCGGGAGCGGCTGCCGCATCTGTGCGGGCGCGATCCGCAGGCCCTGGACGGACCGGGGATCGCCCGTGCCGTCGTCGAGTCGGTCGCGGAGAACACCTCGGACGCCGTCGTGGGCGCGCTGGTGTGGGGCGCGATCGGCGGGGTGCCGGGGCTCGTCGCCTTCCGGGCGGTGAACACCCTCGACGCGATGGTGGGCCACAGGTCGCCCCGCTACCACCGCTACGGCTGGGCCTCGGCCCGCCTGGACGACGTGGCGGGGTGGCCGGGCGCCCGGCTGACGGCCGCGCTGGCCGTGGCGGGCGGCGGGCGGCCCCGGGACGCCGTGCGCGCCTGGAAGGCCGACGCGCACCGCCATCCGAGCCCGAACGCGGGACCGGTGGAGGCCGCGTTCGCCGGGGCGCTCGGCGTACGGCTCGGCGGGACGCTGGCGTACGCGGGGCGCGTCGAGCACCGCCCGGTGCTGAACGGGGCCGCCGGGCGGGACGTGCGCGGCGCGGACGTCGAGCGCGCGGTGCGCCTGTCGCGCCGGGTCGGCGTCCTGGCCCTCGGGGTCTGCGTGGCGGGCCGGCTGGCGGCGGGGCGCCTTCTCGCGGGACGGAAGCGGGGGCGGGCGTGAACGGTCCGGTGCGGAAGACGGTACGGAACGGGTACGGGCGTGCGCGGCCCGGCGGGGGAACGGGAGCGGGCATGAGCGGTGGACTGCTGGTCGCGGGGACCACGTCGGACGCGGGCAAGAGCGTCGTCACGGCGGGCATCTGCCGCTGGCTGGTGCGCCGGGGCGTGAAGGTCGCGCCGTTCAAGGCGCAGAACATGTCGCTGAACTCCTTCGTGACCCGGGAGGGCGCGGAGATCGGCCGGGCCCAGGCGATGCAGGCGCAGGCGGCCCGGGTGGAGCCGACGGCCCTGATGAACCCGGTGCTGCTGAAACCGGGCGGCGACCGCTCCAGCCAGGTGGTCCTGATGGGCAGGCCGGTCGGCGAGATGAGCGCGCGGGGGTACCACGGGGGCCGTCAGGAGGCGCTGCTCGGCACGGTCACCGACTGCCTGGAGCAGCTCCGGTCGACGTACGACGCGGTGATCTGCGAGGGGGCCGGCTCCCCCGCGGAGATCAACCTGCGGCGCACCGACATCGTGAACATGGGGATCGCGCGGGCCGCCGGCTTCCCGGTGCTGGTGGTCGGGGACATCGACCGGGGCGGGGTCTTCGCCTCGTTCTTCGGGACCACCGCACTGCTGGGCCCCGAGGACCAGGCGCTGGTCGCGGGCTACCTGGTGAACAAGTTCCGGGGCGACGTCTCGCTGCTGGAGCCGGGCCTGGACATGCTGTACGGGCTGACCGGACGGCGGACGTACGGGGTGCTGCCGTTCGCCCACGGGCTCGGCATCGACGAGGAGGACGGCCTGCGGGTCTCCCTGCGGGGTGCGGTGCGGGAGTCGGCCGTGGCTCCCCCGCACGGCGAGGACGTGCTGCGGGTCGCGGTCTGCGCGGTGCCGCTGATGTCGAACTTCACGGACGTGGACGCGCTGGCGGCCGAACCGGGCGTCGTCGTGCGGTTCGTGGACCGGGCGGAGGAGCTGGCCGACGCGGACCTGGTGGTCGTCCCCGGGACGCGCGGCACCGTGAAGGCGCTGGCCTGGCTGCGCGAGCGCGGCCTCGCGGACGCGCTCGCGCGGCGGGCGGCGGAGGGCCGGCCGGTGCTGGGGATCTGCGGCGGGTTCCAGGTGCTCGGTGAGCGGATCGAGGACGAGGTGGAGTCGCGGGCGGGGGTCGTGGACGGGCTCGGCCTGCTGCCCGTGCGCATCCGCTTCGACCGGGCCAAGACGTTGGCGCGACCGGTCGGCTCCGCGCTGGGCGAGCCGGTGGAGGGGTACGAGATCCACCACGGGGTGGCCGACGTGCGGGGCGGCGAGCCGTTCCTGGACGGGTGCCGGGTGGGGGCGGTGTGGGGGACGCACTGGCACGGGTCGCTGGAGAGCGACGCGTTCCGGCGGCGGTTCCTGACCGAGGTGGCGCGGGCCGCCGGACGGCGGTTCGTTCCGGCGCCGGACACGAGCTTCGGGATGCTGCGGGAGGAGCAGCTGGACCGGCTCGGGGACCTGGTCGAGGAGCACGCGGACACGGACGCGTTGTGGCGGCTGATCGAGGGGGGCGCGCCTGCGGGGCTGCCGTTCGTGCCGCCGGGGGCCCCTGCCCTGCCGGGGGCCGGCACGGGGGCGGAGGCGCGTTCGGCGCCGGGGGACGCGGGCGCTGAGGATGCGGAGGGCCGGGGCGCCGCCCCGCCTCCCGCTCCTCGATCGCCCGAGGGGCCGGGATTCGCCCGGTCCGCGGAGGCGGCGCCCCGGGGAGTGGAGTGCGCCGGGCCCGGCCCGGCCGGGCTCGATGGTGTTGACGTCGACGAGGAGGCCAAGTGAGTACGCCGTATCCCTTCACCGCGATCGTCGGACAGGACGACCTGCGGCTCGGGCTGTTGCTGAACGCGGTCAGTCCCGCTGTGGGCGGGGTCCTCGTGCGCGGGGAGAAGGGGACCGCCAAGTCCACCGCCGTGCGCGCGCTCGCCGCGCTGATGCCCGAGGTCTCCGTCGTCCCCGGATGCCGGTTCTCCTGTGACCCCGCCTCCCCCGACCCGGCGTGTCCCGACGGGCCGCACGCGGACGCCGCCGGCGTGTCGCGCGCGGCGCGGACCGTGGAGCTGCCGGTCGGCGCTTCGGAGGACCGGCTCGTGGGAGCGCTGGACATCGAACGGGCGCTCTCCGAGGGCGTGAAGGCGTTCGAGCCGGGGCTGCTGGCCGACGCGCATCGCGGCATCCTCTACGTGGACGAGGTCAACCTCCTCCACGACCACCTGGTGGACCTGCTGCTGGACGCGGCGGCCATGGGCGCCTCGTACGTGGAGCGCGAGGGCGTCTCCGTACGGCATGCGGCGCGGTTCCTGCTGGTCGGGACGATGAACCCGGAAGAAGGCGAGCTGCGGCCGCAGTTGCTGGACCGGTTCGGGCTGACCGTGGAGGTCTCCGCCTCCCGGGACACCGACGAGCGGGTGGAGGTCGTGCGGCGACGGCTCGCGTACGACGACGATCCCGAGGGGTTCGCGGCGCGCTGGGCCGAGGAGGAGGGGGCGCTGCGCGAGCGGATCGCCGCCGCGCGCGCCCTGCTGCCCCGGGTCGTGCTGGGCGACGGCGTGTTGCGGCAGATCGCGGCGACCTGTGCCGCCTTCGAGGTCGACGGGATGCGGGCCGACATCGTCATGGCCCGTACCGCGACCGCACTGGCCGCCTGGACGGGGCGCGAGGAGGTCACCGCCGAGGACGTACGGCAGGCCGCGCTGCTGGCCCTGCCCCACCGGCGTCGCCGCAACCCGTTCGACGCGCCCGGCCTGGACGAGGACAAGCTCGACCGGACCCTCGACGAGGCCGCCGGGCAGGACGGGGGCCCGGGGGACGACGAGCCCGATCCGGACGGCGGAGGGGACGGCGGAGGTGGCGGTGGCGGTGGCGTGCCGCCGCAGGCCGGCGGACCGGACAGCACAGCCCCGGAGGACGGTACGCCCTCCCCGGCGCCCGAGGACACGCCGTCCCGGGCCCCCGAGGGCGAGTCCGGCGCGCCCGGCCGGCCCGCCGGGGGCGAGCAGCAGTCGGTGGCGTCCGCCGAGCCGTTCCGGACGAAGACGCTCAGCGTGCCCGGGCTCGGGGAGGGCGCTGCCGGGCGGCGCTCCCCGGCCCGTACCGAGCACGGGCGCACCACCGGCGCGCGGCGGCCCGAGGGGGCGCTGACCAAGCTGCACCTGGCCGCGACCGTGCGGGCGGCCGCCCCGCACCAGCGGGCGCGCGGTCGGGCCGGGCGCGGGCTCGTGGTGCGCCGGGACGATCTGCGGCAGGCGGTCCGCGAGGGGCGGGAGGGCAACCTCGTGCTGTTCGTCGTGGACGCCTCCGGGTCGATGGCCGCCCGGCAGCGGATGAGCGCGGTCAAGGGGGCCGTGCTGTCGCTGCTGCTCGACGCCTACCAGCGGCGTGACAAGGTCGGCCTGGTCACCTTCCGGGGCAGGGAGGCCGAGGTGGCGCTGCCGCCGACCTCGTCCGTGGACGCCGCCGCCGCCCGGCTGGAGTCGCTGCCGACCGGGGGCCGCACCCCGCTGGCCGCCGGGCTGCTCAAGGCCCATGACGTGCTGCGGGTGGAGCGGCTGCGCGATCCGTCGCGGCGGCCCCTGCTCGTCGTGGTCACGGACGGCCGGGCGACCGGCGGCCCGGAGCCGGTGGCGCTCGCCGGACGGGCCGGCCGGCTGCACCGCTCCGAGGGGACGGCCTCGGTCGTCGTGGACTGCGAGTCGGGGTACGTACGCCTCGGTCTCGCCGGGGAACTCGCCCGGGAACTGGGAGGCGCCGCCGTCACGCTCGACGAGCTGCGGGCCGACTCGATCGCCGGGCTCGTCAAGGACGTCACCGCAGCCGGGAGGGCCGCTTGATGCCGCAGGGACAGCCGACTTCCGTACCGGACGACGGGCTTACCACCCGTCAGCGGCGCAACCGCCCGCTCCTGTTCATCCACACGGGCGTCGGGAAGGGCAAGTCCACCGCCGCCTTCGGGCTGGCGTTGCGCGCCTGGAACCAGGGGTGGCCGATCGGGGTGTTCCAGTTCGTGAAGTCGGCGAAGTG
Source organism: Streptomyces sp. CB02366 (assembly GCF_001905905.1). Lineage (GTDB taxonomy): Bacteria > Actinomycetota > Actinomycetes > Streptomycetales > Streptomycetaceae > Streptomyces. Next base: position 58,341 of record NZ_LIVT01000004.1, read on the forward strand.
GAAGGTCGGCGAGGAGAACGCGCTCAAGGTGCTCGGCGCGAGCGGTGAGGGCGGCACCGTCGACTGGCACAAGATGGGCGAGGGCTGGTCCTGGGTGCAGCGCGACGGCCAGCTCGACAACGAGGAGAAGGCCCGCGAGGGCTGGGAGCAGGTCAAGCGCGATCTGGCGGCCGAGACGTACCGGCTGTACGTGCTCGACGAGTTCGCCTACCCGATGCACTGGGGCTGGATCGACGTCGACGAGGTCGTCGAGGTGATGCGGAACCGGCCCGGCGTCCAGCACGTGGTGATCACCGGCCGCAACGCGCCGGACGCGCTGATCGAGGCCGCCGACCTGGTGACCGACATGACGAAGGTCAAGCACCCGATGGACGCGGGGCAGAAGGGCCAGAGGGGCATCGAGTGGTGAGTGCGCCCCGCCTGGTCATCGCCGCTCCGGCCTCCGGCAGCGGCAAGACCACCGTCGCCACCGGCCTGATGGCCGCCTTCGCCGCGCGCGGGCTCGCCGTCTCGCCGCACAAGGTGGGCCCGGACTACATCGATCCGGGTTATCACTCCCTGGCGACGGGACGTCCCGGCCGCAACCTCGACGCGTACATGTGCGGGACGGAGTTGATCGCCCCGCTGTTCGCGCACGGGTCGGCGAGGTGCGACCTCGCCGTGGTCGAGGGCGTGATGGGGCTGTACGACGGCGCCTCGGGACAGGGCGAGCTGGCGTCCACCGCCCAGGTGGCGAAGCTGCTGCGCGCCCCCGTGGTGCTGGTGGTGGACGCCTCGTCGCAGTCCCGTTCGGTGGCGGCCCTGGTGCACGGGTTCGCGTCCTGGGATCCGGAGGTGCGGATCGGCGGGGTGATCCTGAACAAGGTGGCCTCCGACCGGCACGAGGCGCTGTTGCGGGACGCGTTGGACGAGTCGGGGCTGCCGGTGCTCGGCGTGATCCGGCGGGCCCCGCAGGTCGCGACGCCCTCGCGCCATCTGGGGCTGGTCCCGGTGGCCGAGCGGGGGGCGGAGGCGGTGGAGGCCGTACGCGCCATGGGCGAGCGGGTGCGCGCCGGGTGCGATCTGGACGCGCTGATGGCACTGGCGCGGACGGCTCCCGCACTGCCGGACGAGCCGTGGAGCCCCGCGTACGCCCCGGCCCGGGAGTCGTACGCCCCGGCACGGGGTCCCCGGCCCGTCGTCGCGGTGGCGGGCGGGGCGGCGTTCACCTTCGCCTACGCGGAACACGCCGAGCTGCTGACGGCGGCCGGGGCGGAGGTCGTGGCCTTCGACCCGCTGCGGGACGAGAAGCTGCCGGCGGGTACGGCGGGCATCGTGATCGGCGGCGGGTTCCCGGAGGTGTACGCGCCCGAGCTGTCGGCCAACCGGCCGCTGCGGCGCGCGGTGACGGAGCTGGCCCTGAGCGGCGCCCCGGTGGCCGCCGAGTGCGCGGGGCTGCTCTATCTGGCGCGGGAACTGGACGGGAAGCCGATGTGCGGGGTGCTCGGCGCCGAGGCCCGGATGTCCGAGCGGCTGACCCTCGGATACCGGCAGGCGGTGGCCGTCTCCGACAGCGTGCTGGCGGTGGCGGGCACCCGGATGCGCGGGCACGAGTTCCACCGCACGGTCCTGGAGCCGGGGGCGGGGGCCACCCCCGCGTGGGGCATGCACCAGCCGGAGCGACGGGTCGAGGGGTACGTGGAGCGGGGCGTGCACGCGAGCTATCTGCACACCCACTGGGCCGCCTCGCCCGAGGTGGCCGGCCGGTTCGTGGCACACTGCCGGGCCCGGTGAGCCGCTTTCCCGGGGGCGTGACGGGGCGCGCGAGAAGGTGCGGGGGCGTACGCGCGGCTCACTCGGCGATGCCGACGACCAGCCAGATGAAGCCCACGCCCCCGATGGTGCAGAGAAGGGTGGAGCGGGCGGGATGGGTGTGGTGCGCCTCGGGAAGGATCTCCGCAGCGGCCAGGTAGAGCAGGGCTCCGCCGAAGAAGCCGAGATAGCCGCCGAGCAGTTCCTCCGGAAGGGTGAATAGCAGCGTCGTCGCCGCGCCCACGACCGGCGCCACCGCGGCCGCGAACAGCATCAGGAGCGCCTTGCGGCGGGCGTTCCCGTAAAGAGTGGTGAGGGTGTACGTGTTGAATCCGTCGGCGAAGTCATGACTGATCACCGCCAGCGCCACGGCCACGCCCATGGAGCCGCCGACCTGGAAGGCGGCGCCGAGCGCGACGCCGTCCATCAGGCTGTGGCCGACCATCGCGGCGGCCGCCGTCAGCCCCACCTGCGGTACGCGCTCGTCCCGGCGGGCCGCCGCCCCGTGCGCCACCTGGCGTACGGCGAGCAGCCGCTCGACCAGATGGGCCACCAGGAAGCCGCCCACGAACAGCAGCAGGGCGGCCGGCACCCCGAACACCGGCTCGCCCGCGGCCTCGACCGCCTCCGGCAGGAGGTCGAGTCCGACCACGCCGAGCATCAGGCCGCCCGCGAAGCCGAGCACCAGATGGCGGCGGTCGGTGATGCGCCGGGCGACCCAGCCGCCGGCCAGGGTCATCAGGAACGCGCCGAGCGCGACGAACACCGCCATGGGCCCTTGCTAGCCGATCGGGCACGCCCTCCGCATCCCAGGGTGTCCTTACCCGCGGGGCCCCCGGCGCCCCCGCGGCAGCCCTCCCGGTACGCCGCCGGCCGCGCCGTCCGGGTGTTCCCCACCGCCCGTCCCGTGTTCCGCACGACCCGCCCGTTCCGTATACGGAGGGGGCTCGTCCCCTCTCCCGCGCCCCCGCGCCGTACCACCTGAAAGGCAGGACTCCGCCGATGACCGGAGCATCCCCCGGCCCCGCACCCGCGTCCGGCGCCCGCAGTCTCGTGGTGGGGGTCGGCGCCCGCAAGGGCGTCCCCGGTGATGTGGTGTTCGCCCTCATCGAGGCGGCGTTGCGCGGGGCGGGGCTGGACGCGTCGGACGTGGTGGAGGTCGCGACGGTCGACGCCAAGGGGGACGAGCCGGGGATCGTGGGGGCGGCGGCCCGGCTCGGGGTGCCGGTGCGGACCCATCCGGCCGGGGCGCTGGCCGCGGTCCGCGTGCCGCATCCCTCGGGCGCGGTGGGCGCGGTGGCGGGCACCCCCTCGGTCGCCGAGGCGGCGGCGCTGATCGAGGCGGACGAACTGGTGGTGCCCAAGACCCGTGCCCCGGGCGGGAAGCCGGGCGAAACCGCGTTCGCGGGCGGGGGGGCCGCCGAGGAGGGGGCGGCGGTCCGGGGGGCCGCGACCTGTGCGGTGGCCCTGCGGTATCCGGCCGCCGCCGGGGCGCCCGGTGTTCCGGGCAGGAAAAATTCCTCTTCCCCGGTGACGGCGGGCCCCGGTCCGTCCACCATGGCTGCCATGAATCCCCCCACGAACATCGAGAGCGCCGGGCCCGACCTGCGCCACCACGGAGACGCGGAGGTACGCGGCGAGAATCTGACCGACCTCGCCGTGAACGTCCGGACCCACACGCCCCCCGAGTGGCTGCGCGAGCGGATAGCCGGGTCGCTCACCTCGCTCGCCGCCTACCCCGACGGGGCGTCGGCCCGCGCCGCGGTCGCCGACCGGCACGGCCTGCCGGTGGAGCGGGTGCTGCTGACGGCGGGCGCGGCCGAGGCGTTCGTCCTGATCGCGCGGGCCCTTCCGGCGCGCCGTCCGGTCGTGGTGCACCCGCAGTTCACCGAACCGGAGGCGGCGTTGCGGGCGGCCGGGCACCAGGTGGGGCGGGTCCTGCTGCGTGCCGAGAACGGCTTCCGGCTCGATCCGGCAGCGGTGCCCGAGGAGGCGGACCTCGTGGTGGTCGGCAATCCGACGAACCCGACGTCCGTGCTGCACCCGGCGGCCCTGCTGGAGAAGCTGGCGCGGCCGGGGCGGACGCTGGTGGTCGACGAGGCGTTCATGGACGTGGTGCCGGGCGAGCGCGAGGCGCTGTGCGGGCGGACGGACGTCCCCGGGCTGGTGGTGCTGCGCAGCCTCACCAAGACGTGGGGGCTGGCCGGGCTGCGGATCGGTTATGTGCTGGCCGCGCCGGAGACGGTGGCGCTGCTGGCCGAGGCGCAGCCGCTGTGGCCCGTCTCCACCCCGGCGCTGGCGGCGGCCGAGGCGTGCATGGAGCCGCGGGCGCTGGTGGAGGCGGCCGGGGCGGCGGACCGGATCACGGTGGACCGGGCCCATCTGCTCGCCGGGCTGGCCGAGTTCAGCGAGGTCCAGGCGGTGGAGGAGGCCCGGGGGCCGTTCGTCCTGATCCGTCTGGAGCGGGCGGCGGAGGTGCGCGAGCGGCTGCGGCTGCTGGGCTTCGCGGCCCGGCGCGGGGACACGTTCCCGGGGCTGGGGCCGCAGTGGCTGCGGCTCGCGGTCCGCGACCGGACCACGACCAATCGTTTCCTCCAGGCGCTGGACCAGGCGGTGCAGGCGCTGCCCGCGCGGTCGGGGCGCTGAGGCGGGCCCCGTCCGGGGAGCGGGGCGCCGGAGGGTTTCCCGACCGGCCGGGGCGCGCCCGTGAAGGGTTTCCGCCCGGCCGGGCTGAGGCACCGGAGGGCCGGGCTGAGGCACGGAGGGGCTCACGGGCGGCAGGGCGGAGTGGTGAGGGGCAGGGCCCGGTGGAGGGCCCCGCCCCGGGGCGTTACGGCGTCGTACCGGTCCCGGTCAGTTCCGGCCGGCGGCCCGCCTGCGGGCCAGCACCGTCGCGCCCGCGCCCACGGCCAGCAGCAGGGCCGCGCCGCCCGCGATGTACGGGGTGGCGGAACTGCCGCCCGTCTCCGCGAGGTTCTCGGTGGGGGCGGTGCCCGTGTCGGAGCCGGTCTGCGTCTTCACGTCGCCGCTCGTGCCGCCGTCGCTCCCACCGCCCTGGTCGCCGCCGTCGCCGTCGCCGCCGCCCGTGGAACCGCCGTCGGTGGAACCGCCCGTGGAGCCGCCGTCCGCGGGGCCCGGCTTCCCGGGGGTCTTCGGGCCCTTCGGGGTCTCACAGGTCGCCTCGGCGAGGGTGACCTCGCCGTTCACCTCGGCCACGTTGAGCTTGAGCGGGTTGACCGCGACCTTCAACCGGAGCGCCGTGGCGGCCGCGGTCCGCTCGGTGGTGGCCGTCGTGGACAGGTCGAGGGAGACCTCTCCGACCCCCGGTACCGACACCCGCGTCGGGCCGCCCGCGCTGAGCTCCACCTCCTTGCCCAGGACCGCGACACGACCGAGCACGTTCGACTCGGCGACCGGCTTCTTCCCCGCCTCGCAGACCGCCTTGGAGGTGACCTTCTCGACCTCGACGAGCGAGAGCGCCGCGAGTCCGGGGACATGGACCCTGGCCCTGGCCAGGTGGGCGGCCCCTTCGGCCCGGTGCTCGTCGGCCGTGGCGTTCGCGGTGGCCACGTCGGCGCGCAGGAGGCTGACCGGAGCTCCGCCCTCCACCCCGTCCACGTTCACGCTCAGCGCGGTCTTCCCGGCGGCGGCCGGGGCCTGTACCTCGTTGAGCGTGGCCTTGAGGGGCACGTGGACGGCCTTGTCGAGGAGCGAGACGTCGAGCCCGGTACGGAGCACGACCGCGCTCGCCCTGCCCTCGCCGGTGGCGGGCGTCGCCGGGGCCGCGTGCGCGGGGACGGCGGCGAGCAGGACGACCGGAGCGGCGGCGACCGCCAGAGCGGAGAGACGGAAGGTGTTGCTGTTCAAGGTGGTGGAACCCCCACAAGAGACATGGAGCCGCCGGCGCGGCCCAATGGGGGACATCGCCCGCGCCGGCGGCTTCGACTCCGTGAATCTTTACGTACTGAGGGTGAACTGACGTACACCTGGCGTGAGTTCACCCCAAAGGGGGGTTTCCGAGCACGTATTCGAATCTTTCGGCGCACGCGTCCCCTACCGTCACTCGATTCACCCGCCGCCGGTCGTACAACCCTGTCGGCGTCCGATGCCGGGGCAGTACGCGCGGAAAGGGCACAACGAGCCGGAAGCGCGTCCGTCACCGCCGGTCAACACGGCACCCGGCCGCAGCCGCCCCACCACGACGCCCGACCGCGCCGCCCCGGCCCGGTCGCACCCCTCACCCGACCACCCGTCCGTCGAGCACGACGTGCCGGGGGGCCGCCAGCACCCGCACATCCGCGCGCGGATCCTCGTCGTACACGACCAGGTCCGCCGGGGCCCCCTCCTCCAGGGCCGGCCGCCCCAGCCAGCGCCGCGCCCCCCAGGCGGTGGCGGAGAGGGCCTCCAGGGGCGGGATGCCCGCCTTGACCAGCTCGGCCACTTCGCCCGCGACCAGTCCGTGCGCCAGGGAGCCGCCCGCGTCGGTGCCGACGTAGACCGGGATCCCCGCGTCGTAGGCGGCGCGCACGGTGTCGTAACGGCGCTCGTACAGCCGCCGCATATGGGCCGACCAGCGGGGGAACTTGGCCTCGCCGCCCGCCGCGAGGTCGGGGAAGGTGGCGATGTTGACCAGGGTCGGGACGATCGCTACGCCCCGTTCGGCGAAGAGCGGGATGGTGTCCTCGGTGAGGCCGGTGGCGTGCTCGACGCAGTCGATGCCCGCCTCCACCAGATCGCGCAGCGACTCCTCGGCGAAGCAGTGGGCGGTGACCCGGGCGCCGAGCCGGTGCGCCTCGGCGATGGCCGCCTCCACCTCGCCGCGCGGCCAGCAGGCGGTCAGGTCCCCGGCGGAGCGGTCGATCCAGTCCCCCACCAGCTTGACCCAGCCGTCCCCGCGACGGGCCTCCCGGGCGACGTAGGCGACGAGGTCGCCGGGCTCGATCTCGTGCGCGTAGTTGCGGATGTAGCGGCGGGTCCTGGCGATGTGGCGACCGGCCCGGATGATCTTCGGCAGGTCCCCGCGGTCGTCGATCCACCGGGTGTCGGAGGGCGATCCGGCGTCCCGGATGAGCAGGGTTCCGGCCTCCCGGTCGGTGAGCGCCTGCCGCTCGGCGGTCGCGGCGTCGACGGGCCCGTGCCGGTCGAGGCCGACATGGCAGTGCGCGTCGACCAGGCCGGGCAGCACCCAGCCCCGCACCGTCCCGGCCCGGTCCGCGCCCGGCGGCCGCTCGTAGGTGATCCGCCCGTCCACCGCCCACAGTTCGTCCCGCACCTCGTCCGGGCCCACCAGGACCCGGCCCTTCACCCGCAGCACCCGCTGCTCCTCCCGATCACTCATATGCCGCACTGTACGAGGCCGTCGGTAGGCTGCCAGGGCCCGGGAACATGTCGGCGGGCCCCGGAAGCCCGCCGCCCGACGAACGACACCGAAGAGAGCCCCGCCGTGACGCACCCCTTCCTCGACCTCCCCCCGCTGACCGCCGCGCACTTCGCGGCCATCGAACGGCGGGTGGCCGCCCTCCTGGCCACCGAGCAGGACGTCGTCATCACCCAGGGCGAGGCCCTGCTGCCCCTGGAGGGCTGCATCCGCGGCGGCGCCCGGCCCGGCTCCACGGCGCTGAACGTGGTCACCGGACCGTACGGGCAGACCTTCGGCGACTGGCTGCGGGACTGCGGCGCGCACGTCGTCGATCTCACCGTGCCCTTCCACACCGCCGTGACCGCGGCCCAGGTCGCCGAGGCGCTCGCCGCGCACCCCGAGATCGACTTCGTCTCGCTGGTGCACGCGGAGGCGGCGACCGGCAACACCAACCCGGTCGCGGAGATCGGCGAGGTGGTCCGGGCGCACGGCGCGCTGTTCATGCTGGACGCGGTCGCCTCGGTCGGCGCGGAGCCGCTGCTGCCGGACGCCTGGGGCGTCGATCTGTGCGTGATCGGCGCGCAGAAGGCCATGGGCGGCCCCGCCGGGGTGTCGGCGGTGTCGGTGAGCGAGCGGGCCTGGGAGCGGATGGCCGCCAACCCGGCCGCCCCGCGCCGCTCCTACCTCTCCCTCCTGGACTGGAAGGAGCGCTGGATCGACGGCGGACGCGCCGCCCTGCCGCACGCCCCCGCGCAGCTGGAGATGCTGGGCCTGGAGGCGTGCGTGGCGCGGATCGAGGAGGAGGGGCTGGAGACGGTGACGGCCCGCCACGCCTCGGCCGCGGCGGCGACCCGGGCCGGGGCGCAGGCCCTGGGCGGCGGTCTGGAGCCGTACGTCCACGATTCGCGGGACGCGGCCCCGGTGGCCACGACGCTGCGCGTTCCGGCGGGCACGGACGCCGCCGCGCTGGTCGCGCACGCGCGGGCGGCGGACCCCGCGCTGCCGCTCGTCGCGGGCGGCGGGGCGCTGTCCAAGGAGATGATCCGGGTCAACCACTACGGCCCGGACGCGACGCGGGGCACGGTGCTGTCCTCGCTCGCGGCGGTGGGGGCGGCGCTGGCGGACGCGGGTCTGCGGGTCGACATCGAGGCTGCCCACCGGGCCGTTTCGGAAACGTGGCCGAGCCGCTGATATTCATAATGTGGGAAGCTGCTTTATATAAAAGCAGCTTCCCACATTCTTCTGCCCGCTTTTCCGTCACCTAAACGGGGCAGTTTTTTCCGGCCTCGAACTTCATGATTCGGACAGGTTCCGAGAGAGTTACCACCCTGTGACCGACTCCACACGGGCGACATTATGCCCGATTAATTCAGGACAAAGGGCTGGAAACCGACCCCAGATCGGGGGGCTTCTCGCGCACGCCTGATAACACATGGCCGCGCCGCGTCCAACCCCTCACGCCGATGCAATTTCGAAATTTGCTGGGTAAATTCAATTCGCATGACCGCCGCACCAGCAGATTTTGCCCGTGCCCGAAGTGAATTCCTCAGTATCGATGCACCGCGAGTGGAGGACGGAGCCGCGATCTGGCGTATCGCCCGCGACTCCCAGGTCCTGGACCTGAACTCCTCGTACAGCTACCTGCTGTGGTGCCGTGACTTCGCCGCGACCTCCGTGGTCGCCCGGGGCGAGAACGGCGAACCCATCGCCTTCGTGACGGGCTACCTCAGGCCCGACCGGCCCCAGACCCTCGTCGTCTGGCAGGTGGCCGTGGACCGGGCCCACCGGGGCAAGGGACTGGCCGCCGCCCTGCTGGACGCGCTGACCGCCCGGGTCGCCGCCGATCAGGGCCTGTCGTTCGTGGAGACGACGATCACGCCGGACAACACCGCCTCCGAGCGGCTGTTCACCTCCTACGCCCAGCGCCACGACGTCGGCCTGGAGCGGGAGGTCCTCTTCGACGGCGGCCTGTTCCCCGAGGAGGAGCACCTGCCCGAGGTGCTCCACCGGATAGGCCCGTTCACCACCTGAGCCCTCCCGGCCACGGCGCCGGCGTGCCCGAACCGTACGCCGTCGTTCCGCGGGTCCGCGCACCCGATCCGTGCGCCCGGCCCCCTCTTTCCGCGCCGGCCGACCCTCCGGCGCGGTCCCGGCCGCCTCCGTGCGGCGGGGAGCACCAGACCACCGCCCGTCACACCCCCTCACGCAGGAGATCCGCTGTGACCATCACCCCGCCCGCCCTGAGCGTCTTCGAAACCCTGGAGTCCGAGGTCCGGAGCTACTGCCGCGGCTGGCCCGCCGTGTTCGACCGCGCGCAGGGCGCCCGGCTGACCGACGAGGACGGCCACTCCTACCTGGACTTCTTCGCCGGCGCCGGCTCGCTCAACTACGGCCACAACAACCCGGTGCTGAAACGCGCGCTGATCGACTACATCGAGCGCGACGGCATCACCCACGGGCTCGACATGGCGACCACCGCCAAGCGCGCGTTCCTGGAGACGTTCCAGAACGTGATCCTGCGCCCGCGCGACCTGCCGTACAAGGTGATGTTCCCCGGCCCGACCGGCACCAACGCCGTCGAGTCGGCGCTGAAGCTGGCCCGCAAGGTCAAGGGCCGCGAGTCCGTCGTCTCGTTCACCAACGCCTTCCACGGCATGTCGCTGGGCTCGCTCGCCGTCACCGGCAACGCGTTCAAGCGCGCCGGAGCCGGCATCCCCCTGGTGCACGGCACCCCGATGCCGTTCGACAACTACTTCGACGGCCGGGTACCGGACTTCCTCTGGTTCGAGCGGCTGCTGGAGGACCAGGGCTCCGGGCTGAACAAGCCCGCCGCCGTGATCGTGGAGACGGTCCAGGGCGAGGGCGGCATCAACGTGGCCCGCGCCGAGTGGCTGCGCGCCCTCCAGGAGCTGTGCCACCGCCAGGACATGCTGCTGATCGTCGACGACATCCAGATGGGGTGCGGCCGGACCGGCGGCTTCTTCTCCTTCGAGGAGGCCGGGATCACCCCGGACATCGTCACCCTGTCGAAGTCCATCAGCGGCTACGGCCTGCCGATGTCGCTCTGCCTGTTCAAGCCGGAACTGGACATCTGGGAGCCGGGCGAGCACAACGGCACCTTCCGCGGCAACAACCCGGCCTTCGTCACGGCCGCCGCCGCGCTGCAGGCGTACTGGGCGGACGGCCAGATGGAGAAGCAGACCCTGGCCCGCGGCGAGCAGATCGAGCAGACGCTGCTGGCCATCTGCGGCGAGGAGCCGACCGCGCGGTTCCGCGGCCGGGGCCTGGTGTGGGGCATGGAGTTCGAGGACCCCGCCCGCGCCTCGGCGGTCTGCGCCCGCGCCTTCGAGCTGGGGCTCCTGCTGGAGACCTCCGGCCCGCAGAGCGAGGTCGTCAAGCTGCTCCCGCCGCTGACCATCACCCCCGACGAGCTGGACGAGGGCCTGCGCACGCTGGCCCGCTGCGTCCGCGAGACGGCCTGACCCGGCGCTGCCGGGGCAGGCGAAGAAGGAGGGGCCCCGGGCCGATGGGCCCGGGGCCCGCGCAGAGAAGAGAAAGGCGACAGCTCACCGTGATCGTCCGATCGTTCAGTGACATCGAGAACACCGACCGGCATGTGAAGGCCGCGTCCGGCACCTGGGAGAGCAAGCGCATCGTGCTCGCCAAGGAGAAGGTGGGCTTCTCGCTCCACGAGACCGTGCTCTACGCGGGTACGGAGACCTCCATGTGGTACGCGAACCACATCGAGGCCGTGCTCTGCACCGAGGGCGAGGCCGAGCTCACCAACGACGAGACCGGTGAGAAGCACTGGATCACGCCGGGCACCATGTACCTGCTGGACGGGCACGAGCGGCACACCATGCGGCCCAAAACGGACTTCCGTTGCGTGTGTGTCTTCAACCCTCCCGTGACCGGACGGGAGGACCATGACGAGAACGGCGTCTACCCCCTGCTGACCGAGGAGGCCTGAACCACCATGACCACCGAAGTACGCGCCGATCTGTACCCCTCGCGCGGTGCCGCCGAGATGACCACTCCCCGCCAGGACCCGGTCATCTGGTCCGCGCCGGGCGCACCGGGCCCGATCAGCGCCAAGGACCTCCAGGGCTACGAGCACGACGGTTTCCTCACCGTCGACCAGCTCATCACCCCGGACGAGGTCGCCGTCTACCGGGCCGAACTGGACCGGCTGGTCTCGGACCCGGCGGTCCGCGCCGACGAGCGCTCCATCGTCGAGAAGCAGTCCCAGAACGTCCGGTCCGTCTTCGAGGTCCACAAGCTCAGCGAGGTCTTCGCCGGGCTGGTCCGCGACGAGCGGGTGGTGGGCCGGGCCCGCCAGATCCTCGGCTCGGACGTGTACGTCCACCAGTCCCGGATCAACGTGAAGCCGGGCTTCGGGGCCTCGGGCTTCTACTGGCACTCGGACTTCGAGACCTGGCACGCGGAGGACGGCCTGCCGAATATGCGGACGGTGTCCGTGTCGATCGCGCTGACCGAGAACTTCGACACCAACGGCGGGCTGATGATCATGCCCGGTTCGCACAAGACGTTCCTCGGCTGTGCGGGCGAGACGCCGAAGGACAACTACAAGAAGTCGCTCCAGATGCAGGACGCGGGCACCCCGTCCGACGAGGCGCTGACGAAGATGGCCGACCGCCACGGCATCAAGCTCTTCACGGGCAAGGCCGGTTCGGCGACCTGGTTCGACTGCAACGCCATGCACGGCTCGGGCGACAACATCACCCCGTACGCGCGCAGCAACGTCTTCATCGTCTTCAACAGCGTGGAGAACGAGGCGCAGGAGCCCTTCGCGGCTCCGGTCCGCCGGCCCGAGTTCATCGGGGCGCGGGACTTCACCCCGGTGAGGTAGCGCGGCGGCGCACGCCGCGGGGGCCGGGACGGCGTATCGTCCCGGCCCCCGCGGCGTGCCGGGAGAACCGGGTCCATCGGGTTGTGCGCCCGGCCGGTCCGGCCGGGCGCACAACCCGATGGACCCGGCGGGAATCGGCGAGGAGGGNGGCCGACCGCCACGGCATCAAGCTCTTCACGGGCAAGGCCGGTTCGGCGACCTGGTTCGACTGCAACGCCATGCACGGCTCGGGCGACAACATCACCCCGTACGCGCGCAGCAACGTCTTCATCGTCTTCAACAGCGTGGAGAACGAGGCGCAGGAGCCCTTCGCGGCTCCGGTCCGCCGGCCCGAGTTCATCGGGGCGCGGGACTTCACCCCGGTGAGGTAGCGCGGCGTGCCGGGAGAACCGGGTCCATCGGGTTGTGCGCCCGGCCGGTCCGGCCGGGCGCACAACCCGATGGACCCGGCGGGAATCGGCGAGGAGGGTGTGCTCCATGACTTCTTCCGTACGCCACATCACGATCGACTGCGCCGACGCCTACGCGCTCGGCGCCTTCTGGGCCCGGGTGCTCGGCGGGCGGGTCTCCGACGAGGACTCCCCCGGCGACCCGGAGGCGCTGGTCGAGGCCCCCGGCACGGCCGTCCTCCTCATCCGGGTGGACGAGGAGAAACGGACCAAGAACCGCGTCCACCTGGACATCCAGCCGCAGGACCGCTCCCGGGACGAGGAGGTGGAGCGGCTGCTCGCGCTGGGCGCGACCCTGGTGGCCGACCACCGCAAGCCGAACGGCCGCGGCTGGGCGACGCTGGCCGACCCCGAGGGCAACGAGTTCTGCGTGGAGTGCTCCGCCGCCGAGCGGGCGGCGCTGTCCGGGACACGGCTGCCGGTGACCGCCGACGACGTGTCCTCGGCGGTGCGCCTCGCGGTGGACGTGCTGGCCGGGGCCCCGGCGGACCGCTGGGACGCGCCCGCCGGGAACCTGACGTGGAGTTGCTGGGAGACGGCGGAGCACCTGAGCGACGACCTGTTCGCGTACGCCGCGCAGCTGGGCCCCCGCACGCCTCCGCTGGACCGGGAGGTGCCCTACCGGTGGGCGCCCCGGCGGGAGGGCGGGCCGCGCAACGCGGTCTTCGCCGACCGGGAGGCGGGCCCCGCCGGACTGCTGGCCACGCTGGAGGCGAGCGGGGCGCTGCTGGCCGCGATGGTCCGGACGACACCGCCCGAGGTGCGCTCGTACCACGGGTACGGGATCTCCGACCCCGAGGGGTTCGCCGCGATGGGCGTGGTGGAGACCCTGGTGCACACCCATGACCTCGCCCGGGGGCTGGGCCTGGAGTGGCCGCCGCCCCCCGGGCTGTGCGACCGGGTGCTGGCCCGGCTCTTCCCGGACGCCCCGGCGGGCGGCGACCGGTGGGCCGTCCTGCTGTGGGCCACCGGCCGCGCCGGACTGCCGGACCGCCCTCGCCGCACCTCGTGGCGGTGGGACGGGCGGCCCCCGGCGGATCAGACGGCGTCGAGCGCCGGGTAGTCGGTGTAGCCCTTGGCGTCGCCGCCGAAGAAGGTGGCCGGGTCGGGGGTGTTGAACGGGCCGCCCGCCTTCAGCCGGGCGGGCAGGTCGGGGTTGGCGAGGAAGAGAGCCCCGTAGGAGATCAGGTCGGCGGCGCCGTCGTCGATCACCGTGTGGTCGCCGGGCCCGGTGGGTCCCTCGGTGTGCACGTTGAGGACGACGGCTCCGGAGAACGCCTTGCGCAGGGCGAGGGTCAGCTCGCGGATCGGGACGGCCTCCAGGATGTGCAGATAGGCGATGCCGATCGGGTCGATCTCCCGGACCAGGGCGGTGTACGTGGCCTCCGGCGCGGGCTCGTCGATGCCGTTGTACGGGTTGCCGGGCGAGATGCGCAGGCCGGTGCGCTCCGGGCCGATCGCGGCGGCGACGGCCCGGACGACCTCGACGGCGAAGCGGGTACGGGCCTCGTCCGAGCCGCCCCAGGCGTCGGTGCGCCGGTTGGTGTTGGGCGCCAGGAACTGGTGGATGAGGTAGCCGTTGGCACCGTGCAGCTCGACCCCGTCGAACCCGGCCTCCACGGCGTTGCGGGCGGCGGTGACGAAGTCCTCGACGGTCGCGCGGACCTCGGCGTCGGTCAGCTCGCGCGGCTCGACGAAGTCCTTCGGCCCCGCGTGGGTGTAGACCTGGCCCTCGGCCTTGACGGGGGACGCGCCGACGGGAACGAGCCCGTCGGGCAGAAGGACCGGGTGGCCGATGCGTCCCGTGTGCATGATCTGGGCGAAGATCCGGCCGCCCGCGGCGTGCACCGCGTCGGTGACCTTGCGCCAGGAGGCGACCTGCTCGGCGCTGTGCAGACCCGGGGTGGAGGGGTAGCCCTGGCCCACCGCGGAGGGCTGGATGCCCTCGGTGATCACGAGTCCGGCCGAGGCGCGCTGGGCGTAGTACGTGGCGGTCAGCTCGGTGGCGGTGCCGCCCTCGCCGGCCCGGCTGCGGGTCATCGGGGCCAGTGCGATGCGGTTGGCGAGCGGGAGGCCGGCCAGGTCGATCGGGTCGAAAGCGGTGGTCATGAGGGCTCCCAAGAAGTATGTGGTCGGCCAACTATTTCCGCCGGGAGTCACTGTAGCCCATTGATTGGCCGACCAAGGTAAAGTCGGGGGAAACCGTCGGGCATCATCGGAACCCCCCACACGGGAGCCGCCGCTCCCCGCCCGAGGACCCCAGGAGCCCGCCATGACCACCGGCCGCGCCACCCCCGCGGAAGACGCCTGTACCGCCACCGCCGCGTCAAACGCCTGCGCCGCCGCGCCGGCGCTCGGCGGACCCGTCAGCCACGCCGTCTCCCGGGTCGCCCGGCTGCACCGGATCGCGGCGGGCAAGGTGCTCAAGGGGGCGGGCCTCTACCCGGGGCAGGAGCTGCTGATGACGCACCTGTGGGACCGGGGGGCGGTCCGTCAGACGGAGCTGATCCGGGCCCTGGAGCTGGACCCGTCCACGGTCACGAAGATGCTCCAGCGGCTGGAGCAGAGCGGCCATGTGCGCCGCCGCCCCGACCCGGCCGACCGGCGGGCGGTGCTGGTCGAGGCGACGGACGACAGCTGCGCCCTGCACACCGCGGTCGAGGCCGCCTGGGGCCGGCTGGAGGAGCAGACGCTCGCGGGCCTGGACCCGGCCGAGCGCGATGCGCTGGTCCGGCTGCTGGCGAAGGTCGAGGAGAACCTCTGCCAGGAGACCGCCGACTGCCCCGACCGCCGCTGACCCGCCGGGGCCCCGGCGGAAGCCGGGCGGAGGGGCCGGGGGTTCGTACGGCGGACCCGGGAACGCGCGCCGGGGCTCCGGGAGGGCTCCGCACGGGTCAGGCCAGGAACTCTAGCACCCGGTCCACGTCGGCCTCGGTGTTGTAGAGGTGGCAGGAGACGCGCAGGTTCCCCACCGGGGCGGAGACGGCGATCCCGGCCTCCGCCAGCTCCGGCTGACGGTCCGCCAGCCCCGGCACGGAGACGATGGCCGACTCCCCCGGGACCACCGCGCGCCCCAGCCCGGTGAGCCCCGCGCGCAGCCGGGCGGCGAGCCCGGTGGCGTGCGCGTACAAGGTGTCGGCGCCGACCTCGGCGAGCAGGGCGAGGGAGTGCTCGGCCCCGTGGTACGAGAGGAAGGCGGGCGGCTCGTCGAACCCCCGGGCGGTCGGGGCGAGGCGTTCCAGCGGGCCGTAGTTGCCCGCCCAGGGCGCCCCGGCGGAGACCCACCCGGCGAAGAGGGGCGGCAGAGTTTCCTGCGCTTCCTCCGTGACGGTGAGGAACGACGTACCGCGCGGGCAGAGCAGGAACTTGAAACCGCCGGTGACCGTGTAGTCGTACGCCCCGGCGTCCAGCGGCAGCCAGCCCGCCGCCTGGGTGGCGTCCAGCAGCGTCCGGGCCCCGTGCGCGGCGGCGGCCGCGCGGACGGCGGCGAGGTCGGCCACCCGGCCGTCCGCCGACTGCACGGCGGAGAAGGCGACCAGGTCGGTCGAGGGGCGGACGGCGGCGGCGAGGCCGTCGAGCGGGACGTACCGCGTCCGCAGATCCCCGCGGAGCGCGAACGGGCTGACCACGGAGGAGAACTCCCCCTGGGGGCAGAGGACTTCGGCCCCGGGCGGCAGTGATGCGGCGATCAGGCCGACGTGCACGGTGACGGAGCTGCCGGTGGCGACGCGGTCCGGGTGGACTCCGACGAGCCGGGCGAAGCCGGCCCGGGCCGCCTCCACCGCGTCGAAGCTGCCCGCGCCCACCCGGCGGCCCGCCGCGTTCTCGTCGGCCAGGGCCTTGACGGCGGCGATCGTCCGGCGGGGCAGGAGGCCCCAGCTGGAGGTGTTGAGGTAGGTGACCTCCGGCGCGAACTCGGCGGCTGCCGCGGGGATGGGCGCGAGGATCGTCATACGGCCAGCCTGAGGCCCCGGCGGCGCACAGTCAATCACGCAGAGTGAAGAAGGGGGCCGCGGGGGCGCGGACACGGGGCGCGGGACCGGCGCTCCCCGGCCCGGGCTCCGGCACACGCCCGCCGTCGTCCGGTCCCGATCCGGTCCCGCCCCCCGGCCCCGGCTCAGCTCTGCGGGACCTCGCAGGCCCCGTCGGGGCCGCAGGCCGGGGCATCCCCGCCGACGTCGGCGAGGGCGGTGGCGGAACGGTCCTTCCATGCCTGCTCCAGCGCCTGGACGAAGACCTCGGAGGGCTGGCCGCCGGAGATCCCGTACCGCCGGTCGAGGACGAAGAACGGCACGGCGCCGGCGCCCAGTTCGGCCGCCTCGCGCTCGTCGGCGCGGACGTCGTCGGCGTACGCCCCGGGGTCGGCGAGCACCGCCCGCGCCTCGTCGGCGTCGAGCCCGGCCTCCACCGCGAGGGCGAGCAGCACCTCGTCGTCGTAGACGGAGCGCTCCTCCGCGAAGTTGGCCCGGTAGGCGAGGGTCAGCAGCTCATCCTGGCGGCCCCGGGCCTTGGCCAGGTGCAGCAGCCGGTGGATGTCGAAGGTGTTGCCGTGGTCACGGCCCTCGAGCCGGTAGCCGAGCCCCTCGGCCCGCGCGTTGGCCGCCACGTCGGCCTCCATCGAGGCCGCCTCCTCGCGGGTGCGGCCGTACTTCCGGGCCAGCATGTCGAGCACGGGCGCGGTGTCGCCCTTGGCGCGGGAGGGGTCGAGCTCGAAGGACCGGTGCACCACCTCGACCTCGTCCCGGTGGGCGAACTCCGCGAGACCCTTCTCGAAACGGGCCTTGCCGATGTAGCACCACGGGCAGGCGATGTCCGACCAGATCTCGACGCGCATGACTCTTCTTCTCTCCAGGCTCGCGGGGGCGTGCGGAGGGTTCGCCGCGCGCCGGTTCTCCGGTACGAACACCGGACCTGACCTGGTGATTCCCCTGCCGGAGGCGATCTGCTGGCGTCCGGTGCGGAAATCGGGGAGACTCCCCCGCATGATCTCGGTGGTGCAGAACGTGGCGATCGACTGTGCGGACGCCTACGGGCTGGCCCGGTTCTGGAGCGAGGTGACCGGCTGCCCGCTGCATCCGCAGGACGCGCCGGGCGCCCCGGAGGCGCAGGTACGGCAGGCGGAGGGCCCGGCGCTGTACTTCAACCAGGTCCCCGAGGCCAAGGCCGGCAAGAACCGGCTCCATCTGTGCCTGCGCCCCGACACCTCGCGCGAACCGGAGGTGGAGCGGCTGCTGGCCCTCGGCGCCACCCTCGTCTCCGATCTGCGGAACCCCGACGGCTCCGGCTGGGTGGTCCTCGCCGATCCCGAGGGCAACGAGTTCTGCGTCCTGCGCAGCGCGTCCGACCGGGCCGCGACGGACGCCTGACATCCCTTTTCCCCTGCCGCGGCAGACGGTGGAGGACCGCCCTGCCGACGGCCGGGAACGATGCGTACCCGCCCCCGGAGGCTCTGATGACCGAGATAACCCTGCGTGCGGTCCATGACGGGGACCTGCCGCTGTTCTTCGCCTGGATGAGCGACCCCGACGCGACCCGCGTCGCCGCGTTCACCCCGCAGGACCCCGCCGACAGGACCGCGTTCGACGCCCACTGGGCGCGCATCCGTGCCGCGTCGAGCACCGTGGTGATGCGCACGGTGGTGGCGGACGGGACGGTGGTGGGCCATGTCGGGGAGTACGGGGAGCCGGGCGACCGCCAGGTCACGTACTGGATCGACCGCGCGCACTGGGGCCGCGGCCTGGCGACGGCCGCCCTGCGGGCGTACCTCGACGAGTCGCCCACGCGTCCGCTGCACGCCCGGGCCGCCGCCGACAACCTCGGATCGCGCCGGGTGCTGGAGAAGTGCGGCTTCGTGGTGACCGGCGCGGACCGGGGGTTCGCCGCGGCTCGCGGCGAGGAGATCGACGAGGTCCTGACCACGCTGCACGGCTAGGGAACGCCCCTCCCCCACGCCGCACGGGCTGTCGGTCGTGGCCTGATTCGGCCGTTGCACGGCTTATGTCCACGGCGGAAGAATGACCGGGACCGGACGGTGACGCGGGGACGGGGCGCTCGGTGAAACGCATCCACTTCACGGCGGAGGACCTGGCCCGCACGCGTGTGGCCCCCACCATCGGCGTGGCGGCGGAGACGTTCGACAGCGTGCGGATGCTGGGGAACCGCGACGCGGGCCTCGCGTTCCGCGGCTGGCAGGTGTCGGTCCGCGGACGGCTGGGCGAGGGGGCGGGCCCGCTCGCGGCGTTGATGCCCGCGCGGGGCCCCTGGTCGACGCGATGTCCTTGATGGGCGCCGCGCCGTCGATCGACGAGGCGGTGGACACCTGGATGGCGGCGCCCCGGGCCCTGCTGCGCGTCGAACTGGAGCACATCGGCTTCCACCCCGCGCACCGCACGTGGGCCCGCGGTCTGCTCGACGGCGCCCGGGAGGCCCGCCTCCAGGTGGCCTCGGCGCTCCGGGCCTGCCACCGCGTGACCGTCGCCCCGTACTGGAACGGGGTCCGTTCCCATCTGGACGAGGCCCGGGCCGGGTACGTGCGCGCGATGGCGGACGGCGGGGTCGAGCGGCTCCTCACCGGGCTCGGCGGCTCGGCCGCCCGCTGGCGGCCCCCGGTTCTGGAGGTGGCCCACGCGCGCGACGAGGACGTCCATCTGAACGGGCGCGGTCTGGTCATCGCCCCGACGATGTTCTCCACCGGCCAGATCGAACTGCTCTTCCCGCCGCTCGATCCGTCCCGGCCGCCCACGCTGGCCGTCCCCGCCCCCGGCCTTGGGGCGCCCGCCCCCGCCCTGTGGGAGGGCGGGGGCGAGTCCGCCGTGCACTCGCTCGACGATCTGCTGGGGCGTACCAGGGCCGCGGTCCTGCGGGCGGCCGTCGCCGGGCGCCGCACCACGGAGCTGGCCCGCGTCCTGGGGATCTCGCCGGCGACCGCTACCCACCACACGGCCGCGTTGCGCAACGCGCGCCTGCTCGCCACCCGTCGCGAGGGCAGAGCGGCCGTGCACACCGTCACCTCGCTGGGTCTGGCCCTGCTGGGCGGGCGCCCCGTCGCCTGACGGGTCGGCCCGGCCGGCGCGGGAGGAACTTCCCGCCACCCGGCTCCTTTCGACGGTCCTCGAAATGTTGGCGGCTCTCCTCGGCCGGCCCCTACGTTCGGACGCGAAGCGACCATCCGCCGCCCGGCCGGAACGGGCGGCGGACCAACGTCTCGTACACGTTCCACGAACGTGTCGGCCTCTGGGGGAGTCACATGATCAGAAAGCGCATCGCGGGAATGCTGGCCTCGACGGCGCTCGTCCTGGCGGGGGGCGCGGCCCTCGCACCGGGCGCCGCGGCGAGCGGCCCCTCCCTCTCCACGGCGCCTCCCGCCTCGGCCGCCTCCGTGCAGCAGGCGTGCTGGGGCCAGCCGGAGCACGGCAGCGAAGGGCATTACGGGAACAGCGGCTGGTGCGACTCGGGCCGCTACCGCCAGGCGATCAGGTGCGAGAACCTGGGCGGCTACCGCTACGTGCGCTACGGCCCGTACGTCTGGGCGCCCGCGAAGAGCACTGCGTGGTGCAGCCTCGGCGACCGGGTCGTCGGCACCTGGCTCGAATAGGCCCACGGGCCCTCCGGCAAGGGGCGGGCGGCCCGTGCGGCGGCCCGCCCCGGCCGGAACGGCTCGGCACCGCTTCCGTCTCCGCACCGCACCGCATCACGCACGCACGCACGCACGCAACGGAGTAGACGTATGCGCACAGCATTCCTCAAGCCGGTCCTGGCGGCCGCCCTCCTCCTGTCGGCGGTCACGGTCTCGGCTCCGGCGGCGACCGCCGCACCGGCGGCCGGCTGGGACCGCTGCCCCAACGGTTCCTTCTGCATCTTCGACGGGCGCGACGGCACCGGCACGATCGCCTGGTTCCGGTCGGGTTCGCCGGACCTGCGGGGTCAGTCGATGGACAACCGGACCTCCTCGTACTGGAACCGCACCGGCACCGTGTTCGCCCTCCACGACTGGTACGGCTACGGCGGCAACTGCTGGCCGATCTGGAACCAGAGCCCGGCCAACCTCCAGTCGGTCAACGCGGCATGGGACAACATCGCCAGCTCGGTCAGCAGGGGATCCTGCGGCTGAGCCCCCGTGCCACGGGGGGGGCGGGGGCCGCCTTAGGACGAGCACCACCGGACGGCGGCCCCCGCGGGCCCGCACCCGAGGGGCGGCCCGCCTCCCCCGCGCGGCGGAGGCGGATCATCGCCGGGCAGGAGGCGCCGGGGGCCGGCCGGGGGCCCGCGAGGCGCCCGAGGGTCGCGGGCGCCGGGTGACGGCGCCCCAGGTGAGAAACGGGTGAGAAGGGGGTGAGAAGGGGCACGATCAGGAACGTCCGGAGGCGTCCCGTTCGTCCCTCCAGCGGGATGAACAAGACCATCAGGCGCGCTTCGGTCTTCTGCCTGCTCATGGTGCTCGCCCTGCTGGTGCGGGCGACGTGGGTGCAGGGCTACGAGGCCAAGGCGCTCGCAGACGACGAGCACAACCGGCGGAAGACGATCGCGCAGTACGCGCAGCCGCTCGGGGACATCATCGTGGCCGGTTCGCCGGTCACCGGATCGAAGGGGACCGCGGGTGGCGACCTCCGGTACAAGCGCACGTACACCCACGGCGAGCTGTACGCGGCCGTCACCGGCTACAGCTCGCAGGCGTACGGGGCGACCCAGCTCGAAGGGATCTACGGCGACGTCCTGGACGGCACGGACGACCGGCTGAAGAACCCGAAGGACCTGCTCACCGGTGAACAGGCGACGCCGGGCGACGTCCTCACCACCATCGACCCGGACGTCCAGAAGGCCGCTTACGAGGCGCTCGGCGACGACAAGGGCGCGGCGGTGGCGATGGACCCGAGGACCGGGCGGATCCTCGGCATGGTCTCCACCCCCTCGTACGACCCCTCGAAGATCAGCGGGACGGCGGACGGCGAGGCGTGGAAGGCGCTGCTGGAGGACGAGGACAAGCCGCTGGTCAACCGGGCGCTGCGGCAGCCGCTGGCGCCGGGCTCCACGTTCAAGCTGGTGGTCGCGGCGGCGGCGCTGGAGAACGGGCTGTACGGCTCGGTCGACGAGCCCACCGACAGTCCCGACCCGTACACCCTGCCGAACACGGCCACCGTCCTGCGCAACGAGAACGCCTCCGCCCCGTGCGAGAACGCGACCCTGCGCACCGCGCTCCAGTACTCCTGCAACAACGTCTTCGCGAAAGCGGCCGTCGATCTCGGCCAGGAGAAGGTGAAGGAGATGGCGGACGCCTTCGGATTCGACACGGAGAAGCTGGACGTCCCGGTGCGGGCGGCGAAGAGCGTGTATCCGACCGGTATGGACGAGGCGCAGACGGCGCTGACGGGGATCGGCCAGTTCGAGGTCACCGCGACCCCGCTCCAGATGGCGATGGTCACCTCGGCGTTGGCCAACGGCGGCGAGTCGGCCGCGCCGCACATGGTGTCCCGGGTGACGGACGGGGACGGGACGGCGCTGGAGGAGACCGGCGACGGCGAGGGGAAGCGGGTGGTGGAGGAGTCGACGGCGAAGCAGTTGCGGAGCGCGATGGTGACGGTCGTCGAGGAGGGCACCGGCGCCAACGCCCGGATTCCCGGGGCCGAGGTCGGCGGCAAGACGGGGACGGCGCAGAACGGCGTGGACAACGGCAACACCCCGTACGCCTGGTTCACCTCGTACGCGAAGGACCGTGAGAGCGGTGAAGAGGTGGCGGTGGCCGTGATCGTCGAGGACTCGGGCTCGGCGCGCTCCGAGGTCAGCGGAAACGGGCTGGCCGCGCCGGTCGCGCAGAAGATGATGAAGGCGGCGCTGGAGCGGTGAACCGGGGGGGCCGGGGCGACTCGTGAACCGCCTCCGGTCCCCGGCCCCGCACCCCCCTCTTCGGCCGGCCTCGCCCCCCGTCGCTCCGGACGGCGCCCGGTCCCCCGAGCCGCCCCCGCACCCCCGGCGGACCGGCCCGGGGTCTGTCGTCACCCTGCCGGCTGCCCGGCCGCCCTTCGGGCGACGAGGGCGGTGTGACGACCGGCCCTAGGGAATCCGCCCGATGCCGTCGCACCGCCTTACTCCGCAGCATGAGCCGCACGGTGTGGGCGCGGATCACGGAGCGGAGGCCGGAGCGGCATGGGCGGTACGGGCGGTACGGCGGTGGCGCGGGTCCTGCGGGACCGCGTGGCCGGGCGGTATCTGGCGGGGGTGGTCGTCTCCGGTTTCGGTACCTCGGCGATGTGGCTCACGGCGGGGATCTGGGTCAAGTCGCTGACCGGGTCGAACAGTCTTGCGGCCCTGACGGTGTGCGCGATGTGGGTTCCGGTGCTGGCGGGACCGGCGCTCGGAGCGCTCGCCGACCGGATGGACCGGAAGGCTCTGCTGGTCCGGGTGAATCTGGCGATGGCCTGTCTGCTCGCCATGCTGCTGCTGGTGGACTCGGGCCGCACGGTCTGGCTGGTGTTCGTGGTGCTGGTGCTCTACGGGGCGGGCGGCGTCCTGCTCGACGCGGCGGAGTCGGCACTGGTCGCGGGGACCGTGCCCGCCCCGCTGCTGGCGGACTTCAACGGGCTGCGGATGACGGCCAACGAGGGCGTGAAGCTGGTCGCACCGCTGGTGGGCGCGGGCCTGTACGCGCGGTTCGGCGGTCCGGCCGTGGCGCTGCCGGCGGCGGTGACATGTGGCGTCGCCGCCCTGGTCTTCGCCCGGCTGCCGGTGCGGGAGGGCCCGCGCGACCGGGACCGGACGGAGCCGTGGTCCGCTGAACTCGTCGCCGGGCTGCGGCGGATCCGCGCCTCGGCCGGGCTGCGCCCGCTGGTGACGGCGGGCTCGGTGACGATGCTGCTGGCGGGGGTGAACGGGGCCGTGACCTTCGCGTACGTCGACGATGTACTCGGCCGCGCACCGGCGTACGCGGGGGTGCTGTACGCGGTGCAGGGCGCGGGTTCGGTGGCGGTGGGGCTGCTGGCGGGCCCGCTGCTGCGCCGCCTGCCGGAGCGGGTGTTCGCGGCGGCCGGGACGGCGCTGTTCGGGCTGGCCGTGGCGGCGCGGTCGGTGCCGTCGGACGCGGTCGCCCTGGCGGCGAGCGCGGCCATCGGGTTCGGTTTGCCGTGCGTGCTGATCGCGGCGACGACGGCGGTGCAGCGGGAGACGCCGGACGCGGTGCTGGGGCGGACGGCGGCGACGGCGGCCTCGCTGATGACGGCGCCCAACGCGGTGGCCCTGGCCCTGGGGGCGGGGCTCGTCGCGGTGGCGGACGTCCGGCTGCTGACGGTGGCGGCCGGGGGGCTGGGGGTGCTGGCGGCGGCGGTACTGGCCGCGGGCGCCCGGACGGGACGGCGGCCGGACGGGGCGGCGGCCGGCGGTCATCCGGGCGGGCGATGACGGCACGGACGCCCCGGAGGGGGCCGGGCGGCCCGGAGAGCGACGGGGCTGCGGGGATGCGGGATTTCGGGGCGACGGGATTGCGGGGCGGGCTGCGCGGGGCTACGGGGCCGCGGAAATCCGTGCGACGCGGGCACGGCGGGCCGGGCAGGATACGGCCATGCCGAAACCTTCCGGATTCCAGTACGAGCAGCAGGGCGACCAGAGCGTCGTCATCACCCACCACGGCCGCGCCGCGGGCGCCCTGCGCGGCGGCCGGGCGGAGAAGTTCCTGGCGGAGGTCGCCTCGGGCGACGCCCAGCTGGTGATGGCACGGTGGACCGGGGCGTACAAGCACGGCAACGAGCGGACCGCCCGCGACCACCCGCGCAACCGCCGCTGAGACCGGGCCGACGGCCGCCGTCCCACCGTGCCATCGCCTGTCGTCCGGACGGCCGAAGGTAAGGGAACGGCAAAGCCGGGTCGTTCGTTACCCCGTGCATGACCGCAATGACCCCCGGCTCGAACCTTCCCCTCTCCGCCGCCCGCGTGGCGGTGGACGTCGCCGCTCCGGTGCGGCTCGACGTCTCGGGCCTGCTGCTCACCGCCGACGGCAGGGTGCGCTCCGACGACGACTTCATCTTCTACAACCAGCCCTCCGGCTCCGGGGTGACCTACCGCTCCGGCGGAGGCTCCGCGCCCGACGCGATCGTGGTGGACACCGCGGCCGTGCCGCCGGACATCGAGAAGATCGTCGTCACCGCGAGCCCGGACGCCGCGGGCCAGACCTTCCAGGGCATCGAGCCCACCGCCACCGTGCGCAACGCGGACGACGGCAGCGCGCTCGCCACCTTCACCCCGCCCCGGTTGGGCTCGGAGACGGCGCTCGTGGTCATCGAGGTCTACCGGCGCAACGGGGCCTGGAAGGCACGCGCGGTCGGCCAGGGGTACGCGAACGGGCTGGCCGGGATCGCCACGGACTTCGGCGTCACGGTCGAGGAGCCGGCGGCCCCCGCCCCGCAGGCGGCGCCCGCCCCGCCCGCGCCGCAGGCCCCCGCGCCGGTGGCCGCTCCCGTGGACCCGCGGATCGCCCCGCCCTCTCCCCCCGCTCCCCCGGCGGCCCCCGCCGGCTCGGGGAAGATCAACCTGGACAAGGGCCGGGTCAGCCTCCAGAAGAACCAGACGGTGTCGCTCGTCAAGGGCGGGGCGCCCCTGCTGTCGCGGGTCAGGATGGGCCTGGGCTGGGAGCCCGCCTTCCGCGGCAAGGACATCGACCTGGACGCGTCGGTCATCGCCTACGGCCCCCAGCGCAACCACCTGGCCAGCTGCTACTTCGGCAAGCTGACCATCCTGAACGGCGCGGTCCAGCACTCCGGGGACAACCTCACCGGCGAGGGCGCGGGAGACGACGAGACGATCATGGTGGACCTGGGCCGGCTTCCCGCGGAGGCCACGGGCCTGGTCTTCACGGTGAACAGCTTCACCGGCCAGAAGTTCAGCGAGGTCGCCAAGGCGTACTGCCGGCTGATCGACGACGCCACGGGCGAGGAGCTGGTCCGCTTCGACCTCACCGGCGCGGAGCCGCAGACGGGCGTGATGATGGCCAAGCTCATCAGGCAGTTCACCGGCGAGTGGGAGATGACCGCGCTGGGCGAGTTCGTGAAGTCGCGCACCGTGCGGGGCATGGTGAAGCCCGCCGCGCAAGCCCTGTGACCGGGCCCCGAAGCAGGTCCGGGGCGCCCCGGACCTGCTGGGGGCGCCCCGGAACGTGAGGACGAGCGGAGGGGGCGGGCGGCTGACGGCGCCCGCTCCGCCCTCCGCTCAGAGCTTGGTCAGCTTGGAGTAGGGGCTCAGGATCCTTCCCTGACGCCCCGAGAAGTCGATGAGGACAGCATCGTTGTCGCCCTCGACAGCGAGAATCCTGCCGAGCCCGAACTGGTCGTGCGACACCCGGTCGCCCACATCGAAGCATTCGACCGGTGGGGCCTCCTGGGCCGGGCGGTTGAAGGGACTGGACGGCAGGTGACGCCGGGAGCCGGCTGACTGTTTCATTGCCACGAGTATGCGCCCTGCGATGGCCCGACGCCATGCCCGCCGACGCCCGGGCCCCCCAGAAATACCGGATCGTAACCAGCACTCCCCCTGCCCACCCGGGGTCGGCACCCGTCCCCAGCAGCGGAATCACGGCAGAACACCACCTCGGAAAGCCCCCGAACGTGTGGCGGCCCTTGTGCCCGGCCGAGGGTGTTGGAGCCGGTATGCGGTCGGTTTCCCGGTGGGGTCGGGCACCACCTCCGGAAAGCCGCGAGCCGTGACACACCGGGCGCGCGCATCTCCCGCACTGGTCAGTAGTCCGGAGCCTCACGCAGTTGCTCGTCGTGCTGCATCGAACGAGGGGCCGGCAACGCGGACTCCGAAGCCGGAGCGTCCCTGCCGCACAGAGCTCGGTGGTAGCGCAGATGCGCTTGGCTGATGCGGTGCTGGGGAATCTAACGGAGCGTTCCCACGCGACTACCGTTCGAGGTCGAACGGACGGTGCCTTCCGGATCGACGTAGATGGCCAGCGTGTCGAACTGAACGTGATGGTTGGGGCACAGCACCAACAGGTTGGCAAGTTCGTCGGGCCCGTCGTGCGGGTGCCCCAGTCCCCGGATGTGGGCTGCTTCGCTGTACGTGCCGAACCGTTTCGCCAGCTGCTCTCCACAGACCTGGCAATGGTCGGCGTGCATCTTCTTCACCCGATCGGCCAACCCGACGTCGCGAACGGCACGGTACGTGGTCGTCTCCCGACGAGCCACGGGACCTTGCCGCCCCTGGCCGTCTGCCGATTTCTCTATACCGCTCGCGCTCTCGTACCCGGCCAACCCGAGGCGGTCCATCAGCCGGTGCTGCTCGAAGTCGGCCAGAAACGTCTCCCGTACGACGGCGATGGCCTGGGACCGTACGAACGGATCTCTCAGGAGCCGGTCGGCCTGGTCGGTGAAGCCTGCTCGCGGTTCGGATCTGTCGAAAGCCGCCGCGCTCACCTTTTCCGGCTGCTCCGTCGAGAGCCCTTCGACGTCCCACAAGCCGCTCGTCCGAAGGTGCCAGAACGGGTACTCCGGAGTCGGGGAGGAATGAGGCCGACCGAACTCGACCAACAGATCGCCCACTTCCTGACGGAATTGCGGCCAGGGCGAAAGCCTTGATTCCCCTCGGGCGTTCCGCGCGATGGCCCACATCAGAGCCAGAGCCTTGTGCGGGCTCACATGTCCCTCACGTCGATGAACCCTGATCTTCCTCAGTCTTTCCATCAGGTGATCGACCGTGAGGTCCGGCTGCCGCTCGCCTCTTGCCGCCCTGGCGACGTCTTCGTCCGCCAGCGGGGGGATCAGCGAGTTCTCGGGCCGGCTGGGGGCAAGAGGCGAAGAAGTGGCTGCGGTCTCCTCCAGACGAAGAGGACGTTGACGCACTTCGGGAAGGACGGCACGACCGCCCTCCACCCAACGGCGCCAGGAACGCGGCGCGCGCTCCAGCGCATCCGCCGCCGAGAGGCGCTTGTCGCCGCGCGCTTCGATCCAGGCCCAGTTCAACCGGTCCTCCTCCCCCTGCAGATCGAGGAGTGCCAGTTCGTAGCGCATATTGGGAAAGGTCTTCCCCTTGTCGCTCTGTTCGATGACTTCACAGTCCTCGATGACCGCCAGGCCGCAGAACTTCACGTATCCCTTGCACGTATCCCTTGGGGGTCTTGTTGCGCGTAACCGTCGCGAAGACGAGCAGGGGCGCAGCCAGGGCCCGCTCCCGCGGGCTCACTGCGCGATGGCTCGCCCAGACCCTCTGCAGCACCTTGTTGCCCGGCGTACCGCCCACAGGAACGGCATGATCGACACGTTGATCCCCGAAGTAGACGACGCGTCCGCGCTTCAGGTCGAATTCATCGTGCCACGGCGTCTCGACGGATCCCGCCTTCCAGGGGCTCGAACGAATGAGCACCGCCGGCCGACGCGTGATGCCTGCCGCCTTGACTTCAGCGATCGGGTTGATTCCCTTGCTCAGCTGAATCGGAGCAAGAATCCGCGAAGCCGTTCGGTGATGGATGTTCGGATGACCATCCATGTCGGAAATGAGCGGATCCCTGTTCTGCGAGGACCGCAGCACCTCGCCCACAAGCAACCGGCCACTCATCGAATTCCTCACCTCACCGTTTCGTGCAGGTGATTCTGCCAGGTCGGAATCGCTGACCGTCGCCGGGTACGGTGGGCACAACCCCACTCGTCGACATCTGCTTGGTGAGAACAACGCTCCACCGCTGAGCGCCGCTCCCCCCACTGCCTCTTTCCGTCCGAGACCCTCCGCGCCCCCCTCAGTGGCCCGCGCGTGAGCGGGCCTTGAAGGCCGCCTTGCGGGCCTCCTTGGCGGCCTTCTTGTCGCCGTGCAGGCGGCCCATGGCCTCCAGGACGTCGGCGGTGGCCGGGTGGTCGACGCGCCAGACCTCGTCGAAGAAGCCGCCGTGCTGGGTGGACAGGCCCTCCACGAGGCCCTGGAGCTCGTCCAGCTCGCCGTCGGCGTCCAATTGGGCGGCGATGGTGTCGACGGCCAGCCAGAAGATCATCTCCTCCGGCGGTGCGGGCACGTCGGCGGCGCCCCGCTCCGCGAGCCAGACGCGGGCCAGGCCGCCGAGTTCCGGGTCGTCGAGCACCGCGCGTACGGCCGGCTCCGCCTCGGGGCCGGCCAGGGCGAGGGCCTGCTGGCAGTGGAGGCGGCGGAGCGGCGCGCCCCCGTCCGTACCGCGTGCGGCGGCCAGCAGCTCCGCGGCCGCCGCCTCCGCGTCCCCGGCGCCGCGGCCCGCGAGCCAGAGGGTGACCTCGGTGCGGGCGGCGGACTCCGGGTAGTGCGCGATGCCGTCGAGAAGAGCCTCGGCCCCCTTGCCCGCGAGGTCGCCCACGGCGGGCGCGTCCACCCCCGCCTCCAGCATGCGGGCGCGGACGCCGTACAGCCCGAGGGGGGTGAGCTTGACCATGCCGTACCGGGTGACGTCGTCGTCGGCCCCGGCGGCGGAGCCGTCCGCCGATTCGTCCTCCTCGACCAGCAACGCCTCGTCGACCGGCCGGTACTCGACGATCCCGATCGGTTCGAGCAGCCGGAACTGGTCGTCCAGCCGCATCATCGCCTCCGACACCTGCTCCAGGATGTCGTCGGTGGGCTCGCCCATGTCGTCGGGGACGATCATCGAGGCGGCCAGCGCGGGCAGCGGGACCGGATCGTCGCCCGCGCCGCTGTCCGCGAGGGTGAGCAGGTAGAGGTTGCCGAGCACGCCGTCGAGGAACTCCGCCTCGGCCTCCGGATCCCAGTCCAGCGCCTCGAAGTCGATCGAACCGTCCTCGCCGACCAGGTCCGCGAAGTCGTCCAGGACGGGCGCGGTGGCGTCGGCGTGCACGGCGTCCAGGCCGTCGAGCCAGATGGCCAGGACGTCCTGCGGGGAGCCGCCGGTGAGCAGCGCCAGGTTCTCGCCCGCGGTGACGGTGCCCTCGGCCTCCGAGTCGTCCGCGCCGTCGGGGAGTTCGGCTTCCTCGGGGTCGGTGACGTCGAGGAGGCCGGTGTCCACGGCGAGCCGCCATGCCTCGCTGGCGTACGCGGCGCCCTCCTCGTCCGCCGTGAGCCCCAAGTGCTCGGCGGCGGCGGGGAGTTGCGCCTCGACGAGTTCACCGCCCGCGCCGACCCGGGTGTCCGGGCCGGCCCAGCGGGCGAGCCGTACGGCGCGGACCAGCAGCGGAGCGGCGAGCGCGTCCCGTGCCAGTTCGGCCTCGGAGTTCAGCCGCACCGGCGGCATGGAGGGGCGCTCTGCGGACATCGGGGGATTCTCCTCGGTGCGTGCTCGGAGCGTACGGAAGGCGTACGCGGTTCAGCCGCTCCAGCCTAGACGCAATTCACCGCATGCCGCCCACCGCTCACGGGAGTCCGCGGGCCGCCCCCGTCCCGTCCCGCCGCCGTCACTCCGCCCCGGGCTCCATGCTGAGCACCGGGGTGTAGCGGTTCACGCCGCCGCCGGTCATGCCCGGGTACCTCTGGACGCGTTCCCAGAGGGGGGAGCGGGAGCCGATCCCCTCACCGGGGGCGGCGAGGGCCGCGATGTGGTGCTCGGCGCTCTCCCACTCGGCGTAGTTGAGGACCCGGGTGCCGTCGGTGCTCGCGTGGAAGTGCGCGGCGAGGCCGCCGGCGGGCAGTTCGGGCTCACCGTCGAGCGCCTCGAACACGCTGTCCACCCAGTCGCGTTGCCTTGCCGGGTCGGGCCCGTCGAACTCGACGTCGACGATCACGACGCAGCCGGTCTCCCGGGTGTCGCCCTCGGCCCGGAGGCCGGAGCGGTACAACGCGTACGCGTGGAGTCCGAGGCGTTCGATGCCGGGGACCGCGGCGTCGATGTCGGCGTTGCGGGCGTCGCGGCCCTCCCGTACGAAGTCCTGGTAAGCCTGTTCGCCGGTCCACTGGGAGTAGTGCAGGAGCGTCGCGCCGTCCTCCCCCGCGTAGACGCTGTAGGAGAGCAGGCCGTGGTGCGGCCACTCCCGGCTCTCCCAGGCCTTCCGGATGGCGTCCACGGCCTGCGTCTGCCGCTGGGGCGTCCCCACGTTCCAGGTACTGGCTTTGGCGATCGCGGCGTCGGGGCGGGCGGGGTCCGGGCGGCCGGTCAGGCGGATGGTCATGGCGGTCTTCCCCTCTCGTGCGCACCGGTCGGTGCGCCACGGCCACCACCGTCACACCTCAAGCGCGATCGAGGTCAAGGCCGTTCCGCCGCCGGTCGCCGCCGCGGGCGGGAACCCCCGGCGTCATGTGCCGAGTTCGGTGCGCCAGGCCGTCGTGTTGAGCTCGTCCATCAGCCGGATGTCGTGGCCCTCCAGCGGGAAGACCCGCCCCGGCAGACCGGGGGCGGCCGAGACCGCCAGGGCGTCGCCCTCCACCAGGTCCCCGCCCTCGGGGGTGGAGACCCAGGCGAGGATCGACTTCACGGTGTCGCCGGGGTCCAGCAGGACCTTCTTCGGACCCGGGTCGCCGCCGAAGTACGAACCGTCCTCGTTGACCTTCACCGGGAGGGGGCGGCCGTCCTCGCCGAGGGCCCGGACCCCGGGGTAGCCGTCCACGGCGTAGGGCTCGCGGCCGCAGTTGGTGAGGGTCAGCACGACGGCCCGGTGCATCATGCCGGTCTCCACCGGGCCCATGTCCACCACGACCCCGGAGGCGGGGCACTTCCCGGCCGGGGCGGCGGTCGGGCCGGGCCGCACGGGCGCCCCGTGGGCGGGCGCGGGGGCCGGGGGAAGCGTCTCGGCGCGGACGATGCCGGAGCGGGGTGCGGAGGCGGACGGGGCGGGTTCCGGCCGTTCCCCCTCGCCGGCCGGGACGAGGAAGCCGGAGCAGCCGGTCAGCACCACCGTCGCGGCCCCTGTCAGGACGGCCGGGACCCGCCCCCGTACGCGTCCGCCCCTGCCGTTCACGCCGCCCCCTCGCCCCTGCCGTTCACGCCGCCCCCTCGCCGCGGCCGGTCGTCCGGCCGCCCGCTCGATCATGTCAGAGGAGAGGCGGCAGGCCGGGAGACGGGAGCGGGCGGAGGGGAAGCGGGGCCGCCACCAGGACACTTCAGCAATTCTTTGCCTTCATCCCCAGAAGATCTAAGTGGACCTACCCGATGGCCGGAGCCGACACTTCGGACATGACCGCCACCGCACCGCGCCCCTTCGGCCGCGTCCTCTGCGCCATGATCACGCCCTTCACCGCCACCGGGGCGCTGGACCCGGACGCCGCCCGCGCGCACGCCGCCCGTCTGGTGGCCGAGGGCTGCGACGGCATCGTCCTCAGCGGCACCACGGGCGAGTCCCCCACCACGACGGACGCCGAGAAGTCCGCCCTGCTGCGGGCCGTCCGGGCGGGGGTCGGGGACGGGGTGCCGCTGCTCTCCGGCGTCGGCGGCCCGGACACCGCGACCGTCCTGCGCCGCGCGCGCGAGGCCGAGGAGGCGGGCGCGGACGGGCTGCTGGTGGTGAGCCCGTACTACAGCCGCCCGCCGCAGGCCGCCGTCGAGGCGTACTTCCGGCGGGTGGCGGACGCCACCGGTCTGTCGCTGATGCTGTACGACATCCCCGGCCGCACCGGCGTCCGGATCGAGCCGGAGACCCTGCTGCGGCTGGCGGAGCACCCCCGGGTGGTGGCGGTGAAGGACTGCGCGTACGACCTGCTCGGCTCGACGAAGGTGATGGCCCGCACCTCCCTGGCGTACTACTCGGGCTGCGAGGAGCTGAACCTGCCGCTGTACGCGGTGGGCGGCGCGGGCTGCGTCAGTACGGTCGCGAACGTGGTCCCGCGCCGGATGCGGGCGCCGCTGGACGCGTTCGACGCGGGCCGCCCCGACGAGGCGGCCCGGCTGAACGGCCTCACGGTCCGCCTCACCGAACTGATGATGGCGAGCGGTCTCCCCGGTACGGTCACCGCCAAGGCCCTCCTGGACGCCGGCCCGGTCCGGGAACCGCTGCAGCCCGCCGGGCGCGAGGCGGCCGACGGGCTGCGGAAGGCGTACGAGGAACTCCTCGCGGCCTGAGGGGGACGGCGGGCCGCGGTCCGGGGCCCGTGCGGGCCCGGACCGGACGTTCCGGGGCGGCGGCCTCAGTTGTGGGCGTGCAGGACCTCGTTCAGGCCGCCCCACACCGCGTTGTTCGGGCGGGCCTCGACGGTGCCGGTGACGGAGTTGCGGCGGAAGAGGATGTTGGAGGCGCCGGACAGCTCGCGGGCCTTGACGACCTGGCCGTCCGGCAGGGTGACGCGGGTGCCGGCGGTGACGTACAGGCCGGCCTCGACGACGCACTCGTCGCCGAGCGCGATCCCGACGCCCGCCTCGGCGCCGATCAGGCAGCGCTCGCCGATGACGATGCGCTCGGTGCCGCCGCCGGAGAGGGTGCCCATGGTGGACGCGCCGCCGCCGATGTCGGAGCCGTCGCCGACGACGACGCCCGCCGAGATGCGGCCCTCGACCATGGAAGTGCCGAGCGTGCCCGCGTTGAAGTTGACGAAGCCCTCGTGCATGACGGTGGTCCCGGCGGCGAGGTGCGCGCCGAGCCGGACCCGGTCGGCGTCCGCGATGCGGACGCCCTTGGGGGCGACGTAGTCCGTCAGGCGCGGGAACTTGTCGACCGAGGTGACCTGGAGGTGCAGGCCCTCGGCGCGGGCGTTGAGGCGGACCCGCTCCAGGTCGTCGACGGCGACCGGGCCGAGCGAGGTCCAGGCGACGTTGGCGAGCAGTCCGAAGAGGCCGTCGAGGCTCTGTCCGTGCGGGCGGACGAGCCGGTGCGAGAGCAGGTGCAGACGCAGGTAGGCGTCGTGCGCGTCGAGCGGCTTGTCGTCGAGCGAGGAGATGACCGTGGCCACGGCGACGACCTCGACGCCGCGCCGGGCGTCCACGCCGACGGCCTTGGCGGCGCCCTCGCCGAGCCGGTTGACGGCCTCGTCCCGGCTGAGACGCGTCGTGCCGGCCGGGCCGGGGTCCGAGGTCAGTTCGGGGGCGGGGAACCAGGTGTCGAGGACGGTGCCGTCACCGGCGACGGTGGCGAGGCCGGCGGCGACGGCGCCGGTGGTGCGGGCAGAACCCTGGGAGATCGTGTCGGTCATGAACAGCAACCTAACCGGCCGGGGCCCGCTCGGGCGAACCGGTCCCGGCCTGCGGCCCCTTCCCCGCGACCGGCTGCCGCGCCCCCCGGCCCGGCAGTCGCCGCGCCGCCCGCACCGCCGCTCCCGCCGCCACCGCGAGCAGGGCGCAGAGCGGCCACAGGAGGGCGGGCGCGGCGGCGTACACGGCGGCCCCCAGCGGAGGGGCGAGCACCTGCCCGCTGATCGACGCCCCGGCGTACAGGCTCTGGAAACGGCCCTGGAGGTGGCCGGGCGCCTGGTCGGCGACGTAGGCGGTGGCGGGGGTCTTGTAGAGGATCTCCCCGAGGGTCAGCGAAAGCATCATGGCGACGGCGAGGAGCACGCCCGCGCCGGGGATCAGCAAGGCGTAGCCGAGCGCGACGAGCAGCAGCCCCGCGCCGACGAGGCCGAGCGGGGCGCGTCGGCGCAGGGCGTGGGCGGCGGGCAGTTCGAGGCAGAGGATGACGCCGCCGTTGAGGGCGAGCAGCCAGCCGTAGAGCTGGGCGGAGTGGCCGTGGTCGGCGAGGAAGACCGGGAGGGTCGAGTACTGCTGCCGGTAGACGAGGTCGACGACGACGATCGCGGCGAGGAGCACCAGGACGGCGGGCCTGGCGCGGAGTTCGCGCCAGAGGCCGGGGGCGGCCGGGTCGTGGACGGGTGCGGAGAGGGCGGTGCCGCGGGCGGGCAGGATGCGGGCGGCGTACACGGCGAAGAGCAGGGTGCCTGCGCCGTCCGCGACGAAGAGCCAGTCGTAGGAGAAGCGGGCGGCGAGCAGGGCGCCGAGCGGCGGGCCGACGGCGAAGCCCCCGTTGGCGGCGAACCGGGTGAGGGCGAAGCTCTGGCGGCGGCCCCCCTCGGGTACCGAGACCGCCACGAGGGCGGCGTTGGCGGCCCGGACGACGCCCGCGGCGTACTGGGCGAGGGGGAGCACCCCGTACAGGGCGGCGACCGGGAGTGCGGGCAGGACGACGAGCGCCGCCCCGCTGACGCAGGCTCCGGTCAGCAGCCCGCGGCGGTGGCCCAAGCGGTCCCCGAACCAGCCGCCGGTGAAGTTCCCCGCCACCAGGCCGATGCCGCCGACGCCGCTGACCACGCCGGCCTGGGCGACGGTCAGCCCGCGCGGTCCGACGAGGTACACGAAGAGGTAGACGAAGGTGAAGCTGACGACGGCGTTGAGGAACGCCCCGAGTGCCAGCAGCCGTACCGTTCGCGGCACTCCGCGCAACATGCCCATCCCCCGCCGCCTCCCGTGTCCGGGAACCACCGCACGGCGCAGTGAGTTCCTTATGGGAACTAACTGTGTCAGCATGGTTCCATCGGGGTCAACCGGAAAAGCCCGGACGGGGACGACAGCGGTCACCACGGAGGGACGACCATGCCTCAGCGCACCAGCCTGGCCGACGCCGACTGCTCCATCGCCCAGGCCCTCGACGTCGTGGGCGACTGGTGGACGCTGCTGATCGTGCGGGACACCGCGCGCGGGGTGCACCGGTTCGACGCGCTCCAGCAGGAGTTGGGCGTCTCGCGCAAGGTGCTGACCGAGCGGCTGCGGCTGCTGGTCGACGCCGGGGTGCTGGCGCGGGAGCCGTACCAGGACCGTCCGGTCCGGTACGAGTACCGCCTCACTCCGCGCGGCCGGGCGCTGCTGCCCGTACTGATCGCGCTCCAGGACTGGGGCGACGCGTGGGTGCTGGGGGAAGGGGAGACGATGGCGACGACGACGGAGGCCTCGCGGGAGGCGGCCCGGGTGCGGGCGCTCCGGGGGACGCGGCTGCCGGAGCTGCTGCTGCCGGGCGACGACGGAGTGCCGCGCGACCCGGTCGCCGAGACCCCCTACACCGTCCTGTACTGCTTTCCGAGCGCGTACGCCCGCCGCGACGCCTACCCGCCGGGCTGGGCGGGGATCCCGGGGGCGAGCGGCTGCACGCTCGAATCGTGCACGTACCGCGACCAGGTGGCCGAGTTCACGGCGGCGGGGGCGACCGTGCACGGGGTGTCCACGCAACGTCCGGACGAACAGCGGGCGTTCGCGGAGAAGGAGCGGCTGCGCTTCCCGCTGCTCTCGGACGCGGACCTGACGCTGACCGCGGCGCTGCGGCTGCCCACGTTCCGGGCGGCGGGGGTGAGCCGGCTGAAGCGGCTGACGCTGGTGGTGGACCGGGAGCGGACGGTCCGGGAGGTGCTGTACCCGATCACGGACGTCGGGGCGAGCGTGCGCGACGCGCTGGAGGCGGTGCGCCGGGAGCCGGCCGGCTGAACCCCGCCCCCGGCGGGCCCGTACCCAGCCGCCGGTCCTCGCTCACGGCGCCGGGCCCGCCCCGGGCCTCAGCCGCCGCCCGCCACGATCCGCGCCAGCATCTCGCGGGTGTACGCGGCGTCGAACCCGCCGCCCGCCAGCAGCACCTGGAGGCAGACGCCGTCCATCAGCGCGACGAGGGCGCGGGCGGTCCCGGGGTCGGTGCGGCGGGACAGCAGCCCGACGGCCTCCTCGGTCCACTCGGCGGCGACCGGCCGCAGCGCGGGGCGGCGCAGGGCCGCGAGGTACAGCTCGTACTCCAGCTCGATCGCTCCGCGCTCGCCCGCGAACCACCGGTCCAGCAGCCGGGCCAGCTCGTCCGCGAGGTCCGCCCCCGAGCCGCCCCCTCCGGGCTCCGCGTCGAAGACGCCGCTGTCGCGCAGGGCCTGGACGAAGTTCTCGTTGCACCGGCGCAGGGCGGCGACGAGGAGGTCGTCGAGCGAGTCGAAGTGGTACGTGGTCGAGCCGAGCGGCACATCGGCCTCGGCGGCCACGGTGCGATGGCTGAGACCCGCCATGCCCTCGGCCGCGATCACGCTCAGCGCCGCGTCGATGATCCGCGTCCGCCGCCCCGGGTCGTACCGGCGGGCCATCAGTGGGCCCCTCCCAGGTTGAGCACGACCACCCCGGCGACGACCAGGGCGATGCCCGCGATCTTGACCGGGCTGCCGGACTCCCCGAGGAACAGGATCCCGATCAGGGCGACCGCGGCGGTGCCGACACCGGCCCAGACGGCGTACGCGGTGCCCACCGAGAGCGTCTTGAGGGTCTGCGCGAGCAGGGTGAAGGCGATGAGGTAGCCCACCACGGCGCCGAGCGAGGGCCAGAGCCGGGTGAAGCCCTCGCTGTACTTCATGGCCGTCGTCCCGGCCACCTCCGCCGCGATGGCGGCGGCCAGCAGGCCGTATGCGTATCCCATGGGACGACTGTACGCAACGTTGCGTACGACCGTACATATCATCGGCCCACGTCCGGGACGTTACGGTGTGCCGACCGACCACACGGCCCGGGCACCCGGGCCGACGACATGACGGAGACGCAGTGGCGCAGGACGCAGGGTGGGGCGGCGGCCCGTACGGGGGCGCACCTCACGGAGGGGGGCCCTTCCACGGGGGCGCGCAGGGACCGGGCGGAGGCTGGAACGGCGGGTGGGCGGCACCGCCCAGGCCGGGGGTGATACCCCTGGCGCCGCTGAGGGTCTCGGACATGCTCAGCGGCGCCTTCTCGACACTCGGCAGGTACTGGAAGCCCCTGATCGGCGTCGCGCTGACGCTGTTCGGCGCGGCGACGCTGGTGATGATCGTCGCTCTGGTGGTGGCCGGCTCCGCCGTCGCGACCCACTGGGACGAGCTGACGTCCGACTCCTCGGGATCTCCGGACGCAGCGGACCTGGTCCCGCTCGGCGTCGCGTTCGGCGTGCTGATGGTCGTCGGCATGATCGTCTACCTGCTGGCCTCGGCCGTGGTGCAGGCAGCCGTGCCCGTGGTCCTCCAGGAGGCCGTCCTGGGCCGTCCGATCCGTTTCGGCGCCGTCTGGAGCCGCGCGTGGTCGCGGGTCTGGGCGATCATCGGCACGGTGTTCCTGACCGGGCTGATCCTGGTCATCCCGATGGCGCTGTTCCTGGCCGCCTTCGCCGGCCTGATGATCTACACCGTCTCGCTCGGCGACGAGGACGGCGTCGTACCGCTGATGCTGTTCGGCTTCCTCGGCGCCCTGCTCATCGCCCCGGTGGCGACCTGGCTCTACGTACGGTTCTCGCTGGCCCCCACGATCGTGGTCTTCGAACAGCAGCGGCCGGTCGCCGCCCTGCGTCGCTCGGTCCGACTGGTGCGCGGGAGCTGGTGGCGGGTCTTCGGCGTCGGACTGCTCGCGTACGGGCTGGCGGCCACGCTCGGTTACATGATCCAGATGCCGTTCCAGGCGGCCGGCATGCTCCCCGGCGTGTTCGACCCCGCGGACATGGGAGCCGATCCGACCGCCGGGGAGCTCATCGCCGTGTTCGGCGGCCTGATCCTGCTGTCGCTCCTCAGCCAGCTGATCTCCCAGCTGTTCACCGCGATCTTCCCGCCGCTGGTGGTCGGCCTGTTGTACGTGGACCTCCGGATACGCACGGAGAACCTGGGCCCGGTCCTGGCGGAGGCGGCCGGGGCGGCCCTGCCCGAGCAGTACGGACCGCCGCCGCCCGCCCACGCCTGAACCGCCCCGCACGCGAACGGCCCTGCCCGCCAGTCGGACTGGCGGGCAGGGCCGTTGGTGTGCGTCCGGGACGCGTCAGACGTTGAACCCCAGCGCGCGGAGCTGCTCGCGTCCGTCGTCGGTGATCTTGTCCGGGCCCCACGGCGGCATCCAGACCCAGTTGATCCGGAGTTCGTTGACGATGCCGTCCGTGGCGGACTTCGCCTGGTCCTCGATGACGTCGGTCAGCGGGCAGGCCGCGGACGTCAGGGTCATGTCGATGGTGGCGATGTTCGCGTCGTCGACGTGGATGCCGTAGATCAGGCCCAGGTTGACGACGTCGATGCCCAGTTCGGGGTCGACGACGTCGTACAGCGCCTCGCGGACCTCCTCCTCGGAGGCCGGCTTCATGGTCACGGTCTCGTTGTCGCTCATGCGGTCTTCCCTTCGGACAGCGCCTTGGCCGTCGCGTCCTTCCACGCCATCCAACTCAGCAGCGCGCACTTGACCCGGGCGGGGTACTTGGAGACGCCGGCGAACGCCACCGCGTCCTCCAGCACCTCCTCCATCGCCTCGTCCGGCTCCAGCTGGCCCTTGGACTGCATCAACTCCAGGAACGTCTCCTGGATCCTCCGCGCCTGGGACAGCTCCTTGCCGACGAGCAGCTCGTTCAGCACGGAGGCGCTGGCCTGGCTGATGGAGCAGCCCTGGCCGTCGTAGCTCACGTCGGCGATGGTCTCGCCGTCGTACTTCACCCGGAGTGTGATCTCGTCACCGCACGTGGGGTTCACGTGGTGGACCTCCGCGTCACCGTCCCGCAGGCCGCGCCCGTGGGGGTGCTTGTAGTGGTCCAGGATCACTTCCTGGTACATCGAATCAAGCTTCACCAGTCAACCCTCAGCCGAAGAAGTTCCGTACGTGCTCCAGGCCGTCCACCAGGGCGTCGACCTCGGCGGGCGTGGAGTACAGATAGAACGACGCTCGCGTCGTCGCGGGAATTCCGTACCGCAGGCAGACCGGGCGGGCGCAGTGGTGGCCCACGCGGACGGCGATGCCCTGCTCGTCGAGTACCTGGCCCACGTCGTGCGGGTGGATGTCGCCGAGCGTGAAGGAGATCGCCGCCCCGCGGTCCTCGGCCGTCGCCGGGCCGATGATCCGCAGGTCCGGGACCTCCAGGAGGCGCCGCACCGCGTACTCGGTGATCGCCTTCTCGTGCTGGTGGATCTTCTCCATGCCGATCGCGGAGAGGTAGTCCACGGCCGCGCCGAGGCCGACGGCCTGGGCGATCGGGGGCGTACCCGCCTCGAACTTGTGGGGCGCCGGGGCGTAGGTCGAGGAGTGCATCGACACGGTCTCGATCATCTCGCCGCCGCCGAGGAACGGGGGCAGGTCCTCCAGGAGTTCCTGCCGCCCCCACAGGACGCCGATGCCGGTCGGGCCGACCATCTTGTGGCCGGTGAAGGCCACGAAGTCCGCCTGGAGCGCCTGCACGTCGAGCACCATGTGCGGGGCCGCCTGCGAGGCGTCGATGCAGACCAGCGCGCCGACCTGCTGGGCGCGGCGGATGATCTGCTCGACCGGGTTGACGGTGCCGAGGATGTTGGAGACCAGGGTGAAGGAGACGATCTTCGTCTTCTCGGTGATGATCTCGTCGATGTTCGACAGGTCCAGCCGGCCGTCGTCGGTGATGCCGAACCACTTCAGCTTCGCACCCGTGCGCTGCGCGAGCAGCTGCCACGGGACGATGTTGGAGTGGTGCTCCATCTCCGTGGTGACGATCTCGGTCTCACGGTCCACCCGATAGGGCTCGTCCGCCCACCCGAGCATGTTCGCCACGAGGTTCAGCGACTCGGAGGCGTTCTTCGTGAAGATCACCTCGTCGCGGCTGGGCGCGTTGATGAAGGCGGCGACCTTGTCGCGGGCGCCCTCGTACAGCGCGGTGGCCTCCTCGGCGACCGTGTAGACGCCTCGGTGCACGTTCGCGTTGTGGCGCTCGTAGTACGTGTTGAGCGCGTCGAGGACCTGGCGCGGCTTCTGCGAGGTCGCCGCGGAGTCCAGGTAAACGATCTTCTTGCCGTCGTGGACCGTGCGGTCCAGGAGCGGGAAGTCCTTGCGGATCGCCTCGGTGTCGAGGAGGCCGGAGAGCCCCTGTCGGGCGTCAGTCACGCGGAAGCGCCACCCTTCGTGTAGGCCTCGTAGCCCTCGTTCTCCAGCTGGTCGGCCAGCTCGGCGCCGCCGGAGGCCGCGATCCGGCCGCCCGCGAAGACGTGCACGTAGTCGGGCTTGATGTACTTCAGGATGCGGGTGTAGTGCGTGATCAGGAGCGTGCCGACCTCGCCGGTCGCACGGACCCGGTTGACGCCCTCGGAGACGGTCTTGAGCGCGTCGACGTCGAGGCCGGAGTCGGTCTCGTCCAGGACGGCGATCTTCGGCTTGAGCAGCTCCAGCTGGAGGATCTCGTGGCGCTTCTTCTCACCGCCGGAGAAGCCCTCGTTGACGTTGCGCTCGGCGAAGGACGGGTCCATCTGGAGCCCGGCCATCGTCTCCTTGACCTCCTTGACCCACGTACGCAGCTTGGGGGCCTCGCCGCGGACGGCGGTGGCGGAGGTGCGCAGGAAGTTGGAGACCGAGACGCCGGGGATCTCGACCGGGTACTGCATGGCCAGGAACAGGCCGGCGCGGGCGCGCTCGTCGACGGACATCTCCAGGACGTCCTCGCCGTCCAGGGTGACCGTGCCCCCGGTGATCGTGTACTTGGGGTGACCCGCCAGCGAGTACGCGAGGGTGGACTTGCCGGACCCGTTGGGGCCCATGATGGCGTGGGTCTCGCCCTGCTTCACGGTCAGGTCGACGCCCTTGAGGATCTCCTTCGTGGCGTTGTCGGCCTCGACGGTGACGTGCAGGTCGCGGATTTCAAGCGTTGCCATGGGTGACTCAGGACTCCTGGGTGACGGAGACGAGCACATCGTCCCCTTCGATCTTTACGGGGTATACGGGGACGGGGCGCGTCGCGGGAAGACCGGACGGCTTGCCGGTGCGGAGGTCGAACGACGATCCGTGCAGCCAGCACTCGATCGCGCAGTCCTCCACCTCGCCCTCCGAGAGGGAGACGTTCGCGTGCGAGCAGATGTCGTTGATCGCGAACACCTCGCCCTCGGTGCGGACGACGGAGACGGGCGTGCCGTCGAGCTCCACCCGCTTGGGGGTGTCGTCCTCCAGCTCGCTCAGCGCACAGGCTTTGACGAAGGCCATCAGACGGACGCCTTCAGCTCGGCCTCGATCTTCTCGATCAGCCGCTCCTCGACGTCCGGGAGGCCGATCTGCTGGACCAGCTCGGCGAAGAAGCCGCGCACGACCAGGCGGCGGGCCTCCTCGGCCGGGATGCCGCGCGACTGGAGGTAGAAGAGCTGCTCGTCGTCGAAGCGGCCGGTCGCGGAGGCGTGGCCGGCGCCGACGATCTCGCCGGTCTCGATCTCCAGATTGGGCACGGAGTCGACCCGGGCGCCGTCGGTGAGGACGAGGTTCCGGTTCATCTCGTAGGTGTCGGTGCCCTCGGCCGCGGCCTGGATGAGGACGTCGCCGATCCAGACGGCGTGTGCGCCGTCGCCCTGGAGGGCGCCCTTGTACACCGCGTTGGACGTGCAGTGCGGGGTGTTGTGGTCGACCAGGAGGCGGTGCTCCTGGTGCTGGCCCTTGTCGGTGAAGTACAGGCCGAACAGCTCCGCCTCGCCGCCGGTGGCCGCGTAGGCGACCCGGGGGTGCAGGCGGACGAGGTCGCCGCCGAAGGTGACGACGACGGACTTGAAGGAGGCGTCGCGGCCGACCAGCGCGTTGTGCTGGCCGACGTGGACGGCCGTGTCGTCCCAGTCCTGGACGGAGACGACGGTCAGCTTCGCGCCGTCGCCCAGGACGTAGTCGACGTTGGCGGCGAGCACCGCGTCGCCGGTGTGGTCGATGACGACGACGGCCTCGGCGAAGGCGCCCAGCTCGATGAGCTGGTGGCCGTAGGCGGTGCCGCCCTCGCCGTGCACGGCGATCCGGATCGGCTCGGTGAGCACGGTGTCCTTGGCGACCGTGACGACCGACGCCTGCTCGAAGGAGCTGTACGCCTGGGCGGCCACCCGGTCCACCGGGGTACCGGCCCGGCCGAGGCGGGCGTCGTCGCGGCCGACGGTCTCGACGGTGACGCCCTCGGGGGCGTCGATGGCGACCTTGACCCCGCCGCCGGTGGCGACGGCGGTGCCGTCGTGCAGCCCGCGCAGCCGCTCCAGCGGCGTGAAGCGCCACTCCTCCTCGCGGCCGTGCGGGACGGGGAAGTCCGCGACGTCGAAGGACGGGGGTGCGCTCATGCGGGTGGCGACGGTCGACTCGGCGGCCACCGCGATGGAGCCGGCGGTGGTGGAGCCCGCCGGAGTGTTCTGAGCCTCAGCCATGGCTGTCGTAGTGCTCGCTTTCTTCAGTCACGTACTCGGGGGTTCGGTGGGGCGGCGGGACGGCCGCGGGCGGCCGTCCCGGGGGTCTCGGGCGAGACCTAGCCGACCGAACCCTCCATCTGCAGCTCGATCAGCCGGTTGAGTTCCAGGGCGTACTCCATGGGCAGCTCCTTGGCGATCGGCTCGACGAAGCCGCGCACGATCATCGCCATGGCCTCGAACTCGGTGAGTCCGCGGCTCATCAGGTAGAACAGCTGGTCCTCGGAGACCTTGGAGACGGTCGCCTCGTGGCCCATCGACACGTCGTCCTCGCGGACGTCGACGTAGGGGTAGGTGTCCGAGCGGGAGATCGTGTCGACGAGCAGGGCGTCGCAGAGGACGTTGGACTTCGCGCCCGGCGCGCCCTCGCCGATCTCGATCAGTCCGCGGTAGGACGTGCGGCCGCCGCCGCGCGCCACCGACTTGGAGACGATGTTCGAGGAGGTGTTCGGGGCCATGTGGACCATCTTGGCCCCGGCGTCCTGGTGCTGGCCCTCGCCCGCGAAGGCGATGGACAGGGTCTCGCCCTTGGCGTGCTCGCCCATCAGGTAGACGGCCGGGTACTTCATGGTCACCTTGGAGCCGATGTTGCCGTCGACCCACTCCATGGTCGCGCCCTCGTAGGCCACGGCCCGCTTGGTGACCAGGTTGTAGACGTTGTTCGACCAGTTCTGGATGGTCGTGTAGCGGCAGCGGCCGCCCTTCTTGACGATGATCTCGACCACGGCGCTGTGCAGCGAGTCCGAGGAGTAGATCGGGGCGGTGCAGCCCTCGACGTAGTGGACGTAGGCGTCCTCGTCGACGATGATCAGCGTCCGCTCGAACTGGCCCATGTTCTCCGTGTTGATGCGGAAGTAGGCCTGGAGCGGGATGTCCACGTGGACGCCCTTGGGCACGTAGATGAACGAGCCGCCGGACCACACGGCCGTGTTCAGCGAGGCGAACTTGTTGTCGCCGACCGGGATGACGGTGCCGAAGTACTCCTTGAAGAGCTCCGGGTGCTCCTTCAGCGCGGTGTCGGTGTCCAGGAAGATGACGCCCTGCTCCTCCAGGTCCTCGCGGATCTGGTGGTAGACGACCTCGGACTCGTACTGCGCGGCGACGCCGGCGACCAGGCGCTGCTTCTCCGCCTCGGGGATGCCGAGCTTGTCGTACGTGTTCTTGATGTCCTCGGGCAACTCCTCCCAGGAGGCCGCCTGCTTCTCCGTGGAGCGCACGAAGTACTTGATGTTGTCGAAGTCGATGCCCGACAGGTCGGAGCCCCAGTTCGGCATGGGCTTCTTGTCGAAGAGCTTCAGCCCCTTGAGCCGCAGCTTCAGCATCCACTCGGGCTCGTTCTTCTTCTCCGAGATGTCGCGTACGACAGCCTCGGAGAGGCCGCGCTTCGCCGCCGCGCCTGCCGCGTCGGAGTCGGCCCAGCCGAATTCGTACGTACCCAGACCCTCGAGCTCAGGGTGGGCAGTCTCCGTGGGGAGCGTCATGCGGGGTTCCTCCCGGCCGTGCTTGCAGATGCTGAATGGGTGGTCTGTGGGGGTGCTGCGTGGCCACTGCGCGGCACATAGGTCGTGCACACGCCGTCGCCGTGGGCGAGGGTGGCCAGACGCTGCACATGGGTCCCGAGGAGGCTGGAGAAGAATTCCGTCTCCGCCTCGCACAGCTGTGGGAACTGCTCGGCGACGTGCGCCACCGGGCAGTGGTGCTGGCACAGCTGCTCGCCCTGCTGGGGGCCGGGCGCGCTTCGCGCCGTAGCAGCGTACCCGTCGGCGGACAGGGCCTTGGCCAGGGCCTCGGTACGCCCCTGGGGCTCCGCGGCCTCGACCGCCGCCCGGTACGCCTCGCCCGCCGCGGCCATCCGGGCGCGGGCGAAGGCGACGACCGCCTCGTCCCCCCCGGACTCGGCGATGAAGTGCAGGGCGTCGGCGGCCAGCTTGTCGTAGGACTGGTCGAAGGCGTCACGGCCGCAGTCCGTCAGGGCGAACACCTTGGCGGGCCTGCCGCGGGTCCGCGCCCCGTAGACCCGCTGTTCGCGGGCTTCCACGACGTTGTCGGAGACGAGGGCGTCGAGATGGCGGCGGACGG
Organism: Streptomyces sp. CB02366; assembly: GCF_001905905.1. Taxonomy (GTDB): domain Bacteria; phylum Actinomycetota; class Actinomycetes; order Streptomycetales; family Streptomycetaceae; genus Streptomyces. Next base: position 102,844 of record NZ_LIVT01000004.1, read on the forward strand.
CGGCCTGGGTGAGGCCGAGCCGCCCCGCGAGGTCCGCGACGGTGGAGGGGCCGTGGTCCAGGATGGAGCGCGCGACCCGGTTGCGCGTGGAGCGCTCACCGGTCGCGAGGTCCTCCTGAGGAGCCCGTCCGTCGTATTTCACAACACCATTGTTGCGTAATTCATTCGACTCTGACAACCACGGTCCGAAACGATCTACGGTGCGGTTCGTCACTTAGGGTTACCTAATCCGGCCCCGCGGAACGCCCTGTCCGAGGCGCTGCCTAGACTGGTGCGCCATGGAGAACGAGCCCGTCGTACAGGTCGGGAACCTGGTCAAGCGGTACGGCGCGAAGACCGCGGTGAACGGCCTCGACCTGGTCGTCGCGGCGGGCGCGGTGACCGCCGTCCTCGGCCCGAACGGCGCCGGGAAGACCACCACGATCGAGATCTGCGAGGGCTACCGCCGGCCCGACGCGGGCGCCGTGCGGGTCCTCGGCCTCGACCCGGTCGCCGACGCGGAACGGCTGCGCCCGCGCATCGGCGTGATGCTCCAGTCCGGCGGCGTCTACTCGGGGGCTCGCGCGGAGGAGATGCTCCGGCACATGGCGAAGCTGCACGCCCACCCCCTCGACGTGGACGCCCTGGTCGAGCGCCTCGGCCTCGGCGACTGCGGCCGTACGGCCTACCGGCGGCTCTCCGGCGGCCAGCAGCAGCGCCTCTCCCTGGCCATGGCGGTCGTCGGCCGGCCCGAGCTGCTCTTCCTGGACGAGCCGACCGCCGGGCTCGACCCGCAGGCCCGCCGCGCCACCTGGGAGCTGGTGCGCGAGCTGCGCGGCGACGGGGTCTCCACGGTGCTGACCACCCACTTCATGGACGAGGCCGAAGCGCTCGCCGACGACGTCGCGATCATCGACGCGGGCCGGGTCGTCGCCCACGGCGCCCCCGAGGAGCTGTGCCGGGGCGGCGCGGAGAACACCCTGCGCTTCACCGGCCGCCCGGGGCTCGACCTCGGCTCCCTCCTCAAGGCGCTGCCCGACGGTTCCGGGGCGGCGGAGCCGCTGCCGGGGACGTACCGGATCACCGGGGACGTCGGCCCGCAGCTGCTGGCCACCGTGACCTCCTGGTGCGCCCAGCACGGCGTGATGCCCGACGGCATCTCCGTGGAGCGGCACACCCTGGAGGACGTCTTCCTCGACCTGACCGGCAAGGAGCTGCGCGCATGAGCGCCGGTACGTACACCCCGCGCCCCGGCGCCGCCCCGCTCCCCCGGATGATCGCCGCGCAGACCGCGCTGGAGACCCGGATGCTGCTGCGCAACGGCGAGCAACTGCTGCTGACGGTGATCATCCCGGCGCTGCTGCTGGTGCTGTTCAGCGCGGTCGACATCATCGACACCGGCTCGGGCGCGTCGGTGGACTTCCTGGCCCCGGGCGTCCTGGCGCTCGCCGTGATGTCGACCGCCTTCACCGGCCAGGCCATCGCCACCGGCTTCGAGCGCCGCTACGGGGTCCTCAAGCGGCTCGGGGCCTCCCCGCTGCCCCGCTGGGCGCTGATGACCGCGAAGACGCTGTCGGTGCTGGTCACCGAGGTGCTGCAGATCGCGCTGCTGACGGCGATCGCCCTCGCCCTGGGCTGGTCGCCGCACGGCAACCCGCTCTCCGTGGCACTGCTCCTGGTCCTGGGGACCGCCGCGTTCTCCGGGCTCGGCCTGCTGATGGCCGGGACGCTGAAGGCGGAGGCGACCCTGGCCGCCGCCAACCTGGTCTTCCTCCTGCTGCTGGTCGGCGGCGGGATCCTCGTGCCGCTGGACAAGTTCCCGGACGCGGTGCGGTCGGCGCTGGAACTGCTGCCCGTGTCGGCGCTCTCCGGAGGGCTGCGGGACGTTCTCCGGCACGGTGCCCCGATGCCGTGGGACCAGGCCGGGATCCTGGCCGTGTGGGCGGTGCTGGGGCTCGGCGCCGCGGCGAGGTTCTTCCGCTGGGAGTAGTCCCCGGCAGGGCCTTACGGCTGGACTTGTGCGGGCATCCGGGTACGGAACCACCCCTCGTGAAATCGTGCACAAGCCCCGTCCTACGATGGTCGGCGTGGAAACCCCCATCTCCCTCATCGCCAAGCGCTGGACGCCGTCCACCCGGGTGGTGAAGCGCGCCGCGCTCTCCGCCGTCATGATGAGCGTCTTCATCATCGTCACGGGCGGGGCCGTCCGGCTCACCGGTTCGGGCCTCGGCTGCGACACCTGGCCCAAGTGCACCGACGACAGCCTGTTCGCCACCCCGGAACAGGGGCTGCACGGTGCGATCGAGTTCGGCAACCGCATGCTGACCTACGTGCTGTCGGCCGCGGTCGGCTGGGCGATCGTCGCCGTCAGCTCGATGAAGCCGCGCCGCCGCAAGGTGACCCGGCTGGCCTGGGCGCAGTTCTGGGTCGTGCTGGGCAACGCCGTCCTCGGCGGCATCACCGTCTGGGCGGGCCTCAACCCCTGGACGGTGGCCGGGCACTTCCTGCTGGCCAACGCGCTCCTCGCCCTCACCGTGATCACCTGGGTGCGGATCGGCGAGGGCGACGGGCCGCCGCGCCCCCGGGCGCCGCTGCCGGTGCGCCGCCTGGCCTGGGCGATCGTGGCGACCACGGTGGTCCTGATCGTGCTGGGCACCTCGGTGACCGGGTCCGGCAAGCACGCCGGCGACAGCAGCGACGTGCCGCGCATGCCCTGGGACTGGTCGGCCGCCGCCCATGTCCACGCCGTCGCCGCCTGGGTGGTCTGCGCCCTGGCCATCGCGATGTGGCTGGCGCTGCGGGCGGTGGACGCGCCCGCCGACACCCGGGCCCGCGCCCGGGACCTGCTGCTCGTGCTGCTCGCCCAGGGCGTGATCGGGTACGTCCAGTACTTCAGCGACGTCCCCGAGATCCTGGTCGGCGTCCACATGTTCGGCTCGGCCGTTCTGTGGATCGCGGTGATCCGGCTGGTGCTGAGCATGCGCGAGCGCGGCGACGAGACGTCGGCCCCGCTGCCGGGCCCGTCCTCCGAGCGGTCGGAGAAGGCGTCCGCCACGGCGGGCTGAGAGCCTTCGCGTACGACGGAGGGGGCGGCGGGCATGATGCCCGCCGCCCCCTCCGTCGTACGCTCTCCGGCCCCGCGCGGCCGTCGTCCTCCCGGAGCGTTTCAGCTCTCGTTGGAGGGGCCGCCGACCTGGATCCCGGCCATCCGTGACCACTCGTACGGACCCGTGCGGACCTTGAGCGCGAACTCGCCGTCGAACTCGTCGTGCATCACGATGCCGGACTTCGCGGCCGCGCTCTCGGCCACCGCGTACGTCGGGGCCACCAGGTCGCCCCAGGCGCCGTCCCGGCCGACCAGGACGATGCGGGCGCCCGCCTGGCCGATGTAGGCGAGCTGACCCTCCGCGCCGCCGTGCTGCTTGGCGAAGGCGCCGATCTCCCGGGCGAGCTTCGCCGCCCTGCGCTCGGCGCGCGCCGCCTTCCTGGCGTCGGTCCGCGGGGTCTGCCCGGTCTCGTTCGCTTCTACTGCCGTCTCTGCCATGGACAGGATGCTACCGACGGGTAGCCGAACTGGCGACGGGCGGGTCGCGTGGCTTGTGCCACGCGACCCGCCCGTCGCCGGAAGCGGAGGCGTCGTCAGCGGAGGAAGGGGTCCACCGCGACGGCGAGGAAGAGCAGGGAGACGTAGGTGATGGACCAGTGGAAGAGCCGCATCTCCTTGAGCTTGGCCCCGGTCACCCCGGCCTTGGCCCGGTTCTGCAGCCCGTGGGCCTCCCAGAGCCAGGCGCCGCCGGAGAGCAGCGCCACCGCGGTGTAGAACCAGCCGGTGTAGCCCAGCGGAGTGAGCAGCAGCGAGACCGCGACCATCACCCAGCTGTAGAGGACGATCTGCTTGGCGACCACCCGGTTGGAGGCGATGACCGGGAGCATCGGGACGCCGACCCGCGCGTAGTCGTCCTTGACCTTCATCGACAGCGGCCAGTAGTGCGGCGGCGTCCAGAAGAAGATGACGGCAAAAAGGATGACCGCGGCCCAGGAGACCGTGTTCGTCACCGCCGACCAGCCGATGAGGACCGGCATGCAGCCCGCGATGCCGCCCCAGACGATGTTCTGGGAGGTGCGGCGCTTCAGCAGCATCGTGTAGACGACCACGTAGAACAGCAGCGCGCCGAGGGCGAGCGCGGCCGACAGCCAGTTGACGAGCAGTCCGAACCAGAGCGTGGAGACCACCGCGAGGGCGATGCCGAAGGCCAGGCATTCACGGGGGCTGACCATGCCCGTGACCAGCGGGCGCTGGGACGTGCGGTCCATCAGCGCGTCGATGTCGCGGTCGATGTACATGTTGAGCGCGTTCGCGCCGCCCGCGGAGAGGTATCCCCCGATGGTGGTAGTGAGAACGAGCCACAGGTCGGGTACACCCTGGGCAGCGAGGAACATCACCGGAACGGTGGTGATGAGCAACAGCTCGATGATCCGTGGCTTGGTAAGCGCCACGAACGCCTTGACGCGGGCCCCGAACGGGCGGTGGCCCCCCGGGCTGGGAGTCAAGGCGACCCCTGCGGGTCGGGACTCGACGGCCGTCACGCACACCCCTGACAGAGAAATCCCAGCAAGCTCCGGCCGAGGAGGCCCGTGAAGACTTGCGCGAACTCGTCCACTCTAGACGTTGGGGGTACGCCCTCCTTCGCGGGGGTGGGGTCGTGTTGGGGGTGACAGCGCGTCCCGGACGCTTTCCGCCGGGAGGCGAACTCCACGCACCGCCCACACCCTGGAAAGTGCACGGAAAGCGTGCCTGTCAACGGGGGTAGGCTCGACAGCGCCCGGTGCGGCAACCGTCACCGGTTTACGACAGTGGAGAGGAGCCCTGACTCAGGGTGAGCATCAAGCCGACCACCGCAGACCTCCAGTGGACCGATGTGGACCAGCGGGCCGTGGACACCGCCCGCGTTCTCGCCGCGGACGCCGTACAGAAAGTCGGAAACGGCCACCCGGGCACGGCGATGAGCCTCGCGCCTGCCGCCTACACCCTCTTCCAGAAGGTGATGCGGCACGATCCCGCGGACGCCGAGTGGACCGGTCGCGACCGGTTCGTCCTCTCCGCCGGGCACTCCAGCCTGACCCTGTACATGCAGCTCTACCTGGCCGGCTACGGCCTGGAGCTGGACGACCTCAAGGCCTTCCGCACCTGGGGCTCCAAGACCCCGGGCCACCCGGAGTACGGCCACACCACGGGTGTCGAGACCACGACCGGCCCGCTGGGCCAGGGCGTCGCCAACGCGGTGGGCATGGCGATGGCCGCCCGCTACGAGCGCGGTCTCTTCGACCCCGACGCGGCCCCCGGCGCCTCCCCCTTCGACCACATGGTGTGGGTCGTCGCGGGTGACGGCTGCCTCCAGGAGGGCATCTCGGCCGAGGCGTCCTCGCTGGCCGGCCACCAGAAGCTGGGCAACCTGGTGCTGCTCTGGGACGACAACCACATCTCCATCGAGGGCGACACGGAGACCGCGGTCTCCGAGGACACCCTCAAGCGGTACGAGGCGTACGGCTGGCACGTCCAGCGTGTCGACCAGCTGCCCAACGGCGACCTGGACCCGGCGGGTCTGTACGCGGCGCTGCAGGCGGCCAAGGCCGAGACCGAGCGCCCCTCCTTCATCGCGGCCCGCTCGATCATCGCCTGGCCCGCCCCGAACGCGCAGAACACCGAGGCCGCGCACGGCTCGGCGCTCGGCGACGACGAGGTCGCGGCGACCAAGCGGGTCCTCGGCTTCGACCCGGAGCGGACCTTCGAGGTCTCCGACGAGGTCATCGGCCACACCCGTCAGGCCCTGGACCGCGGCCGTGAGGCCCGCGCGGAGTGGGACAAGGCGTTCGCCGCGTGGCGCACCGCCAACCCCGAGCGCGCCGCCTCCTTCGACCGGATCGCCGCGGGCGAGCTGCCCGAGGGCTGGGAGGAGAAGCTCCCCGTCTTCGAGCCCGGCAAGTCCCTGGCCACCCGCGCCGCCTCCGGCAAGGTGCTCCAGGCGCTCGGCGAGATCGTGCCCGAGCTGTGGGGCGGCTCCGCCGACCTCGCCGGCTCGAACAACACGACGATCGACAAGACGTCCTCGTTCCTCCCGGCGGGCAACCCGCTGCCGGAGGCCGACCCGTACGGCCGCACGATCCACTTCGGCATCCGCGAGCACGCCATGGCCGCCGCCATGAACGGCATCGCGCTGCACGGCAACACCCGGATCTACGGCGGCACCTTCCTGGTGTTCTCCGACTACATGCGCAACGCGGTGCGGCTCTCCGCCCTCATGCACCTGCCGGTGACCTACGTGTGGACGCACGACTCGATCGGCCTGGGCGAGGACGGCCCCACCCACCAGCCGGTCGAGCACCTGGCCTCGCTGCGCGCCATCCCCGGCCTGAACATCGTGCGCCCGGCCGACGCCAACGAGACCGCCGTCGCCTGGCGCGAGATCCTGCGCCGCTACACCAAGGTGTTCGGCAAGGGCGCCCCGCACGGTCTGGCGCTGACCCGCCAGGGCGTGCCGACGTACGAGGCGAACGAGGACGCGGCCAAGGGCGGGTACGTCCTGTTCGAGGCCGAGGGCCCCGCCGGGGAGAGCGCGGAGCCGCAGGTACTGCTCATCGCGACCGGCTCCGAGGTGCACCTCGCCGTCCAGGCGCGCGAGCAGCTCCAGGCGGACGGTGTGCCGACCCGCGTGGTCTCGATGCCGTCCCTGGAATGGTTCGAGGAGCAGGATCAGGGATACAAGGACAGCGTCCTGCCGCCCTCGGTGAAGGCGCGGGTCGCCGTCGAGGCCGGCATCGGCCTCACCTGGTACCGGTACGTGGGCGACGCGGGCCGGATCGTCTCGCTGGAGCACTTCGGGGCCTCGGCGGACGCCAAGGTCCTGTTCCGCGAGTTCGGCTTCACGCCCGAGCACGTGGCCGCCGCCGCGCGGGAATCCCTCGAAGCCGCCGCGCGCTGACGCAGGTGGACACCACTAGTAGGAGATGCAACTCATGACAGACGCACTCAAGCGCCTCTCCGACGAGGGCGTGGCGATCTGGCTCGACGACCTGTCGCGCAAGCGGATCACGTCCGGCAACCTGGCCGAGCTGATCGACCAGAGCCACGTCGTCGGCGTCACCACCAACCCGTCGATCTTCCAGAAGGCGATCTCCTCGGGCGACGGTTACGAGCAGCAGCTCACCGACCTCGCCGCCCGCAAGGTCACCGTCGAGGAAGCCCTGCGCATGATCACGACGGCGGACGTCCGCGACGCCGCCGACATCCTGCGCCCGGTCTTCGACGCCACCGACGGCCAGGACGGCCGGGTCTCCATCGAGGTGGACCCGCGCCTGGCCCACGACACCACGGCCACCGTCGCCGAGGCCAAGCAGCTGGCCTGGCTGGTCGACCGGCCGAACACGCTCATCAAGATCCCGGCGACCGAGGCGGGCCTCCCGGCCATCACCGAGACGATCGGCCGGGGCATCAGCGTCAACGTGACGCTGATCTTCTCGCTGGAGCGCTACCGCGCGGTCATGGACGCCTACCTGGCGGGGCTGGAGAAGGCGAAGGCCGCGGGCCTGGACCTCTCCAAGATCCACTCGGTGGCCTCGTTCTTCGTGTCCCGTGTGGACACCGAGATCGACAAGCGCCTCGACGCGATCGGCTCCGACGAGGCGAAGGCCGCCAAGGGCAAGTCCGCCCTGGCCAACGCCCGCCTGGCCTACGAGGCGTACGAGGAGGTCTTCTCCTCCGACCGCTGGGCGGCCCTGGACAAGGCGCAGGCCAACAAGCAGCGTCCGCTGTGGGCCTCGACCGGCGTCAAGGACCCCGCGCTGAAGGACACCCTGTACGTCGTCGACCTGGTGGCGCCGAACACGGTCAACACCATGCCGGAGGCGACGCTGGAAGCGGTGGCCGACCACGGCGAGATCACCGGCAACACCGTCGCCGGCGGTTACGACCGGGCACGCGCCGACCTCGACGCCATCAAGAAGCTCGGCGTCTCGTACGACGAGGTCGTGAAGCTGCTGGAGGACGAGGGCGTCGAGAAGTTCGAGGCGTCCTGGAACGACCTGCTCAAGTCGACCGAGGCGGAGCTTTCGCGCCTCGCCCCCTCGGAGGGCTGACCACTTTGTCTGCTGTTCCCGGAGCCAACCCGCTCCGTGACGCACAGGACCGACGGCTCCCGCGCATCGCGGGGCCGTCGGGCCTGGTCATCTTTGGCGTCACGGGCGATTTGTCCCGTAAAAAGCTGATGCCTGCCGTCTACGACCTGGCCAATCGCGGCCTGCTGCCGCCGGGCTTCTCGCTCATCGGTTTCGCGCGCCGCGACTGGGAGGACGAGGACTTCGCCCAGGTCGTCCACGACGCCGTCAAGGAGCACGCCCGCACGCCGTTCCGCGAGGAGGTCTGGCAGCAGCTCATCCAGGGGATGCGCTTCGTCCAGGGCAACTTCGACGACGACGAGGCGTTCGAGACGCTCAAGGACACCATCCAGGAGCTGGACCAGGCGCAGGGCACCGGAGGCAACTACGCCTTCTACCTGTCCGTGCCGCCGAAGTTCTTCCCCAAGGTCGTCCAGCAGCTCAAGAAGCACGGCCTGGCGGACCAGAAGGAGGGCTCCTGGCGGCGTGCCGTCATCGAGAAGCCCTTCGGCCACGACCTGGCCAGCGCGCAGGAGCTCAACCAGCTCGTGCACGACGTCTTCCCGCCCAACGAGGTCTTCCGGATCGACCACTACCTGGGCAAGGAGACGGTCCAGAACATCCTGGCGCTGCGGTTCGCCAACACGATGTTCGAGCCGATCTGGAACCGGTCCTACGTCGACCACGTACAGATCACGATGGCCGAGGACATCGGCATCGGGGGCCGGGCCGGCTACTACGACGGCATCGGCGCCGCCCGCGACGTCATCCAGAACCACCTGCTCCAGCTGCTGGCGCTGACCGCGATGGAGGAGCCCGGCTCCTTCCACCCGAAGGCCCTGGTCGCGGAGAAGCTCAAGGTGCTCACCGCCGTCGAGCTGCCCGAGGACCTGGGGCTGCACACCGTACGCGCCCAGTACGAGCACGCCTGGCAGGGCGGCCAGGAGGTCCTCGGCTACTGCGAGGAGGACGGCATCGACCCCAAGTCGACGACCGACACCTACGCGGCGATCAAGCTGACGATCAACAACCGCCGCTGGGCGGGCGTGCCGTTCTACCTCCGCACCGGCAAGCGGCTCGGCCGCCGGGTCACGGAGATCGCGGTCGTCTTCAAGCGCGCGCCGTACCTGCCCTTCGAGTCGAGCGCGACCGAGGAGCTGGGCGGCAACGCCCTGGTCATCCGGGTCCAGCCGGACGAGGGCATCACCGTGCGCTTCGGCTCCAAGGTGCCCGGCACCTCGATGGAGGTCCGGGACGTCACGATGGACTTCGCGTACGGCGAGTCGTTCACGGAGTCCAGCCCCGAGGCGTACGAGCGGCTCCTCCTGGACGTCCTGCTCGGCGACGCCAACCTCTTCCCGCGCCACCAGGAGGTCGAACTCTCCTGGACCATCCTCGACCCGATCGAGGAGTACTGGGCCAAGCACGGCAAGCCGGCGAAGTACCCGGCGGGCACCTGGGGCCCGGCCGAGGCCGACGAGATGCTCGCACGTGACGGACGGAGCTGGAGGCGGCCATGAAGATCGATCTCACGGAAACCACGTCCAGCAAGATCAACCAGGCACTGGTCTCGGCCCGCCGGGCGATCGGCACCCCCGCCATCGGCATGGTGCTCACGCTGGTCGTCGTCACCGACGAGGAGAACGCGTACGACGCGCTCAAGTCGGCCGGCGACGCCTCCCGCGAGCACCCTTCGCGGATCATCGCGGTGATCAAGCGGGTCAGCCGCTCGCCGCGCGCCCGCCGGGACGCCCGGCTCGACGCCGAGGTCCGGGTCGGTTCCGACGCGGGCACCGGGGAGACCGTGGTGCTGCGGCTCCACGGGGAGCTGGCCAACCACGCCCAGTCGGTGGTCCTGCCGCTGCTGCTGCCGGACGCCCCGGTCGTGGTGTGGTGGCCCGAGGGCGCCCCCGCGGACCCGGCGAAGGACCCGCTCGGGGCGCTGGCCCAGCGCCGGATCACCGACACCTACTCGGCCGAGCGTCCGCTCGACGAGCTGGCGGTGCGGGCCGCGACGTACAGCCCCGGCGACACGGATCTGGCCTGGACCCGGATCACCCCGTGGCGCTCGATGCTGGCCGCCGCGCTGGACCAGCAGCCGGCCGAGGTCATCGCCGCGACCGTCGAGGGCGAGAGCGACAACCCGAGCTGCGAGCTGCTCGCCATGTGGCTCGCCGACCGGCTCGGCGTGCCGGTGGAGCGCACGCTCTCCGAGGGCCCCGGTCTGACGGCGGTCCGGATGGAGACGAAGAACGGCGTCATCGTCCTGGACCGGCCGGACGGCTCGCTGGCCACGCTCTCCATGCAGAACCAGCCGGACCGCGCGGTGGCGCTCAAGCGCCGTGAGACCGCCGAACTGCTGGCGGAGGAGCTGCGCCGGCTCGACCCGGACAACACCTACGCCTCGGCGGTGAAGTTCGGCGTGGACCGGTTGCATGCGGGCGGCGAGGTCAAGGCCACGCCGGTCGAGGGGCCGGTGGAGAAGGCGGACAAGGCCGCCGACGCCAAGGCCCCGGCCGCGAAGAAGGCCCCGGCCAAGAAGGCGGCGTCGAAGTGACCCCGCCCCAACTGGTCGTCCACCGCGACAAGGAGCTGATGGCTCGGGCCGCGGCGGCCCGGCTGATCACGAAGGTCGTGGACGCCCAGGCGTCCCGGGGCCACGCCTCGGTGGTGCTGACCGGCGGGCGCAACGGCAACGGTCTGCTGGCCGCGCTCGCCGCCGCGCCCGCCCGGGACGCGATCGACTGGGCGCGCCTGGACCTGTGGTGGGGCGACGAGCGGTTCCTGCCCGAGGGCGACCCGGAGCGCAATGCCACCCAGGCCCGTGAGGCGCTGCTCGACGCGGTGGAGCTGGACCCCGCCCGGGTGCACGCGATGCCCGCGTCCGACGGCCCCTACGGCGACGACGTGGACGTCGCGGCGGCCGGTTACGCCGCCGAGCTGGCCGCGGCGGCGGCTCTCGAGGACCACGGCCCGGTGCCCGTGTTCGACGTGCTGATGCTGGGCGTCGGGCCGGACACGCATGTGGCCTCGCTCTTCCCGGAGTCGCCCGCGGTGCGGGAGACCGAGCGCGCCGTCGTCGGTGTGCGCGGAGCCCCCAAGCCGCCGCCGGTCCGCGTCTCGCTCACCCTGCCCGCGATCCGCGCGGCCCGTGAGGTGTGGCTGCTGGCGGCGGGCGAGGACAAGGCGGAGGCGGCGGCGATCGCGCTGTCCGGGGCCGGGGAGATCCAGGCTCCGGCGGCGGGCGCGTACGGGCGCAGCCGTACCCTGTGGCTGCTGGACGCGGCGGCGGCCTCGCGGCTGCCGCGCGCGCTCCACCCCCCGGCGCCCGCCTGAGCGCTGACGCCTCGTGAGGCCCGGCCCGCCTTTCCCGGCGGTCCGGGCCTCACGCGCGTCCTGACGTGAAAGGCTCGCCCCATGGTGCATATCGGAACCGTGGTGATGGGTGCGGCCGACGTGGCGCGGGCCGCCGCCTTCTGGAAGGCGGCGCTCACGTACACCGAGCGCGAGCCGGGGACGGACGACTGGGTGGTGCTGGTCCCGGTCGAAGGGGCCGGCGTGGGCGTGGCGTTGGGGCGCTCCACCTCTCCGGTGCAGGAGGTCCCCCGCGTCCACCTCGACCTCTACTCCGACACCCAGGAGGCCGAGGTCGAGCGGCTGATCGGGCTCGGTGCGACAAGGGTCGCGTGGGACCTGTACCCGCCGGACCCGGACTTCGTGGTGCTCGCCGACCCCGAGGGCAACCGCTTCTGCGTCATCGACACGGCGCACGGCGGCTGAGGACGGCCCGGCGGGCCGGGGTCAGAGGACGACCTGGTCCGTTCCCTGCTCCAGCTTCGTGATCGCGGCCCGGCAGGCGCCGACGAAGCGGTCGAAGACCGGAGTGGTGCTGCCGGCCCGGCCCGCACGGGTGTTGAGGGTGAACATGGCGGCGCGCAGCTCCGTGGTGAGCTCCAGTTGGCCGCCCTTGGCCAGCATGGTGCGGTTGACCGGGTTGGCAGGGTTGACCCCGGCCAGGTCGGGCGTCTCGTCCCCGTCGCGCCAGGCGATGCCGGCCGCGTCGAACTCGGCCTTGAGCAGGGTCCTGAAGCGGATGTTCAGCCCCCCGACGACCACCGCCCGGGGAACGGTGCCCGCCTGGGCCGCCGTACAGCCGTGCAGGCTCAGGACGTTGAGGCTGCTCGCCGCCATGGAGAGGGCGACGTGGTCGTCGCAGTTCTTCGCGGTGACGTGCAGGTCCCTGTTGCCGGAGGCCCGCAGCCCCTCGAACATCCAGTAGTCGAACACCCCGTGGCCGTCCGTCAGCGGGGCGAGGGTGGCCGGGTGGTAGCCGGCGATGGCGAGGCAGAGCTCGGAGGTGCCGACCTCGATGCCGCCGCCGTGCAGGGCCATGACGGTGGTCCGGTTGTAGGGGAACCTCTGCGGGAGAGAGTGGTCGGTGTACTCGTGTCTGCGGTAGCGGCGGGCGAATTCGACGCCCTCCTGGCCGGCGAGCTTCTTGTAGAGGTCGGTGTTGGAGGCGTAGACGTCCAGGTCGCCTGTGGCGTGGGCGTCGGTCGCGGTGAGCGAGCCCAGCAGGGGACCGCTGACGGCCGCGGTAGCGAAGGCGGTGAGGACGGTACGGCGGCTGGTGGGGTTCATGATCGATATCGTCGCCGTTCCGGAACCGGCTGCCCAGGGGATCTCCTGTGCCGTCCGTCACGGCCCGGAGGTCTCCGCGCGCTCCAGGAACGGTTCCAGCAGGCCCGGTACGGCCTCGGCCGCGAAGGCGAGGCCCTCGGCCTCGTCGGCGTCGTACACCGTGTACGCGCCTCCCCCGGCGGCCGTGGTGGCCGTGACGTCCAGCAGTCCGGCCCGGCGCTGGAACACCGACTGCCCGATCGTCCAGCCGATCACCCCGGTCCGCTCCAGCGCGGCCGTCGAGCGGCGGACCGTGCCGGAGCGGGTGACCAGGTAGCGGCCCGCGAGCCCGTGCCCGATCCCCCGGTACGCGTCCAGGGCGAGCGCCGCCGCCACGGGGAGGGCCACCACCGCGCAGCAGAGCGCGATCCACAGCAGCACGGGGGTGAGCAGCGCCCCGAGGAGGGCCAGGAGCAGGACCGGGCCGAGGGCCGCGGCGAGCGACCGGCGCAGTCGGCGTCCCCGGGCGGCGGGAGGATGGGGGGTGAGCGCCGCACCCGTCGGGGCGACCGCCTCGCGCAGGACGTCGGCGGCGGCGGAGTCGGCGCGGGCCCGGGGGACGACGGGGATCAGGGTGTGGTGGTCGGCGTTCCGGGCCTCGTGGTCCTTGGCGAGGCCGGTGGTGATGGCGTCCAGGCGGGCCGCGCCGAACAGCCGTACGCCCAGCGGTTCGACCAGGTCGACGCCGCGCAGCCGGGCCTCCTCGACGGAGAGGGACCGGGAGGTGAACAGGCCTCGCCGCACCCGCAGCGTGCCGCCCGGCTCGCGCTCCAGGCGGTAGTTCCACCACATCTCGATCCAGAGGCCGAGCGCTCCGACGACGCCGGCGACCAGGGCGGCGAGGGCCAGGACGAGGATCGTCCAGAGCAGCGGGACCTCCCGCAGGAGGCCGCCGATCCACTCGATGACCTCGCCCTGGGCCCCGACCCAGTCGCTGACCTGCAGCACGGTCCCGGCGGCGGCCCCGCCGAGCATGGGAGCGACGAAGGAGACCGGGGCGTAGCGGATCCAGCGGGGGTCGAGGACGGCCAGTTCGCCCTCGCGGTGGGCTCCCTCGTGCGGTGCGGTGACGGCGCGCTCCAGGAGGAGGAGGCGCAGCCGTTCGCCCTCGGCGCGGGAGACGGGGTCCAGTTCGAGGGTGGAGTCGGAGCCCTGTTCACCGGTGCCGATCCTGACCGTGACCAGGCCGAGGAGGCGCAACAGCAGGTTGGCGGTGAGGTCGACCGTGCGGATGCGTCCGCGGGCCAGCGAGCGGCGCTTGACGGTCAGGAGGCCGGTGTGGAGGTCGACGCGCTCGGCGCCGATCCGGTAGCGGGTGCGGTGCCAGCGGACCCGGTCGGCGCCCGCCGCGGCCCCGATGGCCAGGAGGGCGGCGGCGAGCACCCAGAGCACGGCGGCCGGGAGGCCGATCCGGGTGGCGAGGCCGAGCGTCGTGGGGACGGCCGCGCCCGCGACGACCCCGGCCACGACGAGAGCGGTGACCAGGACCGTACGGGGGTCGAGGCGGCGCCAGTCGGCGGGCGGGGCGGCGGTGCTCATGTGGCGTCGCCGGGGGTCTCGCGGGTGATGCGGGTGAGCCGCCGGGCGAGTTCGGCGGCGACCTCGTGGTCCAGCCCCGCGATCCGCACCGCGCCCTTGGCGGAGGCGGTGGTGACGGTGACCGTGGCCAGCCGGAAGAGCTGCTCCAACGGGCCCCGTACGGTGTCCACGGTCTGGATCCGGGACATGGGGGCGATCCGCCACTCCTGGCGGAAGAACCCGGTGCGGACGTACACCGCGTCCTCGGTGACCTCCCAGCGGTGCGTGCGGAACCACCACAGGGGGAGGAGGACGGCGGCCGCCGTGCCCGCCGCGGCCAGGACCGCGGCGGGCAGCAGCAGCCAGAAGCGGGCCGGCCCGATCAGCGTGCCCAGCACCGCGAGCGGCACGACCGGCGCGGCCGTCAGCAGCAGCCACTGGGTCCGCCACCAGCCGACGGCTCGTTCGTCCAGCGTGTTGCGCGGTGGCCGCAGCCGTACCGCCGCCCCCTCCCCCCGGGTCATCGGGTCAGCGCCCCCGCAGTGTGCGGTAGGCGTCGACCAGGGCGGCGGTGGAGCTGTCGAGCTGTCCCGCGTCCGCGCCCCCGTCACCGGTCAGCAGCGGTTCGATCCTCTTGGCGAGGACCTTGCCGAGTTCGACGCCCCACTGGTCGAAGGAGTCGATGTTCCAGATCGCGCCCTGGACGAACACCTTGTGCTCGTACAGCGCGATGAGCTGGCCGAGGACCGAGGGGGTCAGCTTGTCGGCGAGGATCGTCGTCGTGGGGTGGTCGCCCCGGAACGTCTTGTGCGGGACCAGCTCCTCGGGCACGCCTTCCGCACGGACCTCATCGGGCGTCTTGCCGAAGGCGAGGGCCTGGGTCTGCGCGAAGAAGTTGGCCATGAGCAGGTCGTGCTGGGCGATCAGGCCGGGCAGCAGGTCGTGGACGGGTGCGGCGAAGCCGATGAAGTCCGCCGGGACCAGCTTGGTGCCCTGGTGGATCAACTGGTAGTACGCGTGCTGCCCGTTGGTGCCGGGGGTGCCCCAGACGACCGGGCCGGTCTGCCACTCCACCGGGTCGCCCTCGCGGTCGACGGACTTGCCGTTGGACTCCATGTCGAGCTGCTGGAGGTAGGCGGTGAACTTGGACAGGTAGTGGCTGTACGGCAGCACCGCGTGCGACTGGGCGTCGAAGAAGTTGCCGTACCAGACGCCGAGGAGGCCCATCAGGAGCGGGGCGTTCTCCTCGGCGGGGGCGGTGCGGAAGTGCTCGTCGACGAGGTGGAAGCCGTCGAGCATCTCGCGGAAGCGCGCCGGGCCGATGGCGACCATCAGCGAGAGGCCGATCGCGGAGTCGTAGCTGTAGCGTCCGCCGACCCAGTCCCAGAACTCGAACATGTTGGCCGTGTCGATGCCGAACTCCTCGACCTTCTCGGCGTTGGTCGACAGGGCCACGAAGTGGCGGGCGACGGCGTCCTGACCGGCCCTCAGCTCGGTCAGCAGCCAGTCCCGGGCGGAGGTGGCGTTGGTGATGGTCTCGATCGTCGTGAACGTCTTCGAGGCGATGACGAACAGCGTCTCGGCCGGGTCGAGGTCGCGGACGGCCTCGTGGAGGTCGGCGCCGTCGACGTTGGAGACGAAGCGGAGGGTGAGGTTGCGGTCGGTGAAGGAGCGCAGCACCTCGTACGCCATGGCGGGGCCGAGGTCGGAGCCGCCGATGCCGATGTTGACGATGTTCTTGACCGGCTTGCCGGTGTGGCCGGTCCACTGCCCGGAGCGGACCTTGTCGGCGAAGGCGGCCATCTTGTCCAGGACGGCGTGCACGGCCGGGACGACGTTCTCGCCGTCGACCTCGACGACGGCGTCGCGCGGGGCGCGGAGCGCGGTGTGCAGGACCGCCCGGTCCTCGGTGGTGTTGATCTTCTCGCCGCGGAACATGGCGTCCCGCAGCTCCGCGACCCCGGTGGCGGCGGCGAGGTCGCGCAGCAGGCGCAGCGTCTCGTCGGTGACCAGGTGCTTGGAGTAGTCGAGGTGGAGGTCGCCGACCCGCAGGGAGTAGGCGGTGCCCCGGTCCGGCTGCCGCGCGAACAGCTCGCGCAGCTGGGGCGCGCCGAGCTCCTCACGGTGCTTGGCGAGAGCCGTCCACTCGGGCGTCTGGTTGAGCTTGGTTCGGCTTGCTGCGTTCATCCCGGATATCAGCCCGTTTCTTCTCGTTGCTCGGCATCCCCGCCGCCCTTCCAACCTAATTGATCGGGGCGGCGGGCGGCGGAGGCGGCGGGCCGGTGGCGCGGGAAGACGACACGGCCGGACACCCGTGGGGTGTCCGGCCGGTGAGAAGCTGGTGATCCGTGGGACGGGGACGCTGGGGCGTGTTGCGAAAGGAGCGTCGTCCGCCCGGAGGGCGGGCCCGGCGGCGTCCGGTGCGTGCGACCGCAAGGCGGAGGGCCATCCCGATACTGGTGGTATCGGGATGGCCCCGACAACGCGGCGAGCGTGCGTGCCGGGCGTCGCCGAGCAGGCCGGACTCTCGAAACCCGCCCTAGATCTCGCCGCGGAGCTTGGCGAGGGCCTCGGCGAGGATCGCCTCGCCGTCCTCGTCGCTGCGCCGCTCCCGTACGTACGCCAGGTGCGTCTTGTACGGCTCGGTGCGGGGCGGGTCGGGCGGGCTGTCCTTGTCCTGTCCGGCCGGGAAGCCGCAGCGAGGGCAGTCCCAGGTGTCCGGCACCTGCGCGTCATGGGCGAAGCTCGGCTGCGTCTCGTGCCCGTTCGAGCACCAGAAGGAGATGCGGAGACGCGGCGCGGACTCGCCCCGCTCGGCCTCCCCCATCGGCCCCGCTCCGACCCGGCTTCCCCGGATCGCGTTGCCACTTGCCACGGTCGTAACTCCCTGCGTGATGGTGCTCGAGCGATGCCCCAGTCTACGTAAGGCCCAACGCGCGTCCAGTGAAAGGAGTTACACGCTCACCGGATGCGCCGGCGTCGCCTCAGCCGTCCAGCTTGATGAGCAGGCCGAGGACCACGATGCACGCGAACCAGATCAGGCCGACCACGACGGTGATCCGGTCGAGGTTGCGCTCGGCGACCGAGGAGCCGCCCACGGAGGACTGCATTCCGCCGCCGAACATGTCGGAGAGGCCGCCGCCCTTGCCCTTGTGCATGAGCACCAGCAGCATCAGCAGCAGGCTGAAGACGATCAGAGCGATCTGGAACGCCAAAACCACGGCTGGTCCCTACTTTCCGGAATTCTTGACTACTGGGTGTACGTACACCGGGGGCCGAAGGGCATGGGCCCCTTCGGCCCCCGCAAGGGTACGACGGATCCGCGCTACCGCATACTCACTGGTCGCGGAAGCGGACGATCTTGACGAACTCGTCGGCGTCCAGCGCCGCGCCGCCGACCAGGGCCCCGTCCACGTCGGGCTGCGCCATGATGGCCGCGACGTTGCCGGACTTCACCGAGCCGCCGTACTGGATGCGGACGGCGTCGGCCAGCTCCTGCGAGTACAGCTCGGCCAGCCGGCGGCGGATCGCGCCGCAGACCTCCTGGGCGTCCTCGGGGGTGGCGACCTCGCCGGTCCCGATGGCCCAGACCGGTTCGTAGGCGATGACGATCGTCTCGGCGTGCTCGGCCGGGACGTCCTTCAGTCCGCCGTCGAGCTGCGCGAGGGTGTACGCGACCTGGTTCCCGGCCTTGCGGACGTCCAGGCCCTCGCCGACGCAGAGGATCGGGGTCAGACCGTGCTGGTAGGCGGCCTTCACCTTGGCGTTGCAGATCTCGTCGGTCTCGCCGTGGTACTGGCGGCGCTCGCTGTGGCCGACGGCCACATAGGCGCAGCGCAGCTTGGCGAGCATGGAGCCGGAGATCTCACCGGTGTAGGCGCCGGACTCGTGCGCGGAGACGTCCTGGGCGCCGTACTTGATCCTCAGCTTGTCGCCGTCGACCAGGGTCTGTACGGAGCGCAGGTCGGTGAAGGGCGGGAGGACGGCGACCTCGACGTCCTCGTAGTCCTTCTCGGTCAGCGCGAAGGCGAGCTTCTGGACGTGGGCGATGGCCTCGAGGTGGTTGAGGTTCATCTTCCAGTTGCCCGCCATCAGCGGGGTGCGGGTGGTCATGAAAGGTCAGTCCTCCAGTGCGGCGAGCCCGGGAAGCGTCTTGCCCTCGAGGTATTCGAGGCTCGCGCCGCCACCGGTCGAAATGTGTCCGAAAGCATTCTCGTCGAAGCCCAGGATGCGGACGGCCGCGGCGGAGTCGCCGCCGCCGACGACGCTGAAGCCCGGGGAGTCGACGAGCGCCTGGGCGACCGCGCGGGTGCCCTCGGCGAAGTCGGGGTGCTCGAAGACGCCCATCGGGCCGTTCCAGAAGACGGTGGCCGCGTCGGCGAGCTTCGATGCGTAGAGCTTGTTGGTCTCGGGTCCGTTGTCCAGCCCCATCTGGCCGGCCGGCATGGCGTCGGCGGCGACGGTGGTGGGATGGGCCGGGGCCTTGGTCTTGAGGTCGGGGAAGGAGGGGGCGACCACGACGTCGACGGGGAGGACGAACTCCACGCCCTTCTCCTCGGCGCGCCGCAGGTACTCCTGGACGGCCGGGATCTGGTCCTCCTGGAGCAGCGAGCTGCCGACCTCGTGCCCCTGGGCCTTGAGGAAGGTGTACGCCATGCCGCCGCCGATGAGGATGCGGTCGGCCCGCTCCAGCAGATGGTCGATCACGCCGAGCTTGTCGGAGACCTTGGCGCCGCCGAGCACGACGGCGTAGGGGCGCTCGACGTCGGTGGTGAGCTTCTTGAGGACGCCGACCTCGGTGGCGATCAGGTAGCCCGCGTAGTGCGGGAGCCGGGCCGGGAGGTCGTAGACCGAGGCGTGCTTGCGGTGCACCGCGCCGAAGCCGTCGCCCACGTAGACGTCGGCCAGCTCGGCCAGCCGGTCGGCGAAGGCGCCGCGCTCGGCGTCGTCCTTGGACGTCTCGCCGGGGTTGAAGCGGAGGTTCTCGACGACCGCGACCTGGCCGTCCGCGAGTCCGGCGACCGTGGCGCGGGCGGACTCGCCGACCGTGTCGGTGGCGAAGGCGACGTCGGCGCCGAGGAGTTCGCCCAGCCGGGTGGCGGCGGGCGCCAGCGAGAAGGCCGGGTCCGGGGCGCCCTTGGGGCGACCGAGGTGGGAGGCGACGACGACGCGCGCGCCGGCCTCGGCGAGCTTGGCGACCGTCGGGACGACGGCGCGGATACGGCCGTCGTCGGTGATCCTGGTGCCGTCCAACGGCACATTGAGGTCGGCGCGGACGAATACCCGCTTGCCCGCGACCCCTTCGGCGAGAAGTTCGTCGATCGTCTTCATCTGGTCTTCCGTTACTCCTTGCAAGGACGGATGAACATGCTAAGAGGCTCGACCGGCGCGTCGTTGCGCCGGTCGAGCCCCTTACTCACATCGTGGTGCCGCCGACCCCGAGGATCAGAGCTGCTCGCCGACGAAGACCGTGAGGTCGACGAGGCGGTTGGAGTAGCCCCACTCGTTGTCGTACCAGCCGAGGATCTTCACCGACGTCCCCTCCTGGACCATGGTCATGGCGGAGTCGAAGGTGCAGGACGACGGGTCTCCGACGATGTCCGAGGAGACGATCGGGTCCTCGGTGTACGTCAGGAAGCCCTTGAGCGCGCCGTCGTCGGCGGCCTTCTTGAACGCGGCGTTGACCTCGTCCACGGTGACCTCGCGCGACAGGGTCACGACGAGGTCGGTGGCGGAGCCGGTCGGGACCGGGACGCGCATCGCCATGCCGTCGAGCTTGCCCTTGAGCTGCGGGAGCACCAGGGCGGTGGCCTTCGCGGCGCCGGTGGTGGTCGGAATGATGTTCTCGGCCGCGGCGCGGGCGCGACGCAGGTCCTTGTGCGGGAAGTCCAGGATCCGCTGGTCGTTGGTGTACGCGTGGACCGTCGTCATCAGGCCCTTGACGATCCCGAAGTTCTCGTCGAGGACCTTGGCCATCGGCGCCACGCAGTTGGTGGTGCAGGAGGCGTTGGAGATGACGTTGTGCCGGGCCGCGTCGTACTGGTCCTGGTTGACGCCCATGACGATGGTGATGTCCTCGTCCTTGGCCGGAGCCGAGATGAGGACCTTCTTGGCGCCGCCCGCGATGTGCTTCTCGGCGTCGGCCTTCTTGGTGAAGATGCCGGTCGACTCGATGACGATGTCGACGCCCAGCTCACCCCAGGGGATGTCGGCCGGGTTGCGCTCGGAGAGCACCTTGATGGTGTGACCATCGACGGTGATGGTGTCGGCGGTGTGGCTGACCTCTGCCTTGAGACGACCCAGGATGGTGTCGTACTTCAGCAGGTGGGCCGTGGTCGCAGTGTCACCCAGGTCGTTGACAGCCACGATCTCGATGTCCGCACCCTGCTCGAGCAGCGCGCGGAAGTAGTTGCGACCGATGCGGCCGAAGCCGTTGATGCCTACGCGGATCGTCACGAACCGATCTCCTCGTTAGGTACGCCGGTTTTCGACGCCGGCGAGTTGTATAGGGATGTCCCCGACCGCTTCCGACCCTACCTCTCCGGGGGCCGGGAGGTGACATCGAGAGGGCCGCCCCGCGCCACCGGATACGGCCGGAGGCCCGTACTCGCCGGTAGGAGCACGCGCCTCCGTTTCACCGGGCGGGGCCGCGGCCGCGCCGGGCCCGGGGCCTCGGTCACGGCCGGCCGGGGCCGGCGTCCCCCGCCCGGCCCGGAGCCGGCGGGCGACCGCCGGGCGGCTGTTCGCTCAGCCGACCAGCCCGTCGGCCATCTCCTCGCTGAGGGTCGACTCGGTCCCCGGGATGCCGAGGTCCTGGGCCCGCTTGTCGGCCATCGCCAGCAGCCGGCGGATCCGGCCGGCCACGGCGTCCTTGGTCAGCGGCGGGTCGGCGAGCGCGCCCAGCTCCTCCAGAGACGCCTGCTTGTGCTCCATGCGCAGCCGCCCCGCGGCGGCGAGGTGCTCGGGCACCTCCTCGCCCAGGATCTCCAGGGCGCGGCCCACCCGGGCCCCGGCGGCGACCGCCGCGCGGGCCGAGCGGCGGAGGTTGGCGTCGTCGAAGTTGGCGAGCCGGTTGGCCGTGGCGCGGACCTCGCGCCGCATCCGCCGCTCCTCCCAGGCGAGCACCGCGTCGTGTGCGCCCAGCCGGGTCAGCAGGGCGCCGATCGCGTCGCCGTCGCGGACCACGACGCGGTCCACGCCGCGCACCTCGCGCGCCTTGGCGGCGATGGAGAGCCGGCGGGCCGCCCCGACCAGGGCGAGGGCCGCCTCGGGCCCCGGGCAGGTGACCTCCAGGGAGGAGGAACGGCCGGGCTCGGTGAGCGAGCCGTGGGCGAGGAACGCGCCGCGCCAGGCCGCCTCGGCGTCGCAGGTGGCCCCCGAGACCACCTGCGGGGGCAGGCCCCGGATCGGGCGGCCGCGGCCGTCGACCAGACCGGTCTGGCGGGCCAGCTGGTCGCCGCCCGCCACCACCCGTACGACGTAGCGCGAGCCGCGCCGCAGGCCGCCGGGGGCCATCACGATCAGCTCCGAGCTGTGCCCGAAGATCTCCAGGATGTCGCGCTTGAGGCGGCGGGCGGCGTTGCCGGTGTCCAGCTCCGCCTCGATCACAATCCGGCCGCTCACCAGGTGCAGCCCGCCCGCGAATCGAAGAATCGCCGAGACCTCCGCCTTCCTGCAGCAGGTCCGGGTGACGGGAAGATGAGAGATTTCGTTCTTCACCGCTGGCGTCATCGCCATGGGCCGATCCTTCCATGCATCCGAAAAATACGGTCGTACGCGGCGGCCAACAGCTCCTGATCATGGACCGGAACGCCGTCGGGCGATGCCACCGGCGCCAGCTCGACCGCGGCCCCGAGCCGCTGGGCGGCGTCCGCCAGGGAGTCACGATCGGGCACGGCGGCCTCGTCGGCCAGCACCACGTCCAAGGCGAGTTTAGGGGCGTGTCGCCCCAAAACCTCCACATGACGCTGCGGTGAGAAGCCTTCTGTTTCACCGGGCTGGGGGGCGAGGTTCAGCGAGAGGACCTTGCGGGCCTTGGTGGTCACCAGGGCGTCGAGCAGTTCGGGCACGAGGAGGTGCGGGATCACGGAGGAGAACCAGGACCCGGGGCCGAGCACCACCCAGTCGGCGTCCAGGACCGCTTCCACCGCCTCCGGGACGGCCGGCGGGTCGGGCGGGACCACGTGCACGGACTGCACCTCGCCGGGGGTGAGCGCCACGGTCGCCTGGCCCCGCACGGTGACGATCGCGTCGGGCAGCTCCGGGTCGTGGCCCTTGACCAGCGCCTGGAGCTCCAGCGGGACGGCCGACATCGGCAGCACCCGGCCGTGCGCGCCGAGCAGCCTGCCCACCAGGTCGAGCGCCTGGACGGGATCCCCGAGCTGCTCCCACAGGGCGACGATCAGCAGGTTGCCGACGGCGTGCCCGTGCAGTTCGCCCTGGGACTCGAAGCGGTGCTGGACCACCCGGGACCAGGTGCGGCCCCAGTCGTCGTCGCCGCACAGCGCGGCCAGCGCCTTGCGCAGGTCGCCGGGGGGCAGCACCCCCAGCTCCTCGCGCAGCCGGCCGCTGGAGCCGCCGTCGTCGGCGACGGTGACCACGGCCGTGAGATCGCCGGTGATCCGGCGCAGCGCCGTCAGGGACGCCGAGAGGCCCATGCCGCCGCCGAGCGCGACGACCTTGGGCTGGGCACCGCGTTTGCGGCCGGAGAGCGCCGAGCCGGCGCGGCTCAGGCGCCGCATCCGCAGGTTGCGTCCGGTCACTCTCGCCCCATGTCACGGTGGACGAGGACGGTCTCGATGCCTTCGGCGGCGAGCCGGGCGGAGAGCTTCTCCGACATGGCGACGGAGCGGTGCTTGCCGCCGGTGCAGCCGACCGCGATGGTCACGTAGCGCTTGCCCTCGCGGCGGTAGCCCGCGGCGATCAGCTGGAGCAGCTCCGTGTACTGGTTGAGGAACTCCTTGGCGCCCGGCTGGTCGAAGACGTAGTCGGACACCTCCGCGTTGACCCCGGTGAAGGGGCGCAGCTCGGGAACCCAGTGCGGGTTGGGCAGGAAGCGGCAGTCGACGACGAGGTCGGCGTCGACGGGCAGCCCGTACTTGTAGCCGAAGGACATCACCGTGGCTCGCAGCTCCGGCTCCGACTCGCCCGCGAACTGGGCGTCCATCTTGGCCCGCAGCTCGTGCACGTTGAGGCTGGAGGTGTCGATGACCAGGTCGGCGTCGCCGCGCAGCTCGCGCAGGAGGTCGCGTTCGGCCGCGATGCCGTCGACGATGCGCCCGTCGCCCTGGAGGGGGTGGGGGCGGCGGACGGACTCGAAGCGGCGGACCAGGGCGTCGTCGGAGGACTCCAGGAAGACGATCCGCCGGGTGACGTGCTTGGCCTCCAGGTCCGCGAGCGATTCGCGGAGGTTGTCGAAGAAACGGCGGCCGCGCACGTCGACGACGACGGCGATCCGGGCCACGTTGCCCTGCGAGCGGGCGCCGAGCTCCACCATGGTGGGGATCAGGGCGGGCGGCAGGTTGTCGACGACGAACCAGCCGAGGTCCTCCAGGCATTTGGCGGCGGTGCTGCGACCGGCGCCCGACATCCCGGAGATGATCACCAGCTCGGGGATGGCCGCCTCACCGGTCTCGTTCGGGATGCTCGTACTCACGTCTGCTGCTCCGTCTGCTCGTTCTGCGGCGTTCTGTGCGGTCGTGCGGCTGTTCTCGGTCATGAGCTGCCCCCGTCGTCCTCTTCGATGATCTCTCCTGTGGCCGTGTTCACGGCAGGCCCCGCGGGAGCGGTCGCGGCGAGGGCGGCGGCCACCGATTCCGCCGTCCTGCGCCCTACGCCGGGGACCTCGCAGATCTCGTCGATTGTCGCCTGCCGGAGCTTCTTCACCGAGCCGAAATGCTTGATCAGCGCCTGCTTCCGGGTCTCGCCGAGGCCGGCCACGTCGTCGAGGGGGCTGGAGCGGATGCGCTTGGCACGTTTGGCGCGCTGGTAGGTGATGGCGAAGCGGTGGGCCTCGTCCCGGATGCGCTGGAGGAGGTAGAGGCCCTCGCTGGAGCGGGGCAGGACGACGGGGTCGTCGTCGTGGGGGAGCCAGACCTCTTCGAGCCGCTTGGCGAGGCCGCAGACGGCGATGTCGTCGATGCCCAGTTCGTCCAGGGCGCGCTGGGCGGCGGCGACCTGGGGCTGCCCGCCGTCGACGACGACGAGCTGCGGCGGGTAGGCGAACCGCTTGGGCCGGCCGTCGTCTTCCCGGGGCTCGGTCGCGTCGTCCGGGGCGGCGGCGACGGCCGGGGCGGGGACGGGGCCGGTCGGGGCGGGTCCGGCGGCGGCGGGCCCGGCGGTGGCGGCGGGCCCGGCGGTGGCCGCCGGGTCGGATCCGGCCGGGGGCCGCTCCTCCCACTCCCCCGTGCGCTCCTTCTCCTGCAGGTAGCGCTTGAAGCGGCGGCCGATCACCTCGTGCATCGAACGGACGTCGTCCTGGCCCTCGAAGCCCTTGATCTGGAAGCGGCGGTACTCGCTCTTGCGGGCGAGCCCGTCCTCGAAGACCACCATGGAGGCCACCACGTCGTCGCCCTGGAGGTGGGAGACGTCGTAGCACTCGATGCGCAGCGGGGCGGCGTCCAGGCCCAGCGCCTCGGCGATCTCCTCCAGGGCGCGGGAGCGGGTGGTCAGGTCGGAGGCGCGCTTGGTCTTGTGCAGTCCGAGCGCCTGCTGGGCGTTGCGCTGGACGGTGGCCATCAGGTCCTTCTTGTCGCCGCGCTGCGGGATGCGCAGGCTGACCTGGGAGCCCCGGCGCTCGGCGAGCCACTGGGAGACCGCTTCGGGGTCCTCGGGCAGGGCGGGGACCAGGACCTCCTTGGGGACGGCGTCGCCGCGCTCCTCCCCGTACAACTGCTGGAGGGCGTGTTCGACGAGGCCGGAGGTGTCGACCGCCTCGACCTTGTCGGTGACCCAGCCGCGCTGGCCGCGCACCCGGCCGCCGCGCACGTGGAAGATCTGGAGGGCGGCCTCCAGCTCGTCCTCGGCGACGGCGATCAGGTCGGCGTCGGTGGCGTCGGCGAGGACGACGGCGCTCTTCTCCATGGCCCGCTTGAGGGCCCCGACGTCGTCGCGGAGGCGGGCGGCCCGCTCGTACTCCATCTCCTCGGCCGCCCGCGTCATGTCCTTCTCCAGGCGGCGGATGTAGGCGCCGGTGCGGCCTGCCATGAAGTCGCAGAAGTCCTCGGCCAGCTCGCGGTGCTCCTCGGGGGTGACCCGGCCGACGCAGGGGGCCGAGCACTTGCCGATATAACCCAGCAGGCAGGGGCGGCCGGTGCGCTCGGCGTTCTTGAAGACCCCGGCGGAGCAGGTGCGGACTGGGAAGACCCGCAGCATCAGGTCGACCGTCTCGCGGATCGCCCAGGCGTGGCCGTAGGGGCCGAAGTAGCGCACGCCCTTCTTCTTCGCGCCGCGCATGACCTGGACGCGGGGGAACTCCTCGCCGAGCGTGACCGCGAGGTACGGATAGCTCTTGTCGTCCCGGTACTTGACGTTGAACCGGGGGTCGAACTCCTTGATCCAGGAGTACTCCAGCTGGAGCGCCTCGACCTCGGTGGAGACGACCGTCCACTCGACGGAGGCGGCGGTGGTCACCATGGTCCGCGTACGCGGATGGAGGTTGGCCAGGTCCTGGAAGTAGTTGGCCACGCGCTGGCGCAGGTTCTTGGCCTTCCCGACGTAGATCACCCGGCGGTGCTCGTCGCGGAATTTGTAGACCCCCGGGGAGTCGGGGATCTGTCCCGGCTTGGGGCGGTAGCTGGAGGGGTCTGCCATGTCTCACACCCTACTTGCGGGCGGTGACAGCGCCTCGTCCTCGGGGTCCTCGGGATCCTCGGGGCCCTGGAGGTCCTGGGGGTCCTCGGGTGGTGCCGCGCTCCGGGGGGCCGGGGGAGGGGATGTGCGCACCCCGGAGCGCGGTCCTGCGGACCGGTGGACCGTCGCTCAGGCGCCCGTCGCCGGGGACCGCCCGGTACGGCGGCGGAGCGCGGCGGCCCCGGTCAGTGCCAGGGCGAGCAGCGCCCCGGCGACGGCGATGGCCGAGACGGCGGTCAGCGCCGTCTCGGGGCCCTGGGCCGCGGCGGCGGGCGCGGGGCCCGCGGCGGAGGCCGCGTCCGGGACCGGGCCCCGGGCGGGGGCAGGGCCGGGAACGGGGGCCTGTCCGGTGGCCGCTTCGGGTCCGTAGCCGCCCGCCTTGCCGGAGCGGGCGTAGCCGGAGCCGGGCAGCTTGTCGCCGTACGCCTTCCCGACCCGGTCCCGGTAGGCGTCGAGCGTGGCGCCCTTCACCCCCACGGCGGTTCTCGCGTCCTCGTCCAGCGGGAGGACCCGGGAGCCGTCGTGGACGTACCAGGCGTCGATCTGCGGTTCGCGGAAGACGGTGCCGCCGGGCAGCGCACGGGCTCCCTGGGCGACGTAGCGGGCCTCGTCGTCGCCGGTGGCGATGTTCACCACCTGCCAGTCGTCGCCGCTCGCGCCGGGGACGGTCCACAGCGACGCCTTCCGGCCGTCCGGGGAGACGGCCGTGCTGGCGAGGTGGTCCAGGGTGCTCGGGGCGGCCCCGGGCCTCCCGGCCACGAAGGCGGCGGAGAGCGTACGGACGGGGACGGCCTTCCCCTCGATCCGGGGCGCGCCCGCCTTCGCGCTCGCGGTGCCCTCGCGGGCGAAGAACCGGGAGAGGGTGTGGAGGATCGCGGGCGTGGTGGCCGCGTCGTGGGCGGCTTCGAGGGTGGTGGCGGTCAGCTTCACCGGGGCGGGCCGGCCGTCGTCGGCGAGGGCGGGGGCCGTGGCGGTGAACAGGGCCGCCCCGGTCAGCGCGACGGCGGCGACGCGGCGCGTGGCGCCGGTGCGGCAGGTGGCGGGGTTCATGTCCTCACGCCCCGATCCGGTAGAGCGAGTGGGTCCAGGAGAACTCGTTGTTGTTCACGTACCAGGCGTGCGAGGCCCAGTTGTAGCGGTTGCTGGAGGGCCACGGGTCGCCCCAGTAGACCCAGCTGCCGGCGTCGTCGTACCCGTGGACGACGTGCATGTGGCCGCCGCCGGACGACCACTGGATACGGGTCTCGATCGGCCGCCGGGCGGAGATCTCGGTCTGTACGGTCGGGTAGCGCAGCCAGCCGGTGACGTAGCTGCCGGGCCTGACCCCGGCCCAGGACAGACCGGTCTGGACGTTGCCGAGGGTGGCCTGCGCGTTGGGGCACTGGGTGTTCTGGCTCCGGTTGAAGGCGGCGTTGCAGAACTGGTTCTGGCTGTAGGCGCGGCCGAACCAGGCGGCGATGGTGTTGCCTCCGGCCGCCCAGCACCAGTTGCTCTGCTGCTGTGCCTGCATGGTGATGTCGAGCCGCTGGGCGGCGGCGACGGCGGAGCCGGCCGGGGCCTGGGCCGCGGTGGCGGTGCCCGCGGGGACGGCGAGCAGGACGGCGGCCAGGAGGGTGGTGAACGAGGACCTTCCGGGCCTGACTCTTCGGGTGCGCATGGCGTTCCTCCCAATGCGGGGGTGGGGATCGGAGGAGCGCGTCCGGACGCTGACGATGAGCATCCGGCGTTGTCCGGAGCAGGTCAACACGCTTCAATGCGAGGTGACATCACGGTGTGAACGGCGCGGCGTCCGTGTGAACGGTCCGGTCCCGGTCACCTGCTCCCCCGCGTCCCCGGCGGGCGGTGTCGCCACTCCCCACGTGAACGTTCACCGGAGGCCCGCCATGCGGCAGACCGAGACCGAACTGGCGCAAGTGCTGCGGACCGGCCCGTTCCATCTGGCGTTGCGCACGGCCCTGTCGGTGCGCGGGCTTCCGCTCCAGCGGGTGCAGCACCATCTGGCGCACCGGGGTGTCAAGCTCGGGGTGACCAGTCTCAGCTACTGGCAGCAGGGCGCGCGGCGCCCCCGGCGGGCCGAGTCGCTGCGGGCCGTGCGGGCGCTGGAGGAAGTGCTGTCGCTGCCGGCCGACTCGCTGCTGCGGCTGCTGCGCGACGGCGGCGTCCCGGCGGAGGGGGACCGCCCGGCAGGGCGTTCGTACCGGTCGCTGGTGGAGGCGTCCGGGTCGGTGGAGCGGCTCCTCGCGGCCATGGAGTCGCCGGTGGACGGCGGTCTGCACACGGTGGGGCACCAGGAACGGGTACGGATCGGGGCCCGCCGGGAGCTGGCCGGCCGCACCTCCCGGCACGTGGTGCGCGCGCACCGCGACGGCGTGGACCGCTATCTCGCCGTGCACCGGGGCGACCCGGGGTGCGATCCGTCTCGGGTCGTGGTGCGGGCCCTGGAGAACTGCCGGACGGGGCGGGTCCGCTGGGACCGGGAGGCGGGGGTGCTGGTGGCGGAGCTGTTGTTCGACACCCGGCTGCGGTCGGGCGAGACGTACCTCTTCGGCTACGGCTTCGAGGACGGCACGGGCGGCGCCGGCGACGAGTACGTGCGCGGCTTCGCCTTCGGGGGCGGCCAGTACGTGCTCCAGGTCGGCTTCGACGAGGCGGCGCTCCCGGTGCGGTGCCGCCGCTTCGCCCAGGCGTCGGCGGGGTCGGCGCGCGGCTCACGCGAGGACCTCACCCTGACCGGCCGGCACCGGACCGTGCACCTGGTGGAGGAGGGCGTACGGCCGGGTCTGATCGGGATCGACTGGGACTGGGAGTGAGGGGCCGGGGCGCGGCCCCTCACCGGTCGGGCCCGCTCGGACGCCGCCGGGCGTGGGTTCTCGGGGGCCGGGGCGCGATGGACCCTGTTCAGGCGCCGGGGCCCGCGACGAGCTTTCCGCCCTCGGCGGTGACCGGCACGGCGGGCAGCGGCACGGTGGCCGGGCCCTTCACCGGCTCGCCGGTGGTCACGTCGAAGCGGCTGCCGTGGCAGGGGCAGTGGCCCTCGGTGCCCTCGACCTTGTCCAGGACACAGCCGCCATGGGTGCACTGGGCGCTGAACGCCTTGTACTCGCCCTTCGCCGGGCAGACGACGACGAGGCGCTGCTCGCGGTAGAGCCTGGCCCCGCCGACGGGCACCTCGGAGGCCGCCCCGAGGTCCACGGGGGCGGTGGGGGTGGGGTTCCGGGCGTGGCCGAGCTTGGAATCGGTGGAGCAGGCGGCCGCTCCCAGCCCGGCGGCGCCGGCGAGCGCGGCGCCCTTCAGCACGGTACGGCGGGCGGCGGGCAGACCGGGCACGGGGACTCCACGGGTCGTTGTTCGGAGTGGATCGCGAGAGATCGCGATCGGGGCGGGGCGGGCCGCCGGACGGCGGGAGCGATGGGGGGCGAACCCGCGGCCCGGTGACGGAAACGACGATACCGGCGGGGGCCGGCGGCCCCGTGACCGGGCCGCCCCGCCCGCCCCGCCGGCATGTGCGATCCGGGGGGACGGGCGGGGCGGCACCGCGCTCAGGACGTGCGGGCGCGGGTGGTCTTCTTCGCGGCGGCCGTCTTGCCGGTCGCCGCCCTGGACGTCGCGGCCTTGGACGCCGCCGCCTTCTTCGCGGCCGTCTTCTTCGCCGGGGCGGCCTTGCGGGCGGCGGCCTTGCGGGGCGCCGCGCGGCCCGAGGGCACCGCGGCCTCCGCGACGCGGTCCGGGTCCAGGATGGACTGGAGGAACTTCCCGGTGTGGCTGGCGGGCACGGAGGCGACCTCCTCGGGCGTCCCCTCCGCGACCACCAGGCCGCCGCCGCTGCCGCCCTCGGGCCCCATGTCGACGACCCAGTCGGCGGTCTTGACGACGTCGAGGTTGTGCTCGATGACGATCACCGTGTTGCCCTTGTCCACCAGGCCGGAGAGCACGGTGATCAGCTTGCTGATGTCCTCGAAGTGCAGACCGGTGGTCGGCTCGTCCAGGACGTAGACCGTGCGGCCCGTGGAGCGCTTCTGGAGCTCGCTCGCCAGCTTGACGCGCTGCGCCTCGCCGCCGGAGAGGGTCGGCGCGGACTGGCCCAGCCGGACGTAGCCGAGGCCGACGTCGTTGAGGGTGCGCAGGTGGCGGGCGATCGCCGGGACGGCCTCGAAGAACTCCAGGCCCTCCTCGATCGGCATGTCCAGCACCTCGGCGATGGACTTGCCCTTGTAGTGGACCTCCAGGGTCTCCCGGTTGTAGCGCGCTCCGTGGCAGACCTCGCACGGGACGTACACGTCGGGCAGGAAGTTCATCTCGATCTTGATCGTGCCGTCGCCGGAGCAGTTCTCACAGCGGCCGCCCTTGACGTTGAAGGAGAAGCGGCCCGGCAGATAGCCGCGCACCTTCGCCTCCATCGTCTCCGCGAACAGCTTGCGGACGTGGTCGAAGACTCCCGTGTACGTCGCCGGGTTGGACCGGGGGGTCCGGCCGATCGGGGACTGGTCGACGTGCACCACCTTGTCGACCAGGTCGTCGCCGTCGACCCGGGTGTGGCGGCCGGGGACCGACTTGGCGCCGTTCAGCTCGCGGGCCAGGTGGGTGTAGAGGATGTCGTTGACCAGGGTCGACTTCCCGGACCCGGAGACGCCGGTGACGGCGGTGAGGACGCCGAGCGGGAAGGAGACGTCGATGTCCCGGAGGTTGTTCTCCCGGGCGCCGTGCACCGTGAGGCTGCGGGCCGGGTCGACCGGGCGGCGGACGTCCGGCAGCGGGATCGACCGCTTGCCGGACAGGTACTGGCCGGTGATCGACTGCTTGTTGGCCAGCAGCTCCTTGAGCGAGCCCGAGTGGACGACCTTGCCGCCGTGCTCGCCCGCGCCGGGGCCGATGTCGACGACCCAGTCGGCGACCTTGATGGTGTCCTCGTCGTGCTCGACGACGATGAGCGTGTTGCCCATGTCGCGGAGGCGGACCAGGGTCTCGATGAGCCGGTGGTTGTCGCGCTGGTGCAGGCCGATGGACGGCTCGTCCAGGACGTACAGCACGCCGACCAGGCCGGAGCCGATCTGGGTGGCCAGCCGGATGCGCTGGGCCTCGCCGCCGGACAGGGTGCCGGCCGCGCGGTTGAGCGAGAGGTAGTCCAGGCCGACGTCGACGAGGAACTTCAGCCGCTCGTTGACCTCCTTGAGCACCCGCTCGGCGATCTTCTTGTCACGGGCGTTCAGGGTGAGGCGGCCGAGGAACTCAGCGCACTCGCTGATCGACATCGCGGCGACCTCGGCGATGGACTTCTCCATCACCGTCACCGCGAGCACGATCGGCTTGAGGCGGGTGCCCTCGCAGGTGGGGCAGGGCACCTCGCGCATGTAGCCCTCGAAGCGCTCCCGGCTGGAGTCGCTCTCGGCCTCGGTGTGCCGCCGCTTGACGAACTGCACCGCGCCCTCGAAGGCGGGGGTGGTGTAAGCGCGCTCGCGCCCGTACCGGTTGCGGTAGCGGACCTCGGTCTGGATCTTGTGGCCGTGCAGCAGGGCCTTCTTGGCGCGCTGCGGCAGCCCGGCCCAGGGGATGTCCGTACGGAAGCCGAGCGCTTCGGAGAGGGCGCCGATCAGCCGGCCGAAGTACTCCTTGGTGTGGCCGTGGGACCAGGGGTGGATCGCCCCCTCGTCGAGGGACTTCTCCTCGTCCGGGACGATCAGCTCCGGGTCGACCTCCATGCGGGTGCCGATGCCGGTGCAGTCCGGGCAGGCGCCGAAGGGCGAGTTGAAGGAGAAGGAGCGCGGCTCCAGCTCCTCGAAGGAGAGGTCGTCGTACGGGCAGTAGAGGTGCTCGGAGTACATCCGCTCGCGCTCGGGGTCGTCCTCGGGGAGGTCGACGAAGTCGAGCACGACCATGCCGCCGGAGAGGCCGAGCGCGGTCTCGACCGAGTCGGTCAGCCGGCGCTTGGCGCTGTCCTTGACGGTGAGGCGGTCGACGACCACCTCGATGGTGTGCTTCTCCTGCTTCTTCAGCGTGGGCGGCTCGGCGAGCTGGATGGTGGCGCCGTCGACCCGGGCCCGGCTGTAGCCCTTGGTCTGGAGGTCGGCGAAGAGGTCGACGAACTCGCCCTTGCGCTCGCGCACCAGCGGCGAGAGGACCTGGAAGCGGCTGCCCTCGGGCAGGCCGAGGACCTTGTCGACGATGGCCTGCGGCGACTGCCGCGAGATCGGGCGGTGGCACTGGGGGCAGTGCGGCTTGCCGATCCGGGCGAAGAGGAGCCGGAGGTAGTCGTAGACCTCGGTGATCGTGCCGACCGTCGAGCGCGGGTTGCGCGAGGTCGACTTCTGGTCGATGGAGACGGCCGGGGACAGGCCTTCGATGAAGTCCACGTCCGGCTTGTCCATCTGCCCGAGGAACTGCCGGGCGTACGAGGAGAGCGACTCGACGTAGCGGCGCTGCCCCTCGGCGAAGATCGTGTCGAACGCGAGGGAGGACTTGCCCGACCCGGAGAGCCCGGTGAAGACGATGAGGGAGTCGCGGGGCAGGTCGAGCGAGACGTTCTTCAGGTTGTGCTCGCGCGCGCCACGGACGATGAGACGGTCGGCCACGCCGGTCCGCACCTTTCTAGAGAGAAGCGGGGGAACTGAGCCCCTCTCCCAGGGTATGGGGGGCGCCACAGCGGTGTCAGAGGCTTTCGACCCCGAGCGTATAGCACGCACATTCGATTTACGGCGACCCTCGGACTCCTTCACCCGAACGGGTGGCGGAGCTAGGCTCAGCCGCATGACGGATCATGCGCATGACCTGGGAGCTGTACGCGGGGCGACCGAACGGCTGCTCGACGCAGCCGCCGAACTGGACAACGCCTCGATCGCCGAGGCGTCACGGTTGCCCGGATGGAGTCGGGGCCATGTCCTGACCCACCTCTCCCGTAACGCCGACGCGCTCGGAAATGTTCTCCGGGGCCTCCCGATGTACGCGAGCAGCGAAACCCGCGACGCCGACATCGCCGCCGGCGCCTCCCGCCCGGCGGCCGAGCAGCTGAAGGACCTGCGGGAGAGCGCGGAGGGCTTCCTCGCCGTCGCGGCCGAGCCCGCCGACTGGACCCGGACCGTCACCCTGCGCAACGGGGTCACGGACTCCGCGGCCCGGGTGCCCTTCCGGCGCTGGATCGAGGTGGAGCTGCACCACGTCGACCTCGGCGTCGGCTACGAGCTGGAGGACCTGCCCGCCGAGTTCGTGGAGCGGGAGATCGCCTTCCTGGCCGACCGGTTCCTCGGCCACGAGGACGTGCCCGCCACCGCCCTCACCGACCGGGACGGCCGCACCTGGAGCACGGGCGGCGGCCCCCCGAGCGCCCTGGTGACCGTCCAGGGGCCCGCCGCGGAGCTGCTGGGCTGGCTCAGCGGGCGCCGTGACGGCTCCGCCCTGACCGCCGCCGGGGGCCCGCTGCCCTCGCTGCCCCCGCTATAGGCTGAGCCGCATGACGTACAGCGGAGCGGTGAAGGTCGGCGGACCGGCGAGCGTGCACGAACTGACGGACCTGATGATCTCCAAGGTCGCCGTCGGCGCGATGGACAACAACGCGTACCTGCTGCGCTGCCGGGCCACCGGCGAGCAGTTGCTGATCGACGCGGCCGCCGAGCCGGAGACCCTGCTCACGCTGATCGGTGACGACGGCATCGCGTCCGTCGTCACCACCCACCGGCACGGGGACCACTGGCAGGCGCTGGCCGAGGTGGTCGGGGCGACCGGCGCCCGGACGTACGCGGGCCGCCACGACGCCGAGGGCATCCCCGTGCCGACCGACGTCCTGGTCGAGGACGGCGACACGATCACCGTCGGCCGGGTCGAGCTGACCGCCCGCCACCTGGTCGGGCACACCCCGGGCTCCATCGCCCTGGTCTACGACGACCCGTACGGCGCCCCGCACCTGTTCACCGGGGACTGCCTCTTCCCCGGCGGGATCGGGAACACGCACGAGGACCCCGAGGCGTTCGCGAGCCTGCTGGGCGACGTGGAGACGAAGCTGTTCGACCGGCTGCCCGACGAGACGTGGGTCTACCCCGGCCACGGCGACGACACGACGCTCGGCGACGAGCGCCCGCGCCTTCCGGAGTGGCGCGCCCGCGGCTGGTAGCCCGCGCCCCACGGCCTTCCGCGCGCATCCGCCGCGTACGGGCTCGGCGCACGCGCCCGCTCCCGCACGCGTCCGGCACGCCGCGCACACGAAAGCGGCCGGGGCGGGAACGGCTTCGCCGTCCCGCCCCGGCCGCTGCCGGTGTGTCCCTGTGCCGCCCGGGGCGGCCCCGGGTCAGCTGAGGGTCTTGTTCTCCTCCTCGGCCGGGCCGGCGGTCTCCGCCTTCCGGGCCTCCTCCGCCTCGGCCGCCGCCGTCTTCTTGCTGGCGATGAGGCTGGTGATCGTGGTGATCACCAGGACACCGCAGATGACGGTGAGCGAGAACGGGATGGAGATCTCCGGCACGTGCACCCCCGACTCGTGCAGGGCGTGCAGCACCAGCTTGACGCCGATGAAACCGAGGATCACCGACAGGCCGTAGCTGAGGTGGACCAGCTTCTTCAGCAGGCCGCCGATGAGGAAGTACAGCTGGCGCAGGCCCATCAGCGCGAACGCGTTGGCCGTGAAGACGATGTACGGGTCCTGGGTCAGACCGAAGATCGCCGGGATCGAGTCCAGCGCGAACAGCACGTCGGTCATACCGATGGCGAGCATGACCACCATCAGCGGGGTCAGGACGCGCTTGCCGTTCTCCCGGATGAAGAGCTTGGTGCCGTGGTACCGGTCGGCGACGCCGAAGCGTTGCTCGATCGACTTCAGGAGGCGGTTCTCCTCGAACTCCTCGTCCTCCTCGTCGGCCCGCGCCTCCTGGATGAGCTTCCAGGCGGTGTAGATCAGGAACGCGCCGAAGATGTAGAACACCCACGAGAAGTTCGCGATCACGGCGGCGCCGGCCGCGATGAAGATCGCGCGGAGCACCAGGGCGATCAACACCCCGATCAGCAGCACCCGCTGCTGGAGGTGGGAGGGCACCGAGAACTTCGCCATGATCAGGACGAAGACGAAGAGGTTGTCGACGCTCAGCGACTTCTCGGTGATGAATCCCGCGAAGAACTCGCCGGACGCCTTGCTCTCGCCGAACACCATGAGGCCGATTCCGAAGAGGACGGCCAGCACGATCCAGACGACCGTCCAGATTCCGGCTTCCTTGGTCGACACGTCATGGGGCTTGCGCCCGATGAAGAAGTCGACGGCGATGAGGGCCGACAGACCAAAGATGGTCAGGGCCCATACGGTCCATGAAACGTCCACTGCGCCTCCGGCAGTTCGCTACGGCTACTTGATCAGCGTCGTCGCTGCCGGAGGTCTCTTCCACCCCCGCACACGATGGTGCCGGGACCGGCGCCCCGGGACCGATAACGGTCCGTATTGACGGGACGCCGCGTAAGGAGTACTCCCCTCCGTTCGTCGAAGAGTACAGGCATCACCAAGGATTGGTAAAGAAAAGAGTAAAGAAACCATCAAAACCGCAGGTGAGGGTGGTGCGTGCGTCAGCGTCCAGCGGCTCGGCGGGCGGCCGCGACCGCCGCGAGGACCTCCTCCAGGACGCGACTGCCCGGCGGGACCGCCAGGGGCTCGTACGTCCAGGCGTGCCCGACCCAGGGATCGGCGAGGTGGCTGTCGGCGACCGGGGTGATCCTCAGCAGCGACCGCCACAGCGGGTCGAGCACCGGCCCGTACGCGCTCGCCTCCTCCCGGTCCGCGACCATCATGAGGTGCACCCCGACCGAGGGGCCCTCGTCCGCGAGGTAGCGGAGCTGGGTGACGGCCCGGTCGTCGAAGCCGTGCGGGAAGTCGTTGACCACCAGGAGCTGCTCGGCGGTGTCCAGGTCGGGAGGGAGCGAGTCGGCCGCGCGGGCCCGCACCGCCATCTGCACCAGGTCCACCCGCCGGGTGAGACGGGCGAGCACCGCGGCCACTCCCCCGGCCCCGGAGGCGGGCGGACCGGCGAGGACGCCCGCCTCGACCAGCGGCGCCAGCGGACCTGCCGCCGAACCCGCCGGGTCGATGACGTGTACCGAGAACTCCCCCGGCGGGTGGACCGCCAGCAGCCGCGCCGCGTGGGCGACGGCGGTCTCCACGGCGAGCCGGCGCAGGCGGTCGGCGTCCACCGACGCGGCCGCCTCGGACGCCGTCCGGCCGCTGTCCACCCAGATCCCGCGCTCCAGCGGCAGCCGGACCAGCAGCGGGATGCGCAGGTCGGTGCGCTCGGGGAGGTGGAGGTCGCCGATGCGCAGGGCCATCGGCATCTCCATGGGCACGTGGTGGGCGTGCCAGACGGGGTTGCCCCATCCGGCGTACGCGGCCGGCAGCGCGGGCTCGACGACGGCCGCCTCGGCGGCCAGCTGGGCCAGGTCGCGGTCGAGGGCCTCCCGGGCCCGTGAGGCCAGTTCGTCGCGCTTGGCGCGGGCCTGTTCGCGGGCGCGGTCGCCCGCCCCGCCGATCCGGTTGCGGGGGTCGGACAGGGCGCGGTCGAGCTCCTGGTCCATCCGGGACTCGGCGAAGTCCACGGCGCTGCGGTAGGCGGCGACGGCGCGGGCCAGGTCCTCGAACATGCCCCAGATCTGGTTGTAGAGGCGCTCGTCCATCGACCAGCCGGCGGCGTCGCCAGCGACCGGCTGGGCGGGCTGCCCGGGCGGGGCGGGCGGCGCGGTGGGCGCGGGCGGCGCGGTGGGCGCGGGCGGCGGTGCGGCGGGCTGCCGTCGCGGGTGCGTGTAGGCGATGGGGCCGCCGGTCGCGGGCGCCGGTCCGTCCTGCCCGGGCACGATGCGCGGCTGCGGGGTGTGCGGCTGGGGCGCGGTGGCGGCCGGGGGCTCCGGGGCCGGGGCGGGCGGAAGGGGACCGGCCGGGCCCGCCGGGCGCCGTACGCGATCACCGCCCGGGGCGCGGGGCGGCGGGGCCACCGAGCGGGCCCGGGCCACGGCCTCCTGAATGGAGCCGGCCAGCGCCGCGGCGTCGCTCACGCCCTGGTCGGCGAGCATGTCCGCGAGCCCGCCGGCATACCCCTGCCCCACCGCGCGGACCTTCCAGGCGTCCTGGCGGCGGTAGAGCTCCAGGGCGCTGACCGCGGACTCGGCGTCCAGGCCGGTGAGGGTGAAGGTGGCGATCTCGTCGCCGTCGAGGCCGGTGACGGCGACGAAGGGGGCGGGGACGGCGCCGAACCGCGTCGGGCCCCCCGCCACCGCGGGCAGTGCGAGCAGCACGGTGACGCGGTGGACGTCCGCGGGCAGGGCCTCCGGATCGACGGCGAGCCGGTGGTCGGCCGCAGCCTGCTGGGACACTTCGAGGCCGGGGAGGTGGGGCGAGCCGGGGTGGGCGACCCGCTCGGCGCCGCCCACGGCGCCCCGCGCGTCGCCGAGGGTGGCCCCGGCCACCACGGGCGTGCCGGCCGATACCCGGATCTCCAGACGGGTCCGGGGCAGGGGGTGGTTCTGCCCCCGGACCAGTTCGGCCGTCATTGCGCTGTCCCCCTCGACGATGGCCCGCGCCGGTGGCCGCGGTGCCGTGGTGGTGCTGTGCCGTATTGGTGCTGTGCCGTGCACGGGCGGCCCCCGGCGGGGCCGTGCCGCCGGAAACCGCCCCGCCTGTCCGTCCCGGCGCCGGGGCCTACAGGTGAGGCAGGATCGACGGCATCAGGTCCTGGAAGGTACGGCCGTTGGCCGGGTTCCCGAGGGCCGTCATCTGCCAGCCGCCGCCCGCGCGGTGCACCTTCGCCATGATCTGGGCGGTGTACTGGCCGCCGCCGTCGAGCGTGTACCGGGCGAGCTCCTGGCCGTTGGTCTCGTCGACGATGCGGCAGAAGGCGTGTCGCACCTCCTGGAAGGTCTGCCCGGTGAAGGAGTTCACCGTGAAGACGATCTGGTCGATGTGGACCGGCACGCGCTGGAGGTCGACGAGGATCGCCTCGTCGTCGCCGCCGGAGCCCGCGCCGCCGACCAGGTTGTCGCCGGTGTGCTTGACCGAGCCGTCGTCGCTGACGAGGTGCCGGAAGAAGACGACGTCGACCGGCTGCTTGTCGGCGAAGAGCACCGCCGAGGCGTCCAGGTCGATCTCGCGGGTGCGCGAACCGAACAGGCCGCGGCGCGGAGCCGCCTGCCAGCCGAGCCCCATCCGCACCGCGGTCAGGGTCCCCCCGTCGCTCTTCTGCAGGCTGATGGCCTGACCCTTGGTCATGTTGACCGTCACGCGCTGTCCCCTCTCGGCGTTGCCCCGCAACCATCCGTGTGCGGTTTCCCGCACCCTACGCATTCCACCCCGGGCGGCAGCAGGTTCGGGCCCTTTTCGTGTCGGTCTTGCAACACACCCGGCACGGTGTTCCGGGCCGGGCGGAGCGGGGGCCGTCCACCGGCGCCGGGAGCGGTCAGGCGCCGGTGGGCGGGCCCCGCGGACCGATCCGGATCAGGCCAGGCCCGCTTCCTTCATCTGACGCAGTTCCTTCTTGAGCTCACCGACCTCGTCACGGAGCCGGGCGGCCACCTCGAACTGCAGGTCGGCGGCGGCGGCCCGCATCCGGTCGGTCATCTCCTCGATGATCCCGGCCAGCTCGGTCGCGGGCCGGTCGCCGCGCACCTCGCCGGACTTGGCCGCCCTGCCCTTCGCCCCGCCCTTGGCGGCCTTGCCGCCGAGTGCGGGAACCGGGGTCTTGGCCTCGGCCTCCTTGCCCTGCCGGTAGCCGGTGCCGAGCAGCTGCTCGGTGTCGATCTCCTCGCGGGCGATGGTGGCGACGATGTCGTTGATCTTCTTGCGCAACGGCTGCGGGTCGATGCCCCGCTCGGTGTTGTAGGCGATCTGCTTCTCGCGGCGGCGGTTCGTCTCGTCGATCGCCTGCTCCATGGCCGGGGTGATCTTGTCCGCGTACATGTGGACCTGGCCGGAGACGTTGCGGGCGGCGCGGCCGATGGTCTGGATGAGCGAGGTGCCGGAGCGCAGGAAGCCCTGCTTGTCGGCGTCGAGGATGGCCACGAGGGACACCTCGGGGAGGTCCAGGCCCTCGCGCAGGAGGTTGATGCCGACGAGCACGTCGTACTCGCCGGACCGCAGCTCGCGCAGGAGCTCGATGCGGCGCAGGGTGTCGACGTCGCTGTGCAGGTAGCGGACCTGGATGCCGAGTTCCAGGAAGTAGTCGGTGAGGTCCTCCGCCATCTTCTTGGTGAGCGTGGTGACCAGGACCCGTTCGTCCCGCTCGGTGCGCTTGCGGATCTCGTGGACCAGGTCGTCGATCTGGCCCTCGGTGGGCTTGACCACGACCTCGGGGTCGACGAGGCCCGTGGGGCGGATGATCTGCTCGACGAACCCGTCGCCGCGCGAGAGCTCGTACTTCCCCGGGGTGGCGGAGAGGTACACCGTCTGGTCGATCCGCTTCAAAAACTCCTCCCACTTCAGCGGCCGGTTGTCCATGGCGGACGGCAGCCGGAAGCCGTGGTCGACGAGGGTCCGCTTGCGGGAGGCGTCCCCCTCGTACATGGCGCCGATCTGCGGGACCGTGACGTGGGACTCGTCCAGGACGAGCATGAAGTCGTCGGGGAAGTAGTCGAGGAGGGTGTTGGGCGCGGTGCCGGGGGCGCGGTCGTCGAAGTGCATCGAGTAGTTCTCCACGCCGGAGCAGGTGCCGATCTGACGGAGCATCTCGATGTCGTACGTGGTGCGCATGCGCAGCCGCTGGGCCTCCAGCATCTTGCCCTGCTTCTCCAGCTCGGCCAGGCGCTGCTCCAGCTCCCGCTCGATGCCGCCGACGGCCTTCTCCAGGCGTTCGGGGCCGGCGACGTAGTGGCTGGCGGGGAAGACGTGGACCATGGGGTCCTCGCTGATGATCTCGCCCGTCAGCGGGTGGAGCGTGGACAGGGCCTCGATCTCGTCGCCGAACATCTCGATGCGGACGGCGAGCTCCTCGTAGACCGGGAAGATCTCGATGGTGTCGCCGCGGACCCGGAAGGTGCCGCGGGTGAACGCCAGGTCGTTGCGGGTGTACTGCATCTCGACGAAGCGGCGCAGCAGCCGGTCCCGGTCGATCTCCTCGCCCACGTCGAGCCGGACCATGCGGTCCACGTACTCCTGGGGCGTACCGAGGCCGTAGATGCAGGAGACGGAGGCGACCACGACGACGTCGCGCCGGGTGAGCAGGGAGTTCGTCGCGGAGTGGCGCAGCCGCTCGACCTCCTCGTTGATGGAGGAGTCCTTCTCGATGTAGGTGTCCGACTGCGGGACGTACGCCTCGGGCTGGTAGTAGTCGTAGTACGAGACGAAATACTCCACCGCGTTGTTCGGGAGAAGCTCGCGGAACTCGTTGGCGAGCTGGGCGGCGAGGGTCTTGTTCGGCGCCATCACCAGGGTGGGGCGCTGCAGCTTCTCGATCATCCAGGCGGTGGTCGCCGACTTGCCGGTGCCGGTCGCGCCGAGCAGGACGACGTCCTTCTCGCCCGCGCGGATGCGTCGCTCCAGGTCGGCGATGGCCGCGGGCTGGTCGCCGCTGGGCTGGTAGGGACTGACGACCTCGAAAGGCCGCACCGAACGTTCGATCTTGGAAACGGGCCGCATGCAACCACCGTACGGCGCGCCACTGACAACGGCCTCGGATCAGCGGCGGCGAGGGCCTCCGGCGTCCTCCCGGAGGGTGCGACGCGCGTCCTCCCGGAAGGTGCGACGCGCCCTCTCCCGGCCGGCGCCCGGGGCGGGCTTCCGCGCCCAGCGGGCCGGAGGGCGCCCCGGGCGACGTCCTTCCGAGGGAGCCGGGACAGGGCCCGAGCACCGGCCCGCCCGCGGGCCTCGGCCGCTCGGCCCGCCCGTCACGGCCCCGGGGTCGAACATGAGCGCCACGGCCGCCAGGAGCAGGAAGCAGCCGGGGCCGACCAGCATCGGGCCGATCATCTCGGCGGGCCGGTCGCCGGGCAGGACGTCGGCCAGGTCGGACGGCACGGTCGGCGGCAGGTGGAGGTGCACGTCGAGCGCGGCCATCCCGGTGTAGTGCATCCCGGTCACCGCGACGGCCATCAGGATGCTCGCGCCGAGGCCGGAGAGGGCCCCCCGGAGGGTGACGGCCGCCCACAGCGCGCCCGTGGCGGCGCACCCGGCGATCAGCACCGACAGGACGACGAGCGGGGTGTCGTACGCGAAGTGGGCGGCCATGCGCATGCCCGCCATGCCGAGGTAGTGCATCGAGGCGATGCCGAGGCCCGTGATGGTGCCCCCCGTGATCAACGCCATGCGGGTCGCGCCCCGGTATCCGACAATGAAGATGCCGATGCCGACCATCACCACCGCCAGGGCGAGACCGGCGAAGGTGAGCGGCTTGTCGTAGGAGATCGGGGCCTCCCGCACGGTGAAGCCCGTCATCGCCACGAAGTGCATGGTCCAGATGCCGGAACCGATGGACAGCGAGCCCAGCGCCAGCCATCCGGCCCGGCAGCCGCGCGTCGTACGGAGGGACCGGGTGGTGCAGCGGAGCCCGAGGGCGGCTCCCAGGGCGGCCATGAGGAACGCCGCGACCGGGGTCACCAGGCCGTAGGTGAATCCGTCGACCGTTCCTTGCATGCGCGTGCGTCCTTCGAGAAAGCCCGGGGTCGAGGAGGAACCCCAAGGGGCGAGTCCCGGCAGACAGACAAAGAACCCCCCACTTTACCGGTACGCCTCCGTGCCGGGCTCCACGGTGGTCCCCGGGACCGAAGGTTCCGTTCATGTCACGGCCATCGCCGCCCCGCCGGGTGTTGGCGGGCCGCTGTCACTCTCTGCGTGTCCGCACACTCCCGAAGTGAGGAGTCCCCGTGTTCGTCCGCACCGCAACCGCCTCCGCCACGGCCGCCGCCCTGTTCGGCGCCGGCGCCCTGCTGCTCCCCGCCGACCGGCCCCAGGCGCCGGCCCAGCTCTCCGCGCAGCGGGCGGACCCGGTCGTCGTGGCCCACCGAGGAGCGTCCGGTTACGCGCCGGAGAACACCCTCGCCGCCGTCGACGCCGCCGAAGCGCTCGGCATCGACTGGGTCGAGAACGACGTCCAGCGCACCCGCGACGGCGTGCTCGTCGTGCTGCACGACACCGGTCTGAAGCGCACGACCGACGTGGAGCAGGTCTTCCCCGACCGGGCGCCCTGGGCGGTCAAGGACTTCACCGCGGCCGAGCTGGCGAAACTCGACGCGGGCAGCTGGTTCGGCACGCAGTTCGCCGGGGCGCGGATTCCGACGCTCACCGAGTTCCTGCACCGCCTGGAGCGCAACCGGCAGAAGCTCCTGCTGGAGATCAAGAGCCCGGCGACCTACCCGGGCATCGAACGCGAGATCATCCAGACGCTGGGCCGTACGGGGTGGCTGGACCGCTCCCACGTGCGAAGC
Organism: Streptomyces sp. CB02366; assembly: GCF_001905905.1. GTDB lineage: Bacteria > Actinomycetota > Actinomycetes > Streptomycetales > Streptomycetaceae > Streptomyces. The sequence goes on from NZ_LIVT01000004.1 coordinate 145,378, forward strand.
CGGCTGGTCGTCCAGAGCTTCGGCGCGGACAGCGTCAAGAAGATCCACAGCCTGCGTCCGGACGTCACGACCGGCTTCCTGGGCACCCCGGCGGTGGCCGACCTGCCCTCGTACGCCGCGTTCACCGATCAGATCAACCCCTCGTACGCGACGATCGACGCCGACTACGTGGCAGCCGTCCAGCGGCTCAAGGGCGCGCACGGCAAGCGGCTGCGGGTGAACACGTGGACGGTCAACAAGGCGGCGGACGCGGTGCGCGCCCGGGAGCTGGGCGTCGACGGGATCATCACCAACTTCCCCGACGTGGTGCGCGACGCGACGAGCTGACGCGGCGGGAGGCGCCGGAGGCCGGGCCCGCGGGCGCTTGTTCACCCGGCCGGGTGAACGGCGGTGGTCGAGTGGTGGCACACTGCGCCGGTGACGCGACCCCGTTCCCACCCACCGGCCACCGCCGCCGGCCTGCCCGCTCTCCAGCGCCGGACGTCGGCCGTGCTCGTCGTCAGCCAGATACTCGGCGGCCTCGGCGTGGCCGTCGGCATCGCCCTGGCCCCGATGCTGGCCGCCGAGGTGAGCGGGTCGGAGGCGCTGTCCGGACTTGCGCCGACCGCGTCCGTGGTCGGCACCGCGCTGCTGTCGCTGCCGCTGGCCGCGCTGATGACCACCCGGGGCCGCCGGGCCGGCCTGGTCCTCGCCTATCTGATCGGCGCGCTCGGCGGGGGGCTGGTGGTCCTCGCCACGATGCTGTCCAGCTTCCCGCTCCTGCTGCTCGGCATGGCCGCGTTCGGCGCGGGGTCGCTGGCCGGTCTCCAGGCCCGCTTCGCGGCGGCCGATCTGGTGGGGCCGGAGCGGCGGGGGCGGGCGATCTCCACCGTCGTCTGGGCCACCACGATCGGCTCGGTGCTGGGCCCCAACATCTCGGCCCCGGCCAGTCGGCTGTTCCGCGGCACTCCGGTGCCGGAGGCCGCGGGACCGTATCTGTGTTCGGGCGCCGTGTTCCTCGTCGCCGCGCTCGTCGTGGCGCTGGCGATGCGCCCGGATCCGCTGCTCACCGCCCGCGCCCTGGCCCAGGAGGGGCCGTCGGGTCCGCCCAAGCGTTCCCTCGCCGCCGGGATCGCGGCGGTCAGGGAGGCGCCGATGGCACGCCTCGCCCTGGTGACGGTCGCCGTGTCGCACACCGCCATGGTGTCGATCATGGTCATGACCCCGGTCGACCTCGGACGGCACGGCGCCGGCCTCCAGTTGATCGGCCTGGTCATCAGCGGGCACATCGCGGGCATGTACGCGTTCTCGCCGGTGATGGGGTGGCTGGCCGACCGGTTCGGCCGACTGGCCGTGATCGGGCTGGCCGTCGGACTGCTGAGCTGCGCGGCGCTGCTCGCGGGTACCGCCGGGCCCCGGCACGGGCAGACCGCCGCGGGCCTGTTCGTCCTGGGGCTCGGCTGGTCGGCGGGCATGATCGCCGGTTCGGCGCTGCTCACCGACGCCGTGCCCCGGTCCGCCCAGGCGGCGGTGCAGGGGCTCTCGGACCTGACCATGAACGCGGCGGCGGGCATCGGCGGGGCGACGGCCGGGGTGATCGTCGCCCAGTGGGGGTACGGCCCCCTCAACGCGATCGGCGCCGCCCTGCTCCTGCCGGTCGCCGCGCTCACCTTGCGCCGGAGCCTGCGGCGGCCGGGCCCGGCCGTCGGCTGACGCGTCGTCGGCCCACGCCCCTCACCGGGCCCCGTCCGCACCCGCGGCCCCGGCCGCCGCACCCCGCCGAAGCCACCGCCCCCACACCGCCCGAGCCGCCCGCCACCAACCGTCAGCCGCCAACTGCCCGCCCTCAGGAGCGTCGGAGCCCTCAGAGGCTGATGTGGTACGCCTTGCGCAGCGTCTCGTGCACGGTCCAGGTCGTCCGGTCGCCCTCGCGCAGCACGCAGGCGTCCCCAGGGCCGATCTCCAGCGTCGCCCCGCCCTCGACCGCGACGGTCGCCCGTCCGCCGACGACCACGAACAACTCGTTCGCCTCGGTGTCGGTGACCACGCCGGGCGTGATCTGCCAGATGCCCCGGATCTGCTTGCCGTCGGGCGATTCCCACAGCACCTTGCCGGTCACCACGGGATCTCCGGAGACGATCTGCGACGGATCGAGCGGTTCCGGAACGAGTTCGGCGTCCGCGATGTGCACGGCGAAGGAGGCGGGGCCCTGGGCGTATGTCGTCATGGCCGGTCACCTTAGCGACCACTTCCGGCCACCCCGCGACCAGGACCCGCCGCAAGGCGTCCGCCCGTGGTTTGCGCCCCCTCCGTCCGCGACAGGGATGGGGCATGCCTCAGAACTCACCCGAACCCTACGAGCCGGTGCTCTCGGCGGAGGTGCGCGCCGCTCTGAGCGCGGGGCTGCCCGTCGTGGCACTGGAGTCGACGATCATCGCGCACGGTCTGCCGCGCCCCCGCAACCTGTCCGTGGCGCTGGAGCTGGAAGGGCTCGTCCGGTCCGCCGGAGCCGTCCCCGCCACCGTGGCCGTGCTGGACGGGCGGGCCCGTGTCGGGCTGGGCACGGACCAGTTGGAGCGGGTCGCCGGAGACCCGCCGGTACGCAAGCTGGGGCACCGCGACCTCGCACCGGCGCTGGCGTCGGGGGCGAGCGGCGCGACGACGGTCTCCGCGACGGCGTTCCTGGCGGCGCGGGCGGGCATCGGCGTCTTCGCCACGGGCGGCCTCGGCGGCGTACACCGGGAATGGGCCGTGGACCAGGACGAGTCGGCCGATCTGCGGCTCCTCGCCCGTACCGGCGTCACCGTGGTCTGCGCGGGGGTGAAGTCGGTCCTCGACGTCCCGGCGACCCTCCAGCGCCTGGAGACCCTCGGTGTCGGCGTCGTCGGGTACCGCACCGAGCACTTCCCCGGCTTCTACCTGAGCAGTTCCGGCGAACCCGTCGACTGGACGGCGCACAGCCCCGAGGAGGTGGTGGAGATGATCCGGGCGAAGGAGGCGCTGGGCGGGCCCGCCGCCGCGCTGATCGTCGCCAACCCGGTGCCGGAAGCCGAGCAGTTGGACCCGGCGCTGCACGAGCGGGTGCTGGCGGAGGCGCTGGCCGCGTGCCGGGAGCGGTCCGTCTCGGGGCAGGGCGTCACGCCGTTCCTGCTGGACCAGCTGATGCGGCGGACCGAAGGCGCGTCGCTGGAGGCGAACCTCGCGGCCGTACGGGGGAACGTGAAGCTCGCGGCGCGGATCGCGGTGGCGGCGGCGGAACCCGGGTGACCCGGCCGGCGGCGGAAGGCGGACACCCGGAGCCCCGGCCGGCGGCGGGCGGCGGGCCGCCGCCGGACCGGACCGCGGGACACCGCGGCGGGCCGCCGCCCCGGTCCCCCGCCCGCGGTGGGCTGCTGGTGGTGGGGGAGGTGGTGACGGACGTCGTGGCGCGGCACGGGTCGCCCCTCGCGCACGGCACCGACACGAAGGCTGTCATCCGTACGCTGCCGGGCGGCGCGGGGGCCAACGCCGCCTGCTGGGCCGTGCGTTCGGGCTGTGCGGACGTCCGGCTGCTCGCCCGGGCGGGGGCGGAGGCCGCCGCCTGGCACCGGGAGGCGCTGGAGCGGGCGGGGGTGCGGGCGTTCCTCGCCGTGGACCAGGAGGTGGCGACGGCGACCGTCATCGCCCTGGTCGACGCGGACGCCGAGCGCACGTTCCTGACCGACGGCGGGGCGGTGCTGCGGCTCGCCGCCGAGGACTTCACGCCCTCGATGCTGGACGGCGTCGGACGGCTGCACCTCTCGGGCTACCTGCTGTTCGCCCCCGTGAGCAGGAGCGCCGCGCTGCTCGCCCTGCGGACCGCCGTGGAACGAGGTGTCGCGGTGAGCGTGGACCCGGCGTCGGCCGGGTTCCTCGGCGTGTTGGGGCCGCGGCGGTTCCTGGAGTACGCGGAGGGGGCGGAACTGCTCCTGCCGAACGCGGACGAGGCGCGGCTGCTCACCGGGCTGCCCGAACCGGAGGGCGCGGCGGCCGAGTTGAGCCGGCGGTTCCCGCGGGTCGTGGTCACCCTGGGCGCGAGCGGGGCCGTGGTGGCGGCCGGGGGCGAGGTCGTCGGCCGCGTCGCCGCCCCGCGTGTGCGAGAGCCGGTCGACTCCACGGGGGCGGGTGACGCGTTCACCGGCGGGTTCCTCGCGGCCCTGCTGGCCGGTGCGGACGATCTGCCGGCGGCGGCCGAGGGCTGCCGGGCGGGGGCGGCGGCCGTCGCCGTGGTCGGCGGCCGTCCGCCCCCGGCGGCCCGCTGAGGGGACCGGCGGCCCGGCGGCCGGGGCGTCGCGTTCACCCTCCTGCGGGCAGCCCCGACCAGGCCGGGTGTGACGGGTCGTCCGCGCGCACCACCACGTCCGCACGCTCCGTGGGCGCGGTCTCGTCCTCGTACCGGGCGAAGGCGGGCAGGGTCCAGTGTTCCGGCTCGGGCGTGCGCCGTCGCAACGCGCCCGGGGACAGCCGCAGGTGGACGGCGAGCGCGAACGGGAACCAGTGCCCCAGCAGGAACGGGCCGTGCACGATCACGACCCCGCCCTCGGGCACCTCCCGGTAGGGGGTGCGGGTGGCCCGGTCCGTCGCGGGATCCCACAGGTCGGGCAGCACCCGCCCGGAGCCGCCCGCCTCCAGCGGCCCGAACACCTCGCGCCACAGCGCCCCGGTGTCGTACCAGCCGTCGAGGTACGCGTCCGGATCCCGCTTCCCGTACTCGTAGCGCAGGCTCGCCGGGCGCAGGAACCCCTCGGTGGAGACCACGAGGACCGAACGGCCGAGCAGGCGCATCTCCTCGGCCAGGCGCTCGGCCGCTCCGCCGGTGCGGGCGGCCGGCGCGCCGTCGACGCCGAACACGAGCCGGGGCCCGCCGTCGGCGGCGGACAGCCCGTCGCCGTACCGGGCCAGTTCGCGGGCCAGCCGTTCCCAGGTGATCGCTTCGAGTCGCACGACGCCATCATCGCCAAACCGGCGCGAGGGCGCCCGGCCGGGCACCCCGCGGCCCAGTCCCCGAACGCCCCGGCAGGCGGGGCCGGCGGGTCACTTCCCCCGCAGTTCCGCGGCGAGCGGGCCCTCGCCGCTCACCTCCACGCGCCCGTCCTCCACCGCCTCGGCGAAGGTCCTCGCGCCCTGCGCCAGCTCCAGGCAGACCTCCGCGTCCAGGGCGATCCGGGCGTCGGGGCGGTCGGCGGGGCCGTACCCGTACACCGCTCCGGGCGCCTCCGCCCCCGGGGACGCGGCCCCCTCTCCCCCGCCCACGCGCAGGTGGAACTCGCCCTCGTCGAGCCGGACCTCCACGACGCCCTGCCGCGTGAGTCCGGCGAGGGCGCCGAGCAGGGGCAGGGCGAACCAGTGGGCGCGCACCGCGTCGGTGGGGCGGCGCTCGTCGAGGGCGGGCGCGCCCCACGCGGCGAGGGCGGTGAGGACGGGCAGCAGGCCGCGTCCGCGCCCGGTCAGCTCGTAGACCGACGCGCCGGAAGGGGGCGGCAGTCTGCGGCGCACGGCCAGTCCGCCCTGCTCCATGTCCTTGAGCCGGGAGGCCAGGACGTCCGTGCTGACGCCGGGCAGATCGGCGTGCAGGTCGGTGTACCTGCGGGGTCCGCCCAGCAGTTCACGGACGATCAGCAGCGTCCACCGGTCGCCCACGGAGTCGAGGGCGCGGGCGGTGGCGTCGAACTGGTCGTAGCTCCGGCGGCGGGCGGGGCGTGCTGGCGGCTGCTGCTGACGTGGCATGCGAGGCAGTCTAGACATGTTGTTGGACTTTCCAAGCTCAAGCTTGGTAAAACCAAGTACCGCACATTCGGCTCGGGAGGCAGCGCATGGAGTTCCGGCAGTCCAGCAAGCTCAACGAGGTCTGCTACGAGATCCGGGGCCCGGTCATCGAGCACGCCAACGCCCTGGAGGAGGCGGGTCACAGCGTGCTGCGGCTCAACACGGGCAACCCCGCGCTCTTCGGCTTCGAGGCGCCCGAGGAGATCGTCCAGGACATGATCCGGATGCTGCCGCAGGCGCACGGCTACACCGATTCGCGCGGCGTCCTCACGGCCCGGCGGGCGGTGGTCCAGCGCTACCAGTCGATGGGACTGACCGAGGTCGGCGTGGACGACGTGTTCCTCGGCAACGGGGTCTCCGAGCTGATCTCCATGGCCGTGCAGGCGCTGCTGGAGGACGGCGACGAGGTGCTGATCCCGGCCCCGGACTTCCCGCTCTGGACGGCGGTGACCACGCTCGCGGGCGGCAAGGCGGTGCACTACGTCTGCGACGAGGAGTCCGACTGGAACCCGGACCTCGCCGACATGGCCGCGAAGATCACCGACCGGACCAGGGCCGTCGTGATCATCAACCCGAACAACCCCACCGGGGCGGTCTACCCGCGCGAGGTCCTGGAGGGCATCCTGGATCTGGCCAGGCGCCACGGGCTGATGGTGTTCGCGGACGAGATCTACGACCAGATCCTGTACGACGGGGCCGAGCACCACAGCGCGGCGGTCCTCGCCCCGGACCTGGTCTGCCTCACCTTCAGCGGGCTGTCGAAGACGTACCGGGTGGCGGGCTTCCGGTCCGGCTGGCTGGTGGTGTCCGGCCCCCGGCAGCACGCCCGCGACTATCTGGAGGGGCTGACCATGCTGGCCTCCATGCGGCTGTGCCCCAACGCCCCCGCGCAGTACGCCATTCAGGCCGCGCTCGGGGGCCGGCAGTCCATCCGGGAGCTGGTCGCGCCGGGCGGCAGGCTGCACGAGCAGCGCGACCGGGCCTGGGAGCGGCTGAACGAGATCCCCGGGGTCTCCTGCGTGAAGCCGAAGGGCGCCCTGTACGCCTTCCCGCGCATCGACCCGAAGGTGCACCCCATCGTCGACGACGAGAAGTTCGTGCTGGACCTGCTGCTGCGGGAGAAGATCCAGGTGGTGCAGGGCACCGGCTTCAGCTGGCCGCGCCCGGACCACTTCCGCATCCTGACCCTCCCGTACGCCGACGACCTCGACGCGGCGATCAGCCGCATCGGCCGCTTCCTGAGCGGATACCGCCAGTAGCCCGTCCGGCCCGGCACGAGGGCCCGCCCCGGAGACGGGAGCGGGCCCGGAGGCGTAGCCGGCCTCCGGGCCCTGTGGTTGCCGCCCATCTCGCACGCCGGCACGTTTAAGGGTTCGGGTCAGTCATGATGTCGTCGCGTCCTGCCTTTGGACCACCGCAGATCGGAGCTCTGCGGGCCGGACTTGAACCGGCATCTCGACGCGCGCGGGCCCGAGCCCGTTCGATCCGGCGATCGGCGGCGCATGCTGAGTCTGGAGCAAGAGTCTGAGATTGACGGCGGTCTGCCTCTGCCTGACTTGGGCTACTCCGGCCCGTGCCGGAGGGAGGATTCGAACCTCCACGGGAACCGCGCCTTCACGACAAGCCTCAGTTTCAGCTTGCGCTCCTCGCGCACCCCGGCCCCGCAGAAGGCGGCCGGGGAATCCATGGTCGGTCACCCGAAGAGGTAACCGAATACCGCATCACCCACCCGCTGGTCGGTGACCTCCGCGCCGTTGGCCTCCTCGCGGGCGAACTTCACGGCCTGCTGGAGCTTCTCGATCCGGTCCAGCAGTTCGTTGACGCGCCGCGCGGGCAGCGCCCCGGAGAACTTGACGGTCGTCCAGTACCCGACCGGGACGTCCTCGTAGTACACCTCGACCTGTGCCGGGTGCTTGTCGGTGGCCTCCGCCTTCACGTGGTTGCGGGGCACCTTCCTGGTGCGGAGCGTACGGACCGGCTCGGTCTTCCAGGAGTCGGTCGAGGGGTCCTGCACCCACGCCTCGGCCGCGTCCAGCACGGGCAGCTTGCGGACGAAGGTGTTGAGGTCGGTCAACTGCTTCTCCAGGAAGAGCAGGTACGACACCGGCACCTGGCTCACCAGCACCCGGCCGTCCACCGTCACATCGGCGCGGGCCGCGCAGTTCGCCCAGTCCTTGGTGGCGGTCACATCGAAGAGGCGGGTCAGCGTGGTCGCGGTCTGCCGCAGCACGTCCTCCGCCTTGACCTGGACCAGCGTCGACTCGGGCGGAAGCTGCTCGCCCTCCTCGTCCTTGGGCTGGTAGGTACGGGAGATCCCGGCCAGCAGCGCGGCCTTCTGGAGGCCGTGGTGCGCTGCCGTCAGGTCCTGGTGCGCCTTGGTCTTGACGCCCTTCTCCACTGCGATGATCTGATTGAGTTTCGCCACGTCGAGGACGCTAACAGGGGCGACTTCCCGGTGGCCAAGGGTTTTAGCGCACGTAGTGGGGGTCGTCGTCCCCGCCGGTCTCCGGAAGCGAGTCGCCGGCCAGCAGTGCCTCCAGTACGGCCACCGGATCGGCGTCCGGGGCGGCGCGCGGCCACCACTCGTCGGCGCCGGGGTCGGACTCGTAGCCGTACCAGCGCATGTCCCGGCCGAACCGGAGCTGGAGCGAACCACCCGGATGGGTCAGGTGGTTGCGACGAGGCGTGAAGCGCGGGTGGCCGGCGGCGGCGAGCGCGGGCCTGGCCCGGTCGAAGGGGCCGGCCGGCGGATCCCAGGGCGTCTCCAGGACCGCCAGGCCCTCCGCCTCGCCCTGCCGCCAGGCGGCGACCGCGCGGGCCAGGTCGGTGGTGGTGCGGCCGGTGGCGTACGCCAACTCCCGGTAGAGGGCGCGGGTGGTGGCGGTGAGTCCGGCGGTCGGGCGGGAGGCGGCGAGGCGGACGGCGTCCTGCCACGCGGTGAGCCCGGCCAGCGGATCGCGTCCGGTGGCCAGCAGCGCGTGGGCGCGGGCGGCGGCGTCGGCGGCGAGGTGGTCCAGCCCCAGCGGATCACGGGCGCCGGGCAGGTCCGGGTACGACGGCGGCTGGCCGGGGTGCGGCGGGACGGGCAGGGGCGCGGGGAGCGGGGGCAGGAAGCGGACGGCGAAGGCGTCCCGCGCGTCGACCGACGGCACGTCCGGGACGGCAGGGCGCTCACGGGCGGAGTGCTCGGCATTGCGCCGGCCCAGCTCGTCCAGCAGCTCGCGCTCGCCCCGCCCCCGCATCAGCAGCAGGACGAACGGGTCGCTGTCGAGCAGCAGGGCCGTCTGGAAGCAGAGGGCGGCGACGTGCTTGCAGGGCCGCCCGTGGTCGGGGCAGGTGCAGCTGGGGTCGAGGTCGTCGGCGGCGGGCAGCAGCCGGACCCCGGCCTCCTCGGCGGTACGGGCCAGGGAGTGCGGCATCTCCTTGGCCAGCAACGCCGACAGGTGGCCGGGCCGCGCGGCGACCGCGTCGAGCAGGGCCTCCCAGCCGGGGTCGGCGAAGGTGCGCAGCCGCAGTTCGGCGCGGTAGGGGCGGGCCCGGCTGCCGTGCACGTAGGCGACGACCCGGCCGGGGGTGACGGTGATCGCCGCGACCTGTCCGTCGTCGGCGTACGCGCGTCCCCGGGCGAGGCGGGCCTCGTCTATCGACAGGGACTCCAGGGCGTCCACCCAGGCCCGGCCCCACCAGCTGGCCGCGAAAGGCTCGCCCTGGGCGGAGGTGCGGGCGGGCACCGCCTCGAAGGTGCGCCGCAGATCGTCCGGGCCGGTCCTCGCGCGGGGCGCGGACCTGCGGGCGGTCGGGCCACTGGTCGGCCGGGGGCTCACGCGGGCCTCCGCAGGGCCACGAGGTCCGCGAGGTCGCGGTCGCTCAGCTCGGTCAGGGCGCTCTCCCCGGCGCCCAGCACCGCGTCCGCCAGGGCCCGCTTGGACTCCAGCAGCTCACCGATCCGGTCCTCCACCGTGCCTTCGGCGATGATCCGGTGGACCTGGACGGGCTGGGTCTGGCCGATGCGGTAGGCCCGGTCGGTGGCCTGCTCCTCGACGGCCGGGTTCCACCAGCGGTCGAAATGGACGACGTGGGCGGCGCGGGTGAGGTTCAGCCCGGTGCCGGCCGCTTTGAGGGAGAGCAGGAAGACGGGGGCCTCGGCGGACTGGAAGCGGTCCACCATCCGCTCCCGCTCGGCCACCGGCGTACCGCCGTGCAGGAGCTGGGAGGGGATCGCACGGGAGGCGAGGTGCGCCGAGAGGAGCCTCGCCATCGAGACGTACTGGGTGAAGATCAGGACCGAACCGCCCTCGGACAGGATCGTGTCGAGCAGCTCGTCCAGGAGGGCCAGCTTGCCGGAGCGGCCGACGAGGCGGGTGGGCTCCTCCTTCAGGTACTGCGCGGGGTGGTTGCAGATCTGCTTGAGCGAGGTCAGCAGCTTCATGACCAGGCCCCGGCGGGCGATGCCCTCCGCCGCCTCGATCCGCCCCATCGTCTCGCGGACGGCCGCCTCGTAGAGCGTGGCCTGCTCGCGGGTGAGGGAGACGGGGTGGTCGGTCTCGGTCTTGGGCGGCAGCTCGGGCGCGATGCCGGGGTCGGACTTCCGGCGCCGCAGGAGGAAGGGGCGCACCAGCCGGGACAACCGCTCCACGGCCTCCTCGTTGCCGAGGCCGGCGGCGGTGCCCGTGTTCTCCACGATCCGGGCGTGCCGGGCGCGGAACGCCTTGAGCGGGCCGAGCAGCCCCGGGGTGGTCCAGTCGAGGAGCGCCCACAGCTCGGAGAGGTTGTTCTCGACGGGGGTGCCGGTGAGGGCGACCCGGGCCGGGGCGGGGATGGTGCGCAGCGCCCTGGCCGTGGAGGAGTGCGGGTTCTTGACGTGCTGCGCCTCGTCCGCGACGACCAGGCCCCAGCTCTGCCGGGCCAGCTCGGCGGCGCTGGAGCGCATGGTGCCGTAGGTGGTGAGGACGAAGCCGCCGTCCGGGTCGCTCAGGGTCCGGTCCGTGCCGTGGAAGCGGCGCACCGGGACGCCGGGGGCGAAGCGGTTGATCTCGCGGTGCCAGTTGCCGAGGAGGGAGGCGGGGCAGACCACGAGGGTCGGCGAGGGGTGCGCCCGGTGCAGATGGAGGGCGATGAGGGTGATCGTCTTGCCGAGGCCCATGTCGTCGGCGAGGCAGCCGCCGAGCCCGAGCGAGGTCATCCGGTCCAGCCAGGCCAGGCCGCGCAGCTGGTAGTCGCGCAGGGTCGCCTCGAGGCCGGGCGGCGGTTCGATCGTCGTGTCCTGGCCCAGGATGCGCTCCCGGAGGGCGGCCAGCGCCCCGGCGGGAACGGCGTCCACCCGCTCGCCGTCCACCTCGGCGCTGCCGGTGAGGGCGACGGCCAGCGCCTCCACCGGGTCCAGCAGCCCCAGCTCCCGCTTGCGCGCCTTGCGCACGAGGGCGGGGTCGACGACCACCCACTGGTCGCGGAGGCGCACCACCGGGCGGTGGGCCTCGGCCAGCGTGTCCATCTCGGCCTCGGTCAGCCGCTCCTCCCCCAGGGAGAGCTGCCAGTCGAAGGCGAAGAGGTGCTCGGCGTCGAAGAAGGACGTGCCGTCGGTGGCCGACCCGGGCGCGGGCCGCACGACGGCGGTGGCGGTGAGCGACCGGGCCAGCTCGCGCGGCCAGTGCACCGCGACCCCGGCGGCGGCCAGCCGGGATCCGGCGTCGCTCAGCAGCTCGTACAGCTCGTCCTCGGTGAGCGCGAGCACGTCGGGGACCGGCTGCCCCAGGAGCCGTTCCAGCGGGTGCCAGACGCGGGCGGCCCGGCGGATCGCCAGCACCGCGTCGACCCGGGCGCGCGGCCCGAACGGCTCGCCCGCCATACCGCCCCACAGGGCCGCCGCGTCCACCACATAGGTCGGGTCGGCGAGGCTGTGGACCTGTACGACGGCCGCCGCGGCACGGCGGGCCGCCGGTCCGTCCGCGTGCGCGGCCCGCCCCGGCCCGCCGCCCGCCCCCGCGTCCTCGCGGGCGGCGGTGGGCGCGCAGGCGTCGTGGGTGGCAGGGGTGTCGTGGGTGGCAGGAGTGCCGTGGGTGTCGTGGGTGTCGAACAGCTCGTACGCGGAGAGGTCCAGGCGCAGCGAGACGCGCACGCCCGCGTCCAGCCCCGAGGCCACTTCGACGGCCCAGGCGGCGGCGTGCGGCAGATGCTGGGCCTCACGGGCGGCGAACGGGGCGCCCATCGCGAACGCGGCGGCGGGCGTGCGCGGCAGGGTGTCGGCGACCGCGTCCAGGAATGCCCCGACGAGCGCCTCGGGGTCGGGCAGCCGGGGCGGCCCGGCGCTAGGGACCGGGACCGCGTGCCCCTCGGCCGGCAGGGCGGCGGCGACCGCCCGCAGACGCGCGACGTCCTCGGCGTCCCTCGGGCCCGCCCGCCAGGCGTCGTGGCCGTCCGCGGTGAGTCCGGGCAGCAGCCTGCCGCGGGCGACGAGGTGCAGGGCGTGCTGCGCGGCCGCGCCCCAGCAGCGGGTGGCGGGGTGGGCGGCCGCCTGGCTCGGGGCCCGTACGAGCAGGGGCAGCGCGGCCTCCACGGTCAGCAGCGCCACGGCCGTCTCGGTGGCGCGCACGCCCCCGGGGCCCGCCGCCGGATCCGCCCGGACGACCGTGAGCCGGCCGGGGGTGTACGGAACGGGGTCGAAGCGCACCGCGGCGTCGGCGGGCCCGAAGGGCGTCCCGGCCACTGCCCGCGCCCCCTCGTCCGGCCACGGCTCCGCGTCCTCCGCCTCCGGATCCCAGAAGGCGACACGCCCCTCCCGGGGCACCGCACCGGGCAGGAAGACCGCCGGGCGGCGCAGCAGCCGGGCGGCGTCGGCGGTCCGGGACAGGCCCTCGCCGCCCTCCGCCACGCCCTCAGGGGGCCGTGCCGTCATGTCCGCCCCTTCCGCCCGCTCCACGGCCGTTCCCCCGCCGTCCCCAGCACGGAATGTGCTGATGCCGCGAGTCTAGGCGGGAGGTCTGACACCGCGGGCTCCCCCCTCGTCGCCCCAGGTCAGCGACGGAGGAGGAGGGTGAGGAACGGTCTCCGCGCCGCCGGGGGCCCGGCCACGCCCGGTGACGGCGGGGAGGGCCCCACGCCCCGCGCCGCTCGCCCGGTCGGCCGCGCACGGGATGCCGGCCCCGCCCCGGGCGGGCAGGGTGGCCAGCGCCAGCACGTCTTTCCGACGTACCGATTCGCCGGACGAGCAGACGAGGATCCGCCCATGTCCGTGACCGCTACCGCTCCCCGCCGCCGCCGACGCCGGATCGGCGTCGCCGCCGGGGTCTCGCTCCTCGCCCTCGCCGCCACCGGCTGCTCCGGACTCGGCCGCACCGCCGTGGGGCCGGTGACGTACACGACGGAGCGCGAAGCGGTGGTGCAGGTGAACAGCCCTTCGGTACGCGGCTGCCACCGGATCGCCCCGGCCGGGGCCCACGAGGTGGAGAACGGGACGCTGGTCGACGTGATCCTCTACCCCACCCGTGACTGCACGGGGCGCGGGACGGCGTACGTGCCGACCCGGGCCGGCGATGTGACCGCGCCGGGCAGCGGCCCGTGGCGCAGCTACAGCTTCGTGCACTGACACGCGGCGGCCCGGGAGGCGGCGCCGACGGCCGGCGCCCGGGGAGCGGCCCCGGCCGGAACCCGGGCCGGGGAGCGGCCGGGCGCCGTCGCCGGTCAGAGGACGGGGCGCGCGAGCAGCCAGGTGCCGTCCTCGGTGAGCGTGCGCTCCACCGTGAGCCCGGCCGCCGCGAGGTGTCCGGCCAGCTCCTCGTCGGACAGCTCGCGCGACAGGAAGGTCTGCGTCCACCGCGCGTCGTCGAAGTGGTATTCCGCGCGCACCGAGCGCACGCCGTCGCCCACCGGGTCCGCGGAGACGATCCGGATCAGGCAGCCCGACGCGTCCATCCGCTCCCACGGCAGCGCCGAGCGGTGCGCCGTCCCCTCGCGCTGGACGAGGACGATCCCGTCGTCCCGTACATGGGCGCGGCAGACGCGCAGCATCCCGTCGCGCACGCGGTGGTCCCCGGCGTGGACCAGGAAGGAGCCGAGCAGCACCACGTCGAACCGCTCCCCGCCCAGGTCCAGCGACTCGATGGGGCTGCGCACCGTGCGCGCTCCGGTGATCTGCTCCAGCATCTCCGGCGACTCGTCCACCGCCGTCACCCGGAAACCGCGCTCCACCAGCGGATGCGTCACCCGGCCCGCACCGCAGCCCAGTTCGAGCAGGTCGGCTCCGGCCGGGGCCACGCCCGCGATCACGTCCGGCTCGTTGCCCACGGCCAGCCGGCGGTACAGCTCGACCGCGCACCCGTCCGGGGTGATGGCTCCGGGGCCGGTCCCCGCGTACCCCTCGCGTACCAGTGATTGGCTCATGGGGAGGGAACGTACCGCCGCCGGGCGCGGTTCCCCGCCCGCCGGCCGCCCGGTCTCCCCGCCACCCGCCACGCCGCGTCGCCGCGGCCCTCCGCAGCGTAGTGGGGCCGGTCCGGGGCGTTGCTCCACCCCGCGTCCGCCGCCGGTCGGGTCCATGCTGGGAAGTGAGGTGATCGCCATGCGTACCGGCAATGAGCCCACGACCGCCCGCAGTCCGCTGCGGATGCGCCTCTGGCTGAGCCTGTGGGGGACCGCCTGGGCCCTCTTCGGCCTGGTGGCCTTCGCGCTGAACGGACGGCCGGGCTGGGCCGCGGCGTGCGGCGTGGTGCTGCTGCTCGCGGTGGCGGACCTCTGCGTGATCGCGTACCGGATGCGCCAGGGTGCGCGCTACCAGCCGGGCCGCGACGTCCCGCCGTACGAGCCGGACCGCGGCGGCCGTCCGCGCAGGCCCCCCGGCTGACCGGCCGGGAACGGCCCTGCGGGGGCGCCCGTCCCGGGGCCGCCCGAAGGGGAGGGCGGTCCGGTCAGGGCCGCTCGTCGAACTTCGCGGCGCGCAGGTACTCCGGCTTCGGGTCCAGCGCCGCCGCCAGACGGAAGTGCCGGGTCGCCCGCTCCGGATTGCCGGACCGTTCGAAGGTGCGGGCCAGCGCGAAGTGGGCGAACGCGTTGTCCGGCTCGCGCTCCAGCACCAGTTCGAACTCCAGCTCCGCGGGGCGCAGTTGGGCGGCGGCGAAAAAGGCGCGGGCCCGCAGCAGCCGGGCGGCGGTGTTCTCCGGGTGCGCGGCGATCACCGAGTCGAGGAGCTTGACGGCGCCCCGGGGATCCCGGGCGTCGAGCAGGCGTTCGGCCGCGCGGAAGTCGATGACGTCGGTCTCCGGGTTCCTCTCGGGCACGTTCGCGTCCTTCCCTCTCCTGGTGAACCTCGCGCGTCTCCGCCCCCGCGCCTGGCGGCATCCGTGTCCGCGCCCCCGCGCCGGCCGCGTACGCGCCTTCACGTACGCGTCCTCGCCGCACACGGGTCCTCGCGCGCTGTCAACGCCCGGACCCTCTCCGGTATTCCCGCTCCGGCGCCGGGACCAGCCGTCCCGGGGCCGGACTCAGCGGACGGCTGCCGCCCTGCGGACCAGTTCGTCCCAGACCTCGTCGACCCGGGACACCAGCGCCTCGTGCGAGCCGTCGTTGTCCACGAGCAGGTCGGCGACGGCGCGGCGCTCCTCACGGGTCGCCTGGGCGGCCATCCTGGCGCGGGCGTCGGACTCCGTCATTCCACGCAGCCGTACGAGCCGGTCCAGCTGGGTCTCGGCGGAGGCGTCGACGACCACGACGAGGTCGTAGAGGGGGGCGAGCCCGTTCTCGGTGAGGAGGGGCACGTCGTGGACGACCACGGCGTCCTCGGGGGCCGCCCGTTCCAGCTCGGCCGCGCGGGCGCCGACCAGGGGGTGGACGATCGCGTTCAGCGCGGCCCGCCGCTCGGCGTCGGCGAAGACGAGCGCGCCGAGCGCCGGGCGGTCCAGGGCGCCTTCGGCGGTCAGGACGTCCGGCCCGAACTCCTCGACGACGGCGGCGAGCCCGGGCGTCCCGGGCTCGACGACCTCGCGGGAGATCAGGTCGGAGTCGATCAGCACGGCGCCGCGCTCGACGAGCAGCCGCGACACTTCGCTCTTGCCGGCGCCGATGCCACCGGTCAGGCCCACTTTCAGCATGGGCCGCAGCCTACGTGCTCCGCCTCGGGCCCGGCCCGCCGGTGCGGCGCCGGGCCGCGCGCCCACGGCCCGGGCGGAGGCGCTCAGCCCTCGCCCTCCCGTTCGGCGAGGAAGCGCTCGAACTCCCTGCCGAGCTCGTCGGCGGACGGCAGGTCGGCCGGCTCGGCGACGAGGTTGCCGCGGGTCTCGGAACCGGCGACGGCGTCGTACTGGTGCTCAAGGCCCTCGACCAGGGAGACCAGCTCCTCGTCGCCCTGGCGGATCTGCCGGTCGATCTCGGTCTGGGTGCGGTGCGCCTCGGTGCGCAGGCTGTGCGCGAGGGCGGGCAGCACCAGACCGGTCGCGGCGGTGACCGCCTCCAGCGCGGTGAGCGCCGCGTCCGGGTAGGCGGAGCGGGCCACGTAGTGCGGGACGTGGGCGGCGACCCCGAGGACGTCGTGGCCCGCCTCCATCAGCCGGTACTCCACGAGGGCCTCGGCCGATCCGGGCACCTGGGCCTCGTCGAAGGGGCTGCGGTGGCCCGGCATCAGGTCGGTGCGGTTGCCGTGCGGGGTGATGCCGACGGGCCGGGTGTGCGGGACGCCCATCGGGATGCCGTGGAAGTTCACCGCGAGCCGGACGCCGAGACGCTCGACGATCTCCTCGACGGCGGCGGCGAACCGCTCCCACTCCACGTCCGGCTCCGGGCCCGACAGCAGCAGGAAGGGCGCCCCGGTGGCGTCCTGCACCACCCTGACCTCCAGGGTCGGGGCCTCGAAGGACGTCCAGCGGTCGCGCCGGAAGGTGAGCAGGGGGCGCCGGGCGCGGTAGTCGACGAGCCGGTCGTGGTCGAAGCGGGCGACGACCTGGTGCGGCAGCGTCTCCAGCAGGCCCTCGACGATCTGCTCGCCGGTCTCGCCCGCGTCGATGTAGCCGTCGAAGTGGTAGAGCATGACCAGGCCGGCCGACTCCTGCGCCAGCGCCATGTCGACGACGGCCAGGCCCTTCGGCTCCCATTCGTACAAACTCTGCGGATCAGGCACGGTTACCGCTCCTCCTCGTGTTCCTAGGGGAGAACGCGGCCGGCCGCACGAGCATTCCCCGCGGCGGGCCTTTCCCCGCCGGAGACGGGTCCACACCCCGTCAGCCGCCCTCCCCGTGCGGGGGTTTCGCCCGGGGCCGGCCGCCCGCCCCGATCCTGGTCCAGACCTTGACGGGTCCGTGCTCCGTCCCTACCGTCACGGGGCATCTCCTGCGGAAGCACTCCGCCCGCAGGTACGCGAAGACCCGCACCCCCACGTTCCGGACGCGATTCCCCGACGGGAAGGCCCCCCATGCGCACCCGCTCCCCCCTCACCGTCCTGCTCGCCGCCGCCCTGGCCGCCGGGCCCCTCACCCTGGCCGGCGCCGGGCCCGCCCACGCCGCCGTCATCGACGTGAGCACCGCGGCCCAGCTCAAGGCGGCGCTCGCCGCCGTCTCCCCCGGCGACACGATCCGGCTCGCCGACGGCGTCTACACCGGGAACTTCAAGGCCGCCCGGCCCGGCTCCTCCGGCGCGCGGATCACTCTCACCGGCTCCAGCAGGGCGGTCCTGACCGCGGGCGGGGGCTACGGACTGCACCTGAACGGCGCCTCGTACTGGACCGTCCGGGGAGTGACGGTCACGGGCGGCCAGAAGGGCATCATGGCCGACGCGGCGGACGGGGTCGTGATCGACTCGGTGACCGTGCACGACCTGGACATGGAGGGCGTCCACTTCCGCAGGTCCAGCAGGAACGGCGTCCTGAAGAACTCCCGGATCCACGACACCGGGCAGAACGGGCGCGGCATGGGCGAGGGCGTGTACGTCGGTTCGGCGGGCGACCTCACCGACCGCAGCGACAACGCGCAGATCCTGAACAACACCATCGGGCCCGGCGTCGGCGGCGAGTCCGTCGACGTCAAGGAGGGCACGACCGGGGCGCGGATCATCGGCAACACCTTCGACGGCGACGGGCTGACCGGCGCCAACTACGACGACTCCTGGGTCGACGTGAAGGGCAACGACGTCCTCGTCGAGGGCAACCGGGGCTCTCGCACCACCAACAACGGCTACGAGACCCATACGCAGCAGAGCGGCTGGGGCTGCGGCACCGTCTTCCGGAACAACTCCTCGGACCTCTCCGGGGCCACCGGCGACAAGAGGCTCGCCATCAACGTCACCAACCACGGCTCCGGCTGCCGGACCACCGTGTACGCGAGCAACACCGTCACGGGCGGCAGGGGCCTGACCAACATCGCCGTCACCCCCTGAGGACGCGAGTGAGGCCCGCCCCCGAGGGGGGCGGGCCTCACCTACCGCTGTACAGCTACCGCAGCCGATCGGCCGCAGGGGTCAGAGCGTCAGCTCTGGCCGCCCGCGAGCTTCTCGCGCAGCGCGGCAAGGGCCTCGTCCGACGCCAGGGCGCCGGAGTTGTCCGCCGACTCCGAGGAGTAGGAGCCGCCGCCGCCACCGCTGCCGCCGGAGGCGGCCGGAGCAGCGCCGGCCGGGGCGGCAGCGCCCTCGGCCGCAGCAGCCTCGTCGGCCTCGCGGGACTTGATGACCTGGGCCTGGTGCTGCTCGAAGCGCTGCTGCGCCTCGGCGTACTGGGTCTCCCAGATCTCACGCTGCGCCTCGAAGCCCTCGAGCCAGTCGTTGGTCTCGGGGTCGAAGCCCTCGGGGTAGATGTAGTTGCCCTGGTCGTCGTACGACGCGGCCATGCCGTACAGCGTCGGGTCGAACTCGACCGAGGCCGGGTCGCCGCCGAAGGACTCGTTGGCCTGCTTCAGCGAGAGGCTGATGCGACGGCGCTCGAGGTCGATGTCGATGACCTTGACGAAGATCTCGTCGTTGACCTGGACGACCTGCTCCGGGATCTCCACGTGGCGCTCGGCCAGCTCGGAGATGTGGACCAGGCCCTCGATGCCCTCGTCGACGCGGACGAACGCACCGAACGGAACGAGCTTGGTGACCTTGCCCGGGACGACCTGACCGATCTGGTGCGTCCGGGCGAACTGCTGCCACGGGTCTTCCTGCGTCGCCTTGAGCGACAGGGAGACGCGCTCGCGGTCCATGTCGACGTCGAGGACCTCGACGGTGACTTCCTGACCGACCTCGACGACCTCGGAGGGGTGGTCGATGTGCTTCCAGGACAGCTCGGAGACGTGCACGAGACCGTCGACGCCGCCCAGGTCCACGAAGGCGCCGAAGTTGACGATCGAGGAGACGACGCCGGAGCGGACCTGACCCTTCTGCAGGGTGGTGAGGAACGTCTGGCGCACCTCGGACTGGGTCTGCTCGAGCCAGGCGCGGCGGGACAGGACCACGTTGTTGCGGTTCTTGTCCAGCTCGATGATCTTCGCCTCGAGCTCCTTGCCCACGTAGGGCTGAAGGTCGCGGACACGACGCATCTCGACGAGCGACGCCGGGAGGAAGCCGCGGAGGCCGATGTCGAGGATGAGACCACCCTTGACGACCTCGATGACGGTACCGGTGACGATCCCGTCCTCTTCCTTGATCTTCTCGATGGTGCCCCAGGCACGCTCGTACTGAGCGCGCTTCTTCGAGAGGATCAGGCGGCCTTCCTTGTCCTCCTTCTGGAGGACCAGGGCCTCGATCTCGTCGCCGACCTTGACGACCTCGTTCGGGTCGACGTCGTGCTTGATCGAGAGCTCGCGGCTCGGGATGACGCCTTCGGTCTTGTAACCGATGTCGAGGAGAACCTCGTCCCGGTCAACCTTGACGATGACGCCGTCAACGATGTCGCCGTCGTTGAAGTACTTGATCGTCTCGTCGATCGCCGCGAGGAACGCGTCCGCGTCGCCGATGTCGTTGACCGCAACCTGCGGAGTGGTGGCGGTGGTCTCGGTGCTGCTCGTCATGTGGGAAAGGGCTCCGGTACGGACAGAGAGTCGTAGGTACTGCTACGCCGAAAGCCCGTATCGCCTCTGCAGAAGCCGGACAGCCTGGAAAGCGCGCAATCCGTTTCCGGAGAGACGCCTCGACAACCGAGGGGACATGCAACAGACGCGAGCGCGGCCTGCTAGGTCTGAAGCGCGCAGGCTCGCAGCGCAACTTGTAGCATACGGGGGCAGCCGGACAGGGTCAATGCGCGAAGGCGCGCACCCGGGGCGGAACGCCCCGGTTCCCGGCTCAACTCGTGTTCTCCGAGGCCGCATCGGTCCGAGAACATTACGGCACGGCGTCGTGGACGCGGATCCGCACCCGGGAGGGCGCTCCTGGTACGTACCGCGCGCGGCGGGTGAAGGCAAACTACAACGACGGGCACGATGAGCCAAGAGATCCACGGGACCTGCTCCGCGCAGACGGCGGAATCCGCCGAGCCGGAGGCCACCCGCCGCCTTGCCGACGAGGCGGAGAGCAGCCGGGCCAGCCGGGGCTGGTGGGACCGGAACGCCGACGAGTACCAGAGCGATCACGGCGGGTTCCTGGGGGACGACCGCTTCGTCTGGGGGCCGGAGGGGCTGGACGAGGCGGAGGCCGCCCTGCTGGGGCCCGCCGAGGCGCTCAAGGGCCTCGACGTCCTGGAGATCGGGGCCGGGGCCGCCCAGTGCTCGCGCTGGCTGGCGGGCCGGGGCGCCCGGCCGGTCGCCCTCGACCTCTCGCACCGCCAGCTCCAGCACGCCCTGCGGATCGGCGGGGACGTCCCCCTGGTCGAGGCGGACGCGGGCCGGCTCCCCTTCCGCGACGGCTCCTTCGACCTGGCCTGCTCCGCGTACGGGGCGGTCCCGTTCGTCGCCGACCCCGTCCAGGTCTTCCGCGAGGTGCGCCGGGTGCTGCGGCCCGGCGGGCGCTGGGTGTTCTCGGTGACGCACCCGATCCGCTGGGCGTTCCCGGACGAGCCCGGGCCCGAGGGCCTGTCCGTCGCCGCCTCCTACTTCGACCGCGTCCCCTACGTCGAGCAGGACGAGAGCGGGACGGCCGTCTACGTGGAGCACCACCGCACGCTCGGCGACCGGGTCCGGGACGTGGTGGCGGGCGGTTTCCGGCTGGTCGACCTGGTCGAACCGGAATGGCCCGCGTGGAACGACCGGGAGTGGGGCGGCTGGTCCCCGCTGCGCGGCAACCTGATCCCGGGCACGGCGATCTTCGTCTGCGAACGGGACTGACCGGGCCGGGGCGGCGGCCCCGCCCCGGGAGCGCCCGTACGACACTGGGGGCGTGATCCGCACCGAAGCCCTGGACCGCCTGCCCGTCCGCACCGCCCTGCCCGCCCTGGAGCGCGCGCTCGACGACCGGGGCGTCGCCGTCCTGTGCGCCCCGCCCGGCACCGGGAAGACGACGCTCGTCCCCCTGGTGCTGGCCGGGCTGACCGGGGGCGGCCCGGTGCGCCGGGTGCTGGTGGCCGAGCCGCGCCGGATCGCCGCGCGGGCGGCGGCCCGGCGGATGGCCTGGCTGCTGGGCGAGCGTCCGGGCGAGCGGGTCGGCTTCACGGTGCGCGGCGAGCGCGTGTTGGGGCGGGGGACGGTGGTGGAGGTCGTGACCACCGGGGTACTGCTCCAGCGCCTCCAGCGGGACCAGGAGCTGGCCGGGGTGGACGCGGTGATCATCGACGAGTGCCACGAGCGGCATCTGGACGCGGACACGGCCGCCGCCTTCCTGCTGGACGTACGGGAGGCGATCCGGCCCGATCTGCGGCTGGTGGCGGCGTCCGCGACGACCGACGCGGAGGGCTGGGCGCGGCTGCTGGGCGACGCCCCGGTCGTGGAGGCCGAGGGTGTGTCGTATCCCGTGGAGGTGGTCTGGGCGCCGCCCGCCCGGCCGGTGAGGCCTCCGCACGGGATGCGGGTCGATCCGGCGCTGCTGGCGCATGTGGCGGCGACCGTGCGGCGGGCCCTCGCGGAGCGGGAGGGGGACGTGCTCTGCTTCCTGCCCGGCGTCGGCGAGATCGGCCGGGTGGCGGGGCAGCTCGCCGGGGTGGACGCGGAGGTGCTCCAGGTGCACGGGCGGGCCCCGGCGGCCGTGCAGGACGCGGTGCTGGCCGGGTCCGCCGGGCGGCGGCGGGTGGTCCTGGCGACCTCGGTGGCGGAGTCGTCCCTGACGGTGCCGGGCGTCCGGGTCGTCGTCGACTCGGGCCTGGCCCGGGAGCCCCGTACCGACCATGCCCGGGGCCTGGGCGCCCTGACGACCGTGCGGGCCTCGCAGGCGGCGGGACGGCAGCGCGCGGGGCGGGCGGGCCGGGAGGCCCCGGGGGCGGTCTACCGGTGCTGGGACCGGGCCGAGGACGGGCGGCTCGCGCGCTTCCCGGCCCCGGAGATCCAGGTCGCCGACCTCGCCGCGTTCGCGCTCCAGGCGGCGTGCTGGGGCGACCCGGACGCCTCCTCGCTCGCCCTGCTGGACCCGCCCCCGGCCGGGGCGATGGGCGCGGCCCGGGAGGTGCTGGCGGCGGTCGGCGCGGTGGACGCGGAGGGCCGGGCCACCGGGCGCGGCGTACGGATGTCCCGGCTCGGCCTGCACCCCCGGCTGGCGCGGGCCCTCCTGGACGGCGCGGCGGAGGTGGGGGCGCGGCGGGCGGCGGAGGCGGTGGCGCTGCTGAGCGAGGAGCCGCCGAAGGAGTACGGGGACGATCTCGCGGCGGCGCTGCGGACGGCCCGCCGGGGCCGGGACGGGTACGCGGGCCGCTGGAAGCAGGAGGTGCGCCGGCTGGCGTCGTCGCTGGGCGCGGAGCCGGGGAGCGGTTCGGGTGCGGGGCCGGAAGGCGGTTCCGGCCGGGGCGCGGACCCCGGTCCGGGGGCGGGGGCCGCGGGGCTCTCCGACGACGCGGCCGTGGGACTCGTCGCCGCACTGGCGTTTCCCGAGCGGGTGGCGCGGGCGCGGGGCGACGGGGCGTTCCTGATGGTGTCGGGCACCGGCGCGGAGCTGCGGGCGGAGTCGCGGCTGCGCAGTGCCCCCTGGCTGGCCGTGGCGGTCGCGGACCGGCCCTCCCACGCGGCGTCGGCGCGGGTGCGGCTGGCGGCGGTGATCGGCGAGGAGACCGCGCTGGAGGCGGCCGGGGGGCTGCGGGTGCGGGGGGAGGAGGTCCGCTGGGCGGACGGCGACGTGGTGGCCCGGTCGGTGGACCGGCTGGGCGCGGTGGAACTGGCGGTACGGCCGCTGCGGCAGGCCCCCGCGGAACTGGTCCGCGAGGCCCTGGCGGAAGGGCTGCGGCGGGACGGGCTCGGGCTGCTGCGCTGGAACCGGGAGGCCGAGCAGCTGCGGTCGCGCCTGGCGTTCCTGCACCGGGTGCTGGGCCCGCCGTGGCCGGACGTGTCGGACGGGGCGCTGATGGCGGCCCCGGAGGCGTGGCTGGAGCCCGAGCTGTCGCGGGCGCGTCGGCGGGCGGACCTGGGCCGGATCGACGCGGGCCAGGCGCTGCGGCGGTTGCTGCCGTGGGCGACGGGCGAGGCGGCCCGGCTGGACGAGCTGGCGCCGGAGCGGATCGAGGTGCCGAGCGGATCCCGGATCAGGGTGGAGTACGGCGGGGAGCAGCCCGTCCTGGCGGTGAAGCTCCAGGAGGTGTTCGGGCTGGCCCGGACGCCCCGCGTGGCCGGGGTGCCGGTCCTGGTGCATCTGCTCTCCCCCGCCGGACGGCCCGCGGCGGTCACGGCGGACCTGGCGTCGTTCTGGCGGGACGGCTACCGGGCGGTCCGGGCGGAGCTGCGCGGCCGCTACCCGAAGCACCCGTGGCCGGAGGACCCCGCGACCGTGCCGGCGACGCGGTTCACCACGGCCCGCCTCAAGCGGCAGGGTTAGGGCCTGTCGTCACACTGCCGTCGCCGCCCGGCAGGTGGCAGTGTGACGGCAGGCCCCGGGGCGGTCGGTCCGCGGCGCCGCCGACCCGGCTGACAACCCGTCAGCACCGGGCGCCGTAGCGGCCGGGACGCGGGAGGAGAGCACGGCGGACAGCCCCTCGGCCCGGAGGCGAAGGGGCTGTGCGACCGCTGTGCGGGGCAGGGGCGCCGGAGCCAGGGCTCGGCGGCCTCGGTCAGGGCTTGGCGGCCTCGGAGGGCTCCGCCGCCGGGGGAGCCTGCGTCTCGGCGGGCGCCGGCTCCTCGGGGACCGGTTCCCGCGGCGCCTCGACGGTGAGCTCGATGACGAGCGAGGCCCCGCCCTCGGTGGTGAGGCGCAGCAGGTACGTGCCCTCCTCGCCGTCCGCGTGGATCTCCGGCAGGCGCAGCTTCCCCTCGGCGTCCGTGGTCAGGCCGGTGAGGGTGCGGACCGGCTTGCCCGCCGCGTCCTTGAAGTACGGGCCCTTGTCGTTGGCGACGGCGCCCGCGCGGTCCTCGACCATGGTGGCGGTGACGGCCACTCCGGCCGCGGCGGCGTCCTTGTAGGTGGCCTTGACCGTGACGGGGTCCGCGAACTTCTCGCCGGGGGCGGCGACGAGCGCCTTGTCGTCGGTGCGGGCGACGGCGTCGGCCTGGCGGGCGGTGACCGTCGCCGCGTAGGCCAGGGTGCGCGGGCGGCCGGTGCCCGCGACGGCGGTCACGGTGAACTCCCCGGCCTTCTCGCCGGCGTGGAGCTGCGGTGCGGTGGCGGTGCCGTCCGCCCCGGTCCGTACCGTGACGGTCTTCCTGCCGCCGGCGAAGAGCGTGCCGGTGTCGCCGGTGACGGTGAAGGTGACGGGCACCTTGGCGAGCGGGGCGCCGAGCGCGTTGCGGGCGCGGACGGAGACCCGCTCGTCGAACGTCTGGCCCGCGGTGGCGCGCAGCGGGCCGGTGCCCGCGTTCTCCAGCGAGCCGAAGGTCTCGGCGGGCGGGGTCGGCTTGGGGGCGGGCGGTTTCGGGGCCGGGCTGGAGGAGTCTCCGCCGCCGGGCTTCGAGGGGGCCGGGCTCGGCTTGCCGCCCGGCTTGGACGGGGAGGGCTTCGGGCTCGGCGTCTCGCTCGGGCGGGAGTCGGCGCCCGGACGGGGGCCCGGGGTGGGGAGGGGGGTGCTCGGGGCGGTGGGCAGCGTGCCGGTGCCGTCGGGGACCTCGTGCGTACCGCGCTGGTAGTAGGAGAACCAGGAGCGGACCGTGTTCAGGTACTCCCTCGACCGGTTGTAGCTCAGCACGGCCTGGTCGAGTTCGGCCCCGACGGCCAGGTCGCGGTCGTTGGCGCAGAGGTAGCGGCCGGCGGCGAGCGCCGCGTCATAGATGTTGTTGGGGTCCTTGCGGCCGTCGCCGTTGGCGTCCTGCCCCCAGGAGGCCCAGGTGGAGGGGATGAACTGCATCGGGCCGACCGCGCGGTCGTGGACCGCGTCGCCGTCGTAGGCCCCGCCGTCGGTGTCCTTGATCAGGGCGAAGCCCTGGCCGTTGAGGGCCGGCCCGAGGATGCGGGGGGTGGCGGTGCCGTTGGCGTCCACCCGGCCGCCGCGGGCCTGGCCGGACTCGACCTTGCCGATCGCCGCGAGGAGTTGCCAGGGCAGCCGGCAGGCGGGGTCGGTGGTCGCGACGGTCTGCTCGGCCTGCTTGTACGCGGCGAGGATCGTCGCCGGGATGCCCGCCTCCGCGCTACCGGCCGCCGGGAGGCTGCTGGACGAGCCGGGCTTGCCGGGCGTGACCAGGGGCGGAAGGTCGGTGTAGTAGGGCGAGTTGCCGGTCGCCGCGCCGTCGTTCCCGGCGCTCGCGGTGTCCTCGCCTGCGGCCTGCGGGTCGCCGCCGCCGACGGCCCCTTCGGCCGCGGGCGCCTGCGAGGCCGCGAGCGCCGCCACGGCGGCCGCCGCCACCGCGGTGGTCGTGGCCCCCTTGCGCAGACGTCGGCCGATGTGCGCTGCCATACGTTCCGGTCCCTCCCCCTCGAAGGCTGCTCGCGCTCCCCAGCGCAAGGACTTCAGCGACCCTACGGCAACTCGTGTCGCCGGGGCACCGAACCCTGACCGCTTCTTACTGTTTTTTCACGTGGGCGGGCACACCTTGTCCGCTCGGCCCCCCAAGAGCGCCCGAACGGTCCCGCATACTTGCCGCCATGCCGTTCACGCTCAGTCATGCCGCCGCCGTGCTCCCGGCGATCCGCCGGAACGGGACCGCCCGGTGGCCCCTGTTCCCCTCGGCGCTCGTCGCCGGTTCGTTCGCGCCGGACGTCACCTACTTCGCCGACACGGTGGTCCCCGGGGCGATGGAGTTCGGTGCGTTCACCCACACCTTCGTCGGGGTCGTCACGGTGAACGTGGCGATCGCCGCGGCGCTGGTCGCCGTGTGGGCACTTCTGCGGGAGCCGCTGGTGGCGCTGTTGCCGGTACGCGTACGGGGCCGCGTCCACGCCTTCGTCCGGGGGCAGCGGTGGACCCGGGCGTCGTTCGGGCCGTCCGCCTGGCTGTGGTTCGCGGTCTCCGGGGCGGTGGGCGCGGCCACGCATGTGGTGTGGGACGCGTTCACCCACCACAGCCGGTGGGGCACGGAACTGGTGCCGGTGCTCGGCCGCACCTTCGGCGGCTTCCCGGGGTACCAGTTGGCCCAGTACGGCAGTTCGGCCCTCGCCCTCGTGGCCATCGGCTGGTTCGCCGCCGACGGACTGCGGCGGACCGCTCCGGCCCCCGCGCCCGGGGAGGTCCCGGTGCTCGGCCGCCGCGAGCGGTGGGGCGCGCTCGGGCTGCTGGCCGTGTGCGTGGCGGCCGGCGTCACCCACCGGTGCCTGCGCTGGTACGCCTCCTTCGGCCGGGTGGAGTCCCCTCTCGACATCGTCCCCACGGCCTGCTTCGGCGCGGGGGCGGGGCTGGCGGCGGGACTGCTGTTGTACGGGGCGGGGGTGCGGCTGCTGCTGCGGAGGCGTGGACGGCGGCCGGTCACGGACGCCCCGAGGCCCGAGGCGCCCCTACCGCAGGAGCCCCGGACGGGCGGGCCCCGTGGCGAGGAGTCCGGTACGGAGGTTTCCCGTACGGGTGGGTCGCGCACCGGAGCGGCGGCCGGCGGGAGGTAGGAACGGCGGCGGGGGGCGGTTCCGGAACCGGGACGCGGTTGCGGACCCGCCCCCCTGCCGCACGGGTGGCCGCTCGCTCAGTGAGCGGCGGACTCCCAGTCCGTGCCGACGCCGACCGACACGTCGAGCGGGGCGCGCAGTTCGACCGCGTGGGCCATCTCGTGGCGCACGATCTCCTCCACCCGCTTCCGCTCGCCCTCCGCGATCTCCAGGACGATTTCGTCGTGGACCTGGAGGAGCATGCGCGAGGTCAGTCCGGCCTCCCGCAGCGCCTTGTCCACCCGCAGCATCGCCACCTTCACGATGTCGGCGGCCGTGCCCTGGATCGGGGCGTTGAGCGCCATCCGCTCGGCGGCCTCGCGGCGCTGGCGGTTGTCGCTGTTCAGGTCGGGGAGGTAGCGGCGGCGGCCGAGGATCGTCTCCGTGTAGCCGGTGGCCCTGGCCTCCTCGACGACCCGGTGGAGGTAGTCCCGTACCCCGCCGAACCGCTCGAAGTAGGTGTCCATCAGCACCCGGGCCTCGGCGGGGTCGATGTTCAGCTGCTGGGAGAGGCCGAAAGCGGAGAGGCCGTAGGCCAGGCCGTAGGACATGGCCTTGATCTTGCGGCGCATCTCCGCGTCGACCGCGTCCTTCTCGACGCCGAAGACCTGGGAGGCGACCGTGGTGTGCAGGTCCTCCCCGGAGGTGAACGCCTCGATCAGCCCGGCGTCCTCGGAGAGGTGCGCCATCACCCGCAGTTCGATCTGGCTGTAGTCCGCCGTCATCAGCGTCTCGAAGCCCTCGCCGACGACGAAGCCCCGGCGGATCGCCCGGCCCTCGTCGGTGCGGACGGGGATGTTCTGCAGGTTGGGCTCGGTGGAGGAGAGCCGGCCGGTCGCCGCCACCGTCTGGTTGAACGTGGTGTGGATGCGGCCGTCCGGGGCGATCGTCTTGATCAGTCCCTCGACGGTGACCCGCAGCTTCGCCTGTTCGCGGTGGCGCAGCATCAGGACCGGCAGCTCGTGCTCGGTCTGCGCGGCCAGCCAGGCCAGCGCGTCCGCGTCCGTCGTATAGCCCGTCTTGGTCTTCTTCGTCTTCGGCAGACCCAGCTCGCCGAAGAGGATCTCCTGGAGCTGCTTGGGCGAACCGAGGTTGAACTCGCGGCCGACCGCCGCGTGCGCCTCCTTCACCGCCTGCTGCACGGTCCCGGCGAACTGCTGCTCCATGGACTCCAGATGGGCCCGGTCGGCGGCGATCCCGTGCCGCTCCAGACGGGCCAGGAGGATCGAGGTCGGCAGCTCCATGTCGTGCAGCAGTTCCGCCGCGCCCACCTCCTCCAGTCGGACGGTGAACGCGTCGCCCAGGTCGAGCACGGCGCGCGCCTGCGCCATCAGGGCGTCCTGCTCGGCCCGGTCGTCCGCGCCGAAGGCCAGCTGCCCGTCGGAGGCGGCGGCCGGGGCCAGCTCGCGGCCCAGGTACTCCACGGCCAGCGCGTCCAGGGCGAAGGAACGGCGGCCCGGCTTCACCAGGTACGCGGCGAGCGCGGTGTCCATCGCCACGCCTTCGAGCTGCCAGCCCATCTCCGGGAGGACCCGCATCACGTTCTTCGCGTTGTGCAGCACCTTCGGACGGGCGGGGTCGGCGACCCAGGCGGCGAACGCCCGCTCGTCGGCCTCGTCCAGCTGCGTCGGGTCCAGCCAGGCGGCGGCCCCGTCGGCGGCGGCGAGCGCGACCTCGGTGACCGTGCCGGCCCCCAGCGACCAGGTGTCGACCGTCATGACGCCGAGCGGCTGCGCCCCGTGCTCCTCCAGCCAGGGGCCGACCTCGCCGGAGCCGAGCACGGCCCCGTCCAGCTCGATCCCGGCGGCGGGCGCGGGCGGCGCGGCCTCCGCCGCCCCCGGGTCGACGGAGAGCAGGCGCTCGCGCAGGCTCGGGTTGCGGATCTCCAGGAGGTCGAGGATGCCGGTGACCGCCGTGCGGTCGTAGGGGGCGCGCTCCAGCTCGGCCGGGGTCTTCGGCAGCTCCACGTCCCGGACCATCTCGGTCAGCACGCGGTTCATCTTCACCGCGTCCAGGTGGTCCCGGAGATTCTGCCCGGCCACGCCCTTGACCTCGTCGGCCCGCGCGATCAGCTCGTCGAAGGAGCCGAACTGGTTGATCCACTTCGCGGCGGTCTTCTCCCCCACCTTGGGAATGCTCGGGAGGTTGTCCGACGGGTCGCCGCGCAGGGCGGCGAAGTCCGGATACTGCCGCGGGGTGAGCCCGTACTTCTCCACGACCTTCTCCGGGGTGAACCGGGTCAGCTCGGAGACCCCCTTGGTGGGGTACAGCACGGTCACGTTGTCCGTGATCAGCTGGAAGGAGTCCCGGTCGCCGGTGACGATCAGCACCTCGAACCCGGCCTCCTCGGCCTGGGTCGCCAGGGTCGCGATGACGTCGTCCGCCTCGAACCCGTCCACCGCGAACCGGTCCGCGCGCATCGCGTCCAGCAGCTCCCCGATCAGCTCGACCTGCCCCTTGAACTCGTCGGGGGTCTTGGAGCGGTTCGCCTTGTACTCCGGGAACTCCTGGGACCGCCACGTCTTGCGGGACACGTCGAACGCGACCGCGAAGTGCGTGGGCGCCTCGTCACGCAAGGTGTTCGCCAGCATCGACATGAAGCCGTACACGGCGTTCGTCGGCTGCCCCACCGCCGTCGTGAAATTCTCCGCGGGCAGGGCGAAGAACGCCCGGTACGCCAGGGAGTGCCCGTCCATGAGGAGCAGGCGCGGTCGGTTGTCTGCCGTCTTCTTCGATGCCGTCTCAGCCACGCCCCCGATCCTGCCACGGTCCACTGACAATCCGGGCCTCCACGGCCCTGCGGGGCCGTGACAGGATCGGTGGAGAGGACACAGACCCGTGGAAGAAGCGCTCGAAGGGGAGCAGCATCATGGCCACCAAGCCGCCGACCGGTGACCCGGTCCAGGACGCCCCGACGGTCGAGCCGGCCCCGCACGCCGCCGCCGGGCTGCCCGCCGTCGCCCACTCCCTGCGCGTCGCGAGCCGGCAGATGGGCGTGGGCCGCTCGGCGCGCACCCTCCTCCGGGTCAACCAGAAGAACGGCTTCGACTGCCCCGGCTGCGCCTGGCCCGAGGGCGAGGAGCGGCACACCGCCGAGTTCTGCGAGAACGGCGCCAAGGCCGTCGCCGAGGAGGCGACGCTGCGCCGCGTCACCCCCGCCTTCTTCGCCGCCCACCCGTTGGCGGACCTCGCCGAGCGCAGCGGCTACTGGCTCGGTCAGCAGGGCAGGATCACCCAGCCGGTGTACCTCCCCGAGGGCGGCGACCGGTACGAGCCGGTTACCTGGGAACGGGCGTTCGCGATCATCGCCGAGGAGCTGACCGCCCTCGACTCCCCCGACGAGGCCCTCTTCTACACCTCCGGCCGCACCAGCAACGAGGCCGCCTTCCTCCTCCAGCTCTTCGCCCGCGAATTCGGCACCAACAACCTGCCGGACTGCTCCAACATGTGCCACGAGTCCTCCGGGTCGGCGCTCACGGAGACCATCGGCATCGGCAAGGGCAGCGTCTCGCTGGAGGACATCCACCAGGCCGACCTGATCATCGTCGCCGGGCAGAACCCCGGCACCAACCACCCCCGCATGCTCTCCGCCCTGGAGAAGGCCAAGAAGTCCGGGGCGAAGATCATCTCGGTCAATCCGCTGCCCGAAGCCGGCATGGAGCGGTTCAAGAACCCCCAGACCCCGCACGGCATGCTCAAGGGCACCCCCCTCAACGACCTCTTCCTCCAGATCCGCATCGGCGGCGACCAGGCCCTCTTCCGCCTCCTCAACAAGCTGATCCTGGCTGCCGAAGGGGCCGTCGACACCGCTTTCGTCGCCGAACACACCCACGGATACGAGGAGTTCGCGAAGGCCGCCGAAGCGGCCGACTGGGACCGGACGCTGCGGGCGACCGGCCTCACCCGGGCCGAGATCGAACAGGCACTCGCCCTCGTCCTCGCCTCGAAGCGCACCATCGTCTGCTGGGCCATGGGCCTCACCCAGCACAAGCACTCCGTGCCCACCATCCGCGAAGTCGTCAACTTCCTCCTCCTGCGCGGAAACATCGGCCGGCCCGGCGCCGGGGTCTGCCCGGTGCGCGGCCACTCCAACGTCCAGGGCGACCGCACCATGGGCATCTTCGAACGCCCCGCCCCCGCCTTCCTCGACGCCCTCGACAAGGAGTTCGGCATCACCTCGCCCCGCCACCACGGACACGACGTGGTCCGCGCCATCCAGGCGCTGCGCGACGGCGAGGCGAAGGTCTTCTTCGCCGTGGGCGGCAACTTCGTCGCCGCCACCCCCGACACCGCCGTCACCGAGGCCGCGATGCGCCGCGCCCGCCTCAGCGTCCACGTCTCCACCAAGCTCAACCGCTCGCACGCCGTCACCGGGGCCCGCGCCCTGATCCTCCCGACGCTCGGCCGCACCGACAAGGACGTCCAGGCGAGCGGCAAGCAGTTCGTCACCGTCGAGGACTCCATGGGCATGGTCCACGCCTCCCGCGGCAACCTCGCCCCCGCCGGCCCCCACCTGCTCTCCGAACCCGCCATCGTCGCCCGCCTCGCCCGCGCGGTCCTCGGCGCCCGGTCCCGTACCCCCTGGGAGGAGTTCGAGCGGGACTACGCCGCCATCCGCGACCGCATCTCCCGCGTCGTCCCCGGATTCGAGGACTTCAACGCCCGCATCGCCCGCCCCGGGGGCTTCGCCCTCCCCCACGCCCCCCGCGACGAACGCCGCTTCCCCACCGCCACCGGTCGCGCCAACTTCACCGCCGCCCCCGTCGAGTACCCCGAACTCCCCGACGGCAGGCTCCTGTTGCAGACCCTGCGCTCCCACGACCAGTACAACACCACCATCTACGGCCTCGACGACCGCTACCGGGGCATCAAGGGCGGCCGCCGCATCGTCCTGGTCAACCCCGAGGACGCCGCCGCCCTCGACCTCCCCGACGGCTCCTACACCGACCTCGTCAGCGAGTGGAAGGACGGCGTGGAACGCCGCGCCGAGGGCTTCCGCGTCGTCCACTACCCCACCGCCCGGGGCTGCGCCGCCGCCTACTACCCCGAGACCAACGTGCTGGTCCCCCTCGGCTCCACGGCCGACACCAGCAACACCCCGGCCAGCAAGTCCGTCGTCGTCCGCTTCGAGAGGACTCCCTGACATGACCTGGACCGCCCCCCGGCCGCGCCGGACCGTCCACCTGACCGACCTCGCCACCCTCGACGAACGGCCCACCCTCCAGGGCTGGTTGACCTGGCACCGGGAGACCCTGCTGGCCAAGTGCGCCGGACTGGACGGAAAGCAGCTGGCCCGGACCACCGCCGAGCCCTCCACGCTCACCCTCCTCGGGCTCGTCCGCCACCTGGCCGAGGTCGAACGGTCGTGGTTCCGGCGCATGCTCGACGGCGAGAGCGTCGGCGAGGTGCACGACGGCCCGGCGGACGGCGACGAAGGGCTCGAAGGCGTCGAACCGGCCCACGCCGAAAGGGATTTCGCGCGCTACCACGCCGAGATCGCGGCCTGCGACGCGGCAGCCGCCCGATACGCCCTCGACGACACCTTCCAGCCACCGGGCGTC
The DNA here is from genome assembly GCF_001905905.1 of Streptomyces sp. CB02366. Lineage (GTDB taxonomy): Bacteria > Actinomycetota > Actinomycetes > Streptomycetales > Streptomycetaceae > Streptomyces. The sequence continues at coordinate 177,715 of NZ_LIVT01000004.1, forward strand.
GACGTCCCGCTCTCGCTGCGCTGGCTGTACGTCCTGATGATCCAGGAGTACGCCCGCCACAACGGCCACGCCGACCTCCTGCGGGAACGGACGGACGGCGCCACCGGCGACTGACGGACCGCGGCTCCCGGCCCGGCCCCGGAGGAGAACCGGGGCCGGGCGTCCCTAAGCGTCCGCTCAGCCGTCTGATAGGAACAGTGCAGACAGCGACGAACCAGCGCACCCGAACGGAGCCGGAACCATGGGCGAGCACACCACACCCCTCTTCCCCCAGGAAGTCATCGACGAGTACGCGGCACTCGGCGTCGACCTGCCCGCCCTCTTCTCCGCCGGCCACCTCGGCGACCGCATGGGCGTCACCATCCTCGAGGCCGCCGCCGACCGCGTCGTCGGCACCATGCCCGTCGAAGGCAACACCCAGCCCTACGGCCTCCTGCACGGCGGCGCGTCCGCCGTCCTCGCCGAAACCCTGGGCTCGATCGGCTCCATGCTCCACGGCGGCGCCTCCAAGGTCGCCGTCGGCGTCGACCTCAACTGCACCCACCACCGCGGCGTCCGCGCCGGCCTCGTCACCGGCGTCGCCACTCCCGTGCACCGGGGCCGCTCCACCGCCACGTACGAGATCGTCATCACCGACGAACAGGACAAGCGGGTCTGCACCGCACGCCTCACCTGCCTCCTGCGCGACGCGCCCCGGCCCGACGCCGGCTGACCCCTCCCCGCACCCCGCACCACCCCGCCTGCCCGGCCGGAAGCGCACCCAGCGCAATCCGGCCGGGCAGCGCCATATCTCCACCAAAAAACGGCCGTTGACCGACACACTCGGTCAACTCCCTTGACGCCGCAGCGCGTTCCATGAGCCACTCAGCAGCCACATCAACCCCCACAGCACCGGCGCCCCACCCGCCGCCGTAACACTGCGTAACAACCGGGACATGTGGAAACCGGCCGCCCCCACCGACGCCGCGCCCCGGGGCCACCTCGCCACGCCCGCCGCCCCCGCCCCGCCCGGCCCACCCGCGACAGCACCAAGATCACCCCAAGCCCCTTAGCAGAGCTGCGCGTTCTCACCATGTGGTCCCTTCGCAGTCCAGGCGAAACCGGCACATGTCCTCACAGGAAGCTCAAGCCTTGCTCAAGGGCATAACAAGAGAGTCACATCCGCAGCCGACCCATCCCAGTGGCCCCCGGCTGCGCTTAGAGTCACGGCCAGTCACCGCGCCGCCGGGCGCGTCTGCTGCACGGCCCTGTACCAACCCAGTACGGCCCGGCGAACGACACGGCACCTCACGCAGAGGAGGCCGCGCCAGGGAAAGGACCTTTCGTGCGACACCGTTCTTTGCTCATACTCACCTCAGTACTCACCACCGGAGCACTGACCCTCACCGCCTGCGGGTCGCGCGACGACAGCAAGGGCGGCAGCGGCGACGGCGGCGGCGGCAACCAGACGGTCGTCATCGGCCTCGACGCCCCCCTCACCGGCGACCTCTCCGCCCTGGGCCTCGGCATCAAGAACTCCGCCGAGCTCGCCGTGAACACGGCCAACAAGGAGAAGACCGTCCCCGGCGTCACCTTCAAACTCCAGGCCCTCGACGACCAGGCACAGCCCTCCGTCGGCCAGCAGAACGCCGTCAAGCTCATCGGCACCAAAGAGGTCCTCGGCGTCGTCGGCCCGCTGAACTCCGGCGTCGCCCAGTCCATGCAGAAGCCGCTCAACGACGCCAAGCTCACCCAGGTCTCCCCCGCCAACACCGGCACCGAGCTGACCCAGGGCGACAACTGGAAGACCGGCGACAAGAAGCGCCCCTACGCGTCCTACTTCCGCACCGCCACCACCGACCAGATCCAGGGCGCCTTCGCGGCCAAGTACCTCTTCGAGACCGCGAAGATCAAGGACGTCTACCTCATCGACGACCAGAAGCCCTACGGCGCCGGCCTCGCCGCGTCCTTCAAGGCGACGTTCACCGAGCTCGGCGGCAAGATCGTCGGCACCGACCACGTCAACCCCGAGGACCGCGACTTCAACTCCGTCGCCACCAAGGTCAAGAGCTCCGGCGCCAAGGCCGTCTACTACGGCGGCGAATACCCCGCCGGCGCCCCCCTGAGCCAGCAGATCAAGGACAGCATCAAGATCCCGCTCATGGGCGGCGACGGCATGTACAGCGCCGACTTCATCAAGCTCAACAAGAAGGCCGAAGGCGACATCGCCACCTCCGTCGGCAAGCCCGTCGAGGAACTCGAGTCCGCCAAGAAGTTCATCGCGGACTACAAGGCGGCCGGCTACAAGGACGCCTACGAGGCCTACGGCGGCGGCACCTACGACGCCACCTGGTCCATCATCGAGGCCGTCAAGATCGTCGCCGCCGAGAACGACGGCAAGATCCCGGCCGACGACGGCCGCGCCAAGGTCCTCGAAGCCATGGAGAAGGTCAAGTTCGAAGGCGTCACCGGCCCCGTCTCCTTCGACGAGTTCGGCGACACCACCAACACCCTGATGACCGCCTACCAGGTCACCGGCGGCAAGTGGGCCTCCAAGCTCAGCAGCACAGTCGAATAACCACCGGCCCGGCCCCGGCCCCGCCGCCCGTCACACACAGCAACCAGACCGCGCGGGAGCGCTACCAGCCCTCCCGCGCGGTGCCATATCCGAACCACTCCACGGAGGCCCTGCGGTGCACGAACTGCCGCAACAGCTGGCCAACGGACTCATCCTCGGCGCGATGTACGGTCTCATCGCGATCGGTTACACGATGGTCTACGGAATCATCCAGCTCATCAACTTCGCACACGGCGAGATCTTCATGATCGGAGGCTTCGGAGCCCTCACGGTCTACCTCGGGCTTCCGTCCGGATTCTCCCTCATCGCCGCGATACCCCTCATGATCGTCGGAGGCGTCATAGCCGCCGTCGCCATCAGCATGGCCGCCGAACGCTTCGCCTACCGGCCCCTGCGCGGCGGACCACGCCTGGCACCCCTCATCACGGCCATCGGGCTCTCCCTCGCCCTCCAGCAAGCCGTGTGGATGTGGTACCCCAACGCCACGAAGGACCGCTCCTTCCCCCAGTTCGAAGGCGAAGCCTTCGACATCCTCGGCGCCACCATCCAGCGCGGTGACATCTTCGTCCTCGTCGTCGCCCCCCTCTGCATGCTCGCCCTCGGCTTCTTCGTCTCCAAGACCCGCGCCGGCCGCGGCATGCAAGCCACCTCGCAGGACCCCGACACCGCCAAGCTCATGGGCATCAACACCGACCGCATCATCGTCATGGCCTTCGCCATCGGTGCCGCGTTCGCCGCCGTCGCCGCCGTCGCCTACGGGCTCAAGAACGGCCAGATCGGCTTCCGCATGGGCTTCATCATGGGCCTCAAAGCCTTCACCGCCGCCGTCCTCGGCGGCATCGGCAACATCTACGGCGCCATGCTCGGCGGCATCGTCCTCGGCATCGCCGAAGCCCTCGCCACCGGATACATGAGCGAAGTCCCCGGCATGGAACTCTTCGGCGGCGGCGCCTGGAAGGACGTATGGGCCTTCGCCCTCCTCATCATCGTCCTCCTCGTACGCCCCCAGGGCCTGCTCGGCGAACGCGTCTCGGATCGGGCGTGATGACCATGACCACCAACACCACGCCCGCCACCACCTTCATCAAGGTGCCCGCAGCCCGCCACCTCACCACCGCCGGCGCGGCCATCGCCCTCATCGGCACCTTCCTCGCCTGGACCTGGACCGCCGAATTCCCCGGCGACCTCACCGTCACCGGCTACCCCGGCGGCCTCCAGGTCCTCACCCTCGTCGGCACCGTCCTCACCCTCCTGTTCGCCCTCTCCGGCTACGGGATCAAGGGCCTGCGCTGGCTCACCCCCGGCGGCGCCAACAGCCCCGTCCGACTCGCCGCCATCGGCGTCCTCGGCACCACCGGCTACGCCGTCGGCGCCATCTCCGTCAAACTCGGCGGCGTCGTCAACCTGGAGCCCGGCGCCTGGGTCGCCCTCGCCGGCGCCCTCATCGCCTTCACCGCCTCCCTCGGCCTCCCCGCCGACCAGCAACTCGACGACACCATCAAGCACAACACCCTCGACCGATTCCTCAACACCCTGCGGGCCCCCGCCCCCGAACGCCCCAAGGAACTCCCCAACTGGGCCGAGATCCTCATCATCGCCGGAGCCTTCGGCGTCGCCCTCCACGTCTTCACGTACGGCATCGACACCGAGTACGCCGAACTCTTCATCGGCTACATCATCAGCGTCGCGTTCGGCTTCACCGCGCTCAACCGGGCCGGCCTCATCACCCGCCTCACCCGGCTGACCACCAAGCACCGCAACGTCACCCTCACCGCCGCACTCGTCGCCGCGTTCTGCTTCCCCTTCACCCAGCAGAACGAGCAGTACGCCCTCATCGGCGCGAACATCCTCATCTTCGCGACCGTCGCACTCGGCCTCAACGTCGTCGTCGGCCTCGCCGGCCTCCTCGACCTCGGATACGTCGCCTTCCTCGGCGTCGGCGCCTACGCCGCCGCCCTCGTCTCCGGCTCCCCGCTCTCCCCGGTCGGCGTCCAGTTCCCCTTCTGGGCCGCCGTCCTCACCGGCGCCGCCGCATCACTCGTCTTCGGCGTCGTCATCGGCGCCCCCACCCTGCGGCTCCGCGGCGACTACCTCGCCATCGTCACCCTCGGATTCGGAGAGATCTTCCGGCTCACCGTCAACGCCCTCAACGGCGTCAGCGGCCCCGACCTCACCAACGGCTCCCAGGGCATCCCCAGCATCCCCGACCTCAACCTCTTCGGCTTCGACTTCGGCATCAGCCACGACATCGCCGGATTCACCCTCGGCAGGTCGGCCAACTACTACCTGCTGATGCTCGTCTTCACCGCCGTCGTCGTCCTGGTCTTCCGACGCTCCGGAGAATCCCGCATCGGCCGCGCCTGGGTCGCCATCCGCGAGGACGAGACCGCGGCCACCGCCATGGGCATCAACGCCTTCCGGCTCAAGCTCCTCGCCTTCGCCCTCGGCGCCACCCTCGCCGGACTCGCCGGTACCGTCCAGGCCCACGTCTCCTACACCGTGACGCCCGAGCAGTACCAGTTCGCCGGCTCCGTACCCCCGAACTCCGCCTTCCTCCTCGCCGCCGTCATCCTCGGCGGCATGGGAACCCTCAGCGGACCCCTCGTCGGCGCGGCCCTGCTCTACCTCATCCCGGCCAAACTCCAGTTCATGCAGGACTACCAGCTCTTCCTCTTCGGCATCGCGCTGATCCTGCTCATGCGCTTCCGCCCCGAAGGCCTCGTCGCCGACCGCAGGAAGCAACTCGAATTCCACGAGACCGGCCAACTCGACGTCCCAGCCGAGGACGCCCCACTCACCCGGACGACCGCCGGCACCACGAAGGCGGGGGCGTGATCACATGACCACCGAAACCACCACCCCGACCACCACCACGGTCCTCGACGCCAGCGGCGTCACCATGCGATTCGGCGGACTCACCGCCGTACGCGGCGTCGACCTCACCGTCAACAGCGGCGAGATCGTCGGTCTCATCGGCCCCAACGGAGCCGGCAAGACCACCTTCTTCAACTGCCTCACCGGCCTCTACATCCCCACCGAGGGCAAGGTCAGCTACAAGGGCACCGTCCTGCCCCCCAAGCCCCACCTCGTCACCAAGGCCGGCATCGCCCGCACCTTCCAGAACATCCGCCTCTTCTCCAACATGACCGTCCTGGAAAACGTCCTCGTCGGACGCCACACCCGGACCAAGGAGGGCCTCTGGTCCGCCCTCCTGCGCCTCCCCGGCTACCACAAGGCGGAAGACGCCAGCCGCGAACGCGCCATGGAACTCCTGGAGTTCATCGGCCTCCAGGACAAGGCCGACCACCTCGCGCGCAACCTCCCCTACGGAGACCAGCGCAAGCTGGAAATCGCCCGCGCCCTCGCCAGCGACCCCGGACTCCTCCTCCTGGACGAGCCCACCGCCGGCATGAACCCCCAGGAAACCCGCGTCACCGAAGAACTCATCTTCGCCATCCGGGACCAGGGCATCGCCGTCCTCGTCATCGAGCACGACATGCGGTTCATCTTCAACCTCTGCGACCGGGTCGCCTGCCTCGTCCAGGGCGAGAAACTCGTCGAAGGCACCCCCGGCGAGGTCCAGGCCGACGAACGCGTCGTCGCCGCCTACCTCGGCACCCCCTTCGAAGGCGCCCCCGGCGCCGAGGAGGCCGCCGAAGTAGAGGCCGCCGAAGCCCACGCCACAACAGCCACACCGGCCAGGACCGCTCCCCCGAAGACGACCGGCACCACCACGCCCGACACCACCAGCACGGATGAGGAGGGCACCCGATGACCGCACTGCTAGAGGTCGAAGACCTCCGGGTCGCCTACGGCAAGATCGAAGCGGTCAAGGGCATCTCCTTCACCGTCGACGCCGGCCAGGTCGTCACCCTCATCGGCACCAACGGCGCGGGCAAGACCACCACCCTGCGCACCCTCTCCGGACTGCTCAAGCCGCTCGGCGGCCGCATCCTCTTCGAGGGCAAGCCCCTGGCCAACATCCCCGCCCACAAGATCGTCTCCCTGGGCATCGCCCACTCCCCCGAGGGACGCCACATCTTCCCCCGGCTGACGATCACCGAGAACCTCCTCCTCGGCGCCTACCTCCGCAACGACAAGGCAGGCATCGAGAAGGACGTCCAGCGCGCCTACGACCTCTTCCCCATCCTCGGGGAACGCCGCAAGCAGGCCGCCGGCACCCTCTCCGGCGGCGAGCAGCAGATGCTCGCCATGGGACGCGCCCTGATGTCCCAGCCCAAGCTGCTCATGCTCGACGAGCCCTCCATGGGCCTCTCCCCGATCATGATGCAGAAGATCATGGAGACCATCGTCGAGCTCAAGGCGGCGGGCACCACGATCCTGCTCGTCGAGCAGAACGCCCAGGCCGCCCTGTCCCTCGCGGACCAGGGCCACGTCATGGAGGTCGGCAAGATCGTCCTCTCCGGCGCGGGCTCCGACCTGCTCCACGACGAATCGGTCCGCAAGGCGTACCTCGGCGAGGACTGACACCCCTGCCGTACGCGAGAGGCCCGCACCCGGTTCACCCGGGTGCGGGCCTCTCGCCTTGTCCGTACGCGGCTACTCGGCCGTCTTCTTCTTCTCCTCGGCGTCCGCGATCAGCGCCTCCGCCAGCTGCTGCATCGACATCCGCCGGTCCATCGACGTCTTCTGGATCCACCGGAACGCGGCCGGCTCGGAGAGCCCGTAATCCGTCTGCAGGATGCTCTTCGCCCGGTCCACCAGCTTGCGGGTCTCCAGCCGCTGCGAGAGGTCCGCGACCTCGCTCTCCAGCGCCTTCAGCTCCGCGAACCGGGAGACGGCCATCTCGATGGCCGGCACCACGTCGCTCTTGCTGAACGGCTTCACGAGGTACGCCATGGCCCCGGCGTCCCGGGCCCGCTCGACCAGCTCGCGCTGCGAGAACGCGGTGAGCATGAGGACCGGGGCGATGGACTCGCCCGCGATCTTCTCGGCGGCGGAGATGCCGTCCAGGACGGGCATCTTCACGTCCAGGATGACGAGGTCCGGCCGGTGCTCCCGGGCCAGCTCCACGGCCCGCTGCCCGTCGCCCGCCTCCCCGACGACGGAGTAGCCCTCCTCCTCCAGCATCTCCTTGAGGTCGAGGCGGATGAGCGCCTCGTCCTCGGCGATGACGACGCGGGTCGTCAGCGGCGGGACGTGCGACTGGTCGTCGTCGGCGGCGTCAACGGGCTGGGGCGACTCGGGGGTGGTCACGGGGCTCCTCGGTACGGGGCAGATACTGCTGCCACGAGCCTACCTAGCTCCTGTAAGGTAGTGACGCGCAGGGCAGCAATGACCCTTCCTTTCTAAGGCCCCAGTACTCCAACTGGTCAGAGAGGCCGCTCTCAAACAGCGGACAGTGTGGGTTCGAATCCCACCTGGGGCACTTTTCCTTAGATTCCAAGGCGCAAGACGGTTCGGCGAACTTCACTTGATCTGAGTAAGCACGCCCCATTCCAAGCCGGACTGCCCTCTGTACGGCAAAGCTCGCTGGCATGTACGACGTGAGAACCCGTGAGCGGGCCCTGGCTCTGGTCGCGCAGGGCCGCAGCCTCAATTCCGTGAGCAAGCAGACCGGCATTTCGCGTGCCGCCATCCGCTCCTGGCAGACACGCCTGGAACCGCTCGACAAGAACCGGGGCGCCCCATGCCCCCGATGCACCGGCATCCCTAGCAAGATCGAGAACCCGGCCTCGTACGCCTACTTACTGGGGCTCTACCTCGGGGACGGCTGCATCAGTGCGGGCAAACGAGGCGTGTATTCACTCCGCATCGCATGCGCCGACGCATGGCCCGGACTCATCGACGCCTGCGCCGAGGCCGTACAGATCGCACGGCCCTACAACAAGGTCTGCCGGGTAGCGAGTGCCGGCTGCCAGTACGTCACTTCCTTCAGCAAGCACTGGCCCTGCCTCTTCCCTCAGCACGGGGCCGGTAAGAAGCACCACCGCAGGATCGCTCTGGAACCGTGGCAGCAGAAGATCGTGGACGCCCATTCCTGGGAACTCATCCGCGGACTCTTCCACTCCGATGGCTGCCGCATCATCAACTGGGCCACGCGCCTGGTCCAGGGTGAGCGGAAGCGCTATGAGTACCCCCGGTACTTCTTCACCAACAAGTCCGACGACATCCGCAAGCTCTTCAGCGATACCCTCACCGCCGTAGGCGTCGAGTGGACGGTCCTTGCGCGTGGCAGCGATCCGTTCAACATCTCCGTAGCCCGACGGGCATCCGTCGCCCTCATGGATGCGCACGTCGGGCCGAAATACTGAGCCGCCCTACTTCGGGCTGTCGTCCTCGCCGATGTGGTGGACGCGGACCAGGTTCGTGGAGCCCGCGACGCCGGGCGGGGAGCCGGCGGTGATGACCACGACGTCGCCCTTCTTGCAGCGGCCGATGCGCAGCAGTTCCTCGTCGACCTGGGCGACCATCGCGTCCGTGGAGTCGACCTTCGGGCCGAGGAAGGTCTCGACGCCCCAGGTGAGGTTGAGCTGGGCGCGGGTGGCCTCGTCGGGGGTGAAGGCGAGGAGCGGGATGGGTGAGCGGTAGCGGGAGAGGCGTTTGACGGTGTCGCCGCTCTGGGTGAAGGCGACGAGGAACTTCGCGCCGAGGAAGTCCCCCATTTCGGCTGCCGCCCGTGCTACCGCGCCGCCCTGGGTGCGGGGCTTGTTGCGTTCGGTGAGGGGCGGGAGGCCCTTGGCGAGGAGGTCTTCCTCGGCGGCCTCGACGATGCGGGACATGGTGCGGACGGTCTCGACGGGGTATTTGCCGACGCTGGTCTCGCCGGAGAGCATGACGGCGTCGGTGCCGTCGATGATGGCGTTGGCGACGTCGGAGGCCTCGGCGCGGGTGGGGCGGGAGTTTTCGATCATCGAGTCGAGCATCTGGGTGGCGACGATGACCGGTTTGGCGTTGCGCTTGGCGAGTTTGACGGCGCGTTTCTGGACGATCGGCACGTGTTCCAGGGGCATTTCGACGCCGAGGTCGCCGCGGGCGACCATGATGCCGTCGAAGGCGGCGACGATGTCGTCGATGTTGTCGACGGCCTGGGGTTTTTCGACTTTGGCGATGACGGGGAGGCGGCGGCCTTCTTCGTCCATGATGCGGTGGACGTCGTCGATGTCGCGTCCGGTGCGGACGAAGCTGAGGGCGATGAGGTCGGCGCCGGTGCGCAGGGCCCAGCGGAGGTCGTCGATGTCCTTTTCGGAGAGGGCGGGGACGGAGACGGCGACGCCGGGGAGGTTGAGGCCCTTGTTGTCGGAGACCATGCCGCCTTCGATGACGGTGGTGTGGACGCGGGGGCCGTCGACGCCGGTGACTTCGAGGGTGACGCGGCCGTCGTCGACGAGGATGCGTTCGCCGGTGGTGACGTCGGCGGCGAGGCCTTCGTAGGTGGTGGAGCAGATGTCGCCGGTGCCTTGGTCTTCGAGGGGTTCGACGGTGATGGTGAAGGTGTCGCCGCGTTCAAGGAGTACGGGGCCTTCGCGGAAGCGTCCGAGGCGGATCTTCGGGCCTTGAAGGTCGGCGAGGATGCCGACGCTGCGGCCGACTTCTTCGGAGGCTTTGCGGACGTGGTCGTAGCGCTCTTGGTGTTCGGCGTAGCTGCCGTGGCTGAGGTTGAAGCGGGCGATGTCCATTCCCGCTTCGACCAGGGCTTTGATCTGGTCGTATGTGTCGGTTGCGGGTCCTAGGGTGCAGACGATTTTGGCTCGGCGCATGGTTCGAGCCTAATCCTTACCTACGGGTAGGCGGATGGCTCGGCGTGACACCTCAACGTCCTTTGCGTGAAGGGCTATTGACAAGTGTTGAATTGTGCGGAGGGGTGCTCCGATGAGCGTTCATCCGAGGTCCGGGGGGATGAGGGTGAAGGAGGCTTCGACCTGGGCGTCGACGGTCTGGCGTACGGGTTCGAGGTCGAGGGGGGTGGTGTCGGTGGTGGCTTCGGCGGCGGCTCCGAATGGCATGGCGGGGGCGGCGAAGGCGGCGCGGTTGGTGTGGAGGCCGTGCTGGGTGCCGATGTCGTTGAGTTCGAGGAGGGCGTCGAGGCGGGTGTCGAGGGCGTCGGCGTAGGCGCGGGCGCGTTGGAGGGCTTCGTGGACGGCTTGGCGGCGGGCGGCGGCGTGGACGGGTGAGGTGGGGCGCAGGGCCCACCAGGGTCCGTCGATGCGGGTGAGGTCGTGGTCGGCGAGGCGGGTGAGGAGTTCGCCGAGGGCGGTGAAGTCGTTGAGGGTGGCGGTGAGTTGGACGTTTCCGTGGTAGGCGCGGATGCGTTCGGTGCGGCCGTGGCGGGTGAGTTCGGGGCGGATGGCGAGGGTGCCGGTTTCGAGTTTTTCGATGGCGTCGCCGTAGGTCCTGATGAGGTCGAGGGTGGTGGTGTTGCGGTGGGTGAGGTCGTCGAGGGTGGTGCGGCGGTCGGTGTTGCGGGCGGTGAGGGTGATGGTGATGTGGGCGATTTCGGGGTCGGTTTCGAGGTGGGCTTCGCCGCGGACGGTGAGGTGGGGGGCGGTGGGGGTTCCGTAGGGGTGGTGGGGGGCGGCTGCGGGGGTTTCGGTCATGTGTTCACTGTGGCACGGGGGTGGTGTGTCGGGGTGGGTGTCGGGTGGTCATCGGATCGAAACCTGTGCGGGGTGTTGTGGGGGGTGGCTGCTGGGCCATGATCTACGCGCGTTGCCCTACTGAACGAGGAGTGAAGAGATGCCGTTGGACCGTAGGAACTTTCTGAGCCGTTCGGCCGCTGTCGGCGCGGGTGTGGCGATGGCGGGCGGGGCCGTCGCGGCTCCGGCGGTTGCGGTGGGGGCGGAGGGGTTCGGACATGGCCGGGGGAATTTGCCGAAGCGGTACTCGTTCACGGTGATGGGGACGACCGATCTGCACGGGAACGTCTTCAACTGGGACTACTTCACGGACAAGGAGTACGACGACTCGGCGCACAACGATGTCGGTCTGGCGAAGATCTCGACGTTGGTGGACGAGGTGCGGCGGGAGAAGGGGCGGGGGAATACGCTGCTGATCGATGCGGGTGACACGATTCAGGGCACCCAGTTGTCGTATTACTACGCGAAGGTCGATCCGATCACGGCGCGGCGTGGTCCGGTGCATCCGATGGCGCGGGCGATGAACGCGATCGGTTATGACGCGGCGGCGCTCGGGAATCATGAGTTCAATTACGGGATTCCGGTGCTGCGGAAGTTCGAGGAGCAGTGTGATTTCCCGCTGCTGGGGGCGAACGCGTTGGACGCGAAGACGTTGCGGCCGGCTTTCGCGCCGTATGTGATCAAGCGGATGCGTACGCCGTGCGGGCGTGATGTGCGGGTGGCGGTGCTGGGTCTGACGAATCCCGGTGTCGCGATCTGGGACAAGGCGAACGTGGGCGGGAAGATGGTGTTCCCGGGTCTGGAGGAGCAGGCGGCGAAGTGGGTGCCGAAGCTGCGGTCGATGGGTGCGGACGTGGTGGTCGTGTCGGCGCATTCGGGTTCTTCGGGGACGTCGTCGTGGGGTGATCAGTTGCCGTACGTGGAGAACGCGGCGGCGCTGGTGGCGGAGCAGGTGCCGGGGATCGACGCGATTCTGGTGGGGCACGCGCATGTGGAGATCGCCGAGCGTTTCGTGACGAACCGGGAGACCGGGAAGCGGGTGGTGCTCTCGGAGCCGGCGAAGTGGGGGCAGCGGCTGACGTTGTTCGAGTTCGATCTGGTGTGGGAGAAGGGCCGCTGGGTGGTGGAGAGGGCGGGCTCGCGGGTGCTGAACTCCAACACGGTGGCGGAGGACCGGAAGGTGACGTCGTTGTTGCGCCGGGAGCACCGGAAGGTGGTGGAGTACGTCAATCAGGTGATCGGTACGTCGGTGGTGGCGATGTCGACGGCGGATGCGCCGTGGAAGGACGAGCCGATCATCGATCTGATCAACCAGGTGCAGACGGAGACGGTGAGGGCGGGTCTGGCGGGCGGGGAGTTCGCCGCTCTGCCGGTGCTGTCGCAGGCGTCGTGCTTCTCGCGTACGGCGGGGATTCCGGCCGGTGATGTGACGATCAGGGATGCGGCGGGGCTGTATCCGTTCGAGAACACGTTGGAGGCGCGGTTGATCACGGGCGCCCAGTTGAAGGATTACCTGGAGTATTCGGCGCGGTATTACGTGCGGACTCCGGCGGGTGGGCCGGTGGACACCGCGAAGCTGACGAATGCGGACGGGGTTCCGGACTACAACTACGACGCGGTGTCGGGTGTGACGTACGACGTCGATATCGCGCAGCCGGTGGGTGCGCGGATCGTGGGGTTGTCGTTCGAGGGGAAGGCGGTCGATCCGGCGGCGCGGTTCGTGCTGGCGGTGAACAACTACCGGGCGTCGGGCGGGGGGAATTTCCCGCATGTGCCGGGTGCGCGGCAGGTGTGGGCGGATTCGGACGAGATCCGGAACACGATCATCGGCTGGGTGCGGGAGAAGGGGACGGTGGATCCGGCGGCGTTCGCGTCGGTGGGGTGGCGGTTGACGCGTGAGGGGGTGCCTGTCTTCCCGTAGCGCTGCTTGTCGCGCGGTCTGTTGTCCGGCCCGGGTCTCCTTCTTCGGGGGGCCCGGGCCGTTCTTCGTGTGCGGGGTCAGTGGGTTCGGGTCAGGGGGTGGGGGCCGGTGGCCTGGGCGGGGATGGGGGCGGGTTGGGGGGTGAGGCCGAAGGTGGTGAAGGCGGTGCGTTCGGGGAGGGGGTAGGGGTTGGCGCCGGTGAGGTTGTTGAGGATGGTGGCGCTGCGCCAGGCGGCGAGGCCCAGGTCGGGGGCGCCGACGCCGTGGGTGTGGCGTTCGGCGTTCTGGACGTAGACGTGTCCGGTGACGGCGGGGTCGAGGACGAGTCGGTACTGGTCGTCGATGCGGGGGCGGTGGGAGGCGTCGCGGCTGAGGTAGGGGGCGAGGCCGCCGAGGAGGGCGTCGAGGGGGCGTTCGCGGTAGCCGGTGGCGAGGATGACGGCGTCGGTGGCGAGGCGGGTGCGGATGCCTTGCTGGGTGTGTTCGAGGTGGAGTTCGACGCGGGTGTCGGCGAGTCGGCCGGCGGTGCGGACGTGGACGCCGGGGGTGAGGGTGGCGTCGGGCCAGCCGCCGTGGAGGGTGCGCCGGTAGAGCTCGTCGTGGATGGCGGCGATGGTGTCGGCGTCGATGCCTTTGTGGAGTTGCCACTGGCGGGGGACGAGTTCGTCGCGGGCGGTTTCGGGGAGGGCGTGGAAGTAGCGGCTGTAGTCGGGGGTGAAGTGTTCGAGGCCGAGTTTGGAGTACTCCATGGGGGCGAATGCCTGGGTGCGGGCGAGCCAGTGGAGGTTTTCGGCGCCTTCGGGGCGGGCGCGCAGGAGGTCGAGGAAGATCTCCGCGCCGGACTGGCCGGAGCCGATGACGGTGATGTGGTCGGCGGCGAGGAGGCGGTCGCGGTGGCGGAGGTAGTCGGCGGAGTGGAGTACGGGGACGCCTTCGGCTTCGGCGAGGGGTTTGAGGGGGTCGGGGACGAAGGGTTCGGTGCCGATGCCGAGGGCGATGTGGCGGGCGTAGGCGCGGCCGAGGGCTTCGGCTTCGCCGTCGCGGTCGAGTTGGGTGAAGTCGACTTCGAAGAGGGCGCGGTCGGTGTTCCAGCGGACGGCGTCGACCTGGTGGCCGAAGTGGAGTCCGGGGAGTTGTTCGGTGACCCAGCGGCAGTAGGCGTCGTATTCGGCGCGTTGGATGTGGAAGCGCTCGGCGAAGTAGAAGGGGAAGAGGCGGTCGCGGGTGCGGAGGTAGTTGAGGAAGCTCCAGGGGCTGGTGGGGTCGGCGAGGGTGACGAGATCGGCGAGGAAGGGGACTTGGAGGCTGGCGCCGTCGAGGAGGAGGCCGGGGTGCCAGTGGAAGGCGGGGCGTTGTTCGTAGAAGGTGGCGGCGAGGGGGCGCCGGGTGCCGGGGGCGGCGGGGATGGCGTGGGCGAGGGCGGCGAGGGAGAGGTTGAAGGGTCCGATGCCGATGCCGACGAGGTCGTGTGGCTGGTCGGGTTCGGGGGCGGGCCGGTCGGTCATCGCGGGGTGTCGCTTTCCGTGGAGTGGGGTGCGCCGGTGGTGGCGGCGGGGTGGGTGAGGAGTTCGGTGGTGGCGTGGGTGACGAGGTCGAGGAGGGCTTGGAGGTCCTGGGGGGTGGTGTGGGGGTTGAGGAGGGTGGCTTTGAGCCAGAGGCGGTCCGCGGTGTGGGCGCGGCCGAGGACGGCGTGGCCGCGGTGGAGGAGGGTGCGGCGGATGGCGGCGACGGTGTGGTCGTCGGCTCCGGTGGGGCGGAAGAGGACGGTGCTGATGGTGGGGTGGTCGTAGAGGTCGAGGCCGGGGGTGGCGGTGATGAGGTCGGCGAGGTGGTGGGCGGTGGCGAGGGTGCGGTCGATGAGGTCGGCGAGTCCGTCGCGGCCCAGTGCGTGGAGGGTGACGGCGATTTTGAGGGCGTCGGGGCGGCGGGTGGTGCGCAGGGAGCGGCCGAGGAGGTCGGGGAGGCCGGCTTCGGTGTCGTCGTCGGCGTTGAGGTAGGGGGCGTGGTGGTGGAGGGGGGCGAGGTGGTGGTGGTCGGGTACGGCGAGGAGTCCGGCGGACGCGGGCTGCCAGCCGAGTTTGTGGAGGTCGAGGGTGACGCTGTGGGCGCGGTGGAGGCCGTGGAGGAGGGTGCGGTGGGTGGGGCTGAGGAGGAGGGGGCCTCCGTAGGCGGCGTCGATGTGGAGTTCGGCGCCGTGGGCGGCGCAGAGGTCGGCGATGGTGTCGAGGGGGTCGATGGCGCCGGTGTCGGTGGTGCCGGCGGTGGCGACGACGAGGTGGGGGCGGTGGAGTTCGGTGAGGGCGGCGTCGAGGGCGGTGGGGTCGAGGGTGCCGCGGGGGGCGGGGACGGTGACGGGTTCGGGGAGGCCGAGGAGCCAGGCGGCGCGGGCGATGCTGTGGTGGGCGTTGGCGCCGCAGATGGTCTGGACGGGGCCGTGGCGTTCGCGGGCCAGGAGGAGGGCTAGTTGGTTGGCCTCGGTGCCGCCGGTGGTGATGACGGCGTCGGGTGAGGGGGTGTGGGGGTAGATCTCGGCGGCCAGTGCGGCGGTGAGGTCGGCTTCGAGGGCGGAGGCGGCGGGGGCCTGGTCCCAGGAGTCCATGGAGGGGTTGAGGGCGCTGGCGGCGAGGTCGGCGGCGGCTGCCAGGGCGAGGGGCGGGGTGTGGAGGTGGGCGGTGCAGTGGGGGTGGGCGGGGTCGGCGGCGCCTGCCGCGAGGGCGGTGACGAGGGTGGTGAGGGCGTGGTGGGGGCCGGTGCCGTGGTCGGGGATGAGGGGGTGGGCTGCGGCGCGGGTGCGGGGGGCGACGATCCCGGGTCCGCCGGCGGGGAGGGGGCCGTCGCGGAGGGCGGCGCCGTCGTGGAGGGCGGCGAGGACGGTGTCGAGGAGGGGGCGCAGGGCGGCGGGGCCCGTGACGCCTCCGGCGAGGGGCGGGGTGGTGGGCATGGGCGGAACGGTCCTTCACGTGCGGGCGGGGTGGGCATGCCGACTGCTCCCGGGTTTCGGGTGGTGCGGCCGAAGAGCCCAACGATCCGGGCTCGAAAGGGGTACTGGTGGGCGGTGTGGCCTGTTCGGGACGGGTTGAGGCGGTATCGGCGTGCGATTGCTGGACGGGTGTGCGGGGGGCGCGGGGGGCGCGGAGTGCGGGGGGGCGCGGAGTGCGGGGGGGGGCGGTTGCGGCGGGNGGGGGGGGGGGGGGGGGGGGGGGGGGGGGGGGGGGGGGGGGGGGGGGGGGGGGGGGGGGGGGGGGGGCGGTTGCGGCGGGCGGCCCGACGACGGCTCTCGGGTTCGCCCTCGGCGTACGGCGGCGGGAGAAGCCCGTCCAGAAGGGTTCGGCTCGTCGGTAAGGGTTCGGGGCGGCGGTGGTGCGGGGGGGCCGCGTCGTACGGAGCGGGGCCCCGCCGGTGGGTACGCCGCTGTACCGGCCGGAGGCGGAGTCCTTCACGGCGGCTGAGGCGTCCGGGCCGGACCGGGGTGCTCGACCTGTTCAGTGAACGCGATCACGCGGTCCCGGAGATGCCGACCGGGGTGGGGGGGCGAGGCCGCCCATCGCTCCCAGCAGGCGGTGGTGGTGTGCCGGGCGGGGCTCGTGACGGCCCGGCGGGAAGGGGCGGCGGGAGGGCGGCGGCCCACCGCACGTCGGCCGCCCCGGGGGCGGCGGAGTTGCCGCAGACGCGCGGGCGATCCTGACCGGGGCGTCGGCGGGACGGGCGGAGCGGGCGGCCGATCTGCGGGCGGCGGGCGGGGCAGGGGCGGCGCGACGGGTGGGGCCCGGGGCGACGCGCCGGAGGGCCGGGGGGCGGTGCGGTGGAGGGCAGCGCGGCCGGCTGATCCCGTGCGCGTAGGGCCGGTTGGTTCCGTCCGCGCACAGCCGGGTTCGTTCGCCGGTCGGGGCGTTCACCGGTCGGGGCGTTCGCCGGTCAGCGGGGTCCCCCGGCCCCAGGGGGGCCTCGGCCCCGGGGCGGGCCCGGCGCCCTGTGCCGGGTGCGCTCCCCCTCCGCCGGGCGCGCACGGCCGCGGGGTGGGAGCCGGTGTTCTGGTCGTCGGCGCCTGGCACCGGGTGCGCGCACGGCCGGGGGCGGGCCGGTCCCCGCCCCCCGGCCGTGCGCGTCGGGTCAGCCGTTCGCGGCGGCGTTCGTCCGTACGGCGAGGGCGCGGCGGAGGTCGTCGAGCTGGTCGACGAGCTTGCGGCGCAGGGCGGGGATGAGGTCGGGGTCCTCCAGGGCGCGGGCGCCGGTGGCGAGGCTGTCGGCGTCGATGGCGTAGGCGGGGAAGGCGTGGCGTCCGGCGGCCTCGGCGATGGCGGGGCCCCGGCGGGCGGCCAGCGCGGTGGCGTCCGCGTAGAAGCGGGGCACGTACGCGGCGAGCAGGTCTTCCTGGCCGGGCTGCCAGAAACCCTGGGCGGTGGCGGTGAAGAGGTAGTTGGACAGGGTGTCGTCGGTGAACAGCGCGTCCCACGCGGCGGCCTTGGCCTCGGCGGTGGGCAGCGCGGCACGGCAGCGGGCGGCGCCTTCCCGGCCGGTGGCGCTGGTGTCGGCTTCGAGCGCGGCGGCGATGGCCTTCTCGTCGGTGGCGCCGAGGGCGGCGAGCCGGGTGAGGATGCGCCAGCGCAGCTCGGGGTCGAGCTCGGGTCCGCCGTGGACGGTGCCTTCGTCGAGCCAGGTGCGGAGCGTGTCGGGCTGGGTGGCGGCGTCGATGAAGTGGCGTACCGCGATGAGGCGGAGGCCGGGCTGCGAGCCGTCCTCGGTGCGGCGGATGAGGTCGCGGCAGAGGTCGGTGAGCGTGGCGAGGGCGGCGGGCCGGTCCTCGGGGGCGACGTAGCGGTCGGCGATCTGTCCGGCGGCGAAGGTGAGGACGCCCTGGACGAGGGCGAGGTCGCTCTCGTAGGGGAGGTGGGTGCGGGCCGTCGCGAGGTAGGCGGCGGGGGCCAGGTCGCCGTCGCGGACCATGTCGCGGGCGGCGTTCCACAGGACGGCCCGGGTGAGGGCGTCGGGGATGCCGGAGAGGCCGGCGAGGACGGTGTCCCAGGAGGCGGCGTCCGGGCGGATCTTGGCGTAGGTGAGGTCGCCGTCGTTGAGGACGACGAGGGCGGGGCGGTGGCCGGGGCGGACCGTGGGGGTGCCGTCGCCGGGTACGTCGATCTCGAAGCGGTCGCGCAGAGCGAGGTGGCCGGGGCCCGCCTGGGTGTTCAGAGCGTGGTCGTAGGCGCCGACGGCGATGCGGTGGGGGCGGGAGCCGTCGCGGGTGACGGTGAGGGTCCAGGACTGGCCGTTGCCGCTCGGGGCGGTGGCGGAGGGTTCGGGGGCGCCGACCTCGGCGGTGAGGGTGTCGATGCCGGTGGTGCGCAGCCACTGCTCGGCCCAGGTGTGGACGTCGCGGTCGGTGGCGGAGGCCAGGTTGTCGATGAAGTCGGCGAGGGTGGCGTTGGCGAACCGGTGGCGGGCGAAGTGGGCGTTGATGCCGGCCAGGAAGTCCTTCTCGCCGAGCCAGGCGACGAGTTGGCGCAGGGCGGAGGCGCCCTTGGCGTAGCTGATGCCGTCGAAGTTGAGGAGGGCGGAGGCGGTGTCGGGGACGGCGTCGGGGTCGGGGGCGACGGGGTGGGTGGAGGGGCGCTGGTCCGCGTCGTAGCCCCAGCCCTTGCGGGCGACGCCGAAGTCGACCCAGGTGTCGGTGAAGCGGGTCGCCTCGGTGAGCGTCTGGTAGCCCATGTACTCGGCGAAGGACTCGTTGAGCCAGATGTCGTCCCACCACGTCAGGGTGACGAGGTCGCCGAACCACATGTGGGCCATCTCGTGGGCGATGACCATGGCGCGGGTCTGGCGTTCGGTGTCGGTGACGGCGGAGCGGTAGACGAACTCGTCGCGGAAGGTGACGAGTCCGGGGTTCTCCATGGCGCCCGCGTTGAACTCGGGGACGAACGCCTGGTCGTAGGAGTCGAACGGGTAGGGCTCGTCGAACTTCTCGTGGTAGCGGTCGTAGCAGGCGCGGGTGATGTCGAGGATCTCGTCGGCGTCGGCGTCCAGGTACGGGGCGAGGGAGCGGCGGCAGTGGATGCCGAAGGGCAGCCCGGCGTGTTCGGTGGTGATCGAGTGCCAGGGGCCCGCGGCGACCGCGACGAGGTAGGTGGAGACGGGCGGGGTGGGGGCGATGGTCCAGTGTCCCTCGCCGGTGTGCTCGGCGACGCCGTTGCCGAGGACGGTCCACCCGTCGGGGGCGGTGACGTCGATGGCGAAGACGGACTTGAGGTCGGGCTGGTCGAAGGCGGCGAAGACGCGCTGGACGTCCTCCATGAAGAGCTGGGTGTAGAGGTAGGTCTCGCCGTCGGTGGGGTCGGTGAAGCGGTGCATGCCCTCGCCGGTGCGGGAGTAGTGCATCGCGGCGTCGACGCGCAGTTCGTGGGGGCCGGCGGCGAGGCCGGTGAGGGGGTAGCGGTTGCCGTCGAGGAGGGCGGGGTCGAGCGGCTGTCCGTCGAGGCTGATCGAGCGCAGGGCGGCGGGCTTGACCTCGACGAAGGTGTCTCCGGCCGCGCGGGCGGTGAACCGGATGGCGGTGCGGGAGTCGAAGGTCTCGTCGCCGGTGGTGAGGTCGAGGGCGATGGTGTACCGCTCCACGTCGAGGAACTGGGCTCGGGTCTGCGCTTCGTCGCGCGTCAGTACGGACATGGCCCCATGCTGCCGTACGGGGGACGGTGGGCGCAGCGGGGTTCTCGCAGGGCGGAGCCGGTCCGGGACGGCCACTGCCGGGGCGGGTCCGGCGGGCGGGAGCCCGGTGCGATGACCCCGTGGCGGCCTACGGGATGGGCTGCGGGGGCAGCGCGCTGGGCTTCCGCCGCACCATCCGCTCCTTGCGCGACGACGCCTCGTGGAGGCCCGGCCGGCTCGCGCTCGGCGCGGCGGCCATCGGCTCGGGCGTCTGGACGATGTACTTCGTCGCCGTGACGGGCTTCCACGTGGCGGAGGCGCCGGTCCCCTACGACCTTCGGCAGACGGCTCTGCGCCTGGTCGTCGCGCTCGTGGTGGTCGGCGTGGGCGTCTTCATCGTCGGCTACCGGGGACGGCCCGTACGGCGTTGCCGGCGGCGGGCCTGACCACCCGGCTCGGGGTCGGGGTGGCGGGCATGCACTGCGTCGGCATGGCGGGCATGCGGATGAACGGGCGGCTGGAGTACAGCACGGTGGCCGTCGCGCTCTCCGTCCTGATCGCGATCGCCGCCGCGACCGCCGCCCCGCGGGCCGCCGTGTCGGGCCCCGACCGCCGGGCGGCCCGGGGGTTCCCGGCCGCGCACCCGGGAACGCCCGCCTACCAGGGAGCGGGCGCTTACCAGGGAGCGGGCACGCCCCCCGCAGCGGCCACGTCCCGGCGAACGGCGGCGTACGACCGGCTCGACGCCCACGGGCAGCCGCAGTCGCAGCCTCAGCCTCCGCAACACCACCTGATCAGCATCCGTCGGGCGAGCGGCGGGTGGCGGGCGCGGGGGCCGGGGCCGGCCAGAACCGGGAAAGGGCTTCCGTGCTTTCTCAGACCCCGGCGCCGTTCTCCGTCTCCTCGGCGATGCGCTCGTGGTGGCGGATCACCTCGGCGATGATGAAGTTCAGCAGCTTCTCGGCGAACGCCGGGTCCAGGTTCGCGCTCTGCGCCAGCTGCCGGAGCCGGGCGATCTGGCGGGTCTCGCGCGCGGGGTCGGCGGGCGGCAGCCGGTGGTCCGCCTTGAGGCGGCCGACCTGCTGGGTGGCCTTGAAGCGCTCCGCCAGCATGTGGACGACGGCGGCGTCGATGTTGTCGATGCTCTCGCGCAGCCGGCTCAGCTCGGCCTGGACGGAGGCGTCGATCTCGCTCGTACTCATGGTCAGCGAGCTTAGAGGACGTCTCGGGCGGTGATCCGGCGGTGGCGGACGAGTGCTGCGGCGATGCCGGCGAAGCCGAGGTCCGCACCGGGCGGGACGGCTTCCCGGCCTGCCGCCGTCAGGTGGCGATCGTCGGCGGATCGTCGGGGTCGGGCACCTGGTCGCTCCAGCCGCCGGGCACGCTGCGGCCCTGCTGCTCGCGGAAGCGGACGGGGGCGGTGCCGACCCGGCGGGCGAAGAGGCGGGAGAAGTAGGCCGGATCGTCGTAGCCGACGCGGCGGGCCACGGCGGCGACCGGCAGGTCGGTGGCGGCGAGGAGTTCCTTGGCCCGGCCCAGCCGGATGCCGAGCAGGTAGTCCTTGGGGCTGCAGCCGGCCCCGCGCCGTACGGCGGTGCGCAGTTCGGCGGCCGTCATGCCGTGCCGGGCGGCGTGCTCGGCGATGGTGAGCGGCTGGTAGGCGTCGCGGGCCAGCGCCCGGAGCACCGGGTCGCCGTCCGGGCCGACGTCCGCGCGGGCGCGGCGCAGGGAGACGAGGAGTTCGTGGACGGCGGCCCCGGTCTCCACCTCCAGCAGCGGGTTGCCGCGCCGGGCGGCGCGCACCATGCGTCCGACGGCGGCGCGCGGCGCGGCGGTGTCGGAGAGCGGGACGAGGGGGCGGTCGGGCTCGATGTAGCCGAGTTCGGTGTACGTGGTGGTGGCGGGCCCGGTGAAGTCGACGAAGCTCTCGTCCCATCCGGTGCCCGGGTCGGCGCCGTAGTGGTGGGGGGTGCCGGGGGTCAGCCAGATGAGGCTGGGGCCGGTGACCGGGGTGCGGCGGCCGTCGGAGCCCTTGAACCAGCCGGTGCCGGAGTGGACGATCACGGCGACGTGGTGGTCGAGGGTGCGGGGGCCCACGGTGGGCAGCGCCCCGTGCTGGAGGCCGACGCCGAGGCAGACGAGCCCCAGGCGGTGGTGGAGGGGGCTCGGGGTGAAGAAGCGCATCCAGGTGTGGTACATCGCGGTCCTTCCCTCCCAGGTGGCCCCTCGCGCCCGGACCGGGCGGGTCCGTTGCGTCCAATCAACTGCGATCTTTGTCCATGGACCCGGTGCGCGCCAGAGGTGACAGTGGTCGGACCACTGGATCGAGGGCCGCGGGTGCGGCCCAGCACAGGAGCGTACGAGCACCATGACCGACTTCACCGTGGGCGACGACTGTTTCCGGTTCGACGGGAAGCCCGTACGGCTGCTGTCGGGCGCCCTGCACTACTTCCGGGTGCACGAGGAGCAGTGGGAGCACCGGCTGGCGATGCTCGCCGCGATGGGGCTGAACTGCGTCGAGACGTACGTCCCGTGGAATCTGCACGAGCCCCGGGAGGGCGAGGTCCGGGACGTGGGGGCGCTGGGCCGGTTCCTGGACGCGGTGGAGCGGGCGGGGCTGTGGGCGATCGTGCGGCCGGGCCCGTACATCTGCGCCGAGTGGGAGAACGGCGGCCTCCCGGTGTGGGTGACGGGCCGGTTCGGGCGGGGGGTGCGTACCCGGGACGCGGCCTACCGGGCGGTGGTGGAGCGGTGGTTCCGCGCGCTGCTGCCGCAGGTGGTGCGGCGGCAGGTGTCCCGGGGCGGGCCGGTGATCCTCGTCCAGGCGGAGAACGAGTACGGCAGTTACGGCAGCGACGCGGTGTATCTGGAGTGGTTGGCGGGGCTGTTGCGGCAGTGCGGGGTGACGGTCCCCCTGTTCACGTCGGACGGTCCGGAGGACCACATGCTGACCGGGGGTTCGGTGCCGGGCCTCCTCGCGACGGCGAACTTCGGTTCGGGGGCGCGGGAGGGGTTCGAGGTGCTGCGCCGGCACCAGCGGAAGGGCCCGTTGATGTGCATGGAGTTCTGGTGCGGCTGGTTCGACCACTGGGGGGCCGAGCCGGTGCGCCGGGATCCGGAGGAGGCGGCCGGGGCGCTGCGGGAGATCCTGGAGTGCGGGGCGTCGGTGAACGTCTACATGGCGCACGGGGGGACGAACTTCGGGGGCTGGGCGGGGGCGAACCGTTCCGGTCCGTTGCAGGACGGGGCGTTCCAGCCGACGGTGACCTCGTACGACTACGACGCGCCGGTGGACGAGTACGGGCGGGCGACGGAGAAGTTCCGGTTGTTCCGGGAGGTGCTGGCGGAGTACGCCGAGGGCCCGTTGCCCGCGCTGCCGCCGGAGCCGGTGGGGCTGCCCGGGCCGGTGCGGGTGGAGTTGGCGGAGTGGGCCGGGCTCGGGGACGTGCTGGAGGTGCTGGGCGGTCCGGAGACGGAGTCGGGGGTGCCGCCGACCTTCGAGGAGCTGGGCGTGGACCGGGGCCTGGTGCGCTACCGGGTGGCGGTGCCGGGGCCGCGGCAGGCGTATCCGCTGGGGGTCTCGGGGTTGCGGGACCGGGCGGTGGTCTCGGTGGACGGGGCCCGGGCCGGGGTGCTGACCGAGGAGTCCGGGACGCTGCCGGAACCGGTGGCGGGTCCGGCGGAGGTCGAGCTGTGGGTGGAATCGCTGGGGCGGGTCAACTACGGGCCGCGCCTGGGCGAGTCGAAGGGTCTCACCGGCGGGGTGCTGCACGAGCGTCAGTATCTGCACGGGGTGCGGGCCCGGGGGCTGCGGCTCGACGCGTTCGAGGCGGCGGACGCGGTGGCGGCGGTGCCGTTCGGGCCGGTACCGGAGGGCCCCGGCGCGACGGGGCTGTTCCGGGGGGCGTTCATGGTGGAGGGGGCGGCGGGCGTCGATCACGCGGGTCTCGAACTGCCGGGCTGGACGCGTGGGTTCGTCTGGGTGAACGGTTTCTGTCTGGGCCGTTACTGGTCGGTGGGCCCGCAGCGGACCCTGTACGTTCCGGGCCCGGTGCTCCGCGAGGGCGCCAACGAGGTGTGGGTGCTGGAGCTGGAGGAGGCGGGCGAGCCGCGGGTGGAACTGGGCCCGGGGGCGCCCGTGGTGGCGGGCGCCCCCGGGGCGGTTCACGGTTGACCGGCCTCGGCCGGTCCCCGGTCACCGGACGGGCGTCCGGTGACCGGGAGGACCGGGGGCGGAGCCGGCCGGTCGTTCCGTGGGGGCCGAGCGAGGGGGCCGGGCGGCCCGGACGGGTCAGAGGGAGTCGGCCGCGGAGGCGATGTCCGCCGCGAAGTGCGAGACCTCGGTGTAGACGCCCGGGTAGTTCGGGCGGGCGCAGCCCTGGCCCCAGCTGACGATGCCGACCTGGATCCACTCGTCGGAGTCGTCCTTGCGGAACATCGGTCCGCCGGAGTCGCCCTGGCAGCTGTCGACGCCGCCGGTGTCGAGGAGGCCGGCGCACAGCTCCTCACCGGGGACGAGGTCGCTGTAGGCGCTCTGGCAGTCGGCGTCGGAGACGAACGGGACCTCGGCCTTGAGCAGGTGGCGCTGCTGGCTGCCGCCCTCGCGGTCGGCGCCCCAGCCGGCGACGGTGAACGTGCCCTCGTCGTAGGTGTCGTCGGTGGCGATCTTCAGGGTGGGCTGGTCGATGGGCTGGTCGAGCTTGATCAGGGCCCAGTCCTTGCCGGTGCCGTTGTAGCCGGGGGCCTGGAGGACCTTGGCGGACCGGACCTCGACGGCCTCGGGCGATTCGAGGTCGGCGACGCCGCCGGTGGCGGTGATCGAGGTGTCGTCGCCCGAGCCGTCCACGCAGTGGGCGGCGGTGAGGACGATGTCCTGGGTGTAGAGGGCGCCGCCGCAGCCCATGGAGAGCCGGACCATGAAGGGGAACTCGCCCTGTTCGGCGCGCTCTCCGCCGACGATCGGCTGGGGGGCCGCGGACGCGGGCTGGAAGCCGACGGCCGCCACGGCGATCGCCGCCACGGCGACGGAACACCTTTTCAGCACACTCGGAAGCTTCATGAAGGCCTGCTTTCGTGGGGGGATTTCGTGTGGGGGGTCGCTGTGGGGGGTTGTCGCGCCGCGCCACCGTGCAGGAAACCCCGTACGGGGCGCCGAGCAGGGCGCCGAGCGGGGGCCCGCACGGCGGTGGGAGCGCCGCGCGTCGGAGCGGAAGTGCTGGTGTGCGTGCGTGCGGGAGTGCTGTGGGTCGCGTGGTCCGGCACGCGTGTCCCGGCCGGGTGACGACCTCCGGCCCGGCGGCCGAAATGGTCATGCACACGACAAGAACACTCCGATTATCGGTGTCGAGTGACCGCTGCCACAAGGCGCACTTTCCGGCCGGATCTTTTCGGCCATACGGAGGGGGCTCCTCCGATCCCCGGTCCCGGGCTCCCCCGCCCCGTGCGGCCTCCCGCGCACGGCCGCGGCTTACAGTGGAGATCCGCCGGCCCCCAGGGGGCCGGCGTCACGGAGTCAACCGTCGCCGAGGGGGGGGTTCCGACGTGGCGAACCGCCCTCCGGGCGCACCCGTCGTCCACGGCTTTCCGCATCTGGCCACGGTCCGCTCCGCCATCACCGCGCTCTACCGGCGGCTCTCCGCGGACGGCGTCCACGCCTACGCCACCAGCCTCGCCCCCGCCGACGCGGCCTTCGCCGACCAGGACGACCTCCATCTGGGAGCCCAACGGGTGGCACGCGCCCTGGTCCAGCACTTCCACCTGCCCGACGCCCGCCTGATCGTCGGCTTCCGGGCGATGGAGCACGCGGCGAGCGTGGAACTCACCGCGGGCCCCGAGTACTTCGTCGAGCTGAACGACCGCTTCCGCACCCATCGCCGGGACGTCGGGGCGGCGCTGGCGCACGAGGTCGCCCATGTGCTGCTGCACCGGCTCGGCCTGGAGTTCCCCGGCACCCGCGCCAACGAGATCCTGACCGACACGGTGACGGCCTATCTCGGAGCCGGGTGGCTGCTGTTGGACGCGTTCCGCGAGGACGCCGCCTCCCGCCAGAAGCTCGGCTACCTGACCCCGGAGGAGTTCGGGTACGTCCTGGCCAAACGGGCGTTCGCCTTCGGCGAGGACCCCTCCCCCTGGTTCACCAGCCCGCAGGCGTACACCGCGTACGCCGAGGGGCGGGAGCGGGCGGCGCGCGACCTGCGCCGGCCGCCGCTGTCCGCCGCCGGCTGGGCGGGCCGCCGCCGCTACGCCAAGGACCGGAGGTACGCCCGGGAGCACCCGGGGGCCGTTCCCGACCCGAGCGTTCCCTACGCCTTCGAGACCGGCGGCCCGGAGCTGCGGGTCTCCTTCCCCTGCCCCACCTGCCACCAGCGCATCCGGGTGCCCGTCCGGGGCCGGTTCGGCGCGCGGTGCGGTCTGTGCCGTACACACCTGGAGTGCGACACCTGAGCGGGGGCGTCGTCGGCGGCCCACCGTAGGGTCGAAGCATGACGAACGAGCCGATCAGGGACGAACCAAGCCTGTTCGACGCGCTGTACGAGGATGAGGACGCGGTCGTACGGGCACTGCGGGCGGGCGTGTCCGCCGAGGCGAGCGACGAGGAGGGCACGACCGCCCTCTACCTGGCCTCGGTCCAGGACCTCCCCGGGGCGGTGCGGCTGCTGCTCGCGGCGGGGGCGGACCCCGACCGGGCGAGCGGCCCCGAGGCGGGCGACCTTCCGCTGTGCGGGGCGGCGTGCGGCGGGCACACCGAGGTGGTGCGGGCCCTCCTGTCCGCCGGGGCGCGGCCGGACCTGCGCGAGCAGTTCGGTTTCACGGCGCTGCGGTGGGCGGTCGGCCTGGGGCACGCCCCCACGGTGGAGGCGCTCCTGGCCGGGGGCGCGGACCCGCTGCTGCCGGGCCCGCAGGGCGAGGCGATGCTGGTGCTGGGCGCGCAGCGGGGGTCCGCCCGCACGGTGAGGGCGCTGCTCGCGCACGGCGCGGGGGCGAGGGGCCAGGAGGCCGTGGTCGCCCTGGCGCTGGCCGAGGCCCGGCGCATCGCCGCGCTCGACCCGGAGCGGGAGTTGCGGCGGCGGCTGGAGGAGGGTTACGGCTCCGGCATCGAGACGGTGACGCGGCGGGAGCGGCGGGAGGGTGAGGAGACGATCGCCGTGGAGGTGCTCCGGGACGGGGTTCCGACGGCGGGCGTGGACCAGCACACGGGGCACGGCGAGGTCGCGGCCCTGCTGGAGGAGGCGGCGGGACCGCCCGCGACCGACCGCGCCCCACGGCCCGCGCGGGCGCCGTCCCCTCCGCCGCCCCGGCCTCTCACACCTCCCGTGCCGCCCGCGCCTCCCATGCCTCCCGGGTGAGTTCGTACTCGACCTCGCCGTGCTCGGAGCCCTCGACGGCCTCCGGCCAGTCCTCGGTGTAGGCGCGCAGGAAGGTCAGTCCCGTCTTCTCCATCACGCGGCGCGATCCCGTGTTGACCGCCATGGTGTTCGCGGTGACCCGCCGGACGCCGAGGTCGGCGAACCCCTTGTCCACCAGGGCCCGCGCGCCTTCGGTGGCGTATCCGCGGCCCCAGGCGGCGCGGTTCAGCCGGTAGCCCAGTTCGACGACGGCGGGGTCGTGGTCGTCCAGCGGCCGGAGTTCCCACCAGCCCAGGAACGCTCCGGTGTCCTGGCGCTGAGCGGCCCAGTAGCCGCGGGCGCCGGTGCACGGGTGGGTGTGGAGGAGTCTCGGCAGGACCCGGTCCCGGATGTCCTCGCGGCTCGTCGGCCGGCCCCCGTTGATGTACCGCATGACCTCGGGGTCGTTGTCGAGGGCGAAGAGATCGGGGGCGTCCTCGGGCGTGACCGGGCGCAGGAGGAGCCGGTCGGTCTTCAGGAAGGTGTGCATGGGGCGATCCTCACCGCGGCCGACCGGGCCGTGCCACCGGATAACCGTTCCACCGGATATACGCGGCGCGCCGGGAGCCGCCCGCGGGGTCCGGCCCCGGACGGGCCGCCCCGGGGCGGCGGGTGAGGACGAGCGCCCCGCCGTCCGGTCCGTCCGGCGAGGAGGCGGCGGCCCCGCCCTCCGGCGGCCGACGCGCCCCTCCCGGGACGCGGGGCTCTGCCCCGTGCCCCGGCCCTCGCCCGCCGGACGGTGGGCGAGGCGGCCCGGCGGGAAGGGTGCCGGGCCCGCGGTGCGTGGGGGCCGTCAGGCCGCCCGGCGCCCCCGCGGCGCCGCACCCGGACGCGCGGCGCCGGCGGAGCGCCCCGCGCTTCCGGCCGAACGGCCCGTGCCCCCGGCCGAACGCCCTCCGGCGCCCGTGCCCGTGCCCGAACCCCGTCGTCCCCGTCCCCGGCTGCCGGAGCGCACCGCTCCGCCGCCCGAGGAGCCGGCCGCGCCGCCCGACCGCGTCCGCTGCTTCGGCGGAGTCGGCTGCGGCACCTCGATCACGACCGCGACGCCCGAGGGCTCGCGGGCCCCCGTGATCCGGCTCAGCTCCGCATCGCCCGACGTGACCCGCGTGGTGCGCGGCGCGATGCCCGCGTCCTGCATCAGTCGGGTCATCTCGCGCTTCTCCTCCGGCAGCACCAGCGTGACGACGCTGCCGGACTCCCCGGCGCGCGCCGTACGCCCACCGCGGTGGAGGTAGTCCTTGTGGTCGGTCGGCGGGTCCACGTTGACGACCAGGTCGAGGTCGTCGACGTGGATGCCGCGGGCCGCGACGTTCGTCGCGACGAGCGCGGTGACCTGCCCGTTCTTGAACTGGTCCAGCGTCCGGTTGCGCTGCGGCTGCGAGCGCCCGCCGTGCAGCGCGGCCGCCCGCACACCGCTGGCGAGCAGCCGCTTGGCGAAGCGGTCGGCGGCGCGCTTGGTGTCGACGAACATGATCACCCGGCCCTCGCGGGCGGCGATCTTCGTGGCGACGGCCTTCTTGTCGGTCTCGTCGAGGACGTGGAGCACGTGGTGCTCCATCGTGGTGACCGCGCCGGCGGACGGGTCGACGGAGTGCACGACCGGGTCGGTGAGGAACATCTTCACCAGCCGGTCGATGTTCTTGTCCAGGGTCGCGGAGAACAGCATCCGCTGGCCGTCCGGCTCGACCTGCTTGAGCAGGGCGACGACCTGCGGCATGAAGCCCATGTCGGCCATCTGGTCGGCCTCGTCGAGGACGGTGATGGAGACCTCGTCCAGACGGCAGTCGCCGCGCTCGATGAGGTCCTTGAGCCGGCCCGGGGTGGCGACGAGGACTTCGGCGCCGCGCCGCAGCGTGGCGGACTGCTTGGTGATCGACATGCCGCCGACGACGGTGGCGAGCCGCAGGTTCACGGCGGTCGCGTACGGGGTCAGCGCGTCGGTGACCTGCTGGGCCAGCTCACGGGTGGGCACGAGGACCATGGCGAGCGGAGCGCGCGGCTCGGCGCGGCGGCCGGCGGTGCGGGCCAGCAGCGCCAGGCCGAAGGCGAGCGTCTTGCCGGAGCCGGTGCGGCCCCGCCCGAGGATGTCCCGGCCGGCCAGCGAGTTCGGCAGGGTCGCGCCCTGGATGGGGAACGGCTCGGTGACGCCCTGCGCGGCGAGGGTCTTCAGCAGCGCGGCGGGCATGTCGAGGTCGGCGAAGGCGTCGACGGCGGGCAGCGCGGGGGTCACGGTCTCCGGCAGGGCGAATTCGCCCTGCGGCGGGGTGGCGCGACGACGGGCCGGGGGCTTGGAGCCGCCCTGGTTCCGGGAGCCGCCCTGGGCGCGGGAGCGGGGTGCGCCGCCCCGGCCGTTCGACGGGGTCTGGGTGCTCTGGCCGCGGCCGCGGGCCGGGCGGGAGCGGGGGGTGCGGTCCTGGCGTTCGGAGCTGGTCATGCGGAATTGCCCTCCTGGGGGGATTCCTGGGCGACTGCCGAATGGGTTGACTGCGGGGTGTGCCGATCCGGCCGTCGTGTGCGCCCCCAGGATGTGCGCACGGAAACGGATGGGTGCAACGAGGTCGTTGCTCGGACAGCACAAACCGGGGCCCGCACCGTGAGGTGCGGGCCCCGGTCAGCGAGGTACGCGTCCGGTGATCAGACCGGGACGATGTTCTCGGCCTGCGGGCCCTTCTGGCCCTGCGTGACGTCGAAGGAGACCTTCTGGCCCTCCTGCAGCTCGCGGAAGCCGGAGGCGTTGATGTTGGAGTAGTGGGCGAAGACGTCGGCGCCGCCGCCGTCCTGCTCGATGAAGCCGAAGCCCTTTT
Organism: Streptomyces sp. CB02366; assembly: GCF_001905905.1. Classification (GTDB taxonomy): domain Bacteria; phylum Actinomycetota; class Actinomycetes; order Streptomycetales; family Streptomycetaceae; genus Streptomyces. The sequence goes on from NZ_LIVT01000004.1 coordinate 207,615, forward strand.
CCGAGTTGAACCACTTCACGGTGCCGGTGGCCATGTCATTCTCCTAAAACAGGTGCAGTGCCGGAAATCCGCACTTTACGAATTCCAAGTCGCCGCATTGAGCCCCATCCGGAGAAAGCCGGAAAACAATAAAGCGCCTGAGGAAGCATTCCCGTCAGGCGCACATAAAGTTCATGGGTACCAAAACTGCAACGCGGACAACACTACCACGTCCTCCCTCCCGGCGCAGGGGTACGCCACGCCGCCGGAGGGGAGACTTCGCTGACCGGAGGGCGTAGGGAGGCGTCCCGGGGCGGGCGCGAACGGAGCCGGCCCGCCCCCGGCGCGTCAGGGCGCCTCGACCGCCGGGGCGTCGTCGCCGGTCCGCCGTACGGTGCGCAGGGGTCCGCCCGGCCGCCAGGACCGGATGACCAGCGCCTCCCCGTCGAGCCCGGTGCGGACCACTTCGGCCAGCTCCGCGCGGAAGAGGTGGAAGGGCTCCGGCGGAGCCGCCTCCTCGATGAAGCGGGCGATGACCGCCGGGTCGGTGATCTCCACGGCCCGGCCGCTGACACGCACGTCGCCGTCGTTCATCTCGGCGTCGGGGCCCGGGTTGGCCTGGAGCGCGAAGCGCGGATCGCGCCGCAGGTCCAGGGCCTTGCGGGAGTTCGGCATCATGCCGAGCAGCAGCTCACCGAAGCGGAAGTCGGCCTCCAGGCCGGTGACCCGGGGCGAGCCGTCCTTGCGCAGGGTGGCGAGGACGTGGTGCTTGTAGAGGCGGAAGCGCCGCTGCACGGTGTCGGCGAAATCGGGTTCGGCGGCGGCGAAGCCGTCCCAGGAGACCGGTGCGGGCGTGGTCGGTGAAGACGTCATGACGCCATGGAACACCGGATACCCGACATCTTCTGTCGGGTATGGCGGCGCGACCGGCGGACGGGCGCGCCGGGCCGCATGCCGTCACCGCCCCGCCGCCTTCAGCCCCGGTCCTCCGGAGCCGGCCGGGTGAGCCGCAGCATGACCTCGTCGTACTCCTCGTCGACGCGGCGGCTCTCCTCCACGAACCCCATCCGGGCGTAGAAGCTCCGGGCCCCGGTGTTCTTCTCGTACACGTCCAGGGCCAAGGAGCCGTGCAGCGCCGCCGCGTGTTCGACCAGGCGGCGGCCCACCCCGGTGCCCTGGGCCTCCGGGGCCACGAAGAGGCCGCCGATCTCGGCGTCCAGGAGGCCCAGGAGGGCCACCACCCGGCCGTCCGCCTCGGCGACCCAGTTCTCGGCGTGGACGAGATAGATCTCGCGCATCTTGCGGGCCCGCTCGCCCCCGCCCTCGCCGGGGATGAAGGGGTGGGCCGCACGGCCGGCACGGGACCAGACGTCCACCGCGGCGTCCTCGTCGGCGGCGGTGTAACGGCGGATCACGGCGGGGGCGGAGACGTGTTCGGGCATACGGGCGACCGTATCCCGCGGCGGACGGTCCGTCAGCCGGATTTCTTTCCCGCGCCGCCCGGGCGGTCACATGTCCGCGAGTGTGATCAGCGCCGCCCGGCCCATCGTCCGCAGCACGCCGGGCGACGCCCCGGTCGCCAGCACGGCGTCGTAGCGGTCCAGCCGGACGCCCGCCCCCTCCAGCTCCGCGCCGTCGTCCAGGGAGACGGCCAGCACCGCGCCGCCCTCCGGGAGGAGCAGGCGGACCGTGCCGCAGACGACGGCGGTCTCCGCCCGCGTACGGTCCCTGCGGTACATGACGTTGAGGTTGAGGACCGGGCCGCCCAGCAGGAAGCCCTCGGTGGGCAGGTCGCCGGGGAAGCCGTGGGGCCACAGGGGCTCGTCCACGATGTGGTGCTCGCCGCCCACGACGAGGTCCATGCCCGCGCCCTCGACCACGGTCAGGACGCGGTCCACGCCGGGGAAGACGGAGAACGGGCCGTCGGCGGTGACGTCCGCGAGGCTGACGCGCCAGTCGAAGGCGCCGGTCCCCGCCTCCGCGGGGCCGGCGGCGATCTCCCGGACGCTCCCGCCGCCGTTCTTCCAGGGGACGGGGGCGCGGTCGGCGGTGCGCAGGATGCGTACGGTCATGCGGTGGCCCCCCGTTCCGGCCCCGCCCCCGGGCCGGGTCGGGTCATGGTCGTCGTGATCGTCGTGGTCGTCGTGCGCGGCGGCTCCCGCGCCGCGCCGCCCGGACCACGAGCGTAGGCCACCCGACGCGCCACCCCGGCCCCCCGGCCCATGGCGCCGGTTCGCTATCTTGATCGCCGCCGCCCCCACCGGCCCCGTTGCCCACCCCCAGTGAAGGAGCCGGCCATGGAGGCCGCCGCCGCCCCCGCGTGTTACCGCCACCCGTCCGCCGAGACGTATGTCCGCTGCACCCGTTGCGACCGCCACATCTGCCCGGACTGCATGCGGGAGGCCCCGGTCGGCCACCAGTGCGTGGAGTGCGTGGAGGAGGGGCGGCGCTCGGTGCGGCGGGCCCGTACGGTCTTCGGCGGGGCGGTGTCCCGGGCGACGGCGCCGATGGTGACGTACGTGCTGATGGCGCTCAACGTGCTGGCCTACGTCGGCGAGGTGGTCCGGCCGGAGATCGTGGACCGGTTCGCGGTGCTCGGGGCGGCGCTCACCGGCCCGGACGGCGAGGTCTACTACTACCGGGGCGACACCTTCCCCGGGTACGAGCTGACGGGCGTCGCGGACGGCGAGTGGTACCGGCTGGTGACCGGGGCCTTCCTGCACATGCCGCCGGACGCCTCGTTCGGGGTGATGCACCTGGTGTTCAACATGTTCACGCTGTGGAACATCGGCCGGGCCGTGGAGGGGCAGCTGGGCCGGGCCCGCTATCTGGCGCTGTACCTGCTGTCGGCGGTGGGCGGTTCGGTCCTGGTGTACCTGCTGGCGCCGGACACCTCCACGGTCGGCGCCTCCGGTGCGGTCTTCGGGCTGGCCGCCGCGTACTGGGTCATCCACCGGCGGCTCGGCCACGACATGGCGGCGGTCAACCGCTTCATGGCCGGGTTCCTGATCTGGATGCTGATCTCGGCCGCGTTCACCTCGTGGCAGGGGCACCTGGGCGGGCTGCTGACCGGGGCGCTGGTGACGTCCGGGCTCGCCTTCGCGCCGGCGAAGCTGCGGGCGTGGCCGGTCCAGCTCGCGGGCGGGCTGGTGCTGCTGGGGCTGTTCGCGGTGGCGGTGGCGCTGAAGACCTCGGCGCTGACGGGCGGCTGAGGACGGAGGGGCACGGGCCCGGGGGAAGGTGTTCCGCCGGGCCCGTACCGGCTCCGGACGCGCCACGGCGCCCGCTGGAGTCCGGTCGGGGACGGGCAGGCGCCGCGTTCAGTTCCGTACGCCGTTGTACGGGACGTGTGGTGGGGGCTCCCTCCGGGCCGCGTGGGCCCGGGGGAACCCGGAGGTGGTGCTCAGACCAGCAGGGACCGGTCCGTCGGACGGATCGGGGCCGGCAGGGCGCTGGTCCCGGTCAGGAAGCGGTCCACTCCGCGGGCGGCGGAGCGGCCCTCCGCGATCGCCCAGACGATCAGCGACTGACCGCGTCCCGCGTCACCGGCGACGAAGACGCCGTCGACGTTGGTCGCGTAGTGCTCGTCGCGGGCGACGTTGCCGCGCTGGTCGAGCTCCAGGCCGAACTGCTGGACCAGGCCGTTGGACTGGTCGGTTCCGGTGAAGCCCATGGCGAGGGTGACCAGCTGCGCGGGGATGCGCCGCTCCGTGCCGGGCTTCTGCTCCAGCTTACCGTCCTTGAACTCGACCTCCACCAGGTGGAGGGCCTGGACGTTGCCGTCCTCGTCGCCCTCGAAGTGGGTGGTGGAGACGGAGTAGACCCGCTCGCCGCCCTCCTCGTGCGCGGAGGTGACCTTGTAGAGCATGGGGAAGGTCGGCCAGGGCTGGTTCGCGTTCCGCTCCTCGCCCGGCTTCGGCATGATCTCCAGCTGGGTGACGGAGGCCGCGCCCTGGCGGTGGGCGGTGCCCACGCAGTCGGCGCCGGTGTCGCCGCCGCCGATGACGACGACGTGCTTGCCGCCGGCGTGGATCGGGGCGACGGTGAGGTCGCCCTCCTGCACCTTGTTGGCGAGGGGCAGGTACTCCATCGCGAAGTGGACGCCGTTCAGCTCGCGGCCGGGGACCGGCAGGTCGCGGGAGACGGTGGCGCCGGCCGCGATGACGACCGCGTCGTAGCGGCGGCGGAGCTTGGCGGCGTCGATGTCCCGGCCGATCTCCACCCCCGTGCGGAACTTGGTGCCCTCCAGGCGCATCTGCTCGATGCGCCGGTTGATGTGGGACTTCTCCATCTTGAACTCGGGGATGCCGTAGCGCAGGAGGCCCCCGATGCGGTCCGCGCGCTCGTAGACGACGACGGTGTGGCCGGCCCGGGTCAGCTGCTGGGCGGCGGCGAGTCCGGCCGGGCCGGAGCCGACGACGGCGACGGTCTTGCCGGAGAGGCGCTCCGGCGGCTGCGGGGTGACGTCGCCGCTGTCCCACGCCTTGTCGATGATGGAGACCTCGACGTTCTTGATGGTGACGGCGGGCTGGTTGATGCCGAGCACGCACGCCGACTCGCAGGGGGCCGGACACAGCCGCCCGGTGAACTCCGGGAAGTTGTTCGTGGCGTGCAGCCGCTCGGACGCGGCGGTCCAGTCCTCGCGGTAGGCGTAGTCGTTCCACTCGGGGATGAGGTTTCCGAGCGGGCAGCCGTTGTGGCAGAAGGGGATGCCGCAGTCCATGCAGCGGCCGGCCTGCTTGCTGATGATCGGGAGCAGCGAGCCCGGAACGTAGACCTCGTTCCAGTCCTTGACGCGCTCGGCCACGGGGCGGGTCTTCGCGACCTCGCGTCCGGTGGTCAGGAAGCCCTTGGGGTCAGCCATGGGTCGCCGCCTCCATCATCTTCTCGGTGGTCTCCTGCTCGGAGAGGCCGGCGAGCTCGGCGGCGTCCTTGGCGGCGAGCACTGCCTTGTACGTGGACGGGATGATCTTGCTGAAGCGGGTCACGGCGGTGTCCCAGTCGGCGAGGAGCTTCTCCGCGACGGTGGAGCCGGTCTCCTCGTGGTGGCGGCGCACGACGTCGTGCAGCCACTCCCCGTCGGTGTCGTCCGGCTCCTCGACGGCGCCGAGGTTGCCGACGTTGACGTTGTCGCGGTCCAGGTCGATGACGTAGGCGACGCCGCCCGACATGCCGGCGGCGAAGTTGCGGCCGGTCGTGCCGAGGACGACGGCGTGGCCGCCGGTCATGTACTCGCAGCCGTGGTCGCCGACGCCCTCGGAGACGACGAGCGCCCCGGAGTTGCGGACGCAGAAGCGTTCGCCGGTGCTGCCGCGCAGGAAGATCTCGCCGCCGGTCGCGCCGTAGCCGATGGTGTTGCCGGCGATGGTGGAGTACTCGGCGAGGTGGTCGGCGCCCCGGTCCGGGCGGACGACGACCCGGCCGCCGGAGAGGCCCTTGCCGACGTAGTCGTTGGCGTCGCCCTCCAGGCGCAGGGTGATCCCGCGCGGCAGGAACGCGCCGAAGGACTGGCCGGCCGAGCCGGTGAAGGTGATGTCGATGGTGTTCTCGGGCAGGCCCGCACCGCCGAACTTCTTGGTCACCTCGTGGCCGAGCATGGTGCCGACGGTCCGGTTGATGTTGCGGATCGCGACCTGGGCGCGGACCGGCTGGGCCGCCTCGGCGCTGGTCGCGCCGAGGGCGTCGGCGGCCAGCTTGACGAGCTGGTTGTCGAGCGCCTTGGCCAGGCCGTGGTCCTGCTCGGCGATGCGGTGGCGGACCGCGCCCTCGGGCAGTTCGGGCACGTGGAAGAGCGGGGCGAGGTCGAGGCCCTGCGCCTTCCAGTGGGTGACCGCCCGGTCGGTGTCGAGGAGTTCGGCGTGGCCGACGGCCTCCTCGATGGAGCGGAAGCCCAGTTCGGCGAGGAGTTCGCGGACCTCTTCGGCGATGAACTCGAAGAAGTTGACGACGTACTCGGCCTTGCCGGAGAAGCGGTCGCGCAGGACCGGGTTCTGGGTGGCGATGCCGACCGGGCAGGTGTCCAGGTGGCAGACGCGCATCATGACGCAGCCGGAGACGACGAGCGGCGCGGTCGCGAAACCGAACTCCTCGGCGCCCAGCAGGGCGGCGATGACGACGTCGCGGCCGGTCTTGAGCTGGCCGTCGGTCTGCACGACGATGCGGTCGCGCAGGCCGTTGAGCAGCAGGGTCTGCTGGGTCTCGGCGAGGCCCAGCTCCCAGGGGCCGCCCGCGTGCTTGAGGGAGGTGAGCGGGGAGGCGCCCGTTCCGCCGTCGTGGCCGGAGATGAGGACGACGTCCGCGTGGGCCTTGGAGACACCGGCGGCGACCGTGCCGACGCCGACCTCGGAGACCAGCTTCACGTGGATGCGGGCCCGCGGGTTGGCGTTCTTCAGGTCGTGGATGAGCTGCGCGAGGTCTTCGATGGAGTAGATGTCGTGGTGCGGCGGCGGCGAGATGAGGCCGACGCCGGGCGTCGAGTGACGCGTCTTGGCGACCCACGGGTAGACCTTGTGGCCGGGCAGCTGGCCGCCTTCGCCGGGCTTGGCGCCCTGGGCCATCTTGATCTGGATGTCGTCGGCGTTGACCAGGTACTCGCTGGTGACGCCGAAGCGGCCGGAGGCGACCTGCTTGATGGAGGAGCGGCGCTCCGGGTCGTACAGGCGCTCCGGGTCCTCGCCGCCCTCGCCGGTGTTGGACTTGCCGCCGAGCCGGTTCATCGCGATGGCGAGGGTCTCGTGGGCCTCGCGGGAGATGGAGCCGTAGGACATCGCGCCGGTGGAGAAGCGCTTGACGATCTCGGAGGCGGGTTCGACCTCGTCCACGGGGACGGGGGCCCGGTCCGGGGTGAAGCCGAAGAGGCCCCGCAGCGTCATGAGGCGCTCGGACTGCTCGTTCACCCGTTCCGTGTACTGCTTGAAGATGTCGTAGCGCCGGTTGCGGGTGGCGTGCTGGAGGCGGAAGACCGTCTCCGGGTCGAACAGGTGCGGTTCGCCCTCGCGCCGCCACTGGTACTCGCCGCCGATCTCCAGGGCGCGGTGGGAGGCCGCGATGCCGGAGGCGGGGTACGCCTTGATGTGCCGGGCGGCGACCTCCTTGGCGATGACGTCCAGGCCGGCGCCGCCGATCTTGGTGGCGGTGCCGTTGAAGTACGTGGCGACGAACTCCTCGTCGAGGCCGACGGCCTCGAAGACCTGGGCGCCGCGGTAGGAGGCGACGGTGGAGATGCCCATCTTGGACATGACCTTCAGGACGCCCTTGCCGAGCGCGTGGATCAGGTTCCGGATGGCCTGCTCGGCGTCGGTGTTCTCGATGAAGGTGCCGGCGCGGACCAGGTCCTCGACGGACTCCATGGCGAGGTAGGGGTTGACGGCGGCGGCGCCGTAGCCGATGAGGAGGGCGACGTGGTGGACCTCGCGGACGTCCCCGGCCTCGACCAGCAGGCCCACCTGGGTGCGCTGCTTGGTGCGGATGAGGTGGTGGTGGACGGCGGAGGTGAGCAGCAGCGAGGGGATCGGCGCGTGCTCGGCGTCGGAGTGCCGGTCGGAGAGGACGATCAGGCGGGCGCCGTCCTCGATGGCGGCGTCGACCTCGGCGCGGATCTCCTCGATCCGCGCGGCGAGGGCCTCGCCGCCGCCGCCGACCCGGTAGAGGCCGGCGAGGGTGGCGGCCTTCATGCCCGGCATGTCGCCGTCGGCGTTGATGTGTATCAGCTTCGCCAGCTCGTCGTTGTCGATCACCGGGAACGGCAGCGTGACGCTGCGGCAGGTGGCGGCGTTCGGCTCCAGGATGTTGCCCTGGGGGCCGAGCGAGGAGCGCAGCGAGGTGACGAGTTCCTCGCGGATGGCGTCCAGCGGCGGGTTGGTGACCTGGGCGAAGAGCTGGGTGAAGTAGTCGAAGAGGAGCCGGGGCCGCTCGGAGAGCGCGGCGATCGGCGAGTCGGTGCCCATGGAGCCGAGCGGTTCGCCGGCGGTGCGGGCCATCGGCGCGAGGATGACGCGCAGCTCTTCCTCGGTGTAGCCGAAGGTCTGCTGGCGGCGGGTGACCGAGGCGTGGGTGTGCACGATGTGCTCGCGGTCGGGCAGGTCGCTCAGCTCGATCTCGCCGGCCTCCAGCCACTCCTGGTACGGCTGCTCGGCGGCGAGGGACGCCTTGATCTCGTCGTCCTCGATGATGCGCCGCTCGGCGGTGTCCACGAGGAACATCCGACCGGGCTGGAGGCGGCCCTTGCGGACCACCTTCGCCGGGTCGATGTCCAGGACGCCGACCTCGGAGGAGAGCACGACGAGGCCGTCGTCGGTGACCCAGTAGCGGCCGGGACGCAGACCGTTGCGGTCGAGGACCGCGCCGACCTGGACGCCGTCGGTGAAGGTGACGCAGGCCGGGCCGTCCCAGGGCTCCATCATGGTGGCGTGGTACTGGTAGAACGCGCGCCGGGCCGGGTCCATGGCGTTCTTGGATTCGGGGCTCTCCCACGCCTCGGGGACCATCATCAGCACCGCGTGCGGCAGTGAGCGCCCGCCGAGGTGGAGCAGCTCCAGGACCTCGTCGAAGGAGGCCGAGTCGGAGGCGTCCGGGGTGCAGACGGGGAAGATCCGGTCGAGCCGGGCCGGGCCGAAGAGGTCGGAGGCGAGCTGGGACTCGCGGGCCTTCATCCAGTTGCGGTTGCCCTTGACCGTGTTGATCTCGCCGTTGTGCGCGACGAAGCGGTAGGGGTGGGCCAGCGGCCAGCTGGGGAAGGTGTTGGTGGAGAAGCGGGAGTGGACCAGCGCGACGGTCGAGGCGAAGCGGCGGTCGGAGAGGTCCGGGAAGAACGGCTCCAGCTGCCCGGTGGTGAGCATGCCCTTGTAGACGATGGTGCGGGCGGAGAGCGAGGGGAAGTACACCCCGGCCTCCCGCTCGGCGCGCTTGCGCAGGACGAACGCCTTGCGGTCCAGGACGATGCCGCTGGACTCCCCGTCGGCGACGAAGACCTGGCGGAACTCGGGCATGGTGGCGCGGGCGCCGTTGCCGAGCAGGGCTGGGGCGACCGGGACCTCGCGCCAGCCGAGGACCGTCAGGCCCTCCTCGGCGGCGATGGCCTCGATCGTGCGGACGGCCCCGGTGGAGCCGTCGGCGGGCAGGAAGGCGATACCGACGGCGTACGAACCCGCCTCGGGAAGCTCGAAGGGGGTCTCGGCGCGCAGGAAGGCGTCGGGGACCTGGCAGAGGATTCCGGCGCCGTCGCCGGAGTCGGGCTCGGATCCGGTGGCGCCGCGGTGTTCGAGGTTGCGCAGCACGGTCAGCGCCTGCTCGACCAGCTCATGGCTGGCCACACCGGTCAGAGTGGCCACGAACCCGACGCCACAGGCGTCGTGCTCGTTACGGGGGTCGTACATCCCCTGCTGGGCGGGGCGACCGTCCATGGGCGACCAGGCGTCGATACGCATCGGCTCTCCCGTCGTCGTCGTGGCATGTGCGGTGCCGAGGGACGACGTTGGCCCTCTGCGAAATTTGGTGCAGGCTACATGATGGGGCGCTTCTCAGGAAGCGGAAGGCTCGTTCCAACATGCGGACATCATGGGGTTCGGGGACGACTGGGTGACCAGAGGTGACCGGACGTACCAGGAGGGGGTCGCTGTCGGAACGATCGGCGCCCGGGGAGTCGCAGAGAGCAGGCGTCGTTGCCTGCGGTGCTTACGGCTCTTGCCCGGCGGCCGAGGAAACGAAACCACCGGGTAACGGCTACTTATGTGCAGCGCTGCATAGCGTCTCATTTTAGGGGCGTGCGGCCCGTCCCGCCCAGGGGCGGGCGCCACGACGTACGTCACACGGGGTGCGGGGCGGTTGCGCCGTTCGGGCGGCCCGGCCCCGCCGCTCACCCCGCCGGCCCAGCCGGGAGTCAGCCGACCGCCACGCCGAACAGGGTGCCCAGGCCGTAGGTGATCGCCGCCGCCGCCCCGCCGAGGGCGAGCTGCCGCAGTCCGCTGAACCACCAGCTGCGGGCCGTCACCCGGGCCACGACCGCGCCGCAGGCGAAGAGTCCGGCCAGGGCCAGGAGGACGGCGGGCCACAGGGCGCTCGCGCCGAGGAGGTAGGGCAGGACAGGCAGCAGGGCCCCCAGGGCGAAAGCGCCGAACGAGGAGACGGCGGCCACCAGCGGGGAGGGCAGGTCGCCCGGATCGATGCCCAGCTCCTCGCGGGCGTGGATCTCCAGCGCCTGCTCGGGGTCGCGCGACAACTGGCGGGCGACCTCGCGGGCCAGCGGGGCGTCGACGCCCCGGGACTCGTAGAGGGCGGCCAGCTCCGCCATCTCGTCCTTGGGGTGCTTGCGCAGTTCGCGGCGCTCGACGTCCAGCTCCGCCTCGACCAGTTCGCGCTGGGAGGCGACGGAGGTGTATTCGCCCGCCGCCATGGAGAAGGCCCCGGCGGCGAGCCCGGCGAGGCCGGTGATCACGATGGTCTGCTGGGAGACCGCGCCGCCGGCCACCCCGGTCATCAGAGCGAGGTTGGAGACCAGGCCGTCCATGGCGCCGAAGACGGCGGGGCGCAGCCAGCCGCCGTTCACGTCCCGGTGCGTGTGGTTGTCCCGGTGCGCTTCGTGCAGGACGGCGTCGGTCTCGATGATGGCCACGGCGTGCCTCTCCCCTCGCGAACGGGGGGTTGCCACCCCACCGCTTCCCCTTGCGTACAACTTTCGACAAAGTCCAAACTACGCCGTCCGGGTGTCCGCCGCCAGCAAGGCAAGGCTGCCCTATACCCCTTCTGACCTGCGAAGAAAGGTGAGCCTCAGCTATCCCGGCCGTCACCCACCCGGCCCCTTTCCGCGTGTTCTCCGCCTCGCTCCGCCCGCCGCGTGGCACAGATGCGGACAGGACCCGGAGGCGGTCCCGGCCCCGGACGCGGAGGCCGCTCCGGGCTCGGACCCGGTCCCGCCGAACGAGCGGAAGGGCGGCGCGATGAACGGCGACGCGGTGAACGGCGGTACGAGGAGCACGGCGGCCGGCGGGGAGCGGGCCAGGGGCGCGCTGCTGGGACTGGCGGTCGGGGACGCGCTCGGCGCCCCGGCGGAGAATCTGCGGCCCTCCGAGATCCGCCGCCGCTGGGGCCGGATCGAGGGCTTCGTGGACGACGATCCGGCGGGCACCGACGACACGGAGTACGCGATCTTCTCCGGGCTGCTGCTGGCGCGGCACGGCTCGGCGCTCGCCGGGCTGCTGGCGGGCCGGCCGGACGCCCTGCCCGAGCGGTGGACGGCCCCGCTGAAGAACCGGCTCTCCACCTCCGTACCCGGCTTCGACCGGACCGGCTTCGACACCCTCGCCGCACTGACCCACCAGGAGGCTCTGCGCCCATGACCCGCATCGCCGTGCTCGGCAGCACCAACATGGACCTCGTCGTCCACACGGCCCGCGCCCCCGGCCGCGGCGAGACCGTCACCGGACGGGAGTTCCGGACGGTTCCCGGCGGCAAGGGCGCCAACCAGGCCGTGGCCGCCGCCCGCGCGGGCGGGGAGGTGATGATGATCGGCGCGGTCGGGAACGACGCGTACGGGGCGCGCCTGCGGGACGCCCTCGAACACGCGGGGGTGGACACCGACCTGCTGCACACCGCCGAGGGCCCCAGCGGCACCGCCCACATCGTGGTGGACGACACCGGGTCCAACGCGATCGTGGTGGTCCCCGGTGCGAACGGGTCCGTCACCGCTCTCGGGCCCGGGGAGATCGCGGCGATCGCCGCCTCCGAACTGCTGCTGATGCAGCTCGAGCTCCCCCTGTCCGCCGTCGTCGAGGGGGCCCGCGCCGCTCACGCCCAAGGCGTGCGGACCATCCTGACGCCCTCCCCCGTCCAGTCCCTGCCCGACGAACTCTTCGACCACATCGACCTGTTGGTCCCCAACGAGCACGAGGCCGCCGAGCTGTCCGGGCAGGACGAACCGCACGCCGCCGCCCAGATCCTGCTGCGGAAGGTGCCCGAGGTGCTCATCACCCTGGGCGCGAAGGGGTGCCTGTACGCGGCCCGGGGCGGCGAACCGGTGCTCTTCGAGGCCCCTTCGGTGAGAGCCGTGGACACCACCGGGGCCGGGGACACCTTCGTCGGCGCGCTGGCCGTGGCGCTCGGCGAGGGGCGGCCGGTGGCCGGGGCCGTGGCGTTCGCCTCCTCGGCCGCCGCGCTCTGCGTGCAGAAGCCCGGCGCGTCCACGTCCATGCCCTACCGCCGCGAGATCGAGGCGTCATGAGCGCCACCGCCGCGGGGCCGCTGACCGGGCTGAAGGTCCTCGACCTCGCCACCCTCTTCGCCGGGCCCCTCGCCGCCACCATGCTCGGGGACTTCGGCGCCGATGTGATCAAGGTCGAGCACCCCCGCAAGCCGGACCCCTCGCGCGGGCACGGGCCCGCCAAGGACGGGATCGGCCTGTGGTGGAAGCTGCTCGGCCGCAACAAACGCACCCTGACCCTCGACCTGTCCGCGCCCGGCGGCCGGGACGTGCTGCTCCGGCTGGCCGCCGGGAGCGACGTGATCGTCGAGAACTTCCGGCCCGGCACCCTGGAGCGCTGGGGGCTCGGCCCCGAGGAGCTGCACGCGGTCAACCCGCGCCTGGTGCTGGCCCGGGTCACCGGCTTCGGCCAGTTCGGTCCCTACGCGCACCGCCCCGGCTTCGGGACGCTGGCCGAGGCGCTGAGCGGGTTCGCGGCGATCACCGGGGAGCCGGACGGGCCGCCGACGCTGCCGCCGTTCGGGCTCGCGGACTCCATCGCGGCGCTGGCGACGGCGTACGCGGTGATGGCCGCGCTCGCCGGGCGGGAGAAGACCGGCGCGGGGCAGGTGGTGGACCTGGCGATCATCGAGCCGATCCTCACCGCGCTGGGCCCGCAGCCGCTCTGGTACGACCAGCTCGGCTACGTCCAGCCGCGCACCGGCAACCGCTCCCGCAACAACGCCCCGCGCAACACCTACCGCACCGCCGACGGCCACTGGGTCGCGGTCTCCACCTCCGCCCAGTCCGTCGCGGAGCGGGTGATGCGCCTGGTGGGCCGCCCCGAGCTGATCGAGGAACCCTGGTTCGGGTCGGGCGCCGCCCGGGCCGAGCACACCGAGGAGCTGGACGCGGCGGTCGGCCACTGGATCTCCCGGCACGACCGCGACGAGGTACTGGACGCCTTCGAGAAGGCGCAGGCCGCGGTCGCGCCGATCCACGACGTGCGGGAGGTGATGGAGGACCCGCAGTACCGGGCGCTGGGCACCCTCGCGGAGATCGACGACCCGGAGCTGGGTCCGCTGCGGATGCAGAACGTCCTCTTCCGGCTCTCCGCGACGCCGGGCTCCATCCGGTGGGCGGGCCGACCGCACGGTGCGGGCACCGAGGAGATCCTGGCCGGGCTCGGCTTCTCGGAGGACCGGATCGCCGCGCTGCGGGACCAGGGGGCGCTGTGACCGGCCGGGTGCCGCCGCTCCCCCCGCTGCCGGAGGACTCGCGCGCCGACGCCGCCCGGCCGCCGCTGACCTGGCTGTACGTGCCCGGCGACCGGCCGGAGGTGGTGGCCAAGGCGCTGGGCTGCGGGGCGGACGTGGTGATCGTCGACCTGGAGGACGCCGTCGCCCCGGACCGCAAGGAGTACGCGCGCGCCGCCACCGCCGAACTCCTCGGCGACCGGGTGACCGCGGCCCCCGACGCCGTGCCGGTCCATGTCCGGGTGCACGGCGAGGACGACGTCCGGGCGCTGGCGGGGCTGCCGGGGCTGGCCGCGTTCCGGCTGCCGAAGATCACCCACGCGGTCTCGGTGCACCACGTGGCGGCGGTGGCCCCGGGCGTGCCGCTGTATCCGCTGCTGGAGTCGGCGCTCGCGATCGAGCACGCGTACTCGATCGCCTCGGCCCACCACCGCGTCCACGGCATCGCGCTGGGCGAGGCGGACCTGCGGGCGGACCTGGGCGTACGGGAGGACGCCGGGCTGGACTGGGCACGCGGCCGGGTGGTGGTGGCGGCCCGGGCGGCGGCCCTTCCGCCGCCGGTCCAGTCGGTGTTCCCCGACGTCCGGGACCTGGACGGGCTGTGGACGTCGTGCGGGCGGGGGCGGGCGCTCGGGATGCTGGGCCGGGCGGCGATCCACCCGCGCCAGCTGGAGGTGATCGAACGGGCGTTCCTGCCGACCGCGGAGGAGGTGGAGGCGGCCGAGGAGATCGTCGCGGCCTCGGCGGTGGAGGGGGGCGCGCTGGCGCTGCCGGACGGGAGGTTCGTGGACGCGGCGGTGGTGGCGTCCGCCCGCCGGACGATCGCGCTCGCCGGGCGGGCCTGAGACGGCGGGCCCGCCCGGCGAGCGGGAGGTGTGCGGGTGCGGCCGGGGAGGACGCGGGAAGGCGGCCGTTCCCGGCCGCCGCCCGGTCAGCTCTTCTCGGCCGCCGCTTCGGTGCTTCCGGCGGTGAGGCCCGTGCCCCTCTCCCCCGGTCCGTCCTTCGTGAACGGGTCCTTCTTCGCTCCGGCGTCCTGCGCGGCGGCGTCCGAGCCGGCGGCGCCGTCCTCGTCGGAGGTCTTCGCCGGAGCGTCCCGGTCGGGCTCGACGACCTCCTCGCGGCCCGGCCGCGTCTTCGCGGAGACCACCATGTAGGCGACGGCGAGGACGAAGACGATGATCGCGGTCCACACGTTCAGGCGGAGGCCCAGGATGTGGTGGGCCTCGTCGACCCGCATGTACTCGATCCAGCCGCGCCCGGCGCAGTACGCCGCGACGTACAGCGCGAACGCCCGGCCGTGGCCCAGCGTGAAGCGGCGGTCCGCCCAGATGACGAGCAGCGCCACACCGACGCACCACAGCGATTCGTACAGGAAGGTCGGGTGGTACGTCCCGGCGACCCGGTTGGCGCCCTCGCTGATCTCCAGCGCCCAGGGGAGGTCGGTGGGCTTGCCGTACAGCTCCTGGTTGAACCAGTTGCCCCAGCGGCCGATGGCCTGGGCGATGGCGATGCCGGGGGCCAGCGCGTCGGCCCAGGCCGGCAGGGGGATGCCCCGGCGGCGGCAGGCGATCCAGGCGCCGACCGCGCCGAAGGCGATGGCTCCCCAGATGCCGAGGCCGCCCTGCCAGATCTTGAAGGCGTCGACCCAGTTCTCACCCTCGCTGAAGTACAGCTGGTAGTCGGTGATCACGTGGTAGAGCCGACCGCCGACGAGGCCGAAGGGAACCGCCCAGACGGCCACGTCGGCCACGGTGCCGGCTTTGCCGCCCCGGGCGATCCAGCGCTTGTTGCCGAACCAGACGGCGACGAAGACACCGATGATGATGCAGAACGCGTAGCCGCGGAGCGGGATCGGGCCGAGCTCGATCACGCCGGTCGACGGACTGGGAATGGAGGCAAGGTTCATGGCGAGGTCGACGCTACCCTGCCGGGCGGTGGGTACGGCAAGCCACCCGGCAACGTCTGGGTAACGGGGACCGCCCCGTGGACGGGCCGGGGGCCCGCGGTGAACGGGGCCCTCGGGCCGGTCAGGAACCGGCGGCCGACGACGGGGCGGCGGGGGCGGACGCCCCGTCGTCCGACGGCGTCGGGGCCGCGGACCCGTCGGCCGTGGCCGTCCCCTCCGAGGGGGCGGCCGGGGCGGCGGTGCCCGGCTTCTTGCCCTTGTTGGCCGCGAGGACCCACTTCTTCAGGGCCGCCGGGGAGATCTGTTCGCCGTCCTTGGCCGGGAAGACCGACTCCCCGTTGAGCAGCACGGTCGGCGTGCCCTGGAAGCCGCCCTCGCGGAAGGCCGTGTCGGACTTCTTCACCCAGCTGTCGTGGGCGCCGTCCTCCACACAGCTGCGGAACTCCGGCGTGTCGAGCCCCTGGACCTTCCCGGCCAGCTCGATCAGCCGGCTGTTCCTGCCGTAGGCGTCGTCCGGCTCGGGCGGCTGGTTGCTGAAGAGGACGTCGTGGTAGGGCGCGAACTTGCCGGCGTCCTGGGCGCAGGCGGCGGCGTTGGCGGCGCGCAGCGAGCCGGAGCCGCCGAGGTTGCCGTCGATGATCGTGGCCAGGTGGTACTCCACCTTGACCTGTCCGTCGTTCACCAGCTCCGTGACGGTGTCCCGCAGCGCGTTCTCGAACTGGGCGCAGACGGGGCAGCGGAAGTCCTCCCAGATCGTGAGGGTGGACGGGGCGTCGGCCGCGCCGACCGGCAGGGTCAGGGCGTCCTCGCCGGACGCGCCCGACGGGGCGATGGCGGGCCCGGACGCGGTGTCCTCGCCCCCGTCCTCGCCCACATTGGCCGCGATCAGGCCGACCACGGCGGCCAGGCCGAGCACCCCGGCCACCGCCGAGGCGACGATCAGCGTCCGGCGGCGCTTCTCGCGCCCCTTCTCCTGCTCGCGCTGCCGGGCCAGGCGCTCACGCGCGCTTCTGTTTCCCTCAGGGATCTTGTCGCTCACACCGGGGGAAACGAACCGGGGAGGCGCCTTCGCGCCTCCCCGGCCCACAATCCATCCGTTCGGGTGATGCGAGGGGTCAGCGCTTTCGAACGCCTTCGGCCAGTTCGCCCGCGAGGGAGCGGACGGCGGCGAGGCCGGCGGCCTCGTCCGGGGCGTCCAGCATGGCCTTGACGAACGCCGACCCGACGATCACGCCGTCCGCGAACCCGGCGACCTCGGCGGCCTGCGCCGCGTTGGAGACGCCGAGGCCGACGCAGACCGGGAGGTCGGTGGTGGCGCGGGTGCGCTCCACCAGGTTCTGGGCCTGGGCTCCGACGGAGGCGCGGGTGCCGGTGACGCCCATCAGGGAAGCGGCGTAGACGAAGCCGCTGCCGGCCGCCGTGATGGCGGCGAGGCGGGCGTCCCGGCTGCTGGGGGCGACGACGAAGACGGTGGCCAGCCCGTGCTTCTCGGCGTGCTCGCGCCACAGCGCGGACTCCTGGACCGGCAGGTCGGGCAGGATGCACCCGGCCCCGCCCGCCTCCGCCAGCTCGGCGGTGAACCGCTCCACACCGTAGCGGTCGATGGGGTTCCAGTACGTCATGACGAGGATCGGGACGCCGGTGGCCTCGTGCGCCTCGCGGACCGTGCGCATCACGTCGGCGATCCGGACGCCGCCGCGCAGGGCGATGTCGTCGGCGGTCTGGATGATCGGCCCGTCGAGGACGGGGTCGCTGTGCGGGAGTCCGACCTCGACGATGTCCGCGCCGCCCGCGACCACGGCCTTGACCGCCTCGATGCCGCCGTCCACGGTCGGGAAGCCGGCCGGGAGGTAGGCGATGAGCGCCGCCCGGTCCGCCGCCTTCGCACCGGCGAGAGTGGTGTTCAACAGCTCGATGTTGCCGCTCACGTGGCGTCCCCCTCGATCTCGGCGCGGTCGCTGTCGGCGTCCGCCTCGACGGCGGCGTCGGTGTCGTAGAGCCCGAAGTAGCGGGCGGCGGTGTCCATGTCCTTGTCGCCCCGGCCGGACAGGTTGACCAGGATGAGCCCGTCCGGTCCCAGCTCCTCGCCGAGGTCGAGGGCGCCGGCGAGCGCGTGGGCGCTCTCGATGGCCGGGATGATGCCCTCGGTGCGCGACAGCAGGCGCAGCGCCCGCATGGCCGCGTCGTCGGTGACCGCGCGGTACTCGCCGCGTCCGACGTCCTTGAGGTAGGA
Source organism: Streptomyces sp. CB02366 (assembly GCF_001905905.1). Classification (GTDB taxonomy): domain Bacteria; phylum Actinomycetota; class Actinomycetes; order Streptomycetales; family Streptomycetaceae; genus Streptomyces. Next base: position 225,161 of record NZ_LIVT01000004.1, read on the forward strand.
GTGCTCGGGGCCGATGCCCGGGTAGTCCAGTCCGGCCGAGATGGAGTACGGCTCGGTGATCTGGCCCTCGTCGTCCTGGAGGACGTAGGAGCGCGACCCGTGCAGGATTCCGGGCTCCCCGGCGGTGAGGGTGGCCGCGTGCTCGCCGGTCTCCACCCCGTGCCCGGCGGGTTCGCAGCCGATCAGGCGGACTCCGGCGTCGGGGATGAAGGCGTGGAAGAGGCCGATGGCGTTGGAGCCGCCGCCGACGCAGGCGACCGCCGCGTCCGGGAGGCGGCCGGTGCGCTCCAGGAGCTGGCGGCGGGCTTCGACGCCGATGACGCGGTGGAAGTCGCGGACCATCGCCGGGAAGGGGTGCGGGCCCGCGACCGTGCCGAAGAGGTAGTGCGTGCGGTCCACGTTGGCGACCCAGTCGCGGAACGCCTCGTTGATGGCGTCCTTCAGGGTCCGCGAGCCGGACTTCACGGCGACGACCTCGGCGCCGAGCATCCGCATCCGGGCGACGTTGAGCGCCTGGCGCCGGGTGTCGACCTCGCCCATGTAGATGGTGCAGTCGAGGCCGAAGAGGGCGCAGGCGGTCGCGGTGGCGACGCCGTGCTGGCCGGCCCCGGTCTCGGCGATGACCCGCGTCTTGCCCATGCGCTTGGTGAGGAGCGCCTGGCCCAGCACGTTGTTGATCTTGTGCGAGCCGGTGTGGTTCAGGTCCTCGCGCTTGAGGAAGATCCGGGCGCCGCCCGCGTGTCCGGCGAAGCGCGGGACCTCGGTCAGCGCGCTGGGGCGGCCGGTGTAGTTCACCATCAGCTCGTCGAGCTGGGCGGCGAAGGCGGGGTCGGCCTTGGCCTTGTCGTACTCGACGGCGACCTCGTCCACGGCGGCGACGAGCGCCTCGGGGATGAACTTTCCGCCGTACGCGCCGAAATAGCCCTCGGCGCTGGGGATCAGACCCTCGGGGTCCGGGATGAAGAAGTCGGACGACATGCGACGTGCTCCTTGGCATGGCAACGGGTGGGTTCACCGTATGCGCCGGGCAGCGGGCGCCGCCGCGACCGGTCTGCGGTCACGGCGGTGCGGTCGTACGTACGAGAGGGAACGGGGGTGGTGCGGTACGTCGGCCGGGGCTCGCTACAGCGCGGTCCCCGGGCGCCATCGCATCCCGTTGACCTGGCCGGGCTCGTCCCCGATGACGTACCGCACGCGCCGGCCGAGCACGCGCCGGGCGGGGGCGCGGCAGCCGCGCGGCCGGCACCCGCGCGCCAGCGGGGCGTGCGGATCGCGGGCCGGGGCCCCGGCGGCGCCGAGGCCCGGCCGGGTGCGGTGCGGGGGACGGTCGGGCATGGTCGGACGCTCCGGGTCAGCCGCGGCCGTGGCGGAGCGCCGGGTGGGCGCCGGCGGCGACCAGGTCGGCGACGGCGGTCCGCGGGTCGCGGCCGGTGACCAGGGACTCGCCGACCAGGACGGCGTCGGCGCCGGCGTTGGCGTACGCGATCAGGTCGTGCGGGCCCCGGACGCCGGACTCGGCGACCTTGACGATGTGGTCGGGGATCTCGGGGGCGACGCGCTCGAAGGTGGAGCGGTCGACCTTGAGGTCCTTCAGGTTGCGCGCGTTGACGCCGATGATCCTGGCGCCGGCGTCCACGGCGCGCTCCGCCTCCTCCTCGTCGTGCGCCTCGACCAGCGGGGTGAGTCCGATCGACTCGGCCCGCTCGATCAGGGAGACCAGGGCCTCCTGGTCGAGGGCGGCGACGATCAGCAGGGCGAGGTCGGCGCCGTAGGCGCGGGCCTCCCACAGCTGGTACGAGGTGACGATGAAGTCCTTGCGCAGGACCGGGACGTCGACCTTGGCGCGGACGGCCTCCAGGTCGGCCAGCGAGCCGCCGAAGCGGCGCTCCTCGGTGAGGACCGAGATGACGGACGCGCCGCCCGCCTCGTAGTCCGCGGCGAGCGCGGCGGGGTCCGCGATGGCGGCCAGGGCCCCCTTGGACGGGGAGGAGCGCTTGACCTCGCAGATGACGGTGACGCCCTCGCCGCGCAGGGCGGCGACTCCGTCCTTGGCCTGGGGGGCGCGCGCGGCGCGCTCCTTCAGCTCGTCGAGGCTGACGCGCGCCTGCCGCTCCGCGAGGTCGGCGCGAACGCCGTCGATGATCTCGTCGAGCACACTCACGCGAGCGGCCCCCTTCCGGAACGGTGATGAGGGAACAGGATCAGCCGTACCGATGGTATCCGCAGCGGGGCCCGGGGCCCGCATCCGGCCACGTCCCGTCCCACTACCTGGGCACCGGGGAGGAGCGGCCCGGCCGTTTCATGGGGCCAGTGCCGAGCCGAACGGCAGATTCCGGACGACGGTGAAGACCGCTAGGACGGCTCCCACGGCCCACCAGTGGACGGGGGCGAGGCCGATCCTCAGCGGGCGGCCGCGCCAGGCGCGTACCAGCCACAGCGCCCAGAGGGCGGCGAAGAGGAAGTAGCCGGCGGTGGCGATCGCGTTGGCGGAGAACGCCGCGCCGAGATCGCCGGTGACGAAGGCGTGGGCGCTGCGCAGTCCGCCGCAGCCGGGGCAGAGGATCCCGGTCAGCCTGAGCAGCGGGCAGACGGGGTAGTGCCCGGCCTCGTTGGGGTCCACGGCTCCGACGTAGGCGAAGGCCCCGGCGACCGCCGCGAGGATGCCCGCCGGGACCGCGAGGCGGCGGAGGCGGGAGGGGTGCACCGGCGGCGGGACCGGCCGGCCCTGCGCGAAGCCTGCGGCGCAGGGGCCGGGGTGCGGGGCCTGCCGGTCCGGCGCGGCGTACGGGGCCGCCTCCGGGATCGGGCAGACCGTCTGCGGCATGGTCCCGGGGCCGGGGCTTTGCGGGGCGGTCTCCGGGCGGGCCGGGCCGGGGCCGGTCCCCGGCGGCGGGGCGGCGCCGGGGGACGGCTGGGCTGCTGAGGGGGTTGGCGAGGCGTCCACCCGCCGATTGTCCCCCGAGGACGCGGAAAGGCGCGGCCCGGCAGCGGGTCGCGCCTTTCCGCGTGTCGGTCGCCGGGACGGGCCGGCGGCCGGGTCAGTGGGAGGCCTGCGCCTGTCCGGCACGCGCCCGGGCCTCTACCATCTCGGCCGACTCCTTCGGCATGCCGAGGCCGGCCGCCTTCATGGCGAGGCCCACGAGGCCACCGGCGAAGATCACGGCGACACCGACCCAGAAGCCGAGCGGGTTGGCCGCGACCATGAAGACGCCTGCGACGCAGAAGCCGATGAACGAGATGATGACACCGGTCCAGGCGGCCGGGGTGTGTCCGTGGCTCGTGCCCGCCATGAGTTGCTCCTCGTTGGTGTTGCGCAGTGGGTGACGCTGATACGTGTGGCCGCCGCCCGGGGGACGGCTCGTTTCCCATTGTCCCGTACGGGGCGGCGGGAGGTGAGCCTGGGGTCACCCGCGCGTCGGGTCCTCGCCCCGGTCCAGGGCCTTCCACAGGTCCTCGGGGCGGTCCGGGGCGGGGGCCGTGCGGGACGCCCTGCCGGGGCGGGGGGCGCCGTCGCGCTCGTACTTCCCGGACATGGCGGGCCAGCGGGCGCCGTGGCGCAGGGCGAGGAGCCCGGCCAGCAGGATCAGCACGCCGCCGGCCGCCGTGACGTAGGGCCAGCCGGTGTGGCTGAGGGCGTCGATGGTGGCCGCGGTGTCCCCGGTGGTCCTGGCGGCCTCCTCGTCGAGGGCCGCGCTGTCGGACGCGCCGGTCCACGCGCTGACGGCGGCTCCGAGGCCGCTGAGGGCGAGCAGCGCGGCCACGATCCGGCGGGCCGCGCCGCGTACGGCGAAGACGGCGACGAGGGCGGCGAGGCCGACGACGGCCAGGGCCGCCGGGACGCCGGTGACGTCCCGGCCGTCGACGGAGAGCGGGAGGGCTCCGCCGCCGGTGGCCGCGTCGCCCTCGGCCCAGGTCTGTCCGGAGGCGAGGAGGACGACGGTCGCGCCGGCCGCGCCGAGGAGCAGGGCGGCCGCGAGGCTGCGGCGGCTCCCCGCCCGGTCGGACGCGGCGCCGGGCGCGGGGTCGGCGGTTCGGGGCTGGGGTACGGGGGCGGCACTCACGCCTTCCACTATCCCCTACCGGTTCAGCGGTCGTGGAGCCGGTTGGCCGTGTGGACGGCGCGGAGCACGGCCGCCGCCTTGTTGCGGCACTCGGTGTCCTCGGCGACCGGGTCGGAGTCGGCGACGACCCCGGCCCCGGCCTGCACGTACGCGGTGCCGTCGCGCAGGAGGGCGGTCCGGATGGCGATGGCGGTGTCGGAGTCCCCGGCGAAGTCGAGGTAGCCGACGCAGCCTCCGTACAGTCCGCGGCGGCTCGGCTCCAGCTCCTCGATGATCTGCATGGCGCGCGGCTTGGGGGCCCCGGAGAGGGTGCCCGCGGGGAAGCAGGCGGTGAGCACGTCGAAGGCGGTGCGGTCCTCGGTGACCCGGCCGGTGACGGTGGAGACGATGTGCATCACGTGGGAGTAGCGCTCGATCGACATGAAGTCGACGACCTCCACGCTGCCCGGTTCGCAGACCCGCCCCAGGTCGTTGCGGCCGAGGTCGACGAGCATCAGGTGCTCGGCGCGCTCCTTGGGGTCGGCGAGCAGTTCCTCGGCGAGCGCCTGGTCCTCCTGGGGGGTGGCGCCCCGGTGCCGGGTTCCGGCGATGGGGTGGACCATGGCCCGGCCGTCCTCGACCTTGACCAGGGCCTCGGGGCTGGAGCCGACCACGTCGAATCCGTCGAAACGGAAGAGGTACATGTACGGGGACGGGTTGGTGGCCCGCAGCACCCGGTAGACGTCGAGGGCGCTCGCGGTACAGGGGGTCTCGAACCGCTGGGAGGGGACGACCTGGAACGCCTCGCCGGCCCGGATGCGCTCCTTGATGTCGACGACGGCGTCCTGGTAGGCGTCGCCGCCCCACCGTGCGGTGCAGGGGGGCAGTTCGGAGGGGGGCAGGACGGCGGGGGCGTTCTCGACCGGGCGGCGCAGGTCCCGTTCCATCGCGTCGAGGCGGGCGACGGCGTCCGCGTACGCCTCGTCGACGCCGGTGTCGAGGTCGTTGTGGTTGATCGCGTTGGCGAGCAGCAGGACGGCGCCGTCCCGGTGGTCGAGGACGGCGAGGTCCGAGGTGAGGAGCATGGTCAGCTCGGGCAGCTGCAGGTCGTCGCCGCCGTGCTCGCCGATCTTCTCCAGCCGGCGGACGACGTCGTAGCCGAGGTAGCCCACCATGCCGCCGGTGAACGGCGGCAGGCCCAGGTCGCTCACCAGGTCGCGCGGGGTGTGCAGGGTCTCGACGGTGGCGCGCAGCGCCTCCAGCGGGTCGCCGCCGAGGGGGACGCCGACGGGCGCGGCGCCGAGCCAGTGGGCCTCGCCGTCACGGGCGGTGAGGGTGGCGGCGCTGCGGACGCCGATGAACGAGTAGCGCGACCAGGTCCGGCCGTTCTCGGCGGACTCCAGGAGGAAGGTGCCGGGGCGTTCGGCGGCGAGCTTGCGGTAGAGGCCGACGGGGGTGTCGCCGTCCGCGAGGAGGCGGCGGCTGACGGGGACGACGCGCCGGTCGACGGCCAGCTTGCGGAAGGTGTCGAGATCCATGGCCGGACCCTAACCGCCGAGGAGGGGCAGGACGTCGGCGTCGAAACAGGTGCGGTCGCCGGTGTGGCAGGCGGCGCCGGTCTGGTCGACCCTGACCAGCACGGTGTCGGCGTCGCAGTCCAGGGCGACGGACTTCACGTGCTGGACGTGGCCGGAGGTGTCGCCCTTGACCCAGTACTCCTGGCGGCTGCGCGACCAGTAGGTGCAGCGGCCGGTGGTGAGGGTGCGGTGCAGCGCCTCGTCGTCCATCCAGCCGAGCATCAGCACCTCGCCGGTGTCGTACTGCTGGGCGATGGCCGGGACCAGGCCGTCCGCGCCGCGCTTGAGGCGGGCGGCGACGGCGGGGTCGAGGCTGCTGGCGGGCGGCGTGGCGCCGGGCGTGCTCGTCATGGACCCATTGTGCCGTGGGCGGGAACGCCGTCCGGGCCGGCGTCCACTGGGCGGACGCCGGGTGGCGGTCGTACGCTGGCGGACATGTCGACCCATGCGAAGCGTGAACGTCTTCTGCTCGCCGATCTGTTGGAAGCGGCCGGGCCCGGGGCTCCGACCCTGTGCGACGGCTGGAAGACCCGCGATCTGGCCGCCCACGTGGTGGTCCGCGAACGCCGCGCGGACGCGGCGGGCGGGCTGCTGGTGGGGGCGTTGAAGGCCCGGCTGGAGCGGGTGCAGGCGGAGTACGCGGCGAAGCCGTACGAGGAGCTGATCCAGCTGATCCGGACCGGTCCGCCCCGGTTCTCCCCGATGTCCCTCAAGCAGATCGACGAGGCGGCGAACACCGTCGAGTTCTTCGTCCACACGGAGGATGTGCGCCGGGCCCAGCCGGACTGGTCGCGCCGCGAGCTGGACCCGGTCTTCTCCGACGTGCTCTGGTCCCACATCGAGAAGACCTCCCGGCTGCTGGGCCGCCGGTCCCCGGTGGGGCTGGTGCTGCGTCGGCCGGACGGCCGGACGACGGTGGCGCACAAGGGGGTGCCGGTGGTGACGGTGACCGGGGAGCCCGGCGAGCTGCTGCTGTACGCCTTCGGCCGGCAGGACTCGGCGGACGTCCAGGTGGAGGGCGAGGAGGCGGCGGTGGAGCGGCTGCGGATGGCGGAGCTGGGGATGTAGTCCCGGGCCGGCGGGCCGGTCCGGCGCGGTGAGGCGCGCTTCACGCGCCGCGCAGCCGCCGCGCGGCCAGGGCGAGGGAGATCTCGACCGCGTCGCGGGGGCGGGTGAGGCAGCGGCCGGTGAGCTGTTCGAAGCGGCGGAGGCGGTTGAGGACGGTGTTGCGGTGGCAGTAGAGCCGCGCACCCGCCCGTTGCGCCGAGCCGTCCGCGTCCAGCCAGGCGGTGAGGGTCTCCACGATGACGTCGCGGTCGGCGGGGTCCAGCCGGTCCAGCGGCCCCAGCACCCGGTCGGCGAGCGCCCCCGCGAGGTCGGGGCAGGAGACGACCAGGGCGTCCGGGAGGTGTTCGTCGAGCAGGACGGCGCCCCCGGTCGCGGGGCAGGCGCGCAGCGCGGTCTCCGCCGTCCGCCGGGCCTCGCCGAGCGCGGCCAGCCCCTCGACGGCGGAGCCGATCCCGGCCCGGACACCGGGCGGTACGTCGAGCCCTGCGGCCAGCGCGCTCAGCTCGCCGGGCTCTTCCGTCAGCGGCAGGATCGCGAACTCGGCGTCCGGGCCCGGGTGCCAGAGCGGTGCCGCGCCCGCGGCGGCGGGAAGCGGAAGCGGAGGCCGGACGGCGGAACCGGACCCGCCCGGCGCGGCCCCCGACCCGTCCGGCCCGCTCCCCGGTCCGTCCGGTACGGCCCCCGGGGCGTCCGGGGTCGCGGGCGCCGTTCCGCGGCCGGGGCCGGCGGCCACGGCGAGCACCGCGTACCGGCCCTGTTCCGGCAGCCCCAGCATCGCGGACGCCTCCGCGAGGTCCGCGATCCGGGCGGTCCCGTCGAGCAGGGCGGCGACCATGAGCCGCTGCCGGTTCCCGCGCCGCCAGGCCAGCCGCCGCTCGGCCTGCCGGTAGGCGTCCGCGACGATCCCGCAGTGTTCGTCGACGAAGTTCCACACGTCGGCCGCGACATGGACGAGCAGCCGGACGTCGTCGGCGTCGCGTCGCGCGGTCTCGTCCACGAGGCCCTGCCAGACCATCGCGCCGCCCATCCGGAAGGCGTGCAGGACCGCGTCGAGCGGTACGCCCTGCTCGGCGCGGATCTCCCCGATCCAGCGGGAGGTGCGGTGGGCGGGCTCGCGGAACTCGCGGGGCTGGAGCAGCGAGCCCACGTTGTGCCGCAGCGAGTGGTGCACCTCCTGCCAGACCTCGGCCCGGGCGGAGTCGATCGCCGCCCGGTAACCGGGTTCCTGGGCGTACAGGGCCTCGACGAGCCGGTCGGTGAGGGCCGGGAGCGAGGCGACGAGGACCCGGGCGGCCCGGTGCAGCACCTGGACGGCCTCGCGGTCGGCCAGCGACCGGAAGCGCTCCGGCAGCGACGGCACCGGCGGCTGCGGCGCCGGGGGCCTTCCGTGCGGCGGGACGATCCGCTGACGTACGACCTGGGGCATGGCGGCCTCCACCCGGATTCGGCCGGCCGCGCGAACGGCGGGCCCGGCGCACGGAGCGCCCGGCCCGGCGGGCACGAGCGCGGCGAGACGATCCTGACGCCCGCAGAATGGCATACCGCCCAGTCGGTACCTAGGGGTCTGCGCGGAACTCGTCATCACGGTCCGGCAACCTCCCGGTGGCTCAGGGGCGCAGCAACCGGGCCAGTTCGGTACGGGAGCGGATGCCGAGGGCGGCGAAGACGTTGCGGAGGTGGTGGTCGACGGTGCGCGGGCTGAGCGAGAGGCGCAGCCCCACCTCGCGGTTGGTGGCGCCCTCGGCGACGCAGCGGGCGATGCGCTGCTGCTGCGGGGTGAGCGCGGCCAGCGGTTCGCCGCCCGCCTCCCGCGGGTTCCCGGCCGGCTCCCCCGCCGCCCGCAGCTCCCCGGCCGACCGGTCCGCCCAGGCGCGGGCCGAGCAGCGCTGGAAGGCCACCAGGGCGTCGCGCAGCGGCCCGCGCGCCTCCCGGGTGCGCCGGCGGCGGCGCAGCCACTGCCCGTACAGCAGCTGGGTGCGGGCCCGCTCGAAGTCGCCCTCGGCCCGGCCGTGGTGGGCGAGGGCCTCGGCGTAGCGGGCGTCGGCCTCGTCGGCGGGGGCCAGCAGGGCGCGGCAGCGGGCCAGTTGGGCGGGGGCTCCGGGATCGGCGGTCCGCGCCGCCCAGGAGGCGAACGCGTCGACGGCGGCGTGCAGTTCGCCGGCTTCCTCCGGCAGCCGTCCTCCCAGCACCGCGGCCTCGACCCAGCAGGGCACGGCGAGCGTCCGGACGGCGAAGTGGCCCCGGCCGGGCCCTGCTCCGATCAGGGGGGCGAGCCGGGCGGCCGCGTCGCCGGGCCGCCCGGACGCCAGGTCCGCGCGGGCCCGTGCCCAGGTGGCGAGGGTGGCGGCCTGGGCCAGCCCGTTCGGCGCCGCCCCGGCCAGCGCGGCGTCCGCGTGTGCGGCGCACGCCTCGGCGGGGCCCTCCACCGAGGCGGCGAGAGCGAGGACGGCGTGCAGTTGGGCGGAGGCGTTGGGCTGCCCCGCGCGGCGGGCGGCGTGCAGCCCCTCCAGCGCGTGGGCCCGCGCGCCGGCGTGCCGCCCGGCCCGCAGTTCGGCGTAGGCGAGGTGTTCCAGCGCCTGGGGCAGCAGCGCGTCGGGCCCCTCCGTCCGTACGGCGGCGAGCGCCCGGGCCCCCGCGCGGCAGGCGGCGGCGAGGTCCCCGAGCACCAGCCCCGCGACCCCGGCCCGCAGCAGCCCGGCCGGGCCGCCGGGGCCTCCGGCGGGGCCGAGGCAGCGGCGGAGCCGGGCGTGGCCTTCGGCGGTACGGCCCTGGAGCACGGCGGCCATACCGGCCCGGTAGTCCTCCAGGCCCTCCTCCGCCGGGGCGCGGGAGAGGCGGCCGAGGGCGTCGAGGTAGCCGAGCGCGTCCCCCGCCGCCCAGGCGGCCTCGGCCGCTTTGAGGAGGGCGTCGGCCGTCCGGGGGTCGTGGGGGTCGAGCAGTCCGGCCGCGGCGAGCAGGGCTTCGTGGGCGTCGGCGGCGGGCCCGGAGCGCAGGGTGAGCATGCCGTGGACGTAGGACGCCAGGCCCCGCGAGGCCCCGCCCGGCCGGGCCGCCGCGCCGGCCGTCCGGGGCCCGGTCCTGGCCAGCAGGGCGCGGGCCCGGGCCGGATCGCCCGCCAGCCCCGCTTGTTCGGCCGCGGCGGCGAACCGGGCCGCCCGCAGCGCCGGTTCGGCGGAGAGCAGAGCGGCGCGGACGAGGGCGGCGGAGCGTTCGGCGTGCGGCCGGGGGGAGGCGGCGGCCGCCTCGATCCGGGCGGCCAGCACGGGGTCCGGCCCCGCCGCGGCACAGGCCCGCTGGACGAGCGCGGCGAGGGGCGCGGGGGCGGGGCCGTCCGGCAGGTCCGCGGGAGCCGTGGCATCCGGCGGCCGGGAGGCCGCCGTTCGGGCCCCCCGGCCGGCGGCGGGCCCCGGCTCCCCCGCCGCCCCCCGGGAGGCCGGGGAGCCGGTGGGCCGACCGGGGGTCCGGCCGCCGGTGGGGTGTGTGGAGGCCCGGCTTCCGGCGCCGCCCGCGCGGGTCCGGCCGGAAGCGGAGTCTGCGGGCAGCCGGTCCGCGGCCTCCGCCAGCAGGGCCGCGAGCAGTTCGTGGGCGGCTCGGCGGTGGGCCCGGGGGGCGTGGCGGAGTACGGCGCGGGCGATCAGGCGGTGGGAGAAGTGGACGCGGTCGCCTGCCCGTTGGAGGAGGCCCCCGGTGCCGGTGAGGCCGGAGAGCGCCCGGTCCAGGAAGGCCGGGGGCAGCCCGTGGCGGGCGCCCGCGCGCAGCAGGAGGAGGGCGTCCGCCCCCGCCCCGCCCGGCTCGTGCTCCTGGGCCGCCGCGGCGAGCAGGAGCAGGGTGCGGGCCGGGGCCGGGAGGCCGTCGAGGCGTTCGGCGTGGGCGGCCAGGACCGCTTCGCCGCCGGGCAGGGGGTAGGGCAGCGGAGCCCTTCCGGCCAGCTCGTCCGGGGTGAGGCGGCGGGTGAGCCCGACGAGCAGAGAGGGGTTCCCGGCCGCCTCGCCGAGGAGTTCGGCGCGTACGACCGGGTCGAGCCCTTCCGTACCGGCGCCCGGGGTGAGTCGGTCCAGGAGCGCCGAAGCCGCCTCCGCCTCCAGCGGCCCCGGGCGGAGCGTGGGCAGTCCGGCGAAGAGGCCGGTCCCGTCGGCGGCGGTGAGCAGGACGGCGGTCCGGCTGCCCGCGCCCGCCCCGTGGGCCGCGGAGACCAGGGCGGCCCGGGGCGCCCGGTCCCAGGCGTGCGCGTCGTCGGCGCAGACGAGCAGGGGCCGCCCGCCGCCCGGTGCGTACGGCTCCCGCGGCTCCCGCAGCCGGGCGGCCAGCGCCTCCGGCGTGATGACGGGGCACGGGGCGGCGGGCTGCGGGGCGAACAGTCCGTCCGGCCCCTCACCGGCCGCGGACCGGTCCGCCCGGGCGGCGGTCGCGTACAGCACGGGGCCCCGGCCCCGGTGCGCTTCGGCGGCGGCGCGCAGCAGGGCCGTACGGCCGAGCCCGGGTGGCGCGGCCAGGACGAGCGCTCCTCCACCGCCCTGCCACGACGCGTCCAACAGGCTTCTTACGGCGGCGAGTTCATCGTTCCGGCCGTACAGCCGGCCCGGACTGCGCACGGTCGTCGATGAGGTCACACCGGCACGGTACGGTCGGGCCGGCGGGCCGGGAAGCGCCCCGTCCGGATAGTGCGCGAGGACGCCCCGGCGCGGTGCGCCCGCCCAGTGCGGGCCCTGCCGCGCTGTGCCGGAGCACAGCGCGGCAGGGGTGGCGGGGTCCGGGCTAAGCGGTGTGCGGGCAGGTGCCCCGGTACTCCGCGATGGTCAGGCTCGGTGCGGGCAGCGGGCAGAGGAACTGCTCGTAGCGGGTGTCGTCGTCGATGAACCGCTTCAGCCAGGAAATGCTGTACTTCGCGATCGTCGTGTTGGAGGTGTTCGGCGTGAAGTGCGAGGCGCCGCGCAGCTCCAGGTACGCCTTGTCGAGCGAGCCGGGCAGCGACTCGTAGAACGGTTCGGAGTGCGTGGCGACGGGCGCGACCGTGTCGCCGTCCGCCCCTACCACGAGGGTGGGCGTGCGCAGTTCGGGCCAGGTCTTGTCGGTGTTCCAGCCGGTCAGCGGGATCGCCGCCTTCAGCGAGGTGCGGCTCTTCGCGGCCTCCAGGCTGCCGCCGCCGCCCATCGAGTGGCCCATCACCCCGAGCCGGGAGGCGTCGACCCGGGCCCGTACCGAGCTGCGCTGGGTCAGGTAGTCCAGGGCGGCGAGGAGCTGGCGGCCCCGGCTGTCCGGCTGGTCGAGCGTGGTGATGGTGTCGATGGTGAAGACCACGAAGCCCTGGGAGGCCAGGCGCGGCCCGAGCCAGGCGATGGAGGACTCGTAGGCGGTGAAGCCGGGCGAGACGACGACCGCGCCGAAGGTGCCGTCGGCGGTGGAGGTCGGGTAGTGGATGGTGCCGCCGCCGAACCCGCTCACCAGGAGGGAGGAGACGGAGGTCTGCGAGGTGGCGTAGGGGCCGCGGCTCGCCTCGATGGAGGCGTTGGTGGGCGCCGGGCCCCGCTCGTAGGGGTTGTCGGCGGCCTGGGCGCCCGGGGCCAGGGCGGTCATCAGGAGGCCGGCGGTGGCCGCGCCGGCGGTCGCCAGGCCCGTCACCGTACGGAAGCGGCGGGGGCGGGAGGGGCGCGGGGGGAGGGTGCCGGAGGGGAGGTGCTGCTGCACGGGGGGGTCCTCTCGGTGGTGGCGGACCGCACCACGCGCGGGTCTGCGGCCCCTCGTCCGAGGGCGCGGGGACGCGCGGCGTGGCGGCGGCCGGCGTTCGTGTCGCCGGCGTCCGCCACTCTCGCCCCGCCCGCCGGGGACGCGCATCGGCGGTATCACCGGTCTCGGTGGACCGGTGACACCGCTCGTACCGCTCGGCCGCGGTTCAGCGGACCGGGTGGCCCGCCTCCCGCAGTGCGTCCTTGACCTCGGAGATCCGCAGGTCGCCGAAGTGGAAGACGGAGGCGGCGAGCACCGCGTCGGCCCCCGCCCCGATCGCCGGGGCGAAGTCGGCGAGCCGGCCCGCGCCGCCGGAGGCGATGAGGGGGACGGAGACGTGTCCGCGCACCGCCTCGATCATCTCGGTGTCGTAGCCGTCCTTGGTGCCGTCCGCGTCCATCGAGTTGAGCAGGATCTCCCCCGCGCCCAGTTCGGCGGCCCGGTGGGCCCATTCGACGGCGTCGATGCCGGTGCCCTTGCGGCCGCCGTGAGTGGTGACCTCGAACGTGCCCCGCGAGGTGCGGCGGGCGTCGACCGAGAGCACCAGGACCTGGCGTCCGAAGCGTTCGGCGACCTCGCGGATGAGGTCGGGGCGGGCGATGGCGGCGGTGTTGACGCCGACCTTGTCCGCCCCGGCGCGCAGCAGTCTGTCGACGTCGTCCGCGGTGCGGACGCCGCCGCCGACCGTGAGCGGGATGAAGACCTGCTCGGCGGTGCGGCGCACCACGTCGTACGTCGTCTCGCGGTCGCCGCTGGAGGCGGTGATGTCGAGGAAGGTCAGTTCGTCGGCGCCCTCGGCGTCGTACAGCTTGGCCATCTCGACGGGGTCGCCCGCGTCGCGCAGGTTCTGGAAGTTGACGCCCTTGACGACCCGGCCGTTGTCGACGTCCAGGCAGGGGATGACCCGTACGGCGAGGCTCATCGCGCGCCTCCCCGGTACGCCTCGACCTCGACCTCGACGACCAGGCTCGGGTCCACGAAACCGGACACGATGATCATCGACGCGGCGGGGCGCACGGCGTCGAACAGCTCCTTGTGGGCGCGGCCGACCTCCTCCACGTCCCGGGCGTGCGTGATGTACATCCGGGTGCGGACGACGTCCTCGCGGCCGAGGCCCACCTGCTCCAGCGCGGCGAACGCGACGTCGAAGGAGGTGACGGCCTGCTCGTACGGGGAGCCCGCGGCGATCTCGCCGTTGACCACGGAGGTGCAGCCGGCCACCAGGACGAGCCCGTTGGGCAGTTCGACGGCGCGCGAGTAGCCGAACTTCTCCTCCCAGGGCGCACCGGTGGAGATCCGGCGTACGGAAGGGGCGGCCCCGCTCATGCGGCGACCGCCTTGAGCGCCTCTTCCAGCGTGAACGCCTTCGCGTACAGCGCCTTGCCGACGATCGCGCCCTCGACGCCCTCGGGGACGAGGAGGGAGATGGCGCGGAGGTCGTCGAGCGAGGAGACCCCGCCGGAGGCGACGACCGGGCGGTCGGTGGCGGCGCAGACGTCGCGCAGCAGGCCCAGGTTGGGGCCCTGGAGGGTGCCGTCCTTGGCGATGTCGGTGACGACGTAGCGGGCGCAGCCCTCGGAGTCGAGACGGGCCAGGGTCTCGTACAGGTCGCCGCCGTCGCGGGTCCAGCCCCGGCCGCGCAGGGTGGTGCCGCGGACGTCGAGGCCGACGGCGATCTTGTCGCCGTGCTCGGCGATGACCTTGGCGACCCACTCGGGGGTCTCCAGGGCGGCGGTGCCGAGGTTGACGCGGCGGCAGCCGGTGGCGAGGGCGGCGGCGAGGGAGGCGTCGTCGCGGATGCCGCCGGACAGCTCGACCTTGATGTCCATGGCCCCGGCGACCTCGGCGATCAGGGCGCGGTTGTCGCCGGTCCCGAAGGCGGCGTCCAGGTCCACCAGGTGCAGCCACTCGGCGCCGGCGCTCTGCCAGGCGAGGGCGGCCTCCAGCGGGGAGCCGTAGGAGGTCTCGGAGCCGGACTCGCCGTGGACGAGGCGGACGGCCTGGCCGTCGCGGACGTCGACGGCGGGGAGCAGTTCAAGCTTCGGCATTACAGCGTCTCGATCCAGTTGGTCAGCAGCTGGGCGCCGGCGTCGCCGGACTTCTCGGGGTGGAACTGGGTGGCCCACAGCGCGCCGTTCTCGACGGCGGCCACGAACCGTTCGCCGTAGGTGGACCACGTGACCCGGGGGGCCCGGATCTTGGCGTTGGTGACTTCGAGGGACCAGTCGTGCGCCGCGTAGGAGTGCACGAAGTAGTAGCGCGCGTCGGCGTCCAGGCCGGCGAAGAGCCGGGAGTCCTCGGGGGCCTCGACGGTGTTCCACCCCATGTGGGGGACGACGTCGGCCTTGAGGGGGCCGACCGTGCCGGGCCATTCGTCCAGGCCCTCGGTCTCCACGCCGTGCTCGACGCCGCGCTCGAACAGGATCTGCATCCCGACGCAGACGCCCATGACGGGGCGTCCGCCGGAGAGCCTGCGGCCGACGATCCAGTCGCCGCGGGCCCGCTTGAGCCCTTCCATGCAGGCGGCGAACGCTCCGACGCCGGGGACGAGCAGTCCGTCGGCGGCCATCGCGCGGTCGTAGTCGCGGGTGATCTCGACGTCCGCGCCGACGCGGGCGAGGGCCCGCTCGGCGGAACGGACGTTGCCGAAGCCGTAGTCGAAGACGACGACCTTCTTGGTGTCGGTCATGCCATGGCCTTCTTGTCGTACTCGCTGATCACGTGCCCGCCCTCAGTCCCACAGTCCCTGGATCCGCAGGATGCCCGCCACCAGGCACATCACGGAGCCGATCGACAACAGCACGATGACGCCCTTGGGCATCCCCTGCTTGGCGAAGGAGTAGACGCCGCCGGCCAGGAAGAGGCCGACGACGATCAGGATGGTGTTGAGGCCGTTCACAGGGCGCCCTTCGTGGAGGGCAGGATGCCGGCGGCGCGCGGGTCGTGCTCGCTGGCGTAGCGCAGGGCGCGGGCGAGCGCCTTGAACTGGCATTCGACGATGTGGTGGGCGTTGCGCCCGTACGGCACGTGGACGTGCAGGGCGATCTGCGCCTGGGCGACGAAGGACTCCAGGATGTGCCGGGTCATCGTCGTGTCGTACGCGCCGATCATCGGCGCCATGTTCTCGGGCTCGGTGTGCACGAGGTAGGGGCGGCCGGAGAGGTCGACGGTGACCTGGGCGAGCGACTCGTCCAGCGGGACGGTGCAGTTGCCGAAGCGGTAGATGCCGACCTTGTCGCCGAGGGCCTGCTTGAAGGCGGCGCCGAGGGCGAGGGCGGTGTCCTCGATGGTGTGGTGGCTGTCGATGTGCAGGTCGCCCTCGGTCTTGACGGTGAGGTCGAAGAGGCCGTGGCGGCCGAGCTGGTCGAGCATGTGGTCGTAGAAGCCGACCCCGGTGGCGACGTCGACCTTTCCGGAGCCGTCGAGGTTGATCTCGACGAGCACGGAGGTTTCCTTGGTGGTGCGTTCCACGCGGCCTGTGCGGGGGCTCATGCGTCGTGCTCCTTCTTCAGTTCGCGTACCGCATCGAGGAACGCGTCGTTCTCTTCGGGGGTGCCGGCGGTGACCCGCAGCCAGCCCGGTACGCCGTTGTCCCGGACCAGGACGCCCCGGTCGAGGATCTGCCGCCAGACGGCGTGGCTGTCGTCGAAGCGGCCGAACTGGACGAAGTTGGCGTCCGATTCGGTGACCTCGTAGCCGATGGCGCGCAGCTCGGCCACCAGCCGGTCGCGCTCGCCCTTGAGCTGCGCGACGTACCCCAGCAGCGTATCGGTGTGCTCCAGGGCGGCGAGCGCGGTGGCCTGGGTGACGGAGGAGAGGTGGTAGGGCAGCCGGACCAGCTGGACGGCGTCGACCACGGCCGGGTCGGCGGCGAGGTAGCCGAGGCGGAGCCCCGCCGCGCCGAACGCCTTGGACATGGTCCGGGAGAGGACCAGGTGGCGGCGGCCCTCGATCAGCGGGAGCAGCGAGGGGTGATGGCTGAACTCGCCGTACGCCTCGTCCACCACGACGATCGAGGGCCGGGCGGCCTGCGCGGCCTCGTACAGGGCGAGGACGGTCTCGGCCCGGACGGCGGTGCCGGTGGGGTTGTTGGGCGAGGTGATGAAGACGACCTCGGGCCGGTGCTCGGCGATGGCGGCGCGGGCGGCGTCCACGTCGATGGTGAAGTCGTCGTTGCGCGGCCCGGAGATCCAGCCGGTGCCGGTGGACCGTGAGATCAGGGCGTGCATGGAGTACGAGGGCTCGAAGCCGATCGCGGTGCGCCCGGGTCCGCCGAAGGTCTGGAGCAGTTGCTGGAGGACCTCGTTGGAGCCGTTGGCGGCCCAGACGTGGGCGGCCGTGACCTCGTGGCCGGCGGTCCGCGTCAGGTAGCGGGCCAGTTCGGTGCGGAGTTCGACGGCGTCCCGGTCGGGGTAGCGGTTGAGGCCGCGGGCGGCTTCGCGGACGCGTTCGGCGATCCGCTCGACCAGGGCCTCGGGGAGCGGGTAGGGGTTCTCGTTGGTGTTGAGGCGTACGGGGACGTCGAGCTGGGGCGCTCCGTACGGGGACTGGCCGCGCAGTTCGTCGCGGACGGGCAGTTCGTCCCGGGCGTCGCGGGGCGAGGGGTCGTTCGTCACTGCTGCGGGACCTTCCAGCCACGGTGTTCGTCGAGTTCGCCTTCGGCGAAACGTGCCTTGAGGGCGGCGCCGTGGGCGGGGAGGTCCTCCGCCTCGGCGAGGGCCACGACGTGGTGGGTGACCTCGGCGAGCGCGTCGCGGGTGTAGTCGACGATGTGGATGCCGCGCAGGAAGGACTGCACGGACAGGCCCGAGGAGTGGCAGGCGCAGCCGCCGGTGGGCAGGACGTGGTTGGAGCCGGCGCAGTAGTCGCCGAGGGAGACCGGGGACCAGGGGCCGACGAAGATCGCCCCGGCGTTGCGGACCCGGTCGGCGACGGCGGCGGCGTCGGCGGTCTGGATCTCCAGGTGCTCGGCCCCGTAGGCGTCGACGACCTTGAGGCCGTCCTCGATCGAGGAGACCAGGACGATCGCGGACTGGCGGCCGGCGAGGGCGGGCCCGACGCGGTCCTCGACGTGCTTGGTCGCGGGGACCTGCACGGCCAGCTCCGCCTCGGTGGCGGCGGCCAGCTCCTCGGAGTCGGTGACCAGGACGGCGGCGGCCATCGGGTCGTGCTCGGCCTGGCTGATCAGGTCGGCGGCGACGTGCGCCGGGTCGGCGGTGGCGTCCGCGAGGATCGCGATCTCGGTGGGCCCGGCCTCGGCGTCGATGCCGACGCGGCCCTTGAGGAGGCGCTTGGCGGCGGCGACGTAGATGTTGCCGGGGCCGGTGACCAGGTTGACCGGGGGGCAGTCCCCGGTGCCGTACGCGAACATCGCGACGGCCTGGGCGCCGCCCGCCGCGTACACCTCGTCGACGCCGAGCAGGGCGCAGGCGGCGAGGATCGTGGGGTGCGGGAGGCCGTCGAAGTCCTTCTGCGGCGGGGAGGCGACGGCGACGCCCTCGACGCCCGCCTCCTGGGCCGGGACGACGTTCATCACGACGGAGGAGGGGTAGACCGAGCGGCCTCCGGGGACGTAGAGCCCGACGCGCTCGACGGGAACCCACTTCTCGGTGACGGCGCCGCCGGGGACGACCCGGGTGGTGTGCGTGGTGCGGCGCTGTTCGCGGTGGACCAGGCGGGCGCGGCGGATCGACTCCTCCAGCGCCGCCCGGACGGCCGGGTCCAGCTCCGCCAGGGCGCGGGTCAGGGCCTCGGCGGGCACCCGTACCGATGCGATCCGGACACCGTCGAACTTCTCTCCCCACTCGATCACCGCCGCGGAACCACGATGGCGTACGTCCTCGCAGATGGGCCGCACCGTCTCCAGGGCGGCTTCCACGTCGAACTCGGCACGGGGCAGCAGGTCGCGCAGGGCTCCGCCCTCGGGGAGGGCGTCACCGCGCAGATCGATTCGAGAGATCACACGGCAATTCTCTCAGACCGCCCGGAGCGGCCGGGCGTCCGTATCACTGGCTGATACCGGCCGTCCGCACCACTGGCCGATACGTGTCTCGGCCATGTCCGGCCGTCACCGCCGACCGCGGGCTTCCACGGCGTCACGGACGGGAATAACGGTTCTACAGCGTGTATGCACCACGAAGGCATGACGGCACGACAGCATGTGTGCACGGAGGGAGCGGCCGTGACCGAGCCGCACGAGGGCGACATCCCGGACGGCCTCAGCGCAGCGGAGCTGGGCATGTGGCAGTCCTTCCGCAACGGGACGACCTACGACTTACGGACCTACGACCCGGCCCGCAACGACCCGTTCGCCCCGCACGCCTGGGGGCCGGAGCGGAGCGTCGGCGCGCGCACGGTGGCGCGGCTGCTGCTGGACGGCCCGCCCGCCCGGCCCGGCCGGGTGGCGGCGCTGAAGCTCCGGGGGGTGCGGATCACCGGGAAGCTGGACCTGGCGGGCGGCCGGGTCTCTCCGTACGTGGAGCTGACCGGCTGCCGCTTCGAGCAGGAGGTGGTGCTCCCGGAGTGCCACTTCACGACGTTGCGGCTGGTGGGCTGCGCGCTGCCCCGGCTGGAGGCGGCGCGGCTGCAGACGGAGGGCGATCTGCATCTGCCGCGCTGCCGGGTGGACCGGGGCATCCGCCTGACCGACGCCCAGATCGGCACGGATCTGCTGATCAACCAGCTCAGCGTCGGCCCGGACCG
Source organism: Streptomyces sp. CB02366 (assembly GCF_001905905.1). Classification (GTDB taxonomy): domain Bacteria; phylum Actinomycetota; class Actinomycetes; order Streptomycetales; family Streptomycetaceae; genus Streptomyces. Next base: position 244,272 of record NZ_LIVT01000004.1, read on the forward strand.
GCACGGGCGGGCCGTCGTCGGGGACGGCATGACGGTCGCGCAGGACCTCCAGGCCGAGATGGTCGAGACGCTGGGCGAGCTGAGTCTGCGCGGGGCGAAGGTGGGCGGTTCGCTGTCCCTGCGCGGCAGCCGGCTGCGCGCGGCGGAGGACCGCAGGGCGCTGAACGCCCCGCAGCTGACGGTGGAGCGCACGCTCTACATGACCGAGGCGTGGGTGAGCGTCGACACGGGGAACCAGGGCACCACCCCCCCGTACGGCGTGGTCTACGCCCCGACCCCGGCGCGCGGCACCCGGTCGCAGATATTCGAGTGCCGGGGCGGGGTGCGGCTGGACGACGGGCGGTTCGGGGACGCGGTGGACCTGCACAAGGCCCGGTTCACCATGACGCGGCAGGAGGAGCTGTCGCTGCGCAGGATCGTCACTCCCGAGCTGCGGTTCAACGCGGAGCGCCCGGAGGAGGGCCGGGTCGTGCTGAACGGCGCGAAGGTGGTGACGCTGATCGATCTGTCGACGAGCTGGCCGGGGCCGGGCGGTCTCGCGATGGGCGGTTTCGTCTACGAGAACCTGGTCCCCTACGGCCATTTCCCGCTCTCCCGGCGGCTGGAGTGGGTGCAGGCCGCGACGCCGGAGTACGTCCCCGAACCCTACGAGCGGCTGGCCACGGTGATGCGGAGCTGCGGGGAGGACGCGGACGCGCGCGAGGTGCTGCTGGCCAAGCAGCGCCGCCGCCGCGAGACGCTGCCGCCCGCCGCGAAGGCGTGGGGGTACCTCCAGGACTGGATGGTGGCGTACGGCTACCGGCCGGGGCGGGCGGCGGTGTGGATGGCGGTGCTGTGGGCGGCGGGCACGGCGGCCTTCGCGCAGCACGACCCGCCGTCGATCAAGGGGTCGGAGCATCCGCAGTGGAACCCCGCCCTGTACGCGCTGGATCTGCTGATCCCGGTGATCAACCTCGGGCAGGACGGCTACTGGCGGATGGAGGACGCCTGGCAGTGGGCCGCTGCCGGTCTGGTGCTGGTGGGATGGGTTCTGGCCACCACGGTGGCGGCGGGGGCCTCCCGGATGCTGCGCAGAGGTTGATCCGGCGGGCGTCCCGCCGGGCGTGCGGCGCCCGGCGGAAGGCGGCCCGCCCCCGCGGTCACGGGCGGCCGGGGCCGGGGGCCGGCCGCCGGCGCCCGGTGGCCGACGGGACGTACGAGCATCACACAGAGGTGCGATCAAGCCATCCGCAACCGTTTCCTTTGCCCTTTCTTGACTGGGCCCGATACAACCCCTCCACTCGGCACAGAAGCTTCACAGCATGACCCTGGCGCGGTCCCCACCAGCGCTTTTCAATGGTCTGCACCATGGCCTTCCTTCGTGCTCTGCTCCGTACCGCGCGCATGGCCCGGCACGGCTCCCCGTCGGCCGCCGGACCGGCGGCGGACGACGCGGTGCTGCTCGACGCCCCGGACGAGCGGCTCTCCCCCGCGCTGGTCGCCGCTGCCCTGGGCGACTACGAACCGGCCGCCCGGCTGCTCGCCGCCACCCGGGACGCGGCCGACTGGGAGAACCGGGACCGCTATCTGGACCGGCTCGTCGTCTTCGCCCGCGGCCGGGACGGCTGGCTCGTCGACTGGCTGGCCGCCGCTCCGCGCGATCCGGACGCGCTGCTGGTCAAGGCGGAGCTGGCGGTCCGCCGGGCCTGGGAGTCGCCCGCCCGCGCGGAACGGCTCCGCGAGGTCGCCCCGCTGATCACCGCCGCCGCCGACGCGGACCCGCGCGACCCCGTGCCGTGGCGGCTCGCCCTGGACCACGCGCGCGGCGCCCACGCCACGCACACCGCATTCGAGTCGCTGTGGGAGCAGGCGGTACGGCGCTCCGCGCACCACTACGGCTGCCATGTGGCGGCGCTGCGCTACCTCTCCGCCGCCTGGTACGGCTCGCATCGCGAGTGCTTCGACTTCGCCGAGCGGGCCGCCGAGGACGCGCTGCCCGACTCCCTGGTGCAGGCCCTGCCGGTCCGGGCGGCGTTCGCACTGCTCCTGGACCCCCGGGCGGCGGAACGGACCACCTCCGTGCTGGAGGAGCGGATCGACGCGGCGGCCGACCTGGCGATCAGGCTCTCCGCCGCCTACCGGCCGGGCGACCCGTGGCCGGCGGAGGTCCGCAACCTCCTCGCGTACGTGCTGCTCGCCCGGGGCCGCTGGGCGGAGGCGCTGCACCAGTTCCACCTGATCGGCCGGCACGCGACGTCCTTCCCGTGGTCGTCGGTGTCCGAGGACCCGCTCGGCCGGTTCCTCGACGCACGGGACGGCGCACGGCTCCGGGCGGCCTCCCCGGCCCCCTCGCGCGGCCGGGCCGACCACGGCCGCCCCCGGGGCCATTACGCTTGAGCGCTGTGACCACCGCCCGCCTTCCCCTCTTCCCGCTCCACGCGGTGCTGTTCCCCGGCCTGGTGCTGCCGCTCAACGTCTTCGAAGAGCGATATCGCGCCATGATGCGGGAGCTGCTGAAAAGCGACGAGGACGAGCCCCGCCGCTTCGTCGTGGTCGCGATCCGCGACGGCCGCGAGACGGCCCCGACCGGCTCCGGCATGCCGGACACCGCCGCGTCGGCGGCCGTCACCGAACGCGCCCCCGCCGAGGGCTTCGGCCCCGACCCCCTCCAGACCTTCCACCGGGTCGGCTGCGTGGCCGACGCGGCGACGATCCGCGAGCGCGCCGACGGCAGCTTCGAGGTCCTGGCCACCGGCACCACCCGGGTCAGGCTGCTGTCCGTCGACGCGAGCGGCCCGTATCTGACCGCCGAGGTGGAGGACGTGACGGAGGAGCCGCCCGGGGAGGACGAGGGCGACGAGGCGGGGGCGCTCGCCGAGGGCGTCCTGCGGGCCTTCCGCGCCTACCAGAAGCGGCTGGCCGGGGCGAACGAACGCTCGCTGGCGAGCGGCGCCGAGCTGCCCGACGACCCGACGGTGGTCTCCTACCTGGTAGCGGCGGCCACGGTCCTGGACGGCCCCACCAAGCAGCGGCTGCTCCAGGCTCCGGACACCGCGACCCGGCTGCGCGAGGAGCTGACGCTGCTGCGCAAGGAGACCGCGGTCATCCGGCATCTGCCCTCGCTGCCCGCGGCCGACCTGACCCGGACCCCCACCCACCCCAACTGACCGAGGACTCCCCGGTGGCGAAGAAGCCGAAGAAGCAGGCGGGCGGCACCCCCGCCACGGTCGCCCTGACCGCGGCGGGCACGCCCTTCACGGTTCACGCGTACGAGCACGACCCGGCCTCCCCCTCGTACGGCGAGGAGGCCGCCGAGGCCCTGGGCGTCTCCCCCGACCGGGTCTTCAAGACCCTGGTCGCGGAGGTGGACGGCGAACTGGCGGTCGCGGTGGTCCCGGTGGCCGGCTCCCTGGACCTCAAGGCCCTGGCCTCCGCGGTGGGCGGCAAGCGCGCCGTGATGGCGGACCCGGCCGCGGCGGAACGCACCACGGGCTACGTACGCGGCGGCATCTCCCCGCTCGGCCAGCGCAGACGCCTGCGCACGGTCCTGGACGCCTCGGCCCGCGCCCACCCCACGATCTGCGTCTCGGCGGGGCGCCGGGGCCTGGAGGTCGAGTTGGCGGCGACGGACCTGGCGGAACTGACGGGGGCGGTGTTCGCGGAGATCGCGCGGAGCGCGTGAGCGCGGCGGTCCCGCTCCCCCGCGCCCCCGCGCCTCACGTGCCGGAAGCCGGCCCGGCCGGCGGCCCCGGGGGCGGCCCCTGCACGGCCCCGTCGTAGTACCCCGAGAACCCCGCCCACTCCGGCTCCGGATCCCGCGGTCCGAACGCCGCCGTCAGCAGCAGGTGGACCCCCATCGCCGCGAACGGCCACGCCAGTACCGCCGCCCACACCGCGTGCAGTTCCAGCGGGGCGTCGAACGTCACGCCCCGGCCCGCCTCCCGGGCCCGCGCCACCACGTCGGAGGAGGGACCGAGCCAGACGCCCGTCCGCCAGGCGATCAGCGAGGCGGCCAGCGCGCCCAGCGCCAGCCCCACGACCACGAGGACGCCCCCGCGGCGCAGCCGCCAGAAGACGGCGGCGGCCGAGAGCGCGCCGAAGCCGAGGGCCAGCAGCACGAACGTTCCGTCCGCCCCGATCGCCTCCTCGCCCTCGCTGTTCTCCAGGAAGACGGCCGTCTCGTCGGAGACCAGCGGGACGCGCGGCGCGAGCCACAGCCACAGCAGGCCGAGCACGATGCCCGAGAGCGCGACCAGGACGGCGACGACGACGGCCTGACGGAGTTCCGCGGCGGTGTCCGGGTCGTCCGTCGAACCCGGGGAGGGCGCGAGGGGGGAGCCCGGGGGCGGGGCCTGCCACGGGTCGTGGGGGCCGGACGGGTCGGGCGGCGTCAGAGGTGCGGTCACCGTGCCATCGTGCCAGGCCACCCCGTGGGGCGCCTCACCGGATGCCGCACCGTGCCGTGCGGCCGGGGGCGCCGGCCGCGTACGCGCCCCGGTCGCCGGGACGCCGGCCGTTCCCCGGCGGGAGCCCTACCGTACGGCCGCCCGCCGGTACGCCCAGGTGGCGACCGCCAGCGACAGCACCCCCACCGCCGCGCAGACCGCCAGGAAGAACGCGATGAGCCCCCAGTCCGGGCGGGCGTCGAAGGAGCGGGCCAGCGCCTCGACCCCGTACGTCGAGGGCAGCAGGTCGCGCGTCCAGCCCACCGGCCCCGGCAGCCGCTCGGCGGGCAGCACCCCGAGCAGCAGGGCGGCGGACATCCCGAGCTGGCCCAGCAGGGTCGCCAGCTCCGGGCGCGGGGCGAGCAGCCCGAGGGCCGCGCCGAGCCCGGCCAGGGCGGCGCCGGAGAGCGGGACGACGGCGGCCAGGACCCACAGGTGGGTGAGCGGCAGCTGGAAGAGCACGCTGCCGGTGACGGCGGTGAAGACCGTGCCCGGCACGGTGAACGAGGCGTACGCACCGGCCGTCCCGAGCACCACGGCCGCGGGTGGCACCGGCAGGGTGGCGTAGTGGTCGAGCCCGCCGCTCGCCCGCAGCTGCCCGAAGTACTGGGCGAGCAGGTTGAGCGCGACGAACGCGACGACCAGGACGCTGGAGCCCGCGACCACGGCGCGCGCCTCCGCGCCGCCGTCCACGACGCCCCGCATCAGGATCATGATCCCGACGGACTGGAACGTCGCCACGAAGAGCAGCGGGATGCGGGCGACCCGCGCCCGGGAGAGCTGGGCGCGGTAGACGGCGGCCAGCGAGGGGAACAGCCGGGCGCGCGGCGCGAGGGGGGCCGGGACCGTACGGGCGGGCGCCCGCCCGGCGGGGCCGGGCGCGGGCCGGGCGGGGGCCGGGGCGGTCCTGGCCGGAATGATGCTCGTCACCTGCGGCCGCTCCCCTCGCACACGTCCCACCCGTCCCGCCCCTCGCCCGCGTCCCGGCCGGGTACGTCCCCGCCGGGCGCCGCGGTCACGGCGACCGCCGCACGGCCCGCGCCGTCCCGGCCTCCCGCGCCGCTCCTGCCGTTCACGCCTTCACCAGCCCCTTGGTCGCATCGGCCGCGTCCCCGCCGAGCGCGAGGTAGACATCTTCCAGGCTGGGCGTGGCCAGGGTGAAATCGTCGAGCGCGGCGAAGGCCGCGCCGCCCGTCACCGCGGCGACCGCGGCCCGCGCCTCGTCGGGGCCGAGCCGCAGCACCCAGCGCCGCCCGGCCTCCTGGGCGGACGGCCGCAACGCCGCGACCTCGGGGACGTCCAGCGGGGGCCGTTCGCGCCACACCAGCTCGACGCGGACCTCCCCGGCGACCTGTTCCTTGAGCCCGGCGGGCGTGTCGCAGGCGATGACCCGCCCGCGTTCGAGGACGGCGACCCGGTCGAGGACCGTCTCGGCCTCGATGACGTTGTGGGTGACCAGCAGGACCGTGGCCCCGTGCTCCGCCCGGCGGCGGTCGACGGCGGCCCAGACGGCGCGGCGGGCGACCGGGTCCATGCCGGTGGTCGGTTCGTCCAGGACCAGGACGGGCCGGTCCCCGACCAGGGCGGCGGCGAAACACGCGAGGCGGCGCTGACCGCCGGAGAGCTTCTTCAGGGGCCGTCCGGCGAGCCCGGTGAGGCCCAGTTCCTCCAGGACAGCGTCGCGCTCGGCGCGGGCCTCGCGGACGGGCAGGCCGCGCAGCCGTCCGGTGGTCTCGGCGGCGAGCGCGACGGTCAGCTCGTCGAGGGCGGTGGACTCCTGCCCCAGGTAGCCGATCAGCCGGGAGGCCCGCTCGGGGTGGCGTACGAGGTCGTGGCCCAGCACCTCGACGCTGCCGGAGTCGGGCCGCATCAGGCCGGTGAGCTGACGGACCAGGGTGGACTTGCCGGCGCCGTTGGGGCCGAGCAGACCGAAGATCTCACCGCGCTCCACGTCCAGGCTGATGCCGTCCGTGGCGCGGACCTCGGGCGTCGCGGGAGCGCCGCGGCGGCCCCGGGCCTCGGGATAGACCTTGACCAGATCGCGCACCGCGCACACGGTGCCGGTGTCCCGCTGCGCCTGTGCTGTGCCCCTACTCACGAGGTACGAGGGTACGGGGTCGCGTGCCCCGGTTCGCGCCGGGGGCCACCCCGCGTCGCCCTTCCCCGCGGACGGCTACTCCCCCGCCGGTACGTGCTCGGCGGCGGCCCGCACGTCGATCTCGCGCCAGAAGCCGGCCCGGATCGCGTAGCGGTCGTGCTCGTCGATCTGGTCGTCCTTGTGGGCGAGGAGCCCGAAGCGGGCCGCGTACCGCAGGAGTTCGCCGTCGATCCGGTGCGGGATGCGCGGGTACATGGTGGAGAGCTTCTGCAGGTGGACGGTCTCGGGGAGGCGTTCCATCCAGCGGCGGGCGAAGACCTGGCCCACCTCGAAGGGGTCGCCGCCGACGGTGGTGATGTCCTCCTCCCGGTCCGCCCAGCGCTGTTCGGCGCTGGTGACCTGGGCGAGGGTGGGCAGCGACGCGGTCTCGGGGGGCTCGCCGAGGGCTCCGCCGCGCTCCACCCACCCCTTGTCGGAGGACCAGCGCAGCGTGGCGCCGGCGGGCTGGACCGGTTGCGGGCGGTCCGAGGCAGCCGCGTGGGCGCGCAGCGCGGCCAGGTCCTTGGGGGTGGGGACGCCCCGGTGTCCGGCGGCGGGCGTCTCGGGAGCGGCGGCCGGCGTGGGGGCGGACGCGTCCGGGGCCGCGGGGCCGCCCCGGGCCGCGGCGGCGCGGGCCGCCTCCGAGGCGCGTTCGGCGGACGCGGCGAGGGCCGCTTCGGGCAGCGGCGCGGAGAGGATCGCGGTGATCTCGGGGCGGGTGGCGGGCTGCGGGACGCAGACGCCGCCGGCGTCCTTGGCGCGTACGGCCTTGGTGATCCAGGCCCGGTCGAGGACCCGCCGTTCGTCGGCCTCGGCGACCAGGTCCTCGGACTGGTTGTAGTCGCCGTCGGCGGCCTGGACGGCCCAGAGGTGGACGGCGACCCCGTGTTCCTTGGCGGACATCAGGCCGGGCAGCAGGTCGCCGTCGCCGGTCACCAGGACGATGTCGGAGCAGGCCCGGTTGCGGGCCAGTTCGGTCAGCTCGGCGTGCATGGCGGCGTCGACGCCCTTCTGCGCCCAACGCCCGTCGCTGCGGGTCAGGGCCCCGAGCCGGACGGTCACGCGGGGCATCACGCGGAGTCGGCGGTGTTCGGGCTGGGGCACCCGGTCGGGGGCCCCGTCGAACCAGTAGATGCGCAGCAGCGGCTGCCGGGTGTCAGCCTCGGCGCGCTCGCGCAGCCCCTGGACGAGGGCCGTGTGGTCCACGGTGATGCGGGAACGCGCGGGCTCTCCGGCCAGCAGACTGGCGGCTGCGCCCAGCAAGTAGCCGGCGTCCACCAGGACGACGCAACGGTCCACGCGTTCCACCCTCTTCCAGACCTCGGGAACGGTTCAGCGGCCCGCTCCCCGATGACCGGGCCCGCTTACCCAGGGTTCGCTTCGAGTCTGCCCGACCGCGCGGGGGTAGGCGGCCGGAACTCGATCATCGGCGTGGCGGATCGGGTGAGGAGGGGGGAAGACGCCGGAAAGAAGCCGAAATGGCGGCGGAGCGGCGCAGGAGGAGGGTGGAGCTGCCGGGTGGAGGCCGGGTCCGGCGGTTCACCGGGGATTCCGCTACGCACGGTAATGATCCAACATGCACGGTTTGCGGGGCTATGTGAGTCTGACAGCGGTCCTGGACGGCCAGGACTCCCCACAGGAGGCATTCACCATGGCCAAGAACAAGAACCGCAAGCAGGGCAGCCAGCACGACCGCGCGTCCGCGTCGGAGCGTGGCGCCGAGCAGGCCAAGTCGTCGGCGTTCGAGTCGCAGAGCCCGACGCAGGCCCAGGGCAGCCCGTCCGACGCGGCGCGCAAGCACCAGCGGCGCTTCGGCCACAACTGACGCGTCGGCCGCTCGCGGTCATCGAGACGAGAGGGGCGTCCCGCCGGTGCGGGGCGCCCCTCTCGTCATGACGTGTGCCGGGCCCCGGCTCAGCCGGCCAGGCAGGCCGGGCCGAGCAGCACCTTCAGGTCGCCGAAGAGGGCCGAGTCGGCCTTGACCCGGTGCCGGTCGAGCCTCAGGACCGTGGTCGTGCGGGGGCCCTGGAGCTTGATGCGCACCTCGGTGTCGCCCCGGTGGTGGCTGAGCACCTCGCCGAGCCGGGTGACCATGGGCGGGGTGATCTTCACGGTGGGGATGGTGAGGACGACGGGGGCGTTGGCCCCCGCGTTGGAGATGTCGGGGACCTGCATCTCCATGGCGACCAGCCGGGGCACGTCCTCGCGCTTGTCGAGGCGTCCCTTGACGAAGACGACGGTGTCCTCGACGAGCTGCGTGGAGACCAGCTGGTAGGTGGCGGGAAAGAACATGCACTCCAGGGAGCCCGCCAGGTCCTCCACGGTGGCGATGGCCCAGGCGTTGCCCTGCTTGGTCATCTTGCGCTGGAGGCCGGAGATGATGCCGCCGACGGTGACGACGGAGCCGTCCGAGTAGTCCCCGCCCATGAGCTGGGAGATCGAGGCGTCGGCCTTGTCGGACAGGACGTGCTCCAGCCCGAACAGCGGGTGGTCGGAGACGTACAGGCCGAGCATCTCCCGCTCCTGGGCGAGCAGGTAGGACTTCTCCCACTCGATGTCGGAGAACTCCACGTCGAGGCCGAAGCCCGGCTCGCCGCTCTCCTCCTCGCCGCCGCCGAAGAGGTCGAACTGCCCCTCGGCCTCCTTGCGCTTGACCTGCACCACGTTGTCGATCATCGGCTCGTGGTGGGCGACCAGCCCCTTGCGGGTGTGGCCCATCTCGTCGAAGGCGCCGGCCTTGATGAGGGATTCGACGGTGCGCTTGTTGCAGACGACCGCCTCGACCTTGTCGAGGAAGTCGGGGAAGGAGCTGTACTTCCCCTTCGCCTTGCGGGTCCGGATGATCGAGTCGACGACGTTCTGGCCGACGTTGCGGATCGCGGTCAGGCCGAAGAGGATCACGTCGTCGCCCTGGGCGGCGAAGTTGGACAGCGACTCGTTGACGTTGGGCGGGAGCACCTTGATGCCCATGCGGCGGCACTCGTTGAGGTAGACCGCGGACTTGTCCTTGTCGTCCTTGACCGAGGTCAGCAGGGCGGCCATGTACTCGGCGGGGTAGTTCGCCTTGAGGTAGGCGGTCCAGTAGGTGACCAGGCCGTACGCCGAGGAGTGCGCTTTGTTGAACGCGTATCCGGCGAACGGCACCAGGACGTCCCACAGCGCCTTGATCGCCTCGTCGGAGAAGCCCTTCTTCTTCGCGCCCGCCTCGAAGAGGACGAAGTTCTTCGCCAGCTCCTCGGGCTTCTTCTTGCCCATCACGCGGCGCAGGATGTCGGCCTCGCCGAGCGAGTACCCGGCGACGATCTGGGCGGCCTTCTGGACCTGCTCCTGGTAGACGATCAGGCCGTAGGTGAGGCCGAGGACCTCCTTGAGGGGCTCCTCCAGCTCCGGGTGGATCGGGGTGATCTCCTGGCGGCCGTTCTTGCGCTCCGCGTAGTTCGTGTGCGAGTTCATGCCCATCGGGCCCGGCCGGTAGAGGGCCGAGACGGCGGAGATGTCCTCGAAGTTGTCGGGCTGCATCTGGCGCAGCAGGGAGCGCATGGGCCCGCCGTCGAACTGGAAGACGCCGAGCGTGTCGCCGCGGCAGAGCAGTTCGTACGTCTTGGGGTCGTCCAGCGGCAGGGCGAGCATCTCCAGGTCGATGCCCTTGTTGGACTTCACCATCTTGATGGCGTCGTCCATGATCGTCAGGTTGCGCAGGCCGAGGAAGTCCATCTTCAGCAGGCCCAGCGACTCGCACTGCGGGTAGTCCCACTGCGTGATGGTGACGCCGTCGGTGTGCCGGACCCAGACGGGGGCGTGGTCGACGATCGGCTCGCTGGACATGATGACGCCGGCGGCGTGCACGCCCATCTGCCTCACCAGGCCCTCGACGCCCTTGGCGGTGTCGATGACCTTCTTGACGTCCGGCTCGTTCTCGTACATCGCCCGGATCTCGCCCGCCTCGCTGTAGCGCGGGTGCTTGGGGTCGGTGATGCCGTTGAGGTCGATGCCCTTGCCGAGGACGTCGGCGGGCATGGCCTTGGTGAGCCGGTCGCCCATCGCGTACGGGTAGCCCAGCACGCGGGCGGAGTCCTTGATGGCGTTCTTCGCCTTGATCTTGCCGTACGTGCCGATCATGGCGACCTTGTCGGCGCCGTACTTCTCGGTCACGTACCGGATCACCTCGACGCGCCGGCGCTCGTCGAAGTCGATGTCGACGTCGGGCATGGAGACGCGCTCGGGGTTGAGGAAGCGCTCGAAGATCAGCCCGTGCTCGATCGGGTCGAGGTCGGTGATGCCCATCGCGTACGCCACGATCGAACCGGCCGCCGAGCCGCGGCCGGGGCCCACCGCGATGCCGTTGTTCTTGGCCCACATGATGAAGTCGGCGACGACGAGGAAGTACCCCGGGAACCCCATCTGGATGATGATGTCCATCTCGTACTCGACCTGCTTCTGCCGGTCGTCGGGGACCCCGTTCGGGAAGCGGCGGGCCATGCCGGCCCGGACCTCCTCCTGGAACCAGGTGATCTCCGTGAAGCCCTCGGGGATCTCGAACTTCGGCATGAGGTTCTTCGCCTCGAACATGCCGGTGGTGTCGATCTGCTGGGCGACCAGGAGGGTGTTGCGGCACCCCTCCTGCCAGGCGTCGGAGGAGTCGACGGCGTACATCTCCTCCGTCGTCTTCAGGTAGTAGCCGGTGCCGTCGAAGCGGAAGCGGTCGGGGTCGGAGAGGTTCTTGCCGGTCTGGATGCAGAGCAGGGCGTCGTGGGCGGTGGCCTCGTGGGCGTACGTGTAGTGGGAGTCGTTGGTCACGAGCGGCGGGATGTTCAGCTTCCTGCCGATCTCCAGCAGCCCGTCGCGGACCCGGCGCTCGATCTCGATACCGTGGTCCATCAGCTCCAGGAAGTACCTGCCCTCGCCGAAGATGTCCTTGTAGTCGGACGCCGCCCGGACCGCCTCGTCGAACTGGCCGAGCCGCAGCCGGGTCTGCACCTCGCCCGAGGGGCAGCCGGTGGAGGCGATGAGCCCCTCGGACCACTGGGAGATGGTCTCCTTGTCCATCCGGGGCCACTTCTGGAGCCAGCCCTCGGCGTACGCGTCGGAGGAGAGCCGGAAGAGGTTGTGCAGTCCGGTCTTGTTCGCCGCCCAGATCGTCTTGTGGGTGTAACCACCGGATCCGGACACGTCGTCGCGCTTCTGGTGCGGCTGCCCCCACTGCACCTTGCGCTTGTGCTTGCGCGATTCCGGGGCGACGTACGCCTCGATGCCGATGATCGGGGTGACGCCCGCCTTCTTCGCCGAGTGGAAGAAGTCGTAGGCCCCGTGGAGGTTGCCGTGATCGGTCATCGCGATATGCGTCATGCCCATCTCGTTGGCCGCCTCGAACATGTCCTTGAGCCGCGCCGCACCGTCCAGCAGCGAGTACTGGGTGTGAACGTGCAGGTGCGTGAAGGGCGGCTTGGTCACGGCGTCGGGCCTCCGGGAAGTCGGGCGATGACGGACGGGGGGACAGCGTGGAAGTCTACGACGTGACGGAGTCGGACGACGGGCACTCCCGGCCTCCGCCGAGCGTTGGAGAGAGCGGAACACATGTCCGTTTTGTCATGCGCTCGGCCACCTGGACCCCCGGGCCGGCCGGAGACGCCCACAGCAGCAGGAGGCAGCGAGAAATGTCGGAGACGCAGACCGGCGCGACAGAGCGCGGGGAGCAGATTCTCGCCGTTTTCGACACCGCCTTCGGCGAGCTGCTGGCCGCCGACCCGGCGGCCTTCCGGGTCAAGTTCCGCAAGATGGCGGGGTCCGCCTTCGCCTTCTACCGGGGGACGGCCTGCCTCTTCTACGAGGACCTGGAGCAGGAGCGGCACGGCGGCCCGTATGTGGACGAGCGCACGGGCCGGGTGTGGATCCACGGCGATCTGCACGCGGAGAACTTCGGCACGTACATGGACGCCAACGGCCGCCTCGTCTTCAACGTGAACGACTTCGACGAGGCGTACGTGGGCCCCTTCACCTGGGACCTGAAGCGGTTCGCCGCCTCCGTGGCGCTCATCGGGTACGCGAAGGCCCTGGCGGACGAGCAGATCACCGATCTGGTCGGGATCTACGCCGCCGCCTACCGCGGGCGGATCCGCGCGCTGGCGACGGGCGCGAAGAACGACGAGGTGCCGCCGTTCACGCTGGACACCGCGGACGGGCCGCTGCTGGGGGCGCTGCGCGCGGCCCGGTCGCGCACCCGGTTCTCGCTGCTGGACTCCATGACCGTGATCCGGGACTTCGAACGCCGGTTCGCCGAGGGCGGCGGGACGATCGACCTGGACGCCGCGACGCGCTACAAGGTGCTCGCCGCGTTCGACGGCTATCTGGAGACGCTGCCGGAGTCGAGCCTGACCCGCCCCGACTCCTACCGGGTCAAGGACGTGGTGGGCCGCCGGGGCATCGGCATCGGCTCCGCCGGGCTGCCGTCGTACAACATCCTCCTGGAGGGCAACAGCGACGCCCTGGAGAACGACGTGGTGATCTACCTCAAGCAGGCGCAGACCCCGGCGGTCTCCCGGCACATCACGGACGCGGCCGTGCGGGAGTACTTCCAGCACGAGGGGCACCGCACGGTGATCTCGCAGCGGGCGCTCCAGGCGCACGCGGACCCGTGGCTGGGCTGGACCGAGCTGGACGGGGCGGGCCAGCTGGTCGCCGAGGTCTCGCCGTACGCGGTCGACCTGGACTGGTCCGACATCGACGAGGTGGACGAGATCGCGGCGGTCGTCGCGGACCTGGGCCGGGCGACGGCCACGATGCACGCGGCGGCGGACGACGAGAGCGGCCACTCGCTGGTGCCGTTCTCCACGGAGCGGGCGATCGACGCCGCGATCGCCGCCGACGAGGAGGGCTTCGCGCCGATGCTGGTCGACTTCGCCCACGGTTACGGGGCGCGGGCCCGGGCGGACCACCAGATCTTCGTGGACCTCTTCCGCAACGGGAGGATCCCGGGGCTGCGGGGGCCCGCCTGACCTCGGTACGCCGCCCCCGGGGCCCCGGGACTCTCAGCCTCTTTTAAGGTCCGCTTACCTCGGCGCATGACACACTTTCCGGCGATGGACATCTCAGGGACGCAGCTCAGGGTCGCGCGCGCGACGGTCTTCACCGCGCTCGTCGTCACCCTGTCCACGGCGTCCCATGTGCTGCTCTCCCGGGTTCCGCTGCCGCTGACCGCGGTCGCGCCGCTGGCCGCCGCGGTCTTCGCCGTGGCCTACGCGCTGGCGGGCCGGGAGCGCGGCTTCGGGGCGATCGCGGGGCTGCTGGTCCCGCTGGAGCTGGCCGCCGACACGCTCTTCACCACGGGCCAGCACCTCTGTTACGGGGCGGCCGGCGGCCCGGTGGCGGGCCCGCTGCGCGCGGTGGGCTTCGACGTGCTGTGCGGCGGCGAGGTCGGCACGGGCGGCGCCCGGATCGCGGGCGTCGGGGCGGTGGGGACCCCGCTGGCCGAGGTGGCCGGGGCGGGCGACCGCGCGGCGGCCCTGCTGGCGCACCCCGGTCCGGCCGTGCCGTGGCTGCTGCTCGTCGCCCATGTGGCGGTCGGGCTGCTCGCCGCGGTCTGGCTGCGACGCGGCGAGGCGGCCCTGGCGGGGCTGGTGCGCACGACGGCCCTGCTGGCGTTCCGGCCGCTGCTGACGGCGGTCGCGGTGGTGGGCGCGGGCGTGCGGTCCCCGGCCCGCCGCTCCCGGCCCGCCGGGCGGCCGTACCCGCCGCTGACCGCCCGTTTCCTCGTGCACTGCGTGGGGCGCAGGGGCCCGCCGGCCGTGACGTACGCCGCCGCCTGAGGGCACGGCGGCGCGACGACGGCAGCACCCCCTAACCTTCCCCGCACACGCGTACCCACGGAGAACGACCATGAGCAACCGCAACACCCAGGCGAACAAGGCAGCGGCCCGCGAGCGGCTGCGCGCCGAGCGCGAGCGCCAGGCCAAGAAGGACAAGACCCGCAAGCAGCTCGTCGTGGCGGGCTCGGTCGTCGCGGCCCTCGCCGTGATCGGCGGCGTCAGCTACGGAGTGATGCAGCTGAACAAGCCGGGAGCCTGGGAGGAGGCCGCCGACGCGAAGAACGTCAGCGCGCCGAAGAACACCTCGGGCAAGGACGGCACCACCGTGGTGATCGGCAAGCCGAGCGCGAAGAAGACCCTGGAGCTGTACGAGGACTCGCGCTGCCCGGTCTGCGCCACGTTCGAGCAGGGCGTCGGCGAGACGGTCTCGAAGGACGTCGAGGCCGGCAAGTACAAGGTCAAGTACGTCGGGGCGACCTTCATCGACAACACCGACAACGGCGAGGGCTCCAAGAACGCCCTCAGCGCGCTCGGCGCGGCGCTGGACGTGAGCCCCGAGGCGTTCATGGCGTACAAGGCCGCGCTGTACTCGGCGGAGTTCCACCCCGAGGAGAGCGACGACAAGTTCGCCGAGGACAGCTACCTGATCAAGGTCGCGGACTCGGTCGACGCCCTCAAGGGCAACAGGGCCTTCCAGAAGAACGTCGAGGACGGCACGTACGACGCCTGGGCGATCAAGATGTCCAAGACGTTCGACGAGAGCGGGGTCCAGGGCACCCCCACGCTGAAGATGGACGACAAGAAGATCACTGCCGAGGGCAGCGAGAACGCCCCGATGACGGCGGAGGAGTTCACCAAGGCCGTCGACAAGGCGCTCAAGGCGTAAACGCCCCGCGCCTCCACGGAACCCGGCGCGCCGGGGCGGTCCCGCCGCCCGGACGCGCCGGGTTCCGGCGTTCGGCGGCCCGTGCGCTCCCCGGGTCCGCCGAAAGGCCCTACAGGGTGGCCAGGAAGCCGAGCGCGACCTTCCAGGTCTGCTCGGCCGCCGCCCGGTCGTAGTCGTGCCGGTCCGGGTCGGTGAACAGGTGCCCGGCCCCGGGGTAGCGGTAGATCTCCACGTCCGCGCCGGTGCGCTGCATCTGGAGGTACCAGCTGTTCAGCCAGTCGTGGGACTCGAAGGGGTCCGGGTCGGCGACGTGCAGCTGGACGGGCAGTTCGTCCACCGTCGCGTTCTCGGCGATGTCCGAGGTGCCGTGGAACAGCAGCAGCCCGCGGGCCTTCGCGTCTCCGAGCGCCAAGGTCTGCGCGATCGCGGCCCCGAAGGAGAAACCGGCGTAGACCAGCCCCTGGTCGGAGTAGGGCGCGGCGGCCAGCACGGCGCGCTTGAGCAGCTCGTCCTTTCCGGTCGCGTCCTTGTGAGCCATGCCCTCTTCCACCGTGTCAAAGGTGTGTCCCTCGAACAGATCGGGCACGCGCACCTCATGGCCGGCGTCCCTGAGGCGTGCGGCCGCCGCGTGCACGGCGGGCGTGAGCCCGTACGTCGAGTGGAAAAGCATGATGTTCATGGCCCCATGGTGCCATTCGCACCCTTGAGGGCCGCACTACTGCTGGGAGGACGAGCGAATGGAGAGCGTGCTGCGCCCGCTGATCGTGATCGGTGGTTCCGTGCTGGTCACGCTGCTGGCCGGCTGGGCGGTCGACCGGTTGCTGCGGCGGGCCGACAGCCGTCATCACGAGACCCCGTTGTGGGGACTGCTCCGACGCTGCCGCCCTCCGTTGCAGGTGGTGATCATCACGGCGCTGCTGCGCGGCAGCTACCGCCAGACGAAGATCGACTGGGTGTGGGAGCACCGCGCCGGGATCGGCCAGCTCCTGACCCTGGTGCTGATCGGCGCGTCGGCCTGGCTGGTCGTGCGGGCCGCGGCGACGGTCGTGGAGGCGAGTTACGCCCGGTACGCCACGGCCACCCGCGACCCGGCCCGGGTGCGCCGGGTCCGCACCCAGGTGACGCTGATCCAGCGGGTCGTCATAGCGGTGGTGATGGTGGTCGCGATCGCCGCGATGCTGCTGACGTTCCCGCCGATGCGGGGGGTCGGCACGTCGATGCTGGCGTCGGCCGGCCTGCTCGGCATCGTCGCCGGCGTCGCCGCCCAGTCCACGCTCGGCAACCTCTTCGCCGGGCTCCAGATCGCGTTCGGCGACATGGTGCGGCTCGGCGACACCGTGGTGGTGGACGGCGAGTGGGGCACGATCGACGAGATCACCCTGACGTTCCTGGCGGTGCGGACCTGGGACGAGCGGCGGATCACGATGCCGGTCTCGTACTTCACCAGCCAGCCGTTCGAGAACTGGTCGCGCGGCGGGATCCAGATGACCGGCACGGTCTTCTTCCACCTCGACCACTCCGCCCCGGTCGCCGCGATGCGGGAGAAACTGCGCGACATCCTCGGGGACATCGCGGCCTGGGACGGCCGGGACTGGTCGCTGGCGGTCACGGACACCACGCCGTCCACCATCCAGGTGCGGGCCGTGGTGACGGCGAAGGACGCGGACGACATCTGGACGGTGCGGTGCGCGGTGCGCGAGCAGCTGATCGGCTGGCTGCGGGACCACCACCCGTACGCGCTGCCGCGGATCGCCACCGCGCCCGCCGCGCTGCCGCCGGGCGAGCAGTGGGCGGAGCTGACCGGCGCGGGGGGCCGGGCGGGCCTCAACGGGGCGCCGTCCGCCGACCGGGCCCCGCGCACGGGCCGCGGCTGACCCCGGCGCGGGGCGGGCGCCCGCCGCTCACCGCAGCGAGCGGACGTCCAGGTACCGCAGCACCCGGTCCACGACCTCCGGGTCGGAGCCGGGCTCGCTGCGCGCCGAAAGCACCTCGTGGCGGGCGGCCGACATCATCTCGCGCTGGACGCGGTTGATCGCCTTGAAGCGCTTCGCCCGCTGCGCGTAGGCCTCGCGCCGCTCCTCGTCGACCATGTCGGGGCTGATCCGGGCCCCGATGTCGTAGGCGGCGCGCTGGAGCCGCTCCAGGACGTCCTCGGGGAAGTCCTCGGCCTCCTGGATCTCCTTGAGGCGCCCCTTGGCCGCCTTGGCGGCCCGGATCGCGAGCTCCCGCTCCAGGGCCGCCTCGGCGGCGGTGTCGGCCCGGACCTTCAGCTTGCGCACCAGCCAGGGCAGGGTGAGCCCCTGGAAGACCAGGGTGGCCATGATCACGGCGAACGCGATGAAGATGATCTCCTCCCGGCCCGGAAAGGGCTGTCCGTCGTCGGTCTTGAGCGGGATCGCCAGCGCCAGGGCGACGGAGGCCACCCCCCGCATCCCGGCCCACCACATCACGACGGTCTCGCGCCAGCTGGTGGGGATCTCCTCGCTGACGTCCCGGCGGGTGTGCAGCCGCTTGGCCAGCCAGGTCGCGGGCAGCAGCCACAGCAGCCGTACGCCGACGACGACCGCGACGATCGCGAGCCCCCACCCGACCATCTCCAGGGCGTGCCCGTCGGCGGTGCCGAACACGGTGTGCAGCTCCAGCCCGATCAGCCCGAAGGCCACCCCGGTGACGAGGGTGTCGACGATGTCCCAGAAGGTGCGCCCGGTGAGCCGGCCCTGTACGTCGTCGGCGTCGGCGGCGTGTTCGGCGAGGTACAGCGCGGTGGTCAGGACGGCCAGCACGCCGGAGCCCATCAGCTCCTCGGCGAGGACGTAGGAGACGAACGGCACCAGCAGCGTCAGGCCGACCTGGAGGGTGGCGTCGCCCAGCAGGCCCATCAGCTTGTTGGTGAGCCAGCCGAGCACCAGGCCGACGGCCACCGCGACGACCGCGGAGAGGACCAGCAGCCCGAACGCCTCGGGGAGCGAGAAGGAGCCGCTGACGGCGGCGGCGATGGCCACGTGGTACAGCACGATGGCGGTCACGTCGTTGAAGAGGCCCTCGCCCTCCAGGATCGACACCAGTCGGCGCGGCAGCCCCACCGAGCCCGCCACGGCGGTCGCGGCGACCGGGTCGGGCGGGGCGACGAGCGCGCCGAGCGCGACGGCCGCGGCGATCGGCAGCCCGGGCACGATCGAGTGGGCGACCGCGGCGACGGCGGCCGTGGTGACGAAGACGAGGGCCACGGCCAGCAGGAAGATCGGGCGCCTGTTGGCGGCGAACTGCCGCCAGGAGGTGCGCTGCACCGTCGCGTAGAGCAGCGGCGGGAGCACGGCGGGGAGGATGACCTCCGGCGGGATGTCGACGTTCGGCACGAACGGCATGAACGCCATCGCGATGCCGGCGAGGGTCATCAGCACCGGCGCGGGCAGGCCGAGGCGGTCGCCCAGCGGCACCGTGACCACGGCTCCGAGCAGCAGCAGGAGCAGGAGGGACATCTGTTCCACGGGGGGCCTTCCGGAGCGTGCGTGTCCGGCGGGTCACCAGCGGCCGAACAGGAATCCACCCTGCCACGCGGAGGGTGCGATTCGGCTGATACCCCCTCTCCGGGCGCTCAGACCGGGTGGATGTCCCGCCGCATGGCCCGGTGCGGCATGCCCGCGTCGGGGAACTCGGGGCCGTACGCGACGTATCCGAGCCGCTCGTAGAAGCCGAGGGCGTGGGTCTGGGCGTGCAGGTCGACGGCGGCCAGACCGAGCGTGCGCGCCTCGTCCTCGATGGCCCGCACGAGCGCCGCGCCGACCCCGAGGCCGCGGGCCTCCCGGCCCACGGCGAGGCGGCCGAGCGAGCCGACGCCCGGGGCGCCGCCGGTCTTCCCCGCCGCGTCCGCGCCGTGCAGCAGCCGCCCGGTGCCGAGCGCCGTGCCGTCCGCGGCGACGGCCAGGACGTGCACCGCGGTCGCGTCGTACGTGTCGTACTCCAGCTCCTCGGGCACGTTCTGCTCGCCGACGAAGACGTCCTTGCGGACCTGGAAGCAGGCCGCCAGGTCGCTCTCCTCGACGGCCCTGCGGACCGTGTACGCGAAGGGGGCGGAGGTCACTGGCTCTCCGCCGCGATGGTGTCGAGGGCGTGCTGGAGGTCGGCCGGGTAGCCGCTGGAGAACTCCACCCAGCTCCCGTCGGCCGGGTGCTCGAAGCCCAGGCGGACGGCGTGCAGCCACTGCCGGGTCAGGTCGAGGCGCTTGGCCAGCGTGGGGTCCGCGCCGTAGGTGAGGTCGCCGACGCAGGGGTGGCGGTGGGCGGACATGTGGACCCGGATCTGGTGGGTGCGGCCGGTCTCCAGCTTGATGTCGAGGAGGCTGGCGGAGCGGTAGGCCTCGATCAGGTCGTAGTGGGTCACCGAGGGCTTGCCCTCGGCGGTGACCGCCCACTTGTAGTCGTGGTTGGGGTGGCGGCCGATGGGGGCGTCGATGGTGCCGCTCATCGGGTCCGGGTGGCCCTGGACGAGGGCGTGGTACTTCTTCTCGACGACCCGGTCGCGGAACTGGGCCTTGAGCAGCGTGTAGGCCCGCTCGGACTTGGCGACGACCATCAAGCCGGAGGTGCCGACGTCGAGGCGGTGGACGATGCCCTGGCGCTCGGCGGCCCCGGACGTCGAGATCCGGTACCCGGCGGCGGCGAGGCCGCCGATGACGGTGGTGCCGCTCCAGCCGGGGCTGGGGTGGGCGGCGACGCCGACCGGCTTCACGATGACGACGATGTCGTCGTCGTCGTGGACGATCTCCATGCCCTCGACGGGCTCGGCGACGATCTGGACGGGGGGAGCGGCCTGCGGCATCTCCACCTCCAGCCAGGCGCCTCCGTGGACCCGCTCGGACTTCGCGGCCACCGAACCGTCCACCTGGACCTTCCCGGCGGCGGCCAGCTCGGCGGCCTTGGTGCGGGAGAAGCCGAACATGCGGGCGATGGCGGCGTCGACGCGCTCGCCCTCAAGGCCGTCCGGTACGGGCAGGGTGCGGATCTCGGGGTGCGTACTCACCTGTCGAGTATGCCTTGCCCGGACCACGCCCCGCGCGGCCCGGTCAGTCCTTGTGCACGGTCCCGTCGGGGTCCAGGCCCTTGAAGGAGAGGATCACGATGAGAATGCCGCCGCAGACGATGGCGGAGTCGGCGAGGTTGAAGACGGCGAAGTGCTTGGGGGCGATGAAGTCCACCACCGCCCCCTCGAACACGCCGGGAGCCCGGAAGAGGCGGTCGGTGAGGTTGCCGAGCGCACCGCCCAGGAGGAGTCCCAGGGCGACGGCCCACGGCAGGCTGTGGAGCTTGCGGGCCAGCCGGATGATGACCACGATCACGCCGGCCGCGATGATGGTGAAGATCACCGTGAACGCCTCGCCGAACCCGAACGCCGCACCCGCGTTCCGGATCGCCCGGAACTGCAGCCAGTCGCCGATGACGTCGATGGGCGGCTGGTGCTCCAGCTTCGCGACCACGATCATCTTGGTGGCCAGGTCCAGCAGGTAGGCCACGACGGCCACGGCCAGGAGGACGAGGATTTTCCGCTTGCCCCGGCCCCCCCTCTCGGCGGCGTCGGCGGCGGTGCTTCCGCCCTCGTCCACGCCCTCGACATCAGGGTCTTCCGGCGTACCGATGATGCGCTCCGCCTCTGCCACGTGAGTCCCTCAACCCTAGGTGCCTGCCTTCGGACGAGGGTACGACACACCTGTGCGGATCAGCCGCGCCGCTCCTGCTTCTGCTTGTCCTCGACGCACAGGGTGGCCCGGGGGAACGCCTGCATCCGCGCCTTGCCGATCGGGTTGCCGCAGATCTCGCAGAGCCCGTACGTCCCGGCCTCCAGCCGGGCCAGGGCCCGCTCGGTCTGCTCCAGCATCTCCTGGGCGTTGGCGGCCAGCGACAGCTCGTGCTCACGGGTGATGTTCTTGGTGCCGGTGTCGGCCTCGTCGTGGCCCGCGCCGTCGCCGGAGTCCCGCATCAGCCCCGCGAGGGCCGCGCCCGACGCCTCCAGCTCGCTGCGGAGCCGCAGGATCTCGCTGGTCAGGAGGGTGCGCGCCTCGGTGACCTCGTCCGGAGTCCAGGGGTCCTCGCCCGGCCGGACGGCCAGTTCGTCGGGGGCGGCGGCGCGGGCCGGCGGCACGGGGGCCGTGGCCTGTGCGCCTGCTCCGGGACGACTCGCGCTCTTCTTGGCTACCACCGTGGGGGCTCCCGTCTGCTCGGCGGCCGGGGCCGCCTCCGTGGCCGCCGGTGCGGCCTTGTCCGACGCCTTCTCGGCGGCGGTCTGCTCGGCTGCCGGTTCCGTACCGGCCGCCGTCCTCCTCGCCGCGGTCTTCTTCGCGGCCGTCCTCTTGGCCTTCCCCGCCGTCTTCTTGGCGGCGGCTTTCTTCGCACTCTCTCCGGCCGTCTTCCTCGCGGCCTTTTTCGTCGCCTTACCCGCCGTCTTCTTCGCGGACCCGGCCGGCGGCTCGGGGGCGCCGTCGTGCTCGGCCGCGGTCTCGTCCGCCGTCTTCTTCGCCACCATGGCCGCGGCCCCTTCACATATTGTGATCTTGCTCGCGAATCGTGCTGGGACGATAAATCGACTCCAGCCCCGCGGCAACGGGGCACGCCGCCCGCTCCCCCCTCCCCCGCGTCCGGTCGTGGCGCACCTCCCACCGTTGTGCCCAGCTCACCGCCGGGTAATCCGCTCCGCGCGCCCCGTCGGCGGACCCGGGCGCCCCGTCCCGCCACACGGGTCACGCCCGCGCGCCCCGGCAATCCGGTCGGCCCGCGCCCGTACGGCCCCGTACACTGGCCCCAGCGAGAGGCAGGGACGGGACGAGTAGCGCCGTACGCAGCCAGGAGCGACCCGGGGACGGTGGGAGCCCGGGGGCGAGCGCGTCGCGAAGATCACCCCGGAGCCGCCGGAAGAACACCCCGGACCGTGGGTTCCACGGCGCGGGGCCACTAGACCCGGCATCGCACCCCAATGAGGGGGTCGCGGGCGCACGCCCGGGGCCAAGGAGGGTGGTACCGCGGGAGCCGACGCGCTCTCGTCCCTCCGACGGAAGTGGAAGACGTCCGCCGGAGGAAGCCGCACATGACATCGCCGCAGTACCGCCAGGTGCCCGCCCAGGTCGACCTGCCCGCGCTGGAGCACGCCGTGCTCGACTTCTGGCGCGAGAGCAAGGTCTTCGCCAAGAGCCTGGAGCAGTCCGAGGGCCGCCCCGAGTGGGTCTTCTACGAGGGCCCGCCCACCGCCAACGGCATGCCGGGCGCCCACCACATCGAGGCCCGCGTCTTCAAGGACGTCTTCCCCCGCTTCCGCACCATGCAGGGCTACCACGTGGGCCGCAAGGCCGGCTGGGACTGCCACGGGCTGCCGGTCGAGCTGGCGGTCGAGAAGGAACTGGGCTTCAACGGCAAGAAGGACATCGAGGCGTACGGCATCGCCGAGTTCAACGCCAGGTGCCGCGAGTCGGTGACCAGGCACACCGACGCCTTCGCCGAGCTGACGACCCGCATGGGCTACTGGGTCGACCTGGACGACGCCTACCGCACGATGGACCCGGAGTACGTGGACTCCGTGTGGTGGTCGCTGAAGGAGATCTTCAAGAAGGACCTGCTGGTCCAGGACCACCGGGTCGCCCCCTGGTGCCCCCGCTGCGGCACGGGCCTGTCCGACCACGAGCTGGCCCAGGGGTACGAGACGGTCGTCGACCCCTCGGTGTTCGTCCGCTTCCCCCTGACGTCGGGCCCGCTGGCCGGCGAGGCGTCGCTGCTGGTCTGGACGACCACCCCCTGGACCCTGGTCTCCAACACCGCGGTCGCCGCGCACCCCGAGGTCCGCTACGTCGTCGCGACGGACGGCCGGGAGAAGCTGGTCGTCGCCGAACCGCTGCTGGAGAAGGCGCTGGGCGAGGGCTGGGAGCCCACCGGCCGGACGTTCACCGGCGCGGAGATGGAACGCTGGAGCTACGAGCGCCCGTTCGCCCTCGTCGACTTCCCGGCCGAGGCCCACTACGTGGTCAACGCCGAGTACGTCACGACCGAGGACGGTACGGGTCTGGTCCACCAGTCCCCCGCGTTCGGCGCCGACGACCTCGTGGTCTGCCGCTCCTACGGCCTCCCCGTGGTCAACCCGGTCCGCCCCGACGGCACCTTCGAGGAGGACCTGCCGCTGGTCGGCGGCGTCTTCTTCAAGAAGGCCGACGAGACCCTCGCCGCGGACCTGGACGCGCGCGGCAAGCTCTTCCGCCACGTCCCGTACGAGCACAGCTACCCGCACTGCTGGCGCTGCCACACGGCGCTGCTCTACTACGCGCAGCCGTCCTGGTACATCCGCACGACGGCCGTCAAGGACCGGCTCCTCCAGGAGAACGAGAAGACCAACTGGTTCCCGGACTCGGTCAAGAACGGCCGTTTCGGCGACTGGCTGAACAACAACGTCGACTGGGCGCTCTCCCGCAACCGCTACTGGGGCACGCCGCTGCCGATCTGGCGCTGCGAGGACGGCCACCTGACGTGCGTGGGCTCGCGCGCGGAGCTGACGGAACTGACGGGCCGGGACCAGTCCTCCCTCGACCCCCACCGCCCGTTCATCGACGAGGTCACCTTCACCTGCACGCACGAGAACTGCCAGCTGGAGGCGTACCGCGTCCCGGAGGTCATCGACGCCTGGTACGACTCGGGTTCGATGCCGTTCGCGCAGTGGGGCTACCCGTACAAGAACAAGGAAGTCTTCGAGAGCCGCTACCCGGCGCAGTTCATCTCGGAGGCCATCGACCAGACCCGCGGCTGGTTCTACACGCTGATGGCGGTCGGCACCCTGGTCTTCGACAAGTCGTCGTACGAGAACGTGGTCTGCCTGGGCCACATCCTCGCCGAGGACGGCCGCAAGATGTCCAAGCACCTGGGCAACATCCTCCAGCCGATCCCGCTGATGGACCAGCACGGGGCGGACGCGGTGCGGTGGTTCATGGCGGCGGGCGGCTCCCCGTGGGCGGCGCGCCGGGTGGGCCACGGCACGATCCAGGAGGTCGTCCGCAAGACGCTCCTGACGTACTGGAACACGGTCGCCTTCCAGGCCCTGTACGCGCGCACCTCCGGCTGGGCGCCTTCCGGGGCGGACCCGGCCCCGGCGGACCGCCCGGTCCTGGACCGCTGGCTGCTGAGCGAACTCAACGCGCTGGTGGACCAGATGACGGTGGCTCTGGAGAGCTACGACACCCAGCGCGCCGGCAAGCTGCTCTCGGCGTTCGTGGACGACCTCTCCAACTGGTACGTACGCCGCTCGCGCCGCCGCTTCTGGCAGGGCGACAAGGCGGCCCTGCGCACCCTGCACGAGGTGGTCGAGACGGTCACGCGGCTGATGGCGCCGCTGGTTCCGTTCATCACCGAGCGGGTCTGGCAGGATCTGGTCGTCCCGGTCACGCCGGGCGCCCCGGAGTCGGTCCACCTCTCGTCGTGGCCCACGGCGGACGCCTCGGCCCTCGACCCGGTGCTCTCCTCCCGGATGGCGCTGGTGCGCCGCCTGGTGGAGCTGGGCCGGGCCACCCGCGCCGAGTCGGGCGTGAAGACCCGTCAGCCGCTCTCCCGCGCCCTGGTGGCGGCGAGCGGTTTCGAAGCGCTCTCCCCGGAGCTGCGCGCCCAGATCACGGAGGAGCTGAACGTCACGTCCCTGGCCTCGCTCTCCGAGGTCGGCGGCTCGCTGGTCGACACGACCGCCAAGGCCAACTTCCGCGCCCTGGGCAAGCGGTTCGGCAAGGGCGTCCAGGCGGTGGCCAAGGCCGTGGCGGACGCGGACGCGGCGGCGCTCTCCCTCGCCCTGCGCGAGGGTACGGCCTCGGTGGAGGTGGAGGGCGAACTGATCACCCTCGCCCCCGACGAGGTCATCATCACGGAGACCCCGCGCGAGGGCTGGTCGGTCGCGTCGGACTCGGGCGCGACGGTCGCACTGGACCTGGAGATCACCCCGGAGCTGCGCCGCGCGGGCCTCGCCCGTGACGCGATCCGCCTGATCCAGGAGGCCCGCAAGAACAGCGGTCTGGACGTGGCGGACCGCATCGCCGTCCGCTGGACCTCGACCTCCCCCGCGACGGTCGAGGCCCTCACCGAACACGCTCCCCTCATCTCCGAGGAGGTGCTCGCCCCGGACTACGCGGAGGGCGAGGCGGACGAGACGTACGGCGAGACCTTCGAGGACGAGGGCCTGGCGCTCGCGTTCCGCCTGCGCAAGCGGTAGGACCGGCCCGCACGACCGGAGGGGCCCGCCGGAATCCGTTCCGGCGGGCCCCTTCGCGTACCCGCTTCGAAGGACCCGCCCCGCGCCCGCGCTTCGCTCGCCGGCCCGCTCCCCCGCCCCCGCCGGCCGGCCTCCGCCCACGGCGAAGGGCCGGGCCCCGGGGAAACCCCGGGGCCCGGCCCTTCGGACTGCCGACGGCTACGCGCTCAGCGAGCGCGTCCCGCTCAGTTGTCGTCCTCGTCGATCAGGAAGCCGCGCATCGGCGACGGCGCCTGCTGCATCGGCTGCGGCGCCTGCGGTCGCACCGGCGCCATCGGCTGCGTCATCGCGGGCGACATCTGCTGCTGCCCACCGTAGGACGGCGCACCGCCCATGGACGGACCGCCGCCCATCTGCTGGCCGCTGTGGCCACCGTGGCCGGAGCTGCCCATGGAGTGGCCCATCGCACCCGCACCGGCCGGGGCCAGCGAGGGGGACGGCGGCAGCGAAGCGGTCGCCGGGGTCCGCGGCGGCGCGAGCGAGTCGTCCGCCTGGGTCTCCAGCTGACGCAGCTGGCTCTCCAGGTAGGACTTCAGCCGCGTGCGGTACTCGCGCTCGAAGCCGCGCAGGTCCTCGACCTTGCGCTCCAGCGTCGCGCGGGCGGACTCCAGCGAGCCCATCGCCACGCGGTGCTTCTCCTGCGCGTCCCGCTCCAGGGCGTCGGCCTTGGCACGGGCGTCCCGCTCCAGGCCCTCGGCGCGGCTGCGCGCCTCGCCGACGATCTTGTTGGCCTCGGAACGGGCCTCCGCGATCGCCTGGTCGGCGGTCTGCTGCGCGAGCGAGAGGACACGGGCGGCGCTGTCGCCGCCGGGGCCCTGCCCCTGCTGCTGCATCTGCGGCGGCTGCATCTGCTGCTGCATCTGCTGCTGGGGGTGCTGACCCATGGGGCCGCCCATCGGGCCTCCCATGGGACCGCCCTGCATCGGGCCGGGGCCGTGCGGGCCCTGCGGACCGGGGCCGTGGCCGCCCTGGGGGCCGTGGCCGCTGGGACCTGCGGGCAGCTGCGGCGCGCCACCGGGCAGCTGGGGCGGACCCATCTGCGGCTGCTGCTGCTGCGGCGGTCCCGATATGGCGGCGGGCACCGGGGCCCCCGGCCGGTCCTGCGGCTCCGGAGCCTTGCGCATACCCTGCTGCTGCTGTTGCTGCTGCTGGTTCTGCGCGGCGGCACGCGTCGCGGCGGCCAGCTTGGCGCGCAGGTCCTCGTTCTCACGGAGCAGACGGGTCAGCTCCGATTCGACCTCGTCGAGAAAGGCATCGACCTCGTCCTCGTCATAGCCTTCTCGGAGGCGGACGGTCGTGAACTGCTTGTTCCGCACGTCCTCGGGGGTCAACGGCATCTCTTCTTCACCTCTACGTAGTCGTCGGCAGTCGGCAAGACCGTATCGCTCACAACCTGACCACAACGCTGATCAGGATGTAGACGATGATCATCAGAACGAAGAAGGACAGGTCGAGTGCCACGCCCCCGAGACGCAGCGGCGGGATGAACCGCCGCAGAAGCTTGAGCGGTGGATCGGTGACAGTGTAGGTGGCCTCAAGAACGACCACCATCGCCTTGCCGGGCTGCCATGAACGTGCGAACTGGAAGACGTAGTCCATCACCAGCCGGAAGATCAGCACGATGAGGAAACACATCAGCGCGATATAGACCACATCCAGTGCGACGCCCATGTCTCGCGCTTCCCTCTCCCCTGGCTCTCGTCAGCTCCGGCCTCGCGGCCGGCACCGGCCTCTCGGCCGGGTCGTTCCCGGTGTCGTGTTCTCAGCTCTGGTTGAAGAATCCGCCCTCTGCGATGCGGGCCTTGTCCTCCGCCGTGACATCGACGTTAGCAGGCGACAACAGGAACACCTTCTGCGTCACGCGCTCAATGCTGCCATGGAGACCGAAGACGAGTCCCGCGGCAAAGTCGACAAGTCGCTTCGCGTCCGTGTCGTCCATCTCCGTGAGATTCATGATCACCGGAGTGCCCTCACGGAAGTGTTCCCCGATGGTACGGGCCTCGTTGTAGGTCCTGGGATGCAGCGTGGTGATGCGGTACGGCTCCCGCTCGGACACGACCTTGGGCATGATCACCGGTGCGTTCTTCTCCATGTTCGGACGTTCGGGTGTGATGGATGCCACGGGTGCGATCCGGGCGGGTCGCACGCTTTCCGCGGGGAGCTGAACCGGCTCGCGCTGGGCGGGCGGTTGTACTACTCGTACCGGTTCGTCCCTTTCGCGCTCACGCTCGCGTTCGCGCTCCCTGTCCCGCTCCACCTGGTGCGGGGGCTGGTGCCGACGCCGGTCGCGCTCGGGCTCCGGCTCGGGTTCGAATTCGTCGTCGGGGTCGAACCCCGGGCCGTCGTACCCATCGTCCTCCACGAGGCCGAGGTAGACCGCCATCTTGCGCATCGCGCCGGCCATGCTCCGAGTCCTCCGCTCTGTGGTGGATCGGCATTCGTCACCAAGTGCCCGCCATCCACGGTGGCCTGCCCGCCATAAGCGGGAATGACCATATTTTCTGCTGTGGTCCGACCTGCTTTGCGACGTTACCCGAGGCGGGGTCGGACTCCGAGTACCGCCGTACCGACGCGTACATGTGTCGCCCCGGCCGCCACCGCGTCCTCCAAGTCCCCGCTCATACCCGCGGAGACCATGTTCGCAGCCGGACGACCGGCGCGCAGGCGGGACGAGATTTCCATCAGCCGCTCGAAGGCGGCCCGTTGCCGTCCGGCGTACTCACCGGTCAGCGGCGCCACGGTCATCAGACCGCCGAGCCGCAGCCCGGGCGCCCCGTCGATCGCGGCCGCCAACTCCTCGACCCCGTCCGGAGCGACGCCGCCGCGCTCACCGCGCTCGCCGCTCTCCGCGTCCAGGGCGACCTGGACCAGGCAGCCGAGTTCACGCTCGCCGCGCACCGCCGCGGCGGAGAGGGCGGTGACCAGCTTGAGGCGGTCCACCGACTGCACGATATCGGCATAACCGGCCACAGAACGAACCTTGTTCGTCTGGAGCTGTCCGACAAAGTGCCATGTCAGCGAAAGATCCGCACAAGCGGTGGCTTTGGGGGCGGCGTCCTGGTCACGATTCTCCGCGACATGGCGCACACCGAGTTCGTGCAGGATCCGCACATCGCTCGCCGGGTAGGTCTTGGTGACCACGACGAGGGTCACGTCCTCGCGCCTGCGGCCGGCCGCGGCACAGGAGGAGGCGATCCTCTCCTCCACCCGTGCCAGGTTCGCGGCGAGTTGAGCCTTTCGGTCCGTCATGCCCTATCAGTCCAACCAGACATATCCGGCGAGCCGCCCGGTGGTGCGGTCGCGTCGGTACGAGAAGTGGTCGCCCGATTCGAGGGTGCAGTACGGCGAGGCGTGCCGGTCCGTCACCCCGAGGGCGGCGAGCTGGGCGTGGACCCCGCCGGTGACGTCGACGGCCGGGGTGCCCCAGCTCGTCTCGGACCAGGCGCCGGGAACCGCCTCGGCGACCTCGGCGCGCATCGCCTCCGGGACCTCGTAGCACCGGCCGCAGACGGCCGGGCCGGTGTGGGCGGTGATCCGGGAGGGCTGCGCGCCGAGCGCGACCATGGCCTCGACCGCCGCGGGCACGACCCCGGCGACCAGTCCCGGCCGCCCGGCGTGCGCCGCTCCGACGACGCCGGCGACCGGGTCGGCCAGCAGGAGGGGCGTGCAGTCGGCGGTGAGGACCGCGAGCGGCAGTCCGCGCCGGGCGGTCACCACCGCGTCCACGGCCGGAATCTCCGCGTCCGCGCCCCAGGGTCCGTCCACCACGGCGACGTCGCGGCCGTGCACCTGGTTCATCCAGACGACGAGCGCCGGGTCGATGCCGAGGCCGCGGGCGGCACGCTCCCGGTTCGCGCCGACGGCGGCGGGGTCGTCTCCGACCGCGCCGCCGAGGTTGAGCTCACCGTACGGAGCGGCGCTCACTCCGCCCCACCGGTCGGTGAAGGCGAAGTGGGCGCCGCCCGTGACGGCTACCGTCCGGTGCTGCCCTATCACTTCAAGAAGTCCGGTACGTCCAGCTCTTCGGCCTGGGTGTCCTGGTAGGGACGGGCCGTCGGGACGTGCGGCGGGGAGACGGGGGGCAGCGAGCTCTCGCTCGGAACCGGTGCGGGGGCGGGCTGCTCGGCCGGGGCCGGGCTCTCCTCGCGCGGAGGCACGGAGCCGAGTCCGCCCACCGGGCGCACGGGTTCGGGGGCGGAAGGCCGGACCGGAGCGGCCGGCTCCTCCCGCTTGGCGCTGTTCGCGCCGAGCACGTTCTCGCGGCGGGCCGGCGGCTGACCGCCGTCGAAGCCCGCGGCGATCACGGTGACCCGCACCTCGTCGCCCAGGGCGTCGTCGATGACGGCGCCGAAGATGATGTTGGCCTCGGGGTGGGCCGCCTCGCTCACCAGCTGGGCGGCCTCGTTGATCTCGAAGAGACCGAGGTCGCTGCCGCCGGAGATGGAGAGCAGGACCCCGCGGGCTCCGTCGATGGAGGCTTCCAGGAGCGGCGAGGAGATCGCCATCTCGGCGGCCGCCACCGCGCGGTCGTCGCCGCGCGCCGACCCGATGCCCATGAGCGCCGATCCGGCCTCGGACATGACCGACTTGACGTCGGCGAAGTCGAGGTTGATCAGGCCGGGGGTGGTGATGAGGTCGGTGATGCCCTGGACGCCCGAGAGCAGCACCTGGTCGGCCGACTTGAACGCGTCGAGCACGCTGACCTGGCGGTCCGAGATGGACAGCAGCCGGTCGTTGGGAATGACGATGAGGGTGTCGACCTCTTCGCGGAGTTCGGCGATGCCGTCCTCCGCCTGGTTCGCGCGTCGCCGGCCCTCGAAGGTGAACGGGCGGGTGACCACACCGATCGTCAGGGCGCCGAGCGAGCGTGCGATGTTGGCGACGACGGGCGCGCCGCCGGTGCCGGTGCCGCCGCCTTCTCCGGCGGTGACGAAGACCATGTCGGCCCCCTTGAGGACCTCCTCGATCTCCTCACGGTGGTCCTCTGCCGCCTTGCGACCGACGGCCGGGTTCGCCCCGGCGCCGAGGCCCCGGGTGAGTTCACGGCCGACGTCGAGCTTGACGTCGGCGTCGCTCATCAACAACGCCTGTGCATCGGTGTTGATCGCGATGAACTCGACGCCCTTGAGACCGACCTCGATCATTCGGTTGATGGCATTGACACCACCGCCGCCGACACCGATGACCTTGATGACTGCGAGGTAGTTCTGCGGTGCTGCCACGTCGAAGGCCTCTCGCCTCGAGTTACGTGTCGTCGCTCTGCGGTGGCCCCGCGGCGACGACTGATGTCGATGGGGACGGTCCGAACGCCGACCCAAACCCTAACGTTCAAGTTTAGGGTTAACAGTGTGTCTGCTTCCTGGACTCTTCCGAACAGGACACTAAGTCGACAAGTGGCGCACGTTCAACGAACACGCCGAACCTCCCGTTTTTCTTTTCACCCTATGTGATCACCCGTAGCGCTGACCAACCAGGGTGCTGGCCAGCACAAATACTCGTCAACTCGCCGAAACCGCCGGGGCGGTGGGGGCGCTTACATCGAAGTGTCCCGCTTTGGGCGACGCCTTCATGAGCGCGGCCAGGACGCGCCCCTTCACCGCGCCGCCCTCGCCGCTCCCCCAGGTCACCACACGGTCGCCGGTGAGCCGCAGGGAGATGTCGTCGTACGAGACGACCCGCACCGCCTCGGCGTCCGCCGCCACGCCCTCGGGAAGGTCGCCGGCCACCCGGACCGCTTCCCGCAGCAGGCGGTCCTCGCCGAAACGGCGGAGGCTCGCGGACGGTTCGGGCTTCAGCTCCAGCAGGGGCACGCCCTCGGGTGCCTCGTCCACGGTCGCGAAGCGCACGCCCTCGGCGTCCACCTCCACGAACTTCCCGCCCTTTTCGACCAACAGGACCGGCTTCCGCTCGGCCACCTGGAGGACGATGCCGTCCGGCCACGACCGGACGACGTCGACGGTGTCGATACGCGGCAGCTTCCGGCGCAACCGGCCCTCCATGGCATCGGTGTCCACGGAGACCAGCGGGGCGCCGACCGGAGTGGCGGCAACCGCTTCCACTTCTTCGCGGGTCAGCACCTCGACCCCGCTCGTACGGACCTTCTCGACACGGAACCAGGAGGATCCGTAGAGCGCCCAGACCGCGAACGCCGCGAGCAGGGCGGTCGCGACGCCGATCAGGACCACCAGCAGGCGGCGGCTGATCCGGGACCCCTCGGGGCCGATGTGCGGCGGGCGGGCGGAGGTGTCCGTCCGCCCGGGCGCGCCGCGCTGGGCGGTCGTCGGTCCGGCCACGCTCGCTCCTTCGCCGGACCCGGGACGCGCGCCCCGGGTCCGCACCGCATCGCGCCGCACGCCTAACGGCGCGAGGCGATCGCTTCGTACACCATGCCGACGAGCAGGTCGTCGGCGTCGCGCCGGCCGAACTCGGCGGCGGCGCGGGACATTTCGTACAGCCGGTGCGGATCCGACAGTACCGGCAGGACGTTGCCCTGCACCCATTCCGGGGTGAGCGCCGCGTCGTCCACCAGCAGACCGCCGCCCGCGTTGACCACCGGCTGGGCGTTGAGCCGCTGTTCGCCGTTGCCGATGGGCAACGGGACGTAGGCGGCGGGGAGCCCGACGGCGGAGAGTTCGGCGACGGTCATCGCGCCGGCGCGGCAGAGCATCATGTCGGCCGCGGCGTACGCGAGGTCCATCCGGTCCACATACGGTACCGGGATGTAGGGCGGCATTCCGGGCATGTTGTCGACCTGCGGCAATTCGTTCTTCGGGCCGACCACATGAAGGATCTGGATGCCGGAGCGCTGGAGCAGCGGCGCGACCCGCTGGACCACCTCGTTGAGGTGGCGCGCGCCCTGCGAGCCGCCGGAGACCAGCAGCGTGGGCAGGTTGGGATCGAGGTGGAAGGAGGCGCGGGCCTCCGGGCGGACCCGGGCGCGGTCCAGGGTGGCGATGGTGCGGCGCAGCGGGATGCCGATGTAGCGGGCGCCGCGGAGCTTGCTGTCCGGGGTGGAGACGGCGACCCCGTGCGCGTACCGCGAGCCGATCTTGTTGGCCAGGCCCGGCCGGGCGTTGGCCTCGTGGACCACGATCGGCACCCCGGCGCGCTTGGCGGCCAGGTAGCCGGGCAGGGCGACGTAGCCGCCGAAGCCGACCACGCAGTCCGCCCCGGTGCGCTCCAGGACCTGCTCGGCCGCCTTGATGGTGCCGCGCAGCCGGCCCGGGACGGTGATCAGCTCGGGCGTGGGTTTACGGGGCAGCGGGACGGCGGGGATGAGCGCCAGCTCGTACCCCCGCTCGGGCACGAGCCTGGTCTCCAGTCCGCGTTCCGTGCCGAGGGCAGTGATTCCCACGGTCGGGTCCTGCCTGCGCAGGGCGTCTGCGAGGGCAAGCGCGGGCTCGATGTGTCCGGCGGTCCCCCCGCCGGCGAGTACGACATGCACCGAAATTCACCGCTCTCCGGACGGACGCTTCTTGCCGCGCCGTCTCATCGTCTTCCATCTCACCCCGGGCTTCCGCATGGCCAGGGCCATCTTCGCGGCGGGGTCGTCCCGTGCGAAGGCGATCATCAGCCCGACCGCGAACATCGTCGGCAGCAGGGCCGACCCCCCGTAGGAGAACAGCGGGAGCGGGACACCGGCGATCGGCAACAGGCCGAGCACCGCACCGATGTTGATCACGGCCTGGGCCATGATCCAGGTGATCACGCCTCCCGCGGCATACCTGACGAAGGGGTCCTCCGTGCGTCCGGCCACGCGGATACCCGCATAGCCTAGAGCCGCGAACAGGGCGAGCACGGACAGCGTCCCCGCCAGGCCCAGTTCCTCACCGGTGATCGCGAAGATGAAGTCGGTGTGGGGTTCCGGGAGTTGGCCCCATTTTTCCACACTCGCACCCAGCCCGGAACCGAACCATCCGCCGGAGGCCAGCGCGTAGATTCCGTGGGCGGCCTGCCAGCAGCCCGCCTCCGGATCGGGTTCGCCGACGATGCCCATGCAGGAGAGCCGGGACATCCGGTTGGGGCTGGTCCAGATCAGCAGGAACGCCATGACGGCCGCGAATCCGAGCACCCCGGCGAAGAGCCGGGTGGGGGCGCCGGCCAGCCAGAGCAGGCCGAACAGGACCGCTGTGAGAATGATCGCGGTCCCCATGTCGCCGCCGAGCATGATCAGTCCGAGCAGCATGAAGGCGACCGGGACGAGCGGCACGAGCATGTGCTTCCACTGCGTCAGCAACCGCTTGTCCTGCTTCCGGGCCAGCAGGTCCGCCCCCCACAGGATGAGGGCGAGCTTGCCGAACTCGCTGGGCTGCAGCTGGAACGGGCCGCCGAGGTAGATCCAGTTCTGGTTGCCGTTGACCGACATCCCTATCCCGGGCACCTGGACCAGGACCATCAGGAAGACGGTGACCATCAGTATCGGGTAGGCCAGCCCCCGGTGCAGTTTCACCGGCATGCGGGCGGCGACCGCCATCAGCACGCCCCCGATGACGGCGGCGACGAACTGCTTGCCGAAGAAGTACGTGGCGGGCTTGCTGATGTTCAACGCCTGGATCATCGAGGCGGAGTAGACCATCACCAGGCCCAGCACGGTGATCAGGAGGCTGGAGCCGAGGATCACGTAGTAGGCGGTCAGCGGCCGGTCCCAGGCCCGCCGTGCCCGCTCGTAGGCCCGGCGCGGTCCGCCGCCGCGCCCGGGGCGGGGGACGCGGGATCCGGCCCCGCCGCGTCCGGCGTCGCGGGACGCCCCGGGGCGCCGGACCCCGGCGGCGAGGCGTCCGCGCAGGGCGGGACCGGCAGGCAGGGGCACGCCGGCGGGGGCGGGCGCCGCGGCGAGGAGGCGGGACGCCGGGGCCCGTGCGCTCCCCCGCCGTACGGCGGAACTCTCGTCGGCCGGCATTGTCGCTGTCCCCTCCACTGGTCGTGCCCGGGGCCCGTGACCCCGGGCGCGGAGGCCCGGTCGGTCAGGCGGTCTCTTCGGCGCGCGCGCGGACCGCGTCCGCGAACGCCTCGCCCCGCTTGTTGTAGTTGGTGAACATGTCCATCGAGGCACAGGCCGGGGCCAGCAGTACCGTATCGCCCGGCCGGGCGAGCCCGGCGGCCCGCGCGACCGCTTCGGACATCGCCCCAGTGTCGGTCCGGTCGAGGTCGACCACCGGGACGTCGGGGGCGTGTCGCGTCAGGGCTTCGTGGATCAGGGCCCGGTCGGCGCCCATCAGCACGACCCCGCGCAGCCGCTTCGCCGCGCCGGTGACCAGCTCGTCGAAGGTGGCGCCCTTGGCCAGTCCGCCGGCGATCCAGACGATGGAGCCGTAGGCGGCCAGGGACGCCTCGGCGGCGTGGGTGTTGGTGGCCTTGGAGTCGTCCACGTAGGCGACTTCGCCGATGTCCGCGACGTGTTCGATGCGGTGGGCGTCCGGCCGGAAGGCGCGCAGCCCGTCGCGGACCGCGGCCGGTCCGACGCCGAAGGCGCGGGCCAGGGCGGCGGCCGCGAGGGCGTTGGCGATGTTGTGGGGGGCGGGCGGGTTCACGTCGGCGACCTCGGCCAGCTCCTGCGCCTGCTTGTGGCGGTCGGCGACGAACGCCCGGTCGACGAGGAGGCCCTCGACCACGCCGAGCTGCGAGGGGCCGGGGGCGCCGAGGGTGAAGCCGATGGCCCGGCAGCCCTCCTCCACGTCGGCCTCGCGGACCAGGTCCTCGGTGGCCGGGTCGGCCGCGTTGTAGACGCAGGCGACCGTGTTGCCCTCGTAGACCCGGCCCTTGTCGGCGGCGTACGCCTCCATCGAACCGTGCCAGTCGAGATGGTCCGGGGCGAGGTTGAGGACGGCGGCGGAGTGGGCGCGCAGGGAGGGCGCCCAGTGCAGCTGGTAGCTGGAGAGTTCGACGGCGAGCACGTCGTACTCCTGCTCGCCGAGGACCGCGTCCAGCAGCGATACGCCGATGTTGCCGACGGCCGCGGTGCGCAGCCCGGCCGCCTGAAGGATCGAGGCCAGCATCCGTACGGTGGTGGTCTTGCCGTTGGTGCCGGTGACCGCGAGCCAGGGGGCGGCCTTCCTGCCGTTGGTCCCCCGCAGCCGCCAGGCCAGTTCGACGTCGCCCCAGACCGGGACGCCCGCCTCGGCGGCAGCCAGGAAGAGCGGCTTGTCCGGCTGCCAGCCGGGGGCGGTGACGACGAGTTCCGTGGACGGCGGCAGGGTCGCGCCGTCGCCGAGGCGCACCGTGACGCCGAGCGCCTCCAGTTCGGCCGCCTGCGCGCGGGCGCGTTCGTCGTCGCCGTCGTTGACGACGGTGACGAGCGCGCCGCGCTCGTGCAGGGCCCGGGCGGCGGGGATCCCGCTGACGCCGAGCCCGGCGACGGTGACGTGCTTGCCCTGCCAGTCCACGGTGCTCACTTCTTGGCTGCCCATCCCGCGTAGAAGAGGCCGAGTCCGACGATGACGCACATGCCCTGGATGATCCAGAACCGGACCACGACGAGGACTTCGGACCATCCCTTGAGTTCGAAGTGGTGCTGGAGCGGCGCCATCCGGAAGACCCGCTTGCCGGTCATCTTGAACGAACCGACCTGGATGACCACGGACATGGTGATCATCACGAAGAGGCCGCCGAGGATGGCGAGCAGCAACTCGGTGCGGGACAGGATCGCCAGCCCCGCGAGGGCGCCGCCGAGGGCGAGCGAGCCGGTGTCGCCCATGAAGATCTTGGCGGGCGAGGTGTTCCACCACAGGAAGCCGAAGCAGGCGCCCATCAGGGCGGCGGCGACGACGGCGAGGTCGAGCGGGTCGCGCACCTCGAAGCAGGCGTTGGGGTTGGTCAGGTTGTCCGCGTTGGCGCAGGACTCCTGGAACTGCCAGAGGCCGATGAAGGTGTAGGCGCCGAAGACCATCACCGAGGCGCCGGTGGCCAGTCCGTCGAGGCCGTCGGTCAGGTTCACGCCGTTGGACATGGCGAGGATCATGAACAGGGCCCAGACGCAGAACAGCACCGGGCCGATCGACCAGCCGAAGTCCTCGACGAACGAGATCCGGGTGGAGGCCGGGGTGTAGTCCATGGAGTTGGGGAACTGGAGCGAGAGCACCGCGAACGCGATGCCGACGATCAGCTGTCCGGCCATCTTCGCCTTGGCCCGCAGGCCGAGCGAACGCTGCTTGACGATCTTGATGTAGTCGTCGAGGAAGCCGACGAGCCCCATGCCCGCCATCAGGAAGAGCACGAGGAAGCCGGAATAGCGGATGTCCTCACCCGTGATGACCTTCGCGAGGAGGTACGCGATGATCGTCGCCAGGATGAAGGCGATCCCGCCCATCGTGGGCGTGCCCTTCTTGCTGCCGTGGGTGCGCGGGCCGTCGTCCCGGATGAACTGCCCGTACCCCTTGCGGGCCAGCAGCTTGATCAGCAGCGGGGTGCCGACCAGGGTCAGGAAGAGCCCGATGGCCCCCGCGAAGAGGATCTGCCTCATCGGCCGGCGACCTCGCCCTCGGTCGAGTTCTCCAGCAGTGCCTGGGCGACCTTCTCCAGGCCGACCGACCGGGACGCCTTCACCAGCACGACGTCTCCCGGGCGCAGTTCACTGCGCAACAGGTCGACGGCCGCCTGTGCGTCGGACACGTGCACCGACTCCTCACCCCACGAACCCTCGTTATATGCGCCCAGTTGCAGCCAGGAGGCTTCTCTCCCCCCGACAGCGACGAGCTTGCTGACGTTGAGCCGGACGGCGAGCCGCCCGACCGCGTCGTGCTCGGCGAGCGACGCGTCACCGAGCTCGGCCATCTGACCGAGCACCGCCCAGGTGCGTCCCCCGTCGGCCCCTCGGGCCTGGCCCATGGCGGCCAGCGCGCGCAGTGCGGCTCTCATGGATTCGGGGTTCGCGTTGTAGGCGTCGTTGACGACGGTCACACCGTCCGGACGCTCGGTGACCTCCATGCGCCAGCGGGAGAGGGAGCCCGCTTCCGAGAGCGCCTCGGCGATCTCGGTCACGGACATGCCCAACTCATGGGCGACGGCGGCCGCGGCGAGCGCGTTCGACACGTGGTGCTCACCGTACAGGCGCATGGTCACGTCGCTGCACCCGGTGGGTGTGTGGAGCTCGAAGGAGGGGCGCCCGTCGGGGGTCATCCGGACCTTCTCGCCCCGTACGTCCGCTTCGGGCGCTTCCCCGAAGAGCAGGACGCGGGCCTTGGTGCGCGAGGCCATCGCGCGGACGAGGGGGTCATCGGCGTTGAGCACCGCGCAACCGTCCTCGGGGAGGCCCTCGACCATCTCGCCCTTGGCCTGGGCGATGGCCTCCCGGCTGCCGAACTCGCCGAGGTGCGCGGAGCCGACGTTGAGGACCAGGCCGATACGGGGCGGGGTCAGCTCGGTGAGGTACCGGATGTGGCCGATGCCCCGGGCGCCCATCTCCAGGACCAGGTGCTCGGTCTCGGGGGTGGCGCTCAGGGCGGTGAGGGGCAGCCCGATCTCGTTGTTGAGGGAGCCGGGCGTCCAGACGGTCGGGCCCTTGCGCTGGAGGAGCTGCGCGATGAGGTCCTTGGTGGACGTCTTGCCCGCGGACCCGGTGAGGGCGACGACGGTGGTGCCGAGGCGTTCCACTGCGGCCCGGGCGAGGGCTCCGAGCGCGCCGACGACGTCGTCCACGACGATCGCCGGAACGCCGACCGGGCGGGCCGCCAGGACGGCTGCCGCGCCCGCCTCGACGGCGCGCTGGGCGTAGTCGTGGCCGTCGACCCGCTCGCCGGCGAAGGCGGCGAACAGGCTGCCGGGCGCGACGTCGCGGGAGTCGATGACGACGGGCCCGGTCACGGTGGCCGCCGGATCCGGTATGTCGTGCGACTGCCCGCCGACGATTGCGGCGATCTCGGCGAGGGAAAGGGTGATCACTTGGTCATCCCTGACTGTTGTTCTCGTGGTGAGGGGCACGGTCGGCGCCGGGGTGCGCCAGGGACCGCTCGATGGCTGCGTGCAGGACCTCGCGGTCGTCGAAGGCCCGGATCACGCCGTGGACGTCCTGGCCCTGCTCGTGGCCCTTGCCCGCCACCAGGACGGTGTCACCGGGCTCGGCGCGGGCGACGGCGGCGGCGATCGCGGCGGCCCGGTCGGCGTCGACCAGGACGTCGCCGCGCTCGTGGACGGGCACCTCGGCGGCGCCGGAGAGCATCGCGGAGAGGATCGCGAGGGGGTCCTCGGAGCGGGGGTTGTCGGAGGTCAGTACGGCGGTGTCGGCGAGGCGGGCCGCCGCGGCGCCCATCGGTCCGCGCTTGGTGGTGTCGCGGTCGCCGCCGCAGCCGAGGACGATGTGCACCTTGCCCTCGGTGACCTTGCGCAGGGAGCGCAGCACGGATTCGACGGCGTCGGTCTTGTGCGCGTAGTCGACGACGGCGAGGTAGGGCTGTCCGGCGTCCACCCGCTCCAGCCGGCCCGGGACGCCGGGGACGGCTGCGACGCCGTCCGCGGCGGTCTGCGGGTCGACGCCCGCGACGGCCAGCGTGACGATCGCGGCGAGGGTGTTGGCGACGTTGAACGGGCCGGGCAGCGGGGCCCGGGCGGCGATCCGCTCGCCCCGGGGGCCGACGGCGGTGAAGGTGCTGTCCTGGGGCCCGACCTCGACGTCCTCGGCGTGCCAGTCGGCGTCCGGGTGGCCCTCGGCGGAGAAGGTGGTGACGGGGACGCCGGACTCGGCGATGAGCCTGCGTCCGTACTCGTCGTCGAAGTTGACGACACCGCGGTGGCTGCGCTCGGGGGTGAACAGCTGGGCCTTGGCCTGGAAGTAGTCCTCCATGCCGGAGTGGAACTCCATGTGCTCCGGGCTGAGGTTGTTGAAGACGGCGACGTCGAAGACGCAGCCGTCGACCCGGCCGAGCACCAGGGCGTGGCTGGAGACCTCCATGGCGACGGCCTCGACGCCCCGTTCGCGCATGACGGCGAAGAGGGCCTGGAGGTCGGTGGCTTCGGGGGTGGTGCGCTCGGACTTGATGCGCTCGTCGCCGATCCGCATCTCGACGGTGCCGATCAGCCCGGTGGGGCGTCCGGCGGCGCGCAGTCCGCCCTCGACGAGGTACGCGGTGGTGGTCTTGCCGGAGGTTCCGGTGATGCCGATCTGGAGGAGGCCGATGCCGGGCCGTCCGTAGATGTCGGCGGCCAGCTCGCCCATCACGGCGCGCGGGTCCTCGGTGACCAGGACCGGCAGGCCGGTGGCGGCGGCGCGTTCGGCGCCGGTGGGATCGGTGAGGACGGCGACGGCGCCGAGGCCCGCGGCCTGGGCCGCGAAGTCGGCGCCGTGGAGACGCGCGCCGGGCAGGGCCGCGTACACGTCGCCCGGACGCACGGCGCGCGAGTCGTGCGTGATGCCGGTGACGTCGCCGTCCCCGGCCGCTTCGACGCCGAGCCGTCCGGCCAGCTCGCCGAGGGGGGTGGGCCGGAGCCGGTCCGGTCGGGGCGCTCCCGGGTAGGTCACAGGCGCGTCCTTCTGAGAGGTTTGGGACTGATCAGCGTGGGGCACGGCGGTGAGCGTACCGGGCCGGTGCGGGCTCTCGCGAAGCGAGGCTCCCCGGTTCCGGTGGTTCGCGTTCCGGTTCCCGGGGTCGGGGGTGATGGTTGTCACTGAGGGTTCCCTTGGGGGAGATGCTCGCGCATCCCCCGTTCACTCGCCGGGTTCGAAGGACACCGGCAGCCGGGGCGGCTTGCTGCCGGACGGGGGGATCTGGAGCGACTTGAGCGCGAACTCCATGACCTGCTTGTAGATCGGGCCGCAGATCTGGCCGCCGAAGTAGCTCCCCCTGGTGGGGTTCTGGATCGCGCAGTAGACGGTGATCCGCGGGTCGTCGGCGGGGGCGAAACCGGCGAAGGAGGCGGTGTAGCCCTTGTAGACGCCGCGGTCGGGATCGACCCGGTTGGCCGTACCGGTCTTGCCCGCGACCCGGTAGCCGGGGATGGCGGCCTTGGTTCCGGTCCCCTCCCGGTCGTCGACGACGGACTCCAGCATGGCCGCCAGGGTCTTGGCGGTCTTCTCGCTGACCACCCGGGTCTCCTCGGGGGCTTCGGCAGGGGTGAAGCGCCCGTCGGCGCCCTTGGCGCCGCGGACGAGGGTGGGGGCGACCCGTACGCCTCCGTTGGCGACCGTGGAGTAGACCGAGGCGGCCTGGACGGCGTTGATGGAGAGGCCCTGGCCGAAGGGGATCGTGTACTGCTGCGAGGTCGACCAGTCCTTGGGGTGGGCCAGCAGGCCGGGCGACTCGCCGGGGTAGCCGAGCCCGGTCTTCCGGCCGAGGCCGAACTTGCGCAGGTAGTCGTAGAGGACCTTGTTCGACTCCGCCTGGGTCTTGCCGAGCTGACCGGTCGCCAGGATGGTGCCGATGTTGCTGGACTTGGCGAGCACCCCGTTGAGCGTGAGGTACCAGGTGGGGTGGTCGACGTCGTCCTTGAAGAGGCGGTCGCCCCGGTGCAGCCGGTTGGGGACGGTCACGTGGGTGCCGGGGGTCGCGGCCCCCTCCTCCAGCACGGCGGCGATCGACATGACCTTGCTGGTGGAGCCGGGCTCGTACACGTCCTGGAGGGCCGCGTTGCCGAGCGAGGCGGAGGTGGCCTGCGAGAGGTCGTTGGGGTCGTAGCCGGGTGCGTTGGCCATGGCCAGCAGCTCGCCGGTCCTCGTGTTCTGGACGATGACGTAGCCGCGGTCGGCCTTGGACTTCTCGACCTGGTCGCTGATGGCCTTCTGGGCGGCCCACTGGATGTCGCGGTCGATGGTCAGCTCGATGTCGGAGCCGGGGACGGCCGGGATCTCGCTGCTGCCCGCGGTGGGGACCCGGCGGCCGCCGGCCTGGGCGTAGCGGATCTTGCCGTCCTCGCCCGCGAGTTCCTTGTCCAGCTGGGATTCGAGTCCGCCGCCGCCCTTGCCGTCGGCGCTGACGAATCCCAGTATCCCGGCGGCGAGGCCCCCGTTGGGGTAGACGCGCTTGGTGGTCGGCTCCTGGAGGACGCCGGCCAGGACGTTGGCTCCCGGGCCGCCCTTGAGCTTGTCCTCGGACGCCTTCTCGGCGAAGACGGCCTTGAGGTCCTTGATCTGCTTCCAGACCTGGGGGGTCTGCCGGTAGGCGAGGACGGTGTAGCGGCTCTTGGCCGAGAGCTGTTCGGTCAGCTTCCCGACGTCCTTGCCGAGGATCGGGGCGAGCAGGGCGGCGGCCTGCTGCGGGGCGTCGGGCGCCTTGCTCTCCTCGGGCGTGAAGAGCTTGGGGTCGGCCGTGATGTTGTGCGCGTCGACGCTGGTGGCGAGGGCGACGCCCTTGCGGTCGGTGATCTCGCCCCGCTCGGCGGCGACCGTGTACTCCAGGTAGCGGTTCTTCTCGGCCTTGGCCGCGTACGCGTGGGCGTCGACGGCCTGGACCTGGAGAAGCCGCGCCACGAAGGCGAGCATGACCAGCGTCAGCCCGAGGCCGACGAGCCGCAGCCGGGGGCGCGGGCTGCCCAGCCGCAGGGAACGCGGCGCCTTCCCGCGCCGGGTGGCGCCGCCCGCCGGGGGCCGGGGGCGGCGGGTCTGCGGGCGCGCGCCGGAGCGGCCGGCCGAGCTGCGGGGGCGGGCCGGGCCGGGTACACGGCGGGGCGGCGGGTCC
This sequence comes from Streptomyces sp. CB02366, assembly GCF_001905905.1. Taxonomy (GTDB): domain Bacteria; phylum Actinomycetota; class Actinomycetes; order Streptomycetales; family Streptomycetaceae; genus Streptomyces. Next base: position 286,379 of record NZ_LIVT01000004.1, read on the forward strand.
TTGGGCGGCACTGCGTCACCTGCCGGGGCTCGTCGGGGTCGGGCTGTTCTCCGCCGAGGGGGCGGCTGCGGGGCCGGGCGCCGGTGCGGAGCCGGAGGACCCGGCGGACGCGCCGGCGGCCGAGGGGGCGGGGGTCGCGTCGGGGGCCGCGGTGGCGTCGGCCGAAGCGCTGGGGCTCGGGGTGGGGCTCGGCGGCGGGGCGGTGGCCCTGGCGGGCTTGCCCCGGACCGTGCCGTCGGGGTTCAGGAAGGCGGGGCTGCCGCCGGGGACCATGCCCAGCTCCCGGGCGCGGCGTTCCAGGGCGTCGGGCTGGGAGCGGCTGTCGACGTCGCGTTGGAGGGCCTGCTGCTCGTCGGTCAGCTCGGTGGTGTTCCGCTTGAGTTCGCTCAGCCGGAACGAGCCCTCGTTGAGGGCGGAGTTCAGCAGGAGCAGGGTGATGAGGCCGCCGCCCAGGAGCAGGACGACCAGGAGGACGAAGGGGGTGCGGGCGGCGGTGCTGGGCCCCGGGGACGGCATCAGCCGGGCGAGCCGGGCGGCTCGCCCCTTCAGCGGCGCGGTGGGCCTGCTCACCGCACGCCCCCCGTGGCGCCGGCCGGGCAGCGGTGTCCGGGCCGGGAGCTCATCGCTCCTCCTCGCGGATGCGCTGGGCGCCGCGCAGCCGGGCGGGGGCGGCGCGCCGGTTCTCGGCGATCTCCTCCTCGGTGGGCAGCTCGGCGCCCCGGGTGAGCTGCTTCAGGCGGGGCTGGTAGCGCTCGGGGACGACGGGCAGTCCGGGGGGCGCGGTGTTGGCGGAGCCGGCCGCGAAGACCTGCTTGACCAGCCGGTCCTCCAGCGAGTGGTACGAGAGCACGGCGATGCGCCCGCCGACGGCGAGGCTGTCGACGGCGGCGGGGACGGCCCGCTCCAGGACGCTCAACTCGCCGTTGACCTCGATGCGCAGGGCCTGGAAGGTCCGCTTGGCGGGGTTGCCGCCGGTGCGCTTGGCGGCCTGCGGCAGCGCGTCGCGGATCAGCTCGACGAGCCGGGCGCTGTTGCTGAAGGGCTCCTTCTCGCGCTCGCGCACGATGGCGGAGACGATCCGCTTGGCCTGCTTCTCCTCGCCGTACGCGCGCAGGATGCGGACCAGTTCGCCGGGCGGGTAGGTGTTGAGGACCTCGGCGGCGCCCATGCCGGTGGACTGGTCCATGCGCATGTCGAGCGGAGCGTCCTGGGCGTAGGCGAACCCGCGGTCGGCCTCGTCCAGTTGCATGGAGGAGACGCCGAGGTCGAACAGCACGCCCTGGACCTTGGGGACGCCGAGCCGGTCGAGGACCTCGGGGAGCTCGTCGTAGACGGCGTGCACGAGGGTGGCCCGGTCGCCGTAGGGGGCGAGCCGTTCCCCGGAGAGGCGGAGCGCTTCCTTGTCGCGGTCCAGGGCGATCAGCCGGGCGGTGGGGAAGGCCGCGAGCAGGGCCTCGCTGTGGCCGCCGAGGCCGAGGGTGCAGTCGACGACCACGGGCTCCGGGCGGGCGGGGTCCTGGAGGGCCGGGGCCAGCAGGTCCAGGCACCTCTGGAGCATCACCGGGACGTGTCGGGTCTGGCTCAATGCGCCCTCTTTAGGCTCTGTCCCGTTCGGCCGGCACGTACGTCCTGGTCCCCGCCCGCTCCGAAGGGGAGGCCCGCCGGCGCCGGGGAAGTGGCGTCGGCCGACCGGGAGCGGGAGAGGGCCGGGCCGCACGTACGCCGCACATCACGGGGGGAAAACGGAATACAACGGAATATGCAGGAGGTGCAGATGGTGCGAGTGGTGCGATGGGCGTGCGTACGGAGGTGGATGGTGACTTCGCGTTACTTTAGTCCACCCTGCCATTCGATCGATGCGCGATCAACGAACCGCGCAGCGCGCCGCGCCACCCGTACGGATGCGGCGACCTCACCCGGACGGGTGCGTCCGGAGGTCCTGTGGGTTACCTCACAACAAGCCGCGTCGACGTTCTTTGTCCGCTCTCACAGCCTCTCGCGCCAGGTGGGAAGGCTACCGTCGTAGCCATGTCGACTTCTGCTCACTCCCCTGCCGAGTCCGTGACGTCCCCCGCTCCGGCGGTCCGCGAGGGAGGCCAGGTCACCGACCGTCTCGTCGCGCTGAACTCCGCGTACGCGAAGGACTTCCGCGACCCGGGCATGGACGCCCGCCCCGTCCTCCAGGTCGCCGTGGTCGCCTGCATGGACGCCCGCCTCGACCTGCACGCCGCCCTCGGCCTCGAACTCGGCGACTGCCACACCATCCGCAACGCGGGCGGCGTGGTGACCGAGGACGTGATCCGCTCGCTGACCATCAGCCAGCGGGCGCTCGGCACCCGCAGCGTGGTCCTCATCCACCACACCAACTGCGGCCTGGAGTCCCTCACCGAGGAGTTCCGCAACGACCTGGAGCGCGAGGTGGGCCAGCGGCCGGCCTGGGCGGTGGAGGCGTACAAGGACGCCGACCAGGACGTGCGCCAGTCGATGCAGCGGGTGCGGACCTCGCCCTTCCTGCTGCACACCGACGACGTGCGCGGATTCGTCTTCGACGTGACCACCGGTCTGCTGCGGGAGATCGACTCCGCTTCCTGAACGGGCCCCTCGCGCGTCCCGGCCCTCACCCGCGCCCCACACGTGCGTCGCCCTGCCCCGGGGCGTCGGAATCGTGACAGACGCCGTCTTTTCACCCCCACTTGTCCGCAGGCGAGTGACACGAAGCGGTAACGCCAACAAGAATGCGGGGGTGGCGCTCCCCGGGCCTTCCGGCGGAGTGTCCGTTTCTTCGGGGCGGGCCGCGCGGGTACGCGCGGCGGCCCCTGCGCACAAGGGCCGAGGAGGGCCGGGTGACGACCTATGACGATCGAGCGAGCCTCACTGATCTGACCACCACCGCTGAGCGGGTGCGCAGGTCGGTGGAGAGTGTGATCGAGGGCAAGCCCGAGGTCGTACGGCTGTCGCTGACGGTGCTGCTCGCCGAGGGGCACCTCCTCATCGAGGACGTCCCCGGCGTCGGCAAGACCATGCTGGCCAAGGCTCTGGCGCGCTCCATCGACTGTTCGGTGCGGCGCATCCAGTTCACGCCGGACCTGCTGCCCTCCGACATCACCGGGGTGTCGGTCTTCGACCAGCAGCGGCGGGAGTTCGAGTTCAAGCCGGGCGCGATCTTCGCCCAGATCGTGATCGGCGACGAGATCAACCGCGCCTCGCCGAAGACGCAGTCGGCGCTGCTGGAGTCGATGGAGGAGCGCCAGGTCACCATCGACGGGCACACCTACGAGCTGCCCGACCCGTTCATGGTGGTGGCCACCCAGAACCCGGTCGAGATGGAGGGCACCTACCCGCTGCCCGAGGCCCAGCGCGACCGCTTCATGGCCCGGGTCTCCATCGGCTACCCCAGCCCGGAGGCCGAGCTCCGGATGCTCGACGTGCACGGGGGCCTCTCCCCGCTGGACGACCTCCAGCCGGTGGCCCACGCCCACGACGTCGTGAAGCTGATCGACGCCGTCCGGACGGTGCACGTCGCCGAGGCCGTGCGGCGTTACGCGGTGGAGCTGGTGGCCGCCACCCGCAGCCATCCCGACCTCCGGCTCGGCGCCTCCCCGCGTGCGACGCTGCACCTGCTGCGCGCCGCGAAGGCGTCCGCCGCGCTCAGCGGTCGCGACTACGCCCTGCCGGACGACGTCCAGGCGCTGGCCGCCCCGGTGCTGGCGCACCGGCTGCTGCCCACCGCCCAGGCCCAGCTGAACCGCCGCACGGCGGACCAGGTGGTGCTGGAGATCGTCCAGCGCACCCCCGTGCCGACCTCGGCGGGCGGCGCCGCGCCGGTCGGGCAGCAGGGCCGCCCGCCGTACCGCCGGCAGCCCGGGACACGGCGGCCGTGATGGCGGCCGGCGAGCCCGGCGCCGTGGAGGGCGGCGACCGGAAGGGCGGCCTCCGCACGGCCCTGGGCGGGCTGACCACCCGGGGGCGCTCGTTCCTGGCCGCCGGTCTGGCCGCCGGCGCCTGCGCGTACGTCCTGGGCCAGAGCGATCTGCTGCGGGTCGGGCTGCTGCTCGCCGTGCTGCCCCTGGTCTGTGTGACCGTGCTCCACCGCACCCGCTGCCGGGTCACGGGAACCCGGCGGCTCTCCCCCTCCCGGGTGCCTGCGGGCGCGGAGGCCCGGGTGCACCTGCGGATGGAGAACGTCTCCCGGCTGCCCACCGGGCTGCTGATGCTCCAGGACCGGGTGCCGTACGTGCTGGGTCCGCGCCCGCGCTTCGTCCTGGACCGGGTGGAGGCGGGAGGCCGCCGCGAGGTGTCCTACCGGGTCCGCTCCGACCTGCGGGGCCGCTATCCGCTCGGTCCGTTGCAGCTGCGGCTCGGCGACCCGTTCGGGATGTGCGAGCTGACCCGCTCCTTCAGCGCGTACGACACCCTCGTCGTCATCCCGCGCACGGTGCCGCTGCCCGCGCTGCGGCTGGCGGGCGAGGCCTCCGGGTACGGCGACGGACGCCAGCGTTCGCTCGCGCTCGCCGGTGAGGACGACATCATTCCGCGCGGCTACCGGCACGGCGACGACCTGCGCCGGGTCCACTGGCGCTCCACCGCACGCCACGGGGAGCTGATGGTGCGCCGTGAGGAGCAGCCGCAGCGGGCCAGATGCACGGTCCTGCTGGACACCCGGCAGATCGGCTACCGGGGCGCCGGGCCGGACTCGGCGTTCGAGTGGGCGGTCTCGGGGGCGGCTTCCGCCCTGGTGCACATGCTGGAGCGCGGCTTCGCCGTCCGGTTGCTCACCGACGACGGGAACGCGGTCCCCGGCGAGGGGACCGGTGGTTTCGCGGGTTCCACCCAGGAGTCGGCGGACTCGGCGGGGCTGATGCTCGACACGCTCGCGGTGGTCGGCCATTCCGACGGCGGGGGCCTCTCCCGCGCCCACGACGTGCTGCGCGGCGGCGACGAGGGGCTGCTCATCGCCTTCTTCGGCGATCTGGACGAGGAGCAGGCCGCGGTGGCGGCCCGGATGCGGCAGCGCGCCGGTGCGGGGGTGGCCTTCGTGCTGGACAGCGCCGTCTGGGCCGGTGAGGCGGGCGCGGCGGGGCGGGCCGAGGAGCGGCTGCGGCGGCTGCGCGAGTCCGGTTGGACCGCGGTGCCGGTGGAGCCGGACGACGAACTGCTCGACGTGTGGCAGGCGGCGGGCGGGATGCGCCCGGACACGCCGAGCGCCCCGAGCGGCGGCGCGACGGGATTCACGGGGGGACGGTCATGAGCGGTCGGGCCAGGCTGGCGCTGTGCGCCTGGGCGGCGACACTGCTGGCGGCGGGTGCGCTGACCCCGCTGGTGGAGGAGGCCCGCTGGCTGGTGCCGGCGGCCGTGCTGCTCGGCGTCCAGAGCGGGACGGGCGCGCTCGCGCGCCGGGCGCCGCTGGCCAGGACGGCCGTCGTCGCCGTCCAGGCCCTGGTCGCCCTGGTTCTGCTGACGCTGGTGTTCGCCCGGGACGAGGCCCTGTTCGGCGTGGTGCCGGGGCCCGACGCCGTCCTTCGGCTCGGCGATCTGCTGGCGGCCGGCGGGGAGGACGTCGGCACGTACGCCACTCCGGCCCCGCTGACCGAGGGCATCGAGCTGATGGTGGTCGGCGGTGTCCTCCTGATCGGTCTCGTGGTGGACGCGATGGCGGTGACCTTCCGCAGCGCGGCCCCGGCCGGACTGCCGCTCCTCGCCCTGTACTCGGTCGCGGCCGGTCTCTCGGACGGCGGTGCGAGCCCGCTGTGGTTCGTGCTGGCGGCCTCCGGTTATCTGCTGCTCCTGCTGGCGGAGGGACGGGACCGCCTCTCCCAGTGGGGCCGCGTCTTCGGCGGCGCCTCGCGGAGCAGGGGCGGGCTGGCCGAAGGGCTGGCCGGGGCGGGCGGCGGGTCCTCCCCCGTCCGCACCGGGCGGCGGATCGGGGCGTTGGCGCTCGGCGTGGCCCTGGTCGCCCCGGCGGCCCTGCCGGCCCTGGACGACGGGCTGCTGGGCGGCAGCGGTCCGGGGAACGGCCGGGGCAGCGGCGGCGGCACCATCTCCGCCGTCAATCCGCTGGTCTCGCTGCAGGACAACCTCAACCAGCCGGAGAACCGGGAGGTGATGACGTACCGCAGCAACATCGAGAACCCGCAGAACCTCTACCTCCGCATCCTGGCCCTGGACGAGTTCAACGGCAGCGAGTGGCGTTCCTCCACCCGCCGGCTGACGGACGTCCCGGAGCGGCTCCCCCGGCCCGAGGGGCTGGGCGGGGACGTCTCCGTCACCGAGGTCCGGACGAACATCTCCGCCTCGCCCTCCTACCAGCAGACGTATCTGCCGCTCCCCTACCCGGCGAGCGAGGTCCGCGCCGACGGCCGCTGGCGGTACGAGCCCGAGGGCCGCACCCTGGTCGGGGACGACGGGCAGACCACGCGCGGCGCGCGGTACGAGGTCGGCAGCCTGGTCGTCGAGCCCACCGCCGGACAGCTCGCCGCCGCGGGCGCGCCGCCGGAGAAGCTCCTCAGCGAGTACACGCGGGTTCCCGACTCGCTGCCGGGCGTGGTCGCCCGGACCGCCGAGCGGGTCACCGGGGGCTCGGCCAACGCCTACGAGCGGGCGGTGAAGCTCCAGGACTGGTTCGCCTCGGAGGGCGGCTTCACGTACGACACGTCCGTCGCCTCGGGGACCGGAACGTCCGCCATCGCGCGGTTCCTCCGCGACAAGGAGGGCTTCTGCATCCACTTCTCGTTCTCGATGGCGGCGATGGCCCGGACGCTGGACATCCCGGCCCGGGTCGCGGTGGGCTTCACCCCGGGCGCCATGAAGTCGAACGGAGCGGTCTCGGTCGGACTGCGGGACGCGCACGCCTGGCCCGAGCTGTATTTCGAGGGCGTCGGGTGGACCCGTTTCGAGCCCACCCCGAGCCGGGGCAGCACCCCGTCCTGGACCCGGCCCGAGGTGCCCGCGGCCGGCGCGAGCGACGCGGCCGAGCCCTCGGCCGCAGCCCCCACCGAGCCGTCCGCCGTTCCCTCCACCGAGAGCAGTTGTCCGCCGCAGTTGCGCCAGGAGGGTGGCTGCGGCCCCTCGCCGGAGACGGGCGCGGCGCTGCCGACCGACCGGGGCGTCTCGGGCTGGAAGGTGCTGCTGGTGTCCCTCGCACCGGTCGTGGTGCTGCTGCTGGTGCTGGCGCCGCTGCTGTGGCGGACCCGGACGCGGAACCGCCGGCTGGGCTCCGGGGGCCGGACGCCCGCCGACGCCGCCGCGCGGACCCTGGCCGCCTGGCGGGAAGTCGCCGACACGGCCTGGGACCACGGCATCGCGCCGGACGAGTCGCTGACGCCCCGGAAGGCGGCGGCCAGGATCGTGCGGCTGGGCCGGCTCGACACCGGGGCGGCCGAGGCCGTGCACCGGATCGCGGGCGCGGTGGAACAGGTGCTGTACGCCCCCCGTCCGCACCCCGCGGCCGGACTGGCCGACGACGTCCTCGCGGTACGGGCTGGGTTGGAGGCGTCGGCGGGCCGGGGCGCCCGGCTGCGCGCGATGTTCCTCCCCCGATCGTCCGTCCGGGTGGTGTGGGCCCTCACGGAACGCCGGGCGGCGCTCTCGGAGCGCTGGGCGGGCCGCCCGGGGGCCGGCCGCTGGTCGGCCCGGTTGCTCCGCCTCTCACGCCGGCACGGCTGAGGCGGGCGGCGGCCTCCGCCCGGCGTCGAGGCCGCCGGGCCGGGCCGGTTCAGCGGGTCCAGACCGGCGTCCTTCCGCCCCCGGCCTCCTGCCGGGGGCCGACGGGACGGCGCGGGGCTGCGGGTCCGCGGGAGCGGAAGGACGGCGGGCGCGGCGGGACCTCGGCCGCACGCCGCCACGCCCGTCCCGCGGCCCGTCGCGTGCGACGACGAGTGGGGCGGTCGCGTTTCCGCGACCGCCCCACTCGTCGGTGTCGTACCTCGCGCCGTCGCCCGGCCCTGTCGGGAAGGGCGGGGCGGTGGCGTCCTACTGGCCCTGCTCGTCGCGGCGGCGCTGCCACCGCTGCTCGATGCGGTTCATCATCGACCGGCGTTGTCTCGGCCGGCGGCTCGCGCCGCTGTCCCCGCCGCCCGCGGCGGCCGGCTGCTGTTCACCGGGTTTGGGCGCCTTGCGCCAGCCGGTGACCGCGAGCACGGCACAGCCGAGCATGACGAGGAACCCCACCACGCTGATCCAGATCTGCTGGGCGACCATTCCGGCCATGAGGAGCGCGATACCCACCAGGAAGCCTGCGACCGCCTGGTAGACCCTTCGTCGGGTGTACGTACGCAGTCCGCTTCCCTCGAGCGCTGTCGCGAACTTGGGATCTTCGGCGTACAGCGCTCGCTCCATCTGCTCGAGCATGCGCTGCTCGTGCTCCGAGAGCGGCACGGGATCCTCCTCGTCGTCGGCCGCGGGGGCGACCGGTATGCGGCCCTTCCAGGATAGGCAGGGATTCGCCCCCGTGAAACCCGCCCTCTAGCCTTCAGCCAGTCCGGACCGCTATGTCGGCTCGGCTGCTGAGGCGTAGATTCCCCGACGACCGTTCCGCCATGCCGGATGGTGTCACCCGATCATACGGGGCTCGCGCCCCGTACGGGGGTCCTGAGTCCGACTCCGTCCGATGCTGCGTCGCTGATCAGCGCCGCTTCTCTCCCAGGACGTGGAGCTGGGCGGCGACGGAGTGGAAGGCGGACTGCTCGGCCACGGCCGCTTCGAGCTTGAGAAGGGCCTCCAGGGCGCCGGGCTCGGTGTCCACCAGGGCGCCCGGCACGAGGTCGGCGAAGACCCGGACGCCGTGCACGGCGGCGATCTCCAGACCGGCGCCGGAGACCAGGCCGGAGAGCTGTTCGGCGGTGAACCGGCGGGGTACCGGGTCGCCCTCGCCCCAGCGGCCGGCCGGGTCGGTGAGCGCCTGGCGGGCCTCGGTGAAGTGGCCGGCGAGGGCGCGGGAGAGAACGGCCCCGCCCAGTCCGGCGGCCAGCAGGCTGAGCGCACCGGAGGGGCGCAGCGCCGCGACCGCGTTGCGCACGCCCGCGGCCGGCTCGTCGACGTACTCCAGGACGCCGTGGCAGAGCACCGCGTCGAAGCCGTCGCGGTCGACGACGTCGAACAGCCCGAGGATGTCGCCCTGGACGCCCCGGACCCGGTCGGCCACCCCCGCCTCGGCCGCGCGGCGCTCCAGCGCGAAGAGCGCGTTGGGGCTGGGGTCGACGACGGTGACCCGGTGGCCGAGCCGGGCGGCGGGCACGGCGAAGTTGCCCGTGCCGCCTCCGGTGTCCAGGACGTCCAGGGCGTCCCTGCCGACCGTCTCGGCCTGACGGTCCAGAGCGTCCTTGAGGACCTCCCAGACCACGGCGGTACGAAGGGAGGCGCGGGGGCGCGGCTGGTCCGACACGGCAGATGACTCCTCGACACGGTGCCGCCGGGGACGGCGGAGCGTGGACAGTGCGGTGGTGATGTGAGCGGTCACCACCCTATGGCCTCGTCCCGCCGTCGAGGGCGCGGCGTTCGCCCGCCGCCGCCGACTGGAGGGCGACGGCGCGGCGGCGGGCCCCGGTCAGCCGCCGCCGGGCCGCTCCGCACGTGGTTGCGGCAGGGCCGGCTGGAGCACCAGGAGCCGTTCGACCAGGCGCAGGAACATGGCGGCGTCGCGCAGCACGTCGTCGGCGTCGCGCCCGCTGGCGGCTCCCGGCATGCCGGCCTCCGCGCGGGCCCTGCGGTCGGCCCCCGCGGCGAAGTGGGCGCTCCAGTCGGTCAGCTCCGGCGCGATCTCCGGAAGGACCTCCCAGACGCTGCGGATGCGGTCGCGGCTGCGCTTGTTCGTCTCGGGGCGGCCCCGGGCGGCCAGCACGGCCGCGGCGGTGCGCAGGGCGGCGAGGTGGGCGGTGGCGTACCGCTCGTTGGGCTCGTGGAGCACGGCGGCCTCGTCGAGGCCGGAGCGGGCCTTGGCGAGGAGGTCGAGGGCTGCGGGCGGCGCCGTGGCGCGGCGCAGGACGGGGTGGACATCGCTTGCCGGACCGGTCAGTGAGGGGGCAGGGCTGCCTGCGCGGCGCCGCGGGACGGCGGCTGCGGACGAGCTGGCCATGACGAACCTCCTGTCGTCGGGTGACGGCTTCGTGGCCGTCTGTGTCCATGGTGGCAACCACCACTGACAATCGGTTCTCCTACCCTGCTGAGCTGCCGTTTTGCTTCGGGCGCATGTTCGGGCTAGTTTTTGCACTGACTAGTCAGTTCATAAAGGGGAGGGTCTGTGGAGAGCCCGCACGGCGCGGCGGTCGCCGCCGAGAGCTTGGGACTGAAGGGGCCGCGCGGCTGGGTCTTCCGGGACGTGACGTTCAGCGCCGCGCCGGGAACGCTGGTGGCCGTCGAGGGGCCGTCCGGTTCGGGCCGCACCTGTCTGCTGCTCGCGCTGACCGGCCGTATGCGCCCCACCGAGGGCCGCGCCGAGACCGGCGGCCTGCGGCTGCCCCGGCAGGCCGCCGCCGTCCGCGCGATCGCCGCGCTGGGGCCGGTGCCGATGGTCAGCGAGCTGGACCCGGCCTTCACGGTCGCCGAGCACCTCCGCGAACGCGCCCTGATGCAGGGCCGCTACGGCGCCACCCTGCGCGGCCTGCTGCGCCCGCGCGCCGAGCGCCGGGCCGCGGCGCGGGCGCGGATCGACGAGGCGCTGGAGGCCGCCGGCCTCGACGTGACGGCGCTCCCCAAGGCGGAACGCACCTCCGTACGGGACCTGGAACGGCTGGAGGCGCTGCGGCTGTCCGTGGCGCTCGCGCTGATCGGCACGCCGCGGCTGCTCGCCGTGGACGACGCCGACCTCAAGCTCTCGGACGCCGAACGCGACCGGGCGTGGGCGCTGCTGCGCTCCGTGGCGGACTCCGGGACGACCGTGCTCGCCGTGTGCAGCGAGGCCCCCGAAGGCGCCCTCACCGTCCGTACCGCCCACGCGGCCGACGCCCCGGCCCCGGCCGGGGGGAAGACGGCCGCGCCCACCGACGACCCGACCACCACCGACGAGGAGACGGCCGATGCGTTCGCCGAAACTGGCCGCGCTTGAGCTGAAGCGGTTCGGCAGGGGGAAACTGCCGGCCGCCGCACTGGTGGCCCTGCTGCTCCTGCCGCTGCTCTACGGCGCCCTGTACCTGTGCTCGTTCTGGGATCCCTACGGGAAGCTCGACAAGCTGCCCGTCGCCCTGGTCAACGACGACAAGGGGACCACCAGCGACGGCAAGCGCCTGGCGGCCGGGGACGAGATCAGCGAGAAGCTGCTCGACTCCCAGGTGTTCGACTGGCACGAGGTCGGCTCCGCCGAGGCCGAGAAGGGCGTCGAGGAGGGCACGTACTACCTCTCGTTGACGATGCCGCCGGACTTCAGCGAGAAGATCGCCTCCAGCGGCGGGGACTCCCCCGAGACCGGCGCGCTCCAGGTGCGGACGAACGACGCCAACAACTACATCGTCGGCCAGATCTCCCGGACCGTCTTCGGCGAGGTCCGCAACGCCGCCTCCACGAACGCCTCCCGCTCCTTCCTGGACCGCATCTTCATCAACTTCTCCGACCTGCACGACAAGACCGCGGAGGCGGCCAAGGGCGCCGACGACCTCAAGGGCGGCATATCGAAGGCGAAGAAGGGCTCCAAGGACCTCGCGGACGGCCTCAAGGACTCCAAGGCGGGCAGCAAGAAGCTCTCGGACGGCATCGTCAAGCTGAACCAGGGTGCGCGCGAGCTCGCCACGGGCTCCGGCCAGGTCGCCGGGGGCACCCAGCTGCTGGCCGACAAGGTCAACGCCATCGCCGGCGACGTACGCCCGTTCTTCGAGGACAACGGGAAGTCCATCCGCGACACGGCCCTGCTGGTCGCCGACACCTCCGCGGCCGTACGGCACAACCTCGACCTGCTGGTGAAGAGCGCGCCCGCCGCCGCCGGCGGCGCCAAGGAGGGCGCCGACGAACTGACCGAGATCCATCGGACCCGGTGCGAGGAGGCCGAGGAGCCGGACGCGACGGCCTGTCCGGCACTGGAGCGCGCCAAGACCGCCGCCGTCGACGTCGCGAAGATCGCCGCCGATGTGAACACCCTGGTCACCAGCCAGAACGGCGACCTGAAGAAGCTGAGCACCCAGCTCACCGCCTTCCAGAAGCAGGCCGAGGACCTCGCGAAGCGCGCACCGACGCTGGACGACGACCTGGCGGCGGCCGTGAGCAAGGTCAACGAACTCAACACCGGCGCCCAGAAGGTCGCCAAGGGCGCCCGGGCGCTGCACACCGGACTCGGCGGGGCGCAGACCGGTTCCAGCGAACTGGACACCGGCGTCGGCAGGTTGAAGGCCGGTGCGGAGAACCTGGACGGCGGGCTGTTCCGGCTCGGCGACGGTTCGGCCGAGCTGGCCCAGGGCCTCAACGACGGCGTCGGCAAGATCCCCGACTACGACGAGAAGGACCGCGACATCCGGACCGGCGTCATGGCCGACCCGGTCAAGCTCGCCTCCCAGTCGCTCCACGAGGCCCCCAACTACGGCACCGGCTTCGCCCCGTACTTCATCCCGCTGTCCCTGTGGGTCGGCGCGATGGTGGCGTACATGCTGATCCAGCCGCTCAACCGGCGGGCGCTCGCCGCCGGGGCCTCCTCCTGGCGGATCGCGCTCGCCGGCTGGCTGCCGGTCGCCGCGATCGGCACGCTCCAGGTCGGCGCCCTGATGGCCGTCCTGCACTGGGGCCTCGGCCTCCAGATGACCCACGCCGCCGGCACGATCGGCTTCCTGGCTCTGGTGACCTGCTGCTTCGCCGCGATCGTGCAGTGGCTGAACGCCTGCTTCGGGGCGGCCGGACGCATCCTGGTGCTGGTGGTGCTGATGCTCCAGCTGACCTCGGCCGGGGGCACGTACCCCGTCCAGACCAGCCCCGGCTTCTTCGGCGCGATCCACCCGTACCTGCCCATGACGTACGTCGTCGAGGGGCTGCGCAGGCTGATCACGGGCGGCCCGCTCACCCCGGTCTGGCTGGGCTGCGCGGTGCTGGCGGCCTTCACCGCCGGGGCGCTCGCCCTGACCGCGTTCACCGCCCGCCGCAAGCAGGTGTGGAGCCTGAGCCGGCTGCACCCGGAGCTGAGCCTGTGAGCGCGCCCTCGGTCGCGTCCCCGGCCGCGCCGGGGCCTGGAAGAATCGGCGCCATGGAAAGCAGTGGCACCACGCGCCGCCAGGCCACCCGGCAGAAGCTCTACGAGGCGGCGGTGACCCTCATCGCCGAGAAGGGCTTCTCCACCACCACCGTCGACGAGATCGCCGAGCGGGCCGGGGTCGCCAAGGGCACGGTCTATTACAACTTCAAGAGCAAGACCGAGCTGTTCGAGGAGTTGCTCCGGCACGGCGTGGGGCTGCTCACCGCCTCGCTGCGGGCCGCCGCCGAGGAGTCGGAGGAGCGCGGTGGCACCCGGGTCGAGGCGCTGGACGCGATGATCCGCGCCGGGCTCGCCTTCATCGACCGCTACCCGGCCTTCACCCAGCTGTACGTGGCCGAGCTGTGGCGCACCAACCGCGCCTGGCAGTCCACGCTGCTGGTGGTGCGCCGGGAAGCCGTCGCGGTGGTCGAGGACGTGCTGCGGGACGGCGTGCGCGACGGCGAGCTGAGCGAGGAGATCGACATCCCGCTGACGGCCGCGGCGCTGGTCGGGATGGTGCTGGTGGCGGCGCTGGACTGGCAGGCGTTCCAGCCGGAGCGCTCGATCGACGAGGTGCACTCGGCGCTGTCCCTGCTGCTGCACGGGCGGGTCAGCGGGCGCTGAGGCCCCGGGCCCGTCCGGGAGCCCGCCGGAGCACCTGACCGGAGCCGAAGCCCCTGACCCGGCCCGCCGTGCGTACGGCGACGTCGAAGACGCCGGCCGATGGAGTCCGCGTCCCCCGTGGACTCCATCGCGCCGGCGTCTTCCGTACCTCCGGGAACCCGTCCCCCGTGACCCCGTACGTCCCCCGTGGTCCCCGAGCCCCGTCGTGCACCCCCGTTCCGTCGGGGGTACCGCGCCGTTCCGCCGCCCCGTGCCGGCGGTCGCGGCGCAGCGCCCCTTCCGTGGTCATCACTCTGCCGTCCGCGCGGGCGGGGGCCTATCCGCGCGGGTACTCATCCGCGGCGCTAGGTACGGGTACTCAGGGCGCCGTGCCCTGCCCCGTCCGGGCCCCGCGCGGGGGTCGCTACGATCGGCGGCATGTCGGTCATCCCCCTGGTGTTCACCAGCGGCTGGGCGAGCGGGATCAACGCGTACGCGGTGGTCCTGCTGCTCGGCCTGTTCGGCGCGACCGGCGTCGGTGACGAGGTGCCCGCCGCCCTCCAGCGCACCGACGTGCTGGTCGTGGCCGGGGTGCTGTTCCTCTGCGAGGCGGTCGCGGACAAGATCCCCTACGTGGACTCCGTGTGGGACACGGCGCACACCGTGATCCGGCCGGTGGCCGGGGCGGTGGTGGCCGCGCTGCTGGCCGGGGAGAGCGGTTCGCTGCCGGAGGTGGCGGCCGGCGCGATCGGCGGGTCCACGGCGCTGGTGAGCCATCTGGTGAAGGCCGGGACGCGGATGGCCGTCAACACCTCCCCGGAACCGTTCAGCAACATCGGGATGAGCGTCGTCGAGGACCTCGGGGTCGCCGGGGTGGTCACCTTCGCGGTCTTCAACCCGGTGGCGGCCGCCGTGATCGCGGCCGTGCTGCTGGTGCTCGGCGTCGTCGTCGTGCTCTTCCTCGCCTCCCGGATCCGCCGCTTCCTGCGCCGCCGGGCCGAGCGGCGGCAGGAGAGGCGCCCGACCGGGGCGGACGGGCCCCGGCCTCCCGGCCGAACCCCCGGGGCCGGTCGGTAAAGTCACCGGCATGGCACGCATTGCGGTGATCGGCGCCGGTACGGGCGCCATGGCGGCGGCAGCCCGGCTCGCCGTCGCGGGCGAGAAGGTGACGGTCTACGAGCGGTCCGCGAGCTACGGCGGCTCGGTCGGCCGTCATGAGCACGAGGGCTTCGTCTTCGACACCGGGCCCGGGCTGCTGCACCTGCCCGCCGTCCAGCGCGACCTCTTCGTGAAGACCGGCAAGGAGTCCCTGGAGCAGTGCGTGACGCTGGTCCAGGTCGATCCGGCGAGCCGCCACCTCTTCGCGGACGGCACGGCCCTCTCCCTGCCCAACGCCTCCCGGGCCGGGGTGGCCGCCGCCCTGGACGGGTCGCTGGGCGCGGGCTCCGGGGCGCGCTGGAATGACTTCATGGACCGGGCCCGGGACGCCTGGGACCGCTCGCGGCGGCCGCTCCTGGAGGAGCCCCTGCGGCCGGACCACCACGTGCTGGGGCGCGATCCGTACCCGGCGGTCCGGCAGCGCCGGCTGCTGCGCCCGGCCCGGCGGGCGGACACGGTCGCGGAGATCGGCGCGGGGGAGCTGGCGGACGCCCGGCTGGCGGCCCTGCTCGACGGGTACGCCCTCGCCCACGGCCTGGACCCGCGCACCGCCCCCGCGAGCGCCGCGCTGCTGCCGTACATGGAGCAGACCTTCGGCAGCTGGTACGTGAGGGGCGGGATGCGTGAGCTGGCCCGCGCGGTGTACGAGCGGTGCGTGGCCCGCCGGGTGCGGTTCGTCTTCGGGGCCGAGGTGGTCCGGATCGTCGAGAAGGACGGCCGGGCGGCGGGCGTGGAGCTGGCGGACGGCGAGGTGGCCGAGGCCGACCGGGTGGTGCTCGGGGTCCGGCCGCGCCCGGGGCTGGTGCCGGATCGGCAGGTGTGGGGCGCGGACGACGT
The DNA here is from genome assembly GCF_001905905.1 of Streptomyces sp. CB02366. Lineage (GTDB taxonomy): Bacteria > Actinomycetota > Actinomycetes > Streptomycetales > Streptomycetaceae > Streptomyces. Next base: position 302,115 of record NZ_LIVT01000004.1, read on the forward strand.
GAGGGTCCGCCCGGGTCCGGGCGCGGGCGCGGCGGGCCGGTTCACGGTGCTGCTGTCGCTGCGCGGGGGCCGGGAGCCGGAGGCGGTGCACCGGACCGTGGTGCACAGCGCCCGGGGGGCGGCGGAGCAGGAGGCCGTGTTCGGGGGCCGGGTCGCCGCGCACCCCACGGTGACGGTGCTGCGGCCCGACGACCCGGCGACCCGGCCCGACGCGGAGCACGAGGCGGTGACGCTCACCGCGACGGTGGCCCCGCAGGGGCCGGTGGACTGGCGGGACGCGGAGGTCCGGCGGCGGTTCGCGGACGTCCTGGTGGAGAGGGCGGCGGCGGTCGTTCCCGGGCTGCGGGAGCGGATCCTGCACACGGAGGTCCGCACCCCCGCGCACACCGAGGCGGAGACGGGGGCGGAGGGCGGTGCGGTGCCGCCGCCCGCGCTGGCCGGGGCGGCGGGGGCGTACCTGCACCCGGGCAACTCCACCCGGCTGCCGGGGCTGTATCTCGCGGGCGGCTGGGCGCACCCGGGCGGCGGGCTCGCGCACGCCGGGATGTCGGGGACGCTGGTGGCCGGGCTCGTGGTGGAGGGCGACGGCTTCCGGGGCTCCCGCTGAGGTTCCCGGCCCGCCGGGGGCTCCGGCGCCCGCCTCGCGCCGGGTGTACGCGTTGCGCCGCCGGCCGGGACCGGTCCCGGCCGGCGGCGCCGTCCGTTCAGTAGCGGTACTGCTCGTTCTGGCCGGTGTCGTAGCCGTTGCCGTACGGGGTGGGCCCGGCGGGCTGTTCCGGCGGCATCGGGGGGTACTGCTCGGCGTCGCGCTGCTGCGGAACCCAGACGCCGCCGGGCGGGGTGTCCGCGGCGTACTGCTCCGACCCGTAGCCCTGGTGGTAGGGGTCGGCGTGGCTCTGCCGGCCGCCCTGGCCGTCGTCGCCGTAACCGCCGTAGGAGGGGGCCCCGTTGGTGGGGCCGATGTACGGGTCGGAGTAGGCGGCGTAGCTCTGCGGGTCGGAGCCGTAGTCGTACGTTCCGGCGTAGGGGTCCTGGGCCGGCTGCTGTGCGTAGCCGCTGTAGGAGTCGTACGCGGCGTACTGCGGCGGGGCCTCGAAGGCGGAGTCCTGGCCGCCGCCGGTGTCGTAGTCGGAGGCCCCGTGGACGCCGTACCGGCCGGTGTCGGCGGGCATCGCCTGCGTCTCGTGGAGGGGCGGGGCGGCCGGGGACGCGTCGTGCCCGGCGGGCTCCCCCTCCGAGACCTCCAGCCCGGAGACCTCCAGGGTGGGCTCCTTCGTCGCGGCTCCCTTGCCGCCCGCCCTGCGGCGGCGGCTCTCCCCCGGATTGCCGCCCAGGGACCACCCGGTGGAGAAGCCGCGCCGGAAGGACAGCGTCACGAAGGTCTGGCCGGTGGCGAAGGCGAGCGTCCCGATGACGATGACCGGGACCGAGGAGAGCAGCACCCCGGCCACCACGCCGAGGAACCCCGCGAAGGCGAGGAGCCGCCAGCGCAGTCGCGCCTTGTACTGCAGAAGCACCTCGCCCAGCAGCCACAGGGCCACCAGACCGAATGCGATGTAGAGGACCGTCCAGCCCACGCCCGCCCCCTCCTGCGGCCGTAGCCGCGTCGGCGGCGGGTACGACCGGTCACGACTGCTTGTGCAGTCCGAGTTTCTCGTAGATTTCGAGCGTAGCCGTCGAGTTGTTGAGCGTGATGAAGTGCAGTCCGGGCACACCCTCGGACAGCAGCTCCGCGCAGAACTCCGTTGCGAACTCGATGCCAATGGAGCGTACAGCGGCCGGATCGTCCTTGGCGGCGAGGATGCGCTCTTTCAGCGGCTCGGGCACGGTCGCGTTGCTGAGCTGGGAGAACTTTTCCAATTGCTTGACGCTGGTGAGGGGCATGACTTCGGGGATCACCGGGGTGTCGCAACCCGCCGCGACCACGCGGTCACGCATGCGGAGGTAGTCCTGCGGGCGGAAGAACATCTGGGTGATCGCGTAGTCCGCGCCCGCCCGGCACTTGTCGACGAAATGTCCGATGTCCGTCTCCCAGTCGGTGGACCGGGGGTGCATTTCGGGAAAGGCCGCGACGCCGACGCAGAAGTCGCCCGCCTCCTTGATGAGCCGCACCAGGTCGGCCGCGTACTTCACGCCCTGCGGGTGCTCGATCCACTCGCCCATCGGGTCGCCCGGCGGGTCGCCGCGGACGGCGAGGATGTTCCTGATGCCCGCGTCCGCGTACTGGCCGACCATGTTGCGCAGTTCGGCGACCGAGTGGTCGACCGCGGTGAGGTGGGCGACGGGGGTGAGGGTGGAGTCCGCCGCGATCTCCTGGGTGGCCTTGACCGTCCCGGCGCGGGTGGAGCCGCCGGCGCCGTAGGTCACGGAGACGAAGCTCGGGCGGACCGCCTCGACCCGGCGCAGCGCGTTCCAGAGGTTCCGCTCGCCCTTCTCCGTCTTGGGCGCCCAGAACTCGAAGGAGTACGACGTCTTGCCGGTCGCTAGCAGGTCACGCACGGTGCGCGCGTGATCCGTCCTGGTGGAGGGTGTGCCGAGGGCCATGAGGGGAGGTTAACCAGCGCGTGGACGCTCCCCCAACCGGAGCGGGGAACTTTGTCTCGTTTTGCCGGACTGTTGTCCAGTCCTCGGACAGCATCCCGGGACGTGCGCCGCCGACGGGCGGGTCTCAGAGCGACCGCGCCCGGATGCGGCGGGCCAGTTCGGCGGTGGCGGCTGCCGGGTCGGCGGCCTCGGTGAGGGCCCGGACGACGACGACGCGGCGGGCTCCGGCGTCCAGCACCTGGTCCAGGTTGCCCGCGTCGATCCCGCCGATCGCGAACCAGGGGCGCGGCTGGTCGAGCGAGGCCGCGTAGCGCACGAGGCCGAGGCCGGGGGCGTGGCGGCCGGGCTTGGTGGGGGTGGGCCAGCAGGGGCCGGTGCAGAAGTAGTCCACGCCGTCCTGGGCGACGGCCGCGTCGACCTCCGCCTCGGCGTGCGTGGAGCGGCCGACGATCCGGTCGGCGCCGATGATCGCGCGGGCCGCGGGGACCGGCAGGTCGCCCTGGCCGAGGTGGAAGACGTCGGCGCCGACGGCGTGGGCGACGTCGGCACGGTCGTTCACCGCGAGGAGCTTGCCGTGCCGACGGCAGGCGTCGGCGAACACCGCGAGGTGCTCCAGCTCCTCGGCGGCCTCCATGCCCTTGTCCCGGAGCTGGACGATGTCGACGCCGGAGGCGAGCACCGCGTCCAGGAAGGCGGGCAGGTCGCCCCGGTCCTTGCGGGCGTCCGTGCAGAGGTAGAGCCGGGCGTCGGACAGCTGCTCGCGGATCGTGGACATCGGTGGCGCTCCCCCGTGGTCGTGACGGTGCACGGGCCGCGTCGAACGGCCCGTGCACCGCTTCCTGTCGGATCGGTCAGACGGCGAGCGCCTGGGCGCGGCGCTTCACCTCCGTCCCGCGATTCTCGCTCAGCGCCTGCGCGGGGGTGCCGGGCAGGGTCGGGTCGGGGGTGAAGAGCCACTCCAGCATCTCTTCGTCGGAGAAGCCGTCGTCCCTCAGGAGGGTCAGGGTGCCGGAGAGGCCCTTGACCACCTTGTCGCCGTCGATGAAGGCGGCGGGCACCTGGAGCGTCCGGTTCTCCCCGCGGCGCACGGCGATGAGCTGGCCCTCCTTGACCAGCTGGCGCACGCGCGTCACCTCGACGCCGAGCATTTCGGCGATGTCGGGAAGGTGGAGCCAGGCAGGGACGAGAGCATCGGTCTTTGCGTCAATCTCGGTCACGAGGACAAGCGTGCCATCCAGGACCGACAGCCGGTAGCCGGGCCCGACCGTACGGGGGCGGGGACGCGGCGGGCCGGTGGCCGTCCGGCGGGGCGGCCCCCCTCAGAGGGCGGCGGACTTCAGGGGTACGGCGGGGTCGGCGGCCTTCTCCGGATCGAGGGCGGCCCCCGACTCGATGAGCCTGCGCCCCTGGGCGAGATCGCGCGGGCGGCCCACGGCCAGCACGGCGACCAGCGCGCCCTCGCGCAGCCAGCACACCGACCAGGCCGGGTCCGCCCCGTCGCCGCGCCACAGCAGGGTGTCGGCGTCCGCGTGGTGGCCGGCGTACTGGACGAAGCGCCCGAACTGCTCGGACCAGAAGTACGGGACGGGGTCGTGGACGGGCAGCGGCGCGCCGGTCCCGGCGGCCGTGATCGAGGCGGCGGCGGTGCGCGGGCCCTGGAGCGCGTTGTCCCAGTGATGGACCAGGAGGCGGGCGCCGTAGCGGGCGGAGGGGAAGGAGGCGCAGTCCCCGACCGCGTACACGTCGGGCAGCGAGGTGCGCAGCGCGCTGTCGGCGGTGACCGAGCCGTCCGGGCCGAGCGCGACCCCGGAGCCGGCCAGCCACCCGGTGGCGGGGCGCGCGCCGATGCCGACGACCACGGCCCCGGCGGGCAGCGCCCGGCCGTCCGCGAGGACGACGGCTCCCTCCTCGACGCGGTCGACCCGGGCGCCGGTGAGGAGTTCGGCGCCGCTCTCCGCGTACCAGGCGGTCATCGGGGCGGTCACCTCCGCGGGCAGGGTTCCGGCGAGCGGGCGGGCGGCGGCCTCGACGACGGTGACCGCGCAGCCCGCGGCGCGGGCCGCGGTGGCGAACTCCGCGCCGATCCACCCCGCCCCGACGACGACCACGTCGTGCTGCCGCTCCAGGACGGGCCGCAGCCGGGCGGCGTCGTCGAGCGTGCACAGCAGATGGACCCCGGGCACGCCCTCGGAGCCGGGCAGGGCGACGGGCTCCGCGCCGGTCGCGATGATCAGGGCGTCGTAGGGGACGGGTCCGTCGGCGGTGTCCAGCAGGTGGTCGGCGGCGCGCAGGGCGGTGACGTCCAGGCCGAGGCGCAGGGTGATGTCCAGCGCCTCGAAGTCGACGTCGAACGCGGAGTCCTCGGCCTTGCCCAGCAGCACGGCCTTGGACAGCGGGGGCCGGTCGTAGGGCTGGTGGGGCTCGGCGCCGATCAGGGTCACGGGCCCGGCGAAGCCCGCCTCGCGCAGGGCGACGGCGCTCTGCACGCCGGCCATGCCCGCTCCGACGATCACGACGTTCCGGGCGGGGCTCTTCTCCGTCTGCTGCTCGCTCACCCGTCCACCCTAATCACCTGACAAAGCGTCAGGAAGGGGGCCGCCGGAAGGGGTGGCGCCGGGAGGCGGGCGGGCCGCCGCCAGGACGCCGTCCGTCAGGAGGGCAGCTCCTCCACCACGCTGGTCCCGCAGCCCTCCTGGGACTCCCACGCCCACCGCTCCTCCAGCCGCACCCTGCCGTCCGGGAGGTCCACGACGGTGGAGAGGCAGTGCCCGGACGAGGTGCTTCCGTCCTGCTTGAGCTGGACGTAGCGGAAGTCCAGCGCGTCCCCGTGCCGGGTGCCGACGAGATGGCCGCGGACCACGTCGCCGCCCGTGTACTCGGCCCAGATCCGGCCGCCCTCCTCGTGGTACGCGAACCGGGTGCGGGTTCCGACCTGGCCGGGGGCCTGGTCGGCGACGGGTGCGAGGACGAGTCCGTCGAGCGAACGGGCCATGGCGGCTGCTCCCCTACTGGGCGGTGGGCGGCGGGGTTTAGGGTGGCCAAGGTAGAACACTCGCGGGAGCCCGGACGCACCGGGCTGAGAGGGAGGCTGACCGGCCTCCGACCGTACGAACCTGATCCGGGTCATGCCGGCGAAGGGAGGGGCTGGACACCCATGCACGTCGCGGGAGACACCACCGGGGCTCCGGGAAGAACACCGGGGCCGGACGGAGCCGACGTCCTCGTCGTGGGGGGCGGCGTCATCGGCCTGGTCACCGCCTGGCGGGCCGCCCAGCGCGGGCTGGCGGTCACCGTGGCCGATCCGGCGCCGGGCGGCGGGGCCGCCCGGGTCGCGGCGGGCATGCTGGCCGCCGTCACCGAACTGCACTACGGCGAGCAGACGCTGCTCGGCCTCAACCTCCTCTCGGCCGCCCGTTATCCGGCGTTCGTCGAGGAGTTGGAGGAGGCGAGCGGCCGGGACACCGGCTTCCGGACCTGCGGCACGCTCGCCGTCGCGCTGGACTCCGACGACCGGGCGCACCTGCGCGAACTGCACGCCCTCCAGGAGCGGTCGGGCCTGGAATCGGTCTGGCTGAGCGGCCGTGAGTGCCGCCGCCTGGAGCCGATGCTGGCCCCGGGGGTGCGGGGCGGCCTCCGGGTCGACGGCGACCACCAGGTGGACCCGCGCCGCCTCGCCGCGGCGCTGCTGACCGCGTGCGAGCGGGCCGGGGTCGCCTTCCGCCGGACGACCGCCGAGCGGCTCACCGTCGCCGGGGGCCGGGCCGCCGGGGCGCTGCTCGGCGACGGCACGGAGTTCGCGGCCGACCAGGTCGTCCTCGCGGCGGGCAGCCTCAGCGGCCGGCTGGCGGGGCTCCCGCCGGAGCTCGTGCCGCCGGTACGGCCGGTGAAGGGCCAGGTCCTGCGGCTCACCGTGCCCCCGGCGTACGCCCCCTTCCTCAGCCGCACCGTGCGCGCGGTGGTCCGGGGCGGCCACCTCTACCTGGTACCGCGCGAGAACGGCGAGCTGGTCGTCGGGGCCACCAGCGAGGAGATGGGCTGGGACACCACGGTCACCGCCGGAGGGGTCTACGAACTGCTGCGCGACGCCCACGAGCTGGTGCCGGGGATCACGGAGCTGCCGTTGACCGAGACCCGGGCCGGTCTGCGTCCCGCGTCCCCGGACAACGCCCCGCTGCTCGGCCCGACCGCCCTGCCCGGCCTGCTGTTCGCCACCGGCCACCACCGCAACGGCGTGCTGCTGACGGCCGTGACCGGGGACGCGATGGCCGACGCGCTCACCACCGGCGAGCTGCCCGAGGCGGCCCGCCCCTTCTCCCCGGCCCGCTTCGAGCCCGCCCCCGCCCCCGTACCCCAGGAGCAGTCCGTATGACCCAGCAGTCCGCCGCACCGGCAGCCGCCGCTCCCCCGACCGGCTCCGCGGCCGGGCCCGAAGCCGCCGCCGTACCCGAAGCCGCCCCCGCACCCGAAGCCGCCGTGCCGGGAACCGTCTCCGTCTCCGTGAACGGGGAGGTCCGGGCCGTTCCCGCCGGAACGGATCTGGGCGCCCTCGTCGCCGCCCTGACGCGGGCCCCCGCCGGGGTCGCCGCCGCCGTCAACGAGAGCGTCGTCCCGCGCGGCCGGTGGGCCGCGACCCCGCTCGGTGAGGGCGACCGCGTCGAGGTCCTGACCGCCGTCCAGGGAGGCTGACCATGTCGGACGACGTCTTCACGCTGGGGCCCGCCGCCTTCGGCTCGCGACTGATCATGGGCACCGGCGGGGCGCCGAGTCTGGAGGTGCTGGAGCGTTCGCTGATCGCGTCGGGCACCGAGCTGACCACGGTCGCGATGCGACGGCTGGACCCGACCGTCCGGGGGTCGGTGCTCTCGGTGCTGGAGCGGCTCTCCGTCCAGGTGCTGCCGAACACCGCGGGCTGCTTCACCGCGGGCGAGGCGGTGCTGACCGCCCGGCTGGCCCGGGAGGCGCTCGGCACGAACTGGGTGAAGCTGGAGGTGATCGCCGACGAGCGGACCCTGCTGCCCGACCCGATCGAGCTGCTGGACGCGGCGGAGACCCTGGTGGACGACGGGTTCGTGGTGCTTCCCTACACCAACGACGATCCGGTGCTGGCCCGGAAGCTGGAGGACGTGGGGTGCGCGGCGATCATGCCGCTGGGCTCCCCCATCGGCTCCGGGCTCGGCATCCGCAACCCGCACAACTTCGAGCTGATCGTCGAGCGGGCCGGGGTGCCCGTGATCCTCGACGCGGGGGCCGGGACGGCCTCGGACGCGGCGCAGGCGATGGAGCTGGGGTGCGCGGCCGTGATGCTCGCCTCCGCGGTGACCCGGGCCCAGGAGCCCGAGCTGATGGCGGGTGCGATGCGTCACGCGGTGGAGGCCGGGCGGCTCGCGTACCGGGCCGGCCGGATTCCGCGCCGCCACTTCGCCGAGGCGTCGTCCCCGGTGGCCGGGCGGGCGGCGCTCGACCCAGAACGCCCGGCGTTCTGAGGTCCCCCGCCCGCCAGGCCACCGGGGCTGTGGGTGGAGCCGCCCGGTCAGAGCCCCCGCCCGGCCGGGGTCCCGCCCCACCTGGGGCGGGGCCCTGTCACGGATCGGCTGCAGAACGGCCCCGGGGACGCCCCGGGCCGTCCGGCGTGTCGGCGGCGGCTCGTAGACTCTCGGGGTGGACACGACCCTCCAGGACCCCCTCGTCGGGCAGCTGCTCGACGGCCGGTATCGCATTGAGGCGCGCATCGCCGTCGGCGGGATGGCCACGGTCTACCGGGCCGTGGACACCCGCCTGGACCGGGTGCTCGCCCTCAAGGTGATGCACCCGGCGCTCGCCACCGACGTCTCCTTCGTCGAGCGCTTCATCCGGGAGGCCAAGTCGGTGGCGCGCCTCGCGCACCCCAACGTGGTCGCGGTCTTCGACCAGGGCGCCCAGGGCGCGTACGTCTACCTGGCGATGGAGTACGTGGCGGGCTGCACCCTGCGGGACGTGCTGCGCGAGCGCGGGGCGCTGCGGCCCCGGGCGGCGCTGGACATCCTGGAGCCGGTCCTCGCCGCGCTCGGGGCGGCGCACCGGGCGGGGTTCGTGCACCGCGACATGAAGCCGGAGAACGTCCTCATAGGGGACGACGGCCGGGTGAAGGTCGCCGACTTCGGCCTGGTCAGGGCGGTCGGCACGGCCACCGACACCACCGGGTCGCTGCTGGGCACGGTGTCGTACCTGGCCCCCGAGCAGATCGAGCACGGTTCGGCCGACACCCGCAGCGACGTCTACGCCTGCGGGGTCGTGCTGTACGAGATGCTGACCGGCGCCAAGCCGTACACCGGCGAGAACGCCGCCCAGGTCATCTACCAGCACCTCAACTCCGACGTACCGCCCCCCTCCGCCGTCGTGCCGGGGCTCCCGGTGGCGCTGGACGGCCTGGTGGCGAGCGCCACCGCCCGCAATCCCGAGGTGCGCCCGCACGACGCGGTGCTGCTGCTGGCCGAGGCCCGCGAGGCCCGCGCCGGACTGTCCGAGGCCGAGCTAGACGCCGTGCCGCCGCAGGCCCTGTCGGACGTCCATGACGGCGCGGAGGACCGTACGAGCGTGCTCCCGCGCGCCCTCCCGGCGGACGGCGCCGGGGCCGTGCACCGCACCAGCCGCCTGGAGGCGCCGCCCGCGGGGCCCGCCCCCCGGCGGCCGCTGCTGCGGCGCGGGCCCTTCGGCGGACCGCACCGCACCCTGATCCTGGTGCTGACCGCCGTCCTGCTGACGCTCGGCGTCGGCACCGGCGTCTGGTACATCAACTCCGGGCAGTTCACCCGGGTCCCCCCGCTGCTCGGCCAGACCCAGCAGGAGGCCGAGCGGCGGATCGCCGAGGCTGGCCTCGGCCTCAAGGGCGTGGACCGGGTCTTCAGCGACAGCGTCGAGCGGGGTGAGGTCGTGCGCAGCGACCCCGCGTCGGGCGACCGGATCCGGGGCAACGGCTCGGTGAAGCTCGTGGTCTCCCGGGGCCCGGAGATCGTGCGGGTGCCGGACGTGGCGGGCAGCTCCCTCGCGGACGCCCGGCGCTCCCTGAAGAAGGCGGGGCTGGTGCCCGGCATGGTGACCAGGGAGTTCAGCGAGGACGTGCCCCGGGGCGAGGTGGTCCGCACGGACCCCCGCGCGGGCGCCGACCGCCACCCGGACACGGCCGTGGCGCTCGTCGTCAGCAAGGGCGCCCCCGTCGAGGTGCCGGACGTCACCGGGCTCTCCGTCCAGGACGCCACCGCCGAGCTGGAGGCCGAGGGGCTCAAGGCCGAGGCGCTGCCCGGCCGGGTCCACTCCTCCGAGGTGGCGGGCGACGTCGCCGAGCAGTCCCCCGGCGAGGGGACCGAGGCCGCCGAGGGCGACACGGTCGAGCTGACCGTCTCCAAGGGCCCCCGCCTGGTGGACGTCCCGGACGTCACCGGCCGCAACGTCGACGAGGCGCGGAGCACACTGGAGGAGGCGGGCTTCGAGGTGAAGGTCGACCGGCCTTTCCTCTCCTTCAGCGACACGGTCGCGAGCCAGTCCGTGGACGGCGGCGAGCGGGCCCCCGAGGGGTCCACGATCACCATCGAGACCAAGGGGTTCTAGAACCGCATGCACGCTCTGCGCAATCCGGTGGGCGGCCACGTCCCGGTGGCCGGCGGCCTGGCCAAGGTCGGCCTGGAGTACGCCCGGGAGCTGGCGGCGGAGGCCGTGCAGGTCTTCGTGGCCAACCCGCGCGGCTGGGCGACGCCCGCCGGGAACCCGGCGCAGGACGAGCTGTTCCGCGCCGGGTGCGCGGCGGCCTCCATCCCGGCGTACGTGCACGCCCCGTACCTGATCAACTTCGGGTCGCACACCGGGGCGACGGTGGAGAAGTCCGTGGACTCCCTGCGCCACTCGCTGCGGCGGGCCCGGGAGATCGGCGCGCGGGGCGTGGTGGTGCACACCGGTTCCGCCACCGGCGGGAGGCCGCGCGCGCAGGCGCTGGCGCAGGTGCGCGAGCGCATGCTCCCGCTGCTGGACGAGCTGACCCGCGACGACGACCCGGACCTGCTGCTGGAGTCGACGGCCGGGCAGGGCTCCTCGCTCTGCTCGCGGACCTGGGACTTCGGGCCGTACTTCGAGGCGCTGGACGCCCACCCGAAGCTGGGGATCTGTCTGGACACCTGCCACATCTACGCGGCGGGCCACGATCTGACCGGCCCGTCCGGGATGCGGCAGACGCTGGACCTGCTGGTGGGGACGGTCGGCGCGGGGCGGCTCAAGCTGATCCACGCCAACGACTCCAAGGAGGCGGTGGGGGCGCACAAGGACCGGCACGAGAACATCGGGTCCGGTCACATCGGGGCGGAGCCGTTCGGTGAGCTGTTCGGGCATCCGGCGACCGAGGGCGTACCGCTGGTCATCGAGACGCCCGGCGGCAAGGAGGGGCACGCGGCGGACGTGGCCCGGCTGAAAGGGCTGCGCGGCGCGCCCCGGCCGTGACGGCTACAGCTCCGGGCCGTCCCCGGGCTCTTCCTGGTAGGAGTAGCGCTGCTCGGACCAGGGGTCGCCGATGTTGTGGTAGCCCCGCTCCTCCCAGAAGCCCCGCCGGTCGGCCGTCATGTACTCGATGCCCCGGACCCACTTCGGGCCCTTCCACGCGTACAGGTGCGGGACGACGAGGCGGAGCGGGAAGCCGTGTTCGGCGGTGAGGAGTTCGCCGTCCTTGTGGGTGGCGAAGAGGGAGCCTTCGGAGGCGAAGTCGGCCATGCGCAGGTTCGAGGAGAAGCCGTACTCGGCCCAGACCATCACATGGGTGGCCTCGGGGGCGGGCGGAGCGAGTTCCAGGACCGTACGGGCGGGGACGCCGCCCCATTCCGCGCCGAGCATGCTGAACTTCGTCACGCAGTGGAGGTCCGCGACGACCGAGGAGAAGGGCAGCGCGGAGAATTCCTGGTGGTTCCAGCAGTGTTTGTCGCCGTCGGCGGTGGCCCCGAAGACCCGGAATTCCCACCGGTCGGGCTTGAACTTGGGAACGGGCCCGTAATGGGTGACCGGCCATCCGCGCTGCAATCGCTGTCCCGGCGGAAGCTCCGACTGTTCTGCTGCTGCGCGACTCTCCCGGCTTTCCGGCTGACCCATGCCTCCATGGTGACAGACAGGCAGGGGTGGTCACGACCAGGACCGGCCCCATCCGGGCAACTCGCACTAAGCATGCACTTACTGGACGGCCGCTGAGCGCGGTGCGAGGATCTGGCCGACTCGCCAGTTCGATCACCGGTTGGAAGGAGCCTTTGCCATGCAGGGCGACCCCGAGGTCCTTGAGTTTCTCAATGAGCAGCTGACTGCCGAATTGACCGCCATCAACCAGTACTTCCTGCACGCCAAGATGCAGGAGAACTTCGGGTGGACCAAGCTCGCCAAGTACACCCGGGCCGAGTCCTTCGACGAGATGAAGCACGCCGAGGTCCTCACCGACCGGATCCTGTTCCTGGACGGGCTGCCGAACTACCAGCGGCTGTTCCACGTCCGGGTGGGGCAGACGGTCACCGAGATGTTCCAGGCGGACCGCCAGGTCGAGGTGGAGGCGATCGACCGCCTCAAGCGGGGCATCGAGGTGATGCGCGCCAAGGGCGACATCACCTCCGCGAACATCTTCGAGTCGATCCTGGCGGACGAGGAGCACCACATCGACTATCTCGACACGCAGCTGGAGCTGGTCGAGAAGCTCGGGGAGCCGCTCTACATCGCCCAGCTGATCGAGCAGCCGGAGAGCTGAGGGGTCAGGCGGCTTCGGGGAGGCGTACGTCCCCGATCGCGCCGACGGCGGCGGGCTCCTGCCGCTGGTCGAGCAGCTTGCGGCGGGCGCAGTCGCCGCGGCCGAGCAGGGCCTGGATACGGCGCACACATCCGCCGCAGTCGGTCCCGGCCTTGCAGGCGGAGGCGATCTGCCGGGGGGTGCAGGCTCCGGCGTCCGCGTGCTTCTTGACCTGTGCTTCCGTGACGCCGAAGCAGGAACAGACGTACATGCGGGCCACCTTCCTGCGGATCGGTCACGGGCGCCGTCCCGATTTCCACGGTGAGGCTAACCTAACCTTACCCGCCGCTCAACCGGCGCAAAAGGCCGGATACGGCCGTGGGGCACGGATCACATGGATCCGTGCCCCACGGCTGCGCCCGCCCGGGACCGCCTACTGGTCGCGGTACATCTCGGCGACGAGGAAGGCCAGGTCCAGGGACTGGCTGCGGTTGAGGCGGGGGTCGCAGGCCGTCTCGTAGCGCTGGTGCAGGTCGTCCACGAAGATCTCGTGGCCGCCGCCCACGCACTCGGTGACGTCGTCGCCGGTGAGCTCCACGTGGATGCCGCCCGGGTGGGTGCCCAGGCCCTTGTGGACCTCGAAGAAGCCCTTGACCTCGTCCAGGACGTCGTCGAAGCGGCGCGTCTTGTGGCCGGAGGCGGCCTCGAAGGTGTTGCCGTGCATCGGGTCGGTGACCCAGGCGACGGTCGCGCCGGAGGCGGTGACCTTCTCGACCAGCTCGGGGAGCTTGTCGCGGACCTTGTCGGCGCCCATGCGGACGATGAAGGTCAGCCGGCCGGGCTCGCGCTCGGGGTCCAGGCGGTCGATGTAGCCGAGCGCCTCGTCGACGGTGGTCGTCGGGCCGAGCTTGATGCCGATCGGGTTGCGGACCTTCGAGGCGAACTCGATGTGCGCGCCGTCCATCTGGCGGGTGCGCTCCCCGATCCAGACCATGTGGCCGGAGGTGTCGTACAGCTCGCCGGTACGCGAGTCCGTGCGGGTCAGCGCCGTCTCGTAGTCGAGCAGCAGGGCCTCGTGCGAGGCGTAGAACTCGACCGCCTTGAACTCGGCCGGGTCGGTGCCGCACGCCTTCATGAAGTTGAGCGCGTTGTCGATCTCCCGGGCCAGGGCCTCGTAGCGCTGGCCGGCCGGGGACGACTTCACGAAGTCCTGGTTCCAGGCGTGGACCTGGCGCAGGTCGGCGTAGCCGCCGGTGGTGAAGGCGCGCACCAGGTTCAGCGTGGAGGAGGAGGCGTGGTACATCTGCTTCAGCCGGGCCGGGTCCGGGATCCGGGCCTCCTCGGTGAAGGCGAAGCCGTTCACCGAGTCGCCGCGGTAGGTCGGCAGGGTCACGCCGTCGCGGGTCTCGGTCGGCTTGGAGCGCGGCTTGGAGTACTGGCCGGCGATCCGGCCGACCTTGACGACCGGCACGGAGGCGGCGTAGGTCAGGACGGCGCTCATCTGGAGGAGCGTCTTCAGCTTGGCCCGGATGTGCTCGGCGGACACGGCGTCGAAGGCCTCGGCGCAGTCGCCGCCCTGGAGCAGGAACGCCTCGCCCTTGGCGACGGCTCCCAGACGGGCGCGCAGCTGGTCGCACTCGCCCGCGAAGACGAGCGGCGGATACGACGCGAGGTCCGCGAGTACATCGCGCAGGGCCTCGGAGTCGGGGTACTCGGGCTGCTGCGCCGCGGGAAGGTCTCGCCAGGTGTGGCCACCGGCGACGGAGGTATTGGCGTTCACGGTCACGCTCCCAACATTACGGGGTCGCGGAAGGCGTCCATTCGGGCGCTCAATGGGTGAGACACCTGTTCCGCCGCCCGGATCGTCCGCTAGGGTCGGGGCATGTCGACGCAACAGATCCAGCTCTCGCTCCCGAACTGGTGGTGGACCGCTCATCCGGCGGCCCGCTGACACATCGCGCTGACACATCGCGAAGGCCGCCCGAGGGGCGGCCTTTTTCTCGTTCGAAAAGCCGTTCCTCGCCCTGTGAACCCGGTGCGGGCCCCCCTGGGGAGCCCCGTCCGGGCCGTCCGGAAGGAACCCGCTCCCATGTCCCAGACCGCATCGCCCTCCGCCTCCGCCCTCGTCAGCCGGCTGCTGGCGGAGGGGGCCCCGCCCTTCGCCCTGCTGCGGCGGCGGACGCCCGGGCGTGACCACGATCACGTCGAACTGCTCATCGGCGGGGTGCGGGAGGCGGACCGGCTGGCCGACCTGCCGGTGGGCCCGTCCCCGGCCCTGGCCCTGGTGCCGTTCCGGCAGATCGCCGAGCGCGGCTTCGACGTGCGCGACGACGGCACCCCGCTGAGCGTGCTGGTCGCCGACGAGACGCACGAGCTGGGGCTCGCGGAGGTGCTGGCGGCGCTGCCCGCCCATGACGTGGCGGTGGAGGACCGCGGCTTCGACGTGCAGGACGCGGAGTACGCGGACATCGTGCGGCGGGTGATCCGGGACGAGATCGGTCGAGGCGAGGGCGCGAACTTCGTGATCCGGCGGACCTTCCGGGGCGAGATCCCCGGGTTCGGGCGGGCGGACGCGCTGGCGCTGTTCCGGCGGCTGCTGGCGGGCGAGCGGGGCGCGTACTGGACGTTCGTCGTCCACACCGGGGACAGGACGCTGGTCGGGGCCAGCCCCGAGGTGCATGTGCGGATGTCCGGCGGGACGGTCGTGATGAACCCGATCAGCGGGACCTACCGCTACCCGGACGGAGGGCCCACCGCGACGAGCCTGCTGGCGTTCCTCGGGGACCGCAAGGAGAGCGAGGAGCTGTCCATGGTGGTCGACGAGGAGCTGAAGATGATGTGCACGGTGGGCGACATGGGCGGGGTGGTGGTCGGCCCCCGGCTCAAGGAGATGGCGCACCTCGCCCACACCGAGTACGAGCTGCGCGGGAAGTCCTCGCTGGATGTGCGGGACGTGCTGCGCGAGACGATGTTCGCGGCGACCGTCACCGGCTCCCCGGTGCAGAACGCGTGCCGGGTGATCGAGCGCTACGAGCCCGGGGGCCGCGGCTACTACGCGGGCGCGCTGGCGCTGCTGGGCCGGGACGCGAGCGGGGCGCAGACCCTGGACTCCCCGATCCTGATCCGTACCGCCGACATCGCGCCCGACGGCTCGCTGCGGGTTCCGGTCGGGGCCACGCTCGTACGCCACTCGGACCCGGAGGGCGAGGTCGCCGAGACGCACGCCAAGGCGGCCGGGATCCTCGCCGCGCTGGGGGTGCGGCCGGGCCGGCCGGCCGCGGAGGCGCACCGCCCCCGGCTGGCCGCCGACCCCCGGGTGCAGGCGGCGCTGGAGGCCCGGCGCGGCTCTCTCGCCCCGTTCTGGCTGCGGATGCAGGAGCGCGCCCAGGAACTTTCCGGCCATGCCCTGGTGGTGGACGGCGAGGACACGTTCACCGCGATGCTGGCCCATCTGCTGCGGGCCGGCGGGCTGGACGTCTCGGTGCGCCGCTACGACGAGCCGGGGCTGCGCGAGGCGGTCCGGGCACACACGGGGCCCGTGGTGCTGGGCCCCGGCCCGGGCGACCCGGGCGACCCGGGCGACCCGAAGATGCGGTTCCTGCGGGAGATCGCCGCCGAGCTGCTGCGGGACCACCGGCACGGGCTGCTGGGCGTCTGCCTGGGGCATGAGCTGATCGCGGCGGAGCTGGGGCTGGAGATCGTCCGCAAGGCCGTGCCGTACCAGGGGGCGCAGACCGGGATCCGGCTGTTCGGGCGGCCGGAGACGGTGGGCTTCTACAACAGCTTCACCGGGCGGTGCGACGCCTCGGCCGCCGCCGAGCTGGCCGCGCACGGGATCGAGGTGAGCCGGGACGAGGAGAGCGGCGAGCTGCACGCACTGCGGGGGCCGGGCTTCGCCTCGGTGCAGTTCCACCCGGAGTCGGTGCTGACCGTGCGGGGTTCGGCGATCGTGACGGAGCTGCTGGCGGGGCTGCCCGTGGCGGGCTGAGCGGAAGGCGGGGCCGCCCGTGGCGGGCCGGGCTTCACGCCCTCGGCACGAGGACGTTCTCGCTGTGGCGGCGGGCCAGGTGGTCGACGACGTTCGCGACGGTCGCGTCGATGATCTGGCCCACCGCGTCCTCGGTGTAGTACGCCTGGTGGGAGGTGACGACGACGTTGGGGAAGGTGACCAGCCGGGCGAGGGTGTCGTCGTCGATGCCCTCCAGGGACTTGTCGAGGAAGAACAGTCCCGCCTCCGCCTCGTACACGTCGAGTCCGACGCCGAGGAAGCGGCCCGCGCGGAGTTCGGCGACCAGGGCGGTGGTGTCGACGAGGCCGCCGCGGCTGGTGTTGACGAGGATCGCGTCGTCCTTCATCGCCTTCAGAGCGGCCTCGTCGATGACGTGCCGGGTGGCGGGGAGCAGCGGTACGTGCAGGCTGAGCAGGTCGGCCTCGGCGAGCAGCCGCTCCTTCTCCACGTACTCCATGCCCAGCTCGACGCAGGCCGGGTTCCGGGCGACGTCCCAGCCGAGCAGCCTCATGCCGTAGCCGTGGGCGATCCGGGTGAACGCCTCACCGATCTTGCCGGTGCCGAGCACCCCGGCGGTCCGGCCGTGCATGTCCCGGCCGAGCAGCCCGTCGAGCCGGAAGTCGAAGTCCCGGGTGCGGCTCGCGGCGCGGATGACGCGCCGGTTGACGGCCATGGCGAGGGCCCAGGCGAACTCGGCGACCGAGTACGGCGAGTAGGACGAGACGCGGGCGACACGCAGGCCCAGCCGCTCGGCGACGTCCAGGTCGATGTTGTTGAAGCCGGTGGAGCGCTGGGCGATCATCTGCGTGCCGCCCGCGGCGAGCGTCTGGAGCACCGGGGCGCTCAGGTCGGCGTTGACGCTCGTGGAGATGATCTCGTAGCCGGCCGCGATGGGGGCGGTGTCCCGGTTGAGGAAGACGTCCAGGCAGCGGACCTCGTGGAGCCCAGCGAAGGCTTTCTCGATCAGGGGCTTCTCGTCGGACTGCACACCGAAGGCCAGGATTTCCACGGGGTCTCCCGATCCGGAACTGTTGGCGGGGCGGGGCCGTACACGCGCGAATATACGGCCCCGCCCCGGAACCCGCCGGTCAGACGTCGTCGAGACCGCTCTCGATGGCGTACCGCACCAGCTCCACCCGGTTGTGCAGCTGGAGCTTGCCGAGGGTGTTCTGCACGTGGTTCTGGACGGTGCGGTGGGAGATGACCAGGCGCTCGGCGATCTGCTTGTACGAGAGCCCCTTGGCGACCAGCCGCAGCACCTCGGTCTCCCGGTCGGTGAGCTGTGGGGCCTTGGGCTCGTCCGGCGCCGCGGGGGCGGGGTCGGAGGCGAGGCGGCGGTACTCGCCGAGGACGAGGCCCGCCAGGCCCGGGGTGAAGACGGGATCTCCGGCGGCGGTGGAGCGGACGGCCTCGATCAGCTCCTGGGTGGAAGCGGACTTCAGCAGGTAGCCGGTGGCCCCGGACTTCACCGCCTCCAGGACGTCGGCGTGCTCACCGCTGGCGGAGAGGACCAGGACCCGCAGGCCCGGGGCGGCGCCGACCAGCTTCTTGCAGACCTGGACGCCGGGCATGCCGGGCAGGTTCAGGTCGAGGACGAGGACGTCCGGGTCCACGGCCCCGGCCCGTCGGACGGCGCCCGGGCCGTCGCCGGCGGTGGCGACGACGTCGAAGCCGGCCTCGGCCAGGTCGCGGGCGACCGCGTCGCGCCACATCGGGTGGTCGTCGACGACCATGACCCTGATGGGCCGGCCGCCGTCCTCCCGCTGGTCCTGTGCTCTGTCGTGCGTACTCATCGGGCCGATCCTGCCTTCCCCCGGGAAACCCTCGGTGCTCTGGGAACCTTCAACTCGACCTCGCAGCCCTGCCCGGGCACCGAGATCAGCTCTGCCGTGCCGCCCAGGTCGCGCAGGCGGCCCCGGATGGAGAGCGCCACCCCGAGCCGCCCCTCGCCCTCCGCCTGGGCGAGCCTGCCCTCCGGGATGCCGGGACCGTCGTCCCGGACGGTGACGATCACCTCGTCCGGCTCGTCCTCCACCAGGATCCACGCCCGGGCGTCCGGGCCCGCGTGCACCCGTACGTTGTCCAGGGCGGCGCTGACGGCGGCGGCCAGCTCCCGGGCCTGGGCCGCGGGGAGCAGGACCGGGGCCCCCGGCTCGGCGAAGCTCGTCCGGGATCCGGCGTGCGGGGCGAGGAGGGCGCGCAGGTCGCGGTCCGCCTCCTCGCCGGGCGGGTCGTCGTCCACCTCGACCGTGCGGACCACCGCCCCCTCGGCGGCGTTCTCGGAGACCCGGGTGGGGGGCGTCAGACCGCTGGAGACCAGGGTGCGCAGGGCGACCTCCTGCTCCCCGGCGAGCCGGCCCAGCTCGGCCGCCTCGCCCCCGATCGCGGTACCCCGGCGCTGCACCATGGCGAGGACCTGGAGCACGCTGTCGTGGATGTCGCGGGCGAGCCGCTCGCGTTCGCGGGTGGCGGCCTCGATCTCCAGGGCGCGGGCCAGGGTGCGCTCACTGGCGCGGGCGACCTCGACGACGTATCCGATGGCGATGGAGGCGACCCAGACCAGCAGGACGTTGTGGAAGGTGTCCCGGCTGGGGTCGCCGCGCTGGATGATGTTGGCGACGGCGACGAACGTGGAGGCGAAGGCCGCCCACCGCCAGCCGCCCTTGAGGGCGAAGGCGAGGACCGAGCCGGCCGTCCAGATCGAGGGCAGCGTCGGCCCGTCGAACGTCTGGGAGTCCAGGTCGGCGAGCGGGGTGACCAGGATGCCGGCCAGCGCGACGACGAGGTCCGCTCCGAGGAAGCGCTTGGTGCAGGCGGCCGCGGAGCGGACCTTAGGCAGGGTGGCGAGCGTCCAGACGACGAGGAAGCCCAGGTAGGCCGCCGCCACCCAGGGCCGCTCGAACTTCTCCCGCGCGAAGGCGGCGAGCAGCACCGCGTAGACCGCGGTCCCCACGCGGTAGCCCGTCAGGGCGCGCCACAGCGGCAGCTCGACCGACATCCGTACGACCCGCTCACGCCTGGCCATGCCACACCCCCCGGAGGATGGACGACGCGGTTACGCGCCGGACCGTTCCGTGCCGTTTCCGTCGTTCGCGGCAGCCTGCTTCCGCTCCCGCTTGGCCTCCTCCGCCCTGGCCTTCGCCTCCTCGGCGATCTGGCGCTTGGCGGCGGTGGCGTAGACGTCGACGTACTCCTGGCCGGAAAGCTTCATGATCTCGTACATAACCTCGTCGGTCACCGAGCGCAGGATGAAGCGGTCGCCGTCCATGCCCTGGTAACGGCTGAAGTCGAGCGGCTTGCCGATCCTGATGCCGGGGCGCATCAGCTTGGGCATCACCTGGCCGGGCGGCTGGATCTTCTCGGTGTCGATCATGGCGACCGGGATGACGGGCGCTCCGGTGGCCAGCGCGACCCGGGCCAGGCCGCCGGGCTTGCCCCGGTAGAGACGGCCGTCGGGCGAGCGGGTGCCCTCGGGGTAGATGCCGAAGAGGCCGCCGCTCTCGACGACCTGGATGCCGGCCTTGATCGCCGCCTCGCCCGCGCCGCGCGCTCCGGAGCGGTCCACGGGGAGCTGGCCGACGCCCTTGAAGAAGGCGGCGGTGAGCTTGCCCTTGACCCCGGGGGCGGTGAAGTACTCGGCCTTGGCGATGAACGTGACCTTGCGGTCCAGCACGGCCGGCAGGAAGAACGAGTCGGAGAACGACAGGTGGTTGCTCGCGAGGATCGCCGGACCGCGCGCGGGAATGTTCTCCAGGCCCTCCACCCACGGCCGGAAGGCGAGCTTCAGGGAGCCGCCGATGGAGAACTTCATTGCGCCGTAGATCAACTCTGGTGCCTCCTGTGTGCTGTCCGTAGACCTTAGCCTGTGGGGCCGCCCCCTCCCCTGCCCGGCCCGGGGCCCGCCGGGCCCCGGGCGGAGCCGTGACGGCCCTGGTCGGTGTCGGTCCGGTCGCGTACGGTGAAGCCATCCGTCAAGCACTCCCCCGGGTGCGCCCTCCCCCGCCCCGCCCCACGAACAGGAGACCCCGGTGCCGGTCCTCCCTGGAGCCGAGCCGTTCCGCCACGAGGGCGGAGAGGTCGGCGTCCTCCTCTGCCATGGTTTCACCGGATCCCCGCAGTCGCTGCGCCCCTGGGCGGACTATCTCGCCGAGCGCGGGCTGACGGTCTCGCTGCCGCTGCTGCCGGGCCACGGCACCCGCTGGGAGGACATGGCGGTCACCGGCTGGCAGGACTGGTACGCGGAGGTGGACCGGGAGCTGCGGATCCTCGCGGAGAAGTGCGAGCGGGTCTTCGTCTTCGGCCTCTCCATGGGCGGGGCGCTGTCCCTGCGGCTCGCGGCCAAGCACGGCGACGCGGTCAGCGGGCTGGTGCTGGTCAACCCGGCCAACAAGGTGCACGGCCTCTCGGCGTACGCGCTGCCGGTCGCCCGCCATCTGGTGCGGACGACGAAGGGCGTGGCCGACGACATCGCGCTGCCCGGCTCGCACGAGGTGGGCTACACCAAGGTGCCGCTGCACGCCGCCCACTCGCTGCGGAGGTTCCTGGCGCTGGTCGACGGGGAGCTGCCCCAGGTGACCCAGCCGCTGGTCCTGCTGCACAGTCCGCAGGACCATGTCGTGCCGCCCGCCGACAGCGCGCGCGTCCTGAGCCGGATCTCGTCCACGGACGTCCAGGAGATCCTGCTGGAACAGAGCTACCACGTGGCGACGTTGGACCATGACGCGGAGCGGATCTTCGATGAGAGCTACCGGTTCATCGGCCGTCTCGCACCGAACGTCGGGATGAAGGGGAGCACGTCCGGTGGCTGAGCACGACGCGGAGCGCACGAGCGGGGACGAGGAGCGCGAACCGCGCCCCACGGAGCCGGCGGCCGTCCCGGAGGGGACGGCGAAGCCGGCCGGGGCCGAGGGAGCGGAGCAGGAGCGGGCGATCGACGAGGACGCGGCCTGGGCCGCGATCGTCGCGGGGTACGGGGAGGAGCCGCCGGACCCGCCGGGCGCCAAGCCGTTCAAGGCGGTCGAGGACCTGGCCCTGCCGGAGGACGGCCAGCGCAACACGGTGGATCCGGACGGTTCCGCCGGGAGCCCGGCGGACAAGGGGTCCGGCAAGGCGCCCCCGAAGCCGCCGGAGAAGAAGCCGCTGGGCAGTTCGGTGGTCTTCGCGCCCGGCGTCGCCGGTCCGCGCGACTACGAGCTGCCCGAGTCGAAGGACGACGGCGTCGACGACCCGGACGACGGGGACGAGGGCCACTTCGTGCCCCCGGAGCCGCCGCCGCTGCCGGAGGCCGACGTCACGGCGAAGTTCGCCTGGCTCGCGGTGATCGGCGGGCCGGTGCTGATGCTGGTCGCGGTGCTGTTCCGGTGGGAGATGACGTGGTGGCTCACCACGCTGTGCATCGGCGGCTTCCTCGGCGGTTTCGCCACCCTGGTGGCCCGGATGCCGCACGACGACGATGACGACACCTACGGCGACCCGGGGCGCGGCGCGGTCGTGTAGTCACCGCCCGGCGGGGACGCGGAGGGCGGCCAGGACCGGCAGGTGGTCCGTGGCCGCCCTCAGGTCGTCCTCGCTCACGCCGGGCAGCCCGGTCGGCGCCCCGCAGCCGAGCACCTCGACGCCCCGGGTCGCGAAGATCGCGTCGATGCGCTTGCGGGGCTCCCCGGACGGGAACGTCGGCTCCCCGCCCCACGGCGCGACGGCCCGGCAGTCCTGGAGAGGCCCGGCCAGATGCCGGAACGCCTTCCCGTCCGGGACGTCGTTGAGGTCGCCGCCCGCCACGGCGTGCTCCACGCCCATTGCGCCCAACCGCTCCAGCAGCAGGTCCGCCTGGGCCAGGCGTTCGTCGCGCTGGAGGCTCAGATGGCAGCTCAGCACCCCCAGCCGGGCCCCGGCGATCCGCACCACGGCGGTGGCGAAGCCCCGGCGGTGCAGGCCGGGGGTGAGCGGCAGCAGGACGTCCTCGGTGCGCTCGACAGCGACCCGCAGCGAGCACAACAGCAGGGGCCCGGCCGCGGTGGCCCCGCCGCTCAGCACCACCAGGCCGCTGCTCTTCGCGAGCCGGGCGGCGGCCTTGCGCCAGCGGAAGAAGCGCGGGGCCTCCTGGACGAGGACCAGATCGGGGGCGCAGGCGCGGATGACCCGGGCCAGGGCCGCGGTGTCGTCGTGCAGCGAGCGGACGTTGTAGCTCAGCACGCGGATGACGGCTGAACCGTCCGCCTCGGTACGGGGATCGGGCAGGGGCGTCAGGACCATGCGGGCCACGATACGACGGACGCCCGCCGCGGCCCCGGAGGGCGGCGGCGGGCGTCGGTGCGTCGTGCGAGAGGTGCGATCAGCCCTGGCGGGCGAGGTCGGCCGCGCCCACGAGCCCTGCCTTGCCGCCGAGTTGGGCGGCGAGCACCTGGGCGTGCGGACGCCATTCGCCGCCGATCAGCCAGCGCCGGAACGACTTGCGGATCGGGTCGAGGACCAGTTCGCCCTCGTCCGAGACGCCGCCGCCGACGATGAACGCGGAGGGGTCGAACAGCGAGGCGAGGTCGGCCAGTCCGGCGCCGGCCCAGCGGGCCAGTTCGCGGAAGGAGTCGATGGCCACCGGGTCGCCCTGGCGGGCGGCCTCGCTGATGTGCTTGCCCTCGATGCCGTCCACCGAGCCGTCGCCGAGGCCGAGCAGCACGGTGGCGTTCTCGGGGGTGGCGTTGGCGCGCTGCTTCGCGTACCGGACCAGGGCGCGGCCGGAGGCGTACTGCTCCCAGCAGCCCTGGCTGCCGCAGCCGCAGAGCAGACCGTCCGGGACGACCCGGATGTGGCCGAACTCGGCGGCTACGCCGAAGCGTCCGCGGCGCAGCTTGTTGCCGATGATGATGCCGCCGCCCAGGCCGGTGCCGAGCGTGATGCAGATGACGTCCTCGTGGCCCTGACCGGCCCCGAAGCGGTATTCGCCCCAGGCCGCGGCGTTGGCGTCGTTCTCCACGACGACGGGCAGGCCGACGCGCTGTTCGACCTTGTCCTTGAGCGGCTCGTGGCGCCAGTCGATGTTGGGTGCGAACAGGACGGTGGCGCGCTTGTCGTCGACGTAGCCGGCGGCGCCGATGCCGACGGCCTCCACCTCGTGGCCCTCGCTCGCTCCGGCGACCGCCGCGCAGATCGCGTCGACGATGCCTTCGGCCGTCGGCGGGGTCGCCACCTTGAACGTCGAGAGGATCCGGCCCTCTTCGTCGACCACTCCAGCCGCGATCTTCGTGCCGCCGATATCGACGCCGATGGTGAGTCCCATGAATCCCTCAGTTCCGGTCGAGCCCCGCTAGGGCCAACCGTACCCGAGGCCGGGCCCCGGACCGGCCGGAGCCGGTCAGTCCAGGTCGATGCGTTCGGGGCCGGAGGGGCCTTCGTCGCGGGGGCCGGCGGGCCTCTCCGCGGCCTTATCCGCCGGGTCGCCGCCCGACGCGCCCTCGGTGGTGCGGGTCCAGCGGCTCTCCTGGCCCCCGACCGCGGAGCGGTAGGCGGCGAGCAGTTCGCCGCCGGCGGCGGCGAGGTGGTCGAAGACCTGCGGGTTGCGTTCGATGACCGGTTCGACGGCGGACCTGGCCTGCCGGACGGCCTGCTGGAGGGCGCCCTGGGCGGCGATGCCGAGCAGCGGGGTCTGGAGCGAGGAGACCTTGTCGGCGACGGCGTCCACCAGCTTGCGCAGTTCCTCGGCGGCCGACCCGGGCGGGGGGCCGTACCGGGCGCGGCGGCGGGCCTGCTCGGCGGCGAGGTCCTCGGCGCAGGCGTCGGCCCACGCGTCGCCGTCGACAGGACGATCGGTGGCTTCACTCATGGCGGGCTCCTGCGGCGCGGGCGGCCGACGGTCGGCCTGCCGTTCACGTACCACCGACGTTACCCGAACGGTCCCACGGGGTTCAGGTGGTGCGCGGCCACAGCGCCGGATCGGGGGTGAACCGCACCCGCAGCACCCCGTCGGCCAGGGCCGCGCCGGAGACGGTGCACCGGCGCAGCGCGGAGGCGATCCGCACGATCCGGCGGAAGGGGCCGACGGTCAGGAGGAGTTCGTCGCCCCTGCGGACCAGGCGCAGGTCCTCCTTGGCGGCCCCGGGCAGGGGCAGGCACCAGGCGAGGACGGTGCCCCCGCCCTCGGCGGCCGGCTCCTCCTCGGTCCACCACGGGTCGCCGGCGGGGCCCGGCGTCCGCTCGTCGGGGGCGGGGACCCGCAGCGCGGCCAGGTCGTCCGGGCCGTGCGGGTCGCGGCCCAGGTGGGCGGCCTCGTGCACGGGAAGGTCCGGGGCCAGGTCCTGCCGCCAGCGGTCGAGGCACTTCTCCTGCTGGGCGGCGAGCCCGGCGAACCAGGGGTCCGCGGAGTGGCGGGGCAGGACGCGGGAGGCGACCAGCAGGTCGGTGCGGAGCCCGTACAGGGCGAGGCCGGTGCGGGCGGTGCGCAGGGCGTCCTCGGCGGCCGGGCCCGGCTCCGCGACCAGCCGGAGGGTGGTGGCCCCGTCCTCGATCAGGGCCTGTACGGCGGCCAGCTCGGCGTCCTTGCGGGCGGCGGCCTCGTACAGCCACCGGGCGGGCATCGGAACCCCGGCGAGCTGGGCGAGGACCGGGCGCAGGGCACGGGCGGCCTGGCGTTCGGCGGGGAGGAGGCGGCGCAGGTAGCGGCGGAGTTGTTCCGGGAGGGCGAGCAGGGCCAGGGCCTCGGCCAGCGGCGGGAGGTCGACGACGAGGGTGTCGTAGCCGGACCAGTCGCCCTCGGCGGCGCGGCGCAGGGTGTGCAGCAGGGCGAGCTGCGGGGAGCCGGGGAGTTCGGTCAGCTCCTCGCCGTCGAGCCGGCCCGCGCCGAGCAGGTCCAGGACGCCGGAGGCCCGGTTCTGGAGGTCGGCGAGTTCGGCGCGGAAGTGTTCGCCGGAGTCGATGCGGGCGTGGTCGAGCAGGTCGGTGACCCGGGCGGGTTCCGCGGCGGCGGGGAAGCCGGGTATGGCCTCGGCGGAGAGCAGCAGGGTGCGGGCGCCGTCCGCGGCGGCGGCCAGGGCGGTGGCCGCCGCCGCGGTGGTACGGCCCGCGCCGCCGGGGCCGGTGACCAGGACCGTGCGCACGGGGCTCAGGTCCCCGGGATGGACTCGACGCGCTTCTTCAGACCGGCGAGGGCGCGGTCGATGATGACCTTCTCGGCCTTGCGCTTGATCATGCCGAGCAGCGGGATCTTGACGTCGACGGCGAGCCGGTAGGTGACCTCGGTGCGCGCGCCGCCGGCGAGCGGGGTCAGGGCGTAGGTGCCGTCCAGGGAGCGCAGCATCTGGGACTTGACGAGACTCCAGCTGACCTCGTTCTCGCCGGTCCAGGTGTAGGAGAGGACGTGGTCGTCCTTGATCGCCCCGGCGTCCAGGACGAGGCGGACCCGCTCGGCGCGGCCCCGGTCGTCGGTGACGAGGACCTCGGCCTCCTTCACCTCGCCGGTCCACTCCGGGTAGCGGGCGAAGTCGGCGATCACGCCCATGACGTCGGCCGGCGCCGCCTCGATCGTGATGCTCGAGCTGGTGTGTTCAGCCATCGCCGTGGCCCTCCAGTGCGGTGTAACCGGTCCCGTTCGGCAGAGCTCTGCCGCTGTGCAGGCTATCGCGTGCCCGGGGCGCCGCGGGCCGCGGCCCGGCGGCCCGCGTTCACCAGCTGAGCGCCCAGGGCGTTCCGGTGGAGGCGAAGTGGCCGACGTTGACGCACTCGGTGGCGCCGATGCGCATCCGGCGGACCAACGGCTGGTGAACATGGCCGAAAAGCGCGTATCGGGGGCGGGTGGCGCGGATCGCCTCCAGCAGGGCGGGGCTGCCGCGTTCGAAGCGGCGGGCGACGGTGTCGTACGTCAGTTCGGGGACCTCGGGCGGGATGTGCGAGCAGAGGACGTCGACCTCGCCGAGCGCCTCGACCTTGGCAGCGTACTCCTCGTCGCTGATCTCGTACGGGGTGTTCATCGGGGTCTTGAGGCCGCCGCCGACGAAGCCGAAGACCCGGCCGCCGATCTCGACGCGTTCGCCGTCCAGCACGGTGGTGCCCGGACGGGCGTACTCGGGCCACAGGGCGGGGACGTCGACGTTGCCGTAGGTGGCGTACGTCGGAGCGGGGAAGGCCGCGAAGAGTTCGGCGTACTGCCTGCGCACCGCGCCGAGGATCTCCGCGTTGCGGTCGCGGCCCGCCCACAGCTCGCGGCCGAAGGCGCGGGCCTCGTCGTAGCGGCGGGCGGTGCGCAGGGCGACGATGCGGTCGGCGCTCTCCACGCCGAACAGGTCGGGGAAGATGCCGCGCGAGTGGTCCGCGTAGTCGAGGAAGAGCACCAGGTCGCCGAGGCAGATCAGGGCGTCGGCGCCGTCTCCCGCGCGGGCCAGGGCCTCGGTGTTTCCGTGCACGTCGCTGACCACGTGGATTCGGGTGGACCGGGCGGCCGGGCCCCCGTCGTCCGATTCGCTTCCTCGCATGGGATCACCCTAGGGGGCCGGTTCCCCGACTGGGTAGACCGTCCGGACCTGCGGTTACTTCCACGCCAGGACGGCGGTGGACTACTGTGCGCGGAAGGGCCATTTATATGTGTGATGCATAAGACATCTGGCCGGAACCCCCTATCCGGAACCACGTACCGGTGGGTAACGTCCGGGCAGTCCAGTCGTGCTCACCCCCGCTGAGCACCCGCCACTCCTGGACCGCAGCCGGTGCGTCACACAGAGCCGTGGCACCGGAGCCCGATGAGGAGCAGCAGTCTTGCGCGAGTTCAGCCTTCCGGCCCTGTACGAGGTCCCGACGGACGGCAACCTGACGGATCTCATCCGCCGCAATGCCGCTCAGCATCCCGATGTCGCGGTCATGAGCCGCAAGGTCGCCGGTGTCTGGACGGACGTCAGCGCCACCCGGTTCCTGGCCGAGGTGAGAGCCGCCGCCAAAGGGCTGATCGCCTCGGGCGTGCAGCCCGGCGACCGGGTCGCCCTGATGTCGCGCACCCGTTTCGAGTGGGTGCTGCTGGACTTCGCGATCTGGAGCGCGGGCGCGGTGACCGTGCCGGTGTACGAGACCAGCTCCCCCGAGCAGGTGCAGTGGATCCTGGGCGACTCCGGGGCGGTGGCGGTGCTCGTGGAGAGCGACGCGCACGCCGCCGCGGTGGCCTCCGTACAGGACGCGCTGCCGGATCTGGCGCATGTGTGGCAGATCGACGACGGCGCGGTGGAGGCGCTGGGCAGGGCGGGGGCCGAGGTCTCCGAGGAGACCAGCGACCTGCGGATGCGCAGCGCCAAGGCGGACGATCCGGCGACGATCGTCTACACCTCGGGTACCACGGGTCGCCCCAAGGGCTGTGTCCTCACCCACCGCAGCTTCTTCGCGGAGTGCGGCAACGTGGTGGAGCGGCTGAAGCCCCTCTTCCGCACGGGCGAGTGCTCGGTGCTGCTGTTCCTGCCCGCCGCGCACGTCTTCGGCCGGCTGGTCGAGGTGGCGTCGGTGATGGCGCCGATCAAGCTCGGCTGCGTCCCCGACATCAAGAACCTCACCGACGAACTGGCCGCGTTCCGGCCGACGCTGGTGCTGGGGGTGCCGCGGGTCTTCGAGAAGGTCTACAACGCGGCCCGCGCCAAGGCGCAGGCGGACGGCAAGGGCAAGATCTTCGACCGGGCCGCCGACACGGCGATCGCCTACAGCCGGGCGCTGAGCACCCCGCAGGGCCCGGCCCTGGGGCTGAGGCTCAAGCACAAGCTCTTCGACAAGCTGGTCTTCGGCAAGCTGCGCGCCGTCCTCGGCGGGCGCGGCGAGTACGCGATCTCCGGCGGCGCCCCGCTGGGCGAGCGGCTCGGCCACTTCTTCCGGGGCATCGGCTTCACCGTCCTGGAGGGCTACGGCCTGACCGAGTCGTGCGCGGCCACCGCGTTCAACCCCTGGGACCGGCCGAAGATCGGCACGGTCGGCCAGCCGCTGCCCGGTTCGGTGGTGCGGATCGCGGACGACGGCGAGGTGCTGCTCCACGGTGAGCACCTGTTCACCGGGTACTGGAACAACGAGGCGGCCTCCGCCGAGGCGCTGGCCGACGGCTGGTTCCACACCGGGGACATCGGCACGCTCGACGAGGACGGCTACCTCGCGATCACCGGCCGCAAGAAGGAGATCATCGTGACGGCGGGCGGCAAGAACGTCGCCCCCGCGGTGATCGAGGACCGCATCCGGGCGCACGCCCTGGTCGCGGAGTGCATGGTGGTCGGCGACGGCCGCCCGTTCGTCGGCGCGCTGGTCACGCTGGACGAGGAGTTCCTCGGCCGCTGGGCCGAGGAGCACGGCAAACCGGCCGGCTCCACGGCCCTGTCGCTGCGCGAGGACGCGGAGCTGCTGGCCGAGGTGCAGCGCGCGGTGGACGACGGGAACGCGGCGGTCTCCAAGGCCGAGTCGGTGCGCAAGTTCCGCATCCTGCCGACCCAGTTCACCGAGGAGGCGGGCCACATCACGCCGTCGCTGAAGCTGAAGCGGAACGTCGTGGCGAAGGACTTCGCCGACGAGGTGGAGTCGATCTACCGCGGCTGAGCGGTCTCCCGCGCACGAAGGGCCCGCGCCTGGTCGTCAGGCGCGGGCCCTTCGGCGTGCGTACGGTCACAGCAGGGTCGTGAGCTTCTCCGCCAGCAGGTCCCAGCGCCACTTCTCCTCGACCCAGGCCCGGCCGCGCTCCCCCATCCGCTGCCGCAGCTCCGGATCCCCGAGCAGCGTGACGATCCGGTCGGCGGCGTCCTCGGCGCTGCCGCCGCGCACCACCCACCCGGTCTCGCCGTCGAGCACCGCGTCCGGGGCGCCGCCGGAGTCGCCGGCCACCACGGGCAGCCCGGTCGCGGACGCCTCCAGGTAGACGATGCCGAGCCCCTCCACGTCGAGGCCGCCGCGCCGGGTCCGGCAGGGCATCGCGAAGACGTCCCCGGCCCCGTAGTGCGCGGGCAGCTCCGCCCAGGGCACCGGTCCGGTGAAGCGGACCGCGTCCCGCACCCCGGTCTCCACCGCGAGCCGCTCCAGGTCCTTGGCGTACGGCCCGCCGCCGACGATCAGGAGGACCGCGTCCGGGACCTGCGCGAGGATCGCGGGCATGGCCAGGATCAGCGTGTCCTGGCCCTTGCGCGGCACCAGCCGGGAGACGCAGACGACGACCGGGCGGTCCGAGAGGCCGAGGCGGGCCCGGACCCGGTCGCCGCCGGAAGCCGGGTGGAAGGTCTTCTCGTCGACGCCGGGCGGCAGTTGGACCATCCGGCCGGCCGCGTCCGGAGTGAGGGCGGCGGCGATCCGGGAGCGGGTGTACTCCCCCAGATAGGTGATCGTGTCCGTGCCCTCCCCGATCCTCCGCAGCAGGCTCCGGGAGGCGGGCAGCTGGGCCCAGCCGGCCTCGTGCCCGTGGGTGGTGGCCACCAGGCGGCGGGCGCCCGCGCGGCGCAGTGCCGGGGCCATCAGGCCGAGCGGGGCCGCCGCGCCGAACCAGACGGAGGTGCAGCCGTGTTCGCGCAGCAGGGCGGTGGCCCGGCGGGTGACGCGCGGGGTCGGCAGCAGCATCGTCGTACGGTCGCGGACCACGGTGAACGGCTGCTCGGCGTCGAAGGCGGCGGTGGCCGCCGCGCCCTCCTCGTCGCGTTTCCAGGTGGAGGCGTAGACGACGACGCGGTCGGGGTCCAGGCGCAGCGCCATGTTGTGCAGGAACGCCTGGATGCCGCCGGGGCGGGGCGGGAAGTCGTTGGTCACGATCAAGGTCTTGTCCATCGCCGCCGACAGTACCGAACGGCCGCGCTTCACCGCTCCCGCGGCCTCCCGGCGGCATCATGAGCGGCCGGGGGGGTGCCCGGGGACGAGCGACGACAGGTGCGGCGATGACGGGACGAACACCCACCGGCGCGGGACCGTGGCCGTACGCGGTCTGGGCGCTGACCCGGGCCTGGCTGCTGGCCTGCGTGTTCAAGGTGGTCACGGTGGCCGGCCCGGACGTCACCGTGGACGTCTCGGTGATCTACCGGGGCTGGTACGAGACCCTGCTGAGCGGCACGTACCCCCTGGACGACGTCACCTGGCAGTACCCGCCCGGCGCGGCCCTGGCGATCCTCTCCCCCGCCCTGCTGCCGTTCTGGGAGTACGCGACCGCGTTCTTCGTGGTGGTGCTGGTCTGCGACGCGCTGGTGCTGGGCCTGCTGCTGTACGCGGGGCGGCGGCCGGGCGGGCGGGCGGCGGGCGCCTGGGTGTGGGTGGCCGGGGTGCCGCTGCTGGGGCCCACGGTCTACGCCCGCTACGACCTGCTGGTGACGGCGGTCGCGGTGGCGGCGCTGCTGGCCGGGGTGCGCAGGCCCCGGGCGCTGGGGGTGCTGGCGGCGTTCGGGGCGCTGGTGAAGGGGTGGCCGGCGCTGCTGCTGGCCGGAGTGCGCAAGGGGCGGCCGACGCGGGCGGCCTGGACGTCGGCGGCGCTGGGCGCGGTGGGGCTCTCGGCGGCGTTCGCCCTGTGGATGCCGGGGGCGTTCGCGTTCCTGGCCTTCCAGCGGGACCGGGGCACCGAGGTCGAGTCGCTGGGGGCGCTGGTCTTCCATGTGGCGCGGCACTTCGGCTGGGAGGGGCGGGTGGAGCTGCGGTACGGCTCGATGGAGTTCCTCGGCCCGTACGTGGAGCCGGTGTCGACGCTGGCGCTGGGGCTCGCGGTCCTGGCGCTGGGCTGGCTGCTGCTGTGGCGGTGGCGGGCGCGGGTCTTCGCGGTGCGCACCCCGGCCGAGGCGGCGTTCACGGCGGTGCTGCTGTTCACGGTCACCAGCCGGGTCATCAGCCCGCAGTACGTGGTGTGGCTGGTCGGCCTCGCCGCGGTGTGCCTGGTGTTCCGGGGGGCGGCGATGACGCTTCCGGCCGTCCTGGTGGTGGTGTCGGCGGGGGTGACGCTGCTGGAGTTCCCGATCGGCTTCGGCCATGTGGTGGCGAGCGACGCGTGGGGCGTGGCGCTCCTCGTCGTACGCAACGGGCTGCTGGTGGCGGCCTCGTTGATCGCGGCGCGGCGGCTGTGGCGCTCGACGGTGCCGGGGAGGCCCCGTACGGCGGCGACCGCGGCGGCGGGGGGTCAGCCGAGCCGGGCGGCGAGGTAGTCGCGCCAGTCGGCGGTGAACTGTTCGAGGGTGGTGGCGAGCACCGACGTCATCCCCTGTTCCACCGCCCCCTCGCGCCCGTCGTGCGCGCCGACGGTCTCGTAGAAGGCGATCAGCTTCTCCTCGCCCCACCGCTCCGCGATCAGCTCGCAGGCCAGCCAGCCGCCCTCGTAGGCTCCGGCCAGCTCCGCGGGATCGCCGTCGAAGCCGAAGTCCCGGTCGGCGGGGAGCGCGGCGGGGGTCCGGCCGTCGCGGACGGCCGCGGCCAGCTCGGGGGCGGTCTCGTCGGCCGCGCGGTCCTCGTCCCGGTAGGCGGTCCAGTCCGCGAAGCCCTCGGAGAGCCAGACGGGGGTGGCCGTGGAGGTGCTGGTCCGGGTGGCGACGTGGGTCGTCTCATGGGTCAGGACGATCCGCTGCCCGAAGCTGCCCAGGGTGGCGTACGCCTGCGGGTTGACGATCACCCGGTCCGCGATGGCGGGGCGTTCGCCGGTGCCGCCGACCTCGCCGGTGGTGACGGCGGCGATGCCCCGGTAGCCGGCCTCCGGTGAGCCCAGGAGCTTCGCCATGGACTTCACGGAGTCCGGGACCAGGACCACGACCCGGCGGTTCCAGGGGCGTGGCCAGGCGTCCGAGACGGCGGGGACGGCGAGGTCCACGGTGTCGGCGATCTGCCGCAGCTCCTCCACGCCCCGGCCGACGCCCAGGACGATGCTGTGGGCCCCCTCGACGACCTCCACGTCCCCCTGCTGCCACAGCTGCCCGGAGGCGCCCTTGGCGGGCCGGTCGGCGGTGATGTACCAGCGGTCGCCGTCGCGCGTCAGCTCCAGGACGCGGCGGGTGGCCACCGGGGCGGTGTCGTACCCGGCGATCCGGTAGCGCAGCTCCACCTCGGCGGTGGCCCGCGGCCCGTCCTGCCGGGTGATGCCCTTGACGTCGTACGTCCAGGACTTCAGGGGGACGTCGGCGAGCCGGTCCAGCTCGGTGCGCTGGGCGGCCCGCAGCCCGGCGGCCTCCGGGGCGAGGGCGGCGAGGTAGCCGGCCCGGTCGTGGGCGAGGACGGCGGCGGCGCGGCGCTCCAGGGCGGCGTCGAGGACCCCGGGGGTGAGGGGGGCGTCCCGGTCGCCGGGGGACGCGCAGGCGGACGCGGCCAGGAGGGCGGCCAGCAGCGGGCCCGCCGCACGCCGACGCCTCCGGGCGCCTCCCCCGCGTGCGTCACGTCGTCCTACGGCCACCCGCCGATCGTACGGTCAGATCCGGGTGACCGAGGAGACGGGCATCATGCCGACCGGGTCGTAGCGGACCGCGGCGCCCGGGTGGGGGGCGTGGACGACCTGGCCGTTGCCGACGTACATGCCGATGTGGCTGGCGTCGGCCCGGTAGGCGACCAGGTCGCCGGGTCGCGCCTGGGAGAGCGGCACCATGCGGCCGGCGTAGCGCTGGGCCTGGGAGGTGCGGGGCAGGCTCACGCCGGCCTGGGCGTAGGCCCACTGCATCAGGCCGGAGCAGTCGAATCCGGAGGGGCCGTTGGCGCCCCAGACGTAGGGCCGGCCGAGTGCCCGGTGGACGGCTGCGACGGCGGACATCGCGCGGCCGGAGGCGGGGCCGGAGAGGTCGGGCAGGTCCTCGCGCCCGGAGCGCGTGGCCCGGTCGAAGGAGGCGCGTTCCTCGGGCGGCAGCGAGTCGAGCAGCCGGCGGGCCTCGCGGAGCTTGCCCTCCACGGTGCGCTTGTGGCGGGCGACGGCGGCCCGGCTGCGCTCCAGGCCGCTCAGGGCGCGGGTGGCCTCCGCCCGGGTCTGCGCCATCGCGCGCTGGGCGTGCCGCAGCTTGTCCAGGGTGATCGCCTGGCGGGCCCCGGCCCGGTCGAGGGCGGCGGCCCGCTCCAGGTAGGTGTCCGGGTCGCCGGAGAGCAGCAGCGCGAGGGAGGGGTCGAGGGAGCCGGTGCGGTACTGGGCGCCCGCCATCGCACCGAGCCGGTCGCGCATCCGGTTGACGCGTTCCTGGCCGCGGGCCGTGGCGTCCAGGGCGCGGTCCGCCTCGTCGCGCAGCCGCTCCACGCGCTCCCCGGCCGCGTTGAACCGCTCGGTGGCCCGCTCGGCCTCCTCGTGGAGGCGGTCGACGGCGGCCTTCGCGCTCTGCCGCGTCTCCTTCGGGTCGGCGTCGGCCGGCGCCGCGGTCAGCGTCGCCGCCGCGGTGGCGGCGGCCGCCGAGATGACCGTGGTCCGGACGCCTCTCGTGAAGCCGGACTGTGTGCAACGGCGATGGGACACCACAGGTAGCCGCACTCCCTTCCGCTGACGCGGTGGTGCGCAGCCCCTGCCGCCCGGGCGGGCGGACGGAGTCCGGGAGCTGCGCAGCAGCCAGACAGTAATCGGCCGATCACGCGGCGGCCAAGGACCGCGCGGGGGCGGAAGGGCGGCCGGACACGGCCGCCCCGCCGGTGACCTCGGTCTCCGGCGGGGCGGGGGTGTCAGTGCGGCGCTCGGGGATTCCCTCGTTCGGGCGTGCCGTCGCGGGTTTCCCGAGTGCGCTCCGGTGTCAGATGCGGACGCCGAACTGGAAGGTGCCCATGTAGTCCATCGACTCGTAGCGGACGGAGGCGCCCGGCTTCGGGGCGTGCAGGATCTGGTTGTTGCCGGCGTAGAAGCCGACGTGCGCCAGGTTGTTGAAGAACACCAGGTCGCCGGGGCGGAGCTGGCTGCGGCCGATCTTCGTGCCGTCGTTGTGCTGGGTGAACGTGGTCCGGGTGATGTGGACGTTCACCTGGGCGAAGGCCCACTGGGTCAGCCCGGAGCAGTCGTAGGAGTTGGGGCCGGTGGCGCCGGAGACGTACGGCTTGCCGATCTGGGTGGCGGCGGCGGCCAGGGCGGCGGCGCCGCGGTTGGACGCGGGGGCCTCGTTGCCGAGCGCGACCCGCTCGCCGGCGTCGCGGCTGGCGCGCTGCTCCTCCTGCTTCATCTTGGCCTGCTCGGCCTGGGTCAGCGTGTTGAGGAGCCGCTGGGCGTCGGCCAGCTTGGCCTGGTACTTCTTCTTGTTCTCACCGAGCGCCTTGCGGACGTCGGCGAGGTCGCCGAGCTTGTCCTGGGCTTCCTGGCGCTGCTGGGCGAGGGTGCGCTGCTTGGCCTGGATCTTCTGCAGCGACTCCGTCTGCTTGACCGTCAACTGGTCGAGCGCGGAGGCCTGGTCGAGGAAGCTGTCCGGGTCCGAGGCGAGGAAGAGGGCCACGGAGGGGTCGATGCCGCCGGAGCGGTACTGCGCGGTGGCGATCGAACCGAGTTCGGTGCGCAGCGTGTTCAGCTCGGCCTGGCCGCGGGCGACCTTGTCCTGGAGCGCGTCGACTTCCTTCTTCAGGTTGTCCTGCTGCTCCTTGGCGCCGTTGTACTTCTCGGTGGCGGCCTCGGCCTCGTGGTAGAGCTTGTCGACCTTCGCCTTGACCTCGCTCTTGCTGGGCTTGGGGTCGGCGTGGGCGGCCTGGGAGGACAGGGCCACGGCCGCGGCGGCAGTCGCGGTGAGCACGGTCACGCGGGTGCGGCTCGGCTGCTTGGGACGACGGTGGGACGCCACGGAGGCGAGCTCCTTCTTCCTCTGAGCCGCCTACCGGGCTTGTGGGGGAAAGAATCCCCGGCTCCGTGCACATGACGGACTCGGCGGTTCCTTCGCCGTCACCCCCGATGGGTGATCAACCGTGCGAAGGTTCGAGGCCTGACCCTAGTGACCAACTTGTGATCAGTTCAAATCCTCACAGGATTTTTCTCGTCACACGGGGCACTTCTTTACTCTCACCCCACCGCGTGTAGCGGGGACTTGACGGTACGTTCCCAGAAAACCGGCATGTCACACATGCCACCCAAATAACTTCAGACGCGTGAAAGGCGTTTGAGGAGCAGGACGGACGCGACCGGCCGCGCCCCCGCCTTCGCCACGCCGTCCGCCACCTCCCGGTCCGTGGAGACGACCACCACGGGCCGTCCCGGCGGTTCGGCACGGGCGAGTTGGCGGATCACCTCGTCCGCCGTGACGCCGGGCTTGCTGAACAGCACCCGCACGCCGCGCGGCGGGGCGAGCAGCACCGGGGCGGCCAGTTCGGCCCCGTCGAAGACACAGGTCATCTCGGCGCCGGTCTGCGCGGCGAGCACCGAGAGCCCGCCCAGCAGCCGCAACCGCTGCTTCTCCAGCGGCATCTGGGGATAACCGGTCTTGGTGACGTTGTAGCCGTCCACGATGAGGTGGGCCTGCGGCAGCGCCAGCAGTTGGTCCAGCAGGGCCGGGTCGGTCTCCGAAAGGGCTCGGGCCGCAATGTCCTTGGGCGACATCCGGCCCGGCTCCAGCGCGTCCACGGTGTCGGCCGGGTGGGTCGTCGCCGGGGGCAGCGCCAACTCCCGGCGCAGCCCCGACGCCGCGTCCAGCACGGTGTCCAGGAGCAGCCGCAGCCGCATGTCCTCCACCGAGCGGCCCTCGCGAGCGGCCCGGCGGCTCGCCTCCAGCGCCGCCTCGGCCTCCCCCAGCCGCCCCTTGAGCCGCCGCGCCTCGCTCTCCACCGCGGAGAGCTGGGCGGCCGACTCCGTCCGCACGGCCTCGGTCTCGGCGACGCTGCGGCGCAGGGCGGCCTCACCGCGCTTGACCTCGCTCTGGGCGCTGCGCAGCTTGCGGTGCAGGGACTCGGCCTCCTTGCGGGCCGCCTCCAGCTCGGTGCGCAGCCGTTCGGTCTCGGCGCGGGTGTGGGCGCGGGCCCGCTCCAGTTCCTGGCGCAGGTGCTCCAGCTCGCGCCGGGCCTCCTCGTCCGCCCGTTCCGCGTCGGCGCGCTGGACCTCCTCGCCGGCGGCCTCCACCAGCTTGACCCAGCCGGCCGGGCGCAACACGTAGGCGGCCGCCGCCACGTCGAGGGGGTCGGCGGCGGCGGGCGGCGAACCCGCCTCCAGGGCGCCGGCCAGCTCGGGCTGCGACTGGCCGAGCCGCTCCCCGATCCGCTGCCGGAAGGCGGCGTCGCCCTCGAGCGCGGCGGCCATCGCGTTCCCCGCGAACTTCGCCCGCCGGGTCGGGGTGAACCGGGAGTACTGCCGCAGCTGAGGGGGCAGTTCGGAGACGGTCAGGGCGCCGAAGGCGTCCGCGACCAGCGCGATCACCCGCCGCCGCACTCCTTCGGGCAGCGGACGGCCGAGCGCCTCCGCACCGCCGCCGGCCTCATCGGCCGGCCCGGCGCCGCTGGTCGGCTGTTCCACCGTCCGTCACCCCATATACGTGAAGGGCCCGCTCCTCAGGAAGCGGCGCCCGGCTTGTCCACCAGTTCGATCCGGTCCACCGCATTGCACCAACGACAGCGGACCGACTCGATGGTCTCACTGACCACCTCCCGCTCCTCGACACTCGGCTCACCGGCCAGGTCGAGGTGCACGTACTCCACGACCTTGGAGGAACGGGTCACGTCGAAGCGCGTGAGATTGCCGCACAGGGTGCAGCGCCAGCGTGTCCCGTCGGTCGGCAGGGGGACCGTCGTCATCGTTGCGTCCTCTTTCGTCGTCTCCGGGAGTCCGCGCCGGGCGCGCCGCCGCGTCTCCACCTGTCTACGTCAAGGATCTCGCGGTGCGCCGTCGAACTGCGGAAGTCCTGGCGCAACCCTACGGCCTCGCGTATGGCCCCCGGCACGGCGAGGCGCTCCCACGCGTTCCGCACGGGTAGGCCATGCTCGGCACATGATCGAGTGGCGGCGGGCCGGGCGGCGGACCACGGCCGGACGGATCCGGGAGGCGGTGACGTCGGGCGGCGCCCCGGTCGCCCACGGGCTGATCGGCGTCTGCGGGGTGGTCTTCCTGATCAGCCCGCTCTCCGGGTTCGGCGGCGCCGCCCGCGGGGGCGAGGACGCGCTGCTCGCCGCGCAGGCCGCGTACTTCGAGCGGTGGGGCGTGATCCCCGCCGAGCTGTGGGAGGGATCGGCACACGCGCTGCTCACGCCGTTCACCGCGCTGTTCGTGCACGGCAGCTGGCTGCACCTGCTGGGGAACCTGCTGTTCCTGTACGTGTTCGGCGCGATGACCGAGGAGCGCATGGGCAGGGTGCGGTTCGCCCTGTTCTACGTGGGCTGCGGCTACGTGGCGCTGGTCTGTTACGCGGCGGCGCACGCCGACTCCGAGCAGACGCTGGTCGGGGCGTCGGGGGCGATCTCCGCGGTGCTCGGCGCGTTCCTGTACCTCTTCCCCAGGGCCCGGGTGACCAGCCTGTTCCCGTTCCTCTTCTTCCTGCCGCTGCGCTTCCCCGCCTGGATCGTGCTGGTCTTCTGGTTCGCCCTCCAGTGGGCGGCGGCGCAGAGCGCGGGCAGCGGGCCGGGGGTGGCGTACCTGGCCCATGTGGCGGGGTTCGCGGTCGGCTTCCTCTACGCCTGGGGGCTCCATGGGCGGAGAGCTAGAGTGAAGGTTCCAGCCACCGAGGGAGACAGCCAGCCGTGATCACCGCGATCGTGCTCATCAAGACCAGCGTGGACCGGATTCCGGAGATCGCCGAGGCCATCGCCGCGCTGGACAGCGTCAGCGAGGTCTTCTCCGTCACCGGCACCTACGACCTGATCGCCATGGTCCGCGTCGCCCGGCACGACGACCTCGCCGACGTCATCCCCGGCCGGATCAGCAAGATCCCGGGCGTCGAGGGCACCGACACCCATGTGGCCTTCCGTACGTACTCCCAGCACGACCTGGAAGCGGCCTTCGCCATCGGTCTCGACGCGTAGGCGCCCCACGGCGACGCCTCGGCCGGGGACGGGCCGCGCGCCCGGCCCGGTCGGGGCGTCGCCGTGGAGGCCTCTCCTCAGAGCTGCGCGGCCTCGCCGCGGTCCGGGACGCAGCGGCCGTCCTCGGTCCGGTAGTTCCAGCGGGCGCCGTCGCGGACCAGCTCGGAGACCGCGCGCAGGAAGCGGTCGATGTGCTCGTCGGGCGTACCGGCCCCGAAGCTCACCCGGATCGCGTTCAGCGACCTCTCGCCCGGCTCGGCCTCGGGCGCGCCGCACTCCCCCGGCTCCTGCGAGTCGCTGCCGAGCAGGGTGCGCACCAGCGGGTGGGCGCAGAAGAGGCCGTCGCGGACGCCGATGCCGTACTCCGCGGAGAGGGCGGCGGCGAAGTGCGAGCTGTTCCAGCCGCGCACCACGAAGGAGATGACTCCGACCCGCGGCGCGTCGTCGCCGAACAGCGAGAGCACCCGCACCTCGGGCACCTCGGCCAGCCCCTGACGGACCCGGGCCACCAACTCCTGTTCGCGGGCGACGAGGTGGTCGAAGCCCGCCTCGGTCAGGGCCTTGCACGCGGAGGCGATGGCGTGGACGCCGATGACGTTGGGCGAACCGGCCTCGTGGCGGGCGGCGGTGGTGTGCCAGTCGACGTCCACGCCGCCGTCGGCGCGGCGGGCGACCTTGCGGGACGCGCCGCCGCCGGCGAGGTAGGGCTCGGCGGTCTGGAGCCAGTCGGCGCGGCCGGCCAGGACCCCGGAGCCGAAGGGCGCGTACAGCTTGTGGCCGGAGAACGCGACCCAGTCGACGTCCAGTTCCGCGATGTCCACCGGGTGGTGCGGGGCCAGCTGGGCGGCGTCCAGGACGATCCGGGCGCCGTGCGCGTGGGCGGCGGCGGCGAGTTCCTTCACCGGCCACAGCTCGCCGGTCACGTTGGACGCGCCGGTGACGCAGACGAGGGCGGGGCCGTAGGGGTCGCGGGCGGCGAGCGCGCGCTCCAGGGTCTCGACGGCCCGGGCCGGGGTGCGGGGCGCGTTGAGGTAGGTGACCCGGGCGTCGCGCCAGGGCAGCAGGGAGGCGTGGTGCTCGGTCTCGTACACGAAGACCTGGCAGTCGGCGGGGAGGGCGGCGGCCAGCAGGTTGAGGGAGTCGGTGGTGGAGCGGGTGAAGACCACCTGGTCGTCCGCGCGGCAGCCGAGGAACTCCGCGACCGTGCGGCGGCTGCCCTCGAAGAGGTCGGTGGAGAGCTGCGAGAGGTAGCCGGCGCCGCGGTGGACGCTGCCGTAGTACGGGGCGTACGCGGCGACGTCGTCCCAGACCCGCTGGAGGGCCGGCGCGCTGGCGGCGTAGTCGAGCGCGGCGTAGGCGACCTCCCCGCCGGTGACGAGCGGGACAGTGACGTCCCGCCCCAGAACGGGCAGCGGGGCACAAACCGACGGGTCGAGGGCAGCGGTGGGGACAGACATGGCGAACTCCCGTAACAGGCAGGCGAAATCCCCGCGCCGGCGGTACGCGGCAGCGCAAGGAGGGAAAGGAAAGAAGGGTGCGCGGAAGAAGGGCGGGAAGCCCTAGCGCATTCGCTTGCTCACAGAAGGCTCCCTAGGGACCAGGACCCCGGGGGCTGGCATCCGCTGGATGCCGAGGGGCCCGCGCTTGCCGCAGACCTCGCTGCCTACGGCCTGGTCTTCACCCGGGGCACCCCGCCACGGACGGAGGGTTGCCGGACAGCGGGCCGGGGCCGTAGTCGCTGTCACTCATGACCTGCGCAGCATCTTGCCATACCTGGGCGCACGCGCAAGGCGCGGTCCGGATACCGGACCGCGCCCTGTCGCGCACCGCGTGCGCCGGAGGGTCTCCTCCCCGCGGCGTCAGGCGTTGCTGGCCGCCACCCAGCGCTCCAGGGCCCGCTTGGCCGCCCCGGAGTCGATGGAGTCGGCGGCCACCGCGATCTTCGCCGCGAGCTGTTCGACCAGCGTCCCCGCGGCCGGGTCCAGGGCGACCAGGGCCGCCGCCGAGTTGAGCAGGACCGCCTCCCTCACCGCGCCGCCCTCGCCGTCCAGCAGCCGCCGGGCCACATCGGCGTTGTACGAGGCGTCCGCGCCGCGCAGCGCCTCGACGGGGACGATGGGCAGCCCGACGTCACGCGGGTCGAACGCCTCTTCGCGGACCGCGCCGTCCCGCACCACCCAGACCCGGGAGGTGGCGGTGGTGGTCAGCTCGTCGAGGCCGTCGTCGCCGCGGAAGACCAGGGCGGAGTTGCCCCGGGCGGCCAGGACGCCCGCGACGATGG
This sequence comes from Streptomyces sp. CB02366, assembly GCF_001905905.1. Taxonomy (GTDB): domain Bacteria; phylum Actinomycetota; class Actinomycetes; order Streptomycetales; family Streptomycetaceae; genus Streptomyces. The sequence continues at coordinate 342,477 of NZ_LIVT01000004.1, forward strand.
GCGCCATCCGGGCGTCGGCGACGCCGACCGCCTGGGCGCGGACCTGGGCCGGGTTGGTGAGGGGGCCCAGGATGTTGAACGTGGTCTGCGCGCCGAGCTCCTTGCGGGCCTTGGCGGCGTACCGCAGGGCGGGGTGGAACTTCACGGCGAAGCAGAAGGTGATGCCCGCCTCTTCGGCGACCTCGACGACCCGCCGCGGGGTCAGCTCCAGATTGACGCCGAGCTTCTCCAGCACGTCGGAGGAGCCGCTGGCGGAGGAGGCGGCCCGGTTGCCGTGCTTGACGACCTTGGCGCCGGTGCCGGCGACGACGATCGCGGACATGGTCGAGATGTTGACCGTCCTGGCGAGGTCGCCGCCGGTGCCGACGATGTCGACCGTGCGGCCCGGCACCCGGATGGTGTTGGCGTGGGCGTACATCGCGCGGACCAGTCCGGTGACCTCGTCGACGGTCTCGCCCTTGGCCCGCAGCGCCACGGCGAATCCGGCGATCTGCGCGTCGGTGGCCTCGCCGCTCATGATGCGGTCCATGGCCCAGGCGGTCTCCTCGGAGCTGAGGTCCTCGCCGCGCAGGAGCGGGTTCAGGAGGCCGGGCCAGGAGGGGGCCGCCACGCCGTCGCCGCCGCTCGGGGTCACCACGTTCATGGTCCGCTCCAGGGTCCACAGCCGGTCAGGGGAATCGGCTCCACCCTATCCAGCGCCGGGGACCGCGAAGAGCCCCGTCCATCGAATGGACGGGGCTCTCGCGGTGGCGATCAGTTCAGGGGATCAGTGGTGGCCGTGGCCCTCGCTGATCTCCTTGTACTCCTCGGGGGTCGCCTTGGGGATCTGGTTCCCCTCGCCGTAGAACCCCTTGCTGAGCTTGGCGCGCAGCTTCTGCACCGGGGAGATCTTGCGCTTCACGCCGTTCTCGTCGACCGCGGGGCCGAGTTCGAGCGGCTTGTACTGCTCGTGCGCCGTGAGCGTGTGCAGCTGCGCGGGGCTGAGCGGCTCGTGGACCTCCACGAACTCACCGTGCGGCAGGCGCTTGATGATGCCGGACTCGCGTCCGTGCAGCACCTTCTCCCGGTCGCGGCGCTGGAGGCCGAGGCAGATCCGCTTGGTGACGATGAACACGATGACCGGTCCGAGGAAGAAGAAGATCCGGACGAACCAGGTGATGGCGTTGATCGACAGGTGGAAGTGCGTGGCCCACAGGTCGTTGCCGCCGCCGATGAGGCCGACGAAGTAGGCCGTGATCCACGCGGCGCCGAACGCGGTGCGCGTCGGGGCGTTGCGCGGGCGGTCCAGGATGTGGTGCTCGCGCTTGTCGCCGGTGACCCAGGACTCGATGAACGGGTAGAGCGCGATGACGCCGAGCACCAGGCCGAAGGCGACCAGCGGGATGAACACGCCCAGGACGAGCGTGTGGCCCCACAGGTTGATCTCCCAGCCCGGCATCACACGGACCAGACCCTCGGCGAAGCCCATGTACCAGTCGGGCTGGGCGCCGGTGGAGACCTGGTCGACCCGGTAGGGGCCGATGGCCCAGATCGGGTTGATCGTGGCGATCGCCGAGATGACCGCGATGATGCCGAAGACGAGGAAGAAGAACCCTCCGGCCTTCGCCATGTACACGGGCAGCAGCGGCATGCCGACGACGTTCTTGTTGGTCCGGCCGGGGCCCGCGAACTGCGTGTGCTTGTGGTAGAAGACCAGGATCAGGTGGGCCACCAGCAGGCCGAGCATGATGCCCGGCAGCAGCAGGATGTGGACCGAGTAGAACCGGGCCACGAAGTCGTGGCCGGGGAACTCGCCGCCGAACAGGAACATCGAGATGTACGTGCCGACGATCGGCACGGACAGGATCGCGCCCTGGGTGAAGCGGACACCCGTACCGGAGAGCAGGTCGTCCGGGAGGGAGTAGCCGGTGAACCCGGTGAACATGCCGAGCACGAACAGCAGGAAGCCGAACAGCCAGTTGATCTCGCGCGGCTTGCGGAAGGCGCCCGTGAAGAAGACGCGCATCATGTGCACGAACATGGCGGCCAGGAAGATCAGCGCGGCCCAGTGGTGGATCTGCCGCACGAGCAGACCACCGCGGACCTCGAAGCTGATCTTCAGGGTCGAGGCGTACGCCTCGGACATCCGGATGCCCTGCATGGGCTCGTACGGACCGTGGTAAACGATCTCGCCCATGCTCGGCTGGAAGAACAGCGTCAGGTACACACCCGTGAGGATGATGATGATGAAGCTGTAGAGCGCGACCTCACCGAGCATGAAGGACCAGTGGTCCGGGAAGATCTTGCGCATGTTGGCCTTGGCCAGGCCGTAGATGCCCAGCCGGCCGTCAGCCCAGTCGGCGACCCGCTCGCCCGCCGGGGCCTTGCGCCCGCTCGCCGGTTCGGCGGCGGAGGGGTTTGTCGTCGCAGTACTCATCCGCGCTCCCAGAAGGCAGCACCGACGGGCTCGTCGAAGTCGCCGAGCGCCTCGAGGTTGCCCTCGCTGTTGACTCCGATCCGCAGCTGCGGAAGGGGGTGGCCGGCGGGACCGAAGATGACGCGAGCGCCGTCGGAAAGGTCGAAGGTGGACTGGTGGCACGGGCAGAGCACGTGGTGCGTCTGCTGCTCGTACAGGCTGATCGGGCAGCCGACGTGGGTGCAGACCTTGGAGAACGCGACGATGCCCTCGTGGGCCCAGTCCCGCTGGCGCTTGTCCTTGATGTCGTCCGGCTCGATGCGGACGAGCATCAGGGCGGCCTTGCCCATCTGCGTCTGGAAGTCGTGCGCCTCCGGGTCGAGCCCCTCGGGCATGGCGAAGGTCAGCGACCCGACGGTGATGTGCTCGGGGCGCAGCGGCTTCATCGTGTTCATGTTGATGAGCTGCTTGCCCTCCGCCCAGAGGGTCTTGCGGAGCTTCTTCTCCGGCAGCGGACCGAGGTCGCGCAGCAGGACCACGCCGGAGAGCGGCACCAGGGCCAGCGCGCCGAACATGGTGTTGCGGATCAGCTTGCGACGGCCGATCGCGGACTCCGCGGCACCGGCCGCGAAGTCGGCCATGACCTGGGCCTTGACCTCGGGCGTCGCCTCGATCGGGTGACGGTCGTCCGCGACCTCGACGTCGGACATGAGGGTGCGCGCCCAGTGGACGGCTCCCGCGCCGATGAAGAAGAGCGCCGCGCCCAGGGTGAGACCCAGGGAGAAGTTGAGCGCGCTCACGTGGCCGAACGGCCAGATGTAGACGATCTTGTCCACCGGGAAGATGACGTAGGAGGCGATGAAGCCCACCGTCGCCAGCATCGAAAGGGTGAACATGAACGCGACGGCGCGCTCGGAGCGGTTCGCGGCGCGTTCGTCGAGGTCCTGGATGCGCGGCTGGTGGGCCGGCAGCCCGGGGTCGGCGAACGGGTCGTCCGCACGCTCCACCGCGCCGTGCGCGGTCTCCTGCACAACGGGCAGGTTGTCTTCTGGAATCTGTTGGCTACTCATGACTTCTTGGCCTTAGCGGTGTGGGCCGCGACCCAAACGGCGACTGCGACGAGCGCACCGAGTCCGAAGATCCAGGCGAACAGGCCCTCGCTGACCGGGCCGAGACCGCCGAGGGCCAGACCGCCGGGGCTCTCCGTCTCATCACCGTTCACGGTCTCGATGTACGCGATGATGTCCTTCTTCTCCTGCTCCGGCATCGTCGTGTCGGGGAAGGAGGGCATGCTCTGCGGGCCGGTCTGCATGGCCTCGTAGATGTGCTTCGGGCTCACACCTTCGAGGTCGGGTGCGTACTTGCCCTCCGTCAGGGCTCCGCCCTTACCGGTGAAGTTGTGGCACTGGGCGCAGTTGGTGCGGAACAGTTCGCCGCCGTTGGCGACGTCCGCGCCCGCCGGGTCGACCTGCTTGTCGGTCGGCGTGATCGGACCGGCGCCGAGCGACGCGACGTACGCCGCGAGCTGGTCGATCTCCGCCTGGCTGTAGATGACCTTCTTCTTCGGTACCTGGGCGCCCGGCTGCTGCGCGGGCATACGGCCCGTACCGACCTGGAAGTCCACGGCGGCGGAGCCCACGCCCACGAGGGACGGCCCGTCGGTGGTGCCCTGACCGCCGGTGCCGTGGCAGCTGGCGCAGCCTACGGCGTAGAGCTTCTTGCCCTCTTCGATGGCGAGGGACTGGGCGGTTTCATCGGCCTGCGCCTTGCCCGCAGGCGCAAACGCGGCGTACAGCCCCCCGGTAGCCGCCAGCGCGAGGAGTAGTACGACGACCGCCGCCAGCGGATGGCGTCGTCGTGCGGAGAGCTTTTTCACGGATTACCCCGGTGTCAGGATCTTCTGCGTCGATGGTGGGCGGGTGCGAGCCCGGTTACTTGATCATGTAGATCGTTGCGAACAGGCCGATCCATACGACATCGACGAAGTGCCAGTAGTAGGACACGACGATGGCGGCGGTGGCCTGATCGTGGGTGAACCTCTTGGCCGCGTACGTTCTGCCGAGGACCAGCAGGAAGGCGATGAGACCGCCTGTCACGTGCAGACCGTGGAAGCCGGTGGTCAGGTAGAACACCGAGCCGTAGGGGTCGGACGAGAGGGAGAGCCCCGCGTCCTTGACCAGCTCGGTGTACTCCAGGACCTGGCCGCCGATGAAGATCGCACCCATCACGAACGTGATGATGAACCAGGTGCGGAGCTTCTTCACATCGCCCCGCTCGGCGGCGAAGACGCCGAGCTGGCAGGTGAGTGAGGAGAGCACCAGGATGGTGGTGTTCGTCGCCGAGAACGGGAAGTTCAGATGGCCGGACATCTCCTTCCAGTAATCGGGTCCCATCACCGATCGCAGGGTGAAGTACATCGCGAAGAGGGCCGCGAAGAACATCAGCTCGGAACTCAACCAGATGATGGTTCCGACGCTGGTGAGGTTCGGCCGATTGACCGACGGGTGCGCGTGCCCGGTTTCTACTGTCGTTGCTGTCGCCACGACCGACATTATGTCGGTCGCTTATCCCGCCCTCACCCCGGGGGGTGCCGTTCGGTGTGTCCGTGCCGTCCGCAGGGGTCGCGCCCTGCGCCGAACGGCCCAGCGCGACGTCGTCATTACCGGTGCTGACGGCCGGTCGGGCGGAGTACGATCCGCGCATCGGTTCATGCCCCGAGAGCCCCGACGACGTCGATGTCACGGAGGAACAATGCAGGCGACCGCCACGGTCCTGGTCTACAGCGACGACGCCAACATCCGGGAGCAGGTGCGGCTGGCAGCCGGTCGCCGGCCCGCCGCGGACGTGCCACCGGTGGAGTTCCTGGAGTGCGCGACGCTCCCGGCCGTCCTCGCGGCGCTGGACGGCGGGGGCGTCGACGTCTGTGTGCTGGACGGCGAGACGGCTCCCGTCGGCGGCATGGGCGTCTGCCGCCAGATCAAGGACGAGATCTTCCGCTGCCCGCCGGTGCTCCTGCTGATCGGCCGCCCGCAGGACGCGTGGCTGGCCACCTGGAGCCGCGCGGAGGCCGCCGTGACGCTGCCGGTGGAGCCGGTGGAGTTCGCCGACGCGCTGGCCGCCCTGCTGCGGCAGCGGCTCTCCGTGGGGGCCTGAGAGGCCGCCGCGGCCCGGTGGGCGGGCGCCCGGCGGGCGCCCGGCCCGGGTCTCAGACGTGGGGACGCAGCCGGGCGGCCTGGAGGGTCTGCGGGCTGTCCGGCGCCCCCTCGTGGAGGGCGCTGCCCCGCTGCCACTCCTCCCAGGAGAGGTTCCAGTCGCCGAACCCGTTGCCGAACGGGTCCATGTCCTCGCCCTCGCTGCCGACGACCTTGACGATGTCGCCCTCGCGTACGGTGTCGAAGAACCACTCGGCGTTGCTCGTGCTCATGCCGGTGCAGCCGTGGCTGACGTTGGCGCTGCCCTGGGAGCCGACGGACCAGGGGGCGGCGTGCACGTACTCGCCGCTCCAGGTCACCCGGGTGGCCCAGTAGACCGGCAGGTCGTACGACTCCGAGGAACCGGCCGCGATACCGATGCTCTCCCCGCGCATACGGACGAACTGCTCCTTGGCGAGCACCACCTTGACCCCGTTGCGGGTGGAGAACCCGGGCTTGCCGGTGGTGACCGGAATGGTGTTGATCACTTCTCCGTTGCGGAGCACCGTCATGGAGTGGTCCGAGGCGTCGGTGACGGCCTCGATCCGGTCGCCGGTCCGGAGCTTGAGCGGCTTGGCGTCGGCTCCGTAGAGCGCGTTGGTCACCTTGATGCCCGCCAGGTTGGAGCGCACCTCGATGGAGGCGTTGGCCGGCCAGTACTCCTTCGGGCGGTAGTGCAGCTTCTTGTCGTCCACCCAGTGCCAGGAGCCGGTGACCGCCGGGGTGGAGCGGACCTTCAGGGCGCGCTCGACGGTGGCCCTGGCCGCCTTGTCGGTGATCGGAGCGCTGAGTTCCGCCGTGATGGGCTGTCCGACGCCGTAGGTGCCCGCCTCAGGGCCGAAGGCGACCTTCAGCAGCTTCTTGGGCGATGAGGTGCCGAAGGAGAGCGTACGGACGCCTGGAGCGCCGTCGGCGTTCTCCATGGCGACCCTGACGGTGTATCCGGTGCCGGCCGCGAGGGGGACGGTGGAGCGCCAGCGCCTGCCGTCGGCGGAGAGCTCTCCCGCGAGGTGGCGGCCCCCGGTGTCCACGGCGCTGACGTCGGTGATGCGCCCCTCGTCGCCCTTGACGGTGACTTCCAGGGGCTTGTCGGGATCGGCCTTCTCCTTGCTGGAGGGGCCGTTGAAGGAGACCTGGTCGCTCGCGTCGAAGGGCTTCGTCGAGAGCGGGTGGCCGTCGGAGGATCCACAGGCGGTCGCACCCGCGGCGAGGGTCACGACCAGCAGGGTGCAGCTCACTACGGTGCGGAGGCGCGGCGTGTGGTTCATGCCGTCCACGCTAGGAAGATTCATCCGTTCCAGCGCGTTCAGTGACTGCAAACGAGGGAAGGGCCCGCGTCGCTCTCGGCGACGCGGGCCCTTCGTGGTGTAGCGCGTGTCACCGCCGGAGCGGTGTCACCGGGTGCGGTGTCACTGGGTGCGGTTCTCGCCCCGGTAGTACTCGAAGACCCAGCCGAAGAGGCCGATCAGGAGCAGGGGGGCGGAGAAGTACAGGAGCCACCAGCCGAAGACGACGCCCATGAAGGCGAAGGCTCCGCCGACCGCCAGGGAGAGCGGCTGCCAGCTGTGCGGGGAGAAGAACCCCAGCTCGCCGGCCTCGTCGGCGACGTCGGCTTCCTTGTTGTCCTGGGCCATGGCGTCGACCCGGTTGGCCGTGAAGGCCAGGTAGAAGCCGATCATGACGGCCAGCCCGAAGGCCAGGAAGAGCGCCGTGGTGCCGACCGGCTCCTTCGACCACACGCCGTACACGATGGCCATGCCGAGGATGAAGACGCTCAGCCAGATGAACATCTGTCCCTGGATCTTCACTTGCCTGCCTCCTTGCCGCCGGCCAGGGCCTTGTCCGACTCGGAGTCGTGGTCGAGCTGCTCCAGCGCGGTGATCTCCGGGTGGTGCAGGTCGAACGCCGGGGATTCGGAGCGGATCCGCGGCAGGGTGAGGAAGTTGTGCCGCGGGGGCGGGCAGGAGGTCGCCCACTCCAGCGAACGGCCGTAGCCCCACGGGTCGTCGACCTCGATCTTCTTGCCGTACTTCGCGGTCTTCCAGACGTTGTAGAAGAACGGCAGCATCGACAGGCCGAGCAGGAACGAGGAGATCGTCGAGATCGTGTTCAGCGCGGTGAAGCCGTCCGCGTCGAGGTAGTCCGCGTAACGACGCGGCATGCCCTCGGCGCCGAGCCAGTGCTGCACCAGGAACGTGCCGTGGAAGCCCACGAACAGCGTCCAGAACGTGATCTTGCCGAGCCGCTCGTCCAGCATCTTGCCGGTGAACTTCGGCCACCAGAAGTGGAAGCCGGAGAACATCGCGAAGACCACGGTGCCGAAGATGACGTAGTGGAAGTGCGCGACGACGAAGTACGAGTCCGAGACGTGGAAGTCCATCGGGGGCGAGGCGAGGATGACGCCGGTCAGACCACCGAAGGTGAAGGTGATCAGGAAGCCGACGGCCCAGAGCATCGGTGTCTCGAAGGACAACGACCCCTTCCACATCGTGCCGATCCAGTTGAAGAACTTCACACCGGTCGGTACCGCGATGAGGAAGGTCATGAACGAGAAGAACGGCAACAGCACGCCGCCCGTCACGTACATGTGGTGTGCCCACACCGTCACGGAAAGACCGGCGATGGCGATGGTGGCCGCGACCAGGCCGATGTAGCCGAACATCGGCTTGCGGCTGAATACCGGGATGACCTCGGAAATGATTCCGAAGAACGGTAGCGCGATGATGTACACCTCTGGATGCCCGAAGAACCAGAAGAGGTGTTGCCAGAGCAATGCGCCGCCGTTGGCCGCGTCGAAGATGTGCGCGCCGAATTTACGGTCGGCCTCCAGCGCGAAGAGCGCGGCGGCCAGGACCGGGAAGGCCAGCAGGACCAGGACACCGGTCAGCAGGACGTTCCAGGTGAAGATCGGCATGCGGAACATCGTCATGCCGGGGGCGCGCATGCAGATGATCGTGGTGATGAAGTTGACCGAGCCGAGGATCGTGCCGAAGCCGGAGAAGGCCAGACCCATGATCCACATGTCGGCGCCGACGCCCGGCGAGCGGACCGCGTCCGAGAGCGGGGAGTAGGCGAACCAGCCGAAGTCGGCGGCGCCCTGCGGGGTGAGGAAGCCGGCCACCGCGATGATCGAGCCGAAGAGGTACAGCCAGTACGCGAACATGTTCAGCCGCGGGAACGCCACGTCGGGCGCGCCGATCTGCAGCGGCATGATCCAGTTCGCGAATCCGGCGAACAGCGGCGTCGCGAACATCAGCAGCATGATCGTGCCGTGCATCGTGAACGCCTGGTTGAACTGCTCGTTCGACATGATCTGCGTGCCCGGACGGGCCAGCTCGGCGCGCATGAAGAGCGCCATGAGTCCGCCGATGCAGAAGAACACGAACGAGGTGACCAGGTAGAGCGTACCGATCGTCTTGTGGTCGGTGGTGGTCAGCCACTTCACGACGATGTTTCCCGGCTGCTTGCGCCGCACGGGCAGCTCGTCCTCGTACGAGTCGTCTGCCGGAGCGGCACCCTGAGGTTCGTTGAGGATGCTCACAGTTGGTTCTTCTCCGCATTCCTGGCCGGGTCCGTCTGCGCGATGCCTGCCGGCATGTAGCCCGTCTGACCCTTGTCAGCCAGCTCCTTGAGGTGCTGCTGGTAACGCTCCGGGGAGACGACCTTCACGTTGAAGAGCATCCGGGAGTGGTCGACGCCGCAGAGCTCGGCGCACTTGCCCATGAAGGTGCCCTCGCGGTTGGGGGTCACCTCGAACACGTTGGTGTGGCCCGGGATGACGTCCTGCTTCATGAGGAACGGCACCACCCAGAAGGAGTGGATGACGTCACGCGAGGTGAGGACGAAGCGGACCTTCTCGCCCTTCGGCAGCCACAGGGTCGGGCCCGGGTTGCCGTTCTGCGGGTTGCGGGTTCCGGGGATGCCCACGTCGTAGACGCCGCCGGCGCCCTCGGGGAAGTCCTTCTGGAACTTGTCGGGGATGGCGTCGAGCTCCTTGGGGACCTCGGGGCCCGCTGCGGGCTGGCCATCCACCTTCTCGATGTAGTTGAAGCCCCAGCTCCACTGGAAGCCGACCACGTTGATGGTGTGGGCGGGCTTGTCGGAGAGCTCGAGGAGCTTCGACTCGTCTCGCGCGGTGAAGTAGAACAGCACCGAGACGATGATGAGGGGAACCACTGTGTACAACGCCTCGATGGGCATGTTGTACCTGGTCTGCGGAGGTACCTCCACCTTGGTCCGGCTACGCCGGTGGAAGATGACGCTCCAGAGGATCAGCCCCCAGACAAGGACACCCGTGACGAGCGCTGCCGCCCACGAGCCTTGCCAGAGGGAGAGGATCCGCGGGGCCTCTTCCGTTACCGGTGTGGGCATTCCGAGGCGGGGGAAATCCTCCCAGTTGTATGAACAACCGGAGGCCGTCGCCAAGACCAGGCCCGCAGTCAGCACCTGCGGCAGCTTCCGCCGCATCGGGCGCCGCGACGAGCGGTCGGAGCCGTTGGGACTCACGTAGCGCCTTCCCGAGAGTCTCGCCCGCACGGTTCGGCGCGCCCGTATGTCTCTGGTCGGTCGCCGGCCCTGACGCGGGCAGGGGTTTGGATGTTTATGCGGACCAAACCCTACTGGACGCTATTTGGGGTCGCGCGGGGAGGGTGCCCAACGCGCCGCCGGACACCCCCATGGAGTGGAATCCGGGCCTCCGGCCCCCATCTGACGGCCCCTCGTCCGCCCGGCGGGAGCGGTCCCCGGCGGAGCGGGGCCGGGGGCGGGCTAGCGTGGCGGGATGCCCTACTTCGACGCCGCCTCCGCCGCCCCCCTGCACCCCGTCGCACGCCAGGCCCTGCTTGCCGCGCTCGACGAGGGCTGGGCCGATCCAGCCCGTCTGTACCGGGAGGGGCGGCGGGCCCGGCTGCTGCTGGACGCGGCCCGGGAGGCCGCTGCGGAGGCCGTCGGGTGCCGCCCGGACGAGCTGGTGTTCACCTCGTCGGGGACGGCGGCGGTGCACGCGGGAATTGCCGGGGCTCTTTCCGGGCGTCGGCGTGTCGGCCGCCGTCTGGCCCACTCCGCGGTCGAACACTCGTCGGTGCTCCACGCCGCGGCGGCCCACGAGGCGGCCGGCGGATCGGTCACCGAGGTCCCGGTGGGCCGTTCGGGGGCGGTGGACCCGGCGGCGTACGGCGAGGCGCTGCGGGCGGACACCGCGCTGGCCTGCCTCCAGTCGGCCAACCACGAGGTGGGCACCGAGCAGCCGGTGGCCGAGGTCGCCGCGCTCTGCGCCGAGGCGGGGACGCCCCTGCTGATCGACGCGGCCCAGTCGCTCGGCTGGGGGCCGGTCCCGGCGGGCTGGTCGCTGCTGACGGCGAGCGCGCACAAGTGGGGCGGTCCCGCCGGGGTCGGACTGCTGGCGGTCCGCAAGGGGGTGCGCTTCGCTCCCCCGGGCCCGGCCGGGGAGCGGGAGTCGGGGCGGGCGCCGGGGTTCGAGAACCTGCCGGCGATCGTGGCGGCGGCGGCCTCGCTGCGCGCGGTGCGGGACGAGGCGGCGGCCGAGGCGGTACGGCTGCGGGCGCTGGTGGACCGGATCCGGACCGTGGTGGCCGAGCGGGTGCCCGATGTGGAGGTGGTGGGAGACCCGGAGCGGCGGCTGCCGCATCTGGTCACCTTCTCCTGTCTCTACGTCGACGGGGAGACCCTGCTGCACGAGCTGGACCGGAGGGAGTTCTCCGTATCGTCCGGTTCGTCCTGCACCAGCAGCACCCTGACGCCGAGCCATGTGCTGAAGGCGATGGGCGTGCTCTCGGAGGGCAACGTCCGGGTGTCGCTGCCGCCGGGCACCGCCGGGGCGGACGTGGACCGCTTCCTCGAGGTGCTGCCCGCTGTGGTCGCCGACGTACGCGAACGGCTCGGCGCCCCGGTCGCCGCCCCCCGCCCCGCCGCCACCGCCGCGCCCCTGGTGGTCGACGCGCTGGGCCGCCGCTGTCCGGTCCCGGTGATCGAGCTCGCAAAGGTGATCGGGGAGGTACCGGTGGGCGCCACGGTGACGGTGCTCGCCGACGACGAGGCGGCGCGGCTGGACATCCCGGCCTGGTGCGAGATGCGGGGCCAGGAGTACGTGGGCGAGGAGCGGGCGGACCGAGGCTCGGCCCATGTGGTCCGCCGGCTCAGCTGATCACGCCAGGTGCTGCCGGATCTCGGCGGCGGCGTCGTGGCCGTACGCCTTGGTGAAGCGGTCCATGAAGGCGGTGCGGCGCAGGGTGTACTCCTGGGTGCCGACCGTCTCGATGACCAGGGTGGCGAGCATGCAGCCGACCTGGGCGGCGCGCTCCAGGCCGACGCCCCAGGCGAGACCGGAGAGGAAGCCGGCCCGGAAGGCGTCGCCGACGCCGGTGGGGTCGGCCTTGACGTCCTCCTCGGGGCAGCCGACCTCGATGACCGGCTCGCCGACCCGCTCGATCCGGACGCCGCGGGCGCCGAGGGTGGTGACGCGGTGGCCGACCCTGGCGAGGATCTCCTCGTCGCTCCAGCCGGTCTTGGACTCGATGAGTCCCTTCTCGTACTCGTTGGAGAAGAGGTAGGTGGCGCCGTCGAGGAGGATGCGGATCTCCTCGCCGTCCATCCGCGCGATCTGCTGGGAGAAGTCGGCGGCGAACGGGATGTTCCGGGTGCGGCACTCCTCCGTGTGGCGGAGCATCGCCTCGGGGTCGTCGGCGCCGATGGAGACGAGGTCGAGGCCGCCGACGCGGTCGGCGACGCTCTTCAGCTCGATGAGGCGGGCCTCGCTCATCGCCCCCGTGTAGAAGGAGCCGATCTGGTTGTGGTCGGCGTCGGTGGTGCAGACGAAGCGGGCGGTGTGCAGAACCTCGGAGATCCGGACGGAACCGGTCTCGACGCCGTGCCGGTCGAGCCAGGCGCGGTAGTCGTCGAAGTCGGACCCGGCGGCGCCGACCAGGATCGGGCGGGTGCCGAGCAGGCCCATCCCGAAGCAGATGTTGGCGGCGACACCGCCCCGGCGCACATCGAGGTTGTCGACCAGGAAGGAGAGGGAGACCGTGTGCAGCTGATCGGCGACCAGCTGGTCGGCGAAGCGGCCGGGGAAGGTCATGAGGTGGTCGGTGGCGATCGAGCCGGTGACTGCAATACGCACGGGGAGACTGCTCCTGCGGAAGGCGAAGGGCCGTGAGTGCGCCCTCCGGGACGACGTGACAGTTCACGCTACCGGGTGAGTCGGGCGACGGGGAAAAGGGAAAACTACCCGATAGTAGGGCTTTCTACCTGAGCTCGGCCGTGGTTACGGTGCGGATATGTCGAACCACACCGCACTGCCCGAGTCCGAATCGAGCCTGGCCGCCCTGCGCGGGGACTGCGCGCGGATGGCGCCGCACTGGACGAAGCCCGCCAGGAGCGCCCCGGCCCCCGTGAAGCCGTCCCTGATCAACGGGGTGACGGTGCCGCCCTCGTCGGCGCGGCTGGTCGACGCGATGACCGAGTACGGGGACTGAGCACCGGCCGGGGCCGGCCGGCGGGCATCGCCTTTCGGCCTTTCCCCACCGGCTCCGGCGCGATCCGCGCGGCGTCCGCGTACGGGGCTCCCAGGCCGGTGGAACCGCACGCTCCCCCGCTCCGTCCCACCGGTGTCCCCGTCCGGGGGCACGCGGTTGGCGCCGCGACGGCGACGCAGTCGAAGGAGCGATCCGGTGAGCACCGAGCGACCCGACAACGACGTGACCGGTTCCCGGCGGCGGCGTCCGCCGCTCGCGGTGGCCTCGGTGGCCGCGGCCGTCCTGCTGGCCGGGGGCGGGGGCGCCTACTGGGCCTCCACCGCCCCGGGCGACGCCGCCGGGGCGGACAGCCGTGCGGCGGCGGAGGACGCGGCCCGGCCGTTGGCCCTGGACGCACCCGCCGACCCACCGGGCGGGGCCTCCTCGGACGCGCCGCCCGCGGGCATCGCCCCCGGCGAACCGGCTCCCTCCGGCCCGCCCGTGGCCTACCGGGCCCCGGGCGGACTTCCGGACGGCCCGGCCGAGGCGGCGGTCCACGTGGCCAAGGGCACGGTCGCACCGGCCGACGTCGCCCGGCTGGCGAAGGCGCTGGGCATCCCGGGCACACCGCGCACCGAGGGCACGTCCTGGGTGGTCGGCGACGACGACGGGCCCGGCGCGCTCCTGAAGGTGGCGAAGCAGGCGCCGGGCTTCTGGACGTTCGCCGCGACCACCCCGTCCAAGCCCTGCGAGCCGGGGGCGATGTGCGCGAACGGCCCCGCCGGGGCGGGCGGCGGCGAGCCGGTGAGCGAGAAGGCGGCGAAGGCGGCCGCGGCCCCGGTCCTCAAGGCGGTCGGCCAGGACGACGCGGCGCTGAACGCCGGCCAGATGATGGGCGACGTCCGCGTGGTGAACGCCGATCCGAAGATCGGCGGCCTCCCGACGTACGGCTGGTCCACCGGTGTCCAGGTGGGCCCGGACGGCGAGGTGACCGGGGGCAGCGGGCGTCTCAAGGCGCCGGCGAAGGGCGAGGTCTACCCCGTGGTGGGCGCGGACGAGGCGCTGAAGCAGTTGAACGCGGAGAGCAGGGGGAAGGGCGACGGCGGTCGGGACATCGGCGGTTGCGCCACTCCCGTGCCGCTGGAGGGCGAGCCGAAGCCCCCGTCCGAGCCCCAGTGCGTGCCGTCGAACGGCAAGCGGGCGCCGGTGGAGCGGACGGTCGAGGACGCGGTGTTCGGTCTGGCGCCGCACCACGCGGAGGGCCGTCCGACGCTGGTGCCGTCCTGGCTGTTCACGGTCCGGCAGGCTCCGGGCGGCCCGGAGGAGACGGTCACGCGGATCGCGGTGGACCCGGAGTTCGTCGAGGAGCCGGAGGTCCCGACGCCGTCCGGGGACCGGAAGGTGACCTCGTACGGGGCGGACGGGCGGACCCTGGAGGTGACCTTCTGGGGCGGCGTGTGCAGTACGTACACGGCGAGCGCGCGGGAGAGCGCGGGCCAGGTGCGGATCACCGTCACGGAGAAGCCGCAGGAGGAGAAGAAGCTCTGCGTCCTGGTCGCCAAGGAGCTGACGCGGACGGTGACGCTGGAGAAACCGCTGGGCGACCGCCCGGTGATCGACGCCGCCTCGGGCGGGGCGGTGCCGCGCCGCTGAGCGGCGGGCCCCCGGCATGCGGAGGCGGCCCCGGGAATGATTCCCGGGGCCGCCTCCGCATGCCGTGTGTTCCCGCTCGCAGCGCCTCGGGCGGTTCTCGAAAGTCCCGCCTGCCCGGCGACGCCCGGGCGGACGGCGCTGCTTCCGGAAGACGCCCTAGCTGAACGAGTCGCCGCAGGCGCAGGAGCCGGTGGCGTTCGGGTTGTCGATCGTGAAGCCCTGCTTCTCGATGGTGTCGACGAAGTCGATGGAGGCGCCGCCCAGGTACGGGGCGCTCATCCGGTCGGTGACGACCTTGACGCCGTCGAAGTCCTTGACGACGTCACCGTCGAGCGAGCGCTCGTCGAAGAAGAGCTGGTAGCGCAGGCCCGAGCAGCCGCCGGGCTGGACGGCGACGCGCAGCGCCAGGTCCTCGCGGCCTTCCTGCTCCAGCAGGGCCTTGACCTTGGAGGCGGCGGCGTCGGACAGGAGGATGCCGTCGCTCACGGTGGTGGTCTCGTCCGATACGGACATCTGCTTCTCTCCCGGGTTGTACGGACTGCTTGCCGACGGTTCAACCGCCAGACCCGCGTAATCATTCCGGGCCGAGCGCTTGTCTGTTCCTTTTCATGCTCGCACACCCGGCCGCCCGGGGGATGCGTCACATCGACGCTATCGGCATCGTCAAAGTGACACGAAGCGGCTATGATAGATAGCGTCAAATAGACGAAAAGGCGCGTTCGCCGAAGCGCAGAGCAGAACGCAGAGAAGAAAGGGTGCGTGACGTGACCACGGCCCAGCCCCTGGACGTACAGCCGACACCCCTCGCGCTGCTGCTGCTCGGCCGAGAGGCCGACCCGAGGAGCGAGCGCGGCGTCGACTGCCCCGGGGACCTCCCCTCCCCGTCCGACCCGGACCTGGTGGCGCGCGCCCGCGCCGCGAAGGAGAGGCTCGGGGACAAGGTGTTCGTCCTCGGCCACCACTACCAGCGCGACGAGGTCATCCAGTTCGCGGACGTCACCGGCGACTCGTTCAAGCTGGCCCGGGACGCGGCGGCCCGCCCGGAGGCGGAGTACATCGTCTTCTGCGGGGTGCACTTCATGGCCGAGTCCGCCGACATCCTCACCACGGACGACCAGGCGGTCGTGCTGCCCGACCTGGCGGCCGGCTGCTCGATGGCCGACATGGCCACCGCCGAGCAGGTCGCCGAGTGCTGGGACGTACTGACCGACGCCGGGGTCGCCGACCGGGTGGTGCCCGTCTCGTACATGAACTCCTCCGCGGACATCAAGGCCTTCACCGGCCGGCACGGCGGCACGATCTGCACCTCGTCGAACGCGAAGCGGGCCCTGGAGTGGGCCTTCGAGCAGGGCGAGAAGATCCTCTTCCTCCCCGACCAGCACCTGGGCCGCAACACGGCCGTGCGGGACATGGGGATGAGCCTCGAGGACTGCGTCGTCTACAACCCGCACAAGCCGAACGGCGGCCTCACCGCCGACCGGCTGCGGGACGCGAAGATGATCCTGTGGCGCGGGCACTGCTCGGTCCACGGCCGTTTCTCGGTCGAGTCGGTCGAGGACGTCCGGGCCCGCATCCCCGGCGTCAACGTGCTGGTGCACCCGGAGTGCAAGCACGAGGTCGTCGCCGCCGCGGACTACGTGGGCTCGACTGAGTACATCATCAAGGCGCTGGAGGCGGCCCCGCGCGGCTCGAAGTGGGCCATCGGCACGGAGCTGAACCTGGTCCGCCGCCTGGCCGACCGTTTCGCCGACGAGGACAAGGAGGTCGTCTTCCTCGACAAGACGGTCTGCTTCTGCTCGACGATGAACCGCATCGACCTGCCGCACCTGGTCTGGACGCTGGAGTCCCTGGCCGACGGCAAGCTCGTCAACCGGATCGAGGTCGACCCGGAGACGGAGAAGTACGCGAAGCTCGCGCTGGAGCGGATGCTGGCTCTGCCGTAGCGTCCGGCCGCTCCCGGAAACCGCCCGGAAGCCCCGGTGCGCCGCAGGCCGGCGTGCCGGGGCTTCCGCGTGCGGGCCCGGGCCTTCCCGGCCGGGCCGGTTCCCCGCGCCGGTGGGAGCGTGTTCGCCGCCCCGGCCGGGAACCCCGAAGGGGCCTGTCCCGCGCGAGCGCGTGGAACAGGCCCCTTCGAGCGGTCGGGTCAGGCCTTCGCGGGCTCGGCCTCGCGGGCCTCCTCGGGCGGGTTCTGCGCCGTCGGGCCCTCCTCGACCGCGCGCTTGGCGGCCTTCTTCTCGGCGCGGCGCTCCTTGCGGAGCTCGACCATCGCGTACAGCGTCGGCACGAGCAGCAGGGTCAGCAGCGTGGAGCTGATCAGACCGCCGATCACCACGACGCCCAGCGGCTGCGAGATGAAGCCGCCCTCGCCGGTGACGCCGAGCGCCATCGGGAGCAGGGCGAAGATGGTCGCCAGCGCCGTCATCAGGATCGGCCGGAAGCGGTGGCGGCCGCCCTCGACGACCGCTTCGACGATGCCGAGGCCCTGGGCGCGGTACTGGTTGATCAGGTCGATCAGCACGATCGCGTTGGTGACCACGATGCCGATGAGCATCAGCATGCCGATCATCGCCGGGACGCCCAGCGGGGTGCCGGTGACGAGCAGCAGGGCCAGCGCCCCGGTCGCCGCGAACGGGACGGAGACCAGCAGGATCAGCGGCTGGACGAGCGACCGGAAGGTGGCCACCAGCAGCATGAAGACGATGGCGATGGCGGCCAGCATCGCGAGCCCGAGCTGGGCGAACGCCTCGTCCTGGTCCGCCGTGACGCCGCCGATGGTGGCGGTGGCGCCCTCGGGGAGGTCCAGCGCGTCGAGCTTCTCGGCGAGCTCGGTGCTGACCGCGCCCGTGTTGTCGCCGACCGGCTTGGCGGTGATCGTCGCCGAACGCTGGCCGTCGATGCGGGTCATGGAGACCGGACCGGGGACGATCTTCACGTCGGCGATGTCGCCGAGCTCGACCGGGCCCAGCGGCAGGGCCTTCAGCTCGGCCAGGGTGGCGGCCGGCTTCGCGGAGCGGATGACGATGTCGCGTTCGGTCTCGTCGAGCGTCGCGGAGCCGGCGGGCGTGCCCCGT
Source organism: Streptomyces sp. CB02366 (assembly GCF_001905905.1). GTDB lineage: Bacteria > Actinomycetota > Actinomycetes > Streptomycetales > Streptomycetaceae > Streptomyces. The sequence goes on from NZ_LIVT01000004.1 coordinate 360,259, forward strand.
ACGGCTCCGGCGACGATCCCGCCGAGGGCGGCGGAGTCGAACCCGGCGGCGGCCGCCTTGTCGTTGGCGGTGACCGAGATGCGCGGGACGCTCTGCGCCAGGTCGCTCTGGACGTCGGTGACGTCCTCGATGGTGGCGACCTCGGTGCGGACGGCCTCGGCCGCCTTCTTCAGGACGTCCCCGTCGGCGGCCTTGACCACGACGCTCAGGTCCTGGGAGCCGAAGCCGTCGCCCGCGGCGATGGTGGTGTCGCCGATGCCGTCGAGCTTGCCGAGGGCCTCGTCGATGCGGTCCTGGGCGTCCTCGGAGTCCGCGGCGTCCTTCAGGGTGACCTGGTAGGACGCCTGGTTGGAGCCGGTGCCGCCGCCGAAGGCGGCCATGAAGCCGGAGGAGCCGACGGTGACCTGGTAGTCCTTGACGCCCTTGTCCTCGCCGAGGACCTTCTCGATCTTGCGGGCGGACTCGTCGGCGGCTTCCAGGCTGGTGCCGGGGGCCAGCTCCTGCTTGACGGTGAGGACCTCCTGCTCGCCGGCGTCGAAGAAGTTCGTCTTCAGCAGCGGGACCATGCCGAAGGTCCCGAGCAGGACGGCGACGGCGATGACGATGCTGGTGATCCGGCGGCGGGTGGCGAAGCGGAGGATCGGGACGTAGATCCGCTGGAGCCGGCTGGCCGCCTCCTTCTCCTCCGCGAGGCGGCGCGCTTCCGCCGCGTCCTCGGGGGTGCCCTTCGGCGGGCGCAGGAACCAGTACGACAGGACCGGCACCACGGTGAGCGAGACCACCAGCGAGGCGAGCAGCGCGGCGGTGACGGTCAGCGAGAACGAGCCGAACAGCTGGCCGACCATGCCGCCGACCAGACCGATGGGCAGGAAGACGGCGACGGTGGTGAGGGTGGCGGAGGTGACCGCCCCGGCGACCTCCTTGACCGCGGTGGTGATCGCCGCGTGGCGCTCCTCGCCGTAGCCGAGATGGCGCTTGATGTTCTCCAGGACCACGATCGAGTCGTCGACGACCCGGCCGATGGCGATGGTGAGCGCGCCGAGCGTGAGCATGTTGAGCGACAGGTCGCGGGTCCAGAGCACGATCAGCGCGAGGACGACCGAGAGCGGGATGGAGACCGCGGTGACCAGCGTCGAGCGGATCGACGCGAGGAAGACCAGGATCACGACGACCGCGAAGACCAGCCCGAGCGCGCCCTCCGTGGTCAGGCCCGAGATCGACTTGGAGACGGCGGGGCCCTGGTCGGAGACGACCGTCAGCTCGGCGCCGCGGCCGAGGTCCTCACGGAGGCCGGGCAGCTTCTCCTGGACGGCGTCCGAGATGGCGACGGCGCTGCCGTCCTTGTCCATCGTCGCCATCACGGCGAGGCTCGGCTTGCCGTTGGTGCGGGTGATGGAGACCGCCGTGGACGGCTCCTGCCTCACCTCGGCCACGTCGCCGAGGCGCACCGGCTTCGCCGGCCGGTCCGAGGGGCCCGCCGGGTTCCCGGCGACGACCTGGAGGTCCTCGATCTGCCGCAGCGAGGTGTAGGCGCCGCCGACCTGGATGGTGCGGTTCTTGCCGGACTCGGAGAAGGAACCGGCCGGGACGGTGGCGCCGCCCGACTGGAGGGCCTGGGCGAGCGTGCCCGTGTCCAGGCCGGCGGCGGCGAGCTTCCCGGCGTCGGGGACGACGGAGACCTGGAGGTCCCGCACGCCGTCGACGGTCACCTGGCCGACGCCTTCGATGTCCTGGAGGGCGGGGACGACCGTGCGGTCGAGCCGGTCGGCCAGGACCTGCTGGTCCTCGTCGGAGGTGACGGCGAGGACCACGGTCGGGATGTCGTCCGTGGAGCCCGCGATCACCTGCGGGTCGACGTCGGCGGGCAGTTGGGCGCGGGCCCGGTTCACCGCCTGCTGGATGTCCGCGACGAGCTGCTTGACGCCCTCGTCGCCGAAGTCGAAGGTGGCCATGACGAGGGCGGTGCCCTCGCTGGCGGTGGAGGTGACGCCCTCGACGCCGTCGACGGCCTTGAGGGAGTTCTCCAGGGGCTCGACGACCTGCTTCTCGACCACGTCGGGGGACGCACCCTGGTAGGGCGCCAGCACCGTGACCATCGGCAGTTCGATGGTGGGCAGCAGCTGCTGCTTGAGCTGCGGGATCGCTATCGCGCCGAAGACCAGCGCGACGATCGAGATCAGCCCGATCAGGGCCCTTTGCGCGAGGCTGAATCTGGACAGCCAGGACATGGGTGGGTCTCTCTTCTGTGGCGTACGCGGCAGGGGCGCGGAAGGGAGGACGTCAGGGCCCGTCCCTCCAGCCCAGTCCTACGATCGCCGCTCCCCGCAGCCGATACGTCGCCCCCCGGGCTGCTTTCTCACGCCGCGCATACCGCAGCTGGAGTACACCGCCGTACCCCGGGCCCGCCGGTCAGTCGGCCCGCGGACGCACCAGGCCCGATTCGTAGGCGATGACCACCAATTGGGCCCGGTCCCGGGCGCCCAGCTTCGCCATGGCCCGGTTCACGTGGGTCTTGACGGTGAGCGGGCTGACCGCCAGCCGCTCGCCGATCCGGTCGTTGGAGTGGCCGCCGGCGACCAGGACCAGTACCTCGCGTTCGCGGCCGGTGAGCGCCGCCAGCCGTGGTGCGTACTCCGAGCTGTCCGGCCCCTCCGCCGGACCGCTGCCGCCCTGGGCCAGGAAGGTGGCGATGAGCCCCTTGGTCGCCGCCGGGGAGAGCAGCGCCTCGCCGGCCGCGGCGATCCGGATCGCGTTGAGCAGTTCCTCCGGCTCCGCGCCCTTGCCGAGGAAGCCGGAGGCCCCGGCGCGCAGGGACTGGACCACGTACTCGTCGACCTCGAACGTGGTGAGCATGACCACCCGCACCGCGGCCAGCTCGGGGTCGGCGCTGATCATGCGGGTGGCGGCCAGCCCGTCCGTGCCCGGCATCCGGATGTCCATGAGCACCACGTCGGCGCGCTCGGCCCGGGCCAGCTCGACGGCCCGGGCCCCGTCGGCGGCCTCGCCGACCACCGTCATGTCCGGCTCGGAGTCCACCAGCACCCGGAACGCGCTGCGCAGGAGCGCCTGGTCGTCGGCGAGCAGGACCCGGATCGGCGCCTCCCGGACGCCGGAGGCCGGAGCGGGCGTCGGTATCGGCGTCGGCGTCGGCGTCGGTTGGGTCATCGGCGGATCCCCGTCCCGCCCGCCGTGCCCGGCCGCTCCGGTTCTCCCGTGCGGGCTTCGACCGGAAGGATCGCATGGACCCGGAACCCGCCGCCGTACCGAGGCCCCGCGGTGAGGGCCCCGCCGAGGGCGGTGACGCGTTCGCGCATGCCGAGCAGCCCGTGGCCGCCGCTCTCCGGTCCGTCGCCGTCAGCCGCGGCGCCCCCGGCCGGCCCGGCCCCGGGCCGGCGGCCCGCGCTTCCCCGGCCGTCGTCGAGCACGGTGACCTCCACGGTGGCCCCGACCCGCACCACGCTCACCTCGGCCCGGGCCCCCGTCCCGGCGTGCTTGCGCACGTTGGTCAGGGCCTCCTGGATGACCCGGTAGGCGGCGAGGTCGACGGCGGCGGGCAGCCGGTCGCGGTCGGCGCAGGCCACCTCGACGGGAAGGCCGGCGTTGCGGAAGGTGGCGACCAGTTCGCCGAGCACGGCGAGGCCGGGGGCCGGCTCGGTGGGGGCCGCGGGGTCGCCCTGCTGGCGCAGGAGCCCGACCGTGACCCGGAGTTCGTTGAGCGCGGAGCGGCTGGCGTCGCGTACGTGGGCGAGCGCTTCCTTGGCCTGGTCCGGTCGCTTGTCCATGACGTGGGCGGCGACCCCGGCCTGCACGTTGACCAGGGCGATGTGGTGGGCGACGACGTCGTGGAGGTCGCGGGCGATCCGCAGCCGCTCCTCGGCGACCCGGCGGCGGGCCTCCTCCTCCCGGGTGCGCTCGGCCCGCTCGGCGCGTTCCCGGATGGCGTCGATGAAGGCGCGCCTGCTGCGTACGGCGTCCCCGGCGGCCCCGGCCAGACCGGTCCAGGCGAAGACGCCGAAGTTCTCCTGGCTGTACCAGGGGGTCGAGCCGAAGACCATCGCGGTGGCCGTGACCGCCACCGTGGTGAGCAGCCCGACCCGCCAGGTGGTGGGGCGGTCGGTGCGCGAGGCGACGGTGTAGAGGGCGATGACCGTGCTCATGACGACCGGGGCGGGCGGCTCCATCAGCACGTACTCGGCGATGGTGAGCGTGCCGGTGGCGGCGAGGACCTGCACCGGCCGCCGGCGTCGCAGAACCAGGGCGACAGCGCCGAGCACCATGAGGAACACGCTGAACAGCCCGGGGGTGCGGGCGCCGAAGGTCGGCCCGTGTCCGGCGCCCGGGTCGGCGAACGACCCGCAGATCATCGAGACGAGCGCGCCCAGCGCGACGGCCGCGTCGAACGCGAGCGGGTGGTCCCGGAGCCAGCGGCGGGCGCGCGCGAAACCGGACGAGAGGGTGGTCACGACCGGCTACGGTACGCGGCCGCCCCGCGGAGCCGTACGCCTTCCCGGGAAACGGCCCCCGGCTCTCCCGGGAGGAAGCTCCCGGGAGAAGCGCCGCTGCCCCGCGTCCGGCGGACCGGGCACGGGGCAGGACGTACGGGGGGGGTGCCGGTGCGGCCGTCCACGGGCCCGCCGGGCGGGCGCATGGGGGCTCAGTTGGGGATGAGTCCGTCGTCGCCGAGCATGGCGCGTACCTCTTCGAGGGTGGCGTCGGGCGCCGGCAGGATCAGCTCGGACGGCTCCAGGGATTCGTCCGGGAGCGGGGCGCCGAGCTCGCGCACCTTGTCCAGGAGCGCGTGGAGGGTGGCGCGGAAGCCGGGTCCGTCGCCGCTCTCCATCTCCTTGAGCAGGACGTCGTCGAGCTCGTTCAGTTCGACGACGTGGCTGTCGGCCAGCTCGACCTGGCCCTCCCCCATGATCCGTACGATCATGACGCTGCCCTCACTGCTTGTCGAACTTGTGCGGGGACGACTGCTGCGACTGCTGGGCACCGCCCTGGGCGCCGCCTTCGATGGCCTGCTGCGAGGACGAGGAGCCCCCGGCCAGCTCGGCCTTCATGCGCTGCAGTTCCAGCTCCACGTCGCTGCCGCCGGAGATCCGGTCCAGCTCGGCGGCGATGTCGTCCTTCGCCGTGCCGGTCGGGTCGTCCAGGGCCCCGGAGGCGAGCAGCTCGTCGATGGCGCCGGCCCGCGCCTGGAGCTGCTGCGTCTTGTCCTCGGCCCGCTGGATCGCGAGGCCGACGTCGCCCATCTCCTCGGAGATGCCGGAGAACGCCTCGCCGATCCGGGTCTGGGCCTGGGCCGCCGTGTAGGTGGCCTTGATGGTCTCCTTCTTCGTACGGAAGGCGTCCACCTTGGCCTGGAGGCGCTGCGCCGCGAGGGTGAGCTTCTCCTCCTCGCCCTGGAGCGTGCTGTGCTGGGTCTCCAGGTCGGTGACCTGCTGCTGGAGGGCTGCGCGCCGCGACAGCGCCTCGCGCGCCAGGTCCTCGCGGCCCAGCGCCAGCGCCTTGCGGCCCTGGTCCTCCAGCTTGGAGGACTGGCCCTGCAGCTGGTTCAGCTGCAGTTCCAGGCGCTTGCGGGACGTCGCCACATCGGCGACGCCGCGACGCACCTTCTGCAGCAGCTCCAGCTGTTTCTGGTACGAGTAGTCGAGGGTCTCGCGCGGGTCTTCGGCCCGGTCAAGGGCCTTGTTCGCCTTCGCGCGGAAGATCATTCCCATACGCTTCATGACACCGCTCATGGGCTTCGCGCGCCCCCTTCTGACGGACTGAGCTCCGGCACTCCCGATAGAACCCACAGTACGGGCCCTGCCTCTATTACCGCACTGTTCGGAGGCGGATGTGCTCCTCCCCAAGGACGAGTACGCCGGGGAAACGCTCCCGCCCAAGGTGTAGGCGGGGCCCCGGGACACCCGGTGACGGGTGCCGGAACAGGCGGTTAACGCCCGTATCGCCCGGTCGGCGCCCCGACGGGGGCGCCCTCCGTTGCCGGATCGTTTTCGCCCCGGGGCCGGGCCCGCGCGCCGACCCCGTACCCTTGGGTTTTGTGTTCCGTAGCCGCGCCAAGACAGAGAAGGCCCCCACCGACAAGGTGACGGCGGACCTCTCCCAGCAGCCCCGCGACCCGCAGGCTCCCAAGGGTCGCCCCACCCCCAAGCGCAGTGAGGCCCAGTCGCAGCGCCGTCGTGCCGCTTCCGCCGCGCCGGCGGACCGCAAGGCGGCCGTGAAGCGCCAGCGCGAAGCGCGCCGCGCCGACCTCGCCCGCCAGCGCGAGGCGCTCGCCTCGGGCGACGAGCGCTACCTCCCGGTCCGCGACAAGGGCCCGGTGCGGCGCTTCGTCCGGGACTACGTGGACTCGCGCTTCTGCGTCGCGGAGTGGTTCCTGCCGCTCGCCGTGATCATCCTGGTCCTCAGCGTGATCCAGGTGCCGAACATGCAGGCCATCGTCATGATGCTCTGGCTCGGGGTGATCGTCCTGATCGTGATCGACTCGATCGGTCTGGGCTTCCGCCTGAAGAAGCAGCTCCGCGAGCGCTTCCCGGACACCCCGAAGCGCGGCGCCGTGGCGTACGGCCTGATGCGCACGCTCCAGATGCGCCGACTGCGGCTCCCGAAGCCGCAGGTCAAGCGCGGAGAGCGGCCCTGAGCACGGACACCTCCGGCTTCACCGGGGCCTCCTCGGCGTGGCCGGCGGGTCTCGGCGGCGTACGCGACACGGTCCGGCAGGAGCTGGTCGCCCGGCAGCTCGACGAGCAGATAGCGGCGCGCTTCCCGGTGGGGCGGCGGCTGCGCGTTCTGGACGTGGGCATGGGCCGGGGCGCCCAGGCGCTGCGGCTCGCGCGGGCCGGTCACTCGGTGACCGGTCTGGAGTCGGACGCCGGGATGCTGACGGCCGCCCGGGAGTCCCTGGCGTCCGAGCCCGAGGGCATCCGGGAGCGCGTCCGGCTCGTCGAGGGCGACTGCCGGGAGACCGGCGTGCACTTCCTGCCCGGCAGCTTCGACGTGGTGCTGTGCCACGGCGTCCTGATGTACGTCGAGGAGCCGGACCCGATGCTGGCCGGGCTCGCCCGGGTGCTGGCCCCCGGCGGCCTGCTCTCCCTGCTCGTACGGAACGCGGACGCGCTCGCGATGCGCCCGGGGCTCGCCGGCGACTTCGGCGCCGCCCTGGCCGCCTTCGACACCGCCACGTACACCGACCGCCTCGGCCTCACCGTGCGCGCGGACCGGCTCGACGCCCTGCGGGCCACCCTCGCCGGGATCGCCGCTCCCCTGCACGCCTGGTACGGGGTCCGCGTCTTCACGGACAACGTGGACGACGACGTGGAACTGCCGGCCGACGAACGGGAACGCGTGCTGGCCCTGGAGGACCGGGCCGGGCGCACCGACCCGTACCGGGGCGTGGCGGCACTGCTGCACCTGTGCGGCGTACGGGGCTGACGCCCGCCGTGCCGCACTCCGGCCCCGCGGGGCGCGCGCACGCGTAGGGCGGCGCACCCCGCCGGTGGGCCCCGGCCCCGTTCGGCTCATCAGCGCGGGCACCCGAACGGGTCCGGACCCAGACTCCGGATATGGACGCATCCTCCTCTCGCAGCCGGGCGCGCAGGCTGCTGATCCCCCTGTCCGCGGCCGTCTGCGCCATCGCTCTGGCGGGCGGCTGCTCCGGTACGAGTCCGGCCGCTCCGGCGCCCGAGGCGAGCGCGTCGGGCACGGCGCAGGGTTCGGTGAAGCGCGCCCCCGACGACCTGGAGGCCGCCTACCAGAAGGTCATCAACGACGTGCTGCCCTCGGTGGTGCAGATCGACGCCTCCCAGGGGCTCGGCTCCGGGGTCGTCTACGACGGCAGGGGCCACATCGTCACCAACGCCCATGTGGTCGGCGACGAGAAGAAGTTCAAGGTCAGCGTCGCCACCGGAGAAGAGGTGGTGAGCGCGTCGCTGGTCTCCTCCTACCCGGAGCAGGACCTCGCGGTGATCAAGCTCGACGATGTGCCGGACGGGCTGCGGCCCGCCAAGTTCGGCGATGCGGGCAAGGTCGAGGTGGGGCAGATCGTGCTGGCGATGGGCTCGCCGCTGGGCCTGTCCAGCAGCGTCACCCAGGGCATCGTCTCCGCACTCGGCCGGACCGTGAGCGAGAGCCGGTCGGGCGGCGGCACCGGGGCGACGATCGCCAACATGGTGCAGACGTCCGCGGCGATCAACCCGGGCAACAGCGGCGGGGCGCTGGTCGACCTGGACAGTGAGGTGATCGGCATCCCGACCCTCGCGGCGACCGACCCGCAGCTGGGAGAGGGCGCGGCGCCGGGCATCGGCTTCGCGATCCCCGTCTCGATGGTGAAGACGGTGGCGGACCAGATCATCGAGGACGGCAAGGTCACCGACTCGGGGCGGGCCGCGCTCAACATCACCGGCCGCACCGTCGTCGACGACGACTACCGGCCCGCCGGGGTGGCGCTGGTCAGCGTGGAGCGGGGCGGGGCCGCGGACGAGGCGGGGCTGCGGCCCGGGGACACCATCACCGGGATCGGGGACAGCGAGGTCGCCACGATCACCTCGCTCTCCGAGGCGCTGGCGAACGACAGGCCGGGCCAGAAGGTGACGGTGACGTACACGCGCGACGGCGACAGCCGGACGGCTGAGGTCACGCTCGGGGAGATCTGAGCGGACCCACGGAATCCTCGGGGGCTCCGCATCCCTGCCGGTCGCACTGGGACGGGGGCGGAGCCGCCGGCGTTTCCGGTGGTGGGGCGGGGGGCTTGACGGGCGGCCGTTCCCTTGTGGCGGTACGACAGATCTTCTGGCGTCTCGGGGGCCTCGCGGGGGGTGGGAGGAGAGACGAGGCGATGGCCCGGGCGGCGGCGGTGGTCGTCGGCGCCTGCTGACCTGTTGGCCTCTCCGCCCGGGCCGTCAGCGGGGATTCCGGTCATCGGAGAGGGGTGGTGGCCGCCGGGGCTCCGGGGCCACCACCCCGTCTCCGGGGCCGGGCGTCAGGCGCCGTCGGCCTGCAGGCTCATCGGGCCGTAGATCTTGGTCGTGTCCTCGAAGAGCGTCACCTGTGCGGTGCCGCCCTCCAGGAGCTCCTTCCAGTACTCGCCGATCCAGGACTCCGCGTCACCCTGGGTGGTGAACTCCTCCGGCTGCAGCGCCGGCTCCGTCTCCGTACCGTCGGACTTCTCGAACCGCCACGTCCACGCCATGTCAGCCTCCCGGGTCACGTTGCTGTCCGAAGCGTAGCCGGACGCGCACCTCGCGCGGGGACACGGGAGGATCGGGGGGTGGAACTGACTCTGCTCGGCACCGGAGCCCCCGAGGGGCTGCCGCGCCCCTCCTGCCCCTGCGCGGCCTGCGCCTCGGCCCGCGGCCCGTGGGCGCGGGCCGCGACCGCGTTGCTGGTCGACGGCGCGCTGCTGCTCGACCTCACCCCGGGAGCGGTGTTCGCCGCCGCGCGGGCGGGGCGTTCGCTGGGCCCGGTACGCCAGGTGCTGCTGACCCACCCGCACGACGGCCCCGCCGTCGAGCTGCCGCCCGCCCTGCCGCCGGCCGGGCGGGTGCCGGACGGCCAGGTCCTGACGCTGATCAGCGGGCACCGGGTGCGGGCGGTGGCGATGGACGCGCCGGGGACCGGGTACGAGGTGACGTCCCCGGAGGGCGAACGGCTGCTGTACCTGCCGCCGGGGGCCGCTCCGGCCGGGCTGCCCGAGCGGGTGGAACAGCCGCTGGACATGGTCGTCTGCGATGTGATCGGGCGGCCGGACGCGGTGGCGCGGCTGCGGTCGGCGGGGGCGGTGGGCCCGACGACCGAGGTGGTGGCGGTCCACCTGGACCACGACGCCCCGCCGGGCCCGGCCCTGGAGCGGCGGCTCGCGGCGGCCGGGGCGCGGGCGGTGCCGGACGGGACGACGCTGGTGGTGGGCGAGTACCGGGCGGTGCCGGACGTACCGCGCCGGGTACTGGTGACGGGCGGTGCGCGGTCGGGGAAGTCGGTGGAGGCGGAGCGGCGTCTGGAGACGTTCCCGGCGGTGGTGTACGTGGCGACCGGGGGCCGCCGCGACGGGGATCCGGAGTGGGCGGCGCGGATCAGCCTGCACCGGGAGCGCCGGCCGGGCGCCTGGCGGACCGAGGAGACCTGTGAACTGGCGGAGCTGCTGCGGGCGGACGGGCCGCCGCTGCTGATCGACTGCCTGGCGCTGTGGCTGACCGACGCGATGGACCGGGTGGGGGCCTGGGAGGACGAGCGGTGGCACGGCGGGGGTGGCGAGGCGGTACTGCGGGAACGGGTCGGTGAGCTGGTCGCCGCGGTGCGCGGGACGCGGCGGCCGGTCGTGCTGGTGACCAACGAGGTGGGGTCGGGGGTGGTCCCGGCGACGTCGGCGGGGCGCCGGTTCCGGGACGAGCTGGGACGGCTGAACGCGGCGGTGGCGGCGGAGTGCGAGCAGGTGCTGCTGGTGGTGGCGGGGCAGGTGCTGGTGCTGCGGGGCTGAGGGCCCCTCCGGAGGGGCGGGTCCTGCTGTTCACGCCGGGCCCGCCCCGTACGCGCGGGGCACGCTGTCCGCGTCGGATCCCCGTCCCGTACGCGCGGGCCGCGGGATGAAGGGAGGGGCGCTTCCTCGGCGCCCCGGGCCCGGCCCGTACGCGCGGGGGCTCGTGCCGGGGCCCTCGTGCCGGGGGCGGCCCGACCCGTGCGCCGGGCGTCTCGTGCCCGGGGCCCGGCCCGTACGCGGAACCGTGCACCCCGGGGCCCGGCCCGTGCGCCGCGGGTGGCCGATCTCGGCCGGGACCGTGCCGTGGGGCGACCGGTACTGTTCCGGGCAGGGGCCCGCCGCCGGGTTCCCGTGCCCGGACCCGACGTGACGACCCGCGAGGCAGACCCCCGTGAACCTGGACGACTTCTCCGACCTGATCCAACGCCCCGACGGGGGTGTGCGGCGCGATGCCGAGGAGCGGCGCGAGCGGCTGGCCGTCCCCCCGGGGGCGCTCGGACGGCTCGACGAGCTGGGCGAGTGGCTCAGCGCCGCGCAGCAGTCCGTGCCGGTCAGGGCGGTCGAGCAGCCGCGTCTGGTGCTCTTCGCCGGTGACCACGGGGTGGCGGAGCTGGGCGTCTCCGGGCGGCCGGCGGGCAGCGCGCACGAGCTGGTGCGGGCCGCCCTCGACGGGACGAGCCCGGTCGCGGTGCTGGCCCGGCGGTTCTCGGTGCCGATGCGGATCGTGGACGTCTCCCTGGACTGCGATCCGCGGCTGCTGCCCGAGTCCGTGGTCCGCCACCGGGTGCGGCGGGGGTCGGGGCGCATCGACGTCGAGGACGCGCTGAGTGCGGAGGAGGCCGAGCAGGCGATCCGCCTGGGCATGGCCATCGCCGACGAGGAGGCGGACTCCGGCACCGATCTGGTGGTGCTCGGCGACCTCAGCGTCGGCGGGACCACGGCCGCGGCCACCCTCGTCGCCGCGCTCTGCGGTACGGACGCCTCCGTGGTGACCGGACGCGGTGGCGCGGGCATCGACGACCTGGCGTGGATGCGCAAGTGCGCGGCGATCCGGGACGCGTTGCGCCGGGCGCGGCCCGTGCTCGGCGACCAGCTGGAGCTGCTGGCCGCCTCCGGCGGGGCGGACCTGGCGGCGATGACGGGTTTCCTGCTGCAGAGCGCGGTGCGCCGGATGCCGGTGATCCTGGACGGCGTCGTCTCGGCGGCCTGCGCGCTGGTGGCGCAGCGGGCCGCGTTCCGGGCGCCGGACTGGTGGCTGGCGGGCCAGACCAGCGGGGAGCCCGCGCAGACGAAGGCGCTGGACCGGATGGCGTTGACCCCGCTGCTGGACCACGGGGTGACGGTGGGCGGGGGCAGCGGCGCGCTGCTGGCCCTGCCGCTGGTGCAGGCCGCGGCGGCGCTGGCCGCCGAACTCCCCGAGCGCGAGCAGGAGAGGGCCGGGACCGAGGAGGACGAGGAGAGTACGGAAGCCGAGGCGGGCGCGGAGGCCGGGGCGGAGGCCGTCGCTCCCGACAGGGCCTGAGAACCGTCCCGGGGCCTGAGGGCCGCCTCCCCGGCCCCTCGCGGCTTTCCCGCTCGGGTCTCCCCCGCGCGGACGGGACCGGTGTCCCGCGGACGGCGCGCGGCTCCGGTCCCTCTCCGGAAGGCCCTGGGATCGATCAGGCGGCGGCGTATCGGAGGCGGTTCACGGCCTCGGTGCGGGCGGGGGTGGAACCCGGTCCGGGGCGCCGCCGATGAGGTCCTGGAACTTCCGGCGCGGCCCGGCCCAGCGCACATCGTGGTGGTAGGCGCGCAGCATCGCCCGGGAGCGGGCCCGATGGCGGCGGCGGTAGAAGCGCCGGGCCCAGAGCGAGGCGGGCCGGGCGAGGCGGACCGCGCCGACCAGCGCGACGAACGGGACGAGGGTGCCGAGCACCGCCATCCGCGTCTTCCCCTTGAGCAGGCAGACCAGGACGAAGGCGAAGCTGACCGCGTACGTCGTGATGACTCCGACGCGGTCCTGCTGTTCCTCGTCGCTGACGTCGTCCACGCCGAGCGGGGAGAAGCCGGCCAGGACCAGCAGCACCAGCGCGGCCGTCAGCACGACCACCTCCACGCTCTGCCGGCCCTCCTCGGACCAGTACACGTCGTCCAGGTGCAGGATCAGCGCGAACTCGTCCAGCACCAGGCCGGCCCCCACCCCGAAGATCACCGCGAAGACCCCGGCGGCCACGCCCTGCCGTCCGCTCGCCACCGCGCCGAACCCGCCGACCACCGACAGCACCACCCCGGGCACTACGTGGTGGAGGTGCACCCCGCCCGGCGTGATGTCGCGGAACGGGCCCTTCCCGGCACGGATCATGCGCGTGATGGTGCGGGTGACCGCGAAGGTCAGGACGAAGGCGGCCAGCGCGAGGAGCAACGGCAGCTTGCCGGGCTCCACGATGTTCTCGTGCCACCAGTGACCCATCCCACCCACTCCCGAAATGCATGGTTTTCCGGCGTTAGGCGTGTTTCGCCCAATCTATCGGTGGGGGCCAGCGGCTAGCCTGCGCGCGGTGACCTCCCTGAACAGCCACGGCATACGTTTCGCCTTCGGCACCCTGACCGTGCTGCCCGTCCGCGTGACCCGCTGGGACCGCGCCACCGCCCGCTCCGGGATGCTCTGCGCCCCGCTCGCCGGACTCGTCGTGGGACTGCTCGCCGGGGGCGCCGGCGCCGTGTCGCTGCTGGCCGGGTCGGGGCCGCTGTTCGCCGCGGTGGCCTCCGTCGCGGCGCCCGCCGCCCTCACCCGGGGACTGCACCTGGACGGTCTGGCGGACACGGCGGACGGCCTCGGCAGCGGGAAGCCGGCCGAGGACGCGCTGCGGATCATGAAGCAGTCCGACATTGGGCCGTTCGGTGTCATCACGCTGCTCCTGGTCCTGCTGGCCCAGGTCGCGGTCCTCTTCGAGCTGTACGGGGAGGGCTGGGCGCACGGGGCGCTCGGGGCCGTCGTCGCGGCCGTCTCCGCCCGCCTCGCACTGACCCTGGCGTCCCGCCGGAACGTCCCGCCCGCCCGCCCGGAGGGGCTCGGCGCGACGGTGGCGGCCACGGTCCCGGTCCGACGGGCGCTGGGCGCGGCGGCGGTGACGGTGGCGCTGTGCGCGGCGGCGGGCGCGGCCCTCGGCCCGTACGGGGCGGTGCACCACGCGCTCGCGGTGCTCGGCGCGCTCGCGGCGGCCGAACTGCTGCTGCGCCACTGCGTGCGGCGGTTCGGCGGGGTCACGGGGGACGTCTTCGGGGGCGTCGAGGAGACCGCGGCGACGGCGGCCCTGGTGGTGCTGGCGCTCGGGGGCTGACGGGGAGCCACCCGCCGCGGAGGCACCGCCCCGGGCCTTCCCCGACCGTCCCGGCGTTCGGGGAAGCCGTCGGGAGGGCCCGCCGCCGTCATCGAGCGGGATCCGCGCGCGTAGGCTCATTCCCGGCACATCGCCCGGGCGTCTACGATGCGCCGGGCAGGGTCGGCCCCCCCTCGACCGACCTCGAACTCAACGGAAGCGAGATTTCACCACCGTGACTGCTCTCACTCTCAGCACTGCCGGTGCGGCGACGCTGCGCGCCGACGCACTCGTCGTCGGCGTCGCCAAGGGCACTGGGCCGAAGCCCGGCCTGGTCCTCGCACCGGGTTCCGAGGCCGTGGACAAGGCGTTCGACGGAAAGCTCGCCGCCGTCCTGGAGACCCTCGGCGCCACCGGTGCCGAGGGCGAACTGACCAAGCTGCCCGCCGCGTCCGGCCTCAAGGCCCCGGTCGTCGTCGCGGTCGGCCTCGGTCCGGTCCCGGACAAGGAGGACGCGTACGACGCCGAGGCGCTGCGCCGCGCGGCGGGCACCGCCGCCCGTGCGCTCTCCGGCGCCAAGAAGGCGGGCTTCGCGCTGCCCGCCGGCACGGTCGAGGACGCCGCCGCCGTCGCCGAGGGCGCGCTCCTGGGCGCGTACGCCTTCACCGCCTACCAGGGCGGCGAGGACAAGCTGGCCCCCAAGGACGCGAAGTCCAAGGACAGCGGCCCCAAGCAGCCCCTCGCCGAGGTGGTCCTGCTCGGCGGCAAGGCACGCGACAAGGCGTACAAGGCGGCCGTCGAGCGCGCCCTGGCGCTGGCCGAGGAGATCAACCGGGCCCGCGACCTGATCAACACCCCGCCGAACGACCTGTACCCCGAGTCCTTCGCCGCCGTGGCCACCGCCGCCGGCAAGGAGCACGGCATCAAGGTCCAGGTCCTCGACGAGAAGGCGCTCGTCAAGGGCGGCTACGGCGGCCTCCTGGGCGTCGGCCAGGGCTCGGCGAACGGCCCGCGCCTGGTGAAGCTCGCCTACACGCACCCCAAGGCGGAGAAGACCCTGGCCCTCGTGGGCAAGGGCATCACCTACGACTCGGGCGGCATCTCGCTCAAGCCGGCCGGCCACAACGAGACGATGAAGTGCGACATGAGCGGTGCGGCCGCCGTGTTCGCCGCCGTGGTCGCGGCCGCCCGCCTGGGCCTGAAGGTCAACGTCACCGGCTGGCTGGCGCTGGCCGAGAACATGCCCTCCGGCAACGCCACCCGCCCCGGTGACGTGCTGCGCATGTACAGCGGCAAGACCGTCGAGGTCCTCAACACCGACGCCGAGGGCCGGCTCGTCCTGGCCGACGCGCTGACCCGCGCCTCGGAGGAGAAGCCGGACGCGATCGTCGACGTGGCGACCCTGACCGGCGCGATGGTGCTGGCGCTCGGCAACCGCACCTTCGGCATCATGGCCAACGACGACGCCTTCCGTACGTCGATCCACGAGATCGCCGAGGAGGTCGGCGAGGCGTCCTGGCCGATGCCGCTCCCCGCCGACCTGCGCAAGGGCATGGACTCCCCCACCGCCGACATCGCCAACATGGGCGAGCGCATGGGCGGCGGCCTGGTGGCCGGCCTGTTCCTGAAGGAGTTCGTGGGCGAGGGCATCGCCTGGGCGCACCTGGACATCGCGGGCCCGGCCTTCCACGAGGGCGCTCCGTACGGCTACACGCCCAAGGGCGGCACCGGCTCCGCGGTCCGCACCCTGGTGCGCCTCGCCGAGCGCACCGCCGACGGCGACCTCGGCTGAGCCCGGGGGCGCCCGGCGGATCCCGACCGGACCCGTGGCGCCGGGCGCCCCCGAGCAGCGAGCCGACGCGTACGGCCCCGGGCATACGTCCGGGGCCGTACGTGTTGTCCGGGCGGGACCGGTGAGAAGAGAGAGGGGTTTCGCTCTCGACGAACACCGGCCGCATCCGTAGGCATCTACGCAGCAGTAACCCTCCGGAACGGACGATCATCCGTCCCGGACCCGGGCCCCGCGTCCCGCCCACCGTCGACAAGTGCGAAGATGGGTTCTCGGCAGGACAGGGCCCCCACCACAGGGCCGAAGACAAAAGCGGCCGCACACCAGCCGACCGGCCGGTCACACCCCAGCGACGGGGCCCGGCGTACGGCGCACATGCATGGAGGACGTGACGTGGCGAACGACGCCAGCACCGTTTTCGACCTAGTGATCCTCGGCGGTGGCAGTGGCGGTTACGCCGCGGCCCTGCGCGGAGCGCAGCTGGGCCTGGACGTCGCCCTGATCGAGAAGGGCAAGGTCGGCGGCACCTGCCTGCACAACGGCTGCATTCCCACGAAGGCGCTGCTGCACGCGGGCGAGATCGCGGACCAGGCCCGCGAGTCGGCCCAGTTCGGCGTGAAGGCCACCTTCGAGGGCATCGACATGGAGGCCGTCAACAAGTACAAGGACGACGTGATCTCGGGCCTGTACAAGGGTCTCCAGGGTCTCATCGCCTCGCGCAAGGTCCACTACATCGAAGGCGAGGGCAAGCTGTCCTCCCCCACCTCGGTGGACGTGAACGGTCAGCGCGTCCAGGGCCGCCACGTGCTGCTGGCGACCGGCTCCGTGCCGAAGTCGCTGCCCGGCCTGGAGATCGACGGCAACCGGATCATCTCCTCGGACCACGCGCTGAAGCTCGACCGCGTCCCGAAGTCCGCGATCGTGCTGGGCGGCGGCGTCATCGGCGTCGAGTTCGCCTCCGCGTGGAAGTCCTTCGGCACCGAGGTCACCATCGTCGAGGGCCTCAAGCACCTCGTCCCGGTCGAGGACGAGAACAGCTCCAAGCTGCTGGAGCGCGCGTTCCGCAAGCGGGGCATCAAGTTCAACCTCGGCACCTTCTTCGACAAGGCCGAGTACACCCAGGACGGCGTCCGCGTGACGCTCGCCGACGGCAAGACCTTCGAGGCGGAGGTGCTGCTGGTCGCGATCGGCCGCGGCCCGGTCTCGCAGGGCCTCGGTTACGAGGAGCAGGGCGTCGCGATGGACCGCGGCTACGTCCTGGTCGACGAGTACATGCAGACCAACGTTCCGACGATCTCGGCCGTGGGCGACCTCGTCCCGACCCTCCAGCTCGCCCACGTCGGCTTCGCCGAGGGCATCCTGGTCGCCGAGCGCCTCGCCGGCCTCAAGACCGTCCCGGTCGACTACGACGGCGTGCCCCGGGTGACGTACTGCCACCCCGAGGTCGCCTCCGTCGGCATCACCGAGGCCAAGGCCAAGGAGATCTACGGCGCGGACAAGGTCGTCGCCCTCAAGTACAACCTCGCGGGCAACGGCAAGAGCAAGATCCTGAAGACCGCGGGCGAGATCAAGCTCGTCCAGGTCAAGGACGGCGCCGTGGTCGGCGTCCACATGGTGGGCGACCGCATGGGCGAGCAGGTCGGCGAAGCCCAGCTGATCTACAACTGGGAGGCGCTGCCCGCCGAGGTCGCGCAGCTCATCCACGCACACCCGACGCAGAACGAGGCGATGGGCGAGGCTCACCTGGCGCTGGCCGGCAAGCCCCTCCACGCCCACGACTGACCCCCGGTCCCGGGCGCGACGACCGACCACTTCCGCATTTTCGTAAGGAGCAACTGAAACCATGTCGGTTTCCGTAACCCTTCCGGCGCTCGGCGAGAGCGTCACCGAGGGCACTGTCACCCGTTGGCTGAAGGCCGAGGGCGAGCGCGTCGAGGCCGACGAGCCGCTGCTCGAGGTCTCGACCGACAAGGTCGACACCGAGATCCCGGCCCCCGCGTCCGGTGTGCTGACCTCCATCAAGGTCGCCGAGGACGAGACCGTCGAGGTCGGCGCCGAGCTGGCCGTCATCGACGACGGTTCCGGTGGCGGAGAGGCCGCGGCTCCGGCCGCCGAGGAGGCCCCGGCCGCCGAGCCCGCGTCCACCCCGGCCCCGCAGGCCGAGGAGGCGCCCACCGCCCCGTCGACCGAGACCGAGGCTCCGGCCCAGGCCCCGACCGCCGAGGCCGCCACCGGTGGTTCCTCCGCCGAGGGCACCGACGTCACCCTCCCCGCGCTCGGCGAGAGCGTCACCGAGGGCACCGTCACCCGCTGGCTCAAGGAGGTCGGCGAGGAGGTGGCCGAGGACGAGCCGCTGCTCGAGGTCTCCACGGACAAGGTCGACACCGAGATCCCCGCCCCGGTCGCCGGTGTGCTGCTGGAGATCGTGGTCGGCGAGGACGAGACCGCCGAGGTCGGCGCCAAGCTCGCCGTGATCGGCGCCCCGGGCGCCGCTCCGAAGCAGGAGGCCCCGGCGCAGGAGGCGCCCAAGCAGGAGGCGCCGAAGCAGGAAGCCCCCGCCCCGGAGGCCCCGAAGCAGGAGGCGCCCAAGCAGGAGGCCCCGAAGCAGGAGGCGCCCGCTCCGGCCGCCCCCGCGGCCCCCGCCGCCCCGGCCCCGGCCCCGGCGCAGCCCGCCCCCGCCGCTCCGGCGCAGCCCGCCGCTCCGGCTCCCGCCGCGACCTCCGGTGACGACGGCGCGTACGTCACGCCGCTGGTCCGCAAGCTCGCGTCCGAGAACAACGTGGACCTCGGCTCGGTCAAGGGCACCGGCGTCGGCGGCCGCATCCGCAAGCAGGACGTCGTCGCCGCCGCGGAGGCCGCCAAGGCCGCCGCCGCTGCCCCGGCCCCCGCCGCGAGCGGCGGAGGCCAGACCGCCGCCAAGGCCGCGCCGAAGCTGGAGGCGTCCCCGCTGCGCGGTCAGACGGTCAAGATGACCCGCATGCGCAAGGTCATCGGCGACAACATGATGAAGGCCCTGCACTCGCAGGCCCAGCTGACCTCGGTCGTCGAGGTCGACATCACCAAGCTGATGAAGCTGCGCAACCAGGCGAAGGCCGCGTTCGCCGCCCGTGAGGGCGTCAAGCTGTCCCCGATGCCGTTCTTCGTGAAGGCGGCGGCCCAGGCGCTGAAGGCCCACCCGGTCATCAACGCCCGGATCAACGAGGACGAGGGCACCATCACGTACTTCGACTCGGAGAACATCGGCATCGCCGTGGACGCCGAGAAGGGTCTGATGACCCCGGTCATCAAGGGTGCGGGCGACCTCAACATCGCCGGCATCTCCAAGAAGACCGCGGAGCTGGCGGGCAAGGCGCGCGGTGGCGGCCTGACGCCGGACGACATGTCCGGCGCCACCTTCACCATCAGCAACACCGGTTCGCGCGGCGCGCTGTTCGACACCGTCATCGTCCCGCCGAACCAGGCCGCCATCCTGGGCATCGGAGCGACGGTCCGCCGTCCCGTGGTCATCGACCACCCGGACCTCGGCGAGACCATCGCGGTGCGCGACATGACGTACCTCTCGCTCTCCTACGACCACCGTCTGGTGGACGGCGCGGACGCCGCCCGCTACCTGACCTCGGTCAAGGCGATCCTGGAGGCCGGTGAGTTCGAGGTCGAGCTCGGCCTCTGAACGCCCCGGCTGTAACCAGCCTCACCAGCGGCGCCCCCGCCCGGAACCCTTCCGGACGGGGGCGCCGCCGTATTGTCTAACCACCACGGGAGGCCCACCGCCGCCGTGATGATGTAGGCAGCACCGGTCTGCCCTGAAGGAGCCCTCCATGACCCCGCCCGTCGTCCACTCGCTGCGCGAACAGATCCGCGAGCACATCGTGGAGGGGATCGTCAGCGGGCGCTGGAAGCCGGGCGAGCGGATCGTGGAGCGCCGCATCGCCACCGAGCTGGAGGTCAGCCAGACGCCGGTGCGCGAGGCGCTGCGCGAACTGGAGACGCTGCGGCTGATCGAGTCGGCCCCCAACAAGGGCGTCCGGGTCCGCAACCTCACCGCCGCCGACCTGGAGGAGAGCTACCCGGTCCGGGCCGGCCTGGAGCAGATCGCGGCCGAGCTGGCGGCCCCGGTGCTCGGCCGGGACTGTTCGGCCCTGGAGCCCCATGTGGCCGCCCTGTACGAGGCGGACCGGCTGGCCGACGGCGAGGCCCAGGTGCGGCACACGGTCGGTTTCCACCGGGAGCTGGTGCGGGCCGCCGGGAACGCGGTGCTGCTGCACACCTGGGAGGGGCTGGGCATCGAGGTGTTCACGGCCCTGTCGATCCGCTGGCTGGGCACGGTGCAGAAGTCGTACGCGGAGGAGCACCAGACGCTCATCGACGCGTTCCTCGCCGGGGATCCGCACATCGGCGCCCTGGTGAAGGCGCACGTCCTGGGCTGCGCCCCGGCCCCCGAGCACTCCGAGGCGGCCGCCCCCACCGCGTAACGCCCCCCCTCCCGCGCCCCCGCCCCTCGCAGGACTCACGGCTCACGGCTCACGGCTCACGGCTCACGGCTCACGGCTCACGGCTCACGGCTCACGGCTCACGGCTCGATCATCTGCCGCTCGGCCTGCTCTTCCGTGCAGGTCAGTGCCCCTTTTGCGGGTAATTTCGCGTCACTCCGTGCCCCCTTTCGAGGCACCCCATGCCACTTTTCTTCGTATCGAGAAGTTTTGCCTTCAATCCTTTGATCGATCATCGATCAGCGCCTTACAGTTCACTTCGCGGGCCCACCGGCCCCATCGCCCTGTCCTGCCAGCCAGGGCCTTCTCCACCCCCCTCCTCTCCGGAAGGCGGCGATCATGACCGACCCCGTAGGAAAGCTTCCGAGCGAGCTCGACCAGCTCCCGGACCGTGACCCCGAGGAGACCGCCGAGTGGGCGGCCTCCCTGGACGCCGTCACCAAGGCCGCCGGCCCGCACCGCGCCGCGTACCTCATGCGCCGGTCGCTGCAGCACGCCGAGGGCGCCGGTCTCGCGCTGCCCAAGCTGCTGGAGACCGACTACGTCAACACCATCCCGACCGCCGCCGAGCCCGCGTTCGACGGCGACCTGGAGATGGAGTCGCGGATCACCGCGTGGAACCGCTGGAACGCGGCCGCGATGGTCACCCGGGGCGCCCGGTACGGGGTCGGCGGCCACATCGCCACCTTCGCCTCGGCGGCCTGGCTCTACGAGACCGGCTTCAACCACTTCTTCCGCGGCAAGGAGGGGGACGGCTCCGGCGACCAGCTCTACATCCAGGGCCACGCCTCCCCCGGCATCTACGCCCGCGCCTTCCTGGACGGGCGGCTCACCGAGCAGCACCTCGACAACTTCCGCCAGGAGTCCGGTGGCGAGGGCCTGCCCTCCTACCCGCACCCGCGGCGGCTGCCCTGGCTGTGGGAGTTCCCCACCGTGTCGATGGGCCTCGGCCCGCTCTCGGCGATCTACCAGGCGCGCTTCAACCGCTACCTGGCCAACCGCAACATCAAGGACACGGCCGGCTCGCACGTCTGGGCGTTCCTGGGCGACGGCGAGATGGACGAGCCCGAGTCGACGGCGGCCCTCGCACTGGCCTCCCGTGAGCAGCTCGACAACCTGACCTTCGTCATCAACTGCAACCTGCAGCGCCTCGACGGCCCGGTCCGCGCCAACTTCCGCGTGGTCCAGGAGCTGGAGGCGCAGTTCCGCGGGGCCGGCTGGAACGTCGTCAAGACGCTCTGGGGCAACGCCTGGGACGAGCTGTTCCAGCTGGACACCCAGGGTGCGCTGCTGCGCCGCCTGCGCGAGGTCCCGGACGCGCAGTTCCAGACGTACGCCACCCGTGACGTCGCCTACATCCGCGAGCACTTCTTCGGCGCCGAGCCCGCGCTCGCCGAGCTGGCGAAGCTGCTGACCGACGCGAAGATCGCCGAGTGCTTCTACACCTCGCGCGGCGGCCACGAGGCCCGCAAGGTCTACGCGGCGTACCGGGCGGCGGTCGAGCACAAGGGCGCGCCGACCGTGATCCTGGCCCAGACGGTCAAGGGCTACACCCTCGGCAAGGGCTTCGAGTCCAAGAACGCCAACCACCAGATGAAGAAGCTGTCGATCGACGAGTTCAAGGGCATGCGCGAGCTGCTCGGCCTCCCGATCCCCGACAGCGCCTTCGAGGACGGCCTGGTCCCCTACGGCCACCCCGGCGCCGACTCCCCCGAGGTCCGCTACCTCCAGGAGCGCCGCGCCGCTCTCGGCGGCCCCGCCCCGGCCCGCCGGATGCACGCCTCCGCGCCGCTGCCGCAGCCCGAGGAGCGCGCGTTCAAGGCCCTGTACAAGGGGTCCGGCAAGCAGGAGATGGCCACCACCATGGCGTTCGTCCGCCTGGTGAAGGACCTGATGCGGGACAAGGAGACCGGCAGGCGCTGGGTGCCGATCGTCCCGGACGAGGCCCGTACCTTCGGCATGGAGTCGCTGTTCCCGTCTGCCGGCATCTACTCGCCGCTGGGCCAGACGTACGAGCCGGTCGACCGCGACCAGCTGATGTACTACAAGGAGGCCAAGGACGGCCAGATCCTCAACGAGGGGATCACCGAGGCCGGGGCCATGGCCGACTTCATCGCCGCCGCCACGTCGTACGCGACGCACGGCGAGACGATGATCCCGTTCTACATCTTCTACTCGATGTTCGGCTGGCAGCGGACCGGCGACCAGATGTGGCAGCTCGCCGACCAGCTCGGCAAGGGCTTCATCGTCGGCGCCACGGCGGGCCGCACGACCCTGACGGGCGAGGGCCTCCAGCACGCGGACGGCCACTCGCACCTGATCGCGGCCACCAACCCGGCCTCGCTCAACTACGACCCGGCGTTCGCGTACGAGGTCGCGGTGATCGTCAAGGACGGCCTGCGCCGGATGTACGGCCACGCCGCTCCCGGCGAGGACCCGGACGTCTTCTACTACCTGACGGTCTACAACGAGCCGAAGCCCCAGCCCGCGATGCCCGAGGGCGTCGAGGAGGGCATCGTCAAGGGCCTGTACCGCTTCAAGGAGGGCACGCCCGCGAAGGCGGACGCGCCGCGCCTGCAGCTGCTGGCCTCCGGTACGGCGATCCACTGGGCCCTGGAGGCCCAGGAGCTGCTGGCCGCCGACTGGGGCGTCACGGCCGACGTGTGGTCCGCCACCTCGTGGGGCGAGCTGCGCCGCGACGCGCTGGCGGCCGACGAGGCGCTTCTCCGCGGTGAGCAGCGGGTCCCGTACGTGACCCAGGCGCTCTCCGGCGCGCCGGGCCCGGTGCTCGCGGTCAGCGACTGGATGCGCCAGGTCCCGGACCAGATCAGCCAGTGGGTGGAGCAGGACTGGTCCTCGCTCGGCACGGACGGCTTCGGCCTCTCCGACACCCGCGACGCGGCCCGCCGCCACTTCGGCGTCGACGCCCCGTCCATCGTGGTGGCCTCGCTGGCCCAGCTCGCCAAGCGCGGCGAGGTCCCGGCCTCGGCGGTCAAGGAGGCCCGGGAGCGGTACGGCCTCTGAGCCCCGCTCCCGCACCCTGCCGAAGCCCCCGGTCACCGGGCGGGCGCGTCCGACAGCGCGCCCGCCCCGGCGGCCGGGGGTCTTCCCGTACCCGCTGCCGCGACAATGGGCCCATGCGTGCTGCCCGGCTGATCAAGATGGTGCTGCTCCTGCAGGCCCGCCCCGCGATGACCGCCGCCGAGCTGGCGGCCGAGCTGGAGGTGTCGGAGCGTACGGTCACCCGGGACGCGCAGGCCCTGTCCGACGCGGGGGTGCCGGTGTACGCGGAGCGCGGCCGGGCCGGCGGCTACCGGCTCGTCGGCGGGTACCGCACCCGGCTGACGGGGCTGGCCCGGGACGAGGCGGAGGCCCTGTTCCTCTCCGGACTGCCCGCCGCCCTGCGCGAGATGGGGCTGGAGGACGCGGCGTCGGCGGCCCGGCTCAAGGTGTCGGCGGCGCTCCTGCCCTCCCTGCGGGACGCCTCCACCTCCGCCGCCCGCCGCTTCCACCTGGACGCGCCGTCCTGGTACCACGAGCCGGAGACCCCCGCGCTGCTGCCGCCGATCGCCGACGCGGTCTGGGACGACCGGATGCTGCGGGTCCGCTACCGCCGGGGCGGGGGCCGTGAGCGGGAGCGTACGGAGGTGGCGCGGGAGCTGGCCCCGTACGGCCTCGTCCTCAAGGCGGGCGTCTGGTACCTCTGCGCGCGGGCCGGCGAGGACTTCCGGGTCTACCGGATCGACCGCTTCACCGCCGTGGAGCCGGCCGGGGAACGCTTCGAACGCGACGAGTCCTTCGACCTGCCCGGGTTCTGGGAGGAGCGCGCCGCCGCGTTCGCCCGGTCCCTGCTGCGCACGGAGGTGACCGTACGGGTGTCCGAGCGCGGGGCGCGGATGCTCGCGTACACCGGTGACCGGGCGGCGGCCGCGGAGGCGCTCGCGGAGGCGTCTGCTCCGGACCGGGAGGGGTGGCGCACGCTCACGCTGCCGGTGGAGTCGCCGGACGTGGCCTACGGCCAGCTGCTCGCGCTGGGCCCCGAGTTGGAGGTCCTGGCCCCCGAGGAGCTGCGGGCCCGGTTCACGGAAGCGGCCGAACGCCTGCGCGAGCTGTATCGCTGAAAGGCTTCAATTCGACGGCTGCGCGTGCGGGAGCACCCGGCAGGCTGGATGCTGTACCCGTGATGGACGAAACGGAATTCTGGGAGATCATCGACAGCACCCGCGAGGCCGCCGAAGGCGACCCCGAGGACCACGCGGAGCTGCTCGTGGAACGGCTGACGCAGCTCGACCCCGAATCCGTGCTGGACTTCGCCCGGCACTTCGAGGCCCGCTACAACCGGGCCTACCGCTGGGACCTGTGGGGCGCGGCGGCCGTGCTGCTGGGCGGGGCGAGCGACGACGCCTTCGACTGGTTCCGCTGCTGGCTGATCGGCCAGGGCCGGGAGGTCTTCGAGGGGGCCCTGCACGATCCGGACGACCTGGCGGAGCTGCTGGAGGAGTTCGACGAGGAGATCGACGGGGACGGCGAGGAGCTGGGGTACGCGGCGGACGAGGCGTACGAGCAGCTCACCGGCGTGGTCGCGCCGGAGCTGGGACTGCCGCCGCAGCCCCCGGAGCCGCTGGGCGCCCCGGTCGACTTCGAGGACGAGGAGGCGCTCGCCGCCCGCTTCCCCGAGCTGTGGGACCGCTTCGGGCCCCGTTGACCGGGCCCCTCGACGGGGGCCCGGTCCTCGCACGGGCCGCGCCGGCCCCGCGTCCGGTCAGGCGGGGTCGAGCGAGCGGCCCATGCAGACGTCGTCCACGTACCGCCCGTTCAGGAAGAACTCCCCGGGGAAGACCCCTTCGACGGCGAAGCCCTCGGAGGCGTACAGGGCGCGGGCGGGCTCGTTGTGCGCGAGGACCCGCAGGGTGATCCGGTTGGCGCCCAGGCGGCGGGCCTCGTCGAACGCGGCGCGCAGCAGGAGCCGCCCCGCCCCGGCCCCGCGCGCCCAGGTCGCCACGGCGAGCCCCCGTATCTGGCGGACGTGGGCGTTGGAGGCCAGCGGGGTGGCCGCGGCGAGGCGCAGGTACCCGGCGACGCGCGGGGCGCCCCCCGCCGACTCCACCGCCTCCGCCGCTTCCGCCACGAGGAATTCCTCCGGCGGGTGCCGCTCCCCGAAGAAGGGCTCGTAGGGCGGCACGGGCGGGGGCAGCACCGCGTGCAGGGTCGACCAGGTGGACCGGTCGAGCTCGGCGAGTTCGGCCTCGTCGGCGGGCGTGGCGGGACGGACGGAAAGCAGGGAGAGTGCGGCCATGCGAGCACTGTGCCACGCGGCGCCCCCCGTGTTCGAGCCATTTCATGGGGCAGGATGAGCCCATGCCGAGCTCCCGTATCGCCGTCAGCGGATCGTCCGGACTCATCGGAGCGGCGCTGGTGCGCTCGCTGCGCGCCGACGGGCACGAGGTGGCCCGCCTGGTGCGCCGGCCCGCGAGAACCGGTGACGAGGTCGAGTGGGATCCCCGGCGGGGTTACGTGGACGCGGCGGGGCTCGTCGGCTGCGACGCCGTGGTGCACCTGGCCGGGGCGGGGGTGGGCGACCACCGCTGGACCGACGCCTACAAGCGGGAGATCCGGGACAGCCGGGTCCTGGGGACGGCCGCCGTCGCGGAGGCCGTCGCCTCGCTCGACGCCCCGCCCCGGGTGCTGCTCTCGGGGTCGGCCATCGGCTTCTACGGCGACACCGGAAGCTCCCCGGTGGACGAGAGCGCGCCGCCCGGCGACGGGTTCCTGCCCTCGGTCTGCGAGGAGTGGGAGGCGGCCACGGCCGCCGCCGAGGAAGCGGGCGTGCGTACCGTGCACGCCCGGACCGGCCTGGTCGTCGGCCGTGAGGGCGGGGCCTGGGGGCGGCTCTTCCCCCTGTTCAGGGCGGGGCTGGGCGGGAAGCTGGGCAACGGCCGCCAGTACTGGAGCTTCATCGCGCTGCACGACCACGTGGCGGCGCTGCGCCACATCCTGGACACCGAGTCGCTGACCGGGCCGGTGAACCTGACGGGGCCGAAGCCGGTCACCAACGCCGAGGTGACCGCCGCGATGGGCCGGGTGCTGCACCGGCCGACGCTGCTGCCCGCGCCGGCGCCCGCGCTGCGGCTGGTGCTCGGGGAGTTCGCCGAGGACGTGCTGGGCAGCCAGCGCGTGATCCCGTCGAAGCTGCTGGACTCCGGGTTCTCGTTCGCCTTCCCCGGTATCGACGGGGCGATCCGCGCCGCGCTGGACTGAACCGGCCTCTCCCCGCCGGGCGGGCCGCCCGGCACCCGTCCGACCCGCACCCGTCCGACCCGCGGGCGGGCCCCGGGCGGCCGGGGGCGTGCGACCCCGTGCCCCGGTGCTCCCCGGCGCGCATCTGACCCGGTATCAGCCACCCTCCTAGCCTCGATGTGAACTCCGGCTTTCCGGGGGCCTGTTGGGGGGAATAACCCTCCACCAGTCGCACCGACTCGGGGAGGGGCACGTGCGCAGCACGGCATACCACGCAGACGTGATCATCATCGGGGCCGGGATCGCCGGCCTGTCGGCGGCCCACCTGCTGATCAGGGCGGGGCTCGGCGTCAGTGTCCTGGAGGCCGAGCCCCGGGCGGGCGGCCGACTCGCCACCGACGAGGTGGACGGGTTCCGGCTCGACCGCCTCGGCCCGCTGCTCAGCGGCTCCTGGCCCGAGCTGACCGGCAGCCCGGGGCTCGGCTCCCTGGAACTGCGGGAATTCGCGCCGGGGGTCCTGGTCCACTCCGAGGGCCGCCGCCACCTCACCGGCGACATACGGAGCGCAAGGGGCGCACTCAAGGCAGCGCGCACCCGATCGAGCGCCCCCTGGCCCCATCGCGCCCCCCGCACGCCGGGCACGTCCCGCGCCTCCCGAACGGCCCTGTCCCCCCGGGCCCCTTGGGCTTCCCGGGCTTCGGAGGCCCCCGGCGGCTACGGCGCTCCCGGCGCTCACGGGTCGGTGCGGAGCGCGAACGGCTGGGAGCCCTGCGCTCCGGCGCGCGGCGGCGGCCGGGGCGGCGCGGTGACCGGCGCGATCGACCGGGCCCGGCTGGGCGCGGCCCTGTCCCGGCTGGCGGCCACCGAGGAGGCCCGGCTGCTGGCCCGCCCGGAGCGGACGGTCGCCGACGCCCTGCCCGGCGTCGGACTGCCCGCCCGCACGGTGGAGGGCGTCCTGCGCCCCTTGCTCACGGCGCTGCTCAGCGACCCCGCGCTCACCACGTCGAGCCGGTGCGCCGATCTCGCGCTGCGGGACTACGCGCGCGGCGGGCTCTGCGTACCGGCCGGGGGTTCGGCCGCGCTGCCGAGGCTGCTGGCGGCCTCCCTGCCCCCGGGAACGGTGCGTACGGGCGTCCACGTGACGGCCGTCGGCACCACCTCCGTACGGACCAAGGAACACGGCGAGCTGGGGTGCCGTTCCCTGCTGCTGGCGACCGGGGCGGGGGCGGCGGCCGAGCTGCTGCCCGGCCTGCGGGTGCCGGCCTTCCACCCGGTGACGGTCCTGCACCACACCGCGCCCGCCCCGCCCCCCACGGGCCGGTCGCTGGTGCTGGACGGCGACCGGTCGGGTCCGGTGGCGCACACCGCCGTGATGAGCGAGGTCGATCCCTCGCGGGCCCCGGAGGGCCGGACGCTGATCACCTCGACGGTGCTCGGGCCCCCGCCCCCCGACCTGGACCGCTCGGCGCGGGCGCACCTGGCGGCGCTGTACGGGGTGCCCACGGACCGCTGGGAGCTGCTGGCGGCCCGCCACGACCCGGAGGCGGTGCCCGCGATGGAGGCCCCGCACGACCCGCGCCGCCCGGTGCGGGTGCTGGCCGGGCTGTACGTGTGCGGCGACCACCGCGGCACCAGCACGGTGCAGGGCGCGCTGCATTCGGGCCGCCGGGCGGCGAAGGCCCTTCTCGCCGACCTGGCCCTCCCGGGCGCCCGCGAGGGGAGCCCCCGCCTGCCGGAGGCCGCGTGAGCCGCTGCGAGGGCGTGCGCTGTCCCTGCCGGGCCCGCGGGGCCGTGCGGAGGCCGCCGGGGCGGCGCGAAAGCCCCCGGGGCGGCCCGGGAGCCGCGTGAAGGCCCCGGGGCGCCGGGGGCCGTGGAAGGGGGCCGGGCGGGCGGTCAGCCGAGGGCGGCGACCCGGTCGCGGTAGCCGCGGACGGCGACCGCGTCCCGGTAGGGCTCCAGGCTGTGCTCGAAGGCGCGTACGTACTCGGCGGCGCGTACCGACCGCATCTCGGCCGCCTGCCGGGCCGCCTCCGCGCCCAGCAGGCACGCCTGCTCCAGCTCGCCGAGGCCGAGCCGGGCCGAGGCGAGGACCACCCGGCAGAACAGCCTGCTGCGGGCGTACGCCGGGGCGCGCAACTGGAGCGACCGCTCGGCGTGCTGGGCGGCGGCCCGCCACTGCTGGAGGTCGCGGTGGCAGTGGCCCAGCTCGTCCGCGAGCTGGGCCTCGTCGAAGGTGCGGGCCCAGTGCGGCGTCTCGTCGCCGGGGCGCGCGGTCTCCAGGGCGTGCTCGGCCCGGCTGAGGGCGGCGGTGCAGGAGCGGGCCTCCCCGAGCACCCCGTGCCCGCGCGCCTCGACCGCGTGCAGCAGCGCCTGGACCAGCGGCGGGGCGGCCGAGCCGATGCCCTGCTGGGCCACCCGGGCGAGCTGGACGGCCTCCCTGCCGTGCCCCAGGTAGACCGCTTGGCGGCTCATCGTGATCAGCACGTAGGCGCCGTAGCCCCGGTCCCCGGCGGCCTGGGCGAGCCGCAGCGCCTGGACGAAGTACCGCTGGGCGAGGCCGTGGGCGGCGATGTCGTACGAGGTCCACCCGGCCAGCCGGGTCAGCTCCGCGACCGCGGCGAACAGCCGCCGCCCGGTGGTCTCGCCGTACGTGCCCCGAAGCATCGGCTCCGCCTCGTGCTCCAGGTAGCGCACCAGGGCCTGCCGGGCGTGGCCGCCGCCGTACGCGTGGTCGAGGGTGTGGAACAGCTCCCCGACCGAGCGGAGCGCGGCGACGTCCCCGGCGCCGACCCGCTGCCCGGCGCCGCGGTCCGTCTGACGCTGGCGCGGCACCACCGGCGCCACCGGCAGCGCCGCGGCCCCGGCGTGCCCCCCGCCGGGCGGATGCGCGCCGCCCGGATGCGCGCCGCCCGGGTGCGTGGCGGCCGGGCCGGGCGGCACGGGCCGCTGGTGTCCGGCGGACGGGCGCGCCGGGCTCCGGGCCTCGGGGCGCCGGGGTCCGTCCGGACGGACCGGCGTGGCGGCCCCGCCCTCTCCCCCGGCCCGGCGGGCGGCCCCGCCGTCCCGGGCCACCCACTCGTCGGCCCGGCCGATCAGCCAGTCGCGGCTGGGCACGACGAGTCCGGCCGGGGTGAAGGCGATCTTGCGCAGCTCGGTGTGGGTGCCGGAGTCCTTGCGCCAGAGGCCGCTGACGATGTCGATCGCCTCGGCCGGGGTGGCCGCGAACTCCAGCCCCGCGTAGACGGGTGCGCAGGCGTCCAGCCCGAGGTCCTGCGCGGTGAGCCGCCGCCCGAGCCGCCGGGTGAAGACCTCGGCGATCAGCGCGGGGGTGGTGCCGCGCGGCTGCTGGCCCCGGAGCCAGCGCGTGACCGAGGTCTTGTCGTACCGCAGGTCCAGGCCGTGTTCGAGGCCGAGCTGATCGACGCGGCGGGCCAGGCCGGCGTGCGAGAAACCGGCTTCCGCGATGAGCGAGGCGAGTCGGCGGTTGGGCGTGCGCTGCGGGGGTCGTTCCGACATCAGCTGTACGGTCTCCTGCCTTCGGGGCCGACCGGGCAGCCCTCATGGGAACGGCGCGAATGTAACGGCCCCCGGAACGGTCGCGGCCACCCTTTGCTCCACGTTCATCCGATCGTGTGAGGATTCCGGTCGGAGCTGACGGAAAAGCCCGGGACGGGGAGGCGCGGGAGGCGGCCGTTCCACCTGGCGGGGAGCCGTTCGGGTGACGGCCGTACAGTGGATGCGGGCGCGATCAGTGCAGGGCGCCGTCGTCCCGGGGACACCCCTCCGGGCACACGGAGCCCGCGTAGGGAGGCATCGGTGAGCGAGCTGCGGTTCGTCCGTCTGGGCTTCGGCGAACAGGCCGTCGAGTACACGGAAGCTTGGCAGAAGCAGCGCGAGGTGCACGCGGACCGGTTCGAGGACCGGGTGCCGGACACCTGTCTGCTCCTGGAGCACCCGCCCGTCTACACCGCGGGGCGCCGTACGGCCGACAGCGAGCGTCCGCTGGACGGTACGCCGGTGATCGACGTCGACCGGGGCGGGAAGATCACCTGGCACGGGCCGGGCCAGCTCGTCGGCTACCCGATCCAGAAGCTGCCGCGCCCGGTCGACGTCGTCGCGCACGTGCGCCGGCTGGAGGAGGCCCTGATCCGCACGGCCGCCGACTTCGGTGTGGAGACCACCCGGGTGGAGGGCCGCAGCGGCGTCTGGGTGCTCGGCGACCCGGTCGAGCGGCGCCCGGCGCCGGGCGGGCTCTCGCTGGACTTCGACCCCCGGCTCGGGGACGAGGAGTTCGACCCGCGGCTGAACGGCCCGGAGTACGCCCCGTCCAACGCCGGCCAGCGCCGCGAGGACCGCAAGCTCGCCGCGATCGGCATCCGGGTCGCCAAGGGCGTCACCATGCACGGCTTCGCGCTGAACGTGAACCCGGACAACACCTGGTTCGACCGGATCGTGCCGTGCGGCATCCGGGACGCGGGGGTCACCTCCCTCTCCAACGAGCTGGGCCGGGAGATCACGATCGAGGAGGTGCTGCCGGTGGTCGAGAAGCACCTGCGGGACATCCTGGAGAACGCGGACCTCGCACCGCGCGAGGTCGGCCGGCCGGAGCCCGCCGCCGCGGCTCCGGCGTAGCGGCCCCGGCGTAGCGGCCCCGGCCGTGGGCGCCCGGCGTGGCGGCCGGCGGCCCCGGCGGGTACCGGCCGGTAGCCCCGATCGGCGCCGGAAGCCGGGAATAGGCCCTGACGGCCGCAGGTTAGCCGGACGTAGGACCGTTTGATGTAGGGGCGTACCCTGGGGTCCGCCGAAGAATCGAAAGCGAATACCGCGCGAGTACCTCGCGAATCCCACGCGAAGCCCGCGGATCCGACGCAGCAGAAAGCAAAGGGGAGCCGGAGTGTCCGCTGTCGCACCCGACGGGCGCAAGATGCTGCGCCTGGAGGTCCGAAACAGCCAGACCCCCATCGAGCGCAAGCCCGAGTGGATCAAAACGCGGGCGAAGATGGGCCCCGAGTACAAGCAGCTGCAGCAGCTGGTGAAGGGCGAGGGGCTGCACACGGTCTGCCAGGAGGCGGGCTGCCCCAACATCTTCGAGTGCTGGGAGGACCGCGAGGCCACCTTCCTCATCGGCGGCGACCAGTGCACCCGCCGCTGCGACTTCTGCCAGATCGACACGGGCAAGCCGCAGGCGCTGGACCGCGACGAGCCCCGCCGGGTCGGCGAGTCCGTCGTCACCATGGACCTGAACTACGCCACCATCACCGGCGTCGCGCGCGACGACCTGGAGGACGGCGGCGCCTGGCTGTACGCCGAAACGGTCCGCCAGATCCACACGCTCACCGCGGAGCGGGAGGCGGGCGCGACCAAGGTCGAGCTGCTGATCCCCGACTTCAACGCGGAGCCCGCGCAGCTCGCGGAGGTCTTCTCCTCGCGCCCCGAGGTGCTCGCGCACAATGTGGAGACGGTGCCGCGCATCTTCAAGCGCATCCGCCCCGGCTTCCGTTACGAGCGTTCCCTGGAGGTCATCACGCGGGCCCGCGAGGCCGGTCTGGTGACCAAGTCCAACCTGATCCTCGGCATGGGCGAGACCCGCGAGGAGGTCAGCGAGGCTCTCCAGGACCTGTACGACGCGGGGTGCGAGCTCATCACCATCACGCAGTACCTGCGCCCCTCCGTCCGGCACCACCCGGTCGAGCGGTGGGTGAAGCCGCACGAGTTCGTCGAGCTGAAGGACGAGGCCGACGCGATCGGCTACTCCGGTGTGATGTCGGGCCCGCTGGTGCGGTCCTCGTACCGCGCGGGACGGCTGTTCCAGCAGGCGATGGACGCGCGCGGCACCGCCGGGAGCGCCGCGGCCGGGGCGGCCCAGGCCGCGCCGGCCGTGTGAATCCGCTCACGAGCGGCCCCCTCGTGGCGTCGGCACGCCGGAGCGGTCCGGACGCTCCCCGCAGGTCGGGGACGCGTACGGACCGCTCCGGCGTGCGCTCCGCCGGAAACAAGGCTTCATTGGTGTTTGACCGCCCGGTCACGCACTGGTAACACCGAACAGTGACCCTGGGTACGCAGGCGGCCGCACCGCCGCGGCCGCCCCGGTCACCGCTTCCCGCACTCATCCGCGCCCCGCAGGCGCATCCGTTCCGAGGGGGAACACCACGATGCAGGCCGCCCCGGTCCGCGCCCACGCCCTTCCGTCCGTCACCACCGCCCTGCGCGCCGTCGAGTCGCTGCTGCTGAGCGGCGGCCAGCGCACGGCCCGCCGCAACGCCTGGACGGCCGTCCTGGAGGACCGCCGCCGCGCCCGGGACCGGGTGGAGGCCGAGTACGTCCTGGACGCCGTGGCCGACCACCGTTCCTAGGCCGCCTGCCCGCCACGTAAACTTCGATACATGGCGAGGAAGGCAAAAACTGAAGGCGCGGACAGCGCCGAGAACGCGGGGCGGCTCAAGCAGATCGCCCTGACCTACAAGATGACCAGGCGGACCGACAGCAAGATCGGTCTCATCGTCGCGGGTGTCGGAATCGTCACGTTCGGTGTCCTCCTCGGCATCGGCTTCGCGATCGGGCACCCGGTCTATCTGGGCATCCTGGGCTTCGTGCTGGCCGTCCTCGCGATGGCGATCGTCTTCGGCCGCCGGGCCGAGCGGGCGGCGTTCGGGCAGATGGAGGGGCAGCCCGGAGCTGCCGCCGCCGTACTGGACCGGATCGGACGCGGCTGGACCACCACCCCCGCGGTGGCGATGAACCGCAGCCAGGACGTCGTCCACCGGGCGGTCGGCAAGGCCGGCATCGTCCTGGTGGCCGAGGGCAACCCGAACCGGGTGAAGGGCCTCCTGGCGTCCGAGAAGAAGAAGATGGCCCGCATCGTGGTGGACGTGCCGGTGCACGACATCATCGTCGGCAACGGCGAGGGCCAGGTGCCGCTGAAGAAGGTCCGCACCAAGATGCTGAAGCTCCCCCGCGTCCTGACCGGCCCGCAGGTGACCACCACCAACGACCGGCTGCGCGCGATGGGCGACCTGATGAGCAACATGCCGCTGCCGAAGGGCCCGATGCCCAAGGGCATGCGGATGCCGCGCGGCGGAAAGATGCGCTGACCGCGCCTGCGAGCGTGAGAAACGGGGCGGCCCGGGACCGATCGTCGGTCCCGGGCCGCCCCGTTCGCCGTTCCTCCCCGCCGCGGACGCCGTATCCGGAGCGGGACGTCACCCACGGAACCGGGAGGTCGCATCCGGAGCCCGGGACGTCACCTGCGGACCCGGAAGGACACACCCGGAGCCCGGGACGTCACCTGCGGACCGGAGACGTCACATACGGACCTGTACGGCGCGGGACAGCCGGTCGTGCAGGCCGCGGCCGTCGCGGTCCCAGACGAGGGCGGGGATGGCGAGGGCGAGCAGGACGGTCCGTACGGCGACCCGGCCGAAGCCGAGGCGTCCGCCGCCCTCGGCGACGACCCGGATGCCCAGGAGGCGCTTGCCGGGGGTGCAGCCGATGGTGCCGACGGTGAGCAGGCTCATCACCAGGAAGATGCCGAGCGCCCAGTTCCCCGCGGCCTGCTGGTCACCACGAGCGAACAGTCCGTATGCGATCAGCATGCAGAGCGTCCAGTCGACGAAGAGGGCTCCGAAGCGCCGGCCGAGCGGCGCGATCGCCCCGGGCCCCTCCTCGGGCAGTCCCAGCCCCTTGCCCCGGTAGCCGAAGTCGGCGCCCATCTCCTCGGCCGCCGCGCGGGGCCCCGAGAGCCACGATCCGATTGCTTGCCTGTTGTCCACCCGTCCACGGTACTGCGGCCGTGTTTGCCCCCGGCCGGGCGGGGGCATCGGAAACAGTCGCGGAGATGCCGCACACGATCACCCCGGTTAACTTGGGCGAAACAAATGGGTCACGCTCGGGAAATCACGTCTGCCTAGGGTCGGGACCAGCGTGTGCCACCCGCACTGGCCGCACAACGAGCTACAACCCCGCCCCTCCCGGGTCGGGAGTAGGAGGAGTTGGATGTTCCAGAACGCCGACGAAGTGCAGAAGTACGTAGCGGACAACGACGTCAAGTTCATCGATGTCCGGTTCTGCGACCTTCCCGGGGTGATGCAGCACTTCACCATCCCGGCAGCGACGTTCGACCCGGCCGAGGAACTGGCCTTCGACGGTTCGTCGATCCGCGGCTTCCAGGCCATCCACGAGTCGGACATGGCGCTGCGCGCGGACCTGTCGACGGCTCGGGTGGACCCCTTCCGCCGCGACAAGACCGTCAACATCAACTTCTTCATCCACGACCCGATCACGGGCGAGCAGTACAGCCGCGACCCGCGCAACATCGCCAAGAAGGCCGAGGCGTACCTGACCTCGACCGGCATCGCGGACACCGCGTACTTCGGCCCGGAGGCCGAGTTCTACGTCTTCGACAACGTCCGCTTCCAGACGTCGGCGAACGAGAGCTTCTACCACATCGACTCCGAGGCCGGCGCCTGGAACACCGGGTCCGAGGAGAACAACCGCGGCTACAAGGTCCGTTACAAGGGCGGCTACTTCCCGGTCCCGCCGGTGGACCACTTCGCCGACCTGCGGGCCGAGATCTCCCTGGAGCTGGACCGCAACGGCCTCCAGGTCGAGCGCCAGCACCACGAGGTCGGCACCGCCGGCCAGGCCGAGATCAACTACAAGTTCAACACGCTGCTCGCCGCGGCCGACGACCTGATGCTCTTCAAGTACATCGTGAAGAACGTCGCCTGGCGCAACGGCAAGACCGCGACCTTCATGCCCAAGCCGATCTTCGGCGACAACGGCTCGGGCATGCACGTGCACCAGTCGCTGTGGCAGGGCGGCTCCCCGCTCTTCTACGACGAGCAGGGGTACGCCGGCCTCTCGGACATGGCGCGCCACTACATCGGCGGCATCCTGAAGCACGCCCCGTCGCTGCTGGCCTTCACCAACCCGACGGTAAACTCCTACCACCGCCTGGTGCCCGGCTTCGAGGCCCCGGTCAACATGGTGTACTCGCAGCGGAACCGTTCCGCCGCGATGCGCATCCCGATCACCGGCTCGAACCCGAAGGCCAAGCGGGTCGAGTTCCGCGCCCCGGACCCGTCCTCCAACCCGTACCTCGCGTTCTCCGCGCTGCTGATGGCGGGCCTGGACGGCGTGAAGAACAAGATCGAGCCGGCCGAGCCGATCGACAAGGACCTCTACGAGCTGGCTCCCGAGGAGCACGCCAACGTCCAGCAGGTCCCGACCTCCCTCCCGGCCGTGCTCGACGCCCTGGAGGCGGACAACGAGTACCTCCAGGCGGGCGGCGTCTTCACGGCGGACCTGATCGAGACCTGGATCGACTACAAGCGCACGCACGAGATCGCCCCGATCCAGCTCCGCCCGCACCCGCACGAGTTCGAGCTGTACTTCGACCTGTAGGACACCTTCGGGCCGCCGGGTCCGGAAGCACCGAGGGCCGCCGCCTCCTCCGGGAGACGGCGGCCCTCGCCGGTGGGACCAGCCCGCCGCAGCGGCAACGGCCTCACCGGTCAGCCGTTCTGCGTACCGCGGCCGGGTCCGCACACCGGGCGGCCGGAAGCCGGCCTCACCGCAGCGAGGGCCGCGCCCGTCCCGCCCAGTACTCGTCCGCCGTGATGCCCAGCAGGACCACGTCGTGGTACGTGCCGGCGAAGTACTCGTGCTGGCGCAGGCGGCCCTCCTCGACGAAGCCGAGCTTGCGGTAGAGGGCGAGGGAGGCGTCGTTGAAGGCGTAGACCTCCACCTCGCACTTGTGGTGGCGCTGTTCGGCGAACATGTAGGTGAGGACCAGTTCGCTGGCCTCGGCCGCGTAGCCCTGGCGGCGGTGTTCGCGGGAGACCTCGACGCCGGTGCGGAAGCGGCCGGCGCGGGCGTCCGTCTCGCCCACCGTGATCGCGCCGACGAAGGCGTGCTCGAAGCGGGTCTCGATGACCAGGCGGTACGAGGCCGGGTCCGGGCTGCGGGCGGCGCGTTCGGCGGTCCAGGCGCGGAAGCTCTCGTCCGAGCGCGGGGGTTCGACCACGTCGGCGTTGCGGGCGTCCACGGTGTGCAGGGCCAGGGCCCGGAAGCCCTCCCAGTCCTGGGGTTCGACGCCTCGCAGGCGTACCCGCTCACCGGTCCACAGGTCGGTCATCTCGCTCCAGCCAGGTCGGTACGGACAGGTCGGTGGGTCAGGCTACGTGGGCGGCGATCGTCCTCGCGCAGGCCAGGGCCTCCGTGTGCGTGGTGTCCACCTCCAGGTCGTAGGCCACGCCCCGGTGGACCGCCTCCGCCTGGGCGGCGGCCATGCCCCTCGGGCGGTCCCCGCGGGCGACCCCGCGCGCCTCGGCCACCTCGCTGTCGCAGCGGACGCCCACCCACAGCACGTCCAGGCCCGCGAGCGCCCGCCGCCAGGGTTCCTGGGAGGAGGGGCCGCCGAGGAACACGTCGTCGACGATCACCCGGGCGCCCGCCCGGGCCGTCGCGGCGACGCCCTCGCGCCAGGCCGCCTCCAGCCTCCGGAATTCCCGGCCGACGGTCACGCCGCCGTCCGGGGCGAACGCGATGCCCGCGTCCGTCGTGCGCAGGGACGCGGGCAGGGAGTCGACGAAGGCGTCGATCGCGGCGGCGAGCCAGGGGTCCGGCAGCTCCGCCTGGAGGCAGCGGACGATGCCGGACTTGCCGGAGCTGGAGCCGCCGTTCACCACGATCACCTGGGTCGTCACCCGGTCACAGTAGAGGCAAACCGTGCGGTGTTCGAGACGTTTTCGGGCGCGGGCGACGGGCAGGCCCCGGAGGGCGCACACCAGGTGCGGACGCACGCCCCGGAAGAAGCGGGGGTGACGGGCGCAGTACCCGTACTCGGCCCCTCCAGCCAGGTCGGAGCGTTCGCCGGTCTCACGGGAGCGGCCGTGTTCCACCGGGGGCCGAGCCCACGATCCCCACGTCGTCGGTCTTCCCCTAGAGTGCCGTCGCGAGGGGGCCCGGGTTGTTCGTCGCACAAGGTCTTGGGCACTCTCGTTCTCGCCTCCGTCGGCGCCCCCGGCTTTGATCACCGGTGGGTCCTGTCCCCCCATCCACCGGTGCACGGAAAGGACCGTGGCATGTCCAGCGACCGTCTCATGCGCATCCGCAGCGCGGAGTTCCAGGCCATGGCCGAGAGGGTTCTGCAGGTCACCGAGCTCACCTCGCGCCTGAACGTCCTGCCTTTCGAGGACGAAGCGGGCAAGGCGGAGCTCTTCGAGCAGATCCTCGGCAAGCCGCTGCCGCCGAAAGTCACGATCTATCCGCCCTTCTACACGGACCACGGCCTGAACCTCGACCTCGCCGAGCGCGTCTTCATCAACCAGAACTGCACGTTCCTGGACTATGCCGGTGTCCGGCTCGGCGAGCGCGTGATGATCGGACCGAAGGTCACGTTCATCACCAGTGGCCACCCGGTCGATCCCGAGGAGCGGCGGCTGTACCTCACCGGAGCCCCCATCGACGTGGCGGAGAACGTGTGGATCGGCGCCGGCGCCACGATCCTGCCCGGCGTCAGCATCGGCCGGGACGCCGTGGTCGCCGCGGGCGCGGTCGTGGCCGATGACGTTCCGCCGGCGAGCCTGGTGACCGGTGGCAAGGCAGCCGTGCGCCGGACGTGGTGACGGCCTTCGTAAAGCACGAAGACCTCCGTGCGTGGTGGGGAGCCTGGACGCCTCCACCGCACCGGAGGTCTTCGCCATGATCAAGACCTCCCGGCCTTGACAACGCTCGTGATCAATACACCTGGCCGCCGCTCCCCGCCGTCCGCTCCGGCGGTCGGGAACCGGCGAGGCTCGCCCGTGCCGCGTCCATGAACGCCGTCTTGGCCTCCTCCAGATGCTCGTTGACCTCGGCCTCTCCGATGTCGCGCCACACGGCGGCGTTCAACGCGTGGCCGTACGTCCTCACGGGCTGGCGCAGGGTGTCGTCGCACAGGAGCGTGACGTTGCCGGACGCGGTCCACAGCGCGGTCATGACGGGGCCCGTCTGCGTCATCCAGCCGTCCTCGTCGTCCCCCCACGGGTCGGGGCGGCGGTAGGCGGCGCGTTCGGCGGCCTGGGCGCAGGCGACGAACTCCTTGAGGACGTCTATCTGCTCGGTCCGGCGGCTCTCCGCGGCGGCCACCGCCTGGCGGCGTTCCTCGACGCGCTCCGCCGAGCGCTGGGTGGCGCGCTGGGCCAGTGCGGTCAGTCCGCCGCCCAGGGCCACGCCCGCGAGGGAGACGACCGACGTCCAGAGATCAGCAGCCATGGTGATGCCCTTCCGCCCGTTCCCCTGTCCGGTCGGGGCCATGGTGCCGTACGGGCCGGCCGGGCAGCCGAGCGCCCCCGGGCCGTCGGTTCGACGGCCCGGGGGCGGCATCGTCCTGCGGCAGGTCCCGGTCAGCGGCCGTAGCGGATCAGGGCGCGGACCATGCGGCAGGTGGTGTCGGACGGCGGGTGGATGCCCAGACGCTCGGCGGTGATCCGTATCCGGCGGTTGTTGGCGCTGGAGGGCTGGTAGACGCCGCTGTCGAGCAGGGCGATGGCCAGGCGCATGGCCTTCAGCCTGCGGTTGTGCGAGACGTACCACTCGCGGGGGCGGCCCGCGGGCAGTCGCTTCTTCGGCAGCGGGGTGGGAAGCGGCGGGTGGAAGGGCATCGGGAGCTGTCGGTCGAGCGGCTCGGTCGTGACTGGGGCACCAGTCATCGGCATCCTCCTGGCAGCGTGGTGGAACCCTCACGAACTCCCTCCATTTTACTGCCCCCCACTGACAATCGCCCCTGTTCAGAGGCGCTTTCGACAGTCCCTCGCGTAACCTCGGCCCCATGGAGATCTGGATCAATCCCGCCTGTTCCAAGTGTCGCGGGGCGATGACCCTGCTGGATGCCGAGGGGGCCGACTACACGGTCCGCCGCTACCTGGAGGACGTGCCCTCGCCGCAGGAGATCCGGGAGGTGCTGGACCGGCTCGGTCTCGAGCCGTGGGACATCACGCGGACGCAGGAGGCGGCGGCGAAGGAGCTGGGGCTTGAGGAGTGGCCCCGGGACGCGGCATCCCGCGACCGGTGGGTCACCGCCCTGTCCGAGCACCCCCGGCTGATCCAGCGCCCGATCATCACCGCCGAGGACGGGACGGCCGTGGTGGCGCGCAGCGAGGAAGCGGTACGGGACGCGCTGGGGCGGTAGAGCGGTGGCCCCGGGGCCACCCCTGCCGGAAACGCGTCCGGAGCCGGTGCCGGGACCGGGGGCGGGCCGGGCGGGGCGGTCACTCCCCGGGGGCCGTGCCCGGCAGCGTCGCCAGGAACGCGTCCAGACGGCGGTTGACCTCGGTCGCCGCCGGGGCGTGCAACGGCAGCGTGTGGTGGGTCGCGCCGGGAACCGTGTACACCGTCGCGTCCGGCAGTGAGCGGTCGGCCGCCCGCGCCGTACGGGCGGGGTCGAGAGCGCGGCCGCGCTCGGCGAGCAGGACGAGCGTCGGCACGGCGAGATCCCGCAGAGCCGACGGCCGGGGGCGCGGGCCGGTGACCGGGCGCACGGAAGGGAAGCGGGCTCCCTCCGCGTACAGGCGCACCCAGCCCGCGTCCAGCGCCGTCCCGGCCGTCTCCCAGGCCAGGAACGCGCGGGCTCGCGACGGGGTCGGGCGCAGCAGCGACGGCATGGCGCGCAGGAGGTACGCCGGTCGGAAACCCGAGAAGCACTGCGTGGGGTCCACGAGCACCAGGCCGGCCAACCGTCGGGGGCCCGCGTGGAGGGCGTGGTGGAGCGCGATCCACGCCCCGTAGGAGTGACCGGCGAGCACGGGCCGCCCGCCCTCCGCCTCGGGGCACAGCGCCTCCAGCACCGCGTCCAGCCACGCCGTCAGATCCGCCACCGTGCGGATCGGGCGCTCCCCCGGCGTACTGCGGCCCGGCTGGCCGACGAGGTCGACCGCGTGTACGCGACGCGTCCGGCCGAGGTGGGACGCCTGCGCGTACCAGACGGCGGAGGTCGCTCCGCCGCCGGGCAGCAGCACGACGGGCGGGGCGGCGGCGTCGGTGGGCCCGTGGCTGGTGATGTGCGTGGCGCCGTAGGGGGTGGTGATGTTCGCGGTGGTCGTCCCCGGGGGCCAGCGCTCGGCCAGAAACGCGTCGTAGGCGGTGAGGAACGGGGCGCAGGGCCCGGCGTCCGGGGGCTCCGCGGACTCGGTACGGGGGGACAGCGGCATGGCGGGGCCTCTCCTCGGCGTCTCGACGGCCTTCCCCGCGATATTATCTCGCTGAGCGAGAGAATGGGGTGGCGATGAGCACGACCGAACGCCGGGGAAGCGGCGAGCCGGAGGCACGAGCCGAAATGATCCATCTGCTGCGTAAGGTGACGGTCGAATTCGGCCTGCGGCAGGCGGAGTTCGCCGAACTCCACGGGATGCACGCCACCGACGTGCGGGCTCTGATCAGCCTGCTGGACGCCGAGCGGGCGGGCACGGACGCGACCGCCGGCTGGCTCGGAGCGCAGCTCGGGCTGCATTCGGCGGGTACGACGGCGGTCGTGGACCGGCTGGTGCGGCTGGGCCATGTGACGCGCGGACGCGACCCGCGTGACGGGCGACGCGTGCTCCTGACGGTGGACGAGCGGGCGGTGGAGCTCGGGCAGGCGTTCTTCGGGCCCCTCCTCGGGGCCACCGATGCGGTGCTGCGCGAGTTCGACGCCCGGGAGGCGGACGCCGTACGGCGCTTCCTGACGACGGCGTACGAGGCGGTGCGGCGCCCGCCGGGGGACGCCGCCCGCCCCGGCGCCGCCCGCTCCGGCGCCGCCCGCTCCGGGTCGGGCGCTCCGCCCGCCGGTCCCGGCGCCGGTCCTGACGGGTCGGACGAGGGATGACCGCTTTCCGGCAGGGCCCACCCGTACCGAGTCCGTCGTCGACTTCGTCGTCATGGGCACGGTGGGCGGCGCCGACGCCACGAGCACGCCCGCCGAGGTCACCGGGCTGCTGGGCGACGGGTTCGTCGAAAGCCGTCCCGGGCGGCGGCAGGTGCTGCTGAGTCACGACCTGGTCGAGTTCGCCTGGGAACGGGACGCGGGCGGCGGGGAGGCGGACGGGGGCCCCTGGCGCGGGTTGTACGTCACCGTGCAGGCGCACCGGCTCGACCCGTCGCCGACCCTCGACGCCCTCGCCACGGTCCTGGACCGTGTCGGCTTCCCCCTCGTGGAGGTCGCGCCGGACGGGGTCGGCTGCCGTCCCTGACGGCGGCGGGGTTGCGCCGGACGGTGGCGGTCGGGGGGCGGTGCGGTCGTTCGCCTTGATCTCCCTCGCCGTCCTGGGTACGAATCCAGGACGACGGCGACCGGGTACGAGGTGTGTTTCTCCGATGGGTTCATGGGCCGATTCCGCCGAGGTCCTGGGCAGTGCTCTGCCCCGGGAGCTCTCCGGCGCCGGCAACCGCCGGGCCGTCCTGATGGCCGCCCTCCGCGACGCCGTGCGCAGCGGACGGCTCGCCCCGGGCGCCCGGCTGCCGCCCTACCGTTCCCTCGCCGCCGACCTGGGCCTCGCCCGCAACACCGTGGCCGACGCCTACGCGGAGCTGGTCGCGGAGGGGTGGCTCGCCGCCCGCCAGGGGTCGGGCACCCGGGTCGCCGAGCGGGCCGCCCCGGCCGCCCCCGCCCACCGGCCGCGCACCCCCGAGCTCGCCGCCCGGCCGGTCCACGACCTGGTCCAGGGGCGGCCGGACCCCTCGGCCTTTCCGCGTACCGCCTGGCTGGCCTCGGCGCGCAGGGCGCTGGCCGCCGCCCCCGACGACGCCTTCGGGCCGGGCGATCCGCACGGGCGGCCCGAGCTGCGGCGGGCCCTGGCCGGTTACCTGGCCCGGGCGCGCGGGGCGCGCACCGCTCCCGAGCGCATCGTCCTGTGCTCGGGAGCCGCACACGGGCTGCGGCTGCTCGCCCAGGTGGTGGGCGGCCCCTGGGCGGCGGAGGAGTACGGCCTGCCCTTCCACCGCGGTCTCCTCGCCTCCCACGGCGTCGGCACCCGGCCGCTCGGCGTCGACGCCGACGGCGCCCGGGTCGACGGGCTGACCCGCCGCGACCGGGCCGTGCTCCTCACGCCCGCCCACCAGTTCCCCACCGGCGGGCCGTTGCACGCGGCGCGGCGTGCGGCCGTCGTCGACTGGGCGCGGGCCACCGGCGGGCTCGTCGTCGAGGACGACTACGACGGGGAGTTCCGCTACGACCGGCAGCCCGTGGGGGCCGTCCAGGGGCTCGACCCGGAGCATGTGGTGCTCCTGGGGTCGGTGAGCAGGAGCCTCTCCCCCGCCTTGCGGATCGGGTGGATGGTGCTGCCCCAGCGGCTGGTGGGGCCCGTCGTCGCGGCGAAGGGCGACCGCGAGCAGTTCTCCAGCGCCACCGAGCAGCTGACGCTCGCGGACTTCGTCGTCTCGGGCGCGTACGGCCGGCAGGTGCGGCGGATGCGGCAGCGACACCGCCGCCGCCGCGACCAGTTGGCGGCGGCCCTGGAGCGGTGCGCCCCGCACGTCCGGGTCGCCGGGATCGCGGCGGGGCTCCACGCGGTGCTGGAGCTGCCGCCGGGCACCGAGCGTTCGGCGGTGCGGGCGGCGGCCCGGCTGGGGGTCGCGGTGGAGGGCCTGGGCGACTATCTGCACCCGGACGCGGAGGGGGGCCTCCCGCTCGGACCCGGCGGGCGGGGCGGCCCCGGCGTCGCGGGGGCCGGCCGCCGCCCCGCGCCCCCCGCACGGGACGGGCTCGTCGTCGGCTACGCGACGCCCTCCGAGGCCGGCTACCCGAAGGCGTTGGAGGCGCTGTGCCGCTCGTTGCCACCGGCCGGGCCGCCCTCCGGCGCCCCGGTCACCCCCGGGCCTGCGTCTCCGCCGCCACCAGCAGTTCCGTGAGATGGAGGCCGAAGCGGGCGTCGCAGGCGTGCGGCGTCCCCGTCCGCACCGCTTCGGCCAGGGCGTCCACCGCGCCCCGGAACGCGGTCTCCGCGCCGTCCCAGCCGGGGATCGACACCGTGCCCCGTTCGCCCCGGAACTCGATCTCGACGCCCGCCGCGCCGGGCGGGGCGCTCAGCCCGAGGGTGACCGTGCTGGACGCGCCGGAGGCGTGGCGCAGGATCAGGTGCGTGGTGTCGGCCGGTCCCGGGGCGG
Source organism: Streptomyces sp. CB02366 (assembly GCF_001905905.1). GTDB lineage: Bacteria > Actinomycetota > Actinomycetes > Streptomycetales > Streptomycetaceae > Streptomyces. The sequence continues at coordinate 403,669 of NZ_LIVT01000004.1, forward strand.
CGGTCAGGTGCTCGACGTCGCCCAGGACCGGGATCAGGACGGAGAGCGCGTGCGGGCCGACGTCCCACAGCCCGCCCTTCTCACGCCGCCACGGGGAGTCCGCGTACTGGCTGGTGGAGCCCTCCGCGTAAAGGGAGCCGAGCCACTGGGCGCGCGCCGTGAACCAGCCGTCCCGCTCGGCCTGTTCGGCGATCCAGGCCGCGGTGTCCGGGGCGAACCGGAGGGTGCAGAACACCACCGAGGCCACCCCCGCCCTCTCCACCGCGTCGGCGACCGCGCGGGCCCCCTCGACCGTGGTGGCGACCGGCTTGTCCATCAGGAGGTGGCGGCCCGCCTCCGCCGCCCGGACCGCCAGCGGGGCCTGGACGTCCGGCGGCAGCGCGAAGGCCACCGCGTCGCTCGCCGCCAGGAGCGCCTCGACGCCCTCGTCGCCGGTGTACGCCGGGGCGCCGTGGGCGGCGGCGAGGGACTCGGCGGCCTCGGCCCTGCGGCCCCACACCCCGCTCAGCTCGACGCCGGGGTGGGCGGCGAGCGCGGGTGCCTGGGTGTTGCGGGCCCAGGGGCCGGTGCCGAGGAGGCCGATGCGCAGAGGGGCGGCGGGGGTGCCGACAGCTGAGTCCATGGGGCCAGTGTGCCCGGCGGGACGGGCGGCCGGGCAGGGGGGCGTGGCGTCCGGCCGACGGGCCGGGCGGAGTCCGCCGCCCGGGGCGGGTCCTGGCGGGAGCCGAATGCGGTGGCGCGGAGCGGGCGCGACCCGTTACGTTTCCCGGGCCGGCCGCGGGACTTCGGCTGCGACTTCCGGGACCTGCCTATGAAGCAATGATTTCGCTGTTCGCGCCTCCATTCCCCGGCCGGCGACCCCGTCTCCGCCCCCCTCTCCGGCGAGAAGAGCCGCGAAGAGGGTTCTCCACCCCCGGGGGAAAGCCATGGACACGACCGAACCCGCGAGCGCGCCCGGGCCCGACGCGGGCCCCTCCACCGAGGCCGCCCGCCGCCTGGCCGCCGGCCTCGTCGCCGCCGAGGACGTCCTCCTCTTCGTGAACGCCGCGATCACGGCGACCGGGCAGCCGGAGTTCCGCTCGGACGCCGACGAGCAGCGGCTCTCCCTGGACTTCCTGCACACCTACGTACGGGTCAACTACCGCCGGGTGTACGCCGCTTCGCTGGCCCTGGACATCAACCACCACAACGCGGCCCTCATCGTGCGCGGGTTGTTGGAGACGCCGGGCGACGCGAGCCGCGAGGAGCGGCGCACCGAGGGCCGGCTGATCGCCGCCCGGCTGGCGCTGTTGCCGCCGCCCCGCGTCTACCGCCTCTTCGGCGAGCTGCGCCGCGCCAGGGTCAACAACCGGCGCACCCGGGCGATCATGCGGGAATGGCTGGCGGCGCGGCCGGACCTGGGGCATGACGCGGTGAAGTACCGGACCGGGCTGAAGACCGCCGCACGGCACATCCACCTTCCCTGCCCGCAGGGGTCCGAGCCGCTCGCCGAGGTCGGGCGGTTCCTGTTCCGCCCGGGTCGGCTGCCCCGGTACGAGCACGGGACGCTGGACGCCTGGCGGCGCGCCCACTACGACCGAGGGGCCTTGTCCGAGCTGCCGTTCACCGTCGCGGAGGGGTTCGCCGCCCGGCACGGGATGAAGCGCGAGGCGTTCCTCAAGCGGGCCGCGCCCCGGATGACCCGGCTGGAGCGGCTGCGCACCCAGGAGCGGCAGACGGCCCTTCGAGGGCCCGCGTCCCCCGCCGTGGAGGTGGACCTGACCGTGATGCCGCTGACCCGGCTCGCGCTGTACGTGCTGTCGCTCGGCCTCGGGGAGCGCGCCGAACGCCGGGCCGAGCTGACCGGCGCCCTGCGCGCGGCGGCCCGGCGGGCGGCGGGCGCGCACGCGGGGAGGTGGGGGCGGGTCCACGCGGTGCTGGACGACAGCTTCTCCTCGTCCGGTTCGGGGCGGAAGCGGCGGCGCCCGCTCGCCGTGGCGCTGGCCTGCCACCACCTGCTGGAGGTGCTGGCCGCGCCGGGGGCGTACCGGGGGCTGTGGACCTCGGGGGCGCGCGACGCCCTGCTCGTACGTCCGTGGGGGCCGACCCCGTTGGGCACGCGGATCCTGGACGCGCTGGAGCCGGGGCCCGGCGGGGCGGTCCCCGACCGGCTGGCGATCGTCTCGGACGGCTGGGACAACGCTCCGGCGGGGCTGGCGGGCGAGGTGCTGCGGGTGTGGCGGCACCGGCTGGACCCGGCGCGGAGGACGGCGGTCGTGCATCTCAACCCCGTGTACGACACGGACGGTTTCGACGTGCGGCGGCTGGCGGCCGGGGTGGCGACGGCCGGAATCCGGGACGCGGAGGACCTGCCCGCCCTGGCGGAGATCGCCCGGTTCGCCGAGGGGCGCACGGGCCCGGAGGAGTTGTACGCGTATCTGGACCGGCGGGTGGCCCGGTTCACCGGAGCGGGAGGCGGGGCGTGAACCGGCTGGAGCTGACCGGGCTCGCCGCCCGGCCCGCGCAGGTGTGGGGCGGCGTACGGCTCGTGCCGCTGGTGCGCGAGGCGCCGGTGGCGGGGTTGCGGCTGCACCGCGAGGTGTACGAGGGGCTGGGCGCGGGGGTCGTCGAGCTGGGGCCCCGCGAGCGCTATCTCTCGTACATCCCGCACGGCCTGGTCGCGGACTGGTCGGGTGAGGACGGCCCGGCCGCGGGGGCGGGCGGGGTGCGGTCGGCCGCGTACGGCACCCAGTTCGGCGGGGGCGACGCGTTCCGCTCCCTGCCGCTGCCGCCGGTGCCGCACCACCGGATGGCCAAGCGGCGGCCGGGCGACCGGCTGCGGTTCCTGCCGCTGCACCTGGCGTTGGAGGGGTATCTCGCGCTGCACTTCGGCGGCCCCTCGACGGCCTGGGAGGAGTGGTCGCGCACGGCCCTGCGCGGCGGGCTCTCGCCGCGTGCGGAGGACGCGTACCTCGGGCTGTCCGTGCGGGGGCTCGGGGACGCGCTGCGCGTCTTCGAGATCCACCCGGGCCAGTGCGGGGTGATGGTGTACGTCTCCGACGCCCTGGCCGCCGCCTTCGTCGTCCCGCACCCGGACGACTACCGCCTCCTGCACGCCTCGCTGGTGGAGGACCTCTACGGGGAACTGGTCCACCAGTACGCGCTGTACGGGCCCCCCGCGGCGGAGGTTCCGGTGCGCATCGGCGGCGAGGAGCACATCCGCGACCTCGGTGGGCTGCGGGCGGCGGCGCTGGCACTGCGGCGGGAGTGGGAGGAGGCGCACGACACCCTGTTCGCATGGGAGCTGCTGGACGCCTCGTACACGTTCGACCGGGTGTACCGGATGAAGGCGTTCACCCTGTGGCGGTTTCTGCCGCCGTTCGTCCGGGACGGGGGCGGGCAGCACATCGGTGAGACGATCACCGACCACGAGGGGCGGGTCGCCTACCTCAAGACGTTCCGGCTCTCCGACGCGCAGATCCGCCGGGGCCATCTGCTGCGGACCCTGGCCGCGGCGGACTGGGAGCCGGCCCGGGCGGCGGACGCGCTGGGGGCGAGCCGGGAGGAACTGCTGCGCCGGATGCGGGCGGCCGGGTTCGGGGCCCTGCTCAAGGGCGGCGGGTGAAGCACGGACCGGGCCCTTTGCCCACGGCCCGGCGGGGGCCGGGTACAAGGCCGAGCGTGAGGCACGTAACGCCGGGGGTCCGTATCGACGGGTGGAAGGAGACTGCTGCGTCGCCGCGATGTCTGCTTCAATGGGGACATGGCCAGCTTCCAGCACATCGCGTCGGGTCGCAGCGACCTCGAACCGTTCTGGCCGTCCCGTCAGCACCACGACTTCGACCGGGTGTGTTGCCGCGCGTGGAACGCGCAGGCCCACTAAAGCCGCTCACCCCGGCCTTCGGCCCGCGCGTACGACGCAAGTCCGTCCCTGACGACTCCTCGCGCGAAAGAGCTGAACCCCATGGCGAACACCCGTACCTTCTCCGCCGCGTCCGCCGCCACCTCGGCGCCCCCGGCCCCCGCTGCGACCCGCTCCACCGCCTCCCTCCCCTCCCACCCCAACCGGCACCGGCTGCGCGCGGTCGACCGCGACGAAGTCGTGGCGCCGGCCGAGGCGGCCGGGTTCCTCCCGCCGGGGGCCACCTGGCTGCCCGCCCCTCCGCACACCCTGCCCGTCCTGCCCGGCCGGCCGCCGATGATCGGCTACCTGGTGCTGGTGCCCGCCGACCAGCAGCACGCGCCGGCGGGGGCCGCCGCCTCGCGGCTCGCGTCGCCCGACGGCTCCCCCTTCCCCCGGCAGCCCGCGTACGGAGAGGCCGGCCGGGCGGACGGCGAGGCCGCCCCGCCCGGCCCGGTCCGGATCGACACCGCCCGGCGTACGGCTTCGGTCGACGGCGCCGCCCTGGACCTGACGTATCTGGAGTTCGAGCTGCTGGCCCACCTGGTGGCCCACCCCCACCGGGTGCACACCCGCGACCAATTGGTGACGACGGTGTGGGGGTACGGGCATGTGGGCGACGGACGGACCGTCGACGTGCATGTCGCGCGGCTGCGCCGCAAGCTCGGTGCGCAGCACCGCCGTTCGATCCAGACCGTCCGCCGGGTGGGGTACAAGTACACGCCCTGAGCGCCCCGTTCCGCCGCCGGGCCCGTAGGGCGCGTGGCCCACGTCCGGCGGCCCCGGGACACGGTGGGGGAAAACCGTGTCCCGGGGCCGCCGCCGTGCGCCCGTCCCCTCAGGCCCGTACGCGGTCGCGCACCGGCCCGGCGGGCTGCTCGTCCTCCAGGCTCGGCAGGCGGGAGAGTCCGCGCGGCGTACGCCAGTTGCGCTCGCCGAGCAGCAGCATCACGGAGGGCAGCAGCACCATCCGTACGACCGTGGCGTCCAGCAGCACCGCGACGGCGAGGCCGACGCCCATCTGCTGCATGTCCTGCATGGACAGGGTGCCGAACACCGCGAACACCGCGACCATGATGGCCGCCGCCCCGGTGACCGCCCCCGCCGTGCGGCGCAGGCCGGTCTCGATGGCCGCCCGGTTGTCCAGGCCGCTGCCGCGCGCCTCGCGGATCCGGGAGACGACGAAGACGTGGTAGTCCATGGACAGGCCGAACAGGACCACGAGGACGAACAGCGGCATCCACGCCTCGATCGCGCCGATCCCCTCCGAACCGATGAGCGACGCACCCCAGCCGTGCTGGAAGACGGCGGTCATCACGCCGTAGGAGGCGGCCACCGACAGGAGGTTGAGGACGATGGAGGTGACGGCGATGACGTAGCTGCGGAAGCAGAGCAGCATCAGCAGGAAGGTCACCGCCGTGATGAAGGCGAAGACCGGGACGATGCCGCGTCGGAGCTGGTCGTTGAAGTCGACCGACCCGGCGGTCTCCCCCGTGACGTGGGCCTTCGCCCCGGTGCCGTCGAACACGGCGGGCAGCCGCTTCTCGCGCAGTTCGGCGAGGTCGGCGGCGCCGTGCGGGAGGGGGACCTCGAACTCGGCGATGTTCCGGGCGCGGTGGAGGGTGACGTTCTCGAAACCGTCGAGGGCCTTGCCGACCTCCGGGGCGGTGATGTCGGGCGCGGTCACCACGACGAGGGCGGGGGCCGGGCCGCCGGGGAAGCTCTCGGTGATCCGGCTGTGGGCGATCGAGAGCGGCGCGTCGGAGCCGAACTGCTTCTCCAGTCCCAGCGATTCGGTCTTCATGCCGAGGGCGGGCGCGGCGAGGGCGAGCAGCAGGACGACGGCGGCGAGGGCGAACGTGCGGGGCCGGGCGAGGACGGGGCCGAGCAGCCGGCCGGTGACGCGTCCGCTGCCCGTTCTCCCCCGCTGGGCGCGGCGGTTCAGCAGCGGGATGCGGCCGGCGTCGACGCGGTCGCCGAGCCAGGAGAGCAGGGCGGGCAGGACGGTGACCGAGCCGAGCATGGCGATGAGGACGACGATGATCGTGGCGAGCGCGAAGCCCTTGAACAGCAGGAGGCCGGAGAGGAACATGCCGCCCATCGCGACCATGACGGTGAGGCCGGAGACGAGGACCGCCCGGCCGCTGGTGGCGGCGGCGATGCGCAGGGCGGTCTCGGCGTCGCGTCCGGCGGCGCGTTCGTCGCGTTCGCGGCGCAGGTAGAAGAGGCAGTAGTCGACGCCGACGGCGAAGCCCATGAGGAACATCACCGAGTACGTGGTCTGGAACAGGTGCAGTTGGTGGCTGGCGATCGACAGGAGGCCGAAGGCGGCCATGCACGCGGTGAGGGCGAGCCCGACCGGGAGGAGGGCGGCGACGATCGCGCCGAAGGCGACGAGGAGGATGCCCAGGGCCAGCGGTACGGCGGTGAACTCGGCCTTCTTGAAGTCCTCGGCCAGCAGGTCGCCGAGCCACTTGCCCGCGCTGGCCTCGCCGAACTGGTGGATCTCGACGCCCGGATGGTCCTCGCCCACGGCGGCGACCGCGTCCAGGACGGGCTGGACCCGGTCGGGGGAGGTGGCGGCGTCGCCCTTCATCTCGAAGGAGATCAGCGCGGCCTCGCCGTTCCCGGAAGGGACGGGCGGGGCGATGTTCCGCGTCTCGCCGGTCTCCCGCACGGCGGTGGCGAGCGCTTCGGCGGCCGGCTTCCAGTCGCCCGCGGCGGGGGCGGAGACCATGACGAGTTCGCCGGCGGGCTTGTCGAGTCCGGCGTCGAGGAGGATCTGCTCGGCGCGGGCGGACTCCCCGGCCCCGTTCTCCGCGTTGGTCATCTCGACCATGCCGGTGGCTCCGCCGACGCCCGTGGCGAGTACGACGAAGAGCAGCCAGCCCAGGATCGCGGTCTTTCGGTGGTGGATGCTCCACACGCCGATGCGTGCGGCGAGGTTGCGCCTCATATGGTCTCTCCCCCGGAGGTAAGCGTCAGGTAAGTGGTTCGAGCGCTTCGAATCTAGGAACCGGGGGCGGTCCGCCCCAGCCGTCGGGGCCCCGGGTCGCGGAGGCGTAGGGGGTGGGTGCGGGGGTGGTGCCAGGTACACCCCCGCCGGGTGGCGGACCGGCTGACGCGGTGGGGCCGGGCCGGGTGAGACTGGCTTCCGGAGCGGGCGCGGGCCGTGCTCCGGTGGGGAACGCGTCCGGGCGGGGCTCGGTCGCGACGTGGGAGTGGAGCCGGGAGAACCGTTCCGGCCGCGGTGAGGGGAGAAGGATCGCGATGAAGGTGTTCTCGGGCCGGTTGCGGGAGGCGTCGCTGGCGGCGGGGCGGGGGCTGTTCCTGTCCGTGGCCGGTGTGGCGGGGTCCGTCACCGTGTTCGTGCTCGCGGTGCTCTCGATCTCCTTCATCCTGCTGGGCGTCGGCGTGTTCACCACCCCGAACGTGCTGGAGGCGGTGCGCAGGCACGCCGACCAGCGGCGGCTGTGGGCGGCGACCTGGTGCGGTGTACGGATTCCGGTCCCGTACCGGCCGCTCCCGAAGGATCTGCGGCCGGGCGTGACCGGTCGGGTGGAGCGCACGACGCTCCTGCTGAAGGACCCGGCGACCTGGCGGGACCTGCTGTGGCTGCTGATGGACATGTCGGCCGGGGCGGTCCTGGCCGTGGTCTCCGCCGCGCTGATGCTCTACCCGGTGGAGGGCCTCGTTCTGGCGGCGGGGCTGTGGCGGGTGTTCCGGGACGATCCGTACTGGTACGGGTTCGTGCCGGTGGACAGCCAGCTGACCGGGCTGGCCGCCCTCGGCCTGGGCGTCGTCCTCTTCCACCTGGGGATGCGGGCCTCCGTACCGGTGCTGCGGGCCCACTTCCTGCTCGCCCGTACGCTGCTGGGCCCGGCGCGCGACGAGGAGCTGGCCCGGCGCGTCGAGCGGCTGACCGAGACCCGGCACGAGGCCGTGGACACGGCGGCGTCCGAACTGCGCCGTATCGAGCGGGACCTGCACGACGGGGCGCAGGCGCGGTTGGTCGCGATGGGCATGAACCTGGGCACGATCGAGGCGTTGATCGAGAAGGACCCGGCGCAGGCGAGGAAGATGCTGAAGACGGCCCGGGAGTCGTCGGCGGAGGCGTTGACCGAACTGCGCGATCTGGTCCGGGGCATCCACCCGCCGGTCCTCGCCGAGCGCGGTCTGGGCGACGCGGTGCGGGCGCTGGCGCTGCGGCTGCCCGTCGCCACCGAGGTGACGGTGGAGCTGCCGGGGCGGGCGGACGCCCCGGTGGAGTCGGCGGCGTACTTCGCGGTCAGCGAGGCCCTGACGAACGCGGCCAAGCACGCGGAGGCCGAGCGGGTCTACGTGGACCTGCACCACGCGGAGGGGATGCTCCGGATCTCGGTGACGGACGACGGCAGGGGCGGCGCGGTCGTCGGGCCGGGCTCGGGGCTGAGCGGAATCGAACGGCGACTGGGTACATTCGACGGCGTCCTGGCCGTCAGCAGCCCCGCGGGCGGTCCCACCATGGTGACCATGGAGATCCCTTGCGCGTTGTCCTAGCCGAAGACCTCTTCCTGCTGCGCGACGGCCTGGTGCGCATGCTGGAGGCGTACGACTTCGAGGTGGTCGCGGCCGTGGAGACCGGGCCCGAGCTGACCAGGGCTCTGGCCGAGTCGGAGCCGGACGTCGCCGTCGTCGACGTCCGGCTCCCGCCGTCGCACACGGACGAGGGCCTCCAGTGCGCCCTGGCCGCCCGCCGGGTCCGGCCGGGGCTGCCGGTGCTGGTGCTCTCGCAGCACGTGGAGCAGTTGTACGCGCGGGAGTTGCTGGCGGACGGCAATGGCGGCGTGGGCTATCTGCTGAAGGACCGGGTCTTCGACGCGGACCAGTTCATCGACGCCGTGCGCCGGGTGGCGGCGGGCGGAACGGCGATGGACCCGCAGGTCATCTCCCAGCTCCTGACCCGCCGCTCCCGTGACGAGCCGATGGGCGGTCTCACCCCGCGCGAGCGGGAGGTGATGGAGCTGGTGGCGCAGGGCCGCTCGAACGCCGCCGTCGCCGCGCAGTTGGTGATCACGGAGCGGGCGGTGGCCAAGCACACCTCGAACATCTTCGGGAAGCTGGGCCTGCCCCCCTCCGACGACGACAACCGGCGGGTGCTGGCGGTCCTGGCGTACCTGGACCGGGGCTGATCCGCGGGGTGTCCGGGCCGCTTCCGGTCAGCCCGTGAACCAGCCCGCCGCGTCCAGCCGGAACGCGCCGCCCGGGGCCATCGTGCGCAGGTCCTCCTCCGGGGCGGACAGCCGCTCCTCGCCGAGCGCCCGGGCCCACTCCGCCCGCAGCCGGTCGAAGCCCTCGGCGGACCGGGTCAGCAGGTCGACGCCGTGCGGGGTGAGGCGGATCAGGGTGCGCCAACCGGCTCACGGGGCCCGGTGGACGCCCCACCGGCCGCGTTCGCCCGAGAGTCGGGCGCGAGCCGGACGCGTCGGGTCCGGGCGCAGGCGGTCCGGCTCGGATCTCCGCGACCGAGCGGGGCGCGGAAGTCGGTGCACACCCCTGGTCCCCCCGCGTACCCGTCAGTACATTGACGGCATGTCTAACACGCAGCCAGCGGCGGTCGCGTCGGAGCGGACGCACCTCAAGGCCCGCAAGGTGTCCTTCGCCTGGGAGAAGACCCCTCTGCACTGGGTGCCGGGCGACCCGTTCACCACGCACACCATCAACGTGCTTCACCTGCTGCTCCCCGCCGGAGAGCGCTGGTTCATCCACGTGTACCGGCAGATACTCCCGTACATCCACGACGACCGGCTCCGCGAGGACGTCATCGGGTTCATCGGGCAGGAGGCCGTGCACGCGCAGGCGCACGACGACGTCCTGCCGCACCTGCGGGAGTTGGGACTCGACCCGACCCCGTACACCGCGCAGGTCGACTGGTTCTTCGAGAAGCTGCTCGGGGACCGGACCCTGCCGCCGGGGCGGGCCTCGCGGTGGTGGCTGATGGAGCGGGTGGCGCTGATCGCCGCGATCGAGCACTACACCGCGTTCCTGGGCGACTGGATACTCAACGCCGAGGCGCTGGACCGCCGGGGCGCGGACCCGACCATGATGGACCTGCTGCGCTGGCACGGGGCGGAGGAGGTCGAGCACCGGTCGGTGGCCTTCGACGTCTTCATGCACGTGGACGGGGGCTACCGGCGACGGGTGCGCACCTGGGCGACGGCGTTCTCGGCGCTGGTGTTCCTGTGGCAGCGCGGCATCCGCTTCTTCATGGAGAACGACCCGACGCTGCCGGAGGGCGAGGCGTCGCTCAAGGCGTTCCACGCGCGCGGGAAACAGGGCACGCTGCCGGCCACCGGGGCGATCCTGCGGTCCGTCCCCACCTATCTCAGCCGGTCCTACCACCCCTCCCAGGAGGGCAGTACGGCCCAGGCCGTGGAGTACCTGACCCGCTCCCCCGCCGCGCGCGCCGCCGAGGCCGAGACCGCGAAGGGGGCCTGACCCGTGGCCCTGCCCCGTCTCCGTGGCCTCGTGCTGGTCTCCGGTGCGGTCCTGCTCGCCCGGCGGGCGCTGAAGCGCCGGATCGCCCGGTCCCCGCTGTGGCCGCTGCCCGCCCTGCCCGAGCCGGTATCGGGCCACTCCCAGCGGCGCGCGACGGCGGTCCGCCGACTGCTGGTCACCGACCGGACCGAGGTCGCCGACGGCGTGGTCCGACTCCGGCTGGAGGGGCCCGGTCTGCCGCCCTGGACGCCGGGGGCCCATCTGGACCTGGTGCTTCCGTCCGGCCGGGTGCGGCAGTACTCGCTGTGCGGCGACCCGGAGGACACCGGGGCGTACACGGTGGCGGTCCGGCTCGTGGCGGACGGGCGGGGCGGTTCGCGGGAGGTGCACGAACTGCTCCGGGAGGGCCGGGAGGTCCAGGTGCGCGGGCCGCGCAACCGCTTCCCGCTGACCGCCGCCCCGGCGCACCTCTTCGTCGTCGGCGGCATCGGCATCACCCCGGTCCTGCCGATGCTGCGGTCGCTGGCCGCTTCGGGGGCCGAGTGGCGGCTGCTGTACGGGGGGCGGACGCGGGCCTCGATGCCGTTCCTGGAGGAGGTCGAAAAGCTCGGCGCGGACGGGGAGCGGGTCACGGTGGTCGCCCAGGACGAGGCCGGGCACCCGGACGTCGCGGGGGCGCTCGCCGCTCTCGCCCCGGGCACCGCGGTCCACTGCTGCGGGCCCGAGCCTCTGATGGAAGCCGTCGCCGCCGCGCTCCCCGAGGGCTGCGCGCTGCACCTGGAGCGGTTCACGGCCGCCGCGGCGGGTGGGGCGGGGGCCGGTTCCGGGCCGTTCGAAGTGGAGTTGCGGCGCAGTAGGCGTACGGTGCCGGTGGCCGCCGGGCAGTCGGTGCTGGACGCGGTCCGCACGGCCGCGCCCCATGTCGCGTACTCCTGTGGACAAGGGTTCTGCGGGACGTGCCGACAGCGGGTGCTGGAGGGCGAGATCGACCATCGGGACGACCTGCTGACCGAGGGCGAGCGGGACGGCTCGATGCTGATCTGCGTCTCGCGCTGCCGGGGCGAGCGCCTGGTGCTGGACCTGTAGGGGATGCCCCGCCGGCCGGGTCCGGGCTCGCGTCCCCCCGCCCGGGGGGGGGCAGGACACCGCACGGGGCCGGTGGGGCATATGCGGGCACCCCGGATAGGCTGTCGGACATGACGACCGGGGTGCGGCGCAGGATGGGCGTCGACGAGCGCAGGCAGCAACTGATCGGCGTCGCGCTGGACTTGTTCAGCCGCCGCTCGCCCGAGGACGTGTCGATCGACGAGATCGCCGCCGCCGCGGGCATCTCCCGTCCGCTGGTCTACCACTACTTCCCCGGCAAGCAGAGCCTGTACGAGGCGGCACTGCGGCGGGCCGCCGACGAGTTGGCGTCCCGTTTCCTGGAGCCCCTCGAAGGCCCCCTGGGGGCACGTCTGTTGCGGGTGATGGGGCGTTTCTTCGACTTCGTCGACGAGCACGGTCCCGGCTTCTCGGCGCTGATGCGCGGCGGGCCCGCGGTCGGGTCCTCGACGGCGAACGCGATGATCGACGGGGTGCGGCAGGCCGCGTACGAGCAGATCATCACCCACCTCGGGGTGCGCGAGCCGCCCGCCCGGCTGGAGCTGGTGGTCCGCTCCTGGGTCTCCCTCGCCGAGTCGACGGCCCTGATCTGGCTGGACGGGCGGCGGGTTCCGCGCGCCGAGCTGGAGTTGCAGCTGGTGCACGACTTCGCGGCGCTCGCCGCCGTGAGCGCCGCGTACGACCGGGAGATGGCCGGCATCGTGCTGCGGGTGCTGTCGCAGGAGCCGGAGGACGGGCCGTTCGGGGAGCTGCTGGCGCGGCTCTCGGCGTTCGCCCCGGACGTACCCGCCGTACCGGCGCAGCGGCTGCCGCGCTGACGGTCGACGCCTGCGGTCAGGCGGGCAGGCCGTTGCGGTGGGAGACGCGGCGGGCGGCGGCCAGCAGGGCGTGGATCTGCGGGCCCGCCTGGTCGATCTCGGCGACCGGGCGGGGGAACGGCAGCCGTACGTCCTCGTGGGTGTGCGGGTGTTCGAGCCGCAGGGTGACCCCGTAGCGGTCCATCGCCAGCGGCACGGCCCGGGTCATCCCGCGCTCCGGGCGGGGGTGGACGAGGCGCAGGAGCAGCGGGACGAGCTCGGCGTGGTCGTCGACCAGGTGGGTGAGCATGCCCGCCTCGCACGCGGCGATCGGGTCGGTCTCCGCCTCCTCCAGCTCCTCCAGGGTGAGGAAGGTGCGCCCTTCCGCGTCCTCCAGGACGGCCTGCCCGAACTCCATGCAGGTGGACCGCTCGCCGCCGGCGCCGTACGGGGCGGCGAGGAGTCCGGTGACCGTGACGCGGGCGCGCAGCCGGTCGCGCACGGGGACGGGGGCGATGTCCGTGAACTCCAGGCGGGCCGGAACGCGTCCGGCGCTCGGCGCGTGGCCGCCGTCGTCCGGGGCGTGCAGGTGGATGTGGCCCATCGCGGTCGTGCCGTCCAGGCGGCGCACCTCGGTGTGCAGGCCGTCGCTGATCACCGTCATGGAGTGGGCGACGGCCAGGATCGACCGGACGCGTTCGGCGCGGGTGGGCCGCGTGGCGCGGGGGCGAGCAGGACGCATCCGAGATCTCCCAGGGGGGTCGGCGACACCTGAGCAGTTACTTAGGTATGCCTAACCTTACTCGCAATGCGCGGGCCCGGGTAGTCCGGGGGGGCGCGTACGGTGACCCGGGTAAACGAGGACGGCCCCCGCGGGGCGCGACGGCCAGGGGCGTGCGGGACGTGCTCGGGACGGGGACGGGTGCGGCGGGCCGGGGCGTGCGGGACGTGCTCGGGCGGGGCGGTTGCGGCGGCCCGGGGCGCGGGCGGCCCGCTCAGAGCGGGAGATCGGTGCGCAGGGCCGCCGCGAGGCCGACCTCCGCGTTGTCCGACCTGCCGCGCTCGAACGCCCGCCGGTACGCCTCGTCCCCGACGGCCGCCCGCGCGCGGCGCTCACAGGTCTCGCGGACCGGTCCCAACTCGGGCGTTCCGCGCTGGGGATGGCCGACCATGCGCCAGTACGCGTGCCCGGTGCCGTAGATGCGGGCGGCGTGCGCGCCCGCGCCCTGGGCGGCGACGGCGGCGGCCAGGAGGTCCAGGCCCAGCGCGACGCCGAAACTGTCGCGGAGCCGGTGCTTGCCCGCCAGCATCGACCGGGCGTGGGCGGCGGAGGCGGCCGGGCGGTCCTGGAGCAGGGCGATCAGGGCGAGTTGGTAGTCCGCGTAGGAACGGGTCCAGTACTCGCCGGCGCGCTCGCAGGCCCGGCGCAGCGCGCCGGCCGCCGCCTCGGCCTCGGCGAGCCGGCCGAGCGCGGTGAGCGCGAAGACGGTGATGAGGCGGCAGCGCAGCCGGTGGGCGGAGTCCGCGGGGACGCCGGCGGCCGTCCGCAGGACGCGCGTCGCCGCCTCCAGGGCGGCCGCCGGCTCCCCCGTCATCAGCCGGGTGAGGCCGCAGAGGTACGTCGCGCCGAGCAGGCCCTCCTCATCCCGGTCGTACAGGGCGACGGCGGTGCAGAGCGAGCCGTACTTCTCGGCGGTCGCGAAGTCCCCCTGGAGCAGGGCGGCGACGCCGAGGACCCACTGGAGCCCGGTCCGGCCGGGCCCCTCGACCGGGCCCGCGTCCAGGGCGCGCTGCGCGTAGTCGCGGGCCTCGGTGAGATGGCCGCAGCAGGCCCAGAAGAAGCCGACCCGCCCCGCCATCTCCTGGGCCCCGGCGACGTCGTGGACGAGCAGGTGCTCCAGGGCCGCGCACAGGTCGAGGTGGGCGTCGGACACCTTGTGGTACCAGGACACCTGGTCCGGCCCGGTCCATCCCTCGTGGGCGCGGCGGGCGAGGCGGAGGAAGCCGGCGGCGTGCCGGTCGGCGGCGGCGCGGGCCTCCCCCAGTTCGGTGAGCCACATCCGGCCGTACTCGCGCAGCGTGTCCAGCATCCGGTAGCGGTCGCCGTCGCGCTGGACGACGGACTGGGCGACGAGGCCCTGGAGCGCCCGGTCCACCTCCTCCCCGGTGAGCGGGCCCCCGGCACAGACCTCGCGGGCCACGGCCGCGTCGAAGTCGGCGCGCAGCGGGGTGAGGCGGGCCCACAGGAGGCGTTCCAGCGGGGTGCACAGCTCGTGCGACCAGCCGATGGCGGTGCGCAGGGTGCGGTGGCGGCGGGGCCACGCCGTCGCGTCGGCGAGGAGGTCGAACCGGGAGGCGGCGGGGGCGGGCGCGGAGGCGTCCGGGGGAGGGGCAAAGGAGACGGCGGGTGCGGACGCTGCCGGGCCGTCGCCGTCCGGGGGCCCGGCCGGGTCGGACGCGCCCCGCGTGCCGAGGGCGCCGCCCGACCCGTCGAAGCGGCTGCCGATCCGGGCGGCCAGCTGGGCCACGCTGTGCCGGCCCATGCCCGCGACGGCCAGTTCGATGGCGAGCGGGATGCCTTCGAGGCGGCGGCAGATCCCGGCGGCGGCCTCCTCGTCGCCGGGGGCGTCGAGCCCGGCCCGGGGGTCGGCGGCGCGCAGCCGGTCGGTGAAGAGCTGGAGGGCGTCGGGCGCGCCGTCGACCGGGAGCGGGGGCACGGCGACGACGTGCTCGCCCCGGGTGCCGAGCGGCTGCCGGCTGGTGACCAGGACGGTCAGCCCCGGCGAGGTGGTCAGGATCTCCGCCAGCAGGTGGGAGCAGGGGGCGCGGAGGTGTTCGGCGGAGTCGAGGACCAGCAGGAGGTGTTTGTCCTCAAGCCATTCGCAGAGCGCCTCGACGGGCATCCGCAGGCCGTGGTCCGCGAGCCCGACCGCGTCCGAGACGGTGGGGAGCAGCAGCCCGTGGTCGGGGAGCGGGGAGAGGTCGGCCCACCAGGCGCCGTCCGCGTAACGGCCGGCCGCGGCGCGGGCGGCCCGGAGCGCGAGCCGGGTCTTGCCGACGCCGCCGGGGCCGATCAGGGTGGTCATCCGGTGCGTGGTCAACGCGGTGTGCAGCCGGGCCAGCTCGGCCCGCCTCCCGACGAAGCTGCTCGTCTCCTCGGGGAGGTGTCCCACCGTGGTCATCGTCACCGTCCGCGCGCTGGATCAGGATGCGCCGGCGGGCCGACCGCCCCGGGCGGGGCCCCGCCACGCGCACCGGGCCGGCCCCGCCGCCCCGGGTGGGGCGAGCGGGACCGGCCCGGTGGGCCGGGGCGGCGGTCGCGGCTCCGTCGCCGACGTCTGCCGTCACCGTAGTGCGGTGGGACCTCAACGCAGGGTGAAGACGGCCGCCGTGCGTCCCGGAACGGTGAAAGTGGCTGATTTCCTGTCGTACCTGGCTCGTTTGACCGTAGAGTCCGCGCCCTCGGCCTGGACCGGGTGCAACGCGTACGTCTTCCCCTTCGGCGCGGCCAGCCGTTGTTCGACCGTGTCCGGCGCGGCGTTGATGACGACGGCCAGGGCGCCGAGGCGCATCGTGATCACGCCGGGGGTCTCGTCCGTGCCGGAGAGCGGGAAGGACAGCGCGGACTGGACCTGGTCCGCGGTGCTCAGGGAGAACTCCTTCTCGGTGGCGCGGATGGTGAGCAGGTCGCGGTAGGCGGCGGACGCCCCGTCGATCTGGGCGCACCGGGGGGCGATCGTGCCGGCGGCGGCCAGCAGCGGCTTGGCGTAGGGCCACTTGTCCCGGTTGTCGGCGGCGGGCGGGAGGCCCCGGCCGAAGCCGTTGCCGTCGCGGCAGTCCCAGTGCAGGGCGTTGAACCAGTCGCCGCTGTCGTAGGAGTTGCGGTCCAGGGACTTGGAGCGCAGCAGGTCGGTGCCCGCCTGGGAGAGCGAGGGCCCCTGGGAGAGGGCGGAGGCGGCCATCGCGACCACCTGGGCCCGGGCCCGCTCGGCGGCCGGAGTGCCGGCCGGGAGTTTGAAGGCGAGGGCGTCGAAGAGGGTCTCGTTGTCGTGGGCGTCGGAGTAGGCGAGGGCGTCGCCGGGCGCGGCCGCGTAACCGGCGGGCGCCCCGTTGTAGTCGACGCCGGAGCCCTTGACGGTGCGCCCGGAGCTGTCGGTGAAGGTGTAGTCCGCGAGGTTGCCGGTGAGGCCGACCTTGATCAGGTCCTGGTAGTGGAGCAGCCGGGCCTTCTGCTCGGCGCGGGTGCCGTTGGCGGGCGAGGCGTTGGGGTCGGTGTAGAGGCCGGAGGCGAAGCCCTGGACGCCGGGGTCCTCGTCGAAGGGGCCGCCGCCGCGCACGGCGTCGCGGGCCCGGTCGGAGAAGGTGGCGATGCCGGTGCCGGCCATGTTCTTCTGGGTGGCCTGGACGAAGCGGGCGTCGTCGGCGATCTCGCCGAAGTTCCAGCCCTCCCCGTACAGGATGATCTTCTTCCCGTCGACGCCGTCCTTCGCGGGGGTGAGGGAGTCGAGCGCCTCGCGGACGGCGAGGATGTTGTCCTTGGGGTGATGGCCCATCAGGTCGAAGCGGAAGCCGTCGACCTTGTACTCCTTCGCCCAGGTGACGACGGAGTCCACGACGAGCTTGCCCATCATGGTGTTCTCGGGCGCGGTGTTGGCGCAGCAGGTGGAGGTGGCGACCGTGCCGTCCTCCAGGAGCCGCTGGTAGTAGCCGGGCACGATCCTGTCGAGGACCGACTTGTCGTCCTGCCCGGAGGCGACGGTGTGGTTGTAGACGACGTCCATGACGGTGCGCAGTCCGGCCCGGTTGAGGCCCTGGACCATCTGCCGGAACTCGACCGTGCGCGCGGTGCCGTCCGGGTCGGAGGCGTAGGAGCCCTCGGGGACGGTGTAGTGCAGCGGGTCGTAGCCCCAGTTGAAGCCGTCCTGGGCGGCGGCCCCGCTCACGCACTCCTGCTGCTTCTCGGAGTCGGGGGCGTGGACGGCGAGGTCGCAGCCGGGCTTCGCCTGGTCCTTCTTCTTCTCCGGGACGGTCCCGATGTCGAAGACGGGCAGCAGGTGGACGTAGTTGGCGCCGGAGTCGGCGAGCTTCTCGAGGTGCCGCATGCCCTTCGAGCGGGTGTCGGTGAAGGCCAGGTACTCACCGGGGTGCTCGGCCGTGCGGTCCGTGATGGAGAAGTCGCGGACGTGCAGCTCCTGGATACGGGCGTCCCGCAGCGGGGCGGCGGCGGGCTTTCTCAGGCCGGACCAGCCGCGCGGGGCGAGCTTCGGGTCGGTGAGGTCGACGACGAGGCTGCGGGCGGAGTCGGCGGTCAGGGCGGTGGAGTAGGGGTCGGTGACCTTGTTGGTGACGAGCTTCTGGACGGTGGGGGCCCACACGGTCACGGCGTACCGGTAGGGCTTGCCCTGCCAGCTCCTCTTCCCGGTGACCGACCAGACGCCGGTGCGGTCGTCGCGCTTCATCGGGACGGCGCGGCCGTCGAGTTCGAGGGCGACGGTCCGGGCGGTGGGAGCCCACACGGAGAGCGTCGGCGTCGACTTCCGGAAGACCGGGCCGAGCTGGGCGGAGGCGGCCTCGCGGCCGTAGAGGTCGTCCAGGACGCCCGCGGTCTGGACGCCGGTGGCGGCGAGCAGGGCCCCGTTGGCGGCGCGCTGGGTGGCGACGATCTGGCCGCGCAGGGATTCCCGGACGCGGTCGCGGTCACGGGCGTCCACGGTGAACGCCGGGTAGTCCTTCAGGTGCGGGTGCTTCGCCTTCTGGGCGTCGCTCAGCGCGGCCGGGGCGAGCCGCAGCCATCGCCCCTCGTCGGAGAGCGCCCCGTCGACGACGGAGATCCCGCCCTTTTCGGCGTACACGAGTTGCTGGCTGGTGGCGTCGGTGGTCTTCACCTTCCAGACCACGGTGTCCGCGTCGATCCACTGCGCCTCGGCCTTCGACAGGTCGGGGGCCGCGCCGCCGCCGGTCTGCGGGAGGAGGTAGCCGGGCCTGCCGCCGAGCATCCAGACCTCGTGCCCGTAGGTGGCGAGGTCGAGGGACTGGTCGCTGGGCAGGTCCTTCTCGTCGCCCTTGTGCAGGATGTAGCTGAGCGTGGTGGCCCCGTCCACGAGCGGCACCTCGAAGGTGACCCCGTAGGCGTCCTTCTTCACCGGCATGAGCGGCTCGGCCCAGTCGGTGGGCTCCTTCGCCCCGGCCCAGGTGTGCAGCCCCCAGCCGTCGTAGTTCCCGTCCGGGCGGTGGTAGTGGAGGACCGCCTTCGTCGTGTCCTGCGGCGGGGTCTCGGGGGCCTCGGCCGTCTGGCCGTCCTTGCCCTGCTCGATCCAGACCTGTCCGGTCGCGCCGAGGTCGATGGTCCGCCGCGGCCCGTCCGCCGTGCCGTTCTTCTCGACGGTGTACGCGACGGAGTCGGCGCCCTTCTCCAGATCGATCCAGGCGAACGCGCCGTAGGCGTCCCGCCCGATGAAGTCGGCCGTCTTCTCACCGGACTTGAGCTGCCAGCCGGCGTAGTCGCCGTCCGGGCGCTGGTAGTGGACGACGGCCCGGTCGCGTTCGACGGCGACGGGCTTCGGGGTCGGCGAGGCCTGCCCGGCGGTGGTGGAGGCGAGGGCGCCGGAGGTGCGGCCGGTCCGGTCGACGACGACGGCCTTGTAGCGCAGCGGGGTGCCCGCCTTCACCGTCCCGTCGAGGTACTGAGTGACCTTGTAGGGGGCGTGGTCGGCCGAGCCGAGGGTCTGCCACTTCCCGTTGCCGACCTGGGCGGCGAAGACGACCCGGTTGAGCTGTCCGCCGTCCACGTCGGCGGTGATCTCGACGGTGCCGGTCGCGCCGGCGGCCGGGGCCTTCAGCGAGAGCGCGGGCGCGGCGGCGGGGGCGCCCACGGCCCGGTCCGCCTTCAGCACGACGCTGGAGAGGGCGGGCACGGTGACGGCGGCCTTCTTGTCCTCGCCGCTGCGGACCGTCTCCGAACCGCCGTACACGGTACGGAAGTCCATGCCGGCCGACTCGGTGGCGAGCTGGACCGTCCTCGGGCTCGTGCCGTTGTTGGAGGCGACGAGGTATTCGTACGGGCGCCGGGTGTCGATGCGCGAGACGGCGTACACCGAGCCTTCCGCGAACCGCTCGATCTGGACGCCGTCGCGCAGCGCCGGGTGTTCCCCGGTGAGCTTCGCCAGCGCGGCGATGGAGCGGTAGAGCGGGTGCTTCGTGTCGTACGCGTCAAAGGCGTGGGTGCGGTCCGTGCCGAGCCGGTCGTCGTCGAGGTAGTCGGCGGTCTTCGAGGCGAAGAGGGTCTGGCGGGAGTCCTTGTCGCCGCCCGCCCCGGTGAAGCCCTGCTCGTCGCCGTAGTAGACGACCGGGTTACCGCGGCCGAGGAACATCAGCTCGTTGGCGAGCCGGGCCCGCTTCAGCAGCTCGGCGTCGTCGGCCTTCGGGTTGTCCTGCTTCAGGAAGGTCCCGATGCGGCCCATGTCGTGGTTGCCGAGGAAGGTGACCTGCTCGTAGGCGTTGGCCTTGTCGGTGGTGTAGCGGTAGTCGTTCCCGTACACCGAGGCGAGCTTGTCGGCGGGCGCGCCCCGGGAGGCGAACTGCCGGGCGGCGTCCTGGAAGGGGAAGTCCAGGGTGGAGTCCAGCCGGCCGCGGGTGACGTAGGGCGAGGTGATCTCGGTGTCGGCGGAGTAGACCTCGCCGAACATGAAGAAGTCGTCCCGGCCGCGCTTGGCCGCGTAGTCGTCGAGCGCGGTGGCCCACTGGGTCCAGAAGTCGAGGTCGACGTGTTTGACGGTGTCGATGCGGAAGCCGTCGATGTCGAAGTCGCGGACCCACTTCTGGTAGATCCTCGCCATGCCCTTCACGACCTCGGGGCGCTCGGTCCACAGGTCGTCGAGCCCGGAGAAGTCGCCGTACTCGTTGGACTCCCCGGCCCACGTGGAGTCGCCCCGGTTGTGGTACATGGTCGGGTCGTTGAGCCAGGACGGCACCTTCGCGGCGGTGCCGGGGGCCTGGACCGGGGTGTACGGGAAGGAGTCCCGGTCCACCTTCCGCACACCGTCGCGGTCGTCGAAGGGGCGGCCGTCCCGGTCGAGGTAGGGGTAGGCGCCCTTGGGCTTGTAGCCGTAGGCCTTCTCGGCGTGGTCGACGGTGTCGGCGGTGTGGTTGGTGATGACGTCGAAGAAGACCTTCATGCCCTTGGCATGGGCCTTGTCGATCAGCTTCTCCAGGTCGGCGTTGGTGCCGAAGTGCGGGTCGACCTGGGTGAAGTCGGTGATCCAGTAGCCGTGGTAGCCGGCCGAGGCGTCCTTGCCGGCGCCCTGGACGGGCCGGTTCTTGAAGATCGGCGCCATCCAGATGGCGGTGGTGCCGAGGCCCTTGATGTAGTCGAGCTTCTGGGTCAGGCCCTTGAGGTCGCCGCCCTGGTAGAACCCCTTGTCGGTGGGGTCGTAGCCGTGCTCCAGACGTGAACCGGTCAGCCCGCCCCGGTCGTTGGAGCGGTCGCCGTTGGCGAAGCGGTCGGGCAGCACGAAGTAGAACTGCTCGCGCGTGAGGTCGTGCCGGGCCGCCTCACGGGCGAGTTGCGCGTCCGAGGGCGGGGCCGGCGGCCGGGGGGACGCGGCGGCGGTGGCCGCCGGGACGACGGGCAGCAGTGCCGCGCACAGGACGGCCACCGCCCCTCGTCTCAGGGTGGTTCGGGTCACGGAGGGTGCTCCTCGGGGCGTGATGGGTCGGTCGAGGGGTGGGTCGATGGGGCCGTGAGGCGGGCCGCGTGGCGGGCGGTGCGGTGCGGAGGCGGGCCGGTGGCAGCGCCACCGGCCCGCCTTTGGAGCAGGGGTCAGCCGCGCCAGACGTCGGCGGTCAGCGCGACCTTGCCGGAGGCCGGGACGGTGGCGGTGCGGTTGGCGCCGCTCTCCCAGGTGACGTTTCCGGCGGCGTCCTTGCGGACGTACTTGTAGGCGAACGTGGTCCCGGCGGGCAGGGCCACGTCCAGCTTCCAGACGGGGTACGCCGCCGGGTCGAGCTTGGGTGCGCTCGCCGGGTTCCAGTCGCCGAGGGCCGCCCGGTCTCCGGTGACGTGGATGTTCTGGCCGGGCTGCGTGGTGGCGGTGACGCCGAAGGAGGCGCCGGAGGAGCCGGTCCCGGGGTTCGTGCCGCCCCCGGAACAGGTGCGGGCGCCCGCGTGCAGGGCGACGGCGGCGCCGGCCGGGACGGTGGCGGTGAACTGGCCCGAGCCGTTCACGGTGACGCCCTTGCCGGACTGGACGTCGCAGTAGTCACCGGCGGGCAGCGAGGTCCGGAAGGTGCGGGTGAGCGCGGAACCCTCGTGGTTGATGGCCACGTACGCCTTGGTCCCCCGGCCGAAGGCGATCTGGTCACCGCCGTTGTCCCACCAGTCGGTCACGCCCTGCCCGCGTGCGGCGTTGCGGAAGCCGACCATGGAGGAGATCTCGCGCCAGGCGTGCTGGCACTTCCAGCCGTCGCTGTAACAGGCGTTCACCTGGCCGCCGTTCGGCGGTCCGGCGTCGTGGTCGGCGAACTCGTAGCCGGAGTGGACGTCCGGGGAGCCGTAGGGCCAGGCGAGCATGAACACGTTGGCCAGGGTGTAGGCCGAGCCGTTCTTGTAGGTGAGGGTGTCGCCGCCCCGCTCGGTGTCGTGGTTGTCGACGAAGACGCCGGACTTCCCGGACTCCATGAAGCCCCAGCCCTCGCCGAAGTTCTTCAGGTGGGCCAGGTTCTCGTTGAGGAACACCTGCTTGAGGCTCCGCCCGTAACGGAACTCCTGCACGTCCCCGGTGCCGAGGTACTCGGAGGGCGAGACGGCCTCGCCCGCGCCGTGGATGGCCTCCTGCTTCCAGTAGACGTCCGGCTTGCTCAGCCGGGACTTGATGTTCGCCAGGTCGGCGGCCGGCATGTGCTTGGCGGCGTCGATGCGGAAGCCGTCCACGCCCAGCGAGAGCAGGTCGTTGAGGTAGCCGGCGATCCTGCCGCGCACGTACTCCTCGCCGGTGTCCAGGTCGGCGAGGCCGACCAGTTCGCAGTTCTGGACGTTGGCGCGGTCGCCGTAGTTGTTGCCGATCTGGGAGCGGCAGTCGTCCATGTCGGCGCCGGAGTAGAGGCCCGGGTAGCCGTACTTGGTGTACGCGGAGCCGCCGGTGCCGGTGCCGTCGCCCGCCGCCATGTGGTTGACGACGGCGTCGGCGACGACCTTCACGCCCGCCGAGTGACACGTGTCGACCATGGCGGAGAAGGCGGCCCGGTCGCCGAGCCGGCCGGCGATCCGGTAGCTGACGGGCTGGTAGGACGTCCACCACTGGCCGCCCTGAATGTGCTCCTGGGGCGGCGAGACCTGGACGTAGCCGTAGCCCGCCGGACCGAGGGCGTCCGTGCACGCCTTGGCTATGGAGGCGAACTTCCACTCGAACATCACGGCGGTGACGTCCTTGTCGCCCGGAGCGGCGGCCTGCGCGGGGGGCGCGGCGCCGAATCCGGTGGGGACGACGAGGGCGGCGGCGCCGGCCACGAGGGCGAGCGCGGCAGACAGGGGCCTGCGTGCCATGTCTTTCCTCCTGCGGGTGGGGGAAACGCGGGTGACGGTGCAGCCTCAGTCGGCAACGCGCCCTGCCCTCAAGGCTCCTGAAGGTTCTTGCTGCAAGAATGCAACCTTGCCGCGCAGCAGACCGTACGAGGCCGCCCGTCACCGGTCAACCCTTTGGACATCTCCCGCTCACATCCATGAAACGGAGCCGTTTTCTCGCTGCAAACTCTTTCGCAAGATATTGCGGGCCTGTTACGTTGCATGCGACTCCGGTCCGGTCGGCCGGGGGGCCTGGTCCCGTCCGCGGGGCCCGGACTCCACGCGCCCGGCCGGCCGGGCCGGTCACGACAAGAGAGGCACCCGGAGTCGCTGCAACTCCCCGCCGGCCCTCCCTGGGCCGACTCCTGGTGCCTCTCCTGTGCGTGTGCCCCGCACCCCCGCCTACGCGCGGACCGCCGCCGTCGAGCCCCGTACCACCAGCTCCGGCTGGAAGACGTACTCCGTGCGCTGCACCGGGCTCCCGCCGATCTCCTCCAGCAGGGCGCCCACCGCGGCCGCCGCCATCGCCTGCACGGGCTGGCGCACCGTGGTCAGCGGCGGGTCGGTGAACGCGATGAGCTGCGAGTCGTCGAAGCCGACGACCGACACGTCCCGGGGCACGTCGAGCCCCCTCCCCCGGGCGGAGCGGACCACGCCGAGGGCCATCAGGTCGCTGCCGCAGACGATGCCCGTGCACCCCGCGTCCAGCAGGGCGCCCGCCGCCACCTGGCCGCCCTCGACGCTGAACAGCGTGGAGCAGACCAGGAGTTCGGCCTCGGAGCGGTCCATGCCGAGCACCGGGGCGGCGGCCTCCAGGAACCCCTCGCGCTTGCGGCGGGAGGGGACGTAGCGCTGCGGGCCGATGGCCAGGCCGATCCGGCGGTGGCCGAGGTCGGCGAGGTGCTGGAGGGCCATCCGTACGGCGGCGTTGTCATCGGGCGAGACGAACGGGGCGCTGATGCGCTCGTTGTACCCGTTGATCAGGACGAACGGCACGCCGCGCTCGGTGAGCGCGGCGTACCGCGCCGGGTCGGCGGAGGTGTCGGCGTGCAGTCCGGAGAGGAAGACGATGCCGCCGACGCCCCGCTCCACGAGCTGCTCGACCAGTTCGTCCTCGGTCGCACCGCCCGGAAGCTGGGTGCAGAGCACGGGGGTGTAGCCGTGGCCGGCCAGCACCTGTTCGACGGACTGGGCGAACGCCGGGAAGATCGGGTTGGTGAGTTCGGGCGTCACCAGGCCGATCAGCCCGGCGCTGCGCTGCCGCAGCCGTACCGGGCGTTCGTAGCCCAGGATGTCGAGCGCCGCGAGCACCCGCTGGCGCGTGGAGTCCGCGACGCCCTGCTTCCCGTTCAGCACCCGGCTGACCGTCGCCTCGCTGACCCCCGCCTGTCCGGCGATGTCGGAGAGGCGCGGCGCCGTGCCGGCCCTGGGCGCGGGCAGTGTCACACCGTCCACCACACCGTGGTGTCGGCGGGCAGCTCGGCCTCGGCGCCGTCCACGGTGACCGGGGAGCTGGCGAGCAGCACCCGGCCGCGGGCGGCGACGCGGACCGGGGCGCCGGTGGTGTTGACGGTGCAGACGAAGCCGGGGCGGGCGAAGACGAGGACGCCCTCGGGGGCGTCCAGCCACTCGACGTCCGTGCCCGCGCCGAGGCCCGGGTGGTCGCGGCGGGCGGCGATGGCGGCCCGGTACAGCTCCAGGGTGGAGCCCTCCACGCCGGTCTGCGCCTCGACGGACAGCTCGCCCCAGCAGGCGGGCTGCGGGAGCCAGCTGCCGCCGTCGCCGAAGCCGTACGACGTGCCCTCGCGGGTCCACGGGATCGGGACGCGGCAGCCGTCGCGGAAGCCGTCCTGGCCCTCGGCGCGGAAGAACGAGGGGTCCTGTCGGGCCTCGTCGGGCAGGTCGGTGACGTCGGGCAGGCCGAGCTCCTCGCCCTGGTAGACGTAGGCGGAGCCGGGCAGGGCGAGCATCAGCAGGGTGGCGGCGCGGGCGCGGCGCAGGCCGAGTTCGCGGTCGCCGGGGGTGCGGATCTGGGTGCCCAGGCCCGGCGGGTTGGCGAACCGGGTGGCGTGCCGGGTGACGTCGTGGTTGGAGAGCACCCAGGTGGTGGGGGCGCCGACCGGGCGCATGGCGTCGAGCGAGGAGTCGATGACCTTGCGCAGCTCGGCGGCGTCCCAGGCGGTGGAGAGGTACTGGAAGTTGAACGCCTGGTGCATCTCGTCGGGGCGCACGTAGTGGGCGGTGCGCTCGACGGTCGGGGTCCACGCCTCGGCGACGGCGATCCGCCCGCCCGCCGCCCTCCGCCGCCCTTCTGAGGAAGGCCCTCCGGCCCCCATCGTGTCGGGGTACTCGTCGAGGATGGTGCGCCAGCTGCGGTAGATCTCGTGCACGCCGTCCTGGTCGAAGAAGGGCATGACGTCGTTGCCGAGGAGCTTGAGCTGGTCGTGGGAGCCGAGGTCGGGCAGCCCCTCGGCCTTGACGAGGCCGTGGGCGACGTCGACGCGGAAGCCGTCCACGCCCATGTCGAGCCAGAAGCGCAGGATGGAGCGGAACTCGTCGGCGACGGCCGGGTGCTCCCAGTTGAAGTCGGGCTGCTCGGGGGCGAAGAGGTGAAGGTACCAGTCGCCGGGGGTGCCGTCCGGGTTGGCCGTACGGGTCCAGGCGGGGCCGCCGAAGATGGACTCCCAATCGTTGGGCGGGAGTTCGCCGTCAGCGCCCTTGCCGGGGCGGAAGTGGTAGCGCTCGCGCAGGGCGGAGCCGGGGCCCTCGGCTAGGGCGCGCTTGAACCACTCGTGCTGGTCGGAGGAGTGGTTGGGGACCAGGTCGACGATGATGCGCAGTCCCAGGCCGTGGGCCTCGCGGATCAGCGCGTCGGCGTCCAGGAGGTTGCCGAACATCGGGTCGATGGCCCGGTAGTCGGAGACGTCGTACCCGGCGTCGGCCTGCGGGGAGGCGTAGAAGGGGCTGAGCCAGACCGCGTCGACGCCCAGCTTCTTCAGGTAGGGGAGGCGGGCGGTGACACCGGCGAGGTCGCCCATGCCGTCGCCGTTGCCGTCGGCGAAGCTCCGCGGATAGACCTGGTAGATCACCGCGTCCTGCCACCAGCCGGTGCGGTGGCCCGGGGCGTCGTCAAACGTGCCGGTGGAGGGGGCAGCGAGGTGCTGGGTCATGTCGTCCCTGGGGTGTCTGGGTGGGAAGCGGCGCCGGTGACCGGGTCCGGGTTTTCGGCGCCGCCGTGACGAATGCGGTGGTGCGTACGGGGGCTGGTGCGGGCGGCCGGGAGCCCGCTCAGCCCTTGACGGCTCCGGCGGACATGCCGGTGACCAGGTGCTTCTGGGCGAAGAGGAACACCAGGGCGGCCGGGATGGCGATGAGCACGGAGGCCGCGGTCATGGGGCCCCACTGGGCTCCGTACTGGTTGACGAACTTCTGGAGTCCGCCGGCCAGCGTGAGGTTCTCGTCGCCGACCAGGAAGGCGGAGGCGTAGGCCACTTCGCCCCAGGCGGTGATGAAGGAGTAGAACGCGGTGACCGCGAGGCCGGGCTTGGCCAGCGGCAGGATCAGCCGGAAGAAGGTGCCGAACGGGGTGAGGCCGTCGACCTCGCCCGACTCGTCGATCTCACGGGGGATGGTGTCGAAGAAGCCCTTCATCATCCAGGCGCAGAACGGCACCGAGATGGTGAGGTAGGTGATGACGAGGCCGGCGGGCTGGTTGAGCAGCCCCAGGCTCGACATGATGTTGTAGATCGGCACGATGAGGACGGCGACCGGGAACATCTGGGTGATCAGCAGCGTCCACATCAGCCCGCGCTTGCCGGGGAAGCGGAACCGGCTCACCGCGTATCCGGTGGTGGCGGCGGTGAAGACGCCGATCACGGTGGAGAGCGCGGAGATGATCACGGAGTTGGCGAACCAGTTGAGGAACTCGGTGTCGCGGATCAGGTTCGTGTAGTTGACGAACGTGGTCTCGCGGAAGAAGTCCGTGGTGGTCGCGTACTTGGCGGGCTTGAGCGAGGTCAGCAGGACCCACAGCACCGGGAAGACCGCGATCACCGAGGCGGTGATCAGGGTGAGGTGCAGGCCGACGGAGGCGAGCGGGGAGCGCTCGCCGCGCAGCCGGACCTTGCGCACGGCGTGCCGGGCGGGGGTTTCGGTCGCGGTGGTCACCAGTTGTCTCCCTGGGAGCGCAGGACTCGCCGGTAGACGACGGCGAAGAGCATCAGGAGTACGAGGATCAGCACGCCCCACGTGGAGGACTGCGCGTAGTCGCGCGGGCTGATCTCGAAGGAGAACTTGTACGCCTGGGTCACCAGGATCTGGGTGGCCTCGCCGGGTCCGCCGCGGGTCAGCAGGAAGATCACCGGGAACATGTTGAAGGTCCAGATGGTGGAGAGCAGGACCACCGTGGTGGAGACCGGGCGCAGGCCGGGCAGCGTGATGTGGCGGAAGCGCTGCCAGGCGGTCGCGCCGTCCATCTCGGCCGCCTCGTACTGCTCGGAGGGGATGGACTGGAGTCCGCCGAGGAGGGCCACCATCATGAACGGGATGCCGAGCCAGACGTTGACGGCGATGACCGCGAACTTGGCCCAGCCGGGGTCGTTCAGCCACGGCACGGCGTCGATGCCGGCGCCGCCGAGGATCTTGTTCAGCAGGCCGCGCTCCTCGTTGTAGAGGAAGCGCCAGGCGAAGACGGAGACGAAGCCGGGGATGGCCCAGGGCAGGATGAGGGCCATGCGGTAGGCGGAGCGTCCGGCGATGCGGCGGTTGAGGATGTTCGCCAGGGCCATGCCGAGGACGAAGGTGACGCTCACGCAGGAGACCGTCCACACCAGTGTCCAGCCGAGCGTGCCGAGGAACTGCGAGCCGGTCAGGGCGTCGACGTAGTTGTCGGCGCCGACGAACTCGTAGGTGGCGGGGATCTCGTTGACCCCGATGGAGCGGGCGACGTTGCGCTCGTCGGCGTCGGTCATCGAGAGG
The DNA here is from genome assembly GCF_001905905.1 of Streptomyces sp. CB02366. Classification (GTDB taxonomy): domain Bacteria; phylum Actinomycetota; class Actinomycetes; order Streptomycetales; family Streptomycetaceae; genus Streptomyces. Next base: position 431,462 of record NZ_LIVT01000004.1, read on the forward strand.
TAGACGCCGCGGACCAGCGGATAGCCGATGATCACGCCGATCACGACGACGACCGGGGCGACCATGGCCCAGGCGTACCAGTGGACCGACAGGGCCCGCCTCAGGCGGCCGGGGGTCGGTGGTGGGGTGCCAGTACCGCGGCTCCGGCCGCGGGCGGTGTTCTCGCCCGCGGCCTTCACCACCGACTGGCTGGTGTGGACAGCCATCAGTCGGCCAACCTTCCTGTTACTTCCAGTCCTTCAGGAGCTTGCGGTAGGAGTCGCCGGTGGCCTTGGCGGCCTTCTCCGGCGTGGTCTGTCCGGTGAGGACCTTGGTGTACTCGACGCGCAGCGGCTCGAAGAGGCTGCCGCCCTCGGGGATCCAGGGGCGCTCGACGGCGGTCTCGACGACCGGCTTGAAGAAGCCGACGATCTCGCTGTCGACCGCTTCCTTCTTGGCGTACGCGGAGGTGCGGGTCGGCAGCAGGTTCAGCTCGCCGGCGGCGGTGGCCTGGCTGTCCACGGAGGTCATGTACTCGACGAAGGCGTACGAGGCGTCGAGGTTCTTGGAGCCCGCGTAGACGGCGAGGTTGTGGCCGCCCTGCGGGGCGCCCTGGGCGGCGGAGCCGGCCGGGACCGGGGCGACGCCCAGGTTGTCCTTGTCCGTGAACTCCTTGCCGGTCAGGGTGTCGGCGACGGCCCAGGGGCCGTTGATCATCATCGCGACGTCGCCGTTCTTGAACGACTGCATCATGTTCTCCCAGCCGTCCGAGGCATCCGTCTTCGCGGTGCCGTCGTCGACCAGTTCCTTGACCGCCTTGAACGCCTTGACGCCCTCGGGCTTGTCCACGGTGACGGTCTTGGAGGCGGCGTCGACCATGTCGCCGCCCTCGCCGTACAGGAAGGAGAGGAAGTAGTACGGGTCGTCGCCGCGCAGGTAGAGGCCGGTCTTGCCGGTCTTGTCCTTGATCTTCTTGGCGACGGTCTTGAGGTCGGCCAGGTCGGCGGGCGCGTCGACGCCGGCCTCCTTGAACATCTTCTTGTTGTAGAAGACGCCCATGGAGTCGATGACCTGCGGGACGGCGTAGGTCTTGCCGTCGTACTTCGTCGAGGCGACGGCCTGCTTGAGGAAGTCGTCCTGGTTCTTCAGGGCGGCGGTGCCGTCCAGCGGGGCCAGGTAGCCGAGGTTGGCGAAGTCCGGCGTCCAGGCGACCTCGGAGCGGATCACGTCGGGGGCGCCGTCGCCGGCCTGGGCGGCGTTCTTGAACTTGTTCTGCGCCTCGCCGAAGGGCACGTTGACGTACTTGACGTCGACCTTCGGGTGCTGCTTCTCGAAGCCCTCGGCCAGCTTCTTGAAGACCTTGTCCTCGCTGCCGACGCTGGAGGTGTCCCACCAGGTCACCGTGCCGGAGAGCTCGCCCGAGCTCTTGCCGCCGCCGGACTCGTCGTCGCTGCCGCAGGCGGTCGCCGCGAGCGCCAGGGCCGCGACCAAGGCGGTGGCCGTTATGCCACGTCGCATCTGAACTCCTTCAACTGCCGTACCGCTCCGTCGCGGCGCCGGGTCGACGTGAACGTAACAAGGATGAAAGACGACCGAAAGACTTTGCGGAAGATTTCTGCAAGCGCTGGTGATCGTTACATTGGCGTGTCCTCAAGGTTGCCGTCAACCCTCTTGACGACCCACGCCCACCACCGGCAAAGGCAGGCGGGACGGGGTGCGGCCATCGCGCGACCCCCCGAACGCAGAGCGTGATCCCCCGCCGCAACTCCTTGCAAGAGGTTGCCGAAAAGCCCTCCGCACCCCTCCTCCGGACCGCCCGGCACACGGTGGGCAATCCGGGACGGGCCCGGTACAGTCCCGTCCATGACCGCACGGCTTGCCGATATCGCAACTCAGGCGGGGGTCAGCGAAGCAACGGTCAGCCGGGTCCTGAACGGCAAGCCCGGAGTCGCGGCGACCACCCGCGAATCCGTCCTCGCGGCGCTCGACGTCCTCGGCTACGAACGCCCGGTGCGGCTGCGCAGGCGCAGCGCGGGGCTGGTGGGCCTGATCACGCCGGAGCTGGAGAACCCGATCTTCCCCGCGCTGGCCCAGGTCATCGGCCAGGCCCTGACCCGGCAGGGCTACACCCCGGTCCTGGCGACCCAGACCCCCGGCGGTTCCACCGAGGACGAGCTCACCGAGATGCTGGTGGACCGGGGCGTCTCCGGCATCATCTTCGTCTCCGGACTGCACGCGGACACCTCCGCCGACATGCAGCGCTATGAGCAACTGCGCGCCCAGGGCGTCCCCTTCGTCCTGGTGAACGGCTTCTCCGCCAAGGTGCGGGCGCCGTTCATCTCCCCGGACGACCGGGCGGCGATGCGCCTGGCGGTGACGCACCTGGTGGCGCTCGGCCACACCCGCATCGGCCTGGCGGTCGGCCCGAAGCGCTTCGTCCCCGTACTCCGCAAGATCGAGGGCTTCCACGCGACGGTGCGGGAGCAGCTCGGGCTCGCGCCGGACGAGGTGGAGGAGCTGATCCAGCACTCCCTGTACACGCTGGAGGGCGGCCAGGCGGCCGCCTCCGCCCTGCTGGAGCGCGGCTGCACCGCGGTGGTGTGCGCGAGCGACATGATGGCGCTCGGGGCGATCCGGGCCGCCCGCCGGCTGTCGAAGGACGTGCCGCGCGACCTCTCCGTCGTGGGCTACGACGACTCCCCGCTCATAGCGTTCACGGACCCGCCGCTGACGACGATCCGGCAGCCGGTGACGGCGATGGGCCAGGCCGCCGTCCGCACGCTGCTGGAGGAGATCGGCGGAACCCCGGCCCCGCACAGCGAGTTCGTCTTCATGCCCGAGCTGGTGGTCCGCGGTTCGACCGCCTCGGGACCCGGAGGCGGCCCGGGGTCGCCCCCTCGTCCTTGAGGCGCAGGAAGTGCGACGAGAACCCGACCGGAGGATGATCGAGGGCGGGGACACCTCTATGGAAGACTCTCTGCCTATGGGTGAAACACAGGTGACAGCGCAGGAAGACCGGTCGGCGGCCGGTTCTTCACCCATCCCGGCCGAGGCGGTCGCCGATACCGCCACCGGGCCCTCCGCCGCTCCCCCGGCTTCCGGGAAGTCCGGCTGGACGGAGCGCTTCCGCTCGCTGCGGACGCCCGGCCGCCCCCGGCTCTGGTTCGAGATCCTGCTCATCGCGGTCAGTTACTGGCTGTACTCGCTCGTGCGCAACGCGGTCCCCGAGCAGAAGGCCCAGGCGCTGCGCAACGCGGACTGGATCTGGTCGGCGGAGAAGTCGCTCGGCCTCGCCTTCGAGGAAACGGTCAACCACGCGGTCGATTCCGTGACGTGGCTGGTCGTGTCGATGAACTACTACTACGCGACGCTGCACTTCGTCGTGACCATCGGCGTCCTCGTGTGGCTGTTCCGCCGCCATCCGGGCCGTTACGCGGCGACGCGGCTGGTCCTCTTCGCGACGACGGCCGTGGCGCTGCTCGGCTACTACCTCTACCCGCTGGCGCCGCCCCGGCTGATGAACGGCGCGAACTTCATCGACACCGTGCTCGTGCACGAGACGTGGGGTTCGATGGCCTCGGGCAACTTCAAGAACATGTCGAACCAGTACGCGGCGATGCCCTCGATGCACATCGGCTGGTCCCTCTGGTGCGGCCTGACGATCTTCGCCCTGGCCTCGGCGCCCTGGGCCCGCATCCTGGGCCTGCTCTACCCGACGCTCACCCTGGTCGTCATCGTGGCCACCGCCAACCACTTCTGGCTGGACGCGGTGGGCGGCATGGTCTGCCTCGCCTTCGGGTACGCGGTCTCCCGCGCCTGGTACGGGGCGCTGCCGCAGCACCTGCCGAGGTGGGTTCCGGACCGCCGGAGCCGCCTGACCGCCCTCCGCGCCACCGCTCTGCCACGCCAGGCCCCGGAACCGGCGGCGACCACCGCCCCCAAGGCCTAGGGACCCCGGCTCGACCGGATGCCGCCCCGCCTCCCCGCCTCCCCGCCCCGCCGGCGCCTGAGGGGCGGGGCGGGGGCACCGCCGCTGCGAGTTAATACACCTAGGCCCCGGCCCCGTAGAACCGCTCCTCCACCACCGCGCGGGCCCGCCGGGTGATCCGCCGGTAGTCGTCCAGCATGTCCCCCACGTGCCCCGGCTCGTACCCCAGGTAGCGCCCCACCGCCGCCAGCTCCCGCGACTCCGACGGGAACGTGTCGCCCGGCCGCCCCCGTACCAGCATCACCGCGTTGCGCACCCGGGACGCCAGCACCCACGCCTCGTCCAGCGTCTGCGCCTCCTCCGCCGGGATCAGCTCCGCGGCGCAGGCGGCGGCCAGCGCCTCGCGCGTGCGCGTCGTGCGCAGCCCGGGCTCCGCCCATCCGTGCCGCATCTGCATCAGCTGCACGGTCCACTCGACGTCGCTCAGCCCGCCCCGCCCCAGCTTCGCGTGGAGCGTGGGGTCCGCGCCGCGCGGCATCCGCTCGGACTCCATGCGCGCCTTGAGCCGGCGGATCTCGCGTACGGCGTCCTCGCCGAGGCCCTCCATCGGGTACCTGAGCGGGTCGATCAGCTCGACGAAGGCGCGGCCCACCTCCGCGTCGCCCGCCACCGGCTGGGCCCGCAGCAGGGCCTGGCTCTCCCAGACCAGCGACCAGCGCCGGTAGTAGGCGTCGTAGGACTTCAGGGTGCGCACCATCGGCCCGGTCCGGCCCTCGGGGCGCAGGTCGGCGTCGATCAGCAGCGGCGGGTCGGCGGTCGGCAGCTGGAGCAGTCGGCGCATCTCGGAGACGACCGCGTTGGCGGCCTTGGCCGCCTCCTCGTCGCTGACGCCCTCGCGCGGCTGGTGGACGAAGAGGACGTCCGCGTCGGAGCCGTAGCTCAGCTCGTGTCCGCCGAAGCGGCCCATGCCGATGACGGCGAACCGGGTCGGCAGGGTGTCGCCCCACCGTTCCCGTACGGCGGCCCGCAGCGCGCCCGCGATGGTGACGGCGTTCAGGTCGGTGACGGCCGAGCCGACGCGGTCGACGAGGGCCCCGTGGTCCTGTTCGGCCGGGTTGTCCTCGGTGCCGTACGAGCCGATGAGGTCGGCGGCCGTGGTACGGAACAGCTCCCGGCGGCGCACCCCGCGCACCACCGCGACCGCCGACTCCGCGTCCCCGGCCCGCCCCACCGCGGCCAGCACCTCCTGCTCCAGGTGGGTCCGGGTGCGGGGCGTGAGCCCCTCCGGGTCGCCGAGGATCGCCACCGCCTCCGGGGCCCGCATGAGCAGGTCCGGGGCGAGGCGGCCGGCGGAGAGGACCCGGGCGAGGTTCTCCGCGGCGGCGCCCTCGTCCCGCAGGAGCCGCAGGTACCAGGGGGTCTTGCCGAGCGCGTCGGACACCTTGCGGAAGCCGAGGAGCCCGGCGTCCGGGTCGGCGGAGTCCGCGAACCAGCCGAGCAGCACCGGCAGCAGGGTGCGCTGGATGGCGGCCTTGCGGGTCACCCCGGAGGAGAGGGCCTCCAGGTGCCGCAGGGCGGCGGCGGGGTCGGCGTACCCGAGGGCTTCCAGGCGGATCGCGGCGGCCTTCGCGCTGAGCCGGGTCTCCCCGGGGGCGAGCTGGGCGACGGCGTCCAGCAGCGGCCGGTAGAAGATCTTCTCGTGCAGCCGCCGTACGACGGAGGCGTGCCGCTTCCACGCCTTGTTCAGCTCGGCCACCGGATCGGTGCGCATCCCGAGCGACCGGCCGAGCCGCCGCAGGTCCGCCTCGTCGTCGGGGACCAGGTGGGTGCGGCGGAGCCGGTGGAGCTGGATGCGGTGCTCCATGGCGCGCAGGAAGCGGTACGCCTCGTCGAGCTGGGCGGCGTCCGCGCGCCCCACGTACCCGCCCTCGGCGAGCGCCCGCAGCGCCTCCAGGGTGGAGCCGCTGCGCAGGGAGGCGTCGCTGCGGCCGTGCACCAGCTGGAGCAGCTGTACCGCGAACTCGACGTCCCGCAGGCCGCCGGGTCCGAGCTTCAGCTCCCGGTCGATCCGGTCGGCGGGGATGTTGTCGACGACGCGGCGGCGCATCTTCTGCACGTCGGGGACGAAGTTCTCGCGGTCGGCGGCCTGCCAGACCAGCGGGGACACGGCGTCCACGTACTCCGCGCCCAGCTCGGGGTCGCCGGCCACCGCGCGCGCCTTCAGCAGGGCCTGGAACTCCCAGGTCTTGGCCCAGCGCTGGTAGTAGGCGAGGTGGGAGCTGAGGGTGCGCACCAGCGGCCCGTTGCGGCCCTCGGGGCGGAGGTTGGCGTCGACCTCCCAGATGGCGCCCTCGACGGTGGTCTCGGAGCAGATCCGCATCAGATGGGCGGCGAGCCGGGTGGCGGCCTGCAGGGCCTTGGTCTCGTCGACCCCCTCGCGCGCCTCCGCGACGAAGATGACGTCGACGTCGGAGACGTAGTTCAGCTCGCGCCCGCCGCACTTGCCCATCGCGACGACGGCGAGCCGGCACTGCGCGGCGTCCTCGGGGGCGGCCGTACGGGCGATGGCGAGGGCGGCGCGCAGGGTGGCGGTGGCGAGGTCGGCCAGTTCGGCGGCGGTCTGGGCGAGGCCGGTGGTCCCGCAGACGTCCCGGGCGGCGAGGGTGAGCAGGCACCGGCGGTAGGCGACCCGCAGCGCGTCGGGGTCGGCGGCGCCGGCGAGCCCGTGCTCGAACTCGGCGACGCCCGGGTGCAGGTCGGCCGCCTCGTACGTGACGAGCGTCTGCCAGTCGCGCGGGTGCCGCGCCAGGTGGTCCCCCAGCGCCTCGGAGGCGCCGAGGACCCCGAGGAGCCGGTCGCGCAGGGGTTTGGCGGTGACGAGGGTGTCGAGCAGCATCTGCCGGTCGCCCTCCTCCCCCGCCTCCGCGATCCGGACCAGCCCGCGCAGGGCCAGATCCGGGTCGGCGGTCGCCCCGAGCGCCTCCAGCAGGACCGGATCGGACCGTACGGAGGCGAGCGCGTCCAGGTCGAGGAGCTGCTCGGCGGCGGAGGGGTCGGTGAATCCGTGCCGCAGCAGCCTGGTGAACGTGCTGCTCCTGCGCCCCGGCGCGGTCGTCATCCCGTGCTCTCCTGCCAGCCGAACCGAACTGCCTAGCCTGGTGTCGCGGCGGCGCGGCCACGTGGCCGCGTCACAGCTCTCCGAGCCTAGTCCTGTGGCGGCGGGTTCGGGGTGGCGGCGGGCCCCGCGAGCGGTGTGGTCCCCGCCGTGCGGGGCAGGGCCGTGCCGTTTCCGGCCCCCGCTGCCCCGGTCCGGGCGCCGGCGGTCCCCACCAGGACGGTGGCGTACAGCTCCTCGGAGACCAGGACCCGGGGGGCGAGTCCGGCGGCCCGCAGGATCTCGACCGCCCTCTCCCGCTGCCGCTCGCTCGCCTCGACGAGCAGGCTGCCGCCGGGGGCGAGCCAGTCCGGCGCCCCGGCGGCGACCCGGCGCATGACGTCGAGGCCGTCGCCGCCCCCGTCCAGGGCGACGCGCGGTTCGTGGACGCGGGCCTCGGCGGGCAGCAGGGCGACGTCGTCGGTGGGGACGTAGGGGACGTTGGCGAGGAGTACGTCGACCCGGGCGCGCAGAGTGTTCGGGAGGGGGTCGAAGAGGTCGCCCTCGTACACGTGCCCCAGCTCGCCCACGTTGCGCCGGGCGCACCGTACGGCGGCGGGTTCGACGTCGCACGCGTGCAGTTCGGCGGCGTCCGACACGGCGGCCAGGGCGGCGCCGAGCGCGCCGGAACCGCAGCAGAGGTCGACGACGACGGCCCGCCGGGGAGCGAGGGCGGCGGCCTGCGCCACGAGGAACTCCGTACGACGGCGGGGCACGAAGACGCCTGTGTCCACCGCATAGCGGCGTCCGCCGAACTCCGCCCAGCCCAGGACGTGTTCGAGCGGAAGTCCGGCGGCGCGGCGCTCGACGAGCGAGGACAGTTCGTCCGGGGTGGCGGCGGCCTCGTGCAGGAGGCGGGCCTCGTCCTCGGCGAAGACGCAGCCGGCGCGGCGGAGGGCGAGGACGGTGGTGGAGAGGAAGGCGGCGGTGCGAACGGTCATACGAGCGGAGCCTTTCGGGGAAACCGATGGGCGCTCGGCGATCGTCCTAGTCCGTCCGGTCGGCTGCTGCCGTCGTTCCCGGCCGTACGACGTGATCGCGCGGGGTGAGCACCCGGTCTGATCCAGCGGTAATGGGTCTCACCTCCTCGGTCGATCGCGTCGGTCCCCGTGGTGTGCGGGGACGGTGCGCGGGCCTGCCCTGGGGCCGCCCGCGCGGGGTCGTAACAGTACAACAGCCCGCTCCCGCACCCGGACCGGGTGCGGGAGCGGGCTGTCGGAGCCCCGGCTTCGCTCCTCGCGCCGCCTACAGGTCGACGCTGTCCCGCAGCCTGGTGGGCGTCAGGAACAGGGAGGCGACGACGCCGACCACCGCGATGCCGGCGGAGATGAGGAAGATGTGGCCGGTGGCGTCCCCGTACGCGGCCCGGACGATCTCCTGGACCTCGGGCGGCATGGCGGCGAGGTTGAGGGTGGAGCCTCCTGAACCGGTGGCGGCGGGGTCGATGCCGAGCCCGGTCAGCCCGTCGGTGATCTTGACGGAGACCTGGTGGGCGAGGACCGCGCCGAGCACCGAGACGCCCATGGTGCCGCCGAGGGAGCGGAAGAAGGTGATCGCGCCGCTGGCCGCGCCGATCTCGCTGAGCGGGACGGTGTTCTGGAGGACGAGGACGAGGTTCTGCATCGACATGCCGACTCCGACGCCGACGCCGAGCATCCCCAGCGACACCATCACGAGCGAGGTCTCGTGGTCGATGAAGGAGAGCCCGAGGAAACCGGCGGCGAGGACGATCACACCGGCGACGATGAACGGCTTGACCTTGCCGGTCGTGGACACGAGGCGTCCGGCGACGGTCGAGGAGACGAGCACGCCCGCCATCAGCGGGATGGTGAGGAGGCCCGCCTCGGTGGGCGAGTAGCCGCGGCCGATCTGGAAGTACTGGCCGAGGAAGACCGCGCCGCCGAACATGGCCATGCCGACCGCGAGGCTGGCGACGATGGCGAGGGCGGGATCCCGGCGGCGGACGACGTGCAGCGGGACGACGGGCTCCTTGACCCGGCCCTCGACGAGGACGGCCGCGGCGAGGATCAGCACGCTGCCGCCGACCATGAGGGCGGTCTGCCAGGAGAGCCAGTCGAAGTCGTCGCCGACGAAGGTGACCCAGAGCAGCAGCAGGCTGACCCCGGCGGCGATGAGCGCGGCGCCGAGGTAGTCGACCTTGGCGTCGGACCGGCGGACTTCGGGGAGGTGCAGGGTGCGGCCGAGGATCACGGAGGCGAGCAGGGTGAAGGGCACGGCGACGAAGAAGCACCAGCGCCAGCCGAGCCAGGAGGCGTCGGTGATGAACCCGCCGAGAAGCGGCCCGCCCACGGTGGCGACGGCCATCACCCCGCCGAGGTAGCCGTTGTAGCGCCCGCGCTCCTTCGGGCTGATCATCGCGGCGATGATCACCTGGACCAGCACCTGGAGCGCGCCCATGCCGAGCCCCTGGACGGCGCGGAAGGCGATGAGCTGCTCGGTGGACCCGGCGAACCCGCAGGCGACCGAGGAGACGACGAAGAGGCCGATGGCCACCTGGAGCAGCAGTTTCTTGCTGAACAGGTCGGCGAGCTTGCCCCAGATCGGGGTGGAGGCCGTGGAGGTGAGCAGGGTCGCGGTGACGACCCAGGTGTACTGCGACTGCGTGCCGTCGAGCGATCCGATGATCTGCGGGAGCGCGACCGAGACCACGGTGCTGCTGATCATCGCCACGAACAGCACGATGAGCAGCCCGCTCAGGGCGCGCAGGACGTGCCGGTGGTCCATGGGTGCGGCGGGGGCCCCGACCGGGGCGGCGGTGTCTGCTGCGCTCACGCGCAACCTCCGGAAATGTTCGTACGAGACCCGTACGGGGCCGCCCGCGCCGGCCTGCTGCACGGGTACGGGCACGCCTGTACGAGAGGGAGAAGGCTTCACCATACATGCACACTGCGCAATTTTGCCCACTGCGCAACTATCTTGCCCCCGGGGGATAATGCGGGCATGGACAGCAGCGCCGCGGGCCCGGGACTCCGGGAACGCAAGAAGGAAGCCACCCGGCAGGCCGTGCACGAGGCGACCCTGCGCCTGACGGTGGAGCACGGCTTCGACCAGGTGACGGTCGAGGCGGTGGCGGACGCGGCCGGAATCTCGCGCAGAACGTTCTCCAACTACTTCACCAACAAGGAGGACGCCCTCCTCTACGGCGAGGAGCAGCAGATCAGGGCCCTGGTCCGCACGGTGCGCGACCGGCCGGCGGACGAGCCGGCCTGGCCCGCCCTGCGCGCGGCGGTGGCCCAGTTCGCGGACCGGGTGGCGCCTCCGGAGCGCGAATGGGCGGTACGCACCCGCCTGGCGATGCGCCATCCCTCGCTGCTGGCACGTCAGTTGGCCAACCACGCCGCCCTGGAACGCGACCTGGCGGAAGCGGTGGCCGCCCGCCCCGGCCCGGCCTCGGCCCCGGTCCGCCCGATCGTCCTGGCGGCGGGCTTCCTCTCCTCGCTCCGGATCGCGATGCGCATGTGGATCGAGGAGGACCTGGCCCGCGAACCGGCGGCGGTGATCGACGAGATCCTGGACGAGATGGGGCGGGGGTTCACGTAGGGGCGGGCGCCCCTGGCCGTCGCCGCCCGCCCCGGCCGTCCGGCCCGGAAACCGCCGGTCCGGCGCCGGGCCGGCAACCCCGACCCGGTCACCCGCCTCGGCACTCGGCACAGGCACCCCCACCGATAGGGGGCGGGAGCCTCAGGAACCCGGCCGCTTCACGCGGATCTCGTAGGCGATCTCCCACCGGATGTCCGGCACGACGATGTCGGCGGTCTCCACGGGGCGGCCCTCGTCGTCGAAGTACGTGCGCTCGATCGCGATGACCAGGTCGCCCACGGAGATCCCGAGCAGATTGGCCTGCTCCCTCGTCGCGCGGGCCGGGCGGACCAGTTCGATGCCGGTGGCGATGTCCACGCCGATGGACCGCATGCGTTCGACGACGCCGATCTTGCCGCGCGGGCCCATCTCCGGGAGCAGGACCGGCGTGCCGTCCGTGATGGCCATCGGCTCCCAGCTCTTGGCCAGTTGCACGGGCATGCCGTCGGCGAGGAATTCGTAGTCCGTCACGACGCAGGGGTCGCCGGGCTCGATCGCCAGCCGTTCGGCGATGTCCTCCGTCGCGGGAACGCGCGCCGCGCTGGTGCACTCCCACTCCGCCTCGTGGTCGAGCTCCTTCATGTTCGAGGCGAAGGGCCCGGCGCCGCGCTGCTCGCTGTGGCGCGAGCGGATCATGCGCCGACGCTCGCGGGGCCGCCGAACGTACGTGCCCGAACCGGCGCGGCCTTCCAGGATGCCTTCGACGATCAGGTGCTCCATGGCCCGCTGGGCCACGGACCGGCCGACCCCGAACTCCTCGGCGAACCGCGCCCGGGACGGCAGCTTCTCCCCGACCGCCCATTCACCGGCCCGCACGCGAGCCCGCAGCTCGTCCGCCACCTTCAAGTACGACTTATCACGTGGCATTTGAGCAGCTCCGTGTGTTCGGCGTCGATATGGGCGTCGCTGTTGACAAAGCTAACCCATCAGGTTGAAGCTGAATACTCAGCATTACATGGAGTAACGAGAGGCCCCGGGGGAGAAGTGTGCGCTCTGCACAAGCGCGGGTTGCGGCGCTGACCGGCATGCTCGCCGCCGCCACGGGCGCCGAACCGCGTGCGATCGCCGAGCCGGACGCGTTCCGCGTGGAGGCCGATCTCCCCGCCGAGCTGAGTGAGGCCGCCCACGCGGCCGTGCTCGCCGCCCTGGCCACGGCGGACCGCTACGGGCACAGGCTGACCCGCACCTCCGAATACGTCTGGGCCGAGATCAGCAGAGAGGCGAACGTGAACACGACCGAATCCTCCGACACGGCCTACCGCGCCCTGCTCGGCCACACGACGACCTGCACCGCCTGCCGGACCGGCGTGAACTGCCCCGACGCCACACGGCTCGTCCGCGCCTGGCGGGACACCCGCAGATGAGCCCCACCGACCGCCTCGACCCCGCCGACCGCACCGACCACCTCAGCCTCGCCGAACCCACCGACCGCCTCGACCCCGCCGACCCCACCAGCCCCACCAGCCCCGCCCACGACGGAGGCACCTGATGCGCGACACCCGTCCGGCCTTATCGGCAGCGCCCGGGAGGCTCGCATGATCACCCTCTCCCCGACCGACGTCCGCACCTGCGAGGCGTGCTGGTCCGCCCCGGTCGCCGTGGCCCGGCACACCCCCGCCGGCCGCGACCTGCTCTGCGAGGACTGCGCGGAGGGCGGCTACCCGCGCCGCGTCGACCTGTTCCCGCCCCTCGGCGTCTACGGCCTGACCACGCGCAAGCTCGCGAACGACGGCAGACACGGCAGCGGCCCCCCGAAAACCCCACCGAACCCCGGCCCCCCGCTGCCCAGCCCGCCACCGGCCCCGTCCCCGCCGGGGACACCGCCGGTGTAGGACACCGCTCGCCCCCACCCCCCGACGTGCCACTCCTCCGTCCCGCGACGGTACGGGCGCGGAGCGGGCACAGGCCGGGAGACGACCCCGGCGGCCCGGTCGGCCCTGGCGCGTAAGGTGGCGATCTTCGGCAGGCGGAAGCCCGCTGGAGTACCCCGAGGCGGTGCGATCACCATGCCTCCCGACGCCGCCCCCACCCGGCTCCGGCTCGACCGCGCCCTGGACGGGCTGGCCGCCACCTTCCGCGGCATGACCGCGCGCGCCGACGAGGTCCAGTGCGCGTGTCACTGGGGCAGCCCGGAGGAACTGGCGCTGCTGAAGGCCCCAGGCGTGCCCCTCGCCCCGGATCTCCTCCGCCGCACCTGGGACGCCCCCGACTGGGACGACCACGGGGCGGTGCTGCGGCGGATCCTGCCCCAGTTCGCCCGGGCGTTGGTCCGCGGCGAGGTGGAGCCGATGTTCGGCATGTACGAGGTCGGCCGCTCGTTCGCCCGGGGCAACTGGCAGCGGTGGTCCGCGCAACAGAGCGCTGCGGTACGGGAGTTCCTGCACGCGTGGTGGGCCCAGAACCTCCTGGACCCGGCCCCCGCCGTGCCCGCGCACGAACTGCTGTCCCTGTGCGCCGAGGCGGCGGGCACGGCGGTTCCCTGGCTCACCGTATGGGAGTCGGTCGACGACGAGGTGTCCGACCGGCACCTGAGGGAGGCCGCCGCCGCGTGGGAGTACGGGCTGCTGGGCGATCAACTGCCGTGGGACGCCTGGGACGACGAGGACGAGAGCGGGCTGCGCGGCGAACTCTCCACCTGGCTCGTCCGCCACGCCCCGACGCGGCTGCGCACCCGGGACGGCTGCGGGACGCTGCTGCACCGCATCCGCCTGATCGGCCTCAGCGGACCGGATCGCTGGGAGGACCCGCACTGGCCCGGGCACCGGTACTGAACCGGCAGCCGCCCGCCCACCAGCCTCGCCGAAGCGACGAAACCCGTGTGTCGCGAGCCGCCCGCGGTCCACGGACGGCCCGGGCTACCTCTTGCGCACCCGGCTCACCACAAACGCCGCCCCGACGATGACGATGAGGGCGACGGCGACGATCCAGAAGGCCGGAGCGCCCTGCCCCGCCCCTTTGGCCAAGAACTGCCCGTGCTCCATACCGTTCTCCCTTCGTCCGATGTGCCGGCGTGCGGCGGCGTACGCGTACCCAACGCTCGCGTACCCCGTTCCGCCGGCCATGCGCACCCGGCGGCGGCAGAAACGGTCGGGACCGGAAACGGCTGCGGGCGGGCCGTCCCGGTTCGACCGAAACCGAGGGGGCCCGCCCGCAGCACGTACGCAGGCGCTACAGCACCGGCAGCAAGTTCTTCAGCTCGAAAGCCGTCACCTCGCTGCGGTACTCCTCCCACTCCTGCTTCTTGTTGCGGAGGAAGAAGTCGAAGACGTGCTCGCCCAGCGTCTCGGCGACCAGTTCGCTCTTCTCCATCAGGGAGATCGCCTCGCCCAGGTTCTGCGGGAGCGGTTCGATGCCCATCGCGCGGCGTTCGGCGTCGGAGAGGGCCCAGACGTCGTCGTCGGCGCCGGCCGGGAGTTCGTAGCCCTCCTCGATGCCCTTGAGTCCGGCGGCGAGCAGGACCGCGTACGTGAGGTACGGGTTGGCGCCGGAATCGATCGAGCGGACCTCGACGCGGGCGGACCCGGTCTTGCCCGGCTTGTACATCGGGACGCGGATGAGGGCGGAGCGGTTGTTGTGGCCCCAGCAGATGTACGAGGGGGCTTCGCCGCCCGCTCCGGCCGCGCGGGAGGAGCCGCCCCAGATGCGCTTGTAGGAGTTGACCCACTGGTTGGTGACGGCGGAGATCTCCGCGGCGTGCCGCAGCAGTCCGGCGATGAAGGAGCGGCCGACCTTGGAGAGCTGGTACTCCGCCCCCGACTCGTAGAAGGCGTTGCGGTCGCCCTCGAAGAGGGAGAGGTGGGTGTGCATGCCCGAACCCGGGTACTCCGAGAAGGGCTTGGGCATGAACGTGGCCTGCACGCCCTGTTCCAGCGCCACCTGCTTCATCACCAGGCGGAACGTCATGATGTTGTCCGCCGTGGAGAGCGCGTCCGCGTACCGCAGGTCGATCTCCTGCTGGCCCGGCGCGCCCTCGTGGTGGCTGAACTCGACCGAGATGCCCATCGATTCGAGCATCGTGATCGCCTGGCGGCGGAAGTCCATCCCCACGTTCTGCGGTGTGTGGTCGAAGTAGCCCGAGCTGTCCGCCGGGGTCGGGCGGGTGCCGTCGACCGGCTTGCTCTTCAGCAGGAAGAACTCGATCTCGGGGTGGGTGTAGAAGGTGAAGCCGAGGTCCGAGGTCTTGGCGAGGATGCGCTTCAGCACGTAGCGCGGGTCCGCGAAGGAAGGGGAGCCGTCCGGCATGAGGATGTCGCAGAACATCCGCGCGGTGCCCGGGGCTTCCGCGCGCCAGGGCAGGATCTGGAACGTGCCCGGGTCCGGCTTGGCGATCATGTCCGACTCGTAGACCCGCGCGAAGCCCTCGATCGCCGAGCCGTCGAAGCCGATGCCCTCGTCGAATGCCTGCTCCAGCTCGGCCGGAGCGACGGCGACGGACTTGAGGAACCCGAGGACGTCGGTGAACCACAGCCTCACGAAGCGGATGTCGCGCTCCTCAAGGGTCCTGAGGACGAATTCCTGCTGCTTGTCCATTGCCACATCCTTGCAGTTCAGACGGTCCGTGCACCACCGCCCGGGGTAGGGGGACACTGCCAGTATCACGACCCGGGATTTCACCCACATTACGCACCCGGTGTGAGAGGGAGCACTCGGCCACCCCCGGCGATCGGCGGCCGACGCACCCGGGCCCGGCAGCCGGGTCGCGGCTGGTTTCCGGCCCGTTGACGCACGGGGGTCCGCAGGCCGCTCCCCGGTCTTCACGGCCTCCGCGGAACGGGGTTTCCCGGGGTCACGGCGGGCGGTGGACGCGTCGTGCACCCGAACGGGCGAGTGCGGTCGCGCCGCCCCGGCGGGCCGGTGACGATGGGTGGCGCTCGGGGCCGTACGGCAGTGCCATCGGCACGCAGGAGGAAATCCCCCATGACGACCGCCAAAGACATCATGCACAGCGGGGCCCGTTGGATCCCGGCCCACGAGACGCTCGACCGTGCAGCGCAGTTGATGCGCGAGCACAACGTGGGCGCGCTGCCCGTCTCGGCCAACGGCGACTCGGACCGGATGGTCGGCATCATCACCGACCGCGACATCGTGGTGGGCTGTGTGGCCAAGGGCCACGACCCGGCCAAGGTCACGGCGGGCGATCTCGCGCAGGGCACGCCCCGTTGGATCGATGCGGGGGCCGGTGTGGAGGCGGTCCTGGAGGAGATGCAGACCCATCGCATCCGCCGGCTGCCCGTCGTCGAGAACAAGAAGCTGGTCGGCATGATCAGCGAGGCCGACCTGGCGCAGCACCTGACCGAGGAGCAGATCGCCGGCTGGGCGGAGAAGGTGTACTCCCGCACCTGAGCCACCGGGGCGCGGAGCGGGCGGAGCGTCGGCGGCCCGGCGGTCGTCCGCTGTTCCTCCCGCTCCGTCGGCTCCGCCCCTCCCGCTTCGGGCGGCGGCGCGGGAGGGAACGGGGGGGAATCGGGGGAGGGAATCGGGGGAGGGCGTCGGGGAGAGGGAGCGGACGGCCCACCCTGCCTCCGGCCGCATACCCGGCGGGGGTAGGGTGGGCCGTATGGCCGGTGAGCTGCGGAGCAGGGGTGTGACGTACGGGCAGCTGGTGCTGTTCGCCGCCCTGCTGTTCGGCATCGTCACCATGCACACGGTCGGGCACCCGGCCGAGCACGGCGGCCCGTCCTCCTCGCCGGCCGTGATGAGCGGCGAGCACGGCGGCCCCGCCTCGTCGGCGGGGGCCGCCGGCCACGCGACCGCCGGAGCCCGGGAGGCGGTGCCGGCTCCGCCCGGCGTCGACGCACCGCATCCGCCGTCCCACGGCTTCCCCGCCTCGGACGCCGGGGTTCCCCCGAGCGGCATGGATCCGCTCTCCGTCTGCCTCGCCGTCCTCGGTGCGTGGGGGCTCGCCCTCCTCGCCGCCCGGCTGCTGCTCGGCCTGCGCGCCGACGGGCGGTCCCCTGGCGCACCGGCGAAGGCGGGCCTCCTGCGGGCTCCGCGGCCGAATCCGCCACCCCCGATACCGGTCCTCGCCGCCGTCTCGGTACTGCGCGTGTAGGAGGGGCGTCCCACCTCCGCCCCTTTTCCTTTTCCCGAACCACCAGCACGCCAGAGGTGTCTTCAGCATGTCCGCACGACCCACCCGACGCGCCGTCCTCGGCGCAGCCCTCGCCGCCGCCGGAACCGGAGCGCTCGCCGCCTGTTCCGACGGCGGCGGCGATCACGGCGGTACGCACGCGCCCGGAGCGGCGCGGGAATCCGGTACGTACGTCTCCCCCGGCGGCGAGGAGGTCCGGGCGGCCGAGGCGGCGCGGGGCTCCGGCCCCGTACGCGAGGTCTCCCTCACCGCCGCCCGCACCCGGCTCGACCTCGGCGGCGGGCGGACCGTCGCCTCCTGGGCGTACGGGGACCGGCTGCCGGGGAGCGAGGTGCGGGTGACGGCGGGCGACACGCTCGCGCTCACCCTCGCCAACCACCTGCCCGAGCCCACCTCCCTGCACTGGCACGGGCTCGCCCTGCGCAACGACATGGACGGCGTCCCCGGGCTGACCCAGCGGAGCATCGGGCCGGGGGCCGACTTCGCCTACCGGTTCGCCGTGCCGCACCCGGGGACGTACTGGTTCCACCCGCACTCCGGCGTCCAGCAGGACCGGGGGCTGTACGCACCGCTGATCGTGGAGGACCCGAAGGAGCCGTTGTCGTACGACAAGGAGTGGGTGGTCGTCCTCGACGACTGGGTCGACGGGGTGGAGGGGTCCACTCCGGACGCCGTCCTGAAGGAGCTGTCCGGCGGCATGGGCGGCGGGATGGACCACGGTGCGCACACCATGTCCGGCGACGGGGACGGGGACGGGCACGGGGACCGGAAGGAGAAGGAAGGGAAGGGGGGAGCGGACGGCGGCGGGCCCTCGCGGATGACGATGGGGGCCCGCAGTGAGCTGCTCGGGGGCGACGCCGGTGACGTGGCCTATCCGTACTACCTGGTCAACGGGCGGGTGCCGCAGGACCCGGCGGTCTTCTCCGCGCGGCCCGGCGACCGGATCCGGCTGCGGATCATCAACGCCGGCGGCGACACCGCCTTCCGGGTCGCGCTCGGCGGGCACCGGCTGACCGTGACGCACACCGACGGGTTCCCGGTCCGGCACACCACGGGGGACTCGCTGCTGCTGGGGATGGGCGAGCGGTACGACGTCCTCGTCACCGCCGGGGACGGGGTCTTCCCGCTGACCGCGCTGGCCGAGGGGAAGAACGCGTCCGCCCTCGCCGTCCTGCGGACCGGGAGCGGGGCCGTGCCCGACGCCTCCGTACGCCCCGCGGAGCTGGACGGGAAGCCGGTGGAGGCGGGGCGGCTGGCCCCGGACCCGTCGGTGGCGCTGGGCGACCGGGCGCCGGACCGGACGATCCGGGTGCGGCTGACCGGCGGGATGGCCAACTACGACTGGGCCTTCGACGGCCGGCCGTACGACGCGAAGGAGCGGCGGCCGGTGGAGGCGGGCGAGCGGGTGCGGCTGGTCTTCGACAACGCGACGGCCATGTGGCACCCGCTCCATCTGCACGGGCACACCTTCGCGCTCGGCGGGAACGCCGCCGGGGCCCGCAAGGACACCGCGATCGTGCTGCCGCACCGGTCGCTGACGGTGGAGTTCGACGCCGACAACCCGGGGCTGTGGATGGTCCACTGCCACAACGTGTACCACGCGGAGGCGGGGATGATGACGGTGCTCGGGTACCGGGCCTGATCCCCCGGTACGACCCTTCCGACGCACCGCGGGTCGAGCGAGGAAAGCGTCCTTGACCTGCTGTTTCGGTGAGCCCGGGCATATTTCGCCCGGGCCGCCGAGGCATTGCGTCAGAAAGACGATTACACTGGCGCCCGTGCCTCAACTACGCCTCGCACTGAATCAGATCGACTCGACCGTCGGCGACCTCGCCGGCAACTCGGAGGCGATCGTCCACTGGACCCGGCACGCCGCCGAGCAGGGCGCCCACCTCGTGGCGTTCCCCGAGATGGTGCTGACCGGATACCCCGTCGAGGACCTGGCCCTGCGGTCGTCCTTCGTCGAGGCCTCGCGTCGGGCGCTGCGCGCGCTGGCCGCCCGGCTCGACGCGGAGGGCTTCGGCGAGCTGCCGGTCGTCGTCGGCTACCTGGACCGCTCCGAGCACGCCGCCGCCCGCTACGGGCAGCCCGCCGGCTCCCCGCGCAACGCCGCCGCCGTGCTGCACCGCGGCGGGATCGCGCTCGACTTCGCCAAGCACCACCTGCCGAACTACGGGGTGTTCGACGAGTTCCGGTACTTCGTGCCGGGCGACTCGATGCCCGTCGTCCGGGTCCGGGGCGTCGACGTGGCCCTCGCGATCTGCGAGGACCTGTGGCAGGACGGCGGGCGCGTCCCGGCCGCCCGCTCCGCCGGCGCCGGGCTGCTGCTCTCCATCAACGCCTCGCCGTACGAGCGGGACAAGGACGACACGCGGCTGGAGCTGGTCCGCAAGCGGGCCCGGGAGGCCGGCTGCACCACGGCGTACCTGGCGATGATCGGCGGACAGGACGAGCTGGTCTTCGACGGCGACTCGATCGTCGTCGACAAGGAGGGCGAGGTCATCGCCCGAGCCCCGCAGTTCTCCGAGGGCAGCGTCATCCTCGACCTGGAGCTGCCCGCCGCGGCCCCCGAACCGCCCTCGGGCGTGGTGGACGACGGGCTGCGCATCGACCACGTGGTGCTCTCCGACCAGCCCGTGGACGCGTACGAGCCGGAGTTGGCGGGCGGGTACGCGGAGCGGCTGGAGGACGAGGAGGAGATCTACTCCGCGCTCGTGGTCGGGCTGCGCGCGTACGCCGCGAAGAACGGTTTCAGCAGTGTGCTGATCGGGCTCTCGGGCGGCATCGACTCCGCGATCTGCGCGGCCATCGCGTGCGACGCGCTCGGCGCGCAGAACGTGTACGGCGTCTCCATGCCGTCGAAGTACTCCTCGGACCACTCCAAGGACGACGCGGCCGAGCTGGCTCGGCGCACCGGACTCAACTTCCGCACCGTGTCCATCGCGCCGATGTTCGACGCGTACATGGGGTCGCTGGAGCTGACCGGGCTCGCGGAGGAGAACCTCCAGGCCCGGCTGCGCGGTACGACGCTGATGGCCATCTCCAACCAGGAGGGGCAGATCGTGCTGGCGCCGGGCAACAAGTCCGAGCTGGCGGTCGGCTACTCCACGCTGTACGGGGACGCGGTCGGCGCGTACGGGCCGATCAAGGACGTGTACAAGTCGTCGGTCTTCCGCCTGGCGAAGTGGCGCAACCGGGCGGCCGAGGAGCGGGGCCAGGTCCCGCCGATCCCGGAGGCGTCGATCACCAAGCCGCCGAGCGCGGAGCTGCGGCCGGGGCAGGTCGACACGGACTCGCTGCCGGACTACGAGGTGCTGGACGCGATCCTGGAGCTGTACGTGGACCGGGACCAGGGGCTGGACGCCATCGTCGCGGCCGGGTTCGACGCGGAGCTGGTGGCGAAGACGCTGCGGATGGTCGACACGGCGGAGTACAAGCGGCGGCAGTATCCGCCGGGGACGAAGATCTCGCCGAAGGGGTTCGGGAAGGACCGGCGGCTGCCGATCACCAACCGGTGGCGCGAGTCGTCGTAGGCGGGTGGGCGGTCACGGACGGACAGCGTCGGTGGCCGCCTTCTCCTCGGACGCCGGACGGGCCGCCCGGGCCGCCACCACGCGGGACCGCTTCCCCTCGCCCCGGTCCAGGCGGCCCGCCGTCACCGCGATCGCCAGGCCGGTCACCGCCAGCACCGCGCCCACCGGGGCCGGGGACGTCCAGCCCCAGCCGGCCGCGATGGCCGCGCCGCCCAGCCAGGCGCCGCCCGCGTTGGCCAGGTTGAAGGCCGAGTGGTTGGAGGCGGAGGCCAGGGTCGGGGCGTCTTTCGCCTTGTCCATGACCAGCATCTGGAGCGGGGTCGTCGTCATGAACCCCACCGCTCCCAGCAGCACCACCATCACCAGCGCCGCCCACCGCACGTGCACGGCGAACGGGAAGAGGGCCAGGACCACCGCGAGCGCGCCGAGCGAGCCGTACAGGGTGGGGCGCGGCGCCCGGTCGGTGAGGGGGCCCGCGGCCAGGGCGCCCAGGGTCATGCCGATGCCGAAGAGGGCCAGGACCGGGGTGACGGAGGACTCGCCGAAGCCCATCGCCTTCGTGGTCATGGCCGAGAGGTACGAGTACACCGCGAAGACGCCGGCGAAGCCGAAGACGGCGGTGAGGAGGCCGAGGACCACCTGGCGGTCGCCGAGGGCGCGCAGTTCGCGGCGGACGTCCTGGTGCGCCTCGACCGGGATCCGGGGCACCAGGCGGGCGAGTGCCGCCATCGCGGCGAGGCCGATCGCCGCGACCACGAGGAAGGTGGCCCGCCAGCCGAGGTGCTGGCCGAGCAGGGTGGCGGCGGGGACGCCGACGATGTTGGCGACGGTCAGGCCGAGGAACATCGTCGCGACGGCCCGCGCCTGACGGCCCTCGGCGACCAGCCGGGCGGCGACGACCGCGCCGACGCCGAAGAACGCGCCGTGCGGCAGCCCCGCGAGGAGGCGGCCCGCGACCAGCCAGCCGAAGTCCGGGGCGAGCGCGGAGGCCAGGTTGCCGAGGGTGAACAGGGCCATCAGGAGCAGCAGCATCTTCTTGCGCGGGATGCGCGAGCCGAGGCCGGTGAGCAGGGGCGCGCCCAGGACGACGCCGATCGCGTACGCCGACACGAGGTATCCGGCGGTGGGCACGGACGTGTCCAGGTCGTCGGCCACGTTGGGGAGCAGCCCCATCATGACGAACTCCGTCGTGCCTATGCCGAAGGCGCTCACGGCCAGGGCGAGGAGGGCCAGGGGCATGGGGAGGGGACCTTTCGCGATCACTCGGAACCAGGGGCGGCACGAAGAACCGCCGCCTCGGGACGGACGCCGGGCGACGGCTGGGTCTTCGTTATGTATTCGACTGGAACAAATTGTCGCAGACGATTCGCGCCGCGCGGTGAACGGCCGGTGGCGCGTACGCGTTCAGCCGCCACCGCCCCGGTGGAGGCGTGCTCCCGCTGTCACGGGTCCGGGGTGTGATTCCCGGCAGGGAGCCGGTGGGTCGTGGCCGCCGTCACAGCTCCACGCGCGCCGCGATCGGGAGGTGGTCGCTGTCGGTCGCCGCCAGGGTCCAGGACGCCTTCGGCTCGACGCCCTTGACCATGATCTGGTCGATCCGGGCCATCGGGAACGAGGCGGGCCAGCTGAAGCCGAACCCGTCGCCCGCCGCACCCTGGGTGGAGCGCATCTGCGCGGTGACCGCGTTCAGCGAGCGGTCGTTCATGGTGCCGTTCAGGTCGCCGAGCAGGACGACGCGCGCCACCCGTTCGCGGGAGATGGCCTTCCCGAGCGCGTCGGCGCTGTCGTCGCGCTGATTGGCGGTGAACCCGGCGTGCATCTTCACACGGACGGACGGCAGGTGGGCGACGTACACCGCGACCTCGCCCTCGGGGGTGGCGACCGTGGAGCGCATCGCCCGGGTCCAGCCCATCTTGATGTCCACGGGCCTGGTGTCGGCCAGCGGGTACTTGCTCCACAGGCCCACGGTGCCCTGGACCGAGTGGTACGGGTAGCGGTCGGCCAGCGACTTCTCGTACGTGGCGACCTGCCGGCCCGGGAGTTCCTGGAGGGCCACGACGTCCGCGCCGGAACCCGCGACCTGCTGGGCGGTGCCCTCGGGGTCGGGGTTGCCGGCGTTGACGTTGTGGGTGGCGACGGTGAGGCCGCCGCCGGAGCCGGACTTGTCGGTGATCAGGCCGCCGAACATGTTGAGCCAGACCACGACGGGCAGCAGCAGCGCCACCAGGGCGGTCGCGGAGCGCCGCACCAGGGCCAGGGCCAGCAGGAGGGGGATGAGGAGCCCGGCCCACGGCAGGAACGTCTCGACGAGGCTGCCGAGGTTGCCCAGGCGGTTGGGGATCTGCGCGTGGACGCCCATCAGCAGGGTGAGCAGGACCGAGCAGAGGGCCAGCAGGATGCCGCGCCGCCACAGGCCCCGGTCGTTCCTCAGGCGCCGCCCCAGGGCCCGGAAGCGGGAATCGCGGTGTCCGGGCTGCTCCGCGCTGCCGTTGTCCGTGTCCGCTCCGTACGCCTGCACCATCGCGCTGTCCTCACTGCCTTGCCCTGTACATCGCCGCGTTCCCGACCCTAGGCGATGAGGGGCCCCTTTCCCGCCGCCGACCCCGCCCGCGGGCCCGCCGGCCTGACGGCCCACCGGCCCGCCGGGCATCCGACGACGCGTACGGAAGGCAGGACGACCGGGACGGGCCCGGGGGTTCCGGGCCGGGGCGGGTGAACGCCCTTGTGACAGAACGGGCACACTCGGCGGGCGCTTCCGCCGGCGGCCGGGCCGCGGGTGCGGGCCCACTTCCCGAGGGGCGGGGCGGGATGCCACCATGGAAGGGATCCGGGGACGCCGTCAGGGCGCCTCGAGATGACGAAGGAGCCACCGGTCATGTCGCTTCAGGCTGCACCGAAACAGCACCAGTCCTCCCCCGCGGGCGCGTCCGCCGACAGCAGCAAGGCGCTGTACGGAGGGAAGTCCACCCGCCGCATCACCGTCCACGACATCGCCGCCGCCACCGAGCGCGGCGAGAAGTGGCCCATGCTCACCGCCTACGACGCGATGACCGCGTCCGTCTTCGACGAGGCGGGCATCCCGGTCATGCTCGTCGGGGACTCGATGGGCAACTGCCACCTCGGCTACGAGACCACCGTGCCGGTCACCATGGACGAGATCGCCATGCTGTCCGCCGCCGTCGTACGCGGCACCCGGCGCGCCCTGATCGTCGGGGACCTGCCCTTCGGCTCGTACCAGGAGGGCCCCGTCCAGGCGCTGCGCAACGCCACTCGGCTGATCAAGGAGTCGGGCGTCGGGGCGGTCAAACTGGAGGGCGGCGAGCGGTCCCACGAGCAGATCCGGCTGCTGGTCGAGTCCGGCATCCCGGTCATGGGCCACATCGGTCTCACCCCGCAGTCCGTCAACGCGATGGGCTACCGGGTCCAGGGGCGCGGCGAGGAGGCCGCCCAGCAGCTGCTGCGCGACGCCAAGGCCGTGCAGGACGCGGGCGCCTTCGCCGTCGTGCTGGAGCTGGTCCCCGCCGAGCTGGCCGCCGAGGTCACCCGTACGCTGCACATCCCGACCGTCGGCATCGGCGCGGGGTCCGCGACCGACGCGCAGGTGCTCGTCTACACCGACATGGTCGGGCTGACCGGCGGCAAGGTGCCGCGCTTCACCAAGCAGTACGCGAATCTGCGCCAGGTGCTCGGCGACGCGGCGAAGGAGTTCGCGGACGAGGTCGTCGGAGGCGCGTTCCCGGCGGCGGAGCACACCTTCCACTGAGCCGCCGGCCCCGCCCACCGGCCGCCACCAGCCATTTCCCGCACCACCGACAGCCCGCCGACATCCCCCATCGGCGGGCTGTCGCGCGTGCGGGGCCCGTGTCGGCGGTCTGTCGGCGGGCGCTGGTCTGCTGGTGGCCATGGAACGAACCGACAAGAATCCCGGCAGCGGCCGGAACGCCGTCGAGGTGCGGGGGCTGGTCAAGCACTACGGCGCGACCAAGGCCCTGGACGGCGTGGACCTCGACGTCCGCGAAGGCACCGTCCTCGGTGTGCTCGGCCCCAACGGGGCGGGCAAGACCACCCTCGTACGCTGCCTCTCCACCCTGATCACCCCCGACGCCGGCCGCGCGGTCGTCGCGGGCTACGACGTGGTGAAGCAGCCCCGGCAGCTCCGCCGCACCATCGGCCTCACCGGGCAGTACGCCTCGGTCGACGAGAAGCTGTCCGGCTGGGAGAACCTCTACATGATCGGGCGGCTGCTCGATCTGCCCCGCAAGCGGGCGAGGGCCCGCGCCGACGAGCTGCTGGAGCGGTTCTCGCTCACCGAGGCCGCCAAGCGGGCCTGCATGGAGTACTCCGGCGGGATGCGCCGCCGGCTCGACCTGGCCGCCTCCATGATCGGCAACCCCTCCGTGCTCTACCTGGACGAACCGACGACGGGGCTCGATCCCCGGACCCGCAACGAGGTGTGGGACGAGGTGCAGCGGATGGTCGCCGAGGGCGCGACCGTGCTGCTGACCACGCAGTACATGGAGGAGGCGGAGCAGCTCGCCAAGGAGCTGACCGTGATCGACCGCGGCAGGATCATCGCCCGGGGCGGGGTCGACGAGCTGAAGGCGAAGGTCGGCGGGCGCACGCTCCAGATCCGGCCCTCGGACCCGGCGGAGCTCGCCGCGATGGCGCAGGCGATCCGGGAGGCCGGGCTCGACGGCGTCGCCGGTGCGCAGGCGGTGCCGGACGAGGGCGTGCTGTACGTGCCGATCCTCAGCGACGGTCAGCTGACCGCCGTCATCGGGCTGCTGGGCGTGCGCGGCTTCTCCCTCGCCCATGTCTCCACCGCCCTGCCCAGCCTCGACGAGGTGTTCCTCGCGATCACCGGCGGCAGGGCCGCCCCCCTCTCCGACCAGGCCCCCCAGGAGGTCGCCGCATGAGCACCACGACCCTGTCCCCCGCGCCCGCCGGGTCCGCGGGCGCCGAACCGGCGGACCCGGCGGCGGCCGACGAGGGCCGGATCGGCCTGCGGGCCAACCTGCGGCACATCGGGGCCCTGGCGCGGCGCAACCTGCTCCAGATCAAGAAGGACCCCGAGTCGATGTTCGACGTCCTTCTGATGCCGATCGTCTTCACGCTGCTGTTCGTGTACGTCTTCGGCGGCTCGGTCGGCGGCAGCCTCGGCGGCGACCGGCAGGACTACCTGAACTACCTGGTGCCGGGGCTGATGGCGATGATGGGGATGAACATCGCCATGGCCGTCGGCACCGGCGTCAACGACGACTTCCGCAAGGGCGTCATGGACCGGTTCCGGACGATGCCGATCGCCCGCTCCTCGGTGCTCATCGCCAAGATCGTCGTCGAACTGGGCCGGATGACGGTCGCCATCGTCATCCTGCTCGCCATGGGCTTCGCCCTCGGCATGACCCTGGGCACCTCGGTGTTCGGCCTGCTGGGCGCCGTGGCCCTGTCGGCGGTGTTCGGCGCCGCCATCATGTGGATATTCATCGTGCTCGGGCTGGTCATGAAGACGGCCCAGTCGGTCCAGGGGATGGGGATGCTGGTGCTGATGCCCCTGCAGTTCGGGTCCTCCATCTTCGCCCCGCCGACGACCATGCCGGGCTGGCTACGGACGTTCACCGACTACAACCCGCTGTCCAACCTCGCGGACGCGGTACGCGGCCTGATGATGGGCGGTCCGGTCGCGGACTCCGTGGGGGTGACGCTCGCCTGGGCCGCCGCGATCACGGTGGTGATGGCCCCGCTGGCCGTGTCCAAGTTCCGCAAGAAGGCGTGAGCGCGCAGGCGTCGCGCCGGGAGGGGCGGGACGCCGAACGGATCCCCGGGGGCGCGCCCCCGCCGGGCGTCATGCCGGCGGGGGCGTTTGCCGGTACGTCTCCGCCAGGGCGGTGGCCTCGTCGAGGGTGAGGCCGCCGCCCTGTTCGTACGCCTCCTCGTACGCCGCGTCGTCGAGCCGGTCCCGGACGGCCTGCTCGGCCAGCGCCAGGTTGCGGCGCTCCATCGTGCTCGGCACGTGCCCCTTCGGCAGAAGCGTCCCCTGGAACGCCAGCAGCCTGGCGGCGTCCCGCGCCGCGTCGGCGCCGCCCCGCCCGGCGAGCGCCTGGGCGATGGCCGTCAGATGGGCCGAGGGCATCTGCGGGGCGATCATCATCGACAGCGGCTCGCGGGCGCTCTCCAGGGCGGACAGCGCGTGGCCGAGAGCGGACGCGTGATCGCCGTCGAGGTTGTCCAGCCAGGCCAGCACGCCGTGGATGAAGCCGCCGAAGATGGCGACGTCGCGGTCCTTGAAGTCCTCCCGGACCCAGTGCGCCTGCTGCCGGGCCTCGTCCACCCGCCCCTGGAGCCCGAGGACGAACGCCAGGTGCATCCGGGCCATCGGGGTCGCCTCGTGGCCCGACTGCCGGCCGTTCTCGGTGACGTCACGCAGGATGGCCTCGGCCTCCGGGAGCCGTTCGAGCTCGATGAGGGATCCGGCGTACCGGGCCCGCAGGAGCGCCGCCTGGCTCTGGGCGCCGATCTTCCGCGCGTACTCCACGGCCTCCCGGTAGTCGTCCAGGGCGGCCGGGAAGTCGCCGGCCTGCTCGTTGGCCTCGCCCCGGGCGGAGAGGGCCTCGGCGGCGCCCCAGTCGTCGCCGAGCCGCGTGTAGATCTCCAGGCTCTCGTCGGCGTCGGCGCGCGCGTCCGCCACCCGCTCGGGGTTGTTGGACCGGATGTTGGCGCGGGTGTGGAGCGCGGAGCCCAGCTCCCACTCGCCGCCGTGCACCCGCGAGGCCCGGACCGTCTCGTCGAGCACCGCGTTCAGCCGGTCCTGGTCACCGGTGAGCATGATCGCGAACAGCCACAGCGTTCCGGGCAGTCGGCAGGTCTGCGGCATGCCGGGCCGGTAGGTGTCCGCGATGATCCTCAGCCGCTCCTTGCCCTCGGGCGTCGACCAGGTGCTGATCGCGTGGTCCGCCCCGGCCAGTTGGAGGAGGGCCGCCCCGCGCCGCGCCTCCGCGAGTTGTTCGTCGTCCATCGGCGGCGGCCGGTCGATGGGCCGCTCCAGGAGCGCCGGGGCCCGGCCGCCGGGCGCGGCGAAGGGGTCGGGGCCGAGCGCCGTCACGGACGCGCTCCACTGACCGGCGTCCGAGCGCAGGTCCCGCAGCATCCAGTACCAGGCCAGCGACAGCACGATGCACAGCGCCTCGTGCTCGTCCCGGGCGGCGACGGCGTGGCGGAGCGCGGTGCGCAGGTTCTCGTACTCGCGCTGGAGGACCGCGATCGCGTCGCGCTGTCCGGCGCCGCGCACCCTGGGGCCGGTGCCGCGGGCCAGTTCCCGGTAGTGGACCAGGTGGCGGTGTTCGACGGCGCCGCGTTCGGCGGCGTCTACCAGGCGCTCGGCCGCGTACTCGCCGACCGTCTCCAGGAGCCGGTAGCGCATCTCGCCGTCCCCGCCGGGCGCGGCGACCACGAGCGACTTGTCGACCAGGGAGCCGAGCAGGGCCGCGACGTCGCGGGAGTCCACGGTGACGCCGTCGGCGGGTTCGGGCAGGGCGCAGACCTCTTCGGCGGCGGCCAGCGAGCAGCCGCCGGCGAAGACGGAGAGGCGGCGCAGTACGGCGCGTTCGGCGGCGTCCAGCAGGTCCCAGGACCAGTCGACGACGGCGCGCAGGGTCTGCTGGCGGGGCAGTACGGTACGGCTGCCGCTGGTGAGGAGGCGGAAGCGGTCGTCGAGCCGGTCGGCGATCTGACGCGGGGTGAGCATCCGCAGCCGGGCGGCGGCCAGTTCGATGGCGAGCGGCAGCCCGTCGAGCCGGCGGCAGATCTCGGCGCAGGCGGCGGCGGTCGCCCCGTCCGCGTCGGTACGGAAGCCGGGCCGGGCCGCCGCCCCCCGCTCGGCCAGCAGTCGCAGCGCCATCGGGTCGGGCAGCGGGTCGACGGGGCGCACCGCCTCCCCCGGCACGCCCAGCGGTTCACGGCTGGTCGCGAGGATCGTCAGCCGCGGGCAGTGGGCGAGCAGGTGGTCGGCCAGGGCGGCGGCGGCGCCGATGACGTGCTCGCAGTTGTCCAGGAGGAGGAGCATCCGCCGCGGCGCGCAGTGCTCGGTGAGGCGTACGAGGGGGTCGGCGGCGGCGCGGTCGGTGGCCCGCAGCTCCTCGGCCCCGGCGCCGCGCAGCACGGTCTCGCGGGCGCCGAGCGCGGTCAGGACCGCCTCGGGCACGGTGTCCGGGTCGTCGACGGGAGCCAGTTCGGCCAGCCAGACGCCCTCGGGCCACTCCTCGGAATCGGCCTCGGCGGCTTCCTGGGACAGCCGGGTCTTGCCGGCGCCGCCGGGTCCGAGCAGGGTGACGAGCCGGGAGCGGCCGAGATCCTCGCGCAGGGCGGCGATGTCGGTGTCCCGTCCGACGAAACTGGTGAGCCGGGCCCGGAGGTTGCCCGGGACGGGCCGGGGGGACGCCGGGGCCCGGCGGGACGACGGCCCCCGGTGGGGCGGTGGTTCCCGGCGGAGGAGCGGCTCCCGGCCGAACGGCGGTTCCTGGTGGAGCAGTTCGGTGTGCAGGGCGCGCAGGGCCGGGCCGGGCGCGGTGCCGAGCCGGTCGTCCAGCAGGGTGCGCACCTCCTCGTACGCGGCCAGGGCCTCGGCGGGGCGGCCGGCGTCCCGCAGGGCCCGGATGCGCAGCGCCTGGAGCGGTTCGTCGAGCGGACGGGCGTCGCAGAGCACGGCCAGCTCAGGCAGCGCCTCCCCCGGCCTGCCGAGGGCCAGGAGGGCGCCGAGCGCGGCCCGCCGGGCGTCGAACCTGCGGGCCTCCCAGCGGGACGCGGCCGCCGCCCGGTCGGGAAGATCGGCGAGGGCGGGCCCGTTCCACAGGGCGAGCGCCTCCTCCAGGGCCGCGAGGGCCTTCTCCGCGTCGCCGTCCTCCAGGGCCCGGCTCCCCTCCCCCGCCAGCCGCTCGAACCGGTACAGGTCCACGGCGTCCGGCGCGGCGGCGAGGCGGTAGCCGCCCTCCGCGGACTCGACGGCGCCGTGGCCCAGGGCGCGCCGCAGCCGTCCGACGAGGGCCTGGAGCGCACCGGCGGCGTCGGCGGGGGGATCGCCGTCCCACACCTCGCCGACCAGGACCCCTGCCGAAACGGTCCGCCCGGGGCGCAGCGCGAGGACGGTGAGGAGGGCGCGCAGCCGCGCCCCGCCGAGGGCGACGGCCGTGCCGTCGTCGCGGAGTGCCCGGGTGGTGCCGAGAACGCAGTAGTGCACGGGCCCATTGTCCGTGACGGCCGGCGGACCGCCGGTGACCGGGGGGAACTCCACAAGCGGTCGCCGACGTTCCGGCTGTGCCGGACCGTACGATCACCCGAGCCCGTACCCCCGTGCGGTCCCGTCCCGTCCCCGTACCGCCCCAGGAGTCGAACGCCGATGACCACAGCAGCCACCCGGGGCGACCGGAGGATCAGCCCGGTCTTCCTCGGCATCGCCGCCGTCACCGCGGTCGCGGGCTGGGCGGTGTGGACGGGTTTCGCGGACTCCACCGGGTTCGCGGTGTTCCTTTTCGTCACCGGGGCCTGGATCGTCTCGCTCTGCCTGCACGAGTACGCGCACGCCCGGACCGCGTTGCACGGCGGGGACCTCACGGTCGGGGCGAAGGGCTATCTGACGCTCGACCCGCTGAAGTACACGCACGTCCTGCTCAGCATCGTGCTGCCGGTGATCTTCGTGATCATGGGCGGGATCGGGCTGCCCGGCGGTGCGGTGTACATCGAGCGGGGCCGTATCCGGGGCCGGTGGAAGCACAGCCTGATCTCGGCGGCGGGCCCGCTGACCAACGCCGTGTTCGCGGTGGTGTGCACGGCCCCGTTCTGGCTGGGCGCGCTCGACGAGGTGCCGCGCGCCTTCTCGTACGCGCTGGCGTTCCTGGCGATGCTCCAGGTGACGGCGGCGATCCTGAACTTCCTGCCGGTCCCGGGTCTCGACGGGTACGGGGTGATCGAGCCCTGGCTCCCGTACAGGATCCGCCGCCAGGTGGAACCGTTCGCCCAGGTCGGGCTGGTCGCGGTGTTCGCGCTCCTGTGGGTGCCCGAGGTGAACGTCGCGTTCTTCGACGCGGTCCACGCGCTGCTGCGGGGGTTGGGCGTCGAGGAGTACCAGCGGTACTGCGGCTACGACCTGTACCGCTTCTGGCGGGGCTTCTTCGACGAGCAGGACCCGGGCTGCGCGGTGGGCTGACCCGCGGCCGGGCGCCCGGGCCCTGCCCTGGGGGATTCCCCGCGTTCAGACCGCGGGAGCGGCGGGCCGTGCCGGTGGGGTCTCCCGGGCGGACCGGGACGTGCGCAGGGCGGCGGCGAGGACCGCCACGACGACGCCCCCGAAGGCCCAGGCGCCGAGGACCCACAGGGCGCCGGTGGTGGCGTTCCCGTCGAAGTAGACGGTGTTGCGGACCACGGTCGTCCCGGCGCCCGGCGGGAGGGCCTGGCCGATCGCGCTCCAGAACGGCGGCAGCAGCGAGGACGGGTAGACCCCGCCGGAACTGGGGTTGCCCAGGATCGTGAAGATCAGGATGGTGAGCCCGAGGCCGACCGTGCCGGCCACCGACTGCAGGGCCACGCCCACCGCTCCGGAGGCGAACACCACCAGGGTGCCGATGCCGGCCAGCTCCCAGAACGCGCCCGGCAGACAGTCCAGCACCGGGCCCACGATGATCGCGCCGCCGATGCCGGAGACGAATCCGTATGGCAGCATCGCCGCGAGCCGGACCAGGGTGCGGGACAGCGTGGGCTTCTTGGAACCGGCGGCCATGTTCAGGGCCGAGGCCGCGAGGTAGCCGCCGATGGTCCAGCTCAGGACGAGGTAGAAGGACGACAGCCCCCGCGAGTCGCCCGCTGCGGGCGGGCGGATGTCCCGTACGACCAGGGTGCGGTCCTGTGCGCGGGCGACCTCCCGGAGGATCTCGACGGCCGCCGTGGAGGCCGAGGGCCCGCCGGCGGAGGCGACGATCAGGGTGTCGGCGCGGCTCGCCGGGTCCACGACGAGGGCGGCGTCGGTACGCCGCTCCAGCAGACGGGCGCGGGCCTGGGCGCGGGACTCGACGGGAGTGACCCGGAGCGGGTCGCCGGGCAGTCCGTCCAGGCGGGCCACCAGGTCGCTCTCCATGGCGGCCGGGGCGACCAGGGTGATCGGCACCCGGTGCGGCTCGGGGGCGTGGAAGGCGCCCATGTAGGAGAGTGCGAAGCCCAGTTGCAGCAGGAGCACCCCGAGCATGACCAGGGCGGAGCGGGTGGAGACGGCGTCGCGCACCTGCCCCGGGAAGCCCCGGGCTCTCCGCTCGCTCCGCACGCTCGCCACCGAAGCGGTCGATCCCGGCCTGTCGTCCCTCGCGTCCACCACGCGGCCCTCCCTCGTCCGGCTCCGCCACGGCAGGGGCGGGCCGTCACATGTTCGGCCCCGGAGGGTGGACGCCGTCCCGGGCACGCCCGGGGGGGAGGAGCGCCCGACCCGATCGGCCGAATCACCCGCGCGAGGGAAGCGCGAGGGAAGAAGGAAGGGCGGGGAGGAGGGGCCGGAGGATCAGGCCGCGTCAGGCGCGGAGGCGGTGGCGGCGTCGGCGGCCAGCCGGTGCCTGCGGACGTAGAACCAGGTCATGTTCGAGGAGAGCCCCGCGATGAGCACCCAGACGATCCCGAGCAGGCTGCCCTGAACGAAGGAGACCACGGCCGCCACGACGGCGAGGACGCAGACGACGAGGGCGTAGAGGGCGATGCGGGGCATGGGGGTGGACTCCTGTCGGAACGGGTCGCGCTCCCTGTCGGGAACGGTCGCGGTCCCCTCCAGTGTCCCCCATGCCCCGATGTGCCCCGCCCCGGGGCGCGTCCGGACCCTCGCGCGCGGCGCGCGACCGGCCGCCGGACGACGATGGGGCGGGCCCCGGAGGACGGCGGCACGGCCCTCGGACGACGGTGGCGCGCCCCTCGGGCGAGGGTGGCACGGCCCTCGGGCGAGGGTGCGGGCGTCAGACGTCGGTGGTGCGCAGCCCGGCGTGGGCCTTGTAGCGGCGGTTGACCGAGATCAGGTTGGCGACCAGCGACTCGACCTGGTGGGCGTTGCGGAGCCGGCCCGCGAAGACACCGCGCATCCCGGGGATGCGGCTCGCCAGCGCCTGCACGATGTCGGTGTCGGCCCGCGCCTCGCCCAGGACCAGCACGTCGGTGTCGATCTCCTCGATGGCCTCGTCCTGGAGCAGCACGGCCGAGAGGTGGTGGAAGGCGGCGGTGACCCGGGAGTCCGGGAGCAGGACGGCGGCCTGCTCGGCGGCGCTGCCCTCCTCCGGCTTGAGGGCGTAGGCGCCCTTCTTGTCGAAGCCGAGCGGGTTGACGCAGTCGATGACGAGCTTGCCCGCCAGCTCCTCGCGCAGGGACTCCAGCGTCGCCGCGTGGCCGTCCCACGGCACGGCGACGATCACGATGTCGCTGCGCCGGGCGCACGCGGCGTTGTCCGCGCCCTCGATGCCGAAGCCCAGCTCGGCGGCCGCCTGCTCGGCGCGGGCCGCGTCCCGGGAGCCGAGCGTCACCTTCTGCCCGGCGCGGGCGAGCCGGTAGGCGAGGCCGCGCCCCTGCGGTCCGGTCCCGCCGAGCACGCCGACGCTCAGGCCGGAGACGTCGGGCAGGTCCCAGGGGTCCTTGGCGGGGGGCTTGGGCGCGTTGCCGTTGTCCTGTGTAGTCATGGGCCGACCCTACTGCCAGGTAGCGCCCGGGACGCCGTTCCCCGGCCCCGGGCGCCGCTCCCCGTGCGGTGGCCCGTTCGAGTGAGGGGGCCGGGAGCGGGGCGCGGCGAGACGGTGCTGCCGCTCGCGCCGGACCGGCCGGGCGGCGCCCCCCGCGGCGGCCCGCCGGGTCCGCGGCGGAATACCCGGTTGCCCGGGGCGCCCCGTTGTACGGATGATGACCCCTCGTGACCTCAGCACCTCCGCCGCCCGGCCCCTCCTCGCCCCCGCCCGCCCCCGCCCCGCCGCGGCCGGGCAGGATCCGCGCCCTGCTCCCGGACCTCGCGCCGTGGCGTTCCTCGGCGGACTTCCGGCTGCTGTGGGTCCAGGGCCTCGTCACGTACTTCGGCAGCTTCATGGCGCTCATCGCGCTGCCGCTCCAGATCAAGGACCTGACCGGCTCCCCGCTCGCGGTCGGGGCGATGGGCGCGGTCGAGCTGGTCCCGCTGGTGGTGTTCGGGCTGTACGGGGGCGCGCTCGCGGACTCGGCCGACCGCCGCCGGGTCATCCTGCTCACCGAGGCGGGGCTCGGCGTGCTCGCCGCGATCCTGCTGGTGAACTCCCTGCTGCCCGAGCCCCTGCTGTGGCCGCTGTACGTGGTCGCCGGCGGGGTGTCGGCGCTGGCGGGGCTCCAACGGCCCGCGCTGGACTCCCTGATGGCCCGGATCGTGCCGCACGCCCAGCAGACGGCGGCGGCCGCCCTGAACTCGCTGCGCTGGCAGATCGGAGCCATCGCGGGCCCGGCGCTGGCCGGGCTGGTGGTGGCGTACGCGGGTCACGGCACGGCGTACGGGGTGACGGTGTGCACGTTCGCCGTCTCCGTGATCCTCTGCCTGCGGCTCTCCCCCGCCCCGCCGGCCGGCGACGCGCAGAAGCCGTCGCTGCGCGGGATCGTGGAGGGGGCGCGTTACGCCTGGAGCCGTCCGGTGCTGCTGGGGACGTACGCGATCGACCTGGCCGCGATGTTCTTCGCCTTCCCCAACACGATCTTCCCCTTCCTGGCGGACGACCTGGACGCGGAGTGGTCTCTGGGCCTGATGTACGCGGCGGGCTCGGTCGGCTCGCTGGCGCTGGGGCTGACCAGCGGCTGGACGAGCCGGGTGCGGCGGCACGGGCTGTTCGTGGTGTTCGGCGCGGCGGCGTGGGGGCTGGCGATCGCCGCGGCGGGCTGGTTCTCCAGCGTGTGGGTGGTGCTGCTCTGCCTGGCGGTGGCGGGTGCGGGCGACATGCTGAGCGGGCTGGGGCGGGCGACGATCTGGAACCAGACGATCCCGGAGGAGCTGCGGGGCCGCCTCGCGGGCATCGAGGTGCTGTCCTACAGCGTCGGGCCGCAGCTGGGCCAGGTACGGGCCGGGGCGATGGCCGGGTGGACGGGGACCCGGTCGGCGATCTGGACGGGCGGGGTGGCGTGCGTGGCGTCGGTGGCGCTGCTGACGGCGGCGCTGCCGAAGCTGGTGCGGTACGACTCCGAGACGGACGAGGACGCCGTGCGCAGGCGGGCGGCCCGGCCGGAGGGGTGACCCGCACGGCCCGGGCGGCGCGGGCCGCGGGGCTCCGCCCGGCACACCGCGCCGGGCCCGCGCCCCGCTGCCCGCGCGCCGGTCCCCCTCCGCGCGGGCTCCGCGAGGAGGGGGGACCTCAGTCGTCGGACGGCCGGGAGGGCCCCTTGTCGTCGTCGTGCCACTTGGGGTCGGTGTCCCACTCCAGGTTCCGGTCGCGCGCCGTCTCCATCGCGTGCTGGGCCGCCGCGCGGGAGGGGTAGGGGCCGAATCGGTTCTGCGCCGGGCATTCCGGCCCTTCCTCGACCTTCTTGTGCTCCAGGCAGTAGTACCACTCGCCCGGTTTGCCCACCGTGCGCTTCTTGAACAAGGCCATCGACGGCTCCTTTCCTTATCGCCATGGTGCCCCGAGGCCGCTGGTTAGACTCGCTGACATGTCTGGCCAGTCGCTTCTCGTACCAGGGGAGATCACTCCCGTCCGTTCCGTACCCGGAAAAATCCGGCGCCCCGAGTACGTGGGGAAGCCGGCTCCGACGCCGTACACCGGCCCGGAGGTCCAGGACGCCGAAACCGTGGAGCGGATGCGCGTCGCGGGCCGCATCGCCGCGCAGGCGATGGAGGAGGCCGCCAAGCACATCGCCCCGGGCGTCACCACGGACGAGCTCGACCGGGTCGCCCACGAGTTCATGCTCGACCACGGCGCGTACCCCTCCACCCTCGGCTACCGGGGCTTCCCGAAGTCGCTGTGCACCTCGGTCAACGAGGTCATCTGCCACGGCATCCCCGACTCCACCGTGCTGCGCGACGGCGACATCGTGAACCTGGACGTCACCGCGTACATCGACGGGGTGCACGGCGACAACAACGCCACCTACCTCTGCGGCGACGTGGACGAGGAGTCCCGGCTCCTGGTCGAGCGCACCCGGGAGTCGCTGAACCGGGCCATCAAGGCGGTCAGGCCGGGGCGGCAGATCAACGTGATCGGCCGGGTCATCGAGTCGTACGCGAAACGGTTCGGCTACGGGGTGGTCCGCGACTTCACCGGCCACGGCATCAACACCTCGTTCCACTCCGGCCTGATCATCCCGCACTACGACAGCCCGCACGCCACCACCGTGATGCGGCCCGGCATGACGTTCACCATCGAGCCGATGCTGACGCTGGGCACCCACGAGTACGAGATGTGGGAGGACGGCTGGACCGTGGTGACGAAGGACCGGAAGCGGACGGCCCAGTTCGAGCACACGCTGGTGGTCACGGAGACCGGGGCGGAGATCCTGACCCTCCCGTAGACCGCTCCCGCGCCCACAGCACGGCGCCCTCCGCGCCCGGGTTTACCGACAACCGGTCGGCAACCGGTTGACTTAGGTAAACCTAAGAACGAGGATCGGCGTACCGGCACGCGCCGTCGCACCGCCGCGGCGGTCGCCTGCCGGCATCTCCGTCCCTTTCCGGACGTCCCGTCCCCCTCGGTCCCCGGAGGCCCGCCTTGGACGCAACCGCCACCGCCACCCCCTTCTCGACGCTGATCCGCACCGCCTCGCACGAGCAGCACACCGAGGCCGAGACCTCGACCTTCATGGGCGACCTGCTCGGCGGGCGGCTGGGGGTGGAGGCGTACACGCGCTACACCGAGCAGCTGTGGTTCGTGTACCGGGCGCTGGAGGAGGGCGCGGAGGCCCTGCGCGGGGATCCGGTCGCCGGTCCGTTCATACGGGCCGAGCTGATGCGCTCCGCCGAGCTGGAGCGCGACCTCGCGCATCTGCGCGGGGCCGGCTGGCGCGCGGGCCTCGAACCGCTGCCCGCCACCGCGGCGTACGCGGCCCGGGTCGCGGAGTGCGCGCGCACCTGGCCCGGCGGTTACGTCGCCCACCACTACACGCGCTACCTGGGCGACCTGTCGGGCGGTCAGATCATCCGCGACAAGGCGGAGAAGACCTGGGGGTTCGAGCGCAAGGGCGACGGCGTCCGGTTCTACGTCTTCGAGCGGATCGCCAATCCGGCGGCCTTCAAGCGGAGCTACCGGGAGCTGCTGGACGCGGTGGACGCGGACGACCTGGAGAAGCGGCGGATCGTCGAGGAGTGCAAGCGGGCCTTCGCCCTGAACACCGCGGTCTTCCACGCGTTGGGCGCGGCCTTCCCGCTCGGCGCGTGACCGGCTGACGGGCGCGAGGCGGCTCCGCCGGGACCTCCCGGCGGAGCCGTCCGCCCTCGGCCGTCCGGGGCTCAGCCCCGGACGGCCATCAGGACGCGGCCCCCGACCTCCACCGCGCCGTCCGGCCCGGGTGCGGTGAGGATCTGGGAGCCGCGGCCCTGCGTGATGTTCAGGGCCCGGCCGAGGCGGGCGCTGAGCAGGAGGGCCGCCGCACCCGTCGCCTCGTCCTCCACGATCCCGGCCGCCCCCTCCCCGCGCCTCGGGAAGGCCCGCGCGCGCACCCGCCCGGCTGCCTCGTCCTCCCAGGCCCAGGCGTAGAGCCACCCCTCGCCGGGCGGCGGTCCCGGCAGCGCCTCCACCTCGGCGGCGCTCGCGTACTGCTGGAACGTGCGGGGCGGAACCCACTCGGGGCGGGCCGTGATCCAGGTGAACTCGCCGTCCTGGCGCGCGAACACGTCCCCGACCGTCAGCTCCAGGACCTCCAGGTCGAGCAGCCAGGCCGCGCCCACCAGCGGATGCCCGGCGAACGGCAGCCGCAGCCCCGGGGCGTGGATGTCCACCCGTCCGCGCTCCGGGTCGTCGACGAACACGGTCTCGCTGAAGCCGAGCCGCCGGGCCAACCGCTGCCGGGACGCCTCGTCGGGGTGGCCGCGCCCGTCCCGTACGACGCCCAGGGCGTTGCCGTGCCGGCCGTCCGGTCCGCAGAACACCCGCAGGACGTCGATGCCCCGGGGCACGTCGTAGTCGTTCACGGAGGCATTCAAGCACTGCCGGGTGACGGGACGGGGCCCGAGCGGGTACGCACGCCCGCGGGGCCGCGCCGGGCGGTGGGCCGCCGGTACGGCCCCGCGGGAGGGGGTCCGAGCGGTGCGGGCCGGGCGGGGCGCCGCACCGTGCCGGTCCGTCGGGTCCGGCCCGCGGGGGCGGGTCACGGTGGGGACGCGGTCCCCGGTCCCCGCCCGCACGCCGTTCGCCGCCCGGTAGGGTTTCGACGGTCAGTGCGGGCGACGGATGCAGAAGGCGCAGAAGCAACGGATGACGAGACACCCTGGGCTGGGCCGGCTGGCGGCGGGGATCGCGGCGGCGACGGTGCTGTGCGTGACGGCGAGCGGCTGTGTGACGGTGCACGGGGAGCGGGAAGTGCTGCCCGGCGCGAAGAAGTCCGAGGCGGCCCGGGCCCTCAAGGACTTCACCGACGCCTACAACGCGGCGGACGAGGCGTTCGATCCGGCGCTGGACGCGGACCGGGTGACGGGTTCGCTCGGCGCCGTCAACCAGGCCGGGCTGAAGGCGCGGCGGACGTACAACCCGGACGGCAACAAGCAGCATCGGCCCCTGGTGCTGGACGACGCGACCTACGTCGTCCCCAAGAAGGCGGGCTGGCCGCGCTGGTTCCTCGCCGACACCGACTCCAACCGGGACGAGGAGGGCGGGAAGCTGGACACCCGCTGGCTGCTGGTGTTCGTACGGTCGGGCCCCGACGCGCTGTGGAAGGCGGCCTACCTCGCGGTCCTCCCGCCGTCGCAGGTACCGGAGTTCGCCCTGGACGAGGACGGCTTCGCCTCCCCGGTGGAACCGCGGGACGACACGCTGGCGGTGGCGCCCGCGGAGCTGAGTTCCTCGTACACCGGTTTCCTGCAGAACGGCTCCCCCGACGTGTTCGCCCCCTCCGCGTCGACCACGGGGTGGCGCGAGACGCGGCGTACCACCAGAAGGCCGGGGTTCACCTACCAGTACGCCGACCAGCCGTTGAAGGACGCGTCGTTCGCGCCGCTCGGACTGCGCACCGAGGACGGCGGGGCGCTGGTCTTCTTCAGCAGCAGGCACTTCGAACGGCAGACGGCGGCGAAGGGGCTGCGACCCGAGGTGAACGCGGACACGAAGGCGCTGCTCACCGGCGAGGTCGACAGCAGCCTGACCAAGGAGCGGATCTCCGGGCAGGCGGCGCACGTGCCGCCGCGCGCCCAGGGGGCCGGTTCCGGCTCGGACGCGGGCGGCGGCAAGGTGCGGATACTGAACCGGCTGCCGGGCCTGGTCGCGGCGAAGGGCGAGTAGGAGCGCGCCGCCGGTCGGACGGCGGACCGGCCGCGGCTCAGCCGCCGAGGGCCCGACGGCCCTCCCCCGCGCGGCTCACCCGGCGAAGCCTCCCGGCCCGCCGGGGCACGGTTCACGTGTCAACGGCCTACCGGCTCAGCGGCCAGGCCACCGCGTCGTGGTCCAGGTCGCTCTGCTCGGCGCTGACCGCGTACCGCGCGCAGGCGTCGGTGAGCGTCTCCAGCAGGGTCAGCGGGTCGGGCAGCTCGTGCTCCGGGCCGCGGACCCAGCGCACGTCCAGTTCTCCGGGGAGCCGGGCCGGGGGCAGCAGGACGTAGCTGCCCCGGCAGTGCCAGCGCAGCCCCGGGTGGGCGTCCATCGTCTCGGGGTGGCAGTCCAGCTCGCAGGGCCACCACTCGTCCTCGTCCTCGGGGGTGCCGCGGGTGGCGGTGAAGAAGAGCATCCGGTCCTCGCCGGACTGGGCGACCGGGCCGACGTCGACGCCCGCGTCGAGGAGCCGCTCCAGGGCCTCCCGGCCGGCGGTGAGCGGGACGTCCAGCACGTCGTGGACCATGCCGGTCGCGGTGATGAAGTTGGCCAGCGGCTGGCCCGCGGCCCAGCGCTCGATCTGGGCGCGGTCGGTGGTCGACTGCGTCTGCCAGGCGAAGGAGACGGGATGGCGGGCGGGGGTGGGGCAGCCGATGCGCTCGCACGAACATCGGTATCCGAGGGGATGGGCGGCGGGGGCGATGGGCATGCCCGCGTCGGCGACCGCCAGGAGCAGCGCCACTCTGGCCGTCTCGTCGGCCTCGGCCCCCGATGACGCGGGACGTCGCCGCAGCCACTGGGAGATCCTGCTCTCTGTGCCGCGGAAACGGCCGGAATCGGCGCCCATCTATCCCCTCACCTCAGCAGTTCACCTCAGCGTTGCCTCTCCATGGTCGCACCATCCTGCGGTTCGGGTGGCCAGAGTTCACCAGCGGGGCCGTGTACCACTGCGCCGAGTGAGCACCATCACGCCCGATGTCGCCACATACCGGATAAGCCGACTGTTCGGTCCTCAGGGCCGGGGGGCGAGCCCTCCGACCGCGTGGTCGACCACCGCGTCGGCGTACGCGTGGGTGAGCGGCAGGGTCCGCAGCAGCCAGCGGTGCATCAGCGGGCCGACGAGCAGTTCCAGGGCGACCCGGGGCTCGACGTCGGCGCGCACGTGTCCGGCCTCCTGGGCGGCCCGCAGCCGTGTGACGTACAACGCGAGCTGCGGATCGAGCAGCTTGCGGACGAACTCGTCGCCGAGCTTCGCGTCCACGATGCCCTCGGCGGTCAGCGCGCGGGTGACGGCCTCCAGCACCGGGTCGTTCAGCTCGTCGACGGTGGCCCGCAGGACGGCCTTGAGGTCGGCGGCCAGGTCGCCGGTGTCGGGGAAACCCGGGGCGCCCCCACCGGGCGGGTCGGCGGCGGGGGGCTCCTCGCCGTCGCCGGGCCCCGTCCCGGCCTCCTCGGCGGTGCGGCCCGCCAGGTCCAGGAAGGCGTCCATCAGCACGGCGGCCTTGGAGGGCCACCAGCGGTAGATGGTCTGCTTGCCGACCCCCGCACGGGCGGCGATACCCTCGATCGTCGTACGCCGGTACCCCACCTCCGCGACGAGGGCGAGGGCGGCGTCGTGGATCGCGCGGCGGGAGCGGTCGCTGCGGCGGCTGGAGTCGGGCGCCTTGGTGGGTGGCATGCCCCCAGACTACGCCCGGCGAGCCGATACGTTTCGTCTTGCCGAGGGGGAGGGCGGCGACCCCACCCTCGGCGCCCCGTCCTCCCCGCGCCGCGGCCCGGCGGATCATCGCACGGACCTCACCCCCGGTAAACCACCTGATCGGTTCACTGCGGATCCGACGCACAGGGCCCACCATGGGCTGACGCACAGGCCGTGCGCATCCCACCGTTCCGCGGCCACCGCCGCCGATCGCGAGGAGCCCGAGTTGAACCGTGACGCCACCCCTCGTCGCTACCTGATGTGCGCCCCGGCGCACTTCCGGGTCACCTACTCCATCAACCCGTGGATGGACCCGTCCAAACCCGTCGATCTGCCGCTGGCCCAGACCCAGTGGGAGGACCTGCGCGACCGCTACCGCGCCCTCGGCCACACCGTCGACCTGCTCGACCCCCGTCCCGACCTGCCCGACATGGTCTTCGCCGCCAACGGGGCCACGGTGATCGGCGGCCGGGTGCTCGGAGCGCTGTTCGCGTACCGGGAGCGGTACGCCGAAGCCGGGGCGCACCGGGAGTGGTTCCGGGAGCACGGCTTCACCGAGATCCATGAACCGGAGCACGTCAACGAGGGCGAGGGCGACTTCGCCGTCACCGCCTCGTACCTGCTGGCCGGGCGCGGCTTCCGGTCCAGTCCGCTCTCGCACGCGGAGGCCCAGGAGTTCTTCGGGCTGCCGGTCGTCGGGCTCGACCTGGTGGACCCGCGCTACTACCACCTGGACACCGCGCTGTGCGTGCTGGACGCGGCCGCCGACGAGATCATGTACTACCCGGACGCCTTCTCCCCCGGCAGCCGGGCGGTGCTGCGGCGGCTGTTCCCGGACGCGCTGCTCGCGCGCGAGGCGGACGCGGCGGCGTTCGGCCTCAACTCGGTCAGCGACGGCCGGCACGTGCTGCTGCCGCAGGGAGCGACGGGACTGCTGGACCCGCTGCGGGACCGGGGTTTCGAGCCGATCCCGATGGACCTGGGGGAACTGCTCAAGGGCGGCGGCAGCGTGAAGTGCTGTACGCAGGAGCTGCGGGTCTGACCGGGCGGCAGGCGGCGCTAGGGAGTGCCGTCCGCCGGCGGCCAGGGGTCGCCCCAGGCGGCGTTCCTGGCCGCCCGGTACAGCGCGCCGTGGCGCTTGGCGACCGTGGCGCGGGCCAGCCCCTCCTCCCGGGTGCACAGCTCCAGCAGCACCTGGCCCTTGCGGATCTGCGGCCTGCGGGTGATCCGGGCGGGCGCGGGGGCGGTGGGGAAGCGGGTGGCGACGACGTAGCTGAACTTCTCGTCCTCGTGGCTGAGCGAGCCGCCCTTGACCTGCCGGTGCAGGGAGGAGCGGCTGACCCGGGCCGAGAAGTGGCACCAGTCCGCCCCGGGTTCGATGGGGCAGGCGCCGCTGTGCGGGCAGGGGGCCGCGATCCGCAGCCCGGCGGCGATCAGCCGGTCGCGGGCCTCGATGATCCGGGCGTACCCGTCGGGGGTGCCCGGTTCCACGACCACGACCGCCTGCCCGGCCGCCGCCGCCGCGTCGACCAGTTCGGTCCGGGCGGCGGCGGTCAGTTCCTTGAGGACGTAGCTGACGGTGACCAGGTCCACCGGCTCCAGCTCCAGCGCCGCGCCGATCCGGGCCCGCTCCCAGCGGGCGTCGCGGAGGCCGGGGGCCCCGGACGCCGCGGCCAGTTCGCGGCCGAGGGCGAGGGCCGGTTCCGCCCAGTCCAGGACGGTGGTGGCCGGCCCCTCCCAGGCCCCGGCCACCGCCCAGCTCGCCGCCCCCGTGCCGCCGCCGACGTCGGTGTGGGTGGCGGGCGCCCAGTCGGGCGCGGCCTCGACCAGGGCGTCCAGGGCGGAGCGGACGGCTTCGAAGGTGGCGGGCATCCGGTACGCGGCGTACGCGACGACGTCGGAGCGGTCCCGGAGGATCGGGGCGTCCGTCGGGGTCTCCCCGCGGTAGCTGGCGATCAGCCGGTCGACGGCCTGCGCGGCCTGCTTGGGCGGCAGGCCGTCGAGCAGACCGGCCAGCGCCGTGCGCAGGGACTGGGCGGTGGGGAGGGTGGCGTTCACCGCCGAATTGTAGGCGGCGGCGGCCGGTGGGCCGCATTCCGCTGCCCCGGACCGGACGGGGCCTGTCGCCGCGCGCGCGGGGCGGCGCGGTCCCGGCGCGGGGCCCGCGCCCCGTCCCCGTGCGACCGGCGGGGAACGGTGTTCCGGCGAACTCCACGCCTTCGCGGGCCTGTTGCTACGCTGGCCCGCGCGTGGACGGCACCAGATCAAGAGGGTCCGGCAGGGGAGCCATGAGGCAGAAGATCGTGCGGCTGACGCTGGTCGGCGGGGTGGTCTTCCTCGCCCTGCTCCTGCTGCTGGCCACCTGCGGCGGGGACCCCGGGGGCGACGGGAGGAACGGCGCGGCGACCGGGACGGCGAAGCCCGTGGAGTCGCCGAGCGGCGGGCCGGTGACCCGGCTGACCGTGCCGCCGCAGTACGCGACGGACCGGGGCTGGGAGATCATCGGGGCCTCCCCCGACGTGGCGGTCTCCCACACCGCGGGGCTGCTGGCCTATCTGGAGCGTTCGAAGGACAACCGCTACCGGCTGCGCACCGTCGACACCGCCACCGGCGAGCTGGGCTGGCGGGGCAGGGCGTGGACCCAGCCGGACCCGCTGCACTACCCCAAGCTGGCCACGGTGGCCAAGGGCGACCGGCAGTACTTCGTGACCTGGTCGTACGGGAAGGTCGGCGACGGCCTGTCGCCGTCGAGCACCTTCATCGCGCTCGACCTCTACGACGTGACGAACGGGAACCGGCAGCGGGTCGAGGTGCCGTGGTCCGGAGCCCCGGACGTCCATACGACCGGACCCGACATCGTGATCAGCGACGGGAAGGCGAACAGCACCCTGGTGGACCCGGTCACGGGCGAGGTGTCCGAACTGGCCGCCGACAAGCTGAAGTACCCCAAGGGCTGCACGGCCTGCAAGCAGCTCACCGAGGTGCACGGGCAGACCCCCGAGGGCCTGCTGCTGGGCGGGGCCCGGGAGTTCTGGGTGCGCGACGGCTGGTTCAGCCGGAACGTGGCGCCCAAGGGGACCGACCGGGGCAGCGGTGTGGTGACCTCGGTGGCCCCGGGCCGGGTGCTGGCGAAGTGGGCGCCCGCGAAGAAGACCAAGCGGGCGGCGACCCACGAGCTGTGGGCGGTGC
Source organism: Streptomyces sp. CB02366 (assembly GCF_001905905.1). GTDB lineage: Bacteria > Actinomycetota > Actinomycetes > Streptomycetales > Streptomycetaceae > Streptomyces. The sequence continues at coordinate 475,096 of NZ_LIVT01000004.1, forward strand.
ACGACGCGGCGAGCGGCGAGGTGCTCACCTCGGTGGAGTGCCACAGGCCGGCCATAAAGCCGGGGCGCTATCCGCAGGCCGTCCTCTCCCCCTCGGGCGCCTACCTGATCGCCGGGAACCTGGCCTTCGATCTGGAGGCGAAGCAGGGCCGCTGCTTCGAGGACGAGGAGGGCGCCGCGCACCTGACGCTGGCGACGGTGACGGACGACGGCATCGCGTACGGCGCCGAGAACGCGCGCGACGCCTCGGAGGCGCTGGCCGGCGGCGGGATCCCGGTCGCGATGGACTTCGCCACCTGGAGCACCGAGCGGCTGTCGCGCAACGCGCGGCTGCCGGGCACGGAGACGACCGGGGTCGGGGTGTTCCGCTGGACGGACCGGCAGGACCGCACGCATCTGATCGGCTATCCGCGCGCGGGCTGACCTTCGGCGGCCGGGCCGGTCCCGGGCCGCTCCCCCGCGGGGCGGGCCGCCGCGTGCCCCGTCTCAGAGGCCGCCGGCCTCCTGGCCCGCGCGCTGCCAGGGGCGGCACAGGAGCAGGAAGCAGCCCACCGCCGCCGCGGCGCAGACCACCTGGACCACGGCCATCGGGACGGCCGTGTCCTCCCCCGCGATCCCGACCAGCGGGGAGGCGACGGCTCCGATGAGGAACGAGGACGTGCCGAGCAGCGCGGAGGCGGAGCCCGCCGCGTGCTTGGTCCGCATCAGCGCCTGGGCGTTGGTGTTCGGCATCGCGAGGCCCATCGCCGACATCAGGACGAAGAGTCCGGCCGCGACCGGGACGAGCCCGACCTCGCCGAAGACGCCGAGTGTCATGAGCAGCAGGGCGACGGCGGCCAGCACGATCACGGCGAGGCCGAAGCCGAGCACCTTGTCGAGGCTGATCCGGCCGACGAGGAGTTTGCCGTTGATCTGCCCGACGACGATCAGGCCGATCGAGTTGAGCCCGAAGAGCAGGCTGAACGTCTGCGGCGAGGCCCCGTAGATCTCCTGGACGACGAACGGGGAGGCGGAGATGTACGCGAACAGGACGGCGAAGGCGAGACCGCCCGTGACCATGTAGCCGGTGAAGACCCGGTCGGCGAGCAGTCCGCGCATGGTGCGCAGGGCGTCGGCGACCCCGCCGGTGTGGCGGTCGGCCGGCGGCAGCGTCTCGTGCAGCCACTTCCACACGACGAGGGTGAGCACGATGCCGACGGCGGTCAGCACGACGAAGATGCCCCGCCAGTCGGTGACGCGCAGGACCTGCCCGCCGATCAGCGGCGCGATGATCGGGGCGACGCCGGAGATCAGCATGAGGGTGGAGAAGAAGCGGGCCATCTCCACGCCGTCGTACAGGTCGCGCACCACGGCCCGCGCGATCACGATGCCGGCCGCGCCCGCGAGCCCCTGGAGGAGGCGGAAGCCGATGAGGAGTCCGGCGGTGGGGGCCAGGGCGCAGATCGCGGTGGCGAGGACGTAGACGACCATGCCGAGCAGCAGGGGCGTGCGGCGGCCCCAGCGGTCGCTCATCGGTCCGACGACGAGCTGGCCGAGCGCCATACCGGCCAGGCACGCGGTCAGCGTGAGCTGGACGGTGGCGGCGGGAGCGCTCAGGGAGTCGGTGACCGCCGGGAGCGCCGGGAGGTACATGTCCATGGAGAGCGGCGGGAGGGCGGTGAGTCCGCCGAGGACCAGGGTGACCAGGAGTCCGGTACGGCGGGTGGCCTTCGCCGCCCCGCCTCCGGGGCCCGCCGCGCCGGGAAGGGCCGGCGGGCCGGGCAGCCCGGCCGGGGCGGTGGCCTGCGGGGCCCCCGGGTCCACGGAGAGCGCGCCCGCGTCGCCGTGCGGGACGACGGGTGCGTCATCGGTCCCGGGACCGTTCCCGGAAGGGGGTATGTGCGCTCGCTGGGCCCGGCTGCCGCCGCTCTCCGGCATTCTCATCTCCACATCGTTGAATCCGCATCTATGCTCTCAGCTCGGCCGGAGTGGTCGATACCTTTTCGGGGCGGGCTGGGGTGGCGGAGATGGCTGGAGCGACGGGCGCGGGCACGGGCACGGTGCGCTGGGGCGTGCTGGCGACGGGCGGCATAGCCGCGACGTTCACGGCGGACGTCCAGCGGCTGCCGGACGCCGAGGTGGTGGCGGTGGCGTCGCGCACGGAGGCGTCGGCGCGGGCCTTCGCGGAGCGGCACCGGGTGGGGCGGGCGTACGGGAGCTGGGCGGAGCTGGTGGCGGACGACGAGGTGGACGTGGTGTACGTGGCCACCCCGCACTCGGCGCACCACGCGGCGGCCTCGCTCGCGCTGCGGGCCGGGAAGCACGTGCTGTGCGAGAAGGCGTTCACCCTCAACAGCCGGGAGGCGGAGGAGCTGGTGGCGCTGGCCCGCGAGCGGGGCCTGTTCCTGATGGAGGCCATGTGGACCTATCTCAACCCGGTGGTCCGCCGGCTGACGGAGCTGGTGCGGGACGGGGCGATCGGCGAGATCAGGACCGTGCAGGCGGACTTCGGTTTCGCCGGCGACGTCGCCCCCGGACACCGGCTGCGCGATCCGGACCTGGGCGGCGGGGCGCTGCTGGACCTCGGGGTGTACCCCGTGTCGTTCGCCCATCTGCTGCTGGGCGAGCCGGACCGGGTGGCGGCCCACGCGCTGCTGTCGCCGGAGGGTGTGGACCTGAACACCGGCATGCTGCTCGGCTGGGACTCGGGGGCGTCCGCGCTGCTGTCCTGTTCGATCGTCGGCCACCATCCGACGGCGGCCACCGTGATCGGGACGGCCGGGCGGATCGACGTACCGCGCGACTTCTTCCACCCGGACCACCTCGTGCTGCGGCGGGCGGGCGCGGAGCCGGAGACGATCACGTCGGGGCCGGGCCCGCGGGGGCTGTCGGGCATGCAGTACGAGGCGGCCGAGGTGGCGCGCGCGGTGCGGGCGGGCGAGCCGGAGTCCCCGCTCGTGCCGCTGGAGGGGTCGCTGGCGGTGATGCGGACGCTCGACGCGGTACGGGACCGCATCGGCGTCCGCTATCCGGCGGACCGCTGAACCCGCGCGGTCACGCGGGGGTGAGCCCCGGGTTCCCGGCCTCGGTGGTGAACGAGGCGGCGGTGGTGACGGGCGCGCCGGGGGTGGTGACGGCCGCGACCGTGCGGAAGTCGGCGCGGGCCTCCGTCGTGCCGAGGGTGATCAGCGCGTAGCCGCGCCGCCCGTTGTAGTGCTTGAGGTGCGGGTTGGCGCGGGTCTGGTTCTCCCAGTTGGCGGGCCGGTCCGCGCCGTCCTTGCCGCTGGCGATCGAGGTGGTGACGATCTCGGTGCCGACCGTGCGCGAGGCGGGGTCGTCGAAGTCCTTCTTCAGGTCGAAGGCGTAGGAGACGTGGACGTCGCCGGTGAGGACCATGAGGTTGTCCACTCCGGCCGCCTCGGCTCCGGCGAGCACCCGCTGCCGGGAGGCGGGGTAGCCGTCCCAGGAGTCCATGGAGAGCTTGAAGGCGTCGGTGGGCACGTCGCGCCGCCGGGCGAAGGTGACCTGTTGCGGGACGACGTTCCAGGTGGCGTCCGAGGCCCGCCAGCCGTCGATCAGCCAGCGCTCCTGGGCGGCCCCGGTCATGGTGCGCGCGGGGTCCTCGGACTCGGGGCCGGGGGTGCGCCAGCCGTCGCCGTACGCCTGGTCGCTGCGGTACTGGCGGGTGTCGAGGATGTCGAACTGGGCGAGCCGGCCGAACGTCAGGCGGCGGTAGAGCCGCATGTCGGGTCCGGTGGGGCGCTGGGGGGTGCGCAGCGGCTGGTTCTCCCAGTACGCGCGGTACGCGGCGGCCCGGCGGAGCAGGAACTCCTCGGGCGGCACGTCGTTCTCGGGGGTGCCGCCCGCGTAGTTGTTCTCGGTCTCGTGGTCGTCCCAGGTGACGACGAAGGGGTGGGCGGCGTGGGCGGCGCTCAGGTCCGGGTCGGTCTTGTAGAGGGCGTACCGCAGCCGGTAGTCCTCCAGGGTGACGGTCTCGCGGTTGAAGTGCGCGGGGAGCTGGCGGTCGGTGTAGTTGCGGGCGCCGCCGACGGCGTTGACGGCGTACTCGTAGAGGTAGTCGCCGAGGTGGAAGACGGCGTCGACGTCCTCGGCGGCCAGGTGGCGGTAGGCGGTGAAGTAGCCGTCGTGGTACGCCTGGCAGGAGACGGCCGCCAGGGCCAGGGAGCTGGTGCGGGCTCCGGCGGCCGGGGCGGTGCGGGTGCGGCCGACCGGGCTGGTCCAGTCGCCGGTGCGGAAGCGGTAGTAGTAGACCCGGCCGGAGGCGAGGCCCTGGACCTCGGCGCGGACGCTGTGGGCGAACTCGTGGTGGGCGGTGGCCGATCCGCGCCGCTCGATACGGCGGAAGCCCTCGTCGCGGGCCACCTCCCAGCGCACCTCGACCCGGGCGCGCGGCAGTCCGCCGCCCGGCTCGTAGGGGCGGGGGGCGAGCCGGGTCCAGATCAGGACCGACGACGGGTGCGGGTCGCCGGAGGCGACGCCGAGGGTGAACGGGTTCTCGGCGATGCGGCGGGCGTCGAGTTCGGCGGCGCTCGCGGTCCCCGCGGCGGGCAGGTTCACCGCGAACGCGAGCGCGGCGGCGGCCCCGGTGGCGGTCAGGAAGCGTCTGCGTCCCACGCCCGGTTCGAGCAGCCGTGCGGCGGCGCGGAGTTCGGTGGCCCGTGTGTCCTGATCGGGCGTCATGATGGTCTGTGCTGCTGGCATGTGCCCCTCCTCAGCCCGGATGCTGTCGGCATTCATGGCACTCGCACGTGACGACGCACCGTTGTCGCGTGCACCACATCCGCATGGCGGGTCGATGAGCACCGCGTGCGCCGCCCGCGGACCTGTCCCGTACGCTGCCGGGCCATGAACAAGGAGCAGACCGAGCAGAACGAACGGACCGAGCGGGCAGGGCGGGGCGAGGCGGCCGGGCGGACCGGCGGGGCGGACCGGAAGGTCGCCGTGGTCACGGGGGCGGGATCGGGGATCGGGCGGGCCGTCGCGCTCGCCCTGGCGGGCGCCGGCTGGTCGCTCGCGCTCGCGGGCCGGCGGGCCGAGCCGCTGGCGGAGACGGCGGCCGGCGCGGGGGGCGCCGAGGCGCTGTGCGTCACCGCGGACGTGGCGGAGGCCGCCGAGGTGGACGCGCTCTTCGCCGCCGTACGGGAGCGGTTCGGGCGGGTGGACCTGCTGTTCAACAACGCGGGCACGTTCGGCCCCGGCGGTGTGCCGCTGGAGGAGCTCGCCGTGGCGGACTGGCGGGCGGTGGTGGACGTGAACCTGACGGGGGCGTTCCTGTGCGCGCAGGCGGCGTACCGGCTGATGAAGGAGCAGGACCCGCAGGGCGGTCGGATCATCAACAACGGATCGGTCTCCGCCCACGCGCCCCGGCCGCACTCGATCGCGTACACCGCGACCAAGCACGCCGTCACGGGGCTGACGAAGTCGCTGTCGCTGGACGGCCGTCCGTACCGGATCGCCTGCGGCCAGATCGACGTCGGCAACGCGGCGACGGAGATGACCGAGCGGATGCGGACCGGAATCCTCCAGGCCAACGGGGAGCTGATGGTGGAGCCGGTGATGGCGGCGGCGGACGTGGCGCGGACGGTGGTGCACATGGCGGAGCTGCCGTTGGAGGCGAACGTCCAGTTCGCCACGGTGATGGCGACGAACATGCCGTACGTCGGGCGCGGCTGAGTCCGGACGCGCCGTTCGGAGGCGGCCGGACCGGGACGCCGCCCCGTTCGGGCGCGGCCGTCTCCGGCACGATCACTTTCGTTCGAAAGGTGCATGAAGGTGCACGAACTGGCCGCCCAGTGACCGTTTTTGCGGGTTTCTCCATCCGTGACCGCGCCAGGGTGCACTGTCCGTATGATCGCATCCTGTTACCCCTTCACCGGAACGACACATAAGGAACACCGCATGCGCATACGCACGGCCGCGCCGCTCGCCCTGGTCGCCGCCACCGCCCTGGCCGGCTCGCTCCTCGCCACGGCGGTCCCGGCCACGGCCGCCGCCCACCAGGGAGGGCTGCACTTCGGCGCCGTCCAGTACGACGGTCCCGGCAAGGACGACCGGTCGAAGAAGTCGCTGAACGCCGAGTGGGTGAACATCCACAACAACGGCAAGAAGAAGGTCCAGCTCAAGGGCTACAAGGTGAAGGACAACACCGGCTACACCTACACCTTCGGCAGTTACACGATCGGCGCGGGCAAGACGGTCAAGCTGCGCACCGGCAAGGGCGAGAACGTCTCGGGCACCGTGCACTGGAACCGGGGCTCGTACGTCTGGAACAACACCGGCGACAAGGCCCGGCTGATCAAGCCGAACGGGAAGCTCCAGGACTCCTGCTCCTGGGGGAAGTCCACCAAGGCCAACAAGGGTGCCAAGAACTGCCACTGACGCGTCGTCGGCGGCATGTCCGCCGGACGGCCCGTAGGCCGGGGGCCGGGCGCGGAACGAGGGTCCGCGACCGGCCCCCTCCCGCATGCCGGGGCAGGGGCGGGTGCCGTACCAGGCCGTGCCGGGCTGGGCCGTGCCGGGCCGTCAGCGGAGCCGCGGGAGGCGCGCCGGGCGGCTGTGCGGGAGGTCGGGAATGGCGGGCGCAACGGGGCGGGTGGAGAGCTGCATGACACCTGATCCCGGGCCCGAGGTCCTGCGCTACCGGGGTAGTCGCTGTGCTCTTCCGTTTGCGGGGGAGGTGAAGCGTTTCTGGGCGTTGCTCTGGCCTGCAGGCTAGAGCGGACGGTTCTGCTGCTCGATGTACTGACGGACGCTCGACAGCGGCGCGCCGCCGACTGATCCGGCGAAGTAGGAACCGGACCACAGCCGCTGAGCCCGCCAGTAGTGCCGGACGAGGTCGGGAAACTCCTGGCGGAGTCTGCGGGGGCTGACGCCTTTCAGCGAGTTGACCAGCTTGGACAGGGCCACCTTCGGCGGGAAGTTCACCAGCAGGTGCACGTGGTTGTTCTGGCCGTTGAACTCCACCAGCTCACACTCGAAGTCTTCGCACACGGCGCGCACGATCTCCTCCATGCGCATCCGGTGCGTGCCCTTGAAGACCTTGTGCCAGTACTTCGTCACGAAAACCAAGTGCAGGGCGCCGGGAACGGCCGCGGCGCGGCTCGGAACCGTGCGCCGCCGCCCGGGCCGGGCGGCGGGCGGCGTCGTTCCGCCGCCCTTCCGCACGCTCCGGTCCCCGCGCCGGGCCGCCCTCCGGGGCCGGACTCAGCCGACGGCGCCCTCGGCCCCGACGGGCTCCTTGGCCGAGGAGACGGCCGGGGAGACGGCCGGGGAGACACGGGCGTACCAGCGCTCCGTCTCCTCCGGGTCGAGGGTGCGTTCCAGCAGGACGTCGCCGCGCATGCCGGGGAAGAACCGGCCGGCGGGCCAGGACCGCCGGCAGGACGGCTCGTCCAGGACCAGCAGCCGGACGCCGTCGACCACCGGGATGCCGGCGGGCGCGCCCTCGTTCCCGATCGGTTCGCCGGTCGGGGCCGTCAGGTCGAAGGAGCCCTCGGTCGCCACCTGTCCGGGGGTCTCCCGGCAGACGGCCGCCTCCTGGGGCGCGGGGGCGCGGCCCTCCACATGGCCGCCGCCGATGAGCGCGTCGGCGAGCAGGGTGTGCAGCTGGAAGTTGTCCCCGACGCCGGACAGCCGCAGCAGGTAGCCGGTGCCGCTGGCCCGGTGGAGGACGACGAGCGGTTCGCCGTCCAGCACCATGAGGGCGTAGGCGAGGGAGGTGAACTCCTGGCCGGACGCCTCCGCCACGGTGGCGAGCAGCCGCAGCAGCCCGCTCCGGTCGGCGACCCCGTCGCGTACCGCACGGTCGTTCAGCAGGGCGACGGCCGCCGACTCCCACGAGCGGAGCGTCCACCACCCGAGCGCCGGATCGAGCCCCGTACGCTCGACGGCCTCCGCGTCCGGGCCCCCGTCGTCCGGCACGGGGAAGGCTCCGCCGCCGCTGGCGGCCCACGCCCCGGCGAAGGCGGCGGCCTGCTCCAGGGCCCACCGCAGACCGGCCAGGACGCCCGGGGCGCAGCGCCCGGGGTCGGCGCCGCGCTCGACGCACGCCCCGACGAGGACGGCGACGACGGCACGGGGGCCGGGGGGCGCCTGCTCCAGCACGGCGGCGAGCCGCGGCCCGCCGTCCAGCAGCTCCGACTCCCGGGCCTGGCCGAAGGTCTCCTGCAACCGGCCGAACGCCTTGCGGAACCGCTTGGCGTCCTGCGCCGTCACCGCGGACTCGAAGTCGGCGACGGCACCCCCGAACCCGGCTTTACCGAATATCATTCCAGCACTTTATCGATGGTCCGCCGGGGCCACGAAGCCGGTCGCCGCCCCGCGTCCACCGCCCCTCACCGCCCCGAGTCCCCGGCGTCGCGGGAAGGCCCCGGGCCTCTCACCGCACGAACACCCCCGCCCGCGCCGCCGCGACGGCAGCGGCGGCGGCGCGGTCGGCCGCCGCCTCGTCCAGCGGGGCGCCACTGGCCAGCAGCCGGTAGTAGAGGGGCGCCGACACCGCAGCGACGACCTCGCCCGGATCGGTGCCCACGGGCAGTTCCCCGCGCTCGACCGCCGCCTCCACGCAGCCCGACCACTCGCCGATCCGCACCGCGTAGAAGCGGTGCAGAGCCTCGGCGGTCCGCCGGTCGCAGGTGGCGGCGGCGATCACGGCCGCGAAGAGAGCCCCCTGCCGGGCGTCGGTGAGCGTACTCACCACGAGGCGGGCGTTGGCCCGGAGGTCCTCGGCGATCGACCCGGTGTCGGCGCGCGGCGCCGACTGCTCCGCCATGTCCGAGAGCAGGTCGGCCACCAGTCCCGCCGGGTGGGACCAGCGCCGGTAGACGGTCGTCTTGCCGACCTCGGCCCGCCGGGCGACGTCGGCCAGGTCGAGCCCGTCGAATCCGTGCTCGGCCAGCGCGTCCCCGGCCGCGCGCAGCACCGCCTCCCGTACGCGGGCGGTACGGCCGCCGGGGCGCACCGTCCCGGGCTCCAGGCCGTCCGCGTCCGAACCTTCAGAAGTCATAACGGGTCTCCAGTTCCATTAACTCCACCACCCCTGTTACGGTGACACCACCTTAACGGAACCACGGAACCGTTAACGAGTCCCCTGCTCAGGAAGGCGTCCTCGCCATGCCCGCATCCCGTACCGCTCCCGGTACCGCCGCCGACACCGGCCCCGCTCCCACGGGACGGGCGGCGGCCGGTCCGCGCCCCGCCCCCGCCTCCCGCATGACCGGCCGCCAGAAGCTCGTGCTGGCCCTGCTGCTCGGCTCCCAGTTCATGATCGCGGTGGACTTCTCGATCCTGAACGTGGCGCTGCCCGTCGTCGGGGAAGGGCTCGGTTTCTCCCTGGCCCACCTCCAGTGGATCGCCACGTCCTTCGCGCTCGCCGCGGCCGGATTCACCCTCCTCTTCGGACGCGTCGCCGATCTCGTCGGCCGCAAGAACCTGTTCATCGGGGGCATGGCCGTCCTCGGCCTCTCCTCCGCGCTCGGCGGCCTCGCCGCCACCCCCGAGGTCCTGCTCACCGCCCGCGTGCTCCAGGGCCTGGCCACCGCGGCCGTCACCCCCGCCGGGCTCGCGCTGCTGACGACCGCATTCAAGGAGGGGCCGCTGCGGGAACGCGCGCTCGGACTCAACGGGGCCCTGATGTCGGCCGGGTTCACCGCCGGGGCGATCCTCGGCGGCCTCCTGACGGACCTGCTCTCCTGGCGCTGGGCCTTCCTCGTCAACGTGCCGGTCGCCGCCCTGGTGGTGATCCTCGCTCCGTCCGCGATCACCGACTCCCGGCCGGACCGGCGGCCCCGGCTGGACGTGCCCGGCGCGGTCACCGTCACCGGCGGGCTGCTGCTGCTCGTCCTCGGCCTCAGCCGGGCCGCCGAGACGGGCTGGACCGCCCCCGGCACCCTCGGCGCCCTCGCCGCCGGGGCCGTGCTGCTGGCCGCGTTCGTCTCCATCGAACGGCGCGCCGCCGCCCCGCTCGTCCCGGTCCACATCCTCAAGCGGCGGAGCGTGGTGTGGGGCAACGCCGCCGGGCTGGCCGCCTTCGTCACCGAGACCTCGCTGGTGTTCCTGCTCACCCTGTACCTCCAGGAGGTCCTGGGCTACTCCGCGCTGGCCACCGGTCTCGCCTTCGGCGTCCTGGGCGTCGGCACGGTCGTCGGCGGGGTGCTCGGCGGGCGGGCGGTGGGCCGGTTCGGCAACCGCCGCGCCATCGTGCTGGGCGGGTCCGTCCAGGCCGGGGCCACCCTCACCCTGGTGGCCCTCGGTACGTCCGGCGCGTGGATCTGGCTGCTGCTGGCCGCCACCTTCGTCGGCGGCGTGGGCAACATGCTGATGATCGTCGGCTTCATGGTCACGGCCACCTCGGGGCTGCCGGACGAGGAACAGGGACGCGCCACCGGGCTGGCGACGATGACCCAGCAGGTCGGCATCGCCCTCGGCATCCCGGTGATGAGCGCGGTCGTCACCGCCCGGACGGGGGGCGCGACCGGCCCGGAGGCGGTGCTGTCCGGCGTCTCCACCGCCGTCCTCGTGAACTCCGCCCTGGTCCTGGCGGGCGCCCTGCTCGCCGGCCGCTTCCTCGCGAAAGGGGACCGGGCGGGGGCGGAGGAGGAGAAGGACGGCTGAGCGGACGGAGAAGGGCGCGAGCGGGCGAGGAGGGGGGCGGGTGAGAAAGGCCGGGCGGGCGAGGAAGCCGGGCGGGCCGGGAAAGGCCGGGCGGGTGGAGAAGGACCGGGCGGCCGGGGGCCGAGCGGCGTGGTGGACGGACCAGGACCGGCGGCGGGAGAATACGCCCATGGCGTCCGCCCCCGAACCCGACCCAGGCCCCGCCCCTGCTCCCGCCCCCACTGCGCTGACCGTCCCGAGCCTGTCCGCCGGCCCCGACTTCGTCCTGCGCCCCTGGGAGATGAGCGACGTCCCCCTGGTCCGCGAGGCGTCCCGCGACCCGTACATCCCGCTCGTCACCACCGTCCCGGCCCCTTACTCGGACGCTGCGGCCGAGGCGTTCGTCCGCCGGCAGTGGGAGCGCGCGGCGACCGGGGCGGGGTACCCGTTCGCCGTCGTCCGCTCCCGGGACCGGCGTCCGGTCGGCGCGATCGGGCTCTGGCTGCGCGAGCTGCCCGAGGGCCGCGCCTCGCTCGGCTACTGGCTCGTCCCCTCCGCGCGCGGCCGGGGCGTGGCCCGCGCCGCCCTGCGTACGGTGTCCGGGTGGGCCCTGCGCGACCTCGGCATCCCCCGCCTCCAGCTCTACATCGAGCCGTGGAACACCGCCTCCGCCCGGGTCGCGGAGGGGGCCGGCTTCCGGCGGGAAGGCCTGCTGCGCGGCCGGCAGCTGATCGGCGGCGAGCGGCGCGACATGGAGGTGTACGCGCTGCTGAACACCGACGGGCCCGCGGGTGGCCGGGCGGCGACCCCGGACTGAACGGCGAGGCGTTACGATCGCGGGCACCGCTGCCGACCACCAGTCGACGACCGGCAGCCGAGCACCAGGAGTACCGAACTTGTCCGCACCACGCATCGGCGTATCCATCGTGACCATGGGAGACCGCCCGCGAGCGGTCGAGGCGCTGCTGGCGTCGGTCGCCATGCAGGACGTCCGGCCCACCCGGCTCGTGATCATCGGCAACGGCACGACCCTCCCGGACTACGCCTCCACGCCCGGCCTGGAGGATCTCGACGGCGGGGTGACCACCATCGAGCTGCCGGAGAACCTCGGCTGCCCCGGCGGCCGGAACGAGGGGCTGCGCCGGCTCGCCGAGATCGGCGACGTGGACGTGGTGGTCGAGCTGGACGACGACGGCCTGCTGGTCGACAAGGACGTGCTGCGCCGGGTACGGGACCACTTCGCGGCCGACGACCGGCTCGGCATCGTCGGCTTCCGGATCGCCGACGAGCACGGCGAGACCCAGCGGCGGCACGTGCCCCGGCTGCGGGCGGGCGACCCGATGCGCGGCGGCCCGGTCACGGCGTTCCTCGGCGGCGGCCACGCTTTCTCCATGAGGATGCTGGCCCAGACCGGACTGTGGCCCGCCGAGTTCTTCTTCACCCACGAGGAGACCGACCTCGCCTGGCGCGCGCTCGACGCGGGCTGGAAGGTGGAGTACGACCCCGAGCTGCTGCTCCAGCACCCCAAGACGTCCCCCGCCCGCCACGCCGTCTACTACCGGATGACGGCCCGCAACCGCGTCTGGCTGGCCCGCCGCAACCTGCCGCTCCCCCTGGTCCCCGCCTACCTCGGCACCTGGACCCTGCTCACCCTCGCCCGCACCCGCGACCCGAAGGGTCTGCGCGCCTGGGCGGGCGGCTTCGCGGAGGGCGTCCGCACCCCGTGCGGCGAGCGGCGGCCGATGCGGTGGTCCACGGTCTGGCGGATGACCCGGCTGGGCCGCCCGCCGGTCATCTAGCCTCCGCGACCCCCGGGGGGCTCGGCCGGCCACAAAGCCGCCGAGCCCCCGGCCACGACCTCACGGCCCCGCGGACCCGCAGGCTCACGGCCTCACGGCCTCACGGGCTCACGGGCTCACGGGCTCCAGCGGTACAGCACATCGGGTTCGTTCTCCTCGTTGCGAGCGCCGTCGTCGAACGCGACGGCGGTGAACCCGTGCCGCTCGTAGAAGGCGCGGGCGGCGGTGTTGCGCTGGAACACGTACAGGCTCAGGGCGCCCTTCGCCGCACCGCGCACCTCGGCCAGCAGCCGGCTCCCGATCCCCCGCCGCAGCGCGTCCGGCCGCAGATAGAGGTGGTCCAGCTCCTCGTCCGCGTCGGTCCCCCCGCCGGCGAGCACGGCGAACCCGAGCGGTCCCCCGCCCTCCCCCGGCTCCTCTGCCACCCACACCCCGGTACTGGTGGGCAGTACCACGTGGGTCATCCAGGCGAGGGTGTCCTCGTCGCTGTGGACCCGGGCCAGATACGGCATGGCAGCGGCACGGGAGTCCAGGAAGACCCGTGTGACGGCCTCGGCGTCGGCGGGCGTCGCCGCGCGTATCCGTACGCCTTCGTGTGCGGGTCGGCGCCCGGCTTCATGATCCGCCATACAGGTGATCAAAGCACGGGGCGGGCCCCCACCGAAAGCACCACGGTTCAGGAAGGAAGCAGCGAGCGACAAGCACAGCGCGATATGCGGCACCTGACGCGCAGGGAGGTGCTGCCGCCGGTCGGCAACGCCGAGGGCCACTCCTACGTGCCCGGATCCCGCTGCCCCCGGGACGTCCTGGCGACGGCCGGCCTCCCGTCGGGTGTTCCGGGAGAGGCGAAGAAAAGGGAGAACCGCCCCCAGGCCCCTCGCGGGCCCCTCGTGCGGGGAAGCCTTGGGGCAGACGAGCCGGCCTGTACGCCGGGTTCTGTCGCCCGGTCGCCTCGCGGCGGCCGGGGAGACGGCCATCCATCTAGGACCGGCATTGCTGCCGGCCTCCTGCGGTCTACCCGTGAACTCGGGCGAGCAGCCCTCGAACGTTCACGCAGAGCCGTCCCGTTCCTGGCACGACCCCTCTTGACCTTGCTCCGAGTGGGGTTTACCTAGCCGCCTGAGTCACCTCAGGCGCTGGTGGTCTCTTACACCACCGTTTCACCCTTACCCGCGACCGGAGTCACGGGCGGTCTGCTTTCTGTGGCACTGTCCCGCGGGTCACCCCGGGTGGCCGTTAGCCACCACCCTGCTCTGTGGAGCCCGGACGTTCCTCGGGAGGATCCGGGGATCCTCACGCGGCCGTCCGGCCGACTCGTCTGCCGTACCGCCATCGTACCGGGCCGTCCGGGCGGCTCGACCGAGGTCCCCGCCCCTCCCCCGGCCGGAGTCCGTGCTCTCCCTGCCGAAAACGGAGGGCTCGGGCGGAGGGAGCGGTTTCCCGTACGCCGAGGGCGGGGCATCCGTGGCGGTCGTCGTCCTCCTCCCCCCGGCACAGACGTACCGTCAGCGGACGCCGAGCCTGTCCCGCCCATGGGTTTCACGGCACAAGGAGGCCGAGATGCACTCCCGCACGAGATCACGTCGGTTCCCCACACCTCGCTGGCTGCTGGCTCCGCTGGCCGCCCTCGCCCTGATCTTCCAGCCGATGACCGCCCCCGCGTACGCCGTCGGCGGCAGCTTCATCGACACCTTCGACGCCTACGACACCGGCCGCTGGCACAAGGCCGACGGCTGGTCCAACGGAGGCATGTTCAACGTCGGCTGGCGCGCCGACCACACCTGGTTCAACGGCGGCGTCATGGGCCAGAACCTCGACGTCGCGACCTGCCCCTCCGGCTGCTCGGGCAAGCCCTACGCCTCCGGGGAGTACCGCACCAACGAGCTGTACTCGTACGGCCGCTTCGAGGCCCGGCTCCAGGCGATCAAACGCGAAGGCGTCGTGACCGGGTTCTTCACGTACACCGGGCCGAGCGACGGTCAGCCCTGGGACGAGATCGACGTCGAGATCCTCGGCAAGAACACCACCCAGATGCAGACCAACTGCTTCACCGACGGCGTCGGCGGCCACGAGACCGTCATCGACCTCGGGTTCGACGCCTCCGCCGGGTACCACGACTACGCCATCGAGTGGTGGAACCAGGGCACCATAAACTGGTTCGTGGACGGCAAGCTCGTCCACCAGGAGAACGGCTCCCGCGGCCCGCTCCCCACCCGCCCGATGCGCATCATGACCAACCTGCGGCCGGGGATCGGCGTCGACGGCTGGCTCGGCCCGTTCACCTATCCGGGCACGCCGCTGACCGCCCGCTACGACTGGATCAAGTACACGAAGTACTGATGCCGGCCGAGGAAGCCAGCCGTCTCGCAGGTGCGGGTGGTGGTGGCCCCGAGGTGCGTCAGCGGCGCAGCGCCTCCACCGGCTGGATTCGGCTCGCCCGCCAGGCCGGGTAGAGGCCGGCCAGCAGGCCGGTCAGCAAGCCGATCATGGGAGCCATCGATACCGTCGCGGGGTGGATGACGGGGGTCCATTCCCGGGCGATGGCAACACCGACCACGGTCAACGTCCCCAGTGAGGTGCCCACCAGTCCGCCCAGGGTTCCCAGAGCAGCCGACTCGGTCAGAAACTGGACCGTGATGTGCCTGCCTCGCGCCCCCAACGCACGCCGCAGTCCGATCTCGCCCGTGCGCTCAAGCACCGCGACGAGTGTGGTGTTGGCGATGCCCACCGCGCCGATGAACAGGCAGATCGCGGCGAGGAGGAGGAAGAGCTGGTCCAGGTCGCTCGTGACCTTCGCGCGCAACGTTCTGGGGTCGGGCGGCGGGATGGCCTTGAAGTACTGCGGGTGAGCGGGGTCGAGGGCGGTGGCCGACTCTTCGGCCACCAGCCCGGCCGCGCCGAGGCGGGTCGATATCAGCATCCTGGCACCCTCTTTCGGAGGGCCCCAGAGGTGTTGGGCGGTCGACCGGGGAACCATGACGGACAGCAGGAGGTCCGCCTTCCGTTCGACGTCGTCGATGACACCGATCACGGTGAAAGCCTCGTCACCGATGAAAACCGCAGGCTGCGTCTCGACGGTGGAGATGCCGAGCCGCGCTGCGACCCCGGATCCGAGGACCGCGACACGCTGCCGCGTTCGGTCGTGCCATCGGTCGAAGACGCGGCCCTGACTCACTGAGGGTCCCGCGGCGTTGAGGACTCCCGAGGAGGCGGCCACGACCTGGACGTCTTCTCCGCCGCGGGAGCCGCCCACGGGTGCGGAGCGGACCGTACCGGTGTCCGGCAGCTGAACGGGCCAGTAGACGCCGGCGTGCTCGACTCCGTTGAGCCGTTCGACCCGCTGGTCGGCGTCGTCGGGGAACCCGAGGTCGACGAACGAGTTCTGGTCGTGGGCGATGTCCTCGACGGTCACTTCTGTCGCGCTGAGGGCGTTGAACCGCTCGTCGATCTGCGAAGAGGCTGTCGCGGTCAGGCCGAGTACAGCCACGAATGTGCCCACGCCGAGCACGGTACCCACCGATGTGAGCACCGAACGCGCGGGACGCTGCAGGATTCCGGCCAGGGACTCCGCCATCAGGTCCCGGGCCGAAAGCCGGGTGACGGGGAGGGGCTGAGGCCTACGGGAGGAGCGCCGCAGCCGGAAGCGCACGACTTGACGGCTCCTCATGTACGCGTGTCCTCCGTCAGTTCACCGTCGCGGATGGTGATGGTCCGTTCGCCCAATGCGGCCACGCCGGGATCGTGCGTGATGACCACCACCGTCATGCCGTCCGCGTGCAGTTCTTGAAGCAGTTCGAGAATGGAGAGCGCGGTGGACGTGTCGAGATTTCCCGTGGGCTCGTCGCACAGAAGAAGGGACGGCTGCCCGACCAGAGCCCGGGCGATGGCGACCCGCTGACGCTCGCCGCCGGACAGGGTGGATGGCAGGGCGTCCGTACGGTGCGCCAGACCGACGCGCGTGAGCGTGTCCCTGGCCCGTCGCGTTCGCTCCTTGCCGCCCGCACCGCGGTAGACGAGCGCGAGCGCCACATTCTCCCAGGCCGGGCGGTGGGGCAGGAGGTGGAACGACTGGAAGACGAAGCCGATGCGATGACCGCGCAGCGCGGTGCGTTCGCTGTCGCGCAGTCGCCCGGTGTCGAGTCCGTCGAGCCGGAACGTCCCTTGTGTGGGTGTGTCCAGAAGTCCGATGAGGTTGAGCAAGGTGGACTTCCCCGCTCCGGACGGCCCTACCACCGTGACGAACTCGCCCCGCCTGACCACCAGGTCGCAGGGCCGCAAGGCCGTCACGGGCGGGGGGCCGCCGTATGTCAGGCCCACCCCCTCCAGATGGATCACCGGAGGCGTCTGCTCCGCGGCGGTCACCGGGGCGTCGCCCCGGCAGGTGAGAGACCCCGAGCGCCGATCACGACTTGTTCGCCCTCGGCCAGACGATGGCCGGCGAGCGGACGGACCTCGACATATCCGTCCCCCGTGGTTCCGGTCGTGACCGTGACCTTCCGGTCGGCGCCGGTCGCGGCCGCCACCGTCACCGACGTCGCTCCGTCCACGCCCGCCGTGACCGCGGATACGGGAACGACCAGTGCCTTTCCCTTCGTGGAGGCCGCCCGCACGGTCAACCGCACGTCCTGACCGGCGAGCTCCGAGGGCAGTTCCTTCGTGGGCTTGACGACGGTGAGGTAGCCCCCCGGGTTCGCCCCGGTCTGCGGCCCGTCGGGATTGCCAGGCTGTTCCTGCTGCATGGTGTCGGAGACGGACGCGATGGTGGCCGCGGCGGTGAGGCCGGTGGCCTCGGAAAGGATCTGCACCTGCAGACCTGGGCTCACCAGTTCCTTCTGATGCTGTTGCAGGTAGCCGTTGACGATCAGCTCCCCCGCGGAGACGGTGAGGACCTTGCCGGTGACCACAGCGCCGACCTTGGCACTGACACCGTCCACCCGTGCGGGGAAGCCTGCGAGGAAGACGACCTCGGATGCCGGGAGGATCGGACCGTTTCCGGCCTGCGCGTCGGCCAGCCTCTCGCGCGCTCGGCGAAGGTCTTCCTGGGCTCGCTGGACCACCCGGGTCGGCGGAGTGACCGGATTCCCGGAGTCTTCCGGGGCCTCGGTCCCGCCGGAGGGCTGGGGGCGAAGAGGCCGCTCCGTCTCAGAGGCGGAGGAGGCGCTCAGATCCTGCGCGTCCTCCAGCGCCCGCTCCGCCTGGGTCACCGCTTCATTCGCCGCACCGACTTCCGCGTCCCCGTCGGGTTCGGCGGGCAGGGGGTCGTAACCGAGGCTTGCGTAGAAGGCGGAGAGAGCGGTCTTCGTGCCGACGCCGAAATGCCCTTCTCGGTCCTTGCCCGTGCCATGGCCCATGCGTCCGAGAGCAGCCTGCAGTTGCGCGACATCGTCGCCGTCCATCCCCGGCTTGAGGTCCCGGTACACCGGCAGTCGTCCCGGCAGCGCGAAGACCGGACGGCCTGAGACCTCCAACAGGACCTGACCGGACTCGAATCGCTCACCGGCCTTGACGCGGAGCTTCGTGACCACGGGGGCGGACGCCTCCGCGGATGATCCCGTGGGCGCGACGTCCACCGACTGTTCGGCCGTCACCGCCCCGCGGACGATCACGGAGTCCGTGAGAACCCTGTACTCGACAGGCGCGGTGATCACACTGGCGGGCGGCGCGGCCGAGTCGACCGCGGCCTGGGCCGGCGACTGGACGACCTGAGTGGCCGCCAAGCCCGCCGCCGAGACCAGCACTGCCCCGACGGCGACCCCTACGACCCATCGGCGCCGCGAGCCGGTGACCGGCTCGGGCGATTCGTTCTCCGGCACGTGACTCCCTCCCCTTGTGTTTCCTCGTACTGCGGCTTCACTACCGCGTGGGACCCGGCGTACCGCGACGAAGCCCCGGCCGCGCTCGATCGCCGCACGATGGCACCCCTAATTGCCTGCGAGGCCCGCGACAACGCCCTGATGCAGATCGACCGGCGCCTGGGCGATGACGGCACTATGACCGAGGCACTGTGCCCGCACGGAGGGATCGGACGGGCCGACCGAACACCGGGCAGCGGAATAGCCGCGCTCGGCGTCGAGGATCTTGTCCGCCACCAGCCGAAGTGTCGCGTACTTTCCCGCGCCCTCGATCTGTTTGACCGCCGCCCGCGCGACGCCCGCCGTCTCCTCGACCGCTTGCGCGCAGTCACTGGTGAAGAGCTTCGGCGAGGCCGACGAGCAGGGGGAGTTCGTTCCTTCACCGAAGGTGTTCCGGAGATGATTGATCTTCGGGTCGAGGTGCTCCTTGAGATCCTGCGCGTCGGCGACAGCGCGAGGCGCCACATCTTTCGGCCCGGGATCTTCCGGCTCGGGCTCGGATGCTCCTGGCTTCGCCGAAGCGTGGGTCGAGGGCATGCCGTCGGGGGACGCTTCGCCGGAGGTGGTCGAACATGCGGCGAGCGGCCAGACGAGCAGCATCAGGATGGAAGCGGTTGTTTTCCTCATGAGTTCTTCCCGGACAGCACGTCGGACGCGTTCTTCAGAGAACGGTCCGTCTCGGTCCGCCCCTCGGTGAGGATCTCTTCCTTCTTCCCGATCATGGTCTCCTGAATCACTGCCTCGACGGCACTCCAAATACCGATCAGATTTGTGTCGTACTTGCACGTGATGTCCGCCGCCGCGACGGTTTTTTCCTCGGGCGTGGGTTCGTCGCCCCCCATGGTTTCCAGCGGATCGAGCGGGGAGTCGAAGTCGTATCCGGATTTTTTCATGCAAGCCGACCATTTCGCGATGGCCGCTTTGACTTTCTCGTCGTTCAGCGAAACCTGGAAGCTCGCCATGTTGATGTCATTGGCGGGGCGGTTGGAGAGTCCGTTCCCGATCTTCCGCTTGGATTCCCCGGAACAGCCGCCCTCCGGTATCTCGACACCGTTGACCTCGGCGCCACGTTCCACCTTGCGGGTGGGATCCGAGTCGCCCAGGAAGACGCGAGTGGCGGCATCGCTCATCTGGGCGCTGGGAGGCTGTCCCGTAGCGTCCTCCACCATCGGCGCCCCTGTCCCGTAGCCGTACTGCGACGCGATCGCCCGATCCACGATGCCGTACCGGCGTGACCTGTTCGCGGCATTGTCCTCGGGGGCGCTCCGCTGCCCGGAGGAGGCGCTCCATGAATAGTCGAAGCCGAATCTCGCCATGCAGTCCTTGGCGAGGACACGAGAGGCCCTCAGGATCTGATCTTTTTCTCTCTGAGAGACCAGATACCCTTCGATCGGCAGGGCAGGAATGGTGGCCGAGTCAATCTTGGGGGTCTGCGAAGGCTCCGGATACTTCACATTCAACTGCCCCTCGCCGCCCGCCGCGTCATCCGCCTTCCCACCGGCCTCCGAGCATCCAGCGACCAGGGAAAGCGCAAGGAGCGATCCGAGAATTCCACATGCGCGGAGTTTGTGCTTCAGCACGACTACCGTCCGATCCAGGGTCCCCGGGCCGGCCGAAAGCCCGGCCGGCCCGGCGTTACCTAATTAGCATTCACCGCAGACGCGCGCCTGCGAGGCGTTGTCGTTGTAGGTCGCACTGAGGTTTCCGAAGTAGGTTCCCCAACCGTACGGGTCCCACTCGTCCGCCGGTCCGGTCCAGCCACTGTTGTAGAAGACACGCGTACTGGTGTCGTTGTAGTTGTAGACGGAGGCGGCGTTGTTCTTCACCTTCTGGCCGTAGCCGGCGGAACCGGAACCCTCCGAGTAGGTGAAAGGAAGGCAGCCCTGAGAAGAGCAGTGAGGGGAGTAGTCGTAGTTGTGGACCTTCCCGAAGATCCCCACCTTCGCGCCCTTGAGATTTGAATTGAAGTAGACACAGAGAGGGAAGTTGCCATTTCTACCGCACTTGTACACAGTGCCGTCAGAAGGATGGTCCCCGTATGCAGCAGAACTGGAAGGGGCGCTCATCATGAGCGCCGCAAGGGCGCCGGCAAGAACGATACTGACCGATCTCATACGCATTTCAGACCCCATTGATTCACACGGACGTGGATTGACCGAAGCCCAGCTCAAACCCTTTCGACCTGTGGCCGACCGGCTGAGCACACGAACTCCGTTCGCGACGCGATTGAATCCGAGGGGATGTGCACAGTTGCGCGCACCATAAAATACTGAATCGCCTGCACAAAAAGTCCAGGTAGGACAGTGCGACCCAAGCCCCCCCGGGCCGACCGACATCGTTGATGAACTCTACTCAGGAAAAGTTCAATCAGCTACATAAAAATGCAGAGCCGTGAACGGAAAAGACCCTCACAGCCCACAATCGCCCCGATCGTCGGCCATGCGCCCCATACCGTCACGCTTCTTGACGACTCGTCCTGGTGCGGGGGCCTCCCGGCGTCGGCTACGGGTTTCGCCACCCGAACCGCGCCGGAAGGCCCGCATCCATGCCGAGACCGCTCAAACGCCCGGGGCCCCGTGCAATGGCGTCAGGACGCGTTCCTCTGACGACGGGCGAGGGCGTCTGCGGCGGCGCGGCGGCGCTTGTCGTGGATGTCCACGAGGACGCCGGCGCCCGCGCCCGCGGTCATCTCGCGAACCCGGAGACGTTCGGCGACAGCTGCCAGGCGAGGGTCGTCGGGACCAACGGCGAGATAGAGGAGAGCCTCGTCGACGTTGCGGTCGTCACCACCCCAGCGGACCACCCCGTCGAGCTCGGCGAGGACATCGCGGAGAACCGCGAGTTCGAGGGGGAAGTATCCGCCCTTGGTGCCGGGAGGGTAGTGGCCGGGGCGGATACGGACGGCGGTACCGGAGGCCAGGTTGCGGGCCGGGCCACGAAGCCCCTTCTGCGGCGTCCAGCCGACGACCTCACCCGGACGGAGCGCGGCGATCTCGTAGTGGAAGCGTCGGACGAGGTGGACGAGGACGACCTCGGGAGCGCCGAGCCGGATCTGGAGGTCCGTCACCGGGGTGCCCGGAACGGGCCGGGTCGCGATGGAGCCGCCTTGGTCGGCGGCCGTCTCCATGTCCCACCCGTTGGTCGAACGAGCACCGGCGAGGAGTCGCTGGTTACGGGCCTCGGCCCGTGCGACGCCCTCGCGAACGGCCTTGGGGAAGGCGTAATCCCGCGGTTCGGCAGCGTACGCCGGGGAAGCCAGGGCCTGCGAGTGCGGGAGCACTGCTGCGGCGGCGCCGACGGCGGCGGCGCGCAGCAGGAATCCTCTGCGGGACAGCGGGGTGGAGGGGATGACGCTCACGTGTTCCTCTTCTCAGGGTGCTCAGGTCTGGTGGTGCGGCGGTTTTCGGTGAGGGCGATCAGGACGAACGTCACCGCGATCACCGCGCAGCCCGTCATCACGGGCGCAAGAAAGTCCGGGACAGCTGCCGTGTAGGAACCACCCGACGGAATCCGGCAGTTGAGGGCAGGCGGCAGGTAGGACACTTCGTAACCGCTCACCTGCCCGTACAGCGAGGGGTTCGCGTCCTGGCAGGCCTGGGCGGTACCGCTCTCGTCGAGGAAGAGCGATCCCAGGCCCCAGGCGTAGCAGAGTGCGGCCAGGGCACCGGTGAGTGCGGCGCCGGCGAGAGCCACGGCCTTCCGGCCGCCCCTGCCGATCGTCTGGAAGCCGTATCCGATGAGTCCGACGGCGGTCACACCGGCGATGACGATGCCGAGCAGCAGGGGCAGAGCCGCAGGATACGAGGAGGTCATGGCGACCATCTCACGCGCCGGCGAGCTGCCGGACAAGGTTGTTGTACTTCTCAAATATGTGGTACAGAGCCATCCGCTTGGCTGCGTCGGCCTCGGCCTGGGTGCCCCAGCCCTGGTAGCGGCGGATGATCTCGAAGATCTCGCCCTCGGTGTAGTCCAGACTCATGGTCCGCAGGGTGGTCTCGCCGCTCGGCGGGTTCTTGCCTCCCGGCTTGCCCGCGACGCCCCACAGGTGGACCAGCGGCACGGACCTCATGGTGAAGGCGTTGTCCTTGTTGACCTTCTGCCACATGGCCCAGATGTCGGCGTCCTTGGTCGGGTCGGTACGGGTGCCGGTGACGAAGCCCTTGTCGATGCAGTGGTTCCAGGCGCGGATGCCGACTTCGCCGCTGATCTGTCCGATCCCGGTCGAAGAGTCCTTGACGATGCCGATGCCGTTGAGGTGGTACGAGGCGACCTGGTGGTCCACGCCCTGGTCGATCAGGTCGTAATGGCGCATCTCCCAGTACGCGGAGGTCTGGATCAGCGCCTTGCGCATGTTGTACGTACGGGACAGCTGGGTGGTCTGCGCGTCGTGCGACATGATCGTCTCGAAGCACTGGGTGTGGGTGAAGAGGCGGGCGTCGGGGCCGGTCCCGCCGTCGTCCTCGAAGCCGATGCTGCGCATGTAGCGGCTGAGGTCATCGTGGAGCGCGTTGAGGAAGGTCCCGTCGAAGGCGACGTCGGGGCGTGGCGGCCGCGGCGCGTTGAAGGAACCCTGGCCGGTGTCGCGGCCGGAAGCGATGTTGACGTCGATCTCGATGGCCCCGGCGCCCGATCCGACCGTGCGGGTGACGATCTGGTCGTACGCCCAGTCCGCCGGCAGGGGGTAGCCGAAGTTCCCGGAAAAGCCGGAGGACATGTCGGAGACGAACGAGGCGGTGGAGTGCCCGGCCTGGCCGACCCGGGTACAGACGTTGCGCGGTCCGTACACCCCGACCTCGAAGCGCCCGCCGTCCGCGGCCAACGCGTCCACGATGCCCTTGAAGTGCGGCAGGATGCTCGACGTCACCTCGTGGTCGAGCGCGTCGAAGTCGACGGCGAAGAAGATCCGGGCGCCGGGCTTGAAACCATGGTCCAGGGCCGCGTTGGCGGCAGCCTGTCCGGCCGCCCGTCCGGCCGCGTAGTTGAATCCCGCGGCGTCGCGGCCGTACGTCTGGTAGATCGGGAAACAGCGCAGGCCGTTCGCGGCGATGGTGGCCAACTCGCCCGGCTGGATGGCCTTCTCGGGGAGTGAGGTGGCGCTGGGGTTGGTGAGGTATCGGCCTATGTACTTCACACCGGCAGCCTTGAGCGTGGCTGCCCGAGCGTCGGTGATCTTGGTGACACCGTCGCAGGCTTCGCCGTTGCGGCTCTGGTCGCCGTAGGAGACGAGGAGGGAGGCCCAGGTGGGAAAGTCGCCCTTGCCCGTGACCGAGAGCTTCGCGAAGGACTGGAAGCTCTGTACGGCGGTGGAAACCGCGCTGGTGAAGTTACCGAAGGCGACTGAACGCTGATTGAGGATCATCGCACCGGTGAAGAGCCGCGCCCAGTTGCCGGAGCTACCGACCGACAACGTGTTCGACTTGAGACCGGCTTGGGTGCCGGGACCGAAGGCACCGTTGGCGACCCCGTCCGCCATCCCGATCTCGTACTGGACGGCGAAGAGCATCGACTTGGCGACGTCCCGCGAGTGGTGCCCATCGCAGGGGATGACGTAGAAGTCCTTGCGCAGCACATACTGGCCGTTGAGCCACTGCTGGACGGAACGAACAGCACTGGAGCCGCCGCTGATCGTCACATAGGCATCCATGTTGAACAGGCCCTTGATGACCTTCGGCCACAGCGCACTGCCCGGATACACCGTGCTCAGCCCCATGTTGGCGTTGAGCTCGGTGACGGACTGCTGAACGCGCGCACTGTACGTGCCGTCGATGCCGCCGCCGTCGTAACCCTTGCAGTACAGGGCGGACTGGAGAATCCGGCAGAAGTCCGCGGACGGCACGTTGGAGGCGTCGATCTTGCCGTACTTCTCGGCGATGGCCGCCAGGGTGGCGGGGCCGAAACTGTTCGACAGACTGGTAATACCCAACTCGTACTGGAGCGCGCGAGTCAGGGCGTACATGGTGTTCCAGCCGGTCTGCCCGTTTTCCTCGACGGTCATCCCGATTCGAGCGCCGTATGTACGGTTGATGAATACCTGGGCTTGACGCACCATTTCGTCGGCCATGGAGTGCCCTCTCGACAGGGGATACAGAGCCGCACCCGGAACAGGGCGGCACTTCTTGGGTAGAGCGGCACCGGGTGATGGGGCCCCGCCGTTCGGGATCGAACGGACCACTCGCGTTCTGTTCACACAGCTGGACGTCTCCGGCCGTCCGGACGACACCGGAGGCCGAGGGTCCACACAAAGGATGAAGAAGGGAAACGCAGGGGCAGGATCAACGCCCGCTGGCCTGACCTTTCCATGACACCCGACAAGACGATCTTGCAAAAATCCCGGCAATCACGTTCGAATCCGGCCCCACGAGCGGCCTTTGTGATGGACTTGTGTCCTGGAAGACACCAAACACGTGCACAACCTTTTATTCGCTTGCACGTTGCAATTTCATTGCTGTATGAGGTGCTTGCCGACCGCTGTCCCGGGCCGAGCCGAGCCGAGCTGAGCAGATGCTCCAGGAGCCCATCGGGGCTGTTGGTAGGGCTGTATTTGCTGGCAGCCATCTGCGTATGGCGCCTGAACCCGTTGGCGGCAGACGAGCCGTGCTGTACGCCGGGTTCTGTCGCCCGGTCGCCTCGCGGCGGCCGGGGAGACGGCCATCCATCTAGGACCGGCATTGCTGCCGGCCTCCTGCGGTCTACCCGCGAACTCGGGCGAGCAGCCCTCGAACGTTCACGCAGAGCCGTCCCGTTCCTGGCACGACCCCTCTTGACCTTGCTCCGAGTGGGGTTTACCTAGCCGCCTGAGTCACCTCAGGCGCTGGTGGTCTCTTACACCACCGTTTCACCCTTACCCGCGACCGGAGTCACGGGCGGTCTGCTTTCTGTGGCACTGTCCCGCGGGTCACCCCGGGTGGCCGTTAGCCACCACCCTGCTCTGTGGAGCCCGGACGTTCCTCGGGAGGATCCGGGGATCCTCACGCGGCCGTCCGCACGGCTCGTCTGCCGTGATCGCCATCCTGCCCGGCTGTACCGGCCGACAGCCCTGTCGGCGCCCCTCAGCCGAAGTCGCCGGTCTCCAGGTCGAAGGCGAAGGGCTCGGGGAGCGGGAGCGGTTTCCCGTACGGGATCGTGAGGTGCTGGCGGTAGTCGTCGCGCTCCGGGTCGCTGAAGAGCGTCACCGAGCTGTCGTCCCGGTCGATGAGCAGGTAGAGCGGGATGCCTCCGCGCGCGTAGCAGCGGCGCTTGGCCTCGCGGTCGGCCTGCGGCTTGGTGGAGGTGACCTCGACCACGAGGGCGACGCCCTCACAGGGCATCCAGGGGTCGGCGCCGCGGAAGAGGCGGAGCTCCAGCGGGGCAAAGGTGCCGTCGGGGATGGCGTGGTTCTTCGGGCAGCCACCGCCGCTGCGGAGTTTCAGCCCTTTGTTTCCGGAGAACTGCATGCGCGTTCGGGCGCGCCTGGCCACCTGGTCGACGATCAGCCCGATGTAGTCCTCGTGGTCCCCGTCCGGCGGCGGCGTCACGACAATCTCCCCCTCAATCAGCTCGGCCCGGAAGCCTTCCGGCGTGTCCAGGGCCAGGAAGCCCTCCAGAAGGACTTCTGCCTGCGTGAGCGGCTCGTGCGCCATGGCAGTCATGTCACGCTCCTTCCTCGGTCGCTCGCCAGACTCGGGCATCGGGGGACCAGCCGTCCGTGAGAGGGGAATTCTTCTTCCGATCGTGGCACAGGACCGCTCGGCGTGGACCAAAGCGCGGGAAGGAACGCGCCGCTTGACCTTGTCGCAACGTCAACGTTTCTACTGGCCGCATGCGTATCGGAGAGGTCGCCGCGCTCGTGGGAGTCACCTCCCGGGCCGTCCGGCACTACCACCACATCGGCCTGCTGCCCGAGCCCGCCCGGCAGGCCAACGGCTATCGGGCGTACACCGTCCGCGATGCCGTACTGCTGGCCCGGATCCGGCGGCTGACGGAGATCGGGCTCTCGCTCGACGAGGTGCGGGACGTGCTCGCCGATGACGCGGGGCGGGAGCTGGGCGAGGTGCTCGCGGAGCTGGACGCCGATCTGGCGCGGCAGGAGCGGGCGATTCAGGAGCGGCGGCAGGTGCTGGCCGTGCTGCTGGAGGCGCCGCTCACCTCGGACGGGCCGCTCTCCCCCGCCCTCGCCGCGCTGCTGGACCACGCGCCCGCCACCACCTCCCCGGCCGCCGCGAAGGACCGCGAGCATCTGGCGTTGCTGGACGCGGCGGGCGACGAGGCCGGGGCCGCGGTGTTCGCGGCGCTGCGGCCGCTGGCCGAGGACCCGGCCCTGCTCGGGTTGTACGAGCGGTTGGACGAGCTGGACGGGGCCCGGGTGGACGACCCCCGGATCGCACTCCTGGCGGCCGAGCTGGCAGCCGCCGTACCGGACGAGGTCCTGGCCGTCATCCCCGAGGGGGAGCCGTCCGCCACGGGGGTGGGGCGGGTGCTGCTCGACGACCACCCGCCCGCGCAGCGCGAGGTGGTGCGCCGGGTGATGGAGGAACTGGCCGAGCGGGTGCGGAGGAGGGGGAGGCCGTGAGCGCGGGAAGAATGACGGGGCCGCGGGTGGCGCGGATCGCGGTGTGGGCGGTGCTGCCCGGCGAACTGGCGTTGGCGGTCTGCCTCGTGGCGGGGGTGCGGATTCCGGGGGCCGTCCTGTTCGGGGCCGAGGCGCTGGTCGTGGGAATGCTCGCGCTGGAGGTCCACGCCATGCGGCCCCTGTACACCGACCGGCGGCGGGCCGGTGACAGGCGGTGCGAGGCTGGAGTGGCGGCGCTGCGCGCCGTGGTGCCGGTGGGCGTGCGGCGGCTGGTGGTGCACGAGTTCCGGGCGATGCACAGTCTCGGGCTGTGGCTTCTGCGCCGACGCCATCGGCTCCCGGCGGGCGCCCGGCCGTTCGCGTACACCGAGCCGCAGTCCTGGATCATGGGGGCTTTCCTGTTCGTCTCCGTCGTGGAGACCGTGGTGCTGGCGCTGGTGGTCCCCTGGCCGCTGGTCCACGCGATCGTGCTGGTGGTCGGCGTGTACGGGATCCTCCTCGTCCTCGCCCTGCACGCGGCCTGTGAGACCCGGCCCCACGTGGTGGCGGCGGACGGTGCGCTGCGGCTGCGGTACGGGGCATTGTTCGACCTCCGGGCGCCGGCCGCCGTGATCGCCTCCGCGCGGGTGGAGCGGCGTTTCACCGACGGAGGGCTGGTGCGGGTGGACGAGGAGGGAACGCTCGATCTGGCCGTCGGGAGCGGGACGACGGTGAGCGTGGAGCTGACGGAGCCGGTGGAGTTCGTGCGGCCGCTCGGCCGGCACGGGAGCGCCCGGACTCTCCGCTTCCACGCGGACGACCCGGGGGCGATGGTCGCCGCGCTCACCCGGGGGGCGCCTCCGCGACCGGGCGGCCCGCAACGGGGCGAGCGTTCGGGCCCGGCCGAGCGGACGCCGCCGGCCGCGTAGACCCCCGTACCCTTGCCGAGGACCCGGCGAGCCCGCACGCCCCCGGATCCGCGCTCGCCGTACGTATGAAGGAGAACCGCCGTGCTCGTGCTGTTGCCGCCCTCCGAAGGAAAGGCCGCCTCGGGGCGCGGGGCTCCCCTGAAGCAGGAGTCGCTGTCGCTGCCGGGGCTCGCCCCGGCCCGGGCGGCGGTGCTGGACGAGCTGGTCGAGCTGTGCCAGGCGGACGAGGAGAAGGCCCGGGAGGTGCTGGGACTGAGCGTGGGCCTGGCGGGCGAGGTCGGGAAGAACGCCGAGCTGCGCACCGCCGGAACCCGGCCGGCCGGGAAGCTGTACACCGGGGTCCTGTACGACGCGCTCGACCTGGCCTCGCTGGAGGCGGACGCCCGGCGGCGGGCGGCGAAGTCGCTGCTGGTCTTCTCGGGGCTGTGGGGCGCGGTCCGGATCGGCGACCGGATTCCGCCCTACCGCTGCTCGATGGGCGTGAAGCTGCCCGGTCTCGGCGCGCTGGGGACGTACTGGCGCACCCCGATGGAGACCGTGCTGCCGGAGGCGGCCGGGAACGGGCTCGTCCTGGACCTGCGCTCCTCCGCGTACACGGCGGCGTGGAAGCCGAAGGGCGAGGTGGCGTCGCGGACGGCGAGCGTGCGGGTGCTCCACGCGCAGATCGTGGACGGTGTGGAGAAGCGGTCGGTGGTGAGCCACTTCAACAAGGCGACCAAGGGCAGGCTGGTGCGCGATCTCCTGATCGCCGGTGCGCGGCCCGGGAACCCGGCGCAGCTGGTGGAGGCGCTGCGGGACCTCGGGTACGCGGTGGAGGCCGAGGCCCCCGCGCGTGCCGGGCGGCCGTGGTCGCTGGACGTGGTGGTGACGGAGATCCACTGATCTCCGCCCCGCCCACCTCACCATTGCATCCTGCGCAACGCTCGTTGCAGATATTGACCCGCTCCCGGCAGGATGGCCCCATGACCTCCCCTTCCGCGCCCGCCGCCCCCTCCGACGCCTCCGTCCTGGATCTCGCGCCCGTCGTCCCCGTCGTCGTCCTGCACGACGCGGCCGACGCGGTGCCGCTGGCACGGGCGCTGGTGGCGGGCGGGCTGCCCGCGATCGAGGTGACGCTGCGGACGCCCGCCGCCCTGGCCTCGATCCGGGCCATGGCCGCCGAGGTGCCGGGCGCGGTGGTGGGCGCGGGCACGGTGCTCACGCCGCAGCATGTGCGGGACACGGTCGACGCCGGGGCCGGGTTCCTCGTCAGCCCCGGCTGGACGGATGTGCTGCTGGAGGCGATGAAGGCGTCCGGCGTGCCGTTCCTGCCGGGCGTCTCGACCACCTCGGAGGTGGTGGCCCTGCTGGAGCGCGGGGTGACCGAGATGAAGTTCTTCCCGGCCGAGGCGGCGGGCGGCACGGCCTACCTCAAGGCGCTGTCCGCCCCGCTCCCCCAGGCCCGGTTCTGCCCGACCGGCGGCATCTCGGCCGCCTCCGCGCCCTCCTATCTCGCCCTGCCCAACGTCGGGTGCGTGGGCGGCAGTTGGATGGTGCCGGGCGACGCGGTGGCGGCGAAGGACTGGGACCGGGTGGCCCGTCTGGCGGCGGAGGCGGCGGCGCTCGCCGGGTGACCGGTACGCCTGCGCCGGGCGCCCGCCCCCACGCCCCCGTGAGCCCCCGGCCGGGCCGGCTCAGCGCAGGATCTGTACGGCGTAGAGCCCGCCGACGCCCAGCGCCAGCACCCCCAGCAGCAGCCGCAGCGCGGTCTCCGGCAGACGCGGCTGGAGGCGGGCGCCGAGATAGCCCCCGCAGAGGCCGCCGAGACCGCAGGCCAGGCCGAGGGACCAGTAGGGCGTGATGTCGCCGGGGGCGGTCAGGGACAGCAGCGCGTACGTCCCCGCGCCCACCACCGACGTCACGAAGGTGGCGGCGAGCGCGGCGGGGGCCACCTTCGACATCGGTACGCCGCGCCCGGCCAGGATCGGACCCAGGAGCGATCCGCCGCCGATCCCGTAGATCCCCCCGGCGACGCCGACGGCCATGGCCAGCCGGGTGACGGCGCGGGGCGAGGGCTCCCGTGCGGCGGCCGGGCGGGACTCGCGGCGCAGGGTGCGCAGGCAGAGCCAGCCCCCCAGCGGCAGCAGCAGGACGGCGATGAGCAGCCGGAACACCGCCGGGCCCGGCACCGCGAACACCCGGATCACCGCCCCCACGACGACGCCGGGGACGGTGCCGAGGACGAGCAGCCGGGTGAGCGGTCCCCGCAGGGTGCCGGCCCGGTGGTGCCGCATCAGCGCGCCGGGGCCCGCCACCACGTTGTAGAGCAGGTTCGTCGGGGTGACCGCCGGGCTGGGCACTCCGAGCACGCTGATCTGGGCCGGCAGCAGGAACACCGCGCCCGAGACGCCCACGGGCGCGGTGACCACGGAGATCAGGAGCCCGGTGGCGAACCCGAGCAGCTCCGTCGACCAGCCCACCCGCGTTCCCCCTAACGCAGGTGCGAGGTGTCGTTGAGCAGGCGTACGGAGGCGTTGCCGTCGCCGTAGTACGCGACCGTGGAGATCGAGGCGGCCGACAGCTCCATCCGGAACAGCGCCTCGGGCGGTGCTCCCAGGGCGAGCCGGACGAGCGTCTTGATCGGGGTGACGTGGGTGACGGTCAGGACCGTGCGGCCCGCGTACCGGGCGACGATCCGGTCCCGGGCCGCGGCGACCCGCTCGGCCACCTCCGCGAAGCTCTCGCCGCCGCCGGTCGGGGCGGCCTCCGGGGAGGCCAGCCAGGCGGTGAGGTCGTCGCCGTACCGCTCCCGTACCTCTGTGAAGGTCAGGCCCTCCCACGCTCCGAAGTCCGTCTCGCGCAGCCCCTCGTCCACGCGGACGTCCAGGCCGAGGCGGGCGGCGACGGCGGCGGCGGTCTCGCGGCAGCGGCGCAGCGGGGAGCTGACGATCTCCTGGACCGCGCCCAGGGCGGCGAAGTGCTCGGCCGCGCGCTCGGCCTGACCGCGACCGGTGGCGGACAGTTCGGGGTCGGTGCCGCCGCTGCCGGAGAACCGCTTCTGGGGCGTGAGGGCGGTCTCACCGTGCCGGAGCAGGACGAGCGTGGCGGGAGCCCCCAGGTCGGGCGCGGACCCCCAGCCGGTCTGCGGAGTACCGGCCGTCTCCAGCGGGGCGCCGGGCCTCCCCTGCGGGTCCTGCCCGGAGACCGCCTGGTCCGGCCGGGACGCGGGCGCGAGCGGTAGGGGTGCCGGGCCGGCCGGCCCGGATGCGGGCGGTACGGGCGACGGCGCGACCGGGGCCGCCCCGTCCGGCTCCCCGGCTTCCGGCAGCGGGAAGAGCCCCTCCGGAGCCGCCGCGCCCCGGGCCGCCGCCAGCACCGCGCGGGCCTTGGCCGCCCCCGCCGCCTGGTCGCCGGGCGGGCCCGAGGGCGGGATGCTCGCGGTGCGGGCGGTCGGGGCGTCCAGGGCGGCGGTCGAGGCGGACGCCTCCCACCGCCGTCCGTCGCGGCCCGCGTCCATCGCCTCGTTGGCGAGCCGGTCGGCGTGCTTGTTCTGCGCGCGCGGGATCCACTCGTACGTCACCCGGGACGGCGGCAGGATCGCGGCGGCGCGGGCCGCCAGGGGCTTCATGTCGGGGTGCTTGATCTTCCAGCGGCCCGACATCTGCTCGACCACGAGCTTGGAGTCCATCCGGACGTGGACCCGCAGGGCGTCCCCGGCGTCCGGGAACAGCGCCTTCGCGGCGGTCAGACCGGCGATCAGACCCCGGTACTCGGCGACGTTGTTCGTCGCGACGCCGATGTACTCGGCGGCCTCGGCGAGCGTCTCGCCGGTGGCCGGGTCGATGACGACCGCGCCGTAGCCGGCAGGGCCCGGGTTGCCCCGGGAACCTCCGTCGGCCTCGACCACCACGGAGCGGGCGACGCTCATTACAGGCCCGACTCCGAGGTGCGGACCAGGATGCGGTGGCAGTTCTCGCAGCGCAGGACCGTCTCGGGGGACGCGGCCTTCACCTCGTTGACCTCGGCCATGTTCAGCTCCAGCCGGCAGCCCTCGCAGCGGCGCTGGTAGAGCCGGGCGGCGCCGACCCCGCCCTGCTGGGCGCGGAGCTTGTCGTACAGCTTCATCAGGTCGGCGGGGACGGCCTCGGCCACGACCCGGCGGTCCTTGGCCACCGTGGCGGCCTCGGCGTCCAGTTCGGCGGTGGCGGCGTCACGGCGGGCGGTGGCGTCGTCGACCTTGGCCTGGACGGCGGAAACCCGCTCGGTCAGCTCGGTGACGCGCTCCTGGGCGGCCTCCCGGCGCTCCATGATCTCCAGGACCACGTCCTCCAGATCGCCCTGGCGCTTGGCGAGCGAGGCGATCTCGCGCTGGAGGCTCTCCAGGTCCTTGGGCGAGGAGACGGCGCCGGAGTCCAGGCGCTGCTGGTCGCGGACGGCGCGCTGGCGCACCTGGTCCACGTCCTGCTCTGCCTTGGTCTGCTCGCGGGCGGTGTCGCTCTCCTCGGTGGTGGAGGCGACCAGCAGGTCGCGCAGCTGGGCGAGGTCGCTGCCGAGCTGCTCGATCTCGGCGTGCTCCGGCAGCGAGGTCCGCTTGTGGGCGAGCTGGGCGAGCCGGGTGTCGAGGGCCTGGACGTCGAGAAGTCGGATCTGGTCGGCGGGCGCGGCGTTCAGTTGGGGGCTCCAGAGGAATGGTGGGTGGTCCAGGGATCGGTGACCTGCTTCGAGACGTGGACCCGCAGGCCCCATCCGTGGCGGTCGGAAAGCGCGTCGAGCTGGGCGGCCGCCTGCTCGCACCAGGGCTGCTCGGTGGCCCAGTGCGCGGCGTCGACGAGGCCGAGCGGCGAGTGCTGCACGGCCTCGGACGCCGGGTGGTGGCGCAGGTCGGCGGTGAGGAAGGCGTCGACGCCCGCGGCGCGCACGGCGTCGAAGAGGCTGTCGCCGGAACCGCCGCTGACGGCGACGGTGCGGACGAGCGCCTCCGGGTCGCCGGCCAGCCGGATGCCCTGCGCGGTGGCGGGGAGCCGGGCCGCGGCGCGCGCGGCGAAGGCGGCCAGGGTCTCGGGGTGGTCCAGTTCGCAGATCCGGCCGAGGCCGCGCCGCCCGTGCGGGTCGGTGGGGTCCGGCACGAGGGGGCCGGTGACGCGCAGGTCCAGGGCTCCGGCGAGGGCGTCGGAGACGCCGGGGTCGGCGGTGTCGGCGTTGGTGTGCGCGACGTGGAGCGCGATGTCGTGCTTGATGAGGGTGTGGACGACCCGGCCCTTGAAGGTGTCGGCGGCGACCGTCGTCGTCCCGCGCAGATAGAGCGGGTGGTGGGTGACGATCAGCTGGGCGCCGAGCTCCCTGGCCTCCTCGGCGATCTCGCGGACCGGGTCGACGGCGAACAGCACCCGGTCGATCTCCGCGTCCGGGTCGCCGCAGACCGTCCCCACCGCATCCCATCCCTCGGCCCGCTCGGGTGGCCAGAGGGCGTCGAGGGCGGCGATGACTTCAGACAGACGGGGCACGGGGGAAAGGCTACCTGTCCGGGACGGCCGGCCGCCCGGGGCCGCCGGTCCTGTACGCCGGGTCCGGCGGCCGGGCCCGTGCCCCGGGTCCGGCGACCGAGCCTGTGCTCCGGGTCCGGCGGCCGGACACGCGTCCTCGCCCCGGGGCCCGCCGCGGCCCCGGACACCGGCAAGGGGGCCTCGCCCCGACGGGCCGCACCGGCGGGGCCTCACCTCACTCGGGCGTCACTTCGCCCGGGCGTCACTTCACCAGGTCGGCGCGGAGGTCGTCGAGGACCAGGCCGGCCGCGGTGACGCCGAGGCCCAGGTACCAGGTCTCGTCGGAGACGTCCTTGGCCCGGCCCTCCTTCACGGCCTTCAGGTTCTTCCACAGCGGGTTGGAGCGGGCGGTGTCGCGCTGGGTGGCCTTCGGGTCGCCGTAGACGCCGGTGAAGATCCAGTCGGCGTCCGCCTCGTCGATCCGCTCCGGGCTGATCTCGGCGGCGAGGTCGTCGATCTGCTGGTTCTTCGGCCGCGGCAGGCCGACGTCCTGAAGGATCGTGCCGATGAACGACGCCTTGGCGTAGAGCCGGAGCCGGTCGGGCATGTAGCGGACCATCGAGACGGTCGGCTTGTCGGGGCCGATGTCCTCGGCGAGCTTCTCCGCCTTCTCCTCGTACGCGGCGAGCGCCGTCTCCGCCTGCTCCGTACGGTCCAGGGCCTGGGCGTTGAGGAGGTAGTTCTCCTTCCAGGTGAAGCCGGGGCGGATGGAGAACACGGTGGGGGCGATCTTGGACAGCTCGTCGTACTTGTCCGCGGCGCGGAGCTGGCTGCCGAGGATCAGGTCCGGCTGGAGGCCCGCGATGGCCTCCAGGTTGAGGCTGTTGATGGTGCCGACGCTCTTCGGGTCGCCCGCGTCCTTCTTCAGATAGGAGGGGAGGGCCGCGTCGCCCTCGCTCGGCGCGTAACCGACCGGCTTCAGGCCGAGCGAGACGACGTTGTCCAGCTCGCCGACGTCCAGCACGACGACGCGCTTGGGCGCGGCCTTGATCTCGGTCTTCCCCATGGCGTGGGTGACCGTACGGGGGAACTCCCCGGCCTTCGCGTCCGTGCCGTAGGCCGCCGTCTTCTTCGCGGCGTCCGCGAAGTCCTTGCCGCCGGTGGCGACGGCGGCCTTCTTTCCGCCGCCCCCGTCGGACTTCGCCGCGTCCGCTTCCCCGCCGCCACCGCCACCGCAGGCCGACAGGGAGAGGGCCGCCGCGACGGCCAGGGCTACTGCGGCGGTACCGCGGGGACGGAGGGACATCACGTGCTCCAGGTGGTTCGTGTACGTGCGTGGTGACACGAGTGAAGGTGAGGGCTGCCTTACCTTAATCGCGGCCCCGCTCATCAGCACACCCACCCCTCCTCCCACCGGAGAATCCGGGCATCGCCACCCTTATGTGTGAAGTCGGGTGACTCGTGTTGTCCGGCTGGACGTGCGAAAACTACCTTTCGTAGCCGGAGGTGACCAGTCCATGACTGCCTGTGCCATCGAGGGTGGATCCGCCGGGGCCGCCGCGACGGCGGAACCCGTACCGGAACGGGGAACGCGCCCCGGCCCGGAGCCCCGGCCGGAGTCCGTACCGCCGGGGTCCGATCCCCCGGAGGACCCCGGAGCCCGGCCCCCCGCGGGTTCCGGCCCGGCCGGTTCCCGCCCGGAGCCCGACCCGGGGCCGGGGGCGGAACCCGGTGCGGGGCCGGGAACGGAACCCGGCGCCGAGACCGGTCCGGCGCCCCGCGCGGGGACCGGCCCGGAGGCGCCCCGCGCCCCGCGGAGCGGCGGCGCACCGTGCCCCGGGAGCCTCACGCTCACCGCGGACGGCTCCTACGCCGCAAGGCTCACCGCGGCCCCCGGTCCGCCGGGCGGGCGGTCCTGGTATCCGGAGCGGTGGACGCTGGACGGGCCCGAGCCGTACGCCGTGCCCCTCCCCCTCGACCAGCCCGAGGAACCGGACTCCGAGGTGGCCCCGCTCGCCGACGGACGGGTGCTGATCCGGCGGCGCGTGGCGGACCGGCAGACGTTCTCGCTGCTCTACCCGACCGGCCCCGGCACCGGAGAACTCCTGCTGGGCGCGGTCGAGCGCACGGAGATGGTGCTGCTGCCGCCCTCCCCGGACGGCCGGTGCGTGTACGCGCTGGCGGCCGGGGACCGGGAGTCGTCGCTCTGGCTGGTGGCGGGCTGCGCGTTCGGCCCCGAGGAGGTCGCGCGGGTTCCCGGCCACTGCTCGGGCGGGACGTGGCTGGACCGGGAGGGCCGGATGCTGGCGCTGGACCGGCGGGTCCCGGGCGGAGGTCCCGTGAAGGCGGTCGCCGTCGACCTGGGGCGGCGGGGCGAGGTGACGCCGCTGCTCCAGATCGCGCCGGAGAGCGACGACCGGCTGCTGCTCGCGGACGCCGACAGCGGGCTGCTGCTGATCCGTTCCGACGCCCCGGGCCACGACCGGCTCGGCTGGGGGGTGCTGGGGAGCTGTCTGCCGGTCAGGTTCCCCGAGTGCCTGCGCCTCCCGGAGGCGGTGGTGACGCCGTTCGCGGTGCAGCCCGGTCAGATGCTGATGCCGGAAAGCTGTGCGGTGGCGCTGCGGATCGACGGGGCCCCGGGCAGCTGGGTGGGCGTGTGGCGTCCGGCGGGCCGGCGGCTGCACCAGTTCGCCGCCCCGCTGGGATGGACGCCGGGAGCCGGATACTGGAGCCGGGACGGGGTGCTGCGTCTTCCGTACGCCAACGCGGCGACGTCCTGCGGCGTGGCGATGCTGGAGGCTCCCGAGGACGTGGAACCCTCCTCCGTGACCGGTCGCGCGGGTGACGGGGAGGACGGAACGGAACCGTCCGCCGCCGTCGCCGCTCCTGTGGTGTGTAAGCCCGTTCCGTTGGGGCAGGCGCCTCTGCGCGGGGCCGCTCGACCTGATTGAATTCGGCGCGTGGGCTGCGCGACCGTACCGGGCGGGCACCGGCGGTGACCGCGCCGGACTGCGGTGGCGGGGCTCGCGGCAGACGTACGTGCGACACAAGCAAGCGATCACGACGGGGTGACTTCCCAGATGTCCGAAGCCCGAAGCGAGATGACCCAGCAGCACCCGAGGGGGGTCGGCCAGGGGGCCGTGAGCGGTGGTTCCGGAAAGCACCGAGGGGGTGCGTCGGTGGAGACCGCGCCGGTGCGCCCGCACGGCCGCCACCGCCGGCCCGCCGAGGACGAGGCCCGGGCGGCCTGAGCCGCGCGGCGGACCCGGGCAGAGGTACCGGCGGTACCGGACGGCTCGACCGGGAGGGCCCGGACCGGCGGACAGCCGGTCCGGGCCCTCCCGCGTACGCCGCCCGTGCCCCGGCGGATACGCGGACCGCCGTCAGGAGGTGCGCGACGCCCGGTGGTTCGGCAGCCAGAGCAGCATCACGACCACCCCGGCGAGCAGCACGCCGCTCGCGGTGCGGAAGGCCATGGCGTACCCGGCGGTGACCTCGGCCGCGTCCCCGGAGCCCGCGGTGCGCGCGGCGGCGACGGTGGAGAGGACCGCGAGTCCCAGGGCGCCGCCCATCGTGCGGGAGGTGTTGACCAGGCCCGAGACGAGTCCGGCGTCGGCCGGGTCCGCGCCGGAGGTGGCGAGCGCGGCGAGCGGGGTGGAGGCGAGCCCGGCCCCGGCCATCATCAGGACGCCGGGCAGGCAGATCGCGGTGAGGTAGGAGCCCTCCACGCCCATCGTGGACTGCCAGCCGAACCCCGCGGCGGTGATCAGGACCCCGGCGACGGCGAGGCTCTTCGCCCCGGTGCGCACCATGAGGCGGGGGGCCAGCTTGGAGCCGATGACGACGGCGGCCGAGGTCGGCATCAGCGCGAGACCGGCCTCCAGCGGCGTGTACCCCAGGACGCTCTGGACGTACACGGTCATGAAGTACCACATGGAGAAGGTCGCCGAACCCATGAGCAGCATCGAGGCGTTGGCCGAGGAGACGGCCCGTACGGAGAAGACGCGCAGCGGGACCAGCGGGACGGCGGTCCGTGCCTCGACCAGGACGAAGAGGGCGAGCAGGGCGAGCCCGGCGAACAGCGGCACCAGGGTGGCGGCGGCCCCCCACCCCTCGGCCTCGGTCTGGACGATGCCGTACGCGACGGCGGCGAGGCCGGCGGTGACGAGGACCGCGCCCAGGAGGTCGATGCGGCGGCGGTCGCCCGCCCGCCCCTCGGTGATCCACAAGCCGGCGGCGAGCAGGACGAGTGCGCCGACGGGCACGTTGATCAGAAGGACCCAGCGCCAGGAGAGGGCGTCGGTGAGGGCCCCGCCGATGAGGCCGCCCGCCGCTCCGCCGCCCGCCCCGACCGCCATCCAGGTGCCGATCGCCCTGGTCCGCGCCGGCCCCTCGGGCACCGCGGCGGTGAGGATGGTGAGGGTGGCGGGGGCGAGGACGGCTGCCCCGAGCCCCTGGGCCGCGCGGGCCGCGAGGAGCTGCCAGCCCTCCTGGGCGAGGCCGCCCGCGAGGGAGGCGGCGGTGAAGAGGCCGAGCCCGACGAGGAACATCAGCTTGCGCCCGTAGATGTCCGCGGCCCGCCCGCCCAGGAGCATGAACCCGGCGAACGCGATCGAGTAGGCGTTGACGACCCACTGGAGGCCCGCCGCGCTCAGCCCCAGGTCGGCGCGCATGGAGGGCAGCGCCACATTGACGACGGAGACGTCGAGGACGACGAGGAACTGGCCGGTGCAGGCGGCGAGCACCACGGCCCAGGCGCCGGGGCGTATTCGGGAGGCGGCGGGCGGGGCGGAGACAGGTGTGGAGACATCGGGCATGGGCGCCATGCTCCCAGGCGGTGCGCGGCCCGTACATCGGGCATCGCACGAGCGGGCCGCGCCTCGACCGCCGGTCGTCGGACGTCGGCGCCCGGGCCCGGACACCGGCCGTCGGCGTGGCAGATGCCCCATAACTCCGCGTACGCCACCATAGTGGTGCGCTATGAGTACGGAGAGCGCCCACGTGCCCCCAGGCCAGCCCCCCTCCGGCCCCCCGGACTCCGATTCCGGTGCGGCGCCCGGGACGGACTCCTCGCCGGACCGGGTGGTGGTGGCGCTCGGGGTACTGGGCGTCATCGGGATCGTCCTGTGGGCGGCCCTCGGACAGCACTCCTTCGAAAGCGCCTCGAACGCGGCCCTCCCCTGGGTGCTCGACAATTTCGCGTGGCTCTTCGTCATCGCCGCCGACGTGTTCCTGGTGCTGTGCCTGGTGATCGCCTTCAGCCGCTTCGGCCAGATCCGGCTCAGCAGGGACGACTCGCCGCCGGAGTTCTCCGACTTCTCGTGGATCGCGATGATGTTCAGCGCCGGCATGGGCATCGGGCTGATCTTCTACGGCGTCGGGGAACCCGTCTCGCATTACCTGGCCCCGCCGCCCTTCAGCGGAGCCGAGCCGCAGACGGCCGGGGCCGCGCGCACCGCCATGGAGTACTCCTTCTTCCACTGGACGCTGACCCCGTGGGCGATCTACGGGATCGTGGGCCTGGCCCTGGGATACGCGAGCTTCCGCCAGGGCCGGGGCAACCGGCTGAGCGCCGTGTTCGTGCCCCTCATCGGCGAGCGCCGGGCGAACGGCGCCTTCGGGAAGGTCCTGGACCTGCTCGCCGTCTTCGCCACGGTCTTCGGCACCGCGACGAGCCTGGGGCTCGGCGCCCTGCAGATCGCCATCGGGCTCGATCTGACGGCCGGGGTCGGCCAGAGCACCGGCGTCGAACTGGTGGTCATCGCCGTGCTCAGCGTCGCGTTCGTGATCTCCGCCTTCACCGGTCTGCACGGCGGGGTGAAGTGGCTCAGCTCGATCAACCTCGTCGTCGCGGCGGTCCTCATGGTCTTCGTCTTCTTCGTCGGCCCGACCGTCTACCTCCTGGACGTGCTGCCGTCCTCGGTCGGGGGTTACCTGCACCAGCTCCTCCCGATGGCGTCGCGCACCGGCGCCTTCGGCGGCCAGGACTGGCTGGGCGCCTGGACGATCTTCTACTGGGCGTGGTGGCTGTCCTGGGCCCCCTTCGTCGGCACCTTCATCGCCCGCATCTCCAAGGGCCGCACGATCCGCGAGTTCCTCCTCGCCGTGCTGCTCATCCCGAGCGGGGCGACCGCCCTGTGGTTCGTGGTGCTCGGCGGCACCGGCATCCGGTTCGCGGAGACGGGCGTCGTCGACATGGCGGAGAAGGCGAAGGAGGGGACGGAGGCGACGCTGTTCGCGATGCTGGAGGCCCTGCCGGCCGGTGCGGTGACCGCCTGGGTCGCGATGGTCCTGATCATGATGTACTTCGTCACCAGCGCGGACTCCGCCTCCCTGGTCATGGGCTCGCTGACCAGTCGGGGCGCCCTGCACCCCCGGCGCTGGCTCGTCGTCACCTGGGGCCTGCTCATGGCGGCGGTCGCGGCGGCCCTGCTGGTGGCCGGCGGGCTCCAGTCGCTCCAGAGCGCGACGATCCTGGTGGCGCTGCCCTTCGTCGTGGTGATGCTCTTCCTCTGCTGGTCCCTGCTGCGCGAGCTGCGCACCGACCCGGGCGGCGGGCCCAAGCGCAGCGAGGGGCTGCGCGGGGTGCGCGACGCGGTGCGCGCCATGGTCGGCGAGGAGCTGGGCAACCAGCCGGCCTCCCGCCACCGCCATCTGCGCCGCGCGGCGGCGGCCCGTACGACCGGCGCCGAGGGGGACGGCGACGGCGACGCGAAGAAGTGACGCCGGGAACCGCCGCTTTCCACGCCCCGGGGGCTCACGCCCGCTGACGGGGGGTCAGGAAGCGGTGGTGCTC
The DNA here is from genome assembly GCF_001905905.1 of Streptomyces sp. CB02366. Taxonomy (GTDB): domain Bacteria; phylum Actinomycetota; class Actinomycetes; order Streptomycetales; family Streptomycetaceae; genus Streptomyces. The sequence continues at coordinate 515,050 of NZ_LIVT01000004.1, forward strand.
CCGCGGAACAGAACGCCCCCCAGAAGTGTTCACCCTGCACGCACGTGGGGGGAGCCCGGGTGCCGGACGGCTGCCCGGGAGGCCCCGCACATGCGAAGGACGCAACGGATACGGCACGCGGGGGAGCTTCCCGGCCCGTCGAGAACGCGCTCCGCCCCCCTCGTCCCCGTGCTCGCCTTCGCGGGCATCACCGTCGCGGTCATGCAGACCCTGCTCGTCCCGGTCATCAAGGATCTGCCGGTCCTGCTGGACACGTCCCCGGCCGACGCCACCTGGGTGATGACGGCCACCCTGCTCGCGGGGGCCGTCTCGACGCCGATCATGGGACGGCTCGGCGACCTGTACGGCAAGCGGCGCATGCTGCTCGCCTCGCTGGCCGTCATGGTGGCCGGCTCGCTGGTCTGCGCCTCCACCGACGATCTGGTCGTCATGATCACCGGCCGTGCGCTCCAGGGCTTCGCCATGGGCGCGATCCCGCTGGGCATCGGCATCATGCGCGACGAACTGCCGGGCGAGAGGCTCGGTTCGGCGATGGGCCTGATGAGCTCGTCGATCGGGGTGGGCGGCGGCCTCGCCCTGCCCGCCGCCGCCCTGGTCGCCCAACACGCGGACTGGCACGCCCTGTTCCTCGGCTCGGCCGGGCTCGGCCTGCTCGCGATGGCGCTCACGTACGCCTTCGTCCCCGAACCGCCGCTGCGCGCGCCCGGCTCCTTCGACGTCGTCGGCGCCCTCGGACTCTCGCTCGGCCTGGTCCTCCTCCTCCTGCCGGTCACCAAGGGCGGCGACTGGGGCTGGTCCTCGGCGACGACGCTCGGGCTGCTGGCCTCGTCCCTGGTCACCCTGGTGCTGTGGGGCCTGTTCGAACTGCGCACCCCCGCGCCGCTCGTCGATCTGCGCACCACCGCCCGGCGCGAGGTGCTGCTCACCAACCTCGCCTCGATCATGGTGGGAGTCGCCTTCTACGCGGTCTCCCTGGTCCTGCCGCAACTCCTCCAACTGCCCACGTCCACCGGATACGGCCTCGGGCAGTCCATGGTGGTCGCCGGGCTCTGCGTGGCCCCGCTGGGCCTGACGATGATGTTCGTCGCCCCGCTGTACGCCAGGATCTCCGCCCGCCGCGGCCCCAAGGCCACGCTGATGCTCGGCATGCTGGTCATCGCGGTCGGTTACGGGGCCGGGCTCGGCCTGCTCTCCGCCGCCTGGCAGACCGTGCTGATCGCGGTGGTGCTCGGCGCGGGCATCGGCCTCGCCTACTCCTCGCTGCCCGCCCTGATCATCGGGGCCGTCGATCCCTCGGAGACCGGTGCGGCCAACGGTCTCAACACCCTGATGCGGTCCATCGGCACCTCGGTGTCGAGCGCCGTCATCGGCATGGTGCTGGCCGACACCTCGGTGGCCGTGGGAGCGGTCCGGGCGCCCTCCATGGAGGGGTTCCGGATCTCGTTCCTCATCGCCACCGGCGCGGTGCTGGTCGGCCTGGTGCTCGCGGCGTTCCTGCCCGCCCGGCGGCCCCCCCGCGCACCCGGTGCTCCTGGCGAGCAGTGCGGACGCCCGGCCGGGCCCCCCGCCCGCGCCCCGGGCCCCCGCCGAGAGCGCCGGCCGGGCCGTACGGCACGATGGGTCGCCGTCGACCGGCCCCTGAGCCGCCCCGCGCCACCTGGAGGAACCCCGTGACCGCCGAGTCCGCCGCCGCTTCCGCTTCCGCCGCCGGGCCCACCGGTTCCGCCGGGCCCGCGCCGGAGGTCCTCGCCGCGTTCGAGGCCGCCAAGGGCTTCATGCCGGTCCACGAGGGGCTCGCCCTCCACGCGGCGGCGACCGGGGCCGGTGCGCTCGGGCTGCCGCTGCTGGAGGTGGGCACGTACTGCGGCCGGTCCGCCGTCCTCCTCGCGGACGCGGCACGGGCGGCCGGGGTCGTCGCGCTCACCGTGGACCACCACCGGGGCAGCGAGGAGCAGCAGCCGGGCTGGGAGTACCACGACCCGAGCGTGGTGGATCCCGAGGTCGGGCTGATGGACACCCTGCCGACGTTCCGCCGCACCCTGCACCGGGCCGGTCTGGAGGACCACATCGTGGCGATCGTCGGCCGCTCCCCGCAGGTCGCCGCCGTGTGGGGCGGACCGCTCGGGCTCGTCTTCGTCGACGGCGGGCACACCGACGAGCACGCGAACGCGGACTACGAGGGCTGGGCTCCGCATGTGGTCCAGGACGGCCTGCTGGTGATCCACGACGTCTTCCCCGACCCGGCGGACGGCGGGCAGGCCCCGTACCGGATCTACCGGCGGGCACTGGACTCCGGGGCGTTCACCGAGGTGTCGGCCACCGACTCGCTGCGCGTGCTGCGCCGCACGGGCGCCGGAGTCTGAGCCCCCCGGGCCCACCCGGTACGGCGCACGACGGCCGGACGCCGAGCCGCCCGGTGCGGCGCGCCGCACCGGGGGCCGGTGTCCGAGGGGCCCGCGGCCCGGCTGGGTAGCATCGCCGCGTGCCGTACGACGACAGCCCTCCCCCCACCCGCCGCGCCCGGCCGCTGACCGCGGCCGCCGCGCTGGCCGCCGTATGCCTGACCGCCGCCGGATGCGGTGGCGGCCCGGAATCCGAAAGGGCCGGCGCCACCCCGCCCCGGCCCGGTGCGGGCGCCGCCTCCCCCGCCCCCTCGGGGCCCGCGGGTTCCCCCCTCCCCTCCGCTTCCGTCTCCGCCCCGGCCTCCGTTTCGGCGCGGCCGCTGCCCGCGGGGCCGCTCACCGGCCGGACCGTGGTGATCGACCCGGGGCACAACCCCGGCAACCGCGACCGCACCCGGGAGATCAACGAGCAGGTCGACATCGGCACCGGCCGCAAGGAGTGCGACACCACCGGCACGTCCACGGACGACGGTTACGCCGAGGCCCGGTTCACCCTCGACGTCTCCCGCCGGCTGCGCGCGCTGCTGGAGTCGGCGGGGGCCCGGGTGCTGCTGACGCACGACGCGGACCGCCCGTTCGGGCCGTGCATCGACGAGCGGGCCCGCATCGGCAACGAGGCGAAGGCCGACGCGGTGGTCTCCGTGCACGCCGACGGATCGGCCGTGGGCAACCGGGGCTTCCACGTGATCTTGCCCGCCCGGGTGAAGGGCGGTGGAGCCGACACCTCGGCGATCGTGGAAAGCTCGGCCGATCTCGGCGCGAGGATCGCCGGGCACTTCGCCCGCACGACCGGAAGCGCGCCCTCCAATTACGTCGGCGGAAAGACCGGTCTGGTCACCCGTGATGATCTCGGCGGACTGAATCTGTCGACCGTGCCCAAAGTGTTCGTGGAATGCGGCAATATGCGTGACCCGCAGGATGCCGCGCTGCTCACGGGCGAGAGTTGGCGGCAGAAGGCGGCCCAGGGGATGGCCGATGGCGTCAGCAGTTATCTGAAGGGGTAGTTCTGCGGGGATATCGGGGGGATACCCGATCACGATCCGGGTTCGGGGGCAACCCGCCCGGCCAGACGATAGATTCATCCGTACGATGGGGAGCCGCTCCCGAGCTTCGAGCCGCACCGGCGGCAGCGACGACCGCCCCGACGAGACGACCGACTAAGGACCTTCACGTGAATATCCGATCCCTCACTCGAGGTGACGGCGTGGTGATCGGAGCAGCGGTCGTGCTGTTCATCGCCTCTTTCCTCGACTACTCCAGCTACTGCCCGCAGGGCATCGACTGCTCCAAGATCGACAATCCCAACGCCTGGGACTCGCTCGGCCTCCTGATGAGCGTCTTCCTCGCCGGCGTCATCGCCGCGGCGCTGGTGGTCGTCAGCCGTGCGATGCCGGGCCGCAAGGTGGCCTGGCTCGACCTCGGCCAGTTCGGCGCCGCGCTCTCGGTCTTCGCCCTGTGGACCGCCTTCTGGACGATCCTCGACATCAGCAACGCGGGCGCCGGCCTGATCCTCGGCCTGCTCGCCGCCATCGTGCTCGCCGCGGGCGCGGTCGCCGGACCGCTGGTGCCGTTCCTCAAGGCCCCGCTGCTCAGCCCGGCCGGCCCGGCGCAGGGCGTCCAGGGCGGCCAGGCCCCCTACGGCGCGCAGCCCGGTCAGGGCTACGGCTACCCCGGCGCCCAGCAGCAGCCGTACGGCGCGCAGCCGAGCCAGGGCTACGGCTACCCCGGCGGCCCCCAGCAGGGTCAGCCCGCCCAGGGCGACCCGGCGCAGGCGCAGGCGCAGCAGGCCCAGGCTCCGCAGCCCTCGCAGGGCGGCGCGGCTCCGGCGGGCGACTTCGCCCCGTTCTGGTTCGCCGTTCCGGTGGCCCGCCCGCTGTACGGCGAGGACGGTTCGCCCAACCCGATCGCCGAACTGGCGCCGGGCACCTGGTACCTCGCGGTGGAGCAGCGCGGCCAGAGCCTGATCGCCCAGACGCAGGACGGCCGCCGCGGCGTCCTGCAGGACACCACGGGCATCCAGCGCGGCTGATCCCCGACGCGCACCTCGCGGCCCCTCGCCCTTCCGGGCGGGGGGCCGTCGTCGTACGGTCCGCCCCGCGCGCGCCCTCGCCTGACGGCGCGTCGCGGCGGGCCGGACCCGCCGCCCGGGGCGGCGGGTTCCCGCGGCCGGCTCAGCCGAAGGAGGAGCGGTCCAGCCAGAAGTCCAGGAGCGCGGCGTCTCCGAGCACCTCCACGCGCGAATCGGTCGGCTCCAGACGGCGGTTGAAGACGAGCATCAGGTCGGTGAGCGACCCGCGCAGCGCGACGGTCGCCTTCTCGTGCGCACGCCGCCAGGTGAAGCGGTCGTCGGCGAACTCGATCAGCCACTCCGCGCCGGGGGCATCGGTGGCGTGCAGGTGCAACGAGCGCCCGCCGCCCCGCAGTTCGGCCGCCTCCGGGTCGCCGTTCTCCTGGGCGAAGGAGACGATGCGCAGCCACTCCTCGATGGTGTCGGCGGCCACCTCGGGGGCCACCGTGTACGGAGCGCGGGCGGCGAGCGCCGCGTCGGCCCGGTGCACCGCGGTCTCGTGCGTCATGCGCCGCGCCCAGAACGCCGTCCGCCGCTCCCAGGCCCAGGCCCACACCTCGGCGTCCGGGCCCGCCTCCCGCAGCGCGGCGACGGTGGCCGCCGCCCCCTCGGCCAGCCAGGCGTCCAGTGCGGCCGGGTCGTCGTCCTCCGGCCCCGCGGTGCCGGGCACCTTCTCCTCGGGGACGTCCTCGACCGCCCGGGTGCGGACGATCTCGCCCACCCAGCGGTGCGCGCCGCCGACGTGCACGGCCAACTCCCGCAGGGTCCAGTCGGGGCAGGTGGGTACGGTCGCGGTGAGGTCCGCGCCGGTCAGCACCGCGCGCAGGGCGTCGGTCTGGGCCAGGATCTCGTCGCAGTAGCGGTCATAGGAGAGGAGCGTCATGCGGCGCACCTTATCCGGCGGCCCCGGGCCGATCATCCGGATAACACCCCGGGCGACCGCCTCGACGGGGCGAGGCCTCCGAGCCGCCGCCGCGACCGCCCCACGATCGCCCGGGTTTCACTCTGCGTAAAGCGGCAACCAGAGTTCCATGTCTCCCAGAACCCGTTCAGGAAGCAGTTCAGCGGCGCGTGTCATCGCCGTCGTGGCCGACATCCTGGCCTTCGTCATCATCCTCTGGATCGTGATGTACCTGCTGGACGCCAACCGGGGCAACGACTTCGTGCAGTGGGTGCACGACGCGGCCCGCACGCTGGCGGGCTGGTCGTACGACCTGTTCACGTTCGACCGGACGTGGGCGAACGTCGTCGCCGGTTACGGTCTCGCGGCCGCCGTCTACCTCTTCATCGGGCACGCCGTGGCGGGCCGCCTCCGCCGCGGCTGAACCGGCCCCGTCCGGGGCGGGTCCGGTTCGGTCGGCGGGCTACGCCGCTCGGTGTGAACCGGGCCCGCTCCAGGCGGGTTTCAGCGGCAGCAGTCCGGCTCCAGGCCGACCGGCAGCCGCTCGCCCCCGAAGACCGCGGCGGTCGCCTCGTCCCCGCCGAGCGCGGCCACCGCGAGCAGCAGCGAGCCCGCCGTCCAGGTGGTCAACTCCTCGGGCCAGAAAGCCCGGTCGCCCTCGAAGACGTACCCCGTCCAGTACAACCCGCCCTCGGCGCGCAGGTGCTGGATCGACTGGAGGATCTCCAGCGCCCGGTCCGACTCCCCCGTCATCCACAGGGCGAGGGCCAGTTCGCAGCTCTCGCCGCCGGTCACCCAGGGGTTGGGCAGCACGCAGCGCACCCCGAGGCCAGGAACGACGAAACGGTCCCAGCCCTCCTGGATACGGGCGGTGGCCTCGGCCCCGGTGACGGCGCCGCCGAGGACCGGGTAGTACCAGTCCATCGAGTAGCGGCCCTTGTCGAGGAAGCGCTCGGGGTGGCTGCGGATCGCGTGGGCCAGCGCCCCGGTCGCCAACTCCCAGTCGGGCTGCGGCTCCTCGCGCCGCTCGGCGATGGCCAGCGCACAGCGCAGCGCCTGGTGGATCGAGGAGGAGCCGGTCAGCAGCGCGTCGTTCACGGGCGTGCCGTCCGGCTCCCGCTTCCAGCCGATCTGGCCGCCGGGCTGCTGGAGCCGCAGCACGAACTCGACGGCGGCGAAGACCGTGGGCCACATCCGGTCGACGAACGCCTCGTCCCCGGTGGCGAGATAGTGGTGCCAGACGCCGACGGCGACGTAGGCGACGAAGTTGCTCTCCTGGCTCCGGTCCGTGGGCCGGTGCGGATCGCCGTCGTGGTAGGCCGCGTACCAGGAGCCGTCCGGGTTCTGGTGGCGGGCGAGCCACGCGTAGGCGCGGGCGGCGGCCTCGTGCTCGCCGGCCGCGTCCAGCGCCATGGCGGCCTCGGTGTGGTCCCACGGGTCGAGGTGGTGCCCCCGGAACCAGGGCAGCGCCCCGTCCTCCCGCTGCACGGCGGCGAGCGCCGCGACCGTCTCGGCCGCCTGATCCGCTGTCAGGACGCCCGGCAGGACGAGGTGTTCGGTCCGTTCGGGGGTGCTCACGCCGCGGCCTTCGGAAGGTGCGGCTTGGTGGCGTAGGCGACGAAGCTCTTGCCGACGACCGGGTTGAGGAGCTGTTCGGCGACCCGCGTGGCGAGCGGCTTCTTCATGATGTCCCAGACCAGCAGCTTGTGGTACGCCCGCACCGGCAGCGCCTTGTCGTTGTCCACGCCGAAGGCGCACTTGAGCCACCAGTAGGGCGAGTGCAGGGCGTGGGCGTGGTGGGTGCCGTACGGCTTGAGGCCGGCCTCGCGGATGCGGGCGAGGAGCTGGTCGGCCTTGTAGATGCGGATGTGGCCGCCCTCGACCTCGTGGTAGGCGTCGGAGAGGGTCCAGCAGACCTTCTCGGGGCCGTAGCGCGGGACGGTGATGGCGATGCGGCCGCCCGGCTTGAGGACCCGGACCATCTCGGCGAGGACGCCCTTGTCGTCCGGGATGTGCTCCATGACCTCGGAGATGATCACGACGTCGAAGGAGTCGTCCGGGAAGGGCAGGTTGAGGGCGTCGCCCTCCATCGCGGTGGCGGTGGCGCCCTCGGGGGCCTCCCCGGCCTCCTTCATCGCCGCGAACCACGTGGCGACCTCGCGGATCTCCTCGGCGTTGCGGTCGAGGGCGACGACCCGGGCTCCGCGCCGGTAGCACTCGAAGGCGTGCCGGCCGGCACCGCAGCCCAGGTCGAGCACTCGGTCGCCGGGGGCGAGCGGGAAGCGGGTGAAGTCGACGGTCAGCACGAGGGCCTGCCTTCGAGGTCGGAGGTACGGGTGGCGGTGCGCGGGTGGCGGGGGGCCCGGAGGCCCTCGGTCACCTGCGGACTCCGCGGGCGGCGATCGCCCGACGGTACAGCTCGGCCGTTCCGGCGGCCGCCCGGGCCCAGGTGAAGTTGGCCAGCACCCGTTCGCGCCCGGCGGCGCCGAGCCGGGCGCGCAGTTCGGGGCTCTCCAGCAGCCGGTCCAGCGCCCCCGCCAGCGCGTCGGGGTCGCCGGGGGCCACGGCGAGGCAGGTCTCCCCGTCGCGGCCGGAGACCTCGGGGATCGCGCCGCCGGTGGTGGCGACGAGGGGGGTGCCGGTGGCCATGGCCTCGGCGGCGGGCAGCGAGAAACCCTCGTACAGCGAGGGCACGCAGGCGACCTGGGCGCTGCGTACGAGGTCGACCAGTTCGGCGTCGCTGATCCCCTTGACGAACCGGACGGCGTCCGTGAGCCCGTGCCGCTCGATCGCGCGGGCGACCGGCCCGCCCTCGGCACGCTTGCCGACGACGACGAGGTGGGCGTCGGGGTTGCCGGTGCGGAGCTTGGCGAGAGCGTCGACGAGGTGGACGAGGCCCTTGAGGGGGACGTCGGCGCTGGAGGTGGTGACGATGCGCCCCGGCACCTCGGCGACGGAGGGGTCGGGCGACCACAGGTCGGTGTCGGCGCCGATGTGGACGACGCTGATCCGGTCCTCGCGCACTCCGAGGTCCTCGACGATCTCGTCGCGCGAGGAGCCGGAGACGGTGAGGACGGTGTCCAGCTTGCGGGCGACCCGCTTCTGCATGCGGGTGAAGGCGTACCAGCGGCGTACGGAGGCGCGTCGGCGGCGGCTGGGCGCGGCCGCCAGGTCGAGTCTGCGGTCGACGGTTATGGGGTGGTGGATCGTCGTGACGAGCGGGGCCCCGAGGTCGCCGAGGAGCCCGTAGCCGAGGGTCTGGTTGTCGTGGACGACGTCGAACGCGCCGCGCCGGGCCAGGAGGTGGCGGCGGGCGCGCAGGCTGAAGGTGAGGGGTTCGGGGAAGCCGCCGGTCCACATGGTGGCGACCTCGGCGAGGTCGATCCAGTCCCGGTACTCGCCGCGCTTGGGCGTACGGAACGGGTCCGGCTGGCGGTAGAGGTCCAGGCTCGCCAGCTCGGTGAGCGGGACGCCCTCGTCGAGCACCGGGTAGGGCTGCGCGCCGATCACCTCGACGCTGTGGCCGAGGCGGGCCAGTTCCCGGCTGAGGTGGCGGACGTACACGCCCTGGCCGCCGCAGAACGGGTTGCCCTTGTAGGTGAGGAGTGCGATGCGCAACGGCCGGTCGGCGGTCCCGGCGGTGGAGCCGTCGCCCGTGCGGGGGCCTGTCTCTATGGCCTCAGCGGTCACACTCGGCCCCCTTCTGACTGCGTGTTCGCCGGAGCGTAACCGGTCGCGCTAATCTAGAACAAGTTTCAAACTTGCTGGAACAAGCTTCGTACTCGATCGCTCGGCGTGCATCGAATCTACCGGCAGGTAGCGTCGGCGGTGAGGCCGGATCAGGTGATTCGTGCCACGGCGGACGCCCCTGGCATGCTGTGCGCGCCCGGCCGGCCCGTTTCGCCCGTCCGGGTGGATCAAGCCATGGATCGTGGATCGGGGGCGGCATGACCGCGGACGCCAGACCGGCGGCGCCTGCGCTGACCGAGCGCCAGAAGGCCCGTCGCCGCCGCATCCTGCACGCCTGTGCGCAGCTGGCCGGCCGGGGCGGGTTCGAGGCGGTGCAGATGCGGGAGGTGGCCGAGGCCGCCGGGGTCGCGCTGGGCACCCTCTACCGCTACTTCCCCTCCAAGATCCACCTCCTGGTCGCGACCCTGCAGGACCAGCTCCAGCAGCTGCGCACCACGCTCCGCAAACGCCCCCCTGCCGGGGACGACGCGGCTCAGCGGGTGGCCGAGGCCCTGATGCGCGCCTTCCGCGCCCTGCGACGCGAACCGCACCTGGCGGACGCCATGGTCCGCGCCCTCACCTTCGCGGACCGCGGCGTGAGCCCCGAGGTGGACACGGTCTCCCGGCTCACGACGGCGATCATCCTGGACGCCGCGGGCCTGGAGCACCCGGGCCCGGGCCAGCTCTCCGCGGTCCGGGTCATCGAGCACACCTGGCACTCGGCCCTGATCGCCTGGCTCTCGGGCCGGGCCTCGATCGCCCAGGTCGAGAGCGACATCGAAACGGCCTGCCGCCTCATCGGCCTGACGGCGGCCCCGGCGGGGCCCCTCGCCGAGCGGCCCCCCGGCCCCTCCCCTACGGACCGGTAGAGTGGGCAGGTCGTCATCATGCCCGTACAGGGGGAAGCCGGGGCACTCCGGCCGAGCGCCCCAGCCGTGACCCGTCCGCCCGACGGCAGCCGGACCGCCCTCCGCGGAGCGTGACCGGCTCGGGCCACCGGAACCCCGGTGGCCGGCACCGTCGAGGCATACGGGGCCGGAGCCCGGCGCCCCCGTGCGCCCGCGGAGTCCGGCCCTCGCAGGAGAGGCCCAGCCAGCCATGACCGTACGCCGCAGCGCAGCCGCGCTCGCGACCACCGCCGTGCTCCTGGGCGCGGCCGCGCCCGCAGCGGTCGCCGCACCCAGCCCCTCCCCGTCCGCGGAACTGCCGGCCGGGCTCTACGGCACCACCGACCCCGCCTACGACGGGGTGTGGCGGCAGTCGCTGGCCTTCCTCGCGCAGAAGATCGAGTACGTCACGCCGTCGACGCGGGCGGTGGACTGGCTGGTGGGCCAGCAGTGCGACAGCGGCGCGTTCACCTCGTACCGGGACGCCTCCCAGCCGTGCGACTCCTCGACGGTGATGGACACCAACGCCACCGCCGTCGCCGTCCAGGCCCTCGTCGAGATCGACCAGCACCGCGAGGACGCCAACAACGGGGCCGACTGGCTCAAGTCCGTGCAGAACGAGGACGGCGGCTGGGGCTACAACCCCGGCAGCCCGAGCGACGCGAACTCGACGTCCATCGTGGTGGGCGCCCTGGCACGGACCGGCGTCCCGATCAACGAGGTCACCACCCCCGACGGCAACACCCCGTACACCGCCCTCCAGTCCCTGGCCCTCCCGTGCGGGGACGAGGACGGCGGGGCGTTCGCCTACCAGCCGGGCAAGAAGGGCGAGCTGACCGCCAACCTCGACGCCACCGCGGCCTCCGTGCTCGGCCTGATGGGCAAGGGCATCGCCTCCGGCACGTCCAACGCGGTCAAGGACCCCGTCTGCACGAAGGGCGACGACCTGGGCCCCGAGCAGAGCGCCCAGAACGGCGCGTTCTTCCTCGCGGACACGCTGAGGAAGAAGCCGTATCTGGAGCAGCCCCCGATGCCGGGCGCGGAGGACACCGCACCGCAGCCCGACTACGGCAACACCGCCGACGCGGTCGTCGCGCTCGCCGCCTCCGGGCACAAGGACAAGGCCGAGGCGTCCGTCGCCTGGCTGGAGAAGTACGCCACCGGCTGGTCGAAGGCGGGCGGTCCGGCCGCCACCGCGCAGCTGATCCTCGCGGCGCACGCCACCGGGGCGGACGCCCGCGCCTTCGGCGGCGTCGACCTCGTCAAGCAGCTCAACGCGATGGGGCCCTCCCCGGCCGCCACCGCCCTCCCCTCCCCCACGCCGACCGGTCCCCAGCCCTCCAGCGGCACCGGCAGCGACGACAGCGGGCTGGGCCTGGGGTGGCTGATCGGCATCGGGCTGCTCGTCGGCACCGGCATCGGCTTCCTGCTCAGCATGCGCCGGAAGAAGCAGCAGCCGTGAGGTCCCGGACCCTCCCGCCGATCGCCGTCACGGCCCCGGTACGGCCCCGGACCCCGCTCGTCGCCCTGCTGACCGTCCTCGTCGCCGCCTGCGCCGTCCTGCTCGGCGGTGCGGGGAGCGCCGAGGCCGCCGGGTACCGCTACTGGTCCTTCTGGGCGGGCAACGGCGAGAACTGGGAGTACGCCACCCAGGGGCCGTCCCTCCTGCGCCCGGACGACGGCTCGGTCCAGGGCTTCCGGTTCGCCGTGAGCGAGGACTCGGGCGAGGCCGCCCAGCCGCGCCGCGCCCCGGACTTCGGGGCGATCTGCGCGGGCACCCCGGCGAAGGACGGCGCCAAGCGGGTGGCGCTGGTGATCGACCCGGGCACGGCGGCGGACGCCCCGGGCGGGGAGGAGCCGCCCGCCCCGCGCACGGCCTGCGCGCAGGTCGCGCCGGACGCCAGCAGCGCGGAGGCGCTCGCGGCGGTGGCGAAGCCGCTGCGGTACGACGGCAGCGCCATGCTCTGCGCGATCTCCGGCTACCCGAAGACGGGCTGCGGCGAACAGGTCTCCGGCGACGCCGGCAGAGCGGAGGCGTCCTCCCCCGAGGAGGCGGCCTCCCCCGCGAAGACGACCGGCGAGGGCGGCGGGGCGGACGGCGGCGGTCCGTCCGCCGGGCTCCTCGTCGGCCTCGGCGCCATCCTGCTGCTGGGCGTCGCCGCCGTGGTCCAGGCCCGCCGCCGCCGGTGACCGGCTCCTCCGCCCCGGCGCGGCTGCTGCGCCGCGCCCTGCACGCCCCCGAGGCGGACCGCGGCAACGCGCTGCCCGCCGGGGCGTGGTGGCTGTGGGCGCTGGGGCTGGCCACCGCCGCGTCCCGGACGACCAACCCGCTGATGCTCGGGCTGCTGGTGGGGGTGGCCGGGTATGTGGTGGCGGCGCGGCGCACGGACGCGCCGTGGGCGCGCTCGTACGGGGCGTTCGTCAGGATCGGGCTGTTCGTCGTGGCGCTGCGGCTGCTGTTCTCCGTCTTCCTCGGCTCGTCCGTCCCCGGTACGCACACCGTGCTGACGCTGCCCGAACTGCCGCTGCCCGCCTGGGCGCAGGGCGTGCGGATCGGGGGCCGGGTCACCGCCGAGCAGTTGGCGCACTCGCTGTACGAGGGGATGAAGCTGGCCACCCTGCTGATCTGCGTCGGCGCGGCCAACGCGCTGGCCAACCCGGCGCGGTTGCTGAAGTCGCTGCCCGGTGCGCTGTACGAGGCGGGGGTCGCCGTGGTGGTCGCCATGACGTTCGCGCCGAACATGGTGGCCGACGTGGCCCGGCTGCGGTACGCGCGCCGGCTGCGGGGCCGGCCGACCGGGGGCGTGCGGGCGGTGGCGCAGATCGGGTTGCCGGTGGTGGAGGGCGCGCTGGAGCGGTCGGTGGCGTTGGCCGCGTCGATGGACGCGCGCGGGTACGGGCGTACCGCCGAAGTCCCGGCCGCCGTCCGGTACACCACGAACGTGCTGACGCTGGGCGGGATGCTCGGGGTGTGCGCCGGCACGTACGGGCTGCTGGCCGCTGAGGGCGCGGTGTACGGGCTGCCGTTGCTGCTGGCCGGACTGGTCGCGGCGACGGCCGGGCTGCGGCTCGGCGGGCGGCGCTCGGTGCGGACCCGCTACCGGCCGGACCGGTGGGGGGCGCGGGCCCGGCTGGTGGCGTCCTCGGGTGCGGCGGTCGCGGCGGCGATGATCTGGGCGGGCGCGGTCGATCCGGAGGCGCTGCGCCCCGGCGTCGTACCGCTGACCGCGCCGGTGCTGCCGCTGTGGCCCGCGGCGGCGGTGCTGATCGGCCTGCTGCCCGCGCTGGTCGCCCCCGTACCGCCCTCGTCCCGGGCAGCCGAAGGACCGCATCGCAGCAAGGAGCAGGCGTGATCACGTTCGAACGGGTCTCCGTGCGCTACGAGGGCTCGGAGCGCCCCACGCTGTCCGGGGTCGATCTCACCGTCCCCGAGGGCGAACTCGTGCTGCTCGTCGGCCCCTCCGGTGTCGGCAAGTCGACTTTGCTGGGCACGGTCTCGGGGCTCGTCCCGCACTTCACGGGCGGGCTGCTGTCCGGCCGGGTCACGGTGGGCGGCCGCGACACCCGTACGCACAAGCCGCGTGAGCTGGCCGACCTGGTCGGGACGGTCGGCCAGGACCCGCTCGCGCACTTCGTCACGGACACGGTCGAGGACGAGCTGGCGTACGGCATGGAGTCGCTCGGCCTGGACCCGGACGTGATGCGGCGCCGGGTCGAGGAGACGCTCGATCTGCTGGGCCTGGCCGACCTGCGCGACCGGCCCATCGCGACCCTGTCGGGCGGTCAGCGGCAGCGGGTGGCGATCGGTTCGGTGCTCACCCCGCACCCGAAGGTGCTGGTGCTCGACGAACCGACCTCCGCGCTGGACCCGGCGGCGGCCGAGGAGGTCCTCGCGGTGCTCCAGCGGCTGGTCCACGACCTGGGCACGACCGTGTTCATGGCCGAGCACCGGCTGGAGCGGGTGGTGCAGTACGCGGACCAGGTCGTCCTGCTGCCCGCGCCGGGCGCTCCCCCGGTGGTGGGGCCGCCCGCCGCGATCATGAAGGTGTCGCCGGTCCGGCCGCCGGTGGCGGAGCTCGGCCTGCTGGCCGGCTGGGAACCGCTGCCCCTGTCGGTACGCGACGCCCGGCGCGCCGCCGGGGGGCTGCGGGAGCGGCTGGCGGGGGCGGCGCCCGTGCGCGCGGTCGCCCCCCGGGCCCCGGAGCCGGGGCCGCCGGTTCCGGCCGCCGGGGAGCGGGCGCGGCCGGGCCGGTTCGCCCGGCTGCTGGGCCGGGGCCGGGACCGTACGGAAGGCTCCCCCGCCTTCGAGGGGTCCGCCGTCCCGTCCGCCGCCGATCCGGTCACCCGGGTGAGGGGGCTCGGGGTGCGGCGCGGGCGGGTCGAGGCGTTGCGGCGGGTGTCGCTCACCGTGGCGCCGGGCGAGACGGTGGCCCTGATGGGGCGCAACGGGGCCGGCAAGTCCACGCTGCTCGGGGCCCTCGTCGGGATGATCGAGCCCACCGCGGGCACCGTGCTGGTCGGCGGCCTGGCCCCCGCCCGGACGGACCCGCGGGCGATGGTGCGCCGGGTCGGCCTCGTACCGCAGGAGCCGCGCGATCTGCTGTACGCGGACACGGTGGCCGCCGAGTGCGCCGCCGCCGACCGGGACGCCGGGGCGGCGGAGGGCACGTGCCGGGCGCTGGTGTCGGAGCTGGTGCCGGGGGTCGCGGACGACACCCACCCGCGGGACCTTTCGGAGGGCCAGCGGCTCGCCCTGGCCCTGGCGCTGGTGCTGACGGGCCGGCCGCCGCTGTTGCTGCTGGACGAGCCGACGCGCGGTCTGGACTACGCGGCGAAGGCCAGGCTCGTCGGCGTGCTGCGCGGGCTGGCCGCCGAGGGCCGTGCGATCGTCCTGGCGACGCACGACGTGGAGCTGGCGGCGGAGTTGGCGCACCGGGTGGTGATCCTCGCCGACGGGGAGGTCGTCGCGGACGGCCCGACCGGGCAGGTGGTGGTCTCCTCGCCTGCCTTCGCCCCGCAGACGGCGAAGATCCTGGCCCCGCAGGAGTGGCTGACCGTTCCCCAGGTGCGCGCGGCGCTGGAGGCGGGAGCGTGAACGGGACGACGGGCGCAGGAGGGCGGGCGGCCCGCCCCGTACGGCTCGGGCCGAAGTCGGTGGCCGTGCTGGTGCTGATCGGGGCCGTCGGCGTGGTCGCGTTCGGGTGGCCGCTGCTCGCGGACACCGGGTCCGGGCTGGCGCACGCGGAGGACGCGCCCTGGCTGTTCGCGGCGCTGCTGCCGCTGCTGGTCGCGGTGGTCGTGGCGACGATCTCGGAGTCCGGGATGGACGCGAAGGCCGTCGCGATGCTCGGCGTGCTGGCGGCGGTGGGGGCGGCGTTGCGCCCGCTCGGGGCCGGCACGGCGGGGCTGGAGCCGATGTTCTTCCTGATGGTGCTGAGCGGCCGGGTCCTCGGGCCCGGGTTCGGTTTCGTGCTCGGCTCGGTGACCATGTTCGCCTCGGCGCTGCTGACGGGCGGGGTCGGGCCGTGGATGCCGTTCCAGATGCTGGCGATGGGCTGGTTCACCATGGGCGCGGGGCTGCTGCCGGGGGCGGACCGGCTGCGCGGGCGGGCCGAGACGGCGATGCTGGCGGCGTACGGGTGCGTGGCGGCGTTCGCGTACGGCACGGTGATGAACCTGCAGGGCTGGCCGCTCCTCCAGGGTCTCGGATCGGGGATCTCCTTCAACGGGGACGACCCGCTCCACGAGAACCTGGTGCGGTTCCTCGCCTACTGCGCGGCGACCTCGCTGGGCTGGGACCTGGGGCGGGCGCTGCTGTCGGCGGTGCTGACCCTCACGGTCGGCCCGGCGCTGCTGAGGGCGCTGCGCCGGGCCACCCGCCGCGCCGCCTTCGACGCGCGTGCGACGTTCGGGGAGCCCGAGGCGCCGACGGCGACCGGGACATCCGGGGGACCCGGGGCGCGGGGTGAGGCGGAGGCCGCCGGGAAGTCCGAGGCGTAAGCACCCGGCTCCGGGGCGGCGGCCCGTCCTTCCACCCCGGCGCTCGTCGGCGGCGAGGGGAGGCGACCGCGACCGATCCGGCCCGGCTCCGATTGGCGGCGAGGGCCGGGCGGGCGGAGGATGGACGGACGCGGCGATCCACGCCGAAGGGGTGCCGGGACGGTCGACACCGTCCCGGCACCCCTTCGGCCTGCGGCGCCCGCTCCGAGCGGGGGCGCCGTTCCGGCCCTGCGGGCGTCCCTTCCCCCGCTCGCCGTCCGCTACGTGCCCGCGAGCTTCTCCACCGGTTCGCGTTCCGGTACGAGGGAGGGCTCGGCCGGCACGGCGGGTCGCGCCGGTTCCGTTTCCGCGGGTTCCGCCGCCTTTGGCCTCCCGTCCTTCTCCTCGGCGGTCCGCTCCTCACCGGTCACCAGCCTCCGCGGGCCCGACAGCAGGTACGTCAGCCCGAAGCCCAGCGAGACGACGAGGGCGCCGCCCGCCGCGTCGAGCACCCAGTGGTTGGCGGTGGCCACGATCGCGACGATCGTGANATCGTGAAGAGCGGGTGCAGCAGCCCGAGCGCCTTCATCCACAGCTTCGGGGCCAGCATCACGATGACCACCCCGCACCACAGCGACCAGCCGAAGTGCAGCGACGGCATCGCCGCGTACTGGTTGGTGACGGTGGTCAGCGTCCCGTAGTCGGGCTTGGCGAAGTCCTGCACGCCGTGGACGGTGTCGATGAACCCGAGGCCGGGCATGAGCCGGGGCGGGGCCAGGGGGTAGAGCCAGAAGCCGACGAGCGCGAGCAGCGTGGCGAAGCCGATGGAGGAGCGGACCCAGCGGTAGTCGGCGGGGCGGCGCGCGTAGAGCACGCCGAGGATCGTCAGCGGGACGATGAAGTGGAAGGTCAGGTAGTAGTAGTCGAAGAACTCGCGCAGCCAGTCGATCGTGACGACCGTGTGGTTGACCCAGTGCTCGATGTCGATGTGCAGCCACTGCTCGACGGCGTGGATCTGGCGGCCGTGCTCCTCGGCGAGCGGGCGTCCCGCCCTGGCGGCGAGGCGGACCTGGGCGTAGGCGTCGTAGACCACCCGGATGAGCAGGAGTTCCAGCAGCAGGTTGGGGCGGGTGAGGACCCGGCGCCAGAACGGCAGGAGCGGCACCCGTCTCCAGCGCGCCGGGACGGGTTTCGCGTAGTCCGTGGGGACCGGGTGCTGCCAGTACGGCGAGGTGCGGGGCAGGAACGGGGCGAGGCAGGCCGCGCCGAGCGCCACGAGCAGCAGCACGTTGTCGCGTACCGGGATGAGCGGCTCGATGTTCGGCAGCAGCATCGTCCCCGGCAGGGTGACGGCCAGGACCACCACGGACGGCCACACCAGCCGGTCGGAGGCCCGTTTGCCGACCCGGCCGACGACGGCGAGGAGCACCCACAGGAGCTGGTGCTGCCAGGCGGTCGGCGAGACGGCGACCACGACGCAGCCGGTCACGGCCACCGCGAGGAGCACCTGCCCGTCCCGCGCGTACCGCACCGCGCGCCGCAGCCCGACGACCGTCACGGCGGCGGCGACCGCCAGGAACAGGGCGATCTCCAGGGGGCCTTCGAGGCCGAGCCGGAGCAGCGCCCCGTGCAGGGACTGGTTGGCCAGGCTGTCCGGCCGCTCCCCCAGCCCGGCGCCCGCCAGGTGGTGCACCCAGTACGTCCACGAGTCCTTCGGCGCGGCGGCCCACGCGGCGGCCGTGGCCAGGGCGAACGTCACCCCCGCGCCCACCGACGCCTGCCGTCGGCCGGTCAGCCGGAGGAGGACGGCGAAGAGGAGCAGGACCGGCTGGAAGGCGGCGGCGATCCCGACGAGGACGCCCGCCGCCCGCTGCTCCCGGACGACGAACCAGGCCAGCAGCACCAGCAGGACGGGCAGGATGCTCGTCTGGCCCAGGTGCAGGGTGTTGCGGACCGGCAGCGACAGCAGGAACAGGCTGATCGCGACGGGGGCCGCGAGCAGGGCCGTGCGGCGGCCCGTCGGGGAGGGCAGCGCCCGGGCCGCGACGACGCCGAGGGCGACGACGAGCAGCAGGGAGCCGAACGTCCAGACGACCCCCAGGGTCTGCTGGGCCGACGCGGTGAGGGGCTTGAGGACGAGGCCGGCGAAGGGCGTGCCGGTGAACCGGCCGCCGTCGTACAGCGAACCCGCCACGTGCAGGACGCCCTCCTCCCCGATCCAGGTCTCCAGATCGAGGAGCCGTTCCCCCGGTGGCTGCCGGAGCACCGCCGCCACCTGCCGTACCGCCAGCGCGGCCACGACCAGCCAGAGCAGGGCCCGGGCCGGCCCGCTCCCCGCCGCTCCCGTGTCCGCCGCCGCGTCCCCGCGCACACTGTGATCCGCATTCACCACGCTGCGCCGACCCTCCCACCGTTCCATGCATCGCCCCTTCGAGTGGGGCCATGCCGGATGAAGCCTCGCATTGCCCTATGAGGTAGACACAATCAACCCCCTCTTTGCCTGACTGTCACCCCGCATCCCGCACCCCGCACCCCGTCCGGAAGACCGACCGGTTTTCCCCGGCCCCCCGCGGCGCGGGGTCGCGAGGGCCGGGGCGGGGGGCGGGGTCGCGGGGCGGGGGCCGGTCTGCCGGGCTCAGGCGGCCGGTCCCACGGGGGCGTCCGCCTGCCACGCCGTGAACAGGGGCACGTCGTCGGCTCCGGCCAGCACCACGATGCCGAAGGGCCGGTCGAAGGCGATGTGCTCCACCCGCTCCGGGCGGGGTGCGGAGCCCGCCCGGGGCATGGCGACCACCGTCACGGCCGCGGCCTCCACCCCCTCCTCGGCGATCTTCAGTACGGCCTCCTGGACGACGTCGGAGATGCGGAGGGGTTCGGGTGAGAGGCCGGAGAAGTCCGCGTGGTCGGTCAGGGCCAGCCGGACCCCGAGGGCGTCGAGCTGCCCGGTGACCGGCACCCGCGTCCGCAGCGCCAGCCGGGGCAGCCCGATGGTCACCCGGTCGGCGTCCAGCGGAACGCCCGAGCCCCGGGACGTCCAGCCCGCGGGCAGTACCCGGTCGGCCCCCGCCCCCGGCTCCCCCAGGACGAACCGGACCCGGGCCCCGGGGGCGCCGCCCGCCTCCGGGGCGCAGCGCAGCTCGACGACGTACGCCCCGCCGACCGTCCAGGCGTCGGAGAGCGGCACGGACTTGGCCATGGTCGGCACCTGGACGGCCCTCCCGGACGCGTCGGTGAACGGCTGGTCCCGGGTCAGCCATCCCTCGAACGGCGATTCCCAGCGGGCCTTGAGGGCGAGCACGTTGACCAGGGCGAGCAGGATGTCGTCGGTGATCTCCAACGGCAGTCGCTCGATCAGCCCGCCGGTCGCCTCGCGCACCCAGGCGTCGACGGCCGCCGGGTCCATCGGGGCGAAGGAGACGTCCGGCAGGGCCTCCCGGTACGCGCGGTAGACGGGTACCCGGCTGAAGACCCGGGTGGCGACGCCCAGCGCCCCGGTCCGGGCCAGCTCACGGGCCACCGCCGTGACGACCGGAGCGGCCTCCCGGTCCGCGGTGCCGAGAAGGGCCCGAAGTTCGGCGGCGGTCGCGCCGCGCGCGCCGGCGGCGACGGCGGCCAGGGCGAGCCACAGTCCGGCGGGCGAGCAGACGAAGCCCGGGGCCCGGTCGCCGCTCGGGCCCCGGTCCGCCCCGGCGGCCATGCCCTCCCGTATCCAGCGTTCGGCGAGGTGGCGGATCGCCCCGGTCGCGGATGCCGCCGGCATCGCTCCGGTCACGGACACATCACTCATTACTGCCCCCTACACATAAATGACGTCGTGGTTCGGCCGTACGGCGATGAGAATGCCGCACATGACGTGGACCGTAACCGCCGAACGTTTCGACTCCCCCGACGCGAGCGCCCTGCGCCGGGACTACTACGACGAGGTCGCGAGCCGTTACTGGCAGCGGCCCGCGACCGCCGAGGAGATCGCGGAGGGGCTCGACGACGACGGGGCCGACCTGCTGGTTCCGCCGACCGGCCGGTTCGTCGTCGGCCGGTACGGGGGCGAGGCGGCGAGCTGCGCCGGGCTGGTGCTGACGGAGGCCGTCGAGCCGGGTACGGCGGAGCTGACCCGGGTGTACGTGCGCCCGGCGTTCCGGGGCACGGGCGGCGGCGGTGTGCTGCTGGCCGCGGTGGAGGAGGCGGCGCGGGCGTGCGGCGTACGGCTGCTGCGGCTGGACACCCGCCACGACCTGGTCGAGGCGCGCGGCCTGTACGCGAAGCACGGCTACCGGGAGGTTCCGGCGTTCCACCGCCGCAACCCGTACGCGGAGCGCTGGTTCGCGAAGGAGCTGTGAGGAGGGCCCGCGGGACGGGGCCGGGGGGCGGGGCTCTCGGCGGTGGGGTCAGGGGACGTCCGGGCGCCAGGAAGCGTCGGGGGGGGCGGCCGGGCGTCAAGGAGCGTCAGGACGTCAGGGAGCGTCAGGACGTCGGGGGGCGTCAGGGGGCGTCCGGGCGGTCGCGCCCGGCCTGCTCCGCGTGTTCGGCATGGCGCGGAGGGGCCTCGTGATCGCGGGGAGACACCGGGGAGTGGGGGCGTTCCGCGGTCGAACCGCTGACCTCGGCGGTCAGCTCCCTGACGAGGGCCGTCAGGTCGGTGGGCCGCTCGGGCCCCCACCAGTCGCCGAGGAGTTCGGCGAGGGAGTCCTCACGGGCCTGGGAGAGCCGGACGACGGCCTCGCCCCCCGGCTCGGTGAGGACCATCTGCAGCCCCTCCCGGCGGGCCAGCCCCCGCTCCTCGACCTGCCGGGCCGCGTCGGTGATGACGTGGAGCGGCACGGGGGCGGTCTCGGCGAGGCGGGAGGGTTCGACCATGCCGTGCCGTCTGATCCGCAGGAGCAGCCAGCTCGCGGCGGGCAGCAGGTCGTACCCGGCCCGGGCGGTGACCTTCTCGTAGATCTCACGGCGTCCCTCCCGGCTGGCGAGCACCGACAGGGCGCGGGCGCACTCGTCGTACGAGGAGCGCTGGACGGGGTTGGAGGCGAGGGTCTGGCTGGTGTCGGGGGCGGTCACGGAGCCGCGGAGCTTGTCCTCACGGAGGAACCAGGCGAGGACGAAGGCCAGCAGGACCACCGGGGCCGCGTACAGGAAGACGTCGGTGATGGAGGTGGAGTACGCGCTCAGCACGGAGGGCCGCAGGTCCGCGGGGAGCTGCCCGAGGGCCCGGGGGTCGGCGGCCAGCCGCCCCGCGTCGACGCCCGGCGGCAGCGGTTGCCCGGCGAGCGCGTCCGTCAGCTGCCCGGTCAGCCGGTTGGTGAAGACGGTCCCGAAGACGGCCACGCCGAACGCGGCGCCGATGGACCGGAAGAAGGTCACCCCGGAGGTGGCGACCCCCAGGTCCTGGTAGGCGACGGAGTTCTGGGCGACCAGGACGAGCACCTGCATCACGAGGCCGAGACCGGCGCCGAAGACGAAGAAGTAGGCGCTCATCAGCCAGGTCGAGCTGTTCTCGTCGAGCTGGTGGAGCAGGAGGAGGCCGCCGGCGGTGAGGGCGGTGCCGACGACCGGGAAGACTTTCCAGCGGCCGGTCCGGCTGACGATCTGGCCGGAGCCGGTCGAGGTGATCAGCAGGCCGAGCACCATCGGCAGCATGTGCACGCCGGACATCGTGGGGGTGATGTCGTGGACCACCTGGAGGAAGGTCGGAAGGTAGGTCATCGCGCCGAACATGGCGAAGCCGATGACGAAGCTGATCACGGCGACCAGGCCGAAGGTCCGGATCCGGAACAGTTTCAGCGGCAGTACGGGTTCGGCCGCGCGGCGTTCGACGGCGACGAAGGCCACCAGCAGCACGACGGCGAGCACGGCCAGCCCGATGATCTGCGGGGAGTCCCAGGCCCATGTCGTACCGCCGAGGGAGGCGACGAGCACCAGACCGGTCGCGACGGCCGCGATGAGGAAGGTGCCGAGGTAGTCGATGACGTGCTTCTCGCGGCGGACGGGGATGCGCAGGAAGGCCGCGATGACGACGAGGGCGACGACGCCGACCGGCAGGTTGACGTAGAACACCCAGCGCCAGCTGAGGTGCTGGGTGAAGAAGCCGCCGAGGAGCGGGCCGAGGACGCTCGTCACGCCGAAGACCGCCCCGAAGAGGCCCTGGTACTTGCCGCGTTCGCGCGGGGGGACGAGGTCGCCGACGATCGCCATCGACAGCACCATGAGCCCGCCGCCGCCCAGCCCCTGGAGGGCCCGGAAGCCGATGAGCTGAGGCATGTTCTGGGCGACTCCGCAGAGCGCGGAGCCGATCAGGAAGATCACGATCGCGGTCTGGAAGAGCTTCTTGCGGCCGTACTGGTCGCCGAGCTTGCCCCAGAGCGGGGTCGCCGCGGTGGCGGCCAGCAGGTAGGCGGTCACCACCCAGGACAGGTGGTCGAGCCCGCCCAGCTCGCTGACGATGGTGGGGAGGGCGGTGGAGACGATCGTCTGGTCGAGTGCCGCGAGCAGCATGCCGAGGAGCAGGGCTCCGATCGCCACGAGGACGCCCCGGCGGGACTGGCCCTGACCGGGGGCCGCAGGCGGCGGGCTCAGCTGCTGGGCCATGGGCGTCGTCTCCTCGATCCGCTGGACGCGATGATCCGCTACACCCCATCCTGAACGTTTCACCCTGTTATGGCCTGCCGAAGACGGATCGCGTCCCGCAGCGCGCCCCGCCGTACCCCCGGCGGGCCGTTGGGGTTCCCCGGGGCGGGCTGCATAATCGCAGGCAGTTCGAGGGAGGGGACCACGATGACCGGACACGCATGCTCGGAGTGCGGCAGACAGAGGGCCGGGGAGCCCGGCACGGAGCACCGGATGCCGTGCCGCTGCGGGGCGGGACCGGGCCCGCTCACGCCGGACGAGCGGCGCACGGCCCACGAGGACCACCGCGCGGCCCGTACGGCGGAGATGGCGGCGGCCGAGGACTTCGACCCGCTGCGCATCCGCCCGTACGTGACGCTGACGGACGGCGGCCCGGCTTCCGAGGACTCCGGGGTGTACGGAGCCACGGAGGCGTCTGGGACGTACGGCACCTCCGAGACCCCTGAGGCGTACGGCACCTCCGAGACCCCGGGGGCGTACGGAGTCTCCGCGGCTTATGGGGCCCCCGATTCCTCCGGGGCCCACGGCTCCCCCGGGCCGTACGGGGCGTACACCCCCGCCGGGGCCCCCGACGCTCACGGCTCCTCCGAGGTGTACGGGGCCGCCTCTGCCGGTGCGGTGCGCCCGGGGCCGGACGAGGACCGCAGGCGTACGGCGGGCGCGGCCCCCGCCTCCGGCCTCGGCCCCGATCCCGTGCGGCCGCGCCGCAGGCGCCCCTTCACGGCCGTCGCGGCGGGTGCGGCGGTGGCCGCGGTGGTGGTCGGTACGGCGGCCTTCGCCGGCGGCCTGTTCGGCGGCTCCGAGGACAGGACGGACGAGGCGCTGCCGGAGATCACCACGAGCGTCCCGGACGCCGAGGACGAACCGGCCGCGTCGGTCGCCCCGTCCCCGTCCCAGTCCGCCTCGGCCGCCCCGTCCCGGACGCCGTCCGCCTCGGCCACGCCGTCCGCCTCGCCGTCCGCGTCCGCCTCCGCGACGAAGACCCCGAAGTCCACGCCGACCGCCTCCGCCCCCGTCTCCGCGTCGCCGGGGCCCGGCGAATCGCCCGCCCCGGGCCCGGGCGACGGCGCCCCGGCTCCGACCCCGACGGCCGATCCGCCCCCGGCGGGGATCGCCGCCACGACGCTGCGGCCCGGCGACCGGGGGCCTCAGGTCGTCGAGTTGCAGAACCGGCTCCGGCAGATCGGGGCGTGGCTCTACTCCGGCCCCTCCGATGGGCACTACACCGACCGCGTGGCGTACTCCGTGGCGTTCTACCAGTCGTACCAGGGGGTCCAGGGCGACCCGACAGGCGTGTACGGGCCTCACACCAGGAGCCTGCTGGAGGCGCAGACGAGTGGAGACCGGCCCGGCCACCGCTGAAACCGCGCGTCCGGCCCGTCCGCCGATCCCCCCGCCTGCTCGTCTCGGGCCGGGGGGATTGGCGTTCCGGCCCCGGTTTTTGTATCGTGGTGGAACAAAGTAGCTCCCGCCCGCACTCCCTGACCGGCGGGCGGGGGTTGCTCTGTTCCCGCCCGGGGCGCCTCACACCGAGGCGCGGCACCCGCGCGGCCCCGCGCACCCCCCTCACCGCCCGCACACCCCGCGACGCACCGCGAGCACCCGGGCTTGATCGCACACCTCCCACGCGTTCTGGAGCAGCCGATGCCGGCCACCGTCCTCACCGCTCACGCCCTCCTGCTGGACATGGACGGCACCCTCGTGAACTCCGACGCGGTGGTGGAGCGCTGCTGGCGGCGCTGGGCGGTCGAGCACGGGCTGGACCCGGAGGCCGCGCTCAAGGTGGTGCACGGCCGTCAGGGGTACGCCACGATGGCCGTCCTGCTCCCGGACCGGCCGATGGAGGAGAACTACGCGGACAACCGGGTGATGCTCGCCCGGGAGACCGCCGAGGTCGAGGGCGTCGTACCGATCGGCGGGGCGCCCGCCTTCATGGCCGCGATCGCCGGGCTGCCGCACGCCCTGGTGACCTCCGCCGACTCCGCGCTCGCGAACGCCCGGATGGGCGCCGCCGCGCTGCCGATGCCCGCCGTGCGCGTCACCGCCGAGCAGGTGTCCGCCAGCAAGCCGGACCCCGAGGGCTTCCTCAAGGGCGCGGCGGAGCTGGGCTTCGACGCGGCGGACTGCATCGTCTTCGAGGACTCCGAGGCGGGCATCGCGGCGGGCCGGGCGGCGGGCATGCGCGTCGTGGGCGTCGGCCCGCGCGCCGCGGCCCTCGCGCCCGACGTCCATGTGGAGGACCTGACGCAGGTACGGGTGGAGGCGGCCGGGGACGGCACGATCCGCCTGCACGTCGACGAGCGCTGACCCGCCCGGCCGCCACCCGCGAGCCCCCGTCCCGGACCGCACCCCGGGGCGGGGGCTCGCGTGTGCGTCCGGCCCCGCCGAGCCGGGCGCCCGCCCCGGCGGACTCAGTCCCGATGCGGCAGCCCGCGGGCGACCGGTTCCAGGACGGCGGCGACGGCCACCGCCTGGACCGCCGTCAGCGCCACCAGGACGAACAGCTGCGCCGCGCCCGCCTTTACGGGTGAGGCGCCGCCCGGCGGCATGCCCACGAACGCGCCGGGCAGGGTGGCCGGACCGTCCGTCCGGGCCTGCCGTCCGGGCCTGATCGGGGCCGGACGGCAACGCGTCCGACGCCGCAGGCCGTACGATCTCCAGCCGCGCGTCCCGGTCGAACGGCCCGAGGACCGGGCCCGCCTCCACCCCCCGCGCCGATGGGTACGGCCGCCCGGGGCCGGGAGCGGTTGCCGGTGATCCGGCGGTCCACACCGCCACGCCGAACACCAGCGCCACGAACCCGGGGAACGGTGCCGGGGAGCGGACCACCCGGCCGATAAGCAGGGAAACGGCGGCGAGTTGGGCCGTCGCCCGCGCCCCGCCGACCGGGATCTCGCGCGACCGCCCCAGCGAGGCCCGGGCGGCGACGGCGGCGACGGCGAGGACCAGCAGGACGGCGAGAACGGCACCGAGCGTGACGGAGGCCGGGAACGGTACGCGGCCACGACAGGACCGCGGACACCTCCTCCTCGCCCTCGGGGCGGACCGTACGGGCCAGGGCGGTCGAGGCGCGGACGCCCGCCCGGCCCGACCGGGGGCGCGCGAACCGGACGCCGCACGCCCCACGCCCCGTCAAGATCCACCGAAAGAGCCCCTGGTGACGGTTTCGCGCGCCCACGCGACCCGTCACTCCCCTCGCACACCTCTTGATGTGACGTGCACATGTCGTCACCCTGTTACCTGACGCCCACCCCACGGAAACCCGGCGTCGCCACCATGGGCGGGCTCGTTCGATCGCCCGCCCACGCACCCCCCACGTCAAGGGAGTTCGCATGTCCGGAATCTACGCGCGTCGCCTCTCGGTCGCCGCCGCCACCGCCGCACTCGCCGCCACCTCGGCCCTGTTCACCGCCCCGAGCGCCCAGGCCGCGATGCCCACCCCGGTCAGCGCCGCGACCGCGCGCACCTACCTCGGCCAGCTCCCCGTGGGCGCGGAGGGTTCGTCCAGCGGCTACAGCCGCGACAAGTTCCCGCACTGGATCACCCAGTCAGGGGCCTGCAACACCCGTGAGGTCGTCCTCAAGCGGGACGGCACCAACGTGCAGCAGGACTCCTCCTGCGCGGCGGTCAGCGGCCGTTGGTACTCCCCCTACGACGGCGCGACCTGGAGCGCCGCCTCCGACGTGGACATCGACCACATGGTCCCGCTGGCCGAGGCGTGGCGCTCCGGCGCGAGCAGCTGGACCAACGCCCAGCGCCAGTCGTTCGCCAACGACCTGACCCGCCCTCAGCTCATCGCGGTCACGGACAACGTGAACCAGGCCAAGGGCGACAAGGACCCGGCCGAGTGGATGCCGCCGAGCTCCTCGTACAAGTGCACCTACGTCCGCGCCTGGGTCCACGTCAAGAAGCACTACAACCTGAGCGTGGACTCCGCCGAGAAGAGCGCGCTGCAGTCGGCCCTGAACGGCTGCTGACCGACACGTCGGTGAGGCCGACACCCCGCTGAGGCCGGCGCCCGGGTGAGGCCCGGCGCGCATCCCGGGCGGCCGTTCGGGGGGCCGCGCACCCCGGGCCGCCGGGCCCGGTGCAGCGCACACCGGGCCGCCGTTCGGGGGCGGGCCGCGCGCCGCCGCCGGATGCCGCCCGCCGCCGCACCCGCCGGGGCCCGTGCGTCCTCTCCTCGCGTTCTGTACGTTACGGAGCCCATCCGTGACGGCGTCGCGAGGAGACAACACATGGCCGGGCTGCGCCTGGGACCACTGCTGCGGTACGTCGACTGGGAGTCCGGGTCCACCGCGACCGTCTGGGTCGAGGCGAGCCGTCCGTGCACCGTGGAGGTCCGGTGCGCCGACGGCGCCTCGGGGGCGTCGCCCACTTTCTCGGTCGCGGGGCACCACTACGCCCTGGTGGTGGTGACCGGGCTGACACCCGGCTCCACCACCGCGTACGAGGTGCTGATCGGCTCCCGGCGCGTCTGGCCGCCCGAGGACTCCCGCCTCCCGCCGAGCACCATCACCACGCCGCCCGCGACGAGGCCCGCGCCCGCCGCCGAGCAGACGGCCGGCAGCGTCGGGCCCCCGGCGGCGGACGGTCCGGCGGGCCCGGACGGCGGCCCGACGACAGGCGAACCGGCGGGCCCGGACGGCGGCGGGGCACCGGCCGACCCGGACGACCCGGACGGCGTCCGGATCTCGTTCGGGTCGTGCCGCTGGGCGGCGGCCCCCGGCGACGGGGACGACCCCGTGGGGCCGGACGCCCTGGTGACCCTCGCCGCCCGCCTCGCGGCGGACCCGGGGGCGCGACGGCCCGACGTCCTGCTGCTCCTGGGCGACCAGGTGTACGCGGACGAGACCTCCGTCGCGACCCGGCGCAGGCTGGCCGCCCGCCGCGACCTGAACGAGCCGCCGGGCGCGGAGATCGCGGACTACGAGGAGTACACCTACCTCTACGACGAATCGTGGCGCGACCCCAAGGTCCGCTGGCTGCTCTCCACGGTCCCCAGCTGCATGATCTTCGACGACCACGACGTGATCGACGACTGGAACACCAGCGCCGCCTGGCAGCGGGACATGCGCGCCACCCCCTGGTGGCACGAACGGATCGTCAGCGGCCTGATGTCCTACTGGGTCCACCAGCACCTGGGCAACCTCTCCCCCGCCGAACTGGCCGCCGACCCCGTCTACGCGGCGGTCACCGCCGCGCCGGACGGCACCGAGGCGCTGCGCCGCTTCGCCGCCGGCGCCGACGCCGACCCCACCCGTGCCCGGTGGAGCTACCGACGTGTTTTCGGCCGAGTACGGCTGGTGATGGTCGACACCCGCGCGGCCCGCGTCCTGGCCGAGGAGCGACGGGCGATGCTCGACCCCCACGAGGCGGACTGGCTGCGGGAAGCGGTCCTGAGCGACCGCGCTTCGTATGACCATCTGCTCATCGGCAGCTCTCTCCCCTGGCTGCTGCCTCCGCTCATCCATGACGCGGAACGCTGGAACGCGGCTTTGTGCGCGGGCGTACGCGGATCCCGCTGGGCGCGCTGGGGCGAGAAGCTGCGCCGCGCCGCCGACCTGGAGCACTGGGCCGCCTTCCCGGAATCCTTCGACCGGTTCACGGAGTTGCTGCGGGAGGCCGGGAGCGGCCCGGACGCTCCGGCGACGGTGTGCGTCCTCTCGGGCGACGTGCACCACGCCTACATCACCGAACCCCGGTGGCCGAGACCCCGACCGGACCGGGTATCCGGCAGTGGCCACGAGACCGGGTCCGACGCCGGAACGACGTCCGGCAGCGCTTCCGGCACCGCGCCCGGCGCGGCCCCGGCGGCCCGCGTCCTCCAGTTGACCTGCTCCCCCGTGCACAACTCGGCGCCCCGGTCCATCCGGGCGGGTTTCCGTTTCGGCTGGAGCCGGACGGGCCGGTGGATCGGCCGGGCGCTGAGCCGCCACGGCCGTACGGGCGTGCCGCCGGTGGCCTGGGGCAGGACGGGCGGCCCCTGGTTCGGCAACCAGCTCATGACCCTGACACTGCGTGGCCGGAATGCTGCGCTGACATTGGTACAGGCCAGAGCAGGCACCCGGGGAGCCCAGCTCGAAGCGGTTCTTGAGCGTTCACTCACCCCTGAGAATGAGGCACTTTTCAGCCACTCGACAGAATGTTGAAGTTGCAAGTACTGATGAGGTTTCCCTAACCTCGGCGCTCAGTCGGTTCACGTCCCCACCACGACCGAAGGAGCACACCCCCCATGCCCGTCCGCTTGAACCAGGCCCAGCCCTACGTCCTCAGCCTCTTCCGCTTCGTCGTCGGCCTGCTGTTCGCCATCCACGGCGCTGCCACGCTCTTCGGGGCGTTCGGCGGCGACCAGGCGGAGACCGGCGCCTGGCCCGGTTGGTACGCCGCCCTGATCCAGCTGGTCTGCGGCTCGCTGGTCGCCCTCGGCCTCGGCACCCGTGCCGCCGCCTTCCTCGCCTCGGGATCGATGGCCTACGCGTACTTCAAGGTGCATCAGCCCGAGGCGCTCCTGCCGATCGAGAACGGCGGCGAGCCCTCGGCGCTGTTCTGCTGGGCGTTCCTGCTGCTCGTCTTCACGGGCCCGGGTGCGGTCGCCCTGGACCGCTTCTTCGGCTCGCGGAACACGACGGCCGCCACCGAGCACTCCCCTCACCGCGACCAGGCCCGGGCCGTCTCGATCTGACCGGTGCGTCGGCCGCCGGGACGGGGCCGGCGGCCGACGCACCGGATCACGGAACTACGGAATTACCGGGCTACCGGAACGTACGCCGGCCACCTCGTACCCGGGCAGACGGATCGCGCACCCGGAGTGTGAGGGCCCGGTCACCCCCGGGGCCCGAACGGGACCGTGAAGCAGGCGGCCCGCTCCCCCGCACCGCCCTGGCGGTCGTGGATGATCACCGACCGGGCTCCACCCTCCCGGAATCCCCAGTCCTGCAGGGCCAGCGCCCTCCCGTCGCCGTCCTCGTCCGTCCGGAAGTCGAGCCACACCTCGTTGACCGGGTCGGCGGTCGCCGCCGGGCGGTGCTGATAGTGCGGCCCGGCAGCGGCGGGGTCGGCGCCGCACGGCGAGGTGTGCACGTGCATCCCGTAGGCGTGGCCGGGCACGAGCCCGCGCAACCGGGCTTCGACCCGGGTGCCGGACGGGTCCGCGAGTTCCGTGACCTCGACGCGCGCCCCGGCCGGCACCAACCGGGTGTCGTACGTCAACGCGTCGGACGGCACGAAGGAGCCGGGCGGCGAGAACACCCCCGCCGCCCGCCTCCACGAACTCCCGCCCACGGTGACACCGTCGTCCCTGCGACTCGGGTCTCCCCCGCGGCCTGGCCGCTGCGCCGGGGCCGCCGCAGCGGAAACACTGTGCGCGCCGTGGTCGGCATGGCCGGCGGGAGCGGTGAACGTGCCGCCGGCGCCCGCTCCGTGGGCGACGGCGGCACCGCAGACAAGCGTTACCAGGGCCACCGCGCCCACCAGCACGCCCGGCACCCGCAGGCCCCCCGCGCTCACACCCGAGGCCGCAGGCAGTCCCCGGACCGGGCTCTGGGCCGAGGCCGGAGCCGGCGGCGAGGCCGGGCCCTGGGCCGGGTCCGGGGTCGGGCCCTGGGCCGGGGGAACCGCACCGTCCAGGACCCGGGAGGCCCCACCGTCCGCGGCTCGGAAAGCCCTGCGTCCGGCCTCCGCACCGCGCCGGCCCCCCATGGCGGCGGCCCCCTCACGCCGGACCGCATTCCGCCGTCCGGAAGTCGGGTGCGCCGCGCCGTGTCCCCTGCGTACCATCCATGCCGTCATACGCTGCTCCTCGTCCGTGCCGGTTCGTTCTCCCCGCCTAACGGGGACACGGCCTGAAGGTGTACGCGACCTGTACAACACCACCGCCCTGGGCGATGGCCGAAGGACCCTCACGCGTACGCTGTAAAGCTGAACCTGCCGCTCCTGCCGCTCCCCTGCGACGTCGCGGCGTTGACACGATCGGGGAGTAGTAGACGGTGCTGGAGAGTGTGGGCGCGCTGACCAGCAGCCCATGGATCTACGCGGTGGTCGCCCTCTCCGTCCTCCTGGACGTCTTCCTGCCCCTGCTGCCCAGCGGCGTCCTCGTCGTCACGGCCGCCACGGCGGCGGCCGCGGGCTCCACGACCGTGAGCGGCGCGGGGGGAGGCGCCGGGGGCCAGGTCCCCTCGCTCGTCGTCCTGGTCCTGTGCGCGGCCACCGCCTCGGTGCTCGGCGACCTCGTCGCGTACCGGGTCGCCTGGCGCGGAGGAGACCGCCTGGACCGGGCCATCGCCCGCTCCCGGCGCCTCACCACCGCGCAGGAACGTCTCGGCGCGGCGCTGAGCCGGGGCGGCGGGGCGCTGGTGATCATCGCCCGGTTCGCTCCGGCGGGCCGCTCCGTGGTCTCGCTCGGCGCGGGCGCCGCCCACCGCAGGAAGCGGGACTTCCTGCCGTGGTCCGCACTGGCGGGGGTGGCCTGGGCCGGTTACAGCACGGGGCTCGGCTACTTCGGCGGCCGGTGGCTGGGCTCGACGTGGTTCGGCACGGCCGTTTCGGTGCTGGCCCTGTTCGCGGCGGGCGCGCTGGCCGCGTTCATGGTGAAGCGCCGCCCGGCCACGGCGTCCGCGCCGGGGGTGGCCATGGCAACGGGCCCCGTGCCCGAGGGCGCGGACCCCGGAAGCGAAACGCGAACCGACCTCGCAGCCACCCCCGTGCAGCGCTCGGCGGCCACCGCCCCGGCCGCACCGCCGACGTCATCGCCGCTCGTGTCCGTACCCGCACCGGTGCCGTTTCCGGCCCCCGCCCCCCTGAGCGAGCCGTCAGCGCGCTGACGGAGGGCAGGCGGCGGCAGGACGCCTCTCATGCGTCCGCCGCACACCACACCGACCCCCGGCAGCCGCGCGCAGCCACCCCCTCACCGCCCCCGCACCGCAAGGGCGGGCTTCCGGCAGGGCGGCTTTCCGGAGGGGCGAGTTTCCGGAGGGGCCGCTTCCCGGGGCGGGCCTGGCTTCCGGGAGCGGGCCGGCCTCCCCCTGAGACTCAGTCCCGCGCCGTGCCCCGTACCACCAGCCCGTCGAGCAGCTTCATCGTGGCGGCGGTGATCTCGTCGACGGCCTGGTCGAAGACCTCCCGGTTGTGTGCGGCGGGCGCGCGGAAGCCGGAGACCTTGCGTACGTACTGGAGGGCGGCGGCCCGCATGTCCTCCTCGGTGGCCTCTTCGGGGAGGGCGGGCGGTCGGAGCGTCTTGATACTGCGGCACATGTCTCCAGTGTGGACCGCCTCACTGACAACCGGCAGCCGTCCCCGACACGGCGGACGCGTCGGTCCGACCGGCTCCGCCGCACCGGCGCCGACGGCCTCCGCCACGCCGGGGTCCTCGCCTCAGCCGGTCCGCCCCGGGGCGTCCGCGTCGGACCGGTCGGTGCACAGGGCCCAGATGACGAAGACGTCGATCGCGATGGTGACGATGGCCCAGACCGGGGTGTACGGGAGCCACATGAAGTTGGCGACGATGTTCAGGGAGGCGAGCATGACGCCCGCCACGCGGGCCCAGGTCGCGCCTTTCAGGATGCCCACGCCCACGAGCACGAGGATCACGCCGAGGACGAGGTGGATCCAGCCCCACGAGGTCACGTCGAACTTGAAGACGTAATCGTTGATCCGCGTGTAGACGTCGTTCGAGGCGATGCCCGTGATGCCTTTCAGCACCCCGAGGATGCCGTCCACGAGGAGCAGGACACCGGCGAACATCGTTCCTCCGGCGGCCCAGGGGCTGCCGGAGCGTTCGCCGGGCGGAGGTGCGGCGGGCCGTGAGGCACCCGGTGCGGGTGTGTCGAACTGGGACATGTGAGCTCCTTTCACAGGGCGCCGACCGGGACGCCGCGTCCTTGGGCGTCGACGGTGAGTGCTGCCCCCTCCACGTGGTGGTTCACGGCGCCGATCGGACGCACGGTCCCCCGTGCGCGGCACGAGAAGACAGCGGAGAGGGCGGGCGGCAGATGGTTGACGGGGTGGCCTCGCACCAGCACCACCCGGGTTCCGGAGCGCGTCCCGACCCGCCGCCCGCCGCCGACGCGGCGGCTCACGATCCGGTCCGGCGCCAACGCGCGTCGTGCCGCGTCCGGAGGCTCGTCCCCCGCCGTGCGGTAGCCGAGCGGCGGTTCGATGGGGACGCTCTCGCATGCCGTACGACGACGTTTCACAGGATCATCCCCAGGTGTCGAGGTCGCCGCCGCGCCATTCGATCAGGCCGGGCCGGTCGAGCTCGACGACTTCGTCGGGCCCCGGGGCGAACCCGGCGGCTCGCAGCAGCGCGGCCACCTCGCCCCGCCCGTGGGCCAGGCCCACGATCCGCCCGTGGACGGTGACCCGCCGCCCTCCGGTCGGGGAAGGCGGATGGACGATGACGGGCGGGTGCTTCGCCATGCCTCCACGGTGCCCCGAGCACCGCCTCAGCGCATCCCGAGGGGCCGGTTCCGTGACCGGCCCCGGCGGCCGGGCCGGTCACGGAACCGGCCCCGCGGAGACGGGCGTCCCCTCTGACATTCCCACGAACGATCATGAACGCCCACGGAGGACCCGCCCATGACGGCAACCGCCGCCCGCTACCTGTACATCACCCGCCACGCACAGGCGACCCCGGACGAGAGCTCCCTGACCGATGTGGGCCGCCGCCAGGCCGCCCTGCTCGGGGAACGGCTCTCCGGGGCCCCGATCACGGCGATCCACCACGGTCCGCTGCCGCGCGCCGAGGAGACGGCGCGACTGATCGGCGAACACCTGGCGGGGGCCCGTCTGCTGAGGTCCGACCCGGCGGGCGACTACATCCCGTACCTGCCGCGCCGGGAGGAGTTGCCGGCGGAGTCGGCCGACGAGACGCTCGCCCGGCTGGCCGGGTTCCCGGCGGCCGAGCGGGAGCAGGGCCCCGGGCTGGCGCAGGAGGCCCTCGCGCGGTTCACGGGACCGGCCGAGGGCGACGAGCCCCGCCACGAACTCCTCGTCACCCACAACTTCCTCGTGGGCTGGCTCGTCCGGGCCGCGCTGGAGGCCCCGCCCCACCGCTGGCTGGGCCTCAATCACGCCAACGCCGCGCTGACGGTCATCCGTTACGCGCCGGGCCGCCCGCCGGGCCTGCTGCTGTACAACGACACCGGCCACCTGCCGGCCGAACTCCGCTGGTCCGGATTCCCGCCCGAGCTGCACGTCTGACCGAGACCGCGCTGGGTCGGACCGTACGGACGCGGGCGCCCTGCGGGACCGCCCCGAAGCACGGGAACGGGCGGGGACGCGACGGCGCCCCCCATCACGGTCGTCCGCCCATCGGCCTCGGGAAACCGCCCCCAGGCGGCCTCCCGCAGGATCTCCGCCAGCATCTGCCCCATGAAGCACCATCGTGCGACCTGTCGTTCGTTCGAACGCCGCCCTCGTGTCCCCCGGTTCCAGAAACACAGGCCTGCACACCGGGCCAAACCCCGGACGAAGGAACGACGAAGGCCCCCGATCCTGATGGACCGGGGCCTCGCGCCGGTGGGCGCGGACGGTTTCGAACCGCCGACACCTGGTGGGGAAGCTCGGCCGGAGGCAGCCAAGCCTCTGGCGGGCCCGGCCGTGACTGCCCTCCAGGGTTCTCCGGGGCTGCGGTTGGCCACCGAGGTTGATGTCGGCAATGGAGTCAGTTCACAGCTTCGGCATCTGCTCGTCGGCTGCCTTGCGCGGTCGCGTCAAAGCCGCCGCGGCACGCCTGTCGTCTGCATGCTTCTGCTCTATCGAGGCTCGCAGCTCCCCCGGGGTCGGCCATGGCGCACGCCGGTGGATCATGCGGTGACAGTTGGCGCAGATGAGGGCGAGATCGCTGAGCTTGGTGCGGCCCTCCCCCGCTACATGGAGCGGAAGGACGTGATGGCACTCGATGTATCCGGTGCCGCGGTCCCCGTAGACCTTCTCGAAGTCGAAGCCGCACGCTTCACAAGCGAGCTGTCCGCCCCGCTGAAGAACAGAAGCGATCTTCTTCTTGCGCAAGCCCTTGTTCCGTTCACGCGCCCTGTGGCGGCGCATGAGCAGCCGGCCCTCCGGCGCGCTGAAGTCGTCGCCGAACTCCTCGTCCTCAGTCGGCGCGAAGGACTGCAATTCGCCAGTCGCGATACCCTGACGGATCAGCCGCGCCGCTTCGGCCATCTCTTGTGGCCGGGCAAGGAACTCGTGCAACACAGCGACATCCAGGGCTCCGCCCTTCGTGGGCTTCCCCCGGTATTCCGGGTGGCGGGTGGCGATGTCGAACGTCTTGCGGGCGACGCCGTTGGAGTTGCGGAACTTGTCGTTGCGGTCCGCCTCTGCGTGGATGGGAAGCAACTGGAGGAGGGCAGACAACTCCGCCACCCGGCTGTCCTCGGCGTCCAGTCCCTTCCAATCGTTCTCCATTACCAGGTCGCAGGCAAGAACGATCTCGTCACGGGCCCAGTCCGGATTCTGGATGGCCTTGACCTGGAAGCCCACTCGCTTGAGCCACGCCGCGGCATGATCCTTGCCGCCGCTGAACTCGTCCCGTGTGAGGGCCCGCCCCTGATCCCACTGGTGGGCCACCCCCGCGACGGCCTTGGAGTCGTACTCCTGGCCCTCGTGGACCAACACGTAGGACCGTGCCTCCCCGAAGCCGTACTTCGTCAGGAAGGCTTCACGCCCCAACTTGTCGTGCTCCCCCAGGGCCTTGAGCACGGACTCTCGCGTGATCGCTCCTTTTCGCATAAGACGATCGTAGGGGTGCCTACTGACAACACCCCCGCGTCCACAAGAAGCACCGTAGCGGCGCATGGCCTGTTCTGTAGGCTCGCACATCGTTCGAGGCCTCCCCGTCAAGGAAGATTGCACCAGCACCCCATGAGAACGTGACCGAGGCGAGATCGCCGAGCGGGCTGAACCGCAGCCGTCGAGCCACTTGGACCGCATGGTGAAGCGGCAGCCTCCCGACCGTGGGTGGCCGCGTCCGTTGATGTCGGAAGTGGATGCCGAAGACCCCCAGCCGTGATCGGCTGGGGGTCTTCGTGCTGGTGGGCGCGGACGGTTTCGAACCGCCGACATCTGCTTTGTAAGAGCAGCGCTCTACCCCTGAGCTACGCACCCGTGGATGAGGCCACAGCCTACATGGACCAGGGCCGCTGCTCATAAACCGTCCCGGACGGGCCGGCGGCGCGGGGCGGGGGCGGGGGCAGACGCCCGGGGGATAACCCCACCCCGAGACGGTAGCGGGCCGGATCCCGGCGGGGGTCGGGGGTGCATACGGTGGTGGAGCACCGGCAGGAACGCCCGGTGGCACTGTCCGGCACAACGTAACTGGGGGACCGATCACCGTGGACACCTTGACGAGCTCACCGACCCGTACGCGTTCCGGGGCGCGTCTCGGGGCCGCCGGGCGGGCCCTTGCTCTCGGGGGCGGAGTGGTGTTGCTGGCGCTGGCTCTCACCGGGTGTGGGAGTACGGACGTGGACGGGGCTCCCGTCGAGCGCAAGTCGTTCGCTCTGGAAGGGAAGACTCTGACCATCGACGTCGAGAACGGTGTCGTGGACCTCGTGCCGGCCGACGTGAAGGAGGTCGAGGTGGAGCGGCAGCTCGACGGGTGGGTGGTCCTCGGCAGCGGGCCCGATGCCGTCTGGAAGATGGAGGGCGACACCCTCACGCTCCGGGTGAAGTGCGATGGCCTCATCAACAGTTGCGACTCCCGGCACCGGGTGAAGGTGCCGCGCGGGGTCGCGGTGACCGCCGCCTCGGACAACGGGAGGGTCGCCGCCACCGGCTTCGACAGCGCTCTGGACCTCTCGTCCGACAACGGGGAGATCCACGTCCGGGATGCGGGCGGGGCGCTCATGCTGAAGAGCGACAACGGGGAGATCCGGGCCGAGCGGATAACCGGGCCCTCCGTGATCGCCCGCGCCGACAACGGAGAGATCCGGCTCGGTTTCTCCTCCGTGCCCGACCGCGTGGACACGGTGAGTGACAACGGGGGCATCACCATCGATCTGCCGCCGGGCGGCCAGAAATACGCGGTGGACGCCTCCGCCGACAACGGGGACGTCTCCATCGACGTGCCGCGCGGCGACGACGGCGCCCATGTGGTGAAGGCGCGCAGCGACAACGGGCACGTCACCGTGCGAAGCGCGAACTAACCGACCCGTGTGTTCGTCCTTACCTGGTGGGAGAATGTACCGGGCAGGGCGAATCGGCACGGGAGAGGGATGTGACGGCGACCAACGCGCGGCCGAGGGCAAGAGCGGGTGCGAGGGCCGCCGTGGGGGGCGGCCGGGACGTGCTGACGTTGATGTTGCTGCCGGTGCCCCTCTTCGTCGCGGTGCTGCCCGCCGCCTTCGCCGGCGGGGGTACGCGTCGATGGTTCGGCGGGCGCGGGGAGAACCAGCGGGCCGAGGCTCAGGCAGCGAAGGACGCCGCGGCCGAGGCGTTCTACGAGCTGGACACCGCCCAGCGCGATCTCAAGATCTCCATCGAGACCATCAACGCCGTGGACAGCTCTGCGCGCGGCCGGAAGGCCGCCGAGGACTTCGACGCGCTTGGTCGGCGCATCGACGAGGCCAGCCGCACCTACATCACCGCGGTCGACAGCCATGACCTGGACCGGGACGACCTGGAGCCCTCCGTAGCCGCCAAGGCCCGCACCGAGTTGACCCGGGCCAAGGACGACCTCGTGCGGGTCAAGGGCGAGCTGGACCGGTTCGCCCAGGGGCTCGGGCCTCTGCTGGGCAGCGCGGAGACCCAGCTCGCCCGGCTCGCCCCCGCTGTCGAACGGGCCCGGCAGGCGCTCCTCGCGGCGAGCAACGCCCTCGATTCCGTACGGGCAGCGGGTCTGCGCGCCGATGATCTGGCCGCTCGGCTCGCCGCGCTCGCCCCCGAGCTGACCAAGCTGAACCAGGGCGCGGGGCAGCACGGCGTCCAGGAGACCCTGCAGCGGGCCGACGTGGTGCTGCGGGACGCGGAGGCCGTGCGCGCCGAGGCGGAGCGACTGCCCGAGCGGGCAGCCGAGATCGACCGGCGGCTGGTGTCCCTGCGGACCCGTGCCCAGGCGCTGACGAACCGGGCGGGCTCGGTGGAGCCGGTGCTGAGCGAGTTGCGGCGGCGTTTCTCCGCCGCATGCTGGCAAGACCTCCAGCCGGTCCCGGAGCAGGCCGCCGTGAAGGTGCGGCAGGCCGAGGACAAGCTCGCCGAGGCGGCCAGGGCGCGCGAGGAGCAGCGGTGGGCGGACGCCACGTCCCGGCTGTCGACGGTCCGCGCCCTGCTCAACGCGACGGACGAGGCGGTCTCCGCCGCCGGGGACCGGTTGCAGCAGCTGAACGCCGTGGCGAAGGACCCGCAACAGGAGATCGAGCGGACCCGGTTCGCGGTGCGGGACGCCCAGCGCCTCGCCATGGCCGGTCGGCACACGCCGGACCCCCGGCACGCCCGGCCGCTCGACGATTCCGTCGCCCGACTGGAGCGCGCCGTCGCCGGGCTCGAAGGGCGCCACCCCGACTACTGGCACTTCCTGACCGAGACGGAGGCCGTGCGACAGACCGCCGCCCGGGTCGTCTCCGACATCCGCGAGGAGCGCGGCGCGGGCACCTGAGACCTCCTCCTTCCTCCCTTTTCCCTCCCCCTTCCCTCTCTCCTCCTCCCTCCCCCGTGTGGGGGTCCGGGTAGCCGAGGACCGCCCGGGACCTCACACGGCCTCCGGGGTGCCGGGGGTGGGGTCGGGAGGCGGTGTCAGAGGGTGCGGGCAGGGGGCCCGTGGGCAGAGGGAAGGGGCGGGGCCAGCAGGCATGGCCCGGGGCGCGGGCAGGGGCGGGCCCGCAGGCGGGGCCCGGGAGGTGGGCAACGGGGCCAGGAAACGTGACCCCGGGGCATGGGCAGCCGGGCCCGCAGGCGGGGTCCGGAGCGTGGGCAGCCGGGCCAGGAGGCGGAACCCCGGGGAGGTGGCAGGGAGCGTGGCCACCGGGGTGGGTTGGCTCTAGCCTGTGTTCATGCCTCGTTACGAATTCCGGTGCCGCACCTGCGGAGACACGTTCGAAGTCAGCCGTCCCATGGCCCAGTCCTCCGACCCGGCCGCCTGCCCCGCAGGCCATGACGACACCGTCAAGCTGCTGTCCGCCGTGGCTGTGGGCGGCGCCGCCGGGTCCGCCCCCGCGCCCTCGGGTGGGGGCGGGGGCGGCGGCTGCTGCGGGGGCGGGTGCTGCGGCTGACCTCCAGGGGTGAGGGCCCCGCGGGCGCTCGTCGAGCGCCCGCTACTTCTTGCGGGACAGCGTCAGGCCGTCCGAGACCGTCAGCATGACGCTGTCCATCCGCGGGTCGGCTTTCACGTGGTCGTTGAACTCCTGGATCGCGGCGGCGGGGCCGGACGCCTCCGGGTTCGTGACCTCACCGTGGAAGAGCACGTTGTCCGTGGCGATGACCCCGCCCTGCCGCATCCGGGGCACCAGTTCCTCCCAGTACGCGATGTAGCCGCCCTTGTCCGCGTCCAGGTAGGCGAAGTCGATGTGCGGCTCCTCGGGCATCGCGCGCAGTGTGTCCAGGGCCGGGGCGATCCGGAGGTCGATCCGGTCCGCGACGCCCGCCTTCTCCCACGCCTCCCGGCCGTACGCCGTCCACTCCTGCGAGATGTCGCAGGCGATCAGCGTGCCGTCGGCAGGCAGCGCCCGGGCCATCGCCAGGGCGCTGAACCCGGTGAACGTACCGACCTCCACCACGTGCCGTGCGCCGACCAGCCGGACCAGGAAGGCGAGGAGCGGGGCCTGTTCCTCGGCCGACTGCATGCCCGCGTGGTCGGGGAACCGTGCGTAGGTGGTCTCCACCAGCTCCCGCTGGACCGGGCCCAGCGGTGGGTTGTGGGCCAGCATGTACGCGTACAGCTCGGCCGTGATCGTGGTGTCGTTGCCCATGGTCATGCCCCCACCCTTCCCCACCACGCGCCCTCACGCAGCGGCAGCCGCCAGGAACCTGCGCAGGATCTCCTCCCCCGCCGCACCGCCGCGCTCCTCCAGCGCCGTCACGTGCAGGGCCCGCCAGCCCTCGTCGGCCAGTTCGCCGTGGCCGGGACGCCAGCCGAGATCGGCGGCGAGCAGCAGGTCGGCGTCGAGAAGGGAGTCCCCGGCGGCGAACGTGCGCGTCGCGCCGGTCCGGCGCGCGACCTCGCGCATCGCGGCGCTCTTGGTGAGCGGTGCGGGCACGGCGTAGACCTTGCGGCCCTGGAGGGAGACGGTCCAGCCGCGCGGCCGGGCCCAGGCGGCCAGTTCCTTCACCCACTCCTCGGGGAGGAGGGAGCGTTCGACGACGAGGTAGGCGAAGAGGTCCTCGGCGACCCGCTCCTTGAGCAGCCAGGCCGGGTCGGCGGTCGTGGCGAGGTGGGCGCGGATCTCGGTCAGCGGCGCGCACTCGGCCGCGATCCGGTTCTCCACCTGGCGCTGCCAGTCGGGGTCGAAGACGCCGTCGACCAGGATGTGGCCGCCGTTGGCGCAGATCGCGTACCGGGGGGCGGGGCCGGGGAGGTGGATGCGCCCGTACTGCTCGCGGGTGCGGGTGGTGGTCGGCACGAAGACGGTGGAGGCCGCCACCTCGGTGAGCAGGGCGGCGGCCGTCTCCGTCATGTACGACAGGGGCTTGTGGCCGTACACCTCGACGCACAGGAGCCGGGGGGCCTCCGCGTCGGGCATGGCCAGGTCCAGCGAGGCCGCCGAGTAGATCAACGTACGGTCGAGGTCGCTCGCCACCAGGGTCGTCGGGGCGGTCGGCGTCGGCGGGGCGGTCGTGCTCGCGTCCGTGCTCATGCGCCCTTCACCGCCGTGCCGTCCGCGCCCGTCGCGCCGCGCGTGAACCGGGGGTGGATCAGGCCGACACAGCTGTACGGGAGGTCGTCGACCTCGTCGACGGGCACGCCGCGCTGTTCGGCCAGCAGCCGGATGTGCTCCAGGTCCGGGCGCGCGCCGCGGCGGGCGAGGATCTTCCAGGGGACGCGGCGGAGCAGCACCCGGGTGGTCTCGCCGACACCCGGCTTGACCAGGTTGACGTCGTGGATGCCGTACTCCTCGCTGATCCGCTCGACCGCCGCCCAGCCCTCCCAGGTCGGGGCGCGGTCGGCGGCCAGCAGTTCCTTCGTCGCGTCGTCGACCTCGGCCGCCACCTCGTCGAACCGTGCGGCCACCGTGTCGAGGAAGTGGCCGGAGACGTCGGACGCGGCCAGCTCCCGGTAGAACTTCGCGCCGTGGAAGTCGTCCGGGCCGACCAGGTCGGCGCGGAGCACCGTACGGGAGACGAGGCCGGAGACCGTGGAGTTGAGGCAGGCGGAGGGGATGAGGAAGTCCTCGCGGGTGCCGTACGTCCGCACGCAGCCGCCCGGGTCGGCGAGCACCGCGATCTCCGGGTCGAAGCCCGCCGGGCCGCCCGATGCCTCGAACGCGCCGATGGCCGCCGCCAGTTCGCGGGTGATGGCGCCCTTCCCCGTCCAGCCGTCGACGAACACCACGTCGGCCGGGTCGTGATGGGCTGCCAGCCAGCGCAGGGCGGTGGCGTCGATGCCCCGGCCCCGGACGATGGAGATGGCGTAGTGCGGCAGGTCCACGCCGTGCCGGTGCCGGGCCCAGCGGCGCATCAGCACGCCGACCGGCGTTCCGGCGCGGGCGAGCGACACGAGGACGGGGCGCGGGCCGCGTTCGGCGAGGACCGTCTCGGTGACGGTGCCGACCGCGCGGGCGATCCGGGCGGCGGAGGTCTCCAGGGCCGCGGAGAACAGCTCCTGGTAGGCGGGGGTCGGCTGGTACTCGACGGGCAACGACTCCGCGTAGTGCGCGCCGCCGCTCTGGATCGCCTCCTCGCGTTCCTCGGTGGGCGCCTCCAGTTCGGTGTCCGAGAGGTCCTGGAGCAGCCAGCCGACCTCGTCCGGCGCGTAACTGGAGAAGTCGGGGCCTCGGAGGGGCTCGGGCAGCACGGCGGGCTCCTGGTGGGGGGCGGGGGCGGGGCGGGGGAGATAGGAGGGCACGACCGCCAGGAGGAGCCGGCCGGTGTGTTCGGCGAGCCGGGCCAGCAGTCCGTCGGGGGCGTGCAGTTCGGGGGTGTCGGCGGTGGAGTCGACGACGGCCACCACCGCGTCGAACCCGGCGCCGGCCACGTTGTACGCGTACCGGTCGCCGGGGCCGTCCGCCGGGTCGTCGTGGGCCGGGAAGACGAGCCGGGTGCGTATCGCGTAGCCGGGGTCGTCGACGGCGAGGACGGGCGAGCGGGTGGTGGTGGAGTAGCGGACCTCGGCGTCGGCGCCCAGGACCTCTTCCAGAGCCGTGCCGAGCCGCAGCGGGGCGTACATCAGCTCCTCGAAGCCGAGGACGAGGATGCGGCGGGGGCCCCGGCCGTGGGCAGGGCCCTGGCCACCGTCCCGGTCCGGCGCGTCGGAGTCCAGGGCGGCCGCGATCCGTTCCGCCATGGCCGGGAGCGCTGCTTCCAGGGCCGCCCGGTGGGCCGGGGTGAAGCCGTGCCGGCCGCCGTCGGGGACGCCAGCCGGCCAGTCGAGGCCGACGCGGGTGAGGGGGGCGGGGGCCGGGACGGAGGGCCGTGCGGAGGCGGGAGCCCGCTCCTCCTGCTCCGCGACCAGGGCCTGGCCGCGTTCCAGCACGCCGTCCGGGAGGCTCACCGTCCCGGTACCGCGGGTCACCAGGTCGACGCGGGCGCCGATCTCGGCGGCGAAGGCGGTCAGCCGGTCGCGGTCGCCGGCCGAGCGCATGTCGACCAGGGCGACGATGACGTACCGCTCGCGGGGGTGCAGGGCGTGCAGGGTGCGGATGGTGTTGAGGACCGTGTTGCCGGTGGAGAACTCGTCGTCGACCAGGACCAGGACGGATGCCGTCCCGCCGCCCGCCAGCAGGTCGCGGTCCTCCGGCAGCAGCAGGTGCGAGGTGGCGTGGGAGTGGGACTCCTCGAAGCCGCCCGCCTGCTCGGCTCCCGTCACCGGGCGCCGGGTGGAGTGCAGGTACGGAGCGTCCCGCAGGCCGTCCGCCACGGAGTGGCCGAGACCGGTGGCCGTCTCCGCGTACCCGAGGACCACCGCGCGGCGCGCCTCCTCGGGGCCGAGCAGCGCCCGTACCCGCTCGCCCAGCTCGTACCCGGCCCGGTGGACGACGGAGGGCCGCTGGGGGACGTGTTTGCCCAGCACGTTGGAGACCAGCAGGTGCGCCCGCTTGGGGTTCCGGCGCAGGGCCAGACCCAGCAGTTCCCGGAGATCTCCGTCACCTTCGAGGGCGACGCCCAGCCGTTCGGCCACCCAGTCGCCCGACCACACCACGTCCACGGTCTCTTCTCTCGTCGCGCGCTCGCTCATCGACGCGCGCTCAGTTCGTCAGGCCGGCGGCCAGCAGGTCCACGAAGCCCACGTCTTCCCTCGCCACCCCGAACGCCTCGGCCCGCAGCAGCGTGCGCTCGGCCCAGGCCCGGTGGGGCTTCACCTCGTTCATCTTGTTCGTGTACGCCGAGCGCAGCACGCCGCCGCCACCGCGGTCGGGGTCCAGGATGTCCCGGGCGTCGGTGTACTCCTCGTGGCTGACCACGGACAGGGCGTGGACCGGCGCCACGTGCGACGGGTGGATGCAGGTCTTGCCGAGCAGCCCGTTGGCACGGTCGAGCTCGATCTCCCGGAGCAGCCCGTCGAGGTCGTGCTCGATCAGCGCCGTACGCAGTTCCTCGGCCCGGCCCTCCAGGAAGGGGCTGCGGCGCAGCTGGGGCTTGAACATGCGCTCCTGGCGGCGGAAGTACTCCCAGACCGGTCCGGTGATCGTGAAGCCGGAGCCGTCCGCCCGGCCGAGCACGTTGACCACGTCGGCGATCACCGAGGCGACGATGTGGACGTCGTACGCCGTCATGTCGGGGGCGCGGCGCAGTCCGTACGCCGAGCAGAAGTCGGTGACGCCGAGCCGCAGGGCGAGTACCCGGTCCCGGTATTTTTCGACGCTGCGGGCGATGCCCCGGAGGGTGTCGCCGCGCGTCTCCAGGTGGAGCAGCTCGGGCGATTCGAGGACCGGCATGGCGAAGAGCCGTCGTCCGCACGCCGCCTCGGCCTCGGTGAGCGCCTCCAGGAAGTGGCGCCCTCGCTCCTCGGTGAATTTGGGAAGCACGAAACCGGACAACATGTGGACCGATTCGCCGAGACGGCGCACGAGGTCGGTGATCTGACCCGGTTCCCGGACGCGGATGAAGAGGAGCGGTAGGCCGGGGCCGGTCGCGCCGTCTTCGCCGTCCGGGCCGCGCTCGGCGGACTCCGCCGCTCCGCTTCCGGCCGCCCCTGCCGCCTCCCGGGCGGCGAGGGCGGCGAACTGCCTGATCAGATTGGCTTCGGCGCCGGGCACCTCGGCGTCGTCGATCGAGTCCTCCAGGCACAGCACCATGGAGACGACGCCACGAGCGGCCTGCTTCAGCACGTCGTCCGCGAGTGACGGACGGGTGGCCGGGGAGTAGAGCGTGGCTCCCAGGGCGACGGAGAGCATGCGTGCCGGGGAGTCGGCGGTGAAGACGCGGGGCTCCCGGTGGAACAGGCCCTGGCGGGCAGTGGGCGATATATGCCCGAAGTGACGCATCCTTTTCCCCCGAACTGCCTGACCGACCGAACAACACATGGCCGGTAATAGTACGTATGGACGGGTGTCATCAGTTCCCCATGTACATGAATTTCCGGTTGCCCGCCTCTTGTCCCTCTCATCCCCACGGTGGGGTCGCGCCCTGTCCGCGCCGCCGCCGGGCACGGTCGTGCCGCCCCCCGCGTTGTCCGCGCGGGCCCTCAGCAGGCAGGATGACGGTCATGACGCACACGATGCTGAAGGGCTCGAACGTCCCCGTCGATGCCACGGCCGTCCGGGCCGTGCTGCGCTGGACCCCGGGCGCCGGGGTTCCCGACGTGGACGCCTCCGCCCTGCTCCTCGGTGCGTCGGGCCGGGTGCGCTCCGACGAGGACTTCGTCTTCTACAACCAGCCCCGGCACCCCTCCGGCCTGGTCCGGCGGCTGCCGAAGCGCAGCGTCCCGGAAGGGCTGACGGACACGGTCGAGGCGGACCTCGGCGCGCTCGACGCCTCGGTGGACCAGGTGGTCATCGCGGCCTCCTCCGACGGAGCGGCCTTCGAGCAGGTGGCGGACCTGCGGATCCT
The DNA here is from genome assembly GCF_001905905.1 of Streptomyces sp. CB02366. Classification (GTDB taxonomy): domain Bacteria; phylum Actinomycetota; class Actinomycetes; order Streptomycetales; family Streptomycetaceae; genus Streptomyces. The sequence continues at coordinate 559,774 of NZ_LIVT01000004.1, forward strand.
GCTGTTCGACGCCGCGTTCGCCGACGGCGAGCCGCTGGCCGTGTTCGACGTCCGGCCGGAGACCGGGGAGGAGACGGCGATCATCTGCGGCGAGCTCTACCGCCGCGGCGAAGGGTGGAAGTTCCGCGCGGTCGGTCAGGGGTACCCCTCCGGCCTGATCGGTCTGGCCACCGCCTTCGGCATCTCGGTGGACGACTCGGAGGCGGCGGACGGAGCGCAGGACCCGGCGGGGCCGGGGCCGCTCCCGGCCGCCGTGCCTCCGCCCCCGGCCGTGCCGCCGGAGATCCCCCCGGCCCCCGCGACCGCCGGGACGGGCTCCGACGCCCAGGCCACGGTCCACCACCAGCAGCCCTCGTACGGCTATCCGCCCCCGCCCCCGCATCCCGCGGCGGCCGGGGCCCACCAGCCGGCGTACGGCTACCCGCAGCCCGCCGAGCCGCCCGCGTACGGCTATCCGCAGCCGGCGGCAGCCGCCGCGCACGCGCCCGACCCCCATTTCGTGCTGCCTCCACAAGGTCCGCAGTTCATCCGCTCCTGAGCCTGTCCGGGCCCGGCCGGGGAGCCCGCGCCGGTCCGGCAGGGCGGGGCCGCCCCGCCGCGGGCCCGGTACGGGCGCGGCTCAGGTGCGGGTCTTGTAGCCCCGGCCCCATTGCATGCCGTAGCCGTACAGCCGGTCCAGTTCCGACTGGAAGCCGTACACGAACTTCACCTCGCGGCGCACGATCAGCTCGTCCTTCACGTTCTCCACGGTGAACACCGCGCAGGAGCGGGCCTGCGGAGCGCGCTCGTCCAGCTCGATCTCGATGCGCGGGCCGTTGCCCGGGTAGAGCGTGACCTTGGCGTGCGTACGGTCGAAGGCGGGCGTCCGGTCGTAGATGTAGACGAAGAACAGCAGGCGCTTGATCTGGTCGCGCTGGTCGAGGTTGACGTAGACCGTCTCGCCGGAGGGCGCGCCGAACCGGTCGTCGCCGCTGAGCCGGACGTACGGCGGGCCGTTGAGGTCCCCGAGGAGGCCGCCCAACGGCTGCACGACCCCCTTGGTGCCGTCCGCCAGCTCGTACATGCAGCCGAGGTCCAGGTCCACGTTGACCACCCCCTGGGTGTGCGCCTGGACCACTTCGGGCTGGAAGAACTGGAGGGGGTTCCGCAGCCTGCCGCTCCGGCGGGAGCGGCCCTCGATGTCGGAGGTCCGCATCCGCCAGGAGAGGTTGACCCGCAGGTTGCCCGAGAGGGCGCCCTGTTTGTTGAGCGAGACCGTGGCGTTGCGTTTGGACAGCACGATGGCGCTCGACGTCGAGTTGCCCGAGTCGAACTGCGCCGCACGCCCCGGCCACAGGCCGTCGAAGAATCCCATGCCAACCCCCACCCTGTTCGCGCCTGCTGCTCGCACCGCCTGCGCGTGCCCGGACATCACCGCGGGGCGGCCACCGGGCCGGGTCCGGGAGATCCCGGAGAGCCGTCGCCGTGTGGGCCGCCCCGCCAAGAGCGTTCCTCAATCCCTGCCGGGTCACACCCCGGCGGACACCTCGGACTTGTTTCCCGGGCCGCCGTCGCCGGACTCCGCGGCGAGCGCGCGGTTGCGCCTGACCGAGGACCAGAAGGAGAGGGCGATCAGGATCACTCCGACCGAGCCGGTGATCAGCTCGTTGATCTCGTACTGGATGGTGATCAGCAGGATGACGGAGAGGGCGCCGATGGCGTAGTGCGCGCCGTGCTCCAGGTAGACGTAGTCGTCGAGCGTGCCCTCGCGCACCAGGTAGACGGTGAGCGAACGGACGTACATGGCGCCGATGCCGAGGCCGAGGGCCATCAGCACGATCTCGTTGGTGATGGCGAAGGCGCCGATGACGCCGTCGAAGGAGAAGGAGGCGTCCAGGACTTCCAGGTAGAGGAAGAGGAAGAACGCGGCCTTCCCGGCGAGGGCGGCCCCGGTGACGGGCTTGCCCTTCTTCTTGGCCTCCTCCTCGGCCTCGTGCTCGCGCTCCTCCTCTTCTTCGAGCTTGTTCTCGAAGAAGCCGGAGAGCCCGCCGACGATCAGGTAGGTGATCAGGCCGGCGATGCCGGAGAGCATGACCGTGGACGCCTTGTCGGCGTGCCCGCCGCCGTGCTGGTGCGCGTGGGTCGCGAAGGTCAGGGCGGAGATCAGCAGGACGATCAGCGCGACGCAGACCGAGAGCATGTCGACCTTGCCGAGCTTGGCGAGCGGACGCTCGATCCAGCGCAGCCAGTGGATGTCCCGGTCCTCGTCGAAGATGAAGTCCAGGAAGATCATGATCAGGAACATGCCACCGAAGGCGGCGATCGACGGATGGGCGTCCGTGACCAGTTCCTTGTACTTGTCCGGGTCGTTGAAGGACAGGTCGATGGCCTCGATCGGTCCGAGCTGCGCGCTCACGGCCACGATCACGACGGGGAACACCAGTCGCATGCCGAAGACGGCGATGAGAATGCCGATGGTCAGGAAGATCTTCTGCCAGAAGGCATTCATCTTCTTGAGGATTCCGGCGTTGATCACCGCGTTGTCGAAGGACAGCGAGATCTCCAGGACGGACAGGATCGCGACGATGCCGAAGGCCTGCCACCCCCCGTAGATGACCGCCGCGACCAGGCCGAGCGCGGTGACCGCGAACGACCAGCCGAAGGTTTTCAGTACCACTGGCTACCCCATCGTGTTATGTATCGGGTCTCCCCCGGTGTGTCGGGGCCCCCCGCGCCGTGCGCGGCGTTATGAAACGTTGACGCCGAAGTCTAGAGCGATGCCCCGCAGGCCGGACGCGTACCCCTGGCCGACTGCACGGAACTTCCACTCGCCGTTGTACCGGTAGAGCTCGCCGAAGATCATCGCGGTCTCCGTCGAGGCGTCCTCGCTCAGGTCGTAGCGGGCCAGCTCCCGGCCGTCGGCCTGGTTGACCACCCGGATGAAGGCGTTGCTGACCTGGCCGAACGCCTGGCCCCGGTTGTCCGCGTCGTGGATCGAGACCGGAAAGACGATCTTGTCGCAGTGGGCGGGGACCTGGTCGAGGCGGACGATGACGGACTCGTCGTCGCCGTCGCCCTCGCCCGTCAGGTTGTCGCCGGTGTGCTCGACGGAGCCGTCCGGGCTGGTGAGGTTGTTGTAGAAGACGAACCACTCGTCGCCGAGGACCCGGCCCGACTGGCACAGCAGCGCGCTGGCGTCGAGGTCGAAGTCGGCCCCCGTGGTGGAGCGTGCGTCCCAGCCGAGCCCGACCAGTACCTGGGTGAGGTCGGGTGCGACCTTGGAGAGGGAGACGTTGCCTCCCTTGGCGAGCGTGACGCCCATGTGTGTCCTCCCCGAGTCGTGAAAAAGCTGCCGGGCGCTTTCGACGCCCGGTGACGGGCGTCGAAAGCGCCCGGTGGCGGGGCGCCCGGCGGGTCGGAACCGGCCGGGCGCCCCCTGGCGCCGGAACGTCAGACGTTGACCCCGAAGTCCTGGGCGATGCCGCGCAGACCGGAGGCGTACCCCTGGCCGATGGCGCGGAACTTCCACTCGGCGCCGTTGCGGTAGAGCTCGCCGAAGACCATGGCGGTCTCCGTCGAGGCGTCCTCACTCAGGTCGTAGCGGGCCAGCTCGGAGTTGTCGGCCTGGTTGACCACGCGGATGTACGCGTTGCGGACCTGGCCGAAGCTCTGCTGGCGGCTCTCGGCCTCGTAGATCGAGACCGGGAAGACGATCTTGTCGACGTCGGCGGGGACGCCCGCGAGGTTGACCTTGATGACCTCGTCGTCGCCCTCGCCCTCACCGGTGGTGTTGTCACCGGTGTGCTCGACCGAGCCGTCGGGGCTCTTGAGGTTGTTGAAGAAGACGAAGTTGCCGTCGGTGGCGACCTTGCCCTCGGTGTTCGTCAGCAGGGCGCTGGCGTCGAGGTCGAAGTCACCCCCGGTGGTGGTGCGGGCGTCCCAGCCCAGACCCACGATGACCGCGGTCAGGTTGGGCGCGGCCTTGGTCAGCGAGACGTTGCCGCCCTTGCTGAGGCTGACTCCCACGAGTCCTCCAGTAGTTTTCTCAGGGGCCGGCAGACACCAGCGTCCCCGTCGTTCGTTGGCATCGGATCAACGATTGGATCCTAGTGACCGGTTCCCTGCCAAAACAGGCTTTTGACCGGGCGTCGCCAGGAGATCGCCTCAGAGCGTTTCGAGCGCCTTGACGTAATCGTTCAGGTCACGGGCGTCCGGGAGGCCGTTGACGACGCTCCAGCGGACGACGCCCTCCTTGTCGATGACGAAGGTGCCGCGCACCGCGCAGCCCTTGTCCTCGTCGAAGACGCCGTAGGCCCGCGAGGTCTCGCCGTGCGGCCAGAAGTCGGAGAGCAGCGGGTACTCCAGGCCCTCCTGCTCCGCGAAGACGCGCAGGGTGTGGATGGAGTCGTTGGAGACCGCGAGGAGCTGGGCGCCCTCGTCCTCGAAGCGGGGCAGCTCGTCGCGGAGCGCGCACAGCTCGCCGGTGCAGACGCCGGTGAAGGCGAACGGGTAGAACACCAGCACCACGTTCTTCTCGCCGCGGAACTCCGACAGCCGCACGGTCCGGCCGTGGTTGTCCTTGAGCTCGAAATCCGGGGCCTGGCTGCCGACCTCGATCGTCATGGAACACGCATCCCTTCGCCGTTTCTCCGCATCCCGGGCCGGTCCGTCCGGGTGGCTCCCACCCTACGCACGGGCCGCCGCCCGGCCGCGAAGGGCCCGGGGCCCGGCCGGCCGCCCCCGCGCGCACGAAGGCCCCCGCGGACACGGTGTGCGTGCCCGCGGGGGCCCCCGGCGGTGCGAGAAGCGGCTCAGCGCTTGGCCTTGGCCCCCTTGGGGGTGGCCAGACGGCTGCCCGTCCAGTCCTTGCCCGCGCTGATGCTCTTGGTCTGGGCGAGCCCGGCCGTCTGGGCGGCCTCGTTGATGTCGCTCGGTTCGACGTATCCGTCACGGCCGGTCTTCGGCGTCATCAGCCAGACCATCCCGCCGTCCTCGATCAGACCGATGGCATCCACCAGCGCGTCCGTAAGGTCGCCGTCCTCGTCGCGGAACCAGAGCAGAACGACGTCGGCGACGTCGTCGTACTCCTCGTCGACGAGTTCCTGGCCGGTAGTGGCCTCAATGCCCTCACGGAGCTCCAGCTCGACGTCTTCGTCGTAGCCGATCTCCTGGACCACCTGTCCGGGCTCGAACCCCAGGCGTGCAGCCGGGTTGGTCCGCTCCTCCGCGTGGTCCGCGGTCGCGCTCACGGGTTGCCTCCTGATCATGTCTTCGGAAAATGCTGTGGCCACGCGCGTGCGCGGGGCGTAGGCCGTAGTCCACACGGGCCCGGCGAATCGCGCAAGTACCCGGCGTGCGAGACCGCCTATACGGTGACGTTCCCTGCCACGTCAGCGCAAGTTCCGGCATGTCTCCCCGGCGGCTTCACCGGGTCTCCCCGGCTCTCTCCATCCGTTTACGTCCTTCCTCAGCTTATGCCGTTTCGATCCGCCAATCGGATTCGAACAGCCTTTGGGAACGCTTGGACGCCTTGGGCGTAAGGTTGCGGTTTGCCCGTACCCAGCCGCGTACCGCTCATACTCGTGCCCCGTCGGGGAGTTTTCGGAACCTCGGGGTTACCTCACGGTAGAGATGACGTCCGGGCCTTCGCGGTAGCACGATGGAGACGGCGCGCACACAGTTGTCCCGGGGGTACGTTCCCCGTAACAGACCCCGCAGAGCACCACCGAACAGCGAAGGAACAGTGTGGCTTCCGGATCCGATCGCAACCCGATCATCATTGGCGGCCTTCCGAGCCAGGTCCCGGATTTCGATCCCGAGGAGACCCAGGAATGGCTTGACTCCCTCGACGCCGCCGTCGACGAGCGCGGCCGGGAGAGGGCCCGCTACCTGATGCTCCGGCTCATCGAACGCGCGCGGGAGAAGCGCGTCGCGGTGCCGGAGATGCGCAGCACGGACTACGTGAACACGATCGCCACGAAGGACGAGCCGTTCTTCCCCGGCGACGAGGAGATCGAGCGCAAGATCCTCAACGCGACCCGCTGGAACGCGGCCGTGATGGTCTCGCGGGCGCAGCGGCCGGGCATCGGCGTCGGCGGCCACATCGCCACCTTCGCGTCCTCCGCCTCGCTGTACGACGTGGGCTTCAACCACTTCTTCCGGGGCAAGGACCAGGGGGACGGCGGCGACCAGATCTTCTTCCAGGGGCACGCGTCCCCGGGGATCTACGCCCGCGCGTTCCTGCTGGACCGGCTGAGCGAGGCGCAGCTCGACGCGTTCCGCCAGGAGAAGTCGAAGGCCCCGAACGGGCTGTCCAGCTACCCGCACCCGCGGCTCATGCCGGACTTCTGGGAGTTCCCGACCGTGTCGATGGGCCTCGGTCCGCTCGGCGCGATCTACCAGGCGCGGATGAACCGCTACATGGAGGCGCGCGGGATCGCCGACACCTCCAAGTCGCACGTCTGGGCCTATCTGGGCGACGGAGAGATGGACGAGCCGGAGTCGCTGGGCCAGCTCTCCATCGCGGCCCGCGAGGGCCTGGACAACCTGACCTTCGTGGTCAACTGCAACCTCCAGCGCCTCGACGGCCCGGTGCGCGGCAACGGCAAGATCATCCAGGAGCTGGAGTCGCAGTTCCGGGGCGCCGGCTGGAACGTCATCAAGCTGGTCTGGGACCGTTCCTGGGATCCGCTGCTGGCGCAGGACCGCACGGGCATCCTGGTCAACAAGCTGAACACCACGCCGGACGGCCAGTTCCAGACGTACGCCACGGAGACCGGCGCGTACATCCGCGAGCACTTCTTCGGCGACGACCCGCGGCTGCGGGACATGGTCAAGGACATGACCGACCAGCAGATCCTGCACCTGGGCCGCGGCGGTCACGACCACCGCAAGGTCTACGCGGCCTACGCGGCGGCCAAGGCGCACAAGGGCCAGCCGACGGTCATCCTGGCGCAGACGGTCAAGGGCTGGACCCTGGGGCCGAACTTCGAGGGCCGCAACGCGACCCACCAGATGAAGAAGCTCACGGTCGAGGACCTCAAGCGCTTCCGGGACCGCCTGCACATCCCGATCACGGACAAGCAGCTGGACGAGGGCTACCCGCCCTACTACCACCCGGGCCGCGACTCGGAGGAGATCCAGTACATGCACGACCGCCGCCAGGGGCTGGGCGGTTACGTCCCGACCCGGGTGGTGCGTGCGAAGCCGCTGCCGCAGCCCGACGACAAGACGTACGCGGCAGCGAAGAAGGGCTCGGGCTCGCAGTCGATCGCCACCACCATGGCGTTCGTCCGCATCCTGAAGGACCTCATGCGGGACAAGGAGATCGGCAAGCGTTTCGTGCTGATCGCCCCCGACGAGTACCGCACCTTCGGCATGGACGCGTTCTTCCCGAGTGCGAAGATCTACAACCCGCTGGGCCAGCAGTACGAGGCGGTCGACCGCGATCTGCTGCTCGCGTACAAGGAGTCCCCCACCGGGCAGATGCTGCACGACGGCATCTCCGAGGCGGGGTGCACGGCCTCGCTGATCGCGGCCGGCTCGGCGTACGCCACGCACGGCGAACCGCTGATCCCGGTGTACGTCTTCTACTCGATGTTCGGGTTCCAGCGCACCGGCGACCAGTTCTGGCAGATGGCCGACCAGCTCTCGCGCGGTTTCGTGCTGGGCGCGACCGCCGGCCGCACGACGCTGACCGGTGAGGGCCTCCAGCACGCGGACGGCCACTCCCAGCTGCTCGCCTCGACCAACCCGGGCTGCGTCGCGTACGACCCGGCGTACGGGTTCGAGATCGCGCACATCATGAAGGACGGGCTGCGCCGGATGTACGGCGAGGCCAACGAGGACGTCTTCTACTACCTCACCGTCTACAACGAGCCGATCCAGCACCCGGCCGAGCCCGAGAACGTGGACGTCGAGGGCATCCTCAAGGGCATCCACCGCTTCAGCACCGGCGAGAAGGGCGAGATCCCGGCCCAGATCATGGCGTCCGGCGTGGCGGTCCCCTGGGCGCTGGAGGCGCAGAAGATCCTCGCGGACGAGTGGAACGTCAGGGCGGACGTGTGGTCGGCGACCTCCTGGAACGAGCTGCGCCGTGAGGCGGTGGACGTGGAGCGCCACAACCTCCTGCACCCGGAGGAGGAGCAGCGCGTCCCGTACGTGACCAGGAAGCTCGAAGGGGCCCAGGGCCCGTTCGTGGCGGTCTCGGACTGGATGCGTTCGGTGCCGGACCAGATCGCGCGCTGGGTGCCGGGCGCCTACCAGTCGCTCGGCGCGGACGGCTTCGGCTTCGCGGACACCCGCGGCGCGGCCCGCCGGTTCTTCCACATCGACGCGCAGTCGATCGTGCTGGCGGTCCTGACCGAGCTGGCCAAGGAGGGCAGGATCGACCGGTCCGCCCTCAAGAAGGCCGTGGACCGCTACGAGCTGCTGGACGTGACCGCGGCCGATCCGGGCGCGGCGGGCGGCGACGCCTAGGGCGTGTTTCGGAAGGAGCGTCGTCCGCCCGGAGGGCGGGTTCGGCGGCGTCCGGTGCGTGCGATCGCAAGGCGGGGGGCCGCCCCGATACCGGTGGTATCGGGGTGGTCCCGACAACGCGGCGAGCGTGCGTGCCGGGCGTCGCCGAGCAGGCGGGACTTTCGAAACACGCCCTAGCCGTAGGAGCGAAGGGGACGGAGGGGCGGTGGCGCGAGGCGTCGCCGCCCCTTCGGCGTGTCCGGGGTCAGTTCTCCCAGATCTTGAAGGCGCGTACCTGGTACGGGGAGCGGGGCGTCCAGGTCCCGCCGCCGGGGTACGTCTCGAACTCTCCGGTCTCCGCGCACTCGGCGGACTGGTAGGTGGTGACGGGCCGGCCGGTGCGGTTGGCGAGGGACTGGGCGTCACCGCCCCGGGGCAGCGGGACGCAGCTCTCGATGTCGACGCCGGAGAGCTCGAAGGTGTGGCGGGCCCCGGTGAAGTCGGCCTTCTTCCAGAGGCAGAGCCGGCCCGCCTCGCAGCTCCCGAGGCTGACGCCCGGCGCCCGCTCGGGGGCCGCGGCCGCCCGGTCGGGGGCCAGGGCCTGGGGTGCGAGGGCGATGACGGTCAGGGCCGCTGCCGCGAGAACGGTCGTACGCAGGGTCACAACGGTCGTGCGCATGGTGGATCAACCCCCGTGGTCGGTCGGTGATGTTCTCTTCCGTCGCTCACTCTGAGTCACCGGGTGAGGGTGCGGAAGAGGGGCGGGGGTCCGCCACCCTGATAGGCGACAGCCCCGCCGAAAGGATTCGGCGGGGCGGTGACCTGCGCTGTGTTGACGGAAGACGCCGTCTCGGGGGGGGTCAGATGTGACCGACGCCGGCGCCCGCCTCGGCGTTCTCGCCGCGCTTGGTGAGGGTGGCGACGAGGGCGGCGACGACCGCGACGATGCCCGCGACGGTGAAGGCCAGGCCCATGCCGGACATGAAGGTGTCGTGGATGACCCCGCCGATGCGGGAGGCGATGTCCGGTGTCATGCCGGGGGCCTGGTCGAGCCCGCCGGGGACCATGCCGAACTCGGCGGCCTTCTCCAGCCCCGGGTCCGCCTCGCCGGGCAGGCCCGCGTCCTTCCAGTTGCCCGCGAATTCGGCGCTGACCTTGGAGGACATGACCGCGCCGAGGACGGCGGTGCCGAGCGCGCCGCCGACCTGCATGGCGGCCTGCTGGAGGCCGCCGGCCACCCCGGACAGCTCCAGGGGCGCGTTGCCGACGATGACCTCGGTGGCGCCGACCATGACCGGGGCGAGCCCGCAGCCGAGGAGGGCGAACCAGAGGGACATCGTCAGGGTGCCGGTGGACTCGCTGAGCGTGGTCATGCCGAACATCGCGGTGGCCGTGCAGACCATGCCGCCGACCAGCGGGACGCGCGGGCCGAACTTGGTGATCAGCAGGCCGGCCACCGGCGAGGAGACGATCATCATGGCGGTCAGCGGCAGCAGGCGCAGGCCGCTGTCGACCGGGCTGAGGCCGTGGACGCCCTGGAGGAAGAACGTCACGAAGAAGAGGCCGCCCATGAAGGCGAACGCCATCAGGACCATGAGGACGGTGCCGGCCGTCAACGGGACGGAGCGGAACATCTTCAGCGGGACGAGGGGTTCCTTCGTCCGGTTCTGCCAGATGCCGAAGGCGATGAAGGCCGCGACGGCGGCGCCCAGCCAGGCCCAGGTCCGGCCGTCGCCCCAGCCCCAGGACTCACCGGCCTTGATGATGCCCCAGATGAGGGCGAACATCGCGCCGGAGAGCAGCACGATGCCGATCAGGTCGAAGGAACGCGGGGCGTTGGGGGCGCGGTGGTCCCGGAGGATCACCAGGCCGAAGACGAGCGCGAGGACGCCCACGGGCACGTTGATGAAGAAGACCGACTGCCAGCTGACGTGCTCGACGAGGAGGCCGCCGACGATCGGGCCGCCCGCGGTGGACGCGCCGATGACCATGCCCCAGATCCCGATCGCCATGTTCAGCTTCTCGGCGGGGAAGGTGGCGCGCAGCAGGCCGAGCGCGGCCGGCATCAGCAGGGCGCCGAAGAGGCCCTGCAACACGCGGAAGAGGATGACCAGCGAGATCTCGCTGGAGAGGCCGATCGCACCGGAGGCGAGCGCGAAGCCCGCGATGCCGATGAGGAAGGTCTGGCGGTGGCCGAAGCGGTCGCCCAGCTTGCCCGCGGTGATCAGCGCGACGGCGAGGGCGAGCAGGTAGCCGTTGGTGATCCACTGGACGTCGGCGAGCGAGGCGTCGAGGTCGCGCTGGATCGCGGGGTTCGCGATGGCGACGATGGTGCCGTCGAGGGCGACCATCATCACACCGATGGCGACGGCGAAGAGGGTCAGCCAGGGGTGGCCGCGAAGCCCCTTGACCGGGGCGGGTACTGCGTTGTCTTCAGGCTCCCGCGGCGCCTTCTCGACGGTGGTCTGACTAGTCATAGCGGCGAGACTAGTGACAGTCTCTGACAGTTGACAAACCAATTCACAAGACAGTAACTGTCACGTGGCTCACACAGGGCTCAAAGGTATGCTGAGCTGGAGAAATACGGAAAAGAGGGACGGCTACGTGACCGACGGGCAGGCAGGCGCGCCCCGGGCCGGACTGCGTGAACGCAAGAAGCAGCGCACCCGCGACGCCCTGGTGCGCGCCTCCCTCGAACTGTTCACCACCCAGGGATACGAGCGCACCACCGTCGACGAGATCGTCGACGCCGTGGAGGTCTCGCAGCGCACCTTCTTCCGCTATTTCGCGAGCAAGGAGGACGCCACCTTCGCGGTGCAGGAGCTGGTCGAGTCCCGTTTCCTCGCCGAGCTGCGCGGCCGCCCCGCGCACGAGGCCCCCTTCGAGGCCATGCGCGGGGCGGTGCTGTGCGCGTGGAACAGCATCGGCGAGGCGATCGAGGAGATCGTCACCGTCGACCTCCATATGCGCACCTATCAGATGATCGAGTCGACCCCCACCCTGCTCGCCGCCCACATGCGGCGCGGGGTGGCCCTGGAGAACCAGGTCGCCCTGCTGATCGCGGAGCGCGAGGGGCTCGACGTGGAGCGGGATCCCCGGCCCCGGGTGGCCGTCGCCGCGTTCTCCGCGGTGATGCGGGTGACCGGCCAGCTGTGGGGCCGCGGCCACGACCCCAGCGTGGAGGCGTTGCGCGATCTGACCGAGGAGTACCTCGACCAGCTCGTCCCGGCCCTCGCCCGCGACTGGCGGGGGTAGGAGCGGAAGGGGCGGTGGCGTCGGCCGGCGGTGGCCCGAACGGCGTGCCGGGTGACGCTCCGTGAGAAATCGGGGGTCAATCCCTCGCGGACGGGTGATGTGCCTCACGCGGGTCACGGAGGTCGGCGCGCGTCTCCTAGGGTGTGCCGCAGTGACTTCCTTCGACACCTCTCCCACGTTGACCGTCTGGCGGACTCTGCTCGCCTTGGCGGTGGTGTTCGTGATGCTGGCGACGACGGGCTGGAGCGCCGTCCGCGATCAGCACGGGATCGGGGAGCGCGAACGGGCGCTCGCCGCCTGGGCGCGGGACCGGACAACGGGTCGGGAGCTGCCGGAAGCGGACGCCCCCGCCGCCCGGCTGGCCCGCTTCTTCGCCGGCCTCACCTCGGCGCAGCGCATGGCCCTCGCGGTGCGGCACCCGTCGGTGGTGGGGAATCTGAACGGAGCCCCGGTCACCGTGCGCTACCGCGCCAACCGGGTGGCTCTCGGACGCGCCGTGGCCGTGGAGCGGGCGCGGGCCCGCGACCCGAAGCTCTCGCCGAGCGGCCGGGCCGAGGCGCGGGCCCGGCACGACAGGTTCCGCTCGCTGCTCAGGGAAAGACGCCAGATCCTGGCCTTCGACCCGTCCGGGCGGGGCCGTGCGGCCGAGGTGTTCGGGAACCTCGACCGGGCCTCCCGGGTCTCCGTCGTGGTTCCGGGCGTGGACACGCATCTGCTGACCCTGGAGCGCAGCAAGCGCCGGTACGCGGCGCCGGTCGGCATGGCCGAGTCCCTGTACGGGGCGGAGCGTTCGGCCTCGCCGGGCACCCGTACCGCCGTGATCGCGTGGGCCGACTACACCGCCCCGGCCGGGGTCGGCATGGACGCGGCGCTCGGCGGGCTCGCCGCCGAGGGCGCGATCCGGCTGAACGCACTGGTCGACGCGTTGCCCGGCAGCTCCAAGGTCTCGCTTTTCTGCCACAGCTACGGTTCCGTGGTCTGCGGGGTGGCCGCGCACCGGGCCTCGGCCCGGGTGGGCGACATCGCGGTCGCCGGCAGTCCCGGCATGCGGGCCGCCCATGCCTGGCAGTTGAGGACCGGCGCCCGGATCTGGGCGATGCGCGACGGGGACGACTGGATCGAGGACGTACCGCACCTGGAGTTCGGCGGGATCGGCCACGGGGCCGACCCGGTGGACCCGGCCTTCGGCGCCCGGGTCGTCTCGGCGGCCGGCGCGGCCGGGCACAGCGGTTATTTCGTGCCGGGTACCGAGAGCCTGGACAACTTCGCCGCGATCGGCGTCGGCGCCTACGGTTCCGTCAGCTGCGCAAGCGCCGCCGGCACGTGCCACAACGGTATTTCCGGCGGCCCGGAGGGCTGACGCGCGTAGAGGGGCGTGCCGGGCGGATTGACGGGGAGTTGCTTCGAGGGGGGACGTGCGCGACCGTGCCGCATACGATGAGGCACATGGGTGATGCGCTGGCCGGAATTCATGCCACCTGGGAGTTCGACACCGACTCCGTGCTCATCCGCTTCGAACGGGGCCTCCGCACACCGAAGCTCTTCCAGAGCCTGCGGGAGCGCCGCATCCCGTATGCGGCGCTGTCGTCGGTGACGCTGACCCCCGGCAAGCGGGGCACGGTGGTTCTGCGTGCCGTGCCGAGAGCGGGCGCCGATCCTCTGGTGGAGGCTGCCTCCGGGCAGCTCAAGGAGGGGTGCGACCCCTATCGGCTGGTGCTCCCGGCGGAGCGGGAGGGGCTCGCCGAGCACTGCGCGCAGGAGCTGCGGGCGTCGCTGGACCCGGCGTACGACGAGCCCGCGGACCGCTTCCTGGTGGCGGCCCCCGAGGCCCCGATGCACTTCAAGGCGTACGACGGCCGGGCCAGTTTCGACGGTGAGCGGATCTCCTTCCGGTGGTCCTGGACCGGGGCCTCCAGTGCCAAGTGGAAGGCGGGCGACCAGACCTTCCGCGTGAGCGAGCTGGCTGGAATCGTGTGGCGCTCCCCCGAGGCGTTGGACGGCTATCTGCGGTTGATACCCCGCACGGCGGCCCCGCTCGACCCCCGCGCCGGCGGCAGCCTGGGCGATCCGCTCGGTCCCGGGTGCCGCACGGACGCGGACGGCGTGCCGGTGGCCGACGCGCCGGGCGAGCCCCCGGCCGCCCGGGCCGCCGACCAGGACCCGGCCGCTGTGCTGTTCGGCCTGGGGTACGGGCCGGTGCACGAGTCGCTGCCGTTCGCCGCCGCCGTCCTGGAATCCGTACGCCGGACCCAGCCCGCTCCCGCCGCCGCCCCCGCCCTGGTGAGCGCCGGGCGGCGTGATCCGGCGGACATCGCCGAGCGGATCCATCACCTCGGCGAGCTGCACCGGGCCGGTCTGGTGACGGACGCCGAGTACAGCGCGAAGAAGGCCCAACTGCTCGCGGAGCTGTGACCCCGCCGGTCCTCCGGCGCCAGCCGGCCGGACCCCGTACCCCGTACCCCGGTATGAGACGACCCGCCCCCGGTCGGAACCACGGTATGACGCCGCCGGCCCCTCGGCCTGCCTAGGCTGACCGGGTCATGTCCACTCCCCCCGCCGGGCCCCCGCCGCCCGCCGACGGCCTGCTGAGCGCCGCCCGCCGCAATCTGCGCGAGCTGGCTCACGGGCTGTCCCACGCCTCCCATCCGTCCACCCCGCTGCTCGCGGACGCGCCGAAGCGGTGGCACCGCCTGCTGCCCTACGCCGTGGTGCTCGCCCTGGCCGCGATCTTCATCCCGGTCACCATCACCGTCCTGGCCTCGGACTACGGTGTGCCCGGCGCACTGGCCGGGGCGCTCGGGGTGGCCCAGGCCGCCCCGCTGCTGATGCTGGCCCACCGGCCCCTCCAGGCGTGGTGGATCATCTTCCCGGCCGACGTCGCCGGCGCACTGGTGCTGCTGGCCCACGACCCGGGGCGGTACGACACCTGGCCCTGGCCCCCGCCGACCCTGGTCGCCTACCTCTTCCTGCTGCTGGCGCTGGGCCTGCGCGAGACCCGGCGGACCGTCGTCGCCGTCTGGGCGGTGACGGCGGCGGCGGGGGCGGCGCTGCAGCTGGTCGCCCCCGCGGACCGCAGCACCGGCAGCGCGCTGCTCCTGCCGGTCCTCGGCGCGGTGGTCCTGGTGATCGGCGGGGCGGTACGGGAGCGGGGCGAGGCGACCCGGCGGCTGGCCGAGCAGGAGACGATCAGCGAGGAGGAACGGGCACGGCGCACGCTGCTGGAGGAGCGGACGCGGATCGCCCGGGAGCTGCACGACGTCGTCGCGCACCACATGTCGGTGATCACGGTGCAGGCGGACTCCGCGCCGTACCGGATTCCCGGGCTGCCGGAGACCGCGCGGGAGGAGTTCGCGTCCATCGCGGCGGCGGCCCGGGAGTCGCTGGGGGAGATGCGGCGGCTGCTGTCGGTGCTGCGCAGCGACGGCACGGAGGGGGACCGGGCCCCGCAGCCGGGTCTGGGCCGGCTCCAGCAGTTGGTGGAGGCGACGGTACGGGCGGGCCTGCCGGTGACGTTGTCGCTCGCGGCGGAGCTGGGCGAGGTGCCGCCGGCGGTGGACCTGTCGGCGTACCGGATCGTGCAGGAGGCGCTGGCCAACGTGGTGCGGCACGCCCCCGGCGCGCGCACCCAGGTGTCGGTCCGGGCCTCGCGGGGCCATCTGAACGTGCTGGTGGTCAACAGCCCCGCGCCGAAACCCACGGCCCCGCTGGAGAGCGCGGGGACCGGGCACGGGCTGGTGGGGATGCGGGAGCGCGTACGGTTGACCGGCGGCTCGCTGGACACCGGGCCGCTGCCGGACGGCGGGTTCCGGGTGGCCGCCCGGATGCCGCTGCCCCCGGCCGCTTCCCCGTCCGCGTCCCCTTCCGTATCCCCTTCTCCGGAGGATCTGTGACCATCCGCGTGATCATCGTCGACGACCAGGCCATGGTGCGGGCGGGGTTCGCGGCGCTGCTGGCGGCGCAGAGCGACATCGACGTGGTGGGCGAGGCGGCGGACGGCCGCCGGGGGATCGAGGTCAGCCGCAACCAGCATCCCGACGTGGTCCTGATGGACGTGCGGATGCCGGAGATGGACGGGCTGGCCGCCGCGCGCGAGCTGCTGAACCCGCCGGTGGGGGTGGTGCACCGGCCGAAGGTCCTGATGCTGACGACGTTCGACGTGGACGACTACGTGTACGAGGCGCTGCGCGCCGGGGCGTCCGGGTTCCTGCTGAAGGACGCGCCGCCCGCCGATCTGATCGCGGCGGTACGGGTGGTGGCGGCCGGGGACGCGCTGCTCGCGCCCTCGGTGACCCGGCGGCTGATCGCGGACTTCGCGGCGCAGCGGCCCGCCGGGGCGACGCGCGGCGGCCAGGCGCTCCGGCTGAACGGGCTGACCCCGCGGGAGAGCGAGGTGCTGGAGCTGATCGCCCGGGGGCTGTCGAACCAGGAGATCGCGGAGCGGCTGGTGCTGGCCGAGCAGACCGTGAAGACGCACATCGGGCGGGTGCTGGCCAAGCTGGAGCTGCGGGACCGGGCGCAGGCGGTGATCTTCGCGTACGAGTCGGGGCTGGTGACACCGGGCGACGCGAGGACGTAGACCCCACCGACGCCCCGGGGGGGGGCAGAGGGGCGCGAATCCGCCGGCGTCCGGGACGCCCGGGGCGGCAGGGACGCCCGGGGCGGCAGGGACGCCCGGGGCGGCAGGGGCGCGAACCCGCCGGCGCCCGGGAAGGCGGCGGCGCGAGCCCGCCGACGGCTGTCGGCCGCGGGGCGCCGGACCCGTCCGCGTCCCCGGGAGCGCGGGGCGCGGGCCCCTGCCGCCGGGCAGGGCGGGGCGGCGGGCCCCGGACACGGTCCCGCCGTCGCGGGAAGGCCCCGGGCCGTGCCCCGCGATCCGGCCCACCCCCTACCCCGGTATCACTCCGCGGTTGGCACTCCGGTGTGATGCCGCGTCACCCGTCCTCTTCCTACCTTCCTCCCGGCCGCGCCGACCGGTGCGGAGCAGGAGAGGGAGGGAACCATGCGCCGATACGCGAGGGCTCTGGTCGCGTTCGCCCTGGCCGCCGGGGTGGTGGCGGGAACGACCGGCTGGGTGTCGGGGGATGCGCAGCAGGCGCTGACCGGGCCGCCGCCGGGCAGTGCGCAGTGGCGGACGGACCGGGCGCTGGGCAGGGAGCTGCCCGACCCCGAGCGCTCGACGCCTGCCGAAGTCGCCGTGTTCTTCGCCGGGTTGAGCGACGAGCAGGGCCGCCTCCTGGCCCTGCGGCACCCGTCCGTCGTCGGCAACCTCGACGGAGCGCCGCTGGAGCTGCGCTACCGCGCCAACTCCCTCGCGCTGGCCGCCGACGACGACCCCCGTTACCGTTCGCTCGCCGCCCCCGGCCGCCGCATTCTCGCGTTCGACCCGCGCGGACGCGGCCAGGCCGCCGAGGTCTTCGGTGACCTGCGCACGGCGTCGCGGGTCGCGGTGGTGGTGCCGGGGAACGACAACGACGCCGGGACCTTCGACCGGAAGACCGTCGCGCACGGGGCCCCGCGCGGCATGGCCAGGACCCTGCACACGGCGGCCGGGCCGGGGACGGCGGTGGTCGCCTGGGTCGGGTACACCACCCCGGTGGGCGTCGGCCTCGACGCGGCGACCGGCGACCTCGCGGAGGCGGGGGCCGGGCGGCTGACCCGGTTCGCCGAGGGGCTGAAGGCGGACGGGCTCCCCGAACCCGCCGTGTTCTGCCACAGCTACGGCTCGGTGGTCTGCGGTCTGGCCGCGCACCGGCTGCCCGCCACCGACCTGGTGGTCCTCGGCTCCCCCGGCATGCGGGCGGACGATGTCACGGGGCTGCGGACGAAGGCCCGGGTGTGGGCGGCGAAGGACCCCACGGACTGGATCGACAACGTGCCGAACGTGCGCTTCGCCGGTCTCGGCCACGGGACGGACCCGACCGACCCGGCCTTCGGCGCGCGGCGGGTACCGGCGGACGGGGCACGCGGCCACGCGGGGTACTTCGCGCCGGGAACGGACTCGCTGCGGGCCTTCGCCGCCATCGTGCGCGGCACCGCCGCCCCCGAGGGCGCGCGGGCGCCGGTGAGCGCTCGGGCCCGACAGGACCGGCCGGCCCCGAAGAGCGCCCGCGCCGACGCGGGCGTACGGGCGCCGGAGAACACATTCGGCGCGCCCCTCCCGGAAGGTGCGACCCGATGACCGCCCTGTCGGTGTACGCCGCCCGCGACCACGCCCGGCGGTTCGCCGCCCGTGTCGACGCCTCCACCCCCGCTCACCGCGACCGCGCCCTGGACGGACTGCGGGCGCTGGCCCTGCTCGCCGTGCCGCTCGGCCACTGGATGCTCGGCGGGTTCCGGCTGGACGCCGACGGCCTGCACAACGCGAGCCCGCTGAGCACGTTCGGCGGACTGGCGCCCGCGAGCTGGGTCCTCCAGATGCTGGGGATCTTCTTCCTGGTCGGCGGGTACGCCTCGGTCCTCTCCTACCGCCGCCGGCCCTCCACGACCGGCGCCTGGCTGGGCGGGCGGCTGGCGCGCCTGGGCCGCCCGGTGCTCGGCGTGACGGCCGTGTGGGCGGTGCTGCTCTCGGTCCTGTCGTGGCTGGGCGTGCCCGGCGACACGTTGCGTACGGCGTCGACGCTGGTGATCCAGCCGCTCTGGTTCGTCGGGGTGTACACCGTGGTCACGGCCCTCACCCCGCTCTGCGTCGCCCTGGCGCGGCGGACCGGCGGCTGGGCGGCGCTGCCGCTGGCGGTATCGGTCGCGGTGGTGGACTTCCTGCGCTACGGACCGTTCGCGGAGGCGATGCCGTCCTGGCTGGGCGTGCTCACCGTCCTGCCCGGTTGGCTGTTCGCGTATCAGCTCGGCGTGTCCTGGGGCGAGGGCCGGATCGGGAAGCGCGGCGCCCGGCTGCTGCTGGCCGGGGGCGGGGTGCTGTTCGCCGTGCTGCTGCTCGTCTTCCACTATCCGGCGTCGATGGTCGGGGTGCCGGGCGAGGCGCGGACCAACTCGCATCCGCCGTCGCTGCTGGTGGTGGCGCTGGCGGCGACGCAGAGCGGGGCGGCGATCCTGCTGCGCGACCGGCTCGGGCGGCTGCTGCGCAGGCCGCTGCTGTGGGCGCCGGTCGTGGTGGTCAACCTGTCCGCGATGACGATCCTGTGCTGGCACCAGAGCGCGATGCTGGCCGCGGCCGTACCGGCTTCGCTCGCCGGGGCCGGGGGCGTGGCGGTGGCGGGGCTGACGACCGCGCCGGAGACGGTGGGCTGGCTCCTCGCCCGGTTGGCGTGGCTGCCGGTGTTCGCCGCGCTGCTGGTGCTGATCGCCCGGTACGCGCGCCGCTTCGAGGCCCCGTGGCGGGCGGGCACCCGCGCCGCGAACGCCCGCCGCGCGCTGGCCGGGCTCCTCGCGGCGGGGTTCGCGGTGTTCGCGCTGGGGCTGGCGTGAGCTGGGGCTGGCGTGAAGGGGGCGGCCCGGTCCGGGCGTACGGAGGTCCGGCTGGAGACCGCGCCCGCCGGGGCCCGGGCGCCGTGCCTACTCCCGCGCCGCCGCCGTACTGCTCATGTCCGGGTAGCGGTCCCCCGCCACCCGGCCCGCGATCGGCTCCAGGGCGGCCAGGTCGTCCTCCGTCAGGGCCAGCCGGGTCGCCGCCGCGTTCTCCAGGAGGCGGGCGCGCCTGCGGGTGCCGGGGATCGGGACCACGTTCAGGCCGTGCACCCGGGCGCGTTGCTGGACCCAGGCGAGGGCCACCTGCGCGGCCGTCGCCCCGTGGGCGGCGGCGATCGTGTGGACGGGCTCCAGCAGAGCCGCGTTCGTACGGGCGTTGTCGCCGCTGAACCGGGGCTGGCGCCGGCGGAAATCGCCCTCGGCCAGCTCCCGGCCCGCGTCGGTGAAGGCCCCGGTGAGGAAGCCCCGGCCGAGCGGCGAGTACGGGACGAACGTGACGCCCAGCTCCGCCGCCGCGCCGACGGCGCTCTTCTCGACGTCCCGGCTGAAGAGGGACCACTCCGACTGGAGGGCGGCGATCGGGTGCACGGCGTGCGCCTCGCGCAGTTCGGCGCCGGTCACCTCGCTGAGCCCGATCTGCTTGACCTTGCCCTGCTCGACCAGTTCCGCCAGCGCGCCGATCGATTCGGCGAGCGGGACGGCCGGGTCGCGGCGGTGCATGTAGTAGAGGTCGATGACGTCGGTGTCCAGCCGGCGCAGGCTCGCCTCGACGGCGCCGCGGAGGTAGGCGGGGTCGTTGCTGACGCCCCGGTGGAGGGGGTCGTCGGTGCGGACGAGGGCGAACTTGGTGGCGAGGGTGATCTCGTCCCGGTGGGCCCGGACGAACGGGGCGAGGAACTCCTCGTTGGCCCCGCGCCCGTAGGCGTCGGCGGTGTCGAGGAGCGTGACGCCCGCCTCCAGGGCCGCGTCGAGGGTGTCGCGGGCGGAGAGTTCGTCGGTGTCGCCGTAGAACTCGCTCATCCCCATGCAGCCGAGTCCCTGGACGCCGACCCGCGGCCCGCCCGCTCCCAGCTCCACCGTGGCGATCTTGTCAGTGGTCATCAGGCGCTGTGCCTTTCCGGCGCCCGGCGGGCGCCCGCGTAGAACCCGATCTTGTGGTCGAGGACGGCGAGGGTGTCGTGGAGCTCCGCGATCCGCGCGACCACCTCGCGGCGGGTCGCCTCCAGCAGTTCCCGCCGTGCCCCGACGGTGGACTCGCCCTCCCGCAGCAGCTCCGCGTACCGCACCATGTCGGCGACGGGCATCCCGGTCATCCGGAGCTTGCCCACGAAGGCCAGCCAGTCGAGGTCGCGGTCGCTGAAGCGGCGCTGCCCGGTGTGCGAGCGGTCCACATGCGGCATGAGCCCGATGCGCTCGTACCAGCGCAGGGTGTGCGCGGTGAGCCCGGTGCGGGCGACGACCTCGCTGATCGTGTAGCCGTCCCGGCCCGCGGGGCGGGGGGAGGGAGCGGCCGTGCGGGCGTCCGCCGTCGGGGCGGGCCGCGTCCGTGCGGGCGTCGCGGGAGTGCTCCGGGAGGTTCCGTCGGTCACCGTCATGCCCTCCACGCTAGATCCTTGGAGTGCACTCGAAGCAAGCGTGGCCGGCGGTTCTTCCGGACCGGGCCGCCGACCGGGAAAGTCCCTTATGCCGGAGATGAAGGAATGTTCATCCTCGCTTCATCTTCGGACCGCCCGGGACCGCCAGGGTGAACGCATGGCTTTCTCACCTCGTCTGGCGGCCCTGGCGGCCGTCGTCGCCGTGCCCCTCGGCATAGCGGCCACCAGCTACGCCATGACCGACACCTCGGAGGCGCCGAAGGTGCCGCCCGCCGTCCAGCTGGAGGAGAGCCCGCGCGGCACTCCCCCGGCGAGCGGCGGCCCGGCGCCGAGCGGTTCCGCCGCTCCGACCCGTACACCGGACGGCTCCGTCGTCCCGGGCCCCTCCGCGGCCGACGACGACGATGACGACGACTTCGGTGATGACGGTTAGCCTGCCGAGGGTCTCCGCCCGGGTCCGCATCCTGCTCTGGCTGCTGGTCGTGATGGCGGTCGCGCTGGGCGCGGTCGCCGTCACCGTGCGCTCCATCCTCCAGCGGGACGTGGACCACCGGATCAGCCAGCTGCTCACCCAGGAGACCGGGGAGTTCGCCAACTTCGTGCCGCAGGGCGTCGACCCGGACACCGGCGACCGGTTCGGCACGGCGGACCGGCTGCTGCGGATCTATCTGCAACGCCAGTACGCCGACCCCGACGAGGAGTTGCTGGGCCTCACCGGCCGCCCGGGCGACCGGCCCGACGCCATCCGCCAGCGGCGCGACCTCCCCCCGGACACCGCTCTGTGGCGGGACGGCGCCTCGCTCACCCGCATTCACGCCTCCGAGGACTCCTTCGGGACGCTGGAGCGCCCGCAGGGCGAGGTGCGCTGGGCGAAGGTCGAGATCGGGCCGTCCGCGGGCGGGCCGCCCGGGGCGTTCGTCGTCGCCTTCCACCCGGAGCGCGAACGGGCCGTCGCCGACAAGACGTTCTGGACGCTGCTCGCCCTGTCGGGGGTGGCGCTGCTGATGACGACCGGGGTCGGCTGGGCCGTCGCCGGACGCATCCTCGCCCCCGTACGGCTCGTCCGGGCGACGGCGGCCGAGCTGACCGAGCAGGACCTCACCCGGCGCATACCCGTGGAGGGCCGGGACGACGTGGCGGCCCTCGCGGAGACGTTCAACGCGATGCTCGACCGGCTGGAGCGGGCGTTCGCCGCGCAGCGGGTCTTCGTCGACGACGCCGGGCACGAACTGCGCACCCCGATCACCATCGTCCGGGGCCACCTGGAGCTGATGGGCGACGATCCGGCGGACCGGGAGGAGACGGTGCGGCTGGTCACTGACGAGCTGGACCGGATGAGCCGCATCGTCGAGGACCTGCTCCTCCTCGCGGGGGCCGAACGCCCCGACTTCGTCCGCCCCGAACCCGTCCAGCTCGCGGAGTTGACCGCCGACGTCTTCGTGAAGGTGCGGACCCTCGGCGACCGGGAGTGGCAGCTCGACGGCGTCGCGGACCGCGAAGTGCGGCTGGACCCGCAGCGGATGACGCAGGCGATGGTCCAGCTCGCGCAGAACGCCGTCCAGCACACCGTCCCCGGCCAGCGCATCCGGATCGGCTCCCGGGTCGAGGCGGCCCGGGAGGGGGCGGACCGGGCCGGGCCGGACCGCGTCGAGCTGTACGTCGCGGACCACGGGCCCGGAATACCGCCGGAGGACGCCGAGGTGATCTTCGAGCGGTTCCGGCGGGGCACGTCCCGGCGCGGCACCCGCACCAGCGGGGCGGGGCTCGGCCTCGCCATCGTCAAGGCCATCGCGGAGGGCCACCACGGACGCGTGGACCTCCGCCGGACCGAGGGCGGCGGAGCCACCTTCGTACTCACCCTGGAGACCGATTCGTGAACCGCATCCTGATCGCCGAGGACGAGGAGCGCATCGCCTCGTTCGTCCAGAAGGGGCTGCGCGCCAACGGCTTCACCACCGTCGTGGCGGAGGACGGGGACCTGGCGCTCGGCCACGCGCTGACCGGCGGGTTCGACCTGATGGTGCTCGACATCGGGCTGCCGGGCCGGGACGGCTTCACCGTGCTGCGGGAGCTGCGCGAGGCCCGGGTCACGCTGCCGGTGATCGTGCTCACCGCCCGCGACTCGGTCCGGGACACCGTGGCCGGGCTGGAGGGCGGCGCCGACGACTGGATGACGAAGCCGTTCCGCTTCGAGGAGTTGCTCGCCCGCATACGGCTGCGGCAGCGCACCGCCGCCCGCACGCCCGAGGTCACCCTGTTGCGCAGCGGGAGCCTCGCCCTGGACCTGCGGACCCGCCGGGCCCGTGCGGGGGAGAGGACGGTGGACCTGACGGCGCGCGAGTTCGTGCTGCTGGAGATGTTCCTGCGCCACCCCGGCCAGGTGCTGTCGCGCGAGCAGATCCTGTCGCACGTGTGGGGGTACGACTTCGACCCCGGCTCCAACATCGTGGACGTGTACGTCCGGGCGCTGCGCCGGAAGTTGGGGGCGGAGCGGCTGGAGACGGTACGGGGCATGGGCTACCGGCTGCCGTAGCCCCCGGACCGACGCCGGGCGGCCGGGCGGCTGAACGACCAGGTGACCGGGCGGCCAGGTGACCGGGCGGCCCGACGGCGCGGTGACGGGACGGCCCGGCGGCCGGGCCGCCCCGGCGGAGATGAAAAGCCCTTCACCGGCCGCTCATCGACCGCTCACCCCGCCTTCCGAGGCTGTACAGCGTGCCTCTCCCCCTCCGGCAGACCGCCGGCCTCTGCGCCGTCCTCGGACTCTGCGCCCTCCTCGCCGTCCCCGGCGCCGCCCCCGGCCTCGGCGTCGACGGGCGGCTCTCCCTCGCCGTCTTCGTCCTCGCCACCGCCGCCTGGATCGCCACCCCGGTGGACGACGCCTACGTCGCGCTCGGCGCGGGCCTGGCGCTGACGGTGACGGGAGTGATCAGCAGCGAGACCCTGTTCGCCACCTTGGGCGACGAGACGGTGTGGCTGCTGATCTGCGCCTTCGTCCTGGCCGCCGCCGTGACCCGGACCGGTCTGGCCGGCCGGGCCGCCGTCTTCCTGGTCGGCGGCGCCCGGACCGTACGCCAGCTGGTGCACCTGACCACGGCCGGCCTGGTCGTCACCGCGTTCGCCGTGCCGGCCACCTCGGGCCGGGCCGCGCTCGCCCTGCCGGTGTTCCTGGCCCTGGCCGCCGCACTGCGGGAGCGGGCGCGCCTCGTCATCATGCTCGCGCTCCTCTTCCCGACCGTCATCCTGCTCTCCGCCGTGGCCACCCTGATCGGGGCGGGCGCGCACCTGATCACGGTCGGGGTGCTGTGGGAGCAGACCGGGGAGCGGCTGGGCTTCGTGCGCTGGCTGGTCCTCGGGCTGCCGCTGGCGGTCGTCTCCTCCCATCTGGCCGCCGAACTGGTGCTGGTGACGACGACCCGGCGCGCCGACCGCAAGGGGCCGGTCAGGATCACGGCGGCGCAGATCCAGGAGCACTCCGGGACGGCCGTCGAAGGGCCGTTCACCCCGGCGGAGTCCCGGTGCCTGCTGCTGCTGGCGACGGTGGTCCTGCTCTGGTGCAGTGAGCCGCTGCACGGGGTGTCGCCCGCCGTCGTCGCGCTCATCGGCGCGCTCGTGGCGACCTCGCCCGCCCTCGGCACCGTGCGCTTCAAGGACGGGCTGCGGACGGTCCCCTGGCCGCTGCTGCTGTTCATGGCCGCCACCATGGCGATGGGCGTCGCCCTCTCCGACTCGGGTGCGGCCGACTGGCTGGTGGGCTGGATACCCCTGGGGGCGTCCACGCCCCCGTGGTTGTTCCTCACCGGTGTGGTCGTCGTCAGCACGGCCGCCCATCTGGCGCTCCAGTCGCGCTCCGCCCGCTCCTCCGTGCTGGTGCCGCTGGTGGTCGCGGCGGCGGTCGGGGCCGGGGTCAACCCGGTCACGGCGGCGCTGGCGTCCACGGCCGCCGCCGGTTTCTGCCACACCCTGCCGTCCTCGGCCAAGCCGGTCGCGCTCTTCGCGGAGGTGCCCGGCACCCCGACGTACACCCCGCGCGACCTGCTGCGGCTGTCCGCCTTCCTGGCGCCGCTCACCGCCGCCCTCGTCCTCCTCTTCGCCCTCGCCGTCTGGCCGTTGCTCGGCGTGCCCGTCCTTCTGGAGACCCAGCCATGACCACGCGTACCCACCGCACCGATCGCCCCCACCGCATCGCCATCGCCCCCAGCGGGTTCAAGGAGTCCCTGTCGGCCGCCCGCGTGGCGGAGGCCATCGCCACCGGCGTACGCCGGGTGGTCCCCGACGCCGAACTCGACCTGATCCCCCTCGTCGACGGTGGCGAGGGCACGGCCGAGGCGCTGGCCCTGGCGGGCGGCGGCCGGTTGGTGAAGACCACGGCGACGGGCCCCGTGGGCGACCCGGTCGCCTCCCACTTCGCCTTGCTGGGCGGTTCCGGCCCGCTCACCGCCGTCGTCGAGATGGCGGCCGTCGCCGGTCTCGCCCTGGTCCCGCCGGACCGCCGCCACCCGGGGGCGACCACGACGTACGGGGTCGGCGAGCTGATCCGGGCGGCCCTGGACGCCGGGGCCCGGCGCGTCCTCGTCGGCTGCGGCGACTCCGGTACGTCGGACGGGGGCGCGGGCGCGCTCCAGGCGCTCGGGGCCCGGCTGACCGACCGGCACGGCCGCGAACTCCCACCGGGCGGGGGCGTGTTGCACGAGCTGGAGCGCATCGACCCGTCCGGTCTCGACCCCCGGCTGGCCGGCGCCGAACTGCTCGTGGCCTGCAACCCGTACAACGTGCTGTGCGGGAAGCGCGGCGTGGCCCGGGTGTTCGGGCCGCAGAAGGGGGCGACCCCGGCGGAGGTGGAACTCCTCTCGGCCGGCCTGGAGCGGCTGGCCGCCGTCCTCACCCGGGACCTGGCCCCGCTCTTCGTCCCGCCGGCCGGCGCCCCCGTCGATCTGCGGACGTCTCCCGGCACGGGCGCCTCGGGCGGCCTCGGGGCCGGGCTGGCCGCCGTGGGAGCCCGCCTCCTCCCCCGTTACGACGTCCTGCTCGACGGCCTCGACCTGGACGCCCGCCTGGCCCGCGCCGACTTCGTCATCACGGCGGAGGGGGCGCTCGACCACCAGACCGTACGGGGGAAGATCCCGGCGGAGGTCGCCCGCCGGGCCCGCGCCTCCGGGGTGCCGGTCCTGGTGCTGGCCGGGACGATCGGGCCGGGGGCTCAGGACGTACGGGCGGTGGGCGTGGACGCGTACAGCGCGATCCTGCCCGCCCCGATGACGCTGGTGGAGGCGATCGGCCGCAGCGGCGAGTTCCTGGCCGACGCCACGGAACGCGCGATGCGCATCATGGCGCTCGGCACCCGGCTGGCCCCGATCGCCCCGCTGGCCGCGTGAGCGCGCCCGGGCCGGGACGCGGGTGCACCATCCGGGGGGCGCCAGGGGCGGGGCGTCTCGCGCGGCCGTTAGGCTCGGACCCATGGAGAGCCTGCGCATCATCGACACCTGGCCGGTCACCACGGCGGCGGCGGCCGTCGTCCGGGCGGACGGCACGGTCCTCGGCACGCACGGGCCGACCGGCCACCGCTTCCCCCTCGCCTCGGTCACCAAGCCGCTCGCGGCCTACGCGGCGCTGGTGGCGTACGAGGAGGGGGCCGTCGAGCTGGACGAGCCGGCCGGGCCGGAGGGCTCCACGGTGCGCCACCTCCTCGCCCACACCAGCGGCCTCGCCTTCGACGAGCACCGGGTGACGGCCCCGCCGGGCGAGCGCCGCCTGTACTCCAACGCGGGCTTCGAGGTGCTGGGCGAGCACATCGCGAAGGCGTCCGGCATCCCGTTCGCGGAGTACCTGCGCCAGGCGGTCCTGGAGCCGCTGTCCATGACGTCCACGACCCTGGACGGCTCCCCCGCCCGCGACGGCGTCTCCACCGTGGACGACCTGGTCCGCTTCGCCGCCGAGGTACAGGCTCCCCGCCTGCTCGACCCGCGTACGGTCCTGGAGGCCCAGAGCGTCGTGCACCCCGGCCTCAAGGGCGTCCTGCCGGGCTACGGCCACCAGAACCCGAACGACTGGGGCCTCGGCTTCGAGATCCGCGACTCCAAGTCCCCGCACTGGACGGGCGCCTCGTCCTCCCCGGCCACCTTCGGGCACTTCGGCCAGTCGGGCACGTTCCTGTGGATCGACCCGGCGGCGGGGGCGGCCTGCGTCGCGTTGACGGACCGCGCGTTCGGCCCGTGGGCGGCGGAGGCGTGGACGCCGTTCACGGACGCGGTCCTGGCCGAACTGTCCTGACCCCTCCGCCGCGGGGGCGACGGACGCCCCCCGGGCGAAGGGGAACGCCCCCGTTCCCGCGGTGCGCATCGCTGCACCGCGGGAACGGGGGCGTCGGCTCCGCCGGGGCGGACCCTCAGACGATCCAGTGGTCGCCGTACCCGCAGGGGGCGATTTCGAGCCGGGCGTCGTTTCCGGCGGAGACCCCGCCGGTCGGACGCAGGCACAGGTCGTTGCTGACGGCGTTGCGGATCCAGTTCGTGCCGTCGCCGCGGGGGTCGAGCCACCACAGCTGGTTGTCACCGGACGCGTTGCAGTGGAACTGCGCGACCTTCGTCCCCTCCGAACGGGCGTTGTAGTAGCCGAGGTCCAGGCAGAGCCCGTCCTTGCTGTTGCGGATCAGGAAGAGGGGCGCGTTCTGGGGCCCGCCGTCCTTGTCCACGATGTCGAGGTTCCACAGCTGGTTGTCGCCTGTGGTGCCGTTGCACGGGTACTGGTTGACGGCGTTGTTGATCTGGCCCTTGCCGTAGCCGCCGATGTCCACGCACTGGCCGGTCGAGGCGTTCTTGATCACGGTGTTCTGGACCCCGGAGCGTCCGTTGGCCCACTGGCGGAGCTGCTCGGCCGGCGTCAGCGCCGCGACCTTGGGCTTGGGCTTGGGCTGGGGCTTCTTCTCGACCCGGG
Organism: Streptomyces sp. CB02366; assembly: GCF_001905905.1. Taxonomy (GTDB): domain Bacteria; phylum Actinomycetota; class Actinomycetes; order Streptomycetales; family Streptomycetaceae; genus Streptomyces. The sequence goes on from NZ_LIVT01000004.1 coordinate 587,415, forward strand.
GCTTCTCCGGGGACGGGCTCGGGGAGGGCGTGGCCGCCTGCTGGTGGACCACGGGCCCGGCCGGTTTCTCCTTCTTCTCCTTCTTCTCCTCCTTCTTGCTCGGCTTGGCGGAGGGGACCGGCGACTGGCTGGTGTAGGTCTCCGGGACCGGAGGACGTTCGCTGTCCAGCACCGTGCCGGCCGCGTTCTCGGTCCGGGTCCGCTCGGGATCGCGGTCGTCCTGCCCCGCCAAGAGGAAGGGCACCGCGATCAGGATCGCGCCGACGATCCCGGCCGCCGCCAGCATCGGCTTCTTGGGCCGGCTGCCGGGCGGTTCGTCGCCCTCCCGCGAACTCGCGCCACCGCCGCCGCCGGTGCCGGTGGCGGTCGCGGCAATGCCCGGGACCGGGCCGCCGACGCCGGCGGTCGCCGGTTCCGCGGTGGGGACGGACGCCGACGCCGACGCCGACTCCGACGACGCCGACGCGGACGCGGTTCGGGACGGTGCTGCGGCCCAGGAGGGCGCGGAGGAGGCGACGGGTTCGGCGGTGCTCTCCGCCTCTTCCCGGGGCGCGTCGGTACGCGCCGCCGTCGCCTCGCCGACCTTTCCGGCCTCCGACTCGCCGCTCGTGCTCGTGGGGACGTTCGTGGTCGTGTTCGTGGTCGTGGAGCCTCCGGACGCCGGGCCCGCCGCCCGGGCGGCGGCTCCCGCGGCAGGCGCGGTCGTACCGCCCGGCCGCTCGCCGCCCGGGGCCAGAGCGCTGCCGGGGTCGCCGGGCGCTCCGGGCATGGTCACCGCTCGGCGTACCGATACCGAGGGACTCCCGGCGCTCCGGCCGCTCCCCGGGCCGCCCTCTCCGGTGGACGTTCCCGACCGCGTGGGTATGCGGGGGGATGGATCATGGTCTCTTGCCACGTAAGGTCCTCGCTCTTGTCGGGATGGGGTGTCGCGTCACGGTCCGGCCCCCACAGCGCCCGCACAGCGTTCCGGCCAGGGGCCGGCGCCCGGGGGCGTCGCGTCGGGTCCGGGTGCGACGGCTTCCAGCCGGGCGAGCACGGCCCGATCCCCCTCGGGGTCGGGCGCGGCCGTCTCGGCAGGTCCGGTCAGTTCACGCAGATGGATCTGTACGCCGGGCCGGGCGCGGCGGACGGCCAGCACCCGGAAGAGCGTCCCGGGGGCGAACACGACCTCCTCCGGCCCGCGCTGCTCGGAGAACTGCCGTACGCGGCGGCCGGCCACCGACCAGATGACGTAACTGCCGCCCGGCGGCGGCGCGGTGCCGGGATCCAGCCGCACGGTGCTCAGCAGCGCCGCGTCCCGCAGCAGCGTTCCGGGGCGGGGCGGGGCGGGAACGCCGCCGGAAGCGGCGGGCCCCCCGCCGACGCCGCGCGTCACCGCGCCCCGGTAGGACGGCATCCGGTTCAGCGCCGAGGCGACGCAGGCGCCGTACGGCATCAGGTCCAGCTCGCGGTCGCGCAGACTCCGGGTCAACGCGCCGTGGCTGAGCGGTCCTTCGGGGAGGAGCAGGTACATCCGCAGCGCGATGAGATCGGCGCGGGCCGCCTCCTGTTCCTTGCCGCGCAGCGCGGGCATCCGGGCGAGCGCCCGCGCGACGGCCGCGCCGTGCCGGTCCCACATCTCGCCCGCGAGCGCGCGGAAGGCGGTCCGTTCGGCCTCGGAGCTGCGGTGCCCGGGGGCCAGCAGGACCGGGGGCAGCGGTGTCGGGGGGACGTCCTCCCCCTGGTCCCCGCTGTCGCGGCCGGTGTCCGCCGGGCCGGTGTCCTCGCGCTCGGGAACGGCTCGGGCGTCCGGCAGGTCCGGCAGCCGGGCGGCGCCGGAATCCGACGAGGCGGTCGAGGTGACCGGCGCCGTCGCGGGCGCCGGATCGGTCCCCGCGACCGGTACCCCGCGCGCCCCCGGTCCCGGGGACGCCGGAGCGGGGTCGGGAACGCGCACGGCCGTGCCGGACGTGCGGGAGCCCTGGGCGGGGCCCGGTCCGGTGGACGGTTCCGGGGTGGCGGCTGACGCCGGGCCGGCCGCGGTGGACGGTTCCGTACCGTCCTCCTTCGTCGGGGCCCCCTCCCCGGCCCTCTCGGGGCCGGGTGTCCGGAGCGGCGCACCGCCCGCTCCCTCCGGGCCCTCGGCGGGCGCGGGTCCGGCGTCCCCGGCGGGGCCCCGGCCGCCGGGCCCTTCGGCCGGTGCGGGCGCGTGGTTCCGCCGTCGCGCGCCGGAGGGGCCCAGGCCGCCTTCCGGGGCGGTGCTCCCGGCCGTCGCGGCGTTGTGGGCCACCCCCGTCCTCCCGGCCGTCGCGGCTCCGGCGTCCCCGCCGCCTCCGGCCTCGTCCGCCGCTCCCGCACGGCCGGGCCTTTCCGGCCCAGGGGTCCGTGCGAGGTCCTCGCCGGGAGCGGTGGTGGCGGCGTCCGGCCGCGGGGCGTTCGCGAACGGCTCCCGTCCTTCCGGCCGGCCTGCCGGGCCGGAGCGCCGCTCGGACGCCGGGGCCGGAGTCGTCGGGGCTGTGCCGGGGCCGCTCGCCGGTCCCGGGGCCGTCCCCGGGGTGCGGGCACGTCCGGCGAACCCCGTCGGAACGCGGTCGTCCGACCAGTCGAACGTCTCCCCTCGTCGCTCCCGCTCCCGCTCCCCTCGCGCCGCGCTCCTGCCGGACGCGCCCGAGACGCCCGGCCTGCCGGGCGCGCCCGGCATCGCGGACGCGCCCGGCATCGCGGACGCGCCCGGCATCGCGGACGCGCCGGGTGCACCGGACGTACCGGATGCACCCGACGTGCCCGGAGTCACCGACGTACCGGGCGGGGAGGGCGTGCCGGACGTGCCCGGAGTCGCCGCCGTACCGGGTGCCGCAGCCTCGCCTGGCGTACCGGACGCGCCCGCCCCTCTCGCGGTGTTCGCCCCCGCGCCCGCCTCCGCACCTGCGGTCACGGCCTCCCCGGGCTGCTGTGCCCGGTCGGTTCCCGCGCCCCTGCCGGAGGTCCTGGCCGGAGTGGCGGGGGCGGCTCCGGAGGTCCGCTCCGGCCGGTGGGGGGCCGCGGTCCGTGCGGACGGGGTCCGGGGCCCCTGGACCGGGCGCTCCGCCGGTCCGGCCGCCGCCGGGCGCCCAAGGGCCCGTGCGGGCGCGGCCGGTGACGACGGTGCCGGGGCGGGCGCGCCGACCGCCCCGGCCCGGGCGGGCCCGCCCGCGGTCGCCGGTCCGGTCCGGACCGGCGCCGGGGCGGCGTGGCGCAGGGTGCGCAGTCCGTACCGGGCGGCCAGCCGCCGCAGTTCGCGTCCGCCGTCGCGGGCCACACCGTGCACGTGAAGGGTCGCGCGCCCCCGCAGGTCCGGCGCCAGGGCTTCCAGGACGTTCGCCAGGACCGGCCACAGCGATGCGTCGAGGAGTTCGCCCGGCATCCCCAGCTCGATCACCGGTCCGCCCGGGTCCACCTGACGTGCCGTGGAGGGCAGTCCGGGGCCTCCGCGCGGGCCCACCCACATGCCGGCCCGGGTCACCGTGAGCTGCCAGTCCCCGCTCAGGCCGACCACCCCCTCCTCCGGGCGTGCCGGTCCCGGCAGCGGAGGGCTCCAGCGCAGCAGCCGGGGCGGCCGGGCACGGCCCTCCGCGTCGGGCGGGCCGCACCTGACGGCGTCCACGAACGGTATCCACGTCGGCGTGCCGTCCGGCGTCGCCAGGACCGATCGCACGGCGTACGTCCCCATCGGGCCGGAAGCCGCGACGAGCGGCAGCCCGGTCATGACCTCCACCTCGACGTCCAGCCGGTCGGCCACCGACTGCGCCAGCGGGAGCAGGTCGCGCCGCCCGCCGGGCACGAGCCGCACGGCGACCCGCACGTCCTCCGGCAGGGCTTCGAGCACCTCGGCGACCTCCTCGGCCGAGACGTCCTCGCCGAAGGGCACGCCGACCACCACGGCCAGACGCCGGGGGTCGACCGGTACGGCGTGGTAGAGGTCGCCGGGCCGGGCCGCCGCGGCCCCGGCGGGGCGCACCAGCACCCCGGCGGGTATCTGCTCGACGACGCAGCCGCCCGCCACGGTCGACGGCAGGCCGCTCAGCACGGACTGCCAGGACGGCTCCGGGCTGCGCGGGCCCAGGGGTTCGGGTCGCTTCCCCGGCGCGAACCGCCACCAGCCGCCCGCCGACGGGTGCCGTCCTACGCCCTCGGCGGGCGGGACGAAGAGGGTGCCGCCCGGTACGACGAGCGGCGCCCCGTCCGGCGCCTCGACCTCGATCCGCCAGCCGTCGGCGATGCGGCGCGCGGTGGCGGGCCTGCCCTCGGCATCGTGACCGGCCCCGGCCATGACGAGCCGTACGCTCCCGGCCCCCGACTCGCCCAGTGTGTCGAGCAGTTCGCTCAGCTTCGACCAGAAGGCGGTGGAGCCGGCCCCCTCCGCGCCCGCGATGACGGTCACGGTGTCCTCGTCCGCGCCCATGGTGCGGGCCAGGTCGGCGACGTCGGCCGGGGCGAGGGTGTCGTCGGAGAAGGTCCGCAGCAGCAGCATGCCGTCGTGGTCCTCGACCAGGAACCCTTCCCCGGTCCCCTCGTCCGGTCCGGCGGAGGCGGCCGGAGCGGCGTCGGCGCGGTCGCGCCCGGCGCCGGTGTCGCGTCTGCGTGCGAAGAGTCCGCCCCTGCCCCTCATGCCCGGGCCTCCGTCCCGGCCGAGGGCGCGGCGGCTTCCTGCGGGCCGGGCAGCCCGGTGGCCGCCCGGTCGGCGCCGGCCACGTCGGTGGCGGCACGGTCCGCGTCGGCCACACCGGCGGCAAGCCGGTCGGCGTCGGTCACGTGGACCGCCCGGATGCGCGGCGCGCTCGTCCCTCCCGGGCCGTCCGTGGCCTTCGGCCGGGCCTCGCCGCGCTCCTGGGCGGCGATCTCCTCGGCCAACGCCTCGGTCTCCATGATCATCCCGGCCGGTCCGGTCGGGTTGACGTAGAGGGAGTGCCCGGCGGGCAGCCCCGCGACCACGTCGGCCACCGGGACCAGCCGGGCGGCGAGCGATCCGAGGGCGCGGAGGTGGGCGGGGCTGGTGAAGACGGGCACCACGGGGTCGCCCTGGGCCGAGCGGAGGGCCGCCGGTTCGCCGTCGGAGCCGATGAGCACCGCGACCTTCGACGCGGCCAGGGCGCGCAGGACCTCGCCGGCCGGTCCGTAGCCGGTCACGGCGCGCTGGACGGCGGACTCCACCGGGTCGGTGGCCCTGGGCCAGCCGAGCGCCGCCGGGGAGGGGCGGTAACGGTCGTTGTCCTCCCACGCCACGATCGTCCCCGTGGAGTCCGTACGCCACCGGCCGGGAACCGCCCACTCCGGCGGTGCGCCCTGTCCCGACCACGCGGCGTCGGGAACGCTCAACCAGCGGCCGGGCAGCTTCCGGGCCGCCTCGACCACCTCCGGGGGCGGCTCGGGCAGCGGACCGGCCGGGTCCGCCGGTCCGCCCGCGGTCGGGACCGCTTCCGCCGCCAGGGGTTCCGGGGCCGGTATCGCCGGGTCGTCCTCGGCGGCGGGGAGGGGCTCGGGTCCGGGCGCCGGGGGCGTTTCCGGGGCGGACCTGTCGACGTACTCACTCACCGGCGGGCACTCCAAGAACAGAAGACACGAGCCATCGTTGCGAACTCACCCTCATCAGTTAACAGTCCGTCGGCGCGGGCCGGCGGGCGGGGCTCCCTCGGCCGTGGGGCGGGGGGGCCCGGCGAGCGGGCGGCAAACGGAATCCCCGTCCGGGCGACGAGACCGCTCACGGGTGAACCGTACCCGCACGAAGCGGAGTTCGAGGAGGGAGATCCGCGCCGTCCCGCCCTCCCCGCCGCCCGGCCCCCGCCTTCCCCGCCCCTCGGCCCCGCCGCCGTCCGGACGGGCGGCCGGGGCCGGCGGGCTCAGCCCTCTCCCCGGAAGAACTCGGGCCGGGCCCCGGCCGGTCCGGGGGGCCGGGGGGCGGTATCGGGGCCGTCTCCCGCCGCTGCCCCGGGGGGCCACGCGTCGGCCTCCTCCAGGCGCGCGAACTCCTCCAGTTCGGCGCCGGCCGCCAGCAGGGCGCTCGCCGTGACGAGTTGGCCGACCGGAGCGGACGAGCTGAGGACCAGGACTTCCTTCCCCTCGGGCAGGCGGTCCAGGAGGTCGGGAACGAGCATCATCTCGTGCGGCGGCAGCCTGTCCTGGTCCAGTTCCGGCGAGGCCGGGAAGACGGGGACGGCCTGGGTGCCGTCCTGCGCGTCGGTGACGGCGAGGCCGCCCTCGCCGTCGAGGCACACGGCCACTTCGGCGTCGGCGACCATCAGGGCGAACAGGTCCTCCGAGGCGTATCCGGTGGCGACCAGCTGCACGGCGGCGTCCACGGGGCTGACCGGCGGGGCCCAGCCGTGGGCGTCGGGCGAGGGGCGGTACCCGGCGTTCTCCTCCCACTCGACGATCTCGCCGTCGGCGTCGCTGCGCCAGCGTCCCAGGACCGCCCAGGGGGGCGTGGGTTCGTCCTCGTCGCCGCTCCAGTGCCGGTCGATCACGGACAGCCAGTGGCCGGGGGCCGCCTTGGCGGCCTCGACGTAGTCCGCGGGCGGCTCCCGGAACCCCGGCCCGCCCCTCGGCACGGCGGACGGTCCTCCCTGGACGCCGGAAGGGCGCGGGTCCGGGGCGGCGGGCCCCTCGGCCGTCTCCGCGTCGGCGGTGTTGTCGTTCATGGGCTCCTCGCTGCGATCAGGCACGGACGTCGTCCAGTATGCGGCGGATGCGGTCGGTCAGGCTGCCGGAGGGGTCCTGGTCACGGGCCCGGAACCAGGCGTTGACCAGCAGTTCCAGCCGATCCCCCGTCAGCGGCCCGGAACCGGAAGGGAAGTCGGGTCCGAGCGCCGCCAGGACGCGCAGGGCGTCCTCCAGGACGGCGTGGTGCCGCCGCTCCCACGCGGCGGCCTCGGGACCAGCCGTTCGGGGCCGGGCCGGCTCGGGGCGCGCGGTCTCCCCCGGCCCCGGGGGCGGCGGGGCCAGGACGGATTCCGGCGCGGAGGCCAGGGCCTCCACCACCTGGCTCAGCCGTGCCGCGGCGTCGGTGGGCGGGCCGCCGGGCTCCTCCGGGGTCGCGACCGGTGGGCGGTCCGGGCCCTCGGGGATTCCGGCCAGGTGGCGGTCCCCGTCGAGCACCAGCAGGGCGGTGGGGGCCCCGGCGGTGCGCTCGCCGTGGTACGTCACCTCGCCGTCCGGGCCCGCCACGGCCACCGTCACGCCGAGCCCGCGTGCCGTCGCCGCCGCGAGCGGGCCCATCGGCAGGGCCGGCGCCCCGTCACCGCGGGACGGGTCGGCGAGCAGCACCCTCAGCCGCTGTACGGGGCTCAACTCCACCCGTGACGCGGGGATGCGGTCGCCCAGGAGCATGGCTTCCGTGCGTACGGAGACGCTGAGGGAGGCCCCGACGCGGTCCAGGAGGGCCAGCGGAAGATCGCGGTCCGCGGCCAGTCGCCGTATCTCCTGCCCGGCCACGTCGTCGTCGGTGACCTCGCCCGCCAGCCAGGCGCGGAACTCCTGCGCCGTTCCGGCGCCCGCCTCCCCGAGCGCGCCGCCCGCCACCGGGCGCACGGCGAACAGCAGTGTTTCCACGGCCCGTTCACCCTCCTCCGGCGCCTCGTGGAGGGCGAGGGCCGTCCCGTCGAATACGGCGGTGTCCGGGCCGGTACGGCGGAAGCGCTCGCGGAGCGCGGAGGCGTCGCCCTGCCCGGCCCCGGCCTCGCCCGCGGAGGCGGCGGGCCGGGCGGCTCCGGTGGGCTCGGAGGGCTGGGCGGAGTCCGTGAGTTCGGCGGAACCGGGGAGTTCGGTGGAACCGGGGAGTTCGGTGATCCGCGGCGACGCTCCGGTCTTCACGGCCGGGCCGGGCGCCCCCGTCGCGGACTCCTGGGCCGGTCGCCGGGGCCTCCAGACGGTCCTGGACCACTGCCCCAGCTTCTTCTCCCGCAGTGCGGTGATGCGCAGCGGGTCGAACGGGTCGTCCTCGACGAGGTCCAGCGGCCCGGAGTAGGCGAAGGCGCTGCGGCCGGTGCGGTCGGTGAACGGCTGGGTGCGCCGGGCGTCGCCGTCCGTGAAGCCGGCCATCGGGAAGACGACGGGGACGTCGACCCCCGCGTCCGTCACCAGCGGCGCCAGGTCGAGCAGCGCCCAGAGTTCCTCGTCGGGAACGGGCAGCGGGGCGTGTCCGGGCAGGTGGACGACGATGCCGCCGTCGTCCGCCCGGACCCCGGTCCAGATCACCAGGGAGGCCCCGCCCGGCTCCGTGGACCTCCACGGGGCCGGGTGGGGCAGGGTGAGGACGTCGCCGCCGGCCTTGACCCGCGCGTACCACTGTGCGCTCTCCACGCCGTTCGGGGCCGGGCGTCCGCTCCAGTTGTAGCCGGTCGGTTCCGTCCCGTCGGTGAGGATCTGCCGGAGGGCGCCCAGTTCGCGGAGGTGGTGGGCGGCGAGTTGGTGCGGGTCGGCGATGTCGATCCGGCGGGCGTGGGCCCGTACCGCGAGGAACGTCAGTTCCGCCGTCGTCTCCTCGTCCCAGGGGTCCGTGTCCGCGAGGTGGAGGGCGCGGCGGCCCAGGCTCTCCTGCTGGGCCGGGTCCATCCGGAACAGGACCAGGTCGACGGCGGCCGTCATCGCCCAGAAGGCGCGGGCGATGTCCCTGGGGCGCGGCGTCACGGGTTCGGGGAGCCCCACCGCGTCCCGGACCAGTGCCGTGCCCTCGCCGCCGGAGAGTTCGTCGACGGTGTACGTCAGCGCGGTGTCCGGGAGCATCCCGGTGAGCGTGCTGCCGGGGTGCCGGTCGATCTGCTGCCGGGCGGCGTCCAGAACGCCCAGGTAGGCGTCGCGGCCCGGGGCGTCCCCGCCCACGCGCCGGGCGAGGAACGTCCACAGCTCCATCCGGAACGGGGTGAACCGCCGCATGCCGGGGTCGTCGGCGCGCAGGGTCTCCAGCGCGGCGATGCCCCTCAGCACCCGCTCGTACCGGCCGCCGGGCGTCCAGCGGTCGTCCTCCACGCCGTGGTCGAAGACCAGGCGCAGCGCGCGGACCAGCCGCAGCGTGGCCGCCCGGACCTCCGGCGGCACGGTGCCGGGGTCTCCGTGCAGGCCCGCGACCGCGGCCAGGCGGTCCAGTTCGGCGTCGGTCGGCTCGGGCCGGACGCGCACCACGCGGCCGACCACGCCGCCGGGGGTGTCCTCCAGCAGGTAGGAGTCGTCGTCCAGTCCCGCGGTCAGGGTCGGTCCCTCGACCTCCAGCCGGCTGGCGTTGGCCGTGTGCTGGATGAGGGACACCTCGTCCAGCGGGTCCTCCACGGGCGGTGCCGGGCGGCCCTCCTGCGGCTGGTCGAGGGGGTGGCCCGGCGACGCCGCGTAGCAGACCTGCAGGCCGATCCGGTGGCCGGGCGGCAGCTCGTGGACCTCGCGCAGTCCGCCGATGTACCGCCCGCCGTCGGCGGCGTTCAGCCATACCGTCGAGCCGTCGCGCAGGACGATCTCCAGCGCCCCGGGGGAGCCGTGCCCGTAGTACGTGTAGACGGCGGGGTCCGGGGTGTACGGCTCGGTGCCGACGACCTGGTCGCCCAGGGTGGTGGCCGCGTAGTGGACGCGCCGCCGCCGGTGGAAGAGGCCGCGCAGCATCCTCTCGCGCTGGTCCAGGTCGTCGCCGACCGAGACCCTGCCGTAGCGCTCGCGGCGGTCGAAGACCAGGGGCCGGGTCGCCACGTCGCTGTCGCGGAAGGTCCTGCCCTCGACCGAGGTCCACTGCCGGTCCTCGAAGGGGGCCGGCGTCGCGGGCGGGTCGAAGGGCACCCAGTCGCCGTGCCAGCCGGCGGGGTCGTGGACCGTCATCGTCGGGATGCGGGCCCGGAGGGCGGAGTCGTGGCGCAGCCGCCCGTCGCCGCTGGGCGCCCACACCCGCCGGCCCAGGCGGGCGGCGACCGCGCGCACCCACTCCAGGTACTGCGAGCCCGCGTACGGGATCGCCAGGACCACCGGCACCCGGGGCGGCAGCGCGGCCAGTTCCGGGTCCCCGGCCAGCTTCTCGGCGAACGCCTCCGGGGTCGTCCCCCGGGCGTCGAGGGCCCGGTCCCCCACCAGGTACGCCTCTCCGCCCCAGGGGGCGGGCTCGTCCGGCTCCCGGGTGACCGTTCCGTCCGTGACCTCCCGTACCCGGTCGGTCCGTACCCGGTCGGTCCAGGCTCCCGTCAGGTCGCGTCCGAGGACCGCCCCGGCGTCGTCCCGCAGCACGGTGGCCGGGTCCTGGAAGGGGTCCGCCCCCTGGGCGGCCGGGGTCGGCGGGCCGAAGAAGGTCAGATGGTCCCGGCCGGGGGCGGCCGGGGCGGTGAACCGGCGGGCTGCGGCGGTCCAGTGGCCCGGGGCGCCGGTCTTCGGGTCGGGCAGGGTGACGATGCCGAGCGGGGCCCGGGGGCTGGGGGCGGTGAGCGCCATCGGGGCGCTGTAGGCGTAGGAAGGGCGTCCGGTGCGCTGGGAGAACCGCGGCGCCAGCTCCGGGCTCGGGGCTCCCGGCCCGGTGGTCAGGAACAGCACCGGGATGCCGAGGGGGAGGGTGCGCAGCGCGGGGGCCAGGTCGAGCAGGGCCAGGAGTTCGTCCTCGGTCACGGGGACGGGGCCGCGGCCGGGCAGGTGGAGGACGGGGGCGCCGGACGGGCCGGCCTCGATGACGGTGAGGACGGGCATGGGCTTGCCGGGGCCGGTCCACTCCGGCGTGAGCCGGTGGGCGGTGGTCCCGTCGGAGCGGTGCACGGCGCCCCAGTCGATCCCGGCGGGGGCGGTGGCGCCGGACCAGTTGACGCCCTGGACGTTGGGCCCCTGCCGCAGCAGGGCCGCCGGGGCGAAGGCGCCGCTCTCCGCCAGGTGGAACGCGGCGAGCAGGTCGTGGTCGGCGGCGTCCAGGCCCCGTGCGATCGCCTTGGCCGACACCGCCCACACGGCTTCCTGCCGGGTCCGGTCCCAGGCGGTGGCGGCGTCGAGGTGGAGGACCTTGCGGCCCATGGCCTCCCGGGCGGCGGCGGTCATCGGGCGGAAGAGCTGGGCGGCCCGTGCCGTGGCCCACAGGGTGGACGCCACGTGGCGCGGGGTGAAGGCCGCCCGGGGCGGCAGCGACTGCACGTGGCGGATCATCTGCTCGCCCGCGCCCGTCAGTTGCTTCAGGGTGATCTGGAGCGCGGGCGAGGGTACGGCGTCGGTGAGCCGGGCCTCGGGGTCGGCCGCGATGCGGGCGGCCGCGTGGTCGAGGAGGGACCGGTATCCGGCCGGGTCCGGGGCCCGGCCGGTGTGCTCGCGGACGAAGAAGTCGAACAGGTCCGCGCGGAACGGGGTGAAGGAGCTGATGGCGGTGTCGTTGGCGCGCAGGCGTTCCAGCGCGCCGATGCCCTTCAGCGCCTGCTCGTAGCGCCCGCCGGGGGTGGAGCGGTCGTCCTCGATCCCGTTGCCGAAGACCGCCCGCAGGGCGCGTACCAACCGCAGCGTCGCCTCCCGGGTCTCGGGCGGCACGTCGTCCGGGCTCCGGTGCAGGCCGGCCTCGCGGGCCAGCCGGTCCAGCTCGGCGTCCTGCGGTTCGGGGCGGCGCAGAATCCTGCGGCCCCGCTCCCCGTTCGCCGCTCCCATGGCGGAGCGCCGGGTGGCGTCCATGCCGGTCATCCGGGTGGAGCCGTCGGTCTCGCGGCGGGTCAGGTTGGCGACGTGCTGGTCGAGGGGGACGTCGCCCAGCGGGTCGTCGACGTGCGGGACGGGGGCGAACGACGGCTGCTGGTGGGCGGGGTCGCCGTCCGAGGCGCTCCAGCAGACCTCCAGGTGCATGCGGTGGCCCGGCGGCAGCTCGCGGACCTCGCGCAGCCCCGCGATGTACGCGGCGGCCTCGCGCTTGCCGAGCCAGACGGTCCGGCCGTCGCGGAGCGGGAGCTGCATCCGGCCGGGTTCGCCGTGGCCGGCGTAGACGTAGACGGCCGCGTCCATGGAGACCGGTTCGGATGCCGTCTCCTGGGCGCGGGCGCCGGCGGGCGTCCAGTGGACGAGCTGCCGCATCCTGCGCAGGGCGCGGAAGTTGTGCTCCCGCCGCCGCATCCCGTCCTGCCGGTGGACGGCCATCCTGCCGAACCGCTGGTGGTCCTCGTCGGCGAGCGGGCGCGTGACGACGTCGCTGTCGCGGAACACGGTGCCGTCCAGCGCCGTCCACGTCCGGTCGGCGTAGGGTCCGGACGCCGGTGAGGGGGCGACGGACACCCATGCCCCGACCGGCGCGTCGGGGTCGGGGTCCATCGTCACCGGGACGTGGGCGTCGCCGGTGCCGTCCGGGACGATCCGGCCGAGCCCGCTGGGGCCCCACACGGTGCGTCCCAGCCGGTCGGCCACCGCCCGGAGCGTCCGCTGGTAGCGGTCGCCGGTGTGGGGGACGGCGAGGACGACGGGCACGTCCTCGGGGAGCTTCGCCAGTTCGGGGTCGGCGGCCAGCGCGTCGGCGACCGCCTCCGCGTCCAGGACCCGGCCGTCCGGCAGCAGCACCCGCCCGTCCTCGCCGTCCGCGCTGACCACGTACGCGGTGTCCGGCCACGGGGCCGGGCCGGTCGCGACGACCTTCGGCGCGGCCCCCGGCCGCGTCTCGATGGTCCGCAGGGTCGCCGGGAGGACCCGGCTGACGCTTCTCCCGGTCCAGTCGCGGCCCTGCGCGTCCCCGGACGGGCCGGTCAGCAGGGTCTTCGGGGCCAGCAGCGGATCGTTCGGCCCGGTGAACGTGCCGGACGCCGGGGGCGGGGCGGCGGTGGTCGACGCGGCGGCGGGCGCGGTGGCCGGGGCGGTGGGCGCGGTGCCCGCGGGGGCGAAGAAGGCGGGGCCGGCGGGGCCGGCGGCGGGTGTGTCCCAGGCGCGCACGCTGTGGTGGAGCGGGGTGATCGCCTTCCCCGACAGCTCCAGGTCGATCCCGGCCGCTCCGGCGGCGGAGAGCAGCAGGAACTGCAGGGCCACCGGCAGCGGCGGCTCCACCTGGCCGTTGGCGGCGAAGTACGCGCTGATCGCGGTGCGCAGGTCGCCCCAGGTGAGCGGGGTGGTGACGCCATTGGCCGCGCGGGTCCGCTCCAGGGCCCAGAAGCCCTGGAGCAGCGCCTCGAAGGCGTTCGCGTCGTTCTCCAGGAGGGGGCCGTAGACCAGGCGGATCGCGCGGACCCAACGGCGTACGTCCGGCGCCCGGCCCCGGTCGCCGGTGACCCGCTCGGCCCACCGGCCGCGTTCGGCGCTCGACAGCTCGGGGCGGAACCCGGCCCACCAGTCGCCCTCGGCCAACTGCCAGCGCGGTCCGCCCAGGTGGTCGGCGGCCACCAGGAACGCTTCCGCGCCGCTGCCGGTGGTCCAGACCCAGCGGTCCAGGCCGTTGGCCAGGATCTGGCCGGCCGGCGGCGTCTCCAGCGGGTCGAAGGGCGGCGGCCCCGCCAGGTCGGCCCCCGTCACCACGACCGGCCGCTCGGGGGCGAGCGCGGTGAGGTCCCCGTCCACCGCGTACAGGAAGTCCACGATCCGGGCGTAGTCGAACGCCGCGTCGGTGCCGTCGGTCAGGGCGAGGAGCGCGCCGCCGGGCCCGCCGCGCAGCCCGACCAGGTAGGCGTCCTGGAACGGCAGGCTCTGGACCGGGCTCTCCAGGGCCACCGGGCCGGAACGCACGTAGGTGAAGCCGACCACCTCGGGCAGCAGGCCGTACGTCTGCCGCAGTCCGTCCTGCCAGGCGTGCAGCGGCAGGGAGGACGTTCCCACCGGGGTCTCCCGCGCGTCGCGGTGCCGGACCGCCATCACGCGGTCCAGGAGGACGCGGGAGCCGTCCATCGCGACCACTTCCGCGTACCAGGGCAGGACCGGCGGGGTCTGCGCCGGGTCGGCGAGGACGGCCAGGGCGCCGCGTGCCGCGTCGAAGATCTCCCGGGCCCTCGTCCGCCCGCCCGGGGGGATGTTCGGCAGCAGCTCGTACGCCTCCACGAGCGCGGCCCGCAGAGCCAGGTGGGCGGGGTGGTCGGCGGGCAGCGGCCGGCCCAGGGCGTACGCGCCGAGCGCCAGCGCGACGGCCCGGCCGTCCCACTCGGTCAGCGGCCGGCGGGTGGGGCCGCCGGCCTGCGGGATGCCGGCCCGTGCCGCCACCACCAGGAAGCCCGCGACGCCCTGCACCACCGGGTTGTCCGTGATCCGCCGGACGGACTCGCGCAGCACGTCGTCGGGGAGCGGGGCCCGGGACCCGAGGGCGCGCTCGTAAGCGGCGCGGCTGAGGGCGGACAGCTCGGTGACGGCGCGCTGGATCTCCTCGGGCGTCATGAACTGGCCGGTGTAGCCGAAGTGCCGCAGCTCCGCGAGGACCAGGGGGACGGCCAGCCGGCCGTCGTCGGTGTCCAGGGTGGGGTAGTCGCCGTCGTCCATGCCGACGGCGTAGCGCTGGCTGATGGCCTCGCCCTCGGAGGTGCGGCCGGTGAGGACGGCGGTCCAGTGCTCGCGGGGCGTGGGCACCTCCGTGCCCGCGGTGTCGAAGAAGGCGGGGTCGGCGGGCAGGTGCGGGGCCAGCCGGTGCCGGAAGAACTCCAGCAGTCTGCCCAACTGCTCGGCGGCCTCGGCGGAGAGCTGGTCGTGGCGCTCGTCCAGGAACGCCCGGGCGCGGGGGCGCAGCGCCCGCAGGATCCGGTCCAGGGCGTTGCGCGAGGCGGCGGGCAGGAGGTTCTTGATCAGCTCCGGGTCGGCGCCCGGCGGGCGGGCGTGGTCGAAGACATCGCCGATCGGCGCGGCCACGACGTTCTGGAAGCCCAGCCAGCCGTAGCCCCACACCTCGTCGATCTCCGGGATCGCCGCGAGGAACGGGGCGATGTGGCTCTCCACGGCGGGCGTGCCGAGGATGTGGTTCGCGTACGTCGTGATGAGGGACTGGCCGAAGCTCCGGGCGCCGGCGATCGCGGTCTCGAACTTCGGGACGGTCAGCCGCTGGTGGGCGATGTCCTGGAGCTCCCGGAGGCCCACGGTGGGGTAGCCGAGGGTGAGCTGCCCGTAGGCGGTCCGGTCGAAGCCCTCGGGGGCGGGGTTGACCGCGGTCTTCAGTCCCGTCTCGGTGAACGTCCAGCCGCCGAGCGGGCCCAGCATCTCGGTGAGCGGGACGGCGGCCCGCCGCTCGTCCGGCAGCCTTCCGACGGCACGCGCCCGCTGCAACTGGGCCATGCCCTCCTCCTGGGACTGCCGGCGCTCCCCCGGGAGTACGGCCATGGGGTCGAGGACGAACTCGCCGATGACGAAGTTCCGCCGCACCGGGCGCGGTTCTCCCGGCGCCACCCGCGGCTCGTCGACGTGGAGGAGGCCGTCGGCCGTCATCCAGAAGCCGCGGCTGTCGGTGACGAGCGTGATGCCGGGGCCGTGGGCCAGGACCAGGGTCGAGGTGAGGCGGCCGGGTATGTCGAGGAAGAGGTCGCGGCGTTCCTCGACCTCCAGGCCGATGGCGCCGTAGCCGGGCTCGACCGCCGCGTCCAGCCCGGCGAGGGCGGTGGAGGAGGACGGGGAGAACTCCGGCAGCGCGTGGGCCAGGGCCTGCCCGGCGGGGCCGACGACCACGGCCCGGGCGTCGGACGCCGCGACCGCCGGGGGGAGCGACGACACCTGGCGGCCGTGCCCGGCCGCCAGGTCCACCCACACCACGCCGCCGCGTCCCCCCGGGTGGTAGGCCGCCCAGGCGTGCCCGGTCGCCGCTCCCTGACGGCGTGCCAGGACGAAGGCCGCCGCTCCCGGGCCCTGGGCGGCGACCGCCCCGGCCACCGCGTCCCACGACCGGACCCGGCGCCATCCGGGGCCCGCCACCAGCGACGTTTCCGCCACGGGTACGCCGATCACCGAGTCGTCCACCGTTCCGGCCGGGCGCACGCCCCGGGGGAACAGCTCGCCGCGCAGCGCCCCCAGCAGGACCAGGCACCGTTCGGCCGTCAGGCCGCGCAGCGGCTCCCGGCCCGTCACCCGGGGGACCAGCGCGGTCAGTTCCGCGCGGCTGAGCGGCGGCGGTACGGGGGCCTCGACCCCGGTCAGGCTGCGCGGCGCCGTGAGCGCGGTGGAGGAGGGCGCGGCGGGGGCGGTGGGCGGGGCCGTGTCCGGTACGGAGGCGGGCCGTGCGGGCGGCTTCGGCGAGGAGAACAGGGCGTCGCCGTACGGGGCGGGCACGAGGACGCTGGAGTTCAGGCCCCGCAGCCACGCCTTGTGCCAGACGCCCTGCCGGCCGCCCGCCGTGCCGGGCCGCCCGATCAGCCGCAGCGGGGCGGGCGCGCCGTCCGGCGGCGGGGTGGTGGGGGCCACCGTCAACGCGCCGCCGTAAGACCAGCCGTTGCGGGCGGTGCGGTCGGAGAAGGCCTCGGACAGGGTGGCCGCGCGCCCCGCGCCGCTGCCCGCGCCGGACAGCACGAACAGCACGGGTACGGCGAGCGCGACGGTGCGCAGCGGCGGGGCCAGGTCCAGCAGGGCAAGGAACTCGCGGTCGGCGACCCGCAGGGGCCGCATGCCCGGCAGGTGGAGGACCACGAAGCCCTCGGCGTCGGTGTCGGTCCACACCACCATGGCGTCGCCGGGCTCGCCCTCGGCGGCCCAGGGCGCGCGGAAGTGCTGGAGCGGGGCGCCGTCGTCCCCGGTGTCCTGCCGGCCCACGACCCGCAGGTCGAGCCCGGCCGGCGCCGGACCGCCGCTCCAGTTGAACCCCTGGAAGGCCTCCCCGGCCCGGAGGTGGTGGGCGGGGCCGAACGCGCCCCGGGAGGCGAGCTGGAAGGCGGCCAGCGTGAAGAAGTCCGCCGGGTCGAGCCCGGCCGCGACGGCCTGGGCCGTCAGCGTGTACAGCTGCTGCTTCCGCGCCGGGGCCCACTCCTCGTCGGGGAACAGGTGCAGGACCCGGCGGCCCAGCTTCTCCGTGAACGCGTCGTCCCGGCCGGCCATCTGCCGGGCGGCGCCCGCCATCGCCCAGAAGGCCCGCGTCACGGCGCGCTTGGTCACCGGGACGTTCTCGGGCTGCCGCAGCACGTTGCGGACGAGCGGTTCGCCGAACTGCGTGACCTGCCGCACCGCGTGCTGGATCGCCGGATCGCCGATGGCCTCGCCGAGGGCGGCCTCCGGCTTCCGCTCCAGCAGTCCGGCGGCCAGGTCCAGGACCTTGCGGTAGTCGTCGGGGCCCGGGTTCCTTCCTGCCGCCCGCTGGGCGACGAAGGTCCACAGCTCCATGCGGAAGGGGGTGAACCGGCTGAGCGCCGCGTCGTTGGCGCGCAGGGTCTCCATGGCGCCGATGCCCCGCAGCAGCCGGGCGTGCAGGGCCTTGTCCTGCTCGGCTTCGGGGCCGAAGACGAGGCGCAGGGCCCGCACCAGGCGCAGGGTGGTCGCCCGCACCTGCGGCGGCGCTTCCCCGTCGTCGGTGTGCAGGCCGGCGGTCCGGGCCATCTCGTCCAGCTCGTGCGGCAGGGGCTCGGGGACGACCCACCTGCGCCGTCCGACGACTCCGCCGGGGGCGTCGTGCAGGATGTGGGCGTCGGTGTGGAAGCCGCTGCTCATCAGCGCCCCCTCGGTGACCCGGCGGCTCACGTTCGCCGTGTGCTGGGCGAGGGGGACCTCCTCCAGCGGGTCCTGGACGGCGGGCGCCGGGCGGTTGTCCAGCTGCGGCAGGGCCGGGTTGCCCGCCGCGTCGCTCCAGCAGACCTCCAGCTTCATCCGGTGGCCCTCGGGCAGTTCGGCGACCTCGGGCAGTCCGCCGATGTACCGTCCGCCGTCCGCCGCGCCCAGCCACACCGTCCGGCCGTCGCCCAGGGCGAGTTGCAGGCCGCCCGGCAGCCCGTGGGCGACGTACACGTACGCCGCCGGGTCCGGGGTGCGGGGCTCCTCGCCGATCAGGGCGGTCCGGCCGCCGGACGCCATCAGGTGGACCTGTTTCCCGGCGCGCTGGTAGGACCGCATCAGCTCCTCGCGGCCCCGGACGTCGTCCGCGTGCGACATCCGGCCGAACCGCTCGTTCCGGTCGGAGACCAGGGGCCGGGTGAGGACGTCGCCGTCGCGGAAGACAGTGCCGTCGAGCGCCGTCCAGGCGCGGTCCGGGAGCGGTGCGACCGCCTTCGTCGGCCGGAACGGCACCCAGGAGCCGAGCGGCTGGTCCGGCCCGTGGTCGATGAGCGCCGGGACGTGCTCGCGCTTCTTGTCGCGCACCAGGCGGCCGTCGCCGCTGGGCGCCCACACCGGCCGCTCCAGCAGATTGGCGACCGCCCGCAGGTAGGCCAGGTACCGCTGGTTGGCCAGGTACGGGACGGCCAGGACGACGGGGACGTCCCCGGGCAGCTTCGCCAGTTCGGGGTCGGCCGCGAGTTCGGCCGCCAGCTTCTCCGCGTCCAGGGCGTGCCCGCCGGGGAACCGCACCCCGTCCGGGCCGCTCTCGCCCCATACGACGTACGCGGAGTCGCCCCAGGGTGCGGCTTCGTCCGCGCCGGCCTTCTCCTGGGGCGGGGTGCCCGGCCGCTCCTCGTACACCCGGACGCGTCCGATGCGCAGGCGGCGCACCTTCTGGTCCGTCAGGTTGCGTCCGCGCGGCGCGCCCGAGGCGTTGGTCATCAGCGTCCCGGGCGACAGGAGCGAGCCGGCCGGGGGCCCGTCCTGCCCGCCGATGCTCAGGGAGGCGAGGTCCGGGAGCCGGCCGGCCTTCCGGTCCGACGGGCTGAAGACGGTCAGGTCGCCCGTGCCGGACGCGGCCGGGGCGGCGCCGGTCTGCCGGGCCGCGCGGGTCCAGACGCCCGGGGCCCTGGTGGCCGGGTCGGTCAGCGCGAGGATGGCGAGCGGGGCGGCGGGGTCGCCGGAGGAGAGCATCATCGGCGCGCTGTACCCGTAGGCGGGGCGTCCGGTGCGCCGGGAGAACCGCTGCACCAGCTGGGGGCTCAGGGCCCCCGGGCCGGTGGTCAGGAACAGCACGGGGTGCTTCAGCGGGAGGGTCCGCAGGGCGGGGTCGCTCTCCAGCAGGGCCAGGAACGCGTTCTCGGTCACGGGGAGGGGGGCGCGGCCGGGCAGGTGGAGCACGATCCGCCCGGCCCCGTCGACCTCCACGACGTTCAGCATCGGCATCGGTTTGTGCGGGCCGGTCCAGGCGGGCGGCACCGGGCGGATGCTGCTGCCCTGGGGTCCGAACACCATCTGCCGCACGCTGCCCCAGTCGACCCCGGCGGGCATGGCGGTCCCGGACCAGTTGACCCCCTGGACGTTCGCCCCCTGCCTGAGCAGGGCGGGCGGGGAGAACGCGCCGCTCTCCGCGAGGTGGCGGGCGGCCAGCACGTCCTGGTCGCCGGGGTCCGCGCCTTCCGCGATCGTGCGGGTCAGCAGCGCCCACAGCGACTCCTGCCGCGAACGGTCCCAGGGCGTCGCGGCGTCGAGGTGGAGCACCTCGCGGCCCATGGCCTCGCGGGCGGCGGGCGTCATCGGGCGCAGCAGCCGGGCGGCGCGGGCCGTGGCCCACAGGGTCGAGGCGATCAGGCGGGGGGTGAACGGGGCGGGGGCGGGCAGCGACTGCACGTGGCGGATCATCTGCTCGCCCTTGTCCGCCAGTTGCCCGAGGGCGGTCTCCAGCGACGGGGCGGGCACCGCGTCGGTGAGCCCGGCGTTCTCGTCGGCGTCGATCCGCTCCGCGGCGAAGTCGAGCAGGGCCACGTACCCGCGCGGGTCGGGGGCCCGCCCGGTGTGCTCCTGGACGAAGAAGTCCAGCAGGTCCAGCCGGAACGGGGTGAGGTGGGCGATCTTCCCGTCGTTCGCCCGCATCCGCTCCAGGGCGACGATGCCCTTCATGACCCGTTCGAACCGGCCGTCCGGCCCGCCCCGGTGGTCCTCGAACGTGGTGCCGAACACGGTGCGTACCGCCCGGACCAGCCGCAGCATCGTCTGCCGCGTCTCCGGGGGGACCGGGTCCGGGCCGCGGTGCAGTCCCGTGTCCCGGGCCAGGGCGTCCAGGGCGGGCCCCAGCGGTTCGGGGCGGCGCAGGACCCTGCGTCCCCGTTCGCCGGTCGCCGAGGCCAGGGCGATGCGCTGGGTGTCGTTGAAGCCGGTCTGGCGGGTGGAGCCGTCCGTCTCCCGGCGGGTGAGGTTGGCCACCGCCTGGTCGAGGGGGACGTCTTCCAGCGGATCGTCGACGTGGGGCGTCTCCCCCAGGTAGGGGTACTGGCGGCGCGGGTCGCCGTCCGAGGCGCTCCAGCAGACCTCCAGGTGCATGCGGTGGCCAGGCGGCAGCTTCCGCACCTCGGGGAGGCCCGCGATGTACGCCGCCGCGTCCCGCTTCTCCAGCCACACCGTCCGGCCGTCGCGCAGCGGGAGGTGCATCCGGCCGGGTTCGCCGTGGCCGGCGTAGACGTAGACGGCCGCGTCCATGGAGACGGGTTCCGAGCCGACCGGTTCGTTCTCGGTGCCCGCGTCGGTGCCCGCGGGCAGCCGGTGCGACAGCTCCCGCAGCGTGCGGAACCTCCGGAGCCGCTGCGCCCGCCGCCGCAGCCCGTCCTTCTGCTCGACGGCCAGCCGCCCGAAGTGCCGGTGGTCCTCGTCGGTCAACGGCACGGTGAGGACGTCGCTGTCGCGGAACACGGTGCCGTCCAGCGCCGTCCACGTCCGGTCGAGGTAGGGCCCGGTCGCGGTCGAGGGCTCGACCGCGAGCCAGTCCCCTACGGGGGCGTCGGCGTCGCGGTCCAGCAGCGCGAGGACGTGGGCGCCCGACCCGTCGGGGACGATCCGGCCGGCCCCGCTGGGGCCCCATACGGTGCGGTCCAGCCGGTCGGCCACCGCCTGCAGCGTCCGCTGGTAGCGGTCGCCGGTGTAGGGAACGGCGAGGACGACGGGCACGTTCTTGGGGAGCTTCGCCAGTTCGGGGTCGGCGGCCAGCGCGTCGGCGACCGCCTCCGGGCCCAGCTCCCGGCCGTCCGGCAGCAGCACCCGGCCGTCCTCGCCGTCCGCGCTGACCACGTACGCGGTGTCAGGCCACGGGGCCGGGCCGGTCGCGACGACCTTCGGCGCGGCCCCCGGCCGCGTCTCGATGGTCCGCAGGGTCCCCGGCAGGACCCGGCTGACGCTCGCCCGGGTCCAGTTGCGGCCCTGTGGGCTTCCGGACGGTCCCGTGATCCTGGTCTTCGGGTCGAGCACGGGGTCGCCCGGCCCGGTGAACGCGTCCGACGCCGGGACCGACGCGGGCGCGGCCGGGGCCGGTACGGGCGGCTGTGCGGCGGGGGCCGGGGCGAAGAGGGACATCTCCTCGTCCCGGTCGGTGACGTCCTCGACGACGCCGCCCGCGGCGGGTGTGTCCCAGGCGCGCACACTGTGGTGGAGCGGGGTGATCGCCGTTCCCGACAGCTCCAGGTCGACTCCGACCGCTCCGGCGGCGGAGAGCAGCAGGAACTGCAGGGCCACCGGCAGCGGCGGCTCCACCTGGCCGTTGGCGGCGAAGTACGCGCTGATCGCGGTGCGCAGGTCGCCCCAGGTGAGCGGGGTGGTGACGCCATTGGCCGCGCGGGTCCGCTCCAGGGCCCAGAAGCCCTGGAGCAGCGTGGCGAGGGCGGCGCCCTGGTCGTCGACGGTGGGGCCGTAGACCAGCCGGATCGCGCGGACCCAGCGGCGTACGTCCGGCGCCCGGCCCCGGTCGCCGGTGATCCGCTCGGCCCACCGGGCCAGTTCGGGGGTGGTGGGCTCGGGGCGGAACGCGGCCCACCAGTCGCCCTCGGCCAGCTGCCAGCGCGGTCCGGTCGGCCCGTCGCCGGGGGCGAGGACGGGTTCGATGCCGCTGCCGGTGGTCCAGATCCAGTGGCCCAGGCCGTTGGCCAGGACCTGGCCGGCCGGCGGCGTCTCCAGCGGGTCGGCGGACGGCGGGCCCGCCAGGTCGGCCCCCGTCACCAGGACGGGCCGCTCGGGGGCGAGCGCGGTCAGATGGCCGTCGGAGGCGAAGAGGAAGTCCACGATCCGGGCGTAGTCGACGACGGCGTCGGTGCCGTCGTCGAGGGCCAGCGCGGCGGCGTCGGGCCCGCCGCGCAGCCCGACCAGGTAGGCGTCGTGGAACGGCAGGTTCTGGACGGGGCTCTCCAGGGCCACCGGGCCGGGGCGCACGTAGGTGAAGCCGACCACCTCGGGCAGCAGGCCGTACGTCTGCCGGCGGGCGTCCCGCCACTCCTGGTCGGGGCGGGAGGAGGTGCCCAGCGGGGCGCCGTCGGGGGTGCGGTGCCGGACCACCAGGACACGGTCCAGGAGGACGCGGGAGCCGTCCATCGCGACGAGTTCGGACGCCCACTCCAGCGGCGGCGGTGTCCGCTCCGGGTCGGCCAGGATCTCCAGGGCGCCCTGGGCGGCGGTGACCATGGCCCGGAGCCTGGGGCGGTGCGGCGGGGGAAGCGTGTCGACGGCGTCGGCCGCCTCCTGGACCGCCGTGCGCAGCGACCGGTGCAGGGGGTGGTCGGCGGGCAGGGGGGCGCCGAGCGCGTACTCGCCCAGCGCGCGGGAGATCCGCTGGCTCTCGCCCACCGGCATCAGGCGGCGGGTGGGGCCCGAGGGCTGGGGCAGGCCGGCCATGAGGACCATCTGCACGAAGTGCGCGAGCCCGCGGACGGCCTCGTTGTCCAGGACGCGGTTCAGGGACGCGGTCAGGACGTCGTCGGGCAGCGGGGCCCGCTGCGCGAGGGCCCGGCGGTAGGCCTCGCGGCTGAGCTGCGACAGTTCGGCCACGGCCTGCCGGATCTCCTGCGGTGTCATCAACTGCTCGCCGTCGTAGGCGAAGTGGCGCAGCTCCGTGAGGACCAGCGGGAGGTCGAGGCGGCCGTCGTCGGTGTCCAGGACCGGATACCGGTCGTCGTCCATGTCGACCACCTGCTTCTGCGTGACGGCCTTCCCCTCGGAGGTGCGGCCGGTCAGCACGGCGGTCGTGTGCTCGCGCGCGGAGGGGGCGTCGCCGATCGTCGCGTCGAAGTAGCCCGGGAAGAGGGGCCGGTCCGGGGTGATCGTCCTGCGGTACAGCTCCAGCAGCCGTCCGAGCGTGGCGGCGAGCCCCGCGCCGATGCCGTCGTGGTGGCGGTCGAGGAAGTCCCTGGCCCGGGGGCGCAGCGCCCGCAGGACCCGGTCGAGGGCCGGGCGCGACGCCACCGCCAGGCCGTTCTTCACCATGAACGCGGCCGGGCCCTGGTTGAGGATGACCCCGGTCGGCCGGGCGACGACGTGGGCGTAGGCGAACCGGAGGTAGCCCCACAGGTCGTCGACGTCCGGGACCGGGGCGAGGAAGGGGACGACCACGTCGGGCACGTCGGTCCGGCCGGTGACGGCGCGGACGAAGTCCGCGGTGGCCTTCATCGCGAACTCGCGGCCCGACGCCTCCACGGCCCCGATCGCGCCCTTCGGCAGCCGGTCCACCGCCCGGTCCTGGAGCACGCTCAGCCCCAGGGCGGGGAAGCCCGTGGTGGGCTGCACGTAGGCGCGGTCCGTCCGGACCGGGGTCCGGCCGACCAGGGCCCTGCCGCCCAGGGCGGTGACCGTCCAGTCGTCCTCGGCCGGCAGGAGGTCGGCGAGGGGGATCTGCGGGGCGGCGCCCGGCTCGTCGCGGGCGTCGAGGGCCCGTTCGACGCGCGCGAGCCGCTCCAGCGTCTCCTCGGGGGACTGCCGCCGCTCGCCGGGGAGCACGGCCATCGGCTCGACGACGATCTCGCCGATGAGGTAGCCGAACTGCTGGGGCTTCGGGTCGCCGGGCGCCAGGGGCGGAAGGGTCAGGTGGAGGCGGCCGTCGGCGGTCCTTGTGACGCTCGCGTGGTCCGTGACGATCGAGAAGCCGGGGGCGGTGGCCAGGACCTGCTTGGCCGGGACGTCGCCCATGCCGCTGATCACGAAGACCAGGCGGCGTTCGATCTCCAGGCCGAGGGCGCCGTAACCGCGTCCGGTCGCCGCGTCCACCAGGGAGTGCGGGATGGACGACGACGCGGCGAAGGCGGGCAGGGCGTCCTCGACGGCCCGTCCGGCGGGGTCCACGACGACCGCCCGCGCGTCGGACGCCGCGACCGGGGGCGGCGCGGAGGAGAGGTGGCGGCCGTCGCGGGCGGAGAGGTCCAGCCACATCACGCCGTCGAAGCCGCCGAGGTGGTAGGCGGCCCACGCGTGGCCCAGCAGGTCGCCCTGACGCCGTGCCAGGACGAACGCCGCCGCGCCCGGCCCCTGGGCGGCGACCGCCCGGGCCACCGCCTCCCACGCGCCCACGGGGCTCCAGCCGGGCCCCGGGACCAGGGCGGAGGCCGGCGCCGTACCGCCGAGCACGGCGTCGTCGACCGTGACCGCCGGACGGACACCGCCCGGGTACAGCGCCTCCCGCAGCGCGCCCAGTAGCACCAGGCACCGCGGCACGGTGAGGCCGTGGCGCGGCGCGGGGCCCGCGATCCGGCGGGCCGTCGCCGTCAGCCGGGGGCGGCTGAGCAGGGCGGGCACGGGCGGGGCGGGCGGCGCGGGGACGGGTGCGTGGGGCTGCGGCTCGTACGCGCCGCCGGTCTCGTCCCACAGCGCGCGGAAGGCGGCCCAGGCGTCGTCCTCGGCCCGGGGGTTGGCGCCCCACGGGTGGCCGGCCTTCGGGTCGGGTCCGTACAGCTCGCGGAGGAGCGGCAGCAGCTTCGGCTCGTGGCGGCGGACCCACTTCGCCCCGTTGTTGCGGGGACGGCCGGTGTACGGGTCGGTGCCGGTGTTCGTGCCGAGGTAGGCGTTGGTGAGCTGGGCGAAGTACTCGAACTCGTTCCGGGCGGAGTAGTTGCGGCGGGTTCCGGTGCTGTCGTACAGCGGTCCGTCGGGCCAGGCGGCGAAGCCGCCCGCGAGCACCTTGTCGTGGTACGCCTCGGTGACGAGGCGGCGCTGCTCGTCGGTGAGGCCGTGGCGGTGGAGGGCGTGCGCGAACTCGTGGGTGGCGGCGGAGTATCCGTCGGCGTACAGCCCCGAGCCGGGTACGGCGGTGGTGTCGCCCAGCAGGTTCTCCTCGCCGACCGCGACCAGCCCGCCGGCCTCGACGCCGCGCAGGACGTCGTAGGAGCGCGCGTTCTCGTCCGTCTCGCCGCGCAGGGCGCCGAACGCGTCGAGGGACGTGGTCGCGGCGTCCTTGGGGACCACGATCATCCGCGCGCCCTCGTTCAGCATGCGCTCCGCCACGGCGGGCGAGCGCAGCATCCGGGCCACCTGCGCCCGCGCCTCGATGCCCGCGGAGACGGGGAGGTCCACGCCGGGCGGCACGTCGACCGTCAGGAGGGCGGCGGTGCGCGCGAACTCCTCGGCGGGCAGGGTCCGGCGCAGCCGCGCGGTCAGCGCCCGGTCGGCGGCCAGCGCCTCCCGGTCGGCGGACGACAGCGGCAGCAGCCGGGAGGTGCGCTCGTCCTCGGTCATCGCGGCCAGTTCGGCGGCCAGTGCGGCGCGTTCGGCCGCGGGCAGGTCGGGGCGGGGCGGGGGCAGCGGGGCCGTGGCCGGGGCCGTCGCAGGGGCCGGGTTCGGGCCCGGGGCCGGGGCGGGTGTTTCGGGCGGCGGGGCGGGCAGGGGCTGTCCGCGCAGCCGGCCGGCGCGGGTGGGGCGGGCGGGCGTGGAGGAGACGGTGCCGCGCAGGGACGGGCCGTCGCCGAGCCCCTCGGCGCGGCGGCCGGTGTCCAGGGCGTCGGTGAGGGCGGGCAGCTCCTCCCACGCCTGGCTGTGGCGGCGGCCCTGCTCGTCCAGCTCCTCGCGTACTTCGGTCAGTTCGGCCTCGATGCCGTCGAGCTGGTCCTGGATCGCGTCGCGCGCCCCGGTCGCCCGCCGCAGGGCGGTGTCCGCCTGCCGCAGGACGCGGTCCGCCTCGGCCGCGTCCTCCTCGGCGCGGCGGAGGTTCCCGGCGAGCGTGGTCTCCCGCCCGAGGGCCCCTTCCAGGCCGGTCCGCAGCTCCCGCGCCGCCTCGCGGGCGGTGTCCGCCTCGTCGAGGGCGTCCTGACGCCGCTGGTGCAGGGCCCGGCCCCGGTCCCGGAGCGCGTCGGCGCGTTCGACCGCCGCGTTCAGGGCCGCCTGTCCTGCCGGGCCCTCCGGATCGGCGTCCGGGGCGGCGTCCGGCGCGGCCTCCGGATCGGACTCCGGATCGGACTCCGGATCGGCGACGAGCTCTTCGAGCCGTGCCACCTCGGCCCGCGCCTCCTGCCACCGGGCGTGGAGCAGGCGCTCCTCGTCGGCGGTGTCGTCGTACCGGGCCCGGGCGTCCCGGGCGACGGTGTCGAGCCGTGCGATCTCCGCCCGCGCCTCGGTGATCCGGCCCCGCAGCGCGGTGAGTTCCGTCCGTGCGGTCGCGGCGGCGCGGCGGGCGTCCGTGTGGGCCCGGTCGGCGTCCCGGTGCGCGGTGGTGGCGGTGTCCAGCGCCCGGTGGGCGGTGTCCAGCGCGGCGAGCGCGCCCGGCTGCCGCCGGGTCAGCCGCCCCTCGCGGTACCGGGCCGCCGCCTCGGCGCGTACGGCGTCGAGGTGGACGCCGATGGCGTCGGCCACGTTCTGCCAGGCGTCGTCGGTGGCCGCGGTGGTGTCGGTGAGCGAGCCGTCGGCGGCGAAGGGCCAGATCCGCAGCCCCCCGCCGGTACGGATGACCAGTTCGACCGGCTTCCCGGCCCGGGCGGCGGTGAGGGAGCCGACGAACAGGGCGCGGGCCAGCCGCGTACCGTCCGGGTCGGGGCCGAGCGCGAGCCACAGCTCCGCCGACGCGTCGTCCGCGTCGATGGCGTCCGCCAGCACGTCCGGCAGGTCGGTGACGGGGTGCCGGGCCCAGTCGCGCAGGTCGTCCGCGCCCTGGGCGGCGAGGATCGCGGGCAGGTCGTAGACGCGCGGGCCCGGTCGCGCCGGGGTGACGCCGAAGCCGAGGACGTCCCGCTCCCACAGCCGGGTGGTGGAGCTGCCGGTGACGTACCGGACGCCGCCGGGGCCGCTGACCTCGATGACGGTGTCGACCAGGGTCTCGTAGGTGCGGGGGATGCGCCGGTCGGCCGGATCGCTGGTCGCCCCGGTCCGCAGCCGGCTGAAGGAGAAGGCGGAGGTGTTGCCGCCCGAGGAGAGGGCGTGGGGCTGCTGCGCCGCCAGCGGGAAGGTCACCCCCAGGATGTGGCGGTTGCCGTCGGCCAGGCTGTAGGAGCCCTGCTGGTTGAGGACGAAGGAGCCGGCGGCGGACGAGGTCGTCGCCGAGGTGCGGTTCTGCCGGCGGACCCGGTCGATGGCGACGTCGCCCGCCTCCGTGACCGGTCGCGGGTTGTGCAGGGATATCCGCAGGGACGGCGCGGTGTCGGGGCTCTCGACCGGCCAGCTGCCGGGCATCCTGTCGGTGAGGCCCGCCGCCGTGCGGGAGGGGTCGAGGCTGATCTCGCCGGCCTGGACCAGTTCGGCGAGCCGGGCGGCGAGGGCCTCCGCCGAGGCGTTGGCGGGCAGCCCCCACGAGGCGGCCATACGCGGGTCCACGTCGTGCAGCGCCTGCGTCAGCTGCGGGGCGGCGTTGTAGTCGTACACCGGCGTCGGGCCGGTGGTCTCCAGGCGGACGCCCTGCGGGAAGGGCGTGGTCCCCTCGGCGGCGGCGTCGGCCGCCGTGAGCAGCAGCGGGTCGCGGCCGAGCAGCGCGGGCGGTCGGGGCCCCTCGTGCCGGCGGGGCCGGTCGGCCTCGGAGGCGACGAAGCGCAGGGCGGTCGCCGCCGGTACGGAGACCCGGCTGACCGGGCGGCCGCGCAGCAGGCGCCCGATCCAGGCGCGGGTCCGCTGCCCCACGTCCCCGTCCAGGCCGGACAGGTTGAGCAGTCCGGCCTGGAAGAGGGCGCCGGGGATGTTGGCGGGCCACTGCCACACGACTTGGGAGCGGACGGTGGCGGTGTAGCGGTAGTCGACGGTGAAGTCGGCGACGCTGCCCGACCGCGTCCAGAAGCGGTCCTCCGTCGCCACCTCGGAGCGGGCCGTACGGGCCCGGGTCTCGGCCACCGCCAGGGACGGCCCCTCGCGGTCGGTCCACCCGGTGGCGCCGGGGCGGGGATAGCGGGAGACCAGGTTGGCGGTTCCCTGGCGGGTGGTGGTGGTTCCGGAGGTGGTCGCCCTGGACTGCGGGGTGTGGGTGTCGACCTGCTCCAGGCCGGTGCCGGCGTCCGCCCTGCGCCCGCGCAGGCCGCGCAGAGCGGGCGTCTGGAGCACCGGTTCGGCGGTCAGGGCCACTTCGACCAGGCGTGCCCCGCCGTAGGCGACGTGGAGGAAGTGGAAGCGCACCTGCCCGCCCGGTCCCCGGCCGGGCAGCGCGCGCAGGGCGGCCGGCTCGGTGACCCGGGCGATCTCGGTCGCCACGCCGGGGAGGTAGGAGGCGTGGCCGGGGCGGACGACGCCCGGGGCCTCGTTCTCCACCAGGGCGGTCAGCTCCCGGCGCATCCGGTCGCGGCGTTCGCGGCGCTGGGCCGTGCCGTCGAGCTGGGTCACCGACATGACGATCGCCTTGCCCAACTGGCGGGTCCGGGCGTACCGGTCGGGCAGCGGCACGTCGAGCGGGTTCGGCGTCAGGGCGGGGACGCCCGGCATGCCCGCGAACCAGGCCGCCAGTTGGGCCACGGCCTGGGCGGGCGCCAGGTACGTGACGGCGCGCGGCAGATCGACGGCGACCGTGACCGGGGCGTAGGCGCCCAGGCCGACGGTGTTCCCCGCGATGTTGCGCACCCCCCACCTGACGGTCATCAGCAGCGTCAGGTCGTTGCCGATCCACAGGGTGTCGCCGCTGAACTCCGTGGCGTGGGTGATCTTCGTGGCGGAGCCCACGGTGCCGGTGGCGTCGGTGCGGCGGGACTGGGAGTAGCGGCCGCCCGGGTTGGCCTGGTGGACCAGCAGATCGGGCGGGGTGGGGGCCGACTGCAACGCCGTGACCTGGAGGTTGCCCTGGTGGGTGACGCCG
The DNA here is from genome assembly GCF_001905905.1 of Streptomyces sp. CB02366. Classification (GTDB taxonomy): domain Bacteria; phylum Actinomycetota; class Actinomycetes; order Streptomycetales; family Streptomycetaceae; genus Streptomyces. The sequence continues at coordinate 616,279 of NZ_LIVT01000004.1, forward strand.
ACGCCGCGCTGCCGTCCGGCGGTGTCCCCGCTCATGACGTCCTGCTCCGAGTAGAGCGATTCGGAGCCCAGGCGGCGGGGGTTGGAGAGGTAGCCGGTGATCTCCAGCATCATGACCTGGTCGGCCGCCATGCCGGGCAGCGTCAGCCCCTCCACCACGTAGGCGCCGCCCAGGATCTGCTGGGCCCGGGAGATGAGCTGGCCGGGCCTGATCGCGTCCTGCCGGGCCTCGGCCGCCACGGTGCCCCGGTCGTTCAACGAGGCGCCCGCCACGGCGACGGAGGTCCACTTGTAGGTCGCCGCGACGCCGTCCGTGGACGTCCTGGCCGCCCAGATCACCGGGGTGGCGGCCCAGTTGACGGCGGAGCCGGCCCGGTTGACGGCGCCGGACAGGGGCGCCGGGAGCGCCTCCTTCACCGCGGAGCCCCGCCGGGCGGTCTCCGTGGCCAGCCCGGACAGGGTCGCGGAGGCGCGCTGGACCGCCCGCCCGACACGGCCCCGGCCCGGGTTGCCGGGGTAGGTGCCCGCGACGATGCTCCGCAGGGCCTCCATCAGCGCGGTGGTTCCCCGGAAGGTGTCGACGAGCGCGCCTTCCGGCAGCCGGGTCAGGCCGGGCAGCGGGCGGCCGCGGTCGTCGACGAGGGCGAGGCGCCGCTGGTCGTCCGTCGCCCCGCCGTCGGTGACCGGTTGCCGGATGACATGGCCCGGGCGGGGGGCGGGCGCCGGGGTGGGGGCGGGGACGCGGGTGCGGTAGTGCGGCACCAGCAGCCGGACGCTTCCCGGCACGGTGTGCGCGGAGGCCGCCTGGAGCTGCATCTCCACGTCGCCGTCGGCCTCCGCCTCCTCGGCCCGCACCGGGTTCCCCTCGGCGTCGGTGTCGGCGAACCGGACGAGCGGGTCGTCGTCGGCGCCCTCGTACAGGTCGAGGCCGAGCCGGGCGGGCACCTCGAACAGTTCGCTGCCGTTGCGGGTGGTCATCGTCAACTGGTCGTAGCCGACCTGTCCGGCGCTGGAGGAGGCGTCGGTGAGCTGCCGGGTGCCGAGGTAGTCCGGGGCGGTGTTCAGCCCCCACGAGCCCTCGGCGAGCGGGGCGTTGAGGCCGCCGCCCCCGCCGAGGGCGCCGCTGAGCGCCGTGCCCCGCTGGCGGGCGCCGCCGGACTCGTAGGAGCTGGAGCCGATGTGCAGCACGTCGGGCAGCCGGCGGCTGTGGACGGCGGGCCGGGCGGTGTCCCGCGCGGCGGTGAAGACCAGTTGGACCCGGCGGGTGCCCGAGACGGCGTTCGGCCGCTCGAACCAGACCGGCTCCCCGCCGTCCACGGCGTCGGGCGCCGAGGAGGCGAGGCCGAAGGTCGAGCGCATCTGCCGCAGCCGCCGCAGGTTCTCCAACTGGGCCACGACGAGCGGTTCGTCCAGCCGGAACGCCGGGGCCCTGTGCCGGGGCCGGTCGGGCGGCAGGAACCCTTCCCGGCGCAGCCACGCCTCGGCCGCCGTGAACAGCGGGTCCGCTCCGTCCACCTTGAGGGGCGTCTCGGTGTACCCGATGCTCTCCAGGTTCTCCAGGTGCTCGGGGAGTTCGCGCAGCTCCGCGGGGGTCGGGCGGTGGCCCGCCATGGTGGTCCGCTGGGCGATCCGCAACCGCAGGCCGTCCTCCCACGGTCCGAACGTGCTGCTGACCAGGCCGCCGCCGGCCCGGTGCAGCCGCACGGTGTAGGTGACCCGGCCGCTGGTCAGCAGGTGGCTGCTCTTGGTGCGGAGCCCGTGCATGAGCGTGGCGCTGCTGACGTTGCTCAGCTGTTCGTTCAGCTGCCAGTTGACGGCGGCCTTGCCCATCAGGTTGCCGCCGAAGGACGAGCCCGCCGCGGGGTGGCCCGGGGCGTGGTCGGTGGTGAACGACGGGCCGCCCGCGCCCTCGACCCCCACGCCGCTGGTCAGCTTCGCCGACTTGTCCACGCTGGAGGCGTGCGAGAACCACGTCTCCAGGGTGGACTTGCCCTCGGCGCTCCGGCGCATCGGCCGTCCCGGCTCGATGACCGCGGTCAGTTCGAGGACGCCGACCGCGTTGCCGTCCTCGTCCAGGAGGGTCGGCGAGAACACCCCGCCGTCGCGCTGGAGGTGCGGGGTGCCCTGGAGCATCCGCTGCGAGAGGAAGTTCTCCAGCGCCCGTTCCGAGTCGTCGTCGAGGCTGCGCAGGGCGTCGAAGGCGTCGTCGCGGAGCAGTTCGGTCAGCAGGCGGCGCGGTTCGGCGACGCTGTCGCCGCCCCACAGCGGCAGGTCGTCGACGTCGCCGGGCTCCGGCAGCCCGGCGGGGTCGTCGCCGTCGAAGGCGAGGTGTTCGTGGAACCAGATCGTGAGGGCGCCGTGCGACCGCTCGGGCAGCCAGTTGTCGGCATCCCCGTCGCGGGGGGTGTCCAGCTGGATCTGCCACCGCCCGTCCACGTCCATCGGGTGGGCGGGTTCCTCGGCCTGCTGTTTGCTGGTGACGAGGAAGGTCTCGCCCACGGTGACGGACTGGGTGAGCTGGTTGTGCGTCGCGGAGACGTTGACGGTGCTGTCCCACCAGCGCAGCGCACCGGCGCTGTCGTCCGGGAAGATCCCGCTCCACGGCACCGAGCCGGTGCGGATGTTCCCCGCGCTCTCCGCGTGCGAGGACGACTGGCCGCCGCCCGCCCTGGCCTCGACCCCTATGTCCGGGAGCGTCGGCGGGCGCCGGTCGGCGCCCTGCCCGTACTTCGCGGACCGCACCGGGTCGGCGTAGGAGAGGCGTACGTCCACCGTCCGGTCGCGGCCCGCGTGCCGGAGCGTGATCCGGTACCCCTGGCGGCTGCGCAGGTACGGCCGGTTCAGCTCGACCTCCTCGGCGCTCAGCACGTCCTGGAGCCGGGTCAGCAGCCCTCGTCCGTCCGTGCTGTCCGGGTCGGCGCCGAGGGCGGTGACGATCCGCCGGTGCAGTCCGTCCAGGACGGTGGCGGGGGTCGGCTCGTGGATGACGAGGCCGATGTGGCCGTCGTGGCGTCGGCCGTGGTCGAGCAGGTACTGCGAGAGTCCGCGGGGCGCGGTGGCGGCGGCCCCCGCCGCGGAGGAGGTTCCGAGCGCCCGGCCGGTGAACGTGTGGAGGGCGCCCTGCTGGGCGGAGGCGCCGGGCAGGGCGGCGGGCCGCCGGGGCTGCCAGTGATCCGGCCGCTGTGCCGTCTCCCCCGTCAGCACGATCACGTTCCGGCCGCTCGCCGGGTGGGGCAGGAGGGCGCCGGGCAGTTCGGACAGCAGCGTCGTCCGGGCCGTCCCCGCACGCCCGGCGACGTGCTGGGCGAGCCCGCCGGGGTTGGTGTGGGCGCCGACCATCAGGAGCGGGGCGTGCAGGGCGATCTGCTGGTGGACCCGGTCGTGGCGCAGCAGGGCGGCGATCTCGCTGCCCGGCACCCACCGGCTGGAGCCGTCGGGCCAGGGCATGGAGATGTGGCCGTTGGTGCTGTCGGCGTGGACCACGTACGCGTTCGCGGCCGATCCGGCGGGGGTGGCGGGCCACGGGGCGGGGTGCGGGGTGGCGGCGTCGAGGCCGCCGTCGGGCGAGAGGAGGTACCCCTCGGTCGCGATGTCGCCGGTGACGGGCCGGCGGGTCCAGTCGCGGCCGGTCGGCACGCCCTGGGCGGTCAGCCGGGTGCCGTCGTCGAGGGCGCCGTGCCGTACGAGGTCCCAGGCGGCGAGGTCCGCCGGGTCCGCGGGGTCGAACCCGGAGACGGCCGCACCGGCCATGAGCCACAGCAGACGGTCGCCCGCCTCGTCCGGCGTCGGTTCGGCGGACGGGTGCAGGTGGAGCGCCTTCTTCGCCAGGGCCACGGGGTCGGTCGTGTTCCGCAGGGCCTCGGCGCCCCGGACCGCGCCCCACACCAGCCGGCTCACGTCCGTACGCGTCACCGCGCCCGCGTCCGGCAGCCGCAGCACGTCGGCGGCGAGCGCGGCCAGGTCCCGCCCGGCCAGGCGCTTCAGCGCCCAGTCCAGCGACGGCAGGGGCGTGTACTGGTGCAGCGTCAGCCGCCCGGCGGCGGCCTCGTCCTTCTTCGCGGCGGCGTCGAGCAGGACCCGCCGGACGTCGTCCCGGGACGGCGGGTCGTTGCTGGTGCGCCGGTGGCGCGCGTGGACGGCCAGGTGCAGGTGGTGCAGGGTGAACGGGCCCGCCACGCGCAGATGCGGATCGGCCCGGCGCATGTTCTCCAGGGCGCCGATGCCTTCGAGCAGGGTCCGGAACCGCCCGTCCGCGGCCACGTCCGCGCCGAACGACCGCCGCAGGGCCTTCACCAGCCGCAGCGTCGTGTCGAGGACGTCGGCGGGGACCGGGCCCTCCCCGGTGTGCAGTCCCGCCGTCCGTGCCAGGGCGGCCAGTTCGGCCGGTCCCGGTTCGGGGAGCAGCAGGCGGCGGGCGCCCGGTTCGCCCGAGGGGCCCGCCAGCACGCCCGCCTTCGGGGTCTCGGCGCGCATGAGGACGTGGACGCGGTCCACGGCCATGACGGCGGCGCCGCTGCCGTTGGCCACTCCCTGGGCGTACGAGGTCACTCCGAGGACGTCGAAGACGTACGGGGGTTCCGCCGCGTCCGTCAGGTAGGGCAGGTCCTCCGCCGAGGCGTCGGCCCAGCACGACCCGAGGTCGATGACGGCGTCCGGGCCGAGCTTCCGCATGCTCGGACGACGGCGGATGTACCGGCCCGTCTCCTCCCCGCCGACCTGGACCGGCGGGCGGCCGTCCGCCACCTCCATCACCCCGCGCAGCGGCATGCCGTGCTGCGCGAAGTGGTAGACCGGACGCCCGTTCTCCAGCAGCGCGGCCGGTTCGCCGATCGTCCCTTCCGACACGGGGTCGAACTGGGCGAACTCGGTGATCTCGGCCATGGCTTCGAACATGGGCTCGTTCGTGACCAGGTCGGGGTCTGACATCGTGACGCGGCCGAAGGAGCGGCCGTCGTCGCCGATGGTCCGCGTCTTGATGGAGGCGTCGGGGAGGACCGTGCCGTCCAGAGCGGTCACGAAGCCTTCGTCGGCGGTCCCGTGGGGGCCCAGGTCGTCGGCGTCGCTGCGGAACCAGCCGCCCAGGGGCAGCCCTTCGGACCGCCGGTTCTCCACGACGATCCGCTCGACGCCGGAGGCGGGGTCGGGGACCAGGCCGACCCGGCCGCTGTGCGCCCAGACGCCGTCGCGGCCCGTCCGGAACGCCAGGGTGCGGGGCAGGACCAGGCCCTGGTCGCCGCCGTGGCCGAGGACCAGGACGACGGGCGTGCCAGCCGGAAGTCCCGCGACCCCGGGGTCGCGGGCCACCAGCTCCACGAACTCCTGCCAGGGCACCTGGAGTTCGCCCTGCCCCCAGGGGAGCAGGACGTGGTCGTGCCCGCCCTCGGCCACCACGACGTACGCGCCCGCCTCGGCGTTCCACAGCGGCTCCAGCGGTCCCTGGAACTGACCGTTGCGCCGCTGCCACACCTGCGTGGTGTCCACCGGGCCCACGGGCCGCCCGGTGAGGTTCAGGCCCTGGTAGGCCCCGTCGCCCGTGAGGATGTGGCGCCCGTGGTCCAGCGCGCCCCCGGCCGCCAGGTGGTAGGCGCCGAGCGAGGCGAGGCTCGTCGACCAGCCGGCGGCCATCGCGTTCTCCACCGTGGCGAGGAGCCCGGTCCGCAGCTCGGCCGGGACCTCGGCGCCGGCGGGCAGGTGGAGCACGCGCCGGGCCAGGGCGTCCGGATCCGGGGCGCCGCCGGGTTCCTCCAGCAGCGCCAGCCGCTCCAGTTCGGCGACGGCCCGCGCGTACGGCTGCGCCGTCGCGGGCGCGCCGCCCGGCACCCTTTGGGGCAGGCCCAGTTCACGTCGCACGCGGCCGGCCAGCTCCGTACCCGACACCGCGTGGGCGCCGTGCTCGGCGAGGTGCCGGGCCACCCGCCGTACGGCGTCGAGGTGGTCGCCGCGCGCGTGGCGGGAGTCGGCGAGCACCGGATGCAGTTCCAGCGGCAGCACCAGCGAGGCCGCCCGCCGCCACGCCTCGGCCGGGTCGGCGCCGGTCGGCGCTCCGGGGGCCCGGGGCGTGGCGCGCGCGAACTCCTCGTAGGCGGCGTGCCAGGTACGGCGGGAGGCGCGGGCGGCGATCCCGTCGAGCGCCTCGGTCCAGGGGCCGGGCCGGTTCATCAGCAGGCGCACCTGCTGGACGGGGTCGGTGATCCCGCTCTCCGCGAAGCGCACGGAGCCGTTGAGGGCTGCCTGGAGGGCGGGCCCCTGGTCGGGGGCGACGCCGGCGGCGGCCAGCTCGTCCGCGGTGATCAGGTCGTCGGGCGCCGGGCGCGGCGGGTCGCCGGGCAGGTCGTCGGCGGTGACCAGCGCAGCGGTGGACCGCCGTTGGACGTCCGTACGGTGGACCCGCGGCACGATCGACGCCACGGCGGCGTCGAGGGCGGCGTCCGCGCCGAGGTCGCGCAGCCGGTCCAGGGCCGCGTCGAGCCGCCGCTGCGCCCGGTCCACGTCCTGCCACGCGCCGTACAGCCGCGCGGTGTCGCCGCTGCCGCCCCGGCCGCCGGCCACCCGCTCGTCGAGCGCCCCGGCGGTGCGGGCGGCCCGGCCGAAGGCGGCGACGGCGTCCTCGTACTCCCGGCGGGCCGCCTCGACGGCGTCCTCGGCCCCCGTGGAGGCGGGGAAGTCCAGCGGGGCCGGAGCGTCGGCGGGCGCGCTCTCCGGCTCCGTGCTCCGGCCCTTGCCCTTGCCCGCTCCCGGGGCGGCGACCGTCCCGGCGCCCGGACCGACGGCGGTGGCTGTGGCGGTGGCGGTGGCGGGAACGGCGACGGGCGGGGTCTCCTCGGGGTCCTGCCCGGGGGCCGGGCGGCCGTCCGCGTTCGTGGACGTGTCCGTGGACGTGTCCGTGGGTGTGGACGTGTCCGTGGACAGGGACGTGGACGTGGGTGTGGAGGTGACGGGCGCGGTGGCCTCGGCCGGTCCGGTGCCCCCGACCGGTCCGGTGGTCTCCGCCGGTGCACTGGACGTGGTGCGGAAGGGGACGGCCGCCGCGACCGGGGGCTCGGGGTCGGCGGCGCCGGGTGCGGGCGTCCGCAGGGCGCGCGCCGGGTCGTCGATGCCGCTCGGGGGGCGGGCGCCCCGGGCGGTGAGCGGGTGGTCGACGGGGGCGGCACTCGTGACGACGGACTCGACCGCCTCCAGGAAGTGCGGCGGAACGGCGGGACCGGGCGTCCGCGCGCCCGCGTCCTTCGGCCGCACCAGTCGGCGCAGCAGCGCCTCGGCCTCCGGGCCCCGGGCCGGTACGCCCGCGTAGCCCAGCACGTGCCGGAGCACCGCCGCGTCGTCGCGGGCCTGCCGCTCCGCCGCTTCCTCCGGGGAGGCGGCCGGATCGGCGGTGTGGAGCCGCCAGTTGAGGTGGTCGGACCCGTCCGGCCGTGCGGTGCGGCTCAGTTCGACGGCCTCGGGGTGGTCGGGCGCGGCCGTGAGCGTGAGGTCGAGGTGTACCTGGTCGCCCGCCCCCGGGAGCACCAGGCCGTTGTTCAGGTGGGTGTCCAGGAACGTGCGCATCCGCTCCTGCAGGGCGTCCAGCTCGGCCGGGGGGAACCCCTCCCCCGTCCGGACCGGCAGGTGGAGGGAGACGTTGCTCAGCCAGCGGCCGTCGTCGGCCTGGACGCGCTGGACCCACGCCCGTACGGGGGTCTCCGGGCCATGGGGCGCAACCGTGTCCGCCGGGGCGCGGCCGGGGTCGAGGGGCGGGTCGGTCCGTACGGCGGTGGCGGGCGCGTCGTGCCGTCCCGCCCGCCACTGCTCGGGCCGCACCGGATCGGCCACCGGCACGGCGGCCTCGGGTGTCGGGCCCGCCGGGATGTCCGTGCCGGGCTCGGCTGCGGGGTCGCCCGTGGGGTCGCCGGTGGGGTCGCCGGTGGGGTCGCCGGTCGGCAGGTCCGAGGAGGTGCGCACCGCTTCCGGCGGGGCCGGGGCGGTCCCGGGCCCGGTCGCGTTCCGGCCCGCACCCGGCGCGGGAGCGGTGTCACCCGTGCCGGTGGCACGCGGCTGGGGTGCGGCCGGAGTCGCCGTGTCGTCGGCCGGGTCCTGCCGGTTCTCCGGGGCCGTCGAGTCCGCCGGGTCCGTCTCCTGCCGGCCCGGCAGGTCGTTCGTGTCGCCGCGCCCGCTCTGGCCGTTCGGGGAGGACTGCTGCGACGGCTGCTGCGACGGGTTCCCCGACCCGGAGCCGCCCTGCTGCGTGCCCTGGTTCCCGGCCGCGGGGGCCGGGGCGTTCGGCCCGGCGGAGGTGGCGACGGGGGTCGGAGGGGCGACGGCGTCCGTGTCCGCGCCGGCCGGGGCCGGGAGGCCGCCGGTCTGCTGGTGCGCGGTGGCGTCGGGGCCCGTCTGCCCGCCGGTGCTCCGGCCGCCGGTCCCCCGCCCGGGCACGTCCTGTCCGGTTCCGTCCTGTCCGGTCCCGTCCTGCCGGTGGTCCTGTACGCCGTCGCCGTTCCCCTCCGCCGGGGCGTCGTCGGGGAGGTCGGCGGTGTCGGCGCCGTTCGAACCGCCGACAGCCCCCGGGGGCGGGGCGGTGGACGAACCCTTCGGCCCGGTGAGGTTGTCGGGAAGGCCGCTCGTCGATCCCGAGCCGTTCGGGGACGTACCCGGCAGGAGGCCCGGAGCCGGGTCGGCCGCAGGGTCCGGGGCCGTGTCGGGCGTCAGGTCGTACGAGGCGGGGTGGGTGCTCGTGCCGGTCCCGGGCGCGCGCCCCGAGGTAGGCGGGGGCGTCATCGGCGTGGTGTCGGGCAGGGACGAGGACGGCAGCGCGGTGGGCGTGGACGTCGAGGACGACGGCAGCGACGACGTGGGCGGCGGCAGGTGGGGCAGGGGCGAACCACTCGTGCCGGGGAGGCCGTTCGTGCCGGGCGTCCCGTCCGTGCCGGGGAGGCCGTTCGTGCCGGGAAGGCTGTTCGGGCCGACCACGCCGTTCGGGCCGGTCAGACCGTTCGGGCCGCTGACGCCGTCCGCGCCGCCCGTGTTCCGGGGGGCGGGGCCGGTGGAGCCGGTCGGTGCGTCGGAACCCGCCTTCGGCAGGGTGTTCCCACCGGTCGGGGACGACACCGTCGGCGGCGGCGTGTACGGGGGCGGCGGCAGGACGCCGATCCCGCTGCCCGGACCGTTCGACAGGTCGGCCGGGACGGTGTCCGGAAGGGAGGCGGAGGGGCCGGGGGTGAACAGGCCGGTGTCCACCACCGGGGGGCTCTTGACGGCCGGGCCGCCGGACTTCTCCGGCCCCGAGGGTCCCCCGTCACCGCCGCCCAGCACGCTGTCGGGGCCGGGCAGGTCGTTGATGTCGGTGAACCGGTCGTTGTTGAAGTAGTTGTCGTAGATCGAGAGGGCCCCCGCGCCGACCGCCAGCCCCGCCCCCATGTCGAACACGGTGCTAGTGCCGGAGCCGACGAAGGTCGCCTCCTCGATGATCCTCGACCCCGACGTGCTCTTCCTGGACGAGCCGACGACCGGGCTCGACCCGCGCAGCCGGGGCGAGGTCTGGGACGCGGTACGGGCGCTGGTGGCGGGCGGTACGACGGTGCTGCTGACCACCCAGTACCTGGACGAGGCGGACCGGCTGGCCTCG
>NZ_LIVT01000040.1 GCF_001905905.1 Streptomyces sp. CB02366
CTGCACCGGGTCGGACAACCCGAGTTCTCCAGAGGGTGCGGCGACGGCCGCTTGAGGGGCAGCAGAGCGCGGAGTGATCCGCTCGTGCTCCCCGGTCGTGCTGCTCGCCCGCCCGGTCAGCGCTTGACGCGGTTGCGGATGGCGAGGACGGCCAGGCCCAGCAGGACGGGTTCGGTCAGGCGTGAGGTCATCTCGATGTAGGTGCCGGCGGTGGTGAGGTCCTGGCCGGAGGAGCGGAAGACGACGGAGTTGAGGGTGATGTTCAGGGCCTTCTCGAAGCGCTCGCCGGTGAAGCGCTCGCCGGTGGGGTTCTTCGGGTCGTCCTTGTCGATCTCGAAAGTGACCTTGCCCCCGCCGGTTGGGACGGTGCCGCTCGCCATCTGCTTCGGGGTGTCCTGCGCGATACCGAAGGCCATCAGCAGAACGATGGTGAGGAGCATGGCCGCGCCGAGCCAGGCCAGGGCCCGCGAGGCGCGCAGGCCGTAGCCGGACAGCGCCCAGTACGCGGTCAGCAGCCCCCGCTCACCGCGGGGGACGTCGTCGGCGTGGCGGCGCATCTCCATCTCCCCGTAGTAGAAGTCCGCAGCCCCCGGCTCGTGCTTGCCGTCCTCGAAAGCCTTCCGCAGCGCCCGGTACACCGGAGCCAGCTGCAACGGCCCCACCCGCCCGGCGCCGAGGACCGCGACGTTCCAGCCCCGCACCGCTCCCGGCCGGCCGGCGCGCCAGTGGTGCTCCTCGGCCAGGACGCGGCGGTCGGTGAACCGTACGGGCGACCAGCGCCGCCGCCCGGCGGGGGACGGGGTGGTGTCGAAGGTGCAGGCGCCCTCCAGGCGCAGCTGGTCCAGGTGCACGGCCCCGGTGAACAGGCAGGGCGCCAGGTCGACGTCGGCCAGCACCAGGTGGGCGGCGTCCACGCCGCGCAGCGACGCCAGCCGCACATCCGAGCCGGGCGCGCCCGCGAAGGTGCCTTCTGCCAGCTGTGAACCGCTGGGGAGGATGAAGGGGTCGGGCTCGGCGGCGATGGTGAGGGGGTACTCGAACACCGCGTGGGAGAAGTCGACCGTGGTGTAGCGCAGGCGTATCTCGGCCGTGGCCGCCCAACGAGTCCGCTGGCACTCCAGACGCCGCGCGGCGAGCGACAGGATCACCGGGCCGCCGAACATCGCACCGGACAGCACCATCCGCCCAGCACACACCAGCGGCCCGAAGCGATCCGCCTTCACGAAGGTGGCGGATGTGAACCGGGCGTCGCGCTCGAAGGTGGCAGACCCGAAGAGGGCGGCGCCCGTGAACGTCGCGGACTCGAAGAGGGCGATGTCCTTGAAGGTGGCGGATGTGAAGCGGGCGTCGCGCTCGAAGGTGGCGGACCCGAAGAGGGCGGCGTCCTTGAAGGTGGCGGATGTGAACCGGGCGTCGCGCTCGAAGGTGGCGGACCCGAAGAGGGCGGCGCCCTTGAAGGTGGTGGCCCCGAAGTGGGCGGCGCCCTTAAAGGTGGTGCCCCCGAAGAGAGTGGTGCCCTTGAAGGTGGCGGACCCGAAGAGGGCGTCGTGCTCGAAGATGGCGGAGGCGAACCGGGAGCTGCGCTCGAAGGTCACGTATTTGAACCAGGCGCCGTGCTCGAAGGTGGCGGACCCGAAGTGGGTGTCGCCCTCGAAGGTCGCGGAGTCGAACCGGGAGCTGCCCTTGAAGGTAGCGGAAGCGAACCAGACGATGCCCTTGAAGGTCGCGGAGTTGAACCGGGCGCCGCGCTCGAAGGTCGCGGACCTGAACGAGGCATCGCCCTCGAACGTGGCGGAGTCGAACTGGGCGATACCGAAGCGGGCAGCGCTGGTCGCAGGGTCGTTGAGGGCGCTCTTTAGGGCACGGAAAAGCGAACCGGTGAAGGTGGTGCCCCGGTGGTCGATGTCGGCTCCGGGTGCCAGGCCGGCCAGATATGCGTCGCGGTCGGTGGCGGTCAGGTGGGCGAGGCACGCGGTGTGGCCGGGGACATGGATGCCGCGGCACCCGACGGGGTCGGTAGCAGGGTCGGCGCCTTGCGCGCAGTGCGGCCACTCTGGCGGTTCGGATGTGCTCATGACGCTGCGACTCCACGGTTCAGGACTTGCCCGCACGGCTGGCGGGGCAGGAACGGCTCAGGCTCGATGATGGCCGCCATACGGGTGCCCTGCGGGACGGTTGCTCAAGGAGTTGCCTAACTGGTTGCTTGTCAGGTTGCCTAACTGGTTGCCCATCAGGTTGCTTACCGGAGCGGCACTGAGGCGCATTGCCGCAGGTCAGCAGTGGAGGGTCAGCGGGGACGGGCAGGTGACACCTCTTTCTCCGGACCCGGAGGAAGAGGCCCCACACTTCCGTCCGGTGGGACGCCCTGTCCTGAAAGGGGGCCGGTCGGCTCATCGCCAGCCCGACCCGGCTGCGAGGGGCTACTCCTCGCAGTGGCATCCCGTGCAGACCATGCAACAGCGGCAGGCCGGGCACTGCTGGCGCGTCAGGCTCCCGCACGGCTGGTAGCGGTTATCGGTGGGCGTCGGGCAGGAGCACTCGCAGCAGGAGCCGCACGCTCCGTGGACGCGGTCGCGACGCCGTCCGTCGATCACGACGGTGCCCCGGCCCCCGCAGTCCGGGCAGTGGCGCGGCACCACCGAGGCTGGCTCCGGCAGCGCCTCCATGGCCTGCACCCATTCCCGCAGCACGGTCACGTCCTCGGCGGGGTCGTGGCTGAACGGGGCGCAGTGAAGCGGGATGGGGGCGGCGGCTCGTCGATCCTCCACTCTCGGGTCGCTCGTATGGGCTGACCTGCGGAAACGTTCCGAAAATCGCCCCGCATGTCGGTGTAGTGCGATATAGTTTTCTTGCTGGTTGGCAGTGGCAGCCGACCACGGAACTCAAACCCATCCCGCCCCAAGGGAGACCCATGTCCGAGCACACCCCCACCCCGACCGAACCCATCAGCGTGCCTGCCGCCGAGCCGGGCACCACGTACCAGTTCCTTGTCCCCGGCCACATCGCCGTGTCCGTCCCCGCCACCTCGGAGGCCGAGGCCCGGGAGCTGCTGGAGCAGAAGGGCCGGGGAACCCTGGAGCTGGACCACCTCGGCCCCCTCCAGGTCGGCGGCCTGGCCGTGCACACCATCGACCTGGTCCCCATCGCCGCGCAGGTCGACAAGGCCGGAGAAGAGAGCACGGCCGATTCCCTGCCCGCCGATTTCAGCATCTCCGACATTGCCCGCGTCGCCGCCCGCCTGCTGGGCGACGGCTGGACGGCCTCCGCCGGAACGTGGGCGGTGAGCGGCGAACTGTCCCACGAGGCGACCGCCACTCACTACACCCTCGAAGTCGTCGAGGGCACCCTCCAGCTCCTCAACGAGAAGCACGACGACACCACCGCGACGTTCAAGCCGACCGCGTCCCTCGGCACGATCGCGGCCCAGGTCGCCCGCGCCGTCCAGCGCGACATCGAACACGGCTGACCCCCGCCCCGGGGTGCCGCGCCCACCACGCCCGGCGCGGCACCCCGGAACGCAAGCACCCCCCGCCCTGAACGAAGGAACAGTCCGCCATGACCACCACATGCCTCACCCCTGCCGAAGCGGCCGCCCATGACGTCGCCGCCGCCCTGGCCCCGTCCGCCGAGCACCTGGCCCCCGCCCTCACCTGCTATGAGCTGAACGAGCTGCTCGACCTGTTCGTCGCCACCGGCCACAAGGCCGCCGCCGCCCGGTGGATCGAGTTCCACGACGGCGACGACCAGTGCGCAGGCCACACCGTCCCCGCCGCCCCCGCCCCGGGCCCCGGGAAGCCGTTCAACATCTCCGACCTCACCAACGCCGTCTCCGTGCTCCTGGGCGACGCCTGGACCGCCCAGTCCCAGCCGTGGGGCAACGTCGGAATCCTTTCCGGCCCGTTCACCACCTCGTTCCTCCTGGAGATCGACTACGACGACGCCCTGACCCTGTCGTTCGACCCCTACGTGGACGACGCCTTCCCCGAGGACCCGGCTCTCCCGGAGGACTTCGAGGTGTGCGACGAAGGCGTCTACCTCGCGGGTGCCTCCCCCTCTGACGGCCTGAAGCACCTGGCCGAGAAGTACGCCGCCGCCGTCCGGGCCATCACCGGCACCTGAGCCGGCTCACCACCGCCGCGCCCCGGGGCCTGGCCCACGAGCCGCCCCGGGGCGCGGTACCCCCCGCCCCGACCGGGGACGCAAGCACTACCCGTCTGACCACATACGGCCGGAGAGCAACCGGCCCCGCCCCGAACGAAGGGAACACCTCCATGAGCACCGCCACCGCCACCGTCACGTTCACCCGCAACCAGGTCGAGGAGGCCGTCACCGCCGGGTTCGAGATGGCCGCCGACGAGTCGGGCGTCAGCGTCAACAACTCCGACTTCCGCCGGACCCGCGTTCTGTTCCGGGGGCTCCTCGTCCAGCTCGACATGGCGTCGGGCCCGAACGCCCCGGGTGAGCCCACCTACACCCGGGAACAGGTCCAGGCGGCGCTGAACACGGCGACCGACGCCGGGCCGAAGGCCGCCGACAACATCGACAACTTCGCGGTGAACGCGACGCTCACGCTCCTGGACGACCCGGACGCCGCCTTCGGGGACGTCGCCGAAGAGTGCTACGGCGAGGACGCCGATGAGGTCGCGGGTTGGCTCGCCGACGCGCGCTGACCCGCCACCCGCTCCGGGGCGCACCCCGCCCCTCCCACGAAGGGACACCCCATGTCTGTACTGCTGATCGGCGACTGGGACGGCCCGGTTCTGACGGTCACCGAGTCCTACACCCTGACGGACGGCGACCAGAAGGCCGTTGACGAGCTGCTCGACGGCCGCGACGACCTATGGGCGTACGAGTTCCTCGTTGACAGCCACGACGAGGCCATCCAGCGCGCGTACGACCAGGAGGTCGGCCCCGACCGCCGGGGCGACTTGGTCGACGACGTCGCCGGGTACCAGCCCACCCGCTGAACACCCGCCCCCGGGGGGGGAGGACGGGCCAGTAGCGCGACCGTGCGGACACGATCGCCACGTCCGAGCGGCCCCGGACATGGCGCAGCGTCTCGCCGACGCCGATCTTGAACAGGTTCTCGCCGAGCCGGTGCTTGGCGGGTTTCCCGGTGCGCCGC
>NZ_LIVT01000041.1 GCF_001905905.1 Streptomyces sp. CB02366
CCACACCGGCCGCTTCCTCACCGAGCGCTGCACCCTCCAGCCCGGCCACCGGGTCGAACAAGCGCGCCTGTACCACGCGTACACGGCCTGGTCCCGGCACGAGGGCATCACTCCCGCCACCTCCCGCGCCTTCGCCGCCCGCATCCGAGAGACCGTCGGGCTGGCGTCGCCGAAGGAGATGCTGCTGTCGAACCAGCGCAAGTACTACCCCGGCATCGGGCTCCTCGACGGCGGGGAGGAAGGGGCGGGGTGAGTGCTCTGATCGACGGGGACGAGATCAGTGAGGAAACGGAGCTGGTCTGGCTGGAGGACATCTCGATCCTGGACTACGTACGACAGAGCCTGGACCGACTGCCCAACCGACGCGGAAAACCCGCCTACCACCGCGACGGCCGCATGGTCGGATACGCCGTACTCCACCCCCGAGCCCGCCCCTCACGCTCCTCCGGCACCTTCCGCCGACGCGTCTTCTGGCTCCTGCCCCACGACCGCGACACCGCACCCCAAGGCCTCTACGCCACCGGCGCACCCGCAGAAGCCGTCGACCCCACCACCCTCACCCCCCGCGCCAAAGGCCACAAAACCGAACGCTCCGAAGGCGGACCCCTCTCCCACCCCCACCACCACCCGGGCACGCCCGTGCCGGGGTGATGAGGCAGTGGCGGCTCGTTTCAGCCGGTGAGGGCGTTGCCGGCCAGGGTGTCCTTCTGTTCGCCCGCTGTGGCATAGCCGTCGGTGACGATGCGGTCCGCGGCCTGGGCGTAGTAGTCGTCCTGCGTCGGGATGTCGGTCGCCAGGCAGCTGACGTAGCGGTTGTACATGCAGAAGGCGGCGGCGATCAGCACGGTGTCGTGGATGTCGCTGTCCTCGGCGCCCGCGGCGCGGGCGGCCGCCACTGCCTCGTCGGTGACGGGGCGCGCCGCCGCCTGGACTTCGGCGGCGATGGCCAGCAGGGCGCGCAGCCGGGGGGAGACCGGGGCGTCCTGCGGTGCGGTGAGGACGGCGGCCACCGCCTCGGGGCCCCCGTCCAACTGGGCTGCCGCCGCGGCCCCGTGGGTTCCGGCGCAGAACGGTGTCTCGTTCAAGCGGGAGACGTAGGCGGCGATCAGCTCCCGTTCGCCCCGGCTCAGGGAGGCGGGGGCACGCAGCAGGACGTTGGCGAGGTGGTTGAGCGGTGCGGCGGTGTCGGGCCGGAGGAACATCAGCCCCCGGATACCGGGGTGGTCATTGCCGATGGCTATGTGCGGCACGGGGCTCCTCGGATGCGCGCGGGCGAAGACGCCTTCATGTTCACCGGGGGAGCATCCTCGCTCAACTCCCTTCGTGCGCTTGTGTGTCGGGATCCGGTGTGGCATCGGCCCGTTCTCGGTTCCGTGCTTCGGGCGAGCATTCTGGGAGATGGGTCCGCCCAGCGCCGCTTCTACGCTGTGAACTTTCCGGCAGCCGTGGAGGGGGACCTGTTGTGGCAGGCATCGCTGAGTCAGCGGCGCGGGAGCGGAGAGGGGCGGCGGAGGGGCCGGCGGTCCGGCGGCGCGGGTTGCTGCTTCTGCTGAGTGCGTTCGCCGGGTTCGTGCTGACCGTCGTCTGGTCGGCGGAGTTCGTGGACCAGGTCGTGGGCGGCACGATCGCGACGTCGTTGCTCGGACAT
The DNA here is from genome assembly GCF_001905905.1 of Streptomyces sp. CB02366. Taxonomy (GTDB): domain Bacteria; phylum Actinomycetota; class Actinomycetes; order Streptomycetales; family Streptomycetaceae; genus Streptomyces. Next base: position 1,649 of record NZ_LIVT01000041.1, read on the forward strand.
GATCCGGAGGCGTCGGCGTTGACGTCGGTGGTGTCCGGGACGGTCTTCGCCTTCGTCTCCGGTCTGGCCGGGACCTTCACCGCGTGCAACATCGCGGTGTTCGGTTCGGTCGCCCCGATGCTGGGAAGCGTGAACAGCCGGGCGGGCCGGGCGGTGCGGGCCCTTCAGCCGCTGGGATGGCTGTTCCTCGGCATGGCCGCGGTCTCGGTGACGTACGGGGCGGTGGTCGGTCTGGTGGGGACGTCGATGCCCCAGTTCTCCCAGGCGCAGCCGGTCGCGGGGGAGTTGTCGGGGCGGACGGTGCAGTCGATGGTCACGTTCGGGGTGATCGGGCTGGCGATGTTCTGGCTGGGGCTCAGCGCGCTGGGGTACACCCGTGATCCGTTCGCGAAGGCGTCCCGTCGCTTTCCGCAGGCTCAGACGGTGTTCATGGGGGTCCTGGTCGGGGGGTTCCTGGTGGGGCGGCCGTATCCGCTGTTCCGGCAGCTCTTCCGCGACGCGGCGCAGAGCGGCAACCCTCTTTACGGGGCGTCGGCCTTCCTGTTGCAGTCGATCGGCAACGTGCTGGTCATCGCGGTGGTCTTCTTCCTGTTGGCGTACTTCGCGGGCGGGCGGGCGGCTGCCTGGATGACGGCGGATCCCGGTCGGATGGCGGCCGTGACCGCGGTGACCCTGATCGTGGCGGGTGTCTTCACGTTCCTGTACTGGGACGTCAGGATCCTCGCGCGCCGGGAGGTCATCCCGTGGTATCCGATCGCTCCGTGGGCCGCTTGAGATCCTGGGCCCGTGCCGGAGGGAGGATGCCATACCCCCGCGCCGGGCCGTTGCGGTATCCGACTTTAGGCTGCTCATGGCCGCGGGCCCGGTGCACAGTGTCCAGTAGCGGCTGTGGTCGAGGAGGAGGCGGAGTGAGTGCTCTGATCGACGGGGACGAGATCAGTGAGGAAACGGAGCTGGTCTGGCTGGAGGACATCTCGATCCTGGACTACGTACGACAGAGCCTGGACCGACTGCCCAACCGACGCGGAAAACCCGCCTACCACCGCGACGGCCGCATGGTCGGATACGCCGTACTCCACCCCCGAGCCCGCCCCTCACGCTCCTCCGGCACCTTCCGCCGACGCGTCTTCTGGCTCCTGCCCCACGACCGCGACACCGCACCCCAAGGCCTCTACGCCACCGGCGCACCCGCAGAAGCCGTCGACCCCACCACCCTCACCCCCCGCGCCAAAGGCCACAAAACCGAACGCTCCGAAGGCGGACCCCTCTCCCACCCCCACCACCACCCGGGGGTCGGTCCTCCGAACGGTTCCGGTTCGCGTTCGACGCCTCCGTCCTGATCACGGCGTGGTCTCGTGGTGGGTGAGGAAGCGGCCGGTGTGG
>NZ_LIVT01000042.1 GCF_001905905.1 Streptomyces sp. CB02366
GGGCGGTGAGGGTGGCCAGGGCGGCGGCGCCGAGGCTGGGCGACAGGACCAGGGTGTTGATCCCGCGGCGCCAGGCCGCCAGCAGCCGCGGGAGGGTTTTGCGCCCGGCCCGGAGGCGTCTGCTTCCGCGTACCGGTGCGGTGCCGGTGCTCCGGCCGGCGTCGGTGTTCCGGTGGTCGGGAAGGCGGATGGGTCGGGGTCGGGCGGTGTCAGGTGATGGTTCCGAGGGGAGTCCGCAGGGGTCGACCGTGGTGGCGGGCGCGGTGTTCGAACGCTGGTGACCTGCGGAGCCGGCTCCCTCAGCCACGGGCTCTCCTGACCGTCGGTGGATACGAGAAGGGCTGAGCCGCGCACGTCCTGCGCGCGTAGGGGCGGCGGTGGGCGGTGTGTGTAGCGGGCAGACCGGCTCCCGCCCCTCAGAACCGTTCGTTCTGCCTGCCGCCGTCGAGGGCGGCAGGCTCCGGGGCGGGGGGGCGCAGTTCCGCGGGGCCGTCCCTGCGGGCCGGGCGGTCGGCCGCGATGGGCTGCGGCCCCGGGGGGCGGGTCGAGGCGTCGCTTTCGGCTGAACTCATCACGTGTGCACTTCCCGGATCATCGAAGCTGACCGTGTTTGCGTGACCGAACGTGCGGAGGCGCCTCCGAGGAACGCCTTCGATGCATCATAAGAATGATTCTTTTTTTGTCTATGTGAGGTAAAAAATTTTGGCCGATTCGCCCCGACACATGCCGTGTTCTGCAGGAGCGCGCACGGCGGGCGCGGGCCGGGCCCGTCTGTCGGGGGTCCGTAGGGGAGGAGGTGTACAGCGGACGGCGTCCCGGCCTTTGATGATTTTCTGCCGAAAGACTCCAGCCATTCACTCATCGCCCGCTAAGGTCATGCTCCGGCGACTTGGCGACCGGGGTCACGTCCGCGCCGCCGACGGGGACGTGCGGGGAGGTATGCATGGGCGCGGTGACGGGTGGGCCACGGCAGGCGGAGCGATGCGCGGACGCGGGAGCGTCCGCGGTGTCCGTCCGTTCTTCGCCGGCGGTGCCGCCGAGCCGGTGGCCGAAGGCGACCGTGCGGTCCGATCCTCTTCCGGCCCCCGGGAGGGACGTCAGCCGGGGACGGGCCGGTCCGCGGCTGCCGTCATGACCGACTCTCGGTTGCCGTAGGCCCGTTGCACCAGTTCACCGGGGGCGGGCAGCCGGCTCTCCGTCGATGCCGGGCTTCCCGGGGCGCTCCCGTTCCAGCTGTAGGGCTCGAACCGCGCGGGGCGGAACGCCGGGCCATGCTCCGTGTACGTGCCGCCCGATCCTGTTTTACCATGTCCTCTCCGAGATCGTCGGCGTGGCGACGCATCGTGCGCATTCTCCATGCCTACGGGGTTTCGGGGGCCATCGCGAGGGGGCGGTCGGCGGCATCCAAGCTTCGGCGGAATCGCGACCGGGGAGCAACCACGGATCGGCCAAGTAGGTAAAAGGCTTGGTCAAGCGGGGACGGGGCATCGGCGATCGTCGGATCCAGCAGGATTGGACGTCCATTGTCCGGTCTCCAGCCGACGGGAGCGCCCTCTCCCGTGAAAAGACGATATTGCTGGCTACGCTATCGCGGCGCTCGATCGGTTGCCCAGGAGAAGGGAAACGAGCCATGGCGGCACACGACGTGGGGCACGCGCACCTGCCGGTCTCCGTACTTGCCGATCAGATCTTCGGGCACCTGCCGAGGGCCGATCAGAGGGCGTGGGCCCAGGCGTATCTGACGGGCCTGCTGACCACCGACGGCAAGAAGTCGATCAAGCGGATGGCCGCCACCGTCTCGCGCTCGCCCACCGCGTCGCAGTCGATGCACCAGTTCCTCAACGCCAGCCCCTGGGACTGGGTTCCGGCGCGGGTCGAGCTGATGCGGTGGGTCGAGCAGCAGCTCGATCCGCGTGCCTGGGTCCTGTCGGTGGCGGTATTACGCAAACGGGGTGACCACTCCTGCGGTGTGCACCGGCGCTTCGTCCCCGCGACCGGACGCTCCGTCAACTGCCAGCTCGCGGTGGGAGCGTTCCTCGCCACCGGTGCGGAGGCCGTGCCCGTCCACTGGGGGCTGCTGCTGCCGGGTGCCTGGGTCGAGGACCATGCGCGCCGCGCGCGGGCCCGCATTCCCGAGTCGGTGGGCCAGCGCACCGTCGAACAGCACGCACTCGACCTCGTCGACGCGCTGTGCGGGAGCACCCAGCTCAGCCCCCGGCCGGTGGTGGCGGACCTGGGCCATCACTCGGGGGTCATCTCGCTGGTGCGTGGACTCAGCGCCAGGGGACGCGAGTTCGTCGTGTCGCTGCCCGGTCGGACCCCGGTGGTGCCGGTCGGCAGGACGACGGCGCGTGGCGCATACGCCTCGAACCTGCCCGCCGCCGTGGAGGCACAGCGCCTGTTCGGCCTCAAGCACGGCAGCCATCTCAGACCCGGTGGCCACGACGGTCCCGGCGGGGCGGATCGCACCGCCACGATGACCACGCTGGTACGGCTGCCGCAGGTGCGGCTGGCCCGTCACACGCCGCACGCCACCTATCGGATCTTCGGCGTTCCGTCGTACGCGGGGCCCCGCTCGTCGCGGATCTGGCTGACCAACATGACGCAGCGGCGGACCGACGAGCTGCTCGCGCTGGCCGGGCTCCAGCACCGGGCGGGCACCGCGGTGCAGACGCTGGAGGACGACTTCGGACTGCTCGACTTCGAAGGGCGGTCCTTTCCCGGCTGGCACCATCACATGACGCTGGTGTCGGCGGCGTCAGCGTACAACTTGCTGGAGCTGTCCGGCCGCCGGCCGGGGGCCCTGGAAGAGAGCTGAGCGGCACGTCCCGTGCGGGACCTCGAGGAGAAGCGGGCGGGCCCCGACCCGCCCGCTCGTGTTCCCCGGTCGGGTGTTACCAGGTGTGGGACGTCGTGCGGGCGGTCGTCGCGCACGGCACCACGGTCCTGCTGACCACGCAGTACCTGGACGAGGCCGACCGGCTGGCCGACCGGATCGCCGTGATCGACCGGGGAAGGGTGATCGCCGAGGGGACCAAGG
>NZ_LIVT01000043.1 GCF_001905905.1 Streptomyces sp. CB02366
GACCGGGCGGTGGGGCCGATGCAGTTCCTCCCCTCGACGTGGGAGGGCCCCAGCGGGCAGGACGGCAACGGCGACGGGGCCAAGGACCCGCACAACGCCTACGACACGGCCCTGGGCGCGGCCGCCTACCTGTGCGGCACGGGCGCCGCCGACCTCTCCAACCCCGCCGAGCTGCGCAGGGCGGTGTTCCGGTACAACCGGTCGACCGCGTACGTCGACAAGGTCACCGGGCACGTCACCGCCTACGACCAGACCGGACCGGTGGCCGGCGTCCCTGTCGGCGCGCCGGCCGGTGGGCTCGCCGGGGACGTCATCGCCGTCGCCCGCAAGCAGATCGGCCTGCCCTACGTCTGGGGCGGCGGCAACACCGCAGGGCCGACCGGCGGCGGATTCGACTGCTCCGGACTCCTCGTCTACGCCTTCCACAAGGCCGCCGGAATCACCCTCCCCCGCACGTCGCAGACGATGCGCGGATCGGGGAACCCCGTCGACCGGACCGCGGCCCAGCCCGGCGACATCATCGTCATCAACAACGACGGCAACTGGGGCCACGTCGGCCTCTACATCGGCAACGGCACCATGATCCACGCCCCCCGGCCCGGCAAGAGGGTGGAGACCACCCCTCTCGCCGGGTACTGGTCGAAGTTCGACTGGGACGTACGCCGGGTCCTCTAGCCCCGCAGGTTTCCCACCCCGAGGAATCTGACGGAAAAGTCGGACGAAATCATCAGCGAAACGTCGAGACAACCACCCAAATTCGCAGGTCAAACCAATCGCTGACGACAGAATTAACGAGACTCGACGGTCTACTCCGCCTCCTTCCGTAGCTTGTCCAGGATCAGGGGATTCTCCGCCACCTGGCGGGGCAGAACCGTCTTGCCATCAATCTTCGAGTCCAGCAATTGCACGGCTTCAACCTTTGCCTCAGCGGGACAGCTGGAGACGTCGTTAACGATCAATTTCGCTCCACGAAGGTCCGCGAACGACAGCTGAGCCCCGCGGAGATCAGCTCCTCCCAGGTCAGCATTCAAGAAATTCGTTCCGGCGAGGAACGCGTCGCGCAGCCTCGCCCCCTTAAAGCTGGCGTAGGAGAATCTCCCCAGCATCAGATCAACACGGGACAGGTCCGTGAACGAAAGGTCGATCCGCCCCTCCTTCTGGTCCCTGCGTGGCCTGCGGCCCAGAACGGACAGCGCCGCCTGCACGTCATCGGCAGGCCGCAACGTCCCGTGAATCTGACCGGCGAGCGCTTCAGCGTCAGGGTCCTCGCGGGGCGCCCGCTGGCGTACGAACGCGGCCAGGATCTGAACCACCATCGCTTGGTCCTTCTCCGAGTCCCGCATGATCCGCTCCAGGGCGTAAATGCCACCCAGCCGCTCAGTGAGGCCAGATCCGTCGGGGGAATCCTTTGTCGCCAGCAGCTTGATCGCGTCGACGTACAGGTCGGTGTATTGCGATTCCCGGGTCATCTCAGCTTGTTCGCGGTCCTTGGCCCGGGTGTGCTCCAGTTGGTCCAGGGTCGCTTGGTGGTTGCGGTGGGTGTAGATCAGGCCGACCGCCGCGGTCAGTGCCACACCGACGGCTACCAGAGCAGTCCGGAAGCCAGTGATCACAACACCGTCGGCGGGTTCGAGATCCTTGGTGCGCAGGTGAGCTCCGTCGAACCACCAGGGCCCCTTCCACAGCAGCAACCCGAACACAGTGACCCCTAGCGCCGCCGCGATCAGGGGCCATGAGAGCCGCTTCTTCTTCGTCGTCATGCCCGCAGTATCTCGATTTGCCGCCACGGCAGTTGAACGCCGTAAGGCTTCCTCTCCGCCCAGCTCCAGCGTCTTCGACGAGCCGACCGGGCGTGGAGCCCTCCCCCGGTGTCGGGGACCACCAGGATGAGGGCCGTCAGGCCCGCTGCACCCCGGCCCGTCAAGCCCCTGGCCCCGTCGTGCTTCGCGGGGCCCTGCTCAGCCACGGCCCCGCCGCACCGCCTGTACGGCGCTCCACCTCGATGCAGTCGTGGCGGGGCAACCGGCCATCACCGATCGATTTCAGCCACATTATCGACTATCTTTTCGGCCAGAATTCCCACGCTGCACCTTTTCCGGTCGCAATACTGCACTGAAAAGCAGTTCCATCCCGGCGGAAAAATTGTTCGCATTCTACGCGCTTCCTGATCGACTTTGACAAAAAAATTGCACTTCTGTGAGCTTTCCTGGTCGGCCCCCTACATCAGGCGGCTGGCAAGTGAGCTGGTCACAGAGGCGCGGACCCCTCTCCGGCACGGAGGGTTCCGCGTAACGCCGGCGTATACCAGTACGATCTTTCGCTTTATTTTTCCCCCCTTTTTTCATGCCTGATCCGTGAAGGGGATCGCACAACGTTGCAGGTGGGAGCGCTCAAACGAGAACTCCAACGTCCCGTAGAGTGACTATCGCTTCCCCGAGTGGGGCCCCGCACAGAACCTTGTGCCGGGGGCTTCCCGGCGCAAGTCCCCTCCCCAGGGGGCTTCCTCTGGGGCTACCGGAAGGGAAGCACGATGAGCAGAAGCATCCCGTGCAGCAGTTGCGGGCGGCCGTCTTCACCGTGGACGCCGTCGACCTGGC
>NZ_LIVT01000044.1 GCF_001905905.1 Streptomyces sp. CB02366
GCTGAACCTCGACGGCGGGGTGAAGCCGGAGATGGTCGCGACCGACAACGCCTCGTACTCCGACATGGCCTTCGGCCTGTACAAGATGCTCGGCTTCCGCTTCGCCCCGCGCTTCCGCGACCTCGCCGATCAGAGGTTCTGGCGGGCCAACCTGCCCGGCGAGGAGGCGCCGACCGCCGGGTACGGGCCGCTGGAACGGGCGCAAGCACAACGCGGGCGCCCTGTTCGGTTCGCCCGATGCGGACGACATCGGCCCCAACAGCGAAGCGGGCCGGGTCCTGCGGGGCCTGATCCGCAGGAAGTTCCTCTTCCGGCACACGGACGAGGACCTGGCGCGCCGGGGGCTGGCGTTCCTGGGCTGCAACCCCGACGACAAGGAGCTCTTGGAGACCGTCACCACCCGCCTGTCGCCCAGCGGCCCGGACATGAGCGACCAGGAGCGTGAAGCGCTGGCCGGGGGGTGCCTGCACCGCGATCTGGCCGGGCGGATCGGCACCATGCAGATCATGGTGCCGGCGGACGAGGCCGTCGCGAAGCACATCTACTCGCAGCCGATCCAGAGCGCGGGCGCGGCATGAACCGGCCGGACAGGGTGGCTGCGGCCGGGCGGGCGGGCGCCGTGTGGCCCCGGATACGGTGCAGGAGCGCACGGTGGCTGCGTCCGGGCCGCGCCATGGTCGCCGGGCTGCTGCTGCTCGCCCTCTCCTTCGCCTTGGCGCTGACGCTGTCGGCCGTGACGGCGAACGCCGCTCCCCCGCCCGCCCCGACGCCGTCGGCGGGCCCCACCCTGCCGGGGCCGGAGAACCCGCTCGACCCGGCGCCGCTGATCCCCGATCCGGACCCCTCGGCCGACCCGGCGGACTCGCCGCTGGTGCAGGACAGCATCGAGGAGAGCCGGAAGGAGGAGGCGAAGGCGCGGGCCGAGTTCGAGAAGAAGGTTCAGGAGTACAAGAAGGACCGGGCGCAGCAGGGGGGCGTGCTGTCGGCGTTCGAGGTCACCGACCGCGACGGGAACCCGGTCAGCTCCTACCGCATCTACGCCGACACCGGGGACTGGAGCGACTGGGATCTCAGCGCGGCCAAGTTCGCCGTGGAGATGCTCTTCCTCGGCAACAAGTGGCTGGTCTGCTTTGCCTGCTTCCTGATCAGCTGGAGCCTGTCCTTCTCGCTGGCCCACCTCCTCCTCAAGCCGGTACTGACCGTCTCCAACTCCCTCTACAGCGGCGCCATCGTCCAGATGGGTCTGCCGCTGCTGTTCCTCACGTTCACGCTGGTCGTCGCGGCGGGGCACCTGCTGTTCGGCAGTCGGGTGCGCGGCTGGGGGGAGATGGCGGCCGGGCTGGTGCTCTCCGCGCTCGCGATCGGCGCGCTGGCCTCGCCCCCGCAGCTCCTGCTCGGCCCGGACACGGGGGCGGTCGCCACCGTGAAGGCGATCGCGCTGGAGACCGCCGCTCTGGTCCTGGACGGCGAAGCGGTCGATTCGCAGGGGCGCACCACCACGGACGCCGGCTGGGAGAAGGCCCCGACGGGGGACACCGTCGGGGCGCAGGTGCGGGATCGGGCGACCGCGATGGCCCGGCCGGTCACCGACGCCCTGGTCGACGCGTTCGTCGTCCGGCCCGCGATGTACCTGTCCTACGGGCGGACGTTCGAGAACCCGGCCAAGGGCGGGGGCTCGCAGTGCGGCACGATGTTCCGCGACTCGCGGATCGAGCAGGCCGTCTTCGACCGGGAGATGGACGAGAAGCTCGTCTCCGACAACAAGCTGCTGGAGAAGGTGCCGCTCATCGGCGGAACCCTCAGCGACCTCAGCGCCGGGGTGAGCGCCCCGGGCGATGCGGTGTTGAAGGAGCGGGCGGCGCAGAAGGGGCCGCTGGCCCAGTTCGAGAAGAAGTGCGTCAAGAACGCGGCCTCGGCGAAGAAAGCGTCGCCGGACAAGGTCGGCGGCGCCTTCTTCATGCTGATCGCCACGTTCCTGACCTGCGCCTTTATCATCGTCCTCGTCTGCGGCTTCCTGTTCGCCCAGGTACAGATCGCCATCGAAGCGGTTCTCGCGAAGGTCGCCCTGGCCTTCGGCGTGCTGCCCGGGCCGGGCCGCAGCTGGCTGTGGGACCGGGCTACGGCCATCGCCCGCGCCCTGGCCCTGATGCTCACCTCCGTGATCAGCCTCGCGGTGTTCATCGTCGTGGTGAACGCCGTGCTCGACGCCTCCGACCAAGAGCTGCCCGGCGGCCTCGCCGTGCGGTTCATCGTCCTGGACGCGATCTGCGTAGCCGCGTTCATCTACCGGCGGCGCCTCGCCCGCACCAGCCGCCGCCTCGCCACCCGCGCGCGGATCCGCGTCGGCACCAGCGCTCTCGGCGGGCCCTTCGCCCAGGCCCCGGCCGGCAAATCCGGAGCCGGTGTCGGCAGGGCCCTGCTGATCGGCGGCCTCACGATCGGCGCGATGGCCGCGACGGGTGGAGCCAGTGCCGCCGTCGCCTCGGGAGGGGTCGGCGGCGCCCGCGTG
>NZ_LIVT01000005.1 GCF_001905905.1 Streptomyces sp. CB02366
AGTTGCTCGCGTCCACTGTGTTGTTCCCGGGTTGCGAACAGTTATCGCACCGGTTGAACAGTTTCACTACTTAATTGAAGAGTGTGCTTGTTCGCTAGAACCCGATAGTGTTTCGGTGGTCATTGCGTTAGGGAAACGCCCGGTTACATTCCGAACCCGGAAGCTAAGCCTTTCAGCGCCGATGGTACTGCAGGGGGGACCCTGTGGGAGAGTAGGACGCCGCCGAACAATCTTTCAAGGACCCCTGGTCCCAGCGTTCACGCTGGGACCAGGGGTCCTTTTGTTTTTCCGAAGCGCGTCGCCGGGTCGGCTGCGCGAGAATGTCTGCAGTACCCGAAGACAGGAGTCACACCCATGACCACCAACTCTCCCGACGATCGTCCGGAGCGCGAGCCGCGTCGCCGGGACGGTGGTGACAGGGGCGGTTACCGCGGGGGTCGTGACGACCGGTCCGGTTCCGGCGCACCTCGACGTGACAACGACCGCGGTGGCTTCCCCCGTGACGACCGGGACCGCGGCCCCCGCCGCGACGACAGCCGGCCTTCCGGCGGTGGCTTCCGACGTGACGACAACCGTGGTGGCGGTTTCGAGCGGCGTGACGACCGTCCGCGCGGTCCGCGTCGTGATGACGACCGTGGTGGGTACCGGGGTGGTCAGCAGCGTGATGACCGCGGTGGCCGTCCCACCGGGGGCTTCGAGCGCCGTGACGACCGCCCCCGAGGTCCCCGCCGCGACGACGACCGGCCCTCGGGCGGTGGCTTCCGTCGCGATGACAACCGGCCTTCCGGCGGTGGCTTCCGTCGTGACGACAACCGTGGTGGCGGCTACGGCGGCGGCGGTTTCCGTGGTGACGACCGGGGAAGCGACCGGGGCCGAGGCGGATACCGTGGCGGACAGCGCGACGACCGCGACCGTGGTGGCTTCCGCCGTGACGACCGGGACCGCGACCGTGACCGCGAGCCGATCAAGCGGCTGCCGATTCCGGACGACGTCACGGGCGACGAGATCGACAAGGACGTGCGCCAGGAACTGATGAGCCTGCCGAAAACCCTTGCCGAGGACGTCGCGCGCAACCTCGTCATGGTGGCCCGGCTGATCGACGAGGACCCCGAGCAGGCGTACGCGTACTCCCGTATCGCCCTGCGGCTCGCGTCCCGCGTCGCCGCCGTGCGTGAGGCGGCCGGATTCGCCGCGTACGCCACGCAGCAGTACGCCGAGGCGCTCGCCGAGTTCCGTGCGGCCCGGCGCATGACCGGCTCCGTCGAACTGTGGCCCGTCATGGCGGACTGCGAACGCGGGCTCGGGCGGCCCGAGAAGGCGCTGGCGATGGCCGGCGAGCCCGAGGTGCAGAAGCTGGACAAGACGAGCCAGGTCGAGATGCGACTGGTGGCCGCCGGGGCGCGCCGCGACATGGGGCAGATCGACGCCGCCATCGTGACGCTCCAGAGCCCCGAGCTGGCGTCCAGCTCGATCCAGCCGTGGACGGCGCGCCTGCGGTACGCCTACGCGGACGCCCTGCTGGAGGTCGGACGCGAGGACGAGGCCCGGGAGTGGTTCGGGAAGGCGCTGGAGGCCGACAAGGACGGTTCCACCGACGCGTCGGACCGGCTCGCCGAACTCGACGGCGTCGAATTCGTCGACGTACTCGACGAGGAGACCGATACGGCGGACGAGACGGACGCGGCGGACACGCCCGCGTCCGAGGGCCGTGACGAGCAGGACGGGTCCGAGGGCCAGGACGGTCCCGTGGACGGTTCGGCCCGGCACTAGCGGGTGACAGAAGGGGGGCGGCACTCCGACCGGGGCGCCGCCCCCCTTCGCGTTTCCCGCGCCGGGGCGGATCAGTCGAGCGCGAGGCTCCGCATGACCAGGCCCGTGGCCGGCTTCGGGCCGAACGACGTCGACTTGCGCGGCATCGTCACACCCTGCCGGGCCAGGTCCCGGACGACCTCTTCGCGTACGGGGTGCATCAGGACCGCTGTGGCGCCGAGGCGTTCCGCCTGTTCGACGGCGGCCGCGGTGTCGTGGATGTAGCCGATGTGCTCGGGGGCGTCGGGGACGCTCCACACCTCGTCCAGCAGCACCGAGTGCAGGACCGTCGCGTCCAGGGTGCGCCACGCCTCGGGGCGGTCCGTCCGGACCGCGCGGGCCAGCAGAGCCGGATCGGGGCAGTCCACCAGGTGGAAGCCGCCGTCGCCGGCGAGGAGGAACGCGTTGCCCTGCGCCGCGGCCTCGGCCAGTGCCTCCAGGGCTCGGGGGAGCGGCCCGCCGACCCGCTCGACGCGGAACAGGCCCCGCACGGCCTCCAGGGCCCGGGAGACCGGCAGCCCCCGCAGGAGCCGGTGGATGGCGCGGACCTGGAGCGGGTGGCGGGCCGTGTCGACCAGGAGGACGAGACCGTAGTCCCACGGGCCGGGGGCGGCCTCCTCCCGCTGGAGCCGGAGGTAGGTGGCCCAGCGGTGGTGGCCGTCCGCGATGAGCGCCTGGCGTCGGGCGAGGTCCGCCTCGATCGCGCCCCGCTCCGCGGGATCCGTCACGGCCCAGAGCCGGTGCCGGAAGCCGTCCTCCGTCGTGGTGGCGAGCAGCGGATCGCGCAGCACCGTGCGTTCGATCACGGCCGCCGACCCGACCGCCTCCCCCTCGTCGCCGCGGTAGGTCAGCAGCAGCGGCTCCAGATGGGCCCCCGTCGTGCGCATCAGCTCCGTCCGGTCCGCGACGACGTCGTCCATGACGTCCTCGTGGGGCAGCACGACGCCGTCGGCGGCGGGGGAGAGCGCCAGGGCGCCGATCACGCCCCGCTGGAGGATCTCGTCGTTCCGCTGCTCGTAGACGTACAGCGCCGGCTCCCGGTCCGGAGCGATGACCCCTTCGGCCAGCCAGCGCTCCAGGGTGTCCGCCGCCTGCCGGTGCCGGTCCCGCGCCGTGCCGGCCTGGGGGAGGATGAGGCGCACGATGTTGTGCGGATCCGCGGACTCCAGGTGATGCAGCCCGTCGGGCCGGACGACCACGTCGTACGGGGGCGAGGTCACGGCGGCAAGGCTGCCGACCCGCTCGGGGACGTAACGCAGTCCGCGGAACGGGATCAGCCGCAGCCCCTGCGCGACGGGACCTGAAGTCTTCATCAGGGCATCGTATGTGTGCGGGGGGCGCCCGCGACGGCCGGGGCGGAAACCGGGAAAAGAGAAAATGAGGAGCGAACCATATGAGCCACCAGCACCAGAGGTCCCGGCCGGCGGGGAGCGGCACGGCGCTGAACGAGGCGTACGACACGGCTCTCCTCGATCTCGACGGGGTCGTGTACGCGGGCGGTGAGGCCGTCGCGTACGCCGTCGAGTCGCTGGCGGAGGCACGGGCCGGGGGCATGCGGCTGGCGTACGTCACCAACAACGCGCTGCGGACGCCGGACGCCGTCGCGGAGCACCTGACGCGGCTCGGGGTGCCCGCCGGCCCCTCCGACGTGATCACCTCCGCGCAGGCCGTCGCCCGGCTGGTCGCCGACCGGCTGCCGCCGGGAGCGCGGGTGCTGGCGATCGGCGGCGAGGGGCTGCGGGTGGCGCTGCGCGAGCGCGGACTGGAGCCGGTGGATTCGGCGGACGACGACCCGGCGGCGGTGGTCCAGGGGTACGGCGGGCCGGACATGGCGTGGGGGCGGTTCGCCGAGGCGAGCTACGCGATCCGGCGCGGGCTGCCGTGGTTCGCCTCCAACACCGACCTGACCATTCCGAGCGCCCGGGGCATCGCCCCCGGCAACGGGGCCGCGGTCGAGGTCGTACGGATCGCCACCGGGGCCGAGCCGCAGGTCGCGGGGAAGCCGCTGCCACCGATGCACCGCGAGACCGTCCTGCGGACGGGGGCGCAGCGGCCCCTCGTCGTCGGGGACCGGCTGGACACCGACATCGAGGGCGCGTTCAACGGGGGCGTGGACTCGCTGCTGGTCCTGACCGGGGTGACCGACGCGGCCCAGCTCCTCGCCGCGCCGCCCCAGCACCGTCCGACCTACGTGGACCGGGACCTGCGGGGGCTGCTGACCGGGCAGCCCGAGGTGGAGCCGGCCGGTGACGCGTACCGGTGCGGGGGCTGGACGGCCGCCGTGCGCGGGGGCCGGCTGGTGCTGGAGGACGCGCCCGGGGACGGAGGCGACGCGCTCGACGGGCTGCGGGCCCTCTGCGCGGCGGCCTGGACCTCCGCCGGTCCGGGCGGGTGCGAGCTGGAGACGGAGAAGGCCGTCGCCCGGCTCGGCCTCTGAACCGGCTCCGGGGCCCCTCGCGGACACGGGCTCCGGAGCCCCTGCGGCGGTCCGGAGCCCAGGGGGCGGCAAGCAGCATAGGGTAACCTAACTTGGTGCTGAGCGGTGGACCGCCCGTGCCCCGCGCCGCTCCATCTCACCGACTCCGGGAGTACGACCATGCAGCGCCTCACCGCGGAATCGGTGACCCTCGGCTACGACCGGCGGATCATCGCCGACAACCTCTCGGTGGAGATCCCCGACAACTCCTTCACCGTGATCGTCGGCCCCAACGCCTGCGGTAAGTCGACCCTGCTGCGTGCTCTCGCCCGGATGCTCCAGCCGAGCCGGGGGCAGGTGCTGCTGGACGGGCAGGCCATCCACCGGCTGCCCGCCAAGAAGGTCGCCCGGACGCTCGGACTGCTGCCGCAGAGCTCCATAGCCCCGGACGGGATCACCGTCGCCGACCTCGTCGCCCGCGGCCGCTACCCCCACCAGGGACTGCTGCGGCAGTGGTCGCCGCAGGACGAGCGGGTGGTCGGGGAGTCCATGGAGTCCACCGGCGTCGCCGAGCTGGCCGACCGCTATGTCGACGAACTGTCCGGCGGTCAGCGCCAGCGCGTCTGGATCGCCATGGCGCTGGCGCAGCAGACGCCGCTGCTGCTGCTCGACGAACCGACGACGTACCTCGACATCCAGCACCAGATCGACGTGCTCGACCTCTGTGCGGAGCTGCACGAGACGCGGGGCCGCACGCTGGTCGCCGTGCTCCACGACCTGAACCACGCCGCCCGGTACGCCACGCACCTCATCGCGATGCGGGACGGGGCGGTCGTCGCGGAGGGCCCGCCGTCGGACGTCGTCGACGCGGAGCTGGTGGAGCGGGTGTTCGGGATGCGGTGCCAGGTGATCGACGACCCGGAGACGGGGACGCCGCTGGTCGTACCGGCGGCCCGCAAGGCACGGAAGGCCGCCGCCTGAGAGGGCGGGGCGCCCCCCGGTGCTCCGTCCCGCCCCGGCGGACGGGCCGGGACGTCCGCGCTGCCCGTGCGTCCTCGGCGTGCCGTCCTGCGGCCTTCCGGGACGTGCGGACGGCCGGACGGCGGCCGAACGCCGTTCCGCTACAGCAGGGACCTCAGCTTCAGCAGGTCCCGGAAGCCCGCCTCCAGGCGTACCCGGCCCGAAGCCCACGCCTTCGCGAAGTTCAGGTCGCCGTCCACCAGCGCCACCAGGTCCTCGCTCGTCATCGCGAGCCTGATCTCGGCCTTCTCCCGGGGCGGCCCCTCGACCGTGTCCCGCACCTCGATGCGGCCGTCGGCCAACCGGCCGGTGAACGTGACGTCGAGGTCCGTGATGTGACAGCTCAGCGAGCGGTCGAGGGCGGCGGCGCCGCGCACGTCGCCCCCGGCCGCCGCGAGGTTGCCGGAAAGTCTGTCGAGTGCGCTGCGGCACTCCTCCTTGGTCGCCATCGTGCTCGACGGTACACCGGTCCGCCGTTGTAGCGTTTCGGCATGAGCGACACCGATGACGCGGAGACCGCCGAGCCGGCGGGCGGGGAGCCGGCCGCCGCGGCGGCCTCCTTCGAGCCCGCCGAGCCCGCACCCCTCGGGGTCGTACGCACCCCCACCGGGTACGCCGCCGTGGACGCCCGGCTGGAGCGGCTGGCCGACGCCGACCGCCTCCCGGCGGACGGACACGTCGAGGTGTACGAGGATGTACACCGTGGGCTGCGGGCCGAGCTGACCTCGCTGGACGCCCGGCCGGACGCCGCCGCGCCCGGATCCGGATCCGGGCCCACGCCCTCGCCCCGCCCGCAGGACACGCGTCACGACACGCGTCACGACAACAGGAGCTGAACCGAACGTGGCAGGAGTGGCACGTCGCCGCCTCGACGCCGAGCTGGTACGCCGCAAGCTCGCCCGCTCGCGGGAGCACGCGAGCCAGCTGATCGCCGCCGGGCGCGTCACCGTCGGCCGCACCACCGCGACCAAACCCGCCACCCAGGTCGAGACGGCCGCCGCGATCGTCGTCACCAAGGACGACGACGACCCCGACTACGTCTCGCGCGGAGGCCACAAGCTGGCCGGGGCGCTCGCCGCCTTCGTCCCGCTCGGGCTGGCCGTCGAGGGCAGGCGGGCGCTGGACGCCGGAGCCTCGACGGGGGGGTTCACCGATGTGCTGCTGCGCGCCGGGGCCCGGCAGGTGCTGGCCGTGGACGTCGGCTACGGGCAGCTCGCCTGGTCCCTTCGGTCCGATGAACGGGTCGTCGTCAAGGACCGTACCAACGTACGGGAGTTGACCTTGGAGGACATCGACGGCGAGGCGGTCGACCTGGTGGTGGGGGACCTGTCCTTCATCCCGCTGGGCCTCGTCCTGCCCGCGCTCGCCCGGTGCGCCGGGCCCGACGCCGATCTGGTCCTCATGGTCAAGCCCCAGTTCGAGGTCGGCAAGGAGCGGCTCGGCAGCGGAGGAGTGGTGCGGAGCCCCGAACTGCGCGCCGAAGCCGTACGGGAGGTGGCCCGCCGGGCCGGGGCGCTCGGCCTCGGTGTACGCGGGGTGACGGCCAGTCCGCTGCCCGGCCCCTCCGGGAACGTCGAGTACTTTCTGTGGCTGCGGGCCGGCGCACCTGAGCTGGACCCGGCGGATGTCGACCGTGCAGTGGCGGAGGGGCCTCGTTGACGACGAATGCGGCACGAACAGTCTTCCTTTTGGCGCACACCGGCCGTCCGGCCGCGATCCGCAGCGCGGAACTCGTCGTGCAGGGCCTCCTGCACAACGGCCTGGGCGTACGGGTCCTGGCGACCGAGGCGGCCGATCTGCCGCTCCCGGACACCGTGGAGACGGTCACGGACACCAGTCCCGCCGCCGTGGACGGGTGCGAGCTGCTGATCGTCCTCGGCGGTGACGGCACCCTGCTGCGCGGCGCCGAGTTCTCCCGGGCCTCCGGGGTGCCGATGCTCGGCGTCAACCTCGGACGCGTCGGCTTCCTCGCCGAGGCCGAGCGCGACGACCTCGACCAGGTGGTCTCCCGGGTCGTCAGCCGCGACTACGAGGTCGAGGAGCGCATGACGATCGACGTCCTCGTGCACAGCAACGGCGATGTCGTGCACACCGACTGGGCACTCAACGAGGCGGCCGTGCAGAAGGTGTCGCCCGAGCGGATGCTCGAAGTGGTCCTGGAGATCGACGGCCGCCCGGTCACCGGGTTCGGCTGCGACGGGATCGTCTGCGCCACCCCGACCGGTTCGACCGCGTACGCCTTCTCGGCGGGCGGCCCCGTCGTCTGGCCCGAGGTCGAGGCGCTGCTGATGGTCCCGATCAGCGCCCACGCCCTGTTCGCGAAGCCGTTGGTGACCTCGCCCGCCTCCGTGCTCGCCGTCGAGGTGCAGCCGCACACCCCGCACGGCGTGCTGTGGTGCGACGGCCGGCGGACCGTGGAGCTGCCCGCCGGGGCCCGGGTCGAGGTGCGGCGCGGGGCGGTGCCCGTACGGCTGGCTCGGCTGCACCAGGCATCGTTCACCGACCGGCTGGTGGCGAAGTTCGCCCTGCCCGTCTCGGGATGGCGGGGCGCCCCGCACTGACGGCCGGGGCGGTTCTCCGCGGCCTCCGCAGGGCCTTCGCACGGTCTTCGTACCGCCTGCGCACGGCCGCCGCGACCTGCCCGGGAACCCTCGGGAGAGTGAACCCCGGGGCGGGGGCCGTCGCGCGTGCGGTCCTGGACCTCGTAAGGTCATGTCCGTGTTGGAGGAGATGCGGATACGGTCGCTCGGAGTCATCGACGACGCGGTGGTGGAGCTGTCACCCGGTTTCACCGCGGTCACGGGTGAGACCGGCGCGGGCAAGACCATGGTCGTCACGAGCCTCGGGCTGCTGCTCGGCGGGCGCGCTGACCCCGCCCTCGTACGGATCGGGGCCAAGGCCGCCGTCGTCGAGGGCCGGATCACGGTGTCCGAGGGCGACGCGGCGGCGCTGCGGGCCGAAGAGGCCGGGGCGGAGCTGGACGACGGCGCGCTGCTCATCAGCCGTACCGTGTCGGCGGAGGGGCGCTCACGGGCCCACCTCGGCGGCCGGTCCGTGCCGGTGGGGGTCCTCACCGAGCTGGCGGACGACCTCGTCGCCGTGCACGGCCAGACCGACCAGCAGGGGCTCCTCAAGCCGGCGCGGCAGCGGGGCGCCCTGGACCGGTACGCCGGGGACGGCGTGGAGGTCCCGCGAGCCAAGTACGCGGCGGCCTACCGGCGGTTGCGGGCCGTCGCCACCGAGCTGGAGGAGCTGACCACCCGGGCCCGGGAGCGGGCCCAGGAGGCCGACCTGCTGCGGTTCGGGCTGAACGAGGTCGCCGCCGTCGAGCCGCTGCCCGGGGAGGACGCCGAGCTGGCCGCCGAGGCGGAGCGGCTCGGGCACGCCGAGGCCCTCGCCTCCGCGGCCTCCCTCGCGCACACCGCGCTGGCGGGGAACCCGGAGGACCCGGAGAGCATCGACGCCACCACCGTGGTCGCCGCCGCCGGGCAGGCCCTGGACGGGGTCCGGGCCCACGACCCGGCGCTCGCCGCGCTGGCGGACCGGATCGGGGAGATCTCCATCCTGATCGCCGACGTCTCCGGCGAGTTGGCGGGTTACGCCGACCAACTGGAGGCCGACCCGCTGCGGCTGGCCGCCGTGGAGGAGCGGCGGGCCGCGCTGACCGCCCTCACCCGCAAGTACGGCGAGGACATCACGGCCGTACTCGCCTGGGCGCAGGAGGGCGCGGGCCGCCTCACCGAGCTGGAGGGCGACGACGAGCGGATCGCCGAGCTGACCGCCGAACGCGACGGACTGCGGGCCGAACTCTCGGCTCTGGCTCAGGCGTTGACCGACGCGCGGACGGAGGCCGCCGCCCGGTTCGCCGAGGCGGTGACCGAGGAGCTGGCCTCGCTGGCCATGCCGCACGCCCGGGTCTCCTTCGCCATCCGGCAGACCGAGGCGGCGGACGAGGCGTCCGGCATCGACGTCGGCGGGCGCAGCGTCCTCTACGGTCCGTCCGGCGCGGACGAGGTGGAGCTGCTGCTCGCCCCGCACCCCGGGGCCCAGCCCCGGCCGATCGCCAAGGGCGCGTCCGGCGGTGAACTGTCCCGGGTGATGCTCGCGGTCGAGGTCGTCTTCGCGGGCTCCGACCCCGTGCCGACCTATCTCTTCGACGAGGTCGACGCGGGCGTCGGCGGCAAGGCGGCGGTCGAGGTGGGCCGGCGGCTCGCCAAGCTCGCCAGGTCCGCCCAGGTGGTCGTCGTCACCCACCTCCCGCAGGTGGCGGCCTTCGCCGACCGGCAGCTGCTGGTCGAGAAGACCGTGGACGGTTCGGTGACCCGCAGCGGTGTCACCGTCCTGGAGGGCGAGGACCGGGTCCGGGAGCTGTCCCGGATGCTGGCGGGCCAGGAGGACTCCGAGACGGCCCGTGCCCACGCCGAGGAGCTGCTGGCCACGGCCCGCGCCGACGGCTGAGCGGTCGGAGACGGGGCGGGCCGGGCCGGGGCGGGAAGTCCGGTCCCTGCCCGGCCCCACGCGTCGGCCCCTGCTCCTGTTCCGGTCCCCGCCCCGCGCGCCGGGGCGTCGGCCGGGGGAGGGGTGCGGGCGCGGCGGGGCCCCTCCGTCCGTACGGAGTCCGCGCCGGGCGCTCGCCGGGCCGGTTCCCACGGCTTCGGGCGGCCTCCGGCGGCGATCCGGGCGGCCTCGGACGAGTCGGGGGGCGGGATCGGGCCGTTTTTGAGCGAAGGACGGCAACTTCGCGCCTCGAAATTCACCCTTGAGTGTGGTGGGGTGCGGTCGGTTGTCGACGCGGGTGATGCAGCAACGTTACGGCAGTCCCGGAACACGCGTACGGGCTGGCATCCTTGGCGCTGTCCATACCGCCCGCTCGGGAGCCCCGGGGAGCCGATCAACGTGTCACAGCTGCGTACGGTCCAAGTCCTGGGCGGCGGCAGTGCGGGCAGCAGCGCGCACGTCGGCTCCCTGACCGCCGGGCTGGTGGCGCGCGGAGTACGGGTGACCGTCTGCGCTCCGCCCCCCGTGGAGAGCGCCCACCGCTTCACGGCGGCCGGAGCCCGTTTCCTCCCGGTCCCCCGACGCAGCGACCCGGCCGCCGTCGCCGCCCTGCGGGCCGCCTGCGCGGGGGCGGACGTCGTCCACGCCCACGGCCTCCACGCGGCCGCGCGCACCGCCCTCGCGCTGAGCGGACGCCCCGTGCCCCTGGTGGTGACCTGGCACACGCGCCGGTACGCGGAGGGGGCCCGCCGGCAGATCCTGCACCTGTTGGAACGACGTGCCGCACGGGCCGCCACCGTGGTGCTCGCCCCCACCTCCGACCTGGTCGACCTGGCCCGCGAACGGGGCGCCCGCGACGCCCGGATCGCCCCCCTCGCCGTCCTGCCGCCGCCCCCGGCCGACACCGGCGCGGAACCGCACAAGGACAAACTGCGGGCCGAACTCGGCGCGGTCGAGCGGCCGTTGCTGGTGGCCGTGGGTGACCTCGTGCCGCAGCAGGGCTTCAGCGTCCTGCTGGACGCCGTCCGCCTCTGGCGGGGACTGGACCCCGAGCCGCTGCTCGTCGTCGCGGGGGAGGGGGGCGACCGGGAAGCGCTGCGACGCCGGATCAGGGAAGAGGAGTTGCCCGTCCGCATCGTCGAGCCCCGGGACGGGACAGGGGAGTTGATCGCCGCCGCCGATCTGGCCCTGCTGCCGAGCCGGTGGGAGGGCCGTTCCCTGCCGGCCCAGGAGGCGCTGCGCGCCGGGGTACCGCTGGTCGCCACGGCGGTCGGCGGCACCCCCGAACTGGTCGGGAAGGCCGCCGAACTGGTGCCGTACGGGGACGCCGAGGCCCTCGCCCGCGCGGTCGTGCGGCTGGTCGAGGATCCGGCGGAGCGCGCCCGGCTCGCCGAGGCCGGGCGGGCGCAGGCGGCCGACTGGCCCACCCAGGACGACACGACCGCCCATGTCCTCAGCGTCTACGACGAGCTGGCCCAGCCGTAGGCCGCGGGGCGCGGCCGCCGAACGGGTGCGGCGGGGCGGGGGCGCTGAGCGGAGCCCCCCGGCGGCCGGGCGTCAGTTCGTGTGACGGCGGGCCCGCAGGGCCAGACTCAGCGCCAGAACCGTCTGCGGGTCGTCCAGATCCGTGCCCAGCAGTTCACCGATCCGGGCCAGCCGGTTGTAGAGCGTCTGGCGGTTGAGGTGCAGCTCGCGGGCGGTCTCCGCCTTGCGGCCCGCGTGCGCCAGATACGCCTGGAGCGTCGGCAGCAGCGGCGGCCGGGAGGCGCGGTCGTGTTCGCGCAGCGGACCGATCGCCCGTTCCACGAACGCGGCCAGGTCCTGATGGTCCCGCAGCCGCCACAGCAGCAGGTCGATGTCGAGGCGCCGGGCGTCGTACCAGGGCCGGTCGTCCAGGCCCTGCGCGGCCGTCGCCGTCTCCGACGCGTGCCGCAGCCCGGCCCCCGCCGTCGCCCAGCCGCCCGCGACGCCCACCACGACCACTGGGGACCGCGACCCGGCCCGGTCGAGCCCGGCCCGCTCCACGCCCGCCCGCAGCGCCGCCGCCACCCGGTCCGCGACCGCCGTGCGCTCGCCCTCCGAACGCAGCCCCAGCAGCAGCGGAACCCGCCCCTCCACCGGTCGTACGCCCAGCAGCACCGGCACGCCGACCGAGGCCAGCTCCTCCAGGACCGCCCGGGCCAGCAGCGACCAGTTGCCCGAGGGGGACAGCTCGGGGGCCAGCCGCATCACCACCGGCAGCAGCGGGGAGTCGCCGGGCCGAAAGCCGAGCACCCGGGCCTGGGCGGGGGCGTCCTCCGGGGCGATCCGGCCCTCCGCGAGATCGGTCAGGAAGTCTCCCCGGCCCCGGGCGGCCAGCTCCTCCTCCTGCCGGGCCTGCATCAGCACGACGGCGAGCAGGCCCGCGGCCCGCTCGGCCGCCATGCGGTGCACGGTCGCTAGCGGCCCGGCCACCGCCAGCAGCACCAGCCGCGCCCGCACCGCACCGGTCTCGGGCCCGCCGCCCGGCACGTCCACCAGCACCGCCCCGGTCGGCGGGCTCTCCCGGGCCGCCCGGTCGCCGCGCATGCCCTCCCAGACCTGGAGCGGGTCCGCGCCCACCGGGCCGGTCCCGGTGGCCGCCGCGTACAGGAGGCGGCCGTCGGGCGTCTCCAGGAAGACCGGGTTGGCGGTGAAGTCGGCGAGGATGCCGAGGACCTGCGGCACCCCGCCCCCGTCCAGCAGCGCCCGGGTGGCGCGCCGGTGCACCTCCTCCGCCTGCTGGAGCAGCGCGTAGTGCCCGTTGACGATCTCGGTGTGCACTTCTTCGGTCACCGCGACGAACGGCACCTCCCGGTGCAGCTGGACCAGCGGGAGCCCGGCCGCTCGGGCCGCGTCCACGATGGAGGAGGGCAGCCGGCCGAAGCGCGGGCCCAGCTCCACCACCAGGGCGGCGATGCCCCGGTCGGCGAGGCGGTGGACGAAGGCGCGCTGTTCGGCGGGGCGGGCGCCCAGGCCCAGCCCGGTCGTCAGGAGCAGCTCGCCGCCCTTGAGGAGGGAGGCGATGTTGGGGACCTCGCCCGCGTGCACCCAGCGCACCGTACGGTTCAGCCGGTCGGCGCCGGCCACCACCTCCGGAAGCCCGGCGCGCAGCCCCGGCAGCTCCAGCGCCCGCTGCACGGTGATCCCGCTGTGGCTCTCCACGTCCCCGGCCCGCTTCCCCTAGTGCCCTGCCCGGCCCGGTGCTCTCCGTCGGCCGGGCGGTCGTCCCGTTCGGACTGCCCGGAACCGAACCGTCCTCTTCAGGACGCTACCGCCCGGGGAGTGTGACGCACACCGCAGGGGACGCGTACCAGCAGGTAACGGGCCCCGGAGGGGAGCCGCGCCGCGCGGCCGGCCCCCGCGCCGCCCCGTTCACCGGCCGTCCAGCAGCTCCGCCAGCGCCCCACGGCTGAGTCGCAGCGCCTCGATCCGCTCGTCCATGACCGCCAGTTCGCCGTCCAGGATCTCCCGCAGCTCCGCACACCAGTCGAAGCCCCGCTCACCCCGGGCGCACGGCAGCACCCGGCGGATCACCTCGGTGGACAGCCCGGCCCGCAGCAGCGCGCGGATCTGCCGCACGGTACGGACCGCGTCCTCGCCGTAGGCGCGGTAGCCGTTGCTCCCGCGCCGCGCCGCCAGCAGCCCCTGCGCCTCGTAGTACCGCAGCGACCGGGCGCTGGCCCCCGTCCGCCGGGACAACTCCCCGATCAGCATGTGCACCTCCCCCGTCCCCCTTGACCTTGCCACCGGTGTCAGACCCTAACGTCCGGACCATGAGCCGACCTTCCCCCTGCCTCACCCATCTGAACGGCCGTCCGGCGACCGCCGGCGACCTCACCGCGCTCGCCTTCGCGGGCCACGCCCACTTCACCGCCGCGCAGGTCCGCGACGGCCGGATCCGCGGACTGGACCTCCATCTGGAGCGGTTGCGGTCCGCCTCGGTGGAGCTGTTCGGCCGGGCCCTGCCCGAGGAGCTGGTGCGCTCCCGGCTGCGTGCGGCGCTGCGCGGGGGACCGGCCGACCTCTCGCTGACCGCCACCGTGTACTCCCCGGCCGGCGAGTTCACCGCCGCCGACGCGGGCCTCGCGCTCCTGGTCCGCACCGGCCCGGCGTCGTCCGGCCCGGAGGGGCCGCTCGCTCTGGCGGCGGTCGGGCACGAGCGGTTCCTGCCCCACGTCAAGCACGTCGGGGAGGTGGCCAAGACCCACCTCCTGCGGCGGGCCGTCGCCGAGGGCTTCGACGACGCCGCTTTCCTGGACCGCGCGGGCCGGTTCAGCGAGGCGACGATCTGGAACCTGGCCTTCTGGGACGGCGAGGCGGTGGTGTGGCCCCGGGCGGACATGCTGGGCGGGACGACCCTGGGCATCGTCCGCCGGCAGTTGGAACGGCTGGGGACCGCCCAGCGGACCGCCGACGTCACCCCCGCCGATCTGCCCGCCCTCGCCGGAGCCGCCGTCATGAACTCCTGGACGCCCGGCGTGCCGGTCCACCGGATCGGCGCCACCGGCCTGCCTCCGGCCCCGCGGTTCCTGGAACTGCTCCACCGGGCGTACGAGGCCGAACCGCTCGCCGCCCCCTGAGAAGCGAAGTCCGCGGGAGCCGGGCCGGCCCAGCGCTCCGCTCGGCCGTCCGGAGACGTGGCCGTCTCGGCCGGCCTCAAGGCCGGGTCGGCTTGACCGCCAACGTCGCGAAATAGTTCGACATGTATCGAGCGGATGCGTTGGATTGGTGCGGCGCTTCCGCGAAGCCGGTGAGGACGAACCCCGCGGCGAGTTGCCCGCCGATCTGGTCGGTGAGGGTGTGGCTGTGTTCGAGAGCGGCGTCCGCGCCGAACTTCGTGGCGCGTTCCTCGGCGGAGTACCGCGCGACATCGCTGTAGGGCAGCGTGTGCACGACGACCATCTCGCCGCGCTCGTCGAGCGCCTCGTGGTCGAACAAGTACGCATCGGGGTTGAGGAAGCCCGCGAGCAGAGTTCCGCCCGGTCGCAGGACGCGGAAGCACTCACGCCACACCGGTGCCAACTCCGGTACGAACAGGTTGGAGACCGGATGGAACACGACGTCGAAGGTCGCGTCGCCGAAGGCGCCCAGGTCGCGCATGTCGCCCAGGACGGTGCGCAGGTCGAGTCCGTCGCGCGCCGCCACCATCCGGTCCTGGCCGAGCTGGCGGGGGGAGTTGTCGAACACGGTGACCCGCGCCCCCGCGGCGGCGAGGATCGGGCCCTGCTGGCCACCGCCGGAGGCCAGGCACAACACGTCCTTGCCGGTCAGGTCCGTCGGCAGCCAGGAGCGGTCGACCGGCTCACGCCCGATGAGAACGATCGACCAGTCGCCCGTGCGGGCGCGCTCGACCTCCTCGGCGCTCACCGGCCTCGACCACTCGTTGCCCTCCTGGACGTACTTGTCCCAGGCTGCCCGATTATGGGCGACGGGGTCGACAACACTGTCCTGCACGTTCAACTCCCTGCGAAAGCCAAGCGGACACCTGCGGTACCGGCAGTCCGGTGCCGCCAGCCAACACGATCGCAGGGGCGGGCTCAACCACGTTGTCGGGCATCGAGGTTTCCACGGGCGCGACGGGTGATCGCGCAGCGGGTGCGTGAGTTGCCTGGTTGTCGTCAGCAAGCAGGTGGTGCGGGAGAGGCTGGAGAGGTGGAAGGGCGCGCAGGGGCCACATCGGCATGTCCGGGCGCGGAGCGGCCAGTACCGCGTGTGCGCCATCAACGGTCCTGGCCGCGGTGGTCAGGACGTCTCGTCCCGGTCGTCTGTGGCGACGACCGGGACGGTCCGGAACACGAAGAGGGGAACGGCTCCGGTCAGAGGCGTGGATCCCGCTCACCTGTCGTATCCGGCACGGCTACGGCCTCCCCGTGCGGACTCCGACACAGGGAACGGGATTCCCCGGCCGGGTCAGCCGACGTACGCGCCGCTCGCCGTCAGCCGCAGGGCCGTGTCGATCAGCGGGACGTGGCTGAACGCCTGCGGGAAGTTCCCGACCTGCCGCTGGAGGTTCGAGTCCCACTCCTCGGCCAGCAGCCCCAGGTCGTTGCGGAGCGACAGCAGCTTCTCGAAGAGCCGGCGGGCCTCGTCGACCCGGCCGATCATCGCGAGGTCGTCGGCCATCCAGAACGAGCAGGCCAGGAACGCGCCCTCGTCGCCCGCCAGACCGTCGACGCCCGCGTCCTCGCCCTCCGTCGGATAGCGCAGGATGAAGCCGTCCTCCGTGGACAGCTCCCGCTGGATCGCCTCGATCGTGCCGATGACCCGCTTGTCGTCCGGCGGCAGGAAGCCCATCTGCGGGATGAGCAGGAGGGAGGCGTCCAGCTCCTTGGACCCGTAGGACTGGGTGAAGGTGTTGCGCTCCTTGTCGTAGCCGCGCTCGCAGACGTCCCGGTGGATGTCGTCGCGCAGTTCGCGCCACCGCTCCAGCGGTCCTTCGATGTCCCCGGACTCCACCAGCTTGATGGTCCGGTCGACCGCGACCCAGGCCATCACCTTGGAGTGGACGAAGTGCCGGCGCGGCCCGCGGACCTCCCAGATGCCCTCGTCGGGCTCCTCCCAGTGCTTCTCCAGGTACTCGATCAGCTTGAGCTGGAGGCCCATGGCGTAGTCGTTGCGCGTCAGCCCCGTCATGTGCGCCAGGTGCAGCGCCTCGGTGACCTCGCCGTACACGTCGAGCTGGAGCTGGTTGGCGGCGCCGTTGCCGACGCGGACCGGGGTGGAGTTCTCGTAACCGGGCAGCCAGTCCAGCTCCGCCTCGCCGAGCTCGCGCTCCCCGGCGATGCCGTACATGATCTGGAGGTTCTCCGGGTCGCCCGCCACCGCCCGCAGCAGCCACTCGCGCCAGGCGCGGGCCTCCTCCCGGTACCCGGTGCGCAGCAGCGAGGAGAGGGTGATCGCGGCGTCCCGCAGCCAGGTGTAGCGGTAGTCCCAGTTCCGTACGCCCCCGATCTCCTCGGGCAGCGAGGTGGTCGGGGCCGCGACGATGCCGCCGGTCGGCGCGTACGTGAGGGCCTTGAGCGTGATCAGGGAGCGCACGACCGCCTCCCGATAGGGCCCGTGGTACGTACACTGATCGACCCATTCGCGCCAGAACAGCTCCGTCGCCTCCAGGGAGTTCTCGGGCTCCGGAAGGGCCGGCGGCCCGTGGTGCGAAGGCTGCCAGCTGATCGTGAAGGCCACCCGGTCACCGGGGCCGACGGTGAAGTCGGAGTAGGTGGTCAGGTTCTTGCCGTACGTCTCGGCCTCGGTGTCCAGCCAGACGGAGTCCGGGCCGGCGACGGCGACCGTGCGGTTGTCGACCTTGTGCACCCACGGGGTCACCCGGCCGTAACTGAAACGCATCCGCAGCTCCGAGCGCATCGGCACCCGGCCGCTGACGCCCTCCACGATCCGGATGAGCTGGGGGGCGCCGTCACGCGGCGGCATGAAATCGGTCACTCGTACAGTGCCGCGCGGTGTGTCCCACTCCGATTCCAGGACGAGGGAGTCACCGCGATAACGCCGCCGGTCGGCGTAGGCCGGTTCCGCTCCCTCCGCTCTCGCCGGCCCCAGGCGCCAGAAGCCGTGCTCCTCGGTGCCCAGCAGGCCCGCGAACACGGCGTGGGAATCGAAGCGGGGCAGGCACAGCCAGTCGGCTGTGCCGTCCCGGCAGACCAGGGCGGCGGTCTGCATGTCTCCGATGAGTGCGTAATCCTCGATGCGCCCGGCCACGTGCGTCTCCAGTCGAACGGCCATGTCGCCCCGTCATAGGGCCCTTACTGCGGGTCATAGGGGGTCGTAGGGTCTTTCACCCGGGAAGATCCGACGAGTCCTGTACCGGTGGGCGGCCTTGGGTGGTGCCGCCGCCCGGCCGTCTCGGCAGCGAGTGTTTGAGCAGGATACGACGCACCACGAAGATCCGCGCGACGGTCCCCGCAAGATCTCTGACCCGATCGAGTGGGACGTGAAAGGGCTGGGGCGATGGTGTGACCCCCCGGTGGAGGGCATGGCCGGAAGCAGCCTCTCCCCGTCGCTGTTACCCTGGTAGCCCGTGGACCGGTGGTCGTTCGCGAGAGCGGACGAGGCCCCCGAACCGCAGCGACGGCACCCCGGAATCTCCGGTTCGGTGGCCGGTACGCACCTCAGAACCGCGACCACGGGAGCCCCCTTTGGCTATGCAGCCCACATCCACGACGACCAAGCACATCTTCGTCACCGGGGGTGTCGCCTCCTCCCTCGGCAAGGGTCTGACTGCCTCCAGCCTGGGTGCCCTGCTCAAGGCTCGCGGTCTGCGGGTCACCATGCAGAAGCTCGACCCCTACCTCAACGTCGACCCCGGCACGATGAACCCCTTCCAGCACGGTGAGGTGTTCGTCACCAACGACGGCGCCGAGACCGACCTGGACATCGGCCACTACGAGCGCTTCCTCGACGTGGACCTCGACGGCTCCGCCAACGTGACCACCGGCCAGGTCTACTCGCAGGTCATCGCCAAGGAGCGGCGCGGCGAGTACCTGGGCGACACCGTCCAGGTCATCCCGCACATCACCAACGAGATCAAGCACCGCATCCGCCGCATGGCCACCGACGACGTGGACGTGGTCATCACGGAGGTCGGCGGCACGGTCGGCGACATCGAGTCGCTGCCGTTCCTGGAGACCGTCCGCCAGGTCCGCCACGAGGTCGGCCGGGACAACGTCTTCGTCGTCCACATCTCGCTGCTGCCCTACATCGGCCCCTCCGGCGAGCTGAAGACCAAGCCCACCCAGCACTCGGTGGCCGCCCTGCGCAACATCGGCATCCAGCCGGACGCCATCGTGCTGCGCGCCGACCGCGAGGTCCCCGTCGCCATCAAGCGCAAGATCTCGCTGATGTGCGACGTGGACGAGGCGGCCGTCGTGGCCGCGATCGACGCCAAGTCGATCTACGACATCCCCAAGGTGCTGCACACCGAGGGCCTGGACGCCTACGTCGTGCGCAAGCTCGACCTGCCGTTCCGCGACGTCGACTGGACCACCTGGGACGACCTGCTGGACCGGGTCCACAACCCCGACCACGAGGTCACCGTCGCCCTGGTCGGCAAGTACATCGACCTGCCCGACGCCTACCTCTCGGTCACCGAGGCGATCCGCGCCGGCGGCTTCGCCAACAAGGCCCGGGTCAAGGTCAAGTGGGTCACCTCCGACGACTGCCGCACCGCGGCCGGCGCCGCCGAGCACCTGGGCGACGTCGACGCGATCTGCATCCCCGGCGGTTTCGGCGAGCGCGGGGTCGACGGCAAGGTCGGCGCCATCCGCTACGCCCGCGAGAACAAGGTCCCGCTGCTCGGCCTCTGCCTCGGCCTCCAGTGCATCGTGATCGAGGCGGCCCGCTCGCTCGCCGAGATCCCCGACGCCAACTCCACCGAGTTCGACGCCGCCACCTCCCACCCCGTCATCTCGACGATGGAGGAGCAGCTCGCCTACGTCGAGGGCGCGGGCGACCTCGGCGGCACCATGCGGCTCGGCCTCTACCCGGCCAAGCTCGCCGAGGGCTCCCTCGTCCGGGAGGCGTACGACGGCCAGCCCTACGTGGAGGAGCGCCACCGCCACCGCTACGAGGTCAACAACGCCTACCGGTCGGAGCTGGAGAAGAAGGCCGGCCTGGTCTTCTCCGGCACCTCCCCGGACAACAAGCTCGTCGAGTACGTCGAGTACCCGCGCGAGGTCCACCCCTACCTCGTCGCCACCCAGGCGCACCCGGAGCTGCGCTCCCGCCCGACCCGCCCGCACCCGCTCTTCGCGGGTCTCGTGAAGGCGGCCGTCGCGCGCCAGGTCGCCGCGGCGGGCGGCGCGGAGGCGTAACACCGAGGCATTACGGTTGACCGGGGTACGGATCCTGCGCGGATCGGTGCCCCGGTTTCCTTTTGGTTCGTGGGAGGACGTAGCACATGGGTATCCAGGACACGCCCGAGGAATGGCAGGTCACCGCGACGGTGACGCCCTTCACCGGCAACAAGACCAGCGTCCGCACCGACCAGGTGGTGATGCCCGACGGCTCCGTCCACGGCCGCGACTACCAGGTCCACCCGGGCTCCGTCGCCGTGCTCGCGATCGACGACGAGGACCGGGTCATCGTCCTGCGGCAGTACCGCCACCCGGTGCGCCACCGGCTCTGGGAGATCCCGGCCGGGCTGCTCGACATCCCCGGTGAGAACCCCCTGCACGCCGCCCAGCGCGAGTTGTACGAGGAGGCGCACGTCAAGGCCGAGGACTG
Organism: Streptomyces sp. CB02366; assembly: GCF_001905905.1. Taxonomy (GTDB): domain Bacteria; phylum Actinomycetota; class Actinomycetes; order Streptomycetales; family Streptomycetaceae; genus Streptomyces. Next base: position 20,000 of record NZ_LIVT01000005.1, read on the forward strand.
GCGGGTCCTGACCGACGTGTACACCTCGCCCGGCGGCTGCGACGAGGCCGTGCGGATCTTCCTGGCCCGCGACCTCTCCGAGGCGGAGGGCGAGCGGTACGCGGTCGCCGAGGAGGAGGCCGACATGGAGCAGGCCCGGATCCCGCTGCCCGAGCTGGTCCGCTCCGTCATCGCGGGGGACCTGCACAACAACTGCCTGGTCGTCGGGGCGCTCGCGCTCACCGCCGTACGGGCGGGCGAGGGCGAGGACTCGCTGCGCCCCGCCGAAGCGCCCTGGCCGGCCCGGCCGTTCGAGGCCTGACGGCCCGTCCGCACCCCGCCCGACCCCGGTCGGACACGAGGATCAGTCATAAAGAATGAAGAGACTCTGATCCGATCGGGGGATGTTCCCCGTCCGCCGCCCCGCACCGCGGTGATCGTCCCCGTCGCTGAACTACGCTCGAAAAGCGCCCGGCCGGAGTTCCGGCGGGCACCGCGTGCAGCGAAGTGGAGCGTGGCTCGTGACCGATCAGGCGGTGGACACCAGCGGTCCGGCGAAGGCCCCGGCGGCCGAGGAGCCGTCCGGCGCAGCCCCGCCCCGATTCTTCGGCCGCGAACGGGAGTTGAAGGCGCTGCGGGAGGACATCGAGCGCGCGGGACTGGACACCCTGGCCGGCCGCAAGGCCCCCCGCGCGCGCGTCCTGCTCATCGCCGGCCGCCCCGGGTCCGGGCGCAGCGCGCTCGCCGAGGAACTGGCCGGCGCGCTCACCGGGACCGATGCCGTGGGGGCCGCGGCGGCGGCCGCCGGCGCCCTGCCCTGGGCCGTCCCCGGCACCGGCGCCGGCGACTACCCGGACGGGGTGCTGCGGGTCGGCCTCACCGACCCCGGCGGCGAACGGATCCCCACCGAACGCACCGCGGGCGAACTCCTCGGCCTCCTGGGGACGCCGGTCCCGCCCGGCGCCGGCCAGGACGAACTGTCCGAGATGGTCCGCGAAGCGCTCGCCGCGCGCCGGGTCGTCCTGGTGCTCGACGACGCGGTCGACGCCGAGCAGGTCGACCCGCTGCTCCCGGAGAACCCGGACTGCCTGGTCGTCGCCACCGCCACCGGCCCGCTGACCGGCATCCCCGACGTGCGGCCCTGCACGCTCGGCGGACTGGAGAAGGGCGCGGCGGTACGGCTGCTCGCCCGCACCGTCGGGCAGGTCCGCGTCACCGTCGACCCGCGCACCGCCGAGCGGCTGGCCGAGGAGTGCGGGGGGCAGCCCGCGGCGCTCGCGCTGGTGGGCGGCCTGCTCGCCGCCCGCCCCATGGCCTCGGTCGCCGACATCGCCGGGCAGTTGAACAAGCTGCCCGACCCCGCTGAGCAGCAGCCGGTCGGAGCCCGCCCGCTGTCCCGCGCGTTCCGGCTGGTCCACGACTCCCTCCCGCAGGCCGCCGCCCGGATACTGCGCCTGCTGGCCCTCGCCCCCGCCGGACTCGCCGACGCCCACACGGCCTCCGCGCTCGCCGGCTGCTCGGTCTCCGCCGCCCGCTCCACCCTCGACGACTTCGTGAAGCTCGGGCTGCTGCGCACGGACGGCGCGGTCCACCCCCTGTACGCGGTGCCCGGCTGCCTCGTCCCGCTGCTGCGGGCGCTGCTGGAGGACCGGGACCGGCCGGCCGAGGTCCAGCTCGCCCGCGCCCGGATGCTGGAGCGGACCGTGCGCCGGCTCCAGTCCTGCCGTGCGGTCACCGAGCCGGAGGGCTCCACGGCCCGCCGCAAGCTGGCCGGACTGCCCCGCTCGTTGCGCTTCCCCAGCGCCGAGGAGGCGGGCGCCTGGCTGCGGGTCCGCCAGCCCGCCCTGCTCGCCTCGGCCCGGCTGGCGGTGGCCGACGGGGAGCTGGACACCCTGGCGCGCCGGCTGGTGGCGGCCCTGGTCCGGGCGCTGGCGGCGCACCGGGGGACCGAGGAGGCCGCCCCCGAGCTGTACGGGCTGCACGGTCTGGTCCTGGACGTGGCCCTCCGCCGCGAGCTGCCCCGCGAGCAGGCGGCCGCCCTGCTGAACCTCGCCGACCTGGACGCCCGCACCGGCCGCACCCGGGAGGCGCTGACCCGCTACCGGGCCGCGCTGGACGCCGGGAAGGCGGCGAAGGACCTGTACGCGACCGGCCGCGCGATGGAATCCGTAGGCGGCGCCTACGAGGAGCTGGGGGACTACCACCGGGCCGCCGACTGGTACGGCCGGGCGCTCGCGCAGCGCCTCACCCAGGGGGAGCGCGCGGACGAGGCCCGGCTGTACGGACGGCTCGGGGCGGTCCACACGTACGCCGGGCGCTACGGGGAGGCGCTGCGGAACTGGCGGGCGGCGGCCTCCGGCCACCGCAGGCTCGGAGACCTGCCCGCCCAGGCGCGGGCGCTCAGCGAGAGCGCCCGGGTCCAGGAGTACGCGGGCCGGCCGCACGACTCGCTCCGCACCTGCCGGGAGGCCGTGGAGCTGGCCCGGCGCGCCGGTGACGTGCGGCTCCAGGCGGCGCTGCAGCTGCGGCTGGCGGACACCCTGGACCGGCTCGGCGATCCGACGGCGGCCCGGCTGCACCGCAGCACGGCCGAGAGATTGCTGGGAGAGGAGGCTCCTGCCTGCGAAATCCGTAGCGCTTCGACAGAAAGTTAATGCTTTGTAAGGCTAGACAGCGCGAAGTCCTTCATTAGACTGGCTCTGCCGCGCTCGTTCGTGGCGTCTCCCTTTAAGCTGTATATGTCCGGGTATGCATTGCTGTGCCCGGACGACCCTCCGAGCCAAGGACCGTGATCGACGTGAAGGTCGGCATCCCCCGCGAAGTCAAGAACAACGAGTTCCGGGTGGCGATCACCCCCGCCGGAGTGCATGAGCTCGTCCGCCACGGCCACCAGGTCGTCATCGAGCACGACGCCGGCGTCGGCTCGTCCATCCCGGACGAGGAGTACGTCGCCGCCGGCGCGCAGATCCTGGCCACCGCCGACGAGGTCTGGGCCGCCGCCGACCTGCTGCTGAAGGTCAAGGAGCCGGTCGCCGAGGAGTACCACCGCCTCCGCAAGGACCAGACCCTCTTCACCTACCTGCACCTCGCCGCCTCCCGCGAGTGCACCGACGCGCTGCTGGCCTCCGGCACCACCGCCATCGCGTACGAGACGGTCGAGACCGCGAACCGCGCCCTCCCGCTCCTCGCCCCGATGTCCGAGGTGGCGGGCCGCCTCGCCCCGCAGGTCGGCGCGTACCACCTGATGCGTTCGGCCGGCGGCCGCGGTGTGCTCCCCGGCGGCGTCCCCGGCACCCACGCCGGCAAGGCCGTCGTCATCGGCGGCGGCGTCTCCGGCTGGAACGCCACCCAGATCGCCGTGGGCCTCGGCTTCCACGTCACGCTGCTCGACCGCGACATCAACAAGCTGCGCGAGGCCGACAAGATCTTCGGCACCCGGGTGCAGACCGTCGTCTCCAACGCCTTCGAGCTGGAGAAGGCCGTGGTCGAGGCCGACCTCGTCGTGGGCGCCGTGCTGATCCCCGGGGCCAAGGCGCCGAAGCTGGTCACCAACGAGCTCGTCGCCAAGATGAAGCCCGGAAGTGTACTTGTCGACATCGCGATCGACCAGGGCGGCTGCTTCGAGGACTCGCGTCCCACCACCCACGCCGAGCCGACCTTCCAGGTCCACGACTCGGTCTTCTACTGCGTCGCCAACATGCCCGGCGCGGTGCCCCACACCTCCACCTACGCGCTCACCAACGCGACGCTGCCCTACATCGTGGAGCTCGCCAACCGGGGCTGGGCCGACGCGCTGCGCCGCGACGCCGCGCTGGCCAAGGGGCTCAACACCCATGAGGGCCAGGTGGTTTACCGCGAGGTGGCCGAGGCGCACGGCCTCCCGCACGTCGAGCTGAGCACGCTCCTCGGCTGACGGGTCAACCCCTTCCGTCAACATCGCGCGTCCGGCCGGACCTTGCCCCGCAGGGTCCGGCCGGACGCGTGCCGGGCCCCGCGCGCCCCTCGCGCGACTCGCCTCGAACGTAACCCTTCACCCGATTCGTTCGGCGGCGAAATGTGCGGCTTGGCCGCTGTGCGCCCTTGACAGCGCGGTGTTCGATTGCCGACACATCGGGCCGGGTCCGGCGGATTGTGTTGCTGCGAACCGGTGACACGCCATAGAGTCGCCCATCGTCGGCATGGTGCCACGCTGACCTATCGATAAGTTTCCTGGTCACGCTCAAGGAGGTAAGACGACTTGTGAATGAGTCGACAATTACTCCTGGGGGTGGTCAACCAGGGATGCCTGTACGGGGTCTGAGCCCGACCGGGCTCGAAGCTGTCGGCTCCGTCGCGGTCCGCACCTTCGCCACCCAACAGCACATGACGACAGCCCCCCAGACGATGGACGGCCCACACGTGAACGCCACGGCCGGCAACGAGAGCAGCCGGGACACCGACCGCTTCGCCGACTTCGCCGAGGTGCCCGAGGGGCACTTCTACGACCCCGACGCCGAGTACGAGCCCGACCCGGAGTACGCGGCCACCCTCGCGCCCGACGCCGCGCGCCAGCGCCGCGAGCGCATCGGCCCGACCGGGCGGCCCCTGCCGTACTTCCCGATCCCGGGCCCCCTGACCGAGCACGGCCCCGCGAAGATCATCGCGATGTGCAACCAGAAGGGCGGCGTCGGCAAGACCACGTCGACCATCAACCTGGGCGCCGCGCTCGCGGAGTACGGGCGCCGGGTCCTGCTCGTCGACTTCGACCCGCAGGGCGCCCTCTCCGTGGGTCTCGGGGTCAACCCGATGGAACTCGACCTCACCGTCTACAACCTGCTCATGGAGCGGGGCATGACGGCCGACGACGTGCTGCTCAAGACGGCGGTCCCGAACATGGACCTGCTGCCCAGCAACATCGACCTCTCCGCGGCCGAGGTGCAGCTCGTCAGCGAGGTGGCCCGCGAGTCCACGCTCCAGCGCGCCCTCAAGCCGCTGATGGCCGACTACGACTACATCGTGATCGACTGCCAGCCCTCGCTCGGCCTGCTCACCGTGAACGCCCTGACGGCCGCTCACAAGGTCATAGTGCCGCTGGAGTGCGAGTTCTTCGCGCTGCGCGGGGTGGCGCTCCTCACCGAGACCATCGAGAAGGTCCAGGAGCGGCTCAACCCGGAACTGGAGCTCGACGGCATCCTCGCCACCATGTACGACTCCCGTACGGTGCACAGCCGCGAGGTCCTGGCGCGCGTGGTCGAGGCCTTCGACGAGCACGTCTACCACACGGTCATCGGGCGCACGGTCCGCTTCCCGGAGACCACCGTCGCCGGTGAGCCCATCACCACGTACGCCTCCAACTCGGTCGGCGCAGCCGCCTATCGCCAGCTCGCCAGGGAGGTGCTCGCCCGGTGTCACGCCGAGTGAGTCTGCCCGGGGCCGACGAGCTGTTCCGTACCACCGGAGGCGGGATGGGCCTCCAGCCGTCCTCCCCCGCGGACCGGCGGCGCAAGGCGAACGGCGAGCCGCGGGTTCCCGCGCCCGCCGGGGAGAGCGGCCCCTCCGGCCAGGCCCCGCAGGCGGCCCGTGAGGAACACGCCGCGGCAGACGGCCCCGACCCCCGCGACCGGAGCGGCGAGGGCGAGCGTCCGGCCTCCGCCAAGGCCGCCTCCGGCGAGCATGCCGCCGCCGCACCGGCCGAGCAGCCGCCGGCGGTCCAGCCGCAGCGCAGGCGCGGCGCCGGACGCGGTGCGAACCGCCGCCCCAGCGGCCGGGAGCGGCACGACGAGAAGATCACGGTCTACGTCTCCGCCGAGGAGCTGATGGACCTCGAACACGCCCGGCTCGTCCTGCGCGGCGAACACGGCCTCGCCGTCGACCGCGGCCGCATCGTCCGCGAGGCGGTGGCGGTGGTCCTGGCGGACCTGGAGTCCCGGGGCGACGCGAGCATCCTCGTACGGCGGCTGCGCGGCCGCTGAGCGGCACGGCGCGGGTAGCCTGCCCCGCAAGGACCCGCCGGCCGGCGGGACCCGCCCGCGCCGCCGCCCCACCCCTGGAACCGCCATGCCCACGCCCGACGCCCCCGCAGCCCCGCGCCGACGCGCCCTGGGGCGCGGCCCCGGCGGGGCGGCGCCCCGGGAGGACGTACCGGAGCCCGCGGCCGAGCCGGAGGCCGGGGCGGGGCCCGCAGCGGGCGAGCGGGAGCCCGGCGGCGACGGCAAGCGGTTCACCGTGCGGCTGGTGAACTTCGAGGGCCCCTTCGACCTCCTCCTCCAGCTCATCTCCAAGCACAAGCTGGACGTGACCGAGGTCTCCCTGTCGAAGGTCACCGACGAGTTCATGGCCCACCTCCGCGCCATGGGCCCCGGCGGGGACCTCGACCAGACCACCGAGTTCCTGGTCGTCGCCGCCACCCTGCTCGACCTCAAGGCCGCCCGGCTGCTGCCCGCCGCCGAGGTGGAGGACGAGGCGGACCTCGCGCTCCTGGAGGCGCGGGACCTGCTCTTCGCGCGGCTGCTCCAGTACCGGGCGTACAAGCGGATCGCCGAGATCTTCCAGGACCGCCTGGAGGCGGAGGCCCGCCGCCGCCCCCGTACGGTCGGGCTGGAGGACCACCACGCGGCCCTGCTGCCCGAGGTGGTCATCGGCATCGGCCCCGAGGGCTTCGCGCGGCTCGCGGTGAAGGCGATGCGGCCGAAGCCGAAGCCCCAGGTGTACGTGGACCACATCCACGCCCCGCTGGTCAGCGTCCGGGAACAGGCCGGCCTGGTGGTGGAGCGGCTGCGCGCGGCCGGGGCGGCGGTGAGCTTCGCCGTGCTGGCCGAGGACGCGCCGGACACCCTCACCGTGGTCGCCCGCTTCCTGGCCCTGCTGGAGCTGTACCGCGAGAAGGCCGTCACCCTGGACCAGGACGAGGCGCTGGGCGACCTGCTGGTGGCCTGGTGCGGCGAGGAGGGCGCGGAGCCGGTGGTGACGGACGAGTTCGACCAGGAGCCGGGGGACGGGACCGACGAGGAGGGTCTACGGGAATGAGCGAGCAGCCGGACCGGGAGCGGGACGAGGGCGCGGTCGCCTCGCTCGACCTCAAGCCCGCCCTGGAGGCGGTCCTCATGGTCGTCGACGAGCCCGCCACCGTCGACCACCTCGCCAAAGTGCTCCAGCGGCCCCGGCGGGCCGTGGCGGACGCGCTGCGGGAGCTGGCCGACGAGTACACCGTGCAGCGCCGGGGCTTCGACCTGCGGCTCGTCGCGGGGGGCTGGCGTTTCTCCAGCCGCCCCGAGTACGCGGCGGCGGTCGAGGGCTTCGTCCTGGACGGCCAGCACGCCCGGCTCACCCAGGCCGCGCTGGAGACGCTGGCGGTCGTCGCGTACCGGCAGCCGGTGAGCCGTTCGCGGGTCTCGGCGGTGCGCGGAGTCAACTGCGACGGGGTCATGCGGACCCTCCTCCAGAGGGGTCTGGTGGCCGAGGCGGGCACGGAACCCGAAACAGGTGCGATCCTGTACAGGACGACGAACTACTTTCTGGAGCGCATGGGCCTGCGCGGCCTGGACGAGCTCCCGGAGCTCGCGCCCTTCCTCCCGGAGGCGGACGCGATCGAGGCTGAGACGCTAGAGGGTGTGCCGTCGTTCGATCCGGACGCACCGGACACCCCGGATACTCACGCAGACGACAAGACGGAATTTTGATGCGAAGCAGTGGCAGGAACAGCGGAAGCGGCAGCGGCGGCAGTGGCCGGAGCGGCGGCCCCGACCGGAACTCCCGGGGCGGCGGCGCGGGCGGCGGGCGGAGCGGCGGCGGGTCCTTCCGTCAGGGCCAGGGCGGCGGCCAGGGCGGACGCTCCGGCGGCCCTGGAGGGCGCTCCGGCGGTCCGGGCGGCGCCCGTGGCGGCAGCGGCGGCCAGGGCGGACGCTCGGGCGGCCAAGGCGGCCAGGGCGGCCGTCAGGGCTTCTCGGGCGGACGCGACGAGCAGGACCAGCGCCCCCGCCGCCCCCGTCCCGAGGAGCGCCGCTACGACGTGGGCAACGACGCCCCCGGCGCCCGGGAGGGCCAGGACGGCCCCCGCAAGGGCCGCGGGGCCGCTGCGCGCGGCGGCGCCAAGGGCGGCCCGAAGCCCGCACAGGGCGGCGGCCGCAGCGGCGGCGGCTTCCGGCGCGGCGGCGCCCCGGCGCGCTCCCGCGAGCTGGACGCCAAGATCGAGCAGCGCAACCGCGACCGGTACGCGAACAAGCCCGAGATCAAACTGCCCAAGACCCACCCGGGCGCCGAGCAGGAGGGCGAGCGGCTGCAGAAGGTCCTCGCGCGGGCCGGCATGGGCTCGCGCCGGGCGTGCGAGGAGCTGATCGAGCAGGCCCGCGTCGAGGTGAACGGCGAGGTCGTCGTCGAGCAGGGCAAGCGCGTCGACGTGCACAAGGACGAGATCAAGGTCGACGGCCTCACCGTCGCCACGCAGTCGTACCTCTTCTTCGCGCTGAACAAGCCCGCCGGGGTCGTCTCCTCGATGGAGGACCCGGACGGCCGCCAGTGCCTCGGCGACTACGTGACCAACCGTGAGACGCGGCTGTTCCACGTCGGGCGGCTCGACACCGAGACGGAGGGCATCATCATGCTCACCAACCACGGTGAGCTGGCCCACCGCCTCACGCACCCCAAGTACGGCGTGAAGAAGACCTACCTGGCCGCCATCCAGGGCCCCCTGCCGCGCGACCTCGGCAAGCGGCTCAAGGACGGCATCCAGCTGGAGGACGGCTACGCCCGCGCCGACCACTTCCGCGTCGTCGAGAACACCGGCAAGAACTACCTGGTCGAGGTCACCCTCCACGAGGGCCGCAAGCACATCGTGCGCCGGATGCTGGCCGAGGCCGGCTTCCCGGTCGAGCGGCTGGTGCGGACGGCCTTCGGGCCGATCCCGCTGGGCGACCAGAAGTCCGGCTGGCTGCGCCGCCTCACCAACACCGAGGTCGGCATGCTGATGAACGAGGTCGGCCTCTAGGGCGTGTTGCGAAAGTCCCGCCTGCTCGGCGACGCCCGGCACGCACGCTCGCGGCGTTGTCGGGGCCGCCCTCCGGGCGGACGACGCTCCTTTCGCAACACCCCCCAGGCGTAGCCGCACTCCGCGAAGGCCCGCGGCCGGTTCCGTTCGGAAAGTCCGAACGGAACCGGCCGCGGGCCTTTCGCCGTCCCCGTCCAGCCTTTATAGTCACAATGACTATTAAGAAGGAGGCGGGCGTGAGTCTCGCGGACGTACTCGATCCCCTGCAACAGCCCCTGGTGACGGTCCTGGAAACCCCGGTCAGCTGGACCGAGGTGCTCGGCTTCGGCAGCGGGGCGCTGTGCGTCTGGCTCGTGGCCCGCCAGCACATCGCCAACTGGCCGATCGGTATCGCCAACAACGTCTTCTTCATCCTGCTGTTCGCCCAGGCCGGCCTGTACGCCGACGCCGGCCTCCAGATCGTCTTCATCACCCTCGCCGCGTACGGCTGGTGGACCTGGGCCCACGGGGGTGGACCGGGCTCCGCCGTCCTGCCGGTGCGCAGAACGACCCGCGCCGAATGGGCCTGGCTGCTCGCGGCGGGGGTGGTGGGGACCGCTGCGATCACCCTGCTGCTCTCCCGGGCGACCGACTCCACCGTCCCGTTCTGGGACGCGCTGACCACGTCCCTGTCGCTGACGGCCACCTACGGCCAGTGCAGGAAGAGGCTGGAGTCCTGGTGGCTGTGGATCGCCGCCGACGTGGTCTACATCCCGCTCTACGCCCACAAGGGGCTGTACCTGACCTCGCTGCTGTACGCCGGATTCCTCGCGCTCTGCCTGATGGGCCTGCGCGACTGGCGCCGCGACCTGGCCGCCCGCGAGGCCCGCCCCGTGGCGGTGGCCGCGTGAAGCGCTACGGACACGGCCTGGTGCTCGGCAAGTTCTACCCGCCGCACGCCGGCCACCACCACCTCGTCCGCACCGCCCAGGACCGCTGCGAGCGGCTGACCGTGCTGGTCTGCGCCGCCTCCGTGGAGTCGGTCCCGCTCGCCGACCGGGTCGCCTGGATGCGCGAGGTCCACCCGGACGTCACGGTGGTCGGGGCGGTCGACGACACGCACATGGACGTGACCGACCCGGCCGTCTGGGACGCCCACATGGCCGTCTTCACCGCCGCCGTGCCCGACCGGGTGGACGCGGTCTTCACCTCGGAGGCGTACGGGGAGGAGCTGGGCCGCCGCTTCGGCGCCCACTCCGTCCTCGTCGACCCCGACCGCACCCTCTTCCCGGTCTCCGGCACCGCCGTGCGCGCGGATCCCGTGGGCTGCTGGGACTTCCTCCAGCCGCCCGTACGGGCCGCCCTCGCGCGCCGGGTCGTCGTCCTCGGCGCGGAGTCCACCGGCACCACCACCCTCGCCCGGGCGCTCGCCGCCCACTACCGGGCGCGCGGCGGAGTCTGGTCCCGCACGGGTTACGTAGCCGAATACGGGCGCGAGTACAGCGAGGACAAGCTCGCCGCCCTGCGCGAGCGGTGGCCGGGGGCCGCCTGGGAGGACGTCGCCTTCACCACCGACGACTTCCCGCTCATCGCCCGGACCCAGAACGACCGGGAGGAGGCCGCCGCCCGCGCCGGATCCCCGGTCCTCTTCTGCGACACCGACTCCTTCGCCACCACCGTCTGGCACGAGCGGTACGTCGGCGGCCGCAATCCGCTCGTCGAGGAGATCGCGGACCGGGCCGGCCACCACCTGTGGCTTCTCACCGACCACGAGGGCGTCGCCTTCGAGGACGACGGACTGCGTGACGGCGAGGAGCTGCGCCCCTGGATGACCGACCGGTTCCGCGCCGAACTCACCCGCACGGGAAGGCGGTTCGTCGAGATGACCGGGCCGCCCGAGACACGGCTCGTCGCCGCCGTCGCCGCCGTCGACGAACTCCTCGCCACCGGCTGGGACTTCGCCGCCCCCCTCCCGGAGAAACGATGAGCACCCCCGCCCCCGAGGGCTACGACCCGCACGCCTACGCCCCGTTCGCCGTCACCGTCGACCTCGCGGTCTTCACCGTCCGCGAGGCCCGGCTGCACGTGCTGCTCGTCGAACGCGGCCAGGAGCCCTTCCGGGGGCGGTGGGCGCTGCCCGGCGGCTTCCTCCTGCCCCGCGAGTCCGCCGAGGAAGCCGCCCGACGCGAACTCGCCGAGGAGACCGGCCTCGGCCCCGACACGGTCGGCGCCCTCCACCTCGAACAGCTGCGGACCTACACCGCCCCGGACCGCGACCCGAGGATGCGGGTCGTCTCCGTCGCGTACGCCGCCCTCCTGCCGGACCTGCCCGAACCGCGCGGCGGCGGCGACGCGGCATCCGCCCGGTGGTGGGACGCGGACGCGGCCGGCCCGCTGGCCTTCGACCACGACCGCATCCTCGCGGACGCCCGCGACCGGATCGGCGCCAAGCTCGAGTACACCTGCCTCGCCACCGCGTTCTGCCCCCCCGAGTTCACCCTCGGGGAGCTCCAGCAGGTCTACGAGACCGTCTGGGGCGTCGAGCTGGACCGCCCCAACTTCCGGCGCAAGGTCCTGAACGCGCCCGGCTTCGTCGAGGCCGTCGAGGGCCCGCCGCGCCGCACCGGAGGCCGGGGCAAACCGGCCGCCCTCCACCGCGCGGGCGACGCCACCGCCCTGCACCCGCCCCTGCTGCGCCCGCCGCGCACCGACCCCGCCGCCCCCTCCTCCGGAACGGAAGGACACGACCGATGACCCTCGCCACCCCGCCCGTGACCAAGCAGGCCGCGACCGGCGTCCTCACCGGGCTCGCGCTCGGCGACGCCCTGGGCTTCCCCACCGAGTTCAACGACGTGCCCTCGATCCTCGGCAAGTTCGGCCCCTGGCGGCAGCTGCCCCTCCTGACGCCCGCCGTCGTCTCCGACGACACCCAGATGACGATCGCGCTCGGCCGGGGCATCCGGACCGCCATGGACAGCGGCCTGCTCACCCCCGAGCGCATGGCCGGCCCGGTCAGCGCCGAGTTCATCGCCTGGTACCACGCGCCGGACAACAACCGCGCCCCCGGCAACACCTGCCTCACCGCCTGCCGCCTGCTCGAACACACCCGGATCTGGCAGGAGGCCAGCCAGCTCGACTCCAAGGGCTGCGGCGCCAACATGCGCGTCGCCCCCGTCGGCCTGGTCCCGGGCCTCAGCGACGAACAGCGCGCCGGGGCCGCCCAGCTCCAGGCCGCCCTCACCCACGGCCACCCCACCGCCCTCGCCGCCTCCGACCTGCTGGCCCGCGCGGTGTTCCTGCTCGCCCAGGGCGGCGAACCCCTCGGCCTGATCGGGCATTTGCGCAGCTACGCCCTGGAGAACCGGGGCCGCTACCACACCCGGTGGCTCGGCGACCTCTGGCTCCACGCGGGCGCCGCCACACCGCAGGCGTACATCCAGCGCGGCTGGGACGAGTGCCTGGCGGCCCTGGAGACCGTCCGGGACGCCCTGCGCGACCCGTCGCCGGAGACCGACCCGTGCGAGCGGACCGGGGACGGCTGGGTCGCCGAGGAGGCCCTCGCCACCGCCCTGCACTGCTTCCTGCTCTTCCCCGAGGAACCCGTCACCGCCCTGCGCCGGGCCGCCTGCACCCGGGGCGACTCCGACTCGATCGCCTGCCTGACCGGGGCGCTCGCGGGGGCGCACCTGGGCGCGGCGGCCTGGCCCAAGGAATGGTCCGAGCGCATCGAGTACCGCAGCGACCTGCTCTCCCTGGCGGCGCTCTGGGACGCTTGAGCCATGACCACCGCCACCGACGATCCACTGGGCCGGGCCGGACTCCCGGTCACCGACCTGCGCCCGGACCTCGCCCACGCCCCCGGCCCCCTGGCCTTCGCCACGGTCTCCGGCGCCCATCTGTACGGCTTCCCCTCCCAGGACTCGGACGTGGACCTGCGGGGGGTCCACGTCCTGCCCGCCGAGGAACTGGTGGGACTGCACGAACCGGAGGAGACCCGCACCCGGATGTGGGAGCGCGACGGCGTGGAGCTGGACCTCGTCACCCACGACCTGCGCAAGTTCGTCCGCCTGATGCTCCGGCCGAACGGCTACGTCCTGGAACAGCTGCTCTCCCCGCTGGTGGTGCACACGAGCCCGCTCCACACGGAGCTGACCGCGCTCGCCCCCGGCGTCCTCACCCGCAACCACGCCCACCACTACCGCGGCTTCGCCGGGACGCAGTGGCGGCTGTACGGGAACACCGGCGAGCTCAAACCGCTGCTCTACACCTTCCGGGCCCTGCTCACCGGCATCCACCTCATGCGCTCGGGCGAGGTGAGCGCCCACCTGCCCACCCTGCTCGCGGAGGTCGACGCCCCCGCCTACCTGCCGGACCTGATCGCCGCCAAGGCCGCCGCCGAGCACGCCGCGGCGACAGACCTGGACGGGGAAGCGGTCGCCCGGGACGTGACGGAGCTCCACGGCGTCCTGGACGAGGCGCGGGCCGCTTCCCGGCTGCCGGACGCGGTGACGGTTCTGGAGGCCCTGCACGACCTCGTCGTACGGGCCAGGCTCACGGGCTGACCTTTCAGCGGGCCGCCTCCCGTGCCGCCGACGCCCGCCGGGCCCGGACGAGGAGGTCCTCCACGGCCGCCCGGTCCGGCTCGGCGGGCAGGGGGGAGCGGGCCGCCGCCTCGTCGTTCTCCGCCCCGAGGCGGTTCATCCGGCGCTCCACCTCCGGCCAGGGCACCTCGCCCCGCTTCACCGCCAGCAGCTCCTCCCGGGCGCTCCCGACGCCGATGCGCAGCTCACCCGTGCGCAGCAGGTCCCGGCTGCTCGTCAACAGCCGCAGCAGATGCATCGCGTGCTTCCAGCGCGGTGCGCCGTGGACCCGTACGTCGGCCTCCAGCTTCCTCCGCTGCCCCAGGGCGTACCGGACGAACGTGCCGTGCGCGAGCCGAGACAGGAACGCCCCGCGCAGCGCCAGCAACTCGCGGCCGGTGCCGTCCGCGGACTCCACGAGCGGGGAGTGCAGGCACTCCAGCACGTTCGGATTGGCCCGGAGCGCCAGCTCGCAGAAGCGTTCCAGCTCCCAGGAGAACTGCTCCGGCGCGGGTCCCTCCACGTGCGTCGGCGGTTTCTCCAGGCGCCAGAACAGCGGGGTGGGCGCGAGGAACACCCCGCGCCGGTCCGTATCGCTGTCCTCGGTCGCCAGACCGAACGCGCGCGAGCCCATCACGCAGGCGTAGACCGTGTGGTCGCGTACGAGTGCCTCGTCGGCGGCGCTGATCATGGCCGTGAGGCTACCGGGCCGGCCGCGGGCCCACCGGCCCGGCTCAGGCCCGCCGGATCGCGCCCCCCGAGACGCTGATCCGCACGGCGGGCAGCGGCCGGGTCGCCGGACCGGCCTCGACCGCCGCGTCGGTGATGCTGAACCTGCTGCCGTGGCAAGGACAGCCGATGGCGCCGTCGCTCACCGTCGAGACCAGGCAGCTCGCATGGGTGCAGACGGCGGAGAACGCCTTGAACTCGCCCTCCGTCGGCTGGGTCACCACGATCTTCCGTTCCTTGAGGACGGTCCCGCCGCCGACCGGGACGTCCGCGGTCCGGGCCAGCTCCGCCCCGCCGTCCGACGGCGGCGGGGAGCCGGCATCCCCGCCGCCGTCCCCGCCGGAGGAACCGCAGCCGGTGGCCAGGGCGGCGGCGCCCGCCGCACCGGCGGCCAGCACCGCCCTTCGCCGTGCGTTCATGAGCTCTCCTCGGGTGTGGGGGTGTGGCGCGGTGGACGGGGGCCATCGTGGGGGCGGAGCGCCCCCGGGGAGAAGCAACCGGGCGGACCGTGCCCCCGACCGGGTGGCGGACGGGACTCCCACGGCCGAAGCCCGTGCCGCGCGCGCCACCGCCCGTACCGCGCGCCACCGCCCACCGGGGCAGTAGTCGAGCACGCGTCCGTCTCACGGAGGGAACGCCGCGACCGCCGCCGACCCGGCCGATCTAGGGTGGGACGAGCAGCCGCAGGCGCGGCGGCGCGGGCGAACGGACGAGGGACGAGGAGCACGACGTGGCGGTACGGGCGATCCGGGGCGCCGTCCAACTGGACGAGGACGAGGCCGGGCACATGGGCCGGCGGGTCGGTGAGCTGCTCACGACCGTGCTGGAGCGCAACGGACTGGTCGCCGACGACCTGATCAGCATCTGGTTCACCGCCACCCCCGACCTGCACAGCGACTTCCCGGCCGCCGCCGCCCGGAGCCTCGGGATCGTCGACGTCCCCCTGATCTGCGCCCAGGAGCTGGACATCGAGGGGGCCATGCCCCGGGTCGTCCGTATCCTCGTGCACGTCGAGACCTACCTCTCGCGCGCCGAGATCCACCACGTCTACCTCGGCGCCACCGCCGCTCTGCGCAAGGACATCGCCCAGTGAGAACCGCCCTCGTCATCGGAACCGGGCTCGTCGGCACCTCCGCCGCCCTCGCACTGGCCGGCCGCGGCGTCCGCGTCCACCTCGTCGACCACGACCCCGAGTCCGCCCGCACCGCCGCCGCGCTCGGGGCCGGTACGGAGGAGGCCCCCGAGGGCCCGGTCGACCTGGCGGTGATCGCCGTGCCGCCCGCCCACACCGCCGCCGTCCTCGCCACCACCATGCGCGACGGGGCGGCCCGTGGCTACCTGGACGTCGCCAGCGTCAAGGGCGGCCCGCGCCGCGAGCTGGAGGCGCTCGGCCTCGACCTCGCCGCCTACATCGGCACGCACCCGATGGCCGGGAAGGAGCGCTCCGGTCCGCTCGCCGCCACCGCCGACCTCTTCGAGGGCCGCCCCTGGGTCCTCACCCCGACCCGGGAGACCGACACCGAGGTGCTCAACCTCGCACTGGAGCTGGTCGCCCTGTGCCGGGCCGTCCCCGTCGTCATGGACGCCGACGCCCACGACCGGGCCGTCGCCCTCGTCTCGCACACCCCGCAGCTGATCTCCTCCATGGTCGCCGCCCGGCTGGAGGAGGCCGACGAGACCGCCGTGCGGCTGTGCGGCCAGGGCATCCGCGACGTCACCCGGATCGCCGCCTCCGACCCCCGGATGTGGGTGGAGATCCTATCCGCCAACCCCGGCCCGGTCGCCGACGTCCTCGCCGGGGTCGCCGCCGACCTGGAGGAGACCGTGGCCGCGCTGCGCGGGCTCGGCTCCGCCGACGAGGGGCAGCGGACCGCGGGCGCCCACACCGTCGAGGACGTCCTGCGCCGCGGCAACGCCGGCCGCGTCCGGGTGCCCGGCAAGCACGGCGCGGCCCCCGCCGCGTACGAGACCGTCGCCGTCCTCATCGGCGACAAGCCGGGCGAGCTGGCCGCGATCTTCGCCGACGCGGGCCGGGCCGGGGTCAACATCGAGGACGTCCGCATCGAGCACGCCACCGCCCAGCAGGCGGGCCTCGTCCAGATCATGGTCGAGCCCAGCGCCGCCCCGGCCCTCGGCGCAGCGCTCCGGGAACGGGGCTGGTCGATCCGGGGCTGAGCCGCCCCCGGCCGCCGCCGCCCCGCCGCGCACCGGGGCGGCGGGGCCTCACCCGTACGGGGTACAAGGGCGTGCCCGGCACTCGGTAACCTGGTACGAGGCCGCTCCCAGGCCCGTACGTCCCCGCCCCGTGTACCAGGAAGGTGTCCACCACCGTGGAAACCGCACGCTCCTCCGTGATCGTCGCCATCGACGGGCCCTCGGGCACCGGCAAGTCGAGCACCTCGAAGGCCGTCGCCGCCGCGCTCGGCCTGAGCTACCTGGACACGGGCGCGCAGTACCGGGCCATCACCTGGTGGATGCTGACCAACGGCGTCGACGTGAGCGACCCGGAGGAGATCGCCACCGCCGCCGCCAAGCCCGTGATCGTCTCCGGCACCGACCCCACCGCCCCGACGATCACCGTGGACGGCGTGGACGCCTCCGGGCCGATCCGCACCCAGGAGGTCACCTCCAAGGTCAGCGCCGTCAGCGCCGTTCCCGAGGTGCGTACGCTCATCACCGCCCTCCAGCGCTCCATCGCCGCCGCCGCGACCGGCGGCATCGTGGTCGAGGGCCGGGACATCGGCACCACCGTGCTGCCCGACGCGGACCTCAAGATCTTCCTCACCGCCTCGCCGGAGGCCCGCGCCGCCCGCCGCAGCGGCGAGGTCAAGGGCTCCGACCTCGCCGCCACCCGCGAGGCCCTGATCAAGCGGGACGCCGCCGACTCCGGCCGCAAGACCTCCCCGCTCGCCAAGGCGGACGACGCCGTCGAGGTGGACACCACCGAACTGACTCTCCAGCAGGTCATCGAGTGCGTCGTCACCCTCGTCGAGGGGAAGCGGGTCGCCGCGTGAGCGATGCCACGGGCGCGCCCACGCTGCGCGGAGCGGCCGTCGGGCGGACCATCGGCATCGGCCTGATGTACGGGCTGTGGAAGCCCCGGGTGCTCGGAGCCTGGCGGGTGCCCGCCGCCGGCCCGGTCATCCTCGCGGTGAACCACTCCCACAACATCGACGGCCCGATGCTGATGGGCACCGCGCCCCGGCCGGTGCACTTCCTGATCAAGAAGGAGGCGTTCGTCGGCCCCCTCGACCCGTTCCTGCACGGTATCGGGCAGATCGAGGTGGACCGCACGACCGTCGACCGCACCGCCATCAGCCACGCCCTGGGCGTCCTGGCGGACGGCGGGGCCCTCGGGATCTTCCCGGAGGGCACCCGGGGCGAGGGCGACTTCGCCTCGCTGCGCGCCGGACTCGCCTACTTCGCGGTACGCGGCGGTGCCCCGATCGTGCCCGTCGCGGTCCTGGGGAGCACCGAGCGCCGCGGCCGGCTGATACGGGGGCTGCCCCCGCTGCGCAGCCGGGTCGACGTCGTCTTCGGCGACGCGTTCGACGCGAGCGCCGGCGACGGGCGGCGTACGCGCAAGGCGCTGGACGAGGCGACCCTGCGGATCCGGGCGAAGCTCACCGCCCACCTGGAAACCGCCAAGCGCCTCACCGGGCGATAGGCCAGACTTGAGTACTTGAGTAGTGGACCGCGCTGATCGCGGTCCATCGATGACGCACAGAGGAACGGACTTCATGAACGACCAGATTCACTCCGACGGCTCGGGCCACGAGCACGGAGAACTTGGCGATGCCGAGTACGCGGAGTTCATGGAGCTCGCAGCGCAGGAAGGCTTCGACCCCGAGGAGATCGAGGGGGCCCTCGACGAGGCCGGTCACGGCCCGCTCCCCGTACTCGCCGTCGTCGGCCGCCCCAATGTCGGCAAGTCGACCCTGGTGAACCGGATCATCGGCCGCCGCGAGGCCGTCGTGCAGGACAAGCCCGGCGTCACCCGCGACCGCGTCAGCTACGAGGCCGAATGGGCCGGGCGGCGCTTCAAGGTCGTCGACACCGGCGGCTGGGAGCAGGACGTCCTCGGCCTCGACGCCTCGGTCGCCGCCCAGGCCGAGTACGCCATCGAGACGGCCGACGCGGTCGTCTTCGTCGTGGACTCCACCGTCGGCGCCACCGACACCGACGAGGCGGTCGTCAAGCTGCTGCGCCGGGCCGGCAAGCCCGTCGTCCTGTGCGCCAACAAGGTCGACGGCCAGAGCGGCGAGGCGGATGCCACCGCGCTGTGGTCGCTCGGCCTCGGCGAGCCCTACCCGGTCTCCTCGCTCCACGGCCGCGGCACCGGCGACATGCTGGACGCCGTCCTGGAGGCCCTGCCGGACGCCCCGGCCCAGAAGTTCGGCACGGCGCTCGGCGGACCCCGCCGGATCGCCCTGATCGGCCGTCCGAACGTCGGCAAGTCCTCCCTGATGAACAAGGTCGCCGGGGAGGACCGGGTCGTCGTCAACGAACTGGCGGGCACCACCCGCGACCCGGTCGACGAACTGATCAACCTCGGCGGCATCACCTGGAAGTTCATCGACACGGCCGGTATCCGCCGCCGCGTCCACCTCCAGGAAGGCGCCGACTACTACGCCTCGCTCCGTACGGCCGCAGCCGTGGAGAAGGCCGAGGTCGCCGTCATCCTGATCGACTCCAGCGAGTCCATCAGCGTCCAGGACCAGCGCATCGTCACCATGGCCGTGGAGGCCGGGCGCGCCATCGTCGTCGCCTTCAACAAGTGGGACACCCTCGACGAGGAGCGCCGCTACTACCTGGAGCGCGAGATCGAGACGGAGCTGGCACAGATCTCCTGGGCCCCGCGCGTCAACGTCTCGGCCGTCACCGGCCGCCACATGGAGAAGCTGGTCCCGGCGATCGAGACCGCGATCGAGGGGTGGGAGACCCGCATCCCCACGGGCCGGCTGAACGCCTTCCTCGGCGAGGTCGTCGCCGCCCACCCGCACCCGGTCCGCGGCGGCAAGCAGCCGCGCATCCTCTTCGGCACCCAGGCGGGCACCAAGCCCCCGCGCTTCGTGCTCTTCGCCTCCGGCTTCCTGGAGCACGGCTACCGCCGCTTCATCGAGCGCCGCCTGCGCGAGGAGTTCGGCTTCGAGGGCACCCCGATCCACATCTCCGTACGCGTCCGCGAGAAGCGCGGCCGCAACACCGGCAAGTAGCCCGCCGTACGACGAAGCCCCGGACCGCTCTCGCGATGAGCGAGCGGTCCGGGGCTTCGTCGTACGGTCTCGCGCCGTCGGGCTCCGGTCGGGGCCTTCAGGAGTCCCGCGACCCCGTCCCGGGCGGCAGGGCGGCCGGCCGGGGGCGTCCCGCGTGCCGTCCGACCCGCTGCCAGGTGCCGAGGCCGCCGGTGTGCTGGCTCTGCGCGCCGCCCGCCTCCCGGCTCTCGCGGCCGGAGGGGGCCGGGTGGCCGCTCAGCGGGGCCCTCGTGGCGAGGAAGCCGGCGTTGAACGCCGGGAAGGAGAGGTTCTCCTCGCCGCTCCGATCACCCGGCAGCGCCCGGAACGAACGCCGGTACTCGGAGTACAGCGCGTCGTAGATCGGGGTGGGGGACACGCCCCCCGGCGGTTCCTGCGCGGGACGCATGGCAGGGATCGGACTCTGATGCTGGCGGGAGGAGTCGTATGAGTGCACGTAGGTGCCAACGACCTCGCCGCTCCTCGGATGCGGCCCCGCCGGAGAAAACGCCGTACGGCGCGAGCGCCGGAGCGGGGCGGACGCGCTCAGGTTCCGGCCAGCGGCATCGCCGCGGCGACCAGGACCCCGTTGACCGCGGCCTTCTCCAGGGCGTCCCGCAGCAGATCCTCGCGCGGCTGCTGGCCGATGGTGCCGGCCGGGGCGGCGAAGACGAGGACCGTCTGCGACTTGTTGACCGCGGCCCGCCAGCCCTCGGTCACCTGGAGCGGCCGGTGGGCCTGCCACCAGGCGACCGGGTTGCCGCCGCCCGCGCTCGGCTGCAGCACCGCGTGGAGCTGGCCCACCGCCAGCAGCACGGACCAGCCCGGCAGGACCTCCGGCAGCCGGTTCATGTCGGGAGCCGGGCGGAAGCCCTGCTCCAGCAGCAGCTGGAGGAACTCGTCGCCCCCGCTGCCGTCGGTGCCGGGCCGGGCGACCGGGCCGGTGGGCTCGACGACCAGGGCCGGACGCAGGTCGTCCTCGATGAGGACGAGTCCGCTGGTGATGCCGAGGACGGCCTGTTCGGGCATGAGCCCCTCCGTGTTCTTCCGCTCGCTGCCGGTGATGCTGCGCACCGCGCCCTGGAGCTGGTCCTCGGCCACCCTGACGACCTGCGAGGGGATGCAGCTGGCGTGGGCGAAGGCGAGGACGGCCGTCTCGTCGCCGACGAACAGCACCGTGCTGGTGCGTTCCTGGTCGGAGTCGCCCGGGGTACGGCAGGAGGTGCAGTCGTAACTGCCCGGGGCGTTGTCGCCGACGAGCAGCCGGTCGGCTTCGTCGTCGCCGATCTCGGCGCGTACGTCCTGGCTGACGTCGAGCATGCGCGGCACGGGGGCTCCTCGAACTCGGTGCGTGGGCCGGGCGGTTCCCGGCTCATACCGAGGACAACGCGGGATCCGTGGCCGGGGTCACGCACCGGGCGGACGGAAGTGCGAAAAGACGGGCCGGGGTCGATACGTCGCCATGTCGAGGCGTCGATGCGGCTTTCGGCCGCGGAGGGGCCCGGAATCTTTTCCCGAGCGGCAGGCAACCTCCTGGCATTTTCCTACGTCAAGCTCGGAGGAAAGTGTGGGCGAACGGGTGGCGGGCAGGCGACCCGCGCACCGTGGCGGCAGCCTGCTCGTAGGGTCCCGTTACTTTCGGGTCCGAAGGGTATCCGGATGCTTTCCTTCCGGAACCCGCAGGTCAGCGATGGTCCGGTGGACAGGTGGGGACGCTGGGCGCGAAAGCGGGGATGCTCCGGCATTTCCCGGTGCATTTCGGGCGTGGAATCCGCTGGGAAGCACAGTCTTGACAAGGTCGGTCGACAGGGGAAACAGCGACACCATGCATATTTCTTTCCTTCTGCACAATGCCTATGGAATCGGAGGGACCATTCGGACGACGTTCACGCTCGCCCGTACGCTCGCGGAGCGGCACGACGTCGAGATCGTGTCCGTCTTCCGGCACCGTGACGCCCCCGTCCTCGGCGCGCCCGAGGGCGTGGCGCTGCGCCACCTCGTGGACCTGCGGAAGAAGAGCGCGACCTACGACGGCGGCGACCCCGACCACGCCCGGCCCGCCGCGGTCTTCCCGCGCGGCGACAGCCGGCACAAGCAGTACAGTCGCCTCACCGACGCCCGCATCGCCGCCCACCTGCGGACCACCGGGGCGGACGTCGTCGTCGGCACCCGCCCCGGCCTCAACGTCCATCTCAGCCGGGAGACCCGGCGCGGACCGGTGCGCGTCGGGCAGGAGCACCTGACCCTCGACAGCCACGGCTACCGGCTGCGCCGCGAGATCGCCCACCGCTACACGATGCTCGACGCGCTCACCACCGTCACCCGTGCCGACGCGGACGACTACCGGGCCCGGCTGAAGTTGCCGGGCGTGCGGATCGAGGCCATCCCCAACGCCGTTCCCGAACCCGCCTGCCCGCCCGCGGACGGCGATCTGAAGTGGGTCGTCGCGGCGGGCCGGCTGCACCGGGTCAAGCGCTACGACCTGTTGGTGCGGGCCTTCGCCCAGGTCTCCGCGGCCCGCCCCGACTGGCGGCTGCGCATCTACGGCGGCGGTGACGCCACCGGCGACGAACAGGCGGCGCTGCGCGCCCTCGTCGACCGGCTCGGCCTGCACAACCACGTGTTCCTGATGGGCTCGGCCAATCCGATGGAGGCCGAGTGGCCCAAGGGGTCGATCGCCGCCGTCACCTCGGACCGCGAGTCCTTCGGCATGACCATCGTCGAGGCGATGCGCGGCGGCCTGCCGGTCGTCGCCACCGACTGCCCGCACGGACCGGCGGAGATCGTCGAGGACGGCGTCGACGGCCGTCTCGTGCCGGTCGGCGACCCGGACGCGATCGCCGCCGCCCTGCTCCAGCTGATCGAGGACGACGGACTGCGCCACCGTATGGGTGCGGCCGCGCTGGCCGCCTCGGCCCGCTTCGACCCGGCGAGGATCGCCGAACGCCACGAAAGCCTGTTCACCGAACTCGCCGCCCGCGGCGCGCGGGGGCGCGGCCACGGCGCCCTGCGCACCGCGCTGCACCGCACCCGCGGCAACGTCCTCGACGGGGCCTACGCCCTGCGCTACAAGGCCGCCGACGTACTCCGCAAGGGGAGGACCCCATGAGCCCCACCGCCGTACGGGCCGACTGCGCCGCCGATCCGGCCGGGACGCTCACCTTCGACCTGGCCGCCCCGGCAGCCGCCCCCGCCGCCGCGTCCACGCTGCTCCTGCGCCGCCGGGGTGCGGCGGGCGCCGCACCCGGCGGCACGGTCCGCATACCGCTCGGCAGCGTCGGGCCAGGGCGGCTGCGGGCGGTGCTCCCGGCCTCCGCCCGCCTGGCCGAGGGGCGCTGGGACGCCTACGTCGAGGAGCCGGGAGTCGAGGGGGCGCGGACGGTGGAGCCGGGGCTGCGGGACCTGCGGGCCCTCGTCGACCGCGCCCCGGACGCCGGGGCCCCGGGCGTCAGCGCCCGGGTGCCCTACCCGACCGCCGACGGCCGGCTCGCCCTGCGCTGCTGGGCCCGCGCTCCGCACGCCGAGGCGGGGGCCGTCCTCGGCGGACCGGACGGCATGACGGTCGAGGGCGTGCTGTACGGAGTCGCGGCGGGGGAGGGGGCCGCCGTGGAGGCCCGGCTGCCGGGGGCGCCGACGCGGACGCACACCGTCCCGCTCGCCTCCCCGGGCGGACCCGCCGGGACCTTCGCCTTCACCCTGCCCTACGCGCCGCCGGCCGCCGGTCCGGTGCCCGAGGCGCAGCTCTGGCAGTTGTGGCTGATCCCGGCGGCGGGCGCGGCGGGGGTGCGGATCTCCCGGATCCTCGACGACGTGTGGTCCCGCCGCAGGTCCTTCGTCTACCCGAGCGCCCAGGCGGCGCCCGGCGTGGTCGCCACCCCGTGCTACACCGCCGACAACGACCTCTGCCTCCGCCTGGAGCCCGCCCCGGCGGGCCGCTGAGGAACGGGCCCCGGGGCCGGAAGGGGCCGGGGCGGCAGCGGGTCCGGACGCGGCGGTCGCCCCGCTGCCCGCGGCGTCCCGCCGCCCGTTCCCGGAAGGCCGCGCGATCCCGAAGCGGAGTCGCGAGGGAGGCCGAACGCGTATGCCTCCCCTTCGGCGGCGGCCCCCTTCCGGCGGGCGTGTGGAGGAAAGGCGGGGAAAGCGAAGAGCGGCTGAAGGAGCGGAGAATTCTCGTGCTCCAGCCATTCGGGCGCGTCCCCGGCGCCGGAAAAGAAGCAGGCCACCCGGGTGAATCCATAATCATACGAGTGCCTTTTCGGACAGGTGAGCGAAGAGGTTCGCTATTGCCCGCGTACGGTCCCGGCCGGTCCGTTTTGATGAAGAGCGCGACGCATAAGCGTGTGGGGGTCTTGTGACACAAGCGTGACCGCCACGGTACGGGGAGACGCGACGGCGGCTCGGCCCGGCCCGGCCTTCCGTCACGGTCCGGGGCCGCCTACGGTGAAGGCATGGCATCTCTACCGACCCCTCCCGCACAGCCGGACGACGACACCGGCGCATACGTCGGCCTCGCCGCCGACGCCGCCGAACGGCAGGCCAGGAGCCGCGGCTGGGACACGGTCCGGGCGGTCCCGCCGGGCACGTTCCTCACCATGGAGTTCCGGCAGGGCCGCATCAACTTCCAGGTCGAGGACGGCGCCGTGACGCGCTGCTGGGTGGGCTGACCGCCCGGTCCGGACATGCCGATGGCCCCGACCTCGGTCGGGGCCATCGGCATGTCCGGGACGTGTACGAGGAGGGCCGGGACCTCCGGCGCGGCCGGAGGGGCGGGATCAGCCCCCGGCCACCGGGCGCGCCGGACTGCCCGCGCGCGGGCCCCGCTCCGCGTGCGGCGGCGGGCGCCGGACGCCCGCCGGGGCCACCGGCATACCGCCCGGCCGTGCGGGGTGCCCGGTGTGGGCCCGCGCCCGGACGCCCGCCCCCGCCGGTCCGGCGGACAGCGCCGGAGCGGGCGGGGCGCTCGCCGCGGTTTCGGCGGCGAGGCCGTCGGCCGCCATCGACTGCGGCAGCAGCACCGGCTGCGGTCCGGCATCGGCCGCCGGCGCCGGGCGGGCCCCGCCGCGCCGCTCCCGCCACCGCTCGCGCATCTGGAAGATCCAGGTCTCGGTCCGGGCGATGAGCGGCTCGAACCACGGCAGCGCCAGCAGGATCAGCAGCCCGGCCGCCCAGCCCAGCAGGACGTCGCTGAGCCAGTGCGTACCGATGTAGACCGTGGTCAGCCCCACGCCCAGCGAGACCGTCGCGGACACGGCGGACAGATAGCGTCTGGCGCGTGGCGTGGTGGCCAGGTAGGCGAGGATTCCCCAGGTCACGACGGCGTTCGCGGTGTGCCCGGAGGGAAATATATCGCCGCCGGCGAACATCTCGGCCGAGCCGATCTGCGTCGCGTAGTGCGGACCGAGCCGTCCGAGCCCCAGCTTGACCGCGCCCACCGTCACATTGAGCAGCAGCAGGGACGTGCCGAGGACCAGCAGCGGCCGGAGGGTGTGCTGACGCCAGGAGCGCCAGCCCAGCCAGCAGGCGACCATCACCGCCGTGGGGCCGCGCTGGCCGAGCACGACGTAGTAGTCGAGGAAGGCGTGCAGCTCCGGCCACTGCTGGTAGGGCCGGAACAGCATGACCTTCCAGTCCAGAGCCACCAGCCAGGACGTGATCAGCACCGCCCAGACGATGGCGACGTAGAACGCCAGCGTCCCGCCGAAGAGGGCGATGCGGTGACGGCTCATCCGCGGCGCCTCTATCTTCGGCGGTTCCGGCTCCCGGTCCAGCCGGGCAAAGATGTCGGTACGCACCCAATCGACGTTACAGCGAGTGAGTGTGGGAGCAGGCCGAACCGGCCGCTTTGTGATGACGATGTGATGTGGACTTCGTCTCGAAACGAGGTCTTTTCCGGGGCCGGAGAAGAAACTCCGTGATCTTGGCCCCATGGTCCGACCGATTGTCCGTCCGTTCGTCCGCCGACGTGTTTGACCTCTCGGAAATAGGGCCGCATCCAAATCCCCGGCAATTGATACCGCCATTCGGGGGAGGTGCGTCCGGTCGCGGCGGCGCCCGCGCCCCCGCCGCCCGCCCCCCTCCGGAAGCGGGCCGCGGGCGGGCCGGCAAGGGAGCCCCCGTCCGGACCCGGAATGGCGTACGCCACACTGTGCGGCGGGCCGGGGTATGACGTGGACCACGTGTGACCTCACCGAACTCGCGTACGCTGACGCTTCACTCGCCCGTCGATGCCGGGCCCGAGGGACGCGCGCCCCGCGTCGCCGCCGGTCCGCCGAGCGCGAGGACTCATCGGGAGGTACGCAGATGACCGGGACGACCACGGCCGTGAGCCGGCTGCGCCGGGCCGCCGACGGCGCCGACCGCTGGGTCGTCCTCGTGGTCCTCTGCCTCAGCCTGCTGGTCGTCGCGCTGGACGCGACCGTGCTCCACGTCGCCGTCCCCTCCCTCACCGAGGACCTCCGCCCGAGCGGACCGGCCCTCCTGTGGATCGTCGACGCCTACCCCCTCGTCTGCGCCTCGCTCCTCATCCTCTTCGGCACGCTGGGTGACCGGGTCGGCAGACGGCGCGTGCTGCTCCTGGGCTACGTGCTGTTCGGCGTCGCCTCCGCCCTCGCCGCGTCGGCCCACTCGCCCGCCGTGCTGATAGCGGCCCGCGCCCTGCTGGGCGTCGGCGGCGCGATGATCATGCCCGCCACGCTGTCGATCGTCCGCCAGGTCTTCCCCGACCGCCGGGAGCGGGCGCTCGCCATCGGGGTGTGGACCGCGGTGGCGGCGATCGGCGCGGCCACCGGTCCGGTCGTCGGCGGTTTCCTGGTCGAGCACTTCTGGTGGGGCTCGGTCTTCCTGATCAACATCCCGCTGATGGCCGTGATCCTGCCGCTGGGCTGCTGGCTGCTGCCCGAGTCGCGCGGCGGCGGCGACGGCCCGTGGGACGTGCTGGGGGCGCTGACGGCCGCCGCCGGTGTGCTCGGCGTCGTCCTGGGCGTCAAACGGCTGGGCGCGGGCGCGGGCCTCCTAGACCCCGGAGCGCTGATCCCCTCGGTCCTCGGAGCGGCGCTCCTGATCCTCTTCGTAAGGCGGCAGAAGCGCCGCGCGCACCCGCTGATCGACCTGACGATGTTCGCCCGTCCCGCCTTCTCCACCGCCGTCGGCTGCATCGTGCTCGCCATGCTGGCGCTGGTCGGCCTCCAGCTGATCGCCGTCCAGTACCTCCAACTGGTGCTGGGGCTCGGTCCGCTGGAGACCGGCCTGCGGCTGCTGCCGCTGACCTTCGCGGCCATGGCGGCGGGTGCCACCGGCTCGTACACCCTGCGCCGCCTCGGGCCCCGCCGGATGGTCGGCTGGGGCTTCGTGCTCACCGCCGCCTCGGTGCTGCTGCTCACCTCGATGGGACAGCACGATCGGCCCGCCCTGCTGACCTGCGGTTTCATCCTGCTCGGCTTCGGTCTGCAGACCACGCTCTTCGGGGCGTACGAGTCGATGCTGAGCGACGCCCCGCCGGAACGGGCGGGCGGCGCGGCGGCGATCGGCGAGACCTCGTACCAACTGGGCGCGGGCCTCGGCATCGCCCTGCTCGGCAGCGTCATGAACGCCGCGTACGCTCCCGGCCTCGCCTCCCTGCACGAGAAGGGCGTCCCCGCCCACGCCGGGGCGGCGGCCTCCCACTCGCTGGGCGAGGCGTACCAGGTGGCCGCGCACCTGGGCGGACCGATGGGCGACCTGCTGCGCTCCACCGCCCGGCACGCCTTCGTCGAGGGCCTCCACATCACCCTCCTGGTCAGCGCCGGACTGCTGCTGCTCGGGGCGCTGGCCGCGCTGCGGCTGCCCCGGGCCATGGACTGCCCGGCGCGGGAGGCGGCCCCGCCGCGCGCCGGGGCCGCCGCGTCCCCGGCCGAGGGCGCCGGGGCCGCGCCGTCCAAACGCCGGGCTCCCGGAGCGGTCCGGGCGCTCGGACCCGACCGGCCGGTCCCGCGCCCGGTGGCGCCCGCCCGGCGCGAGCCGGCCGAGGCGACCGGCTCTGGACGAGCGGCACACTGAGCCGTAACGTCAGCACGACGCCCGACTACCACTGCTAGTTTTCGGAGGGCGGGACTCTCCCGGCCCCTCCGAGCACCGTGCGAGCCGCCGGAGGCGCCCCCATGTCCAGCACCGAGTCCGCGAAGCGGTCGAAGCTCCCGCCGTTCGACCCCGCGGACCCCCTCGGCATCGACGACCTGCTCGGCCCCGACGACCTCGCGATCCGCGACACCGTCCGCGCCTGGGCCGCCGACCGCGTCCTGCCGCACATCGCCGAGTGGTACGAGAAGGGCGAACTGCCCGGCATCCGGGAGCTGGCCCGCGAGCTCGGCGCGCTGGGCGCGCTCGGCATGTCCCTCGACGGGTACGGCTGCGCCGGGGCGAGCGCCGTCCAGTACGGGCTGGCCTGCCTGGAACTAGAGGCCGCCGACTCCGGTATCCGCTCGCTGGTCTCCGTACAGGGGTCGCTCGCGATGTACGCGATCCACCGCTACGGCTCCGAGGAGCAGAAGCGGCGGTGGCTGCCCGGGATGGCGGCCGGCGAGACCATCGGCTGCTTCGGTCTGACCGAGCCCGACCACGGCTCGGACCCGGCCGGGATGCGGACGTACGCCAGGCGCGACGGCGAGGACTGGGTGCTCACCGGCCGCAAGATGTGGATCACCAACGGCTCGGTGGCCGGAGTCGCCGTCGTCTGGGCGCAGACCGACGAGGGCGAGGACGGCCGGGGTGTCCGGGGGTTCGTCGTGCCGACCGACGCCGCCGGGTTCTCCGCCCCGGAGATCCGGCACAAGTGGTCGCTGCGCGCCTCGGTCACCAGCGAGCTGGTCATGGACGAGGTGCGGCTGCCGGCCGACGCGGTGCTCCCGGAGGCGAAGGGGCTGCGCGGTCCGCTGAGCTGTCTGAGCCACGCCCGCTACGGCATCGTCTGGGGGGCCATGGGCGCGGCACGCGCCAGCTTCGCGTCGGCCCTCGACTACGCGCGGGGCCGGGAGCAGTTCGGCCGGCCGATCGGCGGCTTCCAGCTCACCCAGGCCAAACTGGCGGACATGGCCCTGGAACTGCACAAGGGCATCCTGCTCGCCCACCACCTGGGCCGCCGGATGGACGCGGGCGCCCTGCGGCCGGAGCAGGTCAGTTTCGGCAAGCTCAACAACGTGCGGGAGGCGATCGAGATCTGCCGCACCGCGCGCACGATCCTCGGGGCCAACGGGATCTCGCTGGAGTACCCGGTGATGCGGCACGCCACGAACCTGGAGTCGGTGCTCACCTACGAGGGGACCGTGGAGATGCACCAGTTGGTCCTGGGCAAGGCGCTCACCGGCCTCGACGCCTTCCGGTGACGGAGGTGCGCCGGACCGCGCACGCCGGCCGGCCGCGGTGACCGGATCCGTCCCCGGCGAGCGCCCCGCTCAGCTCTGGTTGAAGAAGCCGTCGGCCTTCCGGCCGGCGGCTTCGCCCGCCACCACCTGGGTGTCGGCGGGGGAGAGCAGGAAGACCCGGGTGGCCACCCGGTCGATCGAGCCGCGCAGACCGAAGATCAGCCCGGCGGCGAAGTCCACCACGCGCTTGGCGTCGGCGGGGTCCATGGCCGTGAGGTTGACGATCACCGGGACGCCGTCCCGGAACAGCTCCCCGATGGCCCGCGCGTCCCGGAAGCTGTCCGGCGTCACCGTCGCGATCCGGCGGTCCCGCTCCTCGGCCGCCTCGGTGGCCACCTGCACCCGGGGGTCGGTGACCCAGGCGTGGCCGCCCGTGCCGGTCTCCGGACCGTCGTTGTACTCGTCGTCGTAGTACCGCTCGTCGTGGTCCTCCACGAGGCCCAGCCAGGCACTCGCCTTGCGCACCGATCCCATGGACGCCTCCTCTCACCGCGGTTCTGTCGTGTTCCGCATCTCTTTCGTATCCCTATGGTCGTCCATGATGCGGATACCGCGCCAAGTAGATAGTCGGCTCGCAGGCGATTCGTGACGCGACTGGTGCAGATGATGTGGCGGTTCGTCAGGGTTCGTCCTAGCTCAAGGGGGTTGCGAAAAGAAAATATGACGCTTCGGGCCGTACGGGTGATCCTGCTGACGGACGGGTGAACGGATGGCTCGATACGATGCACGACGCTTCGGTGCGCGAGCGTCGCGCACCGGCTGAACGGCTCACGGGGGATCGTCGTGTTCGGAATCGTCAGGCCCTGCGTCCACCGGCTCACCGACGGGCTCAGGACCGAGTGGACGGCCCATCTCTGCGGTCTCTGCCTGGCCCTGAGGGCGGATCACGGGCAATTCGCTCGTATAGTGACGAACTATGACGGGCTGATCGTCTCGGTTCTGACGGAGGCTCAGATCGGCCGGACCCCCGGGGCGCGGCGCACCGCGGGCCCCTGCCCATTGCGCGCCATGCGCACCGCGCCGGTGGCCCGGGGCGAGGGGGCGCGGCTCGCCGCCGCCGTCTCGCTCGTCCTCGCCTCGGCCAAGGTCCGCGACCACGTCGCCGACCGGGACGGCCTGTTGGCCCGTCGCCCGGTCGCCGCCGCCGCGCGCCGGGTGGCCGCCGGGTGGGACCGCGCGGGAGCGCGCACCGGGGCGGCCCTGGGCTTCGACACCGCTCTCCTCGTCGACGCGGTGGACCGGCAGACCGGTGTCGAGGCGCTCGCCGGCCCCGGCACCCCGCTGCTGGCGGTCACCGAACCCACCGAGACCGCCACCGCCGCCGCCTTCGCGCACACCGCCGTCCTCGCCGGGAAGCCGCAGAACGCCGCGCCGCTCGCGGAGGCGGGCCGCCTCTTCGGGCGGCTCGCCCACCTGCTGGACGCCGTCGAGGACCGGGAGGCCGACGCGGCCTCGGGCGCCTGGAACCCGTTGACGGCCACCGCCACCCCGCTCGCCGAGGCGCGCCGGCTCTGCGACGACGCCCTGCACGGCGTACGGCTCGCGCTCCGCGAGGCGGAGTTCGCCGACGGCAAGCTCGTCCACGTCCTGCTCGCCCACGAACTGCGCCGCTCGGTCGACCGCGCGTTCGGCGCCTCCTCCTGCTCCCACCGGGAGGCCCCGGGACTGCCGGCGCCGGACGGTTCCTTCGGGCCCCCGCCGGGCAATCCGTACGGGGCGCCGCCCGGCAACCCGTACGCCCCCGGCGGCCCGGGCTCCCCGCCGCCCCCGCCGCAGCCGCCCCGCGACCGGCGCGGGCTGATCGCCGGGTGCCTGGTCTGGGCCGGTCTCGCCTGCACCTGCCAGATGTGCTGCGGAAGCTACGAGGACCCCTGGAGCCGGGAGCGGCGGGAGGCGCCCTGCAGCAACTGCGGCGACTGCTGCGAGGCGTGCGACTGCTGCGGCCAGTGCGGCGAGGGCTGCTGCTGTTGCGGAGAGTCCTGCGGCTGCGACTGCTGAGCCCGGCAGGGCCCGGATCACTTCAGCTCGGGCGGCGAGATCCGCGAGGTCTCGATCGCGGACCCGGTGACACCCCACTTCTTCAGGATGCGGTCATAGGTCCCGTCCGCCTTGAGCCGGTTGACCGCGGCCTGGAAGGCGGGGGCGAGCGGGGTGCCCTTCTCGAAGGCGAAGCCCACGTCGAGCCGTTTGAACTCGTTGAGGAAGCGCAGC
Organism: Streptomyces sp. CB02366; assembly: GCF_001905905.1. Lineage (GTDB taxonomy): Bacteria > Actinomycetota > Actinomycetes > Streptomycetales > Streptomycetaceae > Streptomyces. The sequence goes on from NZ_LIVT01000005.1 coordinate 51,069, forward strand.
CCCTCCTGCTGGGCCACCGCGTACCGCAGCCCGTTGATGGTGGACATCACCACATCGCTGCGCTTCTGCCGGAGCGAGATCCAGATGGCCGCCGGGTCGGCGTAGGTCTTCACCTGGTAGGGCTTCCTGCCCGCCGCCGCGCACCGGGACCGGTTCTCCTGGAGCGTCACCTCGAAGGTGGTGCCCGCCGCGGTGGCCACGTTCAGACCGCACAGCTGCGTGAGGTCGGTGACCTCCTCGAGCGTGCTGTCCTCGCGGACCGCGAAGCCCTGCCCGTCGTTGACGTACGTCACGAAGTCGATGGTCCCGCGGCGTTCGTCGGTGACGCCGAAGTTCCCGGTGCCCAGGTCGTACTTGCCGCTGCCGAGCGCCGGCAGGATCGCCTCGAAGGACGCCACCTCGCGCTCCAGCGTCACCCCGAGCACCCGGGCCGCCGCATCAGCGAAGTCGATGTCGGCGCCGACCGGCGTGGAGCCGTCCTCCCGGTAGAAGGCGCTGGGCGGAGCGCCCACGGACGAGGCGATCCGCAGCGTGCCCGCCTCGCGCACCCGGGCGGGCAGCAGTCGCGCGGCGGCCTCGTCCTTGCGGACCGTCGAGACCACGTCCGTCTTCGGAACCCTCGCTCCGGCGGCTGCCCCGTCGGATCGGCCGTCCCCCGTGCCGGCCGGCTCGGCGCAGGCGGTGAGCGTCAGGGCGGCGACGGTGATGGACGCGAACAGGGCGGTATGCCGGGATCGGGACATGGCGGTGCTTCTCCGGGTTCGTCGGGGGAGGCCGGCCACCCTCTCCGGCGCGGCGGCACGGCACGGGGCCGCGGCGGCGTGCGGAGCGGTGGAGCGTCGGCCGGAGGCAGAGAGGGATCGGCGAGGAAGGGCGGGGCGACGGCAGGGCGGGGCAACGGCAGGACAGGGCAGGCAAGGCGAGGGGAGGGTGACGCGGTGTGGTGGAGGTGAAGTCACGCGGGAGACGGGGCTCGAACGCCGGAGGAGAAGCGGCGTGAGCAGGGAGGAACCGGACAGCTGCGGGGTCGGCTCAACAGGAGGAGGACCACACGCGACCGAAGTCGATGTGGGAGCGGGTGACCAGCCACTGCTGCGGATGCATGGGCTCAGTGGACCAGCCATCCGGGTGCGCGTCAACCGGCGTGCGACGTACGGCTCACAGTGTGGACAGGCTTGACAACTCCCCGCGCACGCCGCTTATCTCGGAGGCGGACCGGCGCTGAGGGGCCCGGTCCGCGTGTGGTTTACCGGTGTGAAGGCGCGCCCCGTGTTCGAGCTGAACCTCCACGGAGCTCCCCATGCCCCCGCAGACCGTCCCGCCGCCCTCCTCCCCGTCGCCGGCCGTTCCCCGGCCGCCGGCCGAGGACGAGCCCGCAGCCCTGCCGCGTATCGTCCCGGTACGCAGGACGGGCCGTCGGGCGGCGGCCGTCGTCGTCCTCGTCCTGCTCGCCCTCGTCCTGAACTCGGTCGTCCGCAACGACGCCTTCCAGTGGGACGTCGTGTTCTCCTACTTCGCCACCGTGCCCGTCCTGCGCGGACTGTGGCTCACGCTCTGGCTCACCGCCGTGGTCATGGTGCTCGGCTTCGCGCTGGGCGCCCTCCTCGCCGTGCTGCGGCTGTCTGGCAACCCGGTTCTCCAGGCGGTCAGTTGGGGTTACATCTGGCTGTTCCGGTCCACGCCGATCCTGGTCCAGCTGCTGTTCTGGTTCAACATCGGCGCCCTGTACCCGCAGATCCTCGGCGTCTCCACGGTCAGCCTCCTGGGCCCGGTCGCCGTCGCCGTCGTCGGGCTGACCCTGCACGAGGCCGCGTACGCCGCCGAGGTGGTGCGCGGCGGCATCCTCTCCGTCGAGCGCGGGCAGGTGGAGGCCGCCCAGTCCCTCGGCCTCGGCCCCTGGCGGCGGTTCCGGCGCATCGTGCTGCCGCAGGCGATGCGCTCCATCGTCCCCCCGGCCGGGAACATGCTGATCGGCACGCTCAAGGGCACCTCCATCGTCAGCGTCATCGCCGTGCAGGACCTGCTCTACTCCGTGCAGCTCGTCTACCACCGCACCTACCAGGTCATCCCGCTGCTCCTCGTCGCCACCCTCTGGTACGCGGCCGTCACCACGGTGCTGAGCATCGGCCAGCGCTACGTCGAGCGGTACTACGCCCGTGGCACGGCGGGTGCGCGATGAGCGCCGCACCCGCCGTCGTGGTGATCGGCGGAGGGCCGCGCGGCACCGGCGTCATCGAGCGCATCGCCGCCAGCGCCGGTGAGCTGTACGGCGACGCGCCTCTCGACATCCATCTCGTGGACCCCTACCCGCCGGGCGGCGGCCGGATCTGGCGCCCCGACCAGTCGCCGCTGCTGTGGATGAACTCCATGGCCGAGGACGTCACCATGTTCACCGACGAGACGGTGGAGCCGGCCGGCCCCGTCGTGCCGGGACCGGCCCTGGACGCCTGGGCCGACGACGTCCGCGCGGGGCGCGTCACCCCGGACGCGGACCCCGCCGTGCTCGCCGAGATACACGCCCTCACCGGGACCGACTTCCCCACCCGGCGGCTCCAGAGCGCCTACCTGCGCTGGACCTACCGGCGCGCCCTGGCCGCCCTGCCGCCCGGCATCACCGTGCACGAGCACCGCACCACCGCCCTCGCCGTCAGCGGTCCGCGCGGCGCCCGCCAGCACGTCCGGCTCCAGGGCCGCGCCGAACCGCTCCTGGCCGACCTCGTCGTCCTGACCGTGGGCCACCTCGACGCCGAGCGGGAACCGGAGCACGCCCGGCTGGGCGACTTCGCCCGGCGGCACGGCCTGGTGCACCTGCCGCCCGACTTCACCGCCGACAGCGACCTCGACGCCCTGCGCCCCGGCGAACCGGTCATCGTCCGGGGCTTCGGGCTGGCCTTCATCGACCTGATGGTCCTGCTCACCGAGGGGCGCGGCGGCCGCCACGAGGGCGGGGTCTACGTGCCCTCGGGCCGCGAGCCGGTCCTGTACGTCGGATCGCGGCGCGGGGTTCCCTACCACGCGAAGATCGGTTACTCCTGGACCGGCGAACGCCCGCCCCTGCCGAGGTTCCTGGGGCCCGAATGGGCCGAGAAGGTGCTGCGCGGGAAGAGGCCGGTCGACTTCCGGAGCGACGTCTGGCCGGTCGTCGTGAAGGAGCTGGGCCACGCCCACTACCACCGGCTGTTCACCTCCCGCCCCGAACGCACCGCCCTGGACCACGCGGTCTTCGCCGAGAAGTACGCCGCCGCCGATCCCGGCAGCCCCGAGCTGGCCGGCCTCATCGCCGAGGCCGTGCCCGACCCCGCGGACCGGCTCGACCTCGACGCGCTCGACCGGCCGCTCGACGGAGTACGCCACGGTTCGCCCGACGCCCTCCAGGAAGCCCTGCGCGCGTACATCACGGACGACCTGGCCCGTCGACACGACCCGGAGCACAGCGAGGACCTCGCCGTCTTCCTCGGGCTGCTCTCCGCCTACGCCCAGCTCGTCCGGCTCGGTGACACCGACCCCCGGTGGCACGGGTTCTTCAGCCATCTGGCCTCCGGCCCGCCCGGCCCCCGCCTCCGGCAGCTCCTGGCCCTCTCGCGGGCCGGCGTCGTCCGCTTCCTCGGCGCGGGGCTCACCGTGGAGACCGACGAGGAGCGGGGCCTCTTCCGGGCCCGGAGCACCACCGTCCCCGGCGCGTCCACCGAGGCCCGCGCGCTGGTCGAGGCCCGGCTGCCCGACCCCTCGCTCCGGCACACCGCCAGCCCCCTGCTGCGCGCCCTGCGCGACGACGGGGCCGCGATCACCGACACCGGGCTGCTCTCCGTGGACCCGGCCGACAGCCGGGTGCTGGACCGGGAGGGCCGCCCGCATCCGCGCCGTTTCGCGCTGGGCCCGTTCACCACCGCCCGCGCCAGCGGCGCGTTCACCCGGCCCCGCACCGGCGGCCCCGCCTTCCGGCAGAACGACGCCGCCGCGCGCGCCGTGCTCACGTTCCTGCGCGACCTCTCCTGTCGCGCCGACCGCGCCTCCTGACCGGCCCGGCCGGCCCTCTCCCGTACCGCCCCCTTCCGTACAGCCACCGCTTCCGCGCCCGAGGACTCCCTTCATGTCGCTGACCAGCGATCCACCCATCGGCCCACCCGTCGACCCGCCCGCCGAACCGCCCATCGGGCCGCCTACCGCGAAGGCGGACGGGCCCGGCGCCGACCACGAGGCGCTCACCGTCGTCCCCGTCCGCCACCCGTGGCGCTGGGCCGCCATCGCCGCCACCGCCGTCCTGCTGGCCCAGTTCCTCAACGGGCTGATCACGAACCCCGGTTGGGAGTGGGGCGTCTTCGCCCGGTTCTTCACCGCGCCGACCATTCTCCAGGCCGTCTGGCTCACCCTCCAGCTCACCCTCTACGGAACGGCGATCGGCTTCGCTCTCGGCGTCGTCCTGGCCTTCGCCCGGCTCTCGGCGAGCAGGTTCCTGCGGACGGCCGCGTACGGCTACATCTGGGCGTTCCGCTCGATCCCGCTCATCGTGCAACTGCTGTTCTGGTTCAACCTTGCTTATCTCTACGAGGAGTTGACGTTCGGTATCCCGTTCGGGCCGGGCTTCTTCGCCTTCGACACGATGAACCTCGTCGGCGCGACCAGCGCGGCCGTCCTCGGACTCGCCCTGCACCAGGCGGCGTACGCGGCGGAGATCGTGCGCGGCGGCGTACTGGCCGTGGACCACGGCCAGCTGGAGGCGGCGGCCGCCCTCGGCATCCCCCGGCTCCGGCAGCTGCGGCGGATCGTCCTCCCGCAGGCCATGCGCTCCATCCTGCCCAACGCCGCCAACGAGATCATCTCGCTGTTCAAGGGCACCTCGATCGTCTCCGTCATGGCGATCGGCGAACTCTTCTACCAGGTACAGGTGGTCTACGGCCGCAACGGCCGGGTGGTTCCCCTGCTGATGGTCGCCACCGTCTGGTACGTCCTGCTCACCACCGCGCTCTCCGTCCTCCAGCACTACGTCGAACGCCACTACGCAAAGGGGGCCGTGCGATGAGCGCACCCGGCGACGCCATGGTCGACATCCGCTCCGTGCACAAGAAGTTCGGTTCCCTGGAGGTGCTGCGCGGGGTCGACCTGACAGTCCGTCCCGGCGAGGTGGCCGTCGTCATCGGCCCCTCCGGATCCGGCAAGTCCACCCTGCTGCGCACCATCAACCACCTGGAGAAGGCCGACCGGGGCTGGATCAGCGTGGACGGCTCCCCGGTCGGCTACCGCAGGGAGGGGAACAAGCTCTACGAGCTGCGCGAACGCGAGGTGCTGCGCCGGCGCACGAAGATCGGGTTCGTCTTCCAGAACTTCCATCTCTTCCCGCACCTCACCGTCCTGGAGAACATCGTCGAGGCGCCGGTCTCGGCGCTGCGCCGCCCCCGCAAGGAAGCCGTCGCGGCAGCGGAGGAGCTGCTGGAGCGGGTCGGCCTCCTGGACAAGGCGGCGGCCTACCCCGGCCGGCTCTCCGGCGGCCAGCAGCAGCGCGTCGCCATCGCCCGCGCCCTGGCCCTGGAACCCCGGCTGCTGCTCTTCGACGAGCCGACGTCCGCCCTCGACCCCGAACTCGTCGGGGAGGTACTCGACGTCATCAAGGACCTCGCCCGCAGCGGCACCACGATGATCGTCGTCACCCACGAGATCGGCTTCGCCCGCGAGGTCGCCGACACCGTCGTCTTCATGGACGAGGGCCGCATCGTCGAACAGGGCCCGCCCGCCGCCGTCCTCGACCACCCCGTCCAGGAACGCACCCGCGCCTTCCTCTCCAAGGTCCTCTGAACCGCTTCTCGCCCCAAGGAGTCCGTACGTGTCCGTCCGCCGCGGCACCACCCTCGCCCTCGCCGTGCTCACCGCCACCGGTCTGCTCGCCGCCTGCGGCGCCTCCGACCCCGCCACCGACCCGGCCGCCCCCGAGGGCCGCCGGGACACCGGGATCCACATCGGCCCCGACCAGGACCGCATCAGGGGCGAGAAGGCGGCTGCCGCCGCCGCTCTCGTCCCCGAGGCGGTCCGCGAGCGCGGCACGCTGCGCATCGGATCCAGCGCCGACGCCTCGCCGCCGCTCGCCTTCTACGCCACCGACGACAAGACCCGGATCGGCTCCGAGATCGACATCGCCACCCTCGTCGCCGACACCCTCGGTCTGGAACCGGAGTTCGAGCAGGTCTCCTGGGAGAACCTCTTCGTCGGTCTGGACAGCTCCAAGTTCGACGCCGTCCTGTCCAACGTGACGGTGACCGAGGAGCGCAAGGAGAAGTACGACTTCGCCACCTACCGGCTCGACAACATCGCCTTCGAGGCGGAGAAGGGCTCCGGCTGGAAGGTGAAGGGCCCCGCCGACGTCGCGGGTAAGACCATCTCGGTCTCCTCCGGGACCAACCAGGAGAAGATCCTCGTCGAGTGGAGCGAGGAGAACGCCAGGGCCGGGCGCGAGCCGGTGGACATCAAGTACTTCCAGAAGGAGACCGACTACTACCTGGCCCTCCGGTCCGGCCGCGTCGACGCCCACCTCGGCCCCACCCCCAACGCCGCCTACCACGTCGCCACGGCGGGCCAGTCCGAGATCGTCGGGCAGCTCTCCGGGGCCGGCGGGGACCTCCAGGGGAAGATCGCCGCCACCACCAAGAAGGACAGCGGCCTGGTGGAGGCGTACGCCGCCGCGATCGACCACATCATCCGGAACGGCTCGTACGGCGAGGTCCTCAAGCGCTGGGGGCTGAGCGGCGAGGCCGTGGAGAAGTCGGAGATCAACCCGCCCGGCCTGCCGAAACCCACGAGCTGACGCCGGCGCCGCGGGCCCGTCGTCGCGACCGCGCCCCGTCCGGCCCGGCCACGACGACGCCCCGGCGAGCCCCCGTCCGTCCGCCGACCCGAGAGGTACCGCATGCCCGCCCCCGCCCCCCTCCACCTCGCCGCCGAGATCGGCGGCCCGCCGCACTACGACGCCGGGCACTACCTCCGGCTGGCCGAGCTGGCCGAGGACGGCGCGCTCGACTACGTCACCCTGGGCGACTCGTTCGCCCGGCCCGGCCTCGACGCGCTCGCCGTCCTCGCCCGCGTCGCCCCCCGCACCGACCGGATCGGCCTCGTCCCGACCGTCACCACCACCCACACCGAGCCCTTCCACGTCTCCTCGGCCGTCGCCACCCTCGACTGGGTGAGCCGGGGCCGGGCGGGCTGGCAGGCCGACGTCTCCACCACCGAGGCCGAGGCCCGGCTGTTCGGCAGGCGCCCCGCCGCGCCCCCCGCCGAGCTGTGGCGGGAGGCCGGCGAGGTGGCCGACGTCTCCGGGCGGCTCTGGGACAGCTGGGAGGACGACGCCGAGATCAGGGACACCGCCACCGGCCGCTTCATCGACCGGGACAAGCTCCACTACGTCGACTTCACCGGCTCCGCCTTCACCGTCAAGGGCCCCGCGATCGTGCCGCGTCCGCCGCAGGGCCGGCCCGTCACCGTCCTCGACGCCACCACCGCCCCGGCCCGCGAGGCGGCCGCCCGGCACGCCGACGTCGTCCACATCCGGGCCACCACCCCCGAGCAGGCGGCCGCCGTCCGCGACGAGGTGCGCGCCGGGGCCGCCGCCCACGGGCGCGACCCGGAAGCCCTGCGGGTCCTGGTCGCGCTCACCGTCGACCTCGGCGACGTGGAGACCGCGCCGGAGCCGGGGCTGGAGGCCGGGCCGCGGCTCGCCGGGCGCGGCACCTACTTCCGGGGCGGGCCCGTCGACCTCGCCGACCTCATCGCCCGGTGGCACGGCTCCGGCGCGGCCGACGGCTTCCACCTCACCCCCATCACCCCCGAACGCGACCTCGAAAGGATCGTCAACGGCACCGTGGCCCTCCTCCAGCACCGCAGTCTCTTCCGCACCTTCCATCCCGGCGGCACCCTGCGGGAACACCTGGGGCTCCCACGCCCCGTCGGCCGGTACTCCACCGCCCGGACCGCCGCGAAGGGGGCCTGACCGTGCCGCGCCCGATGCACCTCGCCGCCCATTTCCCCGGCGTCAACAACACCACCGTGTGGGCCGATCCCCGTTCCGGCAGCCAGATCGACTTCTCCTCCTTCGAGCACCTGGCCCGGACCGCGGAGCGCGGGAAGTTCGACTTCTTCTTCCTCGCCGAAGGGCTGCGGCTGCGCGAGCACAACGGCCGCATCCACGACCTGGACGTGGTCGGCCGGCCCGAGTCGCTGACCGTGCTCAACGCGCTGGCCGCCGTCACCGAACGGCTCGGCCTCGCGGCCACCGTCAACGCCACCTTCAACGAGCCCTACGAACTGGCCCGCCGGCTCGCCACCCTCGACCACCTCAGCGCGGGCCGTGCCGCCTGGAACGTGGTGACCTCCTTCGACGCCTTCACCGGCGAGAACTTCCGCCGGGGCGGCTACCTCGACCGGGCCGACCGGTACGTACGGGCCGCCGAGTTCGTCGCCACCGCCCGCGAGCTGTGGGACTCCTGGACGCCCGACGGCGTCTCGCGGCCGTTCGCCCACGAGGGGCCGCAGTTCACGATCTCCGGCGAGTTCACCGTCCCGCGCTCGCCGCAGGGGCATCCGGTGGTCATCCAGGCCGGGGACTCCGACGAGGGCCGGGAGTTCGCCGCGTCCGCCGCCGACGTCGTCTTCACCCGGCACGGCACCCTGGAGGCGGGCCGTGCCTTCTACGCCGACGTCAAGGCCCGGCTCGCCGCGTACGGCAGGCAGCCCGACGACCTCAGGATCATGCCCGGCGTCACCGTGGTGACCGGCGACACCGACGCCGAGGCCCAGGAGCTGGCGTACGAGATCCGCCGGCAGCAGGTCTCCCCGCAGAACGCGATCCTCGCCGCCGAACAGGTCTGGGGCGCCGACCTCTCCGCGTACGACCCCGAGGGCCCGCTCCCGGACTTCGACCCGGTCCCCGACTCCGGGATCACCCAGGGCCGGGTCCGGCACGGCGACCCCCTCGCGACCGCCGCCCGCTGGCGCGCGCTCGCCGAGGCCAAGGGGCTCTCGCTGCGGGGGACCGTCATCGAGACGACCACCCGGCAGTCGTTCATCGGCTCGCCCGCCACCGTCGCGGCCGAGCTGACCGCGTTCGTCGACGGACGGGCCGCCGACGGCTTCATCCTCGTCCCCCACCTCACCCCCGGCGGCCTGGACGACTTCGTCGACCGGGTCGTCCCGATCCTCCAGGAGAGCGGGGCCTTCCGCTCCGCCTACACCGGCTCCACGCTGCGATCGCACCTCGGCCTCCCGGAGCCGGTGTGGAAAGGTTGACCGCATGAGCACGGACGCACAGCAGCAGGAGCAGGGCGGCGGACCGGACGCCGCGCAGGACTGGCAGCGGTGGCACGAGGAGCGGATCGCCGCCGTCGCGGCCCCCTACGGCCCGCTCTCCCTGACCGGAACCCACTGGCTCGCCGACCACCCGGAAGGGCGAATTCCGGCCGTCCCGGGGCGGTGGCGCGAGGACGGCGACGAGGTGGTCCTCACGGCCACCGCCGAGGACGCCGTCACCGTCGACGGCAAGCCGCTGACCGGCGAGATCCGCCTCGGCGCGGACCGCGGGCCGGCCGACGACTCCCGGGTGGCGAGCGGGGGGCGGCGGCTGGTGGTGATCCGCCGCGAAGGGCTGTGGGCGGTACGGGACTTCGACCCGTCGTCCCCCGCGCGGCGCGCCTTCTCGACCATCGAGGCCACCCCGTACGACCCCCGCTGGGTGCTGCCGGGGACCTTCCGCCCCTACGGCGGCGACCGGACCGTACGGGTGGCCAACGCGGACGGGGTCGAGCGCGGTCTCGGCCTCGGCGGCGAGATCGCCTTCACGGTGGACGGCGAGGAGTGCACGCTGCGGGTCGCGGTCGAACCGGACGGGTCGCTGTGGGCGGTCTTCGCCGACGCGACCAGCGGGAACGGTAGCTACCGCTTCCGCTTCCTGCGGCCCGGCGCGCCCTCCGCCGACGGCCGGGTGACGGTCGACCTCAACCGCGCGCTGCTGCCGCCGTGCGCCTTCGCCGACCACTTCATCTGCCCCTTCCCGCCCCCCGGCAACACGCTCGCCGTCGCGGTCCCCGCGGGGGAGCGGAACCGCCTCGACGCCTGATCCGGAAGAAACCCCTCCGGCCCCGCGGGCCCCACGGCCCGCGGGGCCGGGTGCGTGAGTGACCGGCGTGGCCGAAAGGCATTCTTGCGTCTCCCGTCCGGCCGCCTCGATACTCCGGTCAGCGATTGTCAGGGGCACGGCAAATCCGGAATCCGGACAGGCCCCCGACTGCGCCTCACGGGCCCACCACCCCACAGGAGGGCCCCCGATTCCCCTCGGAGGAACCCGACGTGAGGATCAAGCGCACCAACAACCGCTCCGCAACGGCGAGACGCGCCCGGAACACGGCCGTCATCGCGGGGCTCGCCGCCGTCGCGGCGCTGGCCATCCCCACCGCGAACGCCGACACACCCCGTACGTTCAGCGCCGACCAGCTGACCGCGGCGAGCGACGCCGTGCTCGGCGCCGACATCGCGGGCACCGCCTGGAACATCGACCCGCAGTCCAAGCGCCTCGTCGTGACCGTCGACAGCACGGTCTCACAGGCCGAGATCAACCGGATCAAGAAGTCGGCGGGCGTCAACGCCGACGCGCTGCGCGTCGAACGCACCCCGGGCAAGTTCACCAAGCTCATCTCCGGCGGCGACGCCATCTACTCCGGCACCGGGCGCTGTTCCCTCGGCTTCAACGTCCGCAGCGGCACCACCTACTACTTCCTCACCGCCGGCCACTGCACCGACGGCGCGACCACCTGGTACGCGAACTCGGCCCGCACCACGGTGCTCGGCTCGACCTCCGGATCGAGCTTCCCCAACAACGACTACGGCATCGTGCGCTACACCAACACCACCATCCCCAAGGACGGCACGGTGGGCGGCCAGGACATCACCAGCGCCGCCAACGCCACCGTCGGCATGTCCGTGACCCGCCGCGGCTCCACCACCGGCACCCACAGCGGCTCGGTCACCGGCCTTAACGCCACCGTCAACTACGGGGGCGGCGACGTCGTCTACGGCATGATCCGCACCAACGTGTGCGCCGAGCCCGGCGACTCCGGCGGTCCGCTCTACTCCGGCACCCGGGCGATCGGTCTCACCTCCGGCGGCAGCGGCAACTGCTCCTCCGGCGGAACGACCTTCTTCCAGCCGGTCACCGAGGCGCTGAGCGCCTACGGCGTCAGCGTGTACTGACCGGCCCCGCCCCGGCCGGGTACGGAGCTGTCCGTACATACGTGCCCCCGTCCGGAATTCCGGACGGGGGCTCCCGCTCGCCGGGTGGCTCTTGAGAGGATGACGCCACGACGGGTCGTCGCGACGGGGCGACAGAGGGCGCCGGGGGCGGGCGAGCCCCGGACCGCCCTCCGCTGGGCATCAGGGGGTAGCAGGTCCGTGTACCGCATCGGAGTGACCGGTCACCGCTCCATCCCCGCCGAGGCCGAGGCCCATGTGCTCGCGGGACTGCGCGCCGCGCTCCACGACCGCGCAGGGGCGGTGCAGGCGCTCTCCAGCCTGGCGGTCGGCGCCGACCAGCTCTTCGCCGACCTCGCCCTCGCCCGCGGCGCCGAACTGACCGCCGTCATCCCCAGCGGCGACTACGAGGCGTGCTTCGAGAACGCCGTCGACCTCGCCCGCTACCGGACGCTCAAGGCGCGCGCCGCCCGGGAGGTGCGGCTCGGCTTCCCGCACTCCACCGACGAGGCGTACTACGCGGCCGGCGCCTACATCGCCGACCACTGCGACCGGCTGCTCGCGGTCTGGGACGGCCTCCCCGCCCGGGGGCTCGGCGGCACCGGCGACATCGTGACGTACGCCCGGACCCTCGGCCGCCCGGTCACGGTGATCTGGCGCGACGGCGTGCTGCGCGGCTGACCCCGGCCGGACCCGCCGCCGCCCCGGCGACGGACCGGCCGGCTCACACCCGGTGCCGCACCAGCCAGTCGGTGTGCTCGGGCGACACGATCTGCTCCGTCTCGAACACCGCCGCGGGCCAGTGCCGCTCGGTGAGCGTGGTCTCCATGGCCGCCTGCATCGACTCCAGATCCTGCTCCACCAGCGAGTGCGCCGAGATCAGCGGATGGTGCCGGCGCATCTCGTTCCAGGCGAGACAGGCCGCCGCCGCCGCGGACAGCACCCTCGTCAGCCCGAACGACCTGCCCATCCCGAACGCCTGGAACGTGCTCAGGACCAGCGCCGGAAGCGTCAGCGCGACGATGGCGCCCGACCACACCAGCGCCCCGCGCCGGGAGGCGTGCCGGCGCCTGCGGTACCAGCGCCGCTGCTCGATGAGCCGGTCCCGCACGTAGGTCTCCTTGCGGACCGTGTACGCCTTGTTCCGCAACGCGCGCATCGACTCCGTGATGAGCCCGCCGGAATCCGGCAGCTCCTCGCGCGGATCGGCCCACCCCACCTTCCGCAACTCCTGGAGGCCGTCCTCCAGACGGTTGGCGAACAGCGCCTCGGGATGCTCGGTCGTGCTGTCGAACGGAGCGCCGTGGACCGCGTACCGCCAGCAGTTGGACTTGATGAACTCGGCCGCCGAGCGGTTCAGCTGCCAGTGGGACTTCGCCTTGCGGTGGGAGGCGAGGAACGTGGTGAAGAGCACGCCCAGATAGGCCAGCACCGCCGCGCCGTGCAGGACGCGGGCCGCCGGGCCGTCCTCGGCGGACCACGGCAGCGCCGCCGGGACCGTACCGGCCACGAGCAGCGCCAACTGCGCCCGCGTGGTGTTCACGGCCTCACGCTGCCGGGCCACCGCGACCGCGTCCGTGTGGTGGAACAGCGCGGGCAGGTCGTCGTTCCTGAAGACCATGGATCTCAGCGGCTCGGGCAGCGCCGTCACGGTCGCCTCCGTCTGCAGTTGTCGTGTGACCCGGCCGCACGTCCCCCTGCCCGTCCGGGGCCACGAGAGTAGGGGCGGGGACCGGGTGCGGCAAGGGCGCCCCGGCCCTCCGGCCGGTCACCGCGACGAGGTTCGGCCACCTTCGCGCGAGCGGCCTTCCTCACCCGTCGGCACTGTGGCAAGGTTGCCCGACCGGGCGGTACAGCAGGCGGGCCGGCGCCCTCTTCGGCGGGCCCGGCCGCCTCCGGACGGGGGAGGGGCCATCGAGGGGGACCGGCACGGAGGGGCGGACGACGGCACCCCGCTCCAGGACGCTCAGCGCAGGGTGCGCCGCAGCCCGCTGCTCTTCACCGCACCGCTGGTGCTGCTCGCGCTCCTGCTCGTGATCCTGGTGTGGGAGGCCGTGCGGGCCAATGTCTCGCCGGGGGCCCGGAGCGACTGGCCCTGGCGGCTGCAACTGCTGGACACGGAGGCGCTGGGGAGCCTGCTCGCCGTGGCGACGGGCGCCGTCCTGGCCCGGGCCCAGTACGCCCGTACGGTGCGGCCCTACCTCGGCTACCGGGGCTCGTGGCGCACCGGGCTGCTCGCCGAGGGGGAGCCCGCCTGGCGGGTGGGGATACTGAACGGCGGCCAGCACATCGCCGTGGTCGACAGCTGGGAGTGCCGCGTCGTGCTGCGCGGCGGGTCCGACGAGGCGCCCGCGCCCTGGGCCGCCGTCCCGGACGTCGTGTCCACCCTGACGTCGGCCGGACTCTCGGTCGGCCGGGACTACCAGCTCATCGCCTTCGGGGCGGGCTTTCCGCTGGTCGGCACCGGGAACTACGAGACCGTGCCGGTGGGCGTCTTCTCGCGGCGGTGCGTCGAGAAGGTCGAGTCGCTCCAGGTCCGGGTCCGGGTCACCGACGTCGTGGGCGACAGCCACGAACGCGTCCTGGACTGCATGCGCGGCGCCCGCGCGGAATACAACGTTCCCGGCACGGAACCGGTGAACGGGTGAACCGGCGGCCCCGGCGGGACGTGCCGGCGGCCGTGTCCGGGGCGGCGCCGCGCACGTCTCCGGTGGCGCGCCGGACGTCTGTGCGGACGGCCGGGGAGCCCTCCGCACGCCTCCCACCTGCGAGAGCCGGCGACGGGGGGAGCCGGCCCTCCGGCCCGGCGGCCCGGCCCTTCCTCCCCCGTTCCCCCGAGCGGCCGAACGCGGGCCGTGTTCCGGCTTTCGGAACACGGGGGCGAAGGCCGCTCCGCCGGCATGTGGAGGGCCCCCGGCGGTAGTAAAGTGCGCATGCCGGACCGTGTGGTGACACGGAATCCGGCGGTGTTGGATTGTCCGGAAACAGACCCCCTCAGGACCCCCCTAGGACGGCCGTGAAGACCTACGGAACCACCCCCGCCTTCGCCCCGGCGAAGACCCGCGCGACCCTCGCGGCGACCGACGTCCGCAGTGCCGAGGCCGTCAGGAAGATCAGCCGCGCGATCGGCGCGACGACGGCCCGGTCCACCCGGATCTCCACTTTCAGTTCTGCTCTCTGAACAGGCGTCAGAACTGGCTAGACTGGCGGAATGACAGGACCCCTGGTCCCCTTCCGTGAATTCGTTCTCAAAGTGCACAGCAGGTGCGATCTCGCCTGTGACCACTGCTATGTCTACGAACACGCAGATCAGAGCTGGCTGACCCGCCCGAAAGTCATCTCCGACGAGGCGATTTCCTGGACTGCCCGGCGCCTGGCCGAGCATGCGACGACACATGCGCTTCCCTCCGTCACAGTGATCCTGCACGGCGGGGAACCGCTCCTGGCGGGGCCCGCGCGACTGCGCCGGGTCTGCGAGGAGCTCGGCTCGGCCCTGAACGGCATCGCTGAGCTGGACCTCAGGATCCACACCAACGGCGTCCAGCTCAGCCCCCGCTACCTCGACCTCTTCGACGAGTTCCACGTCCGCGTCGGGATCTCGCTCGACGGCGACCGCGCCGCCAACGACCGCCACCGCCGGTACGCCGACGGACGCAGCAGCCACCCGATGGTGCTGCGCGCGGTCGGACTCCTGCGCGAGGAGCGCTACCGTCACCTGGACCTCGGCCTGCTGTGCACGGTCGACGTCCGCAACGACCCGGTGGCCGTGCACGACGCCCTCGCCGCCCTGGAACCCCCGCTCGTCGACTTCCTGCTGCCGCACGCCACCTGGGACGACCCGCCGCCCCGGCCGGACGGCTCGCCCACCGCGTACGCCGACTGGCTGCTGACGGTCTTCGACCGCTGGACCGAGCAGGGCCGCCCCATGCCCGTGCGGATGTTCTCCTCGGTGCTCTCCACCCTCGGCGGCGGCCCCAGCCTCACCGAGTCCCTCGGGCTCGCCCCCACCGACCTCGTCGTCATCGAGACCGACGGGACGCTGGAGCAGGTCGACTCGCTCAAGAGCGCCTACGAGGGCGCCGCCGCCACCGGGTTCGACGTCTTCCGCAACACCCTCGACGAGGTCGCCGCCCACCCCGGCGTCCGGGCGCGCCAGCTCGGGCTGGCCGGCGTCGGCGACACCTGCCGCCGCTGCCCGATCGTGCGTTCGTGCGGCGGCGGGCTCTACACCCACCGGTACCGCTCCGACCGGGCCCCCGGCGGCGGCGGGGGTTTCGACAACCCCTCGGTCTACTGCGCCGACCTGACCGCCCTGATCCGGGGGGTCGAGGAGCGGACGGCCGCCGCCGCCGAGTCGCCCGCCCTCCGGTCGTCCGAGGCGCTGCTCGCCGCCCACCAGGAGCTGACCCGTACTCTGCTCGCCGTTCTCCACGACACCCTCGACGGACGCGGCGGGAGGCTCTGGGACGACGCCTGGCGGCTCGCGGCCGAGGCCGAGGCGGACCCGGCCGGGGCCGACGCGCTCGACGCGGTCCTCGCCCACCCCTACACCCGTACCTGGCTGGTCGAGGCGCTGGAGGACGTCGACGCCGGGCGCGGCCTGCCGGAGGCCGCCGCCGGACGGTTCGCCGCCACCGTGGCCGCCGCCGCCGTCCGCGCCGGCCTCGACCTGCCCGTCCCCGTGGCGTACCGCGACGGAAGCCTCCACCTGCCCACCCTGGGCACCGTGCTCCTCGACGGCCCCCCGGAGCGGGGGACGGCGGTCGTGCGCCCCGAGGGCGGCGGCGGATTCCTCGTCCGGGGGGCGGAGGCCGCGCCCGGTATGGAGCGGCGCGTCGCGCACGGCGAGCCCGAAGGCCCGCACTGGCTGCCCGTCCGCACCCTGCGCCGGGCGCCCGCCCCCGTACTCCCGCTGGACGACCTCGACCCCTTCCGCGACCGCTACGACGCCCCCGCGACCGGTCGGCTCGACGCGGCGGAGGCCGACGCCTGGACGCGCCGGATCGCCGACGCCTGGGCGCTGCTGGCCGACGCCGTCCCCGAGCAGGCGGCCGAGGCGGCCCGTACGCTCACCGCGCTGACCCCCCTGTCCGCCGGGGCGGCCGAGCCGGGGCGGCACGGGCCCGGCGCGCTCGGCGTCGGACCGGCGGCCGACGCCGAGGCGTTGGCACGCGGCATCCTGGGCGGAGCGCGCCGCGCGAAACTGCGGGCCCTCGGTGAAGTGACGGATCTTTACGCCCTGGACGGCACCTGGGAACATCGGACGCCTTGGGGGAGCGAACACGTGCCGTTCTCCCGACTGCTGACCGAGACATTCGAACGGGCGGGGCTCGGACTGTACGATCCGCGTTTCCTCATGGGTGTTCCGGAAGCGATCGACATGATCGAGAACGCGGCGGAGGTGACGGTCGACGGTAAACAGCTGATCGCCGCTGTCCGCAAGGAGATCAGCGGAACACGGAGCACCGCCGGGAAGAACCCCGACAGGGTCCTCCCGCTCTCCGGCCCTTCACCGGACATGCCGGCGGCTGACCGGAAAATGACGGTCGAATGACCGAACGGCCCGGCGAGGAAAACGGTCCGCTCCGGAATGATGAGTTCGCTTGCACTCCCTTCCTCCTTCTGGGATGCGAGTGCTCACACAGGACGGGGGTCGTGTGCACGCATCGACGCAACAGCGAGCGGTGGGCCATCGGCCGTATTTCTTTCTGAGTTACGCCCACACGCCGGGATACGGCGCCGGCACGGACCCCGACATGTGGGTCGAACGGCTTTTCCAGGACCTCTGCGGCCATGTGATGGCCATGACCGACTTACCCGCCGGAGCACGCGCCGGGTTCATGGACCGGGAGATACGCTCCGGCGAGGGCTGGTCGGAACGGCTCGGCGACGTCCTCGCCACCTGCCGGGTCTTCGTCCCCCTGTTCTCGCCGCGCTACTTCGCCAGCGAGATGTGCGGCAAGGAGTGGTACGCCTTCGAGCAGCGGGCCATCCACCACCGGGCCCGCTCCAACGAACCGGCCGAGGCCATCGTCCCGGCGCTCTGGGTGCCGGTCCCCCCGAGCCAGCTCCCCGGCCCGGCCGAGCGGTTGCAGTTCAACCACCGGGACTTCGGGGAACGGTACGTCAGCGACGGCCTCTACGGCCTGATCAAGCTCAGGCTCTTCGCCGAGGAGTACGAACGGGCCGTCTACGAACTGGCCAAACGCATCGTCAGCGTCGCCGACACGGTCCGCATCGACACCGGCCGCCCCGTCGACTACCGCCTGGCCCCCAGCGCCTTCGGCTCCCCCGGCAGCGAGGTCGGCGCGCCCCGGCCGATGCGGATCACCATCGCGGCGCCCACCCGCCACGATCTGCCCGAGGGCCGCAACGGCGCCCACTACGGCGACCACCCCCAGGACTGGAACCCCTACTACCCGGCCTCCGCCCGCCCTCTGGCCTACGTCACCGGGGAACTGGTCCGCTCGCTCAACTACCAGGCCGTGATCACCTCGTTCGACGAGGACCGGCACGAGGCCAAGGCCCCGCCCAACACCCCCGAGATCCTCATCGTCGACCGCTGGGCCCTGCGGGACGAGGACCACTGCCGCCGGCTCGCCGCCTTCGACGCCGAGAACCGCCCCTGGGTCACCCTGGTCGTGCCGTGGAACCGCGACGACCACCAGAGCAGGGCGGCCGACGCCGAACTGGCCCAACGCCTCGAAGCCACCATGCCGGTCAAGATGGGCCAGGGCCGGGCCCTGTGCCGCGCCGCGGCGAAAGGAGTCCCCACGATGGAGGCGTACGGACAACTCCTGCCCCAGGTGGTCGAGGTCGCCGCCCAGCAGTACCTCAAGTACGCGAAGGCCTACCCGCCCGGTGCCGGTGGTGGTTCCGGCGAACGGACCCGGCTCACCGGCCCCATGGGCGCCACGAGCTACATACCCGACCCGCACGACCCTGCGACGGAAGCGGAGGACCTATGAGTGCCGGTCGTGACGGGCGCATCGTCACCTTCTACTCGTACAAGGGCGGCACCGGGCGCACCATGGCCCTCGCCAACACCGCCTGGATCCTCGCGGCCAACGGCAAACGGGTGCTGGCCGTCGACTGGGACCTGGAGGCCCCCGGGCTGCACCGGTTCTTCCACCCCTTCCTGGACCCCGCCACCCTCGGCGCCACCACCGGCGTGATCGACCTGATCACCGAGTACGCCTGGGCCGCGACCAGCCCCGTCCAGCGCCCCGAGGACTGGCACCGCGACTACGCCCGCATCCAGCCGCACGCCGTCTCGCTGACCCCGGAGTCGCTGGGCTGGGAGTTCCCGCAGGGCGGCACGCTCGACTTCGTCTCCGCCGGGCGGCAGAACCGCGAGTACAGCGCCACCGTCTCCACCTTCGACTGGGACAACTTCTACGACCGGTTCGGCGGCGGCACCTTCTTCGACGCGCTGCGCGACGACATGAAGGCCCACTACGACTACGTCCTCATCGACAGCCGGACCGGCCTCAGCGACATCGCCGACATCTGCACTGTCCACCTCCCGGACGTCCTCGTCGACTGCTTCACCCTCAGCGACCAGTCCATCGACGGCGCCGCCTCCGTCGCCCGCCAGATCGCCGAGCGCAACACCGGCCGCCCCATCTCCATCTACCCCGTGCCGATGCGCATCGACGAGGGCGAGAAGGAGAAGGCGGACGCCGGACGGGCGCTGGCCCGGCTCAAGTTCGACCGGCTGCCGCGCGACCTGTCCGGCGACGAGCTCACCGCCTACTGGGGCGCGGTGGAGATCCCCTACCGCCCCTACTACGCCTACGAGGAGACCCTCGCCACCTTCGGCGACGAGGCCGGGCTCACCAACTCGCTGCTCTCCGCCTTCGAACGGCTCACCGCGGTCGTCACCGACCGGGAGATCACCTCGATGCCCCCGATCGGCGAAGAGGTCCGGCTGCGCATCCGCGACGCCTTCACCCGGCGCAGGCCCGCGCTGCCCGCCGACCTCCACCTCAGCTACGTGGCGGAGAACCGGATGTGGGCCGACTGGCTCGAGTCCATCCTCACCCGGGCCGGCTTCCGGGTCGTCCCGCGCGACGTCTCCGCCGAACGCCCGCCCCAGGAGCAGACGGACCCCGCTCCGGAGAACGCCGGCCGCACGGTGGTGCTGCTCTCCAGCGCCTACCTGAAGTCCCAGCGGGCCGTCGAACTGTGGGAGCGGACCGCCGCCGAGGCCGTGGGCAGCGGACACCGCCGGCTGGTCCCGCTGCGCATCGGGGACGTACGCCTGACCTCCCCGTACATCGACCGCAACCCGGTCGACCTCTTCCGGCTGGACGAGGTGCACGCCACCACCGCCGTGATGCGGGCCCTGGACCGGCCGGTGCAGATCACCGACGGCGTCCCGCCCGGACCGCGCTTCCCCGGCACCGTGCCGAGGATCTGGAACGCCCCGCCCCGCAACCCCGGCTTCACCGGCCGCTCGCTCGTCCTGGAGCGGATGCGCGACCAGCTCGGCGGCGGCCTCGCCGTCGTCCTGCCGCAGCCGCAGACCCTGTACGGGCTCGGCGGCGTCGGCAAGACCCAGGTGGCTCTGGAGTACGTGCACCGCTTCATGGCCGACTACGACCTGGTGTGGTGGGTATCGGCCGAACAGCCCGACGACGTGGTGGCCTCGCTCGCCGAACTCGCCGTCCGGCTCGGCGCCCAGGGCGGCGACGACATGGCGGCCGCCTCCAAGGAAGCCGTGGACCTGCTGCGGCGCGGGGTGCCCTCGGACCGCTGGCTGCTGGTCTTCGACAACGCGGACGACCCCGAGCAGCTGCGCCGCTACTTCCCGCAGGGCGGCTCCGGCCACATCCTGGTGACCTCCCGCAACCAGAGCTGGTCCCAGCACGGCGACGCGCTGCCCGTGGACGTCTTCCTCCGGGAGGAGTCGATCGAGCACCTCCAGCGCCGGGCCCCGGGCCTCAGCGACGAGGACGCCGACCAGGTGGCCACCGCGGTGGGCGACCTGCCGCTCGCCGTGGAGCAGGCGGCCGCCTGGATCGCGGAGACCGCCACCCCCATCGACGCCTACCTCGATCAGCTCGCCCGCCAGGCGCCCCAGGTCCTCGCGCTCAACCAGCCGGCCGGCTACCCCGAACCGGTCGCGGCGACCTGGAACATCTCCATCGCCCGGCTCAGGGAGCGCTCGCCCGCCGCCGTACGGCTGCTCCAGCTCTGCGCCTTCTTCGCCCCCGAACCGATCTCCGCCAACCTCCTCTACAGCAAGGAGATGATCGACGCTCTGAAGCCGTACGACTCCTCGCTCCAGGAGAAGCTGGTGCTGGGCCGGGTCATCCGGGAGATCGGCCGGTTCGCCCTCGCCAAGGTCGACCAGGTCTCCAACTCCGTCCAGGTGCACCGCCTCGTCCAGGCCGTGATCAAGGCGCAGCTCAGCGAGGAGGAGCAGCGCGAGGCCCGGCACGTCGTCCACCGCATCCTGGCCGGCGCTCGGCCCGACGACGACGAGCCGATAGACAACCCGGAGACCTGGCCGCGCTTCGCGACGATCTGGCCGCACCTCGGTCCCTCCGACGCACGCAACTGCAAGGAGCCGGAGACCCGCAGGCTGCTGATCGACCGCGTCCGCTACCTCTGGAAGCGCGGCGACATCAGGACCGCGTGGGCGCTGGGCGAGGAGCTGCGCGAGATCTGGCGCGAGCAGCTGGGAGAGCGCGACCTGCAGTACCTGTACCTCTGCTTCCACCTCTCCAACATCCTGCGCACCCGCGGGCGTTACGTGGAGGCGAGGGAGCTGGACGAGTTCACGCTGGAGCGGCAGCGGGAGGTGCTGGGGCCCGAGCACCCGCACACGTACATGACCACCAGCAGCCTCGCCATCGACCTCGGCCTGCTCGGGGAGTACGAGCGGGCCATCGAGATGGCGACCGAGGCCCACGAGGGGTTCGGGCAGATCTTCCACGACTCCCACCCGCGGACCCTGGCCGCCGCCAACAACCTGGCGCTGAACCTGCGCAGCGTCGGCCAGTACGCCCGCGCCCGGGAGATCGACCAGGACGTCTACGATCTGCGCACCCAGGTGCTCGGACCGGCCCACCCCTACAGCCTCTCCTCCGCCATGAACCTGGCGCGCGACCTGCGGGAGGTCGGCCGGTACGAGGACTCGGTGACGCTGCTCAGCACGACGTACAACAGCTTCAAGGAGACGATGGGCCGCACCTTCCCCGCCACGCTGAGCGCGGCGAAGAGCCTCGCGGTGTCGTTGCGCAGGGCGGGCCGGCTGGAGGACGCCCGCCGGCTCACGGTGGCCACCCGCGCCCGCTACCGGGCGAAGTACACCACCGCCAACCCCGAGTCGCTGGCCTGCGACCTCAACCTGGCGGCGGACCTGTTCGCGGCGGGCGAGAGCGTGGAGGCGCGGGACACCGCGCAGGAGGTGGTCGACCAGTACATGAAGGTGCCCGGGGAGAAGCACCCGTACACCCTGGCGGCGCAGAACAACCTCGGCGTCTACCTGACGGGGGCCGGGGAGCCGGAGGCGGCGGAGCGGGTGCTGAAAATGGTCGTCGCCGCCATGCGGGAGACGTTCGGCCGGGAGCACCCCAACACCCTGTTCTGCGTGATGAACCTGGCCAGCGCGACCGCCGACCTGGGCGAGCTGGACATCGTGCTGGAGACCGAGCAGCGCCTGTCCGTGCAGATACGCGACGCGCTCGGGGCGCACCACCCCGAGACCCTGGCGCTGACCTCGAACCTGGCGGTCACGCTCGACGCCATGGGGCGCCAGGACGAGGCGGCGCAGCTGCGGTCGGAGCTCGTCGTCGAGCTGGCGCGTCAGCTCGGCGACGACCATCCGCTGGTCCGGATCGCCCGGACCCAGGAGCGGTTCCGGCGCGAGCTGGAGCCGATGGCGGTGTGACGCCGCGTGCCGGGGGGCCCGCCCTCCCGGCACGCGGACCGGTTCAGCCCCCGTCCAAGTGCTCCCGGTCGTCCAGCAGCCAGTCCAGGACGCGGGGGAGCACCGACAGGGCGTCGAAGTGCGCCGCCGCCGGTTCCAGTACGGCGGTGGCGCCCGGTATCTGCCCGGCCAGCCAGCGGGAGTGGCCCACGGGCGTGAAGACGTCCTTCTCGCCGTGCCAGAGCATCACCCGGCCGCTGATCCGGGCCGGATCGAACCCCCAGGGGCTGCAGAAGGCGATGGCGTCGTCGATCCAGCCGTGCGCCGACGTGCGCAGCCCCTCGCTGTAGTTGCGCAGCAGCATGGACCGGATGCCCACGTCGTTGACCACCACCCGGTCGGAGTCGGTCAGTTCCCGGCGCAGATCGTCCAGGAGCCGTACCGGGTTCTGCCGGATCTGGTCCGAGCGGAGGGTGAAGGACTCCGCGAACCCGTCCGGGTCGGCGGCGGCCGTGGAGTACGCGTCCACGTTGGACGCCGCCATGCCGTCGAACCAGTCGAGGCCGGCCGCGTCCCGGGGTGCGAGGCCGACCAGCGCCGCGGTGCGGGTGATCCGCTCGGGCAGCAGGGCCGCGCAGGCCAGCGCGTGCGGGGCGCCGCCGGAGCGGCCCACGACGGCGAAGCGCGCGAGGCCCAGGGAGTCGGCGATGGCCCGGACGTCCTCGGCGACGTCGCACACCCGGCGGCCCGCCTGCCGGTCGCTGCCGCCGTACCCCGGGCGGTCGTAGGTGATCAGCTGCGTGTGGCGCTGGTGCAGGACCATGGAGCGGGGAGCGGGACCGAGCCTGCTGCCCGGAGTGCCGTGGAGCAGGAAGACCGGTCTTCCCCGCGGATCACCCCGGCGCTCCACCATCAGATGCCGCCCGTCCGCCGCGAGCACCCGGTTGCGCACCCGTGCCTCCTCCGCTCGGTCCCCCGGCCGGCTCGGACACGGCGTGCCCGGCGTGTGCCGCCGCTTCGATGATGACCCATCAGAGGCGTTACGGGGACTGTCCGACCGCGAGGAACTGTGAAGGTCCCGGGAGGCTCCCGGCGGACGATTCCTTCGACATCCGGACGGTTCGCCCCACCATCCGGACCCGCGCGGGCGCCTACCGGACAGGTCTACTCCTCACGCAGGGGCCGTTCCCGGTCGCACCGGGTGTTCGCGAACGGAACCGACGTGGCGTGACCCGCGGTAAGTGAACGGCCCGCGTGCGAAGCGTCGGTGTCGTGTGCACGTCCAGAAGTCGACCTTGTGCGCGATTCCGGGCCTCGGAATAGTGGGCGGCTCATCCCCTCCGTGCACGGACACCCCACATGTCCCGTGCGCGGCCCCACAGGAGGAGGCCGAAGTTGAAGCACCGACGTACATCCGGGAAGCGCGCGATGGTCGCCGGGTCGGCCGTCGCCGCCCTGGTCGCCGCGGGACTCACGTTCCAGACTGCGAACGCCAGTGACGACGTACCGCGGTCCGAGGCCAGGACGCTGAGCGCGGACGCGGCCGGAAAGCTGGCCGCCGCCCTCGACCGGGACCTGGGCGCGGACGCGGCCGGGACGTACTACGACACGAAGGCGAAGACCCTCGTCGTCAACGTCGTGGACGAGACCGCCGCCGAGCGGGTCCGCCGGGCGGGCGGCGAGGCCAGAATCGTGGAGAACTCCCTCGCCGAGCTGAAGTCGGCCCGGCAGACCCTCGCCGACCGGGCGACCCTCCCCGGCACCTCCTGGGCGGTCGACCCGGTGGCCAACAAGGTGCGCGTCACCGCCGACGGCACGGTCGACGGCGCGGCCTGGAAGAAGCTCTCCGCGGTCGTCCAGGGGCTGGGCGGGAAGGCCGAACTCACGAGGACCAAAGGCGAGTTCACACCGCTGATCGCGGGCGGCGATGCGATCTGGGGCTCCGGCTCCCGCTGCTCGCTCGGCTTCAACGTGGTCAAGGGCGGCGAGCCGTACTTCCTCACCGCCGGCCACTGCACCGAGTCGGTCACCAGCTGGTCGGACACCCAGGGCGGTGCGGAGATCGGGGCGAACGAGGGCTCCAGCTTCCCGGAGAACGACTACGGCCTGGTCAAGTACACCTCCGGTACCGCGCACCCGAGCGAGGTGAACCTGTACGACGGCTCCACCCGGGCGATCACCAGGGCGGGCGACGCGACGGTCGGCCAGGTGGTCACCCGCAGCGGTTCCACCACCCAGGTGCACGACGGCGAGGTGACCGGGCTGGACGCCACGGTCAACTACGGCAACGGCGACGTCGTCAACGGCCTCATCGAGACCACGGTCTGCGCCGAGCCGGGCGACAGCGGCGGCGCCCTCTTCGCCGGCGACACCGCGCTCGGTCTGACCTCGGGCGGCAGCGGCGACTGCTCCTCGGGCGGCACGACCTTCTTCCAGCCGGTACCGGAGGCGCTGGCCGCCTACGGCGCCGAGATCGGCTGACGCCCCGCGGCGGTACGGAAGGGCCCCCGGTTCGCCGGGGGCCCTTCCTGTTCTCCGCCGCCCGCTCACTCGGGTCCGGCGGCCCGGGCGGGGGTTCAGGCGGCCCGGGGGAGGTTTCGCGTCCCGGCCCCGGCCGGGGAGACGCCGAAGATGCTCACCGCCTGGTAGTACGTCCACGCCGTGCTGTTGCACGACGTCTTCTTCGCGCCCGAGTAGGCGGAGCACACCCGCTTGAGGTCCGCGTAGAAGGCGGAGTCGACGCGGTCCTTGTTGGCGGAGAACGTACCGGCGGCCTTGTAGTTGCGATAGCCGAAGTCGTGGCGGGCGCAGGAGTTCTGGAAGGGGAAGCCGAAGGGGTTGTCGGGGGAGGTGCTGCAGTAGTCCGTCGACCAGTCGAAGCCGTACGCCGACCAGGCGCCCTTGTTGTTGCGGGCGGAGTTCCAGGCGTTGTAGCTGGAGGCGCTCGTCTGCGTCCAGGAGCTGAGCACCTGGGGCTTGTCGGCGGGGGCGGCCGACGCGGGGGCGGCGGCGACCGCTCCCAGCGGGAGCGACAGGGCGAGAGCGGCGAGCGGAACGGCGAATCGACGACGCATGTGCGACCTCCGAAGGGGTGGGTGGAGTGGTGCCGGCCGTACTCCTCGGCGGGGTGGCGCGAGGCCGCTCCAGCATGCTGCCATGAACCTGTCATGTATAGATCGAGTGCCGAACCGTCATCCGGAGGGCGTCCCCGCCTCGCCTGCGCGACGGCCGCACGACGCACGGGGCCGCCCCAGGGGCGGCCCCGTGCGGTCCGACGGGTTCGGGCGGTGGTCCTCCGTTCAGGCGGCGGTCGATCCGCCGCCGCTCGGCGCCGGGCCGGCGCCCGCGCTCCCGGCGCCCCGGGCCGGGGCGCCGGCCGGGTCCGCCGGTGTCCGCTTCCGCAGCGACATCAGCAGCGTCACCACCGTGCCGACGACCGCCCAGGCGGAGAGCACCAGCAGGGGGCCGGTGATCGCGTTGCCCCGGAAGTAGGCGATCGAACGGGCTGTCCAGGTGCCCGCCCCCGGGGGCAGGGCCGGGCCGATCGCCCGCCAGAAGTCCGGGAGCATCGGGAGCGGGAAAGCGCCGCCCGCACTCGGGTTGCCCGCGATGACGACGATCAGGACGGCCAGGCCGATGCCGACGATCCCGGTGAGCGCCTGCAGCGCGAGGGTGATCATGCCGACCGCGAAGACGACCAGGGCGCCCAGCCCCGACAGCCCCCAGAAGCTGCCCGGCAGCGCACCGAGGACCGGGCCCACGACGATCGCGCCGCCGATGCCGCCCGCGATCGAGTACAGCGCCATGGTGCCGGTCCGGATCAGGGCGCGTTGCCGGTTGGCGGGCTTGGCGCCGGCGCTGATCGCCAGGATCGAGGCGCAGAGGTAGCCGCCCACGCACCAGCCGATCACCAGGTAGAAGGAGGACAGCCCGTTGAAGTCCTCGGGCGAGGCCCCGGCCACGTCCACGGTCTCCACCGTCCGCTGCTGGGTGCCGTCCGCCTGGGTGACGATCCTCTCCAGGGCGCCGGACAGGGCGGTCCCGCCGCCGGAGGCGACCAGCAGGGTGTCGGTCCGCCCCCGGGGCGAGACGATCAGCGCCCCGTAGAGCTCGCGGTCCATGATCTGCTCGCGCGCCTCGTCCTCGCTGCCCACCTCGCGGGGGTCCAGCGGCCCGCCGGGAAGGCCGTCCAGCTCGGTGACGAGTTGCTGGGACACCTCCCGCGGCGCCACCACTCCGAAGGCGACGTCCGTCGGCTTCGGTTTGTGCAGCGCCCCGATGTAGGACGCGATGAACAGCAGTTGCAGGGCGAGCACGCCGATGACGAGCAGGGCGGCCCGCGGTGTGACGGCGTTCTTCACCTCGTCGACGAAAGTCATGCCCCCACCGTCCGGGCGGCACGGCCCGCGCGCAGGCGGGACGGGGCCGAACGGCGTAGCTTGCCGGGAGCCGGGAGCCGGGAGCCGGGAGCCGGGAGCCGGGAGCCGGGAGCCGGGAGCCGGGAGCCGGGAGCCGGGAGCCGGGAGCCGGGAGCCGGCGTGGGCCGACCGGTCGGCGGGGGCAGGGGCGGTGGCGCCGGGCCGAGGGCTCCGGCAGTTTTTACCGACGCGTAACTTCCCCCTGGCCCTTACTCGTGCGTAATTTGGCATGAGCACGTAAATCTTGTGGTCCGGGCCACAGGGCGCACCGCCGTCGCACCTCCCTTGAGCCGCAAGGAGATCCCACGATGCTGCCCTGGTTCCGTGCTGCGCGCGTTCCCCGCACGCGCAGTCTGCTCGCCGCCCTGCTTCTCGCCCTCACCGTGCTCGTCGCCCCGACGGCCACGGCGGCCGCGGCGCCCGCCGCCGAGGCGGCGGCCTCGCGCGGCTGGAACGACTACTCCTGCAAGCCCTCCGCCGCCCACCCCCGCCCCGTCGTCCTGGTCCACGGAACGTTCGGGAACTCCATCGACAACTGGCTGGTCCTCGCCCCCTACCTGGTCGACCGGGGCTACTGCGTCTTCTCCCTCGACTACGGTCAGCTCCCCGGGGTGCCGTTCTTCCACGGACTCGGCCCCATCGACGAGTCCGCCGAACAGCTCGACGCGTTCGTCGACCGGGTGCTCGACGCCACCGGAGCCCCGAAGGCCGACCTCGTCGGCCACTCCCAGGGCGGCATGATGCCGAACTACTACCTGAAGTTCCTCGGCGGCGCCGACAAGGTCAACGCGCTCGTCGGCATCGCCCCCGACAACCACGGCACCACGCTGCTCGGCCTCACCAAGCTGCTGCCGCACTTCCCCGGCGTCGAGAAGTTCATCACCGACAAGACCCCCGGCCTCGCCGACCAGGTCGCCGGATCGCCCTTCATCACCAAGCTCACGGCGGGCGGCGACACCGTGCCCGGCGTCCGCTACACCGTCATCGCGACCAGGTACGACCAGGTGGTGACCCCGTACCGCACGCAGTACCTGGACGGGCCGAACGTACGCAACGTCCTGCTCCAGGACCTGTGCCCGCTCGACCTCTCCGAGCACGTGGCCATCGGCACCGTCGACCGCATCGCCTTCCACGAGGTGGCCAACGCCCTCGACCCGGCCCGCGCCACCCCGACCACCTGCGCCTCGGCCATCGGCTGACCCACGCCGCGCCGAAGGGCCGGGCCCGACGTCCGACGGAGCGGACGGCGGGCCCGGCCCGTCAGGTCCTGCCGCGCCCGACGTCCCGGAGGGACGCGGCAGGGGTCTGGGGAGGGGGCCGGCGGGATCAGCGACCGCGGCGGCCCGTCGCGGTGGCCCGACGACGCTGCGAGGCGAACAGCGTCGCCGCACCGGCGGCGAGCACCGCCGCGCCCCCGACGGCCAGGTAGGCGCTGCTGCCGGAACCGCCCGTCTCGGCCAGCCCCTCTCCGCCCGGCGCCGCGTTCGCCGCCGGGGCGTCGCCCCCCGGAGCGGCCGGGTCCCCGCCACCGGCCGCGGTCCCGCCCTCGCCCGCCGGTGCGGCGGTCGTGACCTTCGCCCCGGTGTTCGCGTCGTCGTCTCCGTGGCCGTTGTGCTCGACCGACGACTTCGCGGCCCCCTCGGCGATCGCGTCCTCGGACGGTGCGGTGGGGGCCTCCACGCTCTGGGCGCCGATGCCGCCCTCCTTCTTCGCCCCGCCGCCGAACGTCACGTCGGAGCAGGCGTAGAACGCCTCGGGGGAGTCCGAGCGCTGCCAGACCGTGTAGACGAGGTGGCGTCCGGAACGCTGGGGGACCGTGCCGTCGAAGACGTACGAGCCGTTCTTCAGCACCGGGTCGGTGGCGGAGGCGAAGGGCTTCGCCTCCAGGTCCGACCAGGCGAGCGGCTTGGACGCGTCGTAACCGGGCTTGGTCAGGTAGAGCTCGAACGACCCCTTGTGCGGGGCCGTCGCGCGGAACGTGAAGGTGCGCGCGCCCGCCGACATCGCGGACGCCGGCCAGTCGGCGCGCGGCAGGTCGAGCCCCTTGAACTTGTCGTTGGCCGCGCTGCACAGCTTGCCGTCCGGGATCAGATCGCGGTGCTTGCCGGCCGCGTTGGCGATGTTCACCCCGTTCCAGTCGTACAGCGCCTGGGTGCCGCCCGCGGCGACGGCGGCCTTGCACGCCGCCGACCGAGGGTTCTCCGGACCCTCCGCGTAACAGGCGGACACCCGGCTCACCGGGTCGGTGAGCGAACCGTGCGCGAGAGCGGGGGCGGCGGCCAGCCCGGTCAGCGCGAGCGGTGCGATACCGAGGACGAGGATCCCGGCGGCCTTGCTGCGAGCGGTCATGGGTGGATCTCCTTCTGAACGGCACGACTGCGCCGCTGCGACAGCGCTGCCGTGGAGGGCGGCGATCAGCAAGCTAGCCGCTCGGAAGGCCGAAAACGCCTGCTGGGAGAGGGTGGAGGCGATCCTTAGGGTGGTTTTAAGGACCGGTTAGGCGTGGGCTCAGGTATCCCCGGCCGAGCCGCCCCGCGACGCCCCCCGGTCGCCCCGCGGCGCCTCTCAGCCCCTCCAGCGGTAGCGGCGTTCCGGGCGGCCCGTGCCGCCGTAGCGCAGGGTCACCTCGGCGCGGCCCGTACCGGCGAACCACTCCAGGTAGCGCCGCGCGCTCACCCGGGACAGGGCCCCCGCCTCGGCGCACTCGGAGGCGGACAGGCCCCCGGGGTGGTCGCGCAGGGTGCGTTCCACCAGGTCGGCGGTGGGCGCGGCCAGGCCCTTCGGCAGTTCGCGCGAGCCGGGCGGGCGGGGGCCGAAGATCCGGTCGACGCCCTCCTGGCGGGCCTCCCCCAACTCCTCCAGGCGGGTGCGCAGCGAGGCGACGTGGAGCAACTGGTCCTGGAGGGCGGACCGGTGGAACGGCTTGATCAGGTAGTGCAGGGCCCCCGCCCTCAGCGCCGCCCGGATCACCCCCGCGTCCCGGGCCGCCGTGATGAACAGGGCGTCCGTGCTGGGGCGCGAGGCGTCCCGTTCCTCCGCCGTGCGCAGCGCGCGCAGGACGTCGATCCCGTCCATGTCGGGCAGATAGATGTCCAGCAGCACCAGGTCGGGGCGCAACCGCTCGGCCGCCCGCAGGGCCTCGGCCCCGTTGTGCGCCACCCCGACGACGTCGAAGCCGTCCATCGCGGACACATAGCGGCTGTGCAGTTTCGCGACCATGAAGTCGTCGTCCACCACCAGCACTGTCGTCACGCGGACACGCTAAGCGGCGACCGCAACGACCACAACGTCCGTTGGTACCGGAAGAGAGACAGGTTCTTAACGCGCAGGCAACATGTGGGCCACTTCACAGCGAAAGGCGGAACCTGTGCGACTGCGCACTCTCCTCGCCCTGTTCGGGGCGGCGTTGCTCGTGGTGGTCGGACCACCCCTGCTCTCCACCGGTGACGGCTCCGACACCGGCACCCGGATTCCCGGGCTGCGCTTCATGGTCCCCAACACCCCCGGCGGCGGCTACGACATCACCGCCCGCACCCTGGCCAAGAACGCCGAGGACGCCGGACTCACCCCCGGCATCGAGGTGTTCAACCTGCCGGGCGCCGGAGGAACGGTCGGGCTGACCCGGCTCGTCGGCGAGCACGGCAACGGCAAGCTCGCCCTCTCCATGGGCCTCGGCGTGGTCGGAGCCGTCCACACCAACAAGGCCCCGAGCACCCTGGCCGACACCACCCCGATCGCCCGGCTCACCGAGGAGCCGGACATCGTCGTCGTCGCCGAGGACTCCCCGTACCGCACCATCGCCGACCTGCTCGCCGCCTGGAAGAAGAACCCGGCCGACGTCCCGGTCGGCGGCGGCTCCTCGCCCGGCGGCCCGGACCACCTCGCCCCGATGCTCATGGCGCAGGCGGCGGGCATCGCCCCGAGGACGGTCAACTACGTCCCGTTCGACGGCGGCGGCGAACTCCTCGCCTCGATCCTCGGCAACAAGGTCGGCTTCGGGGTCTCGGGCCTCGGGGAGTACCGCGACCAGATCGAGGCGGGCGAGCTGCGGCTGCTCGCGGTGACCGGGCCGAAGCGGGTTCCGGGCCTCGACGCCCCCACCCTGCGCGAGGCCGGACTCGACACCGAGTTCACCAACTGGCGCGGCGTCGTCGCCCCGCCCGGCCTCTCGGACACCGAGCGCGACAAGCTCACCGGTCTGATCCGCGAACTCCACGGCACGAAGCAGTGGAAGGAGTCGCTGGAGAAGAACGGCTGGGACGACGCCCTCCTCGTCGGCGAGCCCTTCGGCGACTTCCTCGAAGAACAGGACCGGCGCGTCGCCACCGTCCTCAAGGAGCTGGGGCTGTGACCACCGAACCCACCCGACCCGCCCGCCCCGACACGGCCGGCGCCGCACCCGCGGAGCCCGGCGCCGCACCCGCGGAGCCCGGCGCCGCACCCGCGCCCGGGGGAGGCGCCCGGTCCTGGCTGCGCGACCACTCCGAACTCGGCGTCTGCGTCCTGCTGTTCGCGCTCGGCGTGCTCGTGCTCACCGACGCCTTCGCCATGAGCGTCGACATCGCCCAGCGCGGCCCCGTCGGCCCCCGCACGGTCCCCTTCGTCATCGGCGGCCTGTTCCTCCTCATCGCCGTCCTGCTCGCAGGCGACGTCCTGCGCGGCGGACGCGGCGAGGCGGAGGGCGGCGAGGACGTCGACCTCGACGCACCGGCCGACTGGCGCACCGTCCTCCTGCTCACCGGGGTCTTCCTCGCCGCCGCCGTCCTGATCGGCCCCCTGGGCTTCCCGATCGCCGGGGCGCTGCTCTTCTGGGGTTCCGCCTACGCGCTCGGCAGCCGGCACCACGGCCGCGACCCGCTCATCGCCGCCGGCATCTCCCTCGCCACCTACTTCGTCTTCGACAACCTGCTCGGTGTCCCCCTCCCGGGCGGCCCGCTGATGGGGGTGCTCTGACCGATGGATTCCCTCAACTCCCTCATCGACGGCTTCGGTACCGCGCTCACGCCGATGAACCTGCTCTGGGCCGCCATCGGCGTCCTGCTCGGCACCGCGATCGGCGTGCTCCCCGGCATCGGCCCGGCGATGGCCGTGGCGCTGCTGCTCCCGGTGACGTACGGCCTCGACCCGACCGGCGCGTTCATCATGTTCGCCGGGATCTACTACGGCGCGATGTTCGGCGGCTCCACCACCTCGATCCTCCTCAACACCCCCGGCGAGAGCGCCGCCGTGGTCGCCGCGATCGAGGGCAACCCGATGGCCAAGGGCGGACGCGGCGCCCAGGCGCTCGCCGCCGCCGCGATCGGGCACTTCGCCGGCGGCATGATCGGCACGATCCTGCTGGTCGTCCTCGCCCCGACCGTGGCCTCCCTGGCCATCGGCATCGGCGCCCCCGACTACTTCGCCATCATGGTGCTGGCCTTCATCGCGGTCACCTCCGTCCTCGGCACCTCCCGCATCCGGGGCATCGCCTCGCTCCTCATCGGCCTCACCATCGGCCTGGTCGGCCTCGACCAGATGACCGGCCAGCAGCGCCTGACCTTCGGTTCGCTCCACCTGGCCGACGGCGTCGACGTGGTCATCGTCGCGGTCGGCCTGTTCGCGATCGGGGAGGCCCTCTGGGTCGCCGCCCATCTGCGCCGCTCCTCCGGCGAGCCGATCCCCGTCGGACGCCCCTGGCTCGGCCGGGCCGACCTGAAGCGCACCTGGAAGCCCTGGCTGCGCGGCCCCGTCATCGGCTTCCCGTTCGGGGCGATCCCGGCGGGCGGCGCGGAGATCCCCACCTTCCTCAGCTACGTCACCGAGAAACGGCTCTCCCGCCACCGCGACCAGTTCGGCAAGGGGGCCATCGAGGGCGTCGCCGGACCGGAGGCCGCCGCCTCCGCCTCCGCCGCCGGAACCCTCGTCTCGATGCTGACCCTCGGACTGCCCACCACCGCCGTCGCCGCCGTGATGCTGGCCGCCTTCCAGCAGTACGGGATCCAGCCGGGCCCCCTGCTGTTCGAACGCGAACCGGAGCTGGTCTGGGGCCTCATCGCCTCGCTCTTCGTCGGCATGGTGCTGCTGCTCGCCCTCAACCTGCCGCTGGCGCCGGTCTGGGCGAAGCTCCTGCGCATCCCCCGCCCCTACCTGTACGCGGGCATCCTCTTCTTCGCCGCCGTCGGCGCGTACGCGGTCGGCGGGGAGCCCCTCGACCTGGTGATCCTCCTGATCATCGGTCTGATCGGGTTCGGGATGCGGCGCTACGGGCTGCCGGTGCTGCCCGCCGTCATCGGCGTGATCCTCGGCCCGGCCGCCGAACAGCAGCTGCGCCGCGCGCTCCAGATCAGCGACGGCGACGTCTCCGGCCTGGTCAACACCCCGTTCTCCCTCACCGTGTACGCGATGGTGGTGCTGATCGTGGCCTGGCCGCTGATCGGCCGGCTGGTCCGGCGGCTGCGCGGTGACCGGAACACGACGGAGGACGCCCGCACTGTCAGCGGGGGCTGAGAACATCGGCCCCATGACCACGATCGACTGGGACGAGGCCGCCCGAACCTTCGACCAGGAGCCCGACCACGGGCTCCTGGACCCCGCGGTGCGCGACGCCTGGGCCGGGCGGCTGGAGAGCTGGCTGCCCGCCACCCGGGGCGACGTGCTGGACCTCGGGTGCGGTACGGGCAGCCTCTCGCTGCTCGCCGCGGGCCAGGGCCACCGGGTCACGGCGGTCGACCGCTCGCCCCGGATGGCCGAGCTGGCCCGCGCCAAGCTCGCCGGGACCGGTGCGGAGGTCCTCGTCGGGGACGCCGCCCGGCCCCCGGTCGGCGAGCGGGCGTTCGACGTCGTCCTGGCCCGGCACGTCGTCTGGCTGCTGCCCGACCCGGCGGCGGCCCTCGCGCACTGGTTCGGCCTGCTCAAGCCGGGCGGCCGGCTCATCCTGATCGAAGGGGTGCGGGGCGGAGACGGCCTCTCCGCCCCCGAGCTGACCGCCCTGCTCTCCGCGCACACCGAGCGCGTCCACCACGAGGACCTGGCCCCCGACGCCCGGTTGTGGGGCAAGGAGGTCGACGACGAGCGCTACGCGGTGATCGCCCGCGCGATGCCGCCGCACCGGCACACCGAGGTCGTCGACGTCCATCTGATCCTCCGCCGGGGCCCGGACGTGCTGCTCGCCCGCCGCGCCGGCACGGGCTACGCGGACGGACTCCTCCACCTGCCCTCCGGCCATGTGGAGGACGGCGAGGACGTCCGCGAGGCGCTGATCCGGGAGGCGGCCGAGGAGATCGGCCTGCGGCTGGAGCCGGAGGAGCTGCGGGTGGCCCTCGTGATGCAGCACCGGGGCCCCGGCGGCGGGGCGCGCACGGGCTGGTTCTTCGTCGCGGAGGACGACCCGGCCCGCCCGCCGCGCAACGCGGAGCCGGAGAAGTGCTCCGAGCTGGACTGGTTCCCGCTGGCCGCGCTGCCGGACGACATGATCGCGTACTGCCGCGCCGGTCTGGACGGCTACCGGTCCGGCGAGCACTTCATGCTCCACTGGCACCGGGACGGCGAACCGGTCGCCCACGTCCCCGGGGCCGCCGGGCGGGCCGTGCCGCTGCCCGCCGCCGCCGGCGGAAGCACCGGGCGGATGCACCACATCGAGCTGTGGGTGCCCGACCTGGCGGAGGCGGAGCGCGGCTGGGGGTGGTTGCTGGACCGGCTCGGCCATGTCCCGTACCAGCACTGGGCCCACGGCCGCAGCTGGCGGCGCGGCGACGCCTACGTGGTGCTGGAGCAGTCGCCCGATCTGGTCCCGGGCGGCCACGACCGCCGCCGCCCCGGCCTCAACCATCTGGCGTTCCACGTGGGCGACCGGGCCGCCCTCGACGCCCTGACGGCCGAGGCCCCGGCGTACGGCTGGCGGCTGCTGTTCCCCGACCGCCACCCGTTCGCGGGCGGGGAGGGGCACCGCGCCGCCTACCTGGAGGACCCGGCGGGGTACGAGGTCGAGCTCGTCGCGGATTCCCGGCCGCGTCCCTGAACCGGCCGCCGCCGCGCCCGGCAGGCGGACCGGCGGGCGCCGGTCCGTCAGCCGGAGGGGCCGGAGGGCCGGTGGCAGCCGAGGGGGGAGAGGCCGGCGGGGCTCCCGGGGCGGCCGGTCAGGCCAGCAGAGCGGTCAGGCCCTCCGCCCGGGCCAGGCGTTCCAGCTCGTCCAGGGCGGCGATCGCCGCCCCGGCCGCCGCCGGATCGCGCCCGGCCAGACCGCTCTCCTCGAACTCGTCCTCGTCCAGCCGCAGGACCGACTTCCCGTCGGCCGAGACCCACAGATCCAGGTCCAGGTCCTCCACCGTCAGCACCCCGTCCGCCGTCACGGCGGGCCGGGTGACGTCGCAGTACCAGCCCTTGAGCGTGCCGTCCCCGCCGCGGACCTCCTTCACCGCGAACCACCGGTCCCGCCAGTAGTGCTCGGTGAAGACGTCGCCCGGCTCGAAGCGGACGAACCCGAAGTCCCGCGCCCCGGGCGCCGCCCACGGTGCGCGGACCGTGACACGGACCCCGTCGTCCCGGACCAGCTCGGCCGGATACCTGATCTTGACGCGGCCGGCCTTGGTCAGGACGACGTCCAACCGCCGCGTACCGGCGGCCCGTCGCTCAGGAGAGGGTCCGGACATGCCGGACCTCCGTGGCGCAGATCTGGTAGCCGAACCACCGGTTGACGGCCAGCATCGGTTCGTTGCCGCTGTCGTTGGAGGTGTAGGCGTCCGTGTACCCGGCGGCCCGCGCCCGGTGCAGCGAGTCGTTCTTCGCCAGCTTCGCCAGGCCCCGGCCCCGGAACTTCCGCAGAGTGCCGGTCATACCGCTCAGATAGGTCCGCGCGCCGTCGGTGGTGGCCGCGCTGAACGCCGCCACCTTCCCGTCGACCAGCGCCACCGTGGTGAGCTCCTGGTCGAAGGCCGGGTGCCGCCAGGTGTTGGTCAGCCAGTCCTCGTAGTCCTCCAGCTCGGAGGTGATGTCGCCCGGCTCGTCCGCCGTCACCTCGGCGTCCGCCTCGAACAGCGGCCGGGGGTCGTCGGCGAAGGCGGAGCCGGGCCGCAGCTCCACGCCGGCCGGGACCTCCTGGCGGGGCGGCAGGGTTCCGTCCGCCAGGCCGAGACGCTGGAAGTGCGCGGAGCGGCGGGGTTCGTAGCCCCGGGCGCGGGCGAACGCCAGGCTCTCCGGATCGTCCAGGGCCCACGCGTACAGGACCGTGGCCCCGGCCTCCGCCAGGTGCTCCTCCGCCGTGCGCAGCAGCAGCGAGCCGGCCCCGCGCCCGGTGCGGCCGGGAAGCGTCTGCGGGGTGAAGTACCCCTGCCCCGGTTCCGGGCTCTCGTGGGCGATGCCGGCCTGGGCGGTGCCGATGATCTCCCCGTCCTCCTCGGCGACCAGCAGCCGGTAGTGCCGGTCGGGATGGGCGTGGGCCCGGTCGTGGAGGATCTGTTCGGGGGTGGCCACCATCCAGGGGACCGAAGCCCTGCGGACACGGGTCCACTCCTCGGCGTCGGACGGCCGGAAGTCGCGCACGATCACAGTCATGCGGGGGACCGTACGCGCGGAGGCGGCCCGGGCGCCTCCCCTTTTTCCCCCGGTGGGAGAGAATCGCCGCGTGACCGACACGATCGTCCTCGACCCGGACTCCGGCATCGCCCCGTACGAGCAACTCCGCGCCCGGTTGGCCGAACTGGCCCGGTCCGGCGCGCTGCCCGTGGGCCACCGCCTCCCGACCGTACGCGGCTTCGCCGAGGAGCTGGGCCTCGCCGCCAACACCGTCGCGAAGGCCTACCGCGCACTGGAGGCGGACGGGGTGATCGAGACCCGGGGGCGCAACGGGACCTTCATCGCGGCCGCCGGGGGAGCGGCCGAACAACGGGCCGCCACCGCCGCGCAGTCGTACGCGGAGACCGCCGAACGGCTCGGCCTCACCCGGCAGCAGGCCCTGTCGCTGGTCCAGGACGCGGTGCGGGCCGCGTACGGGGACTGACCGCCGCTCCCGCGACGCCGGGCGTCAGAGGTACGGCCCCGCGGCGGGGCCCGCGTCCTGCCGCGGCACCGGCGCGGGTCCGGAGCCCCGGCGCAGCGCGTACAGCTCGGCCAGGGAGTTGCCCTCCCGGCCCACGCCCCGGTCCGTGCCCAGCCAGCCCACCGACTCCTGCCGGGTCAACGGCCCGACCTCGATCCGTGCCAGGCAGCGGCCGGGCCGGACGACCGCCGGGTGCAGCCGCTCCAGGTCCTCGTTGGTGGTGACCCCCACCAGGACGTTGCGGCCCTGGCCCAGCAGGCCGTCCGTCAGGTTCAGCAGCCGGGACAGCGCCTGGCCCGCCGTGTGCTTGGCCCCGCCCCGGATCAGCTCGTCGCAGTCCTCCAGGAGCAGCAGCCGCCAGCGGCCCTCCTCCGTGCCGTCGTCCTCGCCGATCGCGATGCTCATCAGGTATCCGACGTCGTTGAAGAGCCGCTCGGGGTCCAGCACGCAGTCGACCTGGCACCAGTCCCTCCAGGAACGGGCCAGGGTGCGCAGCGCGGAGGTCTTGCCGGTGCCGGGCGGCCCGTGCAGCAGGAGCAGCCGGCCCGAGACGTCTTCCGGTCTCGTCCTCATCAGCCGGTCCATGGAGCCGGCCACCGGGGCGGTGTAGTCGGACCGCGCCTCCTCCCAGCTCCGGGCGGTGATCCGGCGGGTGGTGCGGTGCGGCCCGCGGTTCGGGGAGGCGTACCAGAAGCCCATGGTCACGTCGTCGGGCCGGGGCTCCGGTTCGTCCCGCGCGCCGTCCGTGGCCCGGGCGAGGACCTCCGCCGCCAGCTCCGGGGTGGTCGCGATGACGGTCACGTCCGCGTTCCGGCTCCACCGGGAGGCCAGCAGGGTCCAGCCCTCGCCCTCCGCGAGCGTGGCGCTGCGGTCGTCGCCGCCGGCGTTCCGCAGCACGGTGGCGTCCGGCGGCAGCAGCGTCGCCCCGGCCTTCACCCGGTCGATGGAGGTGTTGCGCGCGTACGGCTGCTCGCCCGCCGCGAAGCGCCCCAGGAAGAGCGCGTCGACGACGTCGGACGGGGTGTCGCCGTCGTCGAGGGCGAGCCGGATCGGCAGAGCGGAGGCGAGGGAGTCGGGCATGGCGCTCATGATCCGGCACGGGCCCGGGCCGCGCACCCGGGTTTCGGGGGCGGGCCGCGCGCGGGGCCGGGCGCCGACGGGGCGGCGGGGAGCGCCCGTTGAACACCGGGGGGCGGACGGAAGCACGCCGTTCATATTTTTGGCATGGACACTACCGAACAGGCGAGTCCACTGCTACTACGGAGCAAGCGGATATCCCCTGCTCAAGGAGTCCAAGGAGTTTCATGAAAATGTCCAGACTCGTGGCGTTCTCGTCCTCCCTCCTGCTCGGCGCCGCCCTCGCCCTCACCGGTGCCGGGATCGCGAACGCCGATTCGTCCCCCGCCGCCGTCGACTACGTCGCCCTCGGGGACTCGTACTCCTCCGGCGTCGGAGCCGGCAGCTACGACGGCTCCAGCTGCAAACGCAGCAGCCGCGCGTACCCCGCCCTCTGGGCGGCCGCCAACTCCCCCTCCACGTTCGACTTCGCCGCCTGCTCCGGCGCCCGGACCGGAGACGTCACGGGCGGCCAGCTCGGCAAGGTGAACGCCTCGACCGACCTCGTCTCGATCTCCATCGGCGGCAACGACGCGGGCTTCGCGGACGTGATGACGACCTGCGTCCTGCAGTCCGAGGCCACCTGCCTCAACCGGATCGCCACCGCCCGCTCCTACGTCGACTCCACCCTGCCGGGCCGGCTCGACTCCGTGTACACGG
This sequence comes from Streptomyces sp. CB02366, assembly GCF_001905905.1. Lineage (GTDB taxonomy): Bacteria > Actinomycetota > Actinomycetes > Streptomycetales > Streptomycetaceae > Streptomyces. The sequence goes on from NZ_LIVT01000005.1 coordinate 89,374, forward strand.
CGATCCGCTCCAAGGCCCCCTCCGCGCGCGTCGTCGTCCTCGGCTACCCCCGCTTCTACCAGCTGGGCGGCGGCTGCATCGCCGGTCTGAGCGAGAAGGAGCGCTCCGCCATCAACGCGGCCTCCGACCACCTCAACACGGCCACCGCCAAGCGGGCCGCGGACCACGGCTTCACCTTCGGCGACGTCAGGACGACCTTCGCGGGGCACGAGATCTGTTCGAGCAGCTCCTGGCTGCACAGCGTGAACTGGCTGAACATCGGCGAGTCCTACCACCCCACCGCCGCCGGGCAGTCGGGCGGCTATCTCCCGGTCTTCAAGTCGGCCCTCTGACAAGCGCGTTCCGCCCGCCGCCGTTCCCGTGGGAGGTCTCGCCGGTCGGGGCCTCCCGCTCCGCGGGGCGGCGGCGGGGGCGCGGGCGGCAGGCCGGGCAGAACCGGCGAACCGCCCCAAGTCGCCCTGAGGGTGCGCGGATTCGGTAACGGGCCGTCAACCTCCGTATGCGTGTGCGCAATCCTGTGGCCGGGATACACGGGTGTCCCCGGGGAACGATAGGGTTAACCTGCCCGGACCGGGTGCCCTCGTACGGGTGGGGAGTGACATGGAACAGATAACGGTGCGGAGCAGGCCGCGTGTGCCTGCCATCACATGCGGAAGCGGTGCGACCAGTACGCGCCTCGACCGCCATCTCGCGGTGCTCGGCGGCCCCGTCGTCCCGCAGCGCGAGGCGGCCGAAGCGACGCTGCTGATGCGCGAGCTGACCTCGCGCGACGTCGCGCGCAGCCACCGGAGCCGGAGCGCGCGCGTGTCGCTCTTCGCGCCCCTGCGGCGACTGCGGCGCTCGCTCTTCGGCAGCCGCCGCTGACCCACCGCACGGCGTCGCCCTGACCGCCCCGCCGCCCGGGACGGCTCAGGCGACCACTCCGTCCCGGCGCAGCACCGATGCCTGCTCGTCCGTCATCCCCAGGGCTCGCAGCAGCGCATCGGTGTGCTCGCCCAGCGCCGGTACGGCGCCCATGCGCGCCTCCTCGCTCCCCGGCAGCGTGATCGGCGGCAACAGCGCCCGCAGCGGCCCCACCGGCGAACCCACCTCCCGCCACCGGTCCCGTGCGGCCAACTGCGGGTGCGCCGCCACATCGGCCACCGTGTTCAGCCGGGCGCAGGCGATGCCCGCCGCCTCCAGCCCGGCCAGCGCCTCCTCGCCCGTCAGGCCCATCAGCGCCCGGCCCACCGCCTCATCGGTCCGCTCCCGGTTCGCGGTCCGCGCCGCGTTCGTCGCGAAGTCCGGATCGTCGGCCAACTCGGGCCGGCCGAGCACCTTCTCGGCCAGCCGCCGCCACTCCCGGTCGTTCTGCACGGAGAGCAGCACCTGCTCTCCGTCGGACGTGGCGAAGGCGTCGTACGGGGCGATCACCGAGTGCGCCAGTCCGGTGCGCGCGGGGGGAGCGGAGCCGTGCATGCCCTGGTGCAGGGGGTGGCCCATCCACTCGGCGAGCGCGTCCAGCATGGACACCTCGACCGGGCCGCCGCGCCCGGTGGCCGCCCGGCGCAGGAGTGCCGCCAGCACTCCGGAGAACGCGTACATGGCCGCCGCGATGTCCGCCGCCGGGACGCCCGCCTTCACCGGCCGCTCCGCCGTCCCCGTCACCGAGACCAGACCGGCCTCGCACTGCACGAGCATGTCGTAGGCCCGCTTGTGCGCGTACGGTCCGGCAGCCCCGTACCCGGAGATGTCCACCGCCACCAGGCGCGGGTGGCCGGCGCAGAGCGAGGCGGCGTCGAGCCCGAGCCGGGCCGCCGCACCGTGGGCCAGGTTCTGTACGAACACGTCGGCCCCGGCGATGAGTTCACGGACGATCGCGAGGCCGCGCGGGTCCTTGAGATCGACGGCCAGGGACTCCTTGCCGCGGTTGCACCACACGAAGTGCGAGGCGAGCCCGCGCGCCGCCGTGTCGTAGCCGCGCGCGAAGTCGCCGCCGTCGGGGCGCTCCACCTTGACGACCCGGGCGCCGAGATCGGCGAGCTGCCGGGTGGCGAAGGGGGCGGCGACCGCCTGCTCGACGGCCACCACGGTGATGCCGTCGAGGGGGAGAGGGATGGTGTTCATGCCCCGTGCATACCCCCTGACCGGCCCTTTCGTCACCCCCCGGATCGACCGGGGCGCTACAGCAGGGCGAACTGGCCCTCCGGGCCCTCCTCCTGGTGCCCGAGCACCGAAGCGGGACGCCGTGCCGAGACCGGGACCGGCAGCACGCCCGCGGCCCGCAGCTCGGCGGGCCCGATCAGGGGGCCCGCGTCCAGCCGTGCCGCCAGTTCCTTCCGGGGCCCCGCGGCGCCGTCCACCAGAGCGAGCACGGTGATGAGTTCGAGCAGCTCCGAGGTCCACTCCCGGGGCCAGCCGCGCGCGCCGACCGCGTCGAGTCCTTCCGGGACCTCCCCGTCCGCCCGCAGCCCCGCCGCCGCGGCGGCGCGGAGCCCGAACCACCGCTCCAGCACCCGTACGCCGCCCACCGTGAACTCCCAGGCCGCCGCGGGCACCGGCGCGATCCGCCCCTCACCGACGATCAGCGCCTCGCCCCCGGCGTCGTAGGACAGCTCCGAGGGCCGCGCCGGGAGCGCCGCCCGCACGTAGGGCCTGCGCCCGCCCGGCAACCGGGGCCGCTCCCCGCCCCGCGCCCCCCGCGTCTGGAGCCGCGTCAGCTCCCGGCCGAGCGCCACCCCCGCCGCCCACACCCCGGCCTCCGCCGGGAGCGGGACCAGGGGCCCGGCGGGGGAGGGCCGGGCGGCGGCCAGGATCCAGGCCAGCACCGCTTCCGGGGCGAACGCGTCCGGGCCGGCCCCGCCGCCGAGCCGCTCGCGCAGCAGCTCCGAAAGCCCCGGCGCGAGATTGGCCTCCGTGCCGCCGGGCCTGCGGAACAGCGGTCGGATCCGGCCGGGCCGCCCGGCGGGGGAGTACCCGTCCGGCAGCAGTGCGGTCACCGACAGGGCGGGGCCGGGGTCCTCGGGGGCGGCGGCGTGCTCGACCGCGAACAGCTGCCGCTCGTCGGCGACCCTCCACAGCTCCGGACGGGCCGCGTCGATCAGCCGGTGGTCCGGGAGCAGCCACTGCTCGTCGTAGGGGCCGTGCGGGACGCGTACGGGATCGGGGCAGGGGCCCGGAAGGCGGGCGAAGCGGGCGGTTCCGCCGGCCCGGCCGGGCAGCGCCGCCACCGAGGTGTGCGGCGTACGGGAACGGGTGGAGGCGAACAGCCGCTCCTGCTCGGCGGGTCCGGCCGCGGCCAGCCGCTCCCAGCGGGCCCGGAGCGCCACGGGGTCGGGGCCGCTCACCCAGGCGCGGCCGGTCCTCAAGGGACGCACGGACCACGGCATCAGCTCGTCGAGCGGGAGGAAGGCGTCGAGGGGCGAGGACCGCGTGTCCCCGCCGGACGCGGCTGCCGCCGTCCTGCGCGCTGCCACCGGGCCGCCCTCCCCTGTCCGACGTGACCTCTCGCATCGTAACGGCGGGCGGCGGCCCCGCGGGCGGGGTCAGTGGGCCTCCACCGTCACGGAGAAGGCGAACCGGTCGCCCCGGTAGCGGATCCGGGCCACGTCCACCACGCGCCCCTCCTCGTCGTACGTCACGCCCGTGTAGTGCAGGATCGGGCTCAGGAGGGGGACCCGGAGCAGCTCGGCGGTGACCGGATCGGCGAGGCGCGCCTCCACCGTGTCGGTGATGCGGGAGATCCTCACCCCGACGACGTCGCGCAGCACTTTGGTCATCGGCCAGCGTTCGAGGTCGGCCACGTCGATCCGGGCGGCGATGTCGGGAAGCACCGCGTTCTCCGCCCAGTTGGTGGGCTCGTCGCTCCCCCCGTCGCGGCGCAGCCGCCGGAAGCAGGTCACCTCGGTGCGGCCGGGGAAGAACTCCGCGAGATCGCCGGGCACCGGGGCGGGGCCGTGGCCGAGGACGGTCGTCGCCTCCCCGGACTGCTGGGCGACGATCGCGTCCACCGAACCCAGCAGCCGGACCGGGGAGACCCGCCGGGCGCGCGGCTCGATGAACGTCCCGCGCCGCCGGTGCCGGCTGATCAGCCCCTCCGCCTCCAGTTCCTTCAGGGCCTGGCGCATCGTGAGCACGCTGACCCCGTAGTGCGCGGCGAGCTGCTCCTCGGTGGGCAGCCGGGCGGGGGAGCCCTGCGGGCGGCCGAGTATGGAGGCCCGCAGGGACTGGGACACCTGGTACCAGAGCGGCAGCTTCCGGTTCAGGACGAGGGAGTCGGGGGCGAAGGCGGGCGCCCCGGGGGCCGGGCCGCCCGCCTCCTCGGCCTCCCGGTCGCCCGCGTCGGCCCGTCGGTGGCTCTCTGTCACGTCGTCCCCGTCCCGTCCTCGGACCTTGTGCCGTCTACGGCCGGAAGTTGCGGCTCAGACCCTGCCACACGTCGTCGTACCCGCGCTGCAGGTGGTCGGCGCCGGCCGCCTGAGCGGTCGCCGTGACCGGCCAGCGGGTCTCGAACATGAAGGCCAGGCCGTCGTCGATCTTCTGCGGCCTCAGCTCCGCCGCGCTCGCCCGGTCGAACGTCTCCCGGTCCGGTCCGTGCGCCGACATCATGTTGTGCAGGGAGCCGCCGCCGGGGACGAATCCGTCCGCCTTCGCGTCGTACGCCCCGTCGATCAGGCCCATGTACTCGCTCATCACGTTGCGGTGGAAGTACGGCGGGCGGAAGGTGTCCTCGCCCACCAGCCAGCGCGGCGCGAAGACGACGAAGTCCACCCCGGCCAGCCCCGGGGTGTCGGACGGCGAGGTCAGCACCGTGAAGATCGACGGGTCGGGGTGGTCGTAGCTGATCGTGCCGATCACGTTGAACCGGCGCAGGTCGTAGACGTACGGGGTGTGGTTGCCGTGCCAGGCCACCACGTCGAGCGGCGAGTGGTCGTACGTCGCCGTCCAGAGGTTCCCGCAGAACTTGTTGACCACCTCCACCGGGCCCTCGCGGTCCTCGTACGCGGCGACGGGGGCGAGGAAGTCCCGGGCGTTGGCCAGGCCGTTGGCCCCGATCGGGCCGAGGTCGGGCAGGGCGAACGGGCGGCCGTAGTTCTCGCAGACGTACCCCCGCGCGGTCTCCGCCAGCAGCTCCACCCGGAAGCGGACCCCGCGCGGGATCAGCGCGACATGGCCCGGTTCGGCGCGCAGCAGGCCCATCTCGGTGCGCAGCAGCAGCCCGCCGCGCTCCGGGACGATCAGCAGCTCGCCGTCGGAGTCGCTGAACACGCGGTCCGTCATGGAGGTGTCGGCGTGGTACAGGTGGATCGCCATCCCGGCGCGCTGGGCGGCGTCGCCGTTGCCGCCGAGCGTCCACAGGCCGCTCAGGAAGTCCGTGCCGGGCACGGGGTCGGGCAGCGGGTTCCAGCGCAGCCGGTTCGGGTCCGGCACGGTCTCGGTGAACGGCGCGGAGCGCAGATTCCCGTTGTCGGCGCGGGTGAACGCCGGGTGGGCGGCCGAGGGGCGGATGCGGTAGAGCCAGGAGCGGCGGTTGTCCGCGCGCGGTTCGGTGAAGGCGGAGCCGCTCAGCTGCTCCGCGTAGAGCCCGAGCGGGGCCCGCTGGGGGGAGTTGCGCCCGTGCGGCAGTGCTCCGGGAACCGCCTCGGAGCCGTGCTCGTTGCCGAAGCCCGAGGAGTACGCCAGCCCCTCGGCCGTCTTCCTCGCCTGGTCGATCGCGCTCATCCCGCACTCCCGGTGTACCCGTGAAATCCCTCGGACCCGCCGGACGGCGAATCCTATGCTCCACCGTAGGAATGAGAACGGGGCACGTCAACGGCGCGCATCGCGCCATGCGCGGGGTGCGCCGCCCTCCGCGGGGCCGGACGCGGTCGCGGACGGGCCCCGGGCCGGGCGGCGGGGTGCTCCCGTTCGCCCGGCGGGGCGCGCACGGCATCATGGGGCCCGTGCCCCACGTCAACCCGAACCTCCGCCGCGCCCCGGTGCAGCAGCGCAGCGCCGACCGGCTGGCCCGGATACTCGACTCCTGCGCCGCGCTGCTCGACGAGACCGGATACGAGCTGCTCACCACCCGTGCCGTCGCCGAGCGCGCCGAGGTGCCCATCGGCTCCGTCTACCGGTTCTTCTCCAACAAACGCGCGCTCGTCGAGGCCCTCGCCCTGCGCAATCTGGAGTTCTACGCCGACCGGGTGGCCGCCCGGCTCGCGAAACTCCCCGACGCCGACTGGCGGGCCGCCATCGACGCGGTGCTCGACGAGTACCTGGCGATGAAGCGCGACGTCCCCGGCTTCGCGCTGGTCGATTTCGGGCCGCCCTCCCCGGCCGAGGGCGCCGCGGACGACGCCAACCGGCGTCTCGCGGACCGGCTCGCCGTGCTGCTGGCCGCCCACCTCGGCCGCCGGGCCGACGAGCGGCTGTCCCGAGCGGTCCTGGTGAGCGTCGAGGCCGCCGACGCGCTGCTCCAACTAGCCTTCCGCGCGGAGCCGTCGGGGGACGCGGCCATCGTCGCCGAGACCCGCACCCTGGTCCGGTCCTACCTCGCCCACACGCTCGACTGAGCGACGGCGGACACCTCCCCACCGTCCGTACCGGTCGGTATGCTCGGCCGGGCCGGGAACGGGCGCCCCCGCCCGCCCGGCCCATGTCCGCGTGCCGTCGCCGCAGCCGCCCGGGGAGGGCCCATGTCCCACGTCTCCCGTACCGCACCGCGTATCTGCCCCCTCTGCGAGGCCACCTGCGGCCTCACCCTCACCATCGAGGGGACCACCGTCACCGGCGCGCGCGGCGACCGCGACGACGTCTTCAGCCGAGGCTTCATCTGCCCCAAGGGGGCTTCCTTCGGAGCGCTCGACGCCGACCCCGACCGGCTGCGCGCCCCCCTCGTGCGCGGCGACGACGGGGAGCTGCGCGAGGCGTCCTGGGACGAGGCGTTCGACCTGATCGCCGCCCGGGTACCGGCCCTGACGAAGGCCCACGGCCCGAACGCGGTCGGCGTGGTCCTCGGCAACCCGAACGTGCACACCATGGCGGGCTCCCTCTACCCTCCCCTGCTGCTCAAAGCCCTGCGCACCCGCAACCTCTTCACCGCGAGCACCCTGGACCAGATGCCCAAGCACGTCTCCAGCGGGCTGCTCTTCGGCGACGCCCACGCCATCCCCGTACCGGATCTCGACCGCACCGACCACCTCCTCCTGATCGGCGCCAACCCGCTGGAGTCCAACGGCAGCCTCTGCACCGCCCCGGACTTCCCCGGCCGGCTCAAGGCCCTGCGGCGGCGCGGCGGCGCCCTCACCGTGATCGACCCGCGCCGCACCCGCACCGCCCGCCTCGCCGACCGGCACATCGCGATCCGGCCCGGCGCGGACGCCCTGCTGCTGGCCGCGCTCGCGCACACCCTGCTCGACGAGAAGCTCGCCGACCCGGGACCGCTCGCCGAACACCTGGACGGCATGGACCGACTCGCCGCCGCGCTGGCCGGCTTCACCCCCGACGCGGTCGCCGCCGCCTGCGACGTGGACGCGGACACCATCACCGCCGTCGCCCGCGAACTCGCCGCCGCCCCCACCGCCGCCGTCTACGGCCGCATCGGCAGCTGCACCGTCGAGCACGGCACACTCGCCAGCTGGCTGATCGACGTCCTCAACATCCTCACCGGCAACCTCGACCGGCCCGGCGGCGCGCTCTTCCCGCTCTCCGCCACCGCCCGCGCCCCCCGCCCCGCCGGTCCCGGACCCCGCGCCGCCGTCCCCGGCAAGGGCTTCGCGCTCGGCCGCTGGGCCAGCCGGGTCTCCGGACACCCCGAGGCCAAGGGCGAACTGCCCGTCGCCGCCCTCGCGGAGGAGATCGACACCCCGGGCGACGGCCGCATCCGCGCCCTGCTGGTCCTCGCCGCCAACCCCGTGCTCTCCGCGCCCGACGGCGACCGCCTCGACGCGGCCCTCGCCGGGGGACTCGACTTCATGGTGAGCGTCGACCCGTACCTCAACGAGACCTCCCGCCACGCCGACGTCGTCCTGCCCCCTCCACCGCCCTCCCAGAGCGCCCACTTCGACTTCGCGTTCAACGGCTTCGCCGTCCGCAACCAGGTCCGCTACACCCGTGCCGCCGTGCCCCTGGAGGAGGGGCGGATGGACGAGAGCGAGATCCACGCCCGGCTGGTCCTCGCGGTGAGCGGTATGCACGGCGCGCCGCCCTCCGCCGTCGACGACCTCGCGATCGACGCCGCCATCGCCGGGGCGGGGGCCCCGAAGGAGCTGGCCGGCCGGCTCACCGGCGCCGACGGCCCCGAACGGCGACTGGACCTGATGCTGCGCCTCGGCCCCTACGGGCTGACGCTGGAGCGGCTTCTGGCCCACCCGCACGGCATCGACCTCGGCCCGTTGGAGCCCCGGCTCGCCGACGTCCTGCGCACCCGCTCCGGCCGCGTCGAACTGCTCCCCGAACCGATCGCCGCCGACCTTCCGCGCCTGCGCCGGGCGCTGGGGGACCGGCCGGCCCCGCTCGTCCTCGTCGGCCGGCGGCACCTGCGCTCCAACAACAGCTGGATGCACAACGTCGGCGCGCTCACCGGCGGTTCGAACGTCTGCACCCTCCAGATCCACCCCGACGACGCGGCCCGCCTCGGGATCGAGGACGGGGCCCTCGCCCGGATCGAATCCTCGGGCGGCGGCGTCGAGGCGCCCGCCGAGATCACCGACGCCGTGCGCCCCGGGGTGGTGAGCCTGCCGCACGGCTGGGGCCACGACCGCCCCGGCACCCGGATGTCGGTCGCCTCCGCCAGCCCCGGGGTGAATGTGAACCAGCTGCTCGACGGCGCCCTCCTGGACCCGCTGTCCGGCACGGCCGTGCTCAACGCCTTCGCGGTCTCCGTCACCCCAGCTCCGTAGCGTCACAGCGTTGACCTGGTGTTTTGCTCGTATTGCTCACGCGTCAACATCTTGTTAACGCCGGGAGGCGGCCCCTAACGTCGTCCGGACCGACCGCCGAGACCGGTGGGAGTTCAAAGATGAACGTTAGGTATCCCCCATGCTGACCATCCTCGGCTTCGCCATGATCGCGACCTTCCTGGTCCTGATCATGACGAAGAAGATGTCGCCGATCGCGGCGCTGGTACTGATCCCCGCACTGTTCTGCGTCGCCGTCGGGCAGGGCGCGCACCTCGGTGACTACGTCATCGAGGGCGTCGGCAACCTCGCCCCCACCGCCGCCATGCTGATGTTCGCCATCGTCTACTTCGGCGTGATGATCGACGTCGGCCTGTTCGACCCGGTCGTCCGGGGCATCCTGCGGTTCTGCAAGGCCGACCCGATGCGGATCGTCGTCGGTACCGCGGTCCTCGCCGCGATCGTCTCGCTGGACGGTGACGGCTCCACCACCTTCATGATCACCGTTTCGGCGATGTACCCGCTCTACAAGCGGCTGAAGATGAGCCTGGTCGTGCTGACCGGGGTGGCGGCCACCGCCAACGGCGTCATGAACACCCTCCCCTGGGGCGGCCCCACCGCCCGTGCCGCCACCGCCCTCAAGCTGGACGCCTCCGAGATCTTCGTGCCGATGATCCCGGCGCTGGCCATGGGACTGCTCGCCGTGTTCGCGCTGGCGTACGTGCTGGGCCGCCGGGAGCGCAAGCGGCTGGGGGTGCTCACCCTCGACGAGGCGCTGGCGCGGGACGCCGAGCCGGACACCGTGACGGTCGGGGCCGGGGGAGCGGGCGGCGGCACGGACCGCCTCCGCAAGGGCGCCGGGTCCGGCGCCGCTTCCGCCCCCGCGGGCGGCGCGGCGGGAGCGGGCGCGGCGGAGGCCGGGGACGGGGAGGAGGACGAGGAGTTCCAGGGCCTCGACCCCAACCGCTCCACCCTCCGCCCGAAGCTCTACTGGTTCAACGCCGGGCTCACCGCCGCCCTCCTGACGGCGATGATCATGGAACTGATGCCGATCCCGGTGCTCTTCCTCCTCGGCGCGGCCCTCGCGCTCACCGTGAACTTCCCCCACATGCCCGACCAGCGCGCCCGGATCGCCGCCCATGCCGACAACGTCCTCAACGTCTCCGGGATGGTCTTCGCCGCCGCCGTCTTCACCGGCGTCCTCACCGGCACGGGCATGGTCGAGCACATGGCCGACTGGGTCGTCGGCACGGTCCCCGACGCCATGGGCCCGCACATGGCCCTCGTCACCGGCCTGCTGAGCCTGCCGCTCACCTACTTCATGTCCAACGACGGCTTCTACTTCGGCGTCCTGCCGGTCCTCGCCGAGGCGGGCGCGGCCCACGGGGTGTCGCCGCTGGAGATCGCCCGCGCCTCCCTGGCCGGGCAGGCGCTGCACATGTCCTCGCCGCTCGTGCCCGCCGTGTACGTCCTCGTGGGCATGGCCAGGGTCGAGTTCGGCGACCACACCCGCTTCACCGTCAAATGGGCCGTGCTCACCTCGCTGGTGGTGCTCGCCGCGGGCATCCTGTTCGGCATCATGTGATGGTGCCCGCACCGCGAACCGGGCCCGGCAGGGGCTGGCTGCTGCGCCTCGTCATCGCCTTCGCCTTCGCGCAAGGAGCGGTGTCGATGGCGCGGCCCGCCGTCTCCTACCGGGCCCTCGCGCTCGGTGCGGACGAGACGGCGGTCGGCGTCATCGCCGGGGTCTACGCCCTGCTCCCGCTGTTCGCCGCGGTGCCGCTCGGCCGCCGTACCGACCACGGCCGCTGCGCCCCCCTGCTGCCGCTCGGCGTCCTTCTGATCTCCGGCGGCTGCGCGCTCGGCGGCCTCGTCTCCTCCCTGCCCGCGATGGCCGCCTGGAGCGGGGTGACGGGCCTCGGCCACCTGTGCTTCGTGATCGGCGCCCAGTCGATCGTGGCCCGGCAGTCCGCACCCGACGAACAGGATCGCAACTTCGGGCACTTCACCATCGGAGCCTCGCTCGGCCAGCTCATCGGCCCGGTCGCGGCGGGCGCGCTGATCTCGGGGCAGGGCGGCGCCCTGGGCCGTACGAGCGCGCTGGCGCTCCTCGTCTCGGCGGGGGTCTGCGCGGCCGCCCTCACCTCGCTCTGGCGCATCGAGCACCGCCGGGAGGGCGGCGCCCGGCCGCGGGCCGGTGAAAAGGTCCCGGTCCGGGCCATCCTGGGCGCACGCGGCGTCCCCGCCGGCATCCTCATCAGCATGGCGGTGCTCTCCGCCACCGACATCCTCACCGCCTACCTGCCGGTCGTCGGCGAGCACCGCTCCATCGCGCCCGCCACCGTCGGGCTGCTGCTGAGCCTGCGGGCCGCCGCCACGATCGCCTGCCGGCTGGTGATGACGCCGCTGCTGCGGCTGCTGGGCCGCCGGGCGCTGCTGACCACCAGCTGCCTGCTCGCCGGGCTGCTGTGCGCGGGCGTGGCGCTGCCCGTCTCCGTACCGGTCCTCGCCGTCATGCTGGCGGTACTCGGCTTCTGCCTCGGCGTCGGCCAGCCGCTGTCCATGACCACGGTCGTCCGGGCCGCCCCCGAGGGGGCGCGCTCCACCGCGCTGGCCCTCCGGCTGACCGGCAACCGGCTCGGCCAGGTCGCCGCTCCCGCCGCGGCGGGGCTGATCGCGGGGGCGGTGGGGGTGGCGGCCCCGTTCACGCTGCTCGGCGTGGGGCTGCTCGGCGCGGCGGGACTCGGCCTGCGCGGCGAGGGGCGTACGGAGCCGGTCCCCACGCCGCCGAAGGGCGCCCCCGTGCCGCCGGAAGCCGGGGCCGTACCGGCGGAGTCGCGGGGCCGGGCGGCCGACGGCCGGTCCCGTCCTCCCGCCGCCCCCTGAGGGGCCGAAGGGGGCGGGGCCGGCGTGCCGGTCCGGCCCTCCCGGCCGGGGGCGTGAGGACCAGGGGCGCTCGGGGAGGGCGCGGGGCGCGCCTCCCGGGGATCGCCGAACACGCCCCGTGTCGCCTTTGCCCCGCTGCCGCCGGTCCCGGGCACGGATGGCCGCGCCGGGAAGCGGGTAAGGGCCCGGAGGCGTGCGCGCCCGGCGTGACCGGCGTCTCGGAAGGCTCCCTGGCGCCGGAAAACTAACGGCGCTAGTTTGGGCGGGTGCGACGTGCGCCCGCGCCGCACGGCTTCGGCGCTCCGCACAGCACGTCCGGGAGGAAACAGCCATGAAGGCCCATGACCAGATGTACATCGACGGCGCGTGGCGGCCCCCCGCCGGCCAGGACACGATCGCGGTCGTGAACCCGGCCGACGAGCGGGTCGTCGCGCATGTGCCGGCGGGCACGGCCGAGGACGTGGACGCGGCGGTACGGGCCGCGCGCGCCGCCTTCCCCGCGTGGGCCTCGACCCCGCCCGCCGAGCGCGCCGCCCGGCTCGCCGCGCTGGCCGACGCGCTGGCCGCCCGCAAGGACACGCTGGCCGAGACGATCACGGCCGAACTGGGCTCCCCGCTGCCGCTGTCGCAGGCGGTCCACGCCGGCGTACCCGTGCTGGTCGCCGCCTCGTACGCCGAACTTGCCGCCTCCTACGCCTTCGAGGAGCGGATCGGCAACTCCACCGTCCTTCTGGAGCCGGTCGGCGTGGTCGGCGCGATCACCCCCTGGAACTACCCGCTCCACCAGATCGTCGCCAAAGTCGCCCCCGCGCTCGCCGCCGGCTGCACCGTCGTCCTCAAGCCCGCCGAGGACACCCCGCTCACGGCCCAGCTCTTCGCCGAGGCCACCGAGGCCGCCGGTCTGCCGCCCGGCGTCTTCAACCTGGTCACCGGCCTCGGGCCGGTCGCCGGACAGGCGCTCGCCGAGCACGAGGACGTCGACCTGGTGTCGTTCACCGGCTCCACCGCGGTCGGCAAGCGGATCGGCGCCGCCGCCGGGGCCGCCGTCAAGCGCGTCGCCCTCGAACTGGGCGGGAAGTCCGCCAACGTGATCCTGCCCGGCGCGGACCTCGCCAGGGCGGTCAACGTCGGCATCGCCAACGTCATGGCCAACTCCGGCCAGACGTGCAGCGCCTGGACCCGGATGCTGGTGCACACCGAGCGGTACGACGAGGCCGTGGAGCTGGCGGCGAACGCCGTCACCAAGTACGTGGCCGGGGAGCGGGTCGGCCCGCTCGTCAACGCCCAGCAGCAGGCCCGGGTGCGCGGTTACATCGCCCGGGGCGTCGAGGAGGGCGCCCGGCTGATCGCGGGCGGCCCCGACGCGCCCCTGGAGACCGGCTTCTACGTCAGCCCGACCGTCTTCGCCGACGTCACCCCGGACATGACGATCGCCCAGGAGGAGATCTTCGGCCCGGTGGTCTCGATCCTGCGGTACGAGGACGTGGACGACGCCCTGCGGATCGCCAACGGCACCGTGTACGGGCTCGCCGGGGCGGTGTGGGCCGCGACCGACGAGGAGGCGGTGGCCTTCGCCCGCCGGATGGACACCGGACAGGTCGACATCAACGGCGGACGGTTCAACCCGCTGGCCCCGTTCGGCGGTTACAAGCAGTCGGGGGTCGGCCGCGAGCTGGGGCCGCACGGCCTGGCGGAGTACCTCCAGACCAAGTCGCTCCAGTTCTGACCCCGTTCGCACCGTGCGGGTGAGCCCGCCGGGACGCACGCGTACCGAGGCGGTGACGCGCCGAGGCGCCGACGTGCCGGGGAACCCGACCGAGATACCGACGTACCGTCCGATCCAGCCGTTCGAAGAGTCCTGGGAGTCTGTTCGTGGTCCGCGCCGCCGTACTGCCCGCCGTCGGAGCTCCGCTGGAGATCACCGACATCGTCCTGCCGGAGCCCGGCCCCGGCCAGGTGCGCGTCGCGCTCGCCGCCGCCGGTGTCTGCCACTCCGACCTGTCCCTGTCCAACGGCACCATGCGCGTCCCGGTGCCCGCCGTCCTCGGCCACGAGGGCGCCGGTACGGTCCTGGCGGTCGGCGAGGGCGTCGCCCATGTCGCGCCCGGCGACGGCGTGGTCCTGAACTGGGCGCCCTCGTGCGGGGCGTGCTTCCACTGCGGGATCGGCGAGGTGTGGCTCTGCGCCGACGCCCTCAAGGGCACCGCCGGCCTCCACGCCCGTACGGCGGACGGCGCCGGCCTCCACCCCGGGCTGAACGTCGCGGCGTTCGCGGAGGAGACCGTCGTCGCCGCGAACTGCGTCCTCCCCGCCCCCGACGGCATCCCGCTCACCGACGCCGCCCTCCTCGGCTGCGCGGTCCTCACCGGTTACGGGGCCGTCCACCACAGCGCCCGGCTCCGCGAGGGCGAGAGCGTCGTCGTGTTCGGGATCGGCGGCGTCGGCCTGGCCGTGCTCCAGGCCGCCCGGATCGCCGGCGCGTCCCGGATCATCGCGGTCGACGTCTCGCCGGCCAAGGAGGACCTGGCCCGGCGGGCCGGGGCGACCGACTACCTGATCGCCTCCGCCACCACCCCGCGCGAGATCCGGAAGCTCACCGGGGGCCAGGGCGCGGACGTGGCGGTCGAGTGCGTCGGCCGGCCCGCGACCATCCGGGCCGCCTGGGAGTCCACCCGGCGCGGCGGGCGCGCGACCGTCGTCGGGATCGGCGGCAAGGACCAGGTGGTCGGTTTCAACGCCCTGGAGATCTTCCACTGGGGCCGGTCCCTCACGGGCTGCGTCTACGGCAACAGCGATCCGGTGCGCGATCTGCCCGTCCTCGCCGACCACATCCGCGCCGGCCGCTTCGACCTGTCGATGATGGTCACCGAGCGCATCGCGCTGGACGGCATCCCCGCCGCGTTCGCCAACATGATCGCGGGCAAGGGGGGCCGGGCCCTGGTCGTCTTCTGAGAGGTGTTCCGAAGGCAGCGCCGTCCGGGGGCGCCCCCGGACGGCGACGGCGGGGCGGCAGGCCCTACGGCGCGTCCGAGCGCGCGTCCGCGTCGGCGGGGGCCGGGCCCCCGCGCGCGGCCCCGGCCCGGCCGCGGCTCCGGGAGACCGCCACCCCGGCCAGGCAGAGCACGCCGCCCAGGACGCCGAGCGGGGTCGGCGCCTCGTCCAGGAGCACCCACGCCATCAGCACGACGATCGCCGGGACCGCGTACGTGGTCGCGCCCATCCGGCCCGCCGTGGTCCGGGCCAGGGCGTAGCCCCAGGTGGTGAAGGCCAGCGCGGTCGGGAAGACGCCCAGGTAGACCATGTTCAGGGTGGCGGACAGCGGGGCGTCGGCGGCCTCGGAGACCAGCACCCCGGTGAACGGCAGGCAGGCCACGGCCCCGATCAGGCAGCCGAAGGTGTTGATCTGGAGCGAGGAGCCGTGCTCCAGCGCCGGCTTCTGGCTCACCACGCCCGCCGCGTACGCCACCGCCGCCAGGACGCAGAGCACCACGCCCAGCACGGAGGAGGAGCCGTGCCCGGACATCCCGAGTCCGACCACCACCGCGCCCGCGAAGGAGACGCCCATACCGGTCAGCAGCCGGCGCGGCAGCCCCTCGCCGAGCATCCGGGCCCCCATCAGCGCCATCAGGATCGGACCGATGTTCACCAGCATCGCGGCCGTTCCCGCGTCGACCTCCTGCTCGCCCCAGTTCAGGGCCACCATGTACAGCCCGAACCACAGCACGCCCGAGGTGACGATCCCGGGCCAGGCGCCCCGCCGGGGCAGCCCCTCCCGGCGGACGAGGAGGATCGCCCCGAGCACGAGCGCGCCCGTCGCCAGCCGCCCGAGCGCCAGCGCGCCGGGGGAGTACGCCTCGCCCGCGCTGCGGATGGAGACGAAGGCGGAGGCCCACAGCACGACGGTGGTGCAGGCGGCGGCCACCGCGCGGCGGCGTCCGGTGGGCGGTGAGACGGGGAGGGGTGTCGGGGTGGTCGTCATGGCCACGACCGTAGAGCCGAATCGCCGCGTCCCCCACCGAATTGTCGTCCCCCGTCAATCGAAGCCCGCCCCGGCCTCGGAGCACCGGTCGATCGGCCCCCCGGGGCCCGGCGTCAGGGGCCGGGCACCTCCTGCCGAACCGTTTCCGTGGAGGGCGCGTACTGCTCGTACTGGAGCGCCAGCCCGTCCAGCAACGCCCGCAACCCCGTCTCGAACGCCCCCTCGTCGACCTGGCGGCGGTGGTCCGCCAGCAGGTGGGCCTGGCCGAGGTGCGGGTAGTCGGCGGGATCGTAGGCGGTCTCGTCGTCGACGAACCCCCCGGCGAACGACCCCAGCGCCGAACCGGTGATGAAGTACCGCATCAGCGCCCCGATCCGCGTGGCCTGCGCGGGCGGCCAGCCCGCCCCCGTCATCGCCCCGAACACCGCGTCCGCCACCCGCAGTCCCGCCGGGCGGCGGCCGGGGCCCCGGGCCAGCACCGGGACGATGTGCGGGTGCGCGGCGAGGGCGGCCCGGTAGGACAGCGCCCAGTCGTGCAGCGCCTCGCGCCAGCCGCGCGGGTCCGACGCCTCGAACATCGACAGGTCGACCTGGGCGGACACCGCGTCGGCGACCGCGTCGAGGATCTCCTCCTTGTTGCCGAAGTGGTTGTAGAGCGAGGGGCCGCTGACCCCCAGGACGGCCGCCAGGCGGCGCGTGGAGACGGCGTCGAGCCCCTCGGAGTCCACGAGCGCGCTCGCCGCCCCCACGATGCGGTCTCTGCTGAGGAGGGGCTTGCGCGGTCGGGCCATGCCGCTCATAGTAGGGCCTGCGAACCGGAAACTAGCAGTGCTAATTAATGCGCGCCCCCAGCGGCGCCCGGAGAGGCAGGGTGGCGCACGATGGACCTGGCGCTCAACGAGGA
Source organism: Streptomyces sp. CB02366 (assembly GCF_001905905.1). Taxonomy (GTDB): domain Bacteria; phylum Actinomycetota; class Actinomycetes; order Streptomycetales; family Streptomycetaceae; genus Streptomyces. The sequence goes on from NZ_LIVT01000005.1 coordinate 106,001, forward strand.
GCAGGAAGCCGTCCGGAAGCTGGCCGAGGACTTCGTCGCGCGCGAGGTCGCCCCGCACGTCGTCGCCTGGGACCGCGCCGAGAACGTCGACGCGTCGATCGTGAGGAAGCTCGGCGATCTCGGCTTCCTCGGCCTCACCGTCCCCGAGGAGTACGGCGGCTCCGGCGGCGACCACCTGTCCTACTGCCTGGTCACCGAGGAGCTGGGGCGCGGCGACTCCTCGGTGCGCGGCATCGTCTCCGTATCGCTCGGGCTGGTCGCCAAGACCATCGCGTCCTGGGGGAGCGAGGAGCAGAAGCGGGAGTGGCTGCCCCGGCTGACGGCGGGCGAGGCGGTCGGCTGCTTCGGCCTCACCGAGCCCGGCACCGGCTCGGATGCCGGAAACCTCGCCACCCGGGCCGTCCGCGACGGCGGCGACTACGTGGTCAACGGCGCCAAGATGTTCATCACCAACGGCACCTGGGCCGATGTCGTCCTGCTCTTCGCGCGTACGGGCGACGCCCCCGGCCACCGGGGCGTCTCCGCCTTCCTCGTCCCCGCCGACGCCCCCGGCCTCACCCGCCGCGCCGTCCACGGCAAGCTCGGGCTGCGCGGCCAGGCCACCGCCGAACTGGTCCTCCAGGACGTCCGGATACCCGCGTCGGCCCTCCTCGGCCCCGAGGGCAAAGGGTTCTCCATCGCGATGTCCGCCCTGGCCAAGGGGCGGATGTCGGTCGCGGCGGGCTGTGTGGGCATCGCCCAGGCGGCGCTGGACGCGGCCGTGCGGTACGCGGGCGAGCGCGAGCAGTTCGGCAAGGCCATCGCCGGCCACCAGCTCGTCCAGGAACTGCTCAGCGACATCGCCGTGGACGTGGACGCCGCCCGGCTGCTGACCTGGCGGGTCGCCGACCTGGTCGACCGGGGCCGGGAGTTCGCCACGGCCGCCTCCAAGGCCAAGCTGTACGCCTCCGAGGCCGCCGTCCGCTGCGCCAACAACGCCCTCCAGGTCTTCGGCGGCTACGGCTACATCGACGAGTACCCGGTCGGCAAGCTGCTGCGGGACGCGCGGGTGATGACGCTCTACGAGGGCACCAGCCAGATCCAGAAGCTGATCATCGGCCGCGCGCTGACCGGAGTCTCCGCCTTCTGACCGGCGCCCCGGCCCCTGGCCGGAGGGGCGCCGCCCCGCGCTCCGGTTCGTACGGGTGTCTGAGTAGCCGGTCTGAGTAGGGGCGCGGATGTGGCGTGCGCCACGTCGGCGGGATGCTCGGTCCATGAGCGACACGACATCCGTCAAGCAGCAGAGCACCACCGCCTTCTACGGCCAGGCCGTCGCCTCCTTCATGGTGGCGAGCGGCGCGGTGGCCCTCGGCGTCTTCTTCCTCGACGCCGACGCCTGGGTGCGCGGTTTCCTCGCCATCGGGGTGCTCTATCTGGTCACGTCCTGCTTCACGCTCGCCAAGGTGATCAGGGACCGGCAGGAGGCCGGGCAGCTCGTCAACCGGGTCGATCAGGCCCGGTTGGAGAAGATCCTCGCCGACCACGACCCCTTCCAGAAGCTCTGAGCAGGCGGGACTTTCGAAGCACGCCCTAAGCGCTTGCTCAGGTTCGGGGTATGGTGTTCGTCCTGTTGACGGAGAGGGGTCCTGGGCGATGTGTGCGGCGGAGGAGACGAACGGTGAGGACGCGCCGTGGGGCGAGGTCGCTCCCGAGGCGGCCAGGCGGCTCCTCGTCGCCGCGGTGGACGCCTTCGCCGAGCGCGGGTACCACGCCACCACCACCCGTGACATCGCCGGCCGGGCGGGGATGAGCCCCGCCGCCCTCTACATCCACTACAAGACGAAGGAAGAGCTGCTCCACCGGATCAGCAAGCTCGGCCACGAGCGGGCGCTGTCCGTGCTGGAGGCCGAGGCGGACCGGGACGGCACGGCCGCCGACCGGCTCGCCGGGGCCGTCCGCTCCTTCGTTCGCTGGCACGCGGAACGGCACACCACCGCCCGGGTCGTCCAGTACGAACTGGACGCGCTGGGCGAGGAGCACCGCACCGAGATCGTCGCCCTGCGGCGCAGGAGCGACGCCGTGGTCCGCCGGATCATCGGCGAGGGCGTGCGGGACGGCGAGTTCGACGTCCCCGACGTTCCGGGCACCACGCTCGCGGTGCTCTCCCTCTGCATCGACGTCGCCCGCTGGTTCAACGCCCAGGGCAGCCGTACGCCCGACGAGGTCGGCGAGCTGTACGCCGGCCTCGTCCTGCGGATGGTCGGGGCCCGGCCGGTTCGGACGCGGTAGCCGGCGCAGGGGCGGCAGCCCCGGTCCGGACGCGGCGGCCGGTTCAGAAGTAGTAGCGGGACACCGACTCGGCGACGCAGGCCGGCTTCTCGCCGCCCTCGCGCTCGACGGTGACGACCGCCGTGACCTGGACGCCGCCGCCCGTCTCCTCGACCTCGCGGAGCACCGCCGTGGCCCGCAGCCGGGAGCCGACCGGCACGGTCGAGGGGAAGCGGACCTTGTTGGTCCCGTAGTTGATGCCCATCTTCACGCCCTCGACCCGCATCACCTGCGGCACCAGCGCGGGCAGCAGCGAGAGCGTCAGGTAGCCGTGCGCGATGGTCGTGCCGAACGGACCGTCCTTCGCCCGCTCCGGGTCCACGTGGATCCACTGGTGGTCGCCGGTCGCCTCGGCGAAGCCGTCGATCCTCTCCTGCCCGATCTCCAGCCAGTCGCTGTGCCCCAGCTGCTCGCCCACCCCGTCCCGCAGCTCCTGCGCGGACGTGAAGATCCTCGGTTCTGCCATGTTCCCGGTTCCTGCCTTCCGGCTCGGCGCACCACCCGGCGCGATGTCTAAGCGCTTGCTCAGCATCGTCGGGCGGCGCGTTCCTTGTCAACGACATGGCAGTAGGTTTGAGGCGTGCCACAGATCCCGCAGTCACTCCACGAACTCTCGGTCGGCCAGCTCTCGGCGCGCAGCGGCGCCGCCGTCTCCGCCCTGCACTTCTACGAGTCCAAGGGCCTGATCGCCTCCACCCGTACCAGCGGCAACCAGCGCCGCTACACGCGTGACGCCCTGCGCCGGGTCGCCTTCGTGCGGGCGGCCCAGCGCGTCGGCATCCCGCTGGCCACGATCCGCGAGGCGCTCGCCCAACTGCCCGACGAGCGCACGCCCAACCGCGAGGACTGGGCCCGCCTCTCCGAGGTCTGGCGCGGGGAACTGGAGGAGCGCATCACGCAGTTGCACCGGTTGCGCGACCACCTGACCGACTGCATCAGCTGCGGCTGCCTGTCGCTGGAGACCTGCGTGCTCTCCAACCCCGACGACGTCAACGGGGAGAAGATCACCGGCTCCCGCCTCATGCCCGAGCGCAGGCGGTCGCCCGAGCCCGGACAGCCGCCCGGGCAGCCGTAGCCACGGCGGGGCGCGGCCGCCCGGCCTCACGCGGCGGCGGCGGTCCGTTCGCGGTGGCGGGGCAGGCGGGCCCGCGCCAGTGTGCGGTCGGTCAGGGCGGGTTGCGGCACCGCGATCCCGCAGCCCGTGCAGACCGGGCCGGCCCACGCCTCCTCGCCCCGCTCCTGCCGCCACTCGATGCCGGTCCCCGCGCAGACGGGGCAGGCGGAGCCGGGGTCCGAGCCCAGGGCCGCGATCAGTCGGCGCAGGACCTCGGCGAGCGGCTCGCTGGGATGGACCTCCGGGTCGGTGCAGCGGGCCACCCCGTGGCCGCCCCAGGTGCGCCGGTGCCAGTCGTCGAACGCCCCGGGCCGCCGCCGCCCCGCGTGCTTCTCGCGCCGCCGCCGCTCGGCGAACCGCGCCTCGTACGCGAGCCAGACGGCCCGCGCCTCCTCCAGTTCCTCCAGCGCGCGGATCAGACGCGCCGGGTCGGGGGCCCGGTCCTCGGGATCGATCCCGTGCCGGGCGCACAGATGGTCCCAGGTCGCCCGGTGCCCGTACGGGGCGAACCTCTCCAAACACTTGCGCAGCGAGTACCGCCGCAGGGCGAGATCGCCCAGCGGATCGCGGACCTGTCTCGCAAGACTCCGGAAACCGGCCATACCACCGCCACCTCCGCCGTTCGTCCTTGGACGTCAAGGAGTGGACGTACGCCTGCCCGTTTCGGCTCCATCGAAAGATGAAAACCGTCCATTGGCCGAGACTTCTCCCGGGCGCCCCGTGCCGGACGGGGCGCCAGGGGCGGGGCGGGGCGGCGTCCGGGTGGCCGCCTCCCGTGCGGACCGCCGGGCCGGTGGGGCGGGGGTACCCCCGCTGACCAGGTAATCCAGTGGAGGTACGGGCGGCCGATGAGGTTGTGTGACCTCATGACGACTGGATCTCTCCGCCTCGAAGCGGTCACCCCCGACACGGTGCTCGAAGCCTGTCGGCTGGACGTCGCTCCCGAGCAGCGGAAGTTCGTCTCGCCGGTGGCGCAGTCACTGGCCGAGGCGTATGTGCACCCCGATACCGCCTGGCCCCGGCTGATCCGCGACGGCGACCGCGTCGTGGGTTTCGTGATGGCCTTCTTCGGCGTGCGGTTCGACTTCGACGCCGGGACGCCGGACGCCCCGCCCCGCTCCGGTCTGTGGCGGCTCGCCGTGGCCGCCGGGGAGCAGGGCCGGGGGTACGGGCGGTTCGCGGTGGAGGCGGTGAACGAGGAGATACGGCGGCGCGGGGGGACGGTCTCGACGGTGACCTGGCGCCTGGGCGAGGGCGGCCCGGAGGAGTTCTACCTCCGCCTCGGCTACCGCAGGCGCGGCCTCACCGAGGACGGCGAGGCCCTCGGCGACCTGGACCTGACCGGCTGACCGGCTGACCGGATGGCCCCCTGGCCGGGCGCCCGACCGGCCGGGGGCGGGGGCGGGGGCCGGCCGTCCGGCCGAGGGGCGGGGCCCCGCTCGACGGCCCCCGGCCCGCCGCTACCCCCCGTACCGCAGATACCGGCGCCGCTTCGCCCGGAAGGCCGACAGGTCCCGCTGCCACGCCCGTACCACCGTGTCGGTGTCCGCACCCGCGTCGATCATCGTGCGGACCCGGGTGCTGCCGGTGAGCTTGTCGATCCAGTTGTCCGGACGCCAGGCGAAGCCGCTCCACGTCTGCTTCGCCGTGACCAGCAGGGCGATCCCGGTGCGGACCGGATCGAAGACCTCCCGGTCCTGGACGTGCACCTGCACCCCGCCCACCGTCTTCCCGGCGAACTTGGAGAAGGTCGGCGCGAAGTACGCCTCGCGGAAGGCCGCCCCCGGCAGTTCCAGCGCGTTCGCGGCGGCCGCCCACCGGTGGTCGACGCCCTCCGCGCCCAGCAGCTCGAAGGGGCGCGTGGTGCCCCGGCCCTCGGAGAGGTTCGTGCCCTCGAAGAGGCAGGTGCCGGAGTAGACGAGCGCGGTCTCGGGCGTCGGCATGTTCGGGCTCGGCGGCACCCACGGCAGGCCGGTTTCGTCGAAGAAGTCCGAGCGCCGCCACCCCGACATCGTCACCACGTCCAGCCGCGCCGGATTCTCGTGCAGGAACTCCGCGTTGAAGAAGAGCGCCAGCTCCGCCACCGTCATCCCGTGCGCCTGGGCGATCTCCCGGCGGCCGACGAACGTGCCGAACGCCGGGTCCAGCACGGGCCCCAGCGCCTCGCGCCCGGTGACCGGGTTCGGCCGGTCCAGCACCACGAGGCGCTTGCCCGCGAGCGCTGCGGCCTCCATGCAGTCGTAGAGCGTCCAGATGTAGGTGTAGAAGCGCGCACCGGCGTCCTGGATGTCGAAGAGGACCGTGTCCACCCCCGAGGCGATGAAGACGTCCGCCAGCTCCCGGCCCCTCTTGAGGTACGTGTCGTAGACCGGCAGCCCGGTCGCCGGGTCGTCGTAGCGCCCCTCGGAGCCGCCCGCCTGCGCGGTCCCCCGGAAACCGTGCTCGGGCCCGAACACGGCGGTCAGCTCCACCCGGGAGTCCGGATGCATGACGTCCACGATGTGCCGTACGTCGGCGGTGACCCCGGTCGGGTTGGTGACGAGTCCGACCCGCTCGCCCCGCAGCATCCGGTAACCGTCGGCCGCCAGCCGGTCGAAGCCGGTGCGCACCCGGCCGCGCCCGTGCCCCGGGCCGCGTCCGCGCGCGGACGACGCCGCGGCGGGACCGGTACCGGCCGCCGTCGCCGCGAGCGCCCCCACCGCGCCTCCCGCGGCCAGCACACCACGTCGGGACAGGCTCATTCCGCTACCTCCATGATCGCGCCGACTGTCATGGCCACGCACGCTAGCGCGGGCCGGGGCCGCGCGGAACGACCCGGACGGCACGGATTCCCCGCGCCGGACGCCGGACGCCGGCCGCCTCGGGGAGGGCGGCGCCGCTCCGGGCCCCGAAGCCGCCCCTCTCCCGGGCCGGACCGCGCCAGGCGTCCGGGCCGGACCCCGCCGGCCTCCCGGGCGGGAACCGGGCCCCTTCCGGCCGCCCCCGGCTCTTCCCGGATCACATACCGACTGGTTAGTCTGCCGGTGCGGCCGGACGGAGAGGCGGGATGACGATGGGTACGGTGCAGGGCGCGGGAGTGGTGGTCACCGGGGCCGGAGGCGGCATCGGCGCCGCACTGGCCCGCAGGTTCGCCGCGGGGGGAGCGCGGGTCGTCGTCAACGACCTGGACCCCGCGCGGATCGAGCCGCTCGCGAAGGAGATCGGCGGCCTCGCCGTCGCCGGGGACGCCTCGGGCATCGTGAACGCGGCCCGTGAGGCGCTCGGCGGCACGGTGGACGTCTACTGCGCCAACGCGGGCCTCGCCTCCCCCGGCGACGCGTTCGCCGACGAGGAGGTCTGGGCCGCCGCCTGGGACGTCAACGTGATGGCCCACGTCCGCGCGGCCAGGGCGCTCCTGCCGGACTGGCTGGAGCGCGGCGGCGGGCGGTTCGTCACCACCGCCTCCGCCGCCGGACTGCTGACGATGATCGGCGCGGCCCCCTACAGCGTCACCAAGCACGGGGCGGTGGCCTTCGCGGAATGGCTCTCCCTCACCTACCGCCACCGGGGGGTCAAGGTCCACGCGATCTGCCCGCAGGGCGTGCGCACCGACATGCTCACCGCCGCCGGCTCGGCCGGCGAACTGGTCCTCGCCCCCGGCGCGATCGAGCCGGACGCCGTCGCGGACGCCCTGTTCGCGGCGATGGACGAGGACCGCTTCCTGGTCCTGCCCCATCCGGAGGTGGCCGACTACTACCGGGCGCGCGCCGCCGACCCCGACCGGTGGATGGGCGGCATGAACAGGCTCCAGCGGAAGTGGGAGGCGAGCGGGGCATGAGCGACCCGACGCGCCCCGGCCCCGCGCCCGCCGCCGGAACACCGGCCCCGGGCGCCCCGAGCCCCGGCGCCGGGGCCCCGGCCCCCGGCGCCGGCCGCCCGGCCGCTTCGATCTACGCCGCCCGGCCCTGGCTGGCCCTGCTCAGCGAGGCCCAGCGCGCCCCCGTCGCTCCGCCCCCGAGCGTGCTGCACTCCTGGCGGGACGCGGTGGACCGGGCCCCGGACCGCACCGCCCTCGCCTACTTCGACGGCCGCCTCGACTACCGCGAGACCGACCGGCTGTCCGACTCGGTGGCCGGGTACCTCGCCGCCCGGGGGCTGCGACGCGGCGACCGGGTCGCGATCATGCTCCAGAACAGCCCGCACTTCGTCCTCGCGCTGCTCGGCGCGTGGAAGGCGGGCGCGACCGTCGTCCCGCTCAACCCGATGTACAAGGCCGGCGAGGTCGGCCACGTCCTCGCCGACGCCGGGGTCACCGCGCTGGTCTGCTCGGACCGGGCGTGGGAGGCGTACCTGCGGGAGACCGCGGCGGCGGCCCCGTGCCTCCGGATCGCGCTCACCGCCTGCGAGCTGGACCTCCAGAGCGTGAACGACCCCCGCGTCCTCGGCTTCGAACGGCTCCCCGCCCCCGGCCCCGACGACCTCGCGGACGACCTGCTGGCCGTCGCCCGCGCCGGCCGCCCCGCCCCCGCGGACCCCGCTCCCACCGCCGCCGACACCGCGCTGATCAGCTACACCTCCGGCACCAGCGGCGTCCCCAAGGGCGCGATGAACACCCACGGGAACATCACGGTCAACGCCGAACGCCAGCGCACCGGCCACCCGATCGCGGAGGGCTCCGCCTACTTCGCGCTCGCCCCGCTCTTCCACATCACCGGGATGGTCTGCCAGTTCGCCGCCTGCGTCGCCAACGCGGGCACGCTCGTCCTCGCCCACCGTTTCGAGGCGGGCGTGGTGCTGGAGGCGTTCGCCGTCCACCGCCCCGCCTACACCGTCGGCCCGTCCACCGCCTTCATGGCGCTGGCCGCGCACCCGGACGCCACCCCGGACCACTTCGCCTCGTTCCGGGTGATCTCCTCCGGCGGCGCGCCGCTGCCGCCCGCCCTGGTGGAGAGGTTCCGCGCGGGGTTCGGCCCGTACCTCCGCAACGGCTACGGACTCACCGAGTGCACCGCCCCCTGCGCCTCGGTCCCGCCCGAGCACGAGGCCCCCGTGGACCCGGTCTCGGGCACCCTCTCGGTCGGCGTCCCCGGCCCGGACACCGTCGTACGCATCCTGGACGAGGAGGGGCGCGAGGTCCCCTTCGGGGAGCAGGGGGAGATCGCGGTGCGCGGCCCGCAGGTCGTCCCCGGCTACTGGAACCTCCCCGGGGCCACCGCCGTCGCCTTCCCGGACGGCGAGCTGCGCACCGGCGACATCGGCTTCATGGACGCGGCGGGCTGGCTGTACGTCGTGGACCGGAAGAAGGACATGATCAACGCCTCCGGGTTCAAGGTGTGGCCGCGCGAGGTCGAGGACGTCCTCCACACCCATCCGGCGGTGCGCGAGGCGGCCGTCGTGGGCGTGCCCGACGCCTACCGGGGGGAGACCGTCCGGGCGTACGTGAGCCTGCGGCCGGGCGCGTCCGCGGAGCCCGGCGAACTGCGCGCGTACTGCGAGGAACGGCTCGCCGCGTACAAGTACCCGCGCGAGGTGCGGATCCTGAGCGAGCTGCCGAAGACCGCGAGTGGGAAGATCCTCAGGCGGGAACTGCGTTCCCCCCGTTAGAACAGCGTCGGAACCGCCCACGCACGGTACGAAAGGAAGGTGGCGGCTCATGTCCAAGGCGACGGACCAGAACGGCACTCCCGTCCCTCAGAGACTGCTGGCCGCCGCCACCCGGCTCTTCGCCGAGCGCGGGTACGACCGCACCTCGGTCCAGGAGATCGTCGAGGCGGCGGGCGTCACCAAGGGGGCGCTCTACCACTACTTCGGCTCCAAGGAGGACCTGCTCCAGGAGGTCTACGCCCGGGTGCTGCGGCTCCAGCAGGAGCGCCTGGACGCCTTCGCGAACGCCGAGGCCCCCGTCGAGGAGCGGCTGCGGGACGCGGCGGCCGACGTGGTGGTCACGACCATCGACAACCTGGACGACGCGTCGATCTTCTTCCGTTCCATGCACCACCTGAGCCCGGAGAAGAACAAGCAGGTACGGGTCGAGCGACGCCGCTACCACGAGCGCTTCCGGGCCCTGATCGAGGAGGGCCAGCGCAGCGGGGTCTTCTCCTCCGCCACCCCCGCCGACCTGGTCGTCGACTACCACTTCGGCTCCGTCCACCACCTCTCCACCTGGTACCGCCCGGACGGTCCGCTCAGCCGCCAGGAGGTCGCCGACCATCTCGCCGACCTGCTGCTGCGGGCCCTGCGCCCGTAGCGCGGGGCCGCCGCGCCCCCCGTGACGCACCGCTCCGGAGCGGCGCCCGGGCCGTCCGCCCCCGGGGCCCCGCGCCGTCCACTGGCCCGCTCCGCCGACCGGGGCGAGCCTGGATGTATGACGTATACGCCCCCTCCCGGTGAGGCCCCGCGGTTCACGGGTTCGCCTCTGTTCGTTAATAGAACGGCTATGTCCGGTTTCCGCTCTTGACGGAGCACGGTCATTTACCTGAGCATCGGTCACGCATCGCGCACCTCCGGGCCCCCTTCTCGGGGCCCATGCTCCAGGACCCGGCCGCCCCACCGCGCGGCCGGGGACCCCCCGCACGTTCCGTCAGTCCCCAACGGAATCCGGAGCCCGTGAATGAGACCGAACCGTTTCGCCCTGCGCAGATCCCCGGCGGCCGTCGCGGCCGTGGCCCTCGCCGTCGCCCTCGGGGCCGGCGTGCCGGCCGCCCACGCGGACGCGGCGGGGGCGGCGAAGGCCGCCGTCGCCGCCCCCGACATCCCCGTGGCCAACGTCAAGGCCCACCTGTCGCAGCTCTCGACGATCGCCGCGAACAACGGCGGCAACCGCGCCCACGGCCGCCCCGGCTACAAGGCGTCCGTGGACTACGTGAAGGCCAAGCTCGACGCGGCCGGATACACCACCACGCTCCAGCAGTTCACCTCCGGCGGGGCCACCGGATACAACCTCATAGCCGACTGGCCCGGCGGCGACCCGAGCAAGGTCCTGATGGCCGGGGCCCACCTCGACTCGGTCTCCTCCGGCGCCGGGATCAACGACAACGGTTCCGGCTCGGCCGCCGTGCTGGAGACCGCCCTCGCCGTCTCCCGTGCCGGGTACCAGCCCGACAAGCACCTGCGGTTCGCCTGGTGGGGCGCAGAGGAGCTGGGCCTGATCGGCTCGAAGTACTACGTCAACAACCTGCCGTCCGCCGAGCGTTCCAAGCTCGCCGGCTACCTCAACTTCGACATGATCGGCTCGCCCAACCCCGGCTACTTCGTCTACGACGACGACCCGGTCATCGAGAAGACCTTCAAGGACTACTTCGCCGGCCTCTCGGTCCCCACGGAGATCGAGACCGAGGGCGACGGCCGCTCCGACCACGCCCCGTTCAAGAACATCGGCGTCCCGGTCGGCGGCCTCTTCACCGGCGCCGGCTACACCAAGTCGGCCGCCCAGGCGCAGAAGTGGGGCGGGACGGCCGGGCAGGCCTTCGACCGCTGCTACCACTCCTCCTGCGACAACCTGAGCAACATCAACGACACCGCCCTGGACCGCAACAGCGACGCCGCCGCGCACGCGATCTGGACGCTGTCCGCCGGCTCCACCGGCGAACCGCCCACCGGCACCGTCTTCTCCAACGACGCCGACGTCGCCGTCCCGGACGCCGGGGCGGCCGTGACCTCCTCGGTCGCGGTCACCGGCCGGACGGGCAACGCCCCGGCCGCGCTCTCGGTCGGCGTCGACATCAAGCACACCTACCGGGGCGACCTGGTCGTCGACCTGATCGCCCCGGACGGCAGCGCGTACCGGCTGAAGAACTCCAGCAGCGGCGACTCGGCGGACAACGTCATCGCGACGTACACGGTCAACGCCTCCGGCGAGACGGCCAACGGGACCTGGAAGCTCCGCGTCCAGGACATCGCCCGCCAGGACACCGGCTACATCGACAGCTGGAAGCTCACCTTCTGACCGCCGGTCCCACCGGCCCGGGGCCACCGGTCCAGGGCCCACCGGGCGGCGGCCCCGCCCTCCGGACCCCGTGCGAGCGCCGCGGCCCCTTCCCGAGCACCGCCTCGGGAAGGGGCCGCGGCGGCGTCCGTCACCCGTGCCGCTTGATCTCCCGCCGGGCCAGCGACCGCTGGTGCACCTCGTCGGGGCCGTCCGCCAGCCGCAGAGTCCGGGCCGAGGCCCACAGCTCCGCCAGCGGGAAGTCCTGGCTGACCCCGCCCGCGCCGTACAACTGCACCGCCGAGTCCAGGATGTCCACCACCGCGCGCGGAGTGGCGATCTTGATGGCCTGGATCTCCGTGTGCGCGCCCTTGTTGCCCACGGTGTCCATCAGCCAGGCCGTCTTCAGCACCAGCAGCCGCAGCTGCTCCACCGTGACCCGGGCGTCCGCGATCCAGTTCTGCACGACGCCCTGCGCGGCCAGCGGCTTGCCGAACGCCGTACGCTCCACGGCCCGCCGGCACATCAGCTCGATCGCCCGCTCCGCCATCCCGATCAGCCGCATGCAGTGGTGGATGCGGCCCGGCCCCAGCCTCGCCTGCGCGATGGCGAAACCACCGCCCTCCTCGCCCACCAGGTTGGCCGCGGGCACCCGCACGTCGTGGAAGACGACCTCGGCGTGGCCGCCGTGCGAGTGGTCCTCGTACCCGTACACCCGCATGGCCCGCCGCACCTCGACGCCCGGGGCGTCGCGGGGGACCAGGACCATCGACTGCTGGCGGCGGATGTCGTCTCCGTCCGGGTCGGTCTTGCCCATCACGATGAAGACCGCGCAGTCGGGGTTCATCGCCCCGGAGATGTACCACTTGCGCCCGTTGACGACGTAGTCCCCGCCGTCCCGGATCATCCGGGTCTCGATGTTCGTCGCGTCCGAGGACGCCACCTCCGGCTCCGTCATCGCGAACGCGGAGCGGATCTCCCCGGCGAGCAGCGGCTCCAGCCACCTCTTCTTCTGCTCCTCGGTGCCGAACTGGGACAGCACCTCCATGTTCCCGGTGTCCGGGGCGGCGCAGTTCGTCGCGGTCGGCGCGAGGTGCGGGGAGCGTCCGGTGATCTCCGCGAGCGGGGCGTACTGGAGGTTCGTCAGCCCGGCCCCGTACTCCGCGTCCGGCAGGAAGAGGTTCCACAGCCCGCGCCGGCGCGCCTCGGCCTTCAGCTCCCCGACGACCGCGGGCGTGTCCCACGGCGAGGCGAGCCGTGCCCGCTGCTCCTCGGCGACCGGCTCGGCCGGGTACACGTGCTCGTCCATGAACGCGAGCAGCCTGCCCCGCAGTTCCTCGGTACGGGCGTCGAATGCGAAGTCCATGGGTCAGCCTTCCTGGAGGGTGGTGCGGCCGTGCTCGATGAAGACGGGGACGAGGTCGCCGATCCGGTCGAAGCCCGCGCCGACGGTCTGGCCGAGGGTGTAGCGGTAGTGGATGCCCTCCAGGATCACGGCGAGCTTGAACCACGCGAACGCCGTGTACCAGGAGATGGCGGAGGCGTCCCGGCCGGACCGGGCGGCGTAGCGCTCGATCAGCTCGGCGGGGGAGGGGTGCCCGGGGGCCCCGCTGGTGGTGGAGACGGGCGACCTCGGCAGCCCGAGGTCGGAGCTGTACATCACGAGCAGGCCGAGGTCGGTCAGCGGGTCGCCGAGCGTGGACATCTCCCAGTCGAGGACGGCCCTGATGCGGTCGTCCGGGCCGAGCAGCACGTTGTCCAGCCGGTAGTCGCCGTGGACGACGGTGGGCGCGGGGGAGGCGGGCAGGGCCCGGCCGAGGGCGGCGTGCAGCTCGTCGATGCCCGCCAGCTCGCGGTTGCGGGAGGCGTCCAGCTGCTTGCCCCACCGCCGCAACTGCCGGTCCAGGAAGCCCTCCGGCCGCCCGAAGTCCCCGAGCCCCACCGCTTCCGGGCCCACGGCGTGCAGGTCCACCAGGGTGTCGACGAGTCCGAGGACCGCCGCCCGGGTGCGCTCGGGGCCCAACGGGGCGAGCTGGGCGGCCGTGCGGTACGGGGTGCCCTCGACGTACTCCATCACGTAGAACGGCGCGCCGAGCACCGCGTCGTCCTCGCAGAGCAGCAGCGGCTCCGGCACGGGCACGGCGGTGGGGTGCAGGCCGCTGATCACGCGGTACTCGCGCCCCATGTCGTGCGCGGTGGCCAGCACGTGGCCGAGCGGCGGCCTGCGCACCACCCACTGCCCCGTCCCGTCGCCGACGACGTACGTGAGGTTGGAGCGGCCGCCCTCGATCAGCCGCGCTTCGAGGGGTCCGCTCACCAGCCCCGGCCGCTCGCGGTCGAGACGGGCCCGCAGCGCCACGGGGTCGAGACCTGGCGGGGGGACTGGGCTCATGGGGCGTACCTCCGGGCGACGGAACGAGGGGCGGGACGGACGGAGACCATGATGCCGACCAGTCGGTATGCCGTCCAGTGCCTTCCGTGATCGGGCCGTCCCGCAGGCCGGCCGGGGCACGCGGCCGAGCCTCCGCGCGCTCTGCGGCCACCGGCGGCCACCGGTGGCCGTACCGGCGGCGCTCCGAGTTGCGGCGCCCCCGGCCTGCGCGGAAGGTCGGAGGATGAAGGCGATCAGCTACAGCGCGTACGGCTCCGCGGACGTCCTGGAGTACGGCGAGCGGCCCGACCCCAAGGTCGGCCCCGACTCCGTCCTGGTGAAGGTGCGGGCCGCCGCCGTCAACCCGGTCGACTGGAAGGCCCGCGAGGGCTACCTGCAAGGGGCGCTCGACGCCGTCTTCCCGGTGGTCCCCGGCTGGGACGTCTCCGGCGTCGTCGTGCAACCGGGCGTCGCCGTGGACGAGTTCGCGGTGGGCGACGAGGTCATCGGCTACGTACGGGAGGACTTCCTCTCGCGCGGCACGTTCGCCCAGTACGTCGCCGCCCCCGTGCGCACCCTGGCCCGCAAGCCGCTGAGCCTGAGCTTCGAGGAGGCGGCCGGCCTGCCGTTGGCCGGGCTGACCGCGTACCAGGTGCTGCACCGCGTCCTGAAGATCCGCGAGGGCGACACCGTCCTGGTCCACGCGGCGGCCGGCGGGGTCGGATCGCTCGCCGTCCAGATCGCCCGGCACACCGGCTGCCGGGTCGTCGGCACCGCGAGCCCCCGCAACCACGACCACCTGCGCAGCCTCGGCGCGGAGCCGGTGGAGTACGGCGAGGGCCTGGTCGAACGCCTGCGGGAACTGGTTCCCGAGGGCTTCGACGCCTCCTTCGACACGGTGGGCGGCGACGCCCTGCGGGCCTCCGCCGAGACTCTCGCCCCGGGCGGCCGGCTCGCCTCCATCGCCGACGAGGAGGTCTTCTCCTACGGCGGGCGCTACGCCTTCGTGCGCCCCGACGCGGACGACCTGACCCAGGTCGCGGAGCTGGCCGAGCGGGGCATCGTCACCGTCCACGTGGACCGGGTGTTCCCGCTGGAGGAGGCCGCCGAGGCCCACCGCCTCAACCAGGAGGGGCGCACCCGCGGCAAGATCGTGGTGACGGTGGACTGGGACGGCTGAGGGCGGAGCGCGGCGGGGCCGCGCTCAGAAGACCATCGCCGCCGCGAACACCGCCAGCGCCACCGTGCACAGCGCGGCCGTCAGCGCCCCGCGCGGCGCGAGCGGCCGGGGGCGCGCCACCCCCAGCGCCACCACCCGGCGGTGGGCCGTCAGCAGGAACCCCAGCCAGGCCAGCGCGCTCAGCGCCACCGCGACCAGCGTGCCCGGGGCCGCCCCGCTGTGCAGCGCCTGCCGTACGGCGAGCAGCGCGACGACCGTGGCGGAGAGCGTGGTCCGCCGCCAGGCCAGCCGCGTCCGCTCGGGCTGCAGTCCGGGATCCCGGCCCGGCGCCGTCACCCGCCCTCCCAGCCGAAGAGGACCACCACCACCATCGCCACGGCCACGACGGCGACCACGAGGCCCAGCAGGGTCGGGAACCGGGACACCGGCAGGTCACCGCCCCGCCGCATCGCCCGCTCGCACCGCACCCAGTGGTTGACCGCCCGCAGCGCGCAGAGCACTCCGGCGGCCAGCAGCCCGAGCGCCAGCCCGGCCCGGACGCCCCATGCCAGCTCCGGCAGGAACTGGTCGACGGCGAACCCGCCGCCGATCAGCGCCAGCGCCGTCCGGATCCAGGCGAGGAACGTGCGCTCGTTGGCCAGCGAGAACCGGTAGTCGGGGGTGTCCCCCTCCTCCCGGACCCGCTGCGGCGCGAACCACAGCCGTACGCTCTGCGCGATCTTGTTCACACCGGAAACCCTAGGCGCTGCCCCCCGGCCGGACCCGACCGGGCCGGACCGCGCCCAACCGCGCCCGACTGCTTCCGACCGCGTCCGACCGGGCCGGACCAGGTCCGAGGCCGTGCCGGGGCGGGCCCGGAGGGGCCGGTGGGCCGGTACCGGGCCCCGTCACGCCGTCCGGGGCTCCCGCAGCCGCCGGTACGCCTCCAGGCCGTCCGGCACCCAGGGCCACTCCCCGAGCCGCCGCTCCAGCTCCGCCTCGTCGAGGAACGCGTGCCAGGCGACCTCCTCCACCTGCGGGGAGACCGGCAGCTCGCAGCGCACCCGGTAGACGGCCGACCACCAGGTGTGCTCGCCGTCCGCGTAGAGGAACCGGAACAGCGGCTCCGGGCGGGGCAGCCCCGAGACCCCCAGCTCCTCCTCCGCCTCGCGCAGCGCCGCCTCGTCGTACGACTCGCCCGCGCCCACGACACCGCCGACGAACATGTCGTAGTGCGAGGGGAAGACCGGCTTCGTGTCCGTACGCCGGTGGACGAAGACCCTCCCCTCCGCGTCGCGCACCTCGATGAACACGCAGCGGTGCCGCAGCCTCCGCGCGGTCGCCTCACCGCGCGGAGCCTGCCCGACGACCACGTCGTTCTCGTCGACGATGTCCAGAATCTCCTCGGAGGGGTCCATGCGCTCCATCCAACAGCACCAGGCCGGACGGTTGACGTGGCCCCGGCGGATACCCAAGATCTGACGCACGGGTAACTTGAACGTCTCGCCGCCCCCCGGGGCCGACCGCCGCCGCCCGTCCTGCCCGCCCCCGAGCCTTCCCGACAGGATGGAACCCATGGCGTACGACGCTGACGTGATCGTGATCGGGGCGGGACTCGCCGGGCTGGTGGCCACCGCCGAACTCGTCGACGCCGGCCGCTCCGTGATCCTCCTCGACCAGGAGCCCGAGCAGGCCGTCGGCGGCCAGGCGCACTGGTCCTTCGGCGGTCTCTTCCTCGTCGACTCGCCCGAACAGCGCAGGATGCGGATCAAGGACAGCCGTGAGCTGGCGCTCCAGGACTGGTACGGCACGGCGGGCTTCGACCGCGAGGAGGAGGACCACTGGCCGAGGAAGTGGGCCGAGGCGTACGTCGACTTCGCCGCCGGTGAGAAGCGCTCCTGGCTGCACCGGCAGGGGGTGCGCTTCTTCCCCGTCGTCGGCTGGGCCGAACGCGGCGGTTACGACGCGACCGGCCACGGCAACTCCGTACCCCGCTTCCACATCACCTGGGGCACCGGCCCCGGCATCGTCGCCCCCTTCGAGCGGCGGGTCCGCGAGGGCGTCGCCCGGGGGCTCGTCCGGCTGGGGTTCCGCCACCGGGTGACCGGTCTCTCCCGCACCGCCGGGGCGCTCGACACGGTCACCGGCGAGATCCTGGAACCCAGCGCGGCCGAGCGCGGCGCCGCGAGCAGCCGGGAGGTCGCCGGGGTCTTCGAGCTGAGGGCCCAGGCGGTGATCGTCACCTCCGGCGGCATCGGCGGCAACCATGACCTGGTCCGCGCCCAGTGGCCGAAGCGCCTGGGCGCCCCGCCCGAGAAGATGCTCTCCGGCGTCCCGGCCCACGTGGACGGCCTGATGCTCGGCATCGCGGAGAAGGCGGGCGCGCACCACATCAACCGCGACCGGATGTGGCACTACACCGAGGGCATCGAGAACTGGAACCCGATCTGGGCCCGGCACGGCATCCGGATCCTGCCCGGCCCCTCGTCCCTCTGGTTGGACGCCCGCGGCAAGCGGCTGCCGGTGCCCCTCTTCCCCGGCTTCGACACGCTCGGCACCCTCGAACACATCATGGGCTCGGGCCACGGCTACACCTGGTTCGTGCTCAACCAGCGCATCATCGGCAAGGAGTTCGCGCTCTCCGGCTCCGAGCAGAACCCGGACCTGACCGGGAAGTCGGTGCGCGACGTGATCGGCCGGGCCCGTGTGGACGTGCCCGCCCCGGTCAAGGCGTTCATGGACCACGGGGCCGACTTCGTCGTGGAGAAGGAGCTCGGCGCGCTGGTGCGCGGCATGAACGCGGTCACCGGCGACGGCCTCATCGACGAGGCGGGCCTGCGCCACGAGATCACCGCCCGCGACCGCGAGATCGCCAACCCCTTCACCAAGGACCTCCAGGTCACCGCGATCAACGGAGCCCGCGCCTACCTGGGCGACCGCCTCATCCGCACCGTGAAGCCGCACCGCATCCTGGACCCGGCGGCGGGACCTCTGATCGCCGTCCGGCTCAACATCCTCACCCGCAAGTCCCTCGGCGGCCTGGAGACGGACCTGTCCTCCCGGGTCCTGACCGCCGACGGCGCCCCGCTTCCCGGCCTGTACGCGGCGGGCGAGGCGGCGGGCTTCGGCGGCGGCGGAGTCCACGGCTACCGCTCCCTGGAGGGCACGTTCCTGGGCGGCTGCGTCTTCTCGGGCCGGGCGGCGGGCCGGGCGGCGGCGGAGGCCGTGGCCTCGTAGCCCCGAGCACCGGCGGGCGGGCCGTTCCAGCCCTTCGCGGGCCCCGGCGACCGGGCCTCCGGCCCCCGCTTCTCCCGAGCGGAGGGCCCGGCTCCGGCCCCGGGCCGAGCCCTGCGGAGGCCGAGGGGCGGAGGCCCGGGGGCGGCCCCGGCAACCCCCGGCCGAGGGCCCGCCCCCGCCTCCGGACACCCTGCCTCCGGGCGCCCCAGCCCCCGGGTCACACCATCCGCTCGACCACCCGGAACCGCTCCGCGACGATCAGCGTCCCGTCGTCCACCGTGAACGACGGATCCCCCAGAGCCTCCCGCATCTCCTCGCCGTGCCAGAACCGTTCGTGCCCCGCCCGCCACTCGGCCACCGAGGCGTACCCCTCGCCCTCGTCCAGCACGTGCCGCAGGTCCACGGCCCCCAGCGGCAGCACCCGTACCTCCGTCACCTCGACCACCGCGACCTCCCGCCCGTCCGAGTCGATGAGCGCGGAGCGTTCGCCGACCGGCGGCAACTCCTCCTGCTCCGCCTCGTATTCGCACAGCAGCCCGGTGGTGGACACCTTCTCGCCCGCGAGCACCGCTGCCACCAGCCGGTCCCGCAGCGGTCCGGGAAAGGCGAGGAGGAAGGGCTTCAGGGGTTCGCGTGGCTCCATGCGACCAGTGTGGCATCCGCGGGAACCCCGGTCCGGGCGCCGACGAGTGCCGCCCCGCCCCCCTCCACCCGCTGTGCCGCCGTCCTCGGCGGTTCGACCGGAATCAGCCAACTGACTTACCCATATGAGCAGTTGGCGTCCAACGCCCCTTGACGCGAAGCGCGGCCTCCCGCTTTGCTGTGCGCGATCGTCCGCTCGCACACCGCATCGAAAGAAGCCCGCGGCATGCCCCCGCCTCCGCCGCCCCCGCCCCCTCTGGGCCGTTCCCGACGCCGGGGCAGCCGCTCGGAACACGTCTTCGACCCGGCTCTCGACGACGACGAACTCATCGCCGTACGCGGCCGGTTCGCCCGGGGCAGATGGTCCGAGGCCCGCACCCTGCTGGTGGGCACCGGACGGGACTGGGACCGCCGCGCCCACCGCCTGCTCGCCCTCGCCGAGATCGCGTCCGCCGTGGACTGGGCGGGCGACTGGCTGCTCGTCGAACCCGAGAGCGCCGACGCGGCCGTCCTCCTCGGCTGCGCCCGGGTGGCCCGTGCGCTGCGGCCCGGGGCCGGGCCGCGCGACGCCGCCCGCGCCCGCGAGGCGTGTCTGGCCGCCGCCCGCCTCACCCCCGACGACCCCACCCCCTGGCTCGCGCTGCTCCTCCTGGACCGGGGGCGCGACGACGGCGCGGACGAGACCGGCCGGCTCTTCGAGGAGGTGCGCTCCCGCCACCCGGACCACCATCACGCCCACCACGTGATGGCGGCTCTGCTGGCCGAGAGCAGCCCCGAGAGCGGCCACGACCCGCTCCACGAGGTCTACGACTTCGCCTCCTGGGCCGCCGAACTGGCCCCGGCCGACTCCCCGTTGGCCGTCCTCCCCGTCATCGCCCACGCCGAGCGCTACCGCGTCCTGGTCGCGGCGGGCATCGAACCCGCCGACCCGGCGGCCTCCGACCACTGGTCCGGACGCCGCGCCCGCCAGGTGACGAAGGCCGCCTTCGACTGGTGGCTGGAGTGGGAACGCGACGACCACCCCCGCCACCGCGTCGACCTGAACTTCCTGGCGCACGCCAAGGTCTGCGAGGGCCGGCCCGCCGAGGCCGCCGCCCTCTTCCACCGCATCGGCGCGCACGCCACCGCCGCGCCCTGGTCGTACGCCGGAGGGGAACCCCACGCGGCGTTCACCGCCGCGCGCGCCTACGCCCTCGGCGCCCCCTGAGGGGCGGCGTCCCTTGGAGCACGCCGCCCCTGAGACGCCTCCTCCTGAGACGCTCCTGGGACAGGGCGCCCGCGCAGCACGAAGAGCACCACCCCACCGGCTCCACCCCGAAGGAAGGAACCCCACCCGTCATGTCGACCGGCAGTTCGTTTTCCAGCGAGACCGACACCACCGGGAGCGCGGCCGGCGCCGGAGGGATCAACACCTACAAGGGCGAGGAGCGCGCCCTGCGCGCCGACCGGCTCGGCACCCCCGGCCTCCTGCTCTCGGTGGTCGCCGCCAGCGCGCCCCTGATGGTCGTCGCGGGAGTGATGCCCACGGTCTTCGGCGTGATGGGCATCGTCGGCCAGCCGCTGCTCTACCTCATCCTGGGCGCCGTCCTGATGCTCTTCGGCGTCGGTTACGCGGAGATGAGCCGGCACGTCCACAACGCCGGCGCGTTCTACGCCTACATCGCCCGCGGGCTCGGCCCGACCGCCGGCGCCGGGGCCTCGCTCGTGGCGCTGGTGGCGTACAGCGCGATGCAGGTCGGCATCTACGGCATCCTCGGCTTCGAGGTCTCCGGCATCTTCGCCGCCTACCTCGGCATCGAGCTCGCGTGGTGGATCCCGGCCCTGGCCTCGGCGGCGGTCGTCGGCGCCCTGGGCTGGCTGAAGATCGACCTCAACGCCAAGGTGCTCGGCGTCCTCCTGGTCATCGAGTGCGCCCTCGTCGTGATCTTCGACATCGCCGCCGTCAGCAAGCCGGGCCCCGAGGGCCTGTCGCTGCACGCCTTCGACCCCGAGACGCTCGCCGGCGCCGGACTCGGCACCGCGCTCTGCTTCTGCGTCGCCGCGTTCGTCGGCTTCGAACAGGCCCCGGTGTACGCCGAGGAGACCAGCCGCCCGCAGGTCGTGGTCTCCCGGGTGATGTTCCTCGCCGTCGGCTACGCCGCACTGTTCCTGGCGATCAGCTCCTGGGCCCTCACCGTGGCCGCCGGACCCGGCTCCATCGCCGACACCTCCCTCAAGGAGGGCCCCGGCATGCTGTTCGGCCTCACCGAGGAGCGGCTCGGCTCCACCTTCACCGACGTGCTGCACGTCCTCTTCGTCACCGGGATGTTCGCGGCGCTCCTGAGCTTCCACAACGTGGTCGCCCGCTACGCGTTCGCGATGGGCCGCGAGGGCCTGCTGCCCGCCCGCTTCGGCCGTACCAACCGGGTGAGCGGCGCCCCCGGCACCGGTTCGCTGCTCCAGAGCGCGGTCTCGGTGGTGGTCGTCCTGGCGTTCGCGTTCACCGACGACAACCCGGTCGGCGACCCCACCGCCCCCGTCCTGCGGCTGTTCACCTGGATGGGCAACGTCGGCGCGCTCGGCGTCATCCTGCTGATGGCCGCCGCCTCCTTCGCCGTCATCGCCTTCTTCGTCAAGCGCGGCGCGGGCCGCGCCCAGGCCCCCCGCCTGGTCGCCTCCGCCCTCGCCGGACTGGCGCTGCTGTCGATCGCGGTCCTCACCGTCCGCGACTTCGGCGCCCTCGTCGGCTCGGGCCCCGGCTCGGCCCTCACCTGGCTGCTGCCCGGTGTGATCGTCCTCGCCCTCCTCGGCGGCCTGGCGTACGGGGCGGTACTGCGCTCGGTCCGGCCCGGGGTGCACGCCCGGATCGGCCTCGGCAACGAGGCGTTCCGGCTGGAGAAGGCCGCCGGGAGCGGGACCGCCCGCCGCTGAGCCTCCGTACGCACGCGTACGCGCCCGCCCCGGACGGTTCCGGGACGGGCGCGTACGTACGCGGTACGGGGCCGCTACAGCAGCAGCGACAGCAGCAGGATGAACGCCATCGCCACCACGGAGATGATCGTCTCCATCACGGACCAGGTCTTCACCGTCTGGCCGACGTTCATGCCGAAGTACTCCTTCACCAGCCAGAACCCGGCGTCGTTGACGTGGCTGAAGAAGAGCGAACCGGCGCCGACCGCCAGCACCAGCAGCGCCGCGTGCGAGGTCGACATGTCGGCGGCCAGCGGGGCGACCAGACCGGCGGCCGAGATCGTGGCGACCGTGGCCGAGCCGGTGGCGAGGCGGATCGCGACGGCGATCAGCCAACCGAGCAGCAGGGCGGGGATCGACCAGTTCTCGGAGAAGTCCAGGATCATCCGGCCCACACCGGCGTCGATGAGCGTCTGCTTGAAGCCGCCGCCCGCCCCGACGATGAGCAGGATCCCGGCGATCGGGGCGAGGGACTTCTCCACCGTGCCGGCCAGCCGGTCCTTGGTGAACCCGGCGGCCCGGCCGAGCGTGAACATCCCGACCAGGACGGCCGCGAGCAGGGCGATCAGCGGCGAACCGATGACCATGGTGACCTTCTGGAGGCCGTTCTCCGGGTTGTCGACCACGATCTCGACGAGCGCGTTCAGCAGCATCAGGACGACCGGCAGCAGGATGGTCGCCAGGGTCGCGCCGAAGCTCGGGCGGCGGTCCAGCTCCTCCGAGGGCCGCTGCGGGATCATGTTCTCCGGCGGCTTGATGTCCACCCAGCGCGCGGCGTAGCGGGAGAAGACCGGACCGGCGATGATCACCGTCGGTATGGCGACCAGCACGCCGAGCGCCAGCGTCACGCCCAGGTTGGCGTCCAGGGCGTCGATCGCGACCAGCGGGCCGGGGTGCGGCGGGATCAGCCCGTGCATCACCGAGAGCCCGGCCAGCGCGGGGATGCCGATCCGCATCAGGGAGTAGTTGCCGCGCTTGGCGACCAGCAGCACGACCGGGATCATCAGCACGATCCCGACCTCGAAGAACAGCGGCAGCCCGATGATCGAGGCGATCAGGACCATCGCCCAGGGCATCGCCCGGCCGCTCGCCTTCGCCAGGATGGTGTCGACGACCTGGTCGGCGCCGCCGGAGTCCGCGAGCAGCTTGCCGAGGATCGCGCCGAGCGCGATCAGGACGCCCACGCCCGACACGGTGGAGCCGAGGCCCGAGGTGAAGCTGAGGATCGTGTCCGCCGGGGCCGCGCCCGCGAAGGAGCCGAGCGCCAGCGAACCGATGGTCAGCGCCAGGAAGGCGTGCATCTTGAGCTTGGTGATGAGGAGAACGATGACGGCGATGCCCGCCAGGACGGCGATGCCCAACTGAGCGTTGCCTGCCGAGGTGATCGGTTCGGCGGCGTCCGCTGCCAGCATCTCGACGCTGAGACTGGTCACGGTGAAGGTCCTTAACTGTCGAGCCGGCGCAGTGCCGCGACGGCTCGCTGGGTGATTTCCGTAGGGGTGCCGGACACGTCGACGCTCACCCCGGCCTCGTCGGCCTGGAGCGGCTGGAGCGTCGCGAACTGCGAGTCGAGCAGCGCGGGGGGCATGAAGTGGCCCTTGCGATCCGCCATCCGCTCCTCGATAAGCGCCCGGTCGCCGGTCAGGTGCAGGAAGACGGCGTCGGGCGCCCCCTCCCGCAGCCGGTCCCGGTAGACCCGCTTGAGCGCGGAGCTGGAGACGACCCCGCCGAGCCCGGCACGCCCGTGCGCCCATGCGCCGATGGCGTCCAGCCAGGGCCACCGGTCGTCGTCGTCCAGGGGGGTGCCGGCCGACATCTTGGCGATGTTCGCCGGGGGATGGAAGTCATCGCCCTCGGCGTACGGAACGCCGAGTTCGGCGGCGAGCAGGGGGCCGATCGTGGTCTTGCCGGTTCCTGCTACGCCCATCACCACGACGACGTGGGGGGTGCTCGTGGGGGGTGCGGTCTTCATGGGGTGTCTCGCTGTCTTCTTCGACATCGGTCCGTCGCGCTACTGAAACCTATTAGGTACGACTTATTCAAGAGTCTGTGACGTAAACGTCGTACTTATTGTTCCCGAGGGGCACCCCTTAGGCTTGACCCATGACCACACAGAGCCAGGGGCTGCATACGCATGTGCTGGACACCCTGGGTCTGGAGATCTCCTCCGGCCAGTGCCCGCCCGGCAGCGTGCTGCGCACCGACGAGCTGGCCCAGCGCTTCGACGTCTCCCGTACGGTCGTCCGGGAAGTGGTCCGGGTCCTGGAGTCGATGCACCTGGTCGAGTCGCGCCGCCGCGTCGGCGTGACCGTCCGCCCCACCGACGCCTGGAACGTGTACGACCCCCAGGTCATCCGCTGGCGCCTCGCCGGCGCCGACCGCCCCCGCCAGCTCCGCTCCCTCACCGTGCTGCGCTCCGCCGTCGAACCGGTCGCCGCCTCCCTCGCCGCCCGCCACGCCACCGCCGAGCAGTGCGCCGAGCTGACCGAGCGCGCCCTCGGCATGGTCGCCACCTCGCGGGGCCAGCAGCTGGAGGGCTACCTCGAACACGACATCGCCTTCCACCGGATCGTCCTCAACGCCTCCGGCAACGAGATGTTCGCCCGGCTCGGGGACGTCGTCGCCGAGGTCCTGGCGGGCCGCACCCACCACCAGGTGATGTTCGAGGACCCCGACCCGGCCGCCGTCACCCTGCACGTACGGTTGGCCGAAGCGGTCCGCGAGGGGGACGCGGAGGCCGCCGAGCGGATCACCAAGGAGATCGCGGTGGGCGCCCTGCACGAACTGGACGTGCTCGCTCCGTAGCGGGCGCCCCGAGGCGTACGGTGGTCCGCGATCGATCTTCGCGAAGCGCGGGAACAGGGAGAACAGGGTTATGGCACAGCAGGTGCAAGCGGTCATCGCACCGGGCAAGGACGAGCCGGTCAGGGTCGAGACGATCGTGATCCCGGACCCCGGCCCCGGCGAGGCCGTCGTGAAGATCCAGGCGTGCGGCGTCTGCCACACCGACCTGCACTACAAGCAGGGCGGCATCAACGACGAGTTCCCCTTCCTCCTCGGCCACGAGGCGGCGGGCGTCGTGGAATCGGTCGGCGAGGGCGTCACCGACGTCGCCCCCGGCGACTTCGTCATCCTCAACTGGCGTGCCGTGTGCGGCCAGTGCCGCGCCTGCCTGCGCGGCCGCCCCTGGTACTGCTTCGACACCCACAACGCCGGGCAGAGGATGACCCTGCTGGACGGCACGGAGCTGTCGCCCGCCCTCGGCATCGGCGCGTTCGCGGAGAAGACCCTCGTGGCCTCCGGCCAGTGCACCAAGGTCGACCCCGAGGTCGCCCCGGAGGTCGCCGGGCTGCTGGGCTGCGGCGTCATGGCGGGCATCGGCGCCGCCATCAACACCGGCCAGGTCGGCCGCGGGGACTCCGTCGCCGTCATCGGCTGCGGCGGCGTCGGCGACGCGGCGATCGCCGGAGCCCGGCTGGCCGGCGCGGCGAAGATCATCGCGGTCGACATCGACGACCGCAAGCTGGAGACGGCGAAGAAGATGGGCGCCACCCACACCGTCAACTCCCGCTCCACCGACCCCGTCGAGGCGATCCGCGCCCTCACCGACGGCAACGGCGCCGACGTGGTCATCGAGGCCGTCGGCCGCCCCGAGACCTACCAGCAGGCCTTCTACGCCCGCGACCTGGCCGGCACGGTCGTCCTCGTCGGCGTCCCCACCCCGGACATGAAGCTCGAACTGCCGCTCCTGGACGTCTTCGGACGCGGCGGCTCCCTCAAGTCCTCCTGGTACGGCGACTGCCTGCCCTCGCGCGACTTCCCGATGCTCGTCGACCTGCACCAGCAGGGCCGCCTCGACCTCGCCGCCTTCGTCACCGAGACCATCGGCATCGGGGACGTCGAGCAGGCGTTCGCCCGGATGCACGACGGCGACGTCCTGCGCTCGGTGGTGGTCTTCTGATGGCCGCCCGCATCGACCACCTGGTCACCTCCGGCACCTTCGCCCTCGACGGCGGCGAGTGGGACGTCGACAACAACGTCTGGATCGTCGGCGACGACAGCGAGGCGATCGTCATCGACGCCGCCCACGACGCCGCCGCCATCGAGACCGCCCTCGGCGGCCGAACCCTGCGCGCCATCGTCTGCACCCACGCGCACAACGACCACATCGACGCCGCGCCCGCCCTCGCGGAGGCCACCGGCGCCCCGGTCCTGCTCCACCCGGACGACCTGCCGCTCTGGCTGGCGACCCACCCGGAGCGCACTCCGGACGGCACGCTCACCGACGGGCAGGAGCTGACCGTGGCGGGCACCACGCTCACGGTCCTGCACACCCCGGGCCACGCCCCCGGCGCGGTCTGCCTGTACGCCCCCGAGCTGGGAACCGTCTTCACCGGCGACACCCTCTTCCAGGGCGGCCCCGGCGCCACCGGCCGGTCGTTCTCGTCCTTCCCGACGATCATCGACTCGATCCGGGACCGCCTGCTCACGCTCCCGGGCGACACCGCCGTGCGCACCGGCCACGGCGACCCCACCACCATCGGCGCGGAGGCCCCGCAGCTCGACGAGTGGATCAGCCGCGGCCACTGAGCGCCGCCCGCCTCACCCCTCCGGCCAGGCGGAGAGCCGCAGCCCGCTCGTGAAGCGGCGCGGCTCCCCGCCGACCGGATCGGTGAACTCCAGCACCCGCGCCAGCAACTGCAACGGCCGCGCGTAGTCGTCCGCGGCCCCCTCCGCCTCCACCACCGGATACAGCGGGTCGTGGAGGATCGGCAGCCCCAGGGCGTTCATGTGGACCCGCAGCTGATGCGTCCGCCCGGTCGCGGGCAGCAACCGGTAGCGCCCCGCCCCACCGCGCCGCTCCACCAGCTCCACCCGGCTCTCGCTGTTCGCCTCGCCCGGCTCCTCGCGGGCCGCCAGCACCCCGCGCTCCTTGACGATCCGGCTGCGTACGGTCCGGGGGAGGGCCACCGAGGGGTCGTACGGGGCCACCGCCTCGTACTCCTTGCGCACCCGCCGGTCCCGGAACAGCGTCTGGTACGCGCCCCGGTCCTCGGGCCGCACCACGAACAGCAGGAGCCCCGCCGTCAGCCGGTCCAGCCGGTGCGCGGGCTGCAGCGCGGCCAGCCCCAGCTCCCGCCGCAGCCGGGCCACCGCGGTCTCGGTGACGTGCCGCCCCCGGGGCGTGGTCGCCAGGAAGTGCGGCTTGTCGACGACCACGATCCGCTCGTCGCGGTACACCACCCCGACCGGGAACGGCACCGGCTCCTCGGGGGCGAAGTCCCGGTGGAACCAGAGGCGCAGCCCGGCGGCGTACGGCTCCGAGCCCCGCACGGCGGCCCCGTCCGCCCCCACGAACCGCCCGGCCTCCAGCATCTCGGCCACCCGCCCGGCCCCCACCGCCCCGCCGAACCGCGCGACCAGGTACTCCCCGACGGTGGCCGGAGAGCTCACCGGGTCCTCCGGCAACCGCACCCGCACCGCGTCGATCCCGTCCCGCTGGGGAAGCGGCCCGCCGGACGCCCTCCCGCGGCCCCTCACCGGGCGCCGCCGGGAGCGGGTACGCCACCGTGGGCAGGGGCAGGGGCAGGGGCAGGGGCAAGGGGTCGACGCATGCGGTCGGGTCGTCCTTCCGGTCGGGCGGCCGGGCTTCGGCCGGCCCGTCCCGCCATTCTCCCGGACGAGGGCCGCGTCCATCCCGCCCCGCCGGGCAAGCGGCCCGCCGGACGACCTCCTGCGCCCCCGTCGCCGTCCCCCTTCGTAACCGCCCGACAACGCGAAGGAGCCCCACCGAAGTGGGGCTCCTGCTGGTGTCCGAGGGGGGACTTGAACCCCCACGCCCGATAAAGGGCACTAGCACCTCAAGCTAGCGCGTCTGCCATTCCGCCACCCGGACAAGGTGTCTGTCTCGCGGGCCGTGCCCGTTCCGACGTGGAAAACCATAGCAAACATTCGAGGGTGCTCGATCCCGCCCCGGCGGCTGTGAACGGTGCGTGACGGGGGGTGTGCGGCCTTGGGCGTACGCCGTGGGCGCGGGAGGATGAGGAGGAGCACCGCAGCGACAGTGGAGGGAACCAGCGTGAGCGAGAGCAGCACGGGCCGGACCGTGACCGGCGGCAACGCCGAGCAGGAGGTCGTCGACCTCTGTCGCGACCTGATCCGCATCGACACCAGCAACTACGGCGATCACTCGGGGCCCGGCGAGCGGCTCGCGGCCGAGTACGTGGCGGAGAAGCTCGCGGAGGTCGGGCTGGAGCCGCAGATCTTCGAGTCGCACAAGGGGCGGGCCTCCACCGTCGCCCGGATCGAGGGCGAGGACCCCTCCCGCCCGGCGCTCCTCATCCACGGGCACACCGACGTCGTCCCGGCCAACGCGGCGGACTGGACGCACGACCCGTTCTCCGGGGAGATCGCGGACGGCTGCGTCTGGGGCCGGGGCGCGGTCGACATGAAGGACATGGACGCGATGACCCTCGCGGTCGTCCGGGAACGGATGCGCACCGGCCGCAAACCCCCGCGCGACATCGTGCTGGCCTTCCTCGCGGACGAGGAGGCGGGCGGCACGTACGGCGCGCGCTACCTCGTGGACCACCACCCCGGCCTCTTCGAGGGCGTCACCGAGGCGATCAGCGAGGTGGGCGGGTTCTCCTTCACCGTCAACGAGAACCTGCGGCTGTATCTGGTGGAGACGGCCCAGAAGGGCATGCACTGGATGAAGCTGACCGTGGACGGCACCGCCGGACACGGTTCCATGATCCACAAGGACAACGCCATCACGGAGCTGTCCGAGGCGGTCGGGCGGCTGGGCCGGCACAAGTTCCCGGTGCGGGTCACCAAGACGCTGCGGCACTTCCTGGACGAGCTCTCGGACGCGCTGGGCACCGAGCTGGACCCGGAGAACATGGACGAGACGCTCGCCAAGCTGGGCGGCATCGCCAAGCTCATCGGCGCCTCCCTCCAGAACACCGCCAACCCCACCCAGCTGGGGGCCGGCTACAAGGTCAACGTCATCCCGGGCCAGGCGACCGCGCACGTGGACGGCCGGTACCTGCCCGGGTACGAGGAGGAGTTCCTGGCCGACCTGGACCGCATCCTCGGCCCCCGCGTCCGGCGGGAGGACGTGCACGCGGACAAGGCCCTGGAGACCACGTTCGACGGCGCCCTGGTCGACGCGATGCAGACCGCGCTGGTGGCCGAGGACCCGATCGCCCGTGCCGTGCCGTACATGCTCTCGGCCGGCACCGACGCCAAGTCCTTCGACGACCTGGGTATCCGGGGCTTCGGCTTCGCCCCGCTGAAGCTGCCGCCGGAGCTGGACTTCGCCGGGATGTTCCACGGCGTGGACGAGCGGGTTCCGGTCGACGGTCTGCAGTTCGGCGTGCGGGTGCTCGACCGGTTCATCGATCATTCCTGACCGCCGCGACCGCCCGGCGGCCGGTTCGCCATGCGATTCGTCCGCCTGTGCGGATATGTCCGAACGAGTGAAACGAGCCGTTCACACGTAGCCCCGCCTCACCCTCCTCGTTACACGGTGTGCGGTCCGCGGCTGGGACCGCGCTTTCCAACTAGGAGGAATCATGATCAAGAAGGTCGTCGCAGTTGCGGCTGCCACCGGTGGCCTCGTTCTCGCGGGTGCGGGCATGGCTTCCGCCGACGCGGGCGCCCAGGGTGCCGCCATCGGCAGCCCCGGCGTGCTCTCCGGCAACGTCGTCCAGGTCCCGGTCCACGTGCCGATCAACCTGTGCGGCAACACGGTCTCCGTGATCGGTCTGCTGAACCCCGCCTTCGGCAACACCTGCGTCAACGCCTGACGTTGAACGTCGACCCGTAAGGGTTTGAGCTCGACCGGTCCCGGAGTGCACACCATGCACTCCGGGACTGTTCGGCATTCGGCTCCCGCACGGTCATGTCCGGGGGTTTTTCGGAAGCCAGAAGGCAGGAAACGAACCTATGCGACAGGTCACTCGTAAAGGCCTGATCACCATGGCGGCTGCGGGCGGAGTGCTCGCACTCAGTGGCGGATACGCCCACGCCGACTCCGGAGCGGGTGCCACCGCCGCCGGCTCCCCGGGCGTACTGTCCGGCAACTCGATCCAGGTCCCGGTCGAGATCCCGGTCAACGTCTGCGGCAACTCCGTCAGCGTCGGCGGACTGCTCAACCCCGCCAGTGGAAACGACTGCGCAAACGGATCAGCGGCATCCGTCCGCGCCGGGGACCGCTCGGCCGCCCCGGAGACCCGCTCGGCTCCCGGCGACTCCGGCAACGGCGCCCGGGCCGGCGACACCACCGCGTCGGACCGGCACTCCGAGCCCGGCGCCGGACGCCACCGCGCCCCGGGCGGCGGCGCCACGGCCGAAGGGGTCGCCCAGGGCTCGCCCGGCATCCTCTCCGGCAACTCGATCCAGGCGCCGATCGACATCCCGGTGAACCTCTGCGGCAACAGCATCAGCGTCGTCGGACTGCTCAACCCCGCCTTCGGCAACAGCTGCTCCAACGACTCCGAGGTTCCGCCCCCGCCGCCCGAGCAGCCGGAGAAGCCCCCGGTCACCCCGGAGAAGCCGGTCGACCCGCCGGCCCCCCAGCCGCCCGGGCCGAACACCCCCGAGCCCCACTTCCCCGAGGAGCAGCTCGCGCAGACCGGCGGGGACGGGCTCGACGTGCTCATCCCGGCCGCCGCCGGACTGCTGCTCGCCGGAGCGGGATCGGTGCTCTACCGACGCACGCGCAGCGCCGCCTGACCCGGCGCGCACGGCACGGCAGAGCCCGGGCGTGAAGAGCGGGCCCCGCGATCGCGGGGCCCGCTCCATGTCACCAGGTGGCCCGCAGCTGACGGATGATCCGTCTGCGCAGCCGCACCCTGCGGCTGCCGTCCCTGCGGAGCGTCAGGCGGTCCAGCTCCCAGTGCCCGTACTCGGCGTGGTCGGTCAGAAGTCGGGCCGCTTCCTTGCGGGACACCCCGCGCGGCACGTACACGTCGACGAATTCGTATTCCGGCATCGCATCTATTGTGCGGGCAGAGCCCCGGTACGGATAGCGTCTGCACTATGTCTGATGCTGCGCAGCCCACCGCTGCCGAGGTACGTGCCGCCGCCGAAGCGGTCAAAACCGCGATCGACCGTCACCTCGACGCGGTCGAACGCCGTACCGGGGACGACGACCCCGCCGTCTACGACGCGTTCAACGCCCTGGCCGCTGCCGCCGAGGTCTACGACGAACTCCTCTACGACCGCTACGACGAAGTCACCCCCTTCGAGATCCCCGGGGCGGAAGACTCCCTGCCTCCCTACGCCGGCCCCGCCGAGCCCAGTGCGCTCAGCGTCCTGATCCGGCGCGACTACGTGGTCGCGGAGCCCCCCCGCCTCCTCGCCCAGGCCCAGCGCCTCGCCGACCTCGACGCCGGGCCCGGCGGCCGGCCGGACACGGCCCCGGTGGTCGGGACCAGCGTCCACGCCGCGCTCGGCGTGCTCTTCGGCGAATACGAACCGGACGAGATCGCCTCCCGGCACAAGGAGTTCGGCCTGGAGGAGGGCGACTCCACGCTCTGGGTCTCGGCCGCGGACGCGCCGCCGGAGCCGGGGGAGTGGCTGGGGGCCCCGTTCGAGGACGCCGACCCCGAACTGGTCGTCTGCCGCTTCGACGTGAGCGCGGTCTTCGACGAGGAGGACGAGTCCGACGAGGACTTCACCGGGCCCGCGGGGGGCGGCCGCTGATCCGCACCGGACGTGACGGCGGGGGCCGGTGCGCAGCGCACCGGCCCCCGCCGCTGTCCGGGCCGGCTACCGCCCCTCCCCGGTCATCCGTTCAGGGACGCCGCGTCGGGCGTGGGAAGCGCCTCCAGCAGCGGGCGCAGCCGGGTCGTCCGCTCCTGGGCCGGGACCTCCGCCACCGCGCGCGGGAGCGCCCGGTCGACCCCGTGGACCACGGACAGGTGCCGCTCGCCCCGGCTGAACGCCGTGTACACCCACGGCCGGCTCAGCCCCCGCGCCGCGTCGCCCGGCAGCACGACGACCGCGGCGGGCCAGCGCATCCCGGCCGCCTGATGGGCGCTGAGGGCCCAGCCGTGCCGCACCGACGACTCCACCCGCTCCTGCGGTACGACGACGGGGAGACCGCCGCAGTCCAGGTGGAGGCCCTCCGCGTCGGCCGAGCGCACCACCCCGGGAACCGCCCGCCCGGGCGCGGGCACATGGACCACGCGGTCGCCCGGGTCGAACCCGCCGAACCGGCCGGGGCCCGGGTTGAGCCGCTGCTTGAGCGCCTCGTTCAGCACCCTGGTACCGGCGGCCCCGCCGTGGCCCACGGTGATCACCTGGGTCTCCTCGGCGGGGATGGAGAACGCCCGGGGCACCGAGTCCGCGACCAGCTGCACGGTGCGGTGGACCGCCTCGCCCGCGTCGCGGACCGGGACGATCACCACCTCCTTGCCCGGAGCGTCGACCTGGTTCAGCTCGCCGACGCCGATGCCGGAGACCAGTTCGCCGATCGGACCGGGGTCCGGGGTGCGGGAGACGACCTGCGGGCAGGCGCGGGCGGCCAGCACATCGGCGAAGACCCGCCCGGCCCCCGCCGAGCCCAGCACGCCGGGGTCGCCGCTCAGCACCAGCCGGGCCCCGTCCGCCAGCGCCTCGACCAGGACCGCCGCGCCCTCCACGTCCAGCTGCGGGGCGTCCAGCACGACCAGCAGGTCCAGGGCGAGCGCCCCGTCCTCGTCGCGGCCGGGGCCCTGCGCACCGGAGAGCAGGCCGGCCAGGGTGACCGCCGTGTCCGGATCGCCGGTGGCCGCCGCGAGGCGTCGGCGGCCGTCCTCGCTGTGGGCCGCGCCCAGGGCCCGCAGGCCCAGACCGCGCGCCGCCGCGATCAGCGCGGCGGGCTCGGCCCGTGCCGCCTCACCGCCGCTGTGCGCGACCAGTCCGGCCGACGCGACCGTACGGATCAGCTCGGCGGCCGACGGGCTCGGGGCGGCTGCGGCCGCCTCCGTCCAGTCGGCGGCCTTCTCGCAGGTGTTGACCAGCCGGGCCAGGCCGTCCGCGAGACTCTCCTCGGCCAGGGCGTAGCGGTCCAGGCCCAACAGCACCCGGACCGGCTCCCCGGCCGCGTCCGCGTCCTCGGCGGGGCCCGCCTCGCGCGCTTCGTCCTCGTCCGCCCCGGTCCCGTCGGCTCCGGTCCCGTCCGCCTCCGGGTCGCCGCCTTCC
Source organism: Streptomyces sp. CB02366 (assembly GCF_001905905.1). Lineage (GTDB taxonomy): Bacteria > Actinomycetota > Actinomycetes > Streptomycetales > Streptomycetaceae > Streptomyces. The sequence continues at coordinate 138,876 of NZ_LIVT01000005.1, forward strand.
CGGAAGAGCAGGGCGACGCCTTCCTCGACGGCGTTCAGCACGGCCGCGTCCGGGTCGCGGACCGCGTGCTCGGCGAGCGCCGTCCGTACGGCGCCGGCGTCCAGCGCGGTGTGGCCCTGGAGGGCGGCCCGCTCCAGCAGCCAGCCGACCAGGGCCGCCGTGCGGCGCCCGTCGTCCGGACCGCACTCCCCGCCCAGCAGGGCCCGTGCGAAGCCGTCGGCCTGCTCCGGGCGCACGCCGGGCACGGCCAACAGGTGCCAGGGGTCGGTGCGCAGCAGCTCGGCCGCCTGTTCGCCCAGGGCGCCGAGGGCCGGGCGGGCCAGCGCCTCGGGGGCCCCGCCCTCCGCCAGCACCGCGCGCACCGCGTCCAGGGCCTCCGGCGAGAGGGCCTGCGCCGCGGGAGCGGCCTCGGGCACGGGGGGCCGGGGCGGCTGGTCCGGGGCGGGGCGCTGGGAGGCCGCGGGAGCGGGGACCGGGGCGGGCCGGGCGAAGAACGCGGTCCCCGCCTTCTCGCCGCTCTCCACCGCCCGGACGGCCGCGAGCAGATCGGCGGCCGTGCCGCTCAGGCCCCCGCCCGCGGAGATGGGCGCGGCCTTCTCCGCCTTGCGCTTCTCGATCCGCTCCCGCAGCTCGCGCTGGGCGGCCAGCTCGGCCTGCGCCTCCGAGAGCTCGGAGGCGGGCGCGGCGTCGGGCGGACCGGCTCCGGGCGTCGCGTCGGAGGCGTCGGCTTCGGGCGCCGCCTCCGCGCCACCGCCCCCGGCCGCGCTCTCGGGCGCGCTCTCCTCCGTGCCGGGCTCCCCCTCCCCGGCGGCGGGAGGAGCCTTCGAGCCGCCGTCCGAGGGCGTCGCGTCCGCGGCGCCGTCCCCGGGCGCGGGGGCGGCGGCCGACGCGTCCTCGGCCGTCGCGTCGGCCGTGCCGGGGGTGTCCCCGGGAAGCGCAGTCACAGGGTGCTCCAGTCCTGGTCGGGATAGCGGTGCACGGGCGCCGACACATCGTCGAGCGCCCGGCGGATCTCGTAGGGAAGACTAAGCGCCTCCACCGACAAAGCCTCCGTGAGCTGCGCGGCGTTGCGCGCGCCGACGATCGGGGCGGTCACGCCGGGCCGGTCCCGGACCCAGGCGAGCGCCACCTGGAGCGGGCTCGTCGCCAGGCCGTCCGCCGCCGTCGCCACCGCCTCCACGACCCGGGTCGCCGCCTCGTCGAGGTACGGCTCGACGAACTGGGCGAGCCGGGACGAAGCGCCCCGCGAGTCGGACGGGGTGCCCCGGCGGTACTTGCCGGTGAGCACACCGCGCCCCAGCGGCGAGGACGGCAGCAGCCCGAGCCCCAGGTCCAGCGCGGCGGGCAGCACCTCGCGCTCGATGCCCCGCTGGAGCAGCGAGTACTCCATCTGCGTGCTGGCCAGCCGGGTGCGCGCGCCCGGCGCGGCGAGCTGCCAGGTCGCGGCTTTCGCCAGCTGCCAGCCGCAGAAGTTCGACACGCCCGCGTACCTGACCCGGCCGGAGGAGACCGCCTGGTCCACCGCCTGGAGCGTCTCCTCCAGAGGGGTCGCCGGATCGAAGGCGTGGATCTGCCACAGGTCCACGTAATCCGTGCCGAGCCGCTCCAGGGACGCGTCCAGGGCGGCCAGCAGATGCCCGCGCGAGCCGTTGACGCGGCGATAGGGGTCGGGGACGTTGCCCGCCTTCGTGGCGATGACCAGGTCCTGGCGGGGGACCAGGCTGTCGAGGAGCCGGCCGAGCAGGAACTCGGCCTCGCCGCCGCCGTACACGTCGGCGGTGTCCACCAGGGTGCCGCCCGCGTCCCAGAAGGCTTTCAGCTGGTCGGCGGCGTCGTGCTCGTCCGTGTCCCGGCTCCAGGTGAGGGTGCCGAGCCCGATTCGGGACACGCGAAGGCCGGTACGGCCGAGATGCCTCTGCTCCATGGAGGCTGAGATTACTGGCCGGGGCCCCGGCGGACGGAAGCCTGTGGACAACCCGAGGTCCGCCGGGCCTGCCGCATCGCCGCCGCCCGCGCTAGAGTCCGGAGAAAGGGACGTTACTGATCAGTAAGGGGAGCGGTTATGCGGCTCGGCATCAATCTCGGTTACTGGGGCGCCGGCATGGACGGCGACAACCTCGCCGTCGCGCAGGAGGCCGACCGGCTCGGTTACGACGTCTGCTGGGCGGCCGAGGCGTACGGATCCGACGCCCCGACCGTGCTGACCTGGGTCGCGGCCCAGACCGAGTCGATCGACGTCGGCTCCGCGATCATGCAGATCCCGGCCCGGCAGCCCACCATGACGGCGATGACCGCCGCGACCCTCGACTCGCTCTCCGGAGGCCGCTTCCGCCTGGGCCTCGGCGTCTCGGGCCCGCAGGTCTCCGAGGGCTGGTACGGCGTGAAGTTCGACAAGCCGCTGGCCCGCACCCGCGAGTACGTGGAGATCGTCCGCAAGGCGATGACCCGGGAGCGCCTGTCGTTCGAGGGGGCGCACTGGACGCTGCCGCTGCCCGGCGGCCCGGGCAAGCCGATCAAGCTCACCGTGCACCCCCAGCGCGAGCACATCCCGCTCTACATCGCCGCGATCGGGCCCAAGAACCTGGAGCAGACCGGTGAGATCGCCGACGGCGCCCTGCTGATCTTCCCCTCCGCCGAGCACCTGGAGGAGACCGCGATCCAGCCGTTGCGCGCGGGCCGCGAGAAGGCCGGCAAGACGATGGAGGGCTTCGACGTCAGCCCGACGCTGCCGCTCGCGGTCGGTGACGACGTGACCGGCCTCGCCGACATGTTCCGCCCCTACACCGCGCTGTACGTCGGCGGGATGGGCAGCCGCAAGCAGAACTTCTACAACCAGCTCGCCCAGCGCATGGGGTACGAGAAGGAGGCCGCGGAGATCCAGGACAAGTACCTGGACGGGGACAAGGCGGGGGCCGCCGCCGCCGTGCCGCACCGGCTGATCGACCAGACCGCGCTGCTCGGCCCCGTCGAGCGGATCGCGGAGCGGATGCAGGCGTACGCCGCCGCCGGGGTCACCACGCTGAACCTCGCCCCGGCCGGATTCACCCTGGACGAGCGGATCACCGCCCTGCGCGCCGGCACGGACGCGCTGGAGCGCTCCGGACTCGCCTGACCCTCCTGGCGCAGCACTACGGCCGTGGTGGGGGCTCGGGGTCCCTCCCCGCCACGGCCGTCACCAGGAACAACGCGCCGCGCGCCCCGGGGTTACGGCGTGGCGGCGCGCCCGTGCGGGACCGCTGCGGTTGCCGACCGCCCGGACACGCCTTTGACTCTCTGTGCGGACCACCGCGGCGCGCACCTCGGCTCCGCGGGCTCACGGGTACGGAGGCAGCAGCCATGCTCTCAGCGCAGACCCTGTTCCAGGAGATCCTGGACAACGACGAGTCCTACCGGCTCTTCTGCTCCATCGCCGCGAGCGGAGAGGCCCAGGGCGGCTGGGAGAACGCCCGGATCGCCGCCCTCGTCCCGGAGAGCAGCCGCGACCTGGCGCCCAAGATCGTCCGGCACGGCGCCGACGAGGACAAGCACGGCCGGATCTTCAACGCCCTGCTGAGGAAGCGCGGGCTGCCGCCGGTCGAGGTCCCGCCGGAGACCGACTACACGATGCTCCTGGAGCGGGAGGGCATCGGCCTCGCCCATTCCCGGCTGCGGGGCGAGGAACGGCTCACCGAGCGCGACGTCATCACCTATCTGGCCCACAGCCGCGTCACCGAGCAGCGCGCCTCGGAGCAGATGCGCCTGCTGCGCCGGTACTTCGCCGATCACCCAGACATCGGGCGGGCGGTGAAGATGATCTCCCACGACGAGGACGACCACCTCGCCTACTGCCACGAGGAACTGCTCCGTCTCGCCCGCGCAGGACACGGCCGGACCATCCAGCGGACCATGCGCGAGTGCGCGCTGGCCGAGATCCGCGTCTACCGCGACGTCAGCCTCGCGGTGATGGCCCACATGGGCCGGGTACTGGGCTGGTCGCGTCCGAAGGCCGCCGTGCTCGCCGCGGGCATCCACGCGGTGTACGCGTACGAGCGCCTGGTCGGCTGGCGGCGCATGGTGCGCCTGGAGACGCCTCGGCGGCGCGACGCGCTGAGCGCCCCCGCCGCACCGGAACACGAATACGCCTGAGGCCGGCCGCCCCGCCCCTCCGGACGCCCGGCGAACGCGGACGCCCTGAACGCGCCGGGCCGACGGACTCGCGGACCTGCGGACTCGCGGGCGCCCCGGCGCCCTCAGAGCCAGCCGCGCCGCTTGAACAGCCGGTGCAGGCCGACCACGGCCACGCCCATCAGGCCGACCACCGCCGGATAGGTCCACGGCCAGTGCAGCTCCGGCATGTGGTCGAAGTTCATGCCGTAGACGCCCGCCACCATCGTCGGGACGGCGGCCATGGCCGCCCAGGCGGAGATCTTGCGCATGTCGTCGTTCTGCCGCACTCCCATCTGCGCCAGATGCGCCGACAGGATGTCCGAGAGCAGCCGGTCCAGCCCCTCCACCTGCTCGTTGGCGCGCGTCAGGTGGTCGGCGACGTCCCGGAAGAACGGCTGCGCGTCCTCGTGGACGAACGGCACGCCCGCCCCCGCGAGGCGCGTCATCGGCCCCGTCAGCGGACCGGCCGCCCGGCGGAACTCCAGCACCTGCCGCTTGAAGGTGTAGATCCGGGCGGCGGTGTTCTTCGAGTCGCCCGAGCCGGACGGCGCGAAGACCTCCGTCTCCAGCTCCTCCAGGTCCACCTGGAGCTCCCCGGCCACGTCCAGGTAGTGGTCCACGACCGCGTCGCTGACCGCGTACAGCACCGAGGTCGGCCCGTGCTTGAGCACCTCGGGCTCGGCCTCCAGGCGGCGGCGCACGGCCGCCAGCGGAGCGCCCTCGCCGTGCCGGACCGTCACCACGAACGCGTCGCCTATGAAGACCATCAGCTCGTCGGCGCTGACCGCGTCGCTCTCCGGCTCGTAGACGACCGGCTTGAGCACCGCGAACAGCGAGTCGTCGTACACCTCCAGCTTGGGCCGCTGGTGCGCCCGCAGCGCGTCCTCCACGGCCAGCGGATGCAGCCCGAACTCCGCCCGGACCAGGTCGAACTCCGCCTCCGTGGGCTCGTGCAGCCCGATCCACAGGAAGGCGTCGTGCGAGGCCCGCGCCTCGTCCAGGGCGTCGGAGAAGTCTTCGGGCCGGTCGGTGCGGCGCCCGTCCCGGTAAATGGCACAGTCCACGATCACGGCGGGCATTCTTCCCCGTGAACCCGTCTCTACGCACCTTCACCGGCCCTCTACGCTGGCGGGTATGCCCACGCTGATCCTCGTACGCCACGGACGCTCCACCGCCAACACCGCCGGAGTGCTCGCGGGCCGCACCCCCGGCGTCAGCCTCGACGAACGCGGCGCCGAACAGGCCGCGGCCCTCCCCGCCCGGCTTTCCGCCCTCTCTCCGGTCCTCGCCGTCAGCAGCCCGCTGGAGCGCTGCCGCCAGACGCTCCAGCCGCTCCTCGACGCCCGCCCGGGGCTGCCGCTGCACATCGAGGACCGGATCAGCGAGTGCGACTACGGCCACTGGTCGGGGCGGAAACTGGCCGAACTCGCCGACGAGCCCCTGATGTCCGTCGTCCAGCAGCACCCCTCCGCCGCGGCCTTCCCCGGCGGCGAGTCCATGCGCGCGATGCAGGCCCGCGCCGTCGACGCCGTACGCGACTGGAACGAGCGCGTCGAGACCGGGCACGGCGAGGACGCCGTGTACGTCATGTGCTCGCACGGCGACATCATCAAGTCCCTGGTGGCCGACGCGCTGGGCATGCACCTGGACCTCTTCCAGCGCGTCCACGCCGACCCCTGCTCGGTCACCGCGATCCGCTACACCCGGCTGCGCCCCTTCCTCCTGCGGCTCGGCGACACCGGCGACCTGACCGCCCTGGCCCCGCGCGAGAACCCGGTCGGGGCGGACGCCGCGGCCTCCCCCTCCGGCGACGGCGCGGCGGCGGCGACGGTCGGGGGCGGCGCGGGCGCGCCGTGATCGCTCCGGGCAGTAGGGTGGACGCGCCGTAGCGCCGCCCCACCACCATCGAAGCTCAAGGGAGCAGGACGTGTCCCGTCAGGTGTTCCTCTACGACCCGCCGGACCGGTTCGTGGCCGGTACGGTCGGGTTGCCTGGCCGTCGTACGTTTTTCCTGCAGGCCTCCGCACAGGGCCGGGTCACCAGCGTGGCGCTGGAGAAGACCCAGGTCGCCGCGCTCGCCGAGCGGGTCGACGAACTGCTCGACGAGGTCGTGCGCCGTACCGGGGGCAGCTCCCCGGTGCCCGCCGTGGCCCCCGCCGACGTCGCCGACACCGCGCCGCTCGACGTCCCCGTCGAAGAGGAGTTCCGGGTCGGCACCATGGCCCTGGCCTGGGACGGCGAGGAGCAGCGCATGATCATCGAGGCGCAGGCCCTCGTCGAGCTCGACGCCGACTCCGAGGACGACCTCGCGGAGGCCGAGGAGAAACTCCTCCAGGACGAGGAGAACGGCCCGCCGATGCTCCGTGTCCGGCTCAGCGGCGCCCAGGCCCGCGCCTTCGCCAAGCGCGCCCTGGACGTCGTCAACGCCGGCCGCCCGCCGTGCCCCCTGTGCAGCCTGCCGCTCGATCCGGAAGGACATGTATGCCCGCGCCAGAACGGATACCGTCGCGGAGCCTGACCGACCCCGAGCTGCTCACCCTGCTCTCCGAGGGCACGCTCACCGTCCTCGGGCAGGTCGGCGGGGCGTCCAACGCGGTGCTGCACTGCACGGTGGAGTACGGAGGTGAGGAGCGCGCCTGCGCCTACAAGCCGGTCGCGGGGGAGCAGCCGCTCTGGGACTTCCCCGACGGGACCCTCGCCCAGCGGGAGGTGGCGGCGTACGAGATCTCCCGGGCGACCGGCTGGGACCTGGTGCCGCCGACCGTGCTGCGGGAGGGACCGTACGGGCCGGGCATGTGCCAGCTCTGGATCGAGGGCCCCGCGTCCGACGAGGATGCGCCCTCCTTGCTGGCGCTCGTCGAGGGCGAGGAGCCGGGCGAGGGCTGGAAGGCCGTGGGCTTCGCGGACGTGGGGGAGGGGAAGACCGCGCTGCTGGTCCACGCGGACGACCCCCGGCTGCGCCGGCTCGCCGTGCTGGACGCGGTCATCAACAACGGCGACCGCAAGGGCGGGCATCTGCTGCCCGCGCCCGGCGGACGGCTCTTCGGCATCGACCACGGGGTCACCTTCAACGCCGACGACAAGCTGCGGACCCTGCTCTGGGGGTGGGCCGGCGAGCCGCTGACCGAAGAAGCCCGCCAGGTCCTGGACCGGCTCGCCGCCGAGCTGGGGCCGGGGGCCGCCCTCGCCACCCGGATGGCCGAACTCATCACCCCGGCCGAGCTGGAGGCCCTGCGCGAGCGGGTCGCGGGGCTGGTCGGCGGCGGCGTGCACCCGCGGCCGAGCGGCCGGTGGCCGCCCATCCCCTGGCCGCCCGTCTAGGGTCTGTCGTCGGACTGCCGCCTCGTGCCGGAGTTCCCGCGAGGGGGCCTCTTCGGACAGGATGACGGATCCGGTTCGTATCCGGAAGCATCGTCCGGTTACGCTCATGGCATGCATGCCTGGCCCGCTTCTGAGGTCCCCGCCCTGCCCGGCAAGGGCCGCGACCTTCGGATCCACGACACCGCGACCGGCGGACGGATCACCCTTGACCCCGGTCCCGTCGCCCGCATCTACGTCTGCGGCATCACGCCGTACGACGCGACCCACATGGGTCATGCGGCGACCTACAACGCGTTCGACCTGGTTCAGCGCGTGTGGCTCGACACCAAGCGGCAGGTCCACTACGTCCAGAACGTGACCGACGTGGACGACCCGCTGCTGGAGCGGGCCGTGCGCGACGGTCAGGACTGGACCGAGCTGGCGGAGCGCGAAACCGCCCTCTTCCGCGAGGACATGACCGCCCTGCGGATGCTGCCCCCCCGGCACTACGTCGGAGCGGTCGAGGCGATACCGGGCATCGTGCCCCTCGTCGAACGCCTCCGGGACGCGGGCGCCGCCTACGACCTGGACGGCGACGTCTACTTCTCCGTCGACGCCGACCCGCACTTCGGCGAGGTCGCCGGTCTGGACGCCGGGGCGATGCGGCTGCTCTCCGCCGAACGCGGCGGCGACCCCGAGCGCCCCGGCAAGAAGAACCCCCTCGACCCGATGCTCTGGATGGCCGCCCGCCCGGGTGAGCCGAGCTGGGACGGGGCCTCCCTGGGCGAGGGCCGCCCCGGCTGGCACATCGAGTGCGTCGCCATCGCGCTCGACCACCTCGGCATGGGCTTCGACATCCAGGGCGGCGGTTCCGACCTCGCCTTCCCCCACCACGAGATGGGCGCCTCGCACGCCCAGGCGCTGACCGGCGAGCACCCGTTCGCCCGGGCGTACGTCCACGCGGGCATGGTCGCCCTGGACGGCGAGAAGATGTCCAAGTCGCGCGGCAACCTGGTCTTCGTCTCGGCGCTGCGCCGCCAGGGCGTGGACCCGGCGGCCATCCGGCTCTCCCTCCTCTCCCGCCATTACCGCTCCGACTGGGAGTGGACCGACCAGGTGCTGGCCGACGCCGTCGAGCGCCTCGCGCGCTGGCGGGCCGCCGTCTCGCGCCCCGACGGCCCGTCCGCCGACGCGCTGGTCGAGGAGGTCCGCGAGGCCCTCGCGGACGATCTGGACAGCCCCGCCGCCCTGGCCGCGGTGGACCGCTGGGCTGCGCTCCAGGGCGCGGAGGGCGGTACGGACGAGGGCGCGCCCGGCCTCGTCTCGCGTACGGTCGACGCCCTGCTGGGGGTCGCTCTGTAGCACGGCGAGCGGCCTTCGCCGCTCGATCCGACCACCCGGACCGGCCCTGAACTTCCGCACGAAGTTCGGGCCGGTTCCTTTTTGCCCATGGTCAGCTGCTCGAAGTTGCGCTAAAAGCTCTCTATGCAAACATCAACGCGCATGAGAGTGGCGGCAGTTGCCGCACTGCTCGGACTGCTCACGGCCCTCGCGGGGCCCGGCGGGGCCCACGCCGACGAGGCCCCGCCGGAGTCCACCACCGTCGGGGACGTCACCGGATTCCGGGCGGATGGGGCCGTGTACCGGCTGACCGCCGGACGGGCCGAGGCCCGGGTCAGCTTCCTCTCGGAGGAGACCTTCCGCATCGAGCTGGCCCCGGACGGCGAGTTCACCGACCCCACCGGCGACGACATCGTCCTGCCGCAGGGCGCGCCGCCCCGCACCCGCTGGAAGGACCGCGGCGACCGCTACGAGCTGTCGACGAGCGCGGTCACCCTGCGGGCCTACAAGACGCCGCTGCGCTTCGCCCTGCACCGGGCGGACGGCAGCCGGGTCTGGTCCGAGGCCAGGGGGCTGAGCTGGACCGGCGAGCGGACCGTCCAGACCCTGGCCCGGGGCGCGGGGGAGCAGTTCTACGGGGCCGGCATGCAGAACGGCCGCGGCAACACGACCCACCGGGACAAGACCGTCGAGGTCGCCGTCGACTACGACTGGAACGACGGCGGCCACCCCAACTCCGTCCCGTTCTACCTCTCCTCGGCCGGCTACGGAGTCTTCCGCAACACTTACGCCCCCAACACCTACGCGTTCACCGACCCGGTGACGACGAGCGCGGAGGAACGGCGCTTCGACGCCTACTACTTCGCGGGCGACGGGGCCAAGGACGTCATCGGCCAGTACACCGACCTCACCGGCAAGCCGTTCCTGCCGCCGCTCTACGGCATGGAGATCGGCGACGCCGACTGCTACCTCCACAACGCCAACCGGGGCGAGCGCCGCACCCTGGACGCGCTCAAGGTCGCCGACGGGTACGTCGAGAACGACATGCCCAACGGCTGGATGCTCGTCAACGACGGCTACGGCTGCGGCTACGAGGACCTGGAGAAGACCGCCGAGGGGCTCAAGGACCGCGACATGGAACTGGGCCTGTGGACCGAGGACGGCATCGACGGCCTCGCCGACCAGGTCAAGGCCGGACAGCGGGTCGCCAAGCTGGACGTCGCCTGGGTCGGCCCGGGCTACAAGTTCGCCCTCGACGCCTGCAAGGACGCCTACCGGGGCATCGAGGACAACAGCGACGCCCGCGGCTTCACCTGGGCCCCCGAGAGCTGGGCGGGCGCGCAGCGCTGCGGCGTCCAGTGGTCCGGCGACCAGAAGGGCGACTGGGAGTACATCCGCTGGCAGATCCCGACCTACGCGGGCGCCACCATGTCCGGCCTCGCCTACACCACCGGTGACGTCGACGGCATCTTCGGCGGCAGCGCCAAGACCTACACCCGCGACCTCCAGTGGAAGATGTTCCTCGGCACCACGATGACCATGGACGGGTGGGCCGCCGTGGACAAGCAACCCTTCCGCTACGGGGAGCCGTACACCTCCGTCAACCGCGACTACCTCAAGCTCAAGGAGTCGCTGCTGCCCTACCAGTACAGCTACGCCCACGAGGCCACCGAGACCGGGGTCGGCATGGTCCGGCCGCTGGTCCTCGAATACCCCGACGACCCGAAGGCGGCCACGGAGGCGGCGAAGTACGAGTTCCTCTCCGGCGAGCACTTCCTCGTCGCCCCCGTCTACCAGGACGCCACCGAGCGCAAGGACGTCTACCTCCCGGAGGGCACCTGGATCGACTACTGGAGCGGCCGCACCCACCAGGGCCCCACCACCATCGACACCTACAGCGCCCCGCTCGACACCCTGCCGCTCTTCGTGAAGGCGGGCGCGGCGGTCCCGATGTGGCCGGGCATCCGCTCCTACCGCGACCGCACCGCCGACTCCCCGCTCGCCTGGGACGTCTACCCGCAGGGGGACACCTCCTTCACCCTGTACGAGGACGACGGCGTCACCCGCGAGCACCGGGCCGGCGCGTACGCCACCCAGCGTGCCGACGTCCGCGCCCCGGAGCACGGCGCGGGCGACGTCTCCGTCACGATCAACGAGAGCCGGGGCGACTTCACCGGCAAACAGACCGTCCGCCCCTACGAGTTCACCGTCCACACCGGCTCCGAGCCCCGCACGGTGAAACTGGACCGGACGCTGCCCGAGCTGACGTCGAGGAGCGCGTACGACCGGGCCCGCCAGGGCTGGTGGTACGACCGCGACGACCGGGGCGGTGTGGTGCACGTGAAGACCGCGCCCCTGAGCACCGCGCAGAAGTTCACGGTGAAGCTGCTGGGCGCCAGCGCGGTCGGCGGCAAGAAGGCTTCGGCCGCCGCCGCCCTCAGCGCCCCCGCGGGCCAGGAGGCCGCGGCCGGCACCCCGGGCACGGTCCTGGTCGACGTGACCGCCGGCAGCACGGCCCTCACCGACACCATGCTCTCCCTCCGGGCGCCCGACGGCTGGCAGGCCGCGACCGCCCGGATTCCGGACCGGATCCCGGCGGGCGCCACCCGCCGGGTCGAGGTGGCCCTCACCCCGCCGGAGGACGCGGAAGTGCGCGAGACCACGCTGACGGCCCTCGCCCGCTACCGGACCGGCGGCGAGGCGCGCACGAGCCAACAGCGGCTCACCGTCACCGTCCTGCCGCCGCCGCCCGGGGGCGACGCCTGGGCGAGCGACCTGGTCTGGCTCTCCGAGACCAACGGCTACGGCCCGGCCGAACGCGACCGCTCCAACGGGGAGTCCGGCGCGAACGACGGCAGGGCGCTGACACTGGCGGGGACGACGTACGAGAAGGGCATCGGCACCCACGCCGACTCCGCCCTCGCCTTCCACCTCGGCGGCCGGTGCACCGCGTTCACCGCCGACGTCGGGATCGACGACGAGATCAACGGGTACGGGGAGGTCGCGTTCTCCGTGGAGGGCGACGGCGAGGTGCTCTGGACCTCGCCGAAGCTGACCGGCGCATCGGCGACCGTCCCCGTGGACGTGCGGCTCGACGGCGTGCGGCGGGTGCGGCTGAAGGTCACCGACACCAACGGCTCCAAGACCGGGGACCACGGCGACTGGGCCGCGGCGAGGTTCCACTGCGCCTGAGCCCGGCCCGACGCGCCGGAGCGCCGCACGGGATCGCTTCCCCGTGCGGCGCTCCGGCCGGTCCTGCGGTCAGTCCTCCCCGGGACGGTCCGGGCCCTCGCCGGGGCCCGGGCCGCCCGCTTCGCCCTCGGACGCCTCGTCCGGGCCCTTGGCGCCCTGGTCGTCGGCGGCCTTGCCCCGCCCCGCCTCCGGGCGCGGCGGCATCGGCGGCCGGGTGCGGCCGGAGGCGGGATCGCGCAGATACGGTACGTCGCCGGACTCGGTGGCGTGGCCGCCCGGCCCCTGCCCGGGGCCGCCGTCCCGCCGCCGCAGATAGCGCTCGAACTCCCGGGCGATGGCCTCGCCGGACGCTTCGGGCAGCTCCGCGGTGTCCCGGGCCTCCTCCAGCGTCTGCACGTACTCCGCGACCTCGCTGTCCTCCGAGGCCAGTTGGTCCACGCCGACCTGCCACGCCCGCGCGTCCTCGGGCAGTTCGCCCAGCGGGATGCGCAGTCCGATCAGATCCTCCAGGCGGTTCAGCAGGGCCAGCGTCGCCTTCGGGTTCGGCGGCTGCGACACGTAGTGCGGGACCGCCGCCCACAGGCTGACCGCGGGCACCCCGGCGTGCGTGCACGCCTCCTGGAGCACCCCGACGATGCCCGTGGGGCCCTCGTACCGCGTCTCCTCCAGGTCCATCGTCCGCGCCAGGTCCGCGTCGGAGGTGACCCCGCTCACCGGCACCGGCCGGGTGTGCGGGGTGTCCCCGAGCAACGCGCCCAGGATGACGACCATTTCGACGCCCAGCTCATGGGCGAAGCCGAGGATCTCGTTGCAGAACGACCGCCAGCGCATCGACGGCTCGATACCGCGCACCAGGACCAGGTCCCGGGGCTTGTCGCCGCCCACCCGCACCACGGACAGCCGCGTCGTCGGCCAGGTGATCTTCCGCGTCCCGCCGTCCAGCCACACCGTGGGCCGGTTGACCTGGAAGTCGTAGTAGTCCTCGGCGTCCAGCGCCGCGAACACCTCGCCCTTCCACTCCCGGTCCAGATGAGCGACCGCTGTGGAGGCGGCGTCCCCGGCGTCGTTCCAGCCTTCGAACGCGGCCACCATGACCGGGTCGACCAGCTCGGGCACCGACTCGAGCTCGATCACCCGGGCCTCCTTCCGCTGTCTCCATGCGTACGGAGCAACCTTACGGCTTCCGGGGCCCCCCGCCGCAGCCCTCCCGCACGGCCGGGTGAACCCTGCCACCAGGAGTGGATCAGCGGGCGGAACCGTGCATCATGGCCCCGCACACGGCGGCCGAACCGCCCCCGCCCGGCCGGCGCCCCGCCAGAACCCCCGGGGCCCACGGGTAGGGGAACGGGGGCGGCCTCCGCGCGGAGGCCGCCCCCGTTCCCCTACCCGTGGGGGGTGGATCGGCAGGTCAGTCGCGGTCTCCCAGCAGCTTCTCGACGCCCTCGCGGACCTCGTCCGTGGCCAGGCCCCGGATCGTCAGCGTGGTCCGGCGGCGCAGCACGTCGTCAGCCGTCTCGGCCCACTCGTGGTCCCGGGCGTAGGCGACCTGCGCCCAGATCTCCGGGGCGTCCGGGTGCACGCGCTCGGCCAGCTCCGGGTTCTCGTTCGCCAGCCGGGCGATGTCGAAGGCGAGCGAACCGTAGTGCGTGGCCAGGTGGCGGGCGGTGTCCGGCGCCATCCGGGGGCCGGGCGCGGGGCCGTCGACCAGCAGCCGGTGCGCGACCGCGTTCGGGCTGGCGATCCCGGGCAGCGGCAGCTTCCGCGGCAGCCGGTTCATCGGCTCCATGTCCTCGGCCAGCGGGTGGCCCGGAAGGGCCGCCAGCTTGTTCATGACCGTGCGGCCGATGTGGCGGAAGGTCGTCCACTTGCCGCCGGCGACCGACAGCATCCCGCCGCGGCCCTCCGTGACGACCGTCTCGCGCTTGGCCCTGGAGGTGTCGCCGGGACCGCCGGGCAGCACCCGCAGACCCGCGAAGGAGTACGTGATCAGATCGCGCGAGAGCTGCTGGTCCTTGATCGAGAACGCCGCCTCGTCGAGGATCTGCGCGGTGTCCGCCTCGGTCACGGCGACGTCCGCCGGGTCGCCCTCGTACTCCTCGTCCGTCGTGCCGAGGAGCAGCATGTCCTCCCACGGCAGCGCGAACGTGATGCGGTACTTGTCGATCGGGGTGGCCAGCGCCGCCCGCCACGGCCGCGTCCGCTTGAGGACCAGGTGCGCGCCCTTGGAGAGGCGGATGGAGGGGGCCGCGTTCGGGTCCTCCATCTTCCGCAGGTGGTCGACCCAGGGGCCCGTCGCGTTCAGCACGAGGCGGGCGGTGACGCCGAACTCCGTACCGTCCGTGCTGTCCTTCAGCTCCGCGCCGGTGACCCGGCCCCGGGTGAAGCGCAGACCCGTGACGGCCGCGTGGTTGAGGACGACCGCGCCGGCGTCGACCGCCGCGCGGACCGTCATCAGCGCCATGCGGGCATCGTTCATCTGGTCGTCGCCGTAGACCGCGACGGCCTTGAGGTTGTCGGTGCGCAGCTCGGGGACGTCGCGCTGGGCCTTGGCCGGGGAGATGACGTGGCCGACGCCGTCGCCGAAGGCGGAGAGCGCGGAGTAGGCGAAGACGCCCGCGCCGAGCTTGGCCGCGCCGTGCGGGCCGCCCTTGTAGACCGGCAGGTAGAAGGTGAGCGGGTTGGCCAGGTGCGGGGCCACCTCGCGGGAGACCGCGCGCCGCTCGAAGTGGTTCTCCGCGACCAGCTTCACCGCGCCGGTCTGGAGGTAGCGCAGGCCGCCGTGGAGGAGCTTGGAGGAGGCGGAGGAGGTGGCGCCGGCGAAGTCGCCGGCGTCCACCAGGGCCACCCGCAGCCCGGACTGCGCGGCATGCCAGGCGGTGGAGATGCCCAGGATGCCGCCGCCGATGACCAGGAGGTCGTACGTGGCCCGGGACAGCTGGTCCCGGGTCTCGGCGCGGCTCGGCAGCGAGCCGGAGGCCGGGTGCGTTCCGAGGGCGGGAACGCTCTGCAGGGTGGTCATGGTGATGCTCCTCGTCAGCTTTCTTCGTCCTCGATCCAGCCCATGGTCCGTTCGACGGCCTTGAGCCAGCTCTTGTACTCGCGGGCACGGGTGTCCGCGTCCATGCGGGGTGTCCACTCGGCGGCCCGGCGCCAGTTGGCGCGCAGCGCGTCGGTGTCCGGCCAGAAGCCGACGGCGAGACCGGCGGCGTAGGCGGCGCCGAGGCAGGTGGTCTCGGCGACCATCGGGCGCACCACGGGCGCGTCCAGGAAGTCGGAGAGCGTCTGCATCAGCAGGTTGTTGGACGTCATGCCGCCGTCGACCTTGAGCGCGGTCAGCTCGACGCCGGAGTCCTTGGTCATGGCGTCGCTGATCTCGCGGGTCTGCCAGGCGGTGGCCTCCAGGACGGCACGGGCGATGTGTGCCTTGGTGACGTAGCGGGTGAGTCCGGCGATCACGCCCCGGGCGTCGGGACGCCAGTAGGGGGCGAAGAGGCCGGAGAAGGCGGGCACGAAGTAGGCGCCGCCGTTGTCCTCGACCGAGGAGGCCAGCGTCTCGATCTCGGCGGCCGACTTGATCAGGCCCATCTGGTCGCGCATCCACTGCACCAGCGAACCGGTGACCGCGATGGAGCCCTCCAGCGCGTAGACCGGGGGCTTGTCGCCGATCCGGTAACCGACCGTGGTGAGCAGTCCGTTGTACGAGTTGACCGGGGTGTGGCCGGTGTTCATCAGCATGAAGGTGCCGGTGCCGTACGTGGACTTCGCCTCGCCCTCGGCGAAACAGGTCTGGCCGAACAGGGCCGCCTGCTGGTCGCCGAGCGCGGAGGCGACGGGCACGCCGTCGAGGACGCCGCCCTTGGCGTTGCCGTAGACCTCGGCGGAGGAGCGGATCTCGGGGAGCACCGCGGCCGGGATGCCGATGGAGGAGAGGATCTTCTCGTCCCACGCCATGGTGTGCAGGTTCATCAGGAGGGTGCGGGAGGCGTTGGTGACGTCGGTGACGTGCACCCCGCCGTCGGTGCCGCCGGTCAGGTTCCAGATGACCCAGGAGTCCATGGTGCCGAAGAGGATGTCGCCGCGCTCGGCGCGCTCGCGCAGCCCCTCGACGTTGTCGAGCAGCCAGCGGACCTTGGGGCCGGCGAAGTACGAGGCGAGCGGCAGCCCGGTCTCGCGGCGGAAGCGGTCCTGGCCCACGTTGCGGCCGAGCTCCTTGCAGAGCGCGTCGGTACGGGTGTCCTGCCACACCAGCGCGTTGTGCACCGGCTCACCGGTGTTCCTGTCCCACAGCAGGGTGGTCTCGCGCTGGTTGGTGATGCCGATCGCCTTGACGTCGGCGGAGGTGATGCCGGCCTTGACGATGGCCCCGGCGACGACCTCCTGGACGTTCTCCCAGATCTCGGTCGCGTCGTGCTCGACCCATCCCGGCTTCGGGAAGATCTGCTCGTGCTCCTTCTGGTCGACGGAGACGATCCGGCCGTCCTTGTCGAAGACGATGCAGCGGCTGGAGGTGGTGCCCTGGTCGATGGCCGCGATGAACGGGCCGGTGCCGTGGGTGCCGGTGGTGTGTGCGTCGGTCACGGTGTGCTCCCGGAAGTCTGTGAGATGAGGAGGTGCGGCTCGGACTAGGCGAAGGCGAGGTTGTAGAGCCCGCCGGCGAGGGCGCCGCCGATGAGCGGACCCACGATGGGTACCCAGGCGTAGCCCCAGTCCGAACCACCCTTGTTGGGCAGCGGCAGCAGGGCGTGCACGATGCGCGGACCGAGGTCGCGGACCGGGTTGACGGCGTAGCCGGTCGGGCCGCCGAGCGAGAGGCCGATGCCCACGACGACCAGGGAGGTGATCAGCGCGCCGAGCACGCCGAGGCCGTTGCCCTCGTCGTTCAGGCCCTGGGTCAGGATCGCCAGGACCAGCACGACGGTCGCGATGATCTCGGTGACCACGTTCTGCACGCCGTTGCGGATCTCCGGACCGGTGGAGAAGACCCCGAGCACCGGGCCGGCTTTCGGGGCGGCGTTCTGATCGACCATGCCCTCGTCGGCGGACTTCGTCCCGATGATCTCCGGGTCGGTCAGGTGGGCGTGGAACTGGCCGTAGTAGACCGCCCAGACCAGCAGGGCGCCGATCATCGCGCCGAGCAGCTGCGAGCCGAGGTAGAGGGGAACGTCGCCCCACTCGGTACCGCCCTGGATGGCCAGGCCCACCGTGACCGCGGGGTTGAGGTGGGCGCCCGATACGCCGCCGGCGAGGTAGGCGCCGGTCAGCACGGCGAAGCCCCACCCGAAAGTGATGGCGAGCCAGCCCGCGTCCCGGGCCTTGCTGCTCTTCAGCGTGACGGCGGCACAGACACCGCCGCCGAGCAGGATGAGTACGGCGGTCCCTATGGTCTCGCCGATGAAAATGTCGGAGCTGGACACCCGCGACTCCTTTGTCCTTCGTCCAGGGGAGAGCGGATCACCGGTCCCGCCGGTGTTCCGCGCCCCAGATGGGTATCCACGAAGCGTGGGCAGCCCATCTGTAAGGGCTTGACCGGCCCTTGGCACTGTCACACTCTAACGCTTATTACCGTTAGGCGTTCGACAATGCCGACCGTTGAACGGCAGTGTTCCCCTGGGCGAAGGAAGCGTCAAGGGTTCTGTGGCCCACGACTCGGTGCGCGACGCGATCGTTACCGCGTGCGAGGGCGCGTGCGGGGGTGGAGGGGGGACGGAGGCGTTCTGGAGCGCGGCCGGTCTCGCCGGGGCGAGGGCCCGGCGCGGTGTGAGGGGCGCGCGGGACGCCGGGAGCGGGGGCGACGGGACGCCCCGCCGGGGTGCCCGCCCGGAGTGTTCAGAAGCGGCCGGCGCCCAGATCCCGCGAGACCGCGCGGGCGCAGTCGCGCACGGCCGCGATCAGCTCGGGCCGCAGCGCCCCGCCCGGGGCCACCCGCTCCACCGCGCCGGTCACGGCCACCGCCCCGACCGGCATCCTGCGCCGGTCGTGCACCGGGGCGGCCACGGCGGCGACGCCCTCCCAGGTCTCCTCGGCGTCGGCGGCCCAGCCCTGGGCGCGGACCAGGTCGAGCATCGCCTCGAACTCGTCGGCCGCGGTGACGGTGCGCCCGGTGAAGGAGCGGCGCTCCGCCTCCATGACCTCGCTGTGGGCCACCGGGTCGTACGCGGAGAGCACCTTGCCCAGCGCGGTGGAGTGCAGCGGCTGCATCGCCCCCACCTCCAGCACCTGGCGGCTGTCGTCGGGGCGGAAGACGTGGTGGACGATCAGTACGCCGTGCTGGTGCAGCACCCCGAGGTGGACGCTCTCGCCGCTGGAGCGGGCCAGGTCGTCCGTCCAGACCAGGGCGCGCGCCCGCAGCTCGTGGACGTCCAGGTAGCTGTTGCCCAGCCGCAGCAGCTCCGCCCCCAGCTGGTAGCGGCCCGAGGCCGCGTCCTGCTCGACGAACCCCTCCAGCTGGAGGGTGCGCAGGATGCCGTGCGCGGTGCCCTTGGCCAGCCCCAGCGAGGAGGCGATGTCGGAGAGCCCGAGCCGACGCTCGCCGCCCGCCAGCAGACGCAGCATCGCGGCCGCCCGCTCCAGCGACTGGATGTTCTTGGCCATCGCGCCGTACTCCTCCACCTCGGTTCGACAATGCTGAACACTATCGGTCGATGCCGACCTCCGCCGGACTCCGGGGAAAAGTCTCCGCCACCGCCCCGCCCGCACCGCACCCGCACAGCATGCAGTCCGCCGTTCGGACGCATCGACGGGGCCGAGGGCGGTCCGGCTAGGCTGGCGGGGTGCGCCTTCCCCGAGAAGGACGCAAAGCCGACAGCCGTCGCATCCCTGGGAGATCATCCATGGCCTCGTTGCCGACATCCGCCGCCGACAGCCGGACCCGCGCAGACGCGCTCCGAGAGGCACTCGCCACCCGCGTGGTGGTGGCCGACGGGGCGATGGGCACCATGCTCCAGGCACAGGACCCCACACTGGAAGACTTCGAGAACCTCGAAGGCTGCAACGAGATCCTCAACATCACCCGGCCCGACATCGTCCGCTCGGTCCACGAGGAGTACTTCGCGGTCGGCGTCGACTGCGTCGAGACCAACACCTTCGGCGCGAACCACTCCGCCGCCAACGAGTACGAGATCGCCCACCGGATCCACGAGCTCTCCGAGTCCGGCGCCCGCATCGCCCGCGAGGTGGCGGACGAGTTCGCCGCGAAGGACGGGCGCCAGCGCTGGGTCCTCGGCTCGATCGGCCCCGGCACCAAGCTGCCCTCCCTCGGCCACATCACCTACGACGTCCTGCGGGACGGCTACCAGCAGAACGCCGAGGGCCTCCTCGCGGGCGGCTCGGACGCGCTGATCGTCGAGACCACCCAGGACCTGCTGCAGACCAAGTCCAGCATCGTCGGAGCGCGCCGGGCGATGGACGCCCTCGGCGTCCAGGTGCCCCTGATCTGCTCCCTCGCCTTCGAGACGACCGGCGTCATGCTGCTGGGCTCCGAGATCGGCGCGGCCCTCACCGCCCTGGAGCCGCTGGGCATCGACCTGATCGGCCTGAACTGCTCGACCGGCCCGGACGAGATGAGCGAGCACCTGCGCTACCTCGCCCGCCACTCCCGCACCCCCCTGATGTGCATGCCCAACGCCGGCCTCCCCGTCCTCACCAAGGACGGCGCGCACTTCCCCCTCGGCCCCGGAGGACTGGCCGACGCCCAGGAGCACTTCGTCCGGGACTACGGCCTCTCCCTCATCGGCGGCTGCTGCGGCACCACCCCCGAGCACCTGCGGGCCGTCGTCGAGCGGGCCCGCGAGCTGACGCCGACCGAGCGCGACCCGCGCCCCGAGCCCGGCGCGGCCTCCCTCTACCAGCACGTCCCCTTCCGCCAGGACACCGCCTACCTGGCGATCGGGGAGCGCACCAACGCCAACGGCTCCAAGAAGTTCCGCGAGGCCATGCTGGAGGCCCGCTGGGACGACTGCGTGGAGATGGCCCGCGACCAGATCCGCGAGGGCGCGCACATGCTCGACCTCTGCGTCGACTACGTGGGCCGCGACGGCGTCGCCGACATGACCGAGCTGGCCGGCCGCTTCGCCACCGCCTCCACCCTGCCGATCGTGCTGGACTCCACCGAACTGCCCGTCCTGCGCGCCGGCCTGGAGAAGCTCGGCGGCCGGGCCGTGCTCAACTCGGTCAACTACGAGGACGGCGACGGCCCCGACTCCCGCTTCGCCAAGGTCAGCGCCCTGGCCGCCGAGCACGGCGCGGCCCTGATCGCCCTGACGATCGACGAGGAGGGACAGGCCCGCACCGTCGAGCACAAGGTCGCCATCGCCGAGCGGCTCATCGAGGACCTCACCACCAACTGGGGCATCCGCGAGTCCGACATCCTCATCGACACCCTGACCTTCACCATCTGCACCGGTCAGGAGGAGTCCCGGGGCGACGGCATCGCCACCATCGGGGCGATCCGCGAGCTGAAGAAGCGCCACCCCGACGTCCAGACCACCCTCGGCCTCTCGAACATCTCCTTCGGCCTGAACCCCGCCGCGCGCGTGGTGCTGAACTCCGTCTTCCTCGACGAGTGCGTCAAGGCGGGGCTGGACTCCGCGATCGTGCACGCCTCGAAGATCCTGCCGATCGCCCGGCTGGAGGAGGAGCAGGTCAAGGTCGCCCTCGACCTGATCTACGACCGCCGCGCCGAGGGCTACGACCCCCTCCAGAAGCTCATGGAGCTGTTCGAGGGCGTCAACATGAAGTCGATGAAGGCGGGCAAGGCCGAGGAGCTGATGGCCCTGCCGCTGGAGGAACGGCTCCAGCGCCGCATCATCGACGGCGAGAAGAACGGCCTGGAGGCCGACCTCGACGAGGCGCTCCAGGACACCCCCGCCCTCGACATCGTCAACAACACGCTGCTGGAAGGCATGAAGGTGGTCGGCGAGCTGTTCGGCTCCGGCCAGATGCAGCTGCCGTTCGTGCTCCAGTCCGCCGAGGTCATGAAGAGCGCGGTGGCCCACCTGGAACCGCACATGGAGAAGTCCGACGACGAGGGCAAGGGCACCATCGTGCTGGCCACCGTCCGCGGCGACGTCCACGACATCGGCAAGAACCTCGTCGACATCATCCTCTCCAACAACGGCTACAACGTCGTCAACCTCGGTATCAAGCAGCCCGTCTCCGCGATCCTGGAAGCCGCCGAGGAGCACCGCGCCGACGTCATCGGCATGTCCGGTCTCCTGGTGAAGTCGACCGTGATCATGAAGGAGAACCTCGAAGAGCTGAACCAGCGCAAGATGGCCGCCGACTTCCCCGTCATCCTCGGCGGCGCCGCGCTGACCAGGGCCTACGTCGAGCAGGACCTGCACGAGATCTACGAGGGCGAGGTGCGCTACGCCCGCGACGCCTTCGAGGGCCTGCGCCTCATGGACGCGCTCATCGGCGTCAAGCGCGGGGTGCCGGGCGCGGCCCTGCCGGAGCTGAAGCAGCGCCGCGTCCCGAAGAGGGACGCCGCGGTGCTGGAGGTCGAGGAGCCCGAGGGCTCGGTGCGCTCGGACGTCTCCACCACCAACCCCGTCCCCGAGCCGCCGTTCCGGGGCACCCGCGTCATCAAGGGCATCCCGCTCAAGGAGTACGCCTCCTGGCTCGACGAGGGCGCCCTGTTCAAGGGCCAGTGGGGGCTCAAGCAGGCCAGGACCGGCGACGGGCCGACGTACGAGGAGCTGGTGGAGACCGAGGGGCGCCCGCGCCTGCGCGGCTGGCTCGACCACCTCCAGTCCAACAACCTCCTGGAGGCGGCCGTCGTCTACGGCTACTTCCCCTGCGTCTCCAAGGGCGAGGACCTGATCCTCCTCCACGAGGACGGCTCCGAGCGCACCCGCTTCACCTTCCCGCGCCAGCGCCGCGGCCGCCGCCTCTGCCTGGCGGACTTCTTCCGCCCCGAGGAGTCCGGCGAGACCGACGTCATCGGCCTCCAGATCGTCACCGTCGGCTCCCGGATCGGCGAGGCCACGGCCGAACTGTTCGCCGCCGACTCCTACCGCGACTACCTGGAGCTGCACGGCCTGTCCGTCCAGCTCGCCGAGGCGCTGGCCGAGTACTGGCACGCCCGCGTCCGGGCCGAGCTGGGCTTCGCGGGGGAGGACCCGGCGGACGTCGAGGACATGTTCGCGCTGAAGTACCGGGGCGCGCGGTTCTCGCTCGGTTACGGGGCGTGCCCGGACCTGGAGGACCGGGCGAAGATCGCCGACCTGCTCCGGCCGGAGCGGATCGGGGTGCACCTCTCCGAGGAGTTCCAGCTCCACCCGGAGCAGTCCACCGACGCCCTCGTCATCCACCACCCCGAGGCGAAGTACTTCAACGCCCGGTAACCCCGGGTTCCGGCAGCGGTCCCGCGCCCTTCGCGCACCGCGGCCGGACACGTCGTACACTGGTCGGTCCAGTGCAGGCCGGTCGCCCTCCCACCCGTGGGAACGGCGGCCGGCCTTCTCGTCCCTTTACGGAAGGTGTGCCGGATGACCAGTACGGTCCCCGCGTCCTTGACCCGCACGGCCGAAGGCGCCGCCCTGCAGGCGGTCCTTCTCGACATGGACGGAACCCTGGTCGATACCGAGGGCTTCTGGTGGGACGTGGAGAAAGAGGTCTTCGCCGGTCTCGGGCACCGGCTGGAGGAGTCCTGGCGGGACGTGGTCGTGGGCGGGCCGATGACCCGCAGCGCGGGCTACCTCATCGACGCCACCGGAGCCGACATCCGGCTGGACGAACTGACCGTGCTGCTCAACGACCGATTCGAGAGCCGCATCAGCCGGGGCGTACCGCTGATGCCGGGGGCCGAACGGCTGCTGGCCGAACTGGCCGCCCACGAGGTGCCCACCGCGCTCGTCTCCGCCTCCCACCGCCGGATCATCGACCGGGTGCTGGATTCGGTGGGCCACCACCACTTCGCGCTCACGGTCGCCGGTGACGAGGTGGCCCGGACCAAGCCCCACCCCGATCCCTACCTCACCGCCGCCGCGGGCTTCGGCGCCGACCCCTGGCGCTGCGCGGTCGTCGAGGACACCGCGACCGGGGTCGCCGCCGCCGAGGCCGCCGGGTGCCGGGTCGTCGCGGTGCCGTCCGTCGCCCCCATCGCCCCCGCAGCCGGACGCGTGGTGGTCGGCTCCCTCGAAGACGTCGATCTGGCCTTCCTGCGGAAGCTCATCACGGGAACGGGCTGAGCGGGGCGCCGGGCGGACGGATGTGAACGAACGGCGGACGTTCTGCCCGGTCCGTGTGCGTTCCGACAACGTTCCGTGGATGTGGATCATGCGAAGGGCGCATCTGTGAAGAGGGGTGGCCGGTGGCCTTCCTCACACCGAAGCCCTCCGGAGGTGGACAGGATCAGGCGATCTGTCCGCAATGCTGATCGTATGAGCTGCCGGTGGACGGCCGGGGGAGCGCGAGCCGCCCACCGGACCGTCCGGGGCGGCGAGCCACGGCTACTAGCGTTGATTCCTCACCTGCCGGGATGAGGGAGAACGTCCACATGAACCGCAAGACCCTGGTGCTGCCGGCCGTCGTCGGCCTGCTCGCCCCCGTGCTCGCCGCCTGCGGCGGCACGGACGGCGGCGCCGATGGCAAGGGCGCCATCGTCGTCGGCACCACGGACCAGCTCGTGGCCTCCAAGGAGAACCCCGCGCCGCTCGACCCGGCCGTCGGCTACGAAGCGGGCGTCTGGAACGTCCTGCGGCAGACCGTGCAGACCCTCACCACCGTGCCCAACGGCGGCGGCGAACCGGTGCCCGAGGCCGCCCGCAGCTGCGCCTTCACCGACACCGCGAACGAGAGCTACCGCTGCACCCTGCGGGCGGGCCTCACGTTCGCCGACGGCACGCCCGTCACCGCCGAGGACGTCAAGCACTCCATCCAGCGCGTCATCGACATCGACGCGGACAGCGGACCGGTCGGCCTCCTGTCCGGCATCGACATGATCGAGACCAAGGGCGAGGACCAGGTGGTCTTCCACCTGAACACGCCCGACGCCACCTTCCCGTACAAGCTCGCCACCCCCGCCGCCGGCATCGTCCCGAAGGCGAAGTACCCGGCGAAGGCGGCGCGCACCGGCTTCCAGGTGGACGGTTCCGGCCCGTACACCATGGAACCGGAGGTCGAGGACGGCCGCGTCGTCAAGATCGGCTTCGCCAGGAACCCCGCCTACAAGGGGCAGCTGAAGGTCCTCAACGACAAGGTCGAGATGGACCTCTTCCCCGACGCCGGGACCATGGGCGAGGCGCTCGACGAGAAGAAGATCCACCTCATGACCCGGGCCATGTCGCCCGAGCAGGCCCACGAGATGCTGGTGGACCCCAAGGAGGGCGTCGACCTCACCGAACTGCCCGGCCTCGCCATCAGCTACCTCGGCTTCAACACCAAGGACCCGGTGGTCACCAAGCCGGTACGGCAGGCCATGGCGCAGATCATCGACCGCGGCCAGATCGCGGGCCAGGTCTACGGCACCACCGCCGAACCGCTCTACTCGCTCATCCCGTCCAGCATCGCCGGACACACCAACGCCTTCTTCAACAAGTACGGCGAGCCCAGCACCGCCAAGGCCGCGAAGATCCTCGACAAAGCCGGCGTCAAGACGCCGGTGGCGTTCACCCTGCACTACACCAGCGACCACTACGGCCCCGCCACCGCCGAGGAGTTCAAGGCGATCCAGCGGCAGCTGAACGCCTCGGGCCTCTTCAAGGTCTCCGTCCGGGGCGAGGAGTGGTCGACGTACCGCCCCCAGCAGAAGCGCGGCGACTACGCGGCCTACGGCATGGGCTGGTTCCCCGACTTCCCGGACCCGGACAACTACACCGCGCCCTTCCTGGACGCCGACAACTTCCTCAACTCGCCCTACCGCTCGCCCGAGGCGGAGAAGGTGCTCATCCCGCAGTCCCGCCGCGCGGCCGACCGCACCGCCGCCGCGGACGCCTACGAGAAGCTCCAGGACATCGTCGCCGACGACGTGCCGGTGCTCCCGATCTGGCAGGGCAAGCAGTACGTGGCCTCCCGCGACGGGATCGCCGGCGTCGAGCGGTCCGTCAGCGCCACCTCCGAACTGCAGCTCTGGGAGCTCAACCGGCCCAACGCCTGAGGACCCGGGAGAGCCGAGCGGCCCGCCGCCCCCTCGAGAGGGGGCGGCGGGCCGCTCGGCTCTCCCGGGGGCCGGGACCGCTACTGCGCGCCGGGACGCACCAGCCCGCTCTCGTACGCGTACACCGCGGCCTGCACCCGGTCGCGCAGGCCCAGCTTCGTGAGCACATGGCCCACATGCGTCTTGACCGTCGTCTCGCTGACGAAGAGGTCCGCCGCGATCTCCGCGTTCGACAGCCCCCGCGCCACCAGCTTCAACACCTCGACCTCGCGGTCCGTCAGCGTGTGCAGGGCGTCCGGCACCGGCTCCTCGCCGGAGGGCAGATGGTCCGCGTACTTGTCGAGCAGCCGACGCGTGATGCTCGGCGCGAGCATCGCCTCGCCCGCCGCCACCACCCGGATCGCCTGCACCAGCTCGGCCGCCGGGGCGTCCTTCAGCAGGAAGCCGCTCGCCCCGGCGCGCAGCGCCTCCACCACGTACTCGTCGAGGTCGAAGGTGGTCAGCACCAGCACCTTCGCCGGGCCGTCCTTCCCCGGGCCGGTGATCTGACGGGTCGCCTCCACCCCGTCCATCCGCGGCATCCGGATGTCCATCAGCACCACATCGGGCTGCAGCGCCCGCACCTGGTCGATGGCCTGCAGACCGTCACCGGCCTCGCCGACCACCGCCAGATCGCCTTCCGCCTCCAGGATCATCCGGAAACCGGTGCGCAGCAGAGGCTGGTCGTCGACCAGAAGGACGCGGATCGCCACAGGAACTCCTTAAGGGCCCTCAAGGGCCTCGGTTCGGCCGGCCTCGGCCCCGACCGGTCCCATTCTGCCCTGGCCCCCCTCGCCCGGGTCCGCCGGGCGGACGGGCAGCGGATAGACCGGCGGAGTCCCGCCGAATTCCGGACACACCGCCTGGTGGTCGCACCAGCCGCACAGCTTCGTCGGCCGGGGCCGCCAGTCGCCCGTCTCCGTCGCCCGCGCGATCGCGTCCCACAGCGCCAGCAGCTTGCGCTCCACCCGCTCCAGATCCGCCATCACCGGGTCGTACGTCACCACGTCGCCGCTGCCCAGGTAGACCAGCTGGAGCCGGCGCGGCACCACGCCCTTCAACCGCCAGACCACCAGCGCGTAGAAGGTCATCTGGAACAGCGGTCCCTCGGAATACTCCGGCCGGGGCGCCTTCCCCGTCTTGTAGTCGACGATGCGGACCTCACCGCTGGGCGCCACGTCCACCCGGTCGATCACCCCGCGCAGCCGCAGCCCCGACTCCAGCTCCGTCTCGACGAACATCTCGCGCTCCGCCGGCTCCAGCCGCGTCGGGTCCTCCAGCGAGAACCACCGCTCCACCAGCTGCTCCGCCTCGCCCAGCCAGCGCGTCAGCCGCTCGCCCCCGGCGTCCCCGTCGAACAGCTCGCCCAGCTCCGGCCTCGACTCGAGCAGCCGGTCCCACTGGCCGGGGACCAGCGCCCGCGCCCGCGGCGCCGTACGGTCGGCCGCCGGGGCGTCGAAGAGGCGCTCCAGCACCGCATGGACCAGGGTGCCGCGGGTAGCCGCCTCGCTGGGCTTCTCCGGCAGCTTGTCGATCACCCGGAAGCGGTAGAGCAAGGGGCACTGCATGAAATCGCTCGCCCGCGACGGAGACAGGGACGTGGGCGGCTGGGGCGGGCGCGGCGCGGAGGTCATGTCTCAAGACCCTACGGCCCGCCACCGACAGCGAGCGGCATACCATCGACGGCAGACCCTCGCACGTGCATGATCGTGGCACAGGCCACACACCGAACCGAAGGGATCCCGTGGACGACAGCGGCGACAGCGGGCGGCCGCAGCCCGGCGCAGGGGGAACGGGCCCCGGCAAGCCGAAACGCCCCGCGGAGCCCGGCGGCGGCCTGCTCATGGGCCGCCCCTTCGGCGTGCCCGTCTACGTCGCCCCCAGCTGGTTCGTCGTCGCCGCGCTGATCACCTGGGTCTTCGGCGGCCAGCTCGACCGCGTCCTGCCCGAACTGGGCGGCGCCCGCTACCTGGTCGCCCTGTTCTTCGCCATCGCCTTCTACGCCTCCGTACTCGTCCACGAACTGGCCCACACGGTCGCCGCGCTGCGCTACAAGCTCCCGGTCCGCCGTATCCAGCTCCAGTTCTTCGGCGGCGTCTCGGAGATCGAGAAGGAGACCGAGACCCCCGGCCGGGAGTTCGTCCTCGCCTTCGTCGGGCCGCTCCTGTCGCTGGTCCTCGGCGGCGTCTTCTACGGGGCGATGCGACTCGTCGAGCCCGGCACCGTCCCCGGCGTCCTGCTCGCCGGCCTGATGATCTCCAACCTCATCGTGGCCGCCTTCAACCTGCTGCCCGGCCTGCCCCTGGACGGCGGCCGGATGCTCCGCGCCGTCGTCTGGAAGATCACCGGCAAGCCCATGAGCGGCACCATCGCCGCCGCCTGGGTCGGCCGCGCCCTCGCCGTCGCCGTGCTGATCGGACTGCCG
This sequence comes from Streptomyces sp. CB02366, assembly GCF_001905905.1. Lineage (GTDB taxonomy): Bacteria > Actinomycetota > Actinomycetes > Streptomycetales > Streptomycetaceae > Streptomyces. Next base: position 166,415 of record NZ_LIVT01000005.1, read on the forward strand.
CTGCTCACCCACACCGGGACGCTCGGCGGCGGCTCCCAGGCCATCGGCGGGGTCGAGACCGTCATGGACGCGCTGCTCGCCGCGATCCTCGCCGGCATCATCTGGACCGGGGCGGGGAACAGCCTGCGCATGGCCCGCCTCCGCGAGCACCTGCCCGACCTCCGGGCCCGCACCCTGACCCGCCGCGCCGTCCCCGTCGAGTCCGCCACCCCGCTCTCCGAGGCGCTGCGCCGGGCCAACGAGGCGGGCGCCCGCGCCCTGGTCGTCGTCGACGGACAGGGCAACCCCAAGGGCCTCGTCCGCGAGGCCGCCATCGTCGGAGTCCCCGAGCACCGCCGCCCCTGGGTCGCCGTCAGCGGCCTCGCCCAGGACCTCACCGACGGCATGAGGGTCCCCGCGGAGCTGGCCGGCGAGGCCCTCCTGGACCGGCTCAAGGCCACCCCCGCCACCGAGTACCTGGTCGTCGAGGAGACCGGTGAGATCTACGGGGTCCTCTCCACCGCCGACGTGGAGCGCGCCTTCGTCAAGGCCATGGCCCGCCCCGGCTCCTGAGCACCCCCGCGCGCGCGGGGACGGACGGCGGGAGGCCCCGGAATCACCGGTAGGCTGGTCACATGTCTGAACCGACCGGTGCCGCCCGCCGACGTGGGCCCTTCAAGGTCGGGGACCAGGTACAGCTCACCGACCCCAAGGGACGCCACTACACCTTCACGCTCGAAGCCGGAAAGAACTTCCACACCCACAAGGGTTCTTTCCCGCACGACGAGCTGATCGGTGCTCCCGAGGGCAGTGTTGTCCGCACCACGGGAAACGTCGCCTACCTCGCGCTGCGCCCCCTGCTCCCCGACTACGTCCTGTCCATGCCCCGCGGCGCCGCCGTGGTCTACCCCAAGGACGCGGGCCAGATCCTGGCCTTCGCCGACATCTTCCCCGGCGCGCGCGTCGTGGAGGCCGGGGTCGGCTCCGGCTCGCTCAGCACCTTCCTGCTGCGCGCCATCGGTGAGCAGGGCATGCTGCACTCCTACGAGCGCCGCGAGGACTTCGCCGAGATCGCCCGGCAGAACGTCGAGCGCTACTTCGGCTCCCCGCACCCGGCCTGGCAGCTGACCGTCGGAGACCTCCAGGACAACCTCTCCGACACCGACGTCGACCGCGTCGTGCTGGACATGCTCGCCCCCTGGGAGTGCCTGGAGGCCGTCTCCAAGGCCCTGGTGCCCGGCGGCATCCTCTGCGCCTACGTGGCCACCACCACCCAGCTCTCGCGCACCGTCGAGTCCATCCGCGAGATCGGCTGCTTCGCCGAACCCCAGCCCTGGGAGTCGATGATCCGCAACTGGCACGTGGAGGGCCTCGCCGTCCGCCCCGACCACCGCATGATCGGCCACACCGGCTTCCTGGTCACCGCACGCCGCCTCGCGGACGGCGTCGAGCCGCCGCAGCGCCGCCGCCGCCCCTCCAAGGGCGCCTACGGCGAGGACTACGACGGCCCCAACAGCCGGGGCGGATCCGCGGCCTCCGACGGCTGATCCGCGCCACGCGCCGGCGCCGCCGCGCGGTTCCCCGACCGACCGGGGGCCGGGCGGCGGCGCTTTTTCCGTCGACCCCGCCGTTCCGCCCCGGGTGTGAGGTGTGGCACGATTCCGGCAACCCCTCGGGGCGGCCCCCCACGCCCACCGGGCTCCCAGGAACCATCAGGAGACGTACCGCGTGCAGACACCCGCGCTCCCGGACCTCGCCCACACCGCCGCCAAGCCGGTGCACTGGCTCGCCACGGCCGCGGCGATGGCGGGGATCGTCGCCCTGGCCGGGCTGCTCCAGCCCCGGTCGGCCACCGCGACCGCCACGGCCCCCGAGCAGCGGACCGCCCCCCACGGCGCCCCCGCGCCCGCCCCGGACCCGGCCGGTGTGGTCTTCCCCCTGGAGTGCGGCGCGGCGGGGACGACCGTCGCCCGGCACGCCCCCGGCGACCTCGACGGCGACGGGCGGCCGGAAACCGTCGCCGTGGTGCACTGCGACGCCGGATCGGGAACCCCGCCCGCCGGCGTCTACGTCCTGACACGGACGAGCGGGGCCGCACCCCGGGTCGTGGCGACCCTGGTGGACCCCGCCGACCGGAAGACGGTCGAGGGCTTCGCCGTACGCGACGGCGTCGTCTCCGCGACCCTCCTCGGCTACTCCTCGCTGGACGTTCCCCGCTGCTGCCCCGACCAGGAGGAACAGGCGTCCTGGCGGTGGCAGGGGCGGGCTTTCGTCCGCAGCTCCGGCGACCTCGCCCGAAGCGCCTGACCCCTCGCTGCCGGACGGGCCCGCGACGTCCGCGCCCCGCGCCGGCCGACTAGTCGGCGTCCGGCCCGTACACCTCGACGCTGTCCTTGACGCGCCGTACGTGGATGCAGTCCCCGGGGCACTCCTTGGCCGAATCGACCACGTCCTGGAGCAGCGGCAGCGGCACCGGGGTGGTCGCCCCCGGAGCCTGGAGCAGCTCGTCGTCCGCGCTCTTCACATACGCCAGGCCGTCGATGTCCAGCTCGAAGACATCGGGGGCGTACTGCACGCAGATGCCGTCGCCCGTACAGAGGTCCTGGTCGATCCAGACCTCCAGGTCCTGCGTGTCACTGTCGCCCGGCGAGTCCTGCTGCACGGTCATGTGTCCTGCCGTTCCTGCGTATCCGAACCAATTGGAGCCAGCCCTGACGGGTGTTGACCGGTTCGACGATACAACCGGCGGCTTTCCGGTGCCGAAGGGTGGGTATTCCCTTGACGTGAGGGAGAGCGCAAGGGTGAAGATCGGACACGCCCCGCAGTCTTTGTGATCTAGGGGTTTCAATCACCACCCACCCAGGTAGGGTCAGGAAGCGTCCAGCTCCCCATGGAGGAGGTGAGGACCGTGGCAGCCCACGACGACGACATCAACCGCGGCATCCGGCCCGCGCGAGGGTCAGAGGACCCAGCCGGCCAGGTTGCCTATCTCGAGCAGGAAATCGCCGTCCTGCGACGTAAGCTCGCCGACTCGCCGCGCCACACGAGGATTCTCGAAGAGCGCATCATCGAGTTGCAGACCAATCTGGCAGGCGTGTCCGCACAGAACGAGCGGCTCGCCAACACGCTCCGCGAGGCGCGCGACCAGATCGTGGCCCTCAAGGAGGAGGTCGACCGGCTCGCGCAGCCGCCGGCCGGCTTCGGCGTCTTCCTGCAGGCCAACGAGGACGGCACCTGCGACATCTTCACCGGGGGCCGCAAGCTCCGGGTGAACGTCAGCCCCAGTGTCGAGCTCGAAGACCTGCGGCGTGGCCAGGAGGTCATGCTCAACGAAGCGCTCAACGTGGTCGAGGCCATGGAGTTCGAGCGCGCCGGGGACATCGTCACCCTCAAGGAGATCCTGGAGGACGGCGAGCGCGCCCTGGTGGTGGGACACACCGACGAGGAGAGGGTGGTGCGGCTCGCCGAGCCGCTGCTCAACCTCACCATCCGCTCCGGCGACGCCCTGCTCCTGGACTCCCGCTCGGGTTACGTCTACGAGGTGGTCCCCAAGAGCGAGGTCGAGGAGCTCGTCCTCGAAGAGGTGCCGGACATCGACTACGACAAGATCGGCGGCCTGGGCGACCAGATCGAGCTGATCCGCGACGCGGTCGAACTTCCGTATCTGCACCCCGACCTCTTCAAGGAGCACGAGCTCCGCCCGCCGAAGGGCATCCTGCTCTACGGCCCGCCCGGCTGCGGCAAGACGCTCATCGCCAAGGCCGTCGCCAACTCGCTCGCCAAGAAGGTCGCCGAGGTGACCGGGCAGCCCGCGGGGAAGAGCTACTTCCTCAATATCAAGGGCCCCGAGCTGCTCAACAAGTACGTCGGCGAGACCGAGCGGCACATCCGCCTGGTCTTCCAGCGGGCGAGGGAGAAGGCGAGCGAGGGCACCCCCGTCATCGTCTTCTTCGACGAGATGGAGTCCCTCTTCCGCACCCGCGGCAGCGGCGTCAGCTCGGACGTGGAGAACACCATCGTCCCGCAGCTGCTCGCCGAGATCGACGGGGTGGAGGGCCTGGAGAACGTCATCGTCATCGGCGCCTCCAACCGCGAGGACATGATCGACCCCGCCATCCTGCGCCCCGGCCGCCTCGACGTGAAGATCAAGATCGAGCGTCCGGACGCCGAGGCCGCGAAGGACATCTTCGCGAAGTACCTGACCCCCTCCCTCCCGCTGCATGCGGACGACCTCTCCGAGCACACCGGCTCGCGCGAGGCCGCCGCCCACGCCATGATCCAGTCGGTCGTGGAGCGCATGTACACGGAGTCCGAGGAGAACCGCTTCCTGGAGGTCACGTACGCCAACGGCGACAAGGAAGTCCTGTACTTCAAGGACTTCAACTCCGGCGCGATGATTCAGAACATCGTCGACCGGGCCAAGAAAATGGCCATCAAGGCATTCCTGGAACAGGGCCAGAAGGGGCTGCGGGTCGCCCATCTCCTGCAGGCCTGCGTGGATGAGTTCAAGGAGAACGAGGACCTGCCGAACACCACCAATCCGGACGACTGGGCCAGGATTTCCGGAAAGAAGGGCGAGCGGATCGTCTTCATTCGCACCCTCGTCACCGGAAAGCAGGGCGCGGACACCGGACGCTCCATCGACACGGTGGCCAATACCGGCCAGTACCTGTAATGCACGGTCCGGCTGCGGAAGGCCCGAGAGGGCTTCCGCAGCCGGTCTCATTCCCCCGTTCCGGCCAGGCCGGAGCAATGTCGTAATTGATCTCCCCACCGGCGCAGAGGCGCTCTAGGCTCTGCGGTACCGCCGAGTCGCGCAGTGCGGTGTCGGGCACCACACACGCACCGGACCCAGAAGCGGTACGTGAGCGTCGCTCCCGGAGGGGACCGACGCCGGGCAAGGAGGGCCGCATGACCGTACGGCGAGTAATGGGCATCGAGACGGAGTACGGGATCTCCGTCCCCGGCCACCCCAACGCCAATGCCATGCTCACCTCGTCCCAGATCGTCAACGCCTACGCGGCGGCGATGCACCGGGCGCGACGCGCCCGCTGGGACTTCGAGGAGGAGAACCCGCTGCGTGACGCGCGAGGCTTCGACCTCGCCCGGGAGACCGCCGACTCCAGCCAGCTCACCGACGAGGACATCGGCCTCGCCAACGTCATCCTCACCAACGGCGCCCGGCTCTACGTCGACCACGCGCACCCGGAGTACAGCTCGCCCGAGATCACCAATCCGCGCGACGCGGTGCTCTGGGACAAGGCCGGCGAGCGGATCATGGCGGAGGCGGCCGAGCGGGCGGCCGCCATCCCGGGCGCCCAGCCGATCCACCTCTACAAGAACAACACCGACAACAAGGGCGCCTCCTACGGCACGCACGAGAACTACCTCATGCGCCGGGAGACGCCGTTCTCGGACATCGTGCGCCACCTGACGCCGTTCTTCGTCTCCCGCCAGGTCGTCACGGGCGCGGGCCGGGTCGGCATCGGCCAGGACGGCCAGGAGCACGGCTTCCAGATCAGCCAGCGCGCCGACTACTTCGAGGTCGAGGTCGGCCTGGAGACCACGCTCAAGCGCCCCATCATCAACACCCGGGACGAGCCCCACTCCGACGCCGAGAAGTACCGCCGGCTCCACGTGATCATCGGGGACGCCAACCTCTCGGAGATCTCCACCTACCTCAAGCTCGGCACCACGTCGCTGGTGCTGTCCATGATCGAGGACGCGTTCATCACCGTCGACCTCGCGGTCGACCAGCCCGTCCGCACCCTGCACGAGGTCTCGCACGACCCGGACCTGCGTCAGCTGATCACGCTCCGCAACGGCCGGACGCTCACCGCGGTCCAGCTCCAGATGGAGTACTTCGAGCTGGCCCGCAAGTACGTCGACGAGCGGTACGGGACGGACGCCGACGAGCAGACCAAGGACGTCCTGGCCCGCTGGGAGGACACCCTCAACCGGCTGGAGACCGACCCGATGAGCCTGTCGGGCGAGCTGGACTGGATCGCCAAGCGGGAGCTGATGGAGGGTTACCGCCGCCGCGACGCACTGGAGTGGGACGCCCCCCGGCTCCATCTGGTGGACCTCCAGTACGCGGACGTACGGCCCGACAAGGGCCTGTACAACCGTCTGGCGGCCCGCGGGAAGATCAAGCGGCTCCTGGACGAGGACGAGGTCGCCAGGGCCCGTACGAAGCCGCCGGAGGACACCAGGGCGTATTTCCGGGGCCGCTGCCTGGAGCAGTACGCCGACGACGTGGCGGCCGCCTCCTGGGACTCGGTGATCTTCGACCTGCCGGACCGCGACTCACTGCAACGGGTGCCCACGCTGGAGCCGCTGCGCGGGACCAGGGAACACGTCCAGGACCTGCTGGACCGCTGCCGTACGGCGGAGGAGCTGGTCCGCACCCTGTCGGGCGGCTGAAAGTCCTCCGGGGTGGGAATCAATCACCCGAGGCCCGGACGTTGAACAACTACCGGGCCAGATGTCGGACCCCGTGGGTAGGGTCTGATCAAGAGCTTCGATTGCTTCGAACCGAGCGGGGTGAGCTACATGGCGACCAAGGACACCGGCGGCGGACAGCAGAAGGCGACGCGTTCCACCGAGGAGGTCGAGGAGCAGGCGCAGGACGCGCAGGCGTCCGAGGACCTCGCGGAACGCCAGGAGAAGCTGAGCGACGACGTCGACTCGGTCCTGGACGAGATCGACGACGTCCTGGAGGAGAACGCCGAGGACTTCGTGAGGTCGTTCGTCCAGAAGGGCGGGCAGTAGTCCGTCCGCGCGGGCGCCCCGGGCCCCGGGGCGCCCGCGCGGACCGCGGGGGAGGCGGGGCGGCGGCGTGCGTCGCCGTCCCGGCCGTCCACCGGTGAGCCGCCTGTCGGCCCCGCCGGATCGGTGCGGACAACCTCCGCCGAACATGTGGATCACTCCCGCCGGACGGGTAGGGTCCGTGGCGTACGTGCTTCAACGGCAATTCGGCCATCGGCAAGTTGGGGGATGATCCTGACTCTCTTGCGCAGGGCCATCGCATACCTGGAGGGAAACGCGTGGAAGCCAACACTCGTAGCACCGGGCGTCTACCAGCTGCCTTCCTGACGCCGGGTTCGTCCTCGTTCATGGACTTCCTGTCGAACCAGTCGCCCGAGATGCTCCCGGGCAACCGGAGCCTGCCGCCCCTCCAGGGGGCCGTCGAGGCGCCGCACGGGACGACCATCGTCGCCGCGTCCTTCCCCGGCGGCGTGGTCCTCGCCGGCGACCGGCGGGCCACCATGGGCAACATGATCGCGCAGCGCGACATCGAGAAGGTCTTCCCGGCCGACGAGTACTCGGCGGTGGGCATCGCCGGCACCGCCGGACTGGCCGTGGAGATGGTCAAGCTGTTCCAGCTGGAGCTGGAGCACTTCGAGAAGGTCGAGGGCGCCCAGCTCTCCCTGGAGGGCAAGGCCAACCGCCTTTCCACCATGATCCGTTCCAACCTCGCGATGGCCATGCAGGGCCTCGCCGTCGTGCCCCTGTTCGCGGGCTACGACGTCGACCGCGACAAGGGCCGCATCTTCTCCTACGACGTCACCGGCGGCCGCTCCGAGGAGAACGGCTACGCCGCCACCGGCTCCGGGTCGATCTTCGCCCGCGGTTCCATGAAGAAGCTCTACCGCGAGGACCTGACGGAGGAGCAGGCCCTCACCCTGGTCGTGCAGGCGCTGTACGACGCGGCGGACGACGACTCGGCGACCGGCGGCCCGGACGTGGCCCGCCGCATCTACCCGATCGTCACCGTCATCACCGACGACGGCTTCCGGAGGCTGACCGACCAGGAGTCCGCCGGGATCGCGCGTTCCGTCCTGGAACGCCGCCTCGAGCAGCCCGACGGCCCGCGCGCCGCGCTGCTCTGATCCGGACCCCCAGGGCGCTCCGTCCGGATCGTGGCCGGCCCCGCCGGTCCGGCATGATCCGAACGAGGGGCCCGCGCCTCCCCCGACGCACTCGTCACTGACAGAAAGGGACGGATAGCCGGTGTCGACGCCGTTCTATGTCTCACCCCAGCAGGCCATGGCCGACCGGGCGGAATACGCCCGCAAGGGCATCGCCCGTGGTCGCAGCCTCGTTGTGCTGCAGTACGCCGACGGCATTGTGTTCGTCGGCGAGAACCCGTCCCGCGCACTCCACAAGTTCAGCGAGATCTACGACCGGATCGGCTTCGCGGCCGCCGGCAAGTACAACGAGTACGAGAACCTCCGCATCGGCGGAGTGCGCTACGCGGATCTGCGCGGATACACCTACGACCGGGACGATGTGACGGCCCGTGGGCTGGCCAACGTCTACGCGCAGACGCTCGGCACCATCTTCTCCAGCGCCGCCGAGAAGCCGTACGAGGTGGAGCTGGTGGTCGCCGAGGTCGGCGCCGAGCCCGAGGGCGACCAGATCTACCGGCTGCCGCACGACGGTTCGATCGTGGACGAGCACGGCTCGGTCGCGGTCGGCGGCAACGCCGAGCAGATCAGCGGCTTCCTCGACCAGCGCCACCGCGACGGCATGACGCTGGCCGAGGCGCTCAAGCTCGCCGTGCAGGCCCTCTCGCGGGAGCCCGGCGGCGGCGAGCGGGAGATCCCCGCCGAGCGCCTGGAGGTCGCGGTCCTGGACCGCACCCGCCCCCAGCAGCGCAAGTTCAAGCGGATCGTCGGACGTCAGCTGGCCCGGCTGCTGGACACGGACGCGGCGGGCAGCACGCCCACGGACGCCCCGTCCGACACCGAGGAGAACGACGCCCCCGGCGCCGGCGGCGCGTCCGCCTCCACCGAGGAGTAGCGGGCAGCGTCCGGCGGCGCTCCCGGGCAGCGGCCCGGGAGCGCCGCCGTCTCATGCCCCGGTCCCGGCGGGCGGCGGTGCGGTGGAGCCGCGTACGACGAGCCGGACCGGCAGCCCCCCGGGCTCCGCGGGGCGGCCGTCCAGCACGGCGAGCAGCGCCTCCATGCCCCGCTCGCCGACACGCTCCGCCGGGAGCCGCACCGTGGTCAGCTCCGGCTCCAGGGCGCTCGCCAGCGCCAGATCGTCGAACCCGGTGACCGACAGCTCGTCCGGCACCCGCAGTCCGAGCCTTCGGGCGGCCTTGCAGGCGCCCGCCGCCAGGATGTCGTCGTCGCAGACGATCGCGGTGGGCCGCTCCCCGGCGACCGCCAGTGCCCGTTCCACTGCCTCCCGGCCCGCCCGCACGTCCAGCGCGGCCCGTACGGTCCGGACCGCGGCGCCCTCCACCGCGTCCAGCGCCTCGTGCAGCGCCCCGGCGCGCACCGCGAACGTCCAGGTCTCCACGGCGGATGCCAGATGCAGGAAACGGCGGTGGCCGAGGCTCAGCAGATGGTCCGTCACCTGCCTCATCCCGTCGGCGATGTCGAGGTTCACCCGGGCGGCCGGCCCGGCGTCCGACGGATCGCTGTCCAGCATCACCAGCGGCAGGTCCGCCCCGTGCAGCGCCTCCAGCGCGTTGGCGGCCATCGAGGACGCGATGACCCCGTCGAGCGCGGCGCGGGCCGAGGCGAACGGGTCCCGGGCCGGGCCCGTGCCGTCCGGCGAGGGGTAGAGGACCACCCCGAAGTCGTGCTCGGCGGCGAGCGCCGCGGCCCCGGCGTACACCCGGGCGAAGAACTCGTTGGTGAGCGCGGGCACCACCAGCAGGGCGGTCCTGGTGCGGCCGAGCCGCAGACTCCGGGCCGCCAGATTGGGCCGGTAGCCGAGGCCGGAGGCCGTGTCCCGCACCCGCTGGGCCGTGGACTCCGACACCCGGCCGGGCCACTTCCCGCCGAGCACCAGGGAGACCGTCGCCTGGGAGACGCCCGCCGCGCGGGCCACGTCGCGGCTGGTGGGCCGGGCGGGGACGGGCTGCTGCGCGCTGGTCACTCGTGCCTCCGTGCGGGATGTTCCGTGACGCCGCGGGGTGGACCCGCGAACTGCGCACATGGTACGTATGAGCCTCGAAGTTATACGTAACACTTCGGTGCGCGCGGGCGGCCGGGGCGGAAAGGGGCGGACATGGCCGCGGGATATCTGGAGATCCTCCGGGCGCGGCACGCGGCCCGGCTGCTGACGGGCACCCTGGTGGGGCGGCTGCCCAACGGCACCGCGCACATCGCCCTCGTGCTGTTCACCCGCGCGGAGGGCGGCAGCTACACCCTGGCCGGGGCGCTCGCCGCCGCGTACGGGCTGGCCACCGCCGTGGGGCAGCCGCTGCTCGGCCGCGCGGTCGACCTGTACGGGCAGCCGCGGGTCCAGCTCCCGGCCGCCGTGCTCTCCGCGCTCGGAATGGCCCTGCTGGCGCTCACCGGCCTCGGCTCGCTCCCGCTGGCCTACCTCGCCGTCGTCATCGCCGGGGTCGCCACACCGCCCCTGGAGGGCGGCCTGCGGGCCCTGTGGCCCAGCGTCCTCAAGGGCGAGGGCCAGGTGCACCGGGCCTACGCCATGGACGCCGTGGCGCAGGAGATCATGTTCACCGTCGGGCCGCTCCTGGTGACGCTGCTCGTCTCGCTGTGGTCCCCGGCCGCGGCCCTGCTCGTCATCAACGTCCTCGGCGTCCTGGGCGCGCTCTCGGTCATCCTGTCCGAGCCCTCGCGCACCTGGCGCTCCGCGCCCCGTGAGGCGCACTGGCTCGGCGCCCTGCGCTCGCCCGGACTCCTCGCGCTGCTGGGCGCGTTCTTCTTCGTCGGACTCGCCCTCGGCTCCATCACGGTGGCCGCGGTGGCGTACGCCGACGACCACGGGCGGGAGTCGGTGTACGGCTGGCTGATGGCCGCGCTCGGGCTCGGCGCGCTGATCGGCGGCCTGGTCTACGGAGCGCGGCAGTGGGCGGGCGCCCCCGAGAAGCGGCTGCGGGTCATCGTCGGACTGCTGGCGCTGGGCTACCTGCCGTTGACGCTCACGCCCCCGGTCCCGGCCATGGCCGTCCTCGCCGCTCTCGCCGGGCTGTTCCTCGCACCGGCCATCGCCTGCTCCTTCATCGTGGTCGACCGGCACGCCCCGCGCGGCACGGTGACCGAGGCGTTCTCCTGGCTGGTCACCACGTTCGGCGTAGGCGCCGCGGCCGGCACGGCCGCCGCCGGACCCGCGGTCGAACTCGGCTCGACCGCCTGGAGCTTCGCGGTCGCGGGGGCCGGGGGAGTGGCGGCCCTGGCCGTCCTGCTGGCCACCGGGAGGCTTCTCGCGGCCCCCGTCCGCACGGCCGCGGTCGCGACGGGATCGGAAAATGATCGAAACGGTGCCGTCGAACCCGGTTTCAGCTCGGGCCATAAGGCGTAATGTTCAGTCATGGACCGCCGCATTTTCGGGCTGGAGAACGAGTACGGCGTCACGTGCACGTTCAGGGGACAGCGCCGACTGTCACCTGACGAAGTGGCGCGCTACCTCTTCCGCCGTGTCGTGTCATGGGGCCGCAGCAGCAACGTCTTTCTGCGGAACGGTGCCCGCCTCTACCTCGACGTGGGATCGCATCCGGAATACGCGACACCGGAGTGCGACAACGTGACCGAACTCGTCACGCACGACAAGGCGGGCGAGCGCATTCTGGAAGGCCTGCTCGTCGACGCCGAACGCCGCCTGCACGAGGAGGGAATCGCGGGCGACGTCTATCTCTTCAAGAACAACACCGACTCGGCGGGAAACTCCTACGGCTGCCACGAGAACTACCTCGTGGCCCGGCACGGGGAATTCTCCCGGCTCGCGGACATCCTCATTCCGTTCCTCGTCACCCGGCAGCTGATCTGCGGCGCGGGCAAGGTGCTCCAGACTCCGCGCGGCGCGGTCTACTGCGTCAGCCAGCGCGCCGAGCACATCTGGGAGGGCGTCAGCTCCGCGACGACCCGCTCCCGGCCGATCATCAACACCCGCGACGAACCGCACGCCGACGCCGAGCGGTACCGCCGCCTCCACGTCATCGTCGGCGACTCGAACATGTCCGAGACGACCATGCTGCTCAAGGTCGGCGCCACCGACCTGGTGCTCCGCATGATCGAGGCGGGCACGGTGATGCGCGACCTGACCCTGGAGAACCCGATCCGGGCGATCCGCGAGGTCAGCCACGACCTCACCGGCCGCCGCAAGGTGCGCCTGGCCAGCGGCCGGGAGGCGTCGGCCATCGAGATACAGCGGGAGTACTACGAGAAGGCCGTGGACTTCGTCGAGCGCCGGGGCATCCGCACCGGCACCGTCGACCGGGTCCTGGAGCTGTGGGGCCGCACCCTCGACGCGGTCGAGGCCGAGGACCTCGACCGGATCGACACCGAGATCGACTGGGTCATGAAGTACAAGCTCATCGAGCGGTACCGGGCCAAGCACAACATGACCATGTCGAATCCGCGGGTCGCCCAGATAGACCTCGCCTACCACGACATCCACCGCCGCCGCGGCCTCTTCTACCTCCTGGAGAAGAAGGGGCAGACCGCCCGCATCTGCAACGACCTCAAGATCTTCGAGGGCAAGTCGGTGCCCCCGCAGACCACCCGGGCGCGGCTGCGCGGCGACTTCATCCGCCGGGCGCAGGAGCAGCGCCGGGACTTCACCGTCGACTGGGTCCACCTCAAGCTCAACGACCAGGCGCAGCGCACGGTCCTGTGCAAGGACCCGTTCCGCTCCGTCGACGAGCGGGTGGAGAAGCTGATCGCCGGTATGTGACCGGCTCGCCGCTCCCTCGGGCAGCCGCCCGCCGGGAGCGGTACGACGGACACCGGACAGGACGCGGCCCCGGCTTGTGCTCCCGCACGGGCCGGGGCCGCGGCGCGGCCGAGCGCGTGCCTACCGGGACCGCCTCCGCCGTACGCGAGCGACGGCCGCCGGGGCCCTTTCCGCCGTACGCGAGCGACGGCGGCTCGGGGCGAACCGGCCATGCTAGCCGCCGGGGGCCCAGCCGTGTCGGGACTCGTGGTGCCCCTGGGGTGAGGTCGTACAGTGGCGGGACTTGCCCGGAGCCCCCTACTCGCGAGTTGGACTGATGAACCCCACGAAGACTGCCCGGTACGCCGCCGCCGCACTGGTCGTGCCCGCCCTCCTGTTCACCGCCGCCTGCGGGTCCGACTCCAAGGACGACGACGCGCCGAAGTCGGGGCCCGTCGGGAAGGTGTCCGGAAAGTTCGGCGCCGAGCCCGAGATCGAGGTGCCCAAGGGCGCCAAGGCCGCCGAGGACATCGTGGTGGAGGACGTGTCCACCGGTGACGGGGCCGAGGTGAAGAAGGGCGACATCGTCCGCCTGGACTTCGCCGGCAACCTGGAGGCGCTCGGCTCCACCTGGGCCCAGCGGCAGAACGCCCCGACGAAGGGCCCGCGCGCCCAGGTCGTCCAGGAGATCGGCCAGCAGGGCCAGATGCTGCCGACCAAGGTCGCCGACGCGCTGGCCGGCCACAAAGTCGGCAGCCGGGTCCAGGTCGAGGGCACGGCCGAGGCGATCGTCGGTGAGCAGCTGAACCCGCAGTCCGGGATCAAGCCCTCCGACCCCCTGGTCTGGGTCGTCGACATCGTCAACGCCAAGAAGGTCGACAAGAAGGGCGAGGCGAAGGGCGACCAGGCCGCCAGCGAGGCCGGGATGCCCAAGGTCGAGGCGGCGTCGCAGAAGGCCGCGACGATCACCATCCCCAAGGGCGAGAAGGCTCCCAAGGACCTCAAGGAGCAGGTGCTGATCAAGGGCGACGGCGCCGAGGTCAAGGCCGGCGAGGGCCTGGTCGTCCAGTACACCGGGGTGAAGTGGGAGGACGGCGAGAAGTTCGACTCCTCCTGGGACCACGGCGGCGCGAGCGCCTTCCCGATCGGCGTCGGCGGCGTCATCCAGGGCTGGGACAAGGGCCTGGTCGGCAAGCACGTCGGCGACCGCGTCCTGCTGGCCATCCCGCCGAACCAGGCGTACGGCGCCGACCCGTCGAACCAGCTGGCCAAGAACAACCTGGTCTTCGTCGTCGACATCCTGGGCACCGTCTGACCGGCGGCGCGGCCCCCGTACGGTCCGAGCGACGGGGCGACCCGTGCGAAACTTGTGGCCCCCAAGATTTTTTAGGAGCAGTTCAGTGAGCATCGAGAAGCCCGAGGTCGACTTCCCGGGTGGCGAGCCGCCGGCCGACCTGGAGATCAAGGACATCTGGGAGGGCGACGGCCCGGTGGCCCAGGCGGGCCAGACCGTCTCCGTCCACTACGTGGGTGTCTCCTTCTCCACCGGCGAGGAGTTCGACGCTTCCTGGAACCGCGGCACCCCGCTGCAGTTCCAGCTCGGCGCCGGCCAGGTCATCGCCGGCTGGGACCAGGGCGTCCAGGGCATGAAGGTCGGCGGCCGCCGCCAGCTGACCATCCCCGCCCACCTCGCCTACGGCGACCGCGGCGCCGGCGGCAAGATCGCCCCCGGCGAGACGCTGATCTTCGTCTGCGACCTCGTCGCGGTCTGACCGTCTCCGCACGCGCGACATGAGGGCCCCCGCCGCACGGCGGGGGCCCTCCGCGCTCCTCGGCGGCGCTCCCCGGCCCCGTCCTGCGGGCCCCGCGCCGTCCGCGGCGGCCCTTCGCCGCCGGACGGCCGGAAGCCCGGCTTTGGCCCGCACACCCCGGGGCGGTACGGTCGACCGTCGTAGAGCACCAGAGAAAGGGCGTCGATGGCGATTGCCAAGGCCGAGCGGTTGATGAACCTCGCGCTGTGCCTGCTGGGAACCCGGCGCCCGCTCAGCAAGCGCGAACTCCGCGGATCCATCGAGGCGTACCTCGAAGCGGGCTCCGACGACTCCTTCAACCGGATGTTCGAGCGCGACAAGGACGACCTGCGGGAGCTGGGCCTCGTCATCGAGACCGTCGAGAACCTCGACGGCGAGACCGGTTACCTGGCCCGCCGCGACAGCAACCGGCTGCCCCCCATCACCCTGGACGCCGAGGAGGCCGCCGCCCTCGGCCTGGCCGCGAAGGTCTGGCAGCAGGCCCGCCTCGCCGGGGCCGCCAGCGGGGCCCTGCAGAAGCTGCGCGCCGCCGGCATGCCCGAGTCCGAGGACGCCTACGAAGTCCACAGCGCCCTCGAACCCCGCATCCCCGTCCACGAGGCCGCCTTCGAACCGCTCATGCTGGCCTGCCGCGACCGCCGGCCCGTCACCTTCGACTACCGCAAGGGCAACTCCGCCCGCGCCGAGCAGCGCCACGTCGAACCCTGGACCCTCGAATGCTGGCGGGGCCACTGGTACCTCGCGGGCTGGGACCGCGAGCGCGGCGCCGAACGCGTCTTCCGGCTCTCCCGCATCACCGGCAAGGTCCGCTCCCGCGCCGGGGCGTTCACCGCCGAGGTGCCCGACGTGGTCACCGTCCGCGAGACCGTGGAGAGCTGGGCCGGCGAGGTCGCCACCCGAACCGCCCGGATCAGGCTCCGCGCCGGGGCCGGCTATCCGCTGCGGTCGCGCGCGACCGCGGTACGGGAACGCGGTGACGGGTGGGACGAGCTGGAGATCCCGTACGGGAACGGCCTCGACGCCTGGCTCGTCGAGTTCGGGCCGGACGTCGTGGTGGAGGAACCCGCCGACCTGCGGGCCGATGTGGTGGACCGGCTCCGCGCCGTGGCCAGGGACTAGGGACGAGGGAAACCGGAACGATGGCCACGAACGCGATCGACCAGACCCGCCGGATGCTGTCCCTGGTGACGTATCTGCGCGAACGCCCCGGCGCCCACGTCCAGGACGTGGCGCGGGCCTTCGGGATCACCGAGGACGAGCTGATCTCGGACCTCGACGTGCTGCCCATGTGCGGCACCAGCTTCCGCGGCGGCGACCTCCTCGACATCGACACCGACGGCGAGCGGATCTGGTGGCACAACCCGGACGACGTCGCCGAACCGCTCCGGCTCGCCGCCGACGAGGCCACCGCGCTGCTCGTCGCCGCCCGCGCCGTCGCCACCCTGCCCGGCCTGCGCGAGAGCGACCGGCTCGCCCTCGTCCGCGCCACCGCCAAGCTGGAGACGGCCGCCGGCGAGTCCGGGGCCGCCAGTTCCCGGCTCTCGGTGACCTTCGAGGCGGAGGGCGGCGTCTTCGCCGACGTCGACCGCGCCATCTCCGAGCGTCGGCGGCTCTGGCTGCGCTACTACTCGCCCGCCCGCGACGAACTGACCGAGCGCGAGGTCGACCCGATCCGGCTCTTCGCCGTGGGCCACACCTACATGGAGGGCTGGTGCCGGCTCTCCGAGGCCCGCCGGACCTTCCGACTGGACCGGGTCGCCGAGATCCGCCTCCTCGACGCCCCCGCCGCGCCGCCCGAGCTGGAACTGCGCGACCTGTCCGCCGGACTGGTCCAGCCCGCCGCCGAGGACCCGGAGGTCGTGATCGAGGTCGGTCCCGGGGGCCGCTGGGTCGCCGAGTACTACCCGCACGACTCCGCCGAGGAACTCCCCGACGGCGGCCTGCGGATCATCCTGCGCACCCCGGACCCGGCCTCGCTGCGCCGGCTCGCCCTGCGCCTCGGCGGCGACGGCCGCATCGTCACCCCGCCGGAACTCGCCGCCAGCGCCCGCGACGCCGCCCGCCAGGCGCTCGCCGCCTACGAGGACGCCCCCTGAGGGGCCGGGGAGGCGAGAGGACCATGAACCGGACGCCCCCGTTCCCCTCCGCGGCCACCGGAATCCGCCCCGAGCCCCCGTCCGGCGCCGGGCCCGTCCCCGTGCCGGTGACCGCCGCACGCTTCCGGGCCGCCTGCCCCGTCTGCCGCGGGCGCTTCGAGCTGGCCGCCGGTGCGCTGCGCCTGGCGATCGGCGCCACCCGCCGCACCACCTTCTACACCTTCACCTGCCCCGACTGCGGGGCAGGTGTCCGCAAACCCGCCGGGGAGCGCATCATCGAACTGCTCACCGGCGGGGGCGTACGGACCCTGCGCCTGCACACCGCGCTGTAGCCCCCCGCACGACGCCCGCCCGCCGCCCCCAAGCCCGTAGGAAGAGGCACGCCGAATGTTCTGGCCCATGCTCGCCATCGCCCTCGGATTCCTGGGCATCGCCGTCCTCGGGGTGCTCGGCGTCAAGGTCTTCGTGGAGGCCCGGCGCCTCGGGCGGCAGGTCACGGCCACCACCGAGCGGATCAACCGGGCGTCGGAGGACCTCGAACAGGCGGCCACCCGGCTCGCGGCCACCGGCGACAGTCTGCGCTGACCGGCCCGGGGCCCGGGGCCGACCGGGCGAGGGGGGTACTCTGCATGGGTCGGCCCAGGCAGGGAGGTGCGGGCCGCAAGCTGGAGTACGCACGGGCATTGCCTCGCGTTTACCCCTGCGGGTTACGATCGCTGGCAAGCGCAACGATCGGACGTATACCCGGTCGAACGGGTAGCGAGCCCACCCCCAGCCGCCTCAGTGAGAAGGAAGTCGCACATGATCGGCAATCTGAAGCCCCTCGAGATCGTTCTGATCATCGCTGTCATCCTGCTGCTCTTCGGTGCCAAGAAGCTCCCCGACATGGCGCGTTCGCTCGGCAAGTCGGCCCGCATCCTCAAGAGCGAGGCCAAGGCCATGAAGAAGGACGACGCGGCCACCGCGGCGCCCACCACGGAGACCGTCGACGACACGGTCCCCCCGCAGGCCACCACCGCGCGCACCATCCAGGCCGCCCCGGGAGACGTCACCAGCTCCCGCCCGGTCAACGAGGCCAAGCCCACCACCCAGAGCTGACCGCTGACGCACCGCGCCGACAGCCGCCGCACGAGACGAGGGAAGTGGGTTGCTCAAGTCTGCCCGCAAGCAGGAGAAGAACGACGAGGGGCGGATGCCTCTCCTCGATCACCTGCGTGAGCTGCGTAACCGGCTGCTGAAGGCCGTGTTGGCGATCCTGATCGCCGTCATCGGGGCCGCCTTCTTCCACAAGGAGATCTTCGAGTTCCTGATGAAGCCGATCCTCGACTCGGTCGGCTGCAAGAACGGCGTGGAAACGATGGTCAACGGCCGTCCGTGCGCGGAGATGACCACCAACGGCCTGCTGTCCCCCTTCACCATCGCGCTGAAGGTCTCCCTCATGGCGGGCGTTCTCCTCGCCACCCCCGTCTGGCTGTACCAGCTCTGGGCTTTCGTCGCCCCCGGCCTCCACCAGAAGGAGAAGCGGTACTCCCTGGGTTTCGTGGCCGCGGGGGTTCCGCTGTTCACCGCGGGCGCCTACCTCGCGTACACGATCCTGCCGCAGACGGCCGAGATCATGCTCGGCTTCACGCCGGACAACGTCACCAACCTCCTGCCGCTCGACGACTTCCTCGACCTGATCACCCGCATGGTGATCGTCTTCGGTCTCGCCTTCGAACTGCCGCTGCTGCTCATCGCCCTCAACATGACCGGCGTCCTCACCGGCGCCCGCATGTTGCGCTGGTGGCGCGGCATGATCGTCGGCCTCACCGCCTTCGCGGCCCTCGCGACCCCCGGCGGAGAGCCCATCTCCATGCTGCTCCTCGCCGGCCCGCTCGCGGTGCTCTACTTCGTCGCGGTCGCCTTCTCGCTCCTGAACGACAAGCGGCGCAACCGCAACAACCCCGACGCCCAGCTCGACGACGACGAGGCGTCGCCGCTGGATCTGACGCCCGAGCCGGTGGGCCGCGTGGAGAACGTCTCCCCCTCCCGCCCCGCGCTCCCCGGGCAGGTGTCCGGTGAGGCGGACGGCCCCGGCCCGCACCGGCTGAACGGTTACGACGACATCACCTGACCTTGTAGGGTCCGGCGGGTGACCAGCGAGATCACCCTCTTCGTCAATCCCACCGCGGGACGCGGCCGGGGCGCGCACGCCGCGCAGCCGGCCGCTTCCGCGTTGCGGGACGCCGGATTCTCCGTCCGTACGGTGCTGGGCGAGGACGCCGACGACGCCCTGCGCCGGGCGCGCGAGGCCGTGGCGGCGGGGACCGGGGCGCTGATAGCCGTGGGCGGGGACGGGCTGGTGTCCCTCGCCCTCCAGGCCGTCGCCGGGACCGCCACCCCGCTCGGTGTCGTCGCCGTCGGCACCGGCAACGACTTCGCGCGGGCGCTGGGCCTGCCGCTCCGCGATCCGGCCGCCGCCGGACGGCTGGCCGCGCGGGCGCTCAAGGAGGGCGGTCACCGCGACATCGACCTCGGACGCGTCGGGGACCGCTGGTTCGGTACCGTCCTCGCCTCCGGTTTCGACTCCCGCGTCAACGACCGGGGCAACCGGATGCGCTTCGTCGGCGGCCGGTTCACGTACGACCTCGCGATCCTCGCCGAACTGGCCGCCTTCCGGCCGATCCCCTACCGCATCCGGCTCGACGGGGGAGGGGCCGTCGAGACCGAGGCCACCCTCATCGCGGTCGGCAACGGGACCACGTACGGCGGCGGCATGCGGATCTGCGCCGGCGCGGAGATGGACGACGGGCTCCTCGACGTGACTGTGGTCGGCGCGTGCACCCGTACCACGCTCCTCAAGGTCTTCCCGAGGGTCTACAGGGGCACGCACCTGGACCACCCCGCCGTGACCGTCCACCGGGTCTCCTCGATCGAGCTGGCGGCGGCCGGGATCACGGCGTACGCGGACGGTGAACCGGTGGGTCCGCTTCCGCTCACCGCCACCTGCGTACCGGGTGCGGTACGGGTGCTGACCGGCGGCTGACGGGGCCCCGCCCGGGCGGAGTGCCGAGGCCGTACAAAGATCGGGCTGACTGTCGGAGGTGACGGGTAGGCTCGTAACCAAGATGACAGAGGACCTCTCACCAGCTGAGCGATACCAGGCTTCTCGCGAGCGTGCGGCCGAGATGGCGACGGCCCTCGGGCCGTTCCGCGAGATGTACGAGTTCGGTCTGGACCCGTTCCAGATCGAGGCATGCCGGGCCCTGGAGGCGGGCAAGGGGGTGCTGGTCGCGGCCCCCACCGGGTCGGGCAAGACGATCGTCGGCGAGTTCGCCGTGCACCTGGCCCTGGAGCAGGGCCGCAAATGCTTCTACACCACGCCGATCAAGGCGCTCTCCAACCAGAAGTTCGCCGACCTGGTCAAGCGCTACGGTGCGGACAAGGTCGGCCTGCTGACCGGCGACAACAGTGTCAACTCCGAGGCGCCGGTGGTCGTGATGACCACCGAGGTCCTGCGGAACATGCTGTACGCGGGCTCCCCCTCGCTGTCCGGCCTCGGCTATGTGGTCATGGACGAGGTGCACTACCTCTCCGACCGCTTCCGGGGCGCGGTGTGGGAGGAAGTGATCATCCACCTCCCGGAGTCGGTGACGCTGGTCTCCCTGTCGGCGACCGTCTCCAACGCGGAGGAGTTCGGCGACTGGCTCGACACCGTGCGCGGTGACACCGAGGTGATCGTCTCCGAGCACCGGCCGGTGCCGCTCTGGCAGCACGTGATGGCCGGCCGCCGGATGTACGACCTCTTCGAGGAGACCACCGACCACGGCGGCCGGGGCGCCGGACGCCGGGAGGTCAACCCGGATCTGGTCCGGCTCGCCCGCCAGGAGAGCCAGAACGTCTACAACCCGCGCGACCGCCGCCGGGGCAAGATGGTGCGCGAGGCCGACCGCGAGCGCGAGCGGCGTCAGCGCGGCCGGATCTGGACGCCCGGCAGGCCCGAGGTCATCGAGCGGCTGGACAACGAGGGGCTGCTGCCCGCGATCACGTTCATCTTCAGCCGGGCGGGGTGCGAGGCCGCCGTCCAGCAGTGCCTGTACGCCGGCCTGCGGCTCAACGACGAGGACAACCGGCGGCTGGTCCGCGAGATCGTCGAGGAGCGGACCGCCTCCATCCCCGGCGAGGACCTGCACGTCCTGGGCTACTACGAGTGGCTCGAAGGGCTGGAGCGGGGCATCGCCGCCCACCACGCGGGCATGCTGCCGACCTTCAAGGAGGTCGTCGAGGAGTTGTTCGTCCGCGGCCTGGTCAGGGCCGTCTTCGCCACCGAGACGCTGGCGCTCGGCATCAACATGCCCGCGCGCTCCGTGGTCCTGGAGAAGCTCGTCAAGTGGAACGGCGAGCAGCACGCCGACATCACCCCCGGCGAGTACACCCAGCTCACCGGGCGGGCCGGACGCCGCGGCATCGACGTCGAGGGCCACGCGGTGGTCCTGTGGCAGCGGGGCATGGACCCGACCGCGCTGGCCGGCCTCGCGGGCACGCGTACGTATCCGCTGCGCTCTAGCTTCCGCCCCTCGTACAACATGGCGGTCAACCTGGTGCAGCAGTTCGGGCGGCACCGCTCGCGCGAGCTGCTGGAGACCTCGTTCGCCCAGTTCCAGGCGGACAAGTCCGTCGTGGGCATCTCCCGGCAGGTGCAGCGCAACGAGGAGGGCCTGGAGGGCTACAAGGAGGGCATGACCTGCCACCTCGGGGACTTCGAGGAGTACGCGCGCCTGCGGCGCGACCTCAAGGACCGTGAGACGGAGCTGGCCAAGCAGGGGGCGGCGCAGCGACGGGCGGCGGCGGCCTCCTCGCTGGAGAAGCTCAAGCCCGGGGACGTCATCCACGTGCCGACGGGGAAGTTCGCGGGGCTGGCGCTGGTGCTGGATCCGGGGCTGCCCGCCGGACGGGCCAACGGGCATCGCGGGTTCGACCACCACGACGGACCGCGTCCGCTGGTGCTGACCGCCGAGCGGCAGGTCAAGCGACTGGCCTCGATGGACTTCCCGGTGCCGGTGGAGGCGCTGGACCGGATGCGCGTCCCGAAGTCGTTCAACCCGCGCTCACCGCAGTCCCGGCGCGACCTCGCCTCCGCGTTGCGGACCAAGGCCGGGCACATCGTGCCCGACCGGCACCGCAAGGGGCGGGCGCCGGCCGCCGACGACCGCGAGATCGCCCGGCTGCGGACCGAGCTGCGCGCGCACCCGTGCCACGGGTGCGACGAGCGGGAGGACCACGCGCGGTGGGCCGAGCGCTACCACCGGCTGCAGCGGGACACCCGGCAGCTGGAGAAGCGGATCGAGGGGCGGACGAACACGATCGCCCGGACCTTCGACCGGATCGTCGCGCTCCTCACGGAGATGGACTACCTCCGGGGCGACGAGGTCACCCCGAACGGGCGACGGCTGGCCCGGCTCTACGGCGAGCTGGACCTGCTCGCCAGCGAGTGCCTGCGGGACGGCGTGTGGGAGGGGCTCAACCCCGCCGAACTCGCCGCGTGCGTCTCGGCGCTGGTGTACGAGGCGCGGCAGGCCGACGACGCGGTGGCGCCCAAGGTGCCCTCCGGACCCGCCAAGACCGCGCTGGGCGAGATGGTGCGGATCTGGGGGCGGCTGGACGCCCTGGAGGAGGACTTCAAGATCAACCAGGCGGAGGGGGTCGGCCAGCGCGAGCCCGACCTCGGCTTCGCCTGGGCGGTCTACATGTGGGCCTCCGGCCGGACCCTGGACGAGGTGCTGCGCGAGGCGGAGATGCCGGCGGGGGACTTCGTACGGTGGTGCAAGCAGGTGATCGACGTGCTGGGGCAGGTGGCCGCCGCGGCGCCGCGGGAGGCGGGGGCCGGAGCGGATGGCGCAGCGGCCTCCAGCGTGGCGAAGAACGCGCGCAAGGCGGTGGACGCGGTGCTGCGGGGGGTTGTGGCGTACAGCTCGGTGGGGTGAGCGGGTCACGGGGGAGCCGGGGGCCTGTTCCCCCGCGCCTCTCCGCCCCTCGACCTCGCCGGAGCGGCGCCCGCTCCTCGAACGCGGGAGGCAGGCGGACGCGGGCCCGCCCCCCCCCCCGAGCGCCGACGGGCCGACGAGGCCGAAGCGGCTGCGGAGGAGCGGGACCGTTCCCGGCAGGGGGCGGCTACGTCCTGCGGATCTTGGCCGCCGCTCCCGCGCAGACCATGCCCAGCAGTACCGTCAGCCCGCCGACGACGACGTTGTTGATCACGACCCCGGTGTCCGGGCTGCTGCCCACCACCCAGGTCGACACGATGATCCACGCACCCATCGCGCACATCGCCCAGCTCAGTCCGTACATGCGCTCCGGCATCACGGTGAAGCCGAGTGCCAGCACCGCGATCGCGAGGCCCATCACCAGGTTGTGCGTGACCAGAGCCGGCTGGCTCGCCGTGAAGTGGAGCACCCAGGGGGAAACGGCGCAGTAGAGGCCGACCAGGAACACCGGCGCGTCCACCAGCGCCACATCGCGCCCGCCCATCACGCGGTCGTAGCGCGCACGCATCTCGGAGGCGTCGGGGTGGCCCGACAGATCGCTCCTCGCGTGTGAGACGTTGCTCATGAGATCTCGTCTCCTTCGCTTCCGCGGGCCCCGCCGCCGTGCGGTCGGTGGCGACGGGTGCCCTCACCCCATAGTGCGCTTATCCGGTTCTTATGTGAACATTTCGGGCGCGGTTCTTCGGGAGATCTCTCCGCGGGACCGGTCGGAGCCCTCACGCGGCCCGGGGGCCCTCGGCGTCCAGTCGTGCCGCCAGGGCGAGAAGGTCCGACGTGCCCAGGCAGCGGTCCGCGTAACCGGGAAGCGGTACGTGCAGGAGCTCGGTCCAACGGGCCGGCACCTCCCCGATCCCGTACACCGCTCCCGCCAGGCCGCCCGTCACGGCCGCCACCGTGTCGGTGTCGCCGCCCACGTCGACGGCGGCCGCCAGCGCCTGCTCGAAGCGGTCCGTCGTGCGCAGCGCCCACAGGGCCGTTCCCAGGCAGGGCCACACCGCCCCGTTGAACTCGGTCGCCAGGCCCGGGTGCCAGTCGGGTGCCAGTACCTCGGCCCAGCGGGCCCGGTGGGCGACGTGCACCTCGGCCAGCGTTCGCGGCACGGCGGCGAGCGGGTCGCCGCCGGCCAGTGCCACCCGGATGAGTTCGTGGAGCACCGCGGTGCCCTCCCAGGCCGCCCGGTCGCCGTGGGTCAGGGCCGCGATCCGACGGGCCGCCTCCATCGTCCGCGTACGCCCGGCGCGGGCGAAGTACACCGCCGACGTCGAGGCCCGCATCAGCGAACCGTTGCCCGCGGCCCGCCCGTTGACCTGGAAGTGCAGGGCCGCGGCCTGGTCCCAGGGCGCGCCGCCGGTCAGCACGTCCTCGGTCTGCAGGCCGATGTCCTTGGGGTCGCCCGCCGCCCACCGCCGGAACCGGCCGAACAACTCCGGCAGGTCCAGGCCGTCGCACTCCAGCAGCGACTCCGCGACCAGCACGGCCATCTGCGTGTCGTCCGTCGCCTCGCCCGGATCCCAGCCGCCGCCTCCGCACAACGTCCCGGCGCCGTCCGGGAAGCGGGCCGTGAACACCCCGGCGGGGCCGAACTCGAACGGGGCGCCGAGCGCGTCCCCGGCGGCGGAGCCCACCACGGCCCCGGCCGCGCGGTCGCCACGGTCCACGGGTGCGCGCTGCGTCATCCGGCCAGGCTAAGGGCCGCCGTCGCGCGCGGCGAGGGGCGGGGCCGTCGTGTACGCGGTCCCGCCCCTCGCCGATGGAGGCCCGGTGCGGGCTACTTCGGGGGCATCAGGACCGTGTCGACGATGTACACCGTCGCGTTGGCGGTCGGGACGTTGCCGCAGACGACCTTCGAGGAGTCGTTCACGGTGTACTCCGTGTCCGAGCCGGCCGTCGTCAGCTTGCTCTTCTCCAGGGTGGCGAAGGAACCCTTCTCCAGCTGGCCGGGCGTCAGCTTCTCACCGACCACGTGGTACGTGAGCACCTTGGTGAGCTCGGCCTTGTCCGCCAGCAGCGCGTCCAGGTCGGCCTTCGGGATCTTCGCGAAGGCGTCGTCGGTCGGAGCGAAGACGGTGATGTTCTGCGCGTTGTTGAGCGTGTCGACCAGGCCGGCCTGCTTCACGGCGGCCACCAGCGTCGACAGCTCCTTGTTGTTCGACGCGGCGGTGGCGACCGGGTCCTGCGCCATGCCGTCGAACGAGCCCGCGCCCTCCTTCGGCACCGACGAACAGGCCGGGCCGAACGGCTTGTCCATGGGCATCGGGTCGTCGGCCGGGGTGCTGGCCGGCGCGGACGCGCTGGACGTCGAACCCGAGGCGGAGTCCTTGGAGGAGTCGTCCGACGAGCAGGCGGTCAGAGCGAGCGGCAGCACGACGGCTGCGGACACGGCGAGAGCTGCGCGGCGGAAGAGGAGCGAGTTCATGGTGTTTCTCCTGAGTCGATGGGGCTGATGGGGCCGATGGGTCTAAAGGGAGTGAGGGGACAAAGAGAAGAGAGGTGAGCGGGGGCGGGAGAGGCGCGGTCGAGCGTGCCGCCTGCTCGGCGCCCGTCGTTCAGTGCGTGAGGGGTGCCGTGGCCCGTCTCCCAGCCGCGGGAGACGGACCACGGGTCGGAGGCGACGCGACGGCGCCCCCGCGACCGGCGGTTCGACCACCCGTCGCGGTGAGCCCCGCACGTACCGAGCGGGACCGCGGGGAGAGGCGTGCGCCGTTCGTCGGTGCGTCGTGCCGGTCTGTTCTCACGCAAGGGGTTCGGGGCCGGACGGCCGGCGGATTGGTCGGGTCTCCTCATTCACTCGTCCGGAGGTACGCCGGTGCTCGGCCGGTCCGTCGGCGCGGCAGTCGCGGACGGCCCCCGGCGGGGCGGCCCCCCGGCGCTCCGACGCGCGCGTGGGGGGCCACCGGAGGGGGGCGGCAGGGCGCGACGGCGGACGGCCGTGGCGGCGGCGGGGCGGGGCCGACCATCGCGCACGGCGAAAGGGGCCCGTTCCGCGACCGGACGACCGGTCGCGGAACGGGCCCCCCGCGCGGCGGCGTACGGTCAGCCCAGGCCGCGTGCGTGCTCGAAGCGGGCCCGTGCCTCGGCCAGGTCCACCAGCGGGTCCGGGTAGTCGACGGCCGCCCGGTCCGCCCCCTTCAGCTTCCAGGGTTCGTGGACCGCGGCCCCCTCCAGCCCCGCCAGCTCCGGCACCCACCGCCGTACGTAGTCGCCCCGGGGGTCGAGGCGCTTGCCCTGGCTCACCGGGTTGAGCACCCGGTTGGGGCGGGTGTCCGTGCCGGTGCCCGCCACCCACTGCCAGTTGAGCTGGTTGTTGGCCAGGTCGCCGTCGACCAGCAGGTCCAGGAAGTGCCGGGCGCCCACCCGCCAGTCCACGTACAGCGTCTTGGTGAGGAAGCTCGCTGCCAGCATCCGGGCCCGGTTGTGCATCCAGCCCTCGTGGGCGAGCTGCCGCATCGCCGCGTCCACCACCGGGTAGCCCGTCCGCCCGGACTTCCAGGCGTCGATCTCGTCCTCGTCGCGGCGCCAGCGGTCCTGGCGCGGCCGGTAGTCGGACCAGGAGGCGTCCGGGCGGGCCGCGAGGACCTGGTGGTGGAAGTCGCGCCAGGCCAGCTGCCGGACGAACGCCTCGCCGCCGGGTCCGCCCTTCTCCCGGGCGCGGCCGGCCAGTTCGGCGGCGGAGACCGTGCCGAAGTGCAGGTGGGGGGAGAGCCGGGAGGTCGCGTCGCCGGCCAGGTCGTCGTGACCGTCCTCGTAGCCGGCCATCGGCCCGTTCAGCCAGGAGGTCATCAGCCTGCGGCCCGCGGCCTCGCCGCCCCGGGCCAAGGCGGGGGACAGGCCCTTGACCGCGTCGCGGTCCGGCAGCGCGTCGCCGGACACGCCGCCGGGCACCCGGACGGCGCGGGGCGCGGCCAGGACGCCCCGCACCCCCTCCGCCTCCCACCGGCGGAAGTAGGGGGTGAACACCGCGAAGTGGTCCTTGCCGCCCGACGGGACCACCCGGCCCGGAGCGAGCGCGGTGACCACCGCGTCATGGACGCGCAGGTCGCAGCCGGTCCCCTCCAGGGCCTCCCGGAGGCGTTCCTCGCGTCCGGCCGCGTACCCGCTGACCCCGGCGGCGAGGTGCACGGATCCGGCCCCGGTCCGCTCGACCACCCGTCTCACCTCATGGGCCGCCTCGCCCCGGCGGACGATCAGCCTGCCGCCCCGCTCCCGGAGCCCGGCGTCCAGGTCCGCCAGGCAGTCCGCGAGGAACGCCAGTCGGTTGGGCGCGTCGAACCCGGCACGGTGGACGGCGTCGTCCCGGACGAACAACGGGACGACCTCGTCCGCGTCCCGCAGGGCGGCACACAGCACCGGATGGTCGTGCAGACGCAGATCGGAGGTGAACAGCACCACCGCGACACTCATGGAACACCGGCTTCCTCGTGTTGTACGGGGTCGAGCGGCCGGACGACCGAGGGCCGGTCGGCGGCCGGGGGTCAGGCGGCCGGGAACTCCATCAGCGCCACCGGGGCCGAGGTCGGTCCGGCGGAGCCCCCGGCGGGTTCGACCGTGATGCCCATCCCGGACGCCCGGCCCACCGGCCCGTCCAGCAGGACCGCGTCGTCACCGGTCCTCGGGTCCATCAGGCCGGCCGAACGCATCGTGCCCGCGTCGTCGAACCAGAGTTGGTAGACCTTGCCGCTCGGCGGCCGTTCCATGCCCGAAGCCAGGAACACCGCCCGATCGAGGCTCCGTGAGACCACGACCGTGCCGTGCGCACCGCCGGTCAGCCCGCCCGACGACGTCCTCGCGTCCGGGGCGGAGAGCACCCGGACCAGCCGCTCGTTCCGCAGCTGCGCCCGGTCCGCCTCCTGCCGGGCGTCCTGGGCCACCTGGTTCTGCCAGACCGCGACCCCGCCGAACGCGGCCGCCGCCGCGACACACGCGGCGAGCGCGTAGGCGTACCACCGCCCGGTGCGCGCGCCCCCGCCGGTCCGCTCCGGCCGACCGTGGGCCGGCGCCTCCTGGCGTACGGTCGTGATCTCCCGCAGCACCCTCTCGCGCAGCTCGCGCGGCGGGGTCTCGGCGACGGCGAGGCCGAGCCGGGCGGCGGTGGCCGACAGCTCCCGTACCTCCTGGGCGCACGCCTCGCAGTCCGCCAGATGGCGTTCGAACGCCCGGCGTTCGGAATCCGGCAGCGCGTGCAGGGCGTAGGCCCCGGTCAGCGTGTGCAGTTCGGCCGTGCTCATGCGCTCACCCCCAGGCAGTCCCGCAGCCGGATGAGCCCGTCGCGGAGCCGTGTCTTGACGGTGCCCAGCGGCACGGAGAGCAGTTCGGAGACCTCACGGTAGGTCAGGCCCCGGTAGTAGGCGAGCGTCACCGATTCCCGCTGCAGCTCGGACAGGGTGCGCAGACAGCGCCGTACCTGTTCCCTCTCCAGTCGGCTCTCCACCTGTTCGGACACCTCGTCGAAGGCGGGCGTCCTCTCCAGCAGCGCCGCCCTGTGGTCCCGGGCGGCGGCGGCCTCGGCCGAACGGACCCGGTCGACGGCCCGGCGGTGGGCCAGCGTCAGCACCCAGTTCATCGCGCTGCCCCGGGAGGGCTGGTACCGGGGCGCGGTGCGCCACACCTCCACCAGCACCTCCTGCGCCACCTCCTCCGACTGGGCCGGATCGCGGAGCACCCGGCGCACCAGGCCCAGGACGGGCCGGCTCACCGCGTCGTAGACGGCGGCGAACGCCTCCTGGTCGCCCCGGGCGACCCGCACCAGGAGGTCCTGGAGGTCGGGCCCCGGCAAGGGCGCCCCACTGATGTGTACGGCTTCCTTCACGCGGGTTCCTCCCGGGACGATCGTGGCTTCCGGCAGTGGTTCGGAGCGGGCGACCGTACGGATGGGTCGGATTCCGCGATCCTTCCAGAGCGGGCCGGGAAAGGGGCGCGCCTCAGTCGGCGGGCGTTGCGCGCCGCCGCGTGCGGACGGCGCGCACGGCGAGGAAGACCAGCAGTCCGAACGGCGAGAGCAGGATCGTCAGCACCAGCAGCGGGCCCGTCAGCAGCGGGGACAGGCCCAGTTTCCGGCTCTGCAGATACATCCACTGCCCCACCAGGAGGTCCCAGGCGAGGACCTGCGCCCACAGGGCCGTCGCCCCGTCCGCCAGCGCCGCCAGCTCACGGAAGGCGTCGAGGTCCGGGCTGCTCACGGCGGTCCACAGCTCCGGGAAGACCGCGACGGCCATGACGACGTAGACGGTGAGCGCGGGCAGGACGGTCAGCGGTGAGGCGGCGACGCGGGCGGTGCCGGACCAGGCGGGGGCGAAGATCATCAGCAGCCAGAACGGGGCGACCAGGTAGAAGGCGGTCTCGAAGAGTGCGTCGGTCATGTGACGGGCTCCTTGTCCTCGGGCGTGGGTGAAGCGGGCGCGGGCGGGACGGTGGCGGGCGACGCCCGGCGCAGTGCGCGCCGGGTCCCGTACGCCGCCGCCGCGAGGACCGCTCCGGCGGCGGCCAGCGTGATCCCGTCCGGGCGCGTCAACGGCTGCCCCCGCAGCGCCTGCCAGGTGAGGAGGGCGGCGAGCGCCGCGTAGCCGCCGACGGCGACCCGTACGAGGCGCAGCCGTACGCCTGGATCGCGCAGCGGGGGGAGGCGGGGCGCGAGCAGTACCAGAGCGACCAGGAGGAGCGGCGCCAGTTGGAGCGCGTGCATCCCCACGAAGTGCGGAACCCGCAGGTCGCCGCCGGTCGTCGACCAGCCGGTCAGCGGCATGGCCGGTCCGCCGTCCGGTACGCCGACGGAGTGTGCCCCCACGATGCCGGCGGGGTCGGAACCCACCGCCCCCCGCCGGCTCTCGCTCGGCCGTGTCATCAGGAAGCCCAGACCCGCGCCGGCCAGGGCGATCAGCGACCCGCCCCGGACGGCCAGGGCCGTCGCCCGGTCGGCGACCCGGGCGCGCAGCAGCAGGACGGCGATCACCAGGGTGGCCGCCCAGAGGGTGGCGACGGTCATCCCCATCGCGTTCCACAGCGCCGCGTCGAACGGCGTCGCGGTGTTGAAGTGGCTGCGCTCGCCCCGGACGACCTGCACGGTGATCATCACCATCTCGGCCGAGCCGGTCGCCACGACGACGTGCCCCGCCCACCGGCCGGTCCGCCGCCCCCGCGTGAGGAGCGTCAGCATCCAGGCCAGCGTCAGGCAGTACGCGACGAAGGACACGGCGAACTTGAACGGCTTCGCCCAGATCGGCGCGCCCACCAGGACCCGCTCGTCCACCACGAGGCCCACGGCGCAGACGGCGGCGAAGAGGGCCATCGAGGCGGAGAAGACGACCAGCGGACGATGCCAGGAACCCGGCGGGCGGAGCCAGGGGCTCCACGTTCGGTTCCGGGGACGTGGCGGGTGGTGCCGGGAACGCCGTGACGGCATGGAAGACCCCCCTGTGGTGATGGTGCGAGGCGATCACTATGGATAGCCGCACTGTCCACTATCCGATAGGGGGACTATCTATGATGAGGTCGGTCTCTGGCAAGGGTGAAAGGGCGAACACACGGTGCGCATCGGTGAATTGAGTCGCAGGACCGGGGTGCCGGTGCCGACGATCAAGTACTACCTACGGGAAGGGCTCCTGTCGGCAGGGGAGCTGACCAGCCCGAACCAGGCGCGCTACGGCCCCGCGCATGAACGCCGGCTGCGGTTGATCCGGGCGCTGCTGGAGGTCGGCGGCCTCTCGCTCGCGGACATCGGGGGCGTCCTGGACGCCATGGACGATCCCGAACAGTCGCTGCACGACGTGCTCGGCGCCGCCGCGGACGGCGTCACGCCGACCGGAGAGCGGGAGGCGGGCCCCGAACTGGAGGACGCGCGCGAGGAGGTGGCCGAACTGCTGCGGCGGCGCGGCTGGCGGGTGGACGAGCGGAGCCAGGCCGCCGAGTCGCTGGCGGAGGTGCTGTCCGCGCTGCGCAGGGCGGGGCACGGGGGCTACGTCGACCTGCTGGACGTCTACGCGGCCGCCGCCGAGCCGGTCGCCCGCGCCGACCTCGACTACGTACAGCGGCGGGTGGCCCGTGAGGACCAGGTCGAGAGCGTCGTCGTGGGGACGGTCCTCGGCGAGGCGATGCTCGGCGCACTGCGGAGGCTGGCGCACATCGACGCGTCGTTCCGCCGCTTCGAGTCCTCGGAGCGGCTGGACGGGGAGGCCGGGGGCGAGGCCGCGGCGGAGGACGACGGGGAGGCCGGGGGCGAGGCCGCGAGCGGGGGCGGGGCGGCGGACGAGGGTGACGCCGCGAGGGAGGGCGGGGCGGGGGCCGGGGCGCCGGACGCCTGACGCGCGGATTCCGCCGGGCGGGCCCCCTGCGCGAAACCCCGCCCGTCGCGGCGGGCGGGGTCCGAGGGGCGGAGCGCGAAGGCCGGGGTGCGCCCGGCCGGGCGTCGGAGAGCGGGCGAACGCCGAGCGGCGGGCGGGAGCCGGACAGCGGCCGGCGGCCGGGGCGTCCCCGTCCGCCGCTCCGTCGTGCCGGGGCGGGGCCGCCCCGTCCCGCTACGCGGCAGCCGTGCCGCTCTCCTGCTCGCGCTCCACCTGCTCGTTCCACTCGCGCTTGACGGCGCGCCAGGCGTCGTCGTTCTGGCCGAGACGCCAGTAGCCCGAGATCGACAGCTGGGCCAGGGGGATCTGCCGCTCCACGCGCAGGTGGCGGCGGATCTCCTTCACGAACCCCGCCTCCCCGTGGACGAACGCCTGGACGCGGCCCCCGGGGAAGTCCAGCCCCTTCACGGCGGCGGTCAGCAGCTCGCCGACGGGGCGGTCGCCGCGGTGCAGCCAGGTCACGGCCACCCCGTCCGGCGTCACGATCTTCTGCTCCTCCGCGGCGTCCGGCACCTCGACGAAGGCGTGCACCGAAGCGCCCGCGGGCATCTGCTCCAGCGCCGCCGCGATCGCCGGCAGCGCGCTCTCGTCGCCGGCCAGCAGATGCCAGTCCGCGGACGCGTCCGGCCCGTAACCGCCGCCGGGGCCGAGGAAGGTCACCTGCTCGCCCACCCGCGCCCGCCGGGCCCACGGCCCCGCCAGGCCCTCGTCGCCGTGCACGACGAAGTCGACGGCCATCTCCCGGGCGACGGGATCCCACGAACGCACCGTGTACGTACGCGTGGTGGGCCACAGCTCGCGCGGGTAGGCCTCCCGGATCGCGGCCATGTCGAACGGGTGGGCGTAGTCCGCGCCCTCCGGTGCGAAGCACAGCTTGATGTAGTGGTCGGTGAAACCCGAGAGGGCGAAGTCGGCGAGACCCTCGCCGCCGAGCACCACCCGCATCATGTGCGGGGTGATCCGCTCGGTGCGCACGACCTGCGCCCCCTGGGCCTTGGGTCCCTGCCGGGCCGGTCGCTCTGCCACGAGGTACTCCCTGGGTTCGATTACTTAGGCATACCTAAGCTAGCACCTCGGGGCTCAACGCTGAAGAGCGGTCAGGAGGCGCGACACCGCACCGCCCAGTCCCCACCGCCCGGCCAGCGCCTCCAGGGCGGCGGGGTCGCGCGGCTCGCGCGGCAGGGCCGGGTCGAAGTCGGGCAGGGGGACGTCGTCGGCCACCCGGACCACCTTCGGGGCGACGGCCACGTACGCCCGCGACTCGTCCAGCCGCTTGCGCTGCGAGGGCGTCAGCTTCGCCTTCGGGTCGTCCACCGCCGCCATGATCCCGTCGAGATCGCCGTAGGCGTCCAACAGCTTCGCCGCCGTCTTCTCGCCGATGCCGGGAACGCCGGGGAGTCCGTCGCTCGGGTCGCCGCGCAGCAGCGCCAGATCGACGTAGCCGGAGCCGTCCACGCCGTACTTCTCGCGCAGCCACGCCTCGTCGGTCACCTGGAGCGTGCCGACGCCCTTGAGCGGGTAGAGCACGCGCACCCGGCGGGCGTCGTCGACCAGCTGGTACAGGTCGCGGTCGCCGGTGACGATGTCCACCGGCCCGGCCGCCCGCGCCGTGAGGGTGCCGATGACGTCGTCCGCCTCGTACGGGGTGACGCCGACCCGGGCGATCCCGAAGGCCGCCAGCACCTCCTCGATGACCGGGACCTGCGGGGAGAGCGTGTCGGGGACCTCCTCCTCGTCCGGCCGCCCGGCGGGCGTCTCCCGGGCGACCCGGTGCGCCTTGTAGGTCGGGATCAGGTCGACCCGCCACTGGGGGCGCCAGTCGTTGTCCCAGCAGGCGACCAGATCGTCCGGCCGGTGGTCCTGCACCAGCCGGGCGATGAAGTCGAGGAGGCCGCGCACGGCGTTCACGGGTGTCCCGTCCGGTGCGCGCACCGAGTCGGGCACCCCGAAGTAGGCGCGGAAGTACAGGGAGGCGGTGTCGAGGAGCATCAGGCGTCGCGTCACGGCCCCGATCATGCCGCACCCCGCCGACAGTCGCGGTGGGTAACCGCTTACTGCCGCTTCGTGGCTGATAAGTGAGCTGAATCACTGTCTTGTTTGAGATGTATAAGTGCGGGCAGGCGCGCCATTGGAGCGAACCACGTCGCATTTTCAACCAGTGCATGTGCCACGCGGACGGAACCCGCATCGCTCCACGGTCTGCCGGAGGGGGTGGCAGGCCGTTTTTCGGTTCGACCCGTGAGGTGTATGTGTCCAGGCTGCAAGCCGAGCACTTGTACAAAGTGTTCGGCAGACGACCCGATGAAGCCGTGCGGAAGCTCGAAGGCGGCGCAGGCCGCGACGAGCTGCGCGCCGACGGAACGACGGCCGCGGTGATCGACGCCTCGTTCACCGTGGAGCCGGGGCAGATCTTCGTCGTCATGGGGTTGTCCGGCTCCGGCAAATCCACCCTGCTGCGGATGCTCAACGGTCTGCTGGAGCCCACCGCGGGCCGGGTGCTGTTCGACGGTCAGGACCTGACCGCCCTGAGCCCCCGCGACCTGCGGCACGTCCGCTCCACCCGGATCAGCATGGTGTTCCAGCACTTCGCGCTCTTCCCCCACCGGAGCGTGCTGGAGAACGCCGCGTACGGCCTGGAGGTCCAGGGCGTCCCGCGCGAGGAGCGCGAGGTGCGCGCCGCCGAGGCACTGCGGCTCACCGGCCTCGAAGGCTGGGAGAAGTCCTGGCCCGACGAACTGTCCGGCGGCATGCAGCAGCGCGTAGGCCTCGCCCGCGCCCTGGCCACCGACGCCGACCTGCTGCTCATGGACGAGTCCTTCAGCGCGCTCGACCCGCTGATCCGCCGTGACATGCAGGACCAGCTCCTGGAGCTGCAGAAGCGGCTGAAGAAGACCATCGTCTTCATCACCCACGACCTCAACGAGGCCATGCGCCTCGGCGACCGCATCGCCGTGATGCGCGACGGCGAGATCGTCCAGCTCGGCACCGCCGAGGACATCCTCGTCACTCCGGCCAACGACTACGTCGCCTCCTTCACCCAGGACGTCGACCGCTCCCGGGTCCTCACCGCGGGGGCGATCATGGCCGAGGCGCACACCGTCATGGGCACCAGGGCGGCGGACGGCAGGGAACTGCGCACCCCGCAGGACGTGCTGGCCGCGGCCCCCGCCGCGGTTGCGGAGTCCACGCCGATCATCGACCTGTTCACGCCCTGCTCGCAGAGCGCGAACCCGGTCGCCGTGACCGACGCCGAGGGCGAGCTCGTCGGCGTCGTCCCCGGCTCCCGCCTGCTCGCCGTCCTCGGCGAGCCGACGACCCCGGCCGAGGCCCCCCGCGACACCGTGCCCGCCACGGCGGACGGCATGAAGAAGGTGGCCGGTGTTTAGGCTCCCCCTCGGCGAATGGGTCGACTCCGCCGTCGACTGGCTCCAGGCCCACCTCGCCTGGCTCTTCGACGCCGTCAGCGCCCTCGTCAGCGGCATGTTCGACGGCATAGCCGCCGTGCTGTCCGCCCCCGCGCCGCTGCTCTTCGCGGGCATCGTCGCCGTCATCGCCTGGTGGCTGCGCGGCCTCCCCGCCGCCCTGCTCACCTTCGTCGGATTCGCCCTCATCGACTCCGTCGAACTGTGGGACGAGGCGATGGACACCCTCACCCTGGTGCTCGTCGCGACCCTCGTCACCCTGGTCATCGCCGTGCCGCTGGGCATCTGGGCCTCCCGGTCCAAGGCCGTCAGCGCGGTGACCCGGCCGGTCCTGGACTTCATGCAGACCATGCCCGCCATGGTCTACCTGATCCCCGGCGTCATCTTCTTCGGCGTCGGCGTGGTCCCCGGCATCATCGCCACGATCATCTTCGCGCTGCCCCCGGGCGTCCGGATGACCGAACTCGGCATCCGCCAGGTGGACGGCGAACTCGTCGAGGCGGCCGAGGCGTTCGGCACCACCTCGCGCAACACCCTGCTGCGCGTCCAGCTGCCGCTCGCCCTGCCCACGATCATGGCCGGCATCAACCAGGTCATCATGCTCGGCCTCTCCATGGTCGTCATCGCGGGCATGGTCGGCGGCGGCGGTCTCGGCGGCTCCGTCTACCGCGCCATCGGCAACGTGGACGTCGGCCTCGGCTTCGAGGCGGGCATCTCCATCGTCATCCTCGCCATGTACCTGGACCGGATGACCGGCGCGCTCGGCGCCGAGGTCTCCCCGCTGGGCCGCCGCGCGGTCGCCAAAGCCCAGGCCATGGCCGAGGGCTGGAAGATCTGGACCTACCGTCCCCAGCCCCGCGTCGCGGCCGTCGGCGTCGTCGTCCTCGCGCTCGTCGCGGGCGGCATGAGCCTCTTCGGCGGCGCCAAGGACGCCACCGCGGGCAGGGCCGGGCAGATCGGCGACGGCAAGAAGCTCAGCATCGGCTACATCCCGTGGGACGAGGGCATCGCCTCCACCTTCCTCTGGAAGGAGATGCTGGAGCAGCGCGGCTTCGAGGTCGACGTCAAGCAGTACGAGGCCGGGGCGCTGTACACCGGCATGGCCAACGGGCAGATCGACTTCCAGACCGACGCCTGGCTGCCGGTCACCCACGCCAGCTACTGGAAGAAGTACAAGGACCGCCTGGAGGACCTCGGCGCGTGGTACTCGCCGACCTCGCTGGAGCTGGCCGTCCCCGCGTACATGAAGGACGTCCGGACCATGGACGACCTGAAGGGCCGGGCGTCCGAGTTCAAGGGCCGGATCGTCGGCATCGAGCCGAGCGCCGGCGAGATGGGCCTGCTCAAGGACAAGCTGCTGCCGGGCTACGGCCTGGACGAGGAGTACAAGCTCATCGACGGCTCCACGCCGTCCATGCTGGCCGAGCTGAAGCGCGCGTACGCCAAGAAGGAACCGATCGTCGTTCCACTCTGGTCGCCGCACTGGGCGTACAACGAGTACGACCTCACCAAGCTGAAGGACCCCAAGGGGCTCTGGGGCAAGGGCGACGGCGTCCACAGTCTGGCGCGCAAGGGCTTCTCCGCCGAGAACCCCGAGGTCGCCCAGTGGATCAAGGACTTCAGGATGAGCGAGAAGCAGCTCACCAGCCTTGAGGCCGAGATCCAGAAGGCCGGCTCCGGCAAGGAGCAGGAAGCCGTCCGCACCTGGCTGGAGGACAACCCGGGCGCCGCCGACAAGTGGACCCCGGCCCCGAAGGGCGCGACGGCGGAGGGCGGTAAGGACGAGCGCGACCGTGCCCTCGAGGTGGCCTGGTTCCCCTGGGAGGAGGACATCGCGGCCACCTACCTGTGGAAGGCGGTCCTGGAGGAGCGCGGCTACAGGATCAACCTCAAGCAGTTCGAGGTCGGCCCGATGTACGCCGCGATGTCACGCGGCCAGATCGACGTGCAGTTCGACGGCTGGCTGCCCCACACCCAGAAGAACTACTGGGACAAGTACGGCGACCGGCTGACCGACCTCGGCTCCTGGTACGGGCCGACCTCCATCGAGGTCGCCGTCCCCGACTACGTCAAGGACGTCGAGACCCTCGACGACCTCAAGGGCAAGGGCTCCGAGTTCAAGGGCCGGATCGTCGGCATCGAGCCCGGCACCGCCACCATGGAGAACCTCAAGAAGAACGTCCTGCCGAGTTACGGCCTGGACGGGGAGTACGAGGTCCTCGACTCCTCCACGCCCGGCATGCTCGCCGAGCTGAAGCGCGCGTACGCCAAGAAGGAGCCCGTCGCGGTCCTGCTGTGGACCCCGCACTGGGCGTACAACGAGTACGGCATGACCAAGCTGAAGGACCCGAAGAAGGCGTTCGGCGAGGGCGACCGGCTGCACACCATCGCCTCCGAGGAGTTCCCGGAGCGGTACCCGCTGCTGACGAAGTGGTTCAAGGACTTCAAGCTCACCGAGAAGCAGCTCGGCGGACTGGAGAACGAGATCCAGAAGCGCGGCGCGGGCCACGAGGAGGAAGCCGTGAGGGCCTGGATGGACGACAACCCGGGCATCGTGGACACCATGGCCCCCCGATAAGGGCCTCAAGGGCACAAAAGCACAGGTCGCAAGGGGTGGCTCCCGCCTTCGGGCGGGGCCGCCCCTTCCGGCTGCCGGGGGGCCGTTCGCCGGACGTCGTGCGCGACCATGTGCGTAAGGTGCTGGCAACCGCGAGGATGGCGGGGGTGGGAGGGAGCTGGGACATGGACGAGAAGGACACACCGCGGGTGGGCGCCGCCGTCCGCCGACGACGCAGGACCCTGGGCCTCACCCTGGCCGCGGTCGCCGAGCGCAGCGGCCTCTCCGTGCCCTTCCTCAGCCAGATCGAGAACGAGCGCGCCCGTCCCAGCGCCCGTTCCCTCGACCGGGTCGCCCAAGCGCTGGAGACCACCACCGGCCGGCTGCACGCCGCCGCCGACTCGGCGCGCGCCGTGGACGTGGTCCGGGCCGGGGAGGGCGAGGGCGTCCGCCGCCTGGTGCGCGGCCGGCACCAGCTCAGCGCCCTGGAGTTCAACGGCGAATCGGATCTCGGGCGCGAGTTCCAGCACCGCAACGACGAGCTGATGTACGTCGTCGAGGGCGCCGTCGACATCGAGGCCGAAGGCCGGGTGCACCGCCTGGAGCACGGCGACAGCCTGTTCCTCTCCGGCGGGGTCCGCCACCGCTGGCGCGCCACCGTGCCCGGCACCCGGCTCCTGGTCGTCTCGGTGGCCGAACACATCGACGCCACGTTCGACTCCCGCCGCTGAGCCGCCCGGACCGGGCCGCCGCCCCGGACCGTACGGCGACGGGCCCGAGGCGTTTCCCGCCCTGCCCGCCGCACTCCTCGACGGGCGACCGCTCACGTGGTGCGGGCCGTCGCCGGCCGGGGCGGCGCGGGCGCCGCCGTCAGCGCGCCGCTGACCACCCCGCCGGCCGTCCGCGCCCCGGCCGCCGCCCACGCCGCGACCAGGAACACGTACAGCGCCACCGAGAGCCATGTCAGCGCATCCGAGCCGGTGTGCCGGGCCAGGCCGGCCGCCCCCGTCACACACGTGCCGACGGGGAAGGTGAACGCCCACCACGTCATCGCGAACCCCATCCCGTTCCGCGCGGCCCGCACCACCATCGCCGCCGCCAGGGCGAGCCACAGCAGGGCGAACCCCGTCACGGGCACCCCGTACAGCACGGCGAACGCGGCGAAAGCGGAGGCGTACGGCTCCCCGACCGCCCCCGGGGCGACGTCGGCCAGCTGGTTCACGGCGGTCGTCGACTGCCCGAGGGGCCCCAGCACCAGGAACAGCGTCGGCGTCAGCGCCAGCGGCAGCGGCCCCCGGTGGACCAGCCGGGAGAACACCAGGGGCAGCACCACCAGCGTCGCCAGCAGCGACAGGCCGAACATCGCGTAGCAGGCCAGCAGCAGCGTCTGGCGCCCCTGCCCGGGGGAGAGGTGCGGCACCAGCAGCGCGCCCTGCGAGGCCGACACCATCGGGGCGACCAGCGGCAGCAGCCAGACCGGCGAGGCGGTCCCGGGCGCCGGGCGGTGGTGCACGACCATCAGGTACGGCACCACGACCGCCGCCGCGAGCCCCACCGCCGTACCCGCGACGAACAGCACCACGTCCACCGCGAGCGCCGCCCGTGCGCCCACCACGTCCGCACCGACCGTCAAGGTGGCCCCGCCGACCGCCATCAGCGCCATCGACAGGCAGCCGTAGAACGGCGCGACGGCCGGGTCCAGCAGATGGGCGCGGGCCTGGTCCCGGTGGCAGAGCCAGTGGCCGGCCCGGGCGGCGAGGACGGAAAGGAGCATGAGGGCCGAGAGCGCCCACACCGGGACACAGGCCGCGCGCAGCCCGGGGACGTCCACGGCGAGCCCCGCCCCGGCGGACGCGACGATCGCCGTGCCCATGACGCTCGCGTACCAGTTCGGACCGATGTGCCGCAGGGAAGGGAACCGCGCCGGGCCGCCGGGAGCCTGGGCCGGAGGGGGCGCCGCCGGGGAAGTCTCCGCCGGGCGGGGGAGCGGGGGCGGGGCGGCGGTGCGGGTCTGCGGAAGAACGGACATGCCGCGAGTCTTCGCCCGGGGCCTCCGGCCCGCCAGGGGCCCCGTCCCTATGAGGTCATAAGCTGGATCGATGACCGGCGACGACCCCGACGTACCCCGCACCCCCCTCGCCCACCGCGTCCCCGATCTGGGAGCGCTGGAACTGCTCCTCGCCGTCGCCCGGCACGGCAGTCTCGGGCGGGCCGCCCGGGACGTCGGCATCACCCAGCCCGCCGCCTCCAGCCGCGTCCGGTCGATGGAGCGGCAGCTCGGCGTCGCCCTGCTGGACCGCTCCCCGCGCGGCTCCCGCCTCACGGAAGCGGGCGCGCTCGTCACCGACTGGGCGCGCAGGGTCGTGGAGGCGGCGGAGGCGTTCGACGCGGGCGCCCAGGCGCTGCGCGACCGCCGCGACTCCCGGCTGCGGGTCGCCGCCAGCATGACGATCGCCGAATACCTGCTGCCGGGCTGGCTGATCGCCCTGCGCGGGGAGCGCCCCGGCACCGCCGTCTCGCTCCTGGCCGGCAACTCCTCCGCCGTCGCCCGCCGCCTGGTCACCGGCGAGGCCGACCTCGGTTTCGTCGAGGGCCTGTCGATACCGGAGGGCCTGGACGGCACGGTCATCGCCCACGACCGCCTCGTGGTCGTGGTCGCCCCCGGCCACCCGTGGGCCCGCCGCCGCACCCCGCTGCTCCCCGCCGAACTCGCCGCCACCCCGCTGATCCTGCGCGAACACGGCTCCGGCACCCGCCAGGTCCTGGACGCCGCGCTCGCCGTGCACGGCGGACTGGCCCGGCCGCTGCTGGAGCTCTCCTCCACCACGGCGGTCAAAGGGGCGGCGGAGAGCGGCGCCGGCCCCTGCGTCCTGAGCGAAC
This sequence comes from Streptomyces sp. CB02366, assembly GCF_001905905.1. Lineage (GTDB taxonomy): Bacteria > Actinomycetota > Actinomycetes > Streptomycetales > Streptomycetaceae > Streptomyces. The sequence continues at coordinate 206,152 of NZ_LIVT01000005.1, forward strand.
TGGCCCTGGGCGAGGAACTGTCGGCCCGCCGCCTCGTCAAGGTCCCGATCGCGGGCGTACGGCTGCGCCGCCAGCTGCGCGCCGTCTGGCCCGGGGGCCACCGCCCCACCGGCCCCGCCCGCGACCTGCTGTCCCTGACCGCCCGCGACGCCTGAGGACGCGGGGCCTTTCGCCGTGACGCCCGAGTAAGCGGGATCCCCGAACCAGGCCGGACCCACCGGACCTCGCTGGACCCGGCCGGGCGTGCGGGAGCCGGACTCTAAGGTGGACGCATGAGTCACGCGACGCCGCCCGGCTGGTACCCGGACACGGGCGTGCCCGGCCTCGAACGCTGGTGGGACGGCACGGCCTGGACCGCGCACACCCGCCCGCCCGCCGCCGCCCACGCCGCACCGCCGCACCCGCCCGCACCCGCGGCGGAGTTCGGCCCCCCGACGCCTTCGTCCCCGCGCGGCCCCCACGGCGGCCCGGGGGGCGGCGACCGGACCAGGACCCTGGCGATCGCGCTCTCCGGGACGCTGGTCCTGGGCGCGGCCGTCACCGGGGCGATCCTGCTGGGCCGCGACGACGGCGGTACGACGGCGGCCCCGACGACGACGGCTCCGACGACGACCGCCCCCACGGCCACCGCCGCGCCCACCGGGGGGCCCGGCCCGGACGCGGACCCCTCCGTCCTCGTCGACCAGCTCAACGGGATCACCCTGCCGGTCCCCGAGGGCTGGGAGAAGCCGGAGAACAGCTTCCAGGACGTCCCCACCATCCGCACCGAGCAGTCCTACGACTGCCCCGGCGGCTCGTCGTTCTGCTACCACGGCACGGTCACCACCCACACCGCCCGGAGCACCGGGACCGCCCCCGAGGCGCTGGCCGAGGCGGACATCGCCACCGCGGCGGACCAGGCCTACGAGGAGGACGGCCTCGGCCGCCGCCTCCACGGCGGCATCCGGTCCCACAAGGTGCTCGAAGCCCGGGAAGCGACCGTGGCGGGCCGCACCGGCTACCTGGTGCGCTGGCAGGTCACCACCGGCAAGGGGCCCGGCGGTTACGTGCAGTCCCTCGCCTTCCCCTCCTCGGTGGGCTCAGAGACCCCGGTGATCGTCCGGTTCGCCTTCGACGCGGGCGTCGCCGACCTGCCGCTCTCCCTGATGGACACGATCACCCGGGGCATCCGACCGGTCGGGGACAGCGCGACGAACGGGGGCGTGGGCGCGTCCGTCGGCCCCTGAGCGGGCGGCTCCGGAGCGTCCCCGCGGGGCCCGGGGTCAGAGGAAGGTTCGCCCCTCGCCCCGGTACGTCGGAACGGTCGCCGTGATCCGGTCGCCCGCGATCAGCTGGAGCGCGTCGAAGCGCTCGCACAGCTCCCCGGCCTTGGCGTGCCGGAACCAGACCTTGTCACCGATCAGCAGGTCGTCGGCGGGGGAGCCCAGCAGCGGCGTCTGCACCTCGCCCGCCCCCTCCTGCGGGTCGTAGCGCAGCCCCTCCGGCAGATACGGCACCGGCGACCGGTCCGCCCCGGCCGCGCCCGAGGCCGGGTAGCCGCCACCGAGCACCGTCACCACGCCCACGCCGGGCCGGCGCACCACGGGCTGGGCGAACAGGGCCGCGGGGCGGCCGGTGAACGACGTGTAGTCGTCGAACAGCCGGGGCACGTACAGCCCCGAACCGGCGGCGATCTCCGTGACCGCCTCCTCGGCCGCCGTGTGCTGCACGCTGCCCGTACCGCCGCCGTTGACGAACTCCAGGTCCGGCACGACCGCCCGGACCGCCCGCACCACCTCGGCCCGGCGCGCGGCCAGCTCCTTACGGGCCGCCGCCTGCATCAACCGGATCGCCCGGGACCGCAGCGGACGCCCGGCCACGGCATCCCCCACCCCGGCGACGTGCCCCTCGTACGCCATCAGGCCCACCAGCCGGAAGCCCGGCCGCCGGGCCACCGAGCGGGCCAGCTCCGCGAGGTGCGCGGGGGAGCGCAGGGGGGAGCGCAGCGCTCCGATCCGCACCCGGCCGCCCAGCATCCGCAGCGAGGTGTCCAGCTCCAGGCAGACCCGGATCTCCTCCTGTCCGCCCGCCCGGGACGCGTCGATCAACTCCAGCTGGGCGGGGTCGTCGACCATCACCGTCACGGCGGCGGCCGGCTTCGGGTCGGAGGCCAGCTCGGCGAAGGCGGCGCGGTCGGCCGAGGGGTAGGCGAGCAGGACGTCGTCGAACCCGGCCCGCGCCAGCCACAGCGACTCCGCCAGCGTGAACGACATGATCCCGGCGAACCCGGGCCGCGCCAGCACCCGCTCCAGCAGGGCCCGGCACCGCACCGACTTGCTCGCGACCCGGATCGGCTTCCCGGCCGCCCGCCGCACCAGATCGTCGGCGTTGGCGTCGAACGCCTCCAGATCGACGATGGCGATCGGGGCGTCGAGGTGGGCGGTGGCCCGGTTGTAACGGGTCCGGTCAGCGGCGCGGGCAGTCATGGCCGCAGCTTGCCAGAGAGCCGCTACGGCTGGGTAGGGGGACGATCGGGACAGATCCCCCGCCGCGCGGGAGGTCCCCTTCCCCGCCCCCCGCCCGCAGCCCGTAGAGTGACGTGCACGCGAGCACCAACGGGCCTGTCAGCGGCGGTGATCCGTGGTCGGTACGAGGATGTGTACGCAGGGGGCCGGATGAGTACCGAAGCGCAGCGCCCCCCTGTGCCGCCCCGTCCGACCACCCCTCCGACTACACCCCCGACACCCCCGCCGTCCCCGGCCCCCGCGAGCCCCGCCCCGGCCGGGCGGCCCGGCCCCGCGGCGCCCGCGAGCCCGCCCCCCGCCGCCCCTCGGGCCGCGCCGGCGCCCCTCTTCCCCCCGGCCCCCCGGACGCCTCCCGCCTCCCGCCAGGCCGCACCGGCGCCCCTCGTCCCACCGGCCGCCCCCCGGACGCCGCCCGCGAGCCCGGCGCACCCCGCCCCGCCCTCCGCGGGCCCGACGCCCCCCGGCGCGCTTCCCGCCCCGCCGCCCGTCCCGCGGCGCAGACCCCTCGGGGCCGTGGACCTCGCACCCGCCCCGGGAGCCGTTCCACCGCCGCCGGGTGGCCACCGGTTCCCGTTCCGACCCGGCCCCCCGGAGACCCCCGCCGAGACCACCACCCGGCTGCGCCCGGTCCGCCCCCGGCAGCGGTGGCGCACCGCCGCGGCCGCCGCCTGCGTCGTACTGGGCCTCGGGCTGATCGGCGGGGCGGCCACCGGTGCCTGGCTGACCGGCGACTCCTCGGCCGAGGCCGCCCGGAGCCCCTACGCCGCCGCGCGCACCGCCTGGCACAGCGTTCCCGTCGACACGCTGTTCCCGCCCGCCCTGAAGGGCAGGGGCGCCGGCCCCGGCGGCACCCACCGCGACTGGACCCGCCTCGCCGTCGCCGCCGACTCCCGCTGCGAGGAGGGGCTCGACCCGCTGCTCCTCACCACCCTCCGGTCCGTGGGCTGCGAACGGCTGGTGCGCGCCACCTACACCGACGCCACCCGTTCCGCCGTGACCACCGTCGGCCTGGTCTTCACCGAGGCCGACGCCCCCGGCATGCAGGCCCTGCGCACCCGGTTCACCGAGCAGAAGCTCGGCGCGCGCCGGGACCTCATGCCCCGTACGTACGCCCCCGAGGGCACCCCCGCCGCCTCCTTCGGCCCCGGACAGCGAGCCAGCTGGACGGTCGCCCCGCTCACCGAGATCCCGGTCGTCGTCTTCGCCGTCTCCGGCTTCGCGGACGGGCGCCCGGTCGCCGAGCCGCAGCCCGCGGCCGAGGCCATGGCCCCCGACGCCGCGACGGACATCGCGCAGGCCGGACTCGGCCACGAGGCGAAGGGCGTCGCGGACCGGGTGGAACGCGGACTGCGCAAAGCCGTCGCCGACCTCACGGAGCAGCCCGGATGACCCGACGACCCCACCGCGTCCTCGCCGCGGTCTGCGCCGCCGCCGTGCTCGTCCTCACCCCCGCCGCGCCCGCCCGCGCCGACGCCATCCGCGACCAGCAGTGGGCCCTGGACGCACTGCACACCGACCGGGCCTGGCAGACCACCCGGGGCCGGGGCGTCACCGTGGCCGTTCTGGACACCGGGGTGGACGACGCCCACCCCGACCTGGCGGGCCAGGTGCTCCCCGGCAAGGACCTCATCGGCTTCGGCGCGACCCGCGGCGACCCCTCCTGGGCCCTGCACGGCACCGCGATGGCCGGCATCATCGCCGGCCGGGGCAGCGGACCGGGGCGCACCGACGGCGTCCTCGGCATCGCCCCCGAGGCCCGCGTCCTGCCGGTCCGGGTCATCCTGGAATCCAAGGACCCGGACCGCGCCAAAGCCCGCAAGTCCCGGGGCTCCGCCCTCGCCGACGGCATCCGCTGGGCCGCCGACAACGGCGCCGACGTCATCAACCTCTCCCTCGGCGACGACAGCGAATCCGCCCACCCCGACCCGGGCGAGGACTCGGCCGTCCAGTACGCGCTCTCCAAGGGCATCCCCGTGGTGGCGTCGGCGGGCAACGGCGGCGAGAAGGGGGACCGGGTCTCCTATCCGGCCGCCTACCCCGGAGTGATCGCGGTCGCCGCGGTCGACGAGTACGGCACGCACGCCTCGTTCTCCACCCGTCGCTGGTACGCCACCGTCAGCGCCCCCGGGGTCGACATCGTGGTCGCCAACCCCGACGGGCACTACTACATCGAGTGGGGCACCTCGGCCGCCGCCGCGTTCGTATCCGGCGCGGTCGCCCTGGTCCGCGCCGCCCACCCCGGGCTCGGCCCCGCCCAGATCAAGAAGCTGCTGGCCGACACCGCCCGCGACGCCCCCGCCGAAGGCCGTGACGACGCCCGGGGGTACGGCATCGTCGACCCGGCCGAGGCCATCGAGGCGGGCGCCCGGCTGCGCCCGGGGGACGTGGGCGCCAAGGCGGCCCCGGCGGGGCACCGGGGCCGGTACTTCGGCGAGGGCCCGACCCCGCCCCGCACCGACGGGGGGGCGGCCGCCTGGGCCGCCCCGCTGGCCGGGGGCCTCGGCGCGGCGCTGCTGGCCGCGGCCGTCGTGCTGTGGCGTGGCCGCGACACCGCCCCCGGCCGCCGCTGACCACCCCGCCCGGGCCGGCGGCCTCCCCGCGCGCCCGGCCCGCCCCGTCACCCGTTCGGCGGCCCGGGCCCTCCGCGAGACCTGCGGACAGGGAGCCGGAGCCCAGGCACTACCCTCGTCCCGTGGAGCTCAAGAACATTCCGGATCCCGGTTTCTCCGACGACGACGGCTCGGCGTCCCCCGCCCTGACCAGCGCCCTGGACGCCTGGTCGCGGGACCGGAGCGCCGTGGGGCCGGTTCTCACCGCCCTGCGGGGCGCCCGGCTCCTGGTCCCCGTCGTCGCCGTCCTCGGGGAGGTGGAGGAGGGCGGTCACGACGGTCAGGAGGACCGCGAAGCCCATCAGAAGGGCGGCGGTGGGAGACGGGGGAGCGGGCTGCGGCGGGAGAAGACCAGCGACATGGCCGTGCCCACCCTCCAGGCCGGCGACCGGCGCGCGCTCCCCGCCTTCACCTCGACCGACGCGCTGGCACGGTGGGACCCCCGGGCGCGCCCCGTCGCGGTGCCGCTGCACCAGGCGCTCCAGGCCGCCGCCCACGAGAAGGCCGACACCCTCGTGCTCGACCTCGCCGGACCCGTCGCCTTCGAGTTGAGCGGGCAGGCGCTCCTGGCCCTCGCGGAGAACCGCACCAGCATCGACCCGCTCCAGGACCCCGCCGTCGCGGAGGCCGTACGGGAGATCGTCGCCGCCGACCCCGCCGTCGTCCGCGCCCACTTCGGCCCCGGCAGCGCGGACGGCACCCTCGCGCTCGTCCTCGCCCCGGACGCGGCCCCCGCCGAGGCGGCCCGCCGCGTCGCCGGGGCGCTGGCGGCCAGCGACGTGCTGCGGGCCCGGCTGGTGAAAGGCCTGGACCTGGCCATCCTCCCGCCCGGCACCGACACCCCCGGGAAACCGCTCTTCGTCCGCTGAGGGGAGGCCGGTCCGACGCGCGCCGGCCGCCCCCCGCCGTGAGAATGAACCGGGACATCGGAGAAATCCGGCATACCGGCCTACTCGCGAGGTGGTTCCATGCAGAAGCGGATCGTGGCGTCGGAATTCCTCGGCACCCTGCTACTGGTGTTCTTCGCCGTGGGGTCGGCGGTGGTCGCCGTCGAATACCTCGGCACGGTGGGCATCGCCCTCACCTTCGGCTTCACCCTTCTCGCGCTGGCCTACGCGCTCGGCCCGATCTCCGGCTGCCACGTCAATCCGGCGGTGACGCTGGGCATGTATATGGCGGGCCGGCTCGACATCCGTGCGGCCGCCGAGCGCTGGGTGGCCCAGTTCCTCGGCGCGGTCGTCGGCGCGGCCCTGCTGTTCCTGCTGGCGAAGCAGATCCCGGGGCTGGAGACCAGCGGGGAGTTCGGCACCAACGGCTACGAGGACCGGTCGGCCGTCGGCATCGGCATCGGCGGCGCGTTCCTCGCCGAGGTGGTCCTGACGTTCCTGCTCGTCTACGTGGTCCTGGCGGTGACGCACAAGGTGGCGGTCGTCGGCTTCGACGGGCTGCCCATCGGCCTGGCGCTCGCCGCGATCCACCTGGTGGGCATCCCGCTGACCGGCACCTCGGTCAACCCGGCGCGCAGCTTCGGCCCGGCGCTCTTCGCGGGCGGCGCGGCCCTCTCCCAGCTCTGGCTGTTCATCGTCGCGCCCCTGGTCGGCGGAGCGATCGCCGCCTATGCCCACCAGGTCACCCACCCCCGCCCCGAGGCCCGGCCCGCAAAGGCCGAGGACGCCGTCTGAGCGACCGACCCGGCCGACCGCACATGCGGAAGCCGCCCCCCGTGGGGGGCGGCTTCCGCATGTGCGGGGGAAGGGGCGGCTAGCCGTAGACCGGGCCGGTGTACTTCTCGCCGGGGCCGTGGCCCGGCTCGTCCGGTACCAGGGAGGCCTCGCGGAAGGCGAGCTGCAGGGACTTCAGGCCGTCGCGCAACGGCGAGGCGTGGAACGTGCTGATCTCCGTGGCGCTCGCGTCCAGCAGCCCCGCCAGCGCCTGGACCAGCTTGCGGGCCTCGTCGAGGTCCTTGTGGTCCTCGCCCTCCTCGGTGAGACCGAGCTTCACCGCGGCGGCGCTCATCAGGTTGACGGCGACCGTCACGATGACCTCGACGGCGGGGACCTCCGCGATGTCGCGGGCCATGTCGTCGAAGCCGGGGTTCTCACTGCTGGGGGTCGCGTCACTCATGCCCACACGATACGGCCCGGGGGCGGGGGCTCCGTCCCCCGGGGAGCCCCCGGCGCTCCTCCGGTCGCGCCCCCGGCCGTGCGATTAGCGCCCCCGCGAGCGGACTGTTAACCTGTAACAACGACCGGCCGGACACCTGTGTGCCCGGCCCGCAAGTGGAGGCTCCGTTCTCCCACCTGACCGTCCTCGCGGACGGCGGGTCACCGGTCAGGCGGTCCCCATCGTTCCGTACGGACGATGGAGCCGTCCGATGCGCCCCGCGGTTGACCGCGGCGGTGTTCCGGTAGTTCCTGGAGCCCCGCCTGCGTCCCGTCCGGGGCATTTTCTGCATTCCGGTTCGGTTGGTCTTGACGTTACAGACGTTACGCGGCTGTCCGCCAGGCGGTCGCGTGGTGCTACCGAGGAGGATCCATCAGCGCCGAGCCCCGCATCAACGACCGGATTCGCGTTCCCGAGGTCCGACTTGTCGGTCCCAGTGGCGAGCAGGTCGGGATTGTTCCGCTTGCCAAGGCCCTGGAACTCGCACAGGAGTACGACCTCGACCTGGTCGAGGTGGCGGCGACAGCCCGTCCGCCCGTGTGCAAGCTCATGGACTACGGGAAGTTCAAGTACGAGTCGGCCATGAAGGCCCGTGAGGCGCGCAAGAACCAGGCGCACACGGTCATCAAGGAGATGAAGCTCCGGCCGAAGATCGACCCGCACGACTATGACACCAAGAAGGGTCACGTCGTCCGGTTCCTCAAGCAGGGCGACAAGGTCAAGATCACGATCATGTTCCGTGGTCGTGAGCAGTCCCGCCCCGAGCTGGGCTTCCGACTGCTCCAGCGTCTCGCTTCGGACGTCGAGGACCTGGGCTTCATCGAGTCCAACCCGAAGCAGGACGGCCGGAACATGATCATGGTTCTGGGCCCGCACAAGAAGAAGACCGAAGCCATGGCCGAAGCCCGCGAGGCCCAGGCCGCCCGCAAGGCGGAGCGTCAGGGCACGACCGACGCACCGTCCGAGGGCAACACCGCTGAGGCTCCGGCCGCAGCGGCCGAGGCTCCGGCCGAGACACCTTCCGAGGCGTGACCTTCGGGGGCCGCCATCCAGGCGCCCCCGGGTCCCCCCGGAAACCCATAGAGATCTGACGCCCCTGCAGTCCGGTGCCCGCACCGTGAGGGGCGCCACTGACGAGGAGAGAACGGCGCGATGCCGAAGAACAAGACGCACAGCGGTGCCAGCAAGCGCTTCAAGATCACCGGCTCCGGCAAGGTGCTCCGGGAGAGGGCCGGCAAGCGCCACCTTCTCGAGCACAAGTCGTCCAAGAAGACCCGCTCGCTGACCGGCACGGTCGTCGCGGCTCCGGCCGACGCCAAGAAGATCAAGAAGCTTCTCGGCAAGTGAGGTCCGGCCTCCGGACCCCTCCGGAGGCGCGACCTCGATCACACCGGGACCAATTCGTTTCCGGGCCGTGTGACGACACCCACGGCCCCGCTACAAGGAGTTAACAAGTGGCACGCGTCAAGCGGGCAGTCAACGCCCACAAGAAGCGCCGGGCGATCCTCGAGCAGGCCAGCGGCTACCGCGGTCAGCGTTCGCGCCTGTACCGCAAGGCCAAGGAGCAGGTCACCCACTCCCTGGTCTACAACTACAACGACCGCAAGAAGCGCAAGGGCGACTTCCGGCAGCTGTGGATCCAGCGCATCAACGCCGCTGCCCGCCAGAACGGCATGACGTACAACCGTCTCATCCAGGGTCTGAAGGCCGCCAACATCGAGGTGGACCGCAAGATCCTGGCCGAGCTCGCGGTCAACGACGCAGGCGCGTTCGCCGCCCTCGTCGAGGTCGCCCAGAAGGCCCTCCCGAGCGACGTCAACGCCCCGAAGGCCGCCTGAGCCAGGCGCCCCCTTCCCGGCACGTGAACCGGACCCGCAGGCGCACGCCGTCTGCGGGTCCGGTGCGTTGCCCCCACCGCCACCCCACCGCCCCAGCCGTACGCAGAGAGGCTCGCCGCCGACCATGGGCACCCCCGAACTGATCTCCCCGCGTTCCCCCCGTGTGGCCGCCGCCCGCCGGCTGGCCCGCCGCAACTTCCGCGGCAAGGAGCGCAGGTTCATCGCCGAGGGGCCCCAGGCCGTACGCGAGGCCGCCGCCCACCGGGGCGGCGACGGGGAGCCCACCCTCATCGAGCTGTTCGCCACCCCCGAGGCCGCCGACCGGTACGCCGACATCGTCGGGGCGGCCCACGCGGCGGGCGCCCGCGTCCACCTGGCCGACGCCGACGTCCTCGCCGACGTCTCCCAGACCGTCACCCCGCAGGGCCTCATCGGCGTCTGCCGCTTCCTGGACACCCCGTTCCAGGAGATCCTCGCCGCCGGGCCCGCCCTGGTGGCGGTCCTGGCCAACGTGCGCGACCCCGGGAATGCGGGGACGGTCCTGCGCTGCGCGGACGCCGCGGGCGCGGACGCGGTGATCCTCACCGACGCCTCGGTCGACCTCTACAACCCCAAGTCCGTACGGGCCTCGGCCGGGTCGCTCTACCACCTGCCCGTCGCCGTCGGCGTCCCCGTCGAACAGGCCGTACGGGGCCTGCGGGACGCCGGTGTGCGCATCCTCGCCGCGGACGGTGCGGGGGCCGACGACCTGGACGACGAACTGGACGCCGGCACCATGGGCGGCCCCACCGCCTGGGTCTTCGGCAACGAGGCGTGGGGGCTCCCCGAGGAGACCCGCGCCCTGGCCGACGCCGTCGTCCGCGTCCCCATCCACGGCAAGGCGGAGAGCCTCAACCTCGCCACCGCCGCCGCCGTCTGCCTCTACGCCTCCGCCCGCGCACAGCGGCCCCGGCGCGCCCCCGGCGCGTAACGCCGTACCGGTCCGGCACCCCCTCGGCGCACGATCCCGGCCAATCCCGCGCCCCGCCCGCCGGTGTGCTCCCCTCCGCGCCCCCGCAGGGTGTCGCCGGTCCGCCGACGACTAGTAGGGTGACGAACTCGGGGGCCCACTGCACCGGTTCGAGAGGTGGGATACGGGAAGATGGCTGTCGGCATGAGCTCGCCGCGACCGGCGCACACCGCCACACCGCACGCTGCGGACGGGGAGCCGGACGGCCCGGGCGCGGGCCTCGATCCGGACGATCTTCCCGACGGTCTCGTCGTCGCCGACGGCCGCGGACGCGTCGTCTGCTTCAACGCCGCCGCCGCCCGCATCACCGCCACCGACCGCGCCGACGCGATCGGCCGCCCCCTGGAGGCCGTCCTCCCGCTGGAGGACCTCAAGGGCAAGCGCTGGTGGCCGCTGACCGACCCGTACGGCGGCCTCGCCACCCGCAGCGGCCAGCCCGAGCGCAACCTGCTGCTCCCCGGCGGCCGCGAGGTGCTGGTCTCCGCCCGTTACGTGCGCGAGCACCCGACCGGCCCGGTACGCCGGGTCGTGGTCTGCCTGCGCGGGACCGAGGCCCGTCGGCGCACCGAACGCAGCCACGCCGAGCTGATCGCCACCGTCGCGCACGAGCTGCGCTCCCCGCTGACCTCCGTCAAGGGGTTCACCGCCACCCTCCTCGCCAAGTGGGAGCGGTTCACCGACGACCAGAAGCGGCTGATGCTGGAGACCGTCGACGCGGACGCGGGCCGCGTCACCCGGCTCATCGCCGAACTGCTCGACATCTCCCGGATCGACTCCGGCCGGCTGGAGCTGCGCCGCCAGCCCGTCGACATCGCCGCCGCCGTCGCCCGCCACGTCCAGGCCCTCATCACGGGCGGCCAGGCGCCCGACCGCTTCCGGGTCCGGGCCCGGGGGCCGCTGCCCGCCCTGTGGGCCGACCCCGACAAGGTCGACCAGGTCCTCGGGAACCTCCTGGAAAACGCGGTGCGCCACGGCGAGGGAACCGTCACCATCGAGATCGCCCCGGCACCCGCGCCGGGGGCGGGCGACGAGACGGGAACGGCGGTCACCGTGAGCGACGAGGGCCCCGGCATCCCCGAGGAGTCGATGAGCCGCGTCTTCACCCGCTTCTGGCGGGGCAGCAAGCGCGGCGGCACGGGCCTGGGCCTCTACATCGTCAAGGGCATCGTCGAGGCCCACGGCGGCGCCATCACCGTCGACCGGGGGCCCGGCGGCGGAGCCGAGTTCCGCTTCGTTCTGCCCGTGAGCACGCCCGCCTACCTGGCCTGAGGCGGCCCACGGGCTCCCCGATCGTCCTGCGGCCCTTAGACTCGACCTTTGGCACCTTTGCGTCCAGCGGTCTCCAGCCGGGTCGCGCCACCAGCCAATCGGAAGCACGGGAAGAGATGTCGGCACCGAACAAGTCGTACGACCCAGTCGAGGTCGAGGCACTGAAACCGGAAGAGATCGAACGCATGCGGGACGAGGCGCTCGCCGCCTTCGCCGCCGCCGGCGACCTCGACGCGCTCGCCCAGGCGAAGACCGCGCACACCGGAGGTACCTCGCCGCTGTCCCTCGCCAACCGCGAGATCGGCGCCCTCCCCCCGCAGGCCAAGGCCGAGGCGGGCAAGCGCGTGGGCCAGGCCCGCGGCGCCGTCTCCAAGGCGCTCGCCGCCCGCCAGACCGAACTGGAGGCGGAGCGCGACGCCCGGGTGCTCGTCGAGGAGGCCGTGGACGTCACGCTGCCCTACGACCGCCTCCCGGCCGGCGCCCGCCACCCCCTGACGACCCTCATGGAGCGCGTCGCGGACGTCTTCGTGGCCATGGGCTACGAGGTCGCCGAGGGCCCCGAGGTCGAGGCGGAGTGGTTCAACTTCGACGCCCTGAACTTCCTGCCCGACCACCCGGCCCGCCAGATGCAGGACACCTTCTTCGTGCGGGGCGCCACCGCCGGGGGCGAGGCCACCGAGGGCGACGAGTCCGGTGTCGTGCTGCGTACGCACACCTCCCCGGTCCAGGCCCGCTCGCTGCTGGAGCGCAAGCCCCCCGTCTACGTGGTCTGCCCCGGCCGGGTCTACCGCACCGACGAGCTGGACGCCACGCACACCCCGGTCTTCCACCAGATCGAGCTGCTCGCCATCGACGAGGGCCTGACCATGGCCGACCTCAAGGGCACCCTCGACCACATGGTCCAGGCGCTCTTCGGGCCGGACATGAAGACCCGGCTGCGGCCGAACTACTTTCCGTTCACCGAGCCGTCCGCCGAGATGGACATGGTCTGCTACGTCTGCCGCGGCGAGTCCGTCGGCAACCCGGAGCGCCCCTGCCGCACCTGCGGCAGCGAAGGCTGGATCGAGCTGGGCGGCTGCGGCATGGTCAACCCCAAGGTGCTCACCGCCTGCGGCGTCGACCCCCGGAAGTACAGCGGATTCGCCTTCGGGTTCGGCATCGAACGGATGCTGATGTTCCGCCACAACGTCGAAGACATGCGAGACATGGTCGAGGGCGACGTCCGGTTCACCCGGCCGTTCGGGATGGAGATCTGATGCGCGTCCCGCTTTCCTGGCTGCGGGAGTACGTCGACCTGCCGGCGACGGAGACCGGCCGTGACGTACAGGCCAAGCTCGTCTCCGTGGGCCTGGAGGTCGAGACCGTCGAGCAGATCGGCGCGGGCCTCAAGGGCCCCCTGGTCGTCGGACAGGTCCTGACCATCGAGGAGCTGGAGGGGTTCAAGAAGCCCATCCGCTTCTGCACGGTCGACGTCGGCGCCGCCAACGGCACCGGCGAGCCGCAGGAGATCGTCTGCGGAGCCCGTAACTTCTCGGTCGGCGACAAGGTCGTCGTGGTCCTCCCGGGCGCGGTCCTGCCCGGCGACTTCGCGATCGCCGCCCGCAAGACGTACGGCAAGACCTCGCACGGCATGATCTGCTCCACCGACGAGCTCGGCATGGGCGACGACGGCACGCACGGCATCATCGTGCTGCCGCCGGAGCACGAGGCCGGCACCGACGCCATCGAGCTGCTCCAGCTCGTCGACGAGGTCCTCGACATCGCCGTCACCCCCGACCGGGGCTACTGCCTGTCCATGCGCGGGGTCGCCCGCGAGACCGCGACCGCCTACGGGCTGCCGCTGCGCGACCCGGCCCTCCTGGACGTGCCCGCGCCGAACGCGTACGGCTACCCGGTCAGGATCGGCGACCCGATCGGCTGCGACCGGTTCACCGCGCGCACCGTCACCGGCCTCCAGCCCGAGGCCCGCTCCCCGATCTGGATGCAGCGCCGACTGCAGAAGGCCGGAATGCGGCCGATCTCGCTGGCCGTCGACGTCACCAACTACGTGATGCTGGAGCTCGGCCAGCCGCTGCACGCCTACGACCGCAACCGGGTCCAGGGCGCGATCGGCGTACGCCGTGCCACCCAGGGCGAGAAGCTCACCACCCTGGACGGCACCGTGCGCGTGCTGGACGCCGAGGACCTGGTCATCACCGACGACCGAGGGCCGATCGGCCTCGCGGGCGTCATGGGCGGGGCCAACACCGAGATCGCCGACGCGGACGGCGAGCACGCGCCCACCACCGAGGTCGTCATCGAGGCCGCGCACTTCGACGCGATCTCGATCGCCCGTACCGCGCGCCGCCACAAGCTGTCCTCCGAAGCGTCCAAGCGCTTCGAGCGGGGCGTGGACCCGCAGGCCGCCGCCGCTGCCGCGCAGCGCACGGTCGACCTGCTGGTACTGCTCGCGGGCGGCACCGCCGAGGCCGGGGTCACCGAGATCAGCTCGCCCTCCGCCCCGCGCACCATCGCGATGCCGGCCGACCACCCCGACCGGGTCGCCGGGGTGGAGTACGGCCGCGAGACCGTCGTCCGCCGCCTCCAGGAGGTCGGCTGCGACGTCTACGGGCAGGACGAGCTGATCGTCACCGTCCCGTCCTGGCGTCCCGACCTGAACGAGCCGAACGACCTGGCCGAAGAGGTCATCCGGCTGGAGGGCTACGAGAACCTGCCCTCCACCCTGCCGACGCCCCCCGCCGGGCACGGCCTCACCGAACGCCAGCGGCTGCACCGCCGGATCGGCCGGGCCCTGGCCGGCGCCGGTTACGTCGAGGCGCTGAGCTACCCCTTCATCGGCGACGCGGTCCTGGACCAGCTCGGCCTGGAGGCGGACGACGACCGCCGCCGCACGGTCACGCTGGTCAACCCGATCTCCGACGAGGAGCCGGCGCTGCGCACCACGCTGCTGCCGGGCCTCCTCGGAGCGCTGCGGCGCAACGACGGCCGCGGCAGCCACGACCTGGCGCTCTTCGAGACCGGCCTGGTCTTCAGGCCGACCGGAGAGGAGACCCCGGCGGCCCGGCTGCCCGTCGACCGCCGGCCCACCGACGAGGAGATCGCCGCCCTGAACGCGGCCCTGCCGCGCCAGCCGCGCCGCGCCGCCGTCGTCCTCGCGGGCGCCCGCGAACAGGCCGGCTGGTGGGGCAAGGGCACCCCGGCGACCTGGGCGGACGCCGTCGAGGCCGCCCGGTCCATCGCCGCGGAGGCCGGGGTGGAGGTCATCGTCCGCGCCGACCGGCACGCCCCGTGGCACCCGGGCCGCTGCGCCGCGCTGTACGTCACCGTGAACGGCGAGGAGACCCTCTTCGGACACGCGGGCGAACTGCACCCGCGCGTGGTCAAGGCGCTGCACCTGCCCGAGCGGACCTGTGCCGCGGAGGTCGAGCTGGACGTCCTGGACCAGGCCGTCGACGGAGTGCTCCAGGCGCCTCGGATCCCCACCTTCCCGGTGGCGACCCAGGACGTCGCGCTCGTCGTCGCCGAGGACGTCCCGGCCGCCGAGGTGGAGCGGGCGCTGCGCGAGGGCGCGGGTGAACTCCTCGAATCGCTCCGGCTGTTCGACGTCTTCACCGGTGAGCAGATCGGCGGGGGCAACAAGTCCCTGGCGTACGCGCTGCGCTTCCGCGCCGCCGACCGCACCCTGACCGTGGAGGAGGCGTCGGCCGCCCGCGACAGCGCGGTGGCCCTGGCCGCCGAGCGCACGGGCGCGGTGCTGCGCGGCGCGTAGGCGTCAGGCGCCGAAGCGTGGAGAAGGGGCGTATCCGGCCACCGGATACGCCCCTTTCCCGTCCCGCCGGGCGGCGGATGGACCACACGCGGGACCGGGGGCGGGAACCGGGAGGAACGCGGTTCCGGCCGCCGTCCGCAGCCACCCTCCTTCGTCGTCGGTCAGTGGGCCGTGCGGTCCGGGCGCCGTCCGCGCTGCCTCGGAGTGTCGGGCAGGGCGGCAGTGCGGACGGCGCGGGTGCGGGTCGTCAGCCGTTACGAGGGGGAGCCGACGACCCGGCCGCCTCTTGCGAGGGAGTTCATTCAACCGACCGCGGAACCTGCGCGGCAGAGTGCACGGCGGGAGGCTTCGGGCATTCCGTTCACACCCCGTGTGAATCGTGCTCCACTAGGCTGATCGCGACACGCACCTGGGGGGACGATGGAGCCCAATGTCCTGCTCGAAGCCCTGATCGAGGAAGCCGGGGTCTCGCGCGCGGGCCTCGCCGGCCACGTCAACCGGGCGGGCCGGGCCCGCGGGCTGAGCCTGCGGTACGAACACACGGCGGTCTCCCGCTGGCTCAAGGGCCAGCGCCCACGCGGCCAGGTGTCCGACCTGATCTGCGAGGTGCTGGCCGACCGGCTCGGGCGGCCCGTCGGACTCGACGACATCGGGATGGGCGCCTTCGCCGCCGGCCCGGACGCCGGGGCCGAGGGGGCCACCCTCTCCGGGTTCGTCGAGCGGGCCACCGCCCTGTGGCGTTCGGACGGACAGCAGCGCCCGGACCTGGCCACGGTGCCCGCCGTCACGGGGACGCCGGCGGTGGTGCCGGTCTGGGAGTGGGAGAACCCGCCCGAGGACACCGACGTCTCGCGTCCGGGACCGGTCCGGGTGAGCGAGGCCGGCATAGCGATGCTCAAGGCGGCCCGCGACCACTACGAGCAGATGTACCGCAAGACGGGCGGCATCGCGACCAGGTCCCGGATCGTGCGCTTCCTCGACGCGGAGGCCGCGCCGCTGCTGCGCGGCGGCCACAGCGACGCCCTCGGCCGCAGCCTGCACCGCGCGACCGCCGGACTGGTGGCGGTGGCGGGCATCTGCGCCTACGACTCCGACGCCCACGGCCTGGCCCAGCGCTACTTCCACCAGGCGCTGCGGCTCGCCAAGTCCAGCGGGGACCGGGGGCTCGGCGGCTATGTGATCGCCCTGCTGGTCACCCAGTCGCTGTTCCTCGGCGACCACCGCCGCTCCATCGCCTTCGCCGAGGCCGCGCTGCGGGCCGCCGGCGACCACATCACCCCCGCCCTCGCCGCCGACCTGTACGCCATGCAGGCCAAGGCGTACGCCCGGCTCAGCGACGCGGCGAGCGCCCGCGCCTGCATCGGGCGGGCCGAGAGCCAGGCGGACCGCATCCACACCGGCCGGGAGCCGGACGAGACGGGGTACGTCCAGCCGGGGCTGGTCGACGTCCAGGTGGCGGAGGCGCTGCTCGGCCTCGGGGACCTCCCCGCCGCGCGGGAGCACGCGGCCTCCGCCGTGCGCGCCCCGGCGCACGATCGGGGGCGCGTGCACCGGCTCGCCATGCTCAGCCACATCGAGCTGCTCCAGGGCGAGGCCGACCGCGCGGCCGTCACCGCTGCCGAGATGGCGGCCAGGGCGCGGGGGATGGAGTCCCAGCGGCTGCGCGACCGGCTGCGGGGGATCAGGCGCGGCCTCGCGGCGAGCGGCTGCGCCGAGGCCGTACGGACCACGGACCTCATCGACGAGGCGCTCCGCGTGCCTCTGTGAGCTCCGCCGACGCCCCGCCGCTCGTTCCTCCTGGCAGATGAGCCTGCTGACATGGTGACCCCCACATGTCGAAAGGCGGCACAACCGTGCAATGGGCGAACTTGAGCGAACGGAATGTGTATCAGAACCCGTGGTTCCGGGTGAATCTGGCGGACGTCCGGCTTCCCGACGGCAGCCACCTCGACCACTTCGTCATCCGCCAGCGTCCCGTCGCGGCCGCCACCGCCGTCAACGAGGCGAACGAGGTGCTGCTGCTCTGGCGGCACCGCTTCATCACCGACAGCTGGGGGTGGGAACTGGCCGCGGGCGTCGTCGAGGACGGCGAGGACGTCGCGGCGGCCGCGGCCCGGGAGATGGAGGAGGAGACCGGCTGGCGCCCCGGCGAGCTGCGCCCCCTGCTCACCGTGGAACCGTCGAACGGCCTCACCGACGCCCGCCACCACCTCTACTGGTCCGACGAGGCGCAGTGGACCGGGCAACCGCAGGACGCCTTCGAGTCGTCCCGCCGCGCGTGGATACCGCTCAAGGTGGTCCCGGACATGATCGCCCGGGGCGAGGTGCCCGCCGCGAACATGGCGGCCGCCCTGCTGATGCTGCACCACCTGCGTCCGGGCTGATCCCGGCCACGCGGCCGAACCCCTGCCCGCGCGAGAGGCCGGCCCCGGGCGACCGGGGCCGGCTCCTGGACGGGCGGCACCCGGGGAAGCCCGGGCCCGTCCTGCGGCCGGGGCTTCCGACGGGCCAGGGTTCGGCCGCGCGGCCGCCGTCCTCGCGCCGTGAAGGGCGGCCGGCCCTCCTGTGAACGCTGCGCTCCGAGCGGTTCAATATCTACGGCCACGGAGTGAGGGTTCAATGCGCCGTGCCGGGAGTGTTTTTGTCGCGGCAAAGAGAGTGGAAATATTCATCGTACGCGGACCATTGCGGCATGCTACTGTCGATCTCGGTTGCAGTTGTGGTTCCCAAAACTTCAAGCTTCTGCGTGGATGATTTCACCGGTGGAAGCTTCCTGGTGTTTTCCGGTTTTTCTCCGGGCGGGGCATCATCGCGGCGACGCGGCATCCGTACACGACGGCTGCCGACGTACACGCCCCCGAAGGAGATGTGACATGGCGTCAGGCACGGTGAAATGGTTCAACGCGGCCAAGGGCTTCGGCTTCATCGAGCAGGACGGTGACGGCGCCGACGTGTTCGCCCACTTCTCTAACATCGCCGCCCAGGGCTTCCGTGAGCTGTCCGAAGGCCAGAAGGTCACCTTCGACATAGCGCCGAACCAGAAGGGCCCGACGGCCGAGAACATCGTTCCCGCCTGACGCTGACACGTACTTCGTAGCCGGGACCCGCATCCTCTGGGGTGCGGGCCCCGGCTACGAGCATTTTTCCCGAGAAGCGCCGACCCCGGCAGAACCACCGTACGCGGGGCCTTGCGGCTGCCCGTTCCCGTTGAGCCGCACTCCGCAGGCGTACTGGATTTCCCGTCCGCATCCCGCCACCCTTTCCAGGGCCCGTGCCCCGCTTCGCGGTCGGCCGTAGGCCTGATTCGATCTCTTATTCTGTTCGGCCCGTTCTTGTGATTCCCCGCGCTGTTCTTCCGCTGCGGGAATTCCTTGATACGTGCCGTATCAAGGAAGGTTCTGAATGAACCCCACACGTACGGACAACCGCTCCTCCCGCGCCCGCAGCCGTTCCGTCGGCTCCGGGGCGGGTACAGGCAGGGCCGGTCACTCCACCTCGCCCGCGCCGTCCCGCTCCGGCGCCCCGTCCCGCTCCGGCGGTTCCGGGCGTTCGGGCGGCCCGGGCCGTCGGCCCGCCGCGGTCCAGGGCGAGTTCGCCCTGCCGGTCACGGTCACTCCCGCGCTGCCCGCGGTCGAAGCGTTCGCCGACCTCGATATGCCGGGGCCGCTGCTGGCGGCGCTGACCGCGCAGGGTGTCAGCGTCCCGTTCCCGATCCAGGGCGCGACCCTGCCCGACACCCTCGCGGGCCGCGACGCCCTGGGCCGTGGACGCACCGGCTCCGGCAAGACCCTCGCTTTCGGCCTGGCCCTGCTGGCCCGTACCGCCGGACAGCGAGCCGAGCCCCGCCGGCCGCTGGCCCTGGTCCTGGTGCCGACGCGCGAGCTGGCCCAGCAGGTGACCGACGCCCTCGCTCCGTACGCCCGCTCGGTGAAGCTGCGCCTGGCCACCGTCGTCGGCGGGATGTCGATCGGAAGGCAGGCCGGCGCACTGCGTGGAGGCGCCGAGGTCGTCGTCGCGACGCCGGGCCGGCTCAAGGACCTCATCGACCGCGGCGACTGCCGGCTGGACCAGGTCGCGATCACGGTGCTGGACGAGGCCGATCAGATGGCCGACATGGGCTTCATGCCCCAGGTCACCGCTCTCCTGGACCAGGTCCGCCCCGAGGGGCAGCGGATGCTGTTCTCCGCCACCCTGGACCGCAACGTCGACCGCCTGGTCCGCCGCTACCTCACCGACCCGGTCGTCCACTCCGTCGACCCGTCCGCAGGCGCGGTCACCACGATGGAACACCACGTGCTGCACGTCCACGGCGCCGACAAGCACCGCACGACGACCGAGATCGCGGCCCGCGACGGCCGGGTGATCATGTTCCTGGACACCAAGCGGGCCGTGGACAAGCTCACCGACCACCTCCTGGCCAGCGGTGTCCGGGCCGCCGCCCTGCACGGCGGGAAGGCCCAGGGGCAGCGCACCCGCACCCTGACCCAGTTCAAGAACGGGCACGTCACCGTGCTCGTGGCCACGAACGTCGCCGCCCGCGGCATCCACGTCGACAACCTCGACCTCGTCGTCAACGTCGACCCGCCGACCGACCACAAGGATTACCTCCACCGCGGCGGTCGTACCGCGCGGGCAGGGGAGTCCGGCAGCGTCGTCACCTTGGTCACCCCCAACCAGCGACGCGACATGACCCGCCTCATGACCGCCGCCGGCATCGTGCCCCAGACCACCCGGGTCCACTCCGGCGAGGAGGCGCTCGGCCGGATCACCGGCGCCCGGACCCCTTCCGGCGTTCCCGTGACGATCACCGCGCCGGTGGTCGAGCGACGCCGGCGCGGCACCTCCTCCCGCGGCCGGCGCAGCCCCGCCTCGGCGGCCCGGCGCGTGACCGCGCACCAGTCCTCCTTCGACGCGGCGGCCTGACGACTTCGTGATCCGGAAGCTGACCCATCTCTGCAGGAGGCGCCTTGTGACGCTGGTTCAGACGCAGCTCCGCTCGACGGAGACCACGGTGGTGGCCAGGACCGTGGCCGACGCCATGGGCGCCGCCGGACCGCAGGTCTGTGACGACATGACCGTCGAGGTGGTCCTGTCCGTCATGGCCGGCGCCCGTACCGACCGCCTGCTCGTCTGCGACGCCGACGGCCTGTGCACCGGACTGGTCACCCAGGACCGGCTCACAGCAGCCCGCGACGACTCCGCGTACACGGACCGGACCCGCCTGCGGGACATCCTCGGCGACCGCGGCCCGTTCACCTCGCCGGTGGCCACCATGGCCGAAGCCGGGCGCATGATGCGCTACAGCCGCGTCGACGCCCTGCCTGTGGTCGACGAGCACGGCAGCGCGCTGGGCGTCCTCGTCCTCGCCCGCTGAGCCGTCCCCACCGCGGCGGAATCCCTCCCTCTTCGTCCCTCTCCCTGTGAGGCATCATGCGTTGTGTCATCGCCCGCTTCCCGTTCGACCTCACCAAGAGCGGCGTACTGGAATCGATGAAGGGCATCAAGCCCGAGCAGCTTTCCGGCGAGTCCGTGACCATCGGCCGCCGCACCTTCCCCCTCAAACAGGTCGGCCAGGTCATCACGCGCCAGGACCGCCGCGACTTCACTGCGGGAGAGGTCCTGCGGGCCATGACCCAGCTCGGGTTCACCTGCCGTGAACTTCCCCGGGCCGCCGCGCCCGCGCCGGTACGCACCCCGATGCAGCAGGCTTCCGCGATGCTCGGCGCCTCCGCGGCGGCCTGACCGGCGGGCGGCCGCGAGCCGTCCGCAGCGCTGGGACGAGGGCCCGACCGGAGTGCGCCGGTCGGGCCCTCGCCCCGTTCTGCCGGGGTGGGGCTTCCCGGTATGGGGCTTCTGGGTGGGGTGGTGGGTCAGTGGTCGGAGTAGCTGAAGTCGCCCATGGTCCAGGCGCTGACGTCCTGGATGGCGACGCGGTACATGCCGCCTGTCTCGGGGATGCCGATGGTGCCCTGGAGGATGCGGGCCACGTGGAAGTGCAGGTGGGTGGGCGGTTCTTCCGCGGTCTTCGTGGCGGTGAAGACGGTGGAGAAGTCGCTGAGGTGGTCGGAGTCGGCCAGGACCTCCGAGACCCGCTGCCTCCAGACGGCTTCGGGGGCCAGTCGGCCGGTGATGACGGCGCCACCGGCGACCACGGTCAGAGTCATCTGGTTGCTGTGCCCTGACTCCACCAGGGCGGCAACGTCGACAAGCAGTGCGTCAGGCTTCGACATGGAGCCGATTGTATTCGCCGGTCCCCGGCCGCCCCTGTGCGGTGCCCGTACGCCCCTGTGCGGCGCCCCTGCCGCGGGCCGGACGGTGCTGAGATACCGGCGTTGAGGCGGTGAAGGCGCCGGCGGCGCGGCAGCCCCATGAGTGGAATGAGTTCATGGCTGAAGTGATCGCAATGCTGGAAGAGCTCAGGAACATCGCCCCGCTGACCGCCGCGGCTGCGGCGGCGCGGTTCTCGGCTCAGGAGTGGACGCCCGGGGGCAAGGTCCGTGAGGGCGTGGAGACGTCGTGGGACAAGGGCGGCGTCGGGGGCTGGATCCAGACACGTCCGGCGATGGGGAGGTCAGCGTTTCGTTCTTCGTCTGGACCCGAGATGTCGACGAGTCGGGCTACTTCGACGACCTGGATGCCGTCTACGAGCAGGGGGAGCAGATGCTGGCCGGCTTCCTCCCCGGGATCGAGGAGTCCCCGCTCGCCGGTCACCTCATCGAAGCCGAGGTGACGGAGGCGGACGGGGACGAGTTCGTCAAGCTGAAGAAGTGGGCCCTCGACGGCCGGGTTCTGACCGCCGGTGTGATCCAGCACGACACCGATCTTCCGGTGATGGTCGTGGTGGCGCTGGAGGAGCCTGGGCTTCGGGCCCACGTATCCGCGCCGTCGCTCCGCAGTGCTCCGGCACGGAGTCGGGCCGGAGGTGGAAGACGAGGCTCTGTCGGGGCCGCACACGGTCCTGACCTCGGGTAACGCGCCCCGGCGGGCCCGGCTGCATGAGCGCCGGCCCCGCCGGTAGGACGGTCAGTACGGGTAGAAACCCGAGCCCGTCTTGCGGCCGAGGCGGCCCGCGTCGACCATGCGCTGGAGCAGCGGGGGAGCGGCGTACAGCGGCTCCTTGTACTCGGCGTACATCGAGTCCGCGACCGAGGCCACGGTGTCCAGGCCGATCAGGTCGGCCAGCTTGAGCGGACCCATCGGGTGGGCGCAGCCCATCTCCATGCCGTTGTCGATGTCCTCGCGGCTGGCGATGCCCGACTCGAACATCCGGATCGCGGAGAGCAGGTACGGGATCAGCAGCGCGTTCACGACGAACCCGGACCGGTCCTGGGCGCGGATCGGGTGCTTGCCGAGCACGTCCTGAACGACGGCCTCGGCGCGCGCGATCGTCTCGTCCGAGGTGGTCAGCGCCGGGATCAGCTCGACGAGCTTCTGCACCGGGGCCGGGTTGAAGAAGTGGATGCCGATGACCTGGTCCGGGCGCGAGGTGGCGACGGCCAGCTTCACCAACGGGATCGAGGAGGTGTTGGAGGCCAAGATCGCGTCCTGGCGGGTCACCACCTGG
The DNA here is from genome assembly GCF_001905905.1 of Streptomyces sp. CB02366. GTDB lineage: Bacteria > Actinomycetota > Actinomycetes > Streptomycetales > Streptomycetaceae > Streptomyces. Next base: position 228,877 of record NZ_LIVT01000005.1, read on the forward strand.
TCGAGCACCTGGAAGATCTCGGTCTTGACCTGCTCGTTCTCCACGACGGCCTCGATGACGAGATCGCGGTCGGCGAACTCCCCGAGGTCGGTGGTGAAGCTCAGGCGTCCCAGCGTCTCGTCCCGCTCCGCCGCTGTGATCTTGCCGCGCTCGGCGGCCTTCGAGAGGGAGTTGTGCAGACGGGTGCGGCCGATCTCCAGCGCTTCGCCGGTGGTCTCGGCGACCTTCACTTCGAGGCCGCTGCGCGCGCACACCTCTGCGATACCTGCGCCCATCTGGCCGCAGCCCACCACTCCGACGCGTGCAATATCGGCCATAAGGTCCGTCACCTCGTGCCTTTCGCTGTTCTCCGTATCGCAGGGTCCGTCTGATTCCGGTGCCCGCTTCGACCCCCCGACGTTACTCCGCATGCCGACCCCGAGGTCTGGCGGGTCGCGGCGGCTACGGATGGGAAGGATGCGGTTACGTAGAGCCAGTCCGGTCAGGTGCGGGATCACGGCGGAGAGAGGCGGATCAGAATGTGGCGAACGGGCTTGGCGAGGAGGGCGTTCGTGCTCGGCGCGGCCGGGCTGCTGGCGGCGATGACGACGAGCGGCGACGCGATCGCCTCCCCGGTGGAGAGGAAGGGGGGCGGCGGCCTGCCGGAGGCGGCGCCGGGCCAGGTGCGGGGCATGTGGATCGCCACGGTCGCCAACATCGACTGGCCGTCCAAACCGGGGCTCACAGCCGCCCGGCAGGAGTCCGAACTGCTCGCGTACCTGGACCGGGCGGTGGAGCTGCGGCTCAACACGGTGGTGCTCCAGGTCCGGCCGACCGCCGACGCCCTGTGGCCCTCGCCCCACGAACCGTGGGCCGCCTGCCTCACCGGCGCCCAGGGCGAGGACCCGGGCTGGGATCCGTTGGGCACGGCGGTGCGCGCCGCGCACGACCGGGGCCTTGAGCTGCACGCCTGGTTCAACCCCTACCGGGTGGCGAACCACACCGACCCGTCTCGGTTGATCGCCTCCCACCCCGCCAGGAAGCATCCCGACTGGGTCGTGCCGTACGGCGGGAAGCTCTACTACAACCCGGGGCTGCCGGAGGTCCGCCGTTTCGTCCAGGACGCGATGCTGGACGCCGTCCGCCGCTACGACATCGATGCGGTGCACTGGGACGACTACTTCTACCCCTACCCGGTGGCCGGGCAGTCCTTCGACGACGACGCGGAGTTCGAGCGGTACGGGGGCGGGTTCGCCAACCGGGCGGCCTGGCGGCGCGACAACATCGACCGGCTCGTCCGCGAGACGGGCGAGCGCATCCGGGCGATCAAGCCGCAGGTCCGCTTCGGCGTCAGCCCCTTCGCGGTCTGGCGCAACGCGGCCACCGACCCGAAGGGATCGGACACCCGGGCGGGCGTGCAGACCTACGACGACCTCTACGCCGACACCCGCAAGTGGGTCAGGAAGGAGTGGGTCGACTACATCTGCCCCCAGATCTACTGGCACATCGGGCAGAGCGCCGCCGACTACGCCAAGGTCCTCGACTGGTGGAGCCGCACCGTCCGGGGGACCGGCGTCGATCTGTACGTGGGCGAGGCGCTGTACAAGGCGGGCGACCCGGCCCAGGCGGAGGCGTGGCAGGACCCGGCGGAACTCTCCCGCCACCTCACCCTCGGCAAGAACCACGAGGAGGTGGGCGGCCACGTCTACTTCTCCGGCAAGAGCGTGCTGGCGGACCGGATCGGCGCGATGCGGCGGGTGGTGGCCGACCACTACGCGGACCGCGTCCGGCGCTCCCCGGACCGGGGGAGGGGCCACCCGCGGAGGGGCCGGCCGTAGAGGGGCCCGGGGCGGACCCGCCGCCCCCGTCCGGCGCGTCCGGAGCCCGTCTCCGGACGCGCCGGACGGGCCTTCGCCCCGTGATCCGTCGCCGTTCCTACTGCGGCCGCCGCCCGTCCCGCGTCGTCCCGCGGGGCTGGACGACGCTGTCGGGACCGGGTGACATCAGGGATTCATGACCGTCGTCGAAGCGGAGCCGGTACGGGGGAGCGCCCCCGTCGCCGAGCACCTCGACGATCTCCGCGACCCGGTCGTGCTGCCCCACGGTCCTGCCGTGCGTCAGCAGCCGGTCGCCCTTGTGTGCCTCCATCGGGAGCCACCTCCTCGCAGAGGGAGACGGGCCCGTCCGGTGAAGACGGTGCCCATGTCGACAAGTCTATGACCGTACGGGCCGGGTCTCCCGCGCTGCGCCGCGGCCGGCCCGCTGGGTGGCGGCGATGCAGACGAGGACGGCCACCGCCGCGACCGGGGCCGAGGCCGAGATCTCCTCGCCGAGCAGGAGGAAGGACCACACCAGCGTCAGCAGCGGCTGGGCGAGCTGGAGCTGGCTGGCACGGGCGACGCCGATCGCCGCCATGCCCCGGTACCAGACGTACAGCCCGAGGAAGGTCGATCCGGCGGCGACCCACACCAGGCCGACGACGCCGTGCGCGGTCAGGCGGACCGGTTCCAGCGGCAGCGCCACCAGGCTGCCCGCGACCGCGAGCGGCAGGCACAGGACCAGTGCCCAGCCGATCACCTGCCAGCCGGGCATCGTCCGGGCCAGCCGGCCGCCCTCGGTGTACCCGGCCGCGCACACGAGCAGCGCGCCGAAGAGGTACAGGTCGCCGGAGGCGAGGGCCCCGCCGCTCTCCCGCACGGTGAAGGCGATCACCACGGCCGCCCCGGCCAGCGCCGCGCCCCAGAACAGGCGCGAGGGCCGTTCGCCGGTCCGCAGGGTTCCCAGGGCCGCCGTGGTCAGCGGCAGCAGGCCCACGACCACGGCCGCGTGCGAGGTGGTGGAGGTCTGCAGGGCCAGCGTCGTCAGCAGGGGGAAGCCCACCACGACCCCGCCCCCGACGACCGCGAGCCCCGCCCAGTGGCGGCGGGCGGGCGGCGGGATCCGGGCGGCCAGCAGCACGGCGCCCGCCACCAGGGCGGCGAGCACGCTGCGCAGCGCCACCAGCGACCAGGGGCCGAAGCTCTCCAGCCCCCACGCCGTGGCGGGGAAGGTGAGCGAGAACGCCACGACGCCGAGCCCGGCGAGCACGGTGCCGCTCCGGCCGGGCGCGGGCCCGTCGCCGGGCGCCGCCGGAGCGCCCCCGCGAGGGGCCGCCGGAACGGTGCGCGAGGGGGTGTGCTCGGGGAGCGACTCGATGACCGCTATCGATGAAGGCGGGGTAGCGCTATTCTCTGTTCTCATGCAAGAGCGTAGCAGCGTCGCCGAACTGGCCACTTCTCTACGGGCTGAGCTGGACCGCTACTCTCCAGGTGGAAAGCTCCCGTCCAGTCGGGCCCTCGTCGAACGGTTCCGGGTCAGCCCCGTCACCGTCTCCCGTGCCATCGCCCAGCTGGCCGCCGAAGGACTCGTCACCACCCGCCCCGGCTCCGGCGCCTTCCGGGCGCATCCCCGCACCGAGCCGGCCGCCCCGGGCGACACGTCCTGGCAGGAGGTCTCGCTGAGCGGCGACGGAGGGCCCGAGGCGGTCCCCCGTACGGTCGACGCCTCCGGGGTGCTGGTCACGCTCGCCGCACCGCCGCCCGGCGTCATCGAGTTCAACGGCGGTTACCTCCACGCCTCGCTCCAGCCCGAGCGGGCGCTCTCCGCGGCCCTGGCCCGCGCGGGCCGCAGGCCGGGGGCCTGGGGCCGGCCCCCGGCGGACGGCCTGCCCGAGCTGCGGTCCTGGTTCGCCCGTGAGATCGGTCCCGCCGTCTCCGGGGCCGACGTCCTGATCACCGCGGGCGGCCAGAGCGCCCTGGCCACCGCCCTGCGCGCGCTCGCCCCGCCCGGCGCCCCGGTGCTCGTGGAGTCGCCCACCTACCCCGGGATGCTCGCCGCCGCCCGTGCCACCGGCCTGCGTCCCGTCCCCGTCCCGATGGACGCCGACGGGGTCCGCCCCGACCTGCTCGCCGACGCGTTCCGGGCCACCGGCGCCCGGGTCTTCGTCACCCAGCCGCTCTTCCAGAACCCCACCGGGGCGGTCCTCGCCCCCGCCCGGCGCCCCGAGGTGCTGGCCATCGCCCGGGCGGCCGGGGCGTTCGTCGTCGAGGACGACTTCGCCCGGCGGCTCGTCCACGACGACGCCGGGCCGCTCCCCGCACCGCTGGCCGCCGACGACCCCGACGGCGTCGTCGTCCACGTCTGCTCGCTGACCAAGGTGACCTCGCCCAGCCTGCGGGTCGGTGCGCTGGCCGCCCGGGGGCCGGTACTGGAACGGCTGCGGGCCATCCAGGTCGTGGACAGCTTCTTCGTGCCCCGGCCGCTCCAGGAAGCCGCGCTGGAGCTCGTCGGCTCCCCGTCCTGGGGCCGCCACCTGGCCGCCGTCGCCACCGAACTGCGCCACCGCCGTACAGCGATGGCGGCCGCCCTGACCGCCGAGCTTCCCGAGGTCGCGCCGCCGCACCTCCCGGCGGGCGGCGGCAGCCTCTGGCTCCGGCTCCCGGGCGGCTGCGCGGGGACGGACGCCGACGAGCCCGCCGTCGTCGCCGCCGCCCTGCGCGCCTCGGTCGCCATCGCCCCCGGCCGCCCCTACTTCTGCGCCGAGCCCCCGGCCGGACACGTCCGCCTGAGCTTCGCCGCGGTCTCCGGAGCGGGCGAGATCGCGGAGGGTGTCCGCCGGCTGCGCACGGCGTTCGACCGGCTGTCGGGCGACTGAGGGCCGCGCCCGGGCCCGCAAGCCCCCTTGACCAAACAGACGTTCGGCCCGACGATCCCGCCATGACGCTTCGGGTCACCCTGGTCGCAGCGGCGCGCGGCTCCTCCCGAACGGCCGAACGCTTCGACGACGGCCGGCCGCTCGACGATGCCGGCCGGCACGAGGTGCGGTCCGTCGCCCCCGCGCTCGTCCCCCTCGGCGCGGCCGAGCTGCGCTACTGCTCGCCCACCCCGCGCAGCCGGGCCACCGGGAACGCCCTCGGCTTCGCGCCGATGGTCCAGCCGGCCCTGCGCGACTGGGACATGGGGCGCTGGCGCGGACTGACCCTGGGCGAGGCGACCGCCCGGGAACCGGCCGCCGTCGGCCTCTGGCTCACCGACCCGCGCAGTGCCCCGCACGGCGGTGAGACCATGCTCGACTTCATCGGGCGGGTGGGCGGCTGGCTCGACACCCGCCCCGCGGACGACATCCTCGCCGTCGCCGTCGCCGAACCCGCCGTGATCCGGGCCGCCCTCCTCTACGCCCTGAACGCGCCGCCCTCCGCGTACTGGAACCTGGACGTCCGCCCGCTGTCCGCCATCACGCTGACCGGCCTGCCGGGCCGCTGGGTCCTGTGCCTGGAGCCGGGCGTCCGCTGAGCCGGAAAGCGGGCGCGGCCCGGCGGAAACCGGACATCCCACGTGCCGGCCAACCCGGGTTTCGCCTGCGGACGCCAGGAATGTGAGGATGTCACCATGACAACCAAGGTCTACTTCGACATCACCATCGACGACGCGCCCGCAGGGCGGATCACGTTCAACCTGTTCGACGACGTCGTCCCCAAGACGACGGAGAACTTCCGCGCGCTCGCCACCGGCGAGAAGGGCTTCGGCTACGCCGGCTCGTCCTTCCACCGCGTCATCACCGACTTCATGCTCCAGGGCGGCGACTTCACGCGCGGCGACGGCACCGGCGGCAAGAGCATCTACGGCGAGAAGTTCGCCGACGAGAACTTCAAGCTCAAGCACGACCGCGTGGGCCTGCTCTCGATGGCCAACGCCGGTCCGAACACCAACGGCTCGCAGTTCTTCATCACCACCGTGCTCACCCCGTGGCTGGACGGCAAGCACGTGGTCTTCGGCGAGGTCGCCGACGAGGACGGCATGGCCCTGGTCCGCAAGATCGAGGCGCTCGGCTCCCCCAGCGGCCGCACCCGCGCCAAGGTCACCATCGCCGAGTCCGGCGTTCTCTGACCGAGCCCCCGACCGGTCTGCGACCGCTCCGGTTTCCGACGGGCCCGTGGCAGGACCGCTTCCCCGCGTACGTGTACGCGCCGGGGGAGCGGACCGGCCGCGGGCCCGCGGCATGCGCCCGCCCCGACCCCGGTGCCGCCCCGAGGCCGGGCGGGACCGACGTGTCCACGATGGGGGGAGGGGGCGATGCGGCGTTACGCGGGCCGCCCGGGGACCGGGCGCATCCCTTCGCGAACACCGCACCGACAGCGGCGGGCCGGGGGACGGGCTCCGGCTGTGCCGTCGGCCTGTGCGGCGGACGGAAAATCCGAGGGGAGGCGTTCAGCGAGGACGCCCGGGAGACGGCCGGGACGCCGCAGCGGGCGGTGAACCCGGACGAGCCGTCCCGGGGGCGGGGGCGCCGCTCCCGACGCCGTCCCGGCCGGACGCTGAGCGGCTGCCGAGAAGCGGGCGGCTGTCGGCGGCCGGGCCGCACACGGGCCCCGCTCGGCCGGACCGCCGCTGGTCCTTACTCCTGACCGGCGGCCCGCGCGGCCCGCTCGGCGTTGCGCTCCTTGATGCGAGCGGCCTCCTTGCGCACCTCCGCCTGCGTGGCGCGCTCCTGCCGCAGCCACTCCGGCATCTCGTCCTTCAGCGCCTCGATCTGCTCGGTGGTGAGCGGCTCGGTGACCCCGCCGCGGGCGAGCCCCGCGATGGAGACGCCGAGCTTCGCGGCGACGACCGGGCGGGGGTGCGGGCCGGTGCGGCGCAGCTCCACGAGCCAGGCGGGCGGGTCGGTCTGGAGGGCGTTCAGCTCGGTGCGGGAGACGGCACCCTCCTGGAACTCGGCGGGGGTGGCCTGGAGGTACACACCCAGCTTCTTCGCCGCCGTGGCGGGCTTCATGGACTGGGCGGTCTTGTGCGACGTCATGGGTCCAGGGTATCGACCATGGGACATACCTCCGACCACCGACCGGTAGCCTGACCTCGTGACAGGCTCGGACACCCCCTCATCCTTCAGACTCGCGTACGTCCCCGGCGTGACGCCCACCAAGTGGGTGAGGGTCTGGCACGAGCGGCTGCCCCGCACCCCGCTGGAGCTCGTCCAGGCCACCGCGGCCGACGCCCCGGGACTGCTGGTGGACGGCGGAGCCGACGCCGGTCTCGTACGGCTGCCGGTCGACCGGTCCGTCCTGAGCGCGATCCCCCTCTACACCGAGACGACCGTCGTCGTGATCCCCAAGGACCACGTGGCGACCGCCGCCGAGGAGGTGTCGCTCGACGATCTGTCCGACGAGATCGTGCTGCACCCCCTCGACGACGTCCTCGGCTGGGATTCCCCGCCCGGCCGCCCCGCCTTCGAGCGCCCGGCGACCACGGCGGACGCGGTCGAGCTGGTCGCGGCGGGCGTGGGCGTCCTGCTCGTCCCGCAGTCCCTGGCCCGCCTGCACCACCGCAAGGACCTCACCTACCGGCCGGTCCGGGAAGCCCCCGAGTCGCGGATCGCGCTGTCCTGGCCCGAGGCGGAGACCACCCCCGACCTGGTGGAGGAGTTCATCGGGATCGTCCGGGGCCGGACCGTCAACAGCACCCGGGGCCGCGTGGGCGCCGAACGGCAGCGCCCCACGGAGAAGGCCAAGGAGAAGGCCGGGGACAAGCAGCGGTCCGGCGGGTCGGACGGCGCCCGGCAGAAGCCCGCGGCGGGCGGGAAGCCCTCCTCGGGCGGGCGCTCCGCCCAGCGTGCCGGAGGCCGCGGCGGACAGGGCGGCAAGCGCACGGGCGGCCAGAGCGGCAAGCGCGGGAAGCCGCGCGGCCGGTAGCGCACCGAGCGGCCCGGTCCCCGCGGTCCCGGCCGGGCGCCCGAGGAACGCCACCCCGCGCCGGTTCGCTCGTTGATGGGGCGACCGCCGTACGCAGGGGAGCGCCCGTCCGATGCCGAACATCCGCAGAACCCAGCACCGTGGCCTCATCGGGATGCTGCTCGTCGCCGTGGTCTTCACCGGCCTCCAGCTGACGGCGGTCACGGGACGAGCCTCGCCCGACACCAAGAACTACCTCTCCTACGCTCTGAGCCTCAGCGGTGAGAGCCGTGCGGAGGCGGGCCGCCGGGCCGTCGCGTACACGTGCGAGAGCGCGCGGCACGCGCCTTCGCCCACGATCCCCTGGACCAGCGGGAAGGCGCCGGGGGAGACCGGGGAGCAGTGCGTGCGCCGGCTGAACGACTCGATGGCGTACTGGACCCGGCGGGGAAACACGTCCGGCATGACGGCGCCGTTCGCCAACCGGCGGTTCATGGCCATCTTCGAGGCCAGGCCGGGCTACCCGCTGTTCCTGGTCCCCTTCGTGACGGTCCTCGGGGTGACGTGGGGCCTCTGGCTGGCCGGCCTCCTCGTCGCGCTCGCCGGAAGCGTCTGCGTCCTGCTCACTCTCCGCGCGGCGGGCGCTTCCCGGCGCGCCGGCCTGGCCGGGCAGGCGCTGTACCTCGCCCTGCCCACCGGCACCGTCGCCATGAACCCCCTGAGCGACGGGCTCTCCCTGGCGCTCGGCACGGCGGTCGTCCTCGGCTGCACGCTGCTGCTGCGGGACCGGCCGACCGGTACGCCCCGTACCGCCGGGCCCCGTGCGAGCGCGGGGCGATGGGCGGGCGCGGCCGGGCCCCGTACCGGCGTGGCGCTCGTCGTGGGCGGGCTCGCGCTGATGTTCCCCGTCCGCTACTCGCAGGCACTGCTGCTGGCGGCCGCTCTGGCGGCCGTCCTCCTGATCCGGGCGGCGTGGCTCCACCGGAAGGGGCGGCGGCCCGCTCCCGTGCTCCGGGCGGCCGGACTGTGCGGGGTGCTGGCGGTGCTCGTCCACGCCGGTGCGCACCTCCTGTCCTGGCCGATGGGCCAGGACAGCGCCCAGGACCTGCTGACCCATCACTACCAGCGCCCCGACCGGCCCGACCCCTGGCCCGAGTTCTTCGCCCGGGAGCGGGTCTTCTGGTCGGCCTGGCTCCGGCTCCAGGCGAGCCGGCCGGTCCTGCCCGCCCTGCTCGCGCTCTCCGCCTGGGCCCTGCTGAGACGGCGATCGGCGGTGCTGCCGGTGGCCGTGGCCGCCGCGGCGGCCGGCCTCCTCAACCAGGCGGGCCACCCGAACCTGGACCAGCTGCTCGGCCACCGCCTCATCGTGTTCGTCTGGCTGCTGCCCGTCCTGGCGGTCCCCCTGCTCCTGGACCGGCCGCGGACCGAGGGAGCCTCACCGCTCCCCGCGCAGCCGGAGAAGGTAGGCGGCGGTCAGCGCGACGGCGCGGTCCGCGTCGTCCAGCAGGCGGGTGAGGGCGCGTGAGGCCGTAGCCCCCGGGATACCCGCCAGCGCCTGGGTCAGCCGTCCGCGCGCGGGCGCCCCGGTGGCGTCCTGGTCCAGCCGGCCGACGAGGAGGGAGGCGATCCGGTCCGCCGCGTCCCCGGCGGCCAGGACGTGCAGAGCGTCCGCCGCTTCGGTGTCGTTCTCCCCGGCGGCGATCAGGTCCACGAGCACCGGGACCGCCGCCGCTTCGCCCCGGGCCCCGAGCGTCAGGGCGGCGTGGCCGCGGACCACGGCGTCGGGGCTCGCGACGGCGGCCCGCAGCACGGCGTCCGCCTCGTCGCCGGGCAGCTCGGCGAGGGCCCGCACGGCACGTTCCCGTACGGCCCCCACCGGGGAGTCGAGCCCCTGGGCCAGCAGGGCCGTGCCGCCGCCCGAGCGTGCCAGGGCCCACCGGAGGGCCCCGGAGACGTACGGGTCGCTCTCCCCGAGCGCCGCCTCGGCCAGGGCCTCGGCCGGGACGTCGTCGGCCGAGGCCAGGGCCGCCCGGTGGCGGGCGGCGGCGTTCTCGTCCCCGAGGGCCCGCAGGAGGGCGAGGACCTGAAGGACCTCCTCCCAGCCGGCCGGTTCCCGGGCGTGGACCCGGTGCAGCCGGGTGAGCAGCTCGGTCTCCGCGGCGATGCGCTCGCGCGTGCGGCGGATGAGGTCGTCGACGAGCGCCGAAGGCGTGAAGCCGGGGTCGTCGAGGGCGCGCCCGATCTCCCGCAGAGACAGCCCCAGCGCGCGCAGGCTCTCGATGTGGAAGATCCGCCGGATGTCCTCCCCGGAGTACTCCCGGTAGCCGGAGCCGGTGCGGCCCGAGGGCCGTACCAGGCCGAGCGACTCGTAGTGCCGGAGCATGCGGGCGCTGACGCCGGACCGCCGCGCGACCTCACCGATCAACACGCGCTACGCCCCTCCCTCGCCGCCGCCCGCCCCGCCGAGGGCCACGGCCCGCTCCGCCTCCTCCAGGGCGAAGGCGAATCCGGTGTCCGGCTCGTGCCACATCCGCTCGGTGGCGAGGGCGTGCGCGCGTACCGCCGGGTCGGGGGCCCGCCGCGCGTCCTCCAACGCCGGCGCCATCGCCCCGCCCAGGGCGATCAGCGCCTGGCTGAGGCTCAGCCGCGTCGCGCGTCCACCGCGCCCGAGCCCCGTCACCAGCACCGCCGCCAACGCGGCCTCCTCTCCTTCCGGTACGAGCAGGACCGCCGCCCGCCAGGCACTGCGCGCCACCTCCTCGTCGGCGTCGGTCAGTACGGCCCGTGTGATCGCCGACCACCCCCGGGGATCCCCGACCTTGGACAGGGTGTGCAGCGCCTGACTCCGTGCCTGCGCCCGCTCCGAGCGGACCTCGCCGAGCAGCCGGGGCAGCGTGTCGGCGACCGGATGGCGGGTGAGCGCCCAGGTGAGCATGTCGCGGACGAAGAACTCCGGCTCGACCGCGCACCTCTCGATCAGCCCTTCCACGCAATGCGGGGCCGGGGCCGAACCGATCACCAGAGCGGCGCGCAGCCGCACCGACGCGTCCTCGTCCCGCAGCGCCCGCAGCGCCGCCCCCTCGTCCGTCCCCTGCCGTCCCGTGACCGTCACCGAGACCACCTCCTCGGTGGACAGTGAAGGGCTTGTCACCGTGTCAAGGTCAACCCGGCCCGGACGCCCCCCCCGGCTCAGGGGCCGCGCCAGACGTTGGCGAAGGCGGTGTTCTCGATGGTCCGCCTCTGCCGTACGGCCTCCAGCTCCATCACCGCCTCGTGGACGGTGGCGACCACGGTGGTCACCGTCTCGTCGCCGAGGCCGGACCCGTCCTCCTCGGGCCGCTCCCCGCCGAGGCCCACGGCCGACGCGAGGGAGGCCAGCACGGGGTCCCCCTCCTCCCGGCGGGCCACGGCCCGGCGGCGTGCGGGCGTGTCCACCGGCTCCACCTCCTTGGGCCCGAAGGGGAGCAGGCCGCTCCGCTTCCGGGTGAGTTCGCCGTCCTCCTCCAGCGCGTCCTGGTAGGCGGCCGCGAGGTCCCGGCCCCGGCGCCACAGCCAGTCCTCGACCCGCTCGTACGGCGGCTGCCGGGTGATCCCCTCCGCGGCGGCGGCGAGCAGCCGGTCCTCGGGCACCGACGACCCGCCCGGGACGACGAGGTCGCCGTCCACGGTGACGGTCCCCGCCTCCAGCAGGTCGAGCAGTTCGGCCCCGGCGAGCGCGAGGGACAGGTCGCCCTGTCCCACCGCCTGCTCCGGCGCGGGGTCCAGCGCGATGATGAACAGGTCTTTCGCCGTGGTCATGAAGGGTTCCCCTCGAAGGCATCGACGCGATCGGCGCAGGCGGGCCCCCGCCGGCCCGCCCGGCGGGGCGCCGGTTCGGGGGCGGGCGACTGCTGCGACCAGTATCGCCCCCGTCCGCTCCGGTCCGGCGGCCGCGGCGCAGCGCGAAGGCCTCAAGCACCGGTGAGCCGCCCGGGGGCGCAGCGCGTGGCGGCCTCGTCACCGCGCCAGGGCGGCGAGGGCGGCGGTCGCGGCGGCGAGGAGTGTCACGACCGCGGCGAACGCCGCCGCGGCGCGCGTGATCGCGGCGGGGTACGTGGCGCCGTCCAGACGGGCGAGCTTGCCCGCCACGGCGGCGGCCAGGACGGCCAGGACGAGGGCCACGGCGGTGCCGAGCAGAACGGTGGCGAAATCGGACATGACGACTCCCGGAGGTGTGAGGGCTCGGGCTGGTGCGTCGAAGGTCCCGTGGACGCCGTTCGGCGGGGTTCGGGGGAGTCGAAGACGAACACGGGTGAACACGGCTGAACGACCCCGCGTCGTCGGCGGGTTCAGAAGCGGTCGGGGAAGCAGGGACCCGGCACCTGGCCGTCGAACGCGTCGAGCGAGGGCCAGGGGGCGTGGACGCCGCCCTCCGTCTCGGCCTCCAGGAACCACTGCAGCTCGTGGAAGAGGAGCGAGTCGATCTGGAAATCGGCCAGGAACACCATGGCGGTGCCGTAGACCTCGTCGTACACGTCCGCCACCGCCGCATCGGACGGGTACCGTTCCTCCAGCACCACGGCGAGGTAGACGAGGAGGAGCATCACCTCCACCCCGTCGCGGCGGCTCTTGATCCGGTTCTTGAACGCGAGGCATTCGTCCGCGCACCGCACCATCAGTGCGGGGAGCGCCGGATCGTCGAGGCGCACGGAGCGGTGGACCTCCACAGCTCGGATCCTCAGCCGGACCAAAGGGGAATCCCCCAGCTTCCCGTGGAGCACGCGGAGCAGACTCGTGGGCCGCCGGTCCAGGTAGTCGTAGGTGAACCGGGTCTCGTGGGGCTCCGAAGACCCGCCGGTCCGGTCCCCGGCACGCTCCGGCGGCGGGGCCGCGCGCCCGGAAGCCGCTGCGGCCGGTGCGTCGCCGACCGTGCGGGCGAGGGCCCGGAGTTCGAGCAGCGGGTCGGCCGGCGTCCTCAGGGCTTGCGCCAGGGAGACGAGCGTGGCTTCGCTCGGTAGGGTCTCGCCGTTGAGCGCCTGACTGGTCGTGGTGCGACCGAGCCCGGCGCGGTGGGCGAGGCCCCCCATGCTGAGGCCCCGCTCCACCCGGAGGCGCCGAAGAAGGCGCTTCAGCCTCTCCAGAGCCGCTCCCGCGGTCTGTTCCGGCCGCGCCTCCGCCGGAAACACCGCACCGGCCGGTCCGGGCCCGCCCGGGTGCTCGTCTGTGTCCATGCGGCTGTCCATGCCGACAGCCTGCACGGCGGAACCCCTCGCCGGGAGCGAAAGCGCACACCCGGCCACGCGGCCCGCCGCCCGGAACCGAAGCGCCCCTTCGCGGCCCGGTGCGCCCCGGTCGGCACACTCTTTGCATAAAACTGCGTGTGTGCGTATAGTCATGCCATCGATCAGGAGGGTTGCCGATGGCGGTACGAGCAGCAGTGGCAGGGGCGAGCGGATACGCCGGCGGGGAACTGCTCCGTCTTCTCCTGGCGCACCCCGGGGTCGAGATCGGCGCCCTCACCGGGCACTCCAACGCCGGGCAGACGCTCGGATCGCTCCAGCCGCACCTGCGGCCCCTCGCGCACCGGGTGCTGGAGCCCACGACCGCCGACGTGCTCGCCGGGCACGACGTCGTCTTCCTCGCGCTGCCGCACGGGCAGTCCGCCGCCGTCGCCGAGCAGCTCGGGCCGGAGGTCCTCGTCGTCGACATGGGGGCGGACTTCCGGCTGAAGGACGCGGGGGACTGGGAGGCGTTCTACGGCTCCCCGCACGCCGGGACCTGGCCCTACGGGCTGCCCGAGCTGCCGGGCGGGCGGGCCGCGCTCGCCGGGGCGAAGCGGATCGCGGTGCCCGGCTGCTACCCGACCGCGGTGTCCCTCGCGCTCTTCCCGGCGTACGCGGCCGGCATCGCCGAACCGGAAGCCGTGATCGTCGCCGCGTCGGGCACCTCCGGTGCGGGCAAGGCGGCCAAGCCGCACCTGCTCGGCTCCGAGGTGATGGGCAGCATGACCCCCTACGGCGTCGGCGGCGGGCACCGCCACACGCCCGAGATGGTCCAGAACCTCAGCGCCGCCGCCGGTGAACGGGTCGCCGTCTCCTTCACCCCCACCCTCGCCCCCATGCCGCGCGGCATCCTCGCCACGTGCAGCGCGAAGGCGAGGCCCGGGGTGAGCGCGGAGAGCCTGCGCGCGGTGTACGAGAAGGCGTTCGCGGACGAACCGTTCACGGACCTCCTGCCCGAGGGGCGGTGGCCCGCCACCGCCGCGGTGTACGGCTCCAACGCCGTACAGGTCCAGGTCGCCCACGATCCCGCCGCCGGGCGGATCGTCGTCGTCTGCGCCATCGACAATCTCGCCAAGGGCACCGCGGGCGGCGCCCTCCAGAGCATGAACATCGCCCTCGGACTCCCCGAGGACACAGGTCTCACGACGATCGGAGTGGCACCGTGAGCGTCACGGCAGCACAAGGGTTCTCGGCGGCGGGCATCGCCGCGGGAATCAAGGAGAGCGGGAACCCGGACCTGGCCCTCGTGGTCAACCACGGCCCGCGCCGCGCCGCCGCGGGCGTCTTCACCTCCAACCGCGTCAAGGCCGCCCCCGTCCTCTGGTCGGAGCAGGTACTCAAGGGCGGCGAGGTCACCGCCGTCGTCCTCAACTCCGGTGGCGCCAACGCCTGTACGGGCCCGCAGGGCTTCCAGGACACCCACGCCACCGCCGAGAAGGCCGCCGAGGTGCTCCCGGGCCACAGCGCGGGCGAGATCGCCGTCGCCTCCACCGGGCTCATCGGCATCCCGCTCCCCATGGACAAGCTGCTGCCCGGCATCGAGAAGGCCGCCGCCGCCCTCAGCGAGCACGGCGGCGAGAAGGCCGCCATCGCCATCAAGACCACCGACACCGTGCACAAAACGGCCGTCGCGGGCGGGGCGGGCTGGACCGTCGGCGGCATGGCCAAGGGCGCGGGCATGCTCGCCCCGGGCCTCGCCACCATGCTCGTCGTCCTGACCACCGACGCCGACGTGGAGGCCCCCGCGCTGGACGCCGCACTGCGCGACGCCACCCGCACCACCTTCGACCGGGTCGACTCCGACGGCTGCATGTCCACCAACGACACCGTGCTGCTCCTCGCCTCCGGCGCCAGCGGCATCACCCCGGAGCGGGCCGAGTTCGCCGAGGCCGTACGGACCGTCTGCGCCGACCTCGCCCGCCAGCTCATCGGCGACGCCGAGGGCGCGTCCAAGGACATCCGGATCGAGGTGGTCAACGCGGCCACCGAGGACGACGCCGTCGAGGTCGGCCGGTCCATCGCCCGCAACAACCTCCTCAAGTGCGCCATCCACGGCGAGGACCCCAACTGGGGCCGGGTCCTCTCGGCGATCGGCACCACGAAGGCCGCCTTCGAGCCGGACCGGCTCAACGTCGCCATCAACGACGTCTGGGTCTGCAAGGGCGGCCAGGTGGGCGAGGACCGCGACCTCGTCGACATGCGCTACCGGGAGGTCAGGATCACCGCCGACCTCGCCGCCGGCTCCGAGTCCGCCGTCATCTGGGCCAACGACCTCACCGCGGACTACGTCCACGAGAACAGCGCGTACAGCTCATGACGACGGCGCGGAAGCACACCGCACTCCCGAAGGCGCAGATCCTCATCGAGGCGCTGCCCTGGCTGACCCGCCACCACGGCAGGACCGTCGTCATCAAGTTCGGCGGCAACGCCATGATCGACGAGGAGCTGAAGGCCGCCTTCGCCCAGGACGTCGTCTTCCTGCGGCACGCCGGGCTCAAGCCCGTCGTCGTGCACGGCGGCGGCCCCCAGATCAGCGCCCAGCTGGACAAGCAGGGCCTGGTCAGCGAATTCAAGGCGGGGCTGCGCGTCACCACCCCCGAGGCGATGGACGTCGTCCGGATGGTGCTCGCCGGGCAGGTCCAGCGCGAACTGGTCGGCCTCCTCAATCAGCACGGCCCCCTCGCCGTCGGTATGACCGGCGAGGACGCCCACACCATCACCGCCACCCAGCACCGGCCCACCATCGACGGCGAGTCCGTGGACATCGGCAGGGTCGGCGAGATCACCGCCATCGACACCGGAGCCCTCCAGGCGCTGCTGGACGACGGCCGCATCCCGGTCGTCTCCTCCATCGCCCGCTCCGCCGACGACCACCACGTCTACAACGTCAACGCCGACACCGCCGCCGCCGCGCTCGCCGCCGCGCTGAACGCCGAGACGCTGATGGTCCTCACCGACGTCGAGGGGCTGTACGAGGACTGGCCCCACAGCGACGACGTCATCAGCCGGCTCACCGCGAGCCAGCTGGAGAAGCTGCTGCCCGAGCTGTCCAGCGGCATGGTCCCCAAGATGCAGGGCTGTCTGCACGCCGTGCGCAACGGCGTCGAGACCGCCCGCGTCATCGACGGCCGCGTCCAGCACGCGATCCTGCTGGAGATCTTCACCGACGAGGGCATCGGCACCATGGTCGTGCCGGACGCCCCCATCGACGTGCACACCGGGACCGACCAGGGGGAATCATGACGACCGACACCGACACCGGAAGCGAGACCGCCGCCGGAACCGGCACCGCGCTCACCTCGCGCTGGCAGGGCGCGCTGATGGACAACTACGGCACCCCCCGCCTGCCCCTCGTCCGCGGCGAGGGCGCCCACGTCTGGGACGAGGACGGCGCCCGCTACCTCGACTTCGTCGGCGGTATCGCGGTCAACGCTCTCGGCCACGCCCACCCCGCCGTCGTCCGGGCCGTCTCCACCCAGATCGCCTCCCTCGGCCATGTGTCGAACCTGTTCATCGCCGAGCCGCCCGTCGCGCTCGCCGAGCGGCTGCTCCAGCTGTTCGGCCGCCGGGGCCGGGTCTTCTTCGCCAACTCCGGCGCGGAGGCCAACGAGGCCGCGTTCAAGATCGGCCGGCTCACCGGACGCACCCGCATGGTCGCCACCGGCGGCGGCTTCCACGGCCGGACGATGGGAGCGCTCGCCCTGACCGGCCAGCCGGGGAAGCAGGAGCCCTTCCGCCCGCTGCCCGGCGATGTCACCCATGTGCCGTACGGAGACGTGGACGCCCTGCGCGCAGCGGTGACCACCGACACCGCGCTGGTGATCATCGAGCCGATCCAGGGCGAGAACGGCGTCGTCGTCCCGCCCAAGGGCTACCTGGAAGCCGCCCGGGAGATCACCCGGGCCACCGGCGCCCTCCTCGTCCTGGACGAGGTCCAGACCGGGATCGGGCGCTGCGGCCAGTGGTTCGAGCACCAGGCCCACCAGGGCGTCGAGCCGGACGTCGTCACGCTCGCCAAGGGGCTCGGCGGCGGCCTGCCGATCGGCGCGACGGTCGCCTTCGGCCCGGCGGCCGACCTGTTGAAACCGGGGCACCACGGCACGACGTTCGGCGGCAACCCGGTCGCCTGCGCCGCCGGACTCGCCGTCCTGGACACCCTCGCGGCCGACGGCGCACTCGACGAGGTCAAGCGGCTCGGAGAGAGGATCCGGGCCGGCGTGGAGGCGTGGGGACACCCGCTGGTCTCCCACGTCCGCGGTGCGGGCCTGCTGCTGGGTATCGTGCTCACCGGACCCCTCGCACCGCAGGTGCAGCAGGCGGCCCAGGGAGCCGGCCTCCTGGTGAACGCGCCCGCCCCCGATGTCGTACGGCTCATGCCGCCGCTGATCATCGGTGACGCGGAGGTGGACGCGTTCCTGGAGATCCTGCCGGGCGCTCTCGACGCGGCACACGGGGACGGACGATCCGGAGCATGACCCTCCGGAGAATGAGGCGACGACGATGACCGAGGCGCAGGAAACCGAGCACGGCGGACCGTCCGTGCCGCAGACCCGCACCGCCCGCCACCGCCGGATCGTGGACATCCTGAACCGGCAGCCGGTCCGCTCCCAGAGCCAGTTGGCCAAGCTCCTCGCCGACGACGGGCTGAGCGTCACGCAGGCGACGCTCTCCCGCGACCTGGACGAGCTGGGCGCGGTGAAGATCCGCAACACCGGCGGCGAGCTGATCTACGCGGTGCCCAGCGAGGGGGGATTCCGCACCCCCCAGGCCCCGCTGGGAGGCTCGGCCAAGGAGGAGCGGATGCGCCGGCTCTCGGCCGAACTGCTCATCTCGGCGGAGGCGTCGGCCAACCTCGTGGTGCTGCGCACCCCGCCGGGTGCGGCCCAGTTCCTCGCCTCGGCCATCGACCAGGCCGAACTCCACGACATCCTCGGCACCATCGCCGGGGACGACACGCTGATGCTCATCAGCCGCGACCCCCACGGTGGCCAGGCGCTCGCCGACCACCTGCTGAGGCTCGCTCAGAACGACCGCTGAGCGCCCCCGTTCAGTAGCGCGTGATCGCGGTCGGGCCCGCCGAGGTCCCGACCGCGATGTGCGGGGCGCGCTCCGGGTCCGCCCAGGCGAGGATCTCCGCCATCGCGCCGGCCGGGACCGAGACGCATCCGGCCGTCGCCCCGCGCCCGTTCACATGCAGGAAGATGCCCGCGCCCCGGCCCCGTACGGGCCGCTCGTAGTTGAAGCCGATCACCAGCGCCCGGGCGTACTGCGTGCCGTAGGAGAGAAGGTGCTCCGCCTCGTCCGCCCGGCAGTGGGCCGGGAGCGGTTCCACCCAGCGGTTGTACGCCTCCGAGTCGTTGTCCTGGCACCACCAGGAGGCGTCGTTCGCCTTCCGGTACGGGTACCTCGTGCCGGCCGGGGCGTCCTCGGAGCCGAAGGCGTACGGCAGGTCGTACAGCCCGGTCGGCGTGGTGCCGGTGCCCTGCTCCCGGGCCGCCCCCTCGACCAGTCCGTTCGCCCCGAACCGCGCGGGGGCGGACCCCGCCTCGGCCCACCGGCCGCCGCGCCGCTCCCACCAGGTCACCGTGCCCGTCGTGGAGGCGGCGTCCGGGGCTTCGGCGGTGATCAGCTGGGAGCCGCCGCCGGTGTCGGCGAGCCGGTCCGGCAGCGGAGGCGCGTCCGCGGCGTCGGAGGGGCCGGCCCCGAGGGAGCTGGCCAGGGCGAGGAGTACGGCGGCGGTCACCAGTGGTCTGCGCATGCTCCGGACCGTACGGCCGCCGGGGAGGCGCCCCCACCGGGCCTGCTCCGTACGGCCCAGCGGCACGCTCCGCCGGCCGGCGCCGCTTCCGGCGGCCTCGGCCGCGTGCTCCGTGGTCAGGGCCCGAGAAGCGCCAGGATTATCCGTTCATACGCCCAGTCCCACCACTCTGACCTGCCGCTTTGACAAAGCATACGGGCAACCGCATAGTTATACCCATCAGTGATTGCACCGTAAGGAGAAACCCGTGACCGAGCGCGTCGTACTCGCCTACTCGGGCGGCCTGGACACCTCCGTCGCCATCGGCTGGATCGCCGAGGAGACGGGCGCCGAGGTCATCGCCGTCGCCGTGGACGTCGGCCAGGGCGGCGAGGACCTGGACGTCATCCGCAAGCGCGCGCTCGCCTGCGGTGCCGTCGAGGCCGAGGTCGCGGACGCCAAGGACGAGTTCGCCGAGGAGTACTGCCTCCCGGCGATCAAGGCCAACGCCCTCTACATGGACCGCTACCCGCTGGTCTCGGCGCTCTCCCGGCCGACCATCGTCAAGCACCTCGTCGCCGCGGCCCGGAAGCACGGCGCCGGGATCGTCGCCCACGGCTGCACCGGCAAGGGCAACGACCAGGTCCGGTTCGAGGCCGGCATCTCCGCGCTCGGCCCCGACCTGAAGTGCATCGCCCCGGTCCGCGACTACGCCATGACCCGGGACAAGGCGATCGCCTTCTGCGAGGAGAAGAACCTCCCGATCGCGACCACCAAGAAGTCCCCGTACTCCATCGACCAGAACGTCTTCGGGCGTGCGGTGGAGACGGGCTTCCTGGAGGACATCTGGAACGCGCCGATCGAGGACATCTACGAGTACACCTCCGACCCCGCCGCCCCGCGCGAGGCCGACGAGGTCGTCATCTCCTTCAAGGAGGGCGTGCCGGTCGCCCTCGACGGCCGCCCCGTCACCGTCCTCCAGGCGATCCAGCAGCTCAACGAGCGGGCCGGGGCCCAGGGCGTCGGCCGGATCGACATGGTCGAGGACCGGCTCGTGGGCATCAAGTCCCGCGAGGTGTACGAGGCGCCCGGCGCGATCGCGCTGATCACCGCCCACCAGGAGCTGGAGAACGTCACCGTCGAGCGCGAACTGGCCCGCTACAAGCGGCAGGTCGAGCAGCGCTGGGGCGAGATGGTCTACGACGGCCTGTGGTTCTCCCCGCTGAAGCGGGCTCTGGACGGCTTCATCAACGAGGCCAACCAGCACGTCACCGGCGACATCCGGATGACCCTGCACGGCGGCCGTGCCGTCGTCACCGGCCGGAAGTCCGAGGAGTCGCTGTACGACTTCAACCTCGCCACCTACGACTCGGGCGACACCTTCGACCAGTCCAAGGCGCAGGGCTTCATCGAGATCTTCGGCCTCTCCTCGAAGATCGCCGCCAAGCGCGACCTCGTCTGACCCTTCCTCGTTGTACAGCCGCCTCCCCTCCCACGCGGCGGGGAGGCGGCCGCATATCCGCACCCTGCCTTCGCTTACGTCTTCCACGTCTTCGCCTGGGCCCTCCCCTTCCAAGGAGCACGCAGTGAGCAGCAACAACGGTGACGTCCGGCTCTGGGGCGCGCGGTTCGCCGACGGACCGGCCGAGGCCCTGGCCAAACTGTCCGCCTCCGTCCACTTCGACTGGCGGCTCGCCCCGTACGACATCGCCGGCTCCCGCGCCCACGCCCGCGTCCTCCACAAGGCCGGCCTGCTCACCGAGGACGAGCTGACCCGGATGCTCGCCGGGCTCGACCGGCTGGAGGCCGACGTCGCGGACGGCTCCTTCACCGGCACCGTCGCCGACGAGGACGTCCACACCGCCCTGGAGCGCGGCCTCCTGGAACGGCTCGGCCCCGACCTCGGCGGCAAGCTCCGGGCCGGCCGCTCGCGGAACGACCAGATCGCCACGCTCTTCCGGATGTACCTGCGCGACCACGCCCGGATCATCGGCGGTCTCCTCGCCGACCTCCAGAGCGCGCTGACCGGCCTCGCCAAGGCCCACGCCGACGTCGCGATGCCGGGCCGCACCCACCTCCAGCACGCCCAGCCCGTCCTCTTCGCCCACCACGTGCTCGCCCACGTCCAGTCCCTCTCCCGGGACGCGGAGCGGCTGCGCCAGTGGGACGCGCGCACCGCCGTCTCCCCGTACGGCTCCGGGGCGCTCGCCGGATCCTCGCTCGGGCTCGACCCGGAGGCGGTCGCCGCCGACCTGGGCTTCGAGCACGGTTCGGTCGCCAACTCCATCGACGGCACCGCCTCGCGGGACTTCGTCGCGGAGTTCGCCTTCATCACCGCGATGATCGGCGTCAACCTCTCCCGGATCGCGGAGGAGGTCATCATCTGGAACACGAAGGAGTTCTCCTTCGTCACCCTCCACGACGCCTTCTCCACCGGCTCCTCGATCATGCCGCAGAAGAAGAACCCGGACATCGCGGAGCTGGCCCGGGGCAAGTCCGGCCGCCTCATCGGCAACCTGACCGGCCTGCTCGCCACGCTCAAGGCGCTCCCGCTCGCGTACAACCGGGACCTCCAGGAGGACAAGGAGCCCGTCTTCGACTCCTGCGACCAGCTCGAAGTCCTGCTCCCCGCCTTCACCGGCATGATGGCCACCCTCACCGTCAACCGCGAGCGGATGGAGGAACTGGCCCCGGCCGGCTTCTCGCTCGCCACCGACGTCGCGGAGTGGCTGGTCAAGCAGGGCGTCCCCTTCCGGGTGGCCCACGAGGTCGCCGGAGCCTGCGTCAAGGAGTGCGAGCGGCACGGCATCGAGCTGGACCAGCTCACCGACGAGCAGTTCGCCGCGATCTCCGGGCACCTGACCCCCGAGGTGCGCACGGTCCTCAACGTCCGGGGCGCGCTGGCCTCCCGCGACGGCCGGGGCGGAACGGCCCCCTCCGCCGTCGCCGTACAGCTCGCCGAGGTCAAGGAGGACCTGGCGGCCCAGTACGCGTGGGCGGCCGCCCGCCGGTAGGAGGTCCGCCCCCGGCGCGGCGGCGCACCGGATGGGCGAAGGGTGTCGCGGGCGGCGCTCCCCGGGGTAGGAGTATCCGAAACCCGACCCGAGGAGTCCCTGATGCCCTTCGCCGCCCTGGCCGCCGCGACGACCCCGACCGCCCACATCGGGCTGGGCCTGGCCGCCGTCGGGAGGCCCGGCTACATCAACCTCCACCGAGACCGGGACCTGCCCGCCGACCGCGACCCCGACGCCCTGCGCGCCCGCGCCCACGAACTGCTGGACGCGGCCTACGCCCAGGGCGTCCGGTACGTCGACACCGCCCGCTCCTACGGCCGCGCCGAGGAGTTCCTCGCGGAGTGGCTGAACGCCCGGCCCTCCTTCACCGACCTCGTCGTGGGCTCCAAATGGGGCTACACCTACACCGCCGGCTGGAGCGCCGACGCCGAGCGGCACGAGGTCAAGGACCACAGCCTCGCCGCCTTCGAGCGCCAGTACGCCGAGACCCGGGACCTCCTCGGGGAGCGGCTCAGCCTTTACCAGGTCCACTCCGTGACCCCGGACAGCCCCGCGCTCACCGACAAGGAACTGCTCCACCGCCTCGCCGCCCTGGCCGCCGACGGCGTCACCGTCGGACTCTCCACCAGCGGGCCCGCCCAGGCCGACGCGATCCGGGCCGCCCTCGCCGTCACGGTCGACGGCGAGCCCCTCTTCCGTACGGTCCAGGCCACCTACAACGCGCTGGAGACCTCGGCCGCGCCCGCGCTCGCCGAGGCCCACGACGCCGGGCTCACCGTGATCGTCAAGGAGGGCATGGCCAACGGCCGCCTCGCCGGGGAGGAGGCGCCCGCCGTGTTCCAGGAGATCGCCGCCGACGCGGGGGTGGGAGGCGACGCGGTCGCCCTCGCGCTGGTCCTCCACCAGCCCTGGGCGGACGTCGTGCTCTCCGGGGCCGTCACGGCGGCCCAGCTCTCCGGGAACCTCCACGCCGCCGTCGTCGACCTGGACGAGGAGCAGCGGGCGGGCCTCGACGCCCTGGTCGAGGAGCCGGAGGCGTACTGGCGGCACCGCGCGGGGCTGCCCTGGCACTGACACCCGCACGGGTGGCGGGCCCCGGCGCCCTTCCGCCCCGGCGCGCCCGGACCCGGACGCCGCAGACGCCGCTGCGGCCCCGGGGCCCGCCCGCCCCGGCACGCCCCGGAGCGGGGCTTCGCGGCCTCAGGGACTCGTCAGGACCACGAGTTCCCGGGTCGCCCGGGTCATCGCCACATAGCGGTCGACCGCCCCCGCGACGCCCCCGCCGAAGCCCTCCGGATCGACGAGGACGACCAGGTCGAACTCCAGGCCCTTCGCCAGCTCCGGGGTCAGCGACCGCACCCGGGGCGTCGCCGGGAACGCGGGCGCGCCGATGACGCAGGCGCTCCCGTCCTCGTGCGCGGCGAGCCACCGTCCGAGGACGGTCTCCAGCTCGTCGGCGCGGCCGCGGGTGACCGGGATGCCGCTGCTGCGGACGGAGACCGGCACGTTGGCGTCGGGGAGCACGGCCCGGACGACCGGCGCCGCCTCCGCCATGATCTCTTCCGGCGTGCGGTAGTTGATGGTGAGGGAGGCCAGGGTGATCCGGTCGAGGCCGACCCGCTCCAGCCGCTCCCGCCACGGTTCGGGGAACCCGTGCCGGGCCTGCGCCCGGTCCCCGACGACGGTGAAGCTCCGGGAGGGGCAGCGCTGGATCAGCATCTGCCACTGGGCGTCGGTCAGTTCCTGCGCCTCGTCCACGACGATGTGGGCGAACGGCCCGGACAGCAGGTCGGGCTCCACCCCGCCCGGCCGGTCGGCGGTGGCCAGCGTCTCCCGCAGGTCCGCCCCGCGCAGCATCACCAGTGCGCCCTCGCCGTCCGCGTCCGCGTCGGCCAGCGTCTCGTCCGCGAGCAGGCTGTCGACGACCCGGTCCATCTGCTCGCGTTCGGCGGCGGCAGCCGCCTCGTGGCGGCGCCTGCGCCGGGACGCCTCCGGATCCCCGAGCCGCTGCCGTGCCGCGTCGAGGATCGGCAGGTCGGACTCGGTCCACGCCCGCGCGTCCGCCCGCTGCAGCCGCCGCACCTCCTCGGAGGACAGCCAGGGGGCGCAGGTGCGCAGATAGGCGGGTACGGACCAGAGGTCGCCGACCAGGTCGGCCGCCTCGATCAGCGGCCAGGCACGGTCCAGGAGCGCGGACAGCTCCCGGTTCCGCCGCAGCGAGGCGCGCAGCTGATCCTCGGGCGCTTCGCCGTCGTGCTTGTCCACGAGGATCGTCAGCAGTTCCTCCCCGATCTGGTCGCGCGCCTCGTTGTGCGGGGTTCCCGGCTCCGCCGCCCCGAAGGCGGCGGCCCAGTCGGCGGGGCTCAGCCAGATGTCGGACCAGTGGGTCTCCACCAGCACGCCCTCGGTGGGCGGTTCCTCGTAGAAGCGGACGGCGGCCTCGACCGCTTTCACCAGCTCCGCCGACGCCTTCAGCCGCGCCACCTCCGGATCGCTCTCGGTCCCCGCCGCCGCGCCCTCCGCGACCAGGTCCCGCAGGGTGCACGTCTGGACGCCCTCCTCTCCGAGGCTGGGCAGGACGTCGGCGACGTACCCGAGGTAGGGCTCGTGCGGGCCGACGAACAGCACGCCCCCGCGGCGGTGGGCCAGGCGCGGGTCGGAGTAGAGGAGATAGGCCGAGCGGTGCAGGGCGACGACGGTCTTCCCGGTGCCGGGCCCGCCGTCGACGACGAGCGTGCCCCGGGAGCCCGCCCGGATGACGGCGTCCTGGTCGGCCTGGATGGTGCCCAGCACGTCGCGCATCCGGGCCGAGCGGGTGGAGCCGAGGCTCGCGATGAACGCGGACTGGTCGTCCAGCGCGGCGGCGTGCCCGGCGAAGCCCTCCGGGGCGAACACCTCGTCCCAGTAGTCGCTGATCCGGCCGCCGGTCCAACGGTAGCGGCGGCGGCTCGCCAGGCCCATCGGGTCGGCGTGGGTGGCTCCGAAGAACGGCTCGGCGGCGGGCGAGCGCCAGTCGACCAGCAGCCGGCGGCCCGAGCTGTCGGTCAGGCCGAGCCGCCCCACGTACAGCGGGCCGGAGCCGTCGGCGGCGACCATGCGCCCCAGGCACAGGTCCAGGCCGAACCGGCGCAGGGCGCGCAGCCGGGCGGTCAGCCGGTGGATCTCCACATCCCGGTCCATCGCCTGCCGGCTCGCCCCGCCGGGCGCGCGGCGCTCGGCCGCGAGCCGGTCGGTCAGCTCCGCGACCGACTGCTCCAGGCAGTGGGCGATGTCCGCGAAGTGCCGCTCGTCGTCGGCGATCAGCACCGGGTCGGCCTTGGCGGAGAGGCGGTCGGGGAGGTCGAACGCGCGGGTGGTCAGGGGGTTCACGTCGTCGGTTCCGATCTGCGGGAGTGAGGTGGGCGGCGTCCCGTCCCGGCTACGGCGGACGATTCTGCGGCATATGGGGGGTCTTGCCGCAAGACCCCCCATGCGCTATAAGTTGAGAGTGGCGAGGAGAGGATTCACCTCCGGCCGCTTTTTCTTTTCCGGGACCTTTCGCTTCCCCTTCGCCGCCCTCCTCCGGGCGATCGCGCCCCTTCACCGCCCTTTCTCCGGCGGTGCCGCCCCGCGCACCCTCCGTCCGCCCCTTCGCCCGTGGCAGCGCCGACGCCTTCCCTCGATGAGACTTCGATGTCTCATGTGGGTTATGGTTGTCTCATGACTCTTGACCGCCAGCAGGTGCTGCGCAGTGCGGCCGCCCTGCTGTCCCGCAAATCGACCGCCACCATGGACGAAGTCGCCAGGGCGGCCGGTATCGGGCGGGCCACCCTCCACCGGCACTTCGCCGGGCGGGACGCCCTGGTGAAGGCGCTGGAGGATCTCGGCATCCAGGAGTTCGAAGCGGCCCTGGACGCCGCCCGGCTCGACGAGGGCTCCTGCGAGGAGGGGCTGCGCCGCCTCATCGCCGCCGTGGAGCCCAGCGCCGGGCTGATGTCCTTCCTGGTGAGCGAGAACCAGCTCTTCGAGGGCGACGAGGTCAACGAGGGCTGGAACCGGGCCGACGCCCGCGTCTCCGCCTTCTTCCGCCGGGGCCAGGAACGCGGCGAGTTCCGCATCGACCTCACCCCCGCCTGGCTGACCGAGGCCCTCTACGGGCTCATCGGCACCGCCGCCTGGTCCGTCCAGGCGGGCCGGGTCGCCGCACAGGACTTCCCCCACATGATCGTCGAGTTGCTGCTCGGCGGAGTACGCCGGAGCGTGGAACGATGACCAGTACCGACCGGAACGGGACCACCATGGACGCGGTACGCCGTCCGGGGCGGTGGATCGCGCTCGCGGTCCTCGTCCTCGCCGTGCTGCTGGTGGCCGTGGACGCCACCGTCCTCGGCCTGGCCACCCCGTTCCTCAGCGAGGACCTGAAACCCACCGGAACCCAGCTGCTCTGGATCGGTGACGTCTACTCCTTCGTCATCGCCGGCCTGCTCGTCTCGATGGGCAGCCTCGGCGACCGCATCGGCCGCAAGAAGCTGCTGCTGGTCGGAGCCGTCGCGTTCGGCGCGGTCTCCGTGCTCAACGCGTACGCCACCTCGCCCGAGATGATGATCGTGGCCCGGGCGCTGCTCGGTGTCGCGGGCGCCACCCTGATGCCCTCGACCCTCGCCCTCATCCGCAACCTCTTCCACGATCCGCGTGAGCGCAGCCTCGCCATCGGGATCTGGGGGGCGATGGCCTCGGCGGGCGCGGCGGTCGGGCCGGTCGTCGGCGGGTTCCTGCTCGAACACTTCTGGTGGGGCTCGGTCTTCCTCATCAACCTGCCCGTGATGGCCGTCCTCGTCGTCGTCGGCGTCAAGCTGATCCCCGAGTCGAAGAACCCGGCTCCCGGCCCGTGGGACATGGCCAGCGTCGGGCTCTCCCTGGTCGGCATGTTCGGCGTCGTCTACGCCATCAAGGAGACGGCTTCGCACGGAGCGAGCTGGGACTCGATCACGGCCGCGGCCATCGGCGCGGGGGCGCTGGTCTGGTTCGTCCGCAGGCAACTGCGGCTGCCCACGCCCTTGCTGGACATGCGGCTCTTCCACCACCGGGGCTTCTCCGGTGCGGTCCTCGCCGACCTGCTGACCATCCTCGGCCTGTCGGGCCTGGTCTTCTTCCTCTCCCAGTTCCTGCAACTGGTGCAGGGCCGCGGGCCGCTGGAAGCCGGGCTCGCCGAACTGCCCGCCGCCATCGGGGCGGTGACCGCCGGTCTGCTGGCCGGGTTCGCCGCCCGCCGCTTCTCGGTCCGCTCCGTGGTCTCCGGCGGCCTCGCCGCCGTCGGGCTGGCCCTGGGCAGCGTGACCCTGCTCGACCAGCACACCGACTACCCGCTGCTCGGCGCCATGCTGCTGGTCGTCGGGCTCGGAGCGGGCTTCGCCTTCACCGTCACCGCCGACGTGATCCTCTCCAGCGTGCCGAAGGAGCAGGCGGGCTCCGCGTCGGCCGTCTCCGAGACCGCGTACGAACTGGGCGCCGCCCTCGGCATCGCCCTGCTCGGCTCCATCGTCACCGGCGTCTACCGGGGCTTCCCGACGCCGTCGGGCATTTCCGCCGACGTGGAATCGGCCGCCCACGAGTCCTTGGGCGGGGCGGTCGAGGCGGCCGGGGCCCTGCCCGCCGCCCAGGCGGGACCGCTGGTCTCGGCGGCCCAGGAGGCGTTCGTCGAAGGACTGCGGTCGGCCGCGGGCATCGGCGCGGCGGTCCTGCTGGTGGCGGCCGTCGCCGCGTGGTTCCTGCTGCGGGGCCAGAAGCTGGAGGAATCCGCCGAGCACCCGTAGGCCGGGTACGACGGGAGGGCCCGCACCCCGGTACCGGGGTGCGGGCCCTCCCGCCGTCGTCGCTTCGCGCGCTCAGGCCGCCTTCGCCTTCGTCGCATACATGTCCACGTACTCCTGGCCGGAGAGCCGCATGACCTCCGCCATCACCGAGTCCGTCACCGCCCGCAGCACATAGCGGTCGCGGTCCATCCCCTCGTAGCGCGAGAACTCCATCGGCTCGCCGAAGCGCACGGTGACCTTGCCCGGCCGGGGCAGGCCCGCGCCGCCCGGCTGGAGCTTGTCGGTCCCGATCATCGCGAACGGGACCACCGGCGCGCCCGTCATCAGCGTCAGCCGGGCGATACCCGTACGGCCCCGGTAGAGCCGGCCGTCGGGGGAACGGGTGCCCTCCGGGTAGATCGCGAACGCCTGGCCCTCCTCCAGCACCCGGCGGCCCGTCATGAGCGCCGCGACGCCGCCGCGGCCGCCGTCCCGGTCCACCGGGATCATGCCGCAGCCGGTGAAGAACCAGGCCATCAGCCGGCCCTTGAGGCCCTTGCCGGTCACGTACTCGTCCTTGCCGATGTAGAACACCGGCCGGTCGCAGCAGATCGGCATGATCATCGAGTCGATGAAGGTGAGGTGGTTGCCCGCGAGGATCACCGGCCCGGTCCCGGGAATGTTCTCGGCGCCCTCCACCTGTGGGCGG
This sequence comes from Streptomyces sp. CB02366, assembly GCF_001905905.1. Taxonomy (GTDB): domain Bacteria; phylum Actinomycetota; class Actinomycetes; order Streptomycetales; family Streptomycetaceae; genus Streptomyces. The sequence goes on from NZ_LIVT01000005.1 coordinate 257,051, forward strand.
AACATCAAACGCAGAATCGGTCCGAGCACTGCCTTGATGACCGTGAGACGGGACAACGGTTCCTCCGGTGTCGTGGCCGGGCCTGTCGCGGTGGAACGGGTCCACCGGGCGGTGGCCGGTGCCGACGGATATGGGTCGGTGCAGGTGAGGACGATACTCGCGGGTACGAGCTGATCGCACATCGGGTTCACGGAGCGGATACCCGGTGTTGACATGTGTTTCCGCCACGTTGGCCGAAGGTCTGCCCTCGCGTACGTCCCCCAGCCTACGATCGGGCCTCGCTCGAACGGACCCGGACATCACCAAGCGAGGAGCATTCATGACGGAGCGTGCGTGGACGACCCCCGGCCGGCGGGCCCTTCTGGGCGCCGCGGTCCTCGGCACCGCGGCCCTGGGCATGCCCGCCGCCGCCCAGGCGGCCGAGCGGGGGCGCGGCCACGGCGGCCACGGCTCGCTGCGCGACCTGCCGGTGCCGACGGTGATCGGCCACCGCGGGGCCAGCGGCTACCGCCCCGAACACACCCTCGGCTCCTACCAGCTCGCCCTCGACATGGGCGCGCACATCGTCGAGCAGGACCTCGTGCCGACCAAGGACGGCCACCTGGTCTGCCGCCACGAGAACGACATCACCGCCACCACCGACGTCGCCGACCACCCCGAGTTCGCCGGCCGCAGGACCACCAAGAGCATCGACGGCGTCTCCCTCACCGGCTGGTTCACCGAGGACTTCACCCTCGCCGAACTGAAGACGCTGCGGGCCAAGGAGCGCATCCCGGGCACCCGCCCGGACAGCACCCTCTACGACGGCCGCTGGACGATCCCCACCTTCGAGGAGGTCCTGCGCTGGGCGGAGAAGGAGGGCCGCAAGCGGGGCAAGCCGGTCTGGCTGTACGTGGAGACCAAGCACCCCACCTACTTCCGTGAGCTCGGCCTCGGCCTGGAGGAGCCGCTCGCCCGGCTGCTGCGCCGCCACGGCCGGGACCGGAAGAACTCCCCGCTCATCCTCCAGTCGTTCGAGCCCACCTCGGTCCAGCGCCTGGCGCGGCTCGTCGACACCCCGCGCATCGTGCTGCTGTCCGGCGCGAAGACGCGCCCCTGGGACTTCGTCCGGACCGGCGACCCGCGCACCGTCGCCGACCTGGTGAAGCCCGCCGGGCTGAGGTGGACGGCCTCCTTCGCCCAGGGCATCGGCCCCACCCTCGACCTGGTCATCCCGAAGGACGCCGCGGGGCGGCTCACCACCCCGACCACGCTGGTGCGGGACGCGCACGCCGAGGGCCTGCTGCTGCACCCGTACACCCTGCGCAACGAGAACGGCTTCCTGCCCGCCGACTTCCGCCGCGGCACCGACCCCAACGCCTACGGCGACGTGTTCGGGGCCTACGCCGCCTACTTCGCCACCGGCATCGACGGCATCTTCGCCGATCAGCCCGACACGGCCCTGCTGGCGGCGGCGGACCACGCCGGACGCTGACCCGGCCGCGGACGACGGGGCGGTCGCGACGACCCGTCAGCCGCCCGCCCCGGCGTGCCCCGGACGGGTGGTACGGCGCGCCCGGCGCAACCGGGAGCCGTCGCGGCACGTCCGCCGGGGCATGACGCTTCTCGACCACGATCCCGGCCCCGCCCCCTCCACCGCCCTCGTCGTCCGCGCGTTACACCCTCTGGTGCGCGCGGAGGCGAGGGCCGAGGCCCCCGCCGCGGGGGTCGACCCCGCCGACCTCGAACAGACCGTCTGGGTACGGCTGCTGGAGCGGCCGGCCGCCGGGCCCCCCGCCGACGCCGCCCGCTGGGTGCGCGACACCGTCCGGGCGGAGGCCCGCCGCGGCCGGCGTACGGCCCTGCGCGAACGCCCGTACGCCGGAACGGAACCCGCCGCCGGACCGGCCGACTGCCCGGAACGCGCCGCGCTCGGAGCCGCCGAACGCCGGGCGCTCCGCTCCGCCCTGGCCCGGCTGCCCGGCCGCTGCCCCAGGGTGTTGGAGGCGTTGCTCGCCCCCGGCGACCCGACCTACCGGGAAATCGCAGGGGAGTTGGGTATGTCACAGGGGAGTTTGGGTCCGATCCGTTCCCGTTGCCTTGGATGTCTGCGCAGAATGCTGGCTGCGGAGGTTGTCGCTCCATCCGTGCGGGGATAGGAAGCGTGAGGCAACCGGCGGACAGGTGAGCGGGAGGCGTGCACACATGGGCATGAGCGTGACCATCTCGGCGGCGACGGCACAGGACGTCGAGCAGATCTTCAGACTGCAGTACCTCTGCTTCCAGCGCGAAGCCGAGCTGTACGACAACTACCGGCTCGACCCGCTCGTCCAGAGCCTCGCGTCCCTGCGCGCCGAAGTCGCCGACGACCTGGTGTTCGTGGCCCGCCTCGGGGACGAAGTCGTCGGATCGGTCCGGGGGTTCACCGATCCCGACGGCGCGGGGCAGATCGGCAAGCTCTGCGTGCACCCCCGCCTCCAGGGGCACGGCCTCGGCTCCCGGCTGCTGCTCGCCGCCGAGTCCGCGCTGGCGGCACAGCGGGCGGCGACCCGGTTCCGGCTGCACAGCGGGCACCGCAGCGAGACCAACCTGCGGCTCTACCGGCGGGCCGGCTACGCCCGGGTCGGGGCCGTCACCGGAGCCGACGGCGTCCGGATGATCCTGCTGGAGAAGGACGCCGCCGACCGGGACTTCGTGGCCAGCGCCTGACCGTGCGCCGCGCGGCGGCCCTCAGGCCGCGACCGTCTTCGCGCGGCGCAGCCAGATCATCCCGGTGACCGGCAGGATCACCGGGATGAAGAGGTAACCCATCCCGAAGTCCGACCACACGGTCGCGTCCGGGAAGGCGGCCGGATCGGCCAGCGTCCACGCGCCGACGACCAGCACGCCCACCAGCTCGGCCGCACAGCACACCAGCGCCGCCCGGCGCGCCTTCTCCCCGCCGCGCACCAGCGAGTAAGTGATGAAGCCGTACACCAGGGCCGCGACGGCCGAGAGCGTGTACGCCAGCGGCGCCCGGTCGAAGCCCCTGACCATCTCGACGACCGTTCGTGAGGCCGCCGCGACGGTGAACACCCCGTAGAACCAGACCAGGACCCGGCCGGGGCCGGCGCCCAGTTCGAAGGACGGCTTCGGGGCCGCGGCCACCTCGGGGCGGTCGGTGTCGCTCACGTCAGTCTCCCCAGATGTCATAGAGCCGGACCTCCAGAACCGCCAGCACGAGCGCGCCCGCCGCCACCGTGATCGAACCCCACCGGGTCCGCTCGGTCAGCGACAGGAATCCGGCCGCGGGCACGGCGGCGAACGAACCGATCAGATAGGCGATGAACACCGCCATCCCCTGCTCCGGCCGCTCCCCGCGGGCCAGCTGTACGATGCCCACCACCAGCTGGGCCAGCGCCAGCACGGTGACGACCGCCATCCCGATGAAGTGCCAGTCCTTCGTCGGCTGGTCCCGGTAGGCGGCGTGTCCGCACCAGGCGGCGAGGGCGAGCGCGGCCACGGCGACCGCGACCGTCAGGGCGTCAAGCATGTAGTGAGGGTATTATGGACGGAACGCCCGTCCGCGTGCGGCCCCGGCGACCGCGAAGGGGGCCCGCCCCGCGGGGCCGGGCTACCCGCGCGGAAGGTGGCCTTGACCACAACCGGGGGACGGAATTCCGCTCACAGCTCGCGGGAGCGCCTCGGCAGCCGCCCCCGAGCACACCCCGCCGCCCCCACGTCTTCGCAGGTCACGGCCGTGGGAAAAGGGTCCGGCCAGTGAACCGGAACGGAGGCGTCCGGGTGTCCGGCGCTGTCCGCTATGCGGACAGAGGGGCTCGCGGCGACCTCACGTCTGTTTTACTTGGCCCATGACCACGACGAGCAGCCGCACCTTTGCGACCGAGGCGATCAGCACGCCCGGTGCTCGTTGTATGTGTCGAATGCGCGCCTTCTGAGGGCCCCCGCCTGAGCCTCGCGCCCCGAAGCGAGACCGAGCCTGCGCCGTCCGCCCCCTGCGGAACGAGCGCGCCCGCGCATGTGCCGCCCCGGCAGACCGCCGCGTACAGCCATGCCGAGACCACGGCCGACCAGCCCGAACAGTCTCTTCAGACGAACGCCCCGTGCCCGGCGGACACCGCGCCGCGCACTCGACAGTGACGGAAACCCCTGTGATCACCACGACGGGCCTCACCAAGGTCTACCAGTCGCGCGACCGTGAGGTCACCGCACTCGACGGCGTCGACCTCCACGTCCGCGAAGGCGAGGTGTACGGCGTCATCGGACAGAGCGGCGCCGGGAAATCCTCCCTCATCCGCTGCGTCAACCTCCTGGAACGCCCCACCTCCGGCACCGTGACGGTGGCCGGCCGGGACCTCACCGCCCTCGCCGGCCGCGGCCGGCGGGCGAGCGCCGAGCTGCGCCGCGCCCGCACCCGCATCGGCATGGTCTTCCAGCACTTCAACCTGCTGGACTCCCGGACCGTCCTGGACAACGTGGAACTGCCGCTGGAGATCCTCGGGGTCTCCGGCCGGGAACGCACCCGCAAGGCCGGGGAACTGCTCGACCTGGTCGGCCTCGCCGACAAGGCGAAGTCCTACCCCGGTCAGCTCTCCGGCGGTCAGAAGCAGCGCGTCGGCATAGCCCGCGCCCTCGCGGGCGACCCCCAGGTGCTGCTCTCCGACGAGGCGACCTCCGCACTCGACCCCGAGACCACCCGCTCCATCCTCCAGCTGCTGCGCGACCTCAACCGGCAGCTCGGCCTGACCGTCCTCCTCATCACCCACGAGATGGACGTCGTCAAGACCGTCTGCGACTCCGCGGCGCTCATGCGGCGCGGCCGGATCGTCGAGTCCGGGACCGTCGGCGAACTCCTCGCCACCCCCGGCTCCGAACTGGCCCACGAGCTGTTCCCGGTCGGCGGCTCCGCCTCCGGCCCGGACCGTACGGTCCTCGACGTCACCTTCCACGGCGAGTCGGCCTCGCAGCCGGTCATCTCCCAGCTCTCCCGTACGTACAACATCGACATCTCGATCCTCGGCGCCGCGATGGACACCGTCGGCGGCAAGCAGATCGGCCGCATGCGCATCGAGCTGCCCGGCCGCTTCGAGGAGAACGTCGTGCCCATCGGGTTCCTGCGCGAGCAGGGCCTCCAGGCCGAGGTCGTCGACGGCGAGCCCGCCCCGGGCACCCCTGCGGGTACCGCCGCCGTACCGGAGCAGTCGTCCGCCCCGCTCGCCAAGGAGGCCGTCAAGTGACCTGGTCCGAAATGCAGCCCCTGCTGACCCAGGGCACCGTCGACACCCTCTACATGGTGCTGTGGTCCGCGCTGGCCACCGTCGTCGGCGGCCTGCCGCTCGGCGTCCTGCTGGTCCTCACGGACAAGGGCGGACTGCTCCAGAACACCGTGGTGAACAAGGTCATCGGCGTGGTCGTGAACATCGGCCGCTCGCTGCCGTTCATCATCCTGCTGATCGCCCTGATCCCCTTCACCACCTGGGTCGTCGGCACCTTCATCGGCCCCACCGCGATGATCGTGCCGCTCGCCGTCGGCGCCATCCCGTTCTTCGCCCGGCTCGTCGAGACGGCGATCCGCGAGGTGGACCACGGGCTCGTCGAGGCGGTCCAGTCGATGGGCGGCTCCATTCCCACGATCGTCCGCAAGGTGCTCCTCCCGCAGGCCCTGCCCTCGCTCGTCTCGGGTGTCACCACCACCCTGATCGTCCTCATCGGCTACTCCGCGATGGCCGGCGCGGTCGGCGGCGAAGGACTCGGCTCCAAGGCCGTGACCTACGGATTCCAGCGCTTCGACAACCAGTTCATGCTGATCACCGTCGCGCTGCTGATCGTCATCGTCACCGTCGTCCAGCTCATCGGCGACCTCGCCGTCCGGCTGCTGGCCCGCCGAGGCCGCACCGCCTCCTGAGGCCAGGCCCCACAACCTTCCTTCCTCACCGAGCCCGAACTCCTTGTCCGGGCGCACCACCACAAGAAAGAGGCACTTTTCGTGCGCAAGAACATCAAGATCACCGCTGCCGCCGCTTCCGCCGCCGCCCTCGCCCTGGGGCTGAGCGCCTGCGGTACGGACTCCGACCCCGCCTCCAAGGGCGGGACCGGAGCCGGCGCCGACACCTCCAAGGCCCTGGTCGTCGCCGCGTCCCCGACGCCGCACGCCGACATCCTGGAGTTCGTCGAGAAGAACCTGGCGGCGAAGGAGGGCCTCAAGCTGGAGGTCAAGGAGTTCACGGACTACGTCCTGCCGAACACCGCCACCCAGAACGGCCAGGTCGACGCCAACTTCTTCCAGCACAAGCCCTACCTGGACGACTTCAACGCCAAGCAGAAGACCACCATCGTGCCGGTGGTCGACGTGCACCTGGAGCCCCTCGGCCTCTACTCCAAGAAGGTCAAGGACCTGGGGGACATCAAGGCCGGCCAGACCATAGCCGTCCCCAACGACACCACCAACGGGGGCCGCGCCCTCCAGCTGCTCGCCGAGAACGGCCTGATCACCCTCAAGGACGGCGTCGGCACCAGCGCCACCCTGAGCGACATCACCGACAAGAAGGGCCTGGAGTTCAAGGAGCTGGAGGCCGCCACCGTGCCCCGCGCCCTGAACGACGTGGACGCCGCCGTCATCAACGGCAACTACGCGATCCAGGCCGAGCTCTCCCCGGCCAAGGACTCCCTCGCCCTGGAGAAGGCCGAGGGCAACCCCTACGCCAACTTCCTCGCGGTCAAGAAGGGCAACGAGAAGGACCCGCGCGTCGAGAAGCTCGCCAAGCTCCTCAACTCCGACGAGGTCAAGAAGTACATCGAGGACACCTACAAGGGCTCGATCGTCCCGGCCTTCGGCGCCCCCGCCAAGTCCTGACCCCCGACCGGCAGTTGACCCGGAGCCCCGCTTCCGCCGTCCGGCGGGCGCGGGGCTCCGCGGTGCGCCCCCGCCCATGCGCGTCACCCCCCCGATGCTGCATGCTGTGCTTTTAACCGGTCTTCGGCATGGAGCTGCGCATGACTACCACCTTTCCGTCCATCTCCATCAGCACGGACAGGTTGGTGATGCGCCCCTTCGAGATGGCCGACGTCCCCGCGTACATCGAGATGATGAACGACGAGGCGGTCGTCGCCTGGATGGACGGGCCGAACCCCTACACCCAGGTCGACGCCGAACGCTGGGTCCGCAGGATCGCCCCCGCCGAGCGCACCGGAGGCCACGGCATCGCCCTCGCCGTCACCGAGTTCCTCACCCAGCGGCTCGTCGGCAGCGTCCGCCTCCTCAACACCGACTGGCGCACCCGCTCCACCGAGGTCCGCTACATCACCGCCCCCTGGGCCCGCGGCGAGGGGTACGCCACCGAATCCGTGCTCGCCATAGCCGAGTGGCTCTTCCGCGACCAGGGTTTCGAACGGATCGAGCTGCGCACCCCCGCCGACAACACCGACTCCCAGCAGGTCGCCCAGAAGCTCGGCTGCATCAGCGAAGGCGTCCTGCGCAACGCCCGCATCGCCCGCACCCGGACCGAGAACGGCACCGACGGCGGCTGGACCGACATCCGCACCGACCTGATCGTCTGGGGACTCCTGCCCGAGGACCTCGAAGGCGTCGCCGAACAGCTCGCCGACGCGGGCGGCTACGGCACGTACAACGACTGGAAGTAGCGCGACCGGTCCCGCGCACGGCCGCCCGCCGGGCCGAGGTACGGACCAGGTACTCTCACCCCTGCCCGCGTGCGACGAGCCCCGCCCCGCGTACGACGGGCGCCCGCCCCGCTCCCTCCCCACCTCCAGGAGACAGACGACGATGGCCGACCGGGTCACGGTGATCGGCTGGGACGGCTCGCCACTGACCGCGGCGGCCACGGCCGCCCTCTCGGCCGCCACCCTCGTCGCGGGCGCCGCCCACCACCTCGCCCTGCCGGAAGTGCCCCCGAACGCCGAACGCATCCGCCTCGGCAGCCTCGACCTCGCCGCCCGCCGGATCGCCGGACACCGCGGCAGCGCCGTCGTCCTCGCCGACGGCGACCCCGGCTTCTTCGGCGTCGTCCGCACCCTGCGGGCCCGCGAACACGGTCTGGAGGTCGAGGTCGTCCCCGCGGTCTCCGCCGTGGCCACCGCCTTCGCCCGAGCGGGCATGCCCTGGGACGACGCCCAGATCGTCGTCGCCCACCCCCGCACCCTGCGCCGCGCGGTCAACGTCTGCCGCGCCCACCACAAGGTCGCCGTCCTCACCTCGCCGGGCGCCGGACCCGCCGAACTCGCCCTCCTCCTCGACGGGGTCCACCGCACCTTCGTCATCTGCGAGGAACTCGGCAGCGCACGCGAGCGCGTCACCGTCCTGACCTCCGACAAGGCCGCCGACCACGCCTGGCGCGACCCCAACGTCGTCATCGTCATCGGCAGCGGCCCCGAGACCACCACCGCGGGCGCCTGGATCGCCGGCCGCCAACCCGCCTACCCCCAGGGCATACGGGGCTGGGCCCTGCCCGCCGACGCCTACCGGGCCGCCGGGGCCGAGCGCATGCAGGAGTCCGGCGAGGGCGAGTTCCCCGGCCTGCGCGCCGCCCAGCTCGCCCGCCTCGGGCCGCGCACCGGCGACCTGGTCTGGGACATCGGCTCCGGCAGCGGCGCCCTCGCCGTCGAAGCGGCCCGTTTCGGCGCCGCCGTCCTGGCCGTGGACGCCGACCCGGCCGCCTGCGCCCGCACCGAGGCCGCCGCCCGCGCCTTCGGCGTGCCCGTCCAGATCGTCTGCGGCCGTGCCCCGCACATCCTGGAACGGCTGCCCGAACCGGACGTCGTACGGATCGGCGGCGGGGGAGTGCCGGTGGCCCGCGCCGTCGTGGACCGCCGCCCGGAGCGCATCGTCACGCACGCCTCCACCCGGGACGAGGCCGAGGCGCTCGGCGCCGCCCTCACCGGCAACGGCTACACCGTGGAGTGCTCGCTGCTCCAGTCCGTCGACCTGGACACCGAGGTGTGGACCGAGCGGGAGAGATCCGTCGTGTTCCTGCTCTCCGCCTGCCGTTCCGACCTCGCCCCCTGACCCGTTCGGCCCGGTACGGGAGGTAGGCTGGCCGATTGTTGTACCGCGCCCGGCCGTTCGTCGCTTCGTTCGTCAATGTCCGGAAAAGTGGACTGTTTTGGTCCGCACTGTGGTACGGCACAACCCGGGGGACGCGCAACGTGGCGCAGTCCACAGTGAGCCGTGGCAGAACTGCCTGTCGCGGCGGCGAACGGCCGCGAGAATAGGAAGCCGCGCGGGCGTTTCGTGCCGCGCGGCGAGCCCGCTCGTTCTTGATGACGAGCACCGGCGTGCCGTGGTTCGGCGTCCCGGGGCGAAGGGCCGAAGGAGCACTGACGATGGGCGAGGGGTACGCATGACTGACACCGGCCAGGTCCCGGGCGAGGGGCTGCCGGAGAACGCAGGCATGGTGGAGCAGCCGGGCGTCCCCGCCCCGGACGCGTACACCTTCCTCGATCCCTCCGAGCACACCCCCGAGGACGACGACCTCCTGCTGATGCCCGCCTCCCAGGGCGCCTGGAGCGACCCGCAGGCCGCACCGGCCCCCGCGCAGGCGCAGCCGGCCGCGCCCACCGCCGTGGCTCCGCCCGCCCCCGAGCACGGGGGTCCGCAGATTCCCCTGCAGCAGGGCCAGGCGGCCCCGGCCCCCGCCGAGCCGCACGGCACCCACGAGTCCGGCGGCCGTGACTTCGGCCAGGCGGACCTGAACGGCGTACGCATCCCCGCGCCCGCCCCCGCCCCGGTCGGCACGCACATCGCCGCCACCCCCGCCCGCCGCCCCCTGCACCGGGGCCCGGCCGCCCCCGAGGCGCCGGCGTACGGCGGCACGCAGGGCGGCGTCGTCCGCTCGCTGGCCGACCGGGGCCCGGCCGGGGCCGCCCGCACCGCTGCGCCCGCCCGCCATGCGGGCCCGCAGACGAACGGCGCCGAGCATTCCGAAGCTCTCGCCGATGACCCCTCGGCCCTGCCCGGCCCGCAGCCGGGCGAGATCCCGCCGCAGGCCGGCGCCCCGTGGGGCGCCCCGCAGCCGGTGGCGGAGCCCGCACCCGAGCAGCCGGCCGTGGAGCCGGAGGGGGCCGTCGCCGAGCCGGTGGCCGTCGAGCAGGCCGTGACCGAGCCGGCCGCCACCGAGCCGGCCCTCGTCGAGCAGACCGTCGTCGAGCAGACCGGGGAAGAGGCACGGCAGCCGGGGCAGACCGAACAGCCGGAGGCCGGGCCGGTCGAGGCCGAACAGCCCCCCGCCGCCGAGCAGCCGGTGGTGGAGGCCCCGGCAGCCGAGCCGCCGGTTCAGGCGGTGGAGGAAGCACCGGCCGAGCAGCCCGTGCGGCAGGCTTCACCGGACCGTGCGGCGGAGCCGGTGGCCGAGTCCGCTCCGGCGGCGGCCCCGGTGGCTCCGCCCGCGCAGCCGCAGCCCGACGTCGAGGCCGGGCAGCCGGTGGCGGCCGTCGAGACCGAGCAGTCGGCGCAGCCGCTGGAGCCCGTTGCCGAAGCCCGGCCCGAGCCTGCCCCGCAGGCCGTCCCGGCGGAACTCCGGAGCGCCCCGCAGGCCGTCCCGGCAGAAACGGTCGTCCCGGAGCCGGCCGCCGGGGAGCAGCCGCCCACCGGCCCGGTCGTCCTCCCGCGGACCGAGGCGAGCCCGGCGCAGGCCCAGGCACAAGCACCTGTTCCGGCCCCGGCCGAGGAGCCCGCAGCCCCGGAGCGGCCGGAGGCGTGGCACGCCGCCGCGGCCCCGCAGGCCGCCCCGGTCGTTCCGGTGGAGGACGCGGCTGCCACGCAGCCCGCGGCGCAGATCCCGGCGCCCGGCGAGGCGGCGGCGCGGGAACCCGCCCCGGTGGAGTCCGCACCGGCGGAGCCCGAGGTTCTGGAGCCGTCCCCTCAGGAGCAGTCCGCGGAAGCGGTGGCCGAAGCGGTGGCCGAGCCCGTCGTGGCCCCGGCTGCCGAACCGGTCCCGGCCGCCGAAACGGCCCCGGACGCGGCGGCGGCCCCGGACGCGGCGGCCGACAGCCCGCAGGCCGTCACGGTTCCGGAAGCGGTCGTCGCTGCGGAGCCGCCCGCACCCCGGGCCGCGCAGCCCGAGCCGTCCGCCGAGCCCGTGGCGGAAGGCGCCGCGGGAGAGGACGCTCCAAAGCCCACGGACCAGCAGCCCCCCGCGCCTGAGCAGGAGACCGCCCCGGCCCCCGAGTCCGCGGAAGCGGCGCGGGCGACCGCGCCCGACGACGAGGACGGCGCCGGACCCGAGATCATCGAGACGCCGCAGCTTCCGGAGCCGCTGGAGGCCGCACGACAGGCGCAGAGCGCCGACCGGCCGGCCGAGGCTGTGGGCCGGCAGGCGCTGGAGCCGCAGCAGGCCGAGGCGCAGCCGCGGAGCGAGGCCCCCGAGCAGTCCGGAACCGGCGACCACCCGGACCAGGCGGACGGCCCGGCGCCCGAGGAGCCCGTCCGGCCGGCCACCCCGCCCGCCCCCGGCTACGACGACGCCGAGCGCGAAGCCGTGCTGCGGGTCATGCGGGAGCGCCGGGACATTCGCAACGGCTTCCGCGGCGACCCCATTCCGCACGAGGTGCTGCTGCGGGTCCTGGAGGCGGCGCACACCGCGCCGAGCGTGGGCCACTCGCAGCCGTGGGACTTCGTCGTCATCCGCTCCGCGGAGACCCGCCGCTCCATGCACGAACTGGCCCAGCGGCAGCGCGACGCCTACGCCGAGTCGCTGCCCAAGGGCCGGGCGAAGCAGTTCAAGGAACTGAAGATCGAGGCGATCCTCGACACCCCGGTCAATATCGTCGTCACCGCCGACCCCACCCGCGGCGGCCGCCACACCCTCGGCCGGCACACCCAGCCGCAGATGGCGCCGTACTCCTCCGCCCTCGCCGTCGAGAACCTGTGGCTCGCCGCCCGCGCCGAGGGCCTCGGCGTCGGCTGGGTCAGCTTCTTCGACGAGCGGGAGATGGTCCGCGCACTGGGCCTGCCCGAGCACCTGGAAGTGGTGGCCTACCTCTGCGTCGGCTACGTCGACGAGTTCCCCGAGGAGCCCGAGCTGATGCAGGCGGGCTGGTCCAAGCGCCGCCCGCTGTCCTGGGTCGTCCACGAGGAGACGTACGGCCGACGCGCGCTGCCCGGCGCCGAACCGCACGACCTGCTGCAGGAGACGATCTCCGCGATCCGGCCATTGGACGCGAAGGCGCTCGGGGAGGCGTGGGAGCGCCAGAAGCGGATGACGAAGCCCGCCGGGGCGCTCGGCATGCTGGAGATCATCTCCGCACAGCTCTCCGGGCTCTCGCGGGCCTGCCCGCCGCCGATCCCGGAGCCCGCGGCCGTGGCGATCTTCGCCGGGGACCACGGGGTGCACGCCCAGGGGGTCACCGCGTGGCCGCAGGAGGTCACCGCCCAGATGGTGGCGAACTTCCTCGGCGGCGGAGCCGTCTGCAACGCCTTCGCGGCCCAGGTGGGCGCGGAGGTCTGCGTCGTGGACGTCGGCGTGGCGGCGGAACTGCCCGCGACCGCCGGTCTGCTGCCCCGCAAGGTGCGGCCCGGCACGGCGGACTTCACGACCGGCCCCGCGCTCAGCCGAGATGACGTGCTCGCCGCGATCGAGGTCGGCATCGAAACCGCCCGCGACCTGGTGGCCGCGGGCAACAAGGCCCTGCTCACCGGTGAGATGGGCATCGCCAACACCACCGCGTCGGCCGCGCTGATCTGCGTGTACACCGGGGCCGACGCCTCCGAGGTGACCGGCCGGGGGACCGGCATCAACGACGAGATGCACGCCCGCAAGGTCGACGTCGTCCGCCGCGCCCTCGACCTGCACCAGCCGGACCCGGCCGACCCGGTCGGCGTGCTCGCGGCGGTCGGCGGCCTGGAGCACGCGGCGATGGCCGGCTTCCTCCTCGGCGGAGCCTCCCTGCGCACGCCGGTGATCCTGGACGGCGTGAGCGCCGGCGCGGCCGCCCTGGTCGCCCGTGCCATCGCCCCCGAGGCGCTGGCCGCCTGCATCGCCGGCCACCGCAGCGCCGAGCCCGGCCACGTCGCCGCGCTCAACAAGCTGGGCCTGCGCCCGCTGGTCGACCTCGACCTGCGTCTGGGCGAGGGGACCGGCGCCCTGCTGGCCCTCCCGATCGTGCAGAGCGCGGCCCGCGCGATGCACGAGGTGGCCACGTTCGACTCGGCGGGCGTGACGGAGAAGTAGCCCCGCCCACCACCCCGGGCCCCGCTCCGATCAGCCCTTTCGGCGCTTGAGGAGCGGGCCCGGGACGAAGTCCCGCACCCGGGCGGGGGAGGGGTCCGACCCAGGCGCCGCCCACCCCACCCCACCCCGCCCCGGGGCGGGGCGGGGCGGACGCCGGGCGACCGGTCCCCGCCCACCCCCGCCCCGTATCGTGTTCCCCACCCGGAACCTCCGCTTTCCGCACGTCACAGCCGCTTCACCGCCGCAGCGGCCTCCGCAGCACCCGCACGAGGAGCCCGTACCGCCATGGCCGAGCACGCAGACCACGCAGGTCACGCCGAGAGCGCAGGTCGAGCCGACCACGCCGACCACCCCGCGTACCCCGTGGGACTGCGCCTGCACGGCCGCCGCGTCGTCGTCGTGGGCGGCGGCCAGGTCGCCCAGCGCAGGCTGCCGCAGCTCATCGCCACCGGCGCCGCCATCACCCTGGTCTCCCCCTCCGCGACCCCCTCCGTCGAGGCGATGGCGGACGCCGGGGAGATCCGCTGGGAGCGCCGCCGCTACCGGGAAGGCGACCTCGCCGACACCTGGTACGCCCTGGTCGCCTCCTCCGACACCGCCGCCAACGACGCCGCGTCCGCCGAGGCCGAGCGCACCCGCACCTGGTGCGTACGGGCCGACGACGCCGAGGCCGCCACCGCCTGGACCCCGGCCACCGGCCGCATCGAGAACATCACCGTCGCCGTCCTCAACACCACTCCCCGGGGCCGCGACCCCCGGCACTCCGCCGCCCTCCGCGACGCCATCGTCGAGGGCCTGCGCGACGGCACCCTCGCCGCCCCCCGCCGCCGCACCCGCGCCCCCGGCGTCGCGCTGGTCGGCGGCGGCCCCGGCGACCCGGACCTGATCACCGTGCGCGGCCGCCGCCTCCTCGCCGAGGCCGACGTCGTCATCGCCGACCGCCTCGGCCCCCGCGACCTGCTCGACGAACTCCCGCCGCACGTCGAGGTCATCGACGCCGCGAAGATCCCCTACGGCCGGTTCATGGCCCAGGAGGCGATCAACCGGGCGCTCATCGAACACGCCAAGGCCGGCAAGTCCGTGGTCCGGCTCAAGGGCGGCGACCCGTTCGTCTTCGGCCGCGGCATGGAGGAGGCCCAGGCGCTGGCCGCCGAGGGCATCCCCTGCACGGTCGTCCCCGGGATCTCCAGCACCATCTCCGTCCCCGGAGCCGCCGGGATCCCCGTCACCCACCGGGGCGTGGCTCACGAGTTCACCGTGGTCAGCGGCCATGTGGCCCCCGAGGACCCGCGCTCGCTGGTCGACTGGGCGGCCATCGCCCGGCTGCGCGGCACCCTCGTCCTCCTGATGGCCGTCGACAAGATCGGGGCCATCGCCGCCGCCCTCATCGCCCACGGCAAGGACCCGGACACCCCGGTCGCCCTCGTCCAGGAGGGCACCACCGCCGCCCAGCGCCGGATCGACGCGACGCTCGCGGACGTCGGCGAGCGCGCGGCGGCCGAGGACGTGCGCCCGCCCGCCGTGATCGTGATCGGCGCGGTCGTGGGGGTCGGCCCCGACTCCGTCCCGCGGGCAGCCGGGGGCGCCGCCGAATGACACCGGGCCCGCGGCGGGGCCCGTACCCCGCCGCCCGCTCCCACCCCGCTCCCTTCCAGGCGTCGGCGCCCCCCACCGGACAAGGCGGTATCACCCCGTGGCAGATCTCATCACCATCGACGACCCCGCCGACCCCCGGCTGAGCGACTACACCGGACTGACCGACGTCGAGCTGCGGCGACGGCGCGAACCCGCGGAGGGCCTGTTCATCGCCGAGGGCGAGAAGGTGATCCGCAGAGCCCGGCAGTCCGGGTACGAGATGCGGTCCATGCTGCTCTCCGCCAAGTGGGTGGACGCCATGCGCGACGTCATCGACGAGTCCCCGGCCCCGGTGTACGCCGTCGCCCCCGAGCTGGCCGAACGCGTCACCGGCTACCACGTCCACCGCGGGGCGCTCGCCTCCATGCAGCGCAAGCCGCTGCCCGCCGCCGACGAACTGCTCACCACCGCGCGCCGGGTGGTGGTCATGGAGTCGGTGAACGACCACACCAACATCGGCGCCGTCTTCCGCAGCGCCGCGGCCCTGGGCATGGACGCGGTCCTGCTCTCCCCGGACTGCGCGGACCCGCTCTACCGGCGCTCCGTCAAGGTCTCCATGGGCGCGGTCTTCTCCGTCCCGTACGCCCGGCTCGAAGCCTGGCCGAAGTCGCTGGGGACGGTACGGGAAGCCGGCTTCCGGCTCCTCGCGCTCACCCCGGACGCCAAGGCCACCAGCATCGACGAGGCTGCCCCGCACCAGTTGGAGCGGGTGGCGCTGATGCTCGGGGCGGAGGGCGACGGGCTGTCCACGCGGGCGCTGGCGGCCGCCGACACATGGGTCCGCATCCCGATGGCGCACGGCGTCGACTCGCTGAACGTGGGCGCGGCCGCGGCCGTCGCCTTCTACGCGGTGACGGCGGGCCGCCCGGAGAGCTGAGCGCGGGCGGTCCCGGCCGGTCCGGGCGCCCTGCGTCAGGACGCCGATGCCGCCGGACCCACGGGCCCGCCGCCGGAACGGGAAGCGGAGGCGGCTCGCGGCCACCCCGCCCCGTCCTGCGCGGAACCGGCCCGCGCCTGCGCCACCCCGCCCGGCCGCTCGTCCCCGCCGAGCCCGCGCGCCGGCCCCTGGCAGCCCTGTGCCGCCGCGATGCCCAACGCCACCAGCAGCGTCACCACGACGAACACCACCAGCCGCTGACGCAGCAACCGCGGATTGGCCGGCCGCCGCCCCGCCGAGGTCGTACGGCTCCCGGAGCGGGTGCTCGGGCGGCCGTTGGTCCCGGCCGGCGCCCCCGGCCGCTTCCCGGTCTTCCCGCCCGAACGCGCCGTGTCGCGCGACGCCTGCTGCGGGCGGGAACCACCGGTGCGGGGCGGCCCCGAACGCGCGGGCGCCCCGCGCCGGCCAGGCTGGGGGCGGGAGCCGGACGGGCCCTCGGAACGCCGGGTGTGCTGGTCGGCGTACGGATCGGCCATGCGCCCGGTCGGCCGGTCCGCCTCCTGCGCGGACCGCTGCGCCGGGGGCCGGCTCTCGTGCAGCCCCTGAGCCTCCCGCGCCGCGATCTCCTTGAGCCGCATGGACAGTTGCAGCGTGCTGGGCCGCTCCTCCGGGTCCTTCGCGAGGCAGGCGCTGATCAGCGGGGCCAGCGCGTCGTGCACCCCGCGCAACTGCGCTTCCTCGTGCACCACGCGATACAGCATCACCTCGGAACTGCCGTGCCCGAAGGGGGAGTCGGCCGTCGCCGCGTACGCCAGCGTCGCGCCGAGCGAGAAGACGTCCGTCGCGGGCGTCACGGCCGCGCCCCGGACCTGCTCGGGCGCGAGGAACCCGGGCGACCCCACCGCCGTACCGACGTGGGTGAGCGTGCTCGCCCCGGTCGCCCAGGCGATACCGAAGTCGATGATGCGGGGGCCCTTGGGGGAGAGCAGGATGTTCGACGGCTTCAGATCACGGTGGACCACGCCCGCTTCGTGCACCGCGACCAGCCCCTCGGAGAGCGCCGCCCCGATCGAGGCGACCTCGGCGGCGGACAGGGGGCCCTCCTCCGCGACCTTGTCGTGCAGGGAGGGGCCGGGCACGTACTGGGTGGCGAACCACGGGCGGTCCGCCTCCAGATCGGCGGCGACCAACCGGGCCGTGCAGCCGCCGCGGATCCGCCGGGCCGCCGACACCTCGCGCGCGAACCGCGAGCGGAACTCCTGATCCTCCGCCAGGTCGGGCCGGATCACCTTGAGCGCGACCCGCTGGCCGCGACGGTCGGAGCCGAGGTAGACGACGCCCATGCCGCCCGCGCCGAGCCGCCGGTGCAGCCGGAACGAGCCGACGAGACGCGGGTCCTCGCGCCGGAGCCGCATCATCGCCATCGTCTGCCCATCCCCGCTGCCTGATCCGCCTGACGAGGCACAGCTTACGTACCCCGCGCCCGGCACGCTCAGAGGCCGCGCCCTCACCGGGGATTCGATTGGCCGCGGCGCTCCGGAGAGACGAAGAGGGGCCGGGGCGCGGCGGATCGGCGTCCCCCGTCCGGACGGGCCGCTCAAGGAGCCACCGGGCAAAGGGGATTGGATCACCGGGGAAACACCGGGACGCGGTGGCCGGGAGGGCGGCGGCCGCCCCCTCGGCATGGGGGGCGCCGGGGTCCCGGGCGGCCCCCGGAAGGGGGACGACCGGTCGGCGAAGGGCGCCCGACGTGAGTGAAGTCACCCGGTGGACAGGCTCGCGCGGGCGACGGGGCATGCCGGGCCCGCCGCGGGGGAAGGACGCCCGGCACCCCCCGGCGGACGGCGTGCTCCCGGACCCGGTCCCCCCGGACGGCGGGCGGCCCCGGTCGCCCCCTCCGGGATGACCCCAACCTCCGGAGGCCCTTCTCCACCCAGGGGAGTACACCGCCCGGCGACGGCTCATCCTCCGGGAGGCCCGGGAATCGGTACGCGGGCATGACGCCCCGTGCGCACCGCTTACCTAATGTGGTGACCAAGCGGTGGGCGAGGTACTCGTCCCCCGAGGTCACACGCCCACCGCTCCCGATCGCGTCAGGAGAGGAACCATGGCGGACACGGCAACGCGGACGATGGTCCGTACGGGCGGACGCAAGGCGTACGCCGCGTTCGGCGTCCGTCCGTCCGGCACCCGCCACCCCTTGGTGGCGACGGCGATGGTCCTTCCCCTGGCGGCCCTGCTCGTGGTCGTCTTCGGCGGCTGGGAAGCGGTGGTCACACAGGCGTCGTCCGTGGCGGTGATGCTGGGGCGCTGAGCGGCGCCCGGGGCCCGGAAGAGCGGTCCGGACCCACACATCCGGCCAACAGCCCCGTGGGGACGGGGGTGCGGCGGACGACAGCGTTTGCCCGGTCAGCTGGGGAGCTGACCGGGCATCGCGCTGTCCGGGCCCGTGCCGCCCCGGCCGGGCCCGCCGTCCGGGCCGCCCGGCCGTGCGGCTCCCAGGCCGGGCCCCGCGCCCCCGGCAGGCCGCCGTGCCCCGGCCCTCCGCACGGCGCCCCGCCCCCTCGTGCCCCTCGCCCGGGCGGAGTACGTCGCCAGCCCTCCCCGGTCCGCCCCGCGTTAGGCTCACGGCTGGACCGGTGCACGGCCGGGCCGACCGCCGGGGGAGCCGTTGACCACCACCCAGACCTCACTCGTCCACGAACTGGGCGTCCTCGCGCACCGCCTCGCCCACCCGTCCGGGACGCCGTGCGTCTGCGAGCCGCCGCAACTCCTCGCGGACCGGGCCGACGGCACCGTGGTCCGCAGCGGCGCGGTCGTCGCGAAGGCCCACGCCGCCGATGCCGACCGCGAGGCGCTGGCGGCCCGGATCGCGCTGGCCGCCGCCCCCGAGCTCACCGGCATCCTGCTGCCGCCCCTCACCGGCCCGGAACGCTTGGAGCCGGACGGAGCGCTCCGCTCCCCGGAGCCCTTCGGCGAACCCGTGGACGCGGCGCTCTCCGGCGATCCCCGGGGCCCGCGCCCGGTCGGCCGCCCCGCCGCGCCCGGGGACCGCCCCGTCACCCTCTGGCCGCTCGGCACCCCGGTGGACCCCGCCGACCCCGGGGCCGCCCCCTGGGCCGAGGCCGCCGGGCTGCTCGCCCGTCTGCACCGCACGAACCCCCCGCTCCCGCTGCCGCCGATGCGGGGACCGGCCAAGGCGGCGCGGGCCGTCGCCCGGATGTGCGCCGCCCGCCC
The DNA here is from genome assembly GCF_001905905.1 of Streptomyces sp. CB02366. Classification (GTDB taxonomy): domain Bacteria; phylum Actinomycetota; class Actinomycetes; order Streptomycetales; family Streptomycetaceae; genus Streptomyces. The sequence goes on from NZ_LIVT01000005.1 coordinate 275,963, forward strand.
CGGCGACCCGGCCGTCCTGCCCGTGCTGGCCGGGTGGCGCGCCCTGCCGGCCTGGGCCCGGGACGAGGCCCCGCCGCCCCCGCGGCGCGGCCGCTTCCTGTGCCACGGAGACCTCCACCTCGGCCAGCTCGTGCGCCATCCCGCTCCGGACGGCCCGTGGCTGCTCATCGACGTGGACGACGCGGGCGCGGGCGACCCGGCCTGGGACCTCGCCCGGCCCGCCGCCTGGTATGCGGCCGGGCTCCTCGCCCCCGAGGACTGGTCGGTCTTCCTGAACGCCTACCGGTCCGCCGGGGGACCCGCCGTCCCCGCCGTCGGCGACCCCTGGCCCGTGCTGGACGTCCCGGCCCGTGCGCTGACGGTGCAGACGGCGGCCGTCGCCCTCGCCAAGTGCGCTGCGGAGCAACGGGAACCGGACGCCCACGAACAGCTGATGATCGCATCCTGTGCCCGAATCGCTACGTTGCCGCCCGACTTGGCCACCGGTACCGCGTCGTAGGGTGAACCGACCGTCGCGGGGCAGACATTCCGGCGACGGCACGACGAGGGCGAGGAGCCGAGCCGATGATGCAGTGTCCGAAGTGTCACGCGCCGATGAACACGTACAACCGCAACGGCGTCCAGATCGAGCAGTGCAGTGGGTGCCGGGGGATATTCCTCGACTACGGCGAGCTGGAGTCGCTGACCCGCCTGGAGTCCCAGTGGTCCCAGCAGGCTCCGCCCGCCCCGCCGCAGGCCTACCCGGCCGCTCCTCCCGCCGCCCACGCTCCCGCCTGGGGCGCACCGCAGCACGGTGGCCACTACGGCCATCACCGCCAGAAGGGCTTCGGCCGGATGCTGTTCTCGTCCTGAGCTTTCCCGTGGGGCCGGGGGCTCTCGGGCGCCCGGCCCCACGGGGGCGGGCCGTACGACGAAAGAACCCCCGGCCGTGGAGACGGCCGGGGGTTCCTGTCGGTGCGCGATACTGGGATTGAACCAGTGACCTCTTCCGTGTCAGGGAAGCGCTCTCCCGCTGAGCTAATCGCGCGGGGGACCTGCGGGTACGGCGAACTGCGTGCGCGATACTGGGATTGAACCAGTGACCTCTTCCGTGTCAGGGAAGCGCTCTCCCGCTGAGCTAATCGCGCGGGGATCCTTGCGGACCGGTGATCCTTGCGGATCAGTGGACGATACTGGGATTGAACCAGTGACCTCTTCCGTGTCAGGGAAGCGCTCTCCCGCTGAGCTAATCGTCCTTGGAGGTGGAGACGGGATTTGAACCCGTGTAGACGGCTTTGCAGGCCGTTGCCTCGCCTCTCGGCCACTCCACCAGGGATGGGGGCTCGGGAAGGATCCCCCACCTTCTGCGAGCGGACGACCAGGTTCGAACTGGCGACCTCAACCTTGGCAAGGTTGCGCTCTACCAACTGAGCTACGTCCGCTTGTCTTTCCCGGTCCGCTTGCGCGTCCCGGCGACGTGTTGAACTCTAGCGGATTCCTGGGCCAGTACAAAAACGCGTTTGCGCAGCGTGCTGCGGTCGCCTCGCCCCGGCGCGGGTCACCGCGCCCCGTCCTAGACTCGTGGACGTGTCCGACCTCGCCCCCTTGGCCCGTTTCGACGGCCTCACCGCCTCCGGTCTGCAGGACGTGACCCACGATCCCGCGGCGCTCGACTCGTCCGGCTTCTGGGCGGTGTCCGCGGACTTCGAGGGCCGTGTGGTCTGCGCCCGCTTCTCCGACGTGCGGAGGGAAGCGGTGCCCGCCCCCGTCCCCGGCGCCTGGCGGGGGCCCGCCGCCGGGGACTGGACCTCCTCACTGGACCGTGACGCCTACACGGCGGGCGTACGGCGGATCCGTGAACACATCGCGGCGGGAGACGTCTACCAGGCCAACCTCTGCCGGGTGCTGTCCGCCCCGCTCCCCGGCGGCGGGGCCGGGGCCGATGTGGACGCCCTGACCTCCCTGCTCGCCCGCGGCAATCCCGCCCCCTACGCGGGCACGATCCGGCTGCCGGGCCACGGCGTGGAGATCGCCACCGCCTCCCCGGAACTCTTCCTGCGGCGCGACGGACGGACCGTGGAGTCCGGACCGATCAAGGGCACCGGCCGTACCGAGGCCGACCTGCTGGAGAAGGACCACGCGGAGAACGTGATGATCGTGGACCTGGTCCGCAACGACCTGGGCCGCGTCTGCGCCACCGGGAGCGTGAGCGTGCCCGATCTCTGCGTGGTGGAGAAGCATCCGGGCCTCGTCCACCTCGTCTCCAGCGTCCGGGGCCGGCTGGCGGACGGGGCCGGCTGGCCCGAGCTGTTCGCGGCGGCTTTCCCGCCCGGGTCGGTCACCGGCGCGCCGAAGTCCAGCGCGCTGCGGATCATCGGCGAGCTGGAGCGGGGCCCGCGCGGGCCCTACTGCGGGGCGGTCGGCTGGGTCGACGCCGACCGGGGCGCCGCCTCGCTCGCGGTGGGCATACGGACGTTCTGGATCGACCGGACCGGGCCCGCGCCGCTGCTGCGGTTCGGGACGGGCGCCGGCATCACCTGGGGCTCGGAGCCCGAGCGCGAGTGGGACGAGACCGAACTCAAGGCATCCCGGCTGCTCGCTGTAGCGTCGGGCACCTATCCGGAGACAGGAAGGACCGCATGATGAGGATCTGGGTCAACGGAGGGCTGCGGAACGCCGACGACGCCCGGCTTTCGGTGCTGGACCACGGGCTGACCGTGGGCGACGGCATCTTCGAGACGGTGCGTACGAGCGAGGGGCGCCCCTTCGCGCTGACCCGGCACCTCGACCGCCTCACCCGCTCCGCCCGGGGCCTGGGCCTGCCCGACCCGGACCACGACGAGATCCGCCACGCCGTCGCCGCGGTCGTCGAGGCCAACCCCGTTCCCCTGGGGCGCCTGCGGATCACCTGCACCGGAGGGCCCTCCCCGCTCGGCTCGGACCGGGGAACGGACGGGCCGAGCCTGGTCGTCGCCCTCGACGGGGTGGACCGCCGCCCGGACAGCACGGCGGTGATCACCGTCCCCTGGACCCGCAACGAACGCGGTGCGCTCGTGGGCCTCAAGACCACCTCGTACGCCGAGAACGTCGTCGCCCTGGCCCGGGCGCGGGAGCGGGGCGCGTCCGAGGCGCTGTTCCCCAACACCGCCGACCGGCTCTGCGAAGGTACCGGCTCCAACGTCTTCGTCGTCCTGGACGGCCGTATCCACACCCCGCCGGTCGCCTCCGGCTGCCTCGCCGGGATCACGCGCGCGCTGACGGTCGAGTGGACCGGGGCCGAGGAGACCGATCTGCCGATGGACGTGCTCGCCGAGGCCGACGAGGTGTTCCTGACCTCGACGCTCCGGGACGTCCAGGCGGTGCACCGGATCGACGACCGCGCCCTGACGCCGGAGGTCGGACCGGTGACGGCGAAGGCGATGCGGATCTTCGCCGAGCGGGCGGACGACGACCTCGACCCGTGAGCCGGGGCCGTCGAGAGCCCCGCCGCCGGGCCGCCATGAGTCCGAGGGCCCGGAAATCCGCGTGACGGGGCGGCGTCCAGGGGATACAACCTCTTGATGACCACGACACTCCGGCCGTCCGGGCCGCTCCAGCAGGGGGACGCCGGCGCGCGGTCCCGCCGCTACGACGTGTGCGACAACGGGCTGCCCGTCGGCGCCGTCGCGATCAGCACCGACGCGGCGTTCGGCCCGACCGCCGGGGTGCTGACCTCCCTCGCCGTCGACGAGGCGCGGCGCAGGCGCGGCCGGGGCACCATCGCCGCGCTCGCCGCCGAGGAGGTGCTCCGGGGGTGGGGCTGCACCCGGGTGCGGGTGGAGGTTCCCGCCGGCAACGAACCCGCCCGGCGCCTCGCGTCCGCCCTCGGCTACACCGAACGCAGCCGCAACATGGTCAAGCGCCTCGGCCCGGACGCCGCCCCGCTGCCCGCCGGGCTCACCGCCCGCCCCCTGAGCGAGGAGGAGTTCGCCGTCTGGCGGCAGGAGGCGGTCCGGGCGTACGCGCAGGAGTGGGTCGAGCGCGGGGCGGAGCCCGAACAGGCCCGGCTCAAGTCGGAAAGGGACCACGCCTCGCTCCTGCCGGACGGGCTGGCCACCGAGAAAACGCGCTTCGAGGTGCTGGTACGGGCGGGCGAGGTCGTCGGCCGGGTGTGGGTGGGGCCGGGGGAGCCGGAGCCGGGCGGCCCGCCGGCCGGCTTCGTCTTCGACGTCGAGGTACGCGCGGAGCACCGCGGCCGGGGCTACGGGCGGGCGCTGATGCTGCTGGCCGAGGACGTCGTCCGGGCCTGGGACGCGGACCGGATCGGCCTGCACGTCTTCGCCTCCAACACCCCGGCCCTGAAGCTGTACGAGTCCCTGGGCTACACGGCGACGCGGTACAACCTGGCCAAGGCGCTGTAGCGGCCTCGCGGCCCGAAGGGCCCCGGAGCCGGGTTCCGCGGGGCCGGTCCCAGGGGACGCCGGGCCGGCGCGGCCGCCGGCCCCGGACCGTGCGGCCGCCCCGGCGTCCGGTCACCGCCCCCGCGCGTCCAGCGCGCCGTCGACGAGCTCCTCGATCCGCTCGCGCAGCCCGTCCTGGCTCTTGCCGCCGTCCAGCCGCTGATCGCCGATCACATAGGTCGGGGTGCCAGTGACGCCGATCGCCTTGCCCTCCGCCTGGTCGGCGTCGACGATCAGCAGATGACGGCCGTCGACCAGTGCCGTGTCGAACTCCTCGGCGTCCAGCCCCAGTCCGCGTGCCACGTCGAGGAGCAGCGGCTCGCCCGAGCGCCCGAGGTCGTCGGTCCGGGCCAGCAGGGCCTCGATGTACGGCCAGCCCCGCCCCTGCCCGATCGCCTCCTCGGCGGCCTGGGCCGCGGCGTAGGCGTGCTTGTGCTTCTCCAGCGGGAAGTGCCGCAGCCGGATCTCGACGCGGTCCCCGTACCGCTCGCGCAGGGCGCGCACGTCGTCGAGGGCTCGGTGGCAGTCGGGGCACTGGAGGTCGCACCAGAGGTCGAGGACGACCGGCGCGGCGGGGGTGGAATCGCTCATGCGCCCAGTCTTCCAGGCCGGGCGGAGGCGGCCCAATCCGGACCGGGCCACCCCCTGGGGAGGAGCCCGGCCCTGAAATGTCCCTGAGGTGCACCGCAGCCGTGGCACCGCCGGCGACCGCCGGTGCAGGATGGAGGGGTCGTACCCCCTGCGCCTGGAGGCCGCCATGCTCGCCGAGACCATCTGTTCCGCGGTGTCGGCGGCGGGCCTGGGGATCGCCGCGGTGACCGCGTACCGCAAGCGGTTCCTCACGGCGACGCGGATCGCCGCCTACTCCCTGGTCCCGGTCGGACTCGTGCTGACCGGGGTCGTCGAATGGGCCGCCGGGATCGCCCTCAAGCCGAGTGTCTGGATCGGCTTCGGGGTCCTCGGCCTCTCCTGGCTGCTGTTCACGACCACCCGCGCCGTCGAGCGCCGCAGCGGCGCCACCCGCGCGGAGCGCAAGGCCGCGCGGGCGGCCGGGCGGAACGAGGCGGTCGCCCCGACCGCGTCCGCACCCTCGCTCGGCGCGGGCGCCGCGACCGGGCCCGCCGCCGCGAAACCGCGGAAGAAGCAGGGGGCCGCCGCCTCCGACGACGACTTCGGCGACATCGAGGCGATCCTCAAGAAGCACGGCATCTGAGGCGCGGGCCGCCCCGGGCGGCGCCCCGTCGCACCGAACGCTTGGCGGCGATTCGCATGCCGGAGCGATTACCGATGGCCACGTGACGGTGAACTCCCGTGCTGAACCCCCTGGTTGAACGGCAACCCGGTCGTCGATGCGTCATGATCACCTCGAGATGGTGGACACTTCCCGGGGCGAAGCCCCCGCACGCACCGCCGAAGAGCCTCGCGGCTGCCTCTTCGCGCTTTCCCAGCCGCCCCTGATGATCTTCCTGACGGTGGTCGGGGGCCTGTTACTGATGGCCGCTCTGCACGACCTCTTCATGCTGTGACCCGCGGCGCCCGGGCGGGGCCGCGTGGGGCGTCAGCCCGCCGCTTCCTTGCGCCGGGCCCGGTACGCCGCGACGTGGAGCCGGTTCCCGCACGTACGGCTGGAGCAGTAGCGGCGGGAGCGGTTGCGCGACAGGTCGACGAAGGCGTGCCCGCAGTCCGGCGCCTCGCAGCGCCGCAGCCGCTCCTGCTCGCCCGCCACGATGATGAACGCCAGCGCCATGCCGCAGTCGGCCGCGAGGTGGTCGGCGATCGAGGCGTCCGGCGCGAAGTAGTGCACGTGCCAGTCGTAGCCGTCGTGGTCGGTGAGCTGGGGGGTGGTCCCGGCGGCTGCGACGAGCCGGTTGACCAGGTCGGCCGCGGTACGGGGGTCGGGGGCCGCGAAGACCTCCGCGAAGCGTGCCCGGACGTCGCGCACGGCGGACAGGTCCCTCACGCCGAGGGCGCCGACCCCGCTGATGTGATGCCGCTCCGCGAAGGCGTACAGCGCCGCCACGTCGGGAAGGCCGTCCGCGGGGTCGTCCCGGGGCGGCTCGCTCTCCGGTGCGGTGTTCACCAGATCGACCACCGTGTCGAGGGCGATCCGGGTGTCGTGAGGGATCAGCACGCTTCGCTCCCTGGCCTCCGGCGGGCGGGCGCCCGCCGATGGCGGCTGACTCTACTGGCTCGCCGTGCCGGCTCCGGGCCCGGCGGGGGGCGGAACGAGCCCCTCCGGCGACGGGGAGCGGAGGGGGCGAACGCGTCGGCGCCGTCGCCGCGGTGGGTTCCGCGACGACGGCGCCGATGTCAGCCCTATGCGGTTGTCGCGGCGACGCCGTCGCCCCGAGTCGGACGGCGTCGTGCGGCTCTCTGCCTGGCTCAGCTCTCGGCCAGGATGTGGGAGAGCTCCGTGTCCAGATCGAAGTGGCGATGTTCGGTGCCGGGCGGAACCGCGGCGTCGGTCCTCTTCAGGAACGACTCCAGGGCCCGCGCCGGAGCTTCGAGCAGGGCTTCGCCCTCCGGGGAACTCAGGGCGATGCAGACGACGCCTTGACCGTGACTACGAGATGGCCAGACGCGGACGTCACCGGTGCCGGTGGGCCTGTGCAGCCCCTCGGCGAGGAGGTCGCGGGCGAATACCCATTCGACCGTCTCCTCCGCTCCGGTGTGGAAGGTGGCGTGCACGGCATAGGGATCGGCCGTGGCATACCGCAGGCCCGCAGGTACAGGCAGTGAGGACTCGCTCGACACAACGAGGCGCAGGTGCAGCTCGCAGCTGACCGTGGTGTTCATAAGCGCCAGGGCCTTTCGCTCAGTGTGCGCTCGGGGATTCGCACGTCGGCGAAATCGACATGCCACCTACGGTGGCGTTGTAAACCCCTCTGACCCATTTGTGATGCTTCGGATCCCCCGCTCGGCGGCGTGTAACTTTGAGTTATGCACCCATTCCGGTGACGACGACGGGTCGGGTAAGTTGAGTTTCATGAACGCGGAGAGTGACGAGCGGACCAAGGTCGCGGAGCAGACCGACGCGGCGGCCGCCACGGGGGAACCGGACCGGGAGGAACGCGAGCTGGGCTCGCGGGCCCCGGGCTTCATCAAGGCGTCGAAGGCGCTGCACCTGAGCTGGCAGGTCGGCGTCTTCATCGTCGGGCTCGGGGTCGTGATCGCGGGGGTGCTCATGCTGGTGCTGCCCGGCCCCGGCTGGCTGGTGATCTTCGGCGGCATGGCGATCTGGGCGACCGAGTTCGTCTGGGCCCAGCTCGTGCTGCGCTGGACCAAGCGCAAGGTCACCGAGGCCGCCCAGCGGGCGCTCGACCCCAAGGTCCGGCGGCGCAACGTCATCCTCACCACCGTCGGTCTGGTGATCGTGGCGGTGCTGGCCGGGATCTACGTCTGGAAGTTCGGGCTCACCATGCCGTGGAAGATCAGCGAGTGATCCCGGCCCGGTCCGGAAGCGCCGCTGACATGGGGTAATGTTTGCGGTGCGCCCGGGCGATTAGCTCAGTGGGAGAGCGCTTCGTTCACACCGAAGAGGTCACTGGTTCGAACCCAGTATCGCCCACCCGGACAGAGGGCCCGGGAGACGGATTCCGTCTCCCGGGCCCTCTGCGTTGCCCGCTTCCCGGCTCCGGGGCCGCCGCTCATGGCGGCCCCGGAGCCGGGGCGGTGCTCACCGCATCCGACCCAGCGCGTCCTTCAGCCGGCGGGCGTCGCGCAGCCGCTGCTCGTAGGTCGCGCCCACCACCAGCAGGAGCAGCCCCGCCAGGGCCGGCGGCAGCCACCGGGGGAGCGCCCCCGCCACCTGCACCACGTACGGGGCCAGCTCGTGCAGCCCGTCCAGCGCCAGCACCGCCCCGCCCAGGATCAGCAGCGCCTGGAGGCGGTGGCGCGCTCCCAGCAGGGTGATCACCAGCGCCGCCGTCCCCAGCGCCAGCGGTCGCACCCAGTCCGGGTCGGTCCAGGCGACCGCCAGGCTCGGCAGCAGCGTCGCCGCGAGCCCCGGCCCGTACGCCGTCCAGGAGGACGCCTCCGGGTCCTTGCGCCGCCGCAGGAAACCGACCACCAGCGCGGGCACCGTCACCGGCAGCGTGTACGCCTCGGGGAACGACACCCCCGAAGCCGCCAGCCGCACCCAGGCGGCCAGCACGAACAGTCCCGCCGCCGACCGCCCCGCCACCGGCCGCCGCTCGGGCCGCACCGCGGCGCCCGCCGCCAGCACCCCGCACAGCGCCAGCGTCAGGGCCAGGAACGGCGCGTCGGCCGCCGACAGCCCCACCGCGACCAGCGCACCCGGCACGCCCGCCAGTTCCACCGGCACTGCCACCGGGTTCCGCCGCAGCCGCGCCCCCAGCAGCACCGTCAGGGCGGGCGTCAGCAGCAGCAGCGGCGCGGACTCATGCCCAGCGAGCCCCAGGGACCGGCCCGCGAAACCCGTGAGCACCGTGCCCCAGACCACCGCGGCGACGGCGAACACCGCACGCGGCACCCCGGCCCCCGCCCGGAACGCCGCCCCCGCGAACAGGGCGGCCAGCGCGGCGAACACCGCGTAGGACGCCCCTTCGGAGGCCAGCGACAACAGCCCGGCGCTCACCGCCCCGGCCACCGCCGCCGCCGACGCGGTCACCGCCACCGCCGCCGAAGCCCGCCCGCCGCTTCCCGCGCCCCGTACGGCCAGGGCGAGCAGGCCGGCCACCAGCAGCGTCTCGGCCACCACGGCGAGGGCGTACGGCACGTCCAGTACCGCCCCGGCCGACAGCAGCGCGCCCCAGCCGAGCGCCACCGCCCCGGCGCCCGCAGCCCCGCGCAGCGCCGCCCCGGAGGGCCACCCGCGGGCGCGGCCCCCGCCGACGGCGTACCAGGGCGCTCCCGCGGGGCCCCCGGCGTACCAGGGCGCTCCGGTCCCGTACGCCGCCGTTCCGGGCGCCCCCGGCGGCCTGCCGCCCGGCACGCCCGCACCCGGCGCCCCGGCCTCCGGCGCCCCGGCCTCCGGCGCCCCGGGCGCGCCCGGCTCCCGCACCGTCAGCGGCGCGACGGCACGCACCAGCGACGGCCACCACCGGTACGCCGAACCCAGCAGCCCGGCCGCCAGGGCGAGCACCACCGGCGCCGCGGCCGACTCCGACCACGGCAGCGTCGAGCCCAGCGCGGACCGGAAGCCCTGCGGCGACCCCGCCCATACGTCCGACAACAGCGTGATCGGGCCCAGCAGCACCGCCGCGACCGACGGGACCGATCCCGCCAGGGCTCCGGCCGCCACCGCCGCCGACGCCACCAGCACCCCGCGCGCCGCGTCCTTCGGCAGCCGGGTCCGCAGGACCGCGGTCAGGGCGAGGCCGCACAGCAGGTACGCGAGCACCCGCCAGCCGTCCGCCACCGCCGCCGCGGGAACGCCGCCCACCGCCGCCACCGCGGCGAGCCCCGCCACCACGCCGCCCACGAGCGCGAAGCCCTTCGGGGCGCGCCACGCACCGGCCAGGGCCGCCGCCGCTGCCGCCAGCAGCAGCGCGCCCGGCGCCAGAGCGCCGATCGGCCCGGAGGCCGTCGCGGACAGCGTCAGGCCCACCAGCAAGGCCGAGAGACCCAGCACCGAACCGCCGACGCACGCGGTGATCCGCACCCCCGGGCCCCGGCCCCGCAGCGCGATCACCCCGTCCATCACCGCGGTCGCCAGCAGCGCCCAGCCGACCACCGGCGCCGGCGCGCCCGCGGCCCACGCCCAGAACAGCAGCGGCCACTGCGCCAGCACCACGGCGACCGGCAGCGGCAGGCGCAACGTGCCGAGCGCCAGGCCGTACGCCGTCCACAGCGCCGCCAGCACCGCGCAGGCGACGGCCGTGAAGCCGAGCCCGTCCGCGTCCGGGGCCGCCACGGCGTGGACCGCGTAGACGTCGAGCAGGGTCAGCACCAGCGCCAGAGCCGTCAGCGCCTCGGCGGTCGCGGTCAGCCCGCGCCGCAGCAGCACCGCCGGGGCGGCCAGGGCGCCCAGGGTCACCACGGACAGCACGGCCGACCGGCCGCCGATCCCCATCGAGCCCCAGCTCACCAGGGTGAAGGCGACGGCCGCGACCGCCAGCAGCAGCCCGCCCAGCGTCAGCAAGACGTTCTGCGCGCTGCGCGGCGCGGACGCCCCCTTCCCGGGGACGTAGCCCCACGGCTGTGCCGGAGCGGCCGGCCCGCCGCCGGGCGGTGCGCCCCAGGCCGACGGGTTCCAGCCGGGGGCGGCGGCCGGGACGGGCGGCCGCAGCGCGGCGAGCAGCCAGGCGCGCCGGGTCAGCAGCTGGGCGCGGCGGGCGTCCAGCTCGGCCAGTTCTCGGTCGAGGCGGGCCAGTTCCTCGGCGGGCGGGGGCACAGGTTCCATGCGGGGAGTGTGGTCCCGGCCACCCGGCTCGTACATGCGCTCGGATACTCACTTCCCGGACTGGGGGCACTGAGTAGAGCCTCACCGGAAGCGGTTTGAACGAAGCCCGCGGAGCCCTGTATGGTTCAACCCGTTCCCGGGCGATTAGCTCAGTGGGAGAGCGCTTCGTTCACACCGAAGAGGTCACTGGTTCGAACCCAGTATCGCCCACCGGGGAAAGCCGGTCCGCAGACGTCACGCGGACCGGCTTTCGCATGTCCGGGACCGCTGCGGCCCCTCATGCCGCCGCGGGCAGGTCCGGGCGCAGCGGCCACGACGGGTCCACCGTCTCCGGCGTCCCGCTCTTCGCGAACCACGCCTCCAGGCCCCGCGCCTGGGCCGCGTGCCAGGTCGCCTGGAGAGCGTGCAGTTCGGACGGCGACAGCCGCTCCAGCCGGTGCGAGAACCGTCGGCACACCGCTCGTACCAGCTCCAGCGAGGCCGTCGCGTCGGCCGCCGCGTCATGGGCCCCGTCGAGCACCACCTCGTACCGCGCGCACAGGTCCGTGAGCGTGCGGCGGCCCTTGCGGTAGCGGTCCAGGTGCTTGTCCAGCACCCGCGGGTCCACCACCCGCATCGGGGCCCCGTCGAGGTACCCGGCCAGCGACGACGCCCGGTGCCGCCTCAACTCCCGGTCCAGCAGCGTCAGGTCGAAGGGCGCGTTCATCACGACGAGCGGTCGGCCCGTCGCACAGCTCTCCGTCAGCGCGCGGGCTATCTCGTCCATCACCGGCGCGGGCCACCGCCCGTTGCGCTGGAGGTGGTCGTCGGTCAGGCCGTGGATCCCGGTCGCCGCGGGCGGGACCGGAACCCCCGGGTTGACCAGCCACCGGGTGACGCGGACGCGACCGCCCGCGGTGTCCTGCGCGACGAGAGCGGCCGAAACGATCCGGTCCCGCTCGACGTCCACGCCTGTCGTCTCCGTGTCAAAAGCGGCCAGTGGCCCCTCGAACCAGTGCGTCATCTCCGAACTCCTCGCACCCGCACGGCAGATGGAGTGATTCCTCTGCCCGATATCGGTGATACCCGGACCGTTTGCCGGATACGCCGTTTGCGGGCGGTCCGATGCGGTGACAACACAGGTGTGACGTCGAGGAGTTGTTCCCGGCGCCTCTCGATCCGTCCCGCCCACGACATCGCGACGGCAGCCCGCCTGCCGTCGGCCGGCACGCCCGGAAGGCACACGGAGCCATGGCGCTCGCGCAGCCCGACCCCGGGGGAACCGCCCGAGCCGAGGCCCCCGGGCCCCGGCCGCCCGACGCGCCGCTGCGCGGCTCCCTCGCCACCACCGCCTGCATGGAGACCCTTCAGGTGGGCTACCTGCACGCCGCCGCGGCGGCCGCCGGCTGCTCCCTGTCCCAGCCCTTCCCCGACAACGGCGTCGACTGGCACGTGAGCCACGGGGCCGCGGCCCACACCGTCGACGACGAGGTGACCATCAAGGTGCAGCTCAAGTGCACCTACCAGATACCGCCGCACCCGGCGGGCGGGGCGTTCCCCTTCACCCTCGACAACGCCCACCTCGTCAAACTCGCCCGCGACCCGGTGACGGTGCACAAGATCCTGGTCGTGATGATCGTCCCCCGCAGCCAGGGCGACTGGCTGCGCGCCGGACCGGCCGGCCTCGACCTGCGCCACTGCTGCTACTGGACCAACCTGGCCGGCCACCCGGTGACGGGCCGGCGCCGGACCACTGTGCGCGTCCCGACCTCGCGGATCTTCGACGACCGCGCGCTCTGCGACATCATGGCCCGGGTCGGGGCCGGAGGGAGACCCTGATGCACCGGTCGATGGACGAGCCCACCGGCGGGACGGGACCGCCCGCCGCCCGCTCCCACCCCGCCGCCCGCTCCTGGCCCCCGCCGCTCGCCGAGGGGGGTGCGGAGCCGCCCGACCCCGCCGTCCTCGGCGCGCTGCTGCGGCGGTACGGCTGGCAGCGGCGCGGGGGAGCGCCCGGCCGGTACGGCCGCTGGACCCCGCCCGGGCCCGGCGCCGGGGCGACCAGCCTGCTGGTGCCCGAGAGCGCCGCCTTCTCCGACAGCGGAGAGCTGGTGGAGGAGGCTCTCCTCGCCCTGCGCCGCAGCTCCGACCCCTCCGCCCGCGGCATCCTCCTCTCCCTCACCGTGCCCAGCGACGAGGTCCGCTGGTGGCGCGAGGCCCCCGAGACGGCGGCCGGGGCGGTGGGAGCCGCGGGCTGGAGAGAGGCGGAGGAACTGCGGTCGGCGGCCCGGCAGGTCCTTCTGGCCGGGGCCCTCGCGGCGCGCCGCCGGGCCGGCTACCACGGGGCCCGCCACCGCCGGAAGGCGCGGGCCGCCCTGGACGACGTACTGCTCGGGCCGGGGGCGGACGGCCGCGGCCTCACCGCGTACCTCCCCGTCGCCTCCGGGCGCGCCGTCGCCGTCCGGCTCTGCCACGCCCTGCACGCCACCCGCGACGCGGTGGACTACCAGCGGGCCACCGGCAGCCTGGACGCCTTCGGCAGCGCGGTCGCGGCGGGCGCGGGCCGGGAGCTGACCGAGGCGCTGATCACCCTGGTGCGCGGCTCCGAGGGGGCCCGCATCGACCTGCGGTGGGCGCCCGCGGTGGGCGTCCCGGACGGCTGCCCGGCCCGCCCCGCCCCCGTGGAGTTCTCCCCGGGCGACCTGCCGGCCCTGCGCGCCGCCGGGGCCCGCTACCTCCGCGACGAACCCGCCGTACGGGTCCGGCTGACCGGCGCGGTGGTCCGGCTCCGGCGCTCGGGACCGGGCGGCGCCGGGATCGTACGGCTGCGGGTGCTGGCCGGGGCCGAGGTCGGGCACGTCCGGGTGGAGCTGGACGAGGAGGCGTACCGAATCGCGGGCCACGCCCACCTGGTGGGGCTGCCGCTGCGGGTGGAGGGGCGGTTGGAGAGCCGGGGCGGCTTCCGGCGGCTCACCGGGGCCTCGCGGGTCGCACCCGTGCAGGTGGACGAGGCGGAGCGGGACCGGCTGATGAAGGCGCTCCAGGAGAACGTGGACTTCTTCGAGGAGGCGTGCGCGGGGGAGGAGCCGTAGGGCCTACCGGAAGGCGTTCGCATCGGGGGCGTACGGCTCGGTACGATTCGCAGTGCTTGGCCATATGAAGGCAGGCATCCCCTCAGTCAGGAGAGACCGGTGTCAGACGTCCGTGTGATCATCCAACGCGATTCCGAGCGGGAAGAGCACGTGGTGACGACGGGCACGACCGCCGGCGAGCTCTTCCCCGGTCAGCGCACCGTCGTCGCCGCCCGCGTCGGCGGCGAGCTGAAGGACCTCTCCTACGTGCTCCAGGACGGCGAGAGCGTCGAGCCGGTGGAGATCTCCTCCCCGGACGGCCTCGACATCCTGCGCCACTCCACCGCGCACGTCATGGCCCAGGCCGTGCAGGAGCTGTTCCCCGAGGCCAAGCTCGGCATCGGCCCGCCGGTCAAGGACGGCTTCTACTACGACTTCGACGTCGAGAAGCCGTTCACCCCCGAGGACCTCAAGGCCATCGAGAAGAAGATGCAGGAGATCCAGAAGCGGGGCCAGAAGTTCTCCCGCCGCGTGGTCTCCGACGAGGACGCCCGCCAGGAGCTGGCCGACGAGCCGTACAAGCTGGAGCTCATCGGCATCAAGGGCTCCGCCTCCTCCGACGACGGCGCGGACGTCGAGGTGGGCGGCGGCGAGCTGACCATCTACGACAACCTGGACCCCAAGACCGGCGACCTGTGCTGGAAGGACCTCTGCCGGGGCCCGCACCTGCCCACCACCCGGTTCATCCCCGCGTTCAAGCTGATGCGCAACGCCGCCGCGTACTGGCGCGGCAGCGAGAAGAACCCGATGCTCCAGCGCATCTACGGCACCGCCTGGCCCACCAAGGACGAGCTGAAGGCGCACCTGGAGTTCCTGGAGGAGGCCGCCAAGCGCGACCACCGCAAGCTCGGCAACGAGCTGGACCTCTTCTCCTTCCCCGACGAGATCGGCCCCGGCCTCGCGGTCTTCCACCCCAAGGGCGGCGTCATCCGCCGGGCCATGGAGGACTACTCGCGCCGCCGCCACGAGGAGGAGGGCTACGAGTTCGTCTACAGCCCGCACGCCACCAAGGGCAAGCTCTTCGAGAAGTCCGGCCACCTGGACTGGTACGCCGACGGCATGTACCCGCCCATGCAGCTCGACGACGGGGTGGACTACTACCTCAAGCCGATGAACTGCCCGATGCACAACCTGATCTTCGACGCGCGCGGCCGTTCCTACCGCGAACTGCCGCTGCGCCTCTTCGAGTTCGGCACCGTCTACCGGTACGAGAAGTCGGGCGTCGTGCACGGCCTGACCCGCTCGCGCGGTTTCACCCAGGACGACGCGCACATCTACTGCACCAAGGAGCAGATGGCCGAGGAGCTGGACCGCACGCTCACCTTCGTGCTGAACCTGCTCCGCGACTACGGGCTCACCGACTTCTACCTGGAGCTGTCCACCAAGGACCCGGAGAAGTACGTCGGCTCCGACGAGACCTGGGAAGAGGCCACCGAGACGCTGCGCCAGGTCGCCGAGAAGCAGGGCCTCCCCCTGGTCCCGGACCCGGGCGGCGCCGCGTTCTACGGCCCGAAGATCTCCGTGCAGTGCCAGGACGCCATCGGCCGCACCTGGCAGATGTCGACCGTGCAGCTCGACTTCAACCTGCCGGAGCGCTTCGACCTGGAGTACACCGGCCCCGACGGCTCCAAGCAGCGCCCGGTGATGATCCACCGTGCCCTGTTCGGTTCCATCGAGCGCTTCTTCGCCGTGCTCCTGGAGCACTACGCGGGCGCGTTCCCGGTCTGGCTCGCCCCGGTCCAGGCGGTCGGCATCCCGATCGGCGACGCCCACATCCCCTACCTCCAGGAGTTCGCCGCCAAGGCGCGCAAGCAGGGGCTGCGGGTGGACGTGGACGCCTCCTCCGACCGGATGCAGAAGAAGATCCGCAACCAGCAGAAGGCCAAGGTGCCCTTCATGATCATCGCTGGTGACGAGGACATGGCCAACGGGGCCGTCTCCTTCCGCTACCGCGACGGTTCCCAGGAGAACGGCATCCCGGTCGACGAGGCCATCGCCAAGATCGCGAAGGCCGTCGAGGACCGCGTACAGGTCTGACCCCGTACGAGGGACACGGCCCCCGGAGCGTCACCCGCGCTCCGGGGGCCGTTTCTCGTCCTCCCGGGTGAACACCTGGATCAGCCACGAGGAGAACGACCCCGTCACCGCGCCCAGCAGCGCCAGCCCGCAGGCCATCAGCCCCGCCGCGACCGTCCGGCCCCAGAAGGTGACCGGGGCGGCGTCCCCGTAGCCGACCGTCGTGAGCGTCGCGCACGCCCACCACACCGCGTCGCCGAACGTGCGGATGGAGGCGCCCGCCGCCGTGTGCTCCAGGTGGTAGACGGCGAGGGAGGCGGCGAACCCCAGGAGCGCGGCGGTCGTCCCCGCGTACGCCATCACCCGCGCGTACAGCTCCAGCCGCGGCCGGTCGCGGCGGCGCTGGACCGCCGTGTACACCCTGACCATCCGCAGCGGACGCAGCAGCGGCAGCAGCAGGACCACGGTGTCCAGCCAGTACACGCGCGGGAAGCGCGCGCCCAGGCCGCTGAGCCGCAACCGGGCCGCGTAGTCCAGGAGGAAGATCAGCCAGGTCGCCCACACGAGGACCGGCGCGATGTCGGTCCAGGGCTCGGCGCCGGGCGGGGCCAGCACCCGGACCGCGTATCCCGTGAGGAAGACCAGCCCCGCCAGGAAGAGGGGGACCTCCGTGCGCTGCTCCCAGCGGGCCAGCCGGGCGGGCGGATCGAGGACGGGACGATCGCTCATCGCCTCAGCATCGCGGGCGGCCGGACGGCGCGGCCCCGGCGACACGCCCCGTCGAGGTGACGCCATATGCTGATCCGCATGACGAGTGAGCCGGAGCAGCAGATCGGGGTGGGGACGCCCGACGCATTCCAGCGCCTGTGGACGCCTCATCGGATGGCGTACATCCAGGGCGAGAACAAGCCGAGCGGCCCGGGGGCCGAGGACGGCTGCCCGTTCTGCTCGATTCCCGCCAAATCCGACGAGGACGGGCTCGTGGTGGCCCGCGGCGAGCACGTCTACGCGGTGCTGAACCTGTACCCGTACAACGGCGGCCACCTCATGGTCGTGCCCTACCGGCACGTGGCCGACTACACCGAGCTGAACGGACCCGAGACCGTCGAGCTGGCGGACTTCACCAAGCGGGCCATGACCGCGCTGCGGACGGCCTCCGGAGCGCACGGTTTCAACATCGGCATGAACCAGGGCTCCGTCGCCGGCGCCGGGATCGCCGCGCACCTGCACCAGCACCTGGTGCCGCGCTGGGGCGGGGACGCCAACTTCATGCCGGTCATCGGCCACACCAAGGTGCTGCCCCAGCTGCTGGGCGACACCCGGGTGATCCTGGCCGACGCCTGGCCGACCGGGGACCTGCCGGTCCACTGAGGCGGGCCCCGGCGCGTCGTACGGAGGGGGAGGGCCGGGTCACCGGCCCTCCCCCTCACTCCGTACGAACGGCCTCCTACGCTTCGTAGACGTCGGCCTTGCGCGGCGCCGGGTCCTGGACGAGGCCGCTCAGGACCATCGAGCGGTTGTCGAAGCGCTCGGTGTCGACGCCGTTCTCCGCGAGGACGCGCATCGCCGCCGTGTGGACGGCCCGCAGCACCGGGGTGGCGGCGCGCATCGCGTCGTCCGCCATGAAGCGGTGGTTCCACGGCTTGGCCGCCCACGCGTGCCGCAGCCCGAACGGCTCGGGCAGCACGATCTTGCCGCCCAGGTAGTCCAGCAGCGGCGGATACCAGGTGAGGGGGGCCCGCAGAGCGAGCCGGACGACCTCCTTGGCGTCCACCAGCGCCAGCTGGATGTCCCGGGTCTCCCAGAAGCGGACCGTCTTGTTGACCGTCTTCGTCTTCGCCGCCGGCTTGGAGAGGAACAGGCCGTGCACCGGGCCGAGCGCGTGCCCGGTGACCTCGATGCGCAGCGTCTCGTGGAGCACGGTCACGGTGATCATCATGGTGATGACCAACTGGCCGTCCCACAGGGTGAACTGGACGCCCAGGTAGTGCCGGTCGCCGCTGCCGAACTGCTGGTGGTTGCAGATCCGCTGTATCTCGTGGGGCTTCACCTGGAAGGTGGCGACGTCCTCCCCTTCCGGGCGGGTGACGGAGTCGGCGTTCTCCCCGATGGGCGAGACGATCCAGTGCTTCACGGACGGCGTGGGGAAGCCGCCGGTGTTCAGCGGTCCGCGCTCCAGCATCTTCAGCTGGTCGTGGATGATCCGGATCAGGTCCCAGCTGCGGAACTGGTGGATCTCCTTCGTCGGGTCCTTGGGGACCAGCTCCTCGGCCAGCTGCCAGCTGCCCCAGCGGGT
Source organism: Streptomyces sp. CB02366 (assembly GCF_001905905.1). Lineage (GTDB taxonomy): Bacteria > Actinomycetota > Actinomycetes > Streptomycetales > Streptomycetaceae > Streptomyces. Next base: position 294,167 of record NZ_LIVT01000005.1, read on the forward strand.
GCCCATCCCGAGGATGCCCTTGGGCCCGGCGTAGAAGACCGAGTTCGACTGCTGCTCGGCCGACAGCTTCTCCAGGCTCTGGCGCAGCGCCTCGCGGTCGGTCTCGTTGGGATTCTTCGGCACCGCCTCGGGGATCTTCGCGATCACCCCGGCGCCCGAGAGCAGGCCCGCCCAGCGGGCCCGCAGGTCCTTGGCCGAGGTCTCCGCGATCCGCTTGGCGATCAGCCAGCCGATCAGCGGGGCGATGAGCGCCCCCCGGACGTACAGCGCGAGCAGCCCGGTCAGCGGGAGTGTGACCATCAGGACCAGCGCGCCGATCCCGAAGGCGGCCAGCAGCACCGTGCCGACCGCGCGGAACGCGGTGTCCTTGGACTTGTTGAGCGCGTCCCGGATCCGGAACGCGATCACCCAGGCCACCATGCCGGGCAGGAAGAGCACGCCGAACACCAGGGTCACCAGGGTGAGCCGGATGTCCCGGGCCTTGCGCAGGTTGTTCGCCGACAGGCAGTGCTCCACCACGGTCTGCGGATCCGTGCCGAACGACTGGATCAGCGCCTTGCGGGCGCCGCCGAGCGTCCGCTCCTGGACGGCACGGGCGAACGCCTCACCGAGATTCGGCTTGAAGTAGTCCGACTTGAAGAGTTTGGAGGAGCCCGGCTTCACCTGCGAGGCGTGCCACTCGCTGTTGGCGTCGAGGATCGTCTCCACCGGACTGTCCCGATACGCCGCCGAGGCCAGGGCGTTGGTCGCCACCGTCTGGCCGCCCGAGCCCTGGATCGGGACCTGGGCCCCGGGTGAGAAGTCGAATCCGTCGTTGGCCACCTGTCGCCCCCACTCGCCGCACGTCTGCTCCTGCGGTGTGCCCAACTACCGTACGCGGCATACCTTCTGAGCTGCGCCCACAGCGTATCGTCCGGATCGCGCCACTGCCCGTCACCGGCGTGTCCGGAGGAGGTGTATGCGTCAGTGCGCCGGTCACGCGCCGGGGGCCGGCTCGGGGATTCGGCGCGGGCGTGCGCCCAGGGGCCTTCTCGGCGGGGGCCACGCCGGGGAGTGGTCGGGCAGCCGCCTGCTCGACGGCGTGGTCGGCCCTCGGCGCTCCCGCGGCGGCTCCGGAGCGGGCGTGCGCCGGGCCGCCGGGAGCGTGCCTCCCGGGCGACCCGGCGCGGCACGGGAGAGGGCGGCCGGACGCGGAGCAGCGGGGGCCGCGGACGCGGGGAGCGACGTGCGCGGTGCGCACGGCGTCCCGCCGGCCGGGCCGGGGCCCGATGACACCCGGACCGCGGGTGCCCGTCCGGTGGGAGGCACGGGCGGTGACTACGATGGGCCAGCCGGTGGCCGAAAGGGCCGCTCGGCGAACCGAACCCCCGGGAAGGCCATGCTGAACAAGTACGCGCGTGCATTCTTCACGCGTGTCCTCACGCCGTTCGCCGCTCTGTTGCTCCGCCTGGGAGTCAGCCCCGACGCGGTCACTCTCGTCGGTACGGCCGGAGTGATGGCGGGCGCGCTGGTCTTCTTCCCGATGGGGGAGTTCTTCTGGGGCACGATCGTCATCACGATTTTCGTCTTCTCCGACCTGGTCGACGGCAACATGGCGCGGCAGGCCGGGATCTCCAGCCGCTGGGGCGCGTTCCTCGACTCGACGCTGGACCGGGTCGCCGACGGGGCTATCTTCGCCGGCTTCGCCCTCTGGTACGCGGGCCGCGGGGACGACGACATTCTCTGCGCCGTCGCGATCTTCTGCCTGGCCAGCGGCCAGGTGGTCTCGTACACCAAGGCGCGCGGCGAGTCGATCGGCCTGCCGGTCGCGGTCAACGGCCTCGTGGAGCGCGCCGAGCGCCTGGTCATCTCGCTGGTCGCCGCCGGTCTCGCCGGACTGCACGCGTTCGGCGTCCCGGGCGTCGACGTGCTGCTCCCGATCGCGCTGTGGATCGTCGCCGTCGGCAGTCTCGTCACGCTGATCCAGCGGGTGGTGACCGTACGCCGCGAGTCGGCGGAGGCGGACGCGGCCGAGGCCGCCGCCGCGGGGCCGAGGGACGCGGACGCCCCCGGCCGGGGGAGCGAGGCCGACCGGTGACCGCCTCCGACCTGAAGGGCCGGCTCACCGACGGGCTGTACGGACTGGGCTGGGGCGCGGTCAAGAAGCTGCCCGAGCCCGCCGCCGCCCGGCTCTTCCGCACCATCGCCGACCAGACGTGGAAACGGCGCGGCAAGAGCGTGCTGCGGCTGGAGTCGAACCTCGCCCGGGTCGTCCCCGACGCCACCCCGCAGCGGCTGGCCGAGCTGTCGCGGGCCGGGATGCGCTCCTACATGCGGTACTGGATGGAGTCGTTCCGGCTGCCCGCCTGGACCCCGGAGCGGATCAGGGCGAGCGTCGACGTCAGGGACGCCCACCTGCTCACCGAGGGCCTGGACGCCGGGAAGGGCGTGATCCTGGCCCTGCCCCACCTCGGCAACTGGGACCTCGCGGGCGCCTGGGTCACCACCGCTCTCAAGGTCCCCTTCACCACCGTCGCCGAACGGCTGGAGCCCGCCACCCTCTACGACCGGTTCGTCGCCTACCGCGAGGGCCTGGGCATGGAGGTCCTGCCGCACAGCGGCGGGTCCGCCTTCGGCGCCCTGGCCCGGCGGCTGCGCGCGGGCGGCCTGGTCTGCCTGGTCGCGGACCGGGACCTGTCCGCGACCGGCGTCGAGGTGTCGTTCTTCGGCGCCGCCGCCCGGATGCCCGCGGGACCGGCGCTCCTCGCCCAGCAGACGGGCGCTCTGCTGCTGCCGGTGACGCTCTGGTACGACGGCACGCCGGTGATGGGCGCGCGCGTCCACCCGGCGGTCGAGGAGCCCGAGGAGGGCGCCCGCGCCGAGAAGACCGCCGCCATGACCCAGGCCCTGGCCGACGCCTTCGCCGACGGCATCGCCGAGCACCCGGAGGACTGGCACATGCTCCAGCGGCTCTGGCTGGACGACCTGGACCCCCGGAAGGAACCGACGTGAAGATCGGCATCGTCTGCCCGTACTCCTGGGACGTACCGGGCGGCGTGCAGTTCCACATCCGGGACCTCGCCGAACACCTGAACCGGCTCGGCCACGAGGTCTCCGTCCTCGCCCCCGCCGACGACGAGACCCCCCTGCCGCCCTACGTCGTCTCGGCGGGCCGGGCCGTCCCCGTCCCGTACAACGGGTCCGTGGCACGGCTGAACTTCGGCTTCCTCTCGGCGGCCCGGGTGCGGCGCTGGCTGCACGACGGAACGTTCGACGTCATCCACATCCACGAGCCGACCTCTCCGTCGCTGGGCCTGCTGGCCTGCTGGGCGGCCCAGGGGCCGATCGTGGCCACCTTCCACACCTCCAACCCCCGCTCCCGGGCGATGATCGCCGCGTATCCGATCCTCCAGCCCGCGCTGGAGAAGATCAGCGCCCGGATCGCCGTCAGCGAGTACGCCCGGCGCACCCTGGTCGAGCACCTGGGCGGGGACGCGGTCGTCATCCCCAACGGCGTCGACGTCGGCTTCTTCGCCGACGCCGAGCCGAAGGCCGAGTGGCAGGGCCAGACCCTCGGCTTCATCGGCCGCATCGACGAGCCCCGCAAGGGCCTGCCCGTCCTGATGAAGGCGCTCCCCGCGATCCTCGCCGCCCGCCCCGAGGCCCGGCTGCTGGTCGCCGGGCGCGGCGACGAGGAGGAGGCGGTGGCCGCACTGCCGAAGGAGCTGCGCGGACGCGTCGAGTTCCTCGGCATGGTCAGTGACGAGGACAAGGCCCGGCTGCTGCGCAGCGTCGACGTGTACGTGGCCCCCAACACCGGCGGCGAGAGCTTCGGCATCATCCTGGTCGAGGCGCTGTCGGCCGGTGCGCCGGTCCTCGCCAGCGACCTGGACGCCTTCGCGCAGGTGCTGGACCAGGGCGCGGCGGGCGACCTGTTCGCCAACGAGGACGCCGACGCGCTGGCGGCCGCCGCGATCCGGCTGCTGGGCGACCCCGAGCGCCGGGCCGGACTGCGTGAGCGCGGCGAGGCCCACGTACGCCGCTTCGACTGGGGGACGGTGGGGGCCGACATCCTCGCGGTGTACGAGACGGTCACCGACGGGGCCGCCTCGGTCGCGGCGGACGAACGCTCCGGGCTGCGGGCCCGGTTCGGACTCGCGCGGCCCTGAGGGCCTGTCGTCGCACTGCCGCCTGCCGGGCGGCGCCTGGCACGCACGCTCGCGGTGTTGCCGACATGCCCCGGCAGCTCCGCTGCAAGACCGTCCCGGCGCCTTGCGATCGCACGCACCATGCACCGCCCGGCCGCCCTCCGGGCGACGACGGCGGTGTGACGACAGGCCCTGAGGGCCCTCCTCCGGGCCAGGAGGCTTCCGTCCGGACCGGGCCGACCGGGTGGACCAGCCGGTTCAGGGGGGATCAGGGGGCTCGTGCCGGATCCCGCGGGCCGGCGCGAGCCCGCCGGGAGGCCCTTCACGGGCCGCTCCCCGCTCCGGAACCGAGCCTTCCCCTCCCGGGGGTGCGTGCCGGGCCCGAGCGCGACGGTAGCGTGTGGGCCCGTGACCGTAACCCTCATCGTCTGGATCGTCGTCGCCCTCGTCGCGATCGGCGTGTACCTCAGCTGGACCGCCGGCCGGCTCGACCGCCTGCACTCCCGGATCGACGCGGCCCGCGCCGCCCTCGACGCCCAACTCCTGCGCCGCGCCTCGGTCACCCAGGAGCTGGCCACCTCCGGCGTCCTGGACCCGGCCGCCTCGATCCTCCTGTACGAGGCCGCGCACGCCGCCCGGCAGGCCGAGGAGGACCACCGGGAGGTGGCGGAGAGCGAACTGAGCGCCGCCCTGCGCGCGGTCTTCGGCGAACCGGTCCAGGTGGACGCGGTGAAGGAGGTCCCCGGTGGCGAGGAGGCGGCCACCGAACTGGCCGCCGCCGTACGCCGCGTGCCCATGGCCCGGCGCTTCCACAACGACGCCGTACGCGCCGCCCGCGCCCTGCGCCGCCACCGCACCGTCCGGCTCTTCCGACTGGCCGGGCACGCGCCGTTCCCGCTCGCCGTCGAGATGGACGACGCCCCGCCGGTGGCCCTCGCGGACCGGCCCGGCACCTGAGCGGAGGGCCGGAAGCCCGGGCCCTCCGCGACCGGGCGCCGGGCCCTCCACGACCGGTGCTCCCACACTCAAAACGATCCACGGCCTGTCCATTGGCCCTTGCTGTGGCCTGGTCCCGGGGCGTTTGCTCGGCGGTGCAGAGTTCAGCGTCTTTCACCGAGTGAGGTCCCGTGTCCACGCTTCCCAGCACCCCGCAGTCCGCCGATTCCCCCGCCACCGGCACCGCCCGCGTCAAGCGCGGCATGGCCGAGCAGCTCAAGGGCGGCGTGATCATGGACGTCGTCGACGCCGAGCAGGCGAAGATCGCCGAGGACGCGGGCGCCGTGGCCGTCATGGCCCTGGAGCGGGTTCCGGCCGACATCCGCAAGGACGGCGGCGTGGCCCGGATGTCCGACCCCAACATGATCGAGGAGATCATCGGGGCCGTCTCCATCCCCGTCATGGCCAAGTCCCGCATCGGCCACTTCGTCGAGGCCCAGGTGCTCCAGTCCCTCGGCGTCGACTACATCGACGAATCCGAGGTCCTCACCCCGGCCGACGAGGTCAACCACAGCGACAAGTTCGCCTTCACCACCCCCTTCGTCTGCGGCGCCACCAACCTGGGCGAGGCCCTGCGCCGGATCGCCGAGGGCGCGGCCATGATCCGCTCGAAGGGCGAGGCCGGCACCGGCAACGTCGTCGAGGCCGTCCGCCACCTGCGCCAGATCAAGAACGAGATCGCGCGGCTGCGCGGCTTCGACAACAACGAGCTGTACGCCGCCGCCAAGGACCTCCGCGCCCCCTACGAGCTGGTCAAGGAGGTCGCGGAGCTGGGCAAGCTGCCCGTCGTGCTGTTCTCCGCCGGCGGGGTCGCCACCCCGGCCGACGCCGCGCTGATGCGCCAGCTCGGCGCCGAGGGCGTCTTCGTCGGCTCCGGCATCTTCAAGTCCGGCGACCCGGCCAAGCGCGCCGCCGCGATCGTGAAGGCCACCACCTTCTACGACGACCCGAAGGTCATCGCGGACGCCTCCCGCAATCTGGGCGAGGCCATGGTCGGCATCAACTGCGACACCCTGCCCGAGTCCGAGCGCTACGCCAACCGCGGCTGGTAACCACTGATGAGCGACACCCCCCTGATCGGCGTCCTCGCGCTCCAGGGCGACGTACGGGAGCACCTGATCGCCCTGGCCTCGGCGAACGCCCTGGCCAGGCCGGTCCGGCGCCCCGAGGAGCTGGCCGAGGTGGACGGCCTGGTCATCCCGGGCGGCGAGTCCACCACCATGTCCAAGCTGGCCGTGCTCTTCGGGATGCTGGAGCCGCTGCGCGAGCGCGTGCGGGCCGGGATGCCGGTCTACGGCACCTGCGCGGGCATGATCCTGCTGGCCGAGAAGATCCTCGACCCCCGCTCGGGCCAGGAGACCGTCGGCGGCATCGACATGATCGTGCGACGCAACGCGTTCGGTCGGCAGAACGAGTCGTTCGAGGCCGCGGTCGAGGTCGCGGGCGTGGAAGGCGGCCCGGTGGAAGGCGTGTTCATCCGCGCGCCCTGGGTCGAGTCCGTCGGGGCCGGAACCGAGGTCGTCGCCGAACACGACGGGCATATCGTGGCCGTCCGGCAGGAAAACGCCCTCGCCACCTCGTTCCACCCCGAACTGACCGGCGACCACCGCATGCACGCCCTGTTCGTGGACATGGTGCGCGCGGTGAAGTGAGCGGATCCCGGTAGGATCTCTCGGGTTCTACTCGATTTTGGTGACGCGAAGGAGAAGGCAGATGTCCGGCCACTCTAAATGGGCTACGACGAAGCACAAGAAGGCCGTGATTGACGCCAAGCGCGGCAAGCTCTTCGCGAAGCTGATCAAGAACATCGAGGTCGCGGCCCGCTCCGGCGGCGTCGACCCCGACGGCAACCCCACGCTCGTCGACGCCATCCAGAAGGCGAAGAAGAGCTCCGTCCCGAACAAGAACATCGACTCCGCGGTCAAGCGCGGCGGCGGTCTCGAAGCGGGCGGAACCGATTACGAGACGATCATGTACGAGGGTTACGGCCCCAACGGTGTCGCGGTGCTCATCGAGTGCCTCACCGACAACCGCAACCGCGCCGCCTCCGACGTACGCGTCGCCATGACCCGCAACGGCGGCTCCATGGCCGACCCGGGCTCGGTCTCGTACCTGTTCAACCGCAAGGGCGTCGTGATCGTGCCCAAGGGGGAGCTGACCGAGGACGACGTCCTCGGCGCGGTCCTCGACGCGGGCGCCGAGGAGGTCAACGACCTCGGCGAGACCTTCGAGGTGGTCAGCGAGGCCACCGACATGGTCGCGGTGCGCACCGCCCTCCAGGAGGCGGGCATCGACTACGACTCCGCCGAGGCCAGCTTCCTGCCCACCATGCAGGTCGAGCTGGACGAGGAGGGCGCCCGCAAGATCTTCAAGCTCATCGACGCGCTGGAGGACAGCGACGACGTGCAGAACGTCTTCGCCAACTTCGACGTGTCCGACGAGGTCATGGAGAAGGTCGACGCCTGACGGCACGGCCGGCAGGTCTTCACGCGACGGGCCGACGGGGCACTCCCCGCCGGCCCGTCGTCCTGTGGGTGCGAGGGTTTGTCAGTCCGAGCCGATAGCCTGCGGGAACAGATGATCGAGCGGGCGCGTCGCGCGTCGGCCACGACCGAGGACAGGGGGCCCCTATGCGGGTTCTGGGCATCGACCCGGGGCTGACCCGGTGCGGCGTCGGCGTGGTCGAGGGGGTCGCCGGACGACCGCTGACCATGATCGGCGTCGGCGTCGTGCGCACCCCCGCCGACGCCGAGCTGGGCGACCGGCTCGTCGCCGTCGAGCGCGGCATCGAGCAGTGGCTCGACGAACACTCCCCGGGCTTCGTCGCCGTCGAGCGCGTCTTCGCCCAGCACAACGTCCGCACCGTGATGGGCACCGCCCAGGCCAGTGCGGTCGCCATGCTCTGCGCCGCCCGTCGCGGCATCCCCGTCGCCCTGCACACCCCCAGCGAGGTCAAGGCCGCCGTCACCGGCTCCGGCCGGGCCGACAAGGCCCAGGTGGGCGCGATGGTGACCCGGCTGCTGCGGTTGGACGCGCCGCCCAAGCCGGCCGACGCCGCCGACGCGCTGGCCCTCGCGATCTGCCACATCTGGCGGGCCCCCGCCCAGAACCGGCTCCAGCAGGCCGTCGCCGCCCACCGCGCGCCCCGGGCGGCCGGCCCCCTCGGCGCGTCGCGGACCCCGGGAGCCGCCCGCACACCGCGCGGGTCCGCCGCCCCGGGCGCCCCCCGCTCCACCGCCGCCCCCGGAGCTACCGGCACGCCCGGCGATCCCGCCGCCCCCGGGCCCACCGGCACGTCCGGGGCCTCCAGCACCCCCGGCACCTCCAGCACCCCCGGCACGCCCCGCACGCTGAAAGGCCGCATCGCATGATCGCCTTCGTCTCCGGCCCGGTGGCCGCCCTCGCTCCGACCACGGCCGTCATCGAGGTCGGCGGCATCGGCATGGCCGTCCAGTGCACCCCGCACACCCTCGCCGGCCTGCGCGTCGGCAAGGAGGCCCGGCTCGCCACCTCGCTGGTCGTCCGCGAGGACTCCCTCACCCTGTACGGCTTCGCGGACGACGACGAGCGGCAGGTCTTCGAACTCCTCCAGACCGCCAGCGGCGTCGGCCCCCGCCTCGCCCAGGCGATGCTCGCCACCCACAGCCCCGACGCCCTGCGCCTCGCCGTCTCCACCGGCGACGAGAAGGCGCTGACCGCCGTCTCCGGCATCGGGAAGAAGGGCGCCCAGAAGCTGCTCCTGGAGCTCAAGGACCGCCTCGGCGAACCGGTCGGAGCGCACACCGGCCGGCAAGGCGTCGGCGCCCCCGTCACCTCCGGGTGGCGCGACCAGCTCCAGGCCGCGCTGATCGGCCTCGGCTACGCGAGCCGCGAGGCCGACGAGGCCGTCAACGCCGTCGCCCCGCAGGCCGAGGCCGCCGTCGCCGAAGGCGCCGCACCCCCCGTGCCGCAGCTCCTGCGGGCCGCCCTGCAGACTCTCAACCGCGCACGCTGACCGGCACCGAACCACCGAAGAGGCCCCGAAATGAACTGGGACGAGACCGGACCCGAGACCGACGAGGCGACCGGCCCGGTCTTCGACGACCGGCTGGTCGACGCCGGCCACCTCGACGGCGAGGACACCGCGGTGGAGGCGGCCCTGCGCCCCAAGGACCTGGAGGAGTTCGTCGGCCAGGAGACGGTCCGCGAACAGCTCGACCTGGTCCTCAAGGCCGCCCGGGCCCGGGGCGCCACCGCCGACCACGTGCTGCTCTCCGGCGCCCCCGGTCTCGGCAAGACCACCCTCTCGATGATCATCGCCGCCGAGATGAACGCCCCGATCCGTATCACCTCGGGCCCCGCCATCCAGCACGCCGGCGACCTCGCGGCGATCCTCTCCTCCCTCCAGGAGGGCGAGGTCCTCTTCCTCGACGAGATCCACCGCATGTCCCGGCCCGCCGAGGAGATGCTGTACATGGCGATGGAGGACTTCCGGGTCGACGTCATCGTCGGCAAGGGCCCCGGCGCCACCGCGATCCCGCTGGAGCTGCCGCCGTTCACCCTGGTCGGGGCCACCACCCGGGCCGGGCTGCTGCCGCCCCCGCTGCGCGACCGCTTCGGCTTCACCGGCCACATGGAGTTCTACGCCCCCGCCGAGCTGGAGCGGGTCATCCACCGCTCCGCCCGCCTCCTCGACGTCGGCATCGACGCGGAGGGCGCGGCCGAGATCGCCGGCCGCTCCCGGGGCACCCCCCGCATCGCCAACCGGTTGCTGCGCCGCGTCCGCGACTACGCCCAGGTCAAGGCGGAGGGGACGATCGACCGGGAGATCGCGGCGGCCGCCCTCAAGGTGTACGAGGTTGACGCCCGCGGACTCGATCGGCTGGACCGCGCCGTCCTCGGCGCCCTGCTGAAACTGTTCGGCGGCGGCCCCGTCGGCCTGTCCACCCTGGCGGTCGCCGTGGGCGAGGAGCGGGAGACCGTCGAGGAGGTCGCCGAACCCTTCCTCGTACGGGAAGGGCTGCTGGCCAGGACACCGCGCGGCCGGGTCGCCACCCCCGCGGCCTGGGCACACCTGGGACTGGTCCCGCCGGCCCACGGAGCAAAGGGACAACAGGGTTTGTTCGGGGCGTGAGCCGTCGCGGGTTCGCCCGCACGGGAACCGGGGTGCCATGCTGGGCGTTGTTCCATCGATGCGGACTCGCTTAGACTCCGCCGATGCCGCCCTTACCGGTCGGTGTACCCACCCCCGTATATACAGGCCGCATTCCAGCGCGGTCGTGCGAAGGAATTCCCGTCCCGTGGATATCTTGACTTTCCTCCCCTTCATCGTGCTCATCGGGGCCATGTTCCTGATGACCCGCTCCGCCAAGAAGAAGCAGGCGGCGGCCGCGCAGATGCGCAACGACATGCAGCCCGGCACCGGCGTCCGGACGATCGGGGGCATGTACGCGACCGTGAAGGAAGTCCACGACGACACCGTCCTCCTCGAGGTCGCCCCGGGCGTGCACGCCGTCTACGCGAAGAACTCCATCGGCGCCGTCCTGGACGACGCGGAGTACAACCGCATCGTGCACGGCGACGACCCGGAGCTGGACACGGACGACGCCGTGGTCCCCGACGACGCGTCCTCGCTCACGGGTGACGCGGAGGTCGCCAAGATCGACCTGGGCAAGGACGACGACGCCTCGGAGGACGCCCCGGCCAAGGACGTCAAGGACGTGAAGGACGCCAAGGACGAGGGCAAGACCGACGGCGAAGCCGACACCAAGTAGTTCTCACGATCCCGGGGACGTCGCGCGCCCACCGGCGCGCGGCGTCCCCGGGACCGTGCGGTCGTCTGCGGGGGCGGGGTCCCCACTACATTTCGTGGCCGTTCCGACGCGTACCCGGCGCGGGGCGGTTGGACAGGGAGAAACGAGAAGGTGGCAGCACCCAAGAAGGGCCGAGGGCCGTCCGGCGGTCATGGCCGACCGGGGCGTGCCCTGGCTCTGATCCTCATCGCCATGATCGCGCTCGTCGGCGGGATGTTCCTGTCCGGGCACACCACGCCCCGGCTGGGCATCGACCTCGCCGGCGGTACGTCGATCACGCTGGAGGCGCAGAACCAGCCCGGCAAGCCGAACGCGATCAACCCGACCAATATGGACACAGCGGTCGGGATCATCGAGCGGCGAGTCAACGGGCTGGGCGTCTCCGAGGCTGAGGTTCAGACCCAGGGCTCCAAGAACATCATCGTCAACATCCCCAAGGGGACGAACTCCAAGCAGGCCCAGGAGCAGGTCGGCACCACCGCCCAGCTCTACTTCCGGCCCGTTCTGACGGTGCAGGCGAGCGGCCCCGAGGCGCCCACGCCCTCCGGCTCCGCCACCCCCAAGCCCGGCGAGTCCGCCCAGGGCGGGGAGAAGGAGAAGGACAAGCCCGCGGGCGAGGAGGCCACCGGCACGGAGGCCACCCCCTCGGCGAGCGCCACCACCCAGGGCCGCGCGGTCACCGGCGCCCTGACCAAGGACGACCCGACGCCCGGCGCCTCCGACAAGCCGAAGGCGTCCGGGACCCCCCCGGCGACGCCGCCGGCGGACCCGGCGACGGCCAAGCTCCAGAAGGAGTTCGCCGAGCTCGACTGCACGGACCCCAAGCAGCGGACCGAGGCGGGCAAGAACGCCAAGGCCACCGACACCATCGTCGCCTGCGGTTCCAACGTTCCGGGCAGCTACGAGAAGTACATCCTCGGCCCCGCCGAGGTCTCCGGCAGCGACGTCGACGACGCCAAGGGCGCCATCGACCAGCAGACCGGTGAGTGGATCGTGTCGATGGAGTTCACCTCCGCCGGCGCCAAGAAGTTCCAGACGATCACCGGCCGGCTCTCGCAGCAGCAGCCGCCGATGAACCAGTTCGCGATCGTCCTCGACGGAGAGGTCGTCTCCGCTCCCTCGGTCCGCACCGCGCTCAGCAAGAACGCCCAGATCTCCGGCAACTTCACGCAGCAGTCGGCCGAGGACCTCGGCAACATCCTGTCGTACGGCGCCCTGCCCCTGACCTTCAAGGAGGTCAGCGTCACCACGGTGACCGCGGCGCTCGGCAGCGAGCAGCTCAAGGGCGGACTGATCGCCGGCGCCATCGGTCTGGCACTCGTCGTCGTCTACCTGGTCGTCTACTACCGGGGCCTCGCGTTCATCGCGCTCCTGAGCCTCCTGGTCTCCGGCGTCCTGACGTACACGATCATGGCCCTGCTGGGCCCGGCCATCGGCTTCGCGCTGAACCTCCCGGCGGTCTGCGGCGCCATCGTCGCCATCGGCATCACAGCCGACTCGTTCATCGTCTACTTCGAACGCGTCAGAGACGAGATCCGCGAGGGACGCACGCTCCGTCCGGCCATCGAGCGCGCCTGGCCGCGCGCCCGTCGCACCATCCTGGTCTCCGACTTCGTCTCGTTCCTGGCCGCCGCGGTGCTCTTCATCGTCACCGTCGGCAAGGTGCAGGGCTTCGCCTTCACCCTGGGGCTCACCACCCTGCTCGACGTCGTCGTGGTCTTCTTCTTCACGAAGCCCCTCATGACGCTCATGGGACGGACGAAGTTCTTCTCCCGGGGCGGCTCGTGGTCCGGACTGGACCCGAAGCGGCTCGGCGCCCAGCCGCCGCTGCGCCGCTCGCGCCGTGTCAACGCCCCCACCGAACCGAAGGAGGCGTGAGATGTCGCGACTCGGCAATCTCGGCGCCCGGCTCTACCGCGGCGAGGTCGGCTACGACTTCATCCGCAACCGCAAGATCTGGTACGGCATCTCGATCCTGATCACCATCACGGCCATCATCGGCGTGGCGGTCGGCGGGCTGCGGATGGGCATCGAGTTCAAGGGCGGCGCGGTCTTCACGACCGACACCAAGGCCCGGATCTCCACCGCCCAGGCCACCGACGTGGCGACCGAGGCGTCCGGCCACATGGCGATCGTCCAGGAACTCGGCAACGGCGGTCTGCGCATCCAGATCACCGAGGTCGACACCGCCAAGGCCAACGAGATCAAGGAGACCCTCTCCGACGAACTCGGCATCCCGGCCAACGACATCAACGCCGACCTGGTCGGCCCCAGCTGGGGCGAGCAGATCGCGAACAAGGCGTGGACCGGCCTCGGCGTCTTCATGGTCCTGGTGGTGATCTACCTGGCCATCGCCTTCGAATGGCGGATGGCCGTCGCCGCCCTGGTCGCGCTGATCCACGACATCACCATCACGGTCGGCGTCTACGCCCTGGTCGGCTTCGAGGTCACGCCGGGCACGGTGATCGGTCTGCTGACCATTCTCGGTTACTCCCTGTACGACACGGTGGTGGTCTTCGACAGCCTCAAGGAGGGCCAGAAGGACATCACCAAGCAGACCCGCTTCACCTACAGCGAGATCGCCAACCGGTCGATCAACAGCACCCTGGTCCGCTCCATCAACACCACCGTGGTGGCGCTGCTGCCGGTGGCCGGTCTGCTGTTCATCGGCGGCGGCGTCTTCGGCGCGGGCATGCTGAACGACATCTCGCTCTCGCTGTTCGTCGGTCTCGCCGCCGGCGCCTACTCCTCGATCTTCATCGCCACGCCGCTCGTCGCCGACCTCAAGGAACGCGACCCGCAGATGAAGGCGCTGAAGAAGCGGGTGCTGGCCAAGCGGGCCGCCGCGGCCGCCAGGGGCGAGTCCCCGGAGGACGGGACCGAGGACCCGCGCGACACCGCCGAGACGGCGGGCACCGCGGCGATCGGCCGCCCCCGGTCCCACGGCCGCACCCCCGGGAAGCACTGAGCGATGACGAGCACCACCGAACCCCTCCGCGAACTGCTGCTCAGCCGGATCCGCGATGTCGCGGACTACCCGAAGCCGGGCGTGATGTTCAAGGACATCACCCCGCTGCTCGCGGACCCGGTCGCCTTCACGGCGCTCACCGACGCCCTCGCGGAGCTGTGCGTACGCCACGGCGCCACGAAGGTCGTCGGGCTGGAGGCGCGCGGTTTCATCCTGGCCGCGCCCGTCGCGGTCCGGGCGGGCCTCGGCTTCATCCCGGTCCGCAAGGCCGGGAAGCTCCCCGGAGCCACGCTGAGCCAGTCCTACGAGCTGGAGTACGGCAGCGCCGAGATCGAGATCCACGCCGAGGACCTCGACCCGGCGGACCGGGTCATGGTCATCGACGACGTCCTGGCCACCGGCGGCACCGCCGAGGCGTCGCTGGAGCTCGTCCGGCGGGCCGGCGCCCGGGTCGCGGGCGTCGCGGTCCTCATGGAGCTCGGCTTCCTCCCGGGCCGGGCCCGGCTGGAGCCGCACCTGGCCGGCGCCCCGCTGGAGGCCCTGATCACGGTCTGATCCAGGGCCGCGGTCCGGCGACGGACACCGAGCACACCTGAACGGGCACCCGGACACACCGGGTGCCCGTTCTTCGTCGTCCCGTCTCCCGCCGTCCCCGGGCGAGGTCCCGCCGGGGGATCGATACCATGGGCTCTCCGGGTACCCCGGATCCGCACGAGGAGCGCTCTTGCCAGACGAGGCCCAGTCAGCCGCCGCCCCGCAGCCCGAGAAGCCCGTGGCGGCTCCCGCCACGCCGGACAAGGCCGCGCCCTCGAACGCGCCGGAGCCCGCGCCCGCCGACGCCGCGCGCCCCCCGGGGACGCCGCCGCCCGCCAAGCCGGCCGCCCCCGAAGCCCCGCCGAACCCGGCCGGGACGACGGGCCCGGCGCAGCCGCCGGCCAGGAAGCCCGCCCCCGCCGCGCCCAAGCCCCCGCCCCCCGGGCCCCCCGCGAAGTCCGGAGCCGTTGCCGGCTCCGGCTCCCGCTCCGGCGGCTCCTCCAACCGCGTACGGGCCCGCCTCGCCCGACTGGGCGTACAGCGCTCCAGCCCGTACAACCCGGTCCTGGAGCCCCTCCTGCGGACCGTCCGGGGCAACGACCCCAAGATCGAGACGGCCACGCTCCGCCAGATCGAGAAGGCCTACCAGGTCGCCGAGCGCTGGCACCGGGGCCAGAAGCGCAAGAGCGGCGACCCCTACATCACCCACCCGCTGGCCGTGACCACGATCCTCGCCGAGCTGGGGATGGACCCGGCGACGCTGATGGCGGGCCTGCTGCACGACACCGTCGAGGACACCGAGTACGGCCTGGACACCCTGCGCCGCGACTTCGGCGACCAGGTGGCCCTGCTCGTCGACGGCGTCACCAAGCTGGACAAGGTCAAGTTCGGCGAGGCCGCCCAGGCCGAGACCGTGCGCAAGATGGTGGTCGCCATGGCCAAGGACCCCCGGGTCCTGGTGATCAAGCTCGCCGACCGGCTGCACAACATGCGCACCATGCGCTACCTCAAGCGGGAGAAGCAGGAGAAGAAGGCCCGCGAGACGCTGGAGATCTACGCCCCGCTGGCGCACCGGCTGGGCATGAACACCATCAAGTGGGAGCTGGAGGACCTCGCCTTCGCGATCCTCTACCCCAAGATGTACGACGAGATCGTCCGCCTCGTCGCCGAGCGCGCCCCCAAGCGCGACGAATACCTCGCCATAGTGACCGACGAGGTCCAGGCCGACCTGCGCGCCGCCCGCATCAAGGCCACCGTCACCGGCCGCCCCAAGCACTACTACAGCGTCTACCAGAAGATGATCGTGCGGGGCCGCGACTTCGCCGAGATCTACGACCTGGTGGGCATCCGCGTCCTCGTCGACACCGTCCGCGACTGCTACGCGGCGCTCGGCACCGTCCACGCCCGGTGGAACCCGGTCCCGGGGCGGTTCAAGGACTACATCGCGATGCCCAAGTTCAACATGTACCAGTCGCTGCACACCACGGTGATCGGGCCCAGCGGCAAACCCGTCGAACTGCAGATCCGCACCTTCGACATGCACCGCCGCGCCGAGTACGGCATCGCCGCCCACTGGAAGTACAAGCAGGAGGCCGTCGCCGGCGCCTCCAAGGTGCGCACCGACGTCCCCCGGAACACCGGGCGCGGCCAGGACACCGTCAACGACATGGCGTGGTTGCGCCAGCTCCTGGACTGGCAGAAGGAGACCGAGGACCCCAGCGAGTTCCTGGAGTCCCTGCGCTTCGACCTCTCGCGCAACGAGGTCTTCGTCTTCACGCCGAAGGGCGACGTGATAGCGCTGCCCGCGGGGGCGACCCCCGTCGACTTCGCGTACGCCGTCCACACCGAGGTCGGCCACCGGACCATAGGGGCACGCGTCAACGGGCGGCTCGTCCCGCTCGAATCGACGCTCGACAACGGAGACCTGGTCGAGGTCTTCACCTCCAAGGCGGCCGGGGCCGGGCCCTCCCGGGACTGGCTCGGCTTCGTCAAGTCGCCGCGCGCCCGCAACAAGATCCGCGCCTGGTTCTCCAAGGAGCGCCGCGACGAGGCCATCGAGCAGGGCAAGGACGCCATCGCGCGCGCCATGCGCAAGCAGAACCTGCCGATCCAGCGCATCCTGACCGGCGACTCCCTGGTCACCCTGGCCCACGAGATGCGCTATCCCGACATCTCCTCGCTGTACGCGGCGATCGGCGAGGGCCATGTCGCGGCGGCCGGCGTCGTCCAGAAGCTGGTCCAGGCGCTCGGCGGCCACGACGAGGCCAACGAGGACATCGCGGAGTCCACCCCGCCCTCCCACGGCGGTCGCGGCAAGCGCCGCGCCAACGCCGACCCCGGCGTCGTCGTCAAGGGCGTCGAGGACGTCTGGGTCAAACTCGCCCGCTGCTGCACGCCCGTGCCCGGCGACCCGATCATCGGCTTCGTCACCCGGGGCAGCGGCGTCTCCGTCCACCGCGCCGACTGCGTCAACGTGGAGTCGCTGTCGCAGCAGCCCGAGCGCATCCTCGACGTCGAATGGGCCCCCACCCAGTCCTCGGTCTTCCTGGTCGCCATCCAGGTCGAGGCGCTGGACCGCTCCCGGCTGCTCTCCGACGTCACCCGGATCCTCTCCGACCAGCACGTCAACATCCTGTCGGCGGCCGTCCAGACCTCCCGCGACCGGGTGGCCACCTCGCGCTTCACCTTCGAGATGGGCGACCCCAAGCACCTGGGCCACGTCCTGAAGGCCGTGCGCGGGGTCGAGGGCGTCTACGACGTCTACCGGGTCACCTCGGCCCGCAGGCCGTAGCGGACGACGTAGAGGCCCCCGGTACGCGACGCGTACCGGGGGCCTCTACGTCAGCGGCCTTCGGGGTCCGTCTCAGCCGCCGAACTCCTCCAGGCCCTTCAGCGCCTGGTCCAGCAGCGCCTGACGCCCCTCCAGCTCCTTGGCCAGCTTGTCCGCGCGCGCGTTGTCGCCCCGGGCTCGCGCGGTGTCGATCTGGCCGCGCAGCTTGTCCACGGCGGCCTGCAGCTGACCGGTCAGACCCTCGGCGCGGGCCCGCGCCTCCGGGTTCGTCCGGCGCCACTCGGCCTCCTCGGACTCCAGGAGCGCCCGCTCCACCGCCTGCATCCGGCCCTCGACCTTGGGACGGGCGTCACGCGGGACGTGGCCGATGGCCTCCCAGCGCTCGTTGATCGACCGGAACGCGGCGCGGGCCGCCTTCAGGTCCTTCACCGGCACCAGCTTCTCGGCCTCGTCGGCGAGCTCCTCCTTCAGCCTGAGGTTCTCGCCCTGCTCGGCGTCCCGCTCCGCGAAGACCTCGCCGCGGGCGGCGAAGAAGACGTCCTGGGCGCCGCGGAAGCGGTTCCACAGGTCGTCCTCGGCCTCGCGCTGGGCGCGGCCCGCCGCCTTCCACTCGGTCATCAGGTCGCGGTAGCGCGCGGCCGTGGCCGCCCAGTCCTGGGAACCGGACAGCGCCTCGGCCTCGGCGACCAGCTTCTCCTTGGCCTTGCGGGCCTCCTCGCGCTGGGCGTCCAGTGCGGCGAAGTGGGCCTTGCGCCGCTTGGAGAACGCCGAGCGGGCGTGCGAGAAGCGGTGCCACAGCTCGTCGTCCGACTTGCGGTCGAGGCGGGGGAGACCCTTCCAGGTGTCCACCAGCGCCCGCAGCCGCTCACCGGCCGACCGCCACTGCTCGCTCTTCGCCAGCTCCTCGGCCTCGGCGACCAGCGCCTCCTTGGCCTGCTTGGCCTCGTCGGCCTGCTTGGCCTTGAGGACCTTGCGCTCCTCGCGCCGCGCCTCGACCGTCGCGACGAGCGCGTCCAGCCGTGTGCGGAGCGCATCCAGGTCGCCCACCGCATGGTGCTCGTCGACCTGCTGCCGCAGATGGTCGATGGCGGCCGTCGCGTCCTTCGCCGACAGGTCGGTGGTCTTCACCCGCCGTTCGAGGAGGCCGATCTCGACCGCCATGCCGTCGTACTTGCGCTCGAAATAGGCCAGAGCCTCCTCGGGGGAACCGGCCTGCCACGATCCGACGACCTGCTCGCCCTCGGCTGTACGCACGTACACGGTGCCCGTCTCGTCGACGCGGCCCCACGGGTCGCTGCTCACAGCGCCTCCTCCACCTGATGCCTGCGAGGGGGTTCGCCCCCGGGCATCGTCCACAGTTTCCTGGGGCGGGCACCGCCCGCCCTGCACAACGTCAATCTAGGCGACCGGCCGCCCGGCTGTCCGCACTCCGCGAGGCCGAAATTATTCGCTCGGGCGGGGAAGGGCCCCCGCCCGAGCGAAGGCCCTTCCCGACGGTCGCCCTCCCGTGCGGCTCAGCTCTTCTCGACGGTCGCCTTCTCCACGGTCACGGCCTTCTTCGGGGCGCCGTCGCCGGCCCCGCCCTCGACGCCGGCCTCGCCGACCTTCTGGACGGCCTTGAGCGAGGCGTCGTCCATCGTGCCGAACGGGGTGTACGTGGGCGGGAGCTTCGTCTCCTTGTACACCAGGAAGAACTGGCTGCCGCCGGAGTCCGGCTGGCCGGTGTTGGCCATCGCCACCGTGCCGGGCGGGTAGACGACGGAGCCGTCGGCGCCGGCCTTGCCGAGCGCGTCCAGGTTCTCGTCCGGGATGGTGTAGCCCGGTCCGCCCGTGCCGTCGCCCTTGGGGTCGCCGCACTGGAGCACGAAGATGCCCTGGGTGGTCAGACGGTGGCACTTGGTGCCGTCGAAGTAGCCCTTGTCGGCGAGCGCCTTGAAGGAGTTCACCGTCTGCGGGGTCTTCGCCGCCTCCATCGAGAACCCGATGTCGCCCTGGCTCGTCGTGAGCGACATCGTGTACGAGGCCTTCTTGTCGATCTTCATCGGCGGCAGCGGAGCCTTGCTCTCGCTCTCCGAGGGCTCCGGAGAGGGGCTCTGGCTCGACGCGGTGTCGCTCTTCTTGTCCTTGTCGTCGTCCTTGCCCGCCACGACGAACGCGCTCACACCCACGACGGCGATCACGGCCACGGAAGCGGCGACGATCGCGGTGATGCGCTTCGTCCGGCGGCGGGCCTCCTCCCTGCGCTTCTGCTGGCGCTCGAACTTCTCCCGGGCGAGCTGCCGCCGCCGCTGTTCGCTGCTGGACACCGGTTGGGCTCCTTGTTACGTCGTGAGGATGAGGGCGTGAGCTGCCCGTACCGTATATGGGTTACCTGTGTGATGAGGAGCGCCGGTAGGCTCTGATCCGCCGCATCCTCCGCCGCGGCCGCATCCTCCGCCGAACATTAAGGACGATCGTGCTCATTGCCGGGTTCCCCGCCGGGGCCTGGGGGACCAATTGCTATCTGGTCGCCCCCGCCGCCGGTGAGGAGTGCGTGATCATCGACCCGGGCCACCAGGCCGCCCAGGGCGTCGAGGAAGCGCTGAGGAAGCATCGGCTCAAGCCCGTCGCCGTCGTGCTCACCCACGGCCACATCGACCACGTCGCCTCGGTGGTCCCCGTCTGCGGCGCCCATGACGTCCCCGCCTGGATCCACCCCGAGGACCGCTACATGATGAGCGACCCGGAGAAGGCGCTCGGCCGCTCCATCGGGATGCCGCTCATGGGCGAGCTGACCGTGGGGGAGCCGGACGACGTCAAGGAACTGGCCGACGGCTCGAAGCTGACCCTGGCCGGCCTGGAGTTCGGCGTCTCGCACGCGCCCGGCCATACCAAGGGGTCGGTGACGTTCGGGATGCCCGAGGCCGCGGACGTTCCGCCGGTCCTCTTCTCGGGCGACCTGCTCTTCGCCGGCTCCGTCGGACGCACCGACCTGCCCGGCGGCGACCACGCCGAGCTGCTCGAGTCGCTGGCCCGCGTGTGCCTGCCGCTCGACGACTCGACCGTGGTGCTGTCCGGCCACGGCCCCCAGACGACCATCGGCCGCGAGCGCGCCTCCAACCCGTTCCTGAACGGTCTGGACGCGGCGCCGCGCCGAGGACTGTAGACGAGAGACGTATCCACGTGAGCACCTTTCAGGCCCCCAAGGGCACGTACGATCTGACCCCGCCCCGTTCCGCGACGTTCCTGGCGGTGCGCGAGGCCATCTCCGCGCCCCTGCGCGACTCCGGCTACGGCTACATCGAGACGCCCGGCTTCGAGAACGTCGAGCTCTTCGCGCGCGGTGTCGGTGAATCCACCGACATCGTCACCAAGGAGATGTACACCCTCACCACCAAGGGCGGCGACCAGTTGGCGCTGCGACCCGAGGGCACCGCGTCCGTCCTGCGCGCCGCCCTGGAGGGCAACCTCCACAAGGCGGGGAACCTCCCCGTCAAGCTCTGGTACTCCGGCTCGTACTACCGCTACGAGCGTCCGCAGGCGGGCCGCTACCGCCACTTCTCGCAGGTCGGCGCGGAGGCCATCGGTACCGAGGACCCGGTCCTGGACGCCGAGCTGATCATCCTCGCCGACCAGGCGTACCGCTCCCTGGGCCTGCGTCAGTTCCGCATCCTGCTGAACTCGCTGGGCGACAAGGAGTGCCGTCCGGCCTACCGCGAGGCGCTCCAGACCTTCCTGCGCGACCTGGACCTCGACGAGGAGACCCGCCGCCGCATCGAGATCAACCCGCTGCGCGTCCTGGACGACAAGCGGGCCGACGTGCAGAAGCAGCTCACCGGCGCCCCGAAGCTCCGCGACCACCTGTGCGACGCGTGCAAGGCGTACCACGAGGAGGTCCGCGCGCTGCTCACGGCGGCCGGGGTCGCGTTCGAGGACGACGAGAAGCTGGTGCGCGGCCTGGACTACTACACCCGCACCACCTTCGAGTTCGTCCACCACGGTCTCGGCTCGCAGTCGGCGGTGGGCGGCGGCGGGCGGTACGACGGCCTGTCCGAGATGATCGGCGGCCCCGCGCTGCCGTCCGTGGGCTGGGCGCTCGGGGTGGACCGCACGGTCCTCGCGCTGGAGGCGGAGGGCGTCGAGCTCGATCTGCCCGCCCCCACCAGCGTGTACGCGGTCCCGCTCGGCGAGGAGGCCCGCCGGGTGCTGTTCGGCGTCGTCACCGAACTGCGCCGCGCGGGTGTCGCCGCGGACTTCGCGTTCGGCGGCCGGGGGCTGAAGGGCGCGATGAAGAGCGCCAACCGGTCGGGCGCGCGTTACACCCTGGTGGCGGGCGAGCGCGATCTCGCCGAGGGAGTCGTCCAGCTCAAGGACATGGAGTCCGGCGAGCAGAGCGCGGTGCCGCTGGCCGAGGCCGTGGCGGAGCTGACGAAGCGGCTCGGCTGAGGACCGGGCGGCCCGGCCGGCGGAGCGGTCCGGCCCCGAGGGGCCGGGCGGTTCGGCCGGCCGGACCGTGCACGGGGCGCTGCCGCCGGGACCGTCGCGTCCCGGCGGCAGCGCCTTTCCGTCTTCCGTCAACCCGGTGAACGGTGATTCATCCTTGACGGTGCGATCCCTCGGGGGTCGCGCGTGCCCCGCGCCGGGCGTCCGGTGAGGGGGAGCCGTGCATCGTCCGTCGTCGGGGCCCCGCACCGCCGGGGGCCGGCCCGTCGAGGGCGTTCATCGACGGACATCTTTATGTTCATCGAACGGTTGTGCCGGGCGGGGGTGCGGCACAATGACCTTGCCCGGTTGACCACTCGGTGATGGAACGGCGATATGACGACTGCAGCGGTAGACCACCCCCTCTCCTCCGACCAGGACGAGGACGGCGGCAAGCGCGCCTTCGGGGCCGGCCGCGGTCTCGCCCTGCTCCTGGTGATCACCGGCGCGGCCGGAGTGCTGGCCGCCTGGGTCATCACGATCGACAAGTTCAAGCTGCTGGAGGACCCCTCCTTCACCCCGGGATGCAGCCTCAACCCCGTCGTCGCCTGCGGCAACATCATGAAGAGCGAGCAGGCGTCGGTGTTCGGGTTCCCCAACCCGGTGCTGGGCCTGGTCACGTACGGCATGGTCGTCGCCATCGGGATGGGGCTGCTCGCCGGCGCACGCTTCCGCGGCTGGTTCTGGCTCGGACTGAACGCCGGGACGCTGTTCGGCGTCGGCTTCTGCACCTGGCTCCAGTACCAGTCGCTGTACAACATCAACTCGCTCTGCCTGTGGTGCTGCCTGGCCTGGGTCGCCACGATCGTCATGTTCTGCTACGTCACCACCCACAACGTCAAGAACCGCGTCCTGCCGGCCCCGGCCTGGCTGCGGAACGGGCTCACCGAGTTCCCGTGGGTGCTTCCGGTGCTGTGGATCGGGATCATCGGCATGCTGATCCTGACCCGCTGGTGGGACTTCTGGACCAGCTGAGTACGGCCCGGGGGACCGGTCCGCCTCCGCGGACCCGCGGGTGGCCGTCGTCTCCGGAGCCGACGAGCGCCTCCGAAAATCCGTAGCTGGTTCTGTCGGCGGGGTCGCTTACGCTTCATGACGTGGAGCCCGACCTCTTTACCGCAGCAGCCGAAGACCGCCAGGAGAAGGACCCGTCCAGCAGTCCTCTCGCCGTCCGGATGCGTCCGCGCGTCCTCGACGAGGTGGTCGGCCAGCAGCATCTGCTGAAGCCGGGATCGCCCCTGCGCCGTCTCGTCGGCGAGGGCGTCGGCGGCCCCGCCGGGGCGTCCTCCGTCATCCTCTGGGGCCCGCCCGGCACCGGTAAGACGACGTTGGCGTACGTGGTCAGCAAGGCCACCAACAAGCGGTTCGTCGAGCTCTCCGCGATCACCGCGGGCGTCAAGGAGGTCCGGGCCGTCATCGAGGGCGCGCGCCGCGCCACCGGCGGCTTCGGCAAGGAGACCGTCCTCTTCCTGGACGAGATCCACCGCTTCTCCAAGGCCCAGCAGGACTCCCTCCTCCCCGCCGTGGAGAACCGCTGGGTCACCCTCATCGCCGCCACCACGGAGAATCCGTACTTCTCGATCATCTCGCCGCTGCTCTCGCGCTCCCTGCTGCTCACCCTGGAGCCGCTGACCGACGACGACCTGCGCTCCCTGCTGCGCCGCGCGCTCACCGAGGAGCGGGGCCTCGGCGGAGCGGTCGCCCTGCCGGAGGACGCCGAGGCGCATCTGCTGCGCATCGCGGGCGGCGACGCCCGCCGCGCACTGACGGCGCTGGAGGCCGCGGCGGGCGCGGCCATCGCCACGGGGGAGGCGGAGATCACCCTGGAGACGGTCGAGGCGACCGTGGACCGCGCGGCCGTGAAGTACGACCGCGACGGCGACCAGCACTACGACGTGGCCAGCGCGCTCATCAAGTCGATCCGCGGCTCCGACGTGGACGCGGCCCTGCACTACCTGGCCCGGATGATCGAGGCGGGGGAGGACCCGCGGTTCATCGCCCGGCGGCTGATGATCTCGGCCAGCGAGGACATCGGCCTGGCCGATCCCACCGCTCTGCCGACCGCGGTGGCCGCCGCCCAGGCGGTGGCCATGATCGGTTTCCCCGAGGCGGCGCTCACCCTCAGCCACGCCACCATCGCCCTGGCGCTCGCCCCCAAGTCCAACGCGGCGACGCTGGCGATCTCCGCCGCACAGGACGATGTGCGCAGGGGGCTCGCGGGGCCCGTCCCGGCCCACCTGCGCGACGGCCACTACAAGGGCGCGGCCAAGCTCGGCCACGCCCAGGGGTACGTCTATCCGCACGACGTGCAGGGCGGTATCGCCGCCCAGCAGTACGCTCCGGACGCGGTGCGCGACCGGCGGTACTACACCCCCACCCGCTACGGTGCGGAGGCGCGGTACGCGGACGTGGTCGAGCGGGTCCGCGAGCGCCTCGGCCGCGTCGGCGACGGGTCGGACCCGACGTAGGGCGACCGGCTCACCCCTCGTGACACCCCCCCCCGCTGGCCCGGCGGCCCCGGGGAGGACCGGCTCAGAGCGCCGCCGCCTCGAAGAGGGTGTGCAGGGCGCGGCGCAGCTCCGTGACGTCGCGCACCGGCTCGGGGAAGTCGAAGCGGGCGTCGAAGCAGGAGCCCCGGCCCTCGATGAAGCGGACCCGCAGCCCGAAGCGGTCCAGTGCCAGGGGCACGGCGTTCGGCCGGTCCGGCCTGTGGGCGGGGGCGGCGCGCTCGCCCAGCAGCCCGCCCAAGGCGCGCATCCGCTCGTCGTGGGAGGAGGCCAGGTGCTGGAGCAGCTCCGCCTCGTGGGCGGCCAGCGGATCGGGGACCGCGTCCCGGAAGTCCTCCGCCTCGACGTCCTCGGCGCCCCAGAGGTCGTCCACGTACGCCTCGCCGAACTCCAGGCGCAGAGCCATCCGGCCGGGCCCGGCGATGCCGGGGACGCAGGTGAGCCAGCCGGAGATCCAGGCGCGGCCCCGGACGCGGTGCGGTACGGAGACCGGGGCGACGTCCGTGATCTCCAGCACGGCGGTCACCTCGTCGTCCTGCGCGTGCGTCGCGGCCCGCACGGCCGGGGAATTCGCCGGGAATTCGAGGAACACGTCGCCTTCGGGCCCCACGTGCCTGCTGTCCGGGAGCAGCGGCTCCGCACGGGCCGGATCCAGCCCCGGTACGACGAGCAGCGCGGAGCAGGTACTCTGTACGAGAGTTCGTGTGCGCTCGGCTGCTGACGGCATCCGAGTGTTTTCTGGCCCGCTGGGACGCGGCTGACCACGATCTGATCGGCCTTCCGTCGTAGCAGCATCCTCCTTCGAGGTGCTGCCGCTGTCTGTGCTGTCCGTGACGTGAGTGGTGTTCCCAGGGCGAGACATGCGATCTCCTTGAGTAAGGTAAGCCTAACCTAACCTAACCTACAACGGAGGTCTGGAGAACGTGCCTAACCAGTCGCGTCCCAAGGTCAAGAAGTCGCGTGCCCTCGGCATCGCCCTGACGCCCAAGGCTGTCAAGTACTTCGAAGCGCGTCCGTACCCGCCGGGCGAGCACGGCCGTGGCCGCAAGCAGAACTCGGACTACAAGGTCCGTCTGCTGGAGAAGCAGCGCCTGCGCGCGCAGTACGACATCAGCGAGCGCCAGATGGCGCGTGCCTACGACCGCGCCAAGAAGGCCGAGGGCAAGACGGGCGAGGCGCTGGTCGTCGAGCTCGAGCGCCGCCTCGACGCCCTTGTCCTGCGTTCGGGCATCGCCCGCACCATCTACCAGGCCCGTCAGATGGTCGTCCACGGCCACATCGAGGTCAACGGCGGCAAGGTCGACAAGCCCTCCTTCCGCGTGCGCCCGGACGACATCGTCCAGGTCCGCGAGCGCAGCCGCTCCAAGGTCCCCTTCCAGGTGGCCCGCGAGGGTGGTTACGACACCGACGGTGAGACCCCGCGCTACCTCCAGGTGAACCTGAAGGCCCTGGCCTTCCGCCTGGACCGGGACCCGAACCGCAAGGAGATCCCGGTGATCTGCGACGAGCAGCTCGTCGTCGAGTACTACGCCCGCTGATCCAGGCGTAGCCGCTCTCACCAGCGCTCCGGCCCGCCCCTTCCCCTCATCGGGGAGGCGGCGGGCCTTCGCGTTCCCCCGGGCCCTCCCGCCCCCGGTCCGCCCGCACCGGGCGGACCGGGCGCATCCGGTGCGGCCCGCCCCGCGTCGGGGCCGCCTCCCGCCAGGGCCCGGTCCACCGCGGCCGCCGGGTCCAGTCGCCGGCCCGCCCGCAGCCCCTCCTCGTACGCCGTGTTCCCCAGCTCCCGGCGCGCCCGCTCCTCGCACTCCGCCCGCGGCCGCCCGTAGAACACCGAGCCGAACAACGGCAGCCCCACCGAGGGCCAGATGCCCTCCGCCGCCCCCTGGAGCACGGCGGCCTCCCCGGCGTCCCCCTCCACCGCCGTCACCAGGGCGAGAAGCTCCAGGGACAGCACCGTGCCCAGCAGATCGTTGAACGTCCGGCCGATCGCCAGGCACTCCCGGAGCATCTGCCGCGCCGCTCCGGGCCGTCCCCGGTGCACCGCCGCGTACGCCAGGACGTACAGCGCGTACGCCAGCGCCCACCGCTCCCCGTGGTCCTCGCAGACCTCCCGGACCTCGTCGCAGATCGCCGCCGCCGCGTCCGGATCCCCGAGGAACGCCACCGCCATGGCCAGCTCGACCTGCGCCATCAGCACATTGCTGTTCAACTCGCCGACCTCGCGGTACCGGCCCAGCGCCTCGCGCAGCAGCTCCTCGGCGCGCGGCATGTCGTCCGTCACGATCGCCAGGCAGCCCATGCGGTGCACCGCGTACGCCAGGGCCCTCGCGTTGCCGGTCCGCTCGGCCTCCTCCCGGCACTCCCGCAGCGCCGCGACCGCCGCGACCGCGTCGCCCTGGAGCACCGCCACGTAGCCCAGTACCCACAGCACCTTCAGCCGTGCCGCGTCGTGGGGGGAGGACTCCTCCAGCACGTGCTCCAGCCAGTGCCGCCCCTCGGAGAGCCGCCCGCAGCCGACCCAGTAGAACCACAGGGTGCCGGCCAGGTACTGCGCCAGATGCACCTCGTCGGGGTCCTCCATCGAACATTCCATCGCCCGGCGCAGGTTGGGCAGCTCGCCGTCGATCCGCGCCGCCACCTCCGCCTGCCGGGGGCTGAACCAGTCCAGCTCGCACCAGGTCGCGAGCCCCAGGAACCAGTCCCGGTGCCGTCGTCGCAGCCGCTGGGCGTCCCCGGCCGCCGTCAGCCACTGCGCCCCGTATTCGCTCACCGTGTCCAGCAGCCGGTAGCGGGCCCCGGCCGGACCCTCCTCGCGCTCCACCACCGACTGGGCCAACAGCTCGTCCAGCACGTCGAGCACCGATTCGGTCGGCAGGTCCGGGCCGCCGCAGACGTACTCGGCGGCCTCCAGGTCGAACTGCCCGGCGAAGACCGAGAGCCGTGCCCACAGCAACCGCTGTTCGGGCGAGCACAGTTCGTGGCTCCAGCCGATCGCCGTACGCAGCGTCTGATGGCGGGGCGGGGCGCCCCGGCGGCCTCCGGTCAGCAGCCGGAACCGGTCGTCCAGCCGCAGGAGCACCTGCTCCACCGACAGGGCGCGAAGCCGCCCGGCCGCCAGCTCCAACGCCAGCGGAATCCCGTCGAGACGGCGGCAGAGCTCCAGCACCGCTCCGCGTTCGTCCTCCGTCGGCTCCCAGCCCGGCCGGACGCCGCGCGCCCGTTCGGTGAACAGCTCCACCGCCTCCTCGTCGCACATCGGTGCGAGGGGGAACGTGCGCTCCCCGTCCATCCGCAGCGGGCAGCGCCCGGCCGCGAGCACCTGGAGACCCGGAGCGCGGCGCAGCAGTTCGGTGACGAGACCGGCGCACGCGTCCAGGAGGTGCTCGAAGCCGTCGATCACCAGCAGGGTCCGGCGCTCGCGGAGGTGTTCCACGAGGACGGTGCGCGGCGGCCGGTTGGTGTGGTCGGTCAGTCCCAGAGCGTCGACGAGGGCGTGTTCCAGCAGGCCGGGATCGCGTACGGCGGACAGCTCGGCCAGCAGGACCCCGTCGCAGTACCGTTTCTCCTGGAGGGCGGCGACCCGGATGACGCACCGGGTCTTGCCCACGCCCGCCACCCCGACGACGGTGACCACCCGGGCCCGCGCCGCCAGCAGCGCGCCCACTTCGGCCAGTTCGTCCTCCCGGCCCACGAAGGAGTTCAGCTCGGCCGGGAGACCGCCGGGTGACGCGGCGGGGCGGGCGTTCGGCTCGCCGGGATTCGGGAAGGGGTCCTGCAGGCGTCGCATGAGACACGGAGCGTACTGGCTTGAAAGCTCTCCGTACAATCTCGTCGGACGGCCGCCGCCCGGCCCGCGGAGAATGCGGTAGGGGAGGGGACGCACGGCGCGATAGGCTCGAAGGACGACGATCGGGCGCGGCCGGCTGCAGCCGGCCGCACCGACGCGGACAAGCCCCCGAGGGGGTCGATCGACGAGCAGGGAGCGGTGCACTGTGTCCGGTGGAGAGGTGGCCGGGATCATCGTGGCCGTCTTCTGGGCGATCCTGGTCTCGTTCCTCGCCGTGGTGCTGGTGAGGCTCGCCCAGACGCTCAGGGCGACCACCAAGCTCGTGGCGGACGTGACCGATCAGGCCGTTCCGCTGCTCGCGGACGCCTCGGCGACGGTGCGTTCCGCCCAGACCCAGCTGGACAAGGTCGACGCCATCGCGAGCGATGTCCAGGAGGTCACCTCCAACGCCTCCGCGCTCTCCACCACCGTCGCCTCCACCTTCGGCGGCCCCCTCGTCAAGGTCGCCGCCTTCGGCTACGGCGTACGGCAGGCGCTCGGCCGCCGCGCCGCCCCCGGACCGGAACCGGCGCAGGGCCGCGGCTCCGGCCGCCGTACGGTGATCGTCGGCCGGACCGTACCCTCGGCGCGCGAACGCAGGCGCGAACGCCGAAACGCCCGCGGACAGAAGGACTGATCGAGCGATGTTCCGCCGCACTTTCTGGTTCACCGCCGGCGCGGCCGCCGGCGTGTGGGCCACCGCCAAGGTCAACCGCAAGCTCAAGCAGCTGACCCCGGAGAGCCTCGCGGCGCAGGCCGCGGACAAGGCGATCGAGACCGGTCACCGCCTCAAGGACTTCGCCCTCGACGTACGGGAGGGCATGGTCCGGCGCGAAGCCGAACTGGGCGGCGCGCTGGGCCTTCAGGCCCCCGTCGACCAGGACCTTCCCGTACAGCGGCACTGGGCCGTCGAGGCGGCCGGACCGCCCGCGGACGCCCCGTCCCGCACCCTCCCCTCCAACTCGAACAACCGGAATGAGGACCACTGATGGAGTCGGCCGAAATTCGCCGCCGCTGGCTGAGCTTCTTCGAGGAGCGCGGTCACACCGCCGTGCCTTCGGCGTCGCTCATCGCGGACGACCCGACTCTGCTGCTGGTCCCCGCCGGCATGGTCCCCTTCAAGCCGTACTTCCTCGGCGAGGTCAAGCCGCCCGCCCCGCGCGTCACCAGCGTGCAGAAGTGCGTGCGCACGCCGGACATCGAAGAGGTCGGCAAGACCACCCGCCACGGCACCTTCTTCCAGATGTGCGGCAACTTCTCCTTCGGGGACTACTTCAAGGAAGGGGCCATCAAGCTCGCCTGGGAGGCCCTGACCAGCTCGGTGGAGGACGGCGGCTACGGCCTCGACCCCGAGAAGCTCTGGATCACCGTCTACCTGGACGACGACGAGGCCGAGTCCATCTGGCGCGACAAGATCGGTGTCCCCGCGGAGCGCATCCAGCGCCTGGGCAAGAAGGACAACTTCTGGTCCATGGGCGTCCCCGGCCCCTGCGGCCCCTGCTCCGAGATCAACTACGACCGCGGCCCCGAGTTCGGCGTCGAGGGCGGCCCGGCCGTCAACGACGAGCGCTACGTGGAGATCTGGAACCTGGTCTTCATGCAGTACGAGCGCGGCGCCGGCGACGGCAAGGAGGACTTCCCGATCCTCGGGGACCTGCCGTCGAAGAACATCGACACCGGCCTCGGCCTCGAACGCCTCGCGATGATCCTGCAGGGCGTGCAGAACATGTACGAGACCGACACCCTGCGCGTCGTCATGGACAAGGCCACCGAGCTGACGGGCGTCCGCTACGGCGCCGAGCAGTCCACGGACGTCTCGCTCCGCGTCGTCGCCGACCACATCCGCACGTCGGTGATGCTCATCGGCGACGGCGTCACCCCCGGCAACGAGGGCCGCGGCTACGTGCTGCGCCGCATCATGCGCCGCGCCATCCGCAACATGCGCCTCCTGGGCGCCACCGGCACGGTCGTCAAGGACCTGATCGACGTCGTGATCGACACCATGGGCCTCCAGTACCCGGAGCTGATCACCGACCGCAAGCGCATCGAGACGGTCGCGCTGGCCGAGGAGGCCGCCTTCCTCAAGGCCCTCAAGGGCGGCACCAACATCCTGGAAACCGCGGTCACCGAGACCAAGGCCGCCGGCGGCAAGGTCCTCGCCGGGGACAAGGCGTTCCTGCTCCACGACACGTGGGGCTTCCCGATCGACCTGACCCTGGAGATGGCCGCCGAGCAGGGGCTCTCCGTGGACGAGGACGGCTTCCGCCGCCTCATGCAGGAACAGCGCGACAAGGCCAAGGCCGACGCCCGCGCCAAGAAGACCGGCCACGCCGACCTGTCCGCCTACCGCGAGGTCGCCGACACCTCCGGCGCCACCGAGTTCACCGGCTACACCAGCGTGGCCGGCGAGTCCACCATCGTCGGCCTGCTGGTCGACGGCGTGCCCTCGCCCGCCGCCCTCGAGGGCGACGAGGTCGAGGTCGTCCTCGACCGCACCCCCTTCTACGCCGAGGGCGGCGGCCAGCTCGCCGACACCGGCCGCATCCGGCTCGACACCGGGGCCGTGATCGAGGTCCGCGACGTCCAGAAGCCGGTCCCGGGCGTCCACGTCCACAAGGGCGTCGTCCAGGTCGGGGAGGTGACGGTCGGGGCCCCCGTCTTCGCCTCGATCGACGCCACCCGCCGCCGCGCCATCGCCCGCGCCCACAGCGCCACGCACCTCACGCACCAGGCGCTGCGCGACGCGCTCGGCCCGACGGCCGCCCAGGCCGGCTCGGAGAACTCGCCGGGCCGCTTCCGCTTCGACTTCGGCTCGCCCGCCGCCGTCCCCGGCACGGTCCTCACCGACGTGGAGCAGCGGATCAACGAGGTCCTCTCGCGGGAGCTCGACGTCCAGGCCGAGGTCATGTCGATCGACGAGGCCAAGAAGCAGGGCGCCATCGCCGAGTTCGGCGAGAAGTACGGCGAGCGGGTCCGCGTCGTCACCATCGGCGACTTCTCCAAGGAGCTGTGCGGCGGCACCCACGTCCACAACACCGCCCAGCTGGGTCTGGTGAAGCTGCTGGGAGAGTCCTCCATCGGCTCCGGCGTGCGCCGTATCGAAGCCCTGGTCGGGGTGGACGCGTACAACTTCCTCGCCAAGGAGCACACGGTCGTCGCCCAGCTCCAGGAGCTGGTCAAGGGCCGCCCCGAGGAGCTTCCCGAGAAGATCGCGGGCATGCTCGGCAAGCTGAAGGACGCCGAGAAGGAGATCGAGAAGTTCCGCGCGGAGAAGGTCCTCGCGGCCGCCGCCGGTCTGGTCGATTCCGCCAAGGACGTCCGCGGCGTCGCCCTGGTCACCGGCCAGGTCCCCGACGGCACCTCCGCCGACGACCTGCGCAAGCTGGTCCTGGACGTCCGCGGCCGCATCCAGGGCGACCGCCCGGCCGTCGTGGCGCTGTTCACCACCGCCAACGGGCGCCCGCTCACCGTCATCGCCACCAACGAGGCCGCCCGCGGGCGCGGTCTCAAGGCCGGCGACCTCGTGCGCACCGCCGCCAAGACCCTCGGCGGCGGTGGCGGCGGCAAGCCGGACGTGGCCCAGGGCGGCGGCACGAACCCGGCCGCCATCGGGGACGCCGTCGCCGCGGTCGAACGCCTCGTCACCGAGACGGCGTGACGAGCGGGATGACGCGGATGCGCCGAGGCCGGCGGCTCGCCGTCGACGTCGGGGACGCCCGGATCGGGGTCGCCTCGTGCGACCCCGACGGGATCCTGGCCACGCCGGTGGAGACCGTGCCGGGACGCGACGTCCCGGCCGCCCACCGGCGGCTCCGCGCACTCGTCGAGGAGTACGAGCCGATCGAGGTCGTCCTCGGCCTGCCGCGTTCGCTCGGCGGGGGCGAGGGCCCCGCGGCGGCCAAGGTCCGGGCCTTCGCCCAGGAGTTCGCCCGCTCGATCGCGCCCGTTCCGGTGCGGTTGGTGGACGAGAGGATGACCACAGTGACGGCCGCCCAGGGGATGCGCGCCTCGGGCGTGAAGTCCAGGAAAGGCCGTTCTGTCATCGACCAGGCTGCCGCTGTGGTCATCCTTCAGAACGCTCTGGAGTCCGAACGGGCGTCAGGCAACCCCCCCGGCGAGGGCGTCGAAGTGGTTGTCTGATCGCGATACGGTAACGTTCCGCGCGATGCGGCGGTGCTCGAACACATCACCGCTCGGCTAAGCGAAGAGACGGAACGGCGTCTCGCGGCTCTAGGGGATCGATGACTGAGTATGGCCGGGGCCCCGGCTCCGAACCGTGGCATCCCGAAGACCCCTTGTACGGGGACCAGGGGTGGGGAGGCCGCCAGGCCGCCCACGACGGCCAGGGCCAGGGCCAGTACGGCGACCAGCAGCAGTCCTACCCGCACGACCCGTACGCCCAGCAGCACCAGAACCAACAGCACGCGCCCCAGCACCAGAACCAGCAGTACGCGCAGCAGTCGTACGACCAGCAGTACCAGCAGTACGGGCAGCAGCCGCCCCACCACCAGCAGTACGGAACGCCCCAGCACGACCCGTATGCCCAGCAGCCGGCGCCCCCGCCGCAGTACAACGGCGGCTGGGACTCCGGGCAGCAGGCCGCCATGCCGTACGGGGCCGATCCCCACGACCCGTACGCACAGCAGGCCGGCGGTTACGACGCCCCGCAGGACTACTACGGCACGCCCGAGGCGTACCCCCCGCCGCAGCCCCCGGGCCGCCGGGAGACCCCCGCCGAACAGCGGGAGCCACAGTCCTCGACGGACTGGGATCCG
This sequence comes from Streptomyces sp. CB02366, assembly GCF_001905905.1. GTDB lineage: Bacteria > Actinomycetota > Actinomycetes > Streptomycetales > Streptomycetaceae > Streptomyces. The sequence goes on from NZ_LIVT01000005.1 coordinate 326,944, forward strand.
GACGAGCCGCAGCAGGAGACGCACCCCTTCTTCACCGGTGCGGACGAACCGGCCGGCCGCGAGCCGCGTGACGAGGACGACGGCCCCGACGACGACGGGTCGCGCTCCTCGCGCCGGGACCGCGGAGGCAACGAGCGCCGGGGCGGCAAGGGCAAGAAGAAGAGCCGCAGCGGCGTCGCCTGCCTGGTGGTCTCCGTCGTCCTGGTGGGCGGCGTCGGCGGCATCGGATACGTCGGCTACACCTTCTGGCAGAAGCAGTTCGGAGCCCCGGCCGACTACGCGGGGCCGGGCACCGGCCAGGTCGAGGTCGAGATCCCCGAAGGGGCCTTCGGCTACGACATCGCCAACATCCTGCGCAAGAAGGGCGTCATCAAGTCCTCCGACGCGTTCGTCGCGGCGCAGAACGACAACCCGAAGGGCAAGTCGCTCCAGGCCGGGGTCTACCTCCTGAAGAAGGAGATGTCGGCGGCCGGCGCGATCACGCTCATGCTCGACCCGAAGAGCCAGAACGCGTACGTGATCCCGGAGGGCACGCGTAACGTCACCGTCTACGCCGCGATCGACAAACGGCTGGGGCTGGAGAAGGGCACCACCGCGAAGATCGCCAAGACCAAGGCGGAGTCGCTGGGCCTGCCCGACTGGGCCGACGACGACCCGGACGTGAAGGACCCGCTGGAAGGCTTCCTCTACCCGGCGGCCTACCCGGTCGCCAAGGGCTCCAAGCCCGAGGACGCGCTGAAGCGGATGGTCGCGCGGGCGAACAAGGAGTACGGCAAGCTCGACCTGGAGGGCAGTGCGAAGAAGCTCGGCCTGGAAAGTCCGTGGGAGCTCATCACGGTCGCGAGCCTCGTGCAGGTCGAGGGCAAGTACAAGCACGACTTCGACAAGGTCGCACGCGTCGTCTACAACCGCCTGAAGCCGGGCAACATGGAGACGGTGGGCCGGCTGGAATTCGACTCCACGGTCAACTACATCAAGGGTCAGAGCACGCTGGACATCGGCGCCGTCGACGAGCTGCGGAAGATCGACGACCCGTACAACACGTACAAGATCATCGGTCTTCCCTCCGGCCCGATCAGCAACCCGGGCGCGGACGCCCTGCACTCGGCGATGAACCCCGCGCCGGGGCCCTGGTACTACTTCGTCTCGATCAACGAGGACAAGACCGTCTTCGCCGAGACCAACGAGGAGCACGAGAGGAACCGGCGGGAGTACGAGGAAGGGAAGTCCGGCCAGTGAGCGAGCCGCGCCGGGCCGCCGTCCTCGGCTCGCCCATCGACCACTCCCTCTCCCCGGTCCTGCACCGCGCCGCCTACACCGCGCTCGGCCTGGACGACTGGTCCTACGACCGGTTCGAGATCGACGAGGCGGCGCTGCCCGGGTTCGTCGAGGGGCTGGACCCCTCCTGGGCGGGGCTGTCCCTGACCATGCCGCTCAAGCGGGCGGTCATCCCGCTGCTGGACGAGGTCAGTGCGACGGCCGCCTCCGTGGAGGCCGTCAACACGGTCGTGTTCACCGACGACGGCCGCCGGGTCGGCGACAACACGGACATCCCCGGCATGGTCGCCGCCCTGCGGGAACGCGGCGTCGACAAGGTGGAGTCCGCCGCCGTCCTCGGCGCCGGCGCCACCGCCTCCTCCGCCCTCGCCGCGCTCGCCGTCGTCTGCGCCGGACCGGTCACGGCGTATGTGCGCAGCCCCGAGCGCGCCGCCGAGATGCGGGGCTGGGGCGAGCGGCTGGGGGTCGAGGTCGGGACCGCCGACTGGAGGGACGCGGCCGACGCCCTCGGCGCGCCGCTGGTCATCGCCACCACCCCGGCCGGCGCCACCGACGTCCTCGCCCGTGCCGTGCCCGGCGCCCCGGGCATCCTCTTCGACGTGCTCTACGAGCCGTGGCCCACCCCTCTCGCCGCCGCCTGGTCCGCGCGGGGCGGGGCGGTGGTCGGCGGTCTCGACCTCCTCGTGCACCAGGCCCTGCTCCAGGTCGAGCAGATGACGGGCCGGACGCCGGCCCCGCTGGCCGCCATGCGGCAGGCCGGGGAAGCGGCGCTCGCGGCCCGCTGAGGGGACCGCCCGCCGCGACCGCCCCGTCCGTCTGCTGGACCGGCGGCCGGACCGCGCCCCCGGTCGTGGGAGGATCGGAGGCGGCGGGCCAGGGCCGCGCACCCGGTGGCGCCGTTGGATTTCAGGCGCGAGCAAGAGGAGCACCGTTGAGCAGGTTGCGCTGGCTGACGGCGGGGGAGTCGCACGGCCCCGCACTGGTGGCGACGCTGGAGGGTCTTCCCGCCGGCGTCCCGGTCACCACGGAGATGGTGGCGGAGGCGCTGGCCCGGCGACGGCTCGGTTACGGCCGCGGTGCGCGGATGAAGTTCGAGCAGGACGAGGTCACCTTCCTCGGCGGCGTACGGCACGGCCTCACCATGGGCTCCCCGGTCGCCGTCATGGTGGGCAACACCGAGTGGCCCAAGTGGGAGCAGGTCATGTCGGCCGACCCGGTCGACCCCGAGGAGCTGTCCCAGCTCGCTCGCAACGCCCCGCTGACCCGCCCCCGCCCCGGCCACGCCGACCTCGCGGGAATGCAGAAGTACGGCTTCGACGAGGCCCGGCCGGTCCTGGAGCGCGCCAGCGCCCGGGAGACCGCCGCGCGCGTCGCCCTCGGGGCCGTCGCCCGCTCCTACCTCAAGGAGACCGCGGGCATCGAGATCGTCAGCCATGTCGTCGAGCTGGCCGCCGCCAAGGCGCCGTACGGCATCGTCCCGGTCCCCGGCGACGTGGAGAAGCTGGACGCCGACCCGGTCCGCTGCCTGGACGCGGACGCGTCCAAGGCGATGGTGGCCGAGATCGACCAGGCTCACAAGGACGGCGACACCCTCGGCGGCGTCGTCGAGGTGCTGGCGTACGGCGTGCCGGTCGGGCTCGGCTCGCACGTGCACTGGGACCGGCGGCTGGACGCCCGGCTCGCCGCCGCGCTCATGGGCATCCAGGCCATCAAGGGCGTCGAGGTCGGCGACGGCTTCGAACTGGCCCGGGTCCCCGGCTCCCAGGCGCACGACGAGATCGTCGCCACCGACGAGGGCATCAAGCGCACCTCGGGCCGCTCCGGCGGCACCGAGGGCGGCCTGACCACCGGTGAGCTGCTGCGCGTGCGCGCAGCCATGAAGCCCATCGCCACCGTGCCGCGCGCGCTCGCCACCGTGGACGTCACCACCGGCGAGGCCACCAAGGCCCACCACCAGCGCTCCGACGTCTGCGCCGTCCCGGCGGCGGGCATCGTCGCGGAGGCGATGGTCGCCCTGGTCCTGGCCGACGCCGTCGCGGAGAAGTTCGGCGGCGACAGCGTGGCCGAAACCCGTCGCAACGTGCAGTCGTACCTCGACCACCTCCAGATCCGATGAGCGGGCCCCTGGTCGTCCTCGTCGGCCCGATGGGCGTCGGCAAGTCCACGGTGGGCGAACTGCTCGCCGCCCGGCTCGGCGCCACCTACCGGGACACCGACGCAGACGTCGTCGCCGAGGCCGGCAAGCCGATCGCGGAGATCTTCTACGACGAGGGCGAGGAGCACTTCCGCGCCCTGGAGCGCCGGGCCGTCGCCGCGGCCGTCGCCGGGCACACCGGGGTCCTCTCCCTCGGGGGCGGGGCCGTGCTGGACGGGGCGACCAGGGAGCTGCTGGCCGGCCGCCCGGTCGTCTACCTCTCCATGGACGTGGACGAGGCCGTGCGGCGCGTCGGTCTGAACACCGCCCGCCCGCTGCTCGCGGTCAACCCGCGCCGCCAGTGGCGCGAGCTGATGGACGCCCGCCGCCACCTGTACGAAGAGGTCGCCCGTACCGTCGTCGCCACCGACGAGCACACCCCCGAAGAGGTCGCCCAGGCGATCATCGACGCACTGGAACTGCCGGAGGGCCAAGCCGCCCCCGGCGTGGAGAGCACCGGCATGACGCTGCAGGAACCCACCCGCATCCAGGTCGCAGGCTCGGCGGGCTCCGACCCGTACGAGGTCCTGGTCGGCCACCGGCTCCTGGGCGAGCTGCCCCGGCTGATCGGCGACCGCGCCCGGCGGGTCGCCGTGCTGCACCCCGAGGCGCTGGCGGAGACCGGCGAGGCGGTCCGCCAGGACCTCGCCGGCCAGGGGTACGAGGCCATCGCCATCCAGCTCCCCAACGCGGAGGAGGCCAAGACCGTCGAGGTCGCCGCCTACTGCTGGAAGGCGCTCGGCCAGACCGGCTTCACCCGCACCGACGTCGTCGTCGGCATCGGCGGCGGCGCCACCACGGACGTCGCCGGGTTCGTCGCGGCCACCTGGCTGCGCGGGGTCCGCTGGATCGCGATCCCCACCACCGTGCTCGGCATGGTGGACGCGGCCGTCGGCGGCAAGACCGGCATCAACACCGCCGAGGGCAAGAACCTGGTGGGCGCCTTCCACCCGCCCGCCGGGGTCCTGTGCGACCTCGCCGCGCTGGAGTCGCTGCCGGTCCACGACTACGTCTCCGGCCTGGCCGAGGTCATCAAGGCGGGCTTCATCGCCGACCCGGTCATCCTCGACCTGATCGAGGCCGACCCCGAGGCGGCCCGTACGCCCGCCGGACCGCACACCGCCGAGCTGATCGAGCGGTCCATCCGGGTCAAGGCCGAAGTCGTCTCCGGCGACCTCAAGGAGTCGGGCCCGCGCGAGATCCTCAACTACGGCCACACCCTGGGCCACGCCATCGAGAAGAACGAGCGCTACAAGTGGCGCCACGGCGCGGCGGTCTCCATCGGGATGGTCTTCGCCGCCGAGCTGGGGCGGCTCGCCGGACGCCTCGACGACGCCACCGCCGACCGGCACCGCACCGTCCTCGAGTCGGTGGGCCTGCCGCTGGCCTACCGCGGCGACCAGTGGCCCAAGCTGCTGGAGAACATGAAGGTCGACAAGAAATCGCGCGGCGACCTGCTGCGCTTCATCGTCCTGGACGGCATCGGCAAGCCCACCGTCCTGGAGGGCCCCGACCCGGCCGTGCTGCTCGCCGCGTACGGGGAGGTCTCCGCGTGACCCGCAGGGTCCTCGTCCTGAACGGCCCCAACCTCGGCCGGCTCGGCTCGCGCGAGCCCGACGTCTACGGGGCCACCTCCTACGCCGGACTCGTCGAGACCTGCACGGCTCTCGGCAGGGAGCTCGGCTTCGACGTCGAGGTGAGGGAGACCAACGACGAGGGCGAGCTGATCCGCTGGCTCCACGAGGCGGCGGACGGCGCGACCCCGGTCGTCCTCAACCCGGGCGCCTTCACGCACTACTCGTACGGCATGCGGGACGCGGCGGCCCAGCGCACCGCCCCGCTGATCGAGGTGCACATCTCCAACCCGTACACCCGCGAGGAGTTCCGGCACACCTCCGTGGTCGCCGCGGTGGCCACGGGTACGGTCGCCGGGTTCGGCGTCGGCTCCTACCGGCTCGCCCTGCGGGCCCTGGCCGACGAACTGACGGACTGACACCGGGGCGGCGCCCGTCGGCCTTTTCGCGGCCGGCGGGCACGTCGCGGCCCCCCGGGCCGTTCACCCCGGGAGGGCCCGGGAAGGTACGGTAGCCCTCCCATCAGCGTCAGTCGCGGTTACGAGACGGAGTGGCACCGGATGCAGCACGCAGTGGGGGCCCCGCTGCCACCACCCCACGGACCCGGCATCGGGCACGTCGGACGGCCGTACCAGGCCCAGCACCCCGGCCACCCCGGGCCGCCCCCGATACCCCCGCCGCCGCACCCGGCCCCCGGCCAGGCCCCGCCTCCGCACGGCCAGGCCCCGCCTCCCGGCCACGTTCAGCAGCCGCCCCCCGCGCACGGCCGGCCCCCCGGCGCCGGCTGGAGCGGCACCGGCCCCACGCCTCCCGCCAGGGAGGCCGCAGGCCCCACCGGACACGTCCAGCTGCCTCCGGGCGGACCCGTTCCGCTGCCCGCGCCGCCCGCCGAGGCCGGCACCGGGGGCGCGACGCTCGCCGTCCTGCTCATCGGCCCGGCCGGGGCGGGCAAGACCACCGTCGCCAAGCTCTGGGCGGCCCGCCGCCGGGTGCCCACGGCCCACGTCTCCCTCGACGACGTGCGCGAGTGGGTCCGCTCCGGCTTCGCCGACCCGCAGGCCGGCTGGAACGACCACTCCGAGGCGCAGTACCGGCTGGCCCGCCGCACCTGCGGCTTCGCCGCCCGCAACTTCCTCGCCAACGGCATCTCCTGCATCCTCGACGACGCCGTCTTCCCCGACCGCCCGGTCGTCGGCCTCGGCGGCTGGAAGCGCCATGTGGGCCCCGGCCTGCTGCCCGTGGTCCTGCTGCCCGGCCTGGAGATCGTCCTGGAACGCAACGCGGCGCGCAGCGGCAACCGCCGGCTCTCCGACGAGGAGGTCGCCCGCATCCACGGCAGGATGGCCGGCTGGTACGGCTCCGGCCTCCCGATCATCGACAACTCCACCTACGACGTCGAGACCACCGCCCGCGTCCTGGACGACGTGCTGGCCCGTTCCATCGCGAGCCCGCCCGCCTGGTAGCCGCCCGGGCCCGCCGGTCCCGGCCCGCCGCCCGCGGTGCCCCGGTCGGATGCGCCCGCCGGGCGGCCCGCCGCCCCCGCTCGTACGCTCGGACCATGTCTGAGGTGCACGCCGTCCGACGCGGGCTGCTCCGGGACCGGTGCGCCGCCGCGGGCTCCGCGGCCGCCCTGGTCTCCCGCCCCGCCAACGTCCGCTACCTGGCGGGCGGAGCGCCCCCCGGCGCCGTGCTGCTGCTCGGCGCCGGGGAGGACGTTCTGCTCTGCCCCCGCGCCCCGGCCGGGGAGTCAGCCCACGGGCGGCCCGACGAAGCGCTCAGGGTCGATCTGCTGCCCCCGCCGGACGGCGACCCGGTGGTCGCCGCGGCGGGCCTCGCCGCCGCCTCGGGGGTGGAGTCGCTCGCCGTCGAGGAGCACGACCTGACCGTGGCCCGGCACCGCGCCATGGAGCGGGCCGCTCCGCGCCTGAGACTGGCCGATCTGGGCTTCACCGTGGAGCAGCAGCGGATCGTGAAGGACGAGGAGGAGATCGGCTGCCTCCGGATCGCCGCCGAGATCACCGACCAGGCCCTCGGCGAACTCCTCGAATCGATCCTGGTCGGCCGCACCGAGCGGCACCTCGCCCTCGAACTGGAACGCCGCCTGGTCGACCACGGCGCGGACGGACCCGCCTTCGCCACCTGCGTGGGCACCGGCCCCAACTCCGGCCAGGGGCGCCACCGGCCCTCGGACCGCAGGGTGGAGGAGGGGGATTTCCTCTCCGTCCGGCTCGGCGCGAGCTACCGCGGCTACCGCTGCGAGATCGGCCGGACCTTCGTCATCGGCACCGCCCCCGCCGAGTGGCAGATCGAGCTGTACGACCTTGTTTTCGCCGCTCAACGGGCCGGCCGGGAGGCGCTGGCGCCGGGCGCCGCCTACCGGGAGGTGGACCGCGCGGCCCGCCAGCCGTTGGAGACGGCGGGGTACGCGGAGAGCCTCCAGCCGAGGACCGGGCACGGGGTGGGGCTCGAAATCGAGGAGGACCCGCAACTGGCACCGGCAGCCATGGGTAAACTGGACGCTTGTGTGCCGGTCACCGTCGGACCGGGGGTCCACCTCCCGGGCCGGGGCGGTGTCCGGATCGATGACACGCTCGTCGTGCGCCCCGAGGCGGACGGCGGACCCGAGCTACTCACCATGACGACCAAGGAGCTGCTCGCGCTCTAGCGCGGATCCTCGGTCGTTCCACCAGCTTCAGCCCAGGAGATTCCGCAACCGTGGCTTCCACGAACGACCTCAAGAACGGCATGGTGCTCAAGCTCGACGGAGGCCAGCTCTGGTCCGTCGTCGAGTTCCAGCACGTCAAGCCCGGCAAGGGCCCTGCCTTCGTGCGCACCAAGCTCAAGAACGTGCTCTCCGGGAAGGTCGTCGACAAGACGTTCAACGCCGGCGTGAAGGTCGAGACGGCCACCATCGACCGGCGGGACATGCAGTTCTCGTACATGGACGGCGAGTACTTCGTCTTCATGGACATGGACACGTACGACCAGCTCATGGTCGACCGCAAGGCCGTCGGCGACGCCGCCAACTTCCTGATCGAGGGCTTCACCGCCTCCGTCGCGCAGCACGAGGGCGAGGTGCTCTACGTCGAGCTGCCCGCGGCCGTCGAGCTGACGATCCAGCACACCGACCCCGGCGTGCAGGGCGACCGCTCCACCGGCGGCACCAAGCCCGCCACCCTGGAGACCGGTTACGAGATCGGCGTGCCGCTCTTCATCAGCACCGGCGAGAAGATCAAGGTCGACACCCGCACGGGCGACTACCTCGGCCGGGTGAACAGCTAACCGTGGCCGCCCGGAACAAGGCCCGCAAGCGCGCCTTCCAGATCCTCTTCGAGGCCGACCAGCGCGGTGAGTCCGTGCAGACCGTGCTCGCGGACTGGGTTCGGCTCTCGCGGACCGACGACCGTCAGCCGCCGGTCGGTGAATTCACGATGGAGCTGGTCGAGGGGTACGCGCAGTACGCGGACCGGATCGACGACCTCATCGTCACCTACGCCGTGGACTGGGAGATCGACCGCATGCCGGTCGTCGACCGGAACATCCTGCGGCTCGGCGCGTACGAGCTGATCTGGCTGGACGAGACCCCGGACGCCGTGGTGATCGACGAGGCCGTCCAGCTCGCCAAGGAGTTCTCCACCGACGACTCCCCGTCCTTCGTGAACGGCCTGCTGGCCCGTTTCAAGGACCTCAAGCCGAACCTCCGCCGGGCCCCCTAGGGGGCGACGGTTCGGTCGCGCACGCACCGAAGGGCCCGCGGTCGATCCGCGGGCCCTTCGGGCTGTGCGGCCGAACCGGGGGCGGGCGGGTACGAGAACGCCGGACGGGCGGGGCCCGAAGGCCCCGCCCGTCCGGCGGCACGTTTCTGCGACGGGGCTCCCCCCGCCCGCTCAGCTCTCGTCGTGGGAGACCGCGCGGCGCGCGTCCGCGTCCAGCACGCCCCAGCTGATGAGCTGCTCCGTCAGCACGGACGGCGACTGGTCGTAGATCACGGCGAGGGTGCGCAGGTCGTCCTGGCGGATCGAGAGCACCTTGCCGTTGTAGTCACCGCGCTGGCTCTGGATGGTCGCCGCGTAGCGCTGCAGCGGACCGGCCTTCTCCGGCGGGACGTGGGCGAGGCGCTCCAGGTCCAGGACGAGCTTCGGCGGCGGCTCGGCGGCTCCGCCCGGCGTCGTGCCGGGCAGCAGCTCCTGCACCGGAACCCCGTAGAAATCCGCCAGCTCGGCGAGGCGCTGCACGGTCACGGCACGGTCGCCGCGCTCGTACGAGCCGACCACGACGGCCTTCCAGCGACCCTGGGACTTCTCCTCCACGCCGTGGAGGGAGAGGCCCTGCTGGGTGCGGATGGCACGGAGTTTGGCCCCGAGCTGTTTTGCGTATTCGCTGGACATATGGCTCCCCGGACGCTGGAACAGTGTGCGGCTCCGCCGCGTGGCTGGTAACTCACTGTGAGGTTACGCAGCGTTACTTGGATGCGTCAAGCCGAATGGTCCGGACCGGCGGCCTCCCGGGGGCGGTGTCAGGGCCGGGTGCAAGCCCTGGTAGCGTGGATGACGCAATTTCGACGTCCTTTAACGATCCGTCCCGTGAGGCGGAGAAGGAGGTCCGTTCCCATGGACGCACAGCACGACGGCACCGGCAACGCGGCGCGCCCCGTTCTCGAGGCCCCCGACATCGCCCGTGTCCTGACCCGTATCGCCCACGAGATCGTCGAACGCGCCAAGGGCGCCGACGACGTGGTGCTCCTCGGCATCCCGACGCGGGGGGTCTTCCTCGCCCGCCGGCTGGCCGACAAGCTGGAGCAGATCACCGGCCGGAAGACGCCGGTCGGATCGCTCGACATCACCATGTACCGCGACGACCTGCGGCTCCGCCCGGCGCGTGCCCTGGCCCGCACCGACATCCCCGGCGAGGGGATCGAGGGCGGCCTGGTCGTCCTGGTCGACGACGTGCTCTTCTCCGGCCGCACCATCCGGGCCGCCCTCGACGCGCTCGGGGACATCGGCCGCCCCCGGGCGGTGCAGCTCGCGGTCCTCGTCGACCGCGGCCACCGCGAACTCCCGATCCGCGCGGACTACGTCGGCAAGAACCTCCCCACGTCGCTGCGGGAGACGGTCAAGGTCCAGCTCGCCGAGGAGGACGGCCGCGACGCCGTGCTGCTCGGCGTCAAGCAGACCGCCCCCGCGGACCCGCGGTAGCCCGAACCCTCCCGTACGCCCTTTCGGGGGCCGTACGGCGGCTCCCGTGCGCCCGCATGCCTGAAACTCCCTCCAGCCCCCCGGAGTACCCCAGATGAAGCGCCACCTCATCTCGGCCGCCGACCTCACCCGCGACGACGCCGTCCTGATCCTCGACACCGCCGAGGAGATGGCCCGGGTCGCGGACCGGCCGATCAAGAAGCTCCCCACCCTGCGCGGCCGTACCGTCGTCAACCTCTTCTTCGAGGACTCGACCCGTACCCGGATCTCCTTCGAGGCGGCCGCCAAACGGCTCTCCGCCGACGTCATCAACTTCTCCGCCAAGGGCTCCTCGGTCTCCAAGGGCGAGTCCCTGAAGGACACCGCGCTGACCCTGGAGGCGATGGGCGCCGACGCCGTCGTCATCCGGCACGGCGCCTCCGGCGCCCCCTACCGGCTCGCCACCTCCGGCTGGATCGACGGGGCCGTGGTCAACGCCGGGGACGGCACCCACGAGCACCCCACCCAGGCCCTGCTGGACGCCTTCACCGTGCGCCGCCGCCTCGTCGGGGCCGACGCCGGACTCGGCCGCGACCTCGAAGGCCGCCGCATCACGATCGTCGGCGACATCCTGCACAGCCGCGTCGCCCGCTCCAACGTCCACCTCCTCACCACCCTCGGCGCGCACGTCACCCTGGTGGCCCCGCCCACCCTGGTGCCCGTGGGCGTCGAGCAGTGGCCCTGCGAGGTCAGCTACAGCCTCGACGACGTGCTGGCGACGTCCGACGCGGTGATGATGCTGCGTGTGCAGCGCGAGAGGATGAACGCCGCCTACTTCCCGACCGAGCGCGAGTACTCCCGCCGCTACGGCCTGGACGGCGAGCGGATGGCGAGGATGCCCGAGCACGCCGTCGTCATGCACCCCGGCCCGATGGTCCGCGGTATGGAGATCACCGCCGAGGTGGCCGACTCCGACCGCTGCACCGTCGTCGAGCAGGTCGCCAACGGCGTCTCCATCCGCATGGCCGTGCTCTACCTGCTGCTCGGCGGCTCCGACACCGCGCTGTCCGCCGCCCCCGCCCGTACCGAGGAGAACAAGTGACCATGAGCAAGACCATCATCCGCGGCGCGCGGATCCTCGGCGGCGAGCCCGCGGACGTCCTGATCGACGGCGAGACCATCGCCGAGGTCGGCACCGGCCTCGACGCCGACGGCGCCACCGTCGTCGAAGCCGAGGGCCGGATCCTGCTGCCCGGCCTGGTCGACCTCCACACCCACCTGCGCGAGCCCGGCCGCGAGGACTCCGAGACCGTCCTCACCGGCACCAGGGCCGCCGCCATCGGCGGCTTCACCGCCGTGCACGCCATGGCCAACACCTTCCCCGTCGCCGACACCGCCGGCGTCGTCGAGCAGGTCTGGCGGCTCGGCAGGGAGTCCGGCTACTGCGACGTCCAGCCCGTCGGCGCCGTCACCGTGGGCCTGGAGGGCAAGCAACTCGCCGAACTCGGCGCGATGCACGACTCCGCCGCCGGGGTGAAGGTCTTCTCCGACGACGGCAAGTGCGTCGACGACGCGGTGATCATGCGCCGCGCCCTGGAGTACGTGAAGGCCTTCGACGGCGTCGTCGCCCAGCACGCCCAGGAGCCGCGCCTCACCGAGGGCGCCCAGATGAACGAGGGCGTCGTCTCCGCGGAACTCGGGCTCGGCGGCTGGCCCGCCGTAGCCGAGGAATCGATCATCGCCCGCGACGTCCTCCTCGCCGCCCACGTCGGCTCCCGCGTCCACATCTGCCACCTCTCCACCGCCGGCTCCGTGGAGATCGTCCGCTGGGCCAAGTCCAAGGGCTGGAACGTCACCGCCGAGGTGACCCCCCACCACCTCCTCCTCACCGACGAGCTGGTCCGCACCTACGACCCGGTCTACAAGGTGAACCCGCCGCTGCGCACCGAGGCCGACGTCCTGGCCCTGCGCGAGGCGCTCGCCGACGGCACGATCGACTGCGTCGCCACCGACCACGCCCCGCACCCGCACGAGGACAAGGACTGCGAGTGGGCCGCCGCGGCCATGGGCATGGTGGGGCTGGAGACCGCGCTCTCGGTCGTCCAGCAGACGATGGTGGACACCGGCCTGATCGACTGGGCGGGGGTGGCCGACCGCATGTCCTTCCGCCCCGCCGCCATCGGCCGGCTGGAGGGACACGGCCGCCCCGTCTCGGCGGGTGAGCCCGCCAACCTCACCCTGGTCGATCCGGCATACCGTGGAGCCGTGGACCCCGCGGGCTTCGCGTCCCGCAGCCGCAACACCCCCTACAAGGGCCGTGAGCTGCCGGGCCGCGTCACCCACACCTTCCTGCGGGGCCGTGCCACGGTCGTCGACGGGAAGCTCGCGTGACTACTCTGACCCCCCTGTACCACCTGGCCGCCGAGCAGAAGTCGGCGGAAGTGACGGACTGGGCCGCCCGCATCGCCTGGGTGATCGGCCTGCTCGTCCTCATCGCCCTCGTCTACTGGCTGATGCGCCAGGGCTGGAAATGGCGCGCCAGCCTCCAGTCCGGTCTGCCGGAGCTGCCCCAGGCCCCCGAGGACTTCGCCTCCGACGAGCCGCTGCTGACGCTCCGGGGGCGCTACCACGCCTCCACCACCGCCGGGCAGTGGCTCGACCGGATCGTCGCCCACGGGCTGGGCGCCCGCAGCCGTACCGAGCTGACGCTCACCGCCCGCGGCCTGCGCGTCGAGCGCCCCGGGGCCGCCGACTTCTTCGTCCCGGCCGACGCCCTGCGCGAGGCCCGCCTCGACAAGGCGCTCGCGGGCAAGGTCCTCCCCGAGGGCGGCCTGCTGATCATCACCTGGGCGCACGGCGGGACGCTGATCGACTCCGGCTTCCGCTCCGACCGCGCCGCCGAGCACCAGGCCTGGGTCGACGCGATCGGCCGGCTCGCCGGCGCCCCGGCCGCCACGGAACTCACCAGCACCACTACGGAAGGCACCGCACGATGACGATCTCCACCCGGGGGGCCCGCACCCCTGCCGTACTCGTCCTGGAGGACGGCCGCGCCTTCCGCGGCCGCGCCTACGGGGCCGTGGGGGAGACCTTCGGCGAGGCGGTGTTCTCCACCGGCATGACCGGCTACCAGGAGACGCTGACCGACCCCTCGTACCACCGCCAGGTCGTCGTCATGACGGCCCCGCACGTCGGCAACACCGGCGTCAACGACGAGGACCCCGAGTCCGCCCGCATCTGGGTCTCCGGCTACGTCGTCCGCGACCCCGCCCGCAAGCCCTCCAACTGGCGCTCGCGGCGCACGCTCGACGAGGAGCTGGCGGCCCAGGGCGTCGTCGGCATCAGCGGCGTCGACACCCGCGCCCTCACCCGCCACCTGCGCGAGCGCGGCGCCATGCGCGTCGGGATCTTCTCCGGCGAGGCGATCCCCGACGAGGGCACGCTGCTCGCCAAGGTCCGCCAGGCCCCCGAGATGACCGGCGCCGACCTCTCCGCCGAGGTCGCCACCAAGGAGAGCTACGTCGTCCCCGCGATCGGCGCGAAGAAGTTCACCGTCGCCGCGATCGACCTCGGCATCAAGGGCATGACCCCGCACCGGATGGCCGAGCGCGGCATCGAGGTCCACGTGCTGCCCGCCACCGCCACCCTGGAGGAGGTGTACGCGGTGGAGCCGGACGGCGTCTTCTTCTCCAACGGCCCCGGCGACCCCTCCACCGCCGACCACCCGGTCGCCCTCATGCGCGGCGTCCTGGAGCGCTCCACGCCGCTCTTCGGCATCTGCTTCGGCAACCAGATCCTCGGCCGCGCGCTCGGCTTCGGCACCTACAAGCTGAAGTACGGCCACCGCGGCATCAACCAGCCGGTGCAGGACCGCACCACCGGCAAGGTCGAGGTCACCGCGCACAACCACGGCTTCGCCGTGGACGCCCCGCTGGACAAGGTCTCCGACACCGAGTTCGGCCGCGCCGAGGTCTCCCACGTCTGCCTGAACGACCAGGTGGTCGAGGGCCTCCAGCTCCTGGACCGGCCGGCCTTCAGCGTCCAGTACCACCCCGAGGCCGCCGCCGGCCCGCACGACGCCGCCTACCTCTTCGACCGCTTCGTATCCCTGATGGAGGACCAGCGTGCCTAAGCGCTCCGATATCCAGTCCGTCCTGGTCATCGGCTCCGGTCCGATCGTCATCGGCCAGGCCGCCGAGTTCGACTACTCCGGCACCCAGGCCTGCCGCGTCCTGAAGGCCGAGGGCCTGCGCGTCATCCTGGTGAACTCCAACCCGGCGACGATCATGACCGACCCGGAGATCGCCGACGCCACCTACGTCGAGCCGATCACCCCCGAGTTCGTCGAGAAGATCATCGCCAAGGAGCGCCCCGACGCCCTCCTGCCCACCCTCGGCGGCCAGACCGCGCTGAACACCGCGATCTCCATGCACGAGAACGGCGTCCTGGAGAAGTACGGCGTCGAACTGATCGGCGCCAACGTCGAGGCGATCAACAAGGGCGAGGACCGCGACCTCTTCAAGGGCGTCGTCGAGGCCGTCAAGGAGAAGATCGGCTACGGCGAGTCCGCCCGCTCGGTCATCTGCCACTCCATGGACGACGTCCTCGCCGGCGTCGACACCCTCGGCGGCTACCCCGTCGTCGTCCGCCCCTCCTTCACCATGGGCGGCGCCGGCTCCGGCTTCGCCCACGACGAGGAGGAGCTGCGCCGCATCGCCGGACAGGGCCTCACGCTCTCCCCGACCACCGAGGTCCTCCTGGAGGAGTCCATCCTCGGCTGGAAGGAGTACGAGCTGGAGCTGATGCGCGACAAGAACGACAACGTCGTGGTCGTCTGCTCCATCGAGAACTTCGACCCGATGGGCGTCCACACCGGCGACTCCATCACCGTCGCCCCGGCCATGACGCTCACCGACCGCGAGTACCAGCGGCTGCGCGACGTCGGCATCGCCATCATCCGCGAGGTCGGCGTCGACACCGGCGGCTGCAACATCCAGTTCGCCATCGACCCCGCCGACGGCCGGGTCATCGTCATCGAGATGAACCCGCGCGTCTCCCGCTCCTCGGCGCTCGCTTCCAAGGCCACCGGCTTCCCGATCGCCAAGATCGCCGCCAAGCTGGCCGTGGGCTACACCCTGGACGAGATCCCCAACGACATCACCGAGAAGACGCCGGCCTCCTTCGAGCCGACCCTCGACTACGTCGTCGTCAAGGCCCCGCGGTTCGCCTTCGAGAAGTTCCCCTCCGCCGACTCCACCCTCACCACCACCATGAAGTCGGTGGGCGAGGCCATGGCGATCGGCCGGAACTTCACCGAGGCCCTCCAGAAGGCCCTGCGCTCGCTGGAGAAGAAGGGCTCGCAGTTCGCCTTCACCGGCCCGGTCGGCGACAAGGCCGAGCTGCTGGCCGAGGCGGTCCGCCCGACCGACGGCCGCATCAACACCGTCATGCGGGCCATCCGCGCCGGAGCCACCCAGGAGGAGGTCTTCGACGCCACGAAGATCGACCCCTGGTTCGTCGACCAGCTCTTCCTGATCAAGGAGATCGCCGACGAGCTGGCCTCCGCCGAACGCCTGGACGCCGACCTGATCGCCGAGGCCAAGCGGCACGGCTTCTCCGACGCCCAGATCGGCGAGATCCGCGGGCTGCGCGAGGACGTCGTCCGCGAGGTCCGGCACGCACTCGGCATCCGCCCGGTCTACAAGACGGTCGACACCTGCGCCGCCGAGTTCGCCGCGAGGACGCCGTACTTCTACTCCTCCTACGACGAGGAGAGCGAGGTCGCGCCCCGCACCAAGCCGGCCGTCATCATCCTCGGCTCGGGCCCCAACCGCATCGGCCAGGGCATCGAGTTCGACTACTCCTGCGTGCACGCCTCCTTCGCCCTGAGCGACGCCGGCTACGAGACCGTCATGGTCAACTGCAACCCCGAGACCGTCTCCACCGACTACGACACCTCCGACCGGCTCTACTTCGAGCCCCTCACCCTGGAGGACGTCCTGGAGATCGTGCACGCCGAATCGCTGGCCGGCCCGATCGCCGGCGTCGTCGTGCAGCTCGGCGGCCAGACCCCGCTCGGCCTCGCCCAGGCGCTCAAGGACAACGGCGTCCCCGTCGTCGGCACCTCCCCGGAGGCCATCCACGCCGCCGAGGACCGCGGCGCCTTCGGCCGGGTCCTGGCCGAGGCCGGACTGCCCGCGCCCAAGCACGGCACCGCCACCACCTTCGGCGAGGCCAAGGCCATCGCCGACGAGATCGGCTACCCCGTCCTCGTACGCCCGTCCTACGTGCTGGGCGGCCGCGGCATGGAGATCGTGTACGACGAGACCCGCCTGGCGTCGTACATCTCCGAGTCCACCGAGATCAGCCCCACCCGGCCGGTCCTGGTCGACCGCTTCCTCGACGACGCCATCGAGATCGATGTGGACGCCCTCTACGACGGCCGCGAGCTCTACCTCGGCGGAGTCATGGAGCACATCGAGGAGGCCGGCATCCACTCCGGCGACTCGGCCTGCGCCCTGCCCCCGATCACCCTCGGCGGCTTCGACGTCAAGCGGCTGCGCGCCTCCACCGAGTCCATCGCCAAGGGCGTCGGCGTGCTCGGGCTGATCAACATCCAGTTCGCGCTCTCCGGCGACATCCTCTACGTCCTGGAGGCCAACCCGCGCGCCTCGCGCACGGTCCCCTTCACCTCGAAGGCGACCGCCGTACCGCTCGCCAAGGCCGCCGCCCGCATCTCGCTGGGCGCGACCATCGCCGAGCTGCGCGAGGAGGGCCTGCTGCCGAGGACCGGCGACGGCGGCACCCTGCCGCTGGACGCGCCGATCTCCGTCAAGGAGGCCGTGATGCCGTGGTCGCGCTTCCGCGACATCCACGGCCGGGGCGTCGACACGGTCCTCGGCCCGGAGATGCGCTCCACCGGCGAGGTCATGGGCATCGACTCGGTCTTCGGCACGGCGTACGCCAAGTCGCAGGCCGGAGCCTACGGCCCGCTGCCCACCTCGGGCCGCGCGTTCATCTCGGTCGCCAACCGGGACAAGCGCTCGATGATCTTCCCGGCCCGGGAGCTGGTCGCCCACGGCTTCGAGCTGATGGCCACCTCCGGCACCGCCGAGGTCCTCAAGCGCAACGGCATCAACGCCACCGTCGTGCGCAAGCAGTCCGAGGGCCCCGGACCGAACGGTGAGAAGACCATCGTCCAGCACATCCACGACGGCGAGGTCGACCTCATCGTCAATACGCCGTACGGCACCGGCGGCCGGCTCGACGGCTACGAGATCCGCACCGCGGCCGTCTCCCGCTCCGTACCGTGCCTGACCACGGTCCAGGCGCTCGCCGCCGCCGTCCAGGGCATCGACGCCCTCAACCACGGCGACGTGGGGGTCCGTTCCCTCCAGGAACACGCCGAGCGGCTGACCGCGGCCCGCGACTAGGGCGTGTTTCGAAAGTAGCGTCGTCCGCCCGGAGGGCGGGCTCGGCGGCGTCCGGTGCGTGCGATCGCAAGGCGGAGGGCCGCCCCGATACTGGTGGTATCGGGGTGGTCCCGACAACGCGGCGAGCGTGCGTGCCGGGCGTCGCCGAGCAGGCGGGACTTTCGCAACACGCCCTAGGGCGTCGCCGAGCAGGCGGGACTTTCGCAACACGCCCCAGCCGCCCAGCAGGGGGACACCGGAAACGGTGTCCCCCTCTCCGCGAGCACCCCCGAGCCACCCCGCACCCGAGGACACCTCCCCATGTACCAGCTCTTCTTCCGGCTCGTCTTCCGGCGGATGGACCCCGAGCGGGCCCACTACGCCGCCTTCCGCTGGATCCGCCTCGCCGCCCGCGTCCCCGTCCTGCGCACCTACGTCGCCGCCGCCCTCGCGCCCCGTTACGAGGAACTGCGCACCGAGGCCCTCGGCCTGCGGATGCACGGCCCCTTCGGGCTCGCCGCGGGCTTCGACAAGAACGCCGTCGCGATCGACGGCATGGCGATGCTCGGCTTCGACCACATCGAGATCGGCACCGTCACCGGCGAACCGCAGCCCGGCAACCCCAAGAAGCGCCTCTTCCGGCTCGTCGCCGACCGTGCCCTGATCAACCGCATGGGCTTCAACAACGAGGGCTCCGCCGCCGTCGCCGCCCGCCTCGCCGCCCGCAACCCGGTGTTCCGCACCACCGTCGGCGTCAACATCGGCAAGACCAAGGCCGTCCCCGAGGCCGAGGCCGCCGCCGACTACGTGAAGTCCACCGAGCGGCTGGCCGCCCACGCCGACTACCTGGTCGTCAACGTCTCCTCGCCCAACACCCCCGGCCTGCGCAACCTCCAGGCCACCGAGTCGCTGCGCCCGCTGCTCACCGCCGTCCGCGAGGCCGCCGACCGCACCGTCACCACCCGGCGCGTCCCGCTGCTCGTCAAGATCGCCCCGGACCTCGCGGACGAGGACGTCGACGCGGTCGCCGACCTCGCCGTGGAGCTGGGCCTGGACGGCATCATCGCCACCAACACCACCATCGCCCGCGACGGCCTGGGCCTGAAGTCCGCCCCGGAGCTGGTGGGCGAGACCGGCGGACTCTCCGGCGCGCCCCTCAAGGAGCGCTCGCTGGCCGTCCTGAGCCGCCTGTACGCCCGCGTGGGGGACCGGATCACGCTCGTCGGCGTCGGGGGCGTCGAGAACGCCGAGGACGCCTGGCAGCGCATCCTCGCCGGGGCCACCCTCGTCCAGGGCTACAGCGCCTTCGTCTACGAGGGGCCCTGCTACGCCCGCGCGATCCACAAGGGGCTCGCCGCCCGGCTCGCCGCCTCCCCGTACGCCACCCTCGCCGAGGCCGTCGGCGCCGAGACCCGGAAGAAGGCCGCCCCGTGACCCTCGCACCCTTCGGCGCCCGTCTGCGCCACGCCATGGACACCCGCGGGCCGCTCTGCGTCGGCATCGACCCGCACGCCTCCCTGCTCACCTCCTGGGGGCTGGACGACGACATCGCCGGCCTGGAGCGCTTCACCCGGACCGTGGTGGAGGCGCTGGCCGACCGGGTCGCCGTCCTCAAACCGCAGTCCGCGTTCTTCGAGCGCTTCGGCTCGCGCGGCGTCGCCGTCCTGGAGAAGGCCGTCGAGGAGGCGCGTGCGGCCGGCGCGCTCGTCCTGATGGACGCCAAGCGCGGCGACATCGGGTCCACCATGGGCGCGTACGCGGCGGCCTACCTGGACGAGGACTCCCCGCTCTTCTCGGACGCGGTCACCGTCTCGCCGTACCTGGGCTTCGGCTCGCTGCGCCCGGCGCTGGACGCCGCCGCCGCCTCGGGCGCGGGCGTCTTCGTCCTCGCCCTCACCTCCAACCCGGAGGGCGCCGAGGTCCAGCGGGCCGCCGCCGCCGACGGCCGCTCGCTCGCCCAGCTGATGCTCGACCACATGGCCGCCGAGAACGCCGGGGCCGCCCCGCTCGGCTCGGTCGGCGCGGTGGTCGGCGCGACGCTCGGCGACGCCGGGGTGAACCTGGCGGTCAACGGTCCGCTGCTCGCGCCCGGCATCGGGGCGCAGGGCGCGACCCCCGCGGACCTCCCGGCGGTGTTCGGCGACGCGGTGGGCAACGTGGTGCCCAGCGTGAGCCGGGGCGTGCTCCGCCACGGCCCGGACGTGTCCGGGCTGCGCGAAGCGGCCGAACGGTTCGCGGACGAGGTCCGCGACGCCGTGTCCGGCAGCCGACCCTGACATGTTTACAGCGCGTTGACGAATTACTGACGGGAAACCTGGTCGTTATGCCGGAAAAGTCCTGGTCGGCCACAGCTGACCAGGACTTTTCGTCTGTTCTCGCTGACTACGGCGGCCCTGGGCGCTAGTCTCCGTCGAGAGCGGCCGAGCACAGTGTGTTCTCCGCTCACCTGGTGGGGGCGTCCAGCTTCCCGCCGGTCCGTATCCGACAGATCGACATCCGAGGTGACGTAGGCGTGGCTCTTCCGCCCCTTACCCCTGAACAGCGCGCAGCCGCGCTCGAAAAGGCCGCCGCGGCTCGCCGGGAGCGGGCCGAGGTCAAGAATCGACTCAAGCACTCCGGCGCCTCCCTCCACGAGGTCATCAAGCAGGGCCAGGAGAACGACGTCATCGGGAAGATGAAGGTCTCCGCACTGCTGGAGTCCCTGCCCGGCGTCGGCAAGGTCCGCGCCAAGCAGATCATGGAGCGGCTCGGCATCTCCGAGAGCCGCCGGGTCAGGGGTCTTGGCTCCAACCAGATCGCATCCCTGGAGCGTGAGTTCGGCGGCAGCCCCGCCTGACGTTCTCAGGCACCCCTGAGAACCTGGATAATCGCCCCATGGCTGCAACATCCCGGGGGACGTCCCCCGTACCCCCGGACGTACGTCCGCGGCTGACCGTGCTCTCCGGCCCCTCCGGGGTCGGCAAGAGCACGGTCGTCGCCCATATGCGCTCCGTGCACCCCGAGGTCTGGCTCTCCGTGTCGGCGACGACGCGCAAGCCGCGCCCCGGGGAGCGCGACGGCGTTCACTACTTCTTCGTGGACGACGAGGAGTTCGACAAGCTCATCGCCAACGGCGAGCTGCTGGAGTGGGCCGAGTTCGCGGGCAACCGCTACGGCACGCCGCGCCGCGCCGTGCTGGACCGCCTGGAGGCCGGCGAGCCGGTCCTCCTGGAGATCGACCTCCAGGGCGCGCGCCTGGTCCGCCAGTCGATGGCCGACGCGCGCCTGGTCTTCCTGGCCCCGCCGAGCTGGGAGGAGCTGGTGCGCCGGCTCACCGGCCGCGGCACCGAGGCCCCCGAGGTCATCGAGCGCCGGCTGGCCGCCGCGAAGGTCGAACTGGCCGCCGAGGCGGAGTTCGACACGACGCTCGTCAACACCTCCGTCGAGGATGTCGCACGCGAGCTGCTAGCCTTGATGCTTCAGGCCTAGATCTCGCGCGGTCGTTCCCCGATCTCCTTGGTCTTTGATCTACACCCCCTTCGGAAGGCAGAGAGTGTCCTCTTCCATCACCACGCCCGAGGGCATCATCAACCCGCCGATTGATGAGCTCCTCGAGGCCACCGACTCGAAGTACAGCCTGGTGATCTACGCGGCCAAGCGCGCCCGCCAGATCAACGCGTACTACTCGCAGCTCGGTGAAGGCCTCCTCGAGTACGTCGGTCCGCTCGTCGACACCCACGTGCACGAGAAGCCGCTGTCGATCGCGCTCCGCGAGATCAACGCCGGTCTGCTGACCTCCGAGGCCATCGAGGGCCCCGCGCAGTAAGCGCGTCAGCACCACCGCACTCCCACCCCAGGCCCGGCGGCCCGTCCGCCGGGCCTGAGGTGTGTCCGGGGCCGGATGGGCGCGCCGCACGCGGTGAGGCAGCATGGACCGGCAGGCGCAACAGGACGTTGCGCCCTCATGTCGCCGTGACGGCGCCGAGTGCGGGGAGACGCAGTGGACAAGCCGAAGGTGGTCCTGGGGGTCAGCGGGGGCATCGCCGCCTACAAGGCGTGCGAGCTGCTGCGGCGGCTGACCGAGTCCGGCCACGACGTACGGGTCGTGCCGACCGCCGCCTCGCTGCACTTCGTGGGGGCGGCCACCTGGTCGGCGCTCTCCGGCCACCCGGTCTCCAACGAGGTCTGGCAGGACGTCCACGAGGTCCCGCACGTGCGGATCGGGCAGGAGGCCGACCTCGTGGTGGTCGCCCCGGCCACCGCGGACATGCTGGCCAAGGCGGCCCACGGGCTCGCCGACGACCTGCTCACCAACACGCTCCTGACCGCGCGCTGCCCGGTGGTCTTCGCCCCCGCGATGCACACGGAGATGTGGGAGCACCCGGCCACCCAGGAGAACGTCGCCACCCTGCGCCGCCGGGGCGCGGTCGTCGTCGAGCCCGCGGTCGGCCGGCTCACCGGCGCCGACACCGGCAAGGGCAGGCTGCCGGACCCCGGCGAGATCTTCGAGGTCTGCCGCCGCGTGCTGGCGCGCGGGGTCGCCGAGCCCGACCTCGCGGGCCGCCACGTGGTGATCAGCGCCGGCGGCACCCGCGAACCGCTCGACCCGGTCCGCTTCCTGGGCAACCGCTCCTCCGGCAAGCAGGGGTACGCGCTGGCGCGGACCGCCGTGGCCCGGGGCGCCCGGGTCACCCTGATCGAGGCCAACACCGGGCTGGCCGACCCGGCCGGGGCCGACGTCGTGCGCGTGGGCACGGCCGTCCAGCTCCGCGAGGCCGTGCTGAAGGCCGCCCCCGAGGCGGACGTCGTGGTGATGGCCGCCGCCGTCGCCGACTTCCGCCCCGCCGAGTACGCCACCGGCAAGATCAAGAAGAAGGACGGCGAGGAGGCCCCCGCCGTCGCCCTGGTCCGCAACCCCGACATCCTCGCCGAGGTCTCCGCCGAGCGGGCCCGGCCCGGACAGCTGGTCGTCGGGTTCGCCGCCGAGACCGACGACGTCCTGGCCAACGGCCGGACGAAGCTGCGCCGCAAGGGGTGCGACCTCCTCGTGGTCAACGAGGTGGGGGAGCGCAGGACCTTCGGCGCGGAGGAGAACGAGGCGGTCGTCCTCGCCGCCGACGGCCGGGAGACCCCGGTCCCGTACGGTCCCAAGGAAGCTCTCGCCGACACGGTGTGGGATCTGGTTTCGGAGAGGTTCCGGACGCGGTGACCCTCCCTCCTCCGGGCGAGCGAAACCCTTCCGTACGACGCAAATCGACGGTCGGAGCGGTCGGATCGTCCTACCGGTGCGGTGCGTGGCGCACGTCACGAACCTCCCAAAGAGCGAGACACCTGGCCCGGTCGTCGGATGCGACCGATAAGCTGGCGGACGGCACGCGCCGAGCGCAGCTCTCGGACGCGCCACCCATGATCAGCCAGCAGCCGCTGCAACCCCAGGGAGCGATGTGTCCCGCCGTCTCTTCACCTCGGAATCCGTCACCGAAGGTCACCCCGACAAGATCGCTGACCAGATCAGCGACACGATTCTCGACGCGCTCCTCATCGAGGACCCCTCCTCGCGCGTAGCCGTCGAAACCTTGATCACCACCGGTCTGGTGCATGTCGCGGGCGAGGTCACCACCAAGGCCTACGCCGACATCCCCACCCTCGTGCGCAACAAGGTTCTGGAGATCGGTTACGACTCCTCCAAAAAGGGCTTCGACGGTGCTTCCTGCGGCGTCTCGGTATCGATCGGCGCGCAGTCGCCGGACATCGCCCAGGGCGTCGACACCGCGTACGAGAAGCGGGTCGAGGGCGATGAGGACGAGCTCGACAAGCAGGGCGCGGGCGACCAGGGCCTGATGTTCGGGTACGCCTGCGACGAGACCCCCGAGCTGATGCCGCTCCCCATCCACCTCGCGCACCGCCTCTCGCGGCGGCTGTCCGAGGTGCGCAAGAACGGGACCATCCCCTACCTGCGCCCCGACGGCAAGACCCAGGTCACCATCGAGTACGACGGTGACAAGGCGGTCCGGCTGGACACGGTGGTCGTCTCCTCGCAGCACGCCTCCGACATCGACCTGGACTCGCTGCTCGCCCCCGACATCCGCGAGTTCGTCGTCGAGCACGTGCTCGCGCAGCTCGTCGAGGACGGCATCAAGCTGGACACCGAGGGCTACCGCCTCCTGGTGAACCCGACCGGCCGCTTCGAGATCGGCGGCCCGATGGGCGACGCCGGCCTCACCGGCCGCAAGATCATCATCGACACCTACGGCGGCATGGCCCGCCACGGCGGCGGCGCCTTCTCGGGCAAGGACCCGTCCAAGGTCGACCGCTCCGCCGCCTACGCGATGCGCTGGGTCGCCAAGAACGTCGTCGCCGCCGGCCTCGCCGCCCGCTGCGAGGTCCAGGTCGCGTACGCGATCGGCAAGGCCGAGCCCGTGGGGCTCTTCGTCGAGACCTTCGGCACCGCCGCGGTCGACACCGAGAAGATCGAGCACGCGATCGGAGAGGTTTTCGACCTCCGCCCGGCCGCGATCATCCGGGACCTCGACCTGCTCCGCCCGATCTACGCCCAGACCGCCGCCTACGGCCACTTCGGCCGTGAGCTGCCCGACTTCACCTGGGAGCGCACCGACCGCGTGGACGCCCTGCGCGCCGCCGCCGGTCTGTAGGCGAGCGTCCCCGGCAGGACACGGCAGCGGGGCCCGGACACCGAACGCGGTGTCCGGGCCCCGCTGCCGTCCCCCGGCGCTGTCCGCCCCCTCTGGTAGGAATGCAGCTGTGAGCAGCGAGAGCGAGCCGTCCGCCGAGACCGGAGCCGGGG
Source organism: Streptomyces sp. CB02366 (assembly GCF_001905905.1). Taxonomy (GTDB): domain Bacteria; phylum Actinomycetota; class Actinomycetes; order Streptomycetales; family Streptomycetaceae; genus Streptomyces. The sequence goes on from NZ_LIVT01000005.1 coordinate 351,360, forward strand.
CGCCGGAACAGCTGGCGCTGATCCGCGAGACCGTCCGCCGGGCGAAGGCGCCGCGCGCCAAGCCGCGGACCTGGCGCGGCGCGGCCCTCGCCGGTGAACTGCCCGTCGCCCGCGTCCTGGTGAACAAGGGCGTGCTCCACCTGGACCAGTTCTTCGACTACGCGGTCCCCGAGGAACTGGCCGCCGACGCCCGGCCCGGCGTCCGGGTGCGGGTCCGTTTCGGCGCCGGGGGGCGCAACGTCCAGGGCGGGCGGCGCGAGGGCGGCGGCCTGATCGACGGCTTCATCGTCGAGCGCCGCGCCGACTCCGACTACCGGGGGGCGCTGGCCGCCCTCGCCTCCGTGGTCTCCCCGGAGCCGGTGCTCGGGCCCGACCTGCTCGCCCTCTGCCGCGCCGTGGCCGACCGGTACGCGGGCAGCCTCGCCGACGTCGTCCAGCTCGCCGTCCCGCCCCGTAACGCCCGTGCCGAGTCCAAGCCCTCCCCGGAGCCGCTGCCGCCGCCCCCGCCCCCGCGGCCGGGCGCCTGGGACCGCTACGCGCAGGGCCCGGCCTTCCTACGTGCCCTGGCGGACGGCGGGGCGCCGCGCGCCGTGTGGACCGCCCTGCCGGGACCGCACTGGCCCGCCGAGATCGCCGGGGCCGTCGCGGCGACGCTCTCCTCGGGGCGCGGCGCCCTCGTCGTCGTCCCGGACGGACGGGCCGCCGCACGGGTCGACGCGGCCCTGGCCGAAGCCCTCGGCCCGGGCCGGCACGCCCTGCTGACCGCCGAGTCCGGCCCCGAGAAGCGCTACCGCCAGTGGCTCGCGGTGCGCCGGGGCTCGGTGCGGGCGGTCGTCGGGACCCGGGCCGCCATGTTCGCCCCCGTCCGCGACCTCGGGCTCGTGGTCGTCTGGGACGACGGAGACTCCAGCCACAGCGACGACAACGCCCCCTTCCCGCACGTCCGCGAGGTCCTGGAGCTGCGCGCGGCCCAGGGCCGCTGCGGCTTCCTGCTCGGCGGGACCAGCTGCACGGTCGAGGCCGCCCAGCTCGTGGAGAGCGGCTGGGCGCTGCCCCTCCTCGCGGACCGCGAGCGGCTGCGCCGGGCCGCCCCCCTGATCCGTACGGTCGGGGACGGCGAGCTGGCCCGGGACGGGGCCGCCCGCTCGGCCCGGCTGCCCAGCCTCGCCTGGGGGGCCGTGCGCGACGGACTGCGCAGCGGCCCGGTGCTGGTCCAGGTGCCCCGCCGGGGGTACGCCCCCCGCCTGGCCTGCGAGCGCTGCCGCACGCCCGCCCGGTGCCGACGCTGCGCCGGACCCCTCCAGGCTCCGGACCAGCGGGACCTGGACTGCGTGTGGTGCGGCCGGGCCGAGACGGCCTGGCAGTGCGCTGAGTGCGGCTCCCCCCGGCTGCGCGCCCAGGTCGTCGGGGCCCGCCGCACGGCGGAGGAGCTGGGGCGGGCCTTCCCCGCCGTGCCCGTCCGCACCTCGGGGCGCGACCACATCCTGGACGCGGTGCCCGACGCCCCGGCCCTCGTCGTCTCCACGCCGGGCGCGGAGCCCGTCGCCGAGGGCGGCTACGCGGCGGCCCTGCTGCTGGACGGCTGGGCCATGCTCGGCCGCCCCGATCTGCGGGCGGGGGAGGAGGCGCTGCGCCGGTGGACGGCGGCGGCGGCCCTGGTGCGCGGCCAGGACGAGGGGGGCACGGTGGTGATCGTGGCCGAGCCGACGGAGCGCGCGGTGCAGGCGCTGGTGCGCTGGGATCCGGCGGGGTTCGCCCGGCGGGAGCTGGCGGAGCGGGCCGAGCTGGGCTTCCCTCCGGTCTCCCGGATGGCCTCGGTGACCGGACCGGCCGATGCCCTGGCGGCCTTCCTCCACACCGCGGGACTGCCGCCGGAGGCCGAGGTCCTGGGGCCGGTGCCGCTCCCCGCGGCCGAGCCCGGCAGGCCCCGCAGGCCGGGCGACGCCCCGCCGGGCGAGAGCTGGGAACGCGCCCTGGTCCGGGTGGTCCCGGGCCGGGGGGCGGCGCTCGCTCGAGCCCTGAAGACGGCGCTCGCCGCTCGGATGGCCAAGGGCGCCACGGACCCGGTCCGCATCAGGATCGACCCGCCCGACATCGGCTGAGGCGCCGGCGGCGACGCGGGCGCCTCCGGGGCCCGGGACGGCTTCCCCTGCCCGGGGCCGTCTTCCCCGGGCCCCGGACGGGCGACTGCCCGCCGCGCGACCGGCACGGCGGGGCAGGGGGAGGGAAGAGGGGGTGCGGGGTCAGCCGTTGCGGGGGCCCGGGAAGGCGCCGGGGCGCAGCTCCTCGCGGGCGGCCTGCTGGCCCGTGGAAGGCTGCGGCGGCATCGAACGGGCGGCGGGGACCGAGGGCGCCGGGGAGCCCGGGGCCCCGGAGAGACCGGCGGAGACGGGTGCCGGGCGCGCCACGGACCCCACCTCGCCGCCCGCCTCGGCGGCGGGCTGCGGGGTGGCGCGGCGCGCCCCGTACCGACGGTGCACCGCCTGCTTGGTGACGCCGAGGGCGGAGCCCACCGCGTCCCAGGAGAAGCCCAGCGAACGGTCGAAGTCCACCGCGGCGGTGACCAGGGTCTCGACGCTGTCCCGCAGCTCCTGCGCGAGGCGGACGGTGGGGGCCGGGGCCCTGCCGTAGACGACGAAGCCCGCGGAGGGGCCGGAGCGGCGCGGGCGGTAGACGTTGCCCAGCTGGGCGGTGAGGGTGCGCAGCGCGTCCACCTGCCGCCGGACCCGCTCGATGTCCCGCACCAGAAGATGCAGACTGGCCCGCGCTTGGGCGTCGTGCGTTGCGTGGTCGGCCATGAAGAAGCCTCTCGAACCGGCGTTGAAAGGGATCGGGCCGCGTCGGGGCGGCCCGCTTCGGTCAATCTCCTTTGACCAACGCCCGAGCCGGGTATGTGGTCACGCTGTCGGGGCGTATGCACATATGCGCGGGGCGCGCGCGGCGCGCGTACGCCCCCGTAGTCGCCGCCCGCCCGCAGGGCTGCCCGGGTCCGGCCCGCCCGAAGACTCTAGACTGGTGTGCTGCTCGTCACCGTACGTCTTGGCCCGAGAGGCAGTCAGCCACCCATGAAGCTCGTCTTCGCCGGCACCCCCGAAGTCGCCGTCCCCGCCCTGGACGCCCTGATCGCCTCCGACCGCCACGAGGTGGCCGCCGTCGTGACCCGTCCGGACGCCCCGGCGGGCCGGGGCCGCAGGCTCGTCGCGAGCCCGGTGGCCGAGCGGGCGGAGGAGGCCGGGATCGAGGTGCTCAAACCCGCCAGGCCCCGGGACGAGGAGTTCCTCGCCCGGCTGCGCGAGATCGCCCCGGACTGCTGCCCGGTCGTCGCCTACGGGGCCCTGCTGCCCAAGATCGCCCTCGACGTGCCCGCCCGGGGCTGGGTCAACCTGCACTTCTCGCTGCTGCCCGCCTGGCGCGGCGCGGCGCCGGTCCAGCACGCGGTGATGGCCGGGGACGAGGTGACCGGCGCCTCGACCTTCCTGATCGAGGAGGGCCTGGACTCCGGCCCGGTGTACGGCGTCCTCACCGAGGAGGTCCGCCCCACCGACACCAGCGGCGATCTGCTCACCCGGCTCGCCTTCGCCGGTGCGGGGCTGCTCGCCGCCACCATGGACGGCATCGAGGACGGCACGCTGCACGCCGTGCCCCAGCCGTCCGAGGGCGTCACCCTGGCCCCGAAGATCACCGTGGAGGACGCCCGGATCGACTGGTCCGCGCCCGCCCTGCGGGTGGACCGCGTGGTGCGCGGCTGCACCCCCGCCCCCGGCGCATGGACGCTCTTCCGCGGCGAGCGGCTCAAGCTCGTCCAGGCCGCCCCGGTGCTGGAGCGCACCGATCTGGCGCCCGGCGAGCTGTCGAGCGCCAAGAACAACGTGTACGCGGGCACCGGGTCGCACGCCGTCGAGCTGCTCTGGGTCCAGCCGCAGGGCAAGAAGCCGATGCGGGCCGCCGACTGGGCGCGCGGCGTCCGCATCGCCCACGGCGAACTGCTGGGGGCGTAGCGCCCGGGACGACCGGGGGCCGGCGGGCGCCGGCCCCTCTCGTTCGAAGGGCCGGGAGCGGCGACGTACGCTGGGAGCGTTCGCCCCCTCACCTCCAGCGGAGCACCTTTCACGTGAACGACCAGCCGCGTCGCCGTCCCGCCAAGCCCCACCGCCGGCCCAAGAAGGACCCGGTCCGCTTCCTCGCCTTCGAGGCGCTGCGGGCCGTGGACGAGCGCGACGCGTACGCCAACCTGGTGCTGCCGCCGCTGCTGAAGAAGGCCCGCGCCAAGGGGGACTTCGACGGCCGGGACGCGGCGCTGGCGACCGAGCTGGTCTACGGCACCCTGCGCCGTCAGGGCACGTACGACGCGATCGTGGCGGCCTGCATCGACCGGCCCCTGCGCGAGGTGGACCCGCCGGTCCTCGACGTCCTGAACATGGGCGTCCACCAGCTGCTCGGCACCCGTATCCCCACCCACGCGGCGGTCTCCGCCAGCGTGGAGCTGGCCCGGGTGGTGCTGGGGGAGGGGCGTGCGAAGTTCGTCAACGCGGTCCTGCGCAAGGTCAGCGCGCACGACCTCGACGGCTGGGTGGAGAAGGTCGCCCCGCCGTACGACGAGGACGCCGAGGACCACCTCGCCGTCGTCCACTCCCACCCCCGCTGGATCGTCTCCGCGCTCTGGGACGCGCTGGGCGGCGGCCGGGCGGGCGTCGAGGACCTGCTGGAGGCCGACAACGAGCGCCCGGAGGTGACCCTGGTCGCCCGCCCCGGCCGCGCCACCACCGAGGAGCTGGCCACGGCCCTGGGGGAGGACAACTCCCTGCCGGGCCGCTGGTCCCCGTATGCCGTGCGGATGGCCGAGGGCGGCGAGCCCGGTGCGCTGGCGGCGGTCCAGGAGGGCCGGGCGGGCGTCCAGGACGAGGGCAGCCAGCTCGTCGCCGCCGCGCTGGCCGCCGCCCCCGTCGAGGGCCGCGACACCCGCTGGCTGGACGGCTGCGCGGGCCCCGGCGGCAAGGCCGCGCTCCTCGCCGCGCTCGCCGCCGAGCGCGGCGTCGTCCTGCTGGCCGCCGAGAAGCAGCCGCACCGCGCCCGGCTGGTCGAGCGGGCGCTCGCCGGCAACCCCGGCCCGTACCAGGTGATCACGGCGGACGGCACCCGTCCGCCGTGGCTGCCCGGCAGCTTCGACCGGATCCTGATGGACGTGCCCTGCTCGGGCCTCGGTGCGCTGCGGCGGCGGCCCGAGTCGCGCTGGCGGCGCCGGCCCGAGGACCTGGAAGCCTTCGCTCCGCTTCAACGCGGTCTCCTGCGCGAGGCGTTGAAGGCCGTACGGGTCGGCGGCGCGGTCGGCTACGCGACCTGTTCGCCGCATCTCGCGGAGACGCGGGTCGTCGTCGAGGACGTGCTCAAGGGGCGGGGCGGGGAGCCGGTGGAGGCGGAGTGGATCGACGCCCGGCCGCTGCTCCCCGGGGTGCCCGCCCTGGGGGAGGGGCCCGACGTCCAGCTCTGGCCCCATCTGCACGGCACCGACGCGATGTACCTGGCCCTGCTGCGCCGGACCGGCTGAGCGCCCTTCCGCCCCCGCTCGGCGGCCCCGGCCCTGCTCGCCCGTCCTTCCGGCGGCCGGATCTCGTCGCGCCTGAGGAGGGAGACCGCGCGGGCCCGGCCCCGCCGAGGGCGAAAAGAACGGCAAAGCGCCGGCAAAATGCCCAGAATGCGCGGACTGTGAGGGCCGAGCGCGTTTTCGTGGCGCATCGAGGCGGGGAACCGGGTCCGAACGTGGCAGGCTTGGGTCATGGCGCAGATCAACCCCAGCATCCTGTCCGCCGATTTCGCGCGTCTCGCCGAGGAGGCGAAGGCCGTCGAAGGCGCGGACTGGCTCCATGTCGATGTCATGGACAACCACTTCGTGCCCAACCTGACCCTCGGCGTGCCGATCGTGGAGGCGCTCGGCAAGGCCACGGACACCCCGCTGGACTGCCACCTCATGATCGAGGACCCGGACCGCTGGGCGCCGCGGTACGTGGAGGCCGGGGCCGGATCCGTCACCTTCCACGCGGAGGCCGCGGCCGCGCCGGTGCGCCTCGCGCGCGAGATCCGGGCGAAGGGCGCGCGCGCCTCGATGGCGCTCAAGCCCGCGACGCCGATCGAGCCGTACGAGGACCTGCTCCCCGAGCTGGACATGCTGCTGATCATGACGGTCGAGCCGGGCTTCGGAGGCCAGGCGTTCCTCGACATCATGCTGCCGAAGATCCGCCGCACCCGGGAGCTGATCGCCAAGCACGGACTCGAACTGTGGCTCCAGGTCGACGGCGGGGTCTCGGCCTCCACCATCGAGCGGTGCGCCGAGGCGGGCGCGGACGTCTTCGTGGCCGGATCCGCGGTCTACGGTGCGGCGGACCCGGCGGCGGCGGTGCGGGGGCTGCGGGCGCAGGCGGACGCGGTCACGGCCGTCGCCCCCTGGGCGTGCGACCACTGAACCAAGGGCAGATGAACGCGGTCCGACAGGGCCGATCAAGGATCGCCGGATCTGACAGGATGAGCGGCGTATCGGGCGTGTGAACAGCAGTGAGGAGATCGCGGTGTCTGGCATCTCGGCGGGTCGGTCAGCCATGCGGATGGGGCCCGCGGAGCTGGTGCAGGCGGCGGCCATGGCCCGCCGGTTCTACTTGGAGGGCAAATCCAAGATCCAGATCGCCGAGGAGTTCGGCGTGAGCCGCTTCAAGGTGGCCCGGGTCCTGGAGACCGCCCTCGAACGCGATCTCGTACGGATCGAGATCCGGGTCCCGGCCGAGCTGGACGCCGAACGCTCCGACGCCCTGCGCGCCCGCTACGGGCTGCGGCACGCGGTGGTCGTGGAGTCCCCGGCCGAGGAGCAGGACGACGCCGCCGACCCGGAGAACCTGGGCGAGGTCGCGGCCGACCTCCTGGGTGAACTGGTGGCCGAGGGCGATGTGCTCGGCCTGGCCTGGGGCCGCTCCACCATCCACATGGCGGCCGCGCTGGACAGGCTCCCGCCGTGCACGGTGGTCCAGTTGACCGGGGTGTACGACGCGGGGACCGCGGAGCGCGGCTCGGTCGAGGCGGTCCGCAGGGCGGCCCAGGTCTCCGGCGGGGAGGCGCACCCCATCTACGCCCCGATGCTGCTGCCGGATCCCGCGACGGCCGCCGCGCTGCGCGATCAGACGGGGATCGCCCGCGCCTTCGAGTACTTCGACAAGGTGACGGTCGCCGCCGTCTCCATCGGCTCCTGGGAGCCGGGCATCTCCACCGTCCACGACATGCTCTCGGACGCGGAGCGCGCCCACTACGCCTCGCTCGGCGTCGCCGCCGAGATGTCCGCGCACCTCTTCGACGCCGACGGCCGCCGGGTCGGCCGCGACCTGGGGGAGCGCTGCATCACCGTGGAGGCGGACCGGCTGCGCCGGATCCCCGAGGTGGTCGCGATCGCGGGGGGCCAGCGCAAGGCGGCGGCGATCGGGGCGGTGCTGCGCTCCGGTCTGGTCACCAGTCTGGTGACGGACACGGCCGCGGCCGACTACCTGCTCACCGAGTCCGCGGCGGGCGTCCGCCCGGCGCTGGAGCGCGCCGACCCCGACGGCGAGTGACGCCCCGTACGTGCTGAGGGCCGGGCCCCCTCTCGGGGGCCCGGCCCTCAGCACGCGGTCCCTCAGCCGGCCGGCGGCGCCTTGGCCGCGCACGGGACGGCCTCGCCGCGCGCCGAGGGGATGCCCAGCACGGTCTCCTCCAGATACTCCTCGGGCTCCTCGTACTGGCCCACGTCGGCGGGGTTGTACCGGGGCGTCCGGCGCGACCAGTCCAGGTTGCCCCGCATCCAGCTCCGCATCCCGTCGAGGTAGGGCACCAGCAGCCCGGACAGCTCCGGATACAGCTCCAGCAGCTCGTCCTCGGCGGTCAGGAACCGCTCGGTCTCCATCGCCAGGCGCTCCGCGACGTGGTCCAGCGCCTCCTGCTCGCCGAGGCCCCGGTGGTGGCGGACCAGGTGGACCAGGTTGTGGATCTCGCCGAGCACCTGCTCCTTCTCGAAGGAGTAGACGTCGTTCGCCCAGCACACGTGGTTGCAGGCGGCTTCCAGGGCGGTGATGAAGCGGGGGTCGTTGTGGATCGACTCCGGGGCCTCGATCCGCGCCACGATCTCTATGAGGTCCATGCAGACGTGGATGGCGCCGGTGTGCCGCCGCTTGGCGATGTACGTCTCCTCCGAGGGCACCACCCCGTCGGCGCGGTTTCCCGCCTCCCAGGTCGTGGCGGTCGTGAGGTAGGACACCAGGTGCCAGGCGAACCGGGTCCGCCAGTGCGGGGCGGCGTTCGGGGTCGTACGTTTCCACAGGTCGGCCAGGGCGGTCACGGCGGCCGGGACCTCCTCCCCCGGCAGCGGCTCGGGGGCGGAGCCGTCGACCACCGCGCGCATCCGCTCCACCACGTCCCTCACCCGTTCGGGCGACCGGCCGAGGTGGCCGTCGTCGAGCTGGTCGTCGACGAGGAAGAGCCAGACGAACCAGTCCGCCACCAGATCGAGGTGTTCCGCGTCGGCGGTCGGGTAGACCATGCCGACGAACGCCCCGAAATCGGCTTGTTCGAACCGGTGCCTCGCGGACTCCCGGTGGACCAGGCCGGTCTGTCTGGTCCAGGCGTCCAGATGCTCCCGTGTACGGGCTACGTGCGGGTTGGTCCGCTGCGGGAACGGGCAGTAGATGTCCGGCAGTTCGCTGTCCACAGGCGGATCGGGATCCTCTCCGGTCAAACGGTGTGCCCGGGGGAGCCGCCGAGTCGGCGTCGACGCTTCCGGCACCCCCGAGACCTGCGGCTTTGAAGCTACCTGAGCCCTTGTCACCTGGTCCAGGGATGGTGATCACGAATGATTCGAATCCTGTTCGGGTAAGGTCCGCGGGTAAGGCAGGTTCCACTTGCCCGGGGCCCCCGGCCGCCTCCTCGGAGGAACATACGAACACGGGGGTCCTTTGCTGTGTCTTCGTGGAAACGACCTGCACCGTTTCGTATGAAAAAATGAGTGTTATGCGCTTTCTTGAGCCGGGCACCGGTCGCTACACAGAGTCCCCCGCGGTCCCGTACGACCTCACGTACGACGACGTCTTCATGGTGCCGGGCCGCTCCGCGGTCGGCTCCCGGCAGGGCGTGGACCTCTCGTCGCCCGACGGGACCGGCACCACCATCCCGCTCGTGGTCGCCAACATGACCGCGATCGCGGGCCGCCGCATGGCTGAAACCGTCGCCCGCCGCGGCGGCCTCGTCGTCATTCCCCAGGACATCCCGATCGAGGTCGTCACCGACGTCATCTCCTGGGTCAAGACGCGCCACCTGGTCCTCGACACCCCGATCGAGCTGGCCCCCGGCCAGACCGTCGCCGACGCCCTGTCGCTGCTGCCCAAGCGCGCGCACGGCGCGGGCGTCGTCGTGGACGCCGACCGCCGTCCCGTGGGCGTCGTCACCGACCACGACCTCACCGGCGTCGACCGCTTCACCCAGCTCTCCGAGGTCATGTCCAAGGACCTGGTGGTCCTCGACGCGGACATCGACCCGCGCGACGCCTTCAACAAGCTCGACGGCGCCAACCGCAAGCTCGCCCCCGCCGTCGACGCGCACGGCCGCCTCGTCGGCATCCTCACCCGCAAGGCCGCCCTGCGCGCCACCCTCTACACCCCCGCCACCGACGCCCGGGGCAAGCTGCGCGTCGCCGCAGCCGTGGGCATCAACGGCGACGTGGCCGGCAAGGCCGCACAGCTTCTGGAGGCGGGCGCCGACGTCCTCGTCGTGGACACCGCCCACGGCCACCAGGAGTCGATGATCAGCGCGGTGAAGGCCGTCCGCGCGCTCGACCCCCGGGTGCCGATCGTGGCGGGCAACATCGTCGCCGCCGAGGGCGTGCGCGACCTCATCGAGGCGGGGGCCGACATCATCAAGGTCGGCGTCGGCCCCGGCGCCATGTGCACCACCCGGATGATGACCGGCGTCGGGCGCCCGCAGTTCTCCGCCGTCCTGGAGTGCGCGGCCGAGGCGAAGAAGCACGGCAAGCACGTCTGGGCGGACGGCGGAGTCCGGCACCCGCGCGACGTCGCCATGGCACTCGCCGCCGGCGCGTCCAACGTGATGATCGGCTCCTGGTTCGCGGGCACGTACGAGTCGCCCGGCGACCTCCAGCAGTCCGCGGACGGCCGTTACTACAAGGAGTCCTTCGGGATGGCCTCGGCCCGCGCGGTGAAGAACCGCACCTCGGAGGAGTCCTCGTACGACCGCGCCCGCAAGGCGCTGTTCGAGGAGGGCATCTCCACCTCGCGGATGTTCCTCGACCCGGCGCGCCCGGGCGTGGAGGACCTGATCGACTCGATCATCGCCGGGGTCCGCTCCTCCTGCACCTACGCCGGCGCCGGCTCCCTCGCGGAGTTCGCCGAGAAGGCGGTCGTCGGCGTGCAGAGCGCCGCCGGTTACGCCGAGGGCAAGCCGCTGCACGCCAGCTGGAGTTGATCCCGCCCGGCTCCGACGGCCCTGCCCCCACCCGTGTTCCGCCCGGGCGGGGGCAGGGCCGTTCCGGGTGCTTCCTCCGCGCCCCGGGCGGCCGGGGAGGCGCTACAACTCTGTTGCGATATAAGTAATATGAAGCGCACTCAGCTGCCCGCCCTCTCTGCGGTAAGGGATCTCATGTCCTTCTTCACTGACCTGGCCCACCAGTACATCGACGGCGAGTGGAGGCCGGGGAAGGGTTCCTGGGACATCATCGACTTCAACCCGTTCGACGGGGAGAAGCTCGCCTCGATCCCGGTGGCCACCGCGGACGAGGTCGACCAGGCGTACCGCGCGGCGGAGCGGGCCCAGCAGGCGTGGGCGGACACCAACCCGTACAGCAGGCGGGCCGTCCTGGAGAAGGCGCTGCGCATCGTCGAGGAGCGCGAGCCGGAGATCAGCGAGGCGATCGTCGCCGAACTCGGCGGCACCCGGCTGAAGGCCGCCTTCGAACTGCACCTGGCCAAGGAGTTCCTCCGCGAGGCGATCCAGCTGGCCCTGCGCCCCGCCGGGCAGATCCTCCCCTCCCCGACGGAGGGCAAGGAGAACCGCGTCTACCGGGTGCCCGTCGGGGTCGTCGGCGTGATCAGCCCGTTCAACTTCCCCTTCCTGCTCTCCCTCAAGTCCGTCGCGCCCGCGCTGGCCCTCGGCAACGCCGTCGTCCTCAAGCCGCACCAGAACACCCCGATCTGCGGCGGCACCCTGCTGGCCAAGGTCTTCGAGGACGCCGGGCTGCCCGCCGGCCTGCTGAACGTGGTGATCACCGACATCGCGGAGATCGGCGACACCCTGCTGGAGCACCCCGTCCCGCAGGTCATCTCCTTCACCGGTTCGGACAAGGTCGGCCGCCACGTCGCCACCGTCTGCGCCACCAACCTCAAGCGCGCCGTCCTCGAACTCGGCGGCAACAGCGCCCTGATCGTCCTCGACGACGCGGACGTGGACTACGCCGTCGACGCGGCGGTCTTCAGCCGCTACGTCCACCAGGGCCAGGTCTGCATGGCCGCCAACCGCATCCTGGTCGACCGTGCCGTGGAGGCCGAGTTCACCGAGAAGTTCGTCGCCAAGGTCGCCTCGCTCACCGTGGGCGACCCCGCCGACCCGGCCACCCAGATCGGCCCGCTGATCAACTCCTCGCAGGCCGAGTCCGTCTCCAAGCTCGTCGACCAGACCGTGGCGGCCGGCGCCACCGCCCTCCTGCACGGCCGCGCCGACGGCAACCTGGTCAGCCCCTCGGTGCTCACCGGCCTCGCCCCCGACTCTCCCGTCCTCCAGCAGGAGATCTTCGGGCCCGTCGCCCTGCTGATCCCCTTCGACGGCGAGGACGAGGCCGTCCGCATCGCCAACGACACCCCCTACGGGCTCAGCGGAGCCGTCCACACCGGCAACATCGAGCGCGGCGTGCGGATCGGGCAGCGCGTCCACACCGGCATGATCCACATCAACGACGGCACCGTCCACGACGAGCCGATCGTCCCCTTCGGCGGGGAGAAGAGCTCCGGCCTCGGCCGGCTGAACGGCGACTCGATGATCGAGGCGTTCACCACCCAGAAGTGGATCTCCATCCAGCACGGCCGCTCGCAGTTCCCCTTCTGACCTCCTCCGACCCGTTCACCGCACTGCGCGGGGCCCGTCCGCCCGGCGGCTCGTGGTCTACTGCGGGAGGCGGCACGCGCCGCCTCCCGCCAGCCCGACCCACCGTAGAGAAGTGAACCGCCCGACGTGCGCCTGAACGACCTCGACGAACGCATCGTCCACGCCCTCGCCGAAGACGCCCGGCGCTCCTACGCCGACATCGGCGCCGTCGTCGGCCTCTCCGCCCCCGCCGTGAAGCGCCGCGTGGACCGGCTGCGCGCCGAAGGCGCGATCACCGGCTTCACCGTGCGGGTCGACCCGGCCGCGCTCGGCTGGGAGACCGAGGGGTTCATCGAAATCTACTGCAGCCGCAACACCTCGCCGGACGCCATCAAGCAGGGCCTCGCCCGCTACCCGGAGATCGCCTCCGCCTCCACCGTCACCGGCGACGCGGACGCGGTGGTGCAGGTCTTCGCCGCCGACATGCGCCACTTCGAACAGGTCCTGGAACGGATCGCGGGCGAGCCGTACGTCGAGCGGACCAAGTCCGTCCTGGTGCTCTCCCCACTGCTGCGCCGCTACTCGGCGGAGGCCCCGCCGGTCTGAGGCAGTGGCTCACATCACCCCGCTGACCTGCGGTGATGCCGGACGCAACGATTCGTCGCGGGATGGGCTCGCCACGCAACGAATCGACGGTCGATGCGCAACACTCGCGCCTTGTCCGGGCTGATCGGGGCCGCGTACCTTCGATACGTCTCCCCACCCCGCCCGCACCGCCCGAGGTCAGCCATGCCGTCGTTGCGCACCGCCCTGCTCCAGAGTTCCGGACGGCCCGGCGCCGTCCCGGAGAACCTGAAAGCGCTGGACGAGGCCGCCGCGCGCGCCGCCGGGGCGGGGGCCCGGCTGCTGGTCTCGCCCGAGCTGTTCCTCACCGGGTACGCCATCGGCGACGCCGTCCCCCAGCTGGCCGAACCCGCCGACGGGCCCGGCGCCGAGGCCGTCGCGGAGATCGCCCGCCGCCACGGGCTCGCCGTCCTGTACGGCTACCCGGAGCGCGAGGGGGAGCGGATCTTCAACGCCTCCCAGCTCATCGGCCCCGACGGCGCACGGCTCGCGAACTACCGCAAGACCCACCTCTTCGGCTGCTTCGAGCAGGAGTGGTTCACCCCCGGCGAGCGGACCGTCGTCCAGGCCGACCTGGACGGCGTCCGGATCGGCCTGCTGATCTGCTACGACGTCGAGTTCCCGGAGAACGTCCGGGCGCACGCCCTGGCCGGCACCGATCTGCTGCTGGTGCCCACCGCGCAGATGCACCCCTTCCAGTTCGTCGCCGAATCCGTCGTCCCCGTACGGGCCTTCGAGAGCCAGATGTACGTGGCGTACGTCAACCGGGTCGGACCCGAAGGGGAGTTCGAGTTCGTCGGGCTCAGCTGCCTGGCCGGTCCCGACGGCACCGTGCGCACCCGCGCCGGACGCGGCGAGGAACTCGTGATCGGCGAGGTGGACCCGGAGTTCCTGGCCGACTCGCGCGAAGCCAACCCCTATCTGCACGACCGCCGCCCCGGCCTGTACGGCTCCCTCGCCTGAGCCCGCCCCGTCTCCACCCCGTACCGCGCAAGGAGTCCGCACCCCATGACGTCCACGGTGCCCAACGCCGTCCAGCACACCGACGCCGCCGCCCCGCCGATCACCATGTTCGGGCCGGACTTCCCGTACGCGTACGACGACTTCCTCGCCCACCCGGCGGGGATCGGGCAGATACCGGCGACCGAGCACGGCCAGGAGGTCGCCGTCATCGGCGGCGGCCTCTCGGGGATCATCGCCGCGTACGAGCTGATGAAGATGGGGCTGAGGCCCGTCGTCTACGAGGCCGACCGGATCGGCGGCCGGCTGCGCACCGTCGGCTTCGAGGGCTGCGACCCCGGCCTCACCGCCGAGATGGGCGCGATGCGCTTCCCGCCCTCCTCCACGGCGCTCCAGCACTACATCGACCTGGTGGGCCTGGAGACCCGGCCCTTCCCCAACCCGCTCTCCCCGGCCACGCCCTCCACCGTCGTGGACCTCAAGGGCGAGTCGCACTACGCCGAGACCATCGACGACCTGCCGCAGGTCTACCGCGACGTGGCCGACGCCTGGGCCGCCTGCCTGGAGGAGGGGGCCGACTTCTCCGACATGAACCGGGCGCTGCGCGAGCGCGACGTCCCGCGCATCCGGGAGATCTGGTCCCAGCTCGTCGAACGGCTCGACAACCAGACCTTCTACGGCTTCCTCTGCGAATCCGAGGCCTTCAAGTCCTTCCGCCACCGCGAGATCTTCGGGCAGGTCGGCTTCGGCACCGGCGGCTGGGACACCGACTTCCCCAACTCCATCCTCGAGATCCTGCGCGTCGTCTACACCGAGGCCGACGACCACCACCGCGGCATCGTCGGCGGCAGCCAGCAGCTCCCGCTGCGCCTGTGGGAGCGCGAGCCGCGGAAGATCGTCCACTGGCCGCTCGGCACCTCGCTCTCCTCCCTGCACGGGGGCGAGCCGCGCGGAGCCGTGACCCGGCTGACCCGTACCGCGGGCAACCGCATCACGGTCACCGACGCCACCGGAGACATCCGCACCTTCCGGGCCGCCGTCTTCACGGGCCAGTCCTGGCTGCTGCTCTCCAAGATCGACTGTGACGACGCGCTCTTCCCGATCGACCACTGGACGGCGATGGAGCGCACCCACTACATGGAGTCGTCCAAACTGTTCGTCCCGGTCGACCGGCCGTTCTGGCTGGACAAGGCCGTCGACGACCGGGGCAACCCCACCGGCCGCGACACCATGTCGATGACGCTCACCGACCGGATGACCCGGGGGACGTACCTCCTGGACGACGGGCCGGACAGGCCCGCCGTCATCTGCCTCTCCTACACCTGGTGCGACGACAGCCTGAAGTGGCTGCCGCTCTCGCCGAAGGAGCGCATGGAGGTCATGCTGAAATCGCTCGGCGAGATCTACCCGAACGTCGACATCCGCAGCCACGTCATCGGCAACCCGGTCACCGTCTCCTGGGAGAACGAGCCCTGGTTCATGGGCGCGTTCAAGGCCAACCTGCCCGGTCACTACCGCTACCAGCGGCGGCTGTTCACCCACTTCATGCAGGACCGGCTGCCGGAGGACAAGCGGGGCATCTTCCTCGCCGGGGACGACATCTCCTGGACGGCCGGCTGGGCCGAGGGCGCCGTGCAGACCGCGCTGAACGCCGTGTGGGGCGTCATGCACCAGTTCGGCGGGGCGACGGACGCGACCAACCCCGGTCCCGGCGACGTCTTCGACGAGATCGCGCCGGTCGAGCTTCCGGAGGACTGAACCGGGCCGGCCCCTCGTCGGACCGCCGCCCGCCGCCCGGGGCCCGGCCGCCCGCCGACCGGCTCCCTGCCGACCGCCGCCCGGCCGTCCTTCGGGCGGCGCCGGCGGGATGACGACGGGCCCCGGGGCCGAGACGCGCGTCAGCGGCAGGGGGTGAGCAGCATCCGCCCCACCAGGCCCGCCCCCGCGTCGGTCCGCTGCCTGAACTCCTCGGCCAGCGCGGGGAACGTCCGCAGCCGCCAGAGCACCCGGGCCGCCGACCAGGCCGCCTCCCGGGCCCGCTCCAGACTCCAGGAACTCACCAGGTGGGTCAGCGGGTCCGTGATTCCCAGGGCTTCGGGGCCCGGCATCAGCTCCTCGTGGACGCGCTCCTCCAGCAGGGCGAGGAGATCGCCCACCCGCTCGAACTCCCCCTCCAGCTCCGCCGGATCACAGCCGAGCGTACGAGAGGCGTCCACCACCGCCAGTACCAGATCGTGGCCCACATGCGCCTGCAGACCGCTGAGCGCGAACTGCAGCGGGCGTACGCCGGGATGGCGGCGGTACGGGAGGAGAGGGCGCCAGCACAGGGGCGGCCGACCGCCCGCCGCCGCCGTCTCCACCGCCCACAGATAGCGTTCCGCGCAGCGCACGCCCAGCAGGGCGGCGGTCTCCCGGTCGCCGCAGCCGACCCGGCCGAGGGCCGGGGCCACCCGCTCGACGACGTCCAGATAGGCCGTGTTGAAGACGGCCGCCCCGCCGCCCGCAGGCCACCGGGAACGCCATTCCCGCATACGTTCGATCACCGGGAAGCCGCCCGGAGGCGGGCGGCCGGGGCCGAACGGGACCGCGGACTGCTCGATCTGCGTCATGCGCGGAGCGTCCCAGCCACCGGCCCGCCACGGCGCCGACCGGCTGGAGATTCATCGGAACGGACGAACGAGGGCGCCGGAAGAGGAGGCCGAGGAGCGCCGGACACCCGCCTGTGACGCCGTACCGCTCACCGCGGACGCCGCAGCACGGCCCGCCGCTCCGCCCCGCCGGCCGTCGCCTCGGCGGTGGCGGCGGTCGGAGCCGCGGATCCTCGGCACGGCCCGCCGCCGTCCGGTTCGCCGTCCAAAGCCCGGGCGGGACGGCCGGGCAGGGCCGGCCCCGTCCTCCGGGGCACGGCCGCAGCGGGCCCGGCCCCTGCGCCCGCCGGGTCCTCGCCGTGCCCGCCGGGTCCTGGCCGTGCCCGCCGGGTCCTCGCCGTGCTCGGCGGCCCGTCCGGGCCCGCGCCGGTCCGGCCGGTAGCAAATGGGCTGACGGGGTACCAGTTGCTGCGGGTGGCGAGATCGCGTCACCTTCTTCTACGACAAGGGCGTGAGATGGGCCTTTCGCTGCCCGCGGACCACGCGTTCGCCGAGTCCGTGCCCCGGGGCGCCGCCCGGACCGGACTCCGGGGTTCCGACCCTTCCCCCGAGGAGGCGCAGATCATCGACCGCGACGTGGCCGACGGTGTCCGGCAGATGGCCGAAGCCGTTCTGGCGGAGCGGGTCGCGGAAGCCGCCGCATACGATCCGGTGTTCTCCGAGGAGGTGGCGCGCCGGGTCGCCGACTTCACGCTGCGGGGCGGCAAGCGGATGCGGCCCCGCCTGCTCTGGTGGGCCATGCGCGCCTGCGGTGCGGCCGAGACCGCGGCGGCGTTGCGGCTCGGGGTGGGCCTGGAACTGATCCAGACCTGCGCTCTCATCCAGGACGACGTGATGGACCGGTCGCGCACGCGGCGGGGCAGGCCCGCCGTCCACCTCGCCCTGGCCGAGCGCCTGGGCCCGGCGGCCGGCTCCGGGCGGGGCGAGGCGTTCGGCGCCTCGGCCGCCGTGCTCGCGGGGGACCTCGCACTGGTGTGGGCCGACGACACGGTCGCCGAGACGTTCCTGCCGCCTTCCCGGCAGCGGCAGATCAGGGCCCTGTGGCGGGCCATGCGGGGCGAGATGGTCGCCGGGCAGTACCTGGACCTGCGCGGCCAGGCGGACGGCGCCGCTTCGGCGGCCGGGGCGCTGCGCATCGCCTGCCTCAAGAGCGCCCTGTACTCGGTGGAGCGGCCCATGGCGCTGGGAGCCGCCCTGGCCGGGGCGGACGAGCGGACCGCCGACGGGCTGCGCTCGGCCGGCCGGTACGCCGGGATCGCCTTCCAACTGCGGGACGACCTCCTCGGGGTCTTCGGCGACCCGGAGGTCACCGGGAAGCCGTCCGGGGACGACATCCGCGAGGGCAAGCCCACCTACCTGCTGGCGGTCGCCCGTGCCTGTGCCGCCGCCTCCGACGACCGCCGCGCCCTGGCCGTGCTGGACCGTGCCGTGGGCGACCCGGACCTCGGCGACGAAGGCCTCGCGGAGGTCCGTGCCGTCCTGGAGTCCACCGGCGCCCGCGCCCAGGTCGAGGACAGGGCGCGTCGCCTGGGGGAGCTGGCCGCGCAGCGCCTGGCCGGGGCGGTCGACGTCGACGCGCACGCGGGCGGCCGGCTGCTGGGCCTCCTGCGCACGGTGGCGGGCGGCCGGCCGCCCGTGCCGCCCGTCCCCGTCGCGGCGCACCCCCCGCACCCGGAAGCCGCGGCGTCCTCCGCTCCGGCCGCGATCGAAGGAGGCTGTTTCCCGTGATCACGATCAAGGGGCCCACCGACCACGTGGTGGTGGTCGGGGCAGGGCTGTCCGGGCTGTCCGCCGCACTGCACCTGCTCGGCGCGGGCCGCAGGGTGACGGTCGTCGAACGGGATCCGCTGCCCGGCGGGCGGGCCGGACTGCTGGCGCGGGACGGCTTCCGCATCGACACCGGGCCGACCGTGCTGACCATGCCGGACCTGGTGGAGGACGCCTTCGCCGCCGTGGGCGGACGGATGGCCGACCGCCTGGAGCTGATCCGGCTGGACCCCGCCTACCGGGCCCGTTTCGCCGACGGCTCCCAGCTCGACGTGCACACCGACGGAGCGGCCATGGAGGCGGCCGTCGAACAGTTCGCCGGAGCCCGCCAGGCGGTCGGCTACCGGCGGCTGCGGAGCTGGCTGGAGCGCCTGTACCAGGTGCAGATGCGCCGTTTCATCGACGCCAACTTCGACTCGCCCCTGCAACTCCTCCACCCCGACCTCGCCCGGCTCGCCGCGCTCGGCGGATTCGGCCGGCTCGACGCCCGGATCGGACGCTTCGTCTCCGACGAGCGGCTGCGCCGGGTCTTCTCCTTCCAGGCGCTGTACGCGGGGGTGCCCCCGGCCAGGGCCCTGGCCGCGTACGCCGTGATCGCCTACATGGACACGGTCGCCGGGGTCTACTTCCCGCGCGGCGGCATGCACGCCCTGCCCACCGCGATGGCCCGGGCCGCCGCCGACGCGGGAGGCGAGTTCCGCTACGGGCAGGCGGTGACCCGGCTGGAGCGGTCGGGCGACCGGATCACCGCGGTCGTCACCGACCAGGAGCGCATCCCGTGCGACGCGGTGGTCCTGACGCCCGACCTGCCGGTCGCCTACCGCCTCCTCGGCCGCGCGCCGCGTCGGCCGCTGCCGCTGAAGCACTCGCCGTCCGCGGTGATCCTGCACGCGGGCACCGACCGTACCTGGCCGGACCTCGCGCATCACACCATCTCCTTCGGCGCGGCCTGGAAGAGCACCTTCCGCCAGCTCACCCGCACCGGCGAACTGATGTCGGACCCCTCGCTCCTGATCACCCGCCCCACGGCCACCGACCCCTCCCTCGCCCCGCCCGGCAAACACCTCCACTACGTCCTGGCGCCCTGCCCCAACACCGCGATCGGGCCCGGCGTACGGGAGTGGCGGGAGCTGGGCCCGCGCTACCGGGACGAGCTGCTCGCCTGGCTGGAGCGGCGCGAGATGCCCGGCCTGGGCGCGGCCATCGAACAGGAGGGTCTGGTCACCCCGGTCGACTGGACCGCCCAGGGACACGCGGCGGGCACACCGTTCGCCGTGGCCCACACCTTCCCCCAGACCGGCCCCTTCCGCCCGCGCAACCTGGTGCGGGGCACCGCCAACGCCGTCCTCGCCGGATGCGGCACCACCCCGGGCGTCGGCGTGCCGACCGTGCTGATCTCCGGGAAGCTGGCGGCCCGGAGGATCACCGGCCCGCCCGCCGCCCCGTCCCGACGCACGAGAGGCACCGCCGTATGACCGCCCGTGAACTGGACGCCGCAGGCGTCCACGACCCCGGCCTCCGCGCCGCCTACGCCCGCTGCCGCGCCCTGAACGCCCGGCACGGCAGGACGTATTTCCTCGCGACGCGGCTGCTGCCCCTCGACCGGCGGGCGGCCGTCCACGCCCTGTACGGCTTCGCCCGCTTCGCCGACGACATCGTGGACGACCTCGACTCCACCGCCACCACCGGGCAGCGGGCCGCCGCACTGGCGGCCCTGGAACAGCAGCTGGAGAGCGGGCTGCGGAGCGGGCGGGCCACCGAGCCGGTGATCCGCGCGCTCGCCGACACCGCCGAACGCCACGGCATCGACCCCCGGCACTTCACCGACTTCCTGGCCTCGATGCGCGCCGATCTGACCGTCCCCGGATACGCCTCGTTCGAGGAGCTGGGCGGCTACATGCACGGCTCGGCCGCGGTGATCGGCCTCCAGATGCTGCCGGTGCTCGGGACCGTCGTCCGGCGCGAGGAGGCCGCCGGCCCCGCCGCCGCGCTGGGCGTCGCCTTCCAGCTGACCAACTTCCTGCGGGACGTCGGCGAGGACCTGGACCGGGGCAGGGTCTACCTGCCGGCCGAGCTGCTCGACGCCCACGGCGTGGACCGGACGCGCCTGGAGTGGAGCCGCCGCACCGGTGGGCGCGACCCCAAGATCACCGCCGCGCTGCGGGCGTTCGCCGCCCACACCCGGGCGGTCTACCGGCAGGCCCTGCCCGGACTCGGGATGCTGGACCCGGTGTCCCGGCCCTGCATCCGTACGGCGTTCGTCCTCTACAGCGGCATCCTCGACGCGATCGAGGCCGACGGCTACGCGGTCCTGCACCGCCGCGCCGTCGTCCCGCGCCGGCGCCGGGCGGCCGTGGCGCTGGACGGACTGGCCCGCGCGCTCGCCGCCCGCGCCCGGGCGGGCCGCCGGACGGAGACCGGGACCGGGCCGCGCCCCGCCGCCCCGGCCCCCGCCGCCGCCATGCCCGTCCAGGGGGAGGCGGCATGAGCCCGTTCGCGCGAGGGCGCATCCCGTTGAGCCTGCGGCGCGCACCCGTGCCGTGGGACCGGCAGGAACCGACCTGGCGGGCCGCGAAGCCCTCCCTCATCGCCCAGGCCCTCAAGCGGGCGCAGAGCCGCCCCTCCGGAAACTGGTACGTCATCGGCGCCTCCCGCGAACTGCCCCCGGGGCGGACGCTCGGCCTCACGGTCGGTTCCACCGAGATCGTCGCCTGGCGCGACGGAGAGGGCGGGCTGCGCGCCGGCCCGGGCGCCTGCCCCCACCTCGGGGCGCCGCTGCGGGAGAGCCCCGTGCGCTGCGGCACGCTCGTCTGCCACTGGCACGGTCTCGCCCTGGACGGCGGGCCCTTCGCCGGCTGGGAGCCCTACCCGGCCTTCGACGACGGCGTGCTGCTCTGGGTGCGGCTGGACCGCACGGGCGGGGAGGCCCCCACCGAGCGGCCCCGCGTCCCGGTGCGGCCGCGCCTGCGGGAGGGCGTCGACGCGGTCTACACCGGGGTGGGGCGCTGCGAGCCGGAGGACGTGGTGGCCAACCGGCTCGACCCGTGGCACGGCGCCTGGTTCCACCCCTACTCCTTCGTCGACCTGACCGTGACCGACGCGCCGGACGCCGCCGCCGGGGACGACGACGGGTTCCTGGTGGAGGTGTCCTTCAAGGTGGCCGGGCGGCTGGTCGTGCCGGTGGTGGCCCGGTTCACCGCGCCCGAGCCCCGTACGGTCGTCATGCACATCGTCGAGGGGGAGGGGGCGGGGTCCGTGGTGGAGACCCACGCCACCCCGCTGGCCCCGGACGAGCGGGGGCGGCCCCGCACCGCCGTCGTCGAGGCGCTCGTCGCGGCGTCGGACCGCCGGGGGTTCGCGGTCGCCCGCGCGGTCGCGCCGCTGCTCCGGCCGCTGATGCGGGCCTCGGCCGGCCGGTTGTGGCGCGACGACCTGGCGTACGCGGAACGGCGCTGGGAGCTGCGGGCCGAGGGGCGGTTCCCCGGCTGACGCCCGGCGGCGCCGCCGGGGCCCCGGCCCCGGGTGTCAGCGGCCGAGCGCGGCGAGCCCCCGCAGCGGCAGGGAGCGGCCGGTGCGCGGGACGGTCCACAGCGTCTGTCCGCGCACCCCCCACCGCTCCAGGTGCGCGTTGGCGGCCAGGAACCCGCTGGTGACCGCGCGCTCCATCAGCGCCACCGGAAGCCCGGTGCGGACCATGTCCCCGGCCACCGTGACCGCCGGATCGGGGCTGCGCACCGCGGGCCGGTCCCCGTAGCCGCCGACGGGGAACATCGGGCAGTCGGCCCGCCACTCGTGGCGCTCGTCGACGACGCGGACCCCGCGCGTCTCCGGGTAGATCCGGTGCAGTCGGCGTCGTGCCTCGCTCTGCACGGCGGCCCGGTCGGCGTCCGGGGAGACGGCGTAGGCGTGGAGTTCGACCACCGAGCCGCCGGTGCGCCGCGCCCACCGTGCGGCCTCGCCCTCCCAGCGTTCCAGGACGCTCACGTTGTCCAGGGGCCCGTAGCCGCTGGTGCCGAGGAAGCCGGGGCGGTCGGGCGCCACGGGCTTCTCCAGCCACAGCCGCGACACCAGGAACGGAGGGGCGGAGCGCAACCGGTCGATCGTGCCGCGCCAGTGGGCGTTCCCCAGGCCGGAGGAGGCGCTCACGAGTCGGCGCAGCCCGCCGCTGTCCAGGGCGAGGACGACGGCGTCGTAGCGGGAGGTGCGCTCCTCCGTGCTGACGTCGAGGCCGCCGTCGGGCAGCGGCCGCACCCGGCGGACGGGCGTGCCGGTGCGCACCTCCACCCCGTGGCTCTCCAGGTAGCCGGCGAGGGGGTCCCACAGGGCGGTGGGGAAGGGCTCGGCGGGAACGTCGAAGAGCAGCCCCTCGCTGGAGCCCAGGAAGTAGATGTGGAACATCAGGACCAGCTCGGCGGCGGACAGTTCGCGCGGGTCGGCGAAGAAGCTGCGGGAGAAGACCTCGAAGGCCAGGTGGTGGGCCGCCTCGGGGAAACGGATGCGGGCGAGGAAGTCGTGGGCGCTGACGCCGTCGAGCCGCTCGTAGACGTCGGGCACCCGTACGTCCAGCAGCGGCAGGGCGGCCCGGGGGTTCATCCCGGCCAGGTCGCGGACGCCGAAGGTCGGGCTCAGCGCGACGAAGCCGAGGGCGCTGAACGGAGGCGTACGCGGGATGCGGGCGAAGCTGTCGTGGAGTCCGGAACTGTGTCTCAGCGGATAGTCGGGCAGCGGGACGAGTCCGGCGAGTTCCGGATCGACCCTGCGCAACAGGCCGCGCAGGTTGTAGTACTGGCGGAAGAAGGCGTGGAAGCCGCGGCTCATGGTGACGGTCGAGCCGTCGGCGAGCCGGGTCGGCCAGCCGGCCAGCCTTCCGCCCAGGCTCTGCTCGTTCTCGTAGAGGACGACCCGTACCCCCCGCTCGGCCAGACCGGTGGCCGCCGCGATTCCGGCGAGGCCGCCGCCGACCACCGCGGCGGCGGGGGCCCCGCCGGTGAACCGGTCCCGGCCGCCCGGGGCGCGGACCACGGCGGCCCGCCGGTCCCGGCCGTGCCGGTGGGCTCCGCCGCGCCTCTTCGGCGCCATCACGCCTCCTTCCCGGTGCGGCCGACGAAGGTGTGCGTGATGCCGGTCTGCCAGCCGGGCAGCGGCAGGGCGCGTACGTCCCGGAACCCCGCGCGGCGCAGTCTCCCGGCGAACTCGGGGGCCGTGTCGAAGGTGTTCACACTGTCCTGGAGATGGCGGTAGAGCCGTGCGTCCCCGGTGAGACGCCCGGCCGGCCGGATGATCGCGGAGCAGACCGCGTTCCAGACGGCGCGGTCCACCGGCGACCCGCCGAGGGCGTACTCGTGCACGGCCAGGCGGCCGGAGGGGACCAGGAGGCGGTGCACCAGGCGCAGGGCCGTGTCGGCGTCCCGCAGGTTGCGGAAGAGGTAGCCGGCGAACACCGCGTCGAAGGAGCCCGGGGCCAGCCGGCCGGCCAACTCCTCCACCGGTGCGTGGACGAAGTCGACGTGGGTCAGCCGGGGCTTGGCCGCCGCCCGCTCCAGCATGCCCGCCGAGGCGTCGACGCCGGTGATCCGGGCGAGCGGAGCGGCGGCGAGCAGCGCTTCGGTGGAGGCGCCCGTGCCGCATCCCAGGTCCAGGATCCGCAGCCCCGCCCCGCCGTCCGGCAGCCCGAGCCGGCGGGCGGAGCGGCGCAGGTGCGCGTGGTAGCCGGGGCTGGCCGCGACGAGGCGGTCGTAGGCGCCGGAGCCCCGGTCGAAGGCTTCGGACAGGTCGGCATCGCGCAACAGGGTCATGAGCTGCTTTCTTCCGGGGCGGAGGGCGGGGGAGGCAGGGGACGGGAGGGACGGCGGGGGGTGAAGGGGAGTTCGGCGACGGTTCGCAGCATGGGGGCGACCGGAGTCCGCAGGCCGATGAGCAGGTCCTCGTACCACCGGGAGCCGCCGTCCAGAAAGGCGAGCAGCCGCTCGGCGGGCACCCCGCGGAAGAGACGGCCGAAGAAGTCCGATCCGTCGATCCGGCCGGTGTCCAGCGCCCGCAGCATGACCGCGTCCATCGCGCGCGAGCGGGGGCCGTGGGCGGGCGGCACCCTGAGGGGGCGCCCGGACCGGAGCCGGGCGGCGATGGCACGGCTCTGCCGCTGCACCGCGGCGAAGGTGTAGCCGGTCGAGGGGCGGGTCGCGCCTCCGGCGGTGCCGATGCGGTACACCGACCGCCCGGCGCGGCGCGGGAAACGGCCGTCGGTCATCGGGATGACACCGTACTCGCGCGCCGTCACCTCGAACGCGCCCAGCCGCAGGACCTCCCGCGTGTAGTGGTCCAGCGCCCGCCGGTAGGCGTCGGCGTCCAGCGGCTCGGGGGAGAACCCGGTGTACTCGACGAGCGCCGTGCGCGCGTCCATGGGCAGGACGTATCCGAACGAGAGCCCCCGGGCGGGCTGCGGGGTACGGAAGTCCATCAGATCCGGCACGGCCGGGTCGAACACGGGTCGCTCGGTCCTGACGAACCAGCCGCAGAAGTGCTGGAGGAGGGTGGTGCGGGCGGGCGGCAGCAGCCGGGGCGGGCGGGAGTCGAAGACGTGCCGCCCGCGGATCAGGGTGCGCTCGCCGGCCGTGTCCCGGCCCAGGACCTCGGCCCCGCCGCCGGGGCTGTCGCGCACGCGGTCCACCGTCGCCGCCACCCGGCACAGCCCGGGGGCCCGGGAGAGCCGGCGGTCGACGAGGGCCGCGAAGTCGTCGGAGCGCAGCATCTTGTAACGCAGCTCCGGCAGGCGCGCCGTCACGGCGCCCCCGTCGGCCGTGCGGACCCGCAGCCGGGACCAGGAGGCGGTCAGCGACCCGTCGTAGGGGCCCGTGCCGCGTTCCCAGAAGCACCAGGTCCGCGGGGGAGGGCTCAGCGGACCCGGCGGCGCGTCGACGAGGGCGATGGACAGCGGCGTACGGCCCCCCGGCGCGCACAGGCGGTGGGCAAGGCTCAGGCCCGCCGCTCCGGCGCCGACGATGACCACATCGAAGTCGGGTACGTCAGCCGGCACGGCTCCCTCTCGGTCGGACGTCGGACGTGCACGCGGTCCCCCGCGGGTACTGGCAGGACCGTACCCCCGGACGGCCCGCGCACTCCGGACCATCGCCCCTCCGGGGTGTGACGGTGCGGAGGGGCGGTGGTCCGGCAGCGCCCGCGGAAAGGAGAGATGGGCGAGGTGTGCCCGTCTGTCGGATGGGTACCCGAATGTCCGCCCGGACGTCCGGCGGCTCTCCCTCTGCCGCACGGGCCCCGTCCGGCCGCTCCGCACGGAAGGAACCCATGAGCATCTACCGAGTCGTCAACCCCGCCACCGGCGAGATCGAGAAGGAGTACCCCACCGCCACCGACGGGGAACTGCGCGAGGCTCTCGCCCTGGCCGACGAAGCGCAGCGCGCCTGGGCCGCCCGGGCGCCCGCGGAACGAGCCGGAGTGCTGCGACG
Source organism: Streptomyces sp. CB02366 (assembly GCF_001905905.1). Lineage (GTDB taxonomy): Bacteria > Actinomycetota > Actinomycetes > Streptomycetales > Streptomycetaceae > Streptomyces. The sequence continues at coordinate 376,915 of NZ_LIVT01000005.1, forward strand.
GGTCGCGGACCTCTACGAGGAGCGCAAGGACCGGCTCGCCGCCGTCATCACCCGCGAGATGGGCAAGCCGGTCAGGCAGGCGCTCGGGGAGCTGGCCACCGTCGCCTCGATCTACCGCTACTACGCCGAACGGGGCGAGGGCTTCCTGGAGGAGGAGGAGCTCGACGTCGCCTCCGGCGGCCGGGCCGTCGTCCGCAAGGAGGCGGTCGGCGTCCTGCTGGGGATCATGCCGTGGAACTTCCCGTACTACCAGGTGGCCCGGTTCGCCGCGCCGAACCTGATGCTGGGCAACGCCGTACTGCTCAAGCACGCCCCGCAGTGTCCGGAGTCGGCGCTGGCGATGGAGCGGCTGTTCCGGGACGCGGGACTGCCCGAGGGCGCCTACGTCAACATCTTCGCCACCAACGAGCAGATCGAGACGGTGATCGGCGACGACCGGATCCAGGGCGTCTCGCTGACGGGCTCGGAGCGGGCCGGAGCGGCCGTCGCGGAGATCGCGGGCCGCAACCTGAAGAAGATCGTGCTGGAGCTGGGCGGCTCCGACCCGTACCTGATCCTCGGCGCGTCGAACATGGAACAGGTGGTGAAGAACGCGCTGATCGGCCGGATGGGCAACGCCGGCCAGGCGTGCAACGCCGCCAAGCGCATCATCGCCCTGGACGAGCACTACGACGGCTTTTCCGAGCGGTTCACCGAAGCGGTCCGCTCCATCGCCGTCGGCGACCCCGCCGACCCCGGCACCTTCATGGGGCCGCTCTCCTCGGAGAAGGCGCTCGAGACCCTGGACGAACAGGTCCAGGACGCGATCTCCAAGGGGGCCACGGTGCTGGCCGGCGGCAAGCGCATCGACCGCCCCGGCTCCTGGTACGAGCCCACCGTGCTGGCGGGGATCACCCCCGACATGCGGGCCTACAAGGAGGAGCTGTTCGGCCCGGTGGCCCTGCTGTTCAAGGTCGGCTCCGAGGAGGAGGCGGTCGACTTCGCCAACAACTCGCCCTACGGTCTGAGCGCCTCCGTCCAGACCGACGACGACGCCCAGGCCGAACGGGTGGCCCAGCGGTTGCAGACGGGCATGGTGTTCATCGGCGCCCCCTCCGGGACCGCGGCGGAGCTGCCGTTCGGCGGGGTCAAGCGATCCGGTTTCGGCCGGGAGCTGGGCCGGTTCGGCATGGAGGAATTCGCCAACCACAAGCTGGTCAGGCTGGTGCGCTGACGCCCCGCCCGGCGCGCGGCGGCGGCCCGGGCCGTCCGCCCCCGGCCGCCGCCGCGCCCCGTGCCGCCCGGCCGCTCAGGCGCGGCAGAGGCAGAACGGGTGCCCCGCGGGGTCGGCGAAGGCGCGGAAGCCGGCGTGGGCGTCCTCGTCGACGTCCAGTTCGCGCGCGCCCAGCTCCAGCACCCTGGCGTGGGCGGCGTCCATGTCGGTGACGGTGAGGTCCAGGTGGAGCTGCTGGGAGTTGCGGTCGGCGCGCGGCCACTCCGGGGGAGTGAGGTCCTCGGCCCGCTGGAAGGCGAGCCGCCCGCCGTCCAGGTGCAGCTCCACCCAGTCGTCGTCCTCGCCGCCCTCGATGCGGCCGCCGAGCACGGCGGCGTAGAACTCGGCGAGCCGCAGCGGCTGCGGGCAGTCGATGGCGGTGAGCTGGAGTGTGGCGAAACCCATGGGTCCTCCTCGGTGGTGTGAGGGGCGGGTACCTCGTGCGGCCGGGGATCAAACGCGGTGCCGCCGGGGCGTGTTTCAGGTAGCGGGCGGGTCCTGGGCGGAGAGTTCCGCAGCCAGTTCCATACAGCGCAGGCGGGCCGGGGAGAAGTCGTAGGGCATCGTGCCGATGGCTTCGCACACGCTCATGGAGCCGGTCTCCCGCCCGCCGGAGCCGAGATCAGCCTCGTCCTCGCCGTCAGGGACGGGAGCGGGGTGCAGAGCGTCCCAGGCGTCGAAGAGGGCGTCGTCCTCTTCTGGACCGGACTTGTCGATGACGGCGTGCAGGGCGCTTTCGAAGGCGTGCCGTTCGGCGGCCACCCGGGCCACGCGCGGGTCGTCGACGGCGACGCTGTCGTCGAGCGCCTTCTCGGCGGCATCGACGCGGTCGGAGTCCTCCCGCAGAGCCGGGTGCGTGGCCAGGACGGCGAAGCGGGTGGCCTGGAGGGCCGCGCCGAGCGGCCCGAAGATCCGCTCGGTGACCAGCAGGCTGTCCAGGTCCGCCTGACGCAGGGAGCCCTCGGGCAGGCCCTTGAGGCGTTCGGTGACGAAGCCGGAGAGCAGGCCCCTGCGGCTGCCTTCGGCGCGCATCCGCTGCACGGCGGCCCGCCGCCGCCGCACTTCCTCTTCCTGCTCGGCGAGGGTTTCCTCCAGCCGCTCCAGGATGCCCGCGATACCGTCTCCGCTGTCCGCACCGGCGGGAGCCGGGCCGGTGGTGAAGGCGTCGCGGATGTCGTCCAGGGCGATCCCGGCGTCGGTCATCCTGCGAATCCACAGCAGCCGGATCATGTCTTCGTAGCCGTAGCGGCGGCGGCCGTCGCCGCCCCGCTCAGGCTCGGGGAGCAGGCCGATTTCGTGGTAATGACGGATCGCCCGCGGCGTGGTGCCGGCGAAGGCCGCCGCGTCACCGATCTTGACCTGGCGGGGTGGCGTGAAGGACGAATGCATGAGCGGGGATCTCTCCTGAGGGGACCGGGACACAAGTCCACCGGACCACATGCCGCTACGGAAGGTGCAACCCCCTGCGCGCCGCCCCGCGCCGCCCCGCGCCGCCCCGTCATGGGACTCAGGTCCGCACCCGCCACCGCACACCCTCCACCGGTCGCCGACGGTCAGGCCGCCCGCGCCCTGTGCCCGCCGCGGGCAGGGCCGGCTCCGGCGCCGGCCCCGGCCCGTCGGAAAGACCCCCTCGCCCCCGCCTCGGCCATCAGCATGCGGGGCGTGCGGAGGAAACCGAACCCCGGACCCGGCCCGGCGGGGCCGCCCGGCCGCGAGGACGCGCCTCCGGCCGGGCCCGGGATCAGGACTTCCCGGGCTCCGCGTCCCGGCCGCCCGCGTGCCCGTCGCCGCCCGCGCCGCCGACGCCGTCCGTGCCTTCGTCGTACGCGGAGGTGCCGGAGTCCAGCAGGGGCTCCTGGGTCTTGAGGTGGGCCGGGGCGAAGGCGCGCAGCACGTGGTAGCCGGTGATCACGACGAGGGTGCCGAGCGCGATGCCGCCCAGCTCGAAGTTGTCGGTGATCTTCAGGCTGACCCCGCCGACGCCGATGATGATGCCCGCGGCGGCCGGGACGAGGTTGAGCGGATTGCGCAGGTCCACCCGGCCGTTGAGCCAGATCTGCGCGCCGAGCAGGCCGATCATCCCGTACAGGATCACGGTGATCCCGCCCAGCACCCCGCCCGGGATCGCGGCGACGACCGCGCCGAACTTGGGGCACAGGCCGAAGAGCAGGGCGAAGCAGGCCGCCGCCCAGTACGCGGCGGTGGAGTAGACCCGGGTCGCGGCCATCACGCCGATGTTCTCGGAGTACGTGGTGTTGGGCGGCCCGCCCACGGCGGTGGAGAGCATGGAGGCCGCGCCGTCCGCCGCGATGGCGGTGCCGAGCTTGTCGTCCAGCGGGTCGCCCGTCATCTCGCCCACGGCCTTCACGTGCCCGGCGTTCTCCGCGACCAGCGCGATCACCACGGGCAGCGCCACCAGGATCGCCGACCACTCGAAGGCGGGCGCGTGGAAGGACGGCAGCCCGATCCAGTCGGCCTGCCCGACGGCGGAGAGGTCCAGACGCCAGTGGTCCACGGCCCCGGCCCCGCCCGCCGGGGAGTGGATCTTCCCGAACACCTGGTCCAGGACCCACGACAGCGCGTACCCGAAGACCAGTCCCAGGAAGATCGCGATACGGGAGAGGAAGCCGCGCAGGCACACCACCGCCAGCCCGGTGAACAGCATCACCGCGAGCGCCGTCCACTGGTCCTGCGGCCAGTACGTCGAGGCGGTCACCGGCGCCAGGTTGAAGCCGATCAGCATCACGACCGCGCCCGTCACCACCGGCGGCATCGCCGCGTGGATGATCCGCGCGCCGAACCGCTGCACCGCCAGCCCCACCAGGAAGAGCGCCGCGCCGACCACCAGCACCGCGCCCGTGACGGTCGCGCTGTCACCGCCGCTCGCCCGGATCGTGGCCGCGACGCCGACGAAGGAGAGCGAGCACCCCAGATAGCTCGGCACCCGGCCCCTGGTCGCCAGCAGGAAGATCGCGGTCGCGACGCCCGACATCATGATCGCGAGGTTCGGGTCCAGGCCCATCAGGACCGGGGCGACGAACGACGCCCCGAACATCGCGACGACGTGCTGGGCGCCGAGTCCGAACGTACGGGGCCAGGAGAGCCGTTCGTCGGGGCGGACGACCGCCCCGGGCGCGGGGGTCTTCCCGTCTCCGTGCAAGGTCCAGCGCACGCCGAGGCTCATGGTTGCTCCCTGAAGGTCTGCTCGGTGTGCCGACCGGTCTGCGACGCTGCGCGACCCGGCGTTCGGTGTTCACCTGCGGAAAAGATCAGCGCCATGGTAGTGGTGCGGCGCGCGGCGACCACGCCGAGGTCGCCGCGCGCCGCCGCCCCGGCGTGCTCCCGCCCCCGGCGTGCTCCGCCGAGGGCCGCAGGCTTCGCCGCCGTACCGCCCGTCCGCCGCCCGCGCCGCTCCCGCCCCGCCTCCGTCCGGTGCGGCCCGCCCGGCGCGGTCCGTCAGCTGCCGGTCGCGCTCTTCGCCGCCGCACCCTCGCCGACCGTCGAGCCGGCCACCTTGCGGTCGGCCGACCGCAGCACCCCCGCGCCCAGCACCAGGCCGAAGGAGAGCGCCGTCACCACGCCGAACGAGACCATCAGCGAGGTGGCCTCGGCCAGCGAGCCGATCGCGGAGGGCGCGATCAGGCTGGAGGTGTACGTGATGGTGGCGACGCCCGCGATGGCCTGGCTCGGGTTCGGCCCGCTGCGTCCAGCCGCCGCGAAGGCCAGCGGGACCACGACCGCCACGCCGAGACCGAGCAGCGCGAAGCCGCCCATCGCGGCCGCGGGGGAGGGCGAGAGGACGACCAGCAGCCCGCCCGCGGTGGCCATCAGCCCACCGGTCCGTACCGTTCGCACCGCGCCGAACCGGTCGACGACCCGGTCCCCGGCGATCCGGGCCAGCGCCATCGTCAGGGTGAACGCCGTGGTGGAGGCCGCCGCGAGACCGTCCGAGCTGTCGAGGACGTCCCGCAGGTAGACGGCCGACCAGTCCAGGCTCGCACCCTCCGCGAACACCGCGCAGAACCCGACCGCCCCGATGATCAGAGCCGACTTGGGCGGCAGCGTGAAGCGCGGCGGCGGCTCCTCGTCCGGGGCGCTCTGGAGGTCGAGCACCTGGCGGCAGGCGATGAGCCCCAGCACCGTGAGCACCAGGGCGGCGGCGGTGTGGTGCAGCCGGGCGTCGGTCGCGGTGTGGGCGGCGACAGTACCGGCGGCCGAGCCGATCAGCGCGCCCACGCTCCACATGCCGTGCAGTCCCGACATGATCGACTTGTCGAGACGGTTCTCCACCTCGATGCCCAGGGCGTTCATCGCCACGTCGGACATCCCCGCCGTCGCCCCGTAGACGAACAGCGCCGCGCACAGGGTGGCCAGGCTCGGAGCCAGCGCGGGCAGGACGAGCGCCAGCGTCCAGAGCGCCAGCAGCCCGCGCAGGGCGTTCCGCGCGCCGAACCGGTGGCTGATCCGGCCCGCGAGCGGCATCGCGATCGAGGCGCCGATCGCCGGGAAGGCCAGCGCCAGGCCGAGCTGGCCCGCGCTCACCCCGGCGTGGTCCTGGATCCACGGCACCCGGGTGGCGAAGCTGCCGGTCACCGCCCCGTGCACGGCGAAGACGGCGGCGACGGCGTAGCGGGCCCGCCTCACCTGCTGCGTGCTGTAGACCGTGACGGTCGAGTCGTTCGTCATGCCGTCGTGTCCCTCCCCTGGAAATCCTCGGACGCCGGTGGTTCCGCGCCGGTGGTCCGGCGGTCCCGGCGCTTCCGCGCGACGATGCGTGGCGTAAACTATCAGGAACCCTGCCTAATAAATAGTCGCTTTCCGAGCCCGCGGAACTGTCCCGCGGAACCGCCCTGCAGAACTGCCCCGCGGGATTCCCTCGGGAGCGGCGGGGAACGGCTCGAACGGCCCGGTCGGCGGTCTGGAAGGATTCCCGCTATGCGCGCATCTCCGAGCACGGCTCGGGCCATCAACGACCGGCTCGCCCTGCGGCTGCTCCAGCAGCACGGTCCGCTGACGGCCGCCCAGCTCAAGACGGAGACCGGCCTCTCCCGGCCCACCGTCGCCGACCTCGTCGAACGGCTCGGGGCCGCCGGGCTGATCGAGGTCGTGGGGGAGTCGGGCGCCGTCCGGCGCGGCCCCAACGCCAAGCTGTACGGGATCGTCGCCGGCCGCGCCCACCTCGCGGCGCTCGACGTACGCCTCGGCAGCGTCAGCGTGGTCGTCACGGATCTGCTGGGGGCCACCCTCGCCGAGGACGCGCTGCCCATCGGCGGCGACACCGGCACCGGGCCGGCCGTGGAGCGGGCCGTCGCCCTGCTGGAGAGCGCCGCCCGGGCCGCGGGGCCGGTCCCGCTGCACAGCGTCGGGATCGGGGCGCCGGGGCTCATCGATCCCGCCACCGGCGAGCTGCGCGACAGCGCCGGCCTCCCCGCCTGGCACCGGGGCCTGGTCCGGGAGCTCCAGCGGCGGCTGCCCGCCACGGTCCTGGTGGAGAACGAGACCAACCTCGCGGCCGTGGCCGAGCTTCGGGAGGGCGCCGCCCGGGGCCGGGACACCTTCGTCCTGCTCTGGCTCGGACAGGGGATCGGGGCCGCGGTGATGCTCGACGGCAAGCTGCGCCAGGGGGCGTCCGGCGGAGCGGGGGAGATCGGTTTCCTGCCCGTCCCCGGGGTGGGCGGGCTGCCCTCCGCGGTCGACTGCGCGGGAGGTTTCCACTCCCTGGCCGGTTCGGCCGCCCTGTGCGAACTCGCAGCATCGCACGGGCTGTTGGACCTCGGTACGGTGCCGGAGGGCGGCGAGGAGACGGCCGCCGCGGAGACGGTGCGCACCGCGCTGGGGGCGGGGGAGCCGGGCGAGCCGTTCCTGAAGGAGGTGGCCGACCGCCTCGCGCTGGGGGCCGCCGCCGTCGCCTCGGTGCTGGACCCCGGCTGCGTCCTGCTCGCGGGGGCCGTCGGTCACGCGGGCGGGGCCGCGCTCGCCGCCCGGGTCGAGGAGCGGCTGGTCGCGATGTCGCCCCTGCGCACGGAGGTCCGCGCCGGGTCGCTGGGCGGCGGGGCGGTCCTGCGGGGCGCGTTGATCACCGCCCGGGACGCGGCGCAGGACGCGCTGTTCGCGCCGGAGGGCTGACGGGCGCGGCGCTTCGGGGAGCCGCCGGGCCCCGGCGGAGGCGCGTACGGAGGGCCCCGGGCGCGCCGGGGCCCCTCCGTACCACGGGCACGGCCGCCCGGCGGTGGGCAGGGGGTGGAGCCGCTCACCGCCGGGCGGCCGGACGGGTCGCGGCCCGGGGCCGAGGGACGCGGCCGGAGCCGCGGTCCTCAGGCCCCCGGGCCGCAGGGTTCAGCAGGCGCCGAGGTCCTTCCAGACGCCCCACTGCCCGGTCGAGCCGGGCGTCTCGCCCTTCGTCCACCAGGACGCCTTCCACTGGTGGCCGCCGTGGCTGACGGTGGAGCCGCCGCCGTACTCGGTGGCCGCGCTCCAGGCCGGGGCCGTGCAGGTGCCCGGCTGGGTCGGGGACGGGCTCGGGGTCGGGCCGGTCGGGTCGGGCGTCGGCGTGGGGCCGGTCCCGGTACCGGGCTCGACCACGGTGGTGCCGCGGGCCAGGTCACCGGCGAGGGAGTAGGACTTCCCGCCGAAGGTCACGGTCCAGTTCGACGGCGTGGAGGTGGGCAGGTAGTAGACGAAGTCCAGCTCCACCGAGGCGCCGGGGGCCAGCGTCTGCCAGGCCGGGAGCTTCAGCGAGACGCGGTTGTAGTCGCCCTTGAGGCCGCCGATGTTGTTGGCCGCCTTGTGGTCGCTGCGGACGATCGTCGTGCCGAAGCCCGACTGGTCCTTGGCGTTGGCCGGGGCGGAGGTGGAGTAGTCGAACTGGAACTCCGTACCGCCGGGCAGGGTGGCCTTGGTCCGGTTGGTGATCTTCAGCTTGGGGCTGATGGGGTAGTTGGAGTCGCCCAGCGGGAACTGGCCGAAGGAGACGTCGATGTTCACGGCCTGGGTCGGCAGGTCGATCGTGGAGCGCTTCGCGCCGTACGGGGAGGCCGACTTGAACGCGTCGTACATCGCGGTCGTCAGCGTGTCGCCGGTCTCGTACTGGCCCTTGGCCGCGTTCCACCGGTAGTCGCCGGCCAGCTCCCAGATCATCGTGCCGCCGATGCCCTTGTCCACGACGTAGTCGGCCTTGGCCTTCACCGACTGCTCGTCCTCGGTGGAGAGGAACACCTTCTTCTCGGCGTTCCACAGCCACGGGGCGACCAGCGTGGAGTCGTACTTGCGGGCGTACGTGCCGGTCAGCCGGGTGTTCGCCGGGAAGCCGTAGTCGGTGACGTAGTCCCCGACGATGCCCTTCTCCAGGTTCTTCGCGTGCCACATCGGGTTGGAACCGGCGGGCGACTCCTTGCCGTTGGTGTCCTTGTCGTGCCAGAGGTTGTCGATTCCGACCGCGCCGTCGCCGCACTTGGTCAGACCCGCGCCCGCCGGGCAGTCGGCCGTGGCCGCCCGGCCCCACAGCCCGTCGGCGCCGCCCTGCACGTTCTTGAAGCCGCGGGTGTAGTACGGCAGGCCGATGTTGATCCGGCCGGCCGGCATCGAGCCGCGGAAGTAGTGGTAGGCCCAGTCGGTGTTGAGGTAGCCGGTGCCGCCGTACTGCGAGGTGGAGTACACGCTCGCCTGCGCCAGTTCGGCGTCCTTGCCGTCGTCGAACAGGGAGGCGTTCGGGCCGACGTACTCGTTCCAGGCGCCGTGCAGGTCGTAGGACATGATGTTGACGTAGTCCAGGTACTTCTGCATCTGGTACGTCTCCATGCCCCGCAGCAGGTAGCCGGAGGAGGGGGCGGCGACCGTCAGCAGGTAGTGCTTCCCGTCGGCGGCGCCCGCGCGGTCGAGCTTCTCGCGCAGCGTCTTCATCAGGGCGTCGTAGCCCTTGACCAGCCCGGCGCGGCGGCCGTTGGACAGGGTGTGGTCCAGCGGGTTGCCCGCGTCCTTCATCGTGGTCGCGTACTCGTAGTCGATGTCGACGCCGTTGAAGCCGTACTTCTTGATGAAGGCGACGGCCGAGTCCGCGAAGGTGTCGATGCCCGCCTGGTTGACCGAGCCGTCGGCGTTGGTGGCCATCGAGTAGAAGCCGCCGGAGTTCACCCGCTTGCCGTCGGGGCCGAAGTAGCCGCCCGTCTCGGCCCAACCGCCCACGGAGACCAGGGTCTTCACGTTCGGGTGCTGCTTCTTGTACTTCGTCAGCAGGTTGAAGTGCCCCTTGTAGGGGAGCGCGGGGTCCATCTCCGCGCCCGCGACGCCGGGCCAGGTCATGCCGGTGGAGGCGTTGTCGGCGCTGTCGGGGCCGACCGAGAGCTTGTTGGAGCCGTCGACGTGCGCGAAGGCGTAGTTGAGGTGCGTGACCTTGTCCCACGGGATGTCGGGGACGAGGTAGGCGTCCTTGCCGTCCTTGCCGGTGCGCCAGTTGGTGAAGTAGCCGATGACGCGCCGCTGGTGGTCGGCGCCCATCTTCTCGCGTCCGTCCGCGTCGTAGACGGAGCAGTAGGGGACGTCGACGCCGGGGGTCTGGTAAAGCCCGTCGGGACGACAGGAGTTCTGGTCGGCGGCGGCCGAGGGGCCTGCGGCGAGGGAGCTCAGCAGCAGACCGGCGACGGCGGCGCCGGCGGCGAGAAGCGTGGCTCTCGCTCGGGTGGGGGACGGCATGGGGTCGTTCCTCCTGGGGAGGTCGGCAGAACACGACACGACGGGGGATGAGGGGGGGTGGGTCTGTCGGGGTCCTGGTGTGCGCGCACCGTGGGACCGAACCTCGGAGGTGACGCAGAGATTAAGAGGACTAGACCAGAGCGTCAATAGGTCTGGACCTTTAAGGGTCAACTTTCCGAATGACGACGTTGTCGCGTTCGCGCCGAAAGAAACGCGCCAGTCTTTCTGTGACCCAGGACACATCAGTCACCCGCATGGCCGTGCGGCGTCCGTGGCAGACTGGTTGCGTACCAGTAGCAGCGCACTCCGGGGTCGGTGCAATTCCGAACCGGCGGTTACAGTCCGCGACCCGTCCGCAGCCAGCGGCCGGTTGACCAGGTGAAATTCCTGGACCGACGGTTAAAGTCCGGATGGGAGGCAGTGCGCGGCGGTCTGACATCGGTACGCCGCCGTCGGCGGACGCGTGGCCGGGGTTCCCCCGCGGCCCGTGCGTTCCCGGCGTTCCCCGCTCGCGGGGTTTCCGGCGTTTCCGCGGGTGACCGCTTTCTCTGTCGTCATCGACAGGCCCCGGAGTCCGTGCCCGAAGAGGCAGGAGGACCCGGTGGACACCGCAGCCGACATCACCGCCATGCGCCGAGCCGTCACGCTCGCCGCGCGCGGTCTCGGCTCCACCAGCCCCAACCCGGTCGTCGGCTGTGTGATCACCGACGTCTCCGGAGCCGTGGTCGGCGAAGGCTTCCACCAGCGCGCCGGAGGGCCGCACGCCGAGGTCCACGCCCTGCGCGCGGCCGGCGAGCGGGCCCGCGGCGGCACCGCCTACGTCACCCTCGAACCCTGTGACCACACCGGCCGCACCGGCCCCTGCTCCCAGGCCCTCCTGGCCGCCGGGATCAGCCGGGTCGTGTACGCGGTCGGCGACCCGGACCCGCGGGCCACCGGCGGGGGCGACACCCTGCGCGCGGCCGGCGTCCGGGCCGAGCGGGGGCTCCTCGCCGACGAGGCCGAGGCGGGCAACGCCGCCTGGCTGACCTCGGTGCGCCTCGGCCGCCCGTACGTCCTGTGGAAGTACGCCGCCACCCTCGACGGCCGGATCGCCGCCGCCGACGCCACCAGCCGCTGGATCACCTCGCCCGAGGCGCGCGCCGACGTCCACCGCCTGCGCGCCGAGGCCGACGCCGTACTCGTCGGCTCCGGCACCGCCCGCGCCGACGACCCCCAGCTGGGCGTACGCGGCATCGAGGGCGCCACCCAGCCGCTGCGGGTCGTCCTCGACACGGACGCCACCGCCGTGAGACCCGGCGCCCGGGTCCTGGACGGCGCCGCGCCCACCCTGATCGCCGTCGCCGACGACGCCCCGGCCGGCCACCTCCCGGCCACGGCCGTCCTGCGCCTGCCCCGCGCCGCCGCCGGCCGGGGACTGGACCTCGACGCCCTCCTCGACGCCCTGCACGTCCGCGGCGTCCGCTCCGTACTCCTCGAAGGCGGTCCCACCCTCGCGGGCGCCTTCGTCGCCGCCGGGAAGGTCGACAAGGTCGTCGGCTACCTCGCCCCGGTCCTGCTCGGCGCGGGCCCCGCCGCCCTCGCCGACGCCGGAATCACCACCATCTCCCAGGCGTTGCGCCTCGACGTGACGGAGAGCGCGGCGATCGGCCCGGATCTGCGCGTCACCGCCGTCCCCGCCCCTGCTCGGAAGGGAAACTGATGTTCACCGGAATCATCGAAGAACTCGGTGAGGTCACCGCCGTCGAGCCGCTGGCCGACGCCTCCCGCTTCCGGCTGCGCGGCCCCCTCGTCACCGAGGGCGCGAAGCACGGCGACTCCATCGCGGTCAACGGCGTCTGCCTCACCGTCGTGGACGCCGCCGACGGCGAGTTCACCGCCGACGTGATGGCCGAGACCCTGGGGCGCTCCAGCCTCGGCGCCCTCGCCCCCGGCTCCCGCGTCAACCTGGAGCGCCCGATGGCGCTCGGCGGGCGGCTCGGCGGACACCTCGTCCAGGGCCACGTGGACGGCACCGGCGCCATCGTGGAGCGCACCTCCTCCGAGCACTGGGAGATCGTCAAGGTCTCCCTGCCGCCCGAGCTGGCCCGGTACGTCGTGGAGAAGGGCTCCATCACCGTCGACGGCGTCAGCCTCACCGTCGTCGACGCGGCGGCCGACCACTTCACCGTCAGCCTCATCCCCACCACGCTCGCCCTGACCACGCTCGGCCGCAAACAGCCCGGCGACCCGGTCAACCTGGAAGTCGACGTGATCGCCAAGTACGTCGAGCGGATGCTCGGCGACCGGACCGGACAGGACCCGCGATGAACCTCGCGAACTGGCTCAACTCGGAGGCGTTCACCCTCTTCGGCCAGCACATCAAGTGGTCGGACATGATCGGCAACCTCGTCGGCCTGATCGCCCTGGCCCTCGGCTGGCGGCGCTCCATCTGGACCTGGCCCGCCCAGCTGCTCTCCGGCGTGATCCTGCTCGTCGCCTTCGCCTCCGCGCACCTCTCCGGCAGCGCGGGCAAGCAGCTCGTCGTCATCGTCGTCGCCCTGTGGGGCTGGTGGTCCTGGAACCGCGGCAGGCGGCAGGCCCAGGACGGCTCCATCGCCGTCCGCTTCGCCACCTGGCGCGAGCGCGGCGTGCTGATCGGCGCCGCCGCGCTGGGCACCCTCGCCGTGGGCGGCCTGTTCACCGCGGTCCCGTCGCTGTCCTGGGACCCGTGGCCGGACGCGTACATCTTCGTCGGCACCGTCGTCGCGATGTACGCCCAGGCCCGCGGCATGGTCGAGTTCTGGTTCGCCTGGCTGCTGGTCGACCTGGTCGGCGTCCCGCTGAACTTCGCCAACGGTTTCGCCTTCTCCGGTTTCGTCTACGTGATCTACGGCGCCCTCGTCCTGTGGGGGATGCGCGACTGGTGGCTGCGTTCGCGGACACCCGCTCTGGAAGGAGCCACGGCATGACCGACCGGCCCGCCTGGCCGCACCCCGGCCACGACCCGCTGCCCGAGACGTTCTCCCTGGACCCGGTCGAGCAGGCCGTGCGCGACATCGCCGCCGGCCGCCCCGTGGTCGTCGTGGACGACGAGGACCGCGAGAACGAGGGCGACCTCGTCATCGCCGCCGAGAAGGCCACCCCGGAGATCGTCGCCTTCATGATGAGCGAGTGCCGCGGGCTGATCTGCGCCCCGATGGAGAGCGACGAGCTGGAGCGGCTCGAACTCCCGCAGATGGTCGCGGAGAACACCGAGTCGATGCAGACCGCGTTCACGGTCTCCGTCGACGCCTCCGCCGCCCACGGCGTCACCACCGGCATCTCCGCCGCCGACCGCGCCGCCACCCTGCGCATGCTCGCCGGCGGCGTCGCGGGCCCCGGCGACTTCGTCCGCCCCGGCCACGTCTTCCCGCTGCGGGCACGACCCGGCGGCGTCCTCGTCCGCAACGGCCACACCGAGGCCGCGGTCGACCTCGCCCGGCTCGCCGGCCTGCGCCCCGCCGGGGCCATCGTCGAGATCGCCGGCGAGGACGGCGTCATGCTGAGACTGCCCGAGCTGATCCCGTTCGCCCGCAAGCACGGCCTGACGATCATCTCCATCGAGGACCTGATCGCCTACCGCCGCAGCAACGAGCCGGTCGTCCGCCGCGAGGCCGCGACCCGGCTGCCCACCGCCTTCGGCGACTTCACCGCGTACGGCTACCGCTCCATCGTCGACGGCGTCGAGCACGTCGCCCTGGTGCACGGTGAGATCGGGGACGGCGAGGACGTCCTCGTCCGCCTCCACTCCGAGTGCCTGACCGGCGACGTCTTCCAGTCCCAGCGCTGCGACTGCGGCCCCCAGCTGCACGCCTCCATGCGGCGCATCACCGAAGCGGGCCGGGGCGTCGTCGTCTACCTGCGCGGCCACGAGGGGCGCGGCATCGGCCTGCTCTCCAAGCTGCGCGCGTACGAACTCCAGGAGCGCGGCGTGGACACCCTCGACGCCAACCTGGAGCTGGGCCTGCCCGCCGACGCCCGCGACTACGCGGCCGGCGCGCAGATCCTCAAGGACCTCGGCGTCACCGGTCTGCGGCTGATGACCAACAACCCCGAGAAGACCGAGGCCCTGGTCCGCCACGGCCTCGCCGTCACCGGCCGCGAGCCGATGCCCGTCCAGGCCGGCGAGCACAACCTGCGCTACCTGCGCACCAAGCGCGACCGCATGGGCCACGATCTGCCCTGGCTCGACGGCGCCCCGCCGTCGACCTGTGCCGACCAGTGACCACCACCACGCAATCACCATCAGGAGAGACATGAGCGGCAAGGGTGCACCCGAACTGTCCGTACGCAACTGCGGCGACCTCCGCGTGGCCGTGATCGCGGCCCAGTGGCACGAGAAGGTCATGGACGGCCTCGTCGACGGCGCCCTGCGCGCCCTGCACGAGCTGGGCATCGACGAGCCGACCCTCCTGCGCGTCCCCGGCTCCTTCGAGCTGCCCGTCGTCGCCAAGGTGCTCGCCGGACGCGGCTACGACGCGATCGTCGCCCTCGGCGTGGTCATCCGGGGCGGCACCCCCCACTTCGAGTACGTCTCCCAGGGCGTCACCCTCGGCCTCACCCAGGTCACCGTCGACACCGGTGTTCCCGTCGGCTTCGGCGTACTGACCTGCGACACCGAGGAGCAGGCGCTCGACCGGGCCGGACTCGAAGGGTCCAACGAGGACAAGGGGCACGAAGCGGTCACCGCCGCCGTCGCCACCGCGGCCACACTGCGCACCGTCAGCGAACCCTGGCGCTGAGTGCCCCCGTACGACCCCGTATTCTGAGGACCATCATGGGACAGAAAACCTTCGAAGAGCTCTTCACCGAGCTTCAGCTCAAGGCCGCCGAGGGCGACCCCGCGACCTCCCGCACCGCCGAACTGGTGGGCAAGGGCGTGCACGCGATCGGCAAGAAGGTCGTCGAGGAGGCCGCCGAGGTCTGGATGGCCGCCGAGTACGAGGGCAAGGAAGCCGCCGCCGAGGAGATCTCCCAGCTGCTGTACCACGTCCAGGTGATGATGGTCGCCCGCGGGATCTCGCTCGACGACGTCTACGCCCATCTCTGAGCCGGCCTCCCCGCCGGCCCCGCCCGGCCCGGGCGACACCAGCGCGACACCACCCGCACCCTCCCTCCGCACGAAGGAAGCCGACCTCATGCTGCGCATCGCCGTTCCCAACAAGGGTTCACTCTCCGGGCCTGCGATGGCGATGCTCCATGAGGCCGGCTACCAGCAGCGCAAGGAGTCGAAAGAGCTGGTCCTGGTCGACCCCGGGAACGAGGTCGAGTTCTTCTACCTCCGCCCCCGCGACATCGCGATCTACGTCAGCTCCGGCAAGCTCGACATCGGCATCACCGGCCGCGACCTGCTGCTGGACTCCGGGGCCGACTCCGAGGAGATCCTCCAGCTCGGCTTCGCCCGCTCCACCTTCCGCTACGCCACCAAGCCCGGCACCGCGGCGGGCCCGCAGGACTTCGACGGCATGACGATCGCCACCTCCTACGAGGGCATCGTCGCCGCCCACCTCGCCGAGGCCGGGGTGAAGGCGTCCGTCGTCCACCTCGACGGGGCGGTCGAGACCGCCATCGAGCTGGGCGTCGCCCAGATCATCGCCGACGTGGTCGAGACCGGCACCAGCCTGCGCAACGCCGGACTGGAGGTGATCGGAGAGCCGATCATGACCTCCGAGGCCGTCGTCATCCGCCGCAACGGCGCCCCCGCCGACGACCCCAAGGTGCAGCAGTTCCTCCGCCGCCTCCAGGGCGTCCTGGTCGCCCGGTCCTACGTGATGATGGACTACGACTGCCGCGTCGAGCACCTGGAGCGCGCCGTCGCCCTCACCCCCGGCCTGGAGTCCCCGACCATCTCCCCGCTGCACCACGAGGGCTGGGTCGCCGTCCGTTCCATGGTCGCCGCCAAGGAGGCGCAGCGGATCATGGACGACCTGTACGAGCTCGGCGCCCGCGCCATCCTCACCACGGCCATCCACGCCTGCCGTCTCTGACGGCCCCGGCCGCCCGCACCCCCCGAGAGAAGATCCCGATGTCCGCGCCCAGCCCCGAACTCCCCACCCTGCCGGTCACCTTCCGGCCCACCCTCACCCGGGTGGTCCTGCTGAGCGTGGGGCTGGCGATGTTCCTCGTCATCACGGTCGTCGCCCTGATGCTGGAACGGCTCAACCCGGGGGAGCGGACCAGCTTCATCTTCCTCGCGGCGCTCTTCTTCGGCGTCCTGGCCCTGCTCAGCAGGCCCCGGGTCTCCGCCGACGCGACCGGGGTCACCGTCGTCAACCTCACCCGGACCCGCAGGCTGGCCTGGCAGGAGATCCTCCGCGTCAACCTGCGCTCCGGCGACCCCTGGGTCTTCCTCGACCTCAGCGACGGCACCAGCCTGCCCGCCCTCGGCATCCAGCCCGGCCTCGCCAAGCAGCAGGCCATCCGCGACGCCCGCGCCCTGCGCGCCCTGGCCGAGGCGCGCGGCGCCGGAAGCGACGACACCCCCGCCGCGGGCTGATCCCCCGCCCGGCACGGGGCCCTGTTGTCTACTCTGGTGGGCGGCGGCGCCCCGTGCGCCCCGCCCCGCCCGTACCACGGCCCCGACCGGGGCCCGCGGGGTTCCCCCTGCGACCCAAGGAGTGACTCC
This sequence comes from Streptomyces sp. CB02366, assembly GCF_001905905.1. Classification (GTDB taxonomy): domain Bacteria; phylum Actinomycetota; class Actinomycetes; order Streptomycetales; family Streptomycetaceae; genus Streptomyces. The sequence goes on from NZ_LIVT01000005.1 coordinate 393,501, forward strand.
TTCCAGCAATGGACGGATCGTCCGGTAGTACCTGCGCCGCCCCTTCCCCGGAGGCGGCGGCCTCATGACCACCCCCCTGCTGCTCCTCGCGGCCGCCTTCCTCCTCATCCTCGCCAACGGGTTCTTCGTGGCGGCCGAATTCGGGCTCGTCACCGTGGACAGGCCGGACGCGGAGCGCGCCGCCGCCGAGGGCGACCGACGGGCCCGTACCGTCGTCCGCGCCCTGCGCGAACTCTCCTTCCAGCTCTCCGGCACCCAGCTCGGCATCACCCTCACCTCCCTGGTGGTGGGCATGCTCGCCGAACCGGCCCTCGCCCGGCTGCTCGCCGCACCCCTCACCGCCGCCGGCCTGCCCCAAGGGGCCGTCCCCGGCGCCGGCGTCGTCATCGGCATGCTGCTGGCCTCGGCGGTCCAGATGGTCGTCGGCGAACTCGTGCCCAAGAACTGGGCGGTCTCCCGGCCGCTCCAGGTGGCCCGCTTCGTCGCCGGACCGCAAGCCCGGTTCGCAGCCCTCCTGCGCCCGGTGATCACCCTGCTCAACACCCTGGCCAACCGGCTGGTGCGGCTCCTGGGCGTCGAGCCCACCGACGAGCTGGCCTCCGCCCGCACCCCGGGCGAGCTGGTCTCCCTGGCCCGGCACTCCGCCCGCGCCGGAGCCCTGGAACAGGACACCGCCGATCTCTTCGTCCGGTCGCTCTCGCTGGCCGGGCTCACCGCCCAGCACGTCATGACCCCCCGGGTGAAGGTCAGCGCCCTGCACTCCTCCGCGACCGCCGAGGACGTCCTCAACCTCACCCGTGCCACCGGCCTCTCCCGCTTCCCGGTCTACCGGGACCGCATCGACGAGGTCGTCGGCATGGTCCACCTCAAGGACGCCCTCGCCGTCCCCGCCGCCGAGCGCCTGCGCACCCCGGCCGGACTGATCGCCGTCGCCCCGCTCCTGGTGCCCGGGACGCTCCCGGTGGAACACCTGCTGCGGCGGCTGCGCCGCGAACAGCCGATAGCCGTGGTCGTCGACGAGTACGGCGGCACCGCCGGCGTCGTCACCCTGGAGGACATCATCGAGGAACTCGTCGGCGAGGTCCGCGACGAGCACGACGCCGAGGTCGCGGGACGCCCCGAGCTGACCGCCACCACCGCCGAGGACGGGCGCCCGGCCTGGGACGCCGAGGGCAGCTGCCGGGTGCACACCCTGCGCCGCGGCGGCCTGGAGGTGCCCGAGGGGCCCTACGAGACCGTCGCCGGGCTCGTCGCCGGGCTGCTGGGCCGCATCCCCGCCCCCGGCGACGTGGCCGAACTCCCCGGCTGGCGGATCTCCGTCCGCCGGGTCGGCCACAACCGCGCCGAACGGGTCCGGTTCACCCGGACGCCCGGCCCGCAGCCGGACCCGGCCGCCCGGACCCTGCTGGAGGCCGCGCGATGAGCATGCTCCACCTCCTGCTCGCCGTCCTCCTGGTGCTGGCCAACGGCTTCTTCGTCGGCGCCGAGTTCGCCCTCGTCTCGGTCCGCCGCAGCCAGGTCGAGCCGCTGGCCGCCCAGGGCTCCACCCGGGCCCGCACGGTCCTGCACGGCCTGGAGAACCTGCCGCAGATGATGGCCGCCGCCCAGTTCGGCATCACCGTCTGCTCCCTCACCCTCGGAGCCGTCGCGGAGCCGGCCGTCGCCCGTCTCCTGGAGCCGGTCTTCCACGCCGCGCACCTCCCCGAAGGGCTCGTCCACCCCCTCGGCTTCGCCCTCGCCCTGCTGTCCGTGGTGGTGCTGCACCTGGTCATCGGCGAGATGGTCCCCAAGAACCTCGCGATGGCGGCGCCCGAGCGGACCGCGCTGTGGCTCAGCCCCGGCCTGGTCGCCTTCGCCCGGCTCTGCCGCCCGGTCACCAGCGCGCTCGGCGCCTGCGCGGCCCTGGTGCTGAGGCTGTTCGGCGTGGAGCCGAAGGACGAGGTGGAGGCCGTCTTCACCAGCGAGCAGCTCAACCGGCTCGTGGAGGACTCCGGCCAGGCCGGCCTCCTCGCCCCGGCCGCGGCCGAACGCCTGGAGGACGCCCTCGAACTCGGCAGCAGGCCCGTCCTCGACGTCCTGCTGGAGCGGGCGTCTCTGGTCACCGTCGACCCGTCGGTGACCCCGCGCCGGATCGAGGAGCTGACGGTACGCACCGGCTTCTCCCGCTTCCCGGTCTGCGCCGAGGGCGGCGGCCCCTTCATGGGCTACCTGCACGTCAAGGACGTCCTGGAGCTGGAGGACGCCGACCGCGCGGTCCCGCAGCAGCTCTGGCGTCCGATGACGACCGTACGGGCCGAACTGCCGCTGGACGACGCCCTGACCGTGATGCGCCGCGCCGCGACGCACCTGGCGCAGGTGGCCGACGCCTCGGGCCGGGTCCTCGGCCTGGTCGCCATGGAGGACGTCCTGGAGACGCTGGTGGGGGAGGTGCGCGACCCCTCCCACCGGGTGGTGTCGGTGCCCCGCCGCACGGTGGACGTGCCGAAGGGGCCGGCGCTGCCGGGGGCCGGGGTGCTCGCGCACGGACGCCCGGCGCGGGTCTCCTGAGCACGGCCGCCCGCGCACGGACGCTTCCCGCGCACCGGCGCCGGGGCCGCGCCGGGGGTCCGCCCCGGGCGCGGCCTCACACCGCGCCCGGCTCCTGCTTGCCCCGGCCCACCGGGCCGCGCCCCGACAGCACCTCGCCGTACGCCTGCATCAGGTCCGGGAGCCGCAGCGTCGACAGGTCCTCCCGGGTCAGCGCACCCGAATAGCCGGAGAGCCGCAGATCGCGGTAGGCGCAGCTCTTCTCGTACAGCGTCCGCAGGAAGCGGCCGTTGCCCAGCTCGTCGATCCACCCCTGGTCCACCACGTGGCCGCTGATGGACCGCAGCTCCTCGACCGCCTCCTCGTCCCACACGTCGTCGTTCTCGGCGGCCAGGACGCCGCCGATCGCGGTGAGTTCGAGCGGGCGGTAGCTGGGGAAGTCGACCCGGGTGGTGAACCGGGAGGAGAGGCCCGGATTGGTGGCGAGCAGCCGGTCCATGCCCTCCGGGTACCCGGCGAGGATGACGACGAGGTGGTCCCGGTTGTCCTCGGCCCGCTTGAGGAGCACCTGCAGTGCCTCGTCGCCGTACGCGTCGCCCTTGCTGTAACCGGAGTTGGCCAGGCTGTACGCCTCGTCGACGAAGAGCACCCCGCCCAGCGCCGAGTCGATCAGCTCATTGGCCTTCACCGCCGTCTGGCCGAGGAACTCCCCGACCAGATCGGACCGCTGCGCCTCGATCAGGTGATCGCCGCCGAGCAGCCCGAGGGCGTAGAAGACCCGGCCCAGGATGCGCGCCACCGTGGTCTTGCCGGTGCCCGAGGGGCCGGAGAAGACGAAGTGGCGCTTCGGCGGCTGCACGGGGAGCCCCTGCTCGGCCCGCAGCCGGGCCATGTTCAGCTGCGCCGAGAGGGCCCTGACCTGCCGCTTCACCGGCTCCAGGCCCACCATCCGCTCCAGCTGCGCCAGCGCCTCGGCCAGCAGGGCGGGATCGCTGGGCCCCGCAGGGAAGGACGGGGGTCTACGGCTCCTGGTGCGGCGGGCGCCCTCGACGGGGACGGGCGGACCCGGCACGGGCTCGTCCCCGAGCAGCCCCGCGTCGCCCAGCGGCCAGGACTCGCGCCCGTCCGCCGGATCGGCCCCGAGCAGCGCGTCCCCCTCCGGCAGCGCCTCCCCGCCCGGGGCCCCCGCCCCGAAACCCGACAGGGCCGCCGGGGCCAGGCCCACCGACTCGTCGAAGCCGTCGCCCTCCACGAGCGCCGCGAGCCGGGCGGAGGTGTCCATGAAGGCCGGATCGACCCGGTGCACCGCCCGGTACAGGGGCAGAGCGGCGGCGCTGCGCCCGGTGCCCTCATGGGCCCGGGCCAGCCAGTAGCGCAGCTCCTTGCGCTGCGGCTGCTCGCTGCGACATCGCATCAGCGCGGCCGACAGCAGCGGTTCCGCCTGCCCGAACATCTCCAGCCGCACCCGGGCCATCCCGCCGAACAGGCCCGCCTCGATGCCCAGCACCGGGTCGTCGACGAGCTGCTCGGTATACCGCACCAACTGCTCCCAGTCCTTGACCAGATAGGAGCGGCAGGCGTGCAGGAACCGCACCTGCGGGTCCGCGTCCACCGGCGGCAGCCCGGCCAACGCCCGGTCCAGCTCGGGCACATGGCGGCCGTCCAGCCAGTGCGAGGCGTGCGCCAGCAGCAGGTCCCGGCCGCTCTCCAGCACCGGCTGCACCCACCAGCCCAGCCAGTACCAGGAATTGAGCGTACGGCGGTGGCGGGCACGCTGCTCGCCGAAGCGGTCGCGGTGCTGGTACATGCGCAGCAGGGCCGTGGTGGTGTCGACGCGCAGCGCGTGGAGACCGAGCCAGCCGTCCGCCATGCCCGGATCGATGCGCACCGCGGCTCGGAACTCCTCCTCGGCCTGCGGGTAGGCGCCCATCGTGTAGGCGTCCATGCCACGCAGCCAGGCGAGGTCGGCAGGGGCGCCGGCGCCCTGTGTGCCGATGTTCATCAGGTCCCCCACAAACCGTGCCCCCAGGATGTCCCGCCCGCACAGCATGCCCACCGGAGCGTGCTGAATCACGGCGCGGGGGAAGGGAATTGACCACACCGAGGTGCATCGTACCCGCGCAGGGGGGAGCGTCCGCCCGGTGATCGAGCGCCGGGTTGATGACCGAGAGTGAGCGAGTTGCTCTGCGTGGTCGCCGGAACGGCGGGGGGAGCGCAGGGCGAAGCCCCCGATCACGGGGGAACAACCGGGGGCTTCGCGTCCGCGGGGGCTCCGAAAAGCCGCACAATGAGAACGTAAGACCAGTAAGGGCCCTCGGTCAAGCAGAGTTGGGGCCCTTCGGAGCCGAAATCCGACGGCTCAGCGGGGCGGCCCGCTCCGGCTACCCTCCGTGACGGAGCGGTTCGCTCCCGCTGTCGCCCCCGGCCCCGGCAGCCACACGTACCCCTCCGGCAACTGGCGTACCAGGGCGTCGGCATGGGGACGCGAAGGGTCTTCGGCGAAATGCCGGTCCTCGGCACGCGTCCACCCGTCCCAGAACCGGGTGAGCGCGACGCCGTCCCGCCGCCGGCCCCGCTCCCAGGACGCCTCGCGCCCCCCCTCCATCCAGCACAGCGCCGCCAGCCACGGGCGCACCTCCCGGCGCCCCGCGCCGACCCCCTCCACCAGCACCACGGGGGCCGGCTCCAGGGTCCGCTCCGGGCCGAAGCGGCGCTCCGTCCAGTCGTAGGGGGCGTAGCGCGCGCACTCGCCGCGCGAGAACGGCAGGAGTACCTGGCCCCGCAGCCGCCCCGTCCAGCCGAACAGCTCCTCGTGCGTGGCGAGATCGTCCAGATGGAGGACCGGCGCACCGCCCAGCGCCGCCGCGAGGCGGGCGGCGAAGGTGCTCTTGCCCGACCCGGCGTGCCCGTCCACCGCGACCAGCCGGACCGGCCCGCACGAAGGGGGCAGCGAAGCGAGCTCATCGGCGTGGCGGGCCAGGTCGTCCATGGCCCCAGGGTACGTTCCGGCACGCGGGTTCCCGGGTGCCTGCGCAGGTCACGCCCGTGGCCCTGGGCGACAGGTCTGCCAGTGGTCCAGACCCATATTGGTCCGGTGGCCCCCGCCGAACCGCTGGCCCGACCCGCCCGCCACCCGGGATAGTTGGCGCACCGCACCGCATCACCTCGCACCGCACCGCACCACTTCGCACGGCGCCCGCAGTCCACCTTCCGCATCCGACCGGGGGTCACGCCCATGACCAGTCCGACTTCGCGCAGAACCGTCCTGACCGCCGCGATCGCCGCCGCGGCCGGCGCCGGCACGGTGGCCTCCGCCGCGTCCGCGGCCTCCGCCGCCCCGCCGGCGTCCCGCGCCCCCTCCGTGCCCGCCGGCCCCTCCGCCGCTCCGAAGGCATCCGTGGACAACCGCTTCTGGCACACCTACACCGACTGGCGCTGCGGCGACGGCGACGGGACCCGGGTGCTCCCCGGCCCCCGGCCCGGCCTGGCGATCGCGGCCCCGGCGGGCCGCACCGACTACACCGACCCGCACACCGGTACGACGACCGCGTGGGAGTACGCCACCTGGACCTCTCCCGTGCACCGCTCCGCCGTCCCCGCCACCGAGGTGATCGCCTCCTGGAACGCCCGTACCCCGGCCGGCACCTGGATCCAGGTCGAGCTCAGCGGCCGGTACGCGGACGGCGCCGCGACCCCCTGGTTCGTGATGGGCCGCTGGGCGTCGGGCGACGGAGACATCCGGCGGACCTCCGTGGACGGCCAGGGCGACCCGCACAGCTCGGTGTGGACGGACACCTTCTCGGTGGACGACCCGGCGAGCGGCGTGCGCCTGGTCTCCTACCGGCTGCGACTCACGCTGTACCGCACCCCGGGCAGCCGCCTCACCCCGACCGTGTGGCGGGTCGGGGCGATGGCCTCCGACGTGCCGGACCGCTTCACCGTGCCCGCCAGCACCCCGGCCCTCGCCCGTGAACTGCCCGTGCCCCGCTACTCGCAGAACGTCCACATCGGGCAGTACCCCGAGTACGACAACGGCGGCGAGGCATGGTGCAGCCCCACCTCCTCGCAGATGATCATCGAGTACTGGGGCCGCCGGCCCACCGCCCGGGATCTCGCCTGGGTCAAGCCCGGCCTGCCCGACCCCCAGGTCTGCCACGCCGCCCGGCACACCTACGACTACCAGTACGAGGGCTGCGGGAACTGGCCGTTCAACGCCGCGTACGCCGCGACGTACCGCGACCTGAACGCCGTCGTCACCCGGCTCGGCTCGCTGACCGACGTGGAACGGCTGGTCCGCGTCGGCATCCCCGTCATCACCTCCCAGTCCTTCCTGAAGGAGGAGCTGACCGGCGCCGGATACGGAACGGCCGGTCATCTGATGACCGTCATCGGTTTCACCCGTGAGGGTGACGTCGTCGCCAACGACCCCGCGTCACCCGACAACGAGGCGGTGCGCCGGGTCTACCGACGGCGCGAGTGGGAGAACATCTGGCTGCGTACGAAGAGGTACGACGCGAACGGCAACGTCCGAAGCGGCACGGGCGGGGTCTGCTACCTCTACTGGCCCACGGACGTCTCGCCGTCCCGGCGGCGCGTGCTGGCCTCCCTCGGTATCGGCTGACCGCACCGGCTGACCGCACCGGCCGGGAGGGCTCCACCGGTCGTGCGGCGCGGGCGCTCGTGCGAAGCTCGATGCGTCCGGCCCGCCGCCTCCGAGAACAAGGAGCGACCGATGGCTCACCACCACCACAAGTCGAACGAAGAGGTCGAGGGCGACCCCGACACCGGTCACGGGCGCGGGATGCCCCGCCGCCCCGACGAGAGGAAGCTGGAGGAGCGTCTGGCGGAGGACCGCGAGGAAGCGGACCTCCCGCCGGACCCGGGCAGCCGCGACGACTGACCGGCGCGCTTCCGACACGGCCGCCCCCGCCGCCGCCCCCCGGCGGGGGCGGCCACGCGCGTACGGCCGGTTCGGTCCGGTCCGCCCCGCGTTCTCCGGTGGTCGCCGGTCCGGTCGTGGCGGAGACTCGGCCCTGTGGACGTTCAGGGCGAGGACCAGGCCGATCGGCAGTCCCGGTTCGGGTTCCCCCATCGCGTACGCGGACCGTTCTCGATCATCGTGTCGCGGCTCGCGCTCGCCTTCGGGTTCATCGTCCTCGCCACGGTGGTGGTCTTCCTCGGCCGCAGCGGCTACCGGGACTCCACCGGGCACCCCCTCGGCCTGCTGACGAGCTTCTACTACTCGGCCGTCACCCTGACCACCATCGGCTACGGGGACGTCGTCCCGGCCAGCGACTCGGCGCGCGTCGTGAACACCCTGGTGATCACACCCCTGCGCCTCGGCTTCCTGCTGGTCCTGGTCGGCACCACCATCAGCGCCCTGACGGAGCGGACCCGGGCCGAGTGGCGCGAGCAGACCTGGAGGAGAAAGGTGCGACAGCACACCGTGGTGGTCGGCTACGGCACCAAGGGCCGGGCGGCGGTGGCCACGCTGCGGGAGCGGGGCACGCGGCCGAGGGAGATCGTCGTGGTCGACATCGGCGCGGACGCCGTCGGGGAGGCGAACCGGCACGGCATCGTCGGCATCGTCGGCGACGGCACCCGCTCCGAGGTGCTGGCACGGGCGGAACTCGGCAAGGCGACGCACGTGCTGATCGCCACCGCGAGCGACGACACCGCCGTCCTCGCGGCTTTGACCGCCCGCCGGATGAACGCCACCGCCGTCATCACCGCCTCCGTGGCCCGCGCCGAGAACGTCGCGCTGCTGCGCGAAGGCGGCGCGGACAACGTCATCACCTCCTCCGAGACGGCCGGGCACCTGCTCGGCGTCGCGTCGCTGAGCCCTTCGGTCGGCACCGTGCTGGAGGAACTGCTCTCCGCCGGACTCGGGCTGGAGGTCGCGGAACGCTCCCCGGACCGGGCGGAGGTCGGCCGCGACCCCCGGCAGATCTCCGAGCCCGTGCTGGCCGTGGTCCGCGACGGCGAGCCCCTGCGCTACAGCGACCCCCGCCTCGGCGCCGTCCGCGCCGACGACCGCCTGGTCATCGCCCGCGAAACGCCCCGGCCCCGCCGGCGGGGGACCGGCCGGGACGAGAAGGGCTGAGCGGCGCCCGGAGAGCGCCGGAGCGGAGCCGTACGGAGCAGGAAGTCCGCCCGATCGGCCGACCCCGGACCCCGACCGGTACCACCCCGCCCCCGGGTGGACAGTCATGAGCCCATGAGCGAGAACACCACGGGAGAGCAGTACCGGCTGACGGCGGGCGACTACGCGGCGACGGTCACGGAGACGGGCGCGGGCCTGCGGGAGCTGAGCCACCGCGGCGAACCGCTCCTGCTCTCCTACGGCCCCGACGAACCGGCCCCGGCGGCCTTCGGCCAGTTGCTGATCCCCTGGCCCAACCGGGTCGACCGCGGCCGCTACACCTTCGACGGCACGGAGTACCAGCTCGACGTCTCCGAACCCGAGCTGGACTGCGCGATCCACGGCCTCGTGCGGTGGACGACCTGGCGGCCCGTCCGGCAGGACCCGCACGCCGTCACCCTCGCCTACGGCCTGCACGGTTCGACGGGCTACCCGTTCCGCCTCGACCTCGCCGTCACGTACACCCTGGACGCGGACTCCGGCCTCACCGTCCGGGTCGTGGCCCGCAACGCCGGCACCCGCCCCGCCCCGTACGCCCACGGCGCACACCCCTACCTGACGGTCGGCGAACCGCTCGACGACTGCGTGCTGACCCTGCCCGGCCACCGCTACCAGCCGGTCGACGAGCGGATGCTTCCCTCCGGCCCGACGCTCGGCGTCACGGGCACGGAGTACGACTTCACCGCCCCGCGCCGCATCGGGGCGCAGAGCGTCGACGTCGCCTTCACCGGTCTCGACCGCGACGCCGACGGGCGGGCCTGGGTCCGCCTGGAGGGCTCACGCCGCGCCACCCGCTTCTGGCTGGACGAGGCCCAGCCGTGGCTGGAGGTCTACACGGCGGACCGGGCGCCGGCCGCCTCGCACCGCCGCGGCATCGGCGTCGAACCGATGACGGCCCCGCCGAACGCCCTGGCCACCGGCACCGACCTGATCACGCTCGCCCCGGGGGAGTCGTACACGGGCGGCTGGGGCGTCGTCCGCGGCTGACCCCGGCCTGCCCGTCCACCCGTCCCCCCCCCCGGGTTGCCGGGGCCCGGCCGGTCCCGTTCCCTGGAACAGGGGCCGCCGCACGGCGGCGCCGAGCGGGGTCGCCTCCCCGCGGCGGGCAGCGGCCTCGGTGGCCGCCGCGGCGATCGCCGGGGCGGGCGTCGCCGCACCCCCCGCGCGGTGACACACCCCCGGCCGGAGAACCGAGGGCCCGGCCGCTCCGGAAGAGGGACGGTCATCATGGCGCGAGAACTGCTGGCACTGCAGGTGACACCCGCGAAGGTGCTGCGGATCAGCGCCTCCGACGGCCGGGTGGACACCTTCGTCGAGGATGCGGGCGACGCGCCCGACGGCATCGTCGTGGACTCCCGTACCGCCTACTGGACCACCATGGGCGAGCCGTTGACGGACCCCGGCGTCCCCGGCGAGGAGGGGCAGGACTTCTCCCGCCGCAACGGCGGCGTCCACGCCGTGGGCCTGGACGGCGGCGCCCGGTGCGACGTGGTCCCGCCGGGGGCGATCACGACCGGCAAGCAGCTCACCGGCGACGGAGCCGGCACGCTCTACTGGGGGGACCGGGAGGGCCGCCGGGTCAGCCGGGTCCGGGTGGACGGCGGCGGCCTGACCGACCTCGTGGTGAACCCCGCCGCCGACGGCATCATGGCCGAGTGCGTCGGGGTGGCGGCCGACCCGGCCCGGGGCTTTCTGTACTGGACCCAGAAGGGCCCGGCCAAGGGCGGTCGGGGCCGCATCCTCCGTGCGGGGCTGGAGATCCCGCCGGGCGAGAGCGCCGCGGACCGTTCGGACGTCGAGGTGCTCTGGGACGGGCTGCCCGAGCCCATCGACCTCCATCTCGACGGCGACCGGCTGTACTGGACCGACCGCGGCGCACCGCCCTCCGGCAACACCCTCAACCGCGCGCCCGTCCCGGAACCCGGCGGGCGAGGACGGGACCCCGAGATCCTCGCGGACGGGTTCGCCGAGGCGATCGGCCTCGCCGTCGACCGGGAAGAGGGCATCGCCTACGTCTCCGACCTGGGCGGCTCCCTCCGCGCGGTGCCCCTGCCCGACGGCCGCGCCGCAGGCCGGGCCCCGTACACGCTCGCCGCGCCGGGCCGCCCGCTGACCGGGCTCTGCCTCCTGCCCGGAGGGTCCTGACGGACCTCCCGTCAGCTCGGCTGCGGCACCATGCGGTGCAGGCCCTTGCGGTCGTAGTAGCGGGTCATCAGGAAGCCGAAGACGAGCGCGAGAACGAACCCGACCGCGAGCATGATCCAGGCGCGGGCCAGACCGGCGTCGGCGCGGGCGTCGAAGTACAGGATGGCCCGGACGCCGGAGACGAGCTGGCGCATGGGCTCGAATGCGCCGAGGAACCGGTAGAAGCCGGGTACGGCCTCCAGCGGGATCGTGGCCCCGGAGGACGGCAGGGCCAGGGCGATGAACACGAACATCGACACGATCTGGCCGATGCTGCCGAAGGCCGCGTTGATGGCCTGGACGCCCAGCCCCACGCTCAGGCACGAGCAGTACGAGAACAGCGCGAGCAGCGGCACGTGCGAGGCGTCCATCCCCAGCACGGTGATGCACGCGAGCATCACCAGGGCGGTCATCGGCAGGCACAGCACCGCCGTCATGACCGACTTCAGCAGCAGGGTCTCCGTGCGGTTGACGGGAACGGTGCGGTGGCGCGTGTGCCACGGCCCGATCTCCGCGTCCGCGTACCCCAGGGCGGTGTCGACGCCGTTGTGGATGATGTTGCCGCCGAGGAACCCCGCCAGGACGAGCAGCAGCGTGTAGTAGAACGCGCTGAGCCCCAGCCCGCTGTGGCCGCCGATCGGATGCCCCGTCCTGGTGACCACCGCGACCGGGTCGTCGAGCAGCAGGTTCTCCACCGCACCGGCGTCGGCGAAGGCCGGTGAGGAGCTGAGCTGCTTCCCGATCCCCCTCGACGCCTTCTGCGCGGCCTGCTGGGCGATCCGGGACGCGAACGACGAACCGAAGCTGCCCATGCCGGGGTTGGTGAGCACGGTCAGGGTGGGCCGCTCGGCGTCGCGCCCGCCGAGCGACCGGACGTCGTCCGTGAAGCCCTTCGGGATGACGAGGGCTCCGTAGACCTTCCCGGAGGCGAGCTCGTCCTCGAGTTCCGCGGTGTCCAGCCGCCGCCACCGCACCTCGTCGGACGAGGTGGCGTCGATGACCTGAGCGCTGATCAGGGCGCCCAGGTTCCGGTCGGCCCCCGGCAGCGGCCTGCCCGCGTCCTCGTTCACCAGGGCGACCGGGAACTTGTGCAGACGGTCCTCCGGATCGAGGATGCCCCCCATGTAGAGCAGGGACAGCACCAGGGCGACCAGGGCGGTGAGCAGTCCGGGGACGAGCCACAGCTTCGGGCGTCCGAGCAGCGCCCGGAGCCGCCCGGCGTCGACGGCCGTCCGGTGGCGTCCGGCGGTCATGCGGGCGCGTCGGGCCGGTCGTACGTGTAGAAGCCCCGGCCCGTCTTGACGCCGAGGTGACCCGCGTCCACGTACTTCCCGAGCAGCTCCCGCGGGCCGGGGGAGAGGTGGGGGTTCTCGTCGGCGTAGTGGTTCTCGATGTCCAGGACCACGTCGAGTCCGACCTGGTCCATCATGCGGAAGGGGCCGGCCTCCAGACCCATGTTGATCTTCCACATCTCGTCGACGTCCTGCGGGGTGGAGACCCCCTCCGCCACCACCGAGAGCGCCTCGCGTTTGATGGCGGCCCAGATGCGGTTGAAGATGAAGCCGGTCGACTCCTTGTGCGCCTCGAACGGGAACACCCCGTACTTGGGCAGCTCCTTCTTCAGCAACTCCATGACGGCGGGGTCGGTCGCGCCGTCCGACATGATGTCGACGGCGTTCTGCCGCGGCGGCATGTAGAAGTGCATGTTCAGCACCCGCTCGGGGTGCGTGACCCGGTCGATGAACTCGCTCGACGCGTACGAGGAGGAGTTGCTCGCCAGGATCGCGTCGGACGCCGCCGTGCGGTCGAGCTCGCCGAAGATCTCCTTCTTCAGGTCGAGGTGCTCGGGCACGGCCTCGACCACGAGCCAGGCGTCCGACAGGGCCTCGGCCAGATCGTCGGTGACGACCACCCGGCCCGCCCTGCCGCCGTCGATGCGCGCGACGAGGTCGGGAAGCTGCTCCTCGACGTAGCTGCGTGCGGCGGCGCCCGCCTGGCCGGATTTGTCGTGGATGCGGACCAGCCCACCGCGGTCGGCGAACATCAGCGCGATCCGGCGCCCGAGGGTGCCCGCGCCGATGACCGCCACCGGCCGTTCCTCGATGTTCCGGGGAAGCGTGAAGGACATGGGTGCGCCTCTTCTCGTACGGATGCCGCTGCCGCGCGTCGGCTGCCGGATCAGTCTCGGCCAGGGGCGGGCGGGCGGCGAACGGAGGCCGCCGTACGGGGGACACGGCACGGCGGGGGCCACGGGGCGCACGCGGGGCACGCGCCCAGCCGGGGGCGACCGCGCACGAACGGGCGGGCGCCGGTCCGGCATCCGCCCGTCGGCCCCCGGTCCGCGCCGGGAGGCCGGACCCTCGCGGTCCGGATCGGGTGCGCGGGCGCGCCGTCCGGACTCCGGGCGGACGGTACCCGGTCGGCGTGCACGTGTCCGGCCTTCGGGGAAGCCGGGGAAGGACCGGTCCCACAGGGGCAATGGTGTGGACCAATTCACCGGCCCCGCAGGGCTCGTCGGGCCCTTGACCTGCTCCGTCACCCCGTGACGGGAGCCGTCCGATCGGGCATACTCAACGCGCCACAGCCGATGGCCGTGCCCCCTGCGATCCGGGCGGGCGGGGTCGGCCGGGCAGTCTGTTTTTCCCGGGTCATTTCCGGGGGATCACCCGGCGGCGCCTCTCCCACCCCGAGCGCGCGACCGCCGCAACGCCCGACAGGGAGGAGAGCGCCGTCATGACCGACCGTGCCCCGCAGCCGGTGGAACGCCGTCTGCCCACCGAGGAATCCCGGCAGCTCGTCGAGCTCGTCCGCGACATCGTGTCGAAGGAGATCGCTCCCCGGGCGGCCGAGGAGGAGGAAGCGGGCGTCTTCCCGCGGGAGGTCTTCTCCCTCCTGTCCGAGTCCGGACTCCTGGGCCTGCCGTACGACTCCGCCCACGGCGGCGGTGACCAGCCCTACGAGGTCTACCTCCAGGTCCTGGAGGAACTGGCCGCCGCCCGGCTCACCGTCGGACTCGGCGTCAGCGTCCACTCCCTGGCCTGCCACGCCCTCGCGGGCTACGGAACCGACGAGCAGCGGGCCGCGCACCTGCCGGGCATGCTCTCCGGCGGCCTGCTGGGCGCCTACTGCCTCTCCGAACCCGCCTCCGGCTCCGACGCGGCCTCGCTGCGCACCAGGGCCGTGAGGGACGGAGACGGCTGGGTCCTCACCGGCACCAAGGCGTGGATCACCCACGGCGGCGTCGCGGACTTCTGCACCGTCCTGGCCAGGACCGGCGTCGAGGGCCCCCGCGGCATCACGGCCTTCCTCATCCCCGGCGACGCCGAGGGGCTGAGCGCCGCGCTCCCCGAGAAGAAGATGGGGATGAAGGGCTCGCCCACCGCCCAGCTCCACTTCGACGGCGTACGGGTCGGCGACGACCGGCGCATCGGCGAGGAGGGCCAGGGCTTCGCCATCGCCCTGTCCGCCCTCGACTCCGGCCGGCTCGGCATCGCCGCGTGCGCCGTCGGCGTCGCCCAGGCGGCCCTGGACGAGGCCGTGCGGTACGCCACCGACCGGCGGCAGTTCGGCCGTCCCGTCGCGGACTTCCAGGGGCTGAGGTTCATGCTCGCCGACATGGCCACCCAGATCGAGGCAGGCCGGGCGCTGTACCTGGAGGCGGCGCGGCTGCGGGACGCGGGCAAGCCGTTCTCCCGGCAGGCCGCCATGGCGAAGCTGTTCTGCACCGACGCGGCCATGCGGGTCACCACCGACGCCGTCCAGGTGCTCGGCGGCTACGGCTACACGCTCGACTTCCCGGTCGAACGGCTGATGCGCGAGGCGAAGGTGCTCCAGATCGTGGAGGGCACCAACCAGATCCAGCGCATGGTCATCGCGCGCCACCTCGCAGGTCCCGAAACGCGCTGAACCGGGGCGCCCCCTCGGACCAGGAGGGGAGTGCCGCGGCCTGGTTCCACTCCGCGTCGCGGCGGCCCGGCACCGTACGGCCGGCGCCCTCCCACTGCTTGAGCAGCGCGCTGTAGATCGGCGGGTCCGCGGGGGAGCCCATGGGGGAGGCCCCCGTGGCCCGGGGCAGCGGCTGAGCGGGCGCTCCCGGCTGCGGAACCGATTCTTCGGGGGTGGGAGAGGCGAGTCGGCGGCGACCCGAACCGACGGGCGAAGGCAGCGTGGTCATACCGGGCCAACGCGGCGGGCCGGGCCGGGGTCACTGCCGGGCCGATTCGGCCGCCCGTTCGTGGGCGTCCGCGCCGCGCGCCGGCGGCCGGGGAAGGGGCCTCCGGCACCACGGCGGCCGGGCCGTCGCGGTGCGGGGCTTCTCCAGGTCGTACGGGTCAGGCGGCGTCGCGCCGCATGCGCGGTACGCGCAGCGGACGGGAGCCGGGCCCGCCGGCGTGCGAGAAGGGCTGCATCCGCCAGTCGAGGCCCTGAGGGAGCGTCAGCAGCAGCCCGGCCTCCTGCTCCTGGAGCTCCAGCGTCTCGTCCGCGGGCCTGGCGTCGGCCACACCGCGGCCGGTCCCGGCGCAGACGGTGAGGACGAAGGGGTTCCACGGGGAGGGGCACCGGGCGTGTTCCGGCAAGGCGTCCTCGTCGGCCAGCAGCGCGATGGGCTGGGCGCAGTCCGGGCAGATCACCCGGACCATCTCGAACATGTCGTACGCGTCGGAGTCCCCGTCGTCGTCCGGTTCGACAGGCTCCGGTTCGGTACGTCCGGTGAGCTTCAGACTCTGCATGAATTCCCCCTCGGGTGGGCCGACAAGGCGCCGTGGCCTCGACCACAGCAAGCACTTCCCGCGGCGCGTGGCCGGTAACCGCGAGGCGGCCCCCTACCGACCCGTAGACATGTGGCATTCGTCACATGCCCCCCGCAGGTGCCCTCCGGGGGGCCCTGCGACTGTGCCGACCGGCTCCCGGGGCCATAGGTTGATCCGTATGGAGGAGCTGGACCGTCAGATCGTCGATTTGCTCGTCAAGGACGGGCGGATGAGCTACACCGACCTGGGCAAGGCCACGGGCCTGTCCACCTCGGCTGTTCATCAGCGCGTCCGCCGACTGGAGCAGCGCGGGGTGATCCGCGGTTACGCCGCGGTCGTCGATCCCGAGGCCGTCGGGCTGCCGCTCACCGCGTTCATCTCGGTGAAGCCGTTCGACCCGAGCGCCCCCGACGACATCGCCGAGCGGCTCTCCGGAGTGCCGGAGCTGGAGGCGTGCCACAGCGTCGCCGGGGACGAGAACTACATCCTCAAGGTGAGGGTGGCGACCCCGTTGGAGCTGGAGCACCTGCTCACCCGCATCCGCACGCTCGCGGGCGTCTCGACCCGGACCACGGTCGTGCTGTCCACCCCCTACGAGGCCCGCCCCCCGCGGATCTGAGCACCGGACGACGCCTCCGCCGGAGGGGGGCCGGGGGCCGGACCGCGGGCGGCAGGCGCGAGACTGGTCCCATGAGCCAGAGCACCGCCCCCCAGAGCGCCCCCGACCACCGCACCGTGCTGCTGCGCGGCGGCGACGTCCACAGCCCCGCCGACCCGTTCGCCACCGCGATGGTCGTCGAGCGCGGCCATGTCGCCTGGGTGGGGTCCGAGGGGGCGGCGGACGCCTTCGCGAGCGGCGTGGACGAGGTGGTCGACCTCGAAGGCGCCCTGGTCACCCCGGCGTTCACCGACGCCCACGTGCACACGACCGCCACCGGCCTGGCCCTGACGGGGCTCGACCTCTCCGGCGCCCGCACCCTCGCCGAGGCCCTCGGCCTCGTCCGCGCGTTCGGCGCCGGCCGCCCCGCCGGGGACGTCCTGCTCGGACACGGCTGGGACTCCGCCCGCTGGCCCGAGCGGCGCCACCCCTCGCGCGCCGAACTCGACGAGGCGGCCGGCGGCCGGGCCCTCTACCTGCCGCGGATCGACGTCCACTCCGCCGTCGTCACCACGGCCCTGCTGGACCTGGTCCCCGGTGTCACCGCGATGCGCGGGTACCACCCGGAGGGGCCGCTGACCGGCGACGCCCACCACGCGGTCCGGGCCGCCGCCCACGGCGCGCTCTCCGCCGCCCAGCGGACCGCCGCCCAGCGCGCCGCCCTCGACCACGCCGCCTCCCTCGGCATCGGCAGCGTGCACGAGTGCGGCGGCCCCGAGATCTCCGACGAGGAGGACTTCACCGCCCTGCTCGCGCTCGCCGCCGGCCGTCCGGGGCCGCGCGTCCTCGGACTCTGGGCCGAGGAGGTCGGGAACGAGAAGGACGCCCGGCGCATCCGCGACCTCGGCGCGATCGGCGCGGCCGGCGACCTCTTCGTCGACGGCTCCCTCGGCTCGCACACCGCCTGCCTGCACCAGCCCTACGCCGACGCCCCGCACACCGGCACCGCCCACCTGGACGCCGCGCGGATCGCCGCCCACGTCACCGCCTGCACCGAGGCGGGCCTCCAGGCCGGTTTCCACGCCATCGGCGACGCCGCGGTCACCGCGGTCGTGGACGGGATCAGGTCCGCCGCCGAGGAGCTCGGCCTCGACCGGATCCGGGCCGCCCGGCACCGCGTCGAGCACGCCGAGATGCTCACCCCCGAGACGATCGCCGCCTTCGCGGAACTGGGCCTCACCGCCTCCGTCCAGCCCGCCTTCGACGCCGCCTGGGGCGGGCCGGAGGGCATGTACGCCGAGCGCCTCGGCGCGGAGCGGGCCGCCGGACTCAACCCGTACGCGGCGCTGCTGCGCGCCGGGGTGCCGCTCGCCTTCGGCTCCGACAGCCCGGTCACCCCGCTCGACCCGTGGGGCGCGGTGCGGGCCGCCGCCCACCACCGCACCCCGGAGCACCGCGTCTCCGTCCGCGCCGCCTTCACCGCCCACACCCGGGGCGGCTGGCGGGCCGTGGGCCGCGACGACGCGGGCCTGCTGGTACCGGGCGCCCCGGCCGACTACGCCGTCTGGCGCACCGCCGAACTCCTGGTCCAGGCCCCCGACGACCGGGTCGCGCGGTGGTCCACCGACCCCCGCTCCGGGACGCCCGGCCTGCCCGATCTGACGCCCGGAGCCGACCTCCCGGTCTGCCTGCGGACCGTGGTCCTCGGACAAACGGTCTACGTGCGACCGAACGAGTGACGTCAGGGCATGTCGCGCCGCCGGCCGGCGGCGCGACCACCGGTCCGCGACCTGCGCCCCTGCGGCGCTGACCAGGTGGTTCCGGAAGAATCCGCAGGTCGCACGGCTGTTGACAGAAAGCGGCCGGAGGCCGGTAGGTTCGGCCGGGTCCACCACAGGACGTCCGACCGGTCGAACCTCCACGCAGTCGTCGAACGCCGCTGGGTCATGAGGTGGTGTGCCGCACCGGCCCACCGCCACTGACAGCCAGGTTCAGCGCCCGCGCCTCGGGGGCGAGGGAAGGTCTCGGCCGGACGGAGGGTGGGATCCGGGTGGGGCCCGGACGCTCAGTAGACAACGGCTTTCGGGCGACCCGCAGCCAGCGGGCCCCGGGCCGGCCCGAAGGGCGCCGGGCCCCGATCCGCAGTCGTCCGGCGGAACCCGGGGGTGCGCCGCGGCGGTTCCGCGGTGGGCGCGGCTCCCGGCGGTCCGTGTGCTGGATATGGTGTCCCCCTGTGTACGGACTCTAAGGGGCAGTAGTGAACGACGGCGGTCAGAGGCGGTTCGGCCCGCTCGGCAAGGTCCTGGTGATCATTCCGACCTACAACGAGGCCGAGAACATCGGACCGATCGTCGCCCGGGTGCGCACCGCCGTCCCGGACGCCGACATCCTGGTGGCCGACGACAACAGCCCCGACGGCACCGGCAAGGCGGCCGACGAGCTCGCGGCCGCCGACGACCAGGTCCACGTCCTGCACCGCAAGGGCAAGGAAGGGCTCGGCGCCGCCTACCTCGCCGGTTTCGCCTGGGGACGCGAGAACGGTTACGGCGTCCTCGTCGAGATGGACGCCGACGGCTCCCACCAGCCCGAGGAGCTGCCCCGGCTGCTCACCGCGCTCAAGGGCGCCGACCTGGTCCTCGGCTCCCGCTGGGTGCCCGGCGGCCGGGTGGTCAACTGGCCCAAGAGCCGCGAGGTCATCTCGCGCGGCGGCAGCCTCTACTCCCGGCTCGCCCTCGGCCTCTCCGTCCGGGACGTCACCGGCGGCTACCGCGCCTTCCGCACCGGGACGCTCGACGGCCTCGGGCTGGGCGAGGTCGCTTCGCAGGGCTACTGCTTCCAGGTGGACCTCGCCCGCCGCGCGGTCGAGGCCGGCTACCACGTGGTCGAGGTCCCCATCACCTTCGTCGACCGGGAGATCGGCGACTCGAAGATGAGCCGGGACATCCTCGTCGAGGCGCTGTGGCGGGTCACCGGCTGGGGCATCACCTCCCGCACCAACAAGGTCCTGGGCCGCAAGAACCCCTGACGTCCCGGGCGGGGGATGCGGGCCGGGCCACGGGGGCGGCGGCCCGGGGCCGGATCCGGGAGGCGCGGACCGCGAGCCGGAGAAGGCCGGGTCCGGACCGCTTCATGATCACCCCCTTACGCGGCCCGCACCCCGGTACGGGCACACTGGGAGCATGACGACCGGCACTCCGCCCCCGACCCGTCCCCGACGCTCGCGCATCCGCAGATTCCTCCCGCCGGCCCTGGCCGCCTGGCTGGTCCTGGAGGTCTGGCTGCTGACCCTGGTCGCCTCGGCCGCGGGCGGCCTCACCGTCCTGCTGATCCTGGTGGCCGGCGCCGTGCTCGGCTCCGTGGTCATCAAGAGCGCCGGCCGGCGCGCCTTCAAGAACCTCACCGAGACCCTCCAGCGGATGCCGGGGCAGCCCGGCGCGTCCGCCGAGCCCGCGGGCGCGATCGCGGGCGGCAAGGGCTCCCGGGGCAACGGACTGCTGATGCTGGGCGGGCTGCTGCTCCTGATCCCCGGGCTGATCTCTGACGCGGCTGGCCTGATCCTGCTGGTGCCGCCGGTGCGCACCCTGATCAGCCGCTCCACGGAGCGCTCCCTGGAGCGCCGGATGCGGGCCGCGGCGCCGGGCGCCTTCTCGGACGCCTTCCAGCAGGCGAGGATCCACCGGCCGGACGGAAAGGTCGTCCAGGGCGAGGTCGTCCGCGAGGACGGCCCCCGGCCGCCCGCCGGGCCGGACGACGGCCCCCGGGGGCCCCGCCCGCCCCTCGCTCCCTGAGACGGAACGCGCCCCCGGTCCCGCCGGGGTCCGCGCCGCCCGCCGTCCGGAAGCCGTGTCCCGGGACATGGAAGAGCCGCGGGCCGTGACACCCGATCGGTGTCACGGCCCGCGGCTCTCGTCGCTGTGCTGCTGTGCGGTGCTCCGCGGTCAGGCAGACTTCCTGCTGTCCCGCGGGTGCACGGCGATGTTCATGGCTCCGGAGCGCAGAACCGCCAGCCTCTCGGCCAGCACCTCCTCCAGCTCCTCGCGGGTGCGCCGCTCCATGAGCATGTCCCAGTGCGTGCGCGCCGGCTTGCCCTTCTTCTCTTCGGGGCCGTCCCCGTCCACCAGGAGTGCCTGGGCGCCGCACGCCTTGCACTCCCACTCCGGCGGAATTTCCGCCTCCACCGAGAACGGCATCTCGAATCGATGTCCGTTCTGGCATGCGTACTCCACCGCCTGGCGCGGGGCCAGATCGATGCCGCGGTCCGTCTCGTAGCTGGTAACCACAAGTCGCGTGCCGCGGAGAGCTCGCTCACTCATGAATCGTGCCTCCCGGGCTTGTCGCCCACAGGACAAAATGTCGCTGTCGTCGTCATCCGGTCAACGTCCGGTCGGCGGCAAAGATTCCCGTTGCCGGTCATGCGTCGCCCGTCGTGCCGCTGCCTTGTCTGGGTTGAGTACCCGCCCATGCCCGGTTTGTCACCTCTCGTGGATGTTGTCACTCAACGGTAGAGCTGCTTCCACTGGCAGTAACGGTCCTCCGGGCAGGCCAAAGACGTATACTACCGCCCTTTGACTTCAACGTCTAAATCCGTTCCGGCACGGGGTTTCCCGCGGCCTCCACCGCGCGCCGCACCGGCACCCGCGCGAGCAGCACCGCGCCGAGGGCGAAGAACACGATCAGCGAGATGATCGCGTCCCGGTAGCTGCCGGTCACCTGGTAGGCCAGGCCGAACACCAGGGGCCCCAGCCAGCTCAGTCCCCGGTCGCTCATCTCGTACGCGGAGAAGTACTCCGCCTCCTTGCCGCGCGGTACCAGATGCGAGAACAGCGACCGCGACAGGGCCTGGCTGCCGCCCAGCACCAGGCCGATCGCCGCCGCCAGGACGAAGAAGGACACCGGCGCGCCGGCCGGCAGCAGATAGGCCGCGACCAGGATCAGGGTCCACACGGCCAGCGACCCCAGGATCGTGCGCTTGGCGCCGTGCGTCCGGGCGAGTCGCCCCATGCCCAGGGCCCCCGCCACCGCCAGGACCTGTACCAGCAGCACGGCGACGATCAGCGTCGTCTGGTCCAGGCCCAGCTCCTCGGAGCCGTACAGCGACGCCTGCGAGATCACCGTCTGGATGCCGTCGTTGTAGACGAGGTAGGCGAGCAGGAAGGCGAGCGTCAGCGGATGGCGGCGCATGTCGCGCAGGGTCGCCCGCAGTTGCTTCCACCCGGAGCCGACCGCCCCCTCGGCGCCGGGAGCCACCCGGCGGTCGCGCAGCCGCCGCAGCGGTACGAGCGTGAACGCGCCCCACCACACCCCGGCCGAGGCGAGGCAGATCCGTACCGCGTCGGACTCCGCGAGCCCGAACGACGCGTGGCCGGTGTACAGGATCAGGTTGAGGACCAGGACGAGCGCCCCCGAGGTGTAGCCGAAGGCCCAGCCGCGCGAGGAGACCGCGTCGCGCTCCTCCGGCTCGGCGATCTGCGGCAGGTACGCGTTGTACAGGACCATCGACACGGAGATCGAGGCGTTCGCCACGATCAGCAGGAACGCGCCCAGCAGATAGCGGTGGCCGTCCAGGAAGAACATCCCCGCGGTCGCCGCCGCCCCCGTGTAGGCGGCCGCCGCCAGCAGCGGCTTCTTGCGCCCCGTGCGGTCCGCCGCCGCTCCGACGAGGGGCATCAGGACCACGGCCACCACGATGGAGGCCGAGACGGAGTAAGCGAACAGCGAGCCCGCCCGCACGGGTATGCCCAGCGGGTGCACGAACCCGTCGGGGCCGGCCGCCGCCTTGGCGATCGAGGTCAGGTACGGACCCAGGAAGACGGTCAGCACGCTGGTGGAGTAGACGGAGCACGCGAAGTCGTAGAAGTACCAGCCGTGCTGCTCGCGCCTGCGCGCGGCGGCCGTCCCCCCGCCCGGCGGGCGCCCGGACGGGTCGGCCTTCCCTGCGGTGCCGGTGCTCATGCCGCGCCCCCTCGCTCGTCCCCTGCGGACGCGGACGGGCCGGGCGTCAGGACCAGGCCCCCCGCTCGCTCAGCACCGTGCGCAGCGTCTCGATGTGATCGGTCATGATGCCATCCACCCCGAGGTCCAGGAGCGCCGCCATCCGTTCCGGCTCGTTCACCGTCCACACGTGGACCTGGAGCCCGAGCGCGTGCGCCGTGCGGACGAAACGGGCGTCCACCACCGGGACGCCGCCCTGGCGCTCCGGTGCCTGGGCGCAGACCGCGCCCGCCCGCAGCGGGGCCGGGACGCCGTACGAACGCAGCCGCAGCGCCAGCACACCGCGCACCCCGTACGAGGTGGCCAGCCGGGGCCCTGCCAGGCGGTGCGCGCGGGCCACCCGGGCCTCCGAGAACGAGCCGACGCAGACCCGGTCCCAGGCGTCGGTGCGGCGGATCAGGTCCAGCAGCGGCTCCAGCGCCGACCCGGCCTTCAGATCCACGTTCCAGCGGGCCTCGGGGAACTCCTCCAGCAGCTCCTCGAAGAGCGGCAGCGGTTCGCCGCCCCCCACCCTGGCCCGTCGCACCTCGCTCCACGGCAGCTCGCCGATCCGGCCCCGGGCGTCGGTGACCCGGTCGAGCGTCGCGTCGTGGAAGGCGACCAGCCGGCCGTCCGCCGTGGTGTGCACATCGGTCTCGAAGTAGCGGTAGCCCGCGTCGGCCGCCCGGCGGAAGGCGGTCGCGGTGTTCTCCACGCCGTCCGCCGCCCCGCCGCGGTGGGCGAAGGCGATCGGCGTCGGATGGTCCAGGTAGGGGTGGCTCGGTCTCACTGCGGCAGTATGGCCTGCCCGGACGCCGGGGAGGCGCCGGGGCCGGAACCGGCGCCCGGCGCGGGGGCGGACGGCCGGCCCGCAGCGGCGGCGGCAGCCGGGACGGCGGGCTCCGGGAGCGCGAACATCCGCAGGAAGAGCTGGGCCAGCGGCCCGATGGCCAGGGCGTACGCCACGGTGCCCGCCCCCAGCGAGCCGCCCAGCAGGAAGCCGGTGGCCACGACCGCCACCTCGATCGCCGTGCGGACCAGCCGGATGGAGCGCCCGGTGACCCGGTGCAGCCCGGTCATCAGGCCGTCGCGCGGCCCCGGTCCGAACCGGGCCGCGATGTACAGGCCGGTGGCCGCCCCGTTGAGCACGATGCCCAGGGCCATCACAGGAACGCGGAAGCCGAGCCCGTCCACGTCGCCGACCAGGGCGAGCGTCCCGTCCATCGCCAGCCCGACGACGAAGACGTTCGAGACGGTGCCCAGCCCCGGCCGCTGGCGCATCGGGATCCACAGCAGCAGCACCACCGCCCCGACGGCGATCGACACCAGGCCGATCGAGATCCCGGTCAGCTCCGCGAGCCCCTGGTGCAGCACGCCCCACGGTTCCAGGCCCAGCCCGGCCCGGACCAGGAGCGCGGAACTCGCCCCGTACAGCGCCAGACCGACGTACAGCTGGACCAACCGCCGGGTGAGGCGGGTGGTGCTCCGGTCCGTGGTCCTGGCCACGTGGGGCCTCCTGACGTAGTGATGGTGGACTGCTTCGTGTCACTCTGTGGCAGGGGATCGGCCACCAACTATGGCCAATTCGAGGAAGGTGGACTGATTTCAATGGTGCAGTGGACATCGACCGTGGGAGCGGCCCAGCTCGCCCGTCAGCTGCGGTCCCAGCAGCCCCGGCCCACCGGACCCGGCGGCCGCAAGCCGCCCGCCTACCGCGCGCTCGCCGACGGCGTGCGCCTGCTGGTGCTGGAGGGCCGCGTCCCCGTCGCCGCCCGGCTCCCCGCCGAACGCGAACTGGCCCTCGCCCTCTCCGTGAGCCGCACCACCGTCGCCGCCGCCTACGAGGCGCTGCGCGCGGAAGGGTTCCTGGAGTCGCGGCGCGGCGCGGGGAGCTGGACCGCCGTCCCGGCCGGCAACCCGCTGCCCGCCCGCGGCCTCGAACCGCTGCCGCCGGAGTCGCTCGGCTCGATGATCGACCTGGGGTGCGCGGCCCTGCCCGCGCCCGAACCGTGGCTGACCCGCGCCGTCCAGGGCGCGCTGGAGGAGCTGCCGCCGTACGCCCACACGCACGGCGACTACCCCGCCGGACTGCCCGCCCTGCGCCGGAGGATCGCCGACCGCTACACCGCCTTCGGCATCCCGACCATGCCCGAACAGATCATGGTCACCACCGGGGCGATGGGCGCCATCGACGCCATCTGCCACCTCTTCGCCGGCCGCGGCGAGCGGATCGCGGTCGAGTCCCCGAGCTACGCCAACATCCTCCAGCTGATGCGCGAGACCGGCGCCCGGCTGGTCCCGGTCGCCATGGAGGAGGGGCTCGGCGGCTGGGACATGAACCGCTGGCGCCAGGTGCTGCGGGACGCCGCGCCCCGGCTCGCCTATGTGGTGGCCGACTTCCACAACCCCACCGGAGCGCTCGCCGACGAGCAGCAGCGCCGGGACCTGGTGGACGCGGCCCGGTCCGCCGGGACGGTCCTGGTCGTGGACGAGACGATGAACGAACTCCGCCTGGACCCCGGCCTCGCCATGCCGCGCCGGGTCTGCGCCTTCGACCCGGCCGGCAGCACGGTCCTGACCGTCGGCTCGGCCAGCAAGGCGTTCTGGGCCGGGATGCGCATCGGCTGGGTGCGCGCGGCCCCTGACGTCATCCGCAGCCTGGTCGCCGCCCGCGCCTACGCCGACATGGGCACCCCCGTGCTGGAGCAGCTCGCCATCAACTGGCTGATGGGCGGGGGCGGCTGGGAGGAGGCCGTCGAGGTCCGCCGCGACCAGGCCCGGGAGAACCGGGACGCCCTGGTCGCGGCGGTGCGCCGCGAGCTGCCGGACTGGGAGTTCGCCGTGCCGCGCGGTGGCCTGACGCTGTGGGTGCGCACCGGGGGCCTCTCCGGTTCGCGGCTGGCGGTGGCGGGCGAACGCGTCGGCGTCCGGGTGCCGTCGGGCCCCCGCTTCGGGGTGGACGGGGCGTTCGAGGGGTACGTGAGGCTGCCGTTCACGGTGAGCGGGCCGGTCGCCGACGAGGCGGCGGTGCGCCTGGCCGCGGCGGTGGAGCTGGTGCGCTCCGGGGCGGGCGCGGGGGCCGACGCCCCGCGCAGCTTCGTGGCCTGAGCCCCGGCCGGGGTCCCCGGGGCCACGGGGCCTCCCCGGGTTCCTCACGGCTCCCGTGGCCGCCCGGCCGCCCCCGGGGCACGAGGGGAGGCGGACCCGGAGCCTCCGGTACAACCGGCTTCCGAGGGGCCGGGGGCGGCGGCGGGCGGGGGACGGACCGTGGTGGTCCGCTCCCCGCCCGCGGGGTCGCCGCACCGCTCCCCGCTCAGCTCTCCGCGCCCGCCGGCTGCGCCTTCGCCGGCGGCTCGGACGGCCCGGGCCCGCCCGCCATCGCCTCCGCCGGGATCATGCCGCCCCGCCGGTCCGCGGCCTCCACGGGTACGGGGGTCTGCTCCGTCGCGGGGCCCTCGTCGGCGCTCTCCGGCGCGGGACCGGCCTGCGCCGGGGCGGGCCGACCGGGCAGCAGGCCGAGCACCGCCTGCCGGTGCGCGTCGCTCGTGTCGTCGTCGTACGGGTCCGGGGTGGCGGGGACCTGGAGGCGCAGGACCGGCCCCGGGCCGAGGCGGGCGTAGCCGCGGCCTGGGGGGACCTGGGGCGGCGGGGTGGTGTGCGGTCCGGCGCCCAGGACCGCGGCGATCTGCTCGCGGGCGGCCGGGCCGAGCACCACACGGGCGCGGGTGTGGGTCAGCACGGTCTCGGTGAGGGTGTCCAGCGCGTCGAACTGTTCGGCCAGCACGACGGTGACCTGGGCCGCCCGGCCGTGCCGCAGCGGGATGCGGAGCAGTTCCTGCGGGTCGGGCCTGCCCTCCGCCGCCGCGAGGTGGCCCAGCACGCCGGGGCGGTCCAGCAGGATCCACAGCGGTCGCCGGATGTCGTCCGGTACGGGGCGGCCGCTCTGCCGGGCCCGGTTGGCGGTGATCAGCCGGCGCTCCGTCTCGTGCGCCGCCCACTCCAGCGTGGCCAGCGCCCCGCCGGGTCCGGACTCCACGGCGAGGACCCCGGCGCGTCCGGCGAGCGCGGCGTACTCCCCGGTCCCGCTGCCGTCGATGACGATGACGTCCCCGCCCTGGAGGGCCTGCAGGGCGATCGAGCGGACCAGGGTCGTGGTGCCTGCGCCGGGCTGCCCGACGGCCAGCAGGTGGGGTTCGGTGGAGCGGGCGCCGGTCCGCCAGAGGACGGGCGGGGCGTCCAGGTCGGCGTCGCCGGCGCGCACGGGGACGGTGCGGGACACGGCGTCGGGGTCCGTGAAGCCGAGGACCGTCTCGCCGGGGGCGGTGACGAAGCGCTGGGCGGCGATGCCGGTGGGGAGCGGGTCCAGCACGGTCATGACCAGGCGGTTGGCCTCCTCGTCCCAGGTGAAGCGGTACTCGCGGCCCCGCCCGGACTTGGTGTGGAGCAGCTGCTCGATCCGGGAGCGGGCGGCGGCCTCGCCGTCCGTGAAGTACGCCGGGTAGGCGATCCGGAGTCCGCTGAGCCGTCCGTCCCGGTCGAAGGCGTACGCGTCGAACGCCTTCGTCCAGTCGCCGCCGTGGGCGAACAGGGGCTCGGGGTCGTCGGCCCTGGAGAAGTACGGCACGAGCGCCTCGTACAGCGAGCGCAGCCGGGCGCTCTCCGTCTCGTCGGGCCCGGTCCGCACGGGGGTCCGCTCCCGCCCCTTCCACGCGGCCGCGCCCATCAGGGCGACCAGGGCCAGGATCGGCCCGAACGGGACGAGCGCCGCCGCGAGGACGCAGGCCGCGGCGAGGAACAGCTTGGGACCACGCCGCTCCTTGGGGGTCGCGACCCAGTTCTGCCGGCCGGCCACGGCCAGCAGCCGCAGGCCGCGGACCACCGTGATCAGCGGATGGAGGACATCGGTGGCGCTGTCGGCGGCCGTGCGCGCGATCTCTCTGCCACGAGAGATCGAAGCGCTGCCGCTGCTCAGAATGCGGGGGAGTGGTCGCCGGGCCACGTCGGTCTCCTGAAGGGGTGGGAGCGGTTGCGGAGGGTCAGAACTTGATCCCGCCCAGCAGGCCGGCGAGGCTCGCCCCGCCCGCCGTGATGCTCGGGGCGATGGCGGTGCCGGCCAGGTAGAAGCCGAACAGTGCGCAGACGATGGCGTGGGACGCCTTGAGCCCGTCCTTCTTGAAGAACAGGAAGACGATGACGGCGAGCAGTACCACGCCCGAGATGGAAAGGATCATGAGCGGTTCTCTCCTGGTCGAAGGGGACGGTCACCATGAGTTCTTCCAGGATCACGCGAAGTATCCATATGACAAAAGGTGCAATCGGGTGAATATCCTGCGCTTTCACTTGACCAGCCCAGAGGACGGGGCTCCCGGGGAGCGGTATCACCCGGCCCGTGCCGGGAAGGATCAGCCGCGGCGATCCCTCGCCGGATCGGGACCGGGTCATGCGGGCCCGGGAGCAGTACCCTGTCGATTCACTCGTACGGCCCCCGCGCCGTACGCCCGACCAGGCCGATCGCGGCGGTGACCGCCGCGGCGGCAGACGAGGAAGGCGGCCCGTCCGATGAGCGAAACCCCTGATCCCGAGGTGGTCGAGTTGGCGACCAAGGTGTTCGACCTGGCCCGCGCCGGCGAGACCGAGGCGCTCACCGCGTACGTCGAGGCCGGGGTTCCCGCCAACCTCACCAACGACCGGGGCGACACGCTGCTGATGCTCGCCGCCTACCACGGGCACGCCGCCACGGTCGCCGCCCTCCTCGCCCGCGACGCCGACCCGGACCGGGCCAACGACCGGGGCCAGACCCCGCTGGCCGGAGCCGTCTTCAAGGGCGAGGACGCCGTCGTCGAGGCCCTGCTCGCCGCCGACGCCGACCCTGCCGCCGGAACGCCGTCCGCGCTGGACACGGCCCGCATGTTCGGCAAGTCCGACCTGCTGGAACGCTTCGGTGCGCGGTGAGGCGACGGCGGGTCCGCTCCCCGGGGCGTCCGCCGTGGGGTCCGCTGACCGGTCCGTCGTAAATGTGGTCGCGGTGGCGAAATGGCTGGGTCATCATGACGTCGCGGGTCCGCTCAGGGCCACCGACGAGAGGCAGAGGAAGATGCTCTACACCAGGCGAAAGACGGCGGTCGGCCGATCATGTCACTGCGCGGCGTAGCGGTGTCCCCCCGGACACCCCCGCGTGCCGAGAGGCACAGGGCACTGCACGGTCCCGGTTGCGTCGACAGCTTGATGTGAGGCTTTCTCCCATGTTCGATCCGTTCATAGCGCCGAGCGGCACCCTGCTCGGCCTGCTGCAGAGGGGCCGCGGCGACGGCACGCTCCACGCGCTCGCCGCACCGCGCCCCGAGGCCCTCGCGGCCCTCAACCACTGCGTCGTGAGCGACCCACGCCACGACTGGCAGGTGGAGAACCGCTCCCTCTACTACGCGCGCCTCTACCTCGACCTCGACGGCGGAATCGAGGAGATCGAGCGGCATCTCCTCGACCCCGACGACCACACCGACACCGACGACTCCCGCACCGGGCTGGCGCTCTCCGTCCTCGGCCACCTCGCCTCCTACGGGCGCGACGACGCCCTGGCCCTGCTCCGCCGCTACGCGGCGAGGGGCGCCAACTGGGCCTGGGCCCTGGACGAACTCGCGCTGCGCGACGACGACGCCGGCCTGCGCTCCCTCGCGCTGCCCGTCCTCGCCCGCTTCCCGGCCACCGACCAGGGCGCGGCCGACCTCGCCGCCGCCGTACGCGACGCCTTCGAGCCGCGCCCCTGGCGGCTGTGGGCCGACGACCCGCGCGAAACGGTCGGCACCCGCGTCCGGGCCGCCGGCGAACAGGGATCGTTCGACCGGTGGCAGCGCCAGATGCGCCCCGGGGGCCCCCGCCCCGGCTGGAGCGTCCAGGCCGTCTTCGACTGGGCCCAGCAGGCCCTGGAGCGCGGCAGCGAACTGCACGTCCCCGCGGCCCGCTGCCTCACCGCCGTGGCCGGACCCGACGACCTCCCCCGGATCGTCGAGGCCGCCCGCAGCGGACCCGACGGCGCCCGCTGCGCCGCCCTGCACTACCTCGCGGAAACCGGCGAACCCGTCGTCCTCGACCTCATCGAGGCCGCCGCGACCAGCCCCTCCCGCACCGTCGCCGACACGGCCCTCGCCGCCTTCGAGCGGATGACCGCCGACGACGCCGTGCGGCGGGCCCGGCGCTGGGCCCACCGCCCCGACGCCCTCGGAGCCTCCGCCGCCGGAGTGCTCGCCTGCCGAGGCGCCGCCCAGGACGCTCCCCAAGTCCTCGGCGCGCTGCGGGAGGCCGTACGCGGCGACGGGCCCGACGCCCCCCGGCTGTGGCCCCTGGTCGACGGGGCCGGCCGCCTCGGCATCGCCTGCGCCGCCCCCGTGCTGCGCCACGTCTACCGCGAGACGTCCTCCTCGCACCTGCGGGGCAGGGCCGCCCGCGCCCTGGCCGCCACCGACCCGTCCTTCGCGACCGGGTTCGCGGTGGAGTGCCTCTGGGACTGCGAGGAGACCACCCGGGAGGTGGCCGCCCGGCACGCCGAGACCGGTGACATCCGCGTCGCCGAACGGCTGCGCCGCCTCGCGGCCGACCCGGCCGAGGAGGCCGAGGTCCAGACCGCGGTACGCAGCCGGATCGGCCCGGACGCGTCGGCGGTCTGAGCGCACGGTCTCCCGGAGGAGGGCCCTCGTCGGACCCTCCTCCCGGCCTTTTTGGCAGGGACTCCACCGCGTGCCGGGGCTCGCCGGAGGAGCCCCCGGCACGCGGTGGAGGGGGACGACCGGGGCCGCGTACGGACCGCGGGGGCCGGACGCCCGGAGGGCCGCACGCCGAGGGCGGCGAGGTGAACCGGAGGCGCACGCCCCGCCCGGCGGCTCCCTCCCGGACGGAACCGGCCCTGCGGGCTCGCGGCCACGGGCACACAATGACGCCATGACCGGACGCTGGGAGTTCTGGATCGACCGGGGCGGCACCTTCACCGACGTCGTGGGCCGCCGCCCCGACGGCCGCCTGGTCACCCGCAAGCTCCTCTCCCACGACCCCGGCCGCTACGACGACGCGGCCGTCGCCGGAATCCGGCTGCTCCTCGGCCTGGGCCCGGACGAGCCGGTGCCCGCCGACCGGGTCGCCGCCGTCCGGATGGGCACCACCGTCGCCACCAACGCCCTGCTGGAGCGGCGGGGCGAGCCGACCGTCCTGCTGATCACCGAGGGCTTCCGGGACGCGCTGCGGATCGCCTACCAGAACCGGCCCCGCCTCTTCGAGAGGCACATCGTCCTGCCCGAGGCCGTCCACGAGCGCGTGATCGAGGTGCCCGAGCGCCTCGACGCCTCGGGCCGCACCGTACGCCCGCTGGACCTCGGCCCCGTACGCGAAGAGCTGCGCGCCGCCCACGCGGACGGACTGCGCGCCGCCGCCGTCGTCCTCATGCACGGCTACCGCCACCCCGCCCACGAACGGGCCGTCGCCGAAGCGGCCCGGGAGGCGGGCTTCACCCAGGTCAGCGCCTCCCACGAGGTCAGCCCGCTGATCAGGCTCGTGCCCCGCGGCGACACCACCGTCGTCGACGCCTACCTCTCACCCGTACTGCGCCGCTACGTCGACGAGGTCGCCGCCCGCCTCGACGGGATCCGGCTGACGTTCCTCCAGTCCAACGGCGGGCTGCGCGAAGCCGCCCGCTTCCGCGGCAAGGACGCCGTCCTCTCCGGCCCGGCCGGCGGAGTCGTCGGCATGGTCCGCACCTCGCGGCAGGCCGGGTACGACCGCGTCATCGGGTTCGACATGGGCGGCACCTCCACCGACGTCTCCCACTACGCCGGCGCGTTCGAACGGGAGCTGGGCACCGAGGTCGCCGGAGTACGGATGCGCGCCCCGATGATGTCCATCCACACCGTCGCGGCCGGCGGCGGCTCCGTCCTGCACTTCGACGGCAGCCGCTACCGCGTCGGCCCCGACTCGGCCGGCGCCCACCCCGGCCCCGCCTGCTACCGCCGGGGCGGCCCCCTCACCGTCACCGACGCCAACGTGATGCTCGGCCGCGTCCAGCCCGCCCACTTCCCGGCGGTCTTCGGCGACGACGCGGACCTCCCGCTCGACGCCGCCGCGGTCCGCGAACGGTTCACCGCCCTCGCCGACGAGGTGGAACGCGCCACCGGGCGGCGACCGGACGAGGCGGAGGCCGCGGCGGGCTTCCTGGAGATCGCCGTGCTCAACATGGCCAACGCCGTCAAGAAGATCTCCGTGCAGCGCGGCCACGACGTCACCCGCTACGCCCTCACCGGCTTCGGCGGGGCGGGCGGCCAGCACGTCTGCGCGGTCGCGGACGCCCTGGGCATCGACACCGTCCTCGTCCCCCCGCTCGCAGGGGTCCTCTCCGCGTACGGCATCGGACTGGCCGACGCCACCGCGATGCGCGAACAGTCGGTGGAGGAACAGCTCGACGCGACCCGCCCCGGGCGGGTGGAGAGGCTCTGCGCGGAGCTGGCCGACCGTACCCGCGACGCCCTGCGCGCCGACGGCGTCGAGGACTCCGCGATCACCACGCGGGCCCGGATCCTGCTGCGGTACGCCGGTACGGACGCGTCGCTTCCGGTGGACCTGGACACGGAGGACGCCATGGCCGAGGCGTTCGCCGCCGCCCACCGGGCCCGGTTCGGCTTCACCATGGACAAGCCGGTCGTCGTCGAGACCGCCGTCGTCGAGGCCACCGGGGCCACCGGCACGACAGCCGCCGACGCGAGCGACGGCGCCGCGCCCGGCCCCTGCTCCGGAACAGGCTCCGGTTCCGGTTCCGGTTCCGAGGGCGCCGGCCCCGCCTCCCGCTCCCGTGTCCGCCCGGCCGCCTCGCCGCGCCCCCTCGACACCGTGGACCTGTACGCCGAGGGGCGATGGCGCCGGGCTCCGCTGTACCGCCGGGCCGGCCTGCGTCCGGCCGACGCCGTCACCGGGCCCGCGATCGTCGCCGAGGAGGACGCGACCACCGTTGTCGACCCCGGCTGGCGGGCCGAAGCGGCCCCCACCGGCCACCTCGTCCTCACCCGCACCGGCCCCCGGCCCGAACGCACCGCCGTGGGCACCCGGGTGGACCCGGTGATGCTGGAGGTCTTCAACAACCTCTTCATGTCGATCGCCGAGCAGATGGGCGTCCGCCTGCGGAACACCGCCCACTCCGTCAACATCAAGGAGCGCCTGGACTTCTCCTGCGCCCTGTTCGACGCCGAGGGCAACCTGATCGCCAACGCCCCGCACATCCCGGTGCACCTCGGCTCGATGGGGGAGTCGATCAAGGAGGTCCTGCGGCGCAACGAGGGCGCGCTGCGCCCCGGCGACGTGTACGCCGTCAACGACCCGTACCACGGCGGCACCCACCTGCCCGACGTCACGGTGATCACCCCCGTCTTCGACGAGGGCGAGGGCGACGGCGACGGCGGGCGCGTCGGGGACCGGCTGCGCTTCCTGGTGGCCTCGCGAGGGCACCACGCCGAGATCGGCGGCACCACCCCCGGCTCCATGCCCGCCTTCAGCCGCACGATCCACGAGGAGGGGGTGCTCTTCGACAACTGGCTCCTCGTCCGCGACGGCAGGCTGCGCGAGGCCGAGACCCGCGAACTGCTCGCCTCCGCCGCGTACCCCTCCCGCGACCCGGACGCCAACCTCGCCGACCTGCGCGCCCAGATCGCCGCCAACGAGAAGGGCATCGCCGAACTGCGCCGCGTGACCGGCCAGTTCGGGGCCGACGTCGTGGACGCCTACATGGGCCACGTCCAGGACAACGCCGAGGAGTCCGTCCGCCGCATCCTCGCCGGACTCCACGACGGCCACTGCCGCTACACCACCGACGACGGGGCCGTGATCGAGGTCCGGCTCACCGTCGACCGCAAGGCCCGCGGCGCCCACCTCGACTTCACCGGGACCTCGCCCCAGCAGCCCGGCAACGCCAACGCGCCCCGCTCCGTCGTCATGGCCGCCGTCCTCTACGTCTTCCGCACGCTCGTCGGGGAGGACATCCCGCTCAACAGCGGCTGCCTCAAGCCCCTGGAGGTGACGATCCCGCCCGGCTCCCTCCTCGACCCCGCCCACCCGGCGGCGACCGTCGCGGGCAACGTGGAGACCTCCCAGGCGGTCACCGGAGCGCTCTACGGGGCGATCGGCGGCCAGGCCGAGGGCTCCGGCACCATGAACAACCTCACCTTCGGCAACGACCACGTCCAGTACTACGAGACGATCGCGAGCGGTTCCGGAGCGGGCGACGGCTTCGACGGCGCGGACGCCGTGCAGACCCATATGACCAACTCCCGGCTCACCGACCCGGAGATCCTGGAGTGGCGGCTGCCCGTCCGGCTGGAGTCCTTCGCGGTCCGGGAGGGCAGCGGGGGAGCGGGCCGGTGGCACGGCGGCGACGGCGTCGAGCGCCGCATCCGCTTCCTGGAGCCCGTCACGATCGCCCTGCTCTCCGGACACCGCCGCGTCCCGCCGTACGGAGCGGGCGGCGGGGAGCCCGGAGCGCGCGGGGAGCAGCACATCGAGCGGGCGGACGGTTCGACGGTCCCGCTGGCGGGACGCGACACCGCCGAACTGGACGCCGGGGACGTGCTGGTGGTGCGCACCCCGGGCGGCGGGGGGTACGGCCCCGCGCGGACGGAGGAGCGCGGTACCGGACCGGTCGCATAAACGCCGTTTCGACCGTTGTCCGTGCGAGGACCTAATCTGTCCCACGTGACTTCGCCTGCCTCCCCGGACACCGCCTCGCCGCAGCTCGGCGCGGGGCCGCGGCCTGCCCCGGGCCCCGCCGCCGACGAGGGGCTCTCGCGGCGGCTGCGCGCGCTCGCCTGCACGGCGCCCCTGCACGACCTGGACGTCCGCAAGGCGAATCTGGCCGGCGAGTACACGGTGTACGCCATGGCGGAGGTCGCCCTCGCCGCGATCGACCACGTCACGCTCAACATGGACTTCGACACCGGGGCCGACCACGACCAGATAGTCGCCAGGCTGCTGCCCCGCATCGGAGCCCAGGCCCCCGACCGCCCCGTCGCCGAACACGAACGGGTCGCCCGCTGGGTCCTGGAGAACCTGGTCAACGTCGGCAGCGTCGACCGCGGTTTCCGCGCGGTCTACGGCACCTTCGGCCCCGACGGCGTCTACGTCCGCCGGGACTACGACTTCAAACTCATCGAGGAGGTCCCGGGCCACGGAGGCGCCGTCTACCTCCGTGCCACCGACGAAGCGGTCAACGTCCTCGTCGGCGCCCTCGACACCGATGTCACCAGCGCCCAGATCGCCGCCGAGGTCAAGCTGGAGGTCCTCATCAGCCGGGGCCGCCTCGCGGACGCCCAGCTCGCCGCCGAACAGGCCCGCTACCGCACCGTGCAGTACGCCGAAACCCTGCGCCGCACCCTGGAGGCCACCCGGCGCAACGTGCGCGCCGTCGACTGGCTCCACACCGTCCCGGACATGATCGCCGAGGCCCTGGAGCACGTAGCCGACCGCTACCGCCACGAGAACGCGATCCTCACCAACATCCGCAAGGCGCGCGACGAGGCCGAGGAGCCCGAGCACAAGCGGCGGGCCGCCGAACTGGTCGACATCGTCAAGGACTGCATCCGCCGCCACACCCAGCTCCAGTCCCGGCTGCTGGAGGCGGGCCCCCTCTTCCGCGCCGAGCAGGACCGCCAGGCGTTCGCGCCGCCCGCCGCCCACACGGGACTCGACCTGTACGGGCAGCTCCTCGCCCCGCTCCTCCCGCTCCCCGTCGAACAGGCCGGCCGGGCCACCGACGCCTTCTTCGCGCACGGCACCGGACTGCGCACCCCCACCGCCGTACGGGTCGGGGACCTGGTCGACCTGCTGCTCGCCCCGCCGCTGGAGCGCGAGCACCTGGGCGCGGAGATGCCCGAGCCCGACCTGATCGCCACCCCCGACGACAGCCGGTTCAGCGAGGAGCAGCTCGCCCGCGCCACGACCCTGCTGGACCTGGAGCACGACGCCCCGCGCCGGCTCTCCGGACTGCTCGCCGAGGCCCGCCGCAGCGGCGGCGACGGCGAGGAGCTCGCCTACCTGGTCGCCCTGCTCGCCGTGCACGCCGCGAGCCCCCCGGTCGGCACCGCCTACCGGCAGGGCGAGCGGCGGCTGCTGTTCGCCGTCGACGACGGCGCCGAGTTGGAGGACCCGGCGTTCGGCGGCGCCGACCTGATCGTGGGCACCGCCCTGCTGGACGCCGCCGGGATGGCCGCCGACCGCAAGGACGCCTCGTGACCGCCCGCGCCACGCCCCCGGCGACCGGCCCCGTGCCGCCCCCCGCCCGGTCCGTCACGGCCGGCCCCGCGCCCGCCGCCTCTTCCGGTACGGCCGGCCTCGTCCTCCCTCCGCACCCGCACCCGCACGTCTTCCGTACCGAGGAGTCCCAGCCGTGAGCGACCACGACGCCGAGCACCCCGACGCGTGGACCGAGCCCTCCGCGTACGCCGATCCCCCCACTCCGTACGCGGGCGACTCCACCCGCCCCGGCGCCGCCGAGCCCGCCGGGCACAGCGCCGTCACCCCGGCCGACGCCGCCGACGCGGCCCGCCTGGTCTCCTTCGGACTCCAGCCCAAGCTGCTGCCCGCCCGTGACGCCGAATACGCCGACCTGCTGCGGCGCTACCGGGAGGAGAGCGCCTTCGCCCGGCTCGCCGACGCCGTCGCCACCGGGCTCGGCCTCGTCGTCCTGGAGGTCTCTCCGCGCGCCGGAATGGCCGTGACCGCCGGTGAGGACTCCGTCTTCGCCGTCCGCATGGGCGACTACGCCCGCCGCGCCTCCTCCGACTCCGCCGACCGCTTCCTGCACGGCCTCGCCCACCTCGCCGTCGCCGCGATGGCCTTCCCCCGCCCCGAGGACCTGGCCGACGACGCGTACATCGGCCGCATCACGGTCAACGGCGTCGACGCCTTCGTACGCCAGGCCTGCAGACGGCTGGAGGAACGGGCCGAGGAGCAGGGCGACAACACCGACCCCGCCAGCGACGCCCCCGGACTCGAAGCGGGCTGGCGGATCTACGCCCGCCGCAGCGCCACCGGCGCCACCAAGGACGCCCGCCGGCTCGCCGGGTCCACCACCGGCATCATCGGCAAGGCCGTCGCCTTCCTCACCGACTCCGGTTTCCTCCAGCGCACCGGCGACGACGCGGGCGGCGCCTACCGCACCACCGCCCGCTACCAGCTCCAGGTCCGCGACCTGGCGGGCAGCGCCGCCATGGCCGAACTGCTGGAGCTCGGCGTGGTCCCGGTCACCGACGGCTCGGCCACGCTGCTGCCGCCGCCCGACCCCGACAGCACGGAACTGGTCGCCGACGCGGGCCTGCCCTTCCACTCCTGATCCGCGCCCCGGCCCGCACCGTCCCGAGGCCCCGCCCGCCGGGCGGCCGGCCCCATCCCTGCCGCTCCGCCCCCGCTCACGAACGACGAGAGTCCGCCGCCATGTACGAGTTGTCCCGGGTCCGCCTCTACTCCATCGGGCCTGCCGGTGCGCGCTACGCCGACACCGTCCTCGACCTGCGCGGCGTCGGCGCACCCGTCCCCGACCCCGCCCCCGCCCAGGCGGAGTTCTTCGAGGACGAGCCGGTCGGCCCGCCCCGCCGCCCCGCCCCCGCGGGCGTCCTCTTCCTGGAGAACGGCGGCGGCAAGTCCGTCCTGCTGAAGCTGATCTTCTCGGTGATGCTCCCCGGCCACCGCAACACCCTCGGCGGCGCCAGCTCCGGCGTGCTGCGCAAGTTCCTCCTCGCCGACGACTGCGGCCACGTCGCCCTGGAGTGGCAGCACACCCTCACCGGTGAGTGCGTCGTCGTCGGCAAGGTCAGCGAATGGCGGGGACGGCAGGTCTCCAACGACCCGCGCAAGTTCGCCGAGGCGTGGTACTCCTTCCGGCCCGGCCCCGGGCTCAGCCTGGACAGCCTGCCCGTCGCGGAGTCCTCCGCCGTGGGCCGCCCCGCCGAAGGCGTCTCCGGCGCGCGCGGCAGACGGCGCACCATGAAGGGCTTCCGCGACGCGCTGATGGACGCGGGCAAGTTCTACGCGCATCTCGACGTGCACTGGGAAGAGATCCACGACCGGTGGAACGAACACCTCGGCGACCTCGGCCTCGACCCCGAACTCTTCCGCTACCAGCGCGAGATGAACGCCGACGAGGGCGAGGCCGCCGGCCTCTTCGCGGTGAAGAAGGACTCCGACTTCACCGACCTCCTGCTCCGCGCCGTCACCGACACCCGCGACACCGACGGGCTCGCGGACCTGGTCAGCGGATTCGGCAACAAGCTGGGCCGCCGCGCCGAGCTCACCGCCGAACGCGACTTCACCGCGGGCTCGGTGGACCTCCTCGGCCGGATCGTCGAGGCCACCGACGCCCGCGCCCGCGCCCGCGACGTCCACGCCGGGGCCGAACGCCGCACCCGCACCCTGGCCCGCCGCCTCTCCGCGCGCGCCGCCGAGGAACGCGGCCGGACCGCGGAGCTGGCCGAGCAGGTCACCGCCGCCGCCCACACCGTCACCGAGGCCGAGTCCGCCCGGGGCCGCCGCGCCCTGATCGCCGCCGAACTCGCCTACCGGCACGCCTCACTGGCCCTGACCGCCGCCGAGAAGAGCGCCGCCGCAGGCCGCAAGGAGCTGGCCGAGGCCCGCACCCTGCACTCCGCCTGGCAGGCCGCCGAAGCCGTGCTGCGCCACCGTGCCGCCGCCGACCGCTCGGCCCGGGTCGCCGCCGCCATCCGCGAGGCCGAACGCGACGCCGCCCCCGCCCTCGCCGCCCGCACCGCCGCGGCGACCGACCTCGTCCGCGCTCTGCACCGCGCCGCCGAGGAGGGCGAACGCCTCGCCAACGAGGAGGAGGAGCGCTCCGGACGCCTCCAGGCCACCGGCGAACGCGCCCACCGCGACGCCACCGTCGCCGCCACCGAGGCCCAGCGCGCCCGCAGCGAGGCCGGGCACCTGCGCCAGCGCCTGGCCGAAGTGGGGCAGGAGACCGCCGAAGCCGTCCGGGCCGGCTGGCTCGACGACACCGCGCCCGACGCCGATCCCGCCCGCGCGGCCCTCGCCGCCAGCGACGCCGAGCAGACCGCGGTCGCCGCCTGGGACACCGCCCGCGAAGCCGCCCGCTCCGCCGCCGACACCGCCCGCGAGGCGGCCGCCGCCGAGAGCCGTGCCGAACTGGCCGCCGCCCGCGCCGCCGACGGGGCCAGGGCCGCCGAACAGTCCTACCAGGACGAGCTGCGCGCGGCCGAGTCCATCGCCGCCGACCCCCGCCTAGCGGAGCTGCTGGGCCTCCCCGCCCCCTCCGGCGTCCCGCACCCCCGCCGGGAGAACGGCGAGGAGACCCACGGATCCGGCCGGGGCGCCGCCACGGGCGCCGGCCGACCGGGCGACGACGGCGCCGCCGTGGACGCCGGCCCCGGTGCGGCCGCCGACCGGACCGTGGCCCTGGCGGATCCGGCGGCCGCCCCACGGCCGCTGACCGCCGAGGAGTTCGACCGCAGCGCCGACGAACTGCGCGACCTCCTCGACCAGTCCGTCGCCGCCGCCGAACGCCGCCTCTTCGACCTGCGCACCGCCGCCGCCGACGACGCCCGCATCCTCGGCGCGCTCGGCGAGGGCGGGCTGCTGCCCCCCGGCCCGGACGTCCTCGCCACCGTCGAGTACCTGGGCGAGCACGGCATCCCCGCGCTGCCCGGCTGGCGCTACCTCGCGCAGGCCGTCGATCCCGCCGACCACGCCGCCGTCCTCGCCGCCCGCCCGGAACTGGTCGACGGCGTCGTCATCACCGACCCCGACGCCCACACCCGCGCCCGCGAGGTCCTCGGCGGCGCGGCCCTGCTGCCCCGCTCCGCCGTGGCCGTCGGCACCGCCGCCGCCCTCCTCGCTCCCGTACCGGCCCCCGGGGCGGGAGACCGGGGCGAAGACGTCTTCCTCGTCCCGCCGAACCCGGCCATGCACGACGAACACGCCGCCGACGAGGAGCGCCAGGCGCTGCGCAGCCGCGCCGCCGTCCGCGACGAGGACATCAGGGCCCTCGCCGCCCGCCTCTCCGGCGACCGCGCACTCGCCTCCCGCATCGGCTCCTGGCGCGCCGACTGCCCGCCCGGCATGCTCGCCGAACTGGCCGAGGCCGCCGCCACCGCCCGTACGGCCGCCGAGAGCGCCGAAGCCGTCCTCGTCGAGGCCCGCACCGCCCGAGCCGAGGCCGACGAGGCCGCCGCCGACACCGCCCGGGTCCGCGACGAACGCCAGGAGGCCGCCCAGCGGGCCCGTCGCGCCGCCGACGCCCTGGCCGGACTCGCGCACCGGCTCCGCGAGCGGGCCGGCTGGCAGGCCAGGCTGCGCGAACTGGCCGACGAGGCCGCCGAGTCCGAGGCCCGCGCCGCCGTCTGCCTCGACCTCGCCCGCGCCGCCGACGAGGACCGCCGGGCCGCCCAGCGCGCCGGGGACGACGCCCGCCGCACCGCCCGCGCCCTGCGCGCCGAACGCGCCGAGATCGCCGGGGTGCCCGAAGTCCTCCCCGAGCCGGACGCATCGCGGACCCGCGTCGCGCTGCCCGCCCTGCGCGAGGCGTACCGGGCCGCGTCCCAGCTGTACGAGAAGGTCGGCGTCGGCGCCGACCTGCGGGCCGAACAGGCCCGGGCCGAGAGCGACGAGAGCGCCGCCCTGGCCGAACTGGACCGCCTCACCAACAAGGTCCGCACCCGCGCCGCGCAGCTCCTGGAGGGCACCGACGGGGCCGACGGCCCCTCCCGCCAGGCCGCCACCGCCCGGGCCGAAGCACACGTCCAGC
Organism: Streptomyces sp. CB02366; assembly: GCF_001905905.1. Taxonomy (GTDB): domain Bacteria; phylum Actinomycetota; class Actinomycetes; order Streptomycetales; family Streptomycetaceae; genus Streptomyces. Next base: position 433,463 of record NZ_LIVT01000005.1, read on the forward strand.
TCCTGGAGACCCGCGCCTCCGCCGCCAGCGAGCACCTGGGCCGCCTGCGCGGCGAGGCCGAACGGCTCGCCCCCGACGACGAGCGCCCGCACCACACCGAACTGCCCGACGAGCTGGTCCCGGCCGACGCCGAGAGCGCCCAGGCCCTGCTGCGTACCGCCACCGCCGAGCTGGCGGACGCCACCGCGGCCCTGGACACCGCCCGCGCCGCCCACGGCGAACTGCTGCACGCCCACCGCACCGCCGAGGACTCCGCCGGGGGCTTCGACGAGACCGCCGCCCTGCTGCGGGACCTCCTGCGCGACCACGGCGCGGAGGAAGGAGCCGAGGACCCCGACCCCTACCCCGGCACGCTGGCCGAGGCCCGGCAGTCCGCCGCCGAGTCCCGCCGCTCCCTGCGCGGCTGCAACGCCGACCTCTCGGCGGCCGAGAGCGCCGTGCGGGAGGCGAGCGACATCCTCGTCCGGCACGCCAACTCCACCCGTTACGAACAGGTCCGCACCCCCGCCCGCCAGCAGATCCGCGAGCTGCCCGCGTCCGCCCTGCCCGACCACGCCCGGAAGTGGGCCGACGCCTTCGCCCCCCGGCTCCGCGTCCTCACCGACGAACTGGTCCAGCTCGAACGCAACCGCGACTCCATCGTCGACCGGCTGCGCGGGCTGGTCGAGTCGGCGCTCACCACCCTGCGCTCCGCCCAGCGGCTCTCCCAGCTCCCCGAAGGACTGGGGGAGTGGTCGGGGCAGGAATTCCTCCGGATCCGCTTCGAGGAGCCGGACCAGGCCACCCTCACCGAACGCCTCGGCGAGGTCGTCGACGAGGCCACCCACGCCGCCCTCAAGAAGAACTCCGACCTGCGCCGGGACGGCATGTCCCTGCTGCTGCGGGGCGTCGAGGCGGCGCTGCGGCCCAAGGGCATCGCGGTGGAGATCCTGAAGCCGGACGCCGTGCTGCGCGCCGAGCGCGTCCCGGTCGGTCAGATGGGCGACGTCTTCTCCGGCGGCCAGCTCCTCACGGCGGCCATCGCCCTCTACTGCACGATGGCCGCGCTGCGCAGCAACGACCGGGGCCGCGACCGCCACCGGCACGCGGGCACCCTGTTCCTCGACAACCCGATCGGCCGGGCCAACGCCACGTACCTGCTGGAGCTCCAGCGGGCGGTGTCGGACGCGCTCGGCGTGCAACTGCTGTACACGACGGGCCTGTTCGACACGACCGCGCTCGCCGAATTCCCCCTCGTCATCCGGCTGCGCAACGACGCCGACCTGAGGGCCGGACTCAAGTACATCAGCGTGGAGGAGCACCTGCGCCCCGGCCTGCCCCAGCAGGACCCGGAAGGGGAGACGGTCCACGGGGAGATCACGGCCACCCGGATGTTCAGGCGGAACGAGCAGGACGCCGTCGAGCGTCCGGCCGCACCGCGGCCCCGGGCGTAACCGCCGGGGCCTGTCGAGGGACCGCCGCCTGCGAGGCGACGACGACAGGCCCTCGGCCGGTCCGCTCGGCCCGGGAGGGCCGGACGTCAGGCCCGGGAGAGGTCTCCGGCGCTTTGACGGCTGCCTATGCCGCCGCTCGTGCCGTCCCGCTCGGCCGCCCGCTCGGCCCGGCGGGACCGGCGCCGCTCGCGGCGTATCTGCCGGGCCGTGCTGCTCGGCACGGACACCACGCCGTGGCGCTGGTTCCACACCTGCCGGGTCACCCAGACGTCGAGGACCGCCCAGGTGGCGACCACCGTGCTGGCCACACTGCTGAGCACCATGGGGAAGGCCAGCCAGGAGCCGGCCAAGGTGGTCAGAAAAGCGACCATCGCCTGGATGATCGTGAACGACATGATCAGAACGGCGCGCACGGCGGCCGTCCGCACCGCGTCGGGCATCCGCGGCTTCGCGGCCGGCTCCTCCACCCACAACTGCCGCGGCGCCCGCGCCTCGTCCCCGGCGGCCGCCCGCGCCGCCGTCGACGCCGCGGCGCTCCCGCGTTCCTGCGTACTCAAGGTCTTCAACTCCCCACCACTGTCCGACTCCAGGGTGGCTGCCCGGCTTGCGCCGGTTCTACGCGGGCGGAACACGTCCGTCCTGCCGCGCACGACCCCACCGTGCGCCTACCCCGTACATAGGGACGAACCGCCCGTCCCGAAAATTCCCCGGAAAAAGCACGCGCAGCGCACAGAAGCCGACGGGGCGAAGAATTCCAGCCAACTGATACGTGCCGGTACCGAGGAGTCCGGCCGGGGCCCTCTGTCGCTTTCGCGAATTTCATCTCCGGGAAATAAGGGGACAACTCATGATCAAACATGGGTCGGTCGGCTGAAAACCATCCGGACGTGCCTTCGAGTTGTCTCTGTGTCAGTAGTAGGCTCGCGCCGTTTATGGACGCAGGACGGACCTCGTCCGCCTCCGCCCCGAGCGCACCGGCGCACGGCGGGGCGCGGGAACGGCCGGGAGAAGAACACCCCCGCGACGCGGGGCCGATCTGGGGGAGGCCATGCGCTTTCGCGGGAAGTCCATCCGCAGGAAGATCGTGGCGTTGCTGCTGGTGCCGCTCGTCTCCCTCACGGGCCTCTGGGTCTTCGCCACCTACGTCACCGGCCGCCAGGCCGACGAACTGATGAGCGCGGGATCGATCGTCAAAGAGGTCGGCCACCCGCTGGAGGACGCCGTCCGCGCCGTCCAGGCCGAGCGGCGCCAGACCCTCATCTTCCTCGCCGACCCCCGCGCCTCCGACGCCCTGCCCCTCCTCCTGCGCCAACGCGCCGCCACCGACCGCGTCGTGGACCGCGTCAGGGGCAACTCCCGGGCCGAGGACGTCCGCGACGCGCTGAGCACCGCCGACGCCCGCCGCCTGGACGCAATCCTCGGCGCCGTGGACGGTCTGGGAGCGCTGCGCGCATCGGTGGAGAAACGCACCATCAGCCGGGCGAAGGCGCTGGACTTCTACAACGGGCTCATCGACCCCTCCTACCGTTTCCTCAGCGGGCTCCACGCCCTGGAGAACGTGGCGCTGGACAAGCAGATGCGCGCCCTGGTCGGGGCGTCCCGGGCCCGGGAGATGCTCTCGCGCGAGGACGCGCTGATCGCCTCCGGCCTCATAGCGGGCCGCTTCACCACCTCCGAACTGCGTTACATATCCGGTCTCGTCGCCCAGCGGGAGCTGCTCTACGAGGTCAGCCTGGAGAACCTCCCGGCCGACGAACGCCGCCGTGTCGAGCAGTTCTGGGGCAGCCCCGACACCGAACCCCTGCGGACCGCCGAGGACGCCCTGATCTCGGCCGGCCCGGCCAAGCGCCCCGACACCGTCGACGCCGAGCGCTGGGAGGAGGCGGCCGTGCCCGTCCTCGACCGGCTCGGGGGCGACGCCGTGGAGATGGGCAACCGCTTCCAGGACCGCGCCGAACCGGTCGGCCGCCGGGTGCTCGCCCAGGCCGGAATCGCCGGGGTCCTCGGCTTCGCGGCCCTGATCGTCTCGGTCTTCGTCTCCGTACGGATCGGCCGGGAACTCGTCCGCGACCTCTCCCGGCTGCGCAAGGACGCCCACGAGGTCTCCGGTGTACGCCTGCCGAGCGTCATGCGCCGGCTGGCGGCGGGCGAACAGGTGGACGTCGAGACCGAGGCCCCGCACCTCAGTTACGGGCCCGACGAGATCGGCCAGGTCGGACAGGCCCTCAACACCCTCCAACGGGCCGCCGTCGAGGCCGCCGTCAAACAGGCGGACATGCGGCGCGGCGTCTCCGAGGTCTTCGTCAACCTCGCCCGCCGCAACCAGGTGCTCCTGCACCGCCAGCTGACCCTGCTCGACGCCATGGAGCGCCGCACCGAGAACAGCGACGAACTGGCCGACCTGTTCCGCATCGACCATCTCACCACCCGTATGCGGCGGCACGCGGAAGGGCTCGTGATCCTCTCCGGCGCCGCCCCCTCGCGCCAGTGGCGCAAGCCCGTCCAGCTGATGGACGTGGTGCGGGCCGCCGTCGCCGAGGTCGAGGACTACGAACGCATCGAGGTCCGACGGCTCGCGCGGATCGGCGTGGGCGGACCCGCCGTGGCCGACCTCACCCACCTGATCGCCGAACTCCTGGAGAACGCCACCGTCTTCTCGCCCCCGCACACCGCGGTCCAGGTGCACGGCGAACGGGTCTCCAACGGCTTCACGCTCGAAATCCACGACCGGGGGCTCGGCATGGCTCCGGAGCTCCTCCTCGACGCCAATCTGCGGCTCGCCGAGACCCCCGACTTCGAGCTGTCCGACACCGACCGGCTCGGCCTGTTCGTCGTCAGCCGGCTCGCCCAGCGGCAGAACGTCCGGGTCTCCCTGCAGAAATCGCCCTACGGAGGCACCACCGCGGTCGTCTTCATCCCGGCCGCCCTGCTCACCGACGCCCCCGAGACCCACGGCACCGGGTTCCGCCTCGACCGCCGGGCCGAGCGCGCGATCGGCGGCGGCCCGGAGGCGGCGCCGGGCACGCAGGCTACGGCCACGGGCGGGGAGCGCCGCGGCAACGGCAGGCCCGCCGTCCTGGCGCCCGTGCCCACCCGGCCCACCGGACCGGCGGTCCTGGACGGACCGGTCGAACTGGAGGCCCCGGTCAGTCCCCTCGACTTCACGGACGACCCGCTGGACCGTTCGCCGGACCCCGCACTGGACCCGGCTCTCGGCCCCGTCCTGGACGGCGTGTCCGACCTGGAGGACACCGAGAGCGAGCGCGGCGGGATCTTCCGCGCCCGTGACCTGCGCCGCGACGGCGACCGCGAGTCCGGCGGCCCGCGCCCGCCCGCCGACCGGGACCAGCACCAGCAGGCCCGCGACGGCGACGGCCCCTCGGCGGAGGTCCGCCCGATGCGCCCCACCGGCCCCCACCCGCTGCCCCGCCGCACCCCGCCGACGCTGGTCAGCGACCGGGGCCGCCGCGTCGGCGCCCCGGGCTCCCCGGCAGCGGCCCCCGCGAAGGCCACCGGGCCGGTTCCGCACGCCTCCGCCCGGCGGACCGGCGAACCCGCCGGCGAGCCCGGCGCCCCCGAAGCGCCCTGGACCACGCGAGCCGCCGCCCGCCGCACGCCCGGGACGCCGCACACCGCGCGGACGCCTCCCACCGCGGAGACCTCCCGCGTCCCGGAGTCCCGCACCGTGGACCGGGCGTACGCCGCGGAAACGTCCCGCCCGACGGAGCCGCCGCAGGCCCCCGCGGCGCGGCACGACGGCGCCCCCGCCCCGGCCGCCCCCGACACCGTGGGAGGACTGCCCCGTCGCGTCCGGCAGGCCAGCCTCGCCCGCCGGCTCCGTGAAGAAGCCGCGGAGCGGCCCCCGCACCGGGCGTCCGTGGACACGTTCGACGACGCCGAGCGCGACGCGGACGAGGTACGCGCCCGCATGGCGTCGCTCCAGCGCGGCTGGCAGCGCGGCCGCAGGGAGAACGCCGAATCCGCCGAGGGCGACGGGACCACCGCGCACACGGCGGCCACCGACACCACCGAGAACGCCGGGAACACCGGCGGTCCCGGTGGCACAGCACCAGGAACCACTCCGGGAGGGGACGGTCGATGACCGCACCGAACGCCGCAGCACACAACCCCGCACGCCACGGCTCGGGTGAACTCAACTGGCTGCTCGACGAACTCGTCCAGCGCGTCGCCAGCATCCGCAAGGCGCTGGTGCTCTCCAGCGACGGACTCGCCACCGGCGCGTCGGCGGACCTGACCCGCGAGGACAGCGAGCATCTCGCCGCCGTCGCCTCAGGGTTCCACAGCCTCGCCAAGGGGGTGGGCCACCACTTCGACGCGGGCCGGGTGCGCCAGACCGTCGTCGAGCTGGACGAGGCGTTCCTCTTCGTCACGGCCGCCGGCGACGGCAGCTGTCTCGCCGTCCTGGCGGAAGCGGACTCCGACGTGGGCCAGATCGCGTACGAGATGACGCTGATGGTCAAGCGTGTGGGGGCTCACCTGGCCAACGCCCCGCGGACGACCGGTCAGCCCGCCGGAGGGTGAGCGTGGCGGGCATGAGCGCCGATTCCCCGGGCACCGGCCCCGGCTCCCCGGACGGGACCGTCGATCCGCAGGTCTCACGGTGGTACGACGCGGAGGCGGGACCGGTGGTCCGCCCGTACGCGATGACCCGGGGGCGTACCGGCAGCGCCTCCCGGCACCGCCTCGACCTGATCGCGCTCGTCGTGCCGGAACCGGCCGCCGACGACCCCGGCCGGGACCAGACGCTCGCCCCCGAACACGTGGCGATCGTCGAACTCTGCAGCGACACGCCCCAGTCCATCGCCGAGCTGGCCGCCGAACTCGACCTCCCCGTAGGGGTGGTGCGGGTCCTGGTCGGCGATCTCGTCGAGGACGAGCTGGTGCACGTCACCCGTCCCGTTCCGCCGGCCGAGCTGCCGGACGTGAACATTCTTCGCGAGGTTATCCATGGCCTTCGGGCGCTCTAGGCGCGACAAACGACGCCCCGTCGAGCCCGTCACCCTGAAGATCCTGGTGGCGGGAGGATTCGGGGTCGGTAAGACGACCGCGGTCGGCGCGGTCAGCGAGATCAGACCCCTGCGCACCGAGGAGCGGCTCACCGAGGCGGGCCGCCCGGTGGACGATCTGGAAGGCGTCGAGTCCAAGACGACCACCACGGTCGCCATGGACTTCGGCCGGATCACGCTGCGGGAGGACCTGGTCCTCTACCTGTTCGGCACGCCGGGCCAGGACCGCTTCTGGTTCCTGTGGGACGAGCTGGCGCAGGGCGCGCTGGGAGCGGTCGTCCTCGCCGACACCCGGCGTCTGGAGGACTGCTTCGCCGCGGTCGACTACTTCGAGCGCCGGCGCATCCCCTTCACGGTCGCGGTCAACGTCTTCGAGGGGGCCGAGCGGTTCCCGGCGCAGACCGTGCGGGCCGCCCTCGACCTCGACCCCGAGGTCCCCCTGCTCGTCTGCGACGCGCGCGACCGGTCCTCCGTGCGCGACGTCCTGGTCGCGGTCGTGGAGCACGCCCTGGAGCGCTCGGCACGGACCCGCGAGCCCGTCGCCACCTGAGCCGGACGGTCCCGCCCCCGACGTACGGCCCGGCACGCGTACGGCCCGTACCCCCGCCGACAGGGGTACGAGCCGCACGCTGTCCGGCGCGCCGGGCCCCGAGTGTTCTGCGGCGGTGACGGTCAGTCAAGACAGCGGCGGGAAAAATCCTGTGGGACGGCGTGCGCGCGGGGGCCGGGGCCACCGCGGCGGACGAGGCGAGACCCCCGATCACGTCGGCCCGGGCCCGGCCGCCCGGACCGGTGTCATCCGCCCGCCGGTTCCCCGGAGGCGCCGGCCCGCCGGGCTCAGCCCCGCCCGCTTCCCCCGTGCCCGTCCCCGCCGTTCTCCGCGAGCCACTTCGCCGCGGTCTCCGCCAGTTCGGCGTCCCGGCCCGCGAGCATCATCCGGATCATCCGCGCGTCCCCGCGCAGCGACCACGCCGGGTGTCCGAACGTCGCCGGGTTGTTCTTCTCGATCAGGAAGTGCGCGGGCCACGCCGTGCCGTAACCGATCAACGGCAGGGCCGCCAGATACCGTTTCCGGCCGCGCGCGAGCCCGTAGGCGGAGATCGCGAGCCCGGTCAGCGTGCCGGTCAGATGGACCCAGCGGGTGGCGGCACGGGAGTGCATCGCCACGTAGTAGGGCCAGAATTCCTCGTACGTGTCGAACGTCTGCTGTGGCATACGGGCACCGTAGCCGCCCGAACCGCAACCGGACACGCCCCTTTCGCGTCCGAGAGGGAGAACGGGCGGCCGGAGCCCACGGGGGTGGCCCCGGTCGCCCGTTCTCCGTCTCCGGGCCGCCCCCGTCAGCGCCCGGCCACCGACCGGCGGTGCACCGGGAAGTCGAAGTAGGTGTCCGGGAACGGCTCCGGCCTGTACGTGAAGTGCCACCACTCCTCCGGCAGGTTCACGAATCCCACGTCGGCCAGCGTCCGCTTCAGGAGCTGCCGGTTGGCGCGCTGGACGCCCGTGATCCGCGGGTCGTCGGTGTGCGACAGGGTGTCGAAGCAGTCGTAACCCGTGCCCATGTCCACCGAGTTGTCGGGGAACCGCTCCTCCTTCGGCGCGAAACAGGGGGCCAGCCGCTCACCCGGCCGGTACGGCCTGGTCGGCGGCGCGGGGAGCCGGACGAGCGTCAGGTCCACCGTGCTGCCCCGGCTGTGTCCGGACTTCTCCGCGATGTAGCCGTCCTCGAACAGCCGGGACTTGTCGACCCGGGGGTAGAACTCCTCCTTCATGGACTGGTCGTCCACATCCTTCGCCCACCGCACGAAGTGGTCCACCGCCCGCTGCGGGCGGTAGCAGTCGTACACCTTCAGCGCGTACCCCTGGCGCAGCAACCGCTTCTGCGCCAGGTGCAGGGCACGGGCGGCGGGCCGGGTCAGGACGCAGAGCGGCTGCCGGTATCCGTCCACCCGCTCGCCCATGAAGGTGTGCGCCGTGGTGTAGCGCATCTCCTCGATGACGGTCGGGTCCACCGAGCGCAGTGCCACGAACTCCTCGGGCGCTTTCGGTTCGGCGGGGTGCGCCCGCGCCGCGGGGGAGAGGGCGGTCGTGGAGAGGAGGGCGGCGGCCGTGGCGGCCAGGGCGCGCAGAGCGGTACGCATTCCTGTCATGGGCACACCGTCTATCAGCTTCGCGGCCTCCGGGAAAGGACCCCGACGCACGGTCCCCGCCGCAGGGGGACGGGACGGTCCGGTACAGTCCGCCCGTGTCCGAACCCGGCAACAGCCCTTCCCCGGCCGCCCCGCCGCCACCCCGGTACGTACGGGACTCCCACTGCGCCGCCTGCGGAGCCCCGTACCCGGCCCTTCCGTCCGCCGACGCCTGGCCCCGCACCTGCCCGCACTGCGGAACGACCGCCTACCGCAACCCCCTCCCCGTCGCGGTGGCTCTGCTCCCAGTCGCCGGCCCCGGCGCCACCGGACTCGTCGTCATCACCCGCACCATCGAGCCGCAGAAGGGCGGTTCGGCGCTGCCCGGCGGGTTCATCGACCACGCCGAGGACTGGCGTACGGCGGTCGTCCGCGAACTGCGCGAGGAGACCGGCATCGGGGCCGCTCCCGGGGACGTCCGCCTCGCCGACGTCCTCAGCGACACCGACGGGCACCTCCTGGTCTTCGGCCTCCTCCCGGCCCGCCCCCTCGCGAGCCTGCCGCCCTCGGCGCCGACCGACGAGACGTCCGGCTACGAGGTCCTGTACGGCCCCGGGCCCCTGGCGTTCCCGCTGCACACGCAGGCCGCCGACGCCTGGTTCGCCGGCCGCTACGGCTGAGCCGGCCCAGGCCGGGCGCACGCGCGGGCCCCGGCGCCCGCCCCCGCGCACCGAGGGTCCGGCCGCTGGCGGCGGGTCCACACAGCCGCTACGAGGCGTCCAGAGCCTCCGCGGCGTCCGACAGACCCCGCACCCGCACGGGGCAACCGGCCTCCCCTTCCCCGCCGCCGTCCCGCTCCACCACCACCCGGCCGCCCTCCCACCGCGTCACATAGCGCTCGACCTCCGCCTCCCCCCACCCGTCGCCCGGATCCCGCACCACCAGCCCGCCGCCGGTCCGCCCCGGCACGGGCGCCCACACCTCCAGCTCCGGCCCGCCGTCCGCGCCCCGCACCGGAATCACCGCGCCCGCCCGCGCCAGCACCGGAACGCCCGCCAGCGGCGCGTCCACCAGGACCTGGCCCGGCCCCTCGTACGCCCGCCCGGTCGCCGTGTCGTACCAGCGCCCCCTCGGCAACCGCACCGCCCGCCGCCGCACCCCCGGTTCCAGCACCGGAGCCACCAGCAGCGCGTCGCCCAGCAGGAACGCGTCCTCGCACTCCCGCAGCGCCCGGTCGCCCGGCGCACCCCACCACACCGGCCGCACATAGGGCGCGCCCGTCAGCCGCGCCACATGCGACAGCGACACGAAGTACGGGTGCAGCCGCTCCCGCTCCAGCAACGCCCCGCGCGCGTGCTCCAGCACCTCCGGACCGAACTCCCACGGCTCCCGCCGCCCCGCGTCGATCGCCGCGTGGGTACGGAACAACGGCAGATACGCCCCCAACTGGAACCACCGCAGATACAGCTCCGGCGAAGGGAACCCGTCGAACCCGCCCACATCCGGACCCGAGTACGGCACCCCGCACAGCCCGAGCCCCACCACCAGCGACAGCGACGCCCGCAGCCCCGGCCACCCCGTCGACACGTCCCCCGACCAGGTGCCCCCGTACCGCTGCATCCCCGCCCAGCCCGACCGCGAGAAGAGGAACGGCCGCTCCTCGGGACGCCACCGCAGCAGCCCCTCGTACCCGGCGCGCGCCATCGCCAGCGCGTACACGTTGTGCGCCTCCCGGTGGTCGCCCCCGGCACCCTCCAGCACGTGCCGGGCCGAACGCGGCAGCGACGGATCGCCGAACGCCGCGAACGACACCGGCTCGTTCATGTCGTGCCACACCCCCGAAAAGCCCTGCGCAAGCCGCTCCTCGTACAGAGATCCCCACCAATCCCGCACAAGCGGATCAGTGAAGTCCGGATAGACACAGGCCCCCGGCCACACCTCTCCGACCACCACCCGGCCCCGCGCGTCCCGGACGTACGCACCGCGCTCCCCGACCGCGCGCCCCGCCTCGAACACCGCGCCGCCCGGCTCCGCCTTCACCGCCGGATCCACGATCGACACCAGCCGCACCCCGTCCTCGCGCAACTCCTCCGCCAGCGCGGGCAGCCCCGGGAACCGCTCCCGGTCCACCGTGAACACCCGGTGCCCGTCGAAGTGGTCGATGTCCAGATGGAGCACGGACAGCGGCAGCCCCCGCTCCCGGTACCCGTCGACGACCCGCCGCACCTCCTCCTCGCTGCCGAACCCCCACCGGGCGTGCTGCGGCCCCAGCGCCCAGGACGGCGGCGTCGCCGGCGCACCCGTCAGCGCCGTCCACCCCCGCAGCACCCGGGCCGGCGTCCCCGCCACCACCCAGCAGCGCAGCGGCCCGCCCTCCATCCGCACCTCGCACCTCCCCGGCCGGTTGTGCCCCGAACCGGCCCCCTCCTCGCCCTCCCGCAGCACCACCCGGCCCGCCCAGCTGTTGTCGTGGAACACCAGATGCGTCCCCGCGTCCGACACCACCACCTGCACCGGCATCGTCAGAGAGAGCGGATCGTCCCCGGGACCGAACCGCCCGCCCGGGTCGGTGTTCCACAGCCCGTACACCCCGTCCCGCAGCCGCGGCCCGCCCGCCCGGCCGCCCAGTCCGAAGAACCGCGCGTCCGCCGGCACCTCCGAGCGCTGCACCCACCGCACCGGCCCCCCGCCCGCCGGCTCCCACCAGCGCGGGGGCAGCTCACGCCGCAACAGCACCCCGCCCGGCGTCCGCAGCTCCACCGCGCCGGTCCGCGACACCACCACCGTCAGCCGCTCCGAGACCACCTGCCAGCCGCCGTCCTTGCCCGGCTCCAGCACCGCCCGCTCGTCCGGCGCGGGCGCCTCGCCCGCCAGCGCGTACGACGGCAGGGGCTCCGCCCCGTCCCACGCCCAGAACACCGCACCGCCCACCGACACCCGAATCCGCAGATCCGAGCGGGCGAACCGCACCACACCCCCGCCCGGACCCGGCTCCGCCCCCCTCAGCGCACCGGGCACCCGGGCCCGTTCCGGGCCGCGCGCCGGCAGCGCCGCCGCATCCGCCGCCCTGCGCCGCCAGGCCGAACGCACCGTGCGCAGCCCCCGCACCGAACCGACCAACCTCACTCGACGCACCAGGTCACGACCGTCCATGGCGCACACCCTGCCACCCGCCGGACCCGCAGAACCCTCCGTTCAACTCCCGTTCACCCACGCCGGACGCCGCACCCCCGAGCCCCCGGGAGCGGGCCGCCCTGGTGCCGAGGACGATCACATGGCATCGTCCGTGTCAGCCGCTCACGCGCACACCCCGGCCCGTGCGCGTCGACACGCCCACCCCGCGTACCCGTACAGCCAGGGAGCAGCACTCATGACCGCAGCCACGCCCGACGCCCCCCTCTGGCAGCCCGGCCCCGACCGCATCGAGGCCGCCGCCGTCACCCGCTTCCAGAACTGGGCCGCGAACCGGTACGGCGCCCCGGCCGAGGGCGGATACGCGGCCCTGCACCGCTGGTCCGTCGACGAACTCGACACCTTCTGGCGCGCCGTCGCCGAATGGTTCGACATCCGCTTCTCCACCCCGTACGAGAGCGTCCTCGACGACCGTGCGATGCCCGGGGCCACCTGGTTCCCCGGCGCCACCCTCAACTACGCCGAACACGCCCTGCGCACCGCCGAGGACCCTTCCCGCGCCGACACCCCCGCCCTGCTGCACGTCGACGAGACCCACACCCAGGCCCCCGTCAGCTGGGCCGAACTCCGCCGCCAGGTCGGCGCGCTGGCCGCCGAACTCCGCGCCCTCGGCGTCACCCCCGGCGACCGCGTCAGCGGCTACCTCCCCAACGTCCCGCAGGCCGTCGTCGCCTTCCTCGCCACCGCCGCCGTCGGCGGCGTCTGGACCTCCTGCGCCCCCGACTTCGGCGCCCGCAGCGTCCTCGACCGCTTCCAGCAGATCGAACCCGTCGTCCTGTTCGCCGTCGACGGCTACCGCTACGGCGGCAAGGAGCACGACCGCACCGGGACCGTCGCCGAGCTGCGCCGCGAACTGCCCACCCTGCGCGCCGTCGTCCACATCCCGCTGCTCGGCACCGACACCCCCGAAGGCGCCCTCGCGTGGGCCGCCCTCACCTCCGCCGACACCGAACCGGTCTTCGAGCAGGTCCCCTTCGACCACCCGCTCTGGGTCCTCTACTCCTCCGGAACCACCGGCCTGCCCAAGGCCATCGTCCAGTCCCAGGGCGGCATCCTCCTCGAACACGTCAAGCAGCTCGGCCTGCACTGCGACCTCGGTCCCGAGGACCGCTTCTTCTGGTACACCTCCACCGGCTGGATGATGTGGAACTTCCTCGTCTCCGGCCTCCTCACCGGCGCCACCGTCGTCCTGTACGACGGCAGCCCCGGCTACCCGGACGTCAGCGCCCAGTGGCGGGTAGCCGAACAGACCGGCGCCACCTTCTACGGCACCTCCGCGGCCTACGTCATGGCCTGCCGCAAGGCCGGCGTCCACCCGGGCCGCGACTTCGACCTCTCCCGCGTCCAGTGCGTCGCCACCACCGGCTCCCCGCTCCCGCCCGACGGTTTCCGCTGGCTCCACGACGAGGTCGCCGACGACCTCTGGATCGCCTCGGTCAGCGGCGGCACCGACGTCTGCTCCTGCTTCGCCGGAGCCGTCCCCACCCTCCCCGTCCACATCGGCGAACTCCAGGCCCCCTGCCTCGGCACCGACCTCCAGTCCTGGGGCCCCTCGGGCGAGCCCCTCACCGGCGAGGTCGGCGAACTCGTCGTCACCAATCCCCTCCCGTCCATGCCGATCCACTTCTGGAACGACCCCGACGGCAGCCGCTACCACGACAGCTACTTCGCCATGTACCCCGGCGCCTGGCGGCACGGCGACTGGATCACCATCACCGACCGCGGCTCGGTGATCATCCACGGCCGCTCCGACTCCACCCTGAACCGCCAGGGCGTCCGCATGGGCTCCGCCGACATCTACGAGGCCGTCGAACGGCTCCCCGAGATCCGCGAATCCCTCGTCATCGGCCTCGAAGAACCCGACGGCGGCTACTGGATGCCCCTCTTCGTCCACCTCGCCGACGGCGCCGCCCTCGACGACGACCTGCGCGCGGCGATCAAGCAGACGATCCGGGACAACCTCTCCCCGCGCCACGTACCGGACGAGGTCATCGAGGTCCCCGGCATCCCGCACACCCTCACCGGCAAGCGCATCGAGGTCCCGGTCAAACGCCTCCTCCAGGGAACCGAGCTGGCCAAGGCGGTCAACCCCGGCTCCGTCGACAACCTCGACCTCCTCCACTTCTACGCCGACCTGGCCGCGACCCGCCGCCGCTGACCCCCCCCCGGGGCGCCCCGCCTGTCAGTCCCCCTGATTACGCTGAGTGAGCAAGGATTCACCGCGCACAGGGGGACACATGGCGCAGACCGACCGCACCGGCAACAACACCGCCCACCGCAGGAACCGCACCAGGAGGCACGGCACCCCGCACCCCACCACCCTGCGACGCACCCTGCGCCGCGAAGCCCCCAGTACCGTCGGACTCCTCGTCGACGCCCAGGACTTCGCCGCCATGCGCCGCTACCGCAGCTTCCCCTTCGACGATCACGCCGCCTACCTCCACCAGGTCGAGGGCCTGCTCAAGACGCTGAACGCCCAGGGCACCCACGCCACCGTCGCCCTCTTCGACCCCGAGGACTACGCCGAGTTCTGCGCGGAGTCCGGAATCGACGCGGACACCGGAGCCGGACGCAGCCGCTTCACCGCCGAGATCGCCGCCGCCGGCGCCACGGTCGCCTACACCGGCCAACGCCTGAGCGACCTCATCCCCATCCTCGTCTCCCGCGCGGTCCGCCGCGCCACCTGGGAGTACGCCACCCTCCGCCTCACCGGTCTCGGCGACTGCGCCGACTGCGGCCAGGACATCGGACGCGCCGCCTTCGACCGCGCCTCGCACCTGATCCTGCGCCTGCTGGACACGGCGGGGCCCGGCAGCCACCACCTGGTGTGCAGCGTCCCGACCGACCAGGACCAGCTCCTGGCCGTGCTCCGCGTCCACCGCGACACCACCGGGCCGGCCCGCCTCGACAGCACGGAGGGCGCGGAGTTCGCCACCGTCCTCGCGGTGGCCCTCGCCCTGGAAGCACGCGCGGGCGTCGTCCTGCGCACCAGCGCCCCCGACAGCCCGGACCGCGTCCACGGCTGGCGGCTGGCCGAGGGCGGTCTCGCGCCGCTCACCGCCGGCGAGGTCTTCAACGCCTACTGCACGGACGCGGACACCGGGGAACCGGTCTCGCCGGAATCCGGCGTCGAGTACTGCGCGGGGTTCGACATCGGAGCCGACGCACCGGAACCCCACCACTGACCACCGGAAGGACCGACGGCACCACGCCTTGCACACACAAGGGGAGGGGCTTCCCGCCACCGGCGGAAAGCCCCTCCCCGAAAACCCCTCGGACCCAGAAAACCCCTCGGGCCCTACTCGCCCGACAGCACGGCCTGCGCCGCGCTGCGCGCCTCCTCGGCCGAGTCGGCCGAACGGGCCGCGTTCGCCGCCCGCTCGCACTGCGCCAGCGAGTACTTGGCCAGCGTGGCCCGTACATAGGGAATGGACGCCGCACCCATGGAGAGCGAGGTGACGCCCAGCCCGGTCAGCACACACGCCAGCAGCGGATCCGCCGCCGCCTCACCGCACACGCCGCAGCTCTTGCCCTCGGCACGCGCCGCCTCGGCGGACAACGCCACCAGATCCAGCAGCGCCGGCTGCCACGGGTCCTGGAGCCGCGACACCGCGCCGACCTGGCGGTCGGCCGCGAAGGTGTACTGCGCCAGGTCGTTGGTGCCCAGCGAGAGGAACTCCACCTCCTGGAGGATCGACCGAGCCCGCAGGGCGGCCGACGGAATCTCCACCATGGCGCCGAACTTCGCCCGCAGCCCGGCCTCGCGGCACGCGTCCGCGAACGCCTTGGCGTCGGCCCGGTCGGCCACCATGGGGGCCATGACCTCCAGGTACACCGGCAGCCCTTCAGCGGCCTTGGCCAGGGCGGTCAGCTGGGTACGCAGCACCTCGGGGTGGTCCAGCAGGCTCCGCAGGCCCCGGACGCCCAGCGCCGGGTTCGGCTCGTCGGCCGGCGTCAGGAAGTCCAGCGGCTTGTCGGCGCCGGCGTCCAGCACCCGCACGACGACCCGCCCCTCGGGGAACGCCTCCAGCACCGCGCGGTAGGCCGCGATCTGCTTCTCCTCGGAGGGAGCCTGCTTGCTGTCGTCGAGGAACAGGAACTCGGTGCGGAACAGCCCCACGCCCTCCGCCCCCGCCTCGACCGCCGCGGGTACGTCGCCCGGCCCGCCGACGTTGGCGAGCAGCGGCACCTTGTGCCCGTCCGAGGTGGCCCCGGGCCCCGTCGAAGCGGCCAGCGCCGCCTTGCGGGCCGCCGCGGCGCCCTCCAGTTCGGCCCGCTTCTCGGCGCTCGGCTCCACGAAGACCTCGCCCGTGCTGCCGTCCACCGCCACGACCGTGCCCTCGGCCAGCTCACCGGCGCCGGGCAGCGCCACCACGGCCGGAACACCGAGCGCCCGTGCCAGGATCGCGCTGTGGCTGGTCGGGCCGCCCTCCTCGGTGACGAAGCCGAGCACCAGCGCCGGGTCCAGCAGCGCGGTGTCGGCCGGAGCCAGGTCGCGTGCGATCAGCACGTACGGCTCGTCGCTGTCCGGCACACCGGGCATCGGCACACCGAGCAGCCGCGCCACGATCCGGTTCCGTACGTCGTCGAGGTCCGCGACCCGCCCCGCCAGGTACTCCCCGGCATTGGCGAGCAGCGCCCGGTAAGCGGCGAACGCGTCGTACACGGCGCGCTCGGCGGTGCTGCCCACGGCGATACGCCGATCTACGTCGGACATCAGCTCGGGGTCCTGCGCCATCATGGCCTGGGCCTCGAGCACGTGCTGTGCCTCGCCCCCGGCCAGATTGCCGCGCGCGACGAGATCGGCAGCCACGGCCTCGACCGCCTGCCGGGCGCGCCCCTGTTCGCGCTCGGCCTCCTCGGCGGGAATCGATTTGGCGGGCGGTTCCAGCACCGCCGTGCCCATGTGCCGAACCTCGCCGATGGCCACACCGTGGCTCACGCCGACGCCTCGCAGCGTTGTCTCCATTTCACCCGTCTCCGGTTGTGCGGCGACCGAGTCACCGCGGTGGTTGTGCAACTGGCCCGTCACTGCGCCCGCGGCGTCACTGCCAGCCGAACAGCGCGTCGCCGACCTTCACGTCCCCGTCCTCGCGGAGGTCGGACAGCGAGTCGGCGGTGGCCTCCAGAGCCACGATGGGACAGACGGGTGACTTGCCGGCGGCCTCGACGGCGACCGGATCCCAGCGCACGATGCCCTGGCCCCGGGCCACCGTGTCCCCCTTGTTCACGAGCAGCTCGAAACCCTCGCCGTTGAGCTGGACGGTGTCGATGCCGAGGTGCGTCAGCACCCCGTGCCCCTCCGAGTCGACGACGACGAAAGCGTGGGGGTGCAGGGAGACGACGATGCCGTCTACGGGGGACACAGCCTCGGAGGGCTCGCGTACCGGGTCGATGGCGGTGCCGGGACCGACCATCGCGCCGGAGAAGACCGGGTCGGGAACCGCGGTGAGTCCGATGGCGCGTCCAGTAAGAGGGGACGTCACGTTGGTCATGGGGAGCCTCCCAGGGGGTGGAGATTCAGGTGTCGCCGCCGCGACTGATGGGGGACGGCGTACTGCTCAGCAGCGTAAGTCATATGAAGTCCCGGTTCCGCCCGAGACCTACCGCTTGGCGGACCTGGGGTGCACCGGAAACGATTTGCCTCGGTCGCCGACGGCCTGTACTGTCGTATCCCTGCCTGGCCCCAACGCGACTTTGAGTCGGGGGTCGGCGGCGACCTTCAAGCCCAGATCCTAACCAAGAACACTTCTTCGGCATGCCCGCAAGACGTGGTCAAGGGAAAAGGAAAAGACTGATAGAGTCGGACTCGCCGGAAAGGGAGAACGCGGAAGCGGGGAACCTGGAAAGCGAAAAGGCAGGGCCCGCTTCGACCGGGAATCGGACACGGAAGAGTCTGATAGAGTCGGAAACGCAGGACAGCAAGACAAAAAAGAAGTGAAACGAAGGG
>NZ_LIVT01000006.1:0-113701 GCF_001905905.1 Streptomyces sp. CB02366
CCGCGATCTGCAACGCCTGCTCGACCGCGTACTCGTCCAGCTCCGAGAGCAGACCATCGACATCCTCACGGTCCACCGTCAGATCATCGGCGAAACGCCGGTCACCGGACGCGTCGGGCACATACTTCACACAGACAACGATCCTCAAGCTCACGCCGGCTCTCCTGCCTACCTGGGTGTCACGGGTACTGGTGGAGAGATTATGGCACTCAGTACCCTCTGTAAAGGTACGCAGTGCCAAAACCAGTCTTCCGGTGCTACGTTTCGCCGCATGAGCGAGGCGCGAGGACCCGAGAAGAAGCCCCCCATGCGGGAGGTGCTGGCACAGGCGGCCTTCCAGCTCTTCGTGGAGCGGGGCTTCGAGCGGACGACCGTGGACGACATCGTGGCGCGGGCCGGGGTGGGCCGCCGTTCGTTCTTCCGGTACTTCCCCTCGAAGGAGGACGTGGTCTTCCCGGACCACGAGCGCTGCCTCGCCGAGATGACCGCGTTCCTGGCCGCCGTGGACGACGGCGACCCGGTCGGCGCGGTGTGCGACGCGGCGCGCATCGTGCTGCGGATGTACGCGGACAACCCCGAGTTCTCCGTCCGGCGCTACCGGCTCACCCGGGAGGTGCCGGGGCTGCGGACGTACGAACTGTCGGTGGTGCGCCGGTACGAGCAGACCCTCGCCGGCCATCTGCGGAGCCGGTTCGGCGAGGACGGCGACGGGGGGCTGCGCGCGGAGGTGATCGCGGCGTCGGTGGTCGCCGCGCACAACAACGGGCTGCGTCTGTGGCTGCGTTCGGGCGGGGAGGGCGACCCGGAGGCGGCGGTCGACCGTGCGCTCGCCCTGGTGCGCGAGGTCTGGGGCACGCCCGCCCCCGCGCCGGCCGTCCCCTTCCCCCTCTCCGGCGGCGGGGGCCCGGAGGGCGAGGTGATCGTGATGGTCGCGCAGAAGGGCACCCCGATGTGGCGGGTCGTGCAGCAGATCGAGTCCGCCGTCGGCGAGAACTGAGTACCAATAGGCACTCAGTGCCTTTACGGTCCGGCACTGGGTGCCATATGGTGCGGACGCGCCGTCCGTGCGGGTACGGCGCGTTCCGAGTCGAGCGCAGGGGGTCGAGCCATGTCCCAGACAGGAATGGGCACCATCCGGAAGGCGCACGAGGAGAGCGGCCTCTCCTACCACCGCTGCCGCTGGTGCGGCACCGCCTCCTTCCGGCGGTTGCTGTGCCCGGTGTGCGCGTCGAGCGAGCTGGAGCCCGAACGCACCACCGGCCACGGCGTGGTCGTCCGGACCGCCGTGGTCCACCGCTACACCGACGAGGCGCGTAACGAGTCCCTGGTGCGCTTCCCCGAGGGGTTCGTCTTCCGCTGCCGGGTCGTCGGCGCCGCGCCGCACCTGGTGACGGTCGGCGCGCGCGTGCGGCCCGTCTCCGGCGAGGAGCCGGAGAACGGCGCGGTCGTGCTGGAACTCTGCGAGCCCCCCGCCCGGCGGGACTGGCTCTGAGAAGCCCGGCCGCCCCGGCGACCCCGGGCCGGCCGGCCCGGGGTCGCCGGGGCGCCCTTTCAGCTCAGCCGGCTGAGGATTTCGTCCGCCAACGGGGCCGAGGACGCCGGGTTCTGACCGGTGATCAGGTTCCGGTCGGTGATGATGAACGGGGCCCAGGGCTCGCCCTCCCGGAAGTCCGCGCCCAGCCCCACCAGCCGGTCCTGGAGCAGCCACTTCGCCCGGTCCGCGAAGCCCGCCTGGGCCTCCTCGGCGTTGGTGAAGCCGGTGAGCCGGTACCCGGCGAACACGTTGACGCCGTCCGGGCCGGTCGCGGCCAGCAGAGCCGCCGGTCCGTGGCAGACCACGCCCAGCGGCTTGCCCGACGCCAGGGTCTCCGCGAGCAGCCGCCCCGAGGCCGGGTCCACCGCCAGGTCCTCCATCGGGCCGTGACCGCCGGGGTAGAAGACGGCGTCGTACGCGTCGAGGTCCACGTCCTCCAGGGCGATGGGCCGGCGCAGCTCCTCGAACGCCTCCAGCCCGGCCGCCACCGCGTCGGCGCCCTCCTGGCCGCCGTTGGCGCCGGGCGCCAGACTGCCGCGGTCCACGGTCGGGACGACTCCGCCCGGGGTGGCGACGACCACCTCGTGTCCGGCGTCGGTGAACGCCCGGTACGGGGCCACCGCCTCCTCGGCCCAGAAGCCGGTGGGGTGGGCGGAACCGTCCGCCAGGGTCCAGTGGTCCGCGCCGGACACCACGAAAAGGATCTTTGCCATGTCGTACATCTCCGTTGGTCGGGGTGGCTGACCAGGCCGACGGTAGGCCCGGTCCGGCCAGGATCGGCGCTCCGCCCGCCCGTGCCGGAAAGTGGCTCCCGACGCGTCGGCGGCGATCGGCCGTCCGGCGGATCGCCTGCCCCCGCAGGCGACCGCGAACCCTCCGGAGCCTCCCCGGCGCGGCTCAGTCCCGGCGCGCCCCGGCCGAGCGGGCGACCAGCGCCTCCGCGTTGCCCGAGAGCCAGGCGGTCACCACGTCCCGGGGCAGCGGCAGCTCGGACACCTCGTCCGCCAGCGGACCGGTCGGCCCCGGATTGACCCAGGTCGACGTGCCGAACAGGACCCGGTCGCGGGCGAGCCCCCGGGCGTGGTGGAGCAGCGGCTCCCAGCCCGAGCCGGGCCGGGGCATGTGCCGGGGGCGGTGGGAGGAGAACTCCAGGTAGACCCCGGGGTGCCGGGCGGCGGTGAGCAGGGTCTCCCGCACGTCGGGCCAGCCCGCGTGCCCGGCGACGAGCAGCAGCTCGCGGTGGCGGGCCGCCAGCGTCTCGACCGTACGCCAGCCGCCCAGGCCGCTGGGGTGGCTCCGGGCGAAGTGGTGGCCGGTGTGCAGCCAGACCGGCAGCCGCGCGGACGCCGCCGCGTCCCAGACCGGGGCGAACCGCGGGTCGGCCGGGTCGGTGCCGTCGAGGAAGGGGATCACGCACAGCCCGGTCGCCCCCGCCGCCAGCGAACTCTCCACCTCCCGCAGCGCCTCGGCCGGGTCGCGCAGGGAGACCCCGGCCCAGACCTGTACCCGGTCGCGGACGTCCCGGACGGTCTCCAGCAGCCACGCGTTGACGGTACGGCCGTCCGGCAGCCGCTCCGCCGAACCCATGGCGAACTCCGCCGTCACCCCCTGCCGTCGGCGGTCCGCGAGATGTGCGGCCAGGTCGAAGGGCGGCCGGCCGGGCGGCAGCAGCACGTCCACCGCGTCCTGCCAGCGGACGGCCAGGGCCTGGCGGTAGGCGGAGTGGACGGCCCCGAAGTAGCGGCAGAACGAGGCGGAGAAGACGTCCAGGTACTCGGGGGCGTTCTCGCCCAGCCGGTTGAGGTAGGCCCGCCAGCCCGCGTCGTCGTACACGAGGGAGCAGGCGTCCACGACCGGCGGGCGGACCGGGGCCGCGGAAGCCGCCGCGTCGGCCGCCGCCGCTGTTCCGTTGCTCGGCGCGAGGCCGTACGACACGTTCACGATCACTCCGTCGGAAGTCGAAAGCGGGATCTCAGGAGGCGGCGGCGCGGCGGGCCTCCCAGTCGGCCACCAGCGCCTCGGTCTGCTCCACGTAGCCGCTGAACAGCCCGGCCAGCGACGCCAGCCGGTCCCGTGCCTCGCCGCGCGCCACCGGGACGCCCGCGTTCAGCGTCTCGGTGAACTTGCGCATGTGGGCGTTGTTCACCAGCAGCAGGTGCTGGAGGTCGCCCACCGCCTCGTAGTCGATGCGCCTGCTGCCGGGCCGGGTGGAGCGGCGCACCAGCGTCCACGCCTCCAGCTGGCGGGCGGCCACGCTCAGTCCGCTCTTGGCCTGGCCGAGTTCACGGGTCATGGTGTCGAGGTCCACCGGCTTGTTGCGCAGCAGGAGGTAGCCGAAGAGGCGGCCGGTGGCCTGGGGAAGGCCCCAGCGTTCCATCAGCGAACCCATCGCGCTGATGAAGGACGCCTCCGCGTCGCTGAACCCCCCGGGGCCGGGCGGCGGGAGGGGGCCCGCGTCGGGTGTGTTGCCGTCGTCGGTCATGGTCTCCTCGGAGTCTCAGCCTTCAGGAAGGCGACGGTCAGCCGGTTGACCTCGTGGGGACGGTCCAGGTTGGCGACGTGCCCGGCGCCGGGGATCACATGGAACTCGCTGTGGGGGTCGCGTTCGCTCCACCGCTCCATCGCCGAGCGGATGTTACCCGTGCCGTCGTGTTCGCCGCAGATCAGAAGCTCGGGCTTCTCCACGCGGTAGCCGGGGGAGGGGTCGATCGCCCGGGTCATGCCGTCCCAGGTGGTGAGGAAGGCGCGCCGCCCGTTGGCGGCGAAGACCTCCCGCAGGTACTCCCGGGCCCCGGCGTCCTCGGCCGACGCCACCGCCATCGACCGGGTCAGCCGGCGGTAGGGGACCAGCCGCATGAGGGCGCGGGAAAGGACCAGGCCGCGCCGTTCGCGCCGGGTGACGGGCAGGGTGCTGGACGTGGAGCCGATCACCACGAGCGCGGTGACCTCGTCGGGCCGGCGGCGCAGGAACTCCTGGGAGATGTTGCCGCCCATCGACTGGCCCAGCAGCGCCAGCGGCCGGTCCATCCCGGCCGCGTCCAGCACCGCCGCCAGATCGTCCGCCGCGTAGACCGTACGGAACCTGCCGGTGCGGGAGGCGGACGCCCCGTGGTAGCGCACGTCCCAGCGCAGGGTGCGGAAACCCGCCTCCACCAGGGCGGGGATCTGAGGATCGAACATACGGTGGTCGGCCCCCGCGCCGTGGGTGAGGGCGATGCCCGGACCGTCCGCCGGACCGGCCGTCCAGTAGTGCAGCCGGGCGCCGGAGACCTCGGTGCTGTGCTCCCTCTCCACGACCCGGGAACTGGCGGCGGCCCGGCTCTCGGGGCGGCTCATCGTGCCGGCTCCCCGTCGCAGCCGTCGGCCTCCGCGGGTCTGGACCGGGGCCCGTACGCGGGCGCGGACGGAGACGGGGGAGGAGGCGGCGAGGCCGCCGGGCGGGGGTGCCGCAGCGCTTCGTTCATCAGAATCAGAATACTCTCTCCATCGCGGCCGCAAAGGCGGACGGCCCCGCCGGGCCCGTCGGCGGCCCCGGCGCGGACCCCTTCGGCCCCTCAGTCGCCGGTGAAGCGGGGCGGGCGCTTCTCCGCGAAGGCGGCCATCCCCTCGCGCGCGTCGGCCACCGTGGCGTGCGTCTTCAGGTGGTACGCGTCCTGGAGGCGCAGCCCGTACTCGGCCGGCTGCCCCCAGCTCCGCTCCCGCAACTCCTTGAACAACCCCACCGAGGCGGTCGGAAGCGCGGCGAACCTGCCTGCCAGTTCCGCCAGTTCACGGTCGAAATCCTCCGGGGCGCAGAGCCGGTCGAACAGCCCCAGGCGCACCGCCTCGTCCCCCGAAACCATCCGTCCGGTGAGGTAGATCTCCGTCGCCCGCGCCGGACCGGTCAGCCGGGACATCAGCACCACGTTCCCCACATGGCCGACCCCCGCCAGGCAACTGCCGATCGAGGCACGGGTGTCCGCCAGCCGGAAGTCGGCGGCGCAGGCGATCTCCGCCCCCGCGCCCGCCGCCGCACCGGTCAGCCCCACGATCACCGGCTTCGGCAGATGCAGGATCGCCTCGCAGACCCGGAGGTAGTGCGCGTCCGAGGTGACCGGGTCGAAGGGGGTGTCCACCCGGTCGCCCAGCCGCCACCGCCGTACGCTCTCCACGTCGTCGCCCGCGCAGAACGCCCCGCCGCTCCCGGTGATCACGACCGTACGGACGCGGCGGTCGTCGCCCGCGCACATCAGACCGAGCAGGAGATGGCGGGAGAGCGTCAGGTCGAGGCTGTTGCGGCGGTGCGGCCGGTCCAGCGTCAGCGTGGCGACCCCGTCCGCGAGCGAGGCCCGCAGCGGTACGCCCTCCTCGGCGTCCACGCGGCCGGCGAAGTCCGCGAACGACTCGGTCGCCGCCCCCGCCCATTCGGCCGCGAACTCCTGCCCCGTGTCGGCGGTTTCCCGGTTCATACGATCCTCTCCCTGCGGACGCGGACACCGGCCGCCTCGCGGTCCCAGGTCCCCGCCACCACGCCCTCGGCGCGCAGCGTGTGCTTGGTCGGCTTACCGGTGGGGGTCTTGGGCAGTTCGGGCAGCACCCGGATGTAGCGCGGCAGCATGAAGTGGGCCAGCCGCTCCCGGAGGAACTCCAGCAGCCCCGCCGGGTCGACCGGGTCCGCCGGGTCGCGGTCCGCCACCACCAGCAGCACCTCGTCCTCGCCCTCGTCGCCGGGGACCGCCACCGCCGCGGCCTCCAGCACTCCCGGGTGGGCCACCGCCTGCGCCTCCACCTCGAAGGAGGAGATGTTCTCGCCGCGTCGGCGGATCGCGTCCTTCTTCCGGTCCACGAAGACCAGGCCGCCGTCCGCGGCGCGCCGGAAGGTGTCCCCGGTGTGGAACCAGCCGTTGCGCCAGGCGGCGGCCGTCTCGGCGGGGCGGCCGAGGTAACCGCTGAGGAACGACCACGGCCGGTCGGCGCGCAGCACCAGCTCGCCCGCCCCGCCCACCGGCACCTCCCGGTCGTGGTCGTCGACCACCCGGGCGGCGATGCCCGCCCGGGGCCGCCCGCAGTGCATCGGGACGCCCGGGTGGTGGTCCGGCCCGGAGAGCACCGGGCATGCGACCTCGGTCATGTTGAACAGCGCGCGCACGGAGACGCCGAACCGCTTGGAGAACTCCGCGGCCCCCTCGGTGAACGGGATGACGTAGGCCGCCCGCAGCGGATGCCCGGTGTCCTGCGGCAGCGGCGGCTGCTTGAGCAGATAGGTCGCCATCACGCCGAGCAGCGTGCACAGGGTCGTCCCGGTGCGGCGGATCAGCGGCCAGAACTCACTGGTGGTGAAGGCGGGTACGACCGTCACCGATCCGCCGTGCACCAGCATCCCGTACGCCCCGATCGTGCCGCCCGCGTGGAACAGGGGGAGCTGGAGCAGATAACGGTCGTCCGGGCCGGCCATGCCGTGGAAGGCGGCGGTGCAACTGCTGTACAGGTGCGCGTAGGAGGAGACGACCCCCTTCGAGGGGCCGGTCGTCCCGGAGGTGTAGATCACCGTCTGCGGATCCCACGGCTGCAGCGCGGGCGCCGGCTCGGTGAACTCCGCCCGGTCCGCCCGCAGTCCGGTCTCCACCCGGTAGCACGCGGCGAGCCGGGCGGCGAGCGCCGCCACCTCGTCCGGCGCGTCCTCGGGGCCCGGCAGCAGCACCACCGTGCGCACCGCCCCGGCCCGCTCGCCCCCCTCCTCCAGCCGGGCCGCCAGCGACGGCCGGCAGACCAGCACCTCGGCCCCGCTGTCGGCGACCACCTGGCGCAGGATCGCGCCCCGGTAGGCGATGTTCAGCGGCGCCAGGACCGCGCCCGCCAGGTTGGCCCCGTACCAGACGCGCAGCGCGTCCGGCCCGTTGGGCAGCCAGCTCAGCACCAGCTCGCCCGGGGCGACGCCCAGCGCCTGGAGGGCCGCGGCCGTCTCCTCGGTCTCCCGGAGCGTCCGCGCGTACGTCCAGGTTCCGCCGTCCGGCATCAGCGCGTACGGAGCCGTCGGCGCGGCGGCGGCACGGCGGCGCAGCAACGGGCCCAGCACGCACTGCTCGGCGGTGGGCACCTCGGCGGACGCCGGGTCGAGTATGTCCTCGCTCACGCCGTCCCCCCGGCGGCCCGGGCGGGCAGCACCCGCAGCCGCAGCGCACTCTCGTACGGGCCGCCGTACCAGACCGTCTGCCGCGCCGGCCGGCAGTGCTCCGCCGTGCCGACCGGGCCCGGGACGTTCGGATGGCGGTCCAGGTGCGGGAAGTTGCTGCTGGTCACGTGGACGCGCAGCCGGTGCCCGGCGGCGAAGCGCCACGCTGTGTCCCCGAGCAGCAGGTCGGCGTCGTACGGTTCCTCCGGCGGGGCGCCGTCCTCGGTCTCCAGCCGGAGACTGGCCTCGGCCACCAGCAGCGAACGCCCGTCCGGGTGTACGTCGGTGAGCTTGGCGACGACGGCGGTGGCGGGCGCGTCCGAGCCGAAGCGCAGCCGCAGCCGCTGCCGGCCGACGACGTCCAGCGGTTCGGTGAGCGGCTCGGAGGTGTAGAGCAGCACGTCCGGCCTGGTCTCCAGGTGCGCCTGGTTGAGCGGGCCCGCCGCCAGCCGGCCGAGCTGGAGCACCCGCCCGCCGTGCGAGGGGACCGGGTTCTCCGGGTCGTAGGTGAAGGCGTCCTGTCCGAAGCCCTCCTGGGGCGGTTCGGGCAGCAGCCGGCCGTCCTCCTCGCCGCCCTCGGGGCCCGCCAGGTACCAGGAGGCGTCCACGGCCTCGGGCGGGGGCCAGCTCTCGGCGCGGTGCCAGGCGTCGTCGCCGAAGAGGAAGTACCGGACGTCGCCGCCCGCCGCCTCCCCGGCTCTCTCCCCGCCCGGACGCAGGTGGCGGTCGAAGAAGTCCATGTGGAGGTCGGCCAGCCGCGCGCCCTGCGCCGAACCGTACGGGCCCGTGTTCACCTCGCCCTGGACCTGCGGGAGCTGACCGGAGTGCACCCAGGGCCCGACGACCAGCTCGTGCCGCCCGGCCACCGGGTCCCGGGAGCGCATCGCACGGTGCAGCTCGATCGTGCCGTGGGAGAACACGTCGTACCAGCCGCCCACCGAGAACGTGGGCACCCCGACCTCGTCGAGACGGTAGTCGGCCACCGTCGCCACCTTCCCCGCGAAGATGTCCCGCAGCCGGCCGGGGAACCCCTCGAAGTCGAGGATCGTCGACAACGGCCAGCGACGCAGCGGAACTTCGGGAGTGGTGAGCAACTGCACGACCTCGGCGACGACCGCCCCGTCCACCGGGTCGCCCGCCGCCGCCCGGCGCTGCACCCACTCCAGCGCCGTCAGACCGAGCCAGCTCGTGAGGTGGTCCAGCCGCAGGGCGCCGCCCAGCTGCTCGGCGTCGAACAGCGCGGAGGTGGACATGGCGGGCGCGATGGCCCGCAGGTGCGGAGGCTTCTCCATGGCGGCCAGCCACTGCACGATCGCC
The DNA here is from genome assembly GCF_001905905.1 of Streptomyces sp. CB02366. Classification (GTDB taxonomy): domain Bacteria; phylum Actinomycetota; class Actinomycetes; order Streptomycetales; family Streptomycetaceae; genus Streptomyces. The sequence goes on from NZ_LIVT01000006.1 coordinate 9,003, forward strand.
TGGTACGAGGTGCCCGCCATGGCCACGTTCCCGTCGCACCACGGCTGTCCGGCGGTCCACTCGACGGTGTCGTACCCGTCCGGGCCCTCCCGCGACCAGTCCAGCGGGGCCCACTCGCCCTCCGAACCGAACCGGCCCCGGGTGTCCTGCACGACCGCCGCGTACCCCCGGTCCACGCACTGGGCCGGGGTCAACGTGGCAAGACCCAGCTGGGACTTGCCGTACGGCGTGCGGAAGAGGACGGCGGGCGAGGGCGGCCCTTCGGCGGGGCGCCACACATCGGCCCGCAGCACCGTTCCGTCGCGCATCTCCACCGGCACGTCGTGCTCGACGAGAGTGGTCCTGCCCATCAGCGGTTCTCCTCAACGGTCCGTCCGGCGCCCTCGGCGCGGGAGCGGTTCAGGTGGCGGGTCATGGCGTCACCGGCGGCGGCCCGGCTCGCGGAGGGCTCGACGCGGACCAGCGGGCCGACGCTCATCCGGGCCGGCCGGTCCAGCAGCCAGGCGACGGTGTCCGCGATGTCCTCCGCGTCCAGCACCGCCTCCTCGGGAACCCCGAGGTCGGCGGGGCGGGCCGCCAGCCGGGTGGAGACCCAGCCGGGCGCGACGGTCACCGCGCGGACGCCGCGATCGCGGTTCTCCTCGTGGATCAGCTCGGTGAGCCGGTGCACGGCGTGCTTGCTGACGCCGTAGCCGCCGCTGCCCGGCACCACCTCCGAGCCCACGCCCGAGCCGATGTTCACGACCCAGCCGTAACCGCGTTCCCGCATCCCGGGCAGCACCTCGCGGGCCAGCAGGAACGGCACGGTGAGGTTCACCCGCAGCTGCCGTTCCCAGTGCCGTTCCTCGGTCTCGTGGACGGCGGCCAGCCGGATCGCGCCCGCGCTGCACACCAGCAGTCCGACCGGCCCCAGCGCGTCGGCGGCCGCCGCGACCGCGTCGGCGGGGCCGCCCGGCTCGGCCAGGTCCAGGGCGAGCGGCAGCGCGACGCCCCCGGCGTCGCGGATCGACTCCGCCACCTCCTTCAGCTCGGGCTCCCGCCGCCCGACCAGCGCCACGGCACTGCCGCGGGCGGCCAGGCGGCGGGCGACGGCGGCCCCGATGCCGGAGGACGCCCCGGCGACGAGGGCGACCGGGGGGCCCACCGGCTCTCCCGCGGCGCTCACCGGCCCTCCACCTGTTCCCGGCCCGATGCCGACGGCGCCGATGCCGCCGGCTCCGGGTAGCCCGGCCGGAGCGGGGCCACGTCCCCGAGGCCGAAGCCGCCGTCCACGCGCAGCACCGCGCCGGTCACCCGGGCGGCCGAACCGCTCAGCAGATGGCCGAGGACGGCCGCCACCTCACGGGGGTCGCCGACCCGCCCGGCCGGGATCCGGCTGATCCAGCCGCGCCGGTGCTCGGGGCCCGCCGCGTCGCCCATCGGCGTCTCGATGATGCCGGGGGCCACGCAGTTGGCGCGGATGCCGTGGCGGGCCACCGAGACCGCGAGGCCGCGGATGTACTGGGCCATCGCCGCCTTGCTCGCCCCGTAGTACTCCAGCCCGGCGACCGGACTGAGCGTGGAGCTGACGGAGGAGACCCCGACCACCGCGCCGGGCGCCTTCTCGTCCCGCCAGCGGGCCGCCAGGTACTCGGTGACGGCGACGAAGCTGTGCAGGTTCACCGCGAACGTCCGGGCGGCGGACGCCGCGTCGCCGCCGACCGCGCTGAACCCCAGGTGCCCGGCCGCGTACAGCAGCGAGGTCACCCCGCCGGCCGCCTTCCAGGCGCGTTCACCGAGCGAGGCCGCGTCCTCGGGGTCGGAGAGGTCGCAGCGCAGCGTCCACGCCTGACGGCCCGCCGCCGCGATCCCGGCGGCGACCTCCTCCAGCGCCCCGGTCCGGCGCGCGGCCAGCACCACGTCCGCGCCGCGTTCCGCCAGATGCAGGGCGGCGGCCCGCCCGATACCGCTGCTGGCCCCCGCCACCAGGACCGTGTGGCCCAGGAGGTCCCGGCCGGTGACCGGCGCCGGCTGCTCCGCCGGGGCGCTCCGACGCGGCGCGGGCACGGCGGCGGGCGGCCCGGCGGGCAGCGACGGGATCTGGCCGAGCCCCGCGCCCCCGTCGACCGGCAGGGTCTCCCCGACCAGGTAGGAGCACCCCTCCGAGACCAGGAAGCCCACGGCGGCGGCCACGTCGGCGGCCGTGGTGGCCCGGCGCTGCACGAGGTAGCGCAGCAGCCCGGCTTCGGCCGCGGGGGAGAGGCGGTGGCCCAGCTCGGGGGAGTAGCCGGTGACCACGGTGTTGCCGACGACGCCGTGTCCGGCGACCTCGGTGACCAGGTGCTGCCACCACGCCCGGTCGGCGGCGAGCCGGGCGTGCCGGTCGGGGTCGGTACCAGCGTGCGTCTCGCCCGTCGCGTCGGTCACCAGGACCAGGCGGCCCCGGCCCGCCGCCGCCATCGCCAGCGCGGCGGCCCGGACCCGCGCCCGCTCCAGGCCGGGCGAGCGCTCCGCGCCGAACGCCTCCTCGCCCAGCAGCAGCGCGCAGTACGCGGCCGGAGCGGAACCGGAATCGAGGCCGCGCCCGTGGCCCGGCGCCCCAGTGGCCCCGGAAGCCCCGGAAGCCCCGGATGCCCCAGTGGCCTCGCAAGCCCCGGTGGCCTCGGGGGCCAGACCGAGGGCGGTGAGCGCGTCGGTGAGGGCGTCGGCCGCCCCGCCCGGGGCCCCGGCGGCGTCGACGACCACGCGGGCGCTGACCGGCGTCCGCAGCGGGTCCTCCCCCTCGGGCGTCCCCGGCCGCGTCGCCGTGTCGTGTACGTGGGTCATGGCAAGTCGCCGCCTTCGTATTCGATGACCATGCTGGTGGCGTCGCCGCCCGCCCCGGAGGCGAGCACCAGCGCGCTGTCGCCCCCGGTCGCCAGGCCCCCCGCGAGCACCGGGTCGCCCGGCAGGGCCGCGTACGGCTTCAGGGTGTTGGCGCTCGGCGCGATCCGGCTGTGGCGCAGCATGAGGAGGCTGCCGAGGAGCTTGACCAGGCCGCCGGTCCCGGCGACGTGCCCGAAGACCGCCTCCTGGTTGGTCAGCCGCAGCTCGCCGCCGTACCCGGCCGCCTCCCGCACCCCGGCCAGCGCCTGGCACAGGTGGTCCTCGACGAACCTGTTGCCGTCCGCGTAGTCGTTGACGAACGCGAGGTCGCCCAGCCCGCGCCCGGCCGACGCCAGGGCGGCCAGCACATCGCCCACCACGTTGGCGGGCGGCCCGGTCGCGACGGTGGAGGGGCCGTTGGAGCGGGAGGTGCGCAGATGGGCCCGGTGCAGCAGCCCCGGGCGGTCCCCGGTCGCCGCCGGGTTCTCCAGGACGACGGCGAGCGCACCCTCCCCGGTGGCGTTGCCGGTCTGGACCTCGTCGTGCGGCCGGACGTCGGCGGGGTCGTCGGAGAGCGAGGAGGCGCGGTAGCCGCTGCGCCCGGTGTAGCTGGTGCCGGCGACGAACACCGGGTCCACGGTGGTGTCCACGCCGACGACGACCGCCCGGTCGATGTCCCCGCACCGGAACATCTGCTGGACCAGGTGGAGCGTCCGCAGCGCCACGTTGCAGGAGCCCGCCACGCTCAGCGTCTGGCACGGCAGCCGAAGCCCGGAGGCCACGGTGCCGATCACGCTGGGCGGGGTTCCGTTGAGCCAGTACTCCATGCCGAGGGCGGCGACCCCCTCGTCCCGGACCAGCCGGTAATAGCGTTCGGTCTCCGGAAAGGCGAACTGGAGCGAGCAGGCGACCAGCGCGGTGCGTTCCGGATCGAGGTCGGCGGCGCTCAGCCCCGCCTGTTCCAGGGCGCCGTGCACCGCGCCCGTGGCCATCAGCCCGGCGCGCGAGGAGCGGCGGATCTGCCGCTCGGGCAGCGGGAGCACGGCCTCCGGATCCCACCCTTCGACCGTTCCGGCGATCCGCAGGGGAAGTCCGGGATGGGCGAACGGGGAGAGGCAGCTCGTCCCGTCGCGCACCACGCGCCAGAAGGTGTCCAGGTCGGTGCAGGCCCGGCCGTCCGGCCCCGGGAGCACGAACCCGGCGCCGGAGAGCCGCAGCAGCGGCAGCTCAGCAGGCATCGCCACCTCCCAGCAGCAGCGCGCTGTTGACCCCGCCCACCTGGTAGTTGAAGCTCAGCGCCCGGTCGAACTCCAGGGCGCGCGTCTTCGTGCCGGGCACCGGGTCGAACGAGCAGACCGGCGACGGGGTCGCGCAGTTGGCGGTGGGGCAGACCTCGCCCTCGCGCATCATCGTCAGCGTCAGCGCCGCACCCAGGTTGCCCAGCGGGGCGCCGCTGTGCCCGAAGCACGCCTCCTGCGAACTCACCAGCACCTGACCGGACTTCTCGCCCCACAGGGAACGGACGGCGTTGGACTCGATACGGGTGAACAGCGCGTCGCCCTCGCCGCCGCCGTTGACGTACGGGATGCGTCCCAGCGACGTGTGATCGCCCAGCGCGCGGCGGGCCGCCTCGGCCAGCCCCGTGCCGCCGGTGTCGATGGCGACCGCGCTGCTCAGCCCGGAGCGGGTGGTGGCCTGGCCGAGGACCGCGCCGTGGGAACGGGCGCCGCGCGCGGCGGCGTGTTCGCGGCTCTCCAGGACCAGGGTCACCGAACCGTCGCCGTAGTTCATGCAGTCGCCCGCCGCGTCGTACGGGCGCATCGGCCGGTCGTGGCGGGGTGCGGCCGGCGGGTCGTCGTTGTGCCGCACGGTGACGGCCTCACGCTCGACGACCTCCCGCAACCGGTGGCCGTGCAGCACCCGCTCGGTGTCGAAGCGGTCCACCCCGGTGACGACGACGAGGTCGCTCTGGCCGGAGGCGATCATCGTGCGGGCGATGCCGAGCAGCACCGAGGAGGAGGCGCAGCCGCAGCTCACCGTGTAGTTGGCGCCGGTCGACCCGAGCAACGCCGCCTGGACCGGGCCGACATCGCTCGACGTGCCCGCCACCAGCAGCCGTACGAAAAGGGACTTGGCGTCCCTCGGGCTGATCGTCGCCGGGTCCGCGTCGTGCCACGCGCGGTAGCTGTCGTAGTTGCTGTCCACCCCCGCACGGGCGGTCAGCACGTCCGCACCCCGCAACGCGCCCGCCGCGTGGTCGAGTCCCGCGTCCCGGCACGCCTCGACCAGCGAGACCAGGCCGTAGAGGTGGACGTCGGCGTAGCTGCGCAGATAGCGGGACGGGATGTCGGGCAGCAGTTCCGCGAACGCCTCCCGGGCCCCGCGCACGGTGCCGTGGTGGAAACCGTCGCGTTCGACGTGGCTGGCGCCGGTGGACGCGGTCGCCCAGACCTGCGCGGCCGTGCGCACCGGTTCGTCGCCCGCGCCGGGCAGGCAGAAGCCCATGCCGGTGACCAGGGCGTCCCGGGGCCCGGGGGCCCAGGGCCGGGCCGCCGGGGCGAGCAGCCGCTCGGGCAGCGGGAGGCCGCCCCGCTCCTGGCCGTACTCCTCGCTCACAGAGCCCCCGCGTCCACGTTGACGGCCTGCCCGGTCATCCCGCCGGAGAGGTCCGAGAGCAGGAACAGCACCTGGGCCGCGATCTCCTCGGGGCGCACCAGGCGGCGCAGGATGGTGCTGTTGACCGCCCGCTTGAGGTACCGGTCCCAGGTCAGGTCCGGCGGGCCGTGGTGCTTGGCGATGGCCGCCATGAACGGGTCGCCGTACCGTTCGCCGTCCGTGGCGGCCGGGCTGTCGGTGAGTCCGGGGCAGACCGCGTTGACCCGCACGCCGAAGGCGCCCAGCTCGGAGGCGAGCGCCTGCGTCATGCCGTTGAGCCCGAACTTCGAGGCGCAGTAGGAGGTGTTGGCGGGAAGACCGCGCTTCCCGGCGATGGAGGAGACCATCACGATGTTGCCCTCGCGGCGCTCCATCATCCCCGGCACGATCGCCCGCGCGACCCGGAAGGCCCCCAGCAGGTTGATGTCGAGGGTCGCCATCCACTGGTCCTCGTCCTGGTCGCACAGGAACGCCTGATCGCGGGCCGCGCCCGCGCAGTGCACCAGCCGGTCGATCGGGCCGAGCAGTTCCTCGGCCTCCCGGACGGCGGCGCGCACGCTGGCGGCGTCGGTGAGGTCGCCGGGGACCGCCACCGCCCGCCCGCCGTCCGCCTCGATCCGCTCGGCGAGCAGCCGCAGCTCCTTCTCGCTGCGGGCCATGAGCGCCACCCGGGAGCCGTGGGCGGCGAGCATCGTCGCCAGGACGGCGCCGATGCCGCTGCTGGCGCCGGTCAGGAAGGTGGTCCTGCCGTGGAGCAGGGTGGGTGCGAAGCCGCTGGTCATACTGTGTTCTCCGCTTTCTCGGGGAGGTCCGCCGTCGCGGCCGTCGTACGTGTTCCGGGAACCCGGTCGGCCGGGGGCAGGACGCGGGCGGGCAGTCCTCCCGCGTCGACCTCCAGCACCGTGCCGGTCACCGAGGGGTTGTCGGCGGCGAAGGCGACCGCCTCCGCCACGTCCCTCTCGTCGCACCAGCGGCGCAGCGGCACATGGCGTCGCAGGTCGGCCATGTAGGCCGCGTGCCGCTCGCTCGCCGCCGAACGGCGGCGCAGCGCCTCACCGTCGACGACTCCGGGGGCCACCGCGCTGACCCGGATGCCGTACTCGCCCAGCTCGGTCGCCCAGGTGCGGGTCAGCGCCTCCACCCCGGACTTGGCCGCGCAGTACGCCGACTGCCCGTACGCGCCCTTGCGGACGGTGGAGGAGATGTTGACGATGGCGCCGGGCGTCCCGGCGGCCAGCATCGTCTGCGCGGCGTGCCGGCCGACCAGGAAGGTGCCGGTGAGCAGGGACGTCACCACGCGCTCGAAGTCCTCCAGCGGATGCGGGGAGAGCAGGGGCGGCCCGTCGGGCCGTTCCCTGACGCTCACCAGGCGGCGGGAGAAGTTGTTGCCGGCGTTGTTGACGCACAGGCCGAGCGGCGGGGCGTCCTCGGCCAGCCGCTCGAAGAGGCCGCCCACCGACCGCTCGTCGGTGACGTCCGCCCGCACGGCGTGCAGGGCGATCCCGTCGTCGGCCGCCGTCTTCACGGCGGCGTCCAGACGCTCCGGGTCGCGTCCGCAGATCACGGTGTGCCAGCCCTCGGCGGCGAGATGGCGGGCGATGGCCGAACCGAGTCCCCGGCTGCCGCCGGTGACCAGCGCCGTACCGCGAACGCCGTTCTGTGTCAGGGAGATGGACGGGCGATCAGACACGGAAGAGCAGCCCCCCGTAGTACCAGCCGGATCCCACCGTGGGGGTGTAGCAGAGGTCGCCGGCCTTCAACCGGCCGTCGCGCGCCATCTCGGAGAGCACGATCGGCACCGAGGCGCTGCCGGTGTTCGCCCGCGTCTCGTAATTGGTGATGAACCGCTCCTCGGGGATGGAGAGGCGCTCCCGTACGGCGGTGTGCAGTTGGCCCGTGCCGGGGTGCGGCACCACCCAGTCGATCTCGTCCATCTTCGTGCCCGAACGGGCCAGCATCCGGGCGGCCAGGTCGGCGTGCGAGTCGGCCGCGACGGAGACCAGCTCCCGGCTGCTCCTGATCCACCCGTTGGGCGGGTACACCGTCACCGTCTCCCGGCCGGAACCGTCGCTGATCAGCAACGAGTCCCACAGCCCCGCGTCCGGCTCCGCGCCGCGCGAGAGCACGGCCGCCCCGGCCGCGTCGCCCACGATCAGCTCGCCCTTGCTGCCGGGGCGCACCCGGCGCGAGAAGCGCTCGCTGGAGACGACGAGCGCGTGCCGCCAGTCGGCGTGCGTGCCGAAGTACGCCGCCGCCGTCTGGACCCCGTGCACGAACCCCGTACAGGCGCCGCACACGTCGAAGGCCAACGCCCGTTCCGCGCCCAGCAGATGGGCGGTGTGCGGGGCCCACTCGGGAACGAACTGGCGGTCCGTCCAGTTGCTGAAGACCACCAGGTCCACCCGGTCCGGCGTGACGCCGGCCTGCTCCAGCGCCGCGCGGGCGGCGCGCACCCCCATGTACGCGGGGGTCTCCTCCTCGTCCGCCACATGGCGGCTGCGGACGTCGAGCCGTCCGATGACGGCCTCGTCCACGGCGTTGCCCGCCGGGTCCTCGGCGCTCTCGTTCTCGACCAGGAGGCGTGGGTAGTAGTGCCCGAAGCCGGACAGGCGCAGTCCGCTCTCGCGCCACAGGGAGGTCTCGTCGTGCATCTCTCGTCTTCCCGTACTGTGCGGTGGTGCCGGGGGACGCCCGGCGAAGGAGGCGGCGCGGTGGCTCACGGGATGCGCAGGAGCATCGCGCCCCAGCTGAAGCCGCGCCCGATGCCGATCGTCGCGACCAGATCGCCGGAGCGGATCTTCCCGGAGCGCAGGTTCTCCGAGAGGCAGCTCGGGATGGAGACGCTGGAGGTGTTGCCGCGCTCCTGGATGTTGGTCAGCAGCTTCTCGCGCGGGATCTCCAGCGTCCGGCACACCTGGTTGATCATGTTCAGGTTGCCCTGGTGCGGCACGAACCAGTCGATGTCGTCCACCGTCAGGCCGTTGCGCTCCAGAATCTCCCGGCCCACGTGGGAGAGCAGCTTGGGGCCGACCGCGCCGACCTCCCGGCCGCGCATCAGCATCTTGTCGTTCTCGTCGATGTCGAAGGCGTCGAAGTACGAACCGTCCGCGTGCAGCGCCACGTCCAGCAGGCCGTGCTCCGCGGTGTCCGCCGACCAGACGGCCGCCGCGGCCCCCGCCCCGAACAGCGCCGAGTAGCGGTAGTCGAAGTTCAGGATGGGGCGCGGGTTCTCCGCGCAGACGACCAGCGCGTTGCGCATGCCGAGGGCCGGGAGCATCGCGGCGGCCGTCGCGGTGCCGTACATGAAGCCGGCGCAGGCCACCGAGGTGACGTCGAAGCAGGTGGCGTGGCGCAGCCCCACCTGCTTCTGGAGCGGCAGCGAGATGTCCATGTAGTTGTTGGTGGCGCTGGAGGGGTTGGTACGCGGCCGGGTCGTCGAGGTCGTGCCGATGACCAGGTCGATGTCGTCCGGGCCCAGGCCGGCGGCGCTCAACGCGTCGTCCACCGCCTTGGCCGCCATCTCCACGGCGCGCTCCTTCTCGTCGGCCGGCCAGTGGCGGCTGACGATCCCGGTGTTCTCGCGGATCCAGGCGTCGTCGATGCCCAGCGCGTCGAGCTGCTCGAAGTGGGCGTTGGTGATCGGCTCGCCGGGGAAGTAGTGGCCGATCCCGGCGAGCCGCACCGGGGCGATCGCGGTGGGCGGCAGCGGCCGGAGGTGGGCCGTCGCCGGGTCGGGGACGGTCTCGGCGGTGGTGGTCATCGGTAGAAGCCTTCCGGGTCCATGGTGCGCAGGAGCGAGAGTTCTTCGGTGGTGACGGCCTTCTCGTCGGTCAGGAACGCGCCGACCCCCGTGGAGCCGTCGGGGAAGTCCCAGCCGGTGAGGTCCCGGACCGCCGCCTCGGGCCCGTCGGGGAGGTCCGCCTCCGTGCGGCCCCGGCCGGGCACGGGCGGCAGCCAGCTCGTCAGTTGGAAGGCGGCGCCGGCTCCCGTACGGGTGAAGCGCCCGAACTGGCTGACCACGTCGCGGACCCGCAGGCCCGGACTGGTCAGGTGGGTCAGCCGGGGTACGTAGCGGCGGGCCGAGGCGACCGCGATCACCACGCAGTCCACCGACGAGGCGATGTCGTTGGCCCCGCCGGAGCCGGTGATCCACCGGCCGTCCGGCAGCAGCGTCGTGTTGATGTTGGCGTCCGGGTCGATCTCCGCCGCCGACAGCACGCCCAGGCAGCGCGGGTTGGCGGCGACCGCGCCGCCCAGCGTCTCGGCGACCCCGGCCAGCATCTGCGAGCGCTCCGCGTGCCGCTGGCTGAAGAGGAAGACGTCGCCGGGCTCGGGGTCCATCGACTGGAGGCCCAGCTCGGCGGCCACCTGCACCTGGACGCCGTCCTCGGCCAGCAGCCGGGCCGCCAGCCACGCCGACATGTGCGAGGTGCCGATCCCGGCGAGCAGCGTGTCGTAGCCGCGCTCCCGCACCAGGTCCGCGACCGCGCGGGCGCCGAGCACGATCAACTGCTCCTGCTCGGTGGGCGCGGCGGACGCGTCCACCGGCGCGGCGGTCCTCCCCGCGGCGGCCGGGCCGCCCGGGGGAGCGGGGAAGACCAGTTCGGTACGGCGCTTCCCGCCCAGCTTCTCCAGGTACGCGGCGTGGTCCGGCACCCCGCCGACCCACTCCTCGTACCAGGCGGCGGCGGTCTCCGGGCTCTTGCAGGCGGCCACGATGTCGGTGAGGAAGCCGTAGTCGTCCAGGTAGCCGTCGATCCCGGCGAGCCCTCCGGTACGCAGCGACTGCGGGTGGGCGCCGAGCGGGGCCTCGCAGAGGCCGAGGACGCGGGCGGCGGGGATCACCACCCGGTCGGGCATGGCCGCGATCACCTCGTCGTCGACGATCGCCTCCACGGAGGCGAGGACGCCGTCGGTCGCGGCGTACGCGGCCCAGGGGCCCTCGCCCAGCGGGGGACAGGCCACGACGTTGCCCCGGCGGTCGGCGACGACCCCGTGGAAAAGGGTGAGGCGCGGGCGCAGCGGGCTGAGCAGGGTGACCGTGCGCTCTGGGTCCTCGGGGTGCGGCACCAGGTGGAGGCTGCCCTCCTTGCCGTGCCGCAGGTCGGTCTCGGCGAGCATCGAACCGGTGGTGGCGAAGGGCTGGCCGAGCGCTCCGGCCATCAGCCGCTGGGTGTAGCTCAGCAGCGACCACATCTCCATCTCGAAGGGCCTGCCCTCGGCCAGTTCGCGGTAGAGGCGGTTGGGGCGCGGCGAGGGGTAGGTGTCGCCGACGAATCCGGTGATCACCTTGCGTACGGCCCCGGAGAGGGCCAGCGCGTGGGCGCTGGAGTGCACGGCGGTGGTGCTCACGGTCAGGCTGCGGCTCCCGGCGAAGGTCCGGCAGACCGCGTTCAGCAGGGCGTTGGGCCGTGACATCGTCGCCGCCGCGTGCACGTGGTCGCCCTCGCGGACGAAGCGGCGGATCAGGTCGTCGGGGCCGGCTGCCAGGTGGGGGCCGGTCCGGCGGTCCGCGGCGCGCGGGTATGCGGGCGTGGTGGTCATGCGTGCTCCAGGGCCATGACGGAGGTCTGCGAGCCGAAGGCGAAGGACAGCGAGACCGCGAGGTCGAACTCGGTGTCGCGCGGACCCTCGGCGACGTGGTCGTGGTCGCACTCGGGGTCCGGCGTGCGGTGGTTGGCGGTCGGGGCCAGCCGCTGGTGGTGGAGCATCAGCGAGGTGGCGGCGACGTTGATGATCCCGGCCATGCCGAAGGTATGGCCGTAAATCGGCTTGTTGGAGCCGTGCGGCGGCAGGTCCGCGTCGTCGTGGTGCGGCAGCAGCCGGCGCAGGGCGCGGCTCTCGGCGAGGTCGTTGTACCGGGTGGCGGTGCCGTGGCCGCAGACGTAGCCGATCTCCTCCGGCTTGCGCCCCGCGTCGTCGAGCACCCCGGAGACGACCGAGGCGGTGACGTCCCCGACCAGGTCCATGCTGGTGGCGTGGTGGGCCTCGTTGAGGGCCCGGTGGCCCAGGATCCGTGCGTAGATCCGGGCGCCGCGCGCACGGGCGGACGACTCGCGCTCCAGGCAGAGCGTCATCGCCCCCTCGCCCAGGGCGAAACCGCGCCGGTCGCGGTCGTAGGGGCGGACGGCGGTGGCGGGTTCCTCGCTCTCCGGCGAGAGCACCCCGTCCCCGAGCCCCAGGTAGCAGCGGGCGACCTCGGGGGTGATGGGGAACTCGTGGCCCCCGGCGAGCACCACGTCGGCGCTGCCCGACCGCAGCTCGCGCAGGGCGATGCCGATCGCGTGGTGGCCGCCGACGCAGGCGCTGCTGACCGTGGTGACCAGACCCTTCGCTCCCACGGCGATGGCGGCCAGGGTGGCCGGGCAGCCGGCGAGACCCCGGAACATGGCGGTCGCCTTGCCGGCGTACGGGTCCTGCTCCGGGCCCGCCGTGATGGTCTCGGCCCACCAGGACAGCGGGCCGCGGGAGGAGGACTGGACGATGCTCAGCCGCTCCGGGGCGATCTGGCCGCGCGCGATCCCGGCGTCCGCGAGCGCGTCGCCGACGGCGGCCATGGTGGCCAGGATGTCGCGGTTGTACTTCGCGGCGTGCGCCGGCGCGAGGTCCGGCAACCGGGCCGCGGTGTCGAACGCGCCGAGCTGGGCGGCGGCGTGGACCGGCAGCCCGGCGGCGGCGAACGACGGCTTCTCCAGCCGGCTCACCTGCGATGTGCCGGTGGACACATGGCTCCAGAAGGCGTGTACGTCGGGGGTGCCGGGCAGTACGCACCCGATGCCGGTCAGCACGACGGGATCGGAGGGGTCCGGGAAATGGGCTCGACTGCTGTCCATGGACCGAAGCTAACTGCCCTTACATGAGCCTCGATATGGCCGTCAAGTACTCATACACGCCTGATGTGGTGACCGTCAGTACCCGATTTTCGGCCGGAGGCGTCGACTCCGTGCGGTAAGCGCGTCCGTGCGCACGAAAGCGGCCCGGCCGCTCCGCGGGGGGAGGGGCCGGGCCGCTTCGGCAGGGCGCGGGGGCGCGGGTCAGGCGTTCTTGACGTCCCGCCGGTCCACCGCGTACGTACCGGCGGCGACGACCACGGCGGAGAGGAGGACCAGCAGTGCCACCCCGCCCCACGGAACCCCGTTGAGCAGCGGGTCGCTGCCCAGCGCCCACTCCCACGGCGAGACGTTCGACAGCGGCTCCAGGGCGTCGGACATCGGCGCGATGGCGTGCAGCAGGTATCCGACGACGAGCACGCCGGCCGCCACGCCGAGCGCGGGGCCCCGGCCGAAACCGAATCCGACGACGGCGTACGCGACCCCGGCGTGCAGCACGGCCAGCAGTCCGACCGTCAGCGTGACGGCGGCGACCCCGCCGCCGGAGACGTCCATGTCGAACGAGACGACGGAGCCGTACACCGAAAGCCAGACCAGGAAGCTGGTGACGGCCAGGCCGAAGGCGACGCAGAGGAAGCGCACCAGGAAGACGGTGCGGCGGGCGACCGGCAGCGCCAGCAGCAGTTCGAGCCGTCCCGCCTCCTCGTCGCCGCCGGTCAGGGCGGCGGTCGCGGTCACGGCCATCAGGCCGAGGAGCAGCGGCAGCAGCACCGCGTACAGGTTGCCCTTGAGATAACCGCTGGCGCTGCTGATCTGGTCGATTCCGAACGCCGCGGCCATCTCCGGCGAGACGCCGGAGGCGAAGTCGTCCAGAGCGCCGGACTTCTCCATCGAGGGCCAGGCGCCGACGACGGAGAGGGCGAGCAGGACCAGCGCGGCCGACCAGGCGATCAGGGTGCGCTTCTGGATCTGTACTCCGCGCCGGAAGATCTCCGAGCTGGGCGATGACATGTGTTTCCCTTCCGGCCGGCCCGGGGGAGCGGCCTTGGTGACGTGAGGACCCGCGGCGGTGGCGTCCGGCGGTTATCGCGCGGGGCCGACGGCCGGGGACGGCTCCTCGGCCGCTGCGCCCCGGCTGTCCGGCACGTCGTTCTGGTAGTACTCCAGGAACGCCTCCTCCAGGTCCGGTTCGGGCGCGGTGAGCGTGGTGATCCGGTGGCCCGCCAGGAGGGACAGCAGCGGATCGGGCGAACCGGCCCAGGCCAGGGACACCTCCTGGCCCTCGGGTGTGCGCCGCTCCACGGCCGACGCCCCCCCCAGGGCGGACAGCGCCGCCAGCGGGAGGTCCTCGCCCTCGGCGAAGGTGATGTGGAAGCGCTGGGCGGCCCGGCGGCGCAGCTCGTGCGTCGGGCCGGAGGCGGCGAGCCTGCCGCCCTGGAGCACCGCGACCCGGTCGGCGACCCGCTCGACCTCGGAGAGGATGTGCGAGGAGAGCAGCACGCTCTGCCCGTTGTCCCTGGCCTCCTCGACGGCGGTGAGGAACACCTGCTGCATCAACGGGTCGAGTCCGTTGGTCGGTTCGTCCAGGATCAGCAGCTCCGGCCTGGCCATGAAGGCGCCGACCAGGCCGACCTTGCGGCGGTTGCCGGTGGAGAGCCCGCGCACCTTGCGCGAGGGGTCGATGCCGAACCGCTGGACCAGCTCGTCCCGGTAGGCGGTGTCCGCCAGCCCCCGCAACCGCCCCCAGGACACCAGCGTCTGATGGATAGTCAGCCTGTCGTCCAGTCGCAGTTCGCCGGGGAGGTAGCCGATGCGCCCACGGACCTCGGGGTCGGTCGGGGGGCGGCCGAGGACCCGGACCCGGCCGGAGGTGGGCCGGGAGAGGCCCATGAGCATCCGGATCGTGGTGCTCTTGCCCGCCCCGTTGGGGCCCAGGTAGCCGTAGACCACGCCGTGGGGGACCGTCAGGTTCAGCCGGCTCAACGCGGTGAAGTCACCGAACTTCTTGGTGACGTCCGTACATTCGATGAGAGGGGTCACGTCTCTTCTGCTCTCCTCTTGCGCCCACGGCTCGTGCGTCCACGGCCGGCCGGGGTCGTCCGGCGGGCATCGGGGGGTGGGGGGTCGGCGACTGCCGTACGGCACGTACGTCATATTCACTGTTTACTGAATCTGATCAACAGACTAACCGGGCGGCTCACCAGCTGCAACGAAGCGCCTACCTGCCGTGGCCCGAAACGCCCCGGTCGCCGGGGGTCAGGGGCGGTGGCCGGCAGGCGGCGAGGGGGCCCGGTTCGCTGCGGAAGCCGCCTGCCACCAGTAGCCGTTCTCCACCCCGAGCGCCGCCGTACGGTCCAGGTGCCCGGAGTCCCGCAGCAGCCGGACCCCCGCCTCCAGGAGCGCCGGATCCCCGGCGGCCACCGACGCCGCCAGCGCCCGGGCCTCGGCGAGCGCCCCGCCGTCGGGCACCGTGCGCTCCACCGCGCCGAGCCGGGCGAGTTCGTCCGCCCGTACGCGCTCGCCGGGTATCAGCAGCATCCGGGCGGCCACCCCGCGGCCGGCCCGGCGCAGCAGCGAGTGGACCGCCCCGCCGCCCGGCACCGCCCCCACCCCCAGCTCCGGAAGGCCGAACAGCGCCCCCTCTCCGGCCACCACCAGGTCGCAGGCCAGGGCCAGTTCGAGCCCGCCCCCGAGCGCGTACCCCTCCACGGCCGTCACCACGGGGAAGGGGGCGGCGTGCAACGCCTGGAACACCGTACGGAAGTGGGCCCGCCGCACCGCGCGGCGCGACAGGTCGTGCCAATCGGGCTCCCGGGTGTCCGCGCCGCTGGAGAAGGTTCCGCCGGCCCCGGTGAGCACCAACGCACCCAAAGCCCCGTCCCTTCGGGCTGTCAGCCGGATCAATTCGTCGGCGAGTCGCTCCAGCAGCGCGGTGGACATCGCATTGCGGCGGTGCGGGCGGCACAGCGTGAGGGTGGCCACCCGTCCGTTCCGTTCGACCAGGAGAGGGTTCGCCTCCGGTTCGGGGGCGGTCCGGGGAGGGGTCATCCGCAGGGCCTCAGCATTCTGAACAGCTCCTTGCGCCCGGACACGCCCACCTTGTGGAAGACCCGGCTCGCGTAGTTCTTGACGGTCTGCTGGGTGAGGCAGAGCTCCTGGGCGATCTCCTCGTTGGAACGCCGGCGCAGTAAGAGGCCGAGAATCTCCTCCTCGCGTCCGCTCAGCTTCCACGCCCCGCCCTTACCGGCCTTCCGGGGCTCCGGAGGCGGCTCGTCCGCACCCAGGTGCCAGAAGCCGCGCCCGCTCAGCACGTCGTGCAGCCCCTTGACGATGGACTCGGGCGGGCACGACTCGTGTACGAACCCGGCGGCCCCGCCCCTGATGCAGTCCACCACGCTGCGGGGAGCGTTGTCCCTGCTGTAGAGGATGACGCGGGTGCCGCTCCAGTACGCCAGGTTGCCGAGGACCTCCGGCCACTGCTCGTACTCCACGAGCGCCACGTCGGGCCGGCCGCCGGGGAGGGTGTCGACCGCGGTCGGGTGCGGACAGCCTCCCAGGACGGTGATGCCCGGATCGCCCCGGAACAGATCGAGAATCGCCTTGCGTATCAAAGGTGACGAGTGCAGGACCACCAGTCCGCGTCCGCCCTTCTCGGCCATACCAGAACCCCTCGTACTCCCAGCGCGGCGGGTGACGCCGCGTGTCGTTCGGCATGTTGTGAATATGTTGAACCGCACTCGCGGAATGATGCCCGCACCGCGGACGGGAAGTCCGCTCCGGTGGGGCGGAGGGCGGAACTGCGGAGCGCGTGGGCGCGCTCCGTACGGGTGCCGGGATACCGCCGGGTATTCAGGCGGGAATCGGATTCCGGGCCGGCATTTATTACTGACGCGTAGATAACGTGCGTGGACAGAGAATTCCCCGTGCAAGACGCGTGCGCCCCGCGTCCGGTTCCACTTTCGCGGACCTTTGATTCGTGGTCTGCGTGTGCACGTTAAGGCTCTGTGACATCCTCGGGAACAGTGGTCCCGGCGTGCGTCCGCAGGGGTGAGCCAGGCGGAATCGGCCCGGCTCACGGCGGGTCGGCGCGGCCATCCCCCTGGTCCCGCAGGTGTCGCGTAACCCTGAGAGGGTAGCTGGCTGAGGCACGGCTTCCTCCCCCTGGTGGTGCGTTCCAGCCGGTGGCCGGTCAAGGCCGCGCGGGGTGAACCAATACGAGAGTTCGGGCCCCGAATCCAGGCCAACACTAACCGTAGAGCCTCCACTTGTCACGCAGCGGATTTTTCCCCGGCGGTCAAGGATATCCGCCGGTAATTGACGCGTCCTTTGTTCATCGTTGCACTTTGCGAGCACTGTCCGGCATCCGGCCCTGCGCCGGGGATGTCCCCATTCACCCGAGGGGTGAGGGCTCGTACCGCCGTGATTGGCTGGACCCATGATCGATGACTTCCTGTACGGGACCGCCGGACACCCCGGGCCGCTCGCCGACGTCGAGGCGGCCGTGCGCGCCGCCGCGGCGGCGGAGATCGTGCCCCGCCACCGGAAGCTCGCCGCCCACGAGATCCTCGAGAAGAGCGGCCCGCACGACCTGGTCACCGCCGCCGACCGGTTGGCCGAGGAACACCTCACCGCGGCCCTCACCGCACTGCTGCCCGGCTCGGTCGTCGTCGGCGAGGAGTCCGTCCACGCCGATCCGGCGGTCTACGACGCCCTCGGCGGCGACGCCCCGGTCTGGATCGTGGACCCGGTCGACGGCACCCGCCAGTTCGTCCGGGGCGAGGACGGCTTCTGCACCCTCGTCGCCCTCGCCCGGCACGGCGAGGTCCACGCCTCCTGGACCTACGCACCGGCCCTGGACGAGATGGCCGTCGCCGTGCGCGGCCGGGGCGCCACGCTCAACGGCGCGCCGATACGGTCCGGGTCGCCCGCCCCCGGAGCCGTCCTGGAGGTGGCGATGTCGCACCCCGACCACACCACCGACGCGCAGAAGCGGGCCCTGCTCGGCCTGTGCACGGAGGGCATCGCGGCCCGCCCCTGCGGATCGGCGGGGCTGGAGTACCTGGCGGTGGCCCGCGGCGACCTGGACGCCGTCGCCTTCAACTGGGAGTACGCGTGGGACCACGCGGCCGGCCTCCTCCTGGTCACCGAGGCGGGCGGCGCCCAGTCCACCCTCTCCGGCGCCCCGTTCCGGATCGCGGGCGGCAACGACCTGCCGTTCACGGCCGCCCGCGACGAGGCCACCGCCCGGCGCGTCCTGGCCGCCCTGCGCTCGGGCGCCTGACCCGGGGACCCGGCTCGACCGGGCCGGCGCGCCGGTCCGGTCGCCCCCCCCGGGGATCCCCGCGTCCGTACGGCAGGCGCGCCCGAATATCCTGGGTGCCCGCCCGCCGGCCGACGAAGGAGTCCCAGGTGACCTCGATGCTCGATGCGGTGGTCGTGGGGGCCGGGCCCAACGGGCTGACCGCCGCCGCCGAACTGGCCCGCCGGGGCCTCGCCGTGGAGGTCCACGAGACGCACGGCACCGTCGGCGGAGGGGCCCGTACGGAGGAGCTGACGCTGCCGGGGTTCCGGCACGACCCCTGCTCCGCCGTACACCCCCTCGGCATCGGCTCGCCCGCGTTCCGGGCGATGCCCCTGGAGCGGCACGGACTCCAATGGCTGCTCCCCGAGGTCGACCTCGCCCACCCCTTCCCGGACGGGACGGCCGCGACGCTCACCCGCTCCGTCGGGGAGAGCGCCATGTCGCTGGGGGCGGCCGACGCCGGCGCCTACCGCCGCCTCGTGGCCCCCTTCCTCGGCCACTGGGACACCCTGGCCGCCGACTTCCTGCGCACCCCCTGGGACGGTCTGCCCCGCGATCCGTACCGGCTGGCCCGCTTCGGGCTCCTCGGCCTCCAGCCCGCCACCTGGGTCGCCCGACGCTTCCGGGGCGCGAAGGCCCGCGGCCTCTTCGCCGGGCTCGCCGCCCACGCCATAGCGCCCACCAGCGGCTTCGCCACCTCGGCCATCGCCCTCGTCTTCGCGCTCGCCGCCCACGAGAACGGCTGGCCGGTGCCGCGCGGCGGCTCCCAGGCCATCTCGGACGCCCTCGCCTCCCTGCTCCGCGAACACGGGGGCACGATCCGCACCGGCAGCGAGGTCAAGCGACTGGACGAACTCCCTCCCGCCCGCGCCTACATCTTCGACACCTCGCCCTCGGCCCTCGCCCGCATCGCCGGACTCGGCAGCGCCTACCGCGGCTACCGCTACGGCGCCTCCGCCTTCAAGATCGACTACGCGCTCTCCGGCCCCGTCCCCTGGACGGCGGAGGCGGCGCGCCGGGCCGGCACCGTCCACATCGGGCCCACCGCCGGAGCCATCGACGCCGCCCTGCGCGCCGCCGTCGAGGGCCGCGACCCCGACAAGCCCTTCCTCATCACCGCCCAGCCCAGCCTGACCGACCCCACCCGCGCCCCCGAGGGGCGACACGTCTTCTGGGTGTACGGACACGTCCCGGCGGGCTGGGAGGGCGACGCCACCGAGGTCATCGAACGCCGACTGGAGCGCTTCGCGCCCGGGTTCCGCGACCTCGTGCTGGCCCGCGCGCTCGCCGGACCGCCCCGGCTCGCGGCGCGCAACGCCAACTACGTCGGCGGCGACATCGCGTGCGGGGCCTTCGCCGGGCTGCAGACCCTGATCCGCCCGAAGCTCGCCCGCGTCCCGTACGCCACCGCGCATCCCGCGGTGTTCCTCTGCTCCTCGGCCACCCCGCCCGGACCCGGGGTGCACGGCATGTCCGGCCACCACGCCGCCAAGGCCGTATGGCGACGCCTGCGGGCCGCCTCCTGAGCGCCCGCCGCACGGCCCCGAGCGCCCGGAGCCCCGGCGCCCGGTTGCGTCGTCCCGGCAGATCACCGCGGCGGTCCGGAGCGCGGTGACGCGGAACGACGGCGCGCGGCATGATGTCCGCATGAGCACCTCCGTCTCCCCCGTCGTACGCCTGGTCCGCGGCGACATCACCGACCAGTCCGTCGACGTCATCGTCAACGCGGCGAACTCCTCGCTGCTCGGCGGCGGCGGCGTCGACGGCGCCATCCACCGGCGCGGCGGCCCCGACATCCTCGCCGCCTGCCGCGAACTGCGCGCCTCCCGGTACGGCAAGGGCCTGCCCACCGGGCAGGCCGTCGCCACCACCGCCGGACGCCTCGGAGCGCGGTGGATCGTGCACACGGTCGGCCCGGTCTTCTCCGGCGCCCAGGACCGCTCCGCCCTGCTCGCCTCCTGCTACCGCGAATCCCTGCGCCTGGCCGCCGAGTTGGGGGCCAGGACCATCGCGTTCCCGGCGATCTCCACCGGCATCTACGGCTGGCCGATGGACGACGGGGCACGGATCGCGGTGCGCACGGTGCTGGCGGAGACGGTGGCGCCGGTCGAGGAGGTGCGCTTCGTGCTCTTCGACGCGCACGCGTACGTGGAGTTCGAGGAAGTCCTCGCGATGCGCTGAGACCGTGCGAGGCCGGCGGCTCCCCCCCGGCCGTCACGCGGCGGCGCGCCGACCGCCGTGCGCGCCGACCGCCGTGTCGGATTTCCGCCAGCCACGCCCCTGACCGGTGAACCATCCTGGAGTCATGCACACCGACACCGAGCGCTGCGTGCGGGCCGTCCAGTCCAAGGACGCCCGCTTCGACGGCTGGTTCTTCACGGCGGTCCTCACCACCCGGATCTACTGCCGCCCCAGCTGCCCCGTCGTGCCGCCCAAGGTCCGCAACATGGCCTTCTACCCGAGCGCCGCCGCCTGCCAGCAGGCCGGGTTCCGGGCCTGCAAACGGTGCCGCCCCGACACCAGCCCCGGGTCTCCCGAGTGGAACACCCGCGCCGACTCGGTCGCCCGTGCCATGCGCCTCATCCGGGACGGGGTCGTCGACCGCGAGGGCGTGAGCGGCCTCGCCGCCCGGCTCGGATACTCCGCCCGCCAGATCGAACGCCAGCTCCTGGCCGAGCTGGGCGCGGGCCCGCTGGCCCTGGCCCGCGCCCAGCGGGCGCAGACCGCCCGCCTCCTCGTCGAGACGACCGCACTGCCCATGGCCCAGGTGGCGTTCGCCGCCGGGTTCTCCTCCATCCGCACCTTCAACGAGACGGTCCGCGAGGTCTTCGGCCAGGCCCCCGGCGAGCTGCGCACCCGGGCTGCCCGGGGCCCCCGCGCCCCCGCCGCGCCGGGCGTCATCGCGCTCCGCCTCCCGTACCGGACCCCGCTCAACCCCAGCAACCTCTTCGGCCACCTCGCCGCGACCGCCGTCCCCGGAGTCGAGGAGTGGCGGGACGGCGCGTACCGGCGCACCCTCGCCCTCCCCTACGGGCACGGCGTCGTCGCCCTCGCGCCGGAATCCGACCACATCGCCTGCCGGCTCTCCCTCACCGACCTCCGCGACCTCACCCGGGCCATCAGCGGCTGCCGCCGACTGCTCGACCTGGACGCGGACCCGGTGGCCGTGGACGCGCACCTGCGCACCGACCCGCTGCTCGCCCCGCTGGTCGAGGCGGGGCCCGGCCGCCGGGTGCCGCGCACCGTGGACGAAGCGGAGTTCGCCGTACGCGCGGTGCTCGGCCAGCAGGTCTCGACCGCCGCCGCCCGCACCCACGCCGCCCGGCTGGTCACCGCCCACGGCGTCCCCGTCGACGACCCCGAGGGCGGGCTCACGCACCTCTTCCCGACGCCCGAAGCGCTGACGGGCCTGGACCCGGAGGCGCTGGCGCTGCCGCGCACCCGCCGCACCACGCTCACCACCCTCCTCGCCGCGCTCGCGGAGGGCCGGCTGCGGCTCGGCGCCGACGCCGACCGGGACGAGGCCCGCGCCGCCCTGTCCGCACTGCCCGGCTTCGGCCCCTGGACGGTCGAGTCCATCGCCATGCGGGCCCTCGGGGACCCCGACGCCTTCCTCCCCACCGACCTCGGCATCCGGCGGGCGGCCGAACGGCTCGGCCTGCCGGCCACCCCCGCCGCCCTCACCGCACGGGCCGCCGCCTGGCGCCCCTGGCGGGCGTACGCCGTGCAGTACCTCTGGACGGTGGACGACCACCCCGTCAACCACCTGCCCGCCTGAAGGAGACCCCCATGACCACGACCAAGCAGCACACCGTCGTCGACAGCCCCTACGGGCCGCTGACGCTCGTCGCCACCGACGGCGTCCTGTCGGCCCTCTACATGTCCGACCAGCGCCACCGGCCGGCCCAGGAGACCTTCGGCGTCCCGGACCCGGCGCCCTTCGGCGAGGCGGTCCGGCAGCTCGGCGAGTACTTCGCCGGGGACCGCACGGCCTTCGACCTTCCGCTGAGCCTGGCGGGCACACCGTTCCAGCGGAGCGTCTGGGCGGCGCTGGTCGAGATCCCGTACGGCGAGACGCGTACGTACGGCGAACTGGCCGCGGAGCTCGGCAGACCGGGCGCGTCCCGGGCGGTCGGCCTGGCCAACGGAAAGAACCCGGTCGGGATCATCGTCCCCTGCCACCGGGTGATCGGGGCCTCCGGCAGCCTCACCGGCTACGGCGGCGGCCTGGACCGCAAGCAGCGGCTGCTCGCGTTCGAGAGCGCCGGAACGCGGGGCGGACCCCAGCTCCTCTTCTGAACCGGGCACGTGCCGGGGGCCGGGGGAGTGCCCGGCACCGCTACGCCCCCGGCCCCGCCCCGGGGAGCGCCGGCTCCGGTACACCCCCGGCCCGCGAGGGGGAGCGCCCGGCCGGTGCGCCCCCCGGCGCGGAACCGCACATCAACCGGTGAAGATCTCCACGGCCGTCCAAAGGGCGAGGGCCAGCATGCAGAGCCCGCCGATGCGCTGCACGGTCTTCAGCGGTACGCGCTTGGCGATGAACTTCCCCGCCAGCAGCGCCAGCGCGGAGACGGACATCAGGGCCGCGGCCGAACCGATCGCCGTGGACCACGCCCCGTTGCTCGCCGCCAGGTTGGCCGTGGTGATCTGCGTCAGATCGCCCCACTCGCTGATGAAGACCGCCATGAACGCGGTCGAGTAGACCGGCCAGAAACCGGTCACGGTCTTCACCTCGGTCTCCTCGTCGTCGTCCCCGCCGCTGCCGCGCAGCAGGAGGAACGCGCCGAGCGCGAAGAGCGAGGCGGAGACCAGCTTGACGATCCAGTCGGGCAGCAGCCCGAGGAGGCCGCCCGCGCCCACGGCGATGGCGACGTGCACGATGAACGCGGACGACGTGCCGAACCACACGTAGAGCGGGCGCATCCGCGTGCCCATGGCCAGCGAAGCGAACATCGTCTTGTCGGGGAGCTCCGCGAGGAAGATCAGCCCGAAGGCGGTGATGATCGCCAGGGGATCGAGGTGCATTCCGGTCGGCTTTCTGTGCGAGCCGGGCCCCGGATCTTCGCGAAGCGCCGCTCGGGCTTTTCGGAGGACCACTCGGCCCGGCATGACGGCGGCGCCCACGGGGCGTGGACGTGTCATACAGGACCGAAGGTCTCGCCCGCCCGTGAAGCCTTCTCAGCATCCACGAGCCCGGCCACCGGGAACCCGAGGGCTCCAGTGTGTCGACGACCGGTTTGCGGGGCTACTCCCCTTCGCAGCCGTCAACGATACCCCAACCGGTTGGGCGAGGGCGCTGGTGTTCGAACCGCGGACGCCTCGGTAGAGTCGTGGTGATCACCCGCACCCCGGTGGTCCCCTCACCCCACCGCGACGGGAAGTGCCCCGATGAGCCGCCGCAGCCGCAAGGACGTGCCCGCCCCGGGCGCCGGCCGCCCCACCGTCAGCGTCTGCCGAGGCTGCTGCTGCGGTACCGGGAAGATCCCGGGCGTCGACCACGCGGCCCAGCTGGCCCGGCTCCGCTCGGACCTGGAGGGCGCGGCCACCGTACGGGCGGTCGAGTGCCTGGACGCGTGCGAGCAGGGCAACGTGATCGTCGTGCAGCCCTCCGCCGAGGGGCGCCGGGCCGGCGGGCGGCCGGTCTGGCTCGGCCTGGTCAACGACGAGCACGCCGAACAGGACATCGTGACCTGGGCGGCGGCCGGCGGCCCGGGCCTCGCGGACGCCCCGGACATCCTCGACCTGTACGTCTTCAAGCCCTCGCGCAGGGTCGCGGCGGGCCTGGACGGCTGAGGGCCCGACCCGCCCCCGCGCCCCTCCCAGGCCCGCACCGGCCGGCCGCCGGGACGGGGCGCGGACGATGCCCGCAAGGACGCGTGTGTCCTTGCGGGCGGCTGGTACTACTGGGGTATGCAAGAAGAGACCGCGCAGTCCGCGATCGACACGTTCCTCTCCGCGTTCAACGCCTTGGACGACCACTATGTGGCCGAACTGCTCTCCCAGGCCCTGACCTCGGACGTGGTCTTCTGGGGACCGTTGGGCCGCAGCGAGGGAATCGCGGCGGTCGAGCAGTTCGTCCGGGAGATCCGGCGCCACCCGGCGGGGACCGGGACGATGGTGCGCTGCTCGGCGGTGGACATGCCGGACGAGTGGGCCCGGTACCGGTGGGCCTTCACCACCCCGGGCGGCGGCCCCCGCCTGGCGGGGACGGACGTCGTCCACTTCCGGCGCGGCCTCATCGACCAGGTCATCGTCTTCGCCGGGGAGATCGAGCCGTCGGCCCCCTGACCGGCCGTTTCAGGCGCCCGTCCGGCCGGTACGCGGGGCCCGGCCGCGTCTCCCCGCGCCCGGGGGGCTGGTGCGAGGAGGGCGAGCCGCCTCCCTCGGGCCGAACCTGCCGTCGATGATCCGTGCCACGAGAAGCCTTCCCCCGGGGCGGCACACAGCCCCTGGACCCGGGGGGCGTGACGCCTGCGCCACACGGCGGACCGGACCCCTGGGCCGGTGGGCCGGAGGAGGCTCGGCCGTCCGCCGCGGCTCCCGAACGACCCGGTCGGGAGGGGTTCTTCGGGACATCGGGCCCTGAGGGGGAACGCGCCGGGGTAGGGTCCGCACATGGCCAAGGTGACCGTCAGTCTGGATGCCGAACTCGTCGTGGAAGTCATGGTGCTCGCGGGGGTGGGAAGCCCCCAGGACGCCGTCGAACTCGTGGTCCGCGACTACATCGCGCGCGGCCACCGCACCGAAGCGCTCGTCGCCGAGCACGAGGCGACGGCCCGCGACGTGGAGATCAAGCCGGAGGCCCAGCAGGGCTGACCGGCCGGGCGGACCGGCCGGGCGGACCGGCCACGCGCGGGAAGGCGCGTCGGGGCGCCCTTCCCGTCGTCGGCGGTCAGCGGACCGTCCCGGGGAGGGAAGGCGCTTCTACCCGACCCGTTCGCCGTTCTCCAGTTCCGCCGTCCCGTCGCCGGACGCCAGGACCTCCAGCGCCGCGCGTACCCGGCCGCCGAGCGCGCCCGGCAGGTAACCGTCCAGTTCGGCGGGGGCCACCAGCCGCCAGGAGAGCAACTCCTCCTCCTGGATCCGGATCTGCGCCAACTGCTCGGGGGCGAGCACCCCGCCGTCGTACAGGTACGCCACGATCGGGGGGCGGCCGTTGCCCGGCGCCCAGTCCACGACGAGCAATCGCCCCGGCGCGACGTCGAGTCCGATCTCCTCCGCCGTCTCGCGCCGGGCGCCCCGGCGGGGGCTCTCGCCCGCGTCCGACTCGACGGTTCCGCCGGGCAGCGCCCAGCCCTCGCGGTAGTTCGGCTCGACGAGGAGGACCCGCCCCTCGGCGTCCCGGAAGAGCGAGGCGGCGGCCGCCAGGACCCGGGGAAGTCCGGCGATGTACGTGGCGTAGTCGGCATGGGGAGTCGTCACGGCCGCCAGCCTAGGGCCTGTCGTCACCCTGCCGCGTCGCCCGGCAGCCGGCGGTGTGACGACAGGCCCCGGGGCGCGGGTGCCGATCGCACCGCCGGGGACGGCCATGGGCAGACAGGGGGTCGTGCGGATAGGGTCGGGGCGGCGCGACTGCCTGTTCGAAAGCAAGGGATGCAAGGTGACGGACGGAGCAGATGTGGAGACCGCGCGCGTGCTCGTCGCGGCGGACAAGTTCAAGGGCTCGCTCACGGCCGTACAGGTCGCGGAGCGGGTGACGGCCGGGCTGCGGCGCGTCGTCCCCGGCCTGGCGGTGGAGACCCTGCCGGTCGCGGACGGCGGCGACGGCACGGTCGCCGCGGCCGTGGCCGCCGGGTTCGAACGCCGCGAGGCGCGGGTGACCGGCCCGCTCGGAGACCCGGTGACGGCGGCGTACGCGTTGCGCGGGTCCACCGCCGTGGTGGAGATGGCGGAGGCGTCGGGCCTCCAGCACCTGCCCGCGGGGGTGTTCGCCCCGCTCTCGGCCACCACCTACGGCTCGGGCGAGCTGCTGGGGGCCGCCCTGGAGGCGGGGGCGACGACGATCGTGTTCGGGGTCGGCGGCAGCGCCACCACGGACGGCGGCGCGGGCATGCTCGCCGCTCTCGGAGCCCGGTTCCTGGACGCGGACGGCAGCCCCGTCGGACCCGGCGGCGGACCCCTCGCGAAGCTGGCCGAGGCCGACCTGTCCGGGCTCGACCCGCGGCTGAAGGGCGTCGACCTGGTCCTGGCCAGCGATGTGGACAACCCGCTGACCGGCCCCAAGGGCGCCCCCGAGGTGTACGGACGGCAGAAGGGCGCGAGCGAGGAGGACATCGCGGTCCTCGACGCGGCCCTGACCCACTACGCCTCGATCCTGGGCCCCGAGGCGGCGGAACTGCCCGGCGCGGGGGCGGCCGGAGGCATCGGCTACGGGGCGCTCGTCGCCCTCGGCGCCCGCTTCCGCCCCGGCATCGAGGTGATGCTCGACGTGCTGGGCTTCGCCCCCGCGCTCGCCCGCGCCACGCTGGTGATCACGGGTGAGGGCTCGCTCGACGAGCAGACGCTGCACGGCAAGGCCCCGGCAGGGGTCGCCGCCGCCGCCCGGGCGGCCGGGATCGAGACCGTCGCCGTCTGCGGACGGCTCGACCTCTCCGGGGAGGCCCTTCAGCGGGCGGGCATCCGGCGCGCCTACGCCCTGGCCGAGCTGGAGCCCGATCCGGCCGTCTCCATGGCCCAGGCCGGCCCGCTCCTGGAGCGGGCGGCCGAGTCCATCGCCCGGGACTTCCTGCACGGCTGACGCGTCCGGGCCGAGGAGGCCCGGCAGAGGGAGAGGACCCGGCGGACCCCGGGGCCTCTCCCTCTCCCGTGGCCGGGCCGGGCCCCCTTTCCGCGGGGAACGCTCGGGCGGGCCTGCTACCAGTAGTGCCGTCGTCCTCCCACCGCGTGTCCCAGCGCGCCGAGGACCCACAGCACCGCGCCGACGGCCACCAGGATGATCCCGATGGTCCACAGGACGCCGATGCCGGTGATCAGGCCGATGATCAGAAGGATGAGGCCGAGGACGATCATGGTGCCTCCCACCTGGACGCCCCCTGCTACCAGGTTCGCCTCATCGCGCCCGCTCCACAACACGAAGGGACGCGCCGCGCCGCGCCGATCGAGGCCGCCGCGCCGTACCGGCCGAGAACACCGCGCCGTGCCGCGCCGAGAACACCGCGGTCCGCCCGGTGTCGTGCGGGCAGCCCCGGGTATGCGGCAGGGCGTCACCATCCGAACCCGATCACTCCAGGGAGCGAGCATGTCGAAGATCGAGGAGTCCGTCGAGGTCGCCGTTCCGGTGCGCACGGCGTACGACCAGTGGACGCAGTTCGAGGAGTTCCCGCAGTTCATGGACGCGGTGCAGCGCATCGAACAGCGCACGCCCACGCTGACCCACTGGCAGACCAAGGTGGACGGGGTGAGCCGTGAGTTCGACGCTGAGATCACCGAGCAGATCCCCGACGAGCGGGTCGCGTGGGCCACGGTGGGGGGCGAGGTCCGTCAGGCCGGCGTCGTCACCTTCCACCGCCTGGACGACACGCACACCAAGGTGATGCTCCAGCTCGACCACGACCCGCAGGGCATCGCCGACACCGTCGGCGACAAGCTGGGCTTCGTCCGCCGCCAGGCCAAGGACGATCTGAAGAACTTCAAGGAGTTCATCGAGAAGCGCGGCGCCGCGACCGGCGCCTGGCGTGGCACGGCCTGAGACCGGCCTCCTCCTCGCGGTGCGGCGCCTTCTGCGGCGGTGCACCGCGAGGGCCGTGCCGCCCGCCCGCGACGACCGGCCCCGCCCCTCAGGCGTCCAGGCCGCCGAGGAGCCCGGACCGGACGAAACCGCCCTCAGGACGCCCCCGGCGTCAGCCTCAACACCTCCAGCGCCAGCACCAGTTCCACCAGCTCGGGCGGACGCGTCAGCGAGCGCGCGGTCAGCCGCTCCAGCCGCCGCAGCCGGTTGAACACCGTGTTGCGGTGACACCCCAGCCGTACCGCGGCCCGCCCCACCGACCCCCCGCACTCCAACCACGCCTCCACCGCCCCCACCAGCACCGCGCGCTCCGCCGGGCCCCGTTCCAGCAGCGGCCCCAGCACCTCCGCCAGGAGCCGGGCCGCCAGTTCGGGCCGGCTCACCAGCAGGGCCGCCGGCAGCCGCTCGTCGAGCCGTACGACCTTCCGGGCGCCCGGGACGCACGTCAGCAGCGCCGTGCCCGCCAGCCGCCGCGCCGCGCCCAGCTCCGCCGGGGAGCCCACCACCGGGCTCATGCCGCCCGGCCCCGCGCCGCGCTCCGTGAGCCGCGCCACCGCCCCGGCCGGACCCGCTCCGCCCAGCACCACCACCGCGACGTCCTCCTCCTCCGCGCCCGGGGAGCGCTCCGCCCGGCCCCACCACCAGCGCGTCCCGTCCGCGTCCGGGCCCTCCGCCGCCACCGCCTCCGGCACGGGCGCGCCCAGCACCACCACCGCGAACCGCCCCCGCTCCGGCAGGCCGAGGCCGTGCGCAGCGTCCGCCACCACGTCCGGTCGCGCCCCGCCCGCCAGCAGCGGGCCCAGCAGCGCCCCGTACCGCGTCCCCCACCCCATCCGCCGCTCCGTCCCCGGTCCGGGCGCTCCTGACGACCGATGAGGATGCCACCGGCCGCCCGGCTGGGCGCCCGCCCCTACGCGCCTTTGTGCACGTGCACAACGAGGCCCCCCGTTCGCTGGTCGCCCGCATCGAGTCGGTCGCGCGCCGTGGACGGGCGGCCCGCCCGGTGCTGGTCTGTGGCCCCGTCCCCGCACGATCACCACCCCGCGGCGGGGCACGGCGGAGCACGACCGACGAGGTGTGCACGAGACGACATGGCGGAAGGAGGAGCACACATGGCGACGCTGGAGATCCGCGGCCTGTCCGTCGGGTACGGCCCGGTCGGGGCGCTGCGCGACGTCTCCGTCGATGTGCCGGACGGCGGGATCACCGCCGTCCTCGGCGGCAACGGCGCGGGCAAGACCACTCTGCTGCGGGCCGTCTCACGGACCCTCGGCTTCCACCGGGGCACGGGCGCCGGGACCGTCCGGTTCGACGGCCGCCCCCTGGAAGGACTGCGGCCCGCCCAGGTGGTGGCCGCCGGAGTGGTCCAGGTACCGGAGGGCCGGCAGGTCTTCGCCCGGATGACGGTGGCCGACAACCTGCGGGCGGGCGCCCTCGGGGCGCGCGGCGGGCGCGGGGAGACGGGCGCCGCCCTGGCCCGGGTGCACGAACTGTTCCCGGTGCTCGCCGACCGCGCCCACCAGCGGGCCGGGCTGCTGTCCGGCGGCGAGCAGCAGATGCTGGCGATGGGCCGCGCCCTGATGGCGGGGCCCCGGCTGCTGCTGCTGGACGAGCCCTCGCTCGGTCTCGCCCCGCTGATGGCGGCCCGGATCGCGGAGACCGTGCGGGAGATCAACGCGGGCGGCACCTCCGTCATGCTCGTCGAGCAGAACGCGTCGATCGCCCTGCGGCTCGCCTCCACGGCGTACGTCCTCGACGTCGGCGAGGTCGCCCTGTCCGGGCCCGCCGACGAACTCGCCGCCTCCGACGAGGTGCGCCGCCGCTATCTCGGCGTCGTCGACGAGGACGCGGCGGCGGACGCCGAACCGGCCGGCCGGGGCCGGCGCACCCTCAGCAGGTGGAACCCGGCCGATCCGGCCCGGCGGGCCCCGAGCAGGTGGTCCGCGTGACCGCCGCGGCGACCGCCCCCCAGGGTGCCATCGCGGACGCCCTCGCCGTGCGGGACGTCACCGTGCGCTTCGCCGGGCTCACCGCCCTCGACGGCGTCTCCTTCACCGTGGACCCCGGCAGCGTGCACGCCGTCATCGGACCCAACGGCGCGGGCAAGTCCACCTGCTTCAACGTCCTGTCCGGGGTCTACCGCGCCACCTCCGGACAGGTCCGCCTCGGGGACGCCGAACTCACCGGGCTCCCCCCGCACGCCGTCGCGGACCTCGGGGTCGCCCGCACCTTCCAGAACCTGGCGCTGCCCCCGCACGCCACCGTCGCCGACAGCCTCCTGCTGGGCCGCCACCGGCTCACCCGCGCCGGATTCCTCGCCACCGGCCTGCGGCTGCCCTCCGCCGCCCGCGAGGAACGGCGGCACCGGGAGCGGGTCCGTGAGATCGCC
This sequence comes from Streptomyces sp. CB02366, assembly GCF_001905905.1. Lineage (GTDB taxonomy): Bacteria > Actinomycetota > Actinomycetes > Streptomycetales > Streptomycetaceae > Streptomyces. The sequence goes on from NZ_LIVT01000006.1 coordinate 38,750, forward strand.
GAATTCATCGGCCTCGAAAAGGAGTTGGAGCGCCCGGCGGGATCGCTCCCGTACGGGCAGCAGAAGCTCGTCGAACTCGGCCGCGCCCTGTGCATGGAGCCCAAGGTCCTGCTGCTGGACGAGCCGATCGCCGGGATGACCGCGGACGAGCGCCGCCGCACCGCGGCCGTCGTGGCCGACGTACGCGACAGCCTCGGCATCTCCATCGTGCTGGTCGAGCACGACATGGGGGTGGTGATGCGGCTCGCGGACGCGGTGACCGTACTCGACTTCGGACGCCGGATCGCCGGAGGCGCCCCCGCCGAGGTCCAGAACGATCCGGCAGTCGTCCAGGCCTACTTGGGAGCACCGCAATGACCACCTTCGTCGAACTCCTCCTCGGCGGCCTGTCGATCGGCTCGGTCTACGCCCTCATCGCACTCGGCTTCGTCGTCATCTTCAAGGCCACCGAGGTCGTCAACTTCGCCCATGCCTCCCTGCTGTTGGCGGGTGGTTACGTCACCGCCGTGCTCCACGACGACATCGGGTTCTGGCCCGCGCTGCTCGTCGGGATCGCGGGGGCCGCGGCGGTCGGGGCGGGCATCGAGTTCTTCGTGATGCGCCGCTACCGGGGCAGCGACCACAGCGTCCTGGCCATCGTCACCATCGGCGTCGACATCCTCCTGATCACCGAACTCACCCGCCGGATGGGCACCGACGTGCTCGCCCTGGGGGATCCGTGGGGCAACGAGGTCCTCACCGTCGGCGGCGTCACCCTCGCCCACACCCGGATCGCCGCGTTCCTCGCCGCCGGGCTGCTGATCACGGTGTTCCTGCTCGCCTTCCGCTACACGTCGTGGGGCGTGTCGATGCGGGCCGCCGCCGAGAACCCGCAGACGGCGGCGCTCATGGGCATCAGGCTGGGGCGGGTGTCGCTCGCCGCCTGGGCGGTCGCCGGGGCCCTCGCCGCCGTCGCCGCCCTCTTCCTCACCGTCTTTCCGACCCCGGGTCTCGAACGCGCCACCTCGCTCGCCGCGCTCAAGGCGTTCCCCGCCGCGATCCTCGGCGGACTCGACTCCACCACCGGGGCGCTGGCCGGGGGGCTGATCGTCGGCGTCACCGAGGCGCTCGCCACCGGCTACCAGAGCGACCTCTCCTTCCTCGGCCGGGGCATCGGAGACCTGGCGCCCTACCTGGTGATGGTCGCGGTCCTGCTCATCCGGCCCGCGGGACTCTTCGGCACGAAGGAGCTGGCCCGTGTCTGACGCCACCGCCGAAGCCGCCCCGGCGACCGCCCGCACCGGGGGTTTCACCGACCGGCTGCACAGCCCCCGTATGTACGCCGTTCTCCTCGGCTCCCTCGTGCTCCTGGCCCTCCCGTTCTACGTGGACCGCTTCTGGCTCCAGGCCGGGCTGTTCGCGATGGCGGCGGCGATCGGGGCCATCGGGCTCAACATGCTCACCGGCGCGACCGGGCAGCTCTCCATGGGACACGCGTTCTTCCTCGCCGTCGGCGCGTACGGCTACTGCGTCCTGGCGGGGGAGAGCGGTACCGAGAACGGGCACACGCTGACCGGACTCGGGCTGCCCACCTGGCTCGCCGCGATCCTCGCGGTGCTGCTCGCCGGGGTGGCGGGCGGGATCTTCAGCCCCATCGCCGGACGGCTGCGCGGTGCGTACCTCGGCATCGCGACGCTCGCGCTGATCTTCATCGGGCAGCACGTCCTGTTCAACGCGGGCTCCCTGACCGGCGGTTACAACGGTCGGCCCGTACCACCGCTGTCCGTCTTCGGGTTCACCTTCGACGACGCAGAACTCGTCGTGGCCGCCGTTCCGTTCGGGGCTTCGGAGAAGCTCTGGTACGCGGGCCTGCTCGTGCTCCTGCTGAGCGCGCTGTTCGCCCGGGGTGTGCTGCGGGGCCGTCCCGGACGCGCCATGAACGCCATCCGCGACCACCGGATCGCGGCCGGGGTGATGGGTGTGCCGGTGGCCCGCTACCGGGCGGGCGTCTTCGTCCTATCCTCGATGTACGCGGGCCTGGCGGGCGTCTTGCTGGCCCTGGTCTTCCAGCGGACCGTGCCCGAGTACTTCGGCATGATCCTGTCCCTCGAATACCTCGCCATGATCGTCATCGGCGGGCTCGGCAGCGTCGCCGGAGCCGTGATCGGCGCCGCCTTCGTCTCCCTGCTCCCGCAGGTGTTCACGCACTACAGCGACTCCCTGCCGCTGGTCTCCGCCCCCGGCACGGGCGGGCTGGCGCCAGGTGAGGCGTCCCGCTACCTGTACGGCGCCGCGGTGGTCGCGGTGGTCCTGTTCCTGCCCGGCGGCCTCGCCCGCCTCGGCCTCGGCCGCGCGAAGAAGCCGGCGGTCCCGAAGAAGCCGGCACTTCCGCGGCAACCAGCGCCTCCTGAGCAATCAGCGGCACCGAAGAATCCAGGGGAGAAGTCATGAAACTGAGAGTGCTCACGGCCGTGGTCGCCACCCTCGCCGTCACCCTCGTCGGGTGCAGCGGCAAGACGACCGACGACAAGGCGGACGGGAAGGGCGAGGGCGGGATCAAGACCGGCCCCGGCGTCTCCGCCTCCACGATCTCCCTCGGCGTGCTGACCGACATGACCGGGGTCTACGCCTCGCTGGGCAAGAGCGTCACCCAGGCGCAGCAGCTCTGGGTGAAGCAGACCAACGAGGAGGGCGGCATCTGCGACCGGAAGATCGAGCTGACCGTCCGCGACCACGGTTACGACCCGCAGAAGGCGATCGCCGCGTACACCGAACTGGCCCCGGACGTGGTGGGGTTCGCCCAGTTCATCGGCTCCCCGTTCGTCGCCGCCGTCGAGCAGCGCATCGACGGCCAGGACAAGGGCCTCGTCCTGCCCCAGGCGTGGTCCGCCAACCTGCTCGGCTCCCCGTATATCCGGGTCATCGGCGCCACCTACGACGTCGAGACGATCAACCTGATCGACTACCTCCTCGCGGAGAAGCGGATCGCGAAGGGCGACAAGATCGGCCATGTGTACTTCGAGGGCGACTACGGCGAGAACGCGCTCGCCGGCTCGAAGCACGCGGCGAAGGAGGCCGGGCTCACCGTCGTCGAGCAGAAGATCAAGCCGACCGACAACGACATGACGGCCCAGGTCGCCGCCCTCAAGCAGGCGGGGGTCGAGGCCGTGATCGTCAGCGCCGGCCCCCGCCAGGCGGCCTCGCTCGTCGGCGTCGCCGCGGCCACCGGCTTCGACGTCCCCGTCGTCGGCAACAACTCGGCCTTCGCCCCCCAGCTGTTGAAGACCCAGGCGGGCCCCGCCCTGCTCAAGGACTACTACGTGGCCTCCTCCACCCTGCCCATCGGCGACCCGGGCGACGGGCCCGCCAAGCTGGCCGAGGAGTACGCCGCCCAGTACCCGAAGGACGTGCTCGACAACGGCGTCGTGGCCGGCTACACGGCGGCCTCCCTGTTCGGCGAGGCGCTGTCCAAGGCGTGCGACGACAAGGACCTCACCCGCGAGGGCATCGACAAGGCGCTGCTCACGATCAAGGGGTACGGGACCGAGTTCGGCGTGACGCACGACTTCTCGGACCCGAAGGCCCCGTCCACCCGGGAGAGCGTCATCATGAAGCCGGACGCCGCTGCCGCAGGCGGGCTGAAGGTGGTCCGCCCGGCCGAGGTCGCCGCCGCGGCCGAGTCCTTCACCCCCGGTTCCTGAGCCCCGCGGCCGGAAGCGGCCCGACGGGGCGCACCGTCGTGAGAACGGCCCGGCGGGGAGGCGCACGGACAGAGCAGGACGGTCCGTGCGCCTCCCCGTGCCCGGCCCTCCCCGCCGCGCCTCCCGACGCGCCGGATGCGCCTCCGTTCCGCGACAGGCTCTAGGGCGGGTTTCGAAAGTCCCGCCTGCTCGGCGACGCCCGGCACGCACGCTCGCGGCGTTGTCGGGACCGCCCCGATACATCCGGTATCGGGGCGGCCCTCCGCCTTGCGATCGCACGCACCGGACGCCGCCGAGCCCGCCCTCCGGGCGGACGGCGCTACTTTCGAAACACGCCCTAGCAGCACCGCCCCCTGCCCCCGGCGCCGGGACGGCCGAGGGCGCGGTGCCCGGCGACCCGTGCCGGGCCGGTGGAGCGGAGCGGTTTCCTCGGGGGCGGCGCCTCTGTCGGTCCCGGGGGCGGCAGGACGCCCGAGGTGGCCGGATCTCGACTGTGCGAAGCGGGCGGGGCACCGGTTCCCGCGCGGCGGCGGGCGGGGCTCCACCGCCGCTCGGCCGCGCCCGAGGGCCCTCGTGATCGGCGGAAAATTGGTCTGGACCACATGGGGCGGCGGTGGTTAGCTCGTTCCGGACCCCATGCCTTCGGGACCGGGTCCGCCCGCTTTCGCCGGCAGACGGCCGGAGCCCGCCCGCCCGGGGCCGGACCCCGCCCGTCCGCCGCCGAGTCCTATCGCGTTCTGCTGAGGGGATCCTTCCGTGATCGACGTCGTGACGGTACTCAGGGCCGAGGACGCCGCCCTGGACTTCCTCTCCGTGCTCGGCGGGGAGGAGCACGAGGTCCACGTCCTGTGCGGCGACACCGCCGAGCGCCTGGTGCTCCCCGTCGGCCGGCCGCTCGCCGACCGCCTCGACGCCCTGGCGCCCCTGGTCCGGCCCGTCGACGAGCACGCGGCGTCCCCGGGGCCCGAGGCCCTGGCCGTCCTCGTCGAGGCGTCGGCCGGAGGAGGGCCCGCCCGCCTCTGGACCCACTCGCCCGCCGACACCCGGCGCAGCCGAGGCCGTCTCGGCAGGGACGCCGCCGACGCCGCGGGGGGCCGCCCCGTGCTGCACGCCGTCGGCCACTCCCCGTACCTCCAGTTCCTCAGCGATCTGGACCGGCCGCTGGACCGCGCCGAGGCCGCCGCCAAACTCGCCTTCGTCAACCGGCACTGCGGACACTTGCTCCGCACCGCCTCGGAGGAGCACGTCGTCCGCACCGGACGGGTCCACGCCACCGAACGCTTCTTCGCGGCCGGGCCCGAGGAGCGCGAGCGGCTGTTCGCTCTCCTGGCCAGCCTCGACGAGGACGCCGCCACGGTGGACGACCCCTGGGAGTTCGCCACCTCCGCCTACGAGGCGGAGCGGCTGGACACCACCGTCGCCTGGATCGCCGGGCACTGCCCGCCCGGCCGCGGCCCCCTCGTCGAGGTCGGCGCCTGCGAGGGAGCCCTCACCGCGCGGCTCGTGGACAAGGGGTTCACCGTCCACGCGACCGAACCCAACGCGGCCTTCCGCCACCGGCTCACCGCCCGCGCGGGGGAGACGGCGCACGTCCACCCGGAGTCCCTGGAGGAGCTGGCCGCCCGCCCCCGCCTCCCCGGCGCGGCCTACCTCCTGATCGAGATGCTCTACTACGGCCAGGACCTCGACCTGCTCGACCGCCTCCCCGCCGACCTGGTCTTCGTCGCCCTGGAACCGGAGGCCCTCGCCGCCGGACTGACCCCGTGGCTGGAGCGCACCCCGCACTGGGAGAAGGCCGACGAGAGGCCGCTCGTGGCTCCCGCGCTGGAAGCCGTCTGCGGCGGCCGCGCCTATCTGAGCAAGCGCGGCTCCATCGGCGTCCTGCTGCGGCGCACCGCCGCCTGACCGGGTACGCGATGTACGACGTCTGCGTCGGCCTCGGCTACCACTGCGAATCGACCTACCAGCTCCGCCGCGTCACCGGCGTCGAGCGGGCCCATTTCTTCGACTGGCTCGACCTCGACCTCGCCGCCGTACGGGAGACCATCGCGGCCGACTTCGCCAACGTCCTCCGCCCCGGCCTGTGCGAACCGTTCGGCGACGGCTCCTGCGTACGGGACCGGGGCTCGGACATCCGCTTCTTCCACGACTTCCGCGCCCCGGAGGGCGCCCCCCTGACCCCCGCCCTCATCGCGGAGCAGTTCGCCGCGGTCCGGTCCAAGTTCGACCACCTCGCCGCCCGCTGGCGCACCCTGACCGCCTCCCGCTCCCGCGTCCTGTACGTCCACCAGGACGCGTTCGACGAGAGTGGCGCCCCGGACCTGGCCGCTCTGCACGCCCTGCTGCGCACCCGCTACCCGGCCCACGCCTTCGACCTGCTGTGGCTGCGCCGTACGCCACCGGAGGACGCCGCGGCCCTCCCGCCGGGCGTCCTGTGGGGCACGGTCCCCCTCCGCCCGGGCCGCTGGGAGGGCGACGACGCCGCCTGGGACAGGGCCCTCGCCCCCCTGGACATCCCCCGGGCCTCCGAGGCCGGCCCCCGCCCCTGACGCCTTCACCCGCCCCCGGCCGGGGGCCCTTGAACCGTCACCCGCCCCAGCCGCCGCCCCGAAGCCCCGCCGCCCCGAAGCCCCGCCCGTCCGAAGCCCCGTACACCGGCCGACCGCACCCCTCCGGAGGACCCGTGCCCACCGCCGTCCCCCCGCCCTGGCGCACCGTCGTCATCTCGCCGCACTTCGACGACGCCGCCCTCTCCCTCGCCGGGCTGCTGCCCACCCTCCCCGGCCCGCTCGCCGTGGTCACCGTCCACGGCGGCCCCCCGGCCCCCGGCCTGCCGGTCTCGGGGTGGGACGCCCTCTGCGGCTTCAGCTCGGCCCGTGAGGCGTACGAGGCCCGGCGGGCCGAGGACGCCCGCTCCTGCGCGCTCCTCGGGGCCGAACAGGTCCTCGTCGACCACCCCGACGGCCCCTACGTCCGCGAGGGCGACGAACCGGCCGGCCTCGACCCCCTGCTGCGCTCGCTGGCCCCCGGCGCCCTGGTCCTCCTACCGCTCGCCACCAACCAGCCGGACCACGAGGCCGTACGGCTGCGCGCCCAGCGGGTCCTCGCCGAGGCCGGTGCGCCCGAGCCCCACGTCTACGCCGACCTGCCCTACACCGGGCACCTCCCGGAGTGGGGCGCCCCCGACGCGAGCGCCGCACTGGCCGCGAGCGAGAAGTGGGGGACCGCCTACCAGCGGCTGGACCGCTCCCACCGGCTCACCGTCCGCCACGAGCTGACGCTCACCGACGAGCAGTGGGCGGCCAAGCGCGAGGCCGTCCTGTGCCACGCCTCCCAGCTCGCCGGGCTCGCCCCCGCCCACGGCGCCTTCCTGGACCGGAACGGCCCCCTGCGCACCGAGCTGATCTGGGCCCTGGAGCCCCGGGACGCCTCCTGACATCGGCGCCGGAGAACGCGGGACGCCCCGGAACGCCCGGGTACCGGGAACGCGCGAGGGCCCGGATGCCGGGGAGCATCCGGGCCCTCGCCCTGTCGTTCTTCGCGTGTCGGCCGCTACGGGAGCTGAGCCGCCCGCGCCTCGCGCCGGTTGTCACGGAACGTGTTCACCCGTCGCGCCGTGGCGAACAGCGGGATCACCGCGCCGAGCACCACCTGGAGCGCGCAGCCCGTCTGGAGCAGCAGCTGCCCGCCCGGCGCGTCGAACGCCCACGCGGCGAGCAGCCCCATCGCGCCCACGATCCAGCTGAGCATCGCCACCGCGAGGATGCCCCGCGGCTTGGGGTACTCCACCCGGCTCACCATCAGCCACGCCACCCCGACGATCGCGAGCAGCGTCGGGACGAAGGGCAGCTCCAGGAGCACGATCGAGACGACCGTCAGCGCTCCGAAGGGGCTCGGCATGCCCTGGAACATGCCGTCCTTCAATGTCACGCAGGAGAATCTGGCCAGCCTGAGCACCACCGCCAGCAGCACCACGATCGCCGCCAGCGCCGACACCCTCTGGTGGGCGTCGTCGGCGACCATGCCGTACACGAGCACGAAGTAGGCCGGCGCGAGCCCGAAGCTGATGAGGTCCGAGAGGTTGTCCAGCTCGGCGCCCATCGGGGAGGAGCGCAGCTTGCGCGCCACGAGCCCGTCGAACAGGTCGAAGATCGCGGCCATCAGCATGAGGATCACCGCGGTGGCGGCCGAGTGCCGGGCCATGCCCGTCTCGTCGCTGCCCGTGAGGTGCGGGATCAGGATGCCGGTGGTGGTGAAGTACACCGCCATGAAACCGCACGTCGCGTTACCGAGTGTGAGCGTGTCCGCTATCGACAGCCGCATCGACAGCGGCATGTCCTCCGTGCCGTCGGCGTCGTTCTCCTCGTCGGCCTCCGGCACCCAGCCGGCCTTGGTATCAGGATCAATCACGGTCAATTCGAGTCACCCCCGCGGTGGTGGCCTGGCCGACCTCGACCGCGACATCGATCCCCTCCGGGAGATAGATGTCCACGCGCGAGCCGAAGCGGATCAGGCCGATGCGCTCGCCCTGCTCCACCTTCGTGCCCTGGGGGAGGTACGGCACGATCCGACGGGCGACCGCTCCGGCGATCTGCACCATCTCGATGTCGCCCAGCTCGGTGTCGAAGTGCCAGACGACGCGCTCGTTGTTCTCGCTCTCCTTGTTGAACGCCGGAACGAACCCGCCCGGAATGTGCTCGACCGACGTCACGGTGCCCGCCAGGGGGGCGCGGTTGACGTGGACGTTGAGCGGGCTCATGAAGATCGCGACGCGGGTGCGCCCGTCCTTCCACGGCATGATGCTCTGCACCACGCCGTCGGCCGGGGAGATGACCCGGCCCTCGGAGATCTCGCGCTCGGGGTCACGGAAGAACCACAGCATGCCCGCCGCGAGCGCGGTGGTGGGCACAGCCGCAGCCGCCCAGCGCCCCGACGTGCGGGCGCGGGCCAGGCTGAGGGCTGCGGTGGCGACGGTCGGCAGGAGCCACGGAGATGCTCCGCGGGCGATGCGGACCCCGCCGCGGGATGCGGAGGAAGTGCTGTCGGGCATGGATGACCTTCGTAGCGGATGATGCCGCGCTGGCAACGGGGGACGGCGGCTTTCCGAAGATGCTATCGGTTGCCGGGCGCAACTGGGCAAGCCAGCAGCCGAGTCGGACTGTCGAACGCCGCCCGTCGAGGGTGACCCGGTGTGATGTTCTTCGCCACCAAATCACCCCAGAACGGACAATCAGCCCTGGAATCGGTACTCCTCCAAGAGGCGCCGGCCAATGATCATTTTCTGGATCTCGGCGGTACCTTCACCGATCAGCAGCATCGGCGCCTCGCGGTAGAGGCGCTCGATCTCGTACTCCTTGGAGAAGCCGTAGCCGCCGTGGATGCGGAAGGCGTCCTCGACGACTTCCTTGCAGTACTCGGAGGCGAGGTACTTCGCCATCCCTGCCTCCAGGTCGTTACGTTCCCCGGAGTCCTTTTTGCGGGCCGCATTCACCATCATGGCATGAGCGGCTTCGACCTTGGTGGCCATTTCGGCCAGTTTGAACTGGATCGCCTGGTGCTGGGCGATCGGCTTGCCGAAGGTGTGGCGCTGCTGTGCGTACGAAACGCCCAGTTCGAAAGCACGCTGTGCGACACCGCAGCCACGTGCCGCGACATTCACCCGGCCGACCTCGACGCCGTCCATCATCTGGTAAAAACCTCGGCCCGTCGTGCCGCCGAGAACACGATTGGCCGGAATGCGCAGGTCGTCCATGATGAGCTCGGTCGTGTCGACGCCCTTGTAGCCCATCTTGTCGATCTTCCCGGGAATGGTCAGGCCGGGCCGGACCTCTCCGAATCCGGCCTCCTTCTCCACCAGGAAGGTCGTCATCGACTTGTGCGGCGCGGTCCCCTCGGGGTGGCCTTCGTCACTTCGGGCCAGTACGGCCACCAGCGTCGAGGTGCCGCCGTTCGTCAGCCACATCTTCTGGCCGTTGAGAACGTACTCGTCGCCGTCCTTCACGCCCTTCGACGAGATCGCCGAGACGTCCGAGCCGAGCGCCGGCTCGGACATCGAGAAGGCCCCGCGCACCTCGCCCAGCGCCATCCGCGGCAGGAAGGCGTCCTTCTGTTCCTGGGTGCCGTGCTGCTTGAGCATGTAGGCCACGATGAAGTGCGTGTTGATGATGCCCGACACGCTCATCCAGCCGCGCGCGATCTCCTCCACGCACAGCGCGTAGGTCAGCAGCGACTCGCCCAGGCCCCCGTACTCCTCGGGGATCATCAGCCCGAACAGGCCGAGTTCCTTCAGTCCCTCCACGATCTGCGTGGGGTACTCGTCCCGGTGCTCCAGTCGGGTGGCGACCGGAATGATCTCCTTGTCGACGAAATCCCGGACCGTGGCGAGGATCTCCCGCTGTACGTCGTTCAGACCGGCGGTCTGGGCGAGTCGCGTCATGGCTGCTTCTCCTGTGGCTTCACGCGGGCGGCCGCACGGCCGCGCGGGTCAGTTGGACGGCGTCGGGCGGCCGGGCTGCTCGCCGCCGCGCTCCTTGATGTACGTCTCGGTGGGGACCATCACCTTGCGCCGGAAGACGCAGACCACGGTGCCGTCCTGCTTGTAGCCCCGGGTCTCCACGTACACGATCCCGCGGTCGCTCTTGGATTTCGACGGCGTCTTGTCCAGCACCGTCGTCTCGCCGTAGATCGTGTCGCCGTGGAAGGTCGGCGCGATGTGCTTCAGCGATTCGACCTCCAGGTTGGCGATGGCCTTTCCGGAGACGTCCGGCACCGACATGCCGAGCAGCAGCGAGTAGACGTAGTTGCCGACGACGACGTTCTTCCCGAAATCGGTCGTCTTCTCCGCGTAATTGCCGTCCATGTGCAGCGGGTGGTGATTCATGGTCAGCAGGCAGAAGAGGTGGTCGTCGTACTCCGTGACCGTCTTTCCGGGCCAGTGCTTGTAGACCGCGCCGACCTCGAATTCCTCATATGTGCGTCCGAACTGCATGATCAGGCCTCCGGGGCTTCGAACTTGGAGGTGCGCTGCATTCCGGCGGCCCGGCCCTTGCCGGCGATGACCAGGGCCATCTTGCGGCTGGCCTCGTCGATCATCTCGTCGCCGAGCATCGCGGAGCCCTTCTTGCCGCCCTCCTCGGAGGTGCACCAGTCGTAGGCGTCGAGGATCAGCTCGGCGTGGTCGTAGTCCTCCTGGGAGGGGGAGAACACCTCGTTCGCCGCGTCGACCTGGCCCGGGTGCAGCACCCACTTGCCGTCGAAGCCGAGGGCGGCGGCACGGCCCGCCACCTCGCGGTAGGCGTCCACGTCGCGGATCTGGAGGAACGGGCCGTCGATCGCCTGGAGGTCGTGGGCGCGGGCGGCCATCAGGATGCGCATCAGGATGTAGTGGTAGGCGTCCGCCGGGTAGCCGGGCGGCTGCTGGCCGACGACCAGGGTCTTCATGTTGATCGACGCCATGAAGTCGGCGGGGCCGAAGATCAGCGTCTCCAGCCGGGGCGAGGCCGCTGCGATGTCGTCGATGTTCACCAGGCCCTTGGCGTTCTCGATCTGCGCCTCGATGCCGATCCTCCCGACCTCGAAGCCCATCGTCTTCTCGATCTGGGTGAGCAGCAGGTCCAGCGCCACGACCTGCTGGGCGTCCTGGACCTTCGGCAGCATGATGCAGTCGAGGTGGGGGCCCGCGCCCTCGACGACCGTGACGACGTCCCGGTACGTCCAGTGCGTGGTCCAGTCGTTGACCCGCACGACCCGGGTCTTGCCGCTCCAGTCGCCGTTGTTGAGCGCGTCCACGATGTGGTGGCGCGCGCCCTCCTTGGCGAGCGGGGCGCAGGCGTCCTCCAGGTCCAGGAAGACCTGGTCCGCCGGGAGGCCCTGGGCCTTCTCCAGGAAGCGCGGGTTGGAGCCCGGCACGGCCAGACACGAACGGCGCGGGCGCAGCCGGTTGACCGGGGAGTGCGCGGCGGAGCCGCTGTCCGCCGGGGCGGTGGCGGGCGACGGGTGGGCGGGCGTGGTCATGCGGGGACCTCCAGAGGGTCGAGCTTGTTCGCTTTCCGGATCTCGTCGACGATACGGCCGATGATCTCGGTGATGCCGAAGTCCTTCGGGGTGAAGACGGCGGCCACACCGGCTTCGACGAGCGCCGCGGCGTCGGCCGGCGGGATGATGCCGCCGGCGATCACCGGGATGTCCGCGGCCCCGGCGTCGCGCAGCCGGCGCAGCACGTCGGGCACCAGCTCCGCGTGCGAGCCGGACAGGATGGACAGGCCCACGCAGTGCACGTCCTCGGCGAGCGCGGCGTCGGTGATCTGCTCGGGGGTCAGCCGGATGCCCTGGTAGACCACCTCGAACCCGGCGTCCCTGGCCCGTACGGCGATCTGCTCGGCTCCGTTGGAGTGGCCGTCCAGGCCGGGCTTGCCGACCAGCAGGCGCAGCCGTCCCACGCCGAGGTCGGCCGCGGTCCGGGCGACCTTCTCGCGGACCAGGGCGAGCGTGCTGCCGGGCTCGGCGGCGACCGCGACCGGGGCCGAGGAGACCCCGGTGGGGGCGCGGAACTCGCCGAAGACGTCCCGCAGCGCCCAGGACCACTCGCCGGTGGTGACGCCCGCGCGGGCGCACTCGACGGTGGCCTCCATCATGTTCTCGGTGCCGGCCGCGGCCTTCTTCAGCGCGGCCAGCGCCTCGGAGGCGCGCGCCTCGTCGCGGTTGTCGCGCCACTCGTGCAGCGCGGCGACGACCCGGGCCTCGTTCTCGGGGTCGACCGTCATGATGGCGCCGTCGAGGTCGGAGGTGAGCGGGTTGGGCTCGGTGGACTCGTAGACGTTGACGCCGACGATCTTCTCCTCGCCGGTCTCGATCCGGGCCCGCCGGGCCGCGTGCGAGGCGACCAGTTCGGACTTGAGATAACCGGACTCGACGGCCGCCATCGCGCCGCCCATCTGCTGGATGCGGTCGATCTCCGCCAGCGACTCCTCGACCAGGGCCTCCACCTTGGCCTCGATGACGTGGGAACCGGCGAAGATGTCCTCGTACTCCAGCAGATCGCTCTCGTGGGCCAGCACCTGCTGGATACGGAGCGACCACTGCTGGTCCCAGGGCCGGGGCAGCCCCAGCGCCTCGTTCCAGGCCGGCAGCTGCACCGCGCGGGCGCGGGCGTCCTTGGAGAGGGTGACGGCCAGCATCTCCAGGACGATGCGCTGGACGTTGTTCTCCGGCTGCGCCTCGGTCAGGCCGAGGGAGTTGACCTGGACGCCGTAGCGGAAGCGGCGCTGCTTGGCGTCGGTGATGCCGTACCGCTCCCGGGTGACGCGGTCCCAGATGCGGCCGAAGGCGCGCATCTTGCACATCTCCTCGATGAAGCGGACGCCCGCGTTCACGAAGAACGAGATGCGGGCGACCACGTCACCGAACTTCTCCTCGGGCACCTGGCCCGAGTCGCGGACCGCGTCGAGCACCGCGACGGCGGTCGACATGGCGTACGCGATCTCCTGGACCGGGGTGGCGCCCGCCTCCTGGAGGTGGTAGCTGCAGATGTTGATCGGGTTCCACTTGGGGATGCGGTTGACCGTGTACGTGATCATGTCCGTGGTCAGCCGCAGCGAGGGAGCCGGCGGGAAGACGTGCGTCCCGCGCGAGAGGTACTCCTTCACGATGTCGTTCTGGGTGGTCCCCTGGAGCTTGGCCGGGTCGGCCCCCTGCTCCTCCGCCACCACCTGGTAGAGCGCCAGCAGCCACATGGCGGTCGCGTTGATCGTCATCGAGGTGTTCATCTGCTCCAGGGGGATGTCCTGGAACAGCCGCCGCATGTCACCGAGGTGCGAGACGGGGACGCCGACACGGCCCACCTCGCCGCGGGCGAGGATGTGGTCCGGGTCGTATCCGGTCTGCGTCGGCAGATCGAAGGCGACCGAGAGACCCGTCTGGCCCTTGGCGAGGTTGCGGCGGTACAGCTCGTTGGACGCCTCGGCGGTCGAGTGGCCGGCGTACGTCCGCATGAGCCAGGGCCGGTCCTTCTGACGCTCGTTCATCGCGGAACCTCAGACGTTGCGGAAGCGGTTGATGGCGTCGATGTGCTGCTCGCGCATTTCCTGGTCGCGCACGCCCAGGCCCTCGCGGGGGGCCAGCGCCAGGACGCCGACCTTGCCCTGGTGCAGGTTGCGGTGGACGTCGTACGCCGCCTGGCCGGTGTCCTCCAGCGCGTACGTCTTCGAGAGCGTCGGGTGGATCTTGCCCTTGGCGATGAGGCGGTTGGCCTCCCACGCCTCGCGGTAGTTGGCGAAGTGGGAGCCGATGATGCGCTTGAGGGACATCCACAGGTAGCGGTTGTCGTACTCGTGCATGTAGCCGGAGGTGGAGGCGCAGGTGGTGATGGTGCCGCCCTTGCGGGTGACGTAGACCGAGGCGCCGAAGGTCTCGCGGCCCGGGTGCTCGAAGACGATGTCGATGTCCTCGCCGCCGGTGAACTCGCGGATGCGCTTGCCGAAGCGCTTCCACTCCTTGGGGTCCTGGGTGCGCTCGTCCTTCCAGAACCTGTAGCCCTCGGCGTTGCGGTCGATGACCGCCTCCGCGCCCATGGCCCGGCAGATCTCGGCCTTCTCGGGGGAGGAGACGACGCAGACCGGGTTGGCGCCGCCGGCCAGCGCGAACTGGGTGGCGTAGGAGCCGAGTCCGCCGCTGGCGCCCCAGATCAGCACGTTGTCGCCCTGCTTCATGCCCGCGCCGTTGCGCGAGACGAGCTGGCGGTAGGCGGTCGAGTTGACCAGGCCGGGGGCGGCGGCCTCCTCCCAGCTGAGGTGCCGGGGCTTGGGCATCAGCTGGTTGGACTTGACGAGCGCGATCTCGGCGAGGCCGCCGAAGTTCGTCTCGAACCCCCAGATGCGCTGCTCGGGGTCGAGCATCGTGTCGTTGTGGCCGTCGGAGGACTCCAGCTCGACCGAGAGGCAGTGCGCGACGACCTCGTCGCCCGGGTTCCAGGCGTTCACGCCGGGGCCGGTGCGCAGGACGACGCCCGCCAGGTCGGAGCCGATGACGTGGTACGGCAGGTCGTGGCGCTTGGTCAGCTCGCTGAGCTTTCCGTAGCGCTCCAGGAAGTTGAAGGTCGAGACCGGCTCGAAGATCGAGGTCCAGACGGAGTTGTAGTTCACCGAACTGGCCATGACGGCGACGAGGGCCTCGCCGGGACCGAGTTCGGGGACCGGGACGTCGTCCAGGTGGATCGACTTGCGGGGGTCCTTGTCACGGGACTCCAGGCCCGCGAACATCTCCGCCTCGTCCTTGTGCACGGTGATCGCGCGGTAGGACTCGGGGAGGGACAGAGCCGCGAAGTCCGCTGCGGTGCTGTCCTGCGACTGAATCGCGTCCAGGATTTCCTTCACGGTGTTGCCTCCGGTGATGCGCGTCGAGGGAACGCTTGAGGGGCCCTGCTGGCAGGGGGGTGCTGTCTGGAGGTGTTGCCGTCGGTTCGGCGGGTGGAACTCGGCTTTGCCCGGTGGAGCAGAAGGGTGCCTGTGACGCAGGCGTCCGGGCGCGCAGCACGGTGGTTGCGGGGACAGCCGGCGTACGTGTGAGGTCTCAGCACGCCGGCCGCCCGGACACCATCAACGTATGGCACTCCGTGACACCTGACAAGGCACCCAGTGCCAACAATTTCTCTCACTTGTCATCTCGTAGGCACGCATGAGCAACACGATGGGCGTTACGAGACGTTCTGTCCTGCTGGCATGCGGTTACCGCCCCGCCCGGTACACATACGGCGTCGTCGTGGCGAGCGCCGTGAAGCCGAGCCGGGCCAGGATCGGGGCCGACAGCGCGCTCGCGTCGACCTGGAGGAAGCGGTAGCCCCGCTCGGCGGCGATCCGCGCCCGGTGCGCGACCAGGGCCCGGTAGAGGCCCCTGCCCCGCCACCCGGGAACCGTTCCGCCGCCCCAGAGCCCGCAGAAGCCCGTACCGGGGTACAGCTCCATCCGGGCCGAGCTGACCGGCTCCCCGCCCGCCAGGGCCACCAGCGCGACGACCTCGTCCGGGGCCCGCTCCAGCCGCGTCAGCACCTGGTGGCGCAGCCGCCCGGAGTCCGTGCCGAAGGCCCGCTCATGGGCCAGGGCCATCAGACCGGCCCCGGCCGCGTCGGTCACCGGGCGCAGCTCGACCCCCGTGGGCGGCTTCGCCCCCGGCAGCGCGGTCAGCACCCCGACCGGGGCGACGAGCAGCGTCTCGGGCGGCTCGGCCGCGAAACCGGCCCCCCGCAGCCGCTCGCCCAGATCGGCCGGGCCGTCGTGGGAGTAGAGCTTCCACTCGAACCCCTCGTGGCCGAGCCCTTCCCAGTACGCGATCTGGGCCGCGATCGCCGCGTCGGCCCCCGCCGCGTCCAGGCCCGGCTCGGACCAGACCACCCCATTCCAGTCGTGCGGGCCGCCCACCTGGCGGACCAGGGGCCCGGCCCGCTCGACGCGGACGCCGGGCCCGTCGGGGCGGGCGCGCTCCCGCAGTTCGCGGTCGAACAGTTCACGGATCTCGGTGGGTCGCATCCGCGCACCTCAGCACGGCGGCGGCCGAGGGGCCAGCGGATTTCGGCCGGCACCGCGCCGGACGCCCCCGCCGGGCGCGTCGAAAGCGCCGAACGGGGCACACGGTCCGACAGGAAGTGATCTTGAAGTGACGAGAGGGCAGGGGTGGGGCAGCGATGGCGATACCGATCCGCCGCAGACGGGGCGACCGGCAGGGGCGGGCCTCCTTCGACCTCCGGCGCACCTCCTTCGGCTTCGCCCTGATCGCTCTGGTCGTCGCGGGCGGCGGGCTGGCCCTGCGCGCGGCCTGGGAGAGCGCCGTCCGCCACCCGGTCGTCGCCGTGCTCGTGGTCCTCCCGCTGCTGACCGCGGCCGTCCTGGCGCCGCGCCGCCGCCGACGCGCCCGGCGGGTCGCGGAGGCCGTCACCGAGACCGCGTACGACATCGTCGAAGAGGGCCTCGCGGAGCTGGACGCCGCCCAGGCGGACCGCGCCCAGGCCCCTCCCGCGCCCCCGGAACCGGCCGGACCCCCCGTCGACTACGCCCGGCTCGACCCGTACGCCTTCGAGGAGGCCGTCGCCGCACTCTGCCGCCGCGACGGCTGCGCCGACGCCGAAGTGGTGGGCGGCGCGGGCGACCTGGGCGCCGATGTGCTGGGCACCACCCCGGACGGCCGCCGCCTCGTCGTCCAGTGCAAGCGCTACGGGGAGGAGAACCGGGCCGGCTCGCAGGACCTCCAGCGCTTCGGCGGCACCTGCTACGCCGTGCACGCGGCGGACGTCGCGCTCGTCGTCTCCACCGGCGGCTTCACCGACCCCGCCCTCGACTACGCGGAGCAGTGCGCCATCCTCTGCTACGGCCCCGAGGAACTCGCCGCCTGGAGCGAGGGCGCCGCACCCCCGCCCTGGGAGGCGGTGGCCCCCGTCGAGCGGCGGGAGGCCAAGGTCAGCGGTCCTTGAGCGCCTGCTGGATGGTCCTCATGACCTCCTCCAGCGGGGCGTCGGTACGCGCCACCGCCACGAGCACCTCGCCGTCCGCGGCCACCGACGCCGCGGGCCGCTCCGGCTCGTTCCCCGCGGTGCGGCCCGCCCCGATGCCGGTGCCGAAGGTGTCGCGGACGATGGCGAAGGCGCGGTCGAGCTGCGCCTCCACATCGCCCTGCCCGCCCGCCCGCAGCCAGCGGCGCAGCACGTGGTTGTGCGCGGTGACCACGGCGGACGCGGCGACCTCCGCGAGCAGCGGGTCGTCGTTGCCCACATGGTGGTCGCGCTCGTCGAAGTGGCCCAGGAGATAGCGGGTGAACAGCCGCTCGTAGCGGGCCACCGACGCGATCTCGGCCTCCCGGAGGGTAGGTACCTCACGGGTCAGTTTGTAGCGGGCCACGGAGACGGCGGGCTTGGCCGCGTACATCTTCATGACTTCCTTGATGCCCCGGCAGACGGTGTCGAGCGGATGCTCGTGCGCGGGGGCGGCGTTGAGGACCGCCTCGGCCCTGACGAGGGTGTCGTCGTGGTCCGGGAAGATGGCCTCTTCCTTGGAGCGGAAGTGCCGGAAGAAGGTCCTGCGGGCGACGCCCGCGGCGCCCGCGATCTCGTCGACGGTGGTCGCCTCGTACCCCTTCGTGGCGAAGAGCTCCATCGCGGCGGCGGCCAGTTCGCGGCGCATCTTGAGCCGTTGGGCGGCCGCCCGCGTCCCCGCGGTGGTCTCCGGGGCGTCGGTCGCGGCGGTGGCACGGGGTGACTTGGCGGGCTGGGACATGGCATGAACGTAACCCATCGGTGCAGGAGAGCGCGCCTGCGGGGGCGGGCCGCCGGAGGGCCCCAGCAACCCGCCCCACCCGGCTCCCGGGTCAGCGACGGGCATATTCGCGGAAGCCGCGCCCCGTCTTGCGGCCGAGGCAGCCCGCCGCGACCAGGTGCTCCAGCAGGGGGGCGGGCGCCAGGCCCGGGTCGCGGAACTCCTGGTGCAGCACCTTCTCGATGGCCAGCGAGACGTCCAGGCCGACCACGTCGAGCAGTTCGAACGGGCCCATCGGGTACCCGCCGCCCAGCTTCATCGCCGCGTCGATGTCGTCCAGCGAGGCGTAGTGCTGCTCCACCATCTTGATCGCGTTGTTGAGGTACGGGAACAGCAGCGCGTTCACGATGAACCCGGCCCGGTCCCCGCAGTCCACCGGGTGCTTGCGGATCGTCGCGCAGACCGCGCGGACCGTGGCGTGCACGTCGTCGGCGGTCAGGACCGTACGGACCACCTCGACCAGCTTCATCGCCGGGGCCGGATTGAAGAAGTGCATCCCGACGACGTCCTCGGGACGTGTCGTGGCCCGCGCGATGGCGACGACCGGCAGCGAGGAGGTGGTGGTGGCGAGCACCGCGCCCGGGCGGCAGACCTTGTCCAGCGCGGCGAACAGCTGCTGCTTGACCTCCAGGTCCTCCGCGACCGCCTCCACGGCGAGATCGACCTCCGCGAACGCGTCCAGCGAACCGGCCGCCGTGATCCGGCCCAGCGTCTCGTCCCGGGCCCCGGCGGTCAGCCGCCCCCTGGCCACCGACCGCTCCAGCGACTTCGCGATCCGCCCCTTGGCGAGATCCGCCTTCTCCTGGCTCCGGGCCGCCAGCACCACGCCGTACCCGGCCTTCGCGAAGACCTCCGCGATGCCCGACGCCATGGTGCCGGAGCCCGCGACGCCCACCGACGCCACCGCGCGCCCCGCGCCCGCCTCCGCGTCGGCCGCCGGGGTCAGCGCGTCCGGCACCACGACCTGGCCGCCCGGCGCGTCGTACGTGTAGAAGCCGCGCCCGGCCTTCCGCCCGGTCAGACCGGCGCCGCTGAGCTGGCCGAGGACGGGGGCCGGCGCGTGCAGCCGGTCGTGGGACTCGGCGTACATGGCCTCCAGGACCGTGCGGGCGGTGTCGATCCCGATCAGGTCGAGCAGGGCGAGGGGGCCCATGGGCAGCCCGCAGCCCAGCTTCATCGCCGCGTCGATGTCCTCACGGGAGGCGTAGTTCGCCTCGTACATCGCGGCGGCCTGGTTGAGGTAGCCGAAGAGCAGCCCGTCCGCGACGAACCCGGGCCGGTCGCCGACCGCGACCGGCTCCTTGCCCAGCTCCCGGGCGAGCGCGGTGACGGCCTCCACGGCGGGCGGGGCGGTCAGCACCGAGGAGACCACCTCGACCAGCTTCATCGCGGGCGCCGGGTTGAAGAAGTGCAGGCCGAGCACGCGCTCGGGGCGCTGCGACTCGGCGGCCAGCCGGGTCACCGACAGGGCGTTGGTGCCGGTGGCCAGGATCGCGGTGGGGGAGACGATCGCGTCGAGCTCCCGGAACACCTGCTGCTTGATCTCGTACGTTTCGGGCACCACCTCGATGACCAGTTCGGCGCCGGCGGCGGCCCGGAGGGTGTCCGACGTACGGAACCGGGCGAGCACGGCGGTCCGCTCCTGCTCGGTGATCCTCCCGCGGCCCACGGCACGCGCGGTGGACGCTTCGAGGGAGGCGACGGCCCCGCGTGCGGCCGTCTCGCTGATGTCGATGCCGATGACCTCGCGGCCCGCGCGGGCCAGGACCTCGGCGATGCCGGCGCCCATGGTGCCGAGGCCGACGACGGCGATGGTGGAGAGAGGGGTGTCCATCACGGGACTCCAGGGTGAGTGACGACTGGGGGAGCACGGCGCGCGCGGCGATGAGGGAGCGGCGCGTGGCGTACGGAGCTGCGTGTCGTGGAGCACGGCGCGCGTGGCGTACGGAAGCTGCGCGTCGCGTGGAGCACGGGGCCGAGGCGTGAAGAGCGCACGCCCGGCCGTGAGGGGTGACGGACTCTGTCCCGGAGTCGCGTCGTACGTGGAGCCGAACCGACGAGCACTCCGGGTGGCTGCGTCACCAGGCCACCGGAGCCCGCGGGGAGTGTGCCCCGCTCAGATGAGATTAACCGGCGGGTAACGAGCGCGCCACCCCTGGATCCGTGTGCCCTGGACCACACCGCCTCCGCCGTCCCGCCCCGTACGGAACGTGTCCGTGGATACGCTGAGCGTCATGGATGAGGAGTTCCGTTCACTCATGGACCGGCTGGAACCCGAGGCTGCGGGGTCTCCGGCGTACCCCCGGCTCGTCGCCGCCGAGGATCCGGAAGAGCTGGCCCGGGTCCTGGTCGAGCCGCGCCAACCCCTGTGGGCGCGCGAGATAGCCGCCTTCCGGCTCGGTTGCGCGGGCGACCGGAGGGCCTTCGAGACGCTGGTGCTCCTGCTCAACCACCGCGACCCCGAACGCTGCGTCTCCGCCGCCCACGCCCTGTACCTCCTGGGCGACCCGCGTACCCCGCGCGCGGCCGCCGCCCTCGCCACCAACACCCTGCGCACCGCCTACGCCCTGCACCCGGTGCGGTTGCTGACCGACCTGCGCGCCCCGGAGTCGGTCCCCGCCCTCGTCGAGACCCTCGGCAGGCTGCTGGCCCCCGGCGAACCCCACTGGCGCGTCGCCCTCGCCTGCGTGGAGGGGCTCGGCCGGCTCGCCGACGAACAGGCCCGCCCGGTCCTCACGGCGGCTCTCCCGCACCCCCGCGTCGGCGCGGCGGCCGCGGCGGCGCTCAGCCGGCTGCCCGGCCCGTGAGCGGGTCCGTCGCGTCCGCGCCCTCCGGCGGAACGCGCTCGCGGCCCTTCCAGGCCGGACCGCCCCCGCACCCGGGGAGGAAGCCGGGTACGGGGGCGGCCGGGCCGGGTCAGCGGCGGAAGCCGAGCAGGCCGTGCAGCCGGCTGCCCTCGCTGTTGTCCACCGACTGGGCCGCCGCCTTCTCGGCCGGCAGCGGCCTCGGCTCCGGGAGGGCTGCGCACACCGCGTCCGCCTCGCCCCGGCCGCGCGGGACGGTGCCGTCGGCCAGATAGGCCGTCAGGTGCCTGTCCAGGCAGTCGTTTCCGCTCAGCGTGATGCCGTGGTTGCCGCCGCCCTCCTCCACGACGAGGCTGGAGCCCTTGAGCTTGCGGTGCATGCTGAGCGCGCCGCCGTACGGGGTCGCCGCGTCGTCGGTGGCCTGAAGGATGAGCGCCGGGGGCAGCTGCCGGTTGTCCACCGGGACCGGGCGCAGCGGAGGCACCGGCCAGTCCGCGCACGGCGCGTTGTACCAGGTGTTGTTCCACGTCATGAACGGCGCTTTCCCGTGGATGCGCCGGCTGTCGTTGCGCCAGGTGCTCCAGTGCTCGGGCCAGGCGGCGTCGCGGCACTGGACGGCGGTGTAGACCGAGTAGCCGTTGTCGCCGCTCGCGTCGACCGCGCCGAAGTTCTCGTACACCTCGACCAGCGCCTCGGCGTCCCGGTTCTTCACGTACGCGGCGAACGCCTCGGCGAGGTAGGGCCAGTAGCCGTTGTAGTACCCGCCGGGCAGGAAGGCGTCCTCCAGCTCGCTCGCGCCGACCGTGCCGCCGGCGGGCTTTCGCGCCACGTCCGCCCGCATCCGGTACCAGGCGGCCTCGACGCGGGCCGGGTCGGCGCCCAGGCCGTACGCCGCGTCGTTCTTCGCGACCCAGGCGGCGAACGCCTTGTGCCGGTCGTCGAAGGCGTAGTCCTGGCCCAGGTTGCCCTCGTACCAGACGTCGTCCGGGTCGACGACCGAGTCCAGGACCAGGCGGCGCACCCGCTCCGGGTACAGCTTGGCGTAGACCGCGCCGAGGTAGGTGCCGTAGGAGTAGCCGAAGTAGTTGATCTGCCGGGAGCCCAGCGCCCGGCGGATCACGTCGAGGTCCTTGGCCGCGCTGACCGTGTCCATGTACGGCAGCACGTCGCCGTGCTTCTCGCCGCAGGCACGGGCGAACGACTCCGCCCGGTCGCGGTTGATCCGCTCCGCGCGGTAGGAGGCGGGCACCGTGTCCGGGCGCACCGGGTCGAAGTGGCCCGGTACGCAGTTCAGCGCGGGGGTGCTCCTGCCGACCCCGCGCGGGTCGAAACCGATCACGTCGTACTGCGCCGCCACCTTCTTCGGCAGCGAGGAGGCCACGAAGCCGGCCATCGACAGACCGCTGCCGCCCGGGCCGCCCGGGTTGACCAGCAGCGGGCCCTGGAAGGTCTTCGCGGTGTGCGGGACGCGGGACAGGGCGAGCGTGATCTGACGGCCCGTGGGGCGGCGGTGGTCCAGCGGGGCGCGCACCTTCGCGCACTGGAGCGTGGGGTAGCTCTCGGTGGGGCAGTCGGTCCACTTCGGCTTCGGGGCGGGCGGCGCGCTCGCGGCGGTGGCGGCGGCCGGCCCGGGCGCGGCGGACAGCAGACCGGCGACGGTCGCGCCGACGGCGACCAGAATTCCTGCACGTTTCGTCATGGGGCCTCCCGGGGTGGCGGGACGCGGCGCCGGATCACCGGTCCCCGCCGCATGCTCCCCGAATCGCGCGGCGGAAGGGCCCCTTCCGTGCGATTCGGCCCGTACGGTCACGCCATCGGCGCACGCGGCGGTCCGGCCCGCGGCCGCCCCGGCGCTCTCCCGCCGCCCTCAGAGCAGGGTCAGCCGGGTCGGGCCGGGCTCCGGGGCGGGCGGGACCGGAGCGGCGGGACGGGACTCGACGCGGCGGCCCGGCCCGATCCCGTACGCGTCCGCCAGCTCGTGCACCTGACGGGTGATCCGGCGCTGGTACCAGGTGGGGGCGTACGCCCCGTCCCCGTACATCCGCTCGTAGCGCTCCACCAGATGCGGATGGCGCCGCCCCAGCCAGTGCAGGTACCACTCCCGCGCGCCGGGGCGCAGATGCAGCACCAGCGGGGTCACCGAGGTCGCCCCCGCGGCCGCGACGGCCGCCACGGTGGCGCGCAACTGCTCGGGGCGGTCGCCGAGGAAGGGGATGACGGGGGCCATCAGGACCGAGCAGCCGATGCCGGCGTCGGTGAGGGCGCGCACCGCGTCCAGCCGGCGATCGGGGGAGGGGGCGCCCGGCTCGACCGCGCGCCACAGCTCCCGGTCGCCGAAGCCCACGGAGACCGAGACGCCGACCTCGGCCACCTCGGCGGCCCGGCGCAGCAACTCCAGGTCCCGCAGGATCAACGTGCCCTTGGTGAGGATCGAGAACGGGTTCGCCCGGTCGCGCAGGGCGGAGATGACGCCCGGCATGAGCCGGTACCGGCCCTCCGCCCGCTGGTAGCAGTCGACGTCGGTCCCGATGGCGACGTGCTCCCCCTGCCAGTGCCGCGCCCCCAGTTCGCGCTGGAGCAGCTCGGCGGCGTTGGTCTTGACGACGATCTGCGAGTCGAACCCGGTGCCGGTGTCCAGGCCCAGACGGCTGTGGGCCTTGCGGGCGAAGCAGTACACGCAGGCGTGTGTGCAGCCCCGGTAGGGGTTCACCGTCCATTCGAACGGCATTCGCGAAGCCCCGGGCACCCGGTTCAGGATCGAACGGGCCCGGATCTCGTGGAAGGTGACGCCCCGGAACCCGGGGGCGTCGAACGTGCGCGTGGTCACCGCGTCCGCGGCGAAGAGCGCGCTGTTCCCGGGCGTCGGGTTCTTCTCGACCGGATGGTCCCAGCGCATGGACGCCTCCTCGGTAGCACTCCTCGCAGAATAGAACACTTGTTCCCTTGATCGTGCGAGGCGGGCCGCGCGGCTCGCGGACCACGTCCTCGCCGACCCCGGGGGAAGCGAATTCCGCGTCCTCGTCACCCGCCGCCCCTGAGCCGGACCCACCCCGATTTTGAGCGGCCGTACCCGAGGTGGTTGGCTCAGCACACCCCCCGAACCACGGAGAGCCGGAGGAACAGCCATGGCGCAGGTCGAGGCGACGACGGAGCGGATCATCGCGGCGGACGCGGACACGGTGTTCGACGCCCTGGCCGACTACAAGGACGTCCGCGGCAAGGTGTTGACCGGGCACTTCAGCGAGTACGAGGTCCGGGAGGGCGGGGACGGCGAGGGCACCCTCGTCCACTGGAAGCTCCAGGCGACCAGCAAGCGGGTCCGCGACTGCCTGCTGGAGGTCAGCGAGCCGACCGACGGGCAGCTCGTCGAGAAGGACCGCAACTCCTCCATGGTCACCACCTGGACCGTCACCCCGGCCGGCGAGGGCCGGTCCAAGGCCGTCGTGACCACGGTCTGGGAGGGCGCCGGCGGCATCGGCGGCTTCTTCGAGCGCACCTTCGCGCCCAAGGGCCTCGGCCGGATCTACGACGAGCTCCTCCAGAACCTCGCCGCCGAGGTCGAGAAGTAACTCCCGCTCCCCGCACCGGAGGCCGGTCGTCGGCGGTCTCCGGTGCGCGGTCGCCCCGGCTCCCGGGCGGGCCGGCCGCACCCTCCGGGCAGGGCTCCGCCTCACCGGAACGGGTGGTTTTCCGCCGCGCCCGGTTGTGCGCCGTAGCGGCTCCCACCGGGGCTTAAGCCCACCGCGTGCTCCTCGTGCGCCCCCTGTCACGTTTGCCCCGCCTCGCCGCGCGATGCGAGAAATGGGCGGCGCAGATGCGACGAGGGGAGCGTTACGTGGTGGGTGGGATCACGCTGGAGAAGGACGAACCGGACGGGCCGGGAGCGGACCGCCCGGCTCCGGGGGTCTCGGCCCCGGACGGCTCGACGGCGACCGTCGACACCCCCGTCGCACCGCCCCCTGTGCCCGGCCCCGGCCCCGAAGCCGCCGAGATCAGCCCCCGCAAGGTCCGCATGGTCTTCCTCGGACTGATGCTCACCCTGCTGCTCGCGGCGCTCGACCAGATGATCGTCGCCACCGCCCTGCCGAAGATCGTCGGTGAGCTGCACGGCCTGGAGAAGATGTCCTGGGCGGTCACCGCCTACCTCCTCGCCTCCACCATCGTCCTGCCGCTCTACGGAAAGCTCGGCGACCTCTTCGGCCGCAAGGGCGTCTTCCAGTTCGCCATCGTCGTCTTCGTCATCGGCTCCGCCCTGGCGGGCTGGTCGCGCACCATGGACGAGCTGATCGCCTTCCGGGCCCTCCAGGGCGTCGGCGGCGGCGGGCTGATGATCGGCGTCCAGGCGATCATCGCGGACATCGTCCCGGCCCGGGAGCGCGGCCGTTACATGGGCCTCATCGGCGCGGTCTTCGGCCTCGCCTCGGTCGCCGGGCCCCTCCTCGGCGGTTTCTTCACCGACCACGCCTCCTGGCGCTGGTGCTTCTACATCAACGTCCCGTTCGGCCTGGTCACCCTCGCCGTCATCGCGGTCGTCCTCAAACTGCCCCGGCCCGCCGCCCGGCCCCGCCTCGACGTCCTGGGTGCGGCGCTCCTCGCCGTCGCCTCCACCTGCCTGGTGCTGGTCACCAGCTGGGGCGGGACCGAGTACGCCTGGGACTCGGGCGCCATCCTGGGCCTCTCGGCGGGCGCGGTCGCCTCCACCGTCCTCTTCGTCGCCGCCGAACGCCGGGCCGCAGAACCGATCATTCCGCTACGGCTGTTCCGCGACTCCGTCTTCAACGTCTCCGGCCTGGTCGGCGCGGTCGTCGGCATCGCCCTCTTCGGGGCCGCCAGCTACCTGCCCACCTACCTCCAGATGGTCGACGGGGTCAGCGCCACCGAGTCCGGGCTCCTGATGCTTCCGATGATGATGGGCATCGTCGGCGGTTCCATCGTCTCGGGCCAGCTCATCACCCGCACCGGCCGCTACCGGATCCACCCGATCGTCGGCAGCGCCGTCTCCGTCGTCGGCATGGGGCTGCTCTCGTTGTTGGAGGCGGACACCTCCGTCCTGGCGTACAGCTTCTACCAGGCGGTTCTCGGCACCGGCATCGGCCTGGTCATGTCCGTCCTGGTGCTCGCCGTCCAGAACTCCGTACGCCCTTCGGACCTCGGCACCGCCACCAGCGCCCACAACTACTTCCGGCAGATCGGCGGCAGCGTCGGTGCGGCCGTCTTCGGCACGCTGTTCGCCGGACGGCTCTCCGACGCGCTCGGCGTACGGCTGCCCACCGGCGCCGAGCTGCCGGACCCCGCGTCGATCACCCCGCAGATCGTCCACGCGATGGAACCCGCGCTGCGCGACGCCTACATCCAGGCGTACGTGGACGCGATGCCGCGCATCTTCCTCTACCTCGTGCCGGTGCTCGTGCTCGGCCTGATCCTCGCCTTCTTCCTCAAGGAGAAACCGCTGGTGTCCCACCACAGCCCCGAAGCCGCCGCCGAGACCACGATGCCGATCCCCGCGGCCCGCGCCGACTCCGCGCGGCCCGCCGCCGACCGCCTCTCCGGGATCCCGGTCCACGGGTGCGTCCAGCACTCCGACGGCACCACCGTCCCCCGGGCCGCCCTCACCCTCATCGACGTCCAGGGGCGGCAGATCGGGCGCGGGGCCGGCGGGGACGACGGGCGGTACGCGCTCAGCGTCCCCGGCGCCGGTTCGTACGTCCTGATCGCCGCCGCCGGGGGCCACCAGCCGCAGGCCGTCAGCGTCACCGTGGGGGAGCGCCCCGTCGAGCTGGACGTGGTCCTCGGCGGCGCCGGACGGCTCGCCGGGTCCGTCCTCACCCCCGACGGGGCCCCGGTCCAGGGCGCGGCCGTCACCCTCACCGACGTGCACGGCGAGGTCGTCGCCTCCACCCGCGCCGGGCGCGAGGGCGGCTACGTCATCGGCGAGCTGGTCGCGGGGGAGTACACCCTGGCCGCCAGCGCCCCCGCCTTCCGCCCCACCGCCCTCCCGGTCAGCGTGCAGGCCGCCCGCGAGACCCGGCAGGACATCGAGCTGGCGGGCGGGGCCGTCCTGCGCGGCGTCGTCCGCGCCACCGGCGGACGGCCCGTCGAGGACGCCCGGGTCACCCTGCTCGACGCGGCGGGCAACGTGGTGGACACCCTCACCACCGGGGCGGACGGATCGTTCCGGTTCGTCGACCTCTCGTCGGGCGAGTACACGGTGATCGCCGCCGGATACCCGCCGGTCGCCACCGTCCTCCAGGTCGCGGGCGGCGGCCGCACCGAACGGGACCTCCAGCTGGGCCACGAGGACTGAGGCGCACGGGGACCGAGACGTACGGAGGGCGGGCGACCGGGACGGGGACGTACGGCGGGCGGGTGCAGGGGGGGCAGAAGCGCGCATGGGGGTGCGGGGCGCCGGGTACGCGCCGCCCCCGGTTGAACCCGCCCCCGCCTCACTCCGCCTCACCCCGCCTCTGCGTTCTCGCGCAGCAGCCGCATCAGCGCCCGCGCCCCCGGGCCCGTGTGCCGGGCCGCCGGCAGCACCGCCACGCTCTCGTACACCGGCCGGGCCCCGCCCGCCAGTTCCACCGTGACCAGCCGGGCCGCCTCCGGCTTGCGGGAGAAGTGGTGCGGCACCACCGCGATCCCCAGCCCCTCCTGGACCAACTCCAGCAGGCTGTGCACGTCGTTGACCTCCAGGCCCACCGTCCGCCGCACCCCCGCCGCCGCGAACGCCTCGTCCGCCGCCCGCCGGGGGCCCCAGCCCGGGTGGAAGTCGATGAACGACGCCCCCGCCAGCTCCTGCCATCCCACCTCGGGCCGCCCGGCGTACGGATGCCCCGCCGCGCACAGCAGCACCAACCGCTCCCGGGCCAGCGGCACCAGCTCCCCGCGCCACTTCGCCGGGTCGACCGCCGCCGCGAACGCCAGGTCCAGCCTGCCGCCCGCCACCCCCTCCAGCAGGCTGCCGGCGCCCTCCTGCCGCAGCCGCAGCTCCATCTGCGGATGGTCCCGGTGGAACGCCGCCAGCAGCCGCGCCGGGTTCACCCCCGCCACGCACTGCTCGACCCCCACCGTCAACGTGCCGCGCAGCAGCCCCCGTACGGCGTCGACCGCCTCCCGCGCGGCCCGCGCGCCCGCCAGCGTGCGCTCCGCCTCCACCAGCAGCGCCCGCCCCGCCTCGGTGAGCCGGACCGTGCGCGTGGTCCGGCTGAACAACGGCGTCCGCAGCTCCTGCTCCAGCGCCCGTACGGAGGCGGAGAGCCCGGACTGCGAGACGGCGAGGCGCTCGGCGGCCCGGGTGAAGTGCTGCTCCTCCGCCACGGCGACGAAGTGCTCCAGCTGACGCAGTTCCATGATTGAGCAATCTAGGCGATGAATCCGAGCGGAATCCCCTGTTGGACTGCTGGATCCATCTGCGGAAGCCTGGAGCCCGCACCCGAACCGCGCCGGCCCCGGCGCGCCACCCCCGTAACCCCTCCCGCGGAGCCCCCATGTACCTGCCGTCCGCCGACCGCTACTCCGCCATGCCCTACCGGCGCACCGGCCGCAGCGGGCTGCTGCTGCCCGCGCTCTCCCTCGGCCTCTGGCACAACTTCGGGGGAGACCGGACCCCCGGGACGCAGGCCGCCATCCTGCGCCGCGCCTTCGACCTCGGCATCACCCACTTCGACCTCGCGAACAACTACGGTCCGCCGCCGGGCTCCGCCGAACTCACCATGGGCCGCGCCCTGGCCACCGACTTCGCCCACCTCCGCGACGAACTGGTCGTCTCCACCAAGGCCGGTTACCACATGGGGGAGGGGCCGTACGGGGAGTGGGGCTCGCGCAAACACCTGCGCTCCTCGCTCGACCAGAGCCTGAAGCGCCTCGGCCTGGAGTACGTGGACGTCTTCTACTCCCACCGGCCCGACCCGGACACCCCGCTCGAAGAGACGATGGGCGCCCTCGACTCCGCCGTACGGCAGGGCAAGGCCCTCTACGTCGGCCTCTCCAACTACTCCGCCGCGCAGACCCGCGAGGCCGCCGCGATCCTGGAGGGCCTCGGCACTCCGCTCCTCATCCACCAGCCCCGCTACTCGATGCTCGACCGCCGCATCGAGGACGACGGGCTGCCGGACGCCCTGGACGCGCTGGGCGTCGGCTCCATCGCGTACTCCCCGCTGGAGCAGGGCATCCTCACCGACCGCTACCTGAACGGCATCCCGGCCGGTTCCCGGGCGGCGGGCGACAGCCCGTTCCTGACCGCCGACGCCGTCACCCCGCAGCTGGTGGAACGGCTGCGCGCGCTGGACGCCCTGGCGAAGGAGCGCGGCCAGTCGCTCGCCCAGCTGGCCCTGGCGTGGGTGCTGCGCGGCGGCCGGCTCACCTCCGCCGTCGTCGGCGCGAGCAGCGTGACCCAGCTGGAGAACAGCGTCGCGGCCGTCGCGAACCTCGACTTCACCGAGGACGAGCTGTCCCGCATCGAGGAGCTGCTGCGGGACGCGAAGGCCGGCTGACGCGGGTCGCGCCCCCGCACGCCGCGCCCGCCGCCGAGCCCTTCCCGTCGGCCGGGCCCCCGCCGGGCAGACCCGGTCCGACCGACCGGCCCCGGTGCGGCGGGAGACCGCGGAACGTCCGATCGGCATCAGACGCCGCCTCCGGGGCACACGCCGAACATGCGGATTCCTCCAGCACCGCCGCTTTCCTCCCGGGCAAGCGGCATGAGCCCCCACCCCGGCCCGGACGGCGTTCGGCGGACCGGGCCAGGGCCCGCCCGCCGGCGCCGCCGCCCCGGGGCCCTCCGGCGCCACTGGGCCCGGACGAGGCGGCGGGCGCGGACGCTCGCCGCCCTGGAGTGGGCCTCGTGCCCCCCGCGAGACGGCGCCGACGAGCACCGACTGCTCCTGGTCCACCACCGCAAGGTCGTCGGGGAGGTCTCCTACCGGTTGTGCACCCGCTGCCCGGCCGGCCAGTGGACGACGACCCGGCTCGCCACGCCGCTGCCGGAGCGGCCCGTGGCCCGCAGGGTCCTGTCGCACCTGCGCTTCCGCCACCCGGACCGGACCTGGCTGCCGCCGACGTCCCCGCCCCGGGCGGGAAGGGGCCGCCGGGCCCGCTCCCTCGGCCGCCCGGCCCTCTGCCCCGACCACGCCGACGCCAGGCCCTCCTTCCCCGGGGAGGGTCCGGCCGCCCCGGCGGACGGACTCCTCGCGGCCCGCCGCTGAGCGGCCGAGCCCGGCGGGCGGCGCGGGGCCCGGCACTTCCCGCCCGTCTTGCCCGTGCGGCGGAAGCCGGTCCGCACGGGCGGCTCAGCCCGCGGCCGACACCGCCGTCCTCACCAGTTCCCCCACCTGGCGCACGATGTCCGAGCGGTCGCGCTCGAAATCCGGGTCGGTGACCGCGCCCGCCTGCGGATCGGTGTTCTCCGCGCCGAACCGCAGGACCGGGGTGTGCAGGTGGCCGCCCGGCAGGTGCGGCAGCCGGAGCCGGTCGCGCAGCAGGGTGGCCCGGTAGGCGATCTCGTTGGAGAGGTAGTCGCCGCCGCCTCCGGCCCGCGCCGACGAGCCGGGGGTGGGGCCTTCCGGCCTGGTCACCGGCCGGTCGCCGCCTGCCGGGACCTCGGTGACCTCCGTGTTGTCGTACACCGGGAAGGGGCCCGTGTCCGCTTCGGCGAGCCGCCGGTACGGGAGGGTGGTGGAGGTCCACTGCGGCTGGGTTCCGGGGTCGGCGACGGGGACGAGCCCGGTGCTCGACGCGTTCTCGTTGTCGGGGAAGCCGCCGCGCCAGGCGGCGTTCGTGCGCTCCACGTCGAAGCGGCCGGGCCTGCCCTGACTGACCGTGGTGAACAGGTCCAGGTGGGGCAGGTGCCGCGCCAGGGCCCGTTCGACGACGCCCTCGGTGAAGTCCGACCAGCGCACCGGGAAGACGGCGGTCTCGATCCGGGCCGGTCCGGCGGCCGTCCGCACCACGACGCCGTCCAGGGCGAGGGCGCTCGCGCCCGAGGGATTGCCGATCCGCACGTCGCGGTCCAGGGTGAACGGGTCGAAACCGGTGACGAGCACCCGCTTCACCCGGGGGTCGGGGAAGCGGATCTCCTGTTGGCCGCGAGAAGCGCTCTCCAGGGCGGTGTGCAGGGCCGCGCGCTGTTCGGCGCCGACCGCGAACGGAGGCGTCCACGCGCGCAGCTCCCGGCTGAGCGCGAGCCGGGCCCAGTACAGCGGCCGGTCGTCGCCCCGGCTCAGGTCGCCCGCGGCGGGATCGCGGCCCTGGGCGCGGTCCACGGCGCGCCGCCAGAGCGCCGAAGCGTGGCGGGTGACCGCCCGCTCGGCCTGCGCGTAACCGCGGGAGCGTTCCAGGGCCCGCGCGAAACGCGGGGCGAGAGCGTCGAATCCGCTGCGCCGGAGGATCTCCCGCGGCGCGGCACGGTCGAGGCGCCGCTCCTCGACGGTCGCCGCCCCCGGCGCGCGGGCGGCGTCCGCCGGGGCGGCGGACGCGGGCAGGGCGGAGCCCGCCAGGACGAGGAGGAGCGCCGTGCCGCCGAGACCGAGCCGGGCCGTGACGGGGAAGGGGTGGGTCACGCGGGTCCTTTCGTTCGAACGGTGGTGCGCAGTATCGCGGCACGGTCCGGCGCGGTGCCAGAGGGCGGGGCAGCCGCGCGCGATCTCCTGAGCCGGGGCCGGTCGGAACACCGGCGCACGTCCCCGGCGAAGGGCGGCGCCCCCTCCACCGCACGGGGCCGGACACGGCCGCCCCGCCGCACCGGCCCTGCGCCCCTCCCTGGCCCGCGCCGCCCACGAGGCGTACGGTGTGGCGGCATGAAGATCCTCATCAGCGCCGACATGGAAGGCGCCACCGGAGTCACCTGGCCGGCCGACGTGCTGCCGGGGACGCCGCAGTGGGAGCGCTGCCGGTCGATGTTCACGTCCGACGTGAACGCGGCGGTCCTCGGCTTCTACGACGGCGGCGCCGACGAGGTCCTGGTGAACGAGGCCCACTGGTCGATGCGCAACCTCCTCCTGGAGCACATGGACGAGCGGGTCCGGATGCTCACCGGCAAGCACAAGTCGCTGTCCATGGTGGAGGGCATCCAGCACGGCGACGTGGACGCGGTGGCCTTCGTCGGCTACCACACCGGGGCCGGCGCGGAGGGCGTCCTCGCCCACACCTACCTGGCCAACTCCATCACCGGCGTCTGGCTCAACGGCGTCCGTGCCAGCGAGGGTCTGCTCAACGCGCACGTCGCCGCCGAGTACGGGGTGCCCGTCGTCCTCGTCACCGGCGACGACCTGACCTGCGTGGACGCCGACGGGTACGCGCCGGACGCCCGGAAGGTCGCCGTCAAGGACTACGTGTCGCGGTACGCGGCCGTCTGCCGCACCCCCGCCCGCACCGCCGCCGACATCCGGGCCGCGGCGAAGAGCGCCACCGCGCTGGCGGGCCGCCGGGCCCCCGTCACCGGCACGGCGTTCACCGTGGAGCTGGAGTTCGACGCCGAACACCTGGCGGCGGCGGCCACCGTCGTCCCCGGGGTCGCGCCGAGCGGCGAGAGGCGCGTGGCGTACACCAGCGCGACGATGTACGAAGGAATCCGCACGTTCAAGGCGGTGACGACGATCGTGTCGGCCGCCGTGGAGGAACAGTATGGCTGAGGCCCCCGACCCGCTCGGACCCGTGGACCGGCAGGCGCTCGACGAAGTGGTGGCGTTCACCTCCGAGTTGATCCGGATCGACACCACCAACCGGGGCGGTGGCGACTGCCGGGAGCGCCCCGCCGCCGAATACGTCGCCGAGCGGCTCGCGGACGCCGGGATCGAGCCGACGCTGCTGGAGCGCACCCCCGGCCGGACCAACGTGGTCGCCCGGATCCCCGGCGGCGACCCCACGGCCGACGCGCTGCTCGTCCACGGCCACCTCGACGTCGTCCCCGCCGAACCCGCCGACTGGAGTGTGCACCCCTTCTCCGGCGAGGTCCGCGACGGGGTCGTGTGGGGGAGGGGCGCCGTCGACATGAAGAACATGGACGCGATGGTCCTCTCCGTCGTACGGGGCTGGGCCCGCGAAGGGTTCCGCCCGGCGCGCGACATCGTCATCGCCTACACCGCCGACGAGGAGGACAGCGCCGCGGACGGCTCCGGCTTCCTCACCGAGGAGCACGCCGACCTCTTCGAGGGCTGCACCGAGGGCATCAGCGAGTCGGGGGCCTTCACCTTCCACGCCGGCGAGGGCCTGTCGCTCTACCCGATCGCGGCGGGCGAGCGCGGCACCGGCTGGCTGAAGCTGACCGCCGAGGGCCGGGCCGGGCACGGCTCCAAGGTCAACCGGGAGAACGCGGTGAGTGCGCTGGCCGCGGCCGTCGCCCGGATCGGCGAGCACGAATGGCCCATCCGCCTCACCCCGACCGTCCGCGCCGCGATCACCGAGATCGCCGCGCTGCACGGCATCAACGCCGACCTCGACGCCCCCGGTTTCGACGTCGCCCAACTCCTCGGCAAGCTCGGCCCGGCCGCCTCCCTCGTCGAGAACACCATCCGCAACAGCAGCAACCCGACGATGCTGGACGCCGGTTACAAGGTCAACGTCATCCCCGGCCACGCCACCGCGTACGTCGACGGGCGGATGGTCCCCGGCGGCGACGACGAGTTCCACGCCACCCTGGACCGGCTGACCGGCCCCTCGGTCTCCTGGGAGTTCTACCACCGCGAGCAGGCCCTCACCGCGCCGGTCGACTCCCCGACGTACGCCAAACTGCGCGCCGCCGTCGAGCGGTTCGACCCGGGCGCGCACACCGTGCCCTACTGCATGTCGGGCGGCACCGACGCCAAGCAGTTCTCCCGCCTCGGCATCACCGGCTACGGCTTCACCCCGCTGAAGCTGCCCGTCGGCTTCGACTACCAGCGGCTCTTCCACGGCGTCGACGAGCGTGTCCCCGTCGACGCCCTCCACTTCGGCGTCCGCGTCCTCGACCACTACCTGCGCACCGCCTGACCTACTCGCCCCGGGGGACCGACCCACGTGAACACCGTGCCCGCAGCAGCCCCGTACGGGGCCTGGCCGTCACCGATCGACGCGGCGCTCGCCGCCTCCCACGACGGCCGCCCCGACCACCTCGGCACCGTCGGGGACGAGGTCTGGTGGACCGAGCCGCGTCCCGCCGAGGGCGGCCGGCGCGCCCTGGTCCGCCGCCGCGCCGACGGCTCCACCGCACCCGTGCTCCCCGCCCCCTGGAACGTCCGCAGCAGGGTCGTCGAATACGGCGGCCAGCCCTGGGCGGCCACCGTGCGCGAGGACGGCGAACCCCTCGTCGTCTTCGTCCACTTCACCGATCAGCGGCTGTACGCCCACACCCCCGGCAGCCCCGGGGCCCCCCGCCCGCTCACCCCCGTCTCCGACGTCGGCGGCGGACTGCGCTGGGTGGACCCGCAGGTGCGCCCCGAACACGGCGCCGAGGGGGAGGTATGGTGCGTCCTGGAGGAGTTCACCGGCCCGGAGCCCACCGACGTACGGCGGGTCCTCGCCGCCGTGCCGCTGGACGGCTCGGCGGCCGAAGACCGCTCGAAGGTCCGCGAACTCTCCGACGGACGCCACCGGTTCGTCACCGGCCCCAAGGTCTCCCACGACGGGCGGCGGGCGGCCTGGATCGCCTGGGACCACCCGGAGATGCCCTGGAACGGGACCGTGGTCATGCTGGCCGACCTCACCGAGGAGGGCCGGTTCACCGGTGCCCGGCCCCTCGTCGGGGACCTCGACGAATCGGTCTGCCAGGTGGAGTGGGACCGCGACGGCAGCCTCCTGTTCGTCTCCGACCTCTCCGGATGGTGGGAGCTCCAGCGCATCCGCCCCGACGCCGTCGCGGGCGGCGCGGTCCCCAGCAGCCGGCTCCTGCCGCCCCGGGGCGAGGAGTTCGGCGGGCCGCTCTGGAAGATCGGGCTGCGCTGGTTCCACCCCCTGGACAACGGCCTGATCGCCGTCCTGCACGGCAAGGGCGACCACCGCCTCGGCATCCTCGACCCCGAGACCGGCGAACTCGCGGACGCCCCGGGCCCCTGGACGGCCTGGTCCGACACGCTCACCGTGCACGGCAGCCGCGTCGTCGGCGTCGCGGCGAGCCCCCGCAGCGCCCCCGAGGTCGTCGAACTGGACACCGCGACCGGACGCGCCCGCCCCATCGGCGCGCCCCACCGGGACGCGGTCGACCCCGCCTACTACCCACGGCCCGAGAACCGGACCTTCACCGGCCCCGACGGCCGGGAGATCCACGCCCACGTCTACCCGCCGCGCCACCCCGAACGCACCGGCCCCGAGGGCGAGAAGCCCCCCTACGTCATCTGGGCGCACGGTGGGCCCACCGGCCGCGCCCCGCTCGTCCTCGACCTGGAGATCGCCTACTTCACCTCGCGCGGCATCGGCGTCGCCGAGGTGAACTACGGCGGCTCCACCGGTTACGGACGCGCCTACCGCGAACGCCTGCGCGGCGAGTGGGGCGTCGTCGACGTGGCGGACTGCGCGGCCGTCGCCTCGGCCCTGGTCGACGAGGGCGCGGCGGACCCGGGCAAGCTGGCGATCCGGGGCGGCAGCGCGGGCGGCTGGACCACCGCCGCCTCGCTGACCAGCACCGACCTGTACGCCTGCGGGACGATGCTCTACCCGGTGCTGGACCTGGAAAGGTGGGCCGCCGGCGGAACCCACGACTTCGAGTCCCAGTACCTGGAGACGCTCGTCGGCCCGCTCGCCGAGGTGCCCGAGCGCTACCGGGAACGCTCCCCGCTCCACCGCGCCGACCGGCTGAACACCCCGTTCCTGCTGCTCCAGGGCCTGGACGACGTGATCTGCCCGCCCGCCCAGAGCGAGCGGTTCCTCGCCGCCGCGGCCGACCGGGGGGTCGCCCACGCCTCCATCGCCTTCGAGGGCGAGAGCCACGGGTTCCGCCGCATGGAGACCCTGGTCCGCGCCCTGGAGGCCGAACTGTCGCTCTACGTCCGCACGTTCGGCATCGACCGGCCCGACGTGCCGCCGCTGGAGCTGACCACGTGAGCGGCCGGAGCCCCGCACGGGCCACCCCGCTCGCCCGGCCGGCACGGTTGCGCCCCGGCTCCCGGGTCGCCGTCGTCGCCCCCAGCGGCCCCGTCCCCGCCGACCGGCTGGAGGAGGGGGTCGCCTTCCTGCGCGACTGGGGCCTCGACCCGGTCGTCGGCCCCCATGTCCTTTCCGTTCACCCGGAGTTGGACCACCTCGCCGGCAGGGACGCGGACCGCGCGGCGGATCTCCAGGCCGCCTGGTGCGATCCCGCTGTCGAGGCCGTCTTCTGCGCCCGCGGCGGATACGGAGCCCACCGTATGGTCGATCTGCTCGACTGGGCGGCGATCCGGGCCGCCGGGCCCAAGGTCTTCGTCGGCTACAGCGACATCACCGTGCTGCACGAGGCGTTCGCCCTGCGCGCCGGTTTCGCGACCCTGCACGGGCCGATGGTCGCCACCGAGACCTTTCTGAAGGACGAGCCCACCCGCGAGCACCTGCGGGCCACCCTCTTCGCGCCCGAGAGCGTGCTCGTCCTGGGGCGGGACACGGCCCGCCCCCTGGTCCCCGGGCGGGCCGAAGGCGTCCTGTACGGCGGCTGCGCCGGCCTGCTCGCCGCCGATGCCTGCGCCCCCGGCGGGCGGACCCACGCCCGGGGCGGGCTGCTGGCGATCGAGGACACCGGGGAGGAGCCCTACCGGCTCGACGGCATCCTCACCCGGCTCCTGCGGTCCGGAGGGCTGGCCGGTGTGGCCGGGGTCGCCTGCGGATCCTGGCAGCTCTGCGGACCGTACGAGAAGATCCGGCCCGTGCTCGCCGACCGGCTCGGCACGCTGGGCATACCCGTGGTCGAGGAGGTGGGGTTCGGACACGGCCCGACATCGCTGACGGTCCCCCTGGGCGTCGCGGCGGTGCTCGACGCACCGGCGGACGGCGGGCGTTGCACGCTGACCGTACGGGCCCCCGCCCTGCGCTGACCTCCTCGGCCCCCGCCGCCCCGTCCGCGCCCGCGCGGACGCCGTTCGCGCCCGCGCGTGGAGAGGCGCTTTCGCGTGCGACGTGAACACCCGTCAAAAGCCGCTGCCCGATGCGCTGACACGCGGTGAGCCGTGTCACGGCATGGGCGCGCCCCAATGCCTACCGGCCGGTAAGGCCCTCGGTGTGGAGGTCTTCGTGTCAGGTGCTGTTTCCCGCGTGCGCGGCCCGCTCGCGGCGGTCGCCGGGGCGGCCCTCGCCGCCCCCCTCGTCCTCGCCGGCCCGGCCCACGCCGAGGCCGGCCCGTACACCGTCACGCCGCTTACGTTCACCGTCGAGGCGGGCGACCGCACCTGCACGGTGGACGCCGATCTCTACCGGCCCGCGGGGGCCGACGCGGACAGCCCCGCCCCCGCCGTCCTCGCCACCAACGGTTTCGGCGGCAGCAAGTCCGACGGCACCACCGACGCGATCGGCAGGACGTTCGCCGAGCGCGGCTATGTCAGCCTCGTCTACTCGGGCCTCGGCTTCGGCAGGTCCGGCTGCCTGATCACCCTCGACGACCCCGCCGTGGACGGGGAGGCGGCGAGCGGGCTCCTCGACTTCCTCGCAGGAGTCCGCGCCGCCGACGACGGCACGAAGGCCGACTACGTCACCCGGGACGCCGAGGGCGATCCGCGCGTCGGCATGATCGGCGGCTCCTACGGCGGCGCGATCCAACTGGCCGCCGCCGCCGTGGACCCGCGCGTCGACGCCCTCGTCCCCCTGATCACCTGGAACGACCTCGGCTACGCACTCGCCCCCAACAACACCGGCGCGCGCACCGGGGTCACCTCCGACACCCCCGGCGTCTTCAAGTGGCAGTGGACCAACGGCTTCTACCTGATCGGCGAAGGCCGGCCGCTGCTCACCCCGAGGCCGGACCCGTCCCGGATCAACCGGGTGGACTGCCTGCACTTCGCCACCCGCGTCTGCGAGACCGTCCGGCTGCTCAACTCCGGCCGCTACCCCGCCGCGCAGACCGAGCGGATGCTCGCGTACGTACGCAGCGTCTCACCGGTCTCCTACCTCGACCGGGTCCAGGCCCCCACTCTCCTCGTCCAGGGCCAGGCCGACAGCCTCTTCAACCTCAACGAGGCGACCGCCACCTACCGGACGCTCAAGGCGCAGGGCACCGAGACCAAGATGATCTGGCAGTCCTGGGGGCACGGCGGCGGCCAGGTCCCCGGTGAACTCGACCTCGACCGGGGCAACCTGGAGACCAGCCACGTCGGACGGCGAGTGCTGGCCTGGTTCGACCGCTACCTCCGCGAGAACACGGCCGCCGACACCGGACCCGCCCTCTCCTACTACCGCCACTGGCAGAGCGGCTACGGTACGGCCGCCGACGTCCCCGCCCTCTCGCGCTCCCTCTACCTCTCCGGCGACGGCAAGCTCGTCGACGACCGCTCCGAGGTCGTGCGCGGCAGCCGCCAGTACACCAACCGGCCCGTGCCCACCAGCCACTCCGAGAGTTCCCTCGCCCCGCTGATCGGGCTGCCCGACATCGAGCCGTACGACACGAAGGGCACCTACCTCGGGTGGCGCAGCGAGCCCCTCACCGCCCCCCTCGACGTCGTCGGCGCGCCGAAGGCCACCCTCCAGGTCGTCTCACCGGAGGCGGAACGGGTCCAGCACAGCGGTGACGCCTCCGAAAAGCTCGTCCTGTTCGCCAAGGTCTACGACGTCGCCCCCGGCGGCGGCCGCACGCTGGTGAACCGGCTCGTCTCCCCGGTCCGGGTTCCCGACGTCACCCGGCCCTTCACGGTCGAACTGCCCGGCATCGTCCACCGGTACGCCCGGGGGCACCGCCTGGAGTTCGTCATCGCCGCCAGCGACACCGCGTACTTCGGCAACCGGGGCATCAAGCCCGTCACCGTCGTGAGCGCTCCCGAGGAGACCGGCGTGCTGGAGCTGCCGGTGGTCCCGGCCGGCTGACGTCCGCGCCTCCCCGCCCGGCCGGGCGGCTCCCTCGTCCGCCGCCCGGCCGACCGCGGCGAAGGAGGCGTGCGGGCGGGGGAGGGTCAGACGGCGGCCTTGCGGTCCACGTACTCGAAGACCGAGCCGTCCGGGTGCAGGGCGATGAGGTTGCGGCCCGCCGGGGTCGGCACCGGGCCCGCGACGACCCGCGCGCCCGCCCGGGTGAGCGCCTCGTGCGCCTCGTCCACGTCCTTGACGGCGATGGTCGCCCCCACCTTGCGCAGCACCTCCAACTCCGACTCCGGCCCGCTCATCAGCAGGAAGCAGCCGATCGCGGCGACCGAGACCCCGCCGCGCTCGAAACGCAGGGCCGAAGTGCCCGTCAGCCCCTCGTAGAAGGCCACCGACGACTCCAGGTCGTCGACGCAGATACGCAGCGTGGTTCCCAGGATCTCCATGGAACGAGGGTAGACGGCGGCCGCCACCGGTGTGATCGGTTCCGGCCGGACCGGGCGGCCGTCCGGTACGCGGGGGCCGCCGACCGTGCGACGGTCACCCCGCGTCCCGGACGCGCCCGGCTCTCACGCCCGGCAGAGCACCTCGCCGTGCGGGACCATGAACCAGCCGTCGTCCTCCGCGCCCCAGGAGCGCCACGCTCCGGCGATCTCCGTGAGCCGCCCGGCGCTCGCGTGGCCGCCCGCCACCGCCAGTCCGGCGTAGACCGAGTCCGTCGTGCGGTCCGCCCACAGGCCGCTCCACCACGCGCGGCTCTCCGGGGTGGCGAAACACCAGGCGGCCGCGGTGGGGACGATGTCGGTGAAGCCGGCCTGCCGCGCCCAGGACAACAGCCTGCGGCCGGCGTCGGGTTCGCCGCCGTTGCCCCGCGCCACGCGTCCGTACACGTCCAGCCAGGTGTCGAGCCCCGGAGCTTCCGGATACCACGTCATCGCCGCGTAGTCGCTGTCGCGGGCCGCGACCACGCCGCCGGGGCGGCAGACCCGCCGCATCTCGCGCAGCGCCCCGACCGGATCGCCCACGTGCTGGAGCACCTGGTGGGCGTGGACCACGTCGAAGGAGTCGTCGGGGAAATCCAGGGCGTGGACGTCGGCCACCGCGAACTCGACGTTCCCGAGACCTCGTTCCTCCGCCACCGCCGCTGCGGACCCGAGGATGTCGCCGCTGGTGTCCACCGCCGTGACCCGGCCCGGAGCGACCAGCGCGGCCAGGTCGGCGGTGATGGTCCCGGGGCCGCAGCCGACATCCAGCACGGCCTGCCCGGGACGGAGTTCGCCGAGGAGGTACGCGGCCGAGTTGGCCGCGGTCCGCCAGCGGTGCGAGCGCAGGACCGACTCGTGGTGCCCGTGCGTGTACACGGCGGTCTCCTTCGGCATGGCGGCGCGTCCTCTCCCGGAAGTCCCGCGCCTGGAGGCGCGGCGGCAGGACCCACCGTACGCCGGGATGCCGCATGCTGAGATGCGTGTCTTGCCATGCGGACGCGAGAGCGGGGCGGAAGAGGGGGGCGGCCCCGGCGGTCAGACCGGCATCGGGCAGTACACCGTCAGGGCCTCCGGCAGCTTGTCGATCGTCAGTTCCGTTCCCGAGCGGCCCACTTCCCCGTCGTACGCGTACGGGGTTCCCGGCGCCAGGCCGCCGATCCGCACCCGGCGCCGTCGCACCGCCGCATGGGCCGGGGAGCGGGTCAGCGGCCCGGCCACCGCCGCGGCCAGCAGCCGCAGCGCGGGCCCGCGCCCCCCGTGCACCACCCGCACGTCCAGCAGCCCGTCCGCCAGGTTGTGGCGGCGGCCCGGAGCGGGGCCCACGCGCTGGAACAGGCCGTTGCCGACGAAGAGGAGCCACAACGGGCGTCGGCGGCCCTGGAGTTCGGCCTCCAGCGGCCGTCGGTCGCGCAACACGCGGAAGGCCGCCAGCACGCCCGCCGGCCAGCCGCCGATCCGGGGCGACCAGTGCTCCCGGGTGCGTACCAGCTCCGGATAGACGCCCAGCGAGAAGGCGTTGAGGAAATAACCGTCCGCCCCGTCCGGGCCGTTCGGCCCCGGTCGGAAACGGCCGAGGTCCACCCGGATGGCATCCCCGGCGTTGAGGGCGGCGGCGGTGTCGTGGACCGTCTCGATGCCCAGGTCGTACGCGAAGTGGTTGAGCGTTCCGCCCGGGAAGACGGCCAGCGGCACCCCGTGCGTCGCCGCGACGGAGGCCGCCAGATTCACCGTGCCGTCGCCCCCGCAGACACCGAGCGCCTTGCCCCGGCCCGCCGCCCCGTCCAACACGGCCGACAGCTCCCGGGGCGGCACCTCCACCACCTCCGCGGCGGGCAGCGCCTCACGCACCAGGGACGCGGTCGAGGCGGCGGAGCCCGACTTCCGGTTCACCACCACGACGAGCCCCTTCCCCGCCGGGAGCGCCGGGGCCTCGCCGGGCGGGCGGCCGGGCGCGGGGAGCTGGCCCCGGGTGGGCACCAGCCCGCGCAGCGCGAACGCGGCCCCCACCCCGAGCGCCGCCCCCGCCAGCACATCGCTCGGATAGTGGACGCCCGTGTAGACCCGGGAGACCGCGACGGCCGCCGCGACCGGGGCCACCGCCGCACCCCAGCCCTTGGACTCCAGGGCCACGCCGGCGGCGAACGCGGCGGCGGACGCCGCGTGCCCGGAGGGGAACGACGTGGTGACCGGCTGCCGCTTGAGCTGCCGCACGGACGGCACCAGATCCAGTATCGGGCGCTTCCGGCGCACCGCGCCCTTGCCCACGGTGTTGATCGCCACCGACGCCACGGCGAGCGAGGCCACCCCGCGCAGCGCGGCACGCCGCGACCGCGCGCTGCTGCCGAGGGCCGCGATCCCGGCCGCCGTCCCGAACCAGAGCAGCCCGTGGTTGGCGCTCCGGCTCAGCTTGGGCAGCAGCGGGTCCGCCCCCGGCCAGTGCCGGTCCGCGACACTCCGGAAGACGGCCAGGTCCCGGCTCTGCAACCAGTCCCGCCAACGGGCGGTGGCGGTCGAGGCGACGGCGGGCGTGGTTCTCGGTGTGGACATGCACCAGCGAATACCCGGCAGCGCCCCGCTGAACCAGGAGGCGCGCTGGGACGCCGGCCTCGTACCGTTCCGGGCGGTGGCGGCGCGTGCGCGCGGGAGCCGGCCCGGCCCGGGCGGCCCGGCCGGACGGGCGGGCCGCCCGGAACCTCCGTATAAAGAAATGCACAGGGCGCCGCGTGCGCGCGTCCGGCGGCCGGCCGGCCGTGGCGGGCGGGCCCGGGACGCGGCGCCGAGCGGGCGACGAGCGGCGGAGGAGGGCCGGATGCACGGGAACGAGGACCACGGGCCCGTCCGCTACGGGCCGCTCGCCCCCGACCCGGGGCTTCCGGTCCTCCCCGAGCTGGCCGCCGTACTCGCCGCCGCCTCCGGCAGAACCCGGCCGGAGCCTCCCGGCGGGGGACCGGCGCTGCGTGAGGCGGCCCGCGGGTACTGGGAGCGCCGAGGGCTGCACGGCACGGCCGCGGGGGTCGCCGCCGCTCCCGGCGCCCAGCCGCTCCTCCTGGCCCTGCTCGGCGCGCACGGCGGGGACGTCCTCGTGCCCCGCCCCTGTCCGGCCGCCTGGATGCCGCAGGCCCGGCTGCTGGGCCGTCCCGCCTACCACGTGCCGAGCCCGGCCGAATGCGGCGGCGTCCCCGACCCGTACGCCCTGCTGGAGACCGTGCGCCGGGTCCGGGCGGAGGGCGGCCGGCCGACCCTGCTGCTCCTGTCCGTCGCCGACGACCCCACGGCCACCGTCGCCCCGCCCGAACTGGTCCGCGAGGCGTGCGAGGCGGCGGTCGGGGAAGGGCTGCACATCATCAGCGACGAGACCTGGCGCGACACCGTGCACCGCTCCCGGGACGCCGTCCTGATCAGCCCCGCCGAGATGTGCCCGGACGACGTCACGGTCCTGGCCGACCTCTCCGGGGCCCTCACGCCCGCCGCCTGGCCGGCCGCCGTCGCCCGCTTCCCCGACACGGCCCCGGCCGCCGCCCGGCACGCCCGCGCCCTGGACATCCTCACCGCGCTCGGGGCCCTCGTCGCCGGTCCGGTCGCCCACGCCGCCGCGCACGCCCTGGAGGAGCCGCAGGCCGTACGCGACCGGACCGCGCGGGCCGCCGCGCTCCACGCCGAGGTCGCCGCCGCCGCCCACCGCGCGGTCCTCGGCGCCGGTGCGCTGGCCCGGCCGCCCCAGGCGGGCCGCCACCTCTACGCCGACCTGGGCCCGCTGCGCTCCCGGCTGGCGGAGGTGGGCGTCACGGACTCGCTGGAGTTGGAGGAGTACCTCACCGACCGGCTCGGCGCGCCCGCCCCGGGGGGCCACCGCTTCGGGGACGAGCTGGGCGCGCTGCGCGTACGCCTGGGCACCGGACCGCTGCTGGGGACCACGGCGCGGCAGCGCACGGAGTCCCTCGCCGCCGCCGAGCCCCTGAAGCTCCCCCATGTGGCGCGGGCCCTGGACGGCTTCGCGGCGGTCCTCGGCGCACTGCGCTGAGAGGGCCGGGGGGCTTGGGCGCCGATCGCCGAACCGTGCCGCTGCTCACCGCCGGGGCCCGCCGCCCGGGGCGCCGGGGCCGTGCGGGACCGCCCGGGCGGTCACCCCGCCGCGTCGCCCGTCCCCGGGCCGAACCGGGTCCGCAGCCTGCGCCACACCGCCGGAGCCCCGCTGACCAGCAGGGTCAGGGCGATCGCCGCGACCACCCCCTGCCACGGCTCCGGGAACAGCGAGCCGCCCAGGATGCCGATCAACTGGTACGTCGCCGCCCAGGCCAGACACGCCGGAACGTCCCCCCGCGCGAACCGCCGCAGCGGCATCCGGCTCAGCAGGCACGCCAGCATGACCGGAATCCGCCCCGCCGGTATCAGCCGGGACAGCACCAGCACCGTCCCGCCGTGGTCCGTCAGCTTCTCCTGCGCCTGGGCCAGCCGCTCCGGCGCGGCCCGGCGGGTGATCGCCGAGAGCCACTTCGAGCCGTTCTTCGAACGCACCCCGCGCTGTCCCAGCCAGTACAGGCAGACGTCCCCGACGAACGCCGCCGCCGACGCCGCCAGGAAGACGAAGAGCAGGGAGAGCGGCGCCGTCCGGTGGAAGGCCACCACCGCCGCCGAACTCACCAGCGCCCCCGTCGGCACCACCGGTACCAGCGATCCCAGCGCCACCAGCGTGAACAGCGTCGGATAGCCGACCGCCTGCTGGGTCGACTCGGTCGGCAGGTCCCGCACCAGCTGCTGGATCTCCTGGATCACCGGCCGGCCACCGGCGCGACCCGTTCGCCGTGCCCCAGCAGGTGCACTCTCACCCCGGGGGCCCGCTTCGCCGCCTGCCGGACGAACTCGTCTCCCGGCGCGTGGAACTCGTGCGGGCGCACCCCGTCGAGCCCGATCGGCCAGTACGTGCCGTAGTGCACGGGGATCGCGGACGCCGGTGCGAGGCGGGTCAGCGCCTCGGCGGCGCGGACCGGGTCCAGGTGGCCGTGGCCCAGGTAGGGGCCCCACCCGCCCACCGGCAGCAGCGCCGTGTCCACCGGCCCCACCGCGTCCGCCATCCCCTCGAAGAGGCCGGTGTCCCCGGCGAAGTACGTCCGGACCTCGCCCTCGACGACATAGCCGAGGGCGGGGACGCGGTGCGGTCCGACCGGCAGCCGCCGCCCGTCGTGCAGCGCGGGGACCGCCCGCACCCGCACCTCGCCGACCCGCACCGTGTCGCCCGGCCGCACCTCGCTGATGTGCAGCCCGAGCCTCCGCCGCAGCGTCCGCAGACCCGGCACCGCCGCCACCGCGCCCCACGGCACGACCAGCCGGCTGCCCGGAGCCAGCCGGGCCAGCGACGGCGGATGCAGATGGTCGGAGTGCAGATGGGAGACCAGCACCACATCGGCGACCGCCGCCCCCGGCGGCG
Organism: Streptomyces sp. CB02366; assembly: GCF_001905905.1. Lineage (GTDB taxonomy): Bacteria > Actinomycetota > Actinomycetes > Streptomycetales > Streptomycetaceae > Streptomyces. Next base: position 83,369 of record NZ_LIVT01000006.1, read on the forward strand.
GGAGCTCGCCCCGACGGCGGCGCAGATGCGCGAAGCGCCGTACGAACAGGGGATCGGTCAGCACCCGGACCCCTGAATCCTCGATCGTGCAGGTGGCATGACCCCACCAGGTGACCTCCACCGGCGCCCCGCCTCCTCGCTCGCTCATCGACCCACCCTGACCCCTGCCCCGCCGCGGCCCCGGTACCCCGCCGGCCGTGACCGGTGACCTCCGACACGTCGCGTCGGTCCCCGGGGCGACCGGTCCGCGCCGCCCGGACACGGGTGCGCCGCCGGTACGAGAGCCTATGCGCCCCCGTACCGGCGCGTCGGTCCCCGGGGCGCCCGCCGCGGAGCCGCCGGACCGGGACGGGCGCTGTGCCAAGCTGAGGGGCGGGCCCCGACGACCGGGTCCGAGGACGAGAGGGCGCGGGTGGAACGGCGTGGCCGACAGGAGATGGCGCAGGGCGGGCGGCGCCGTGATACGCGTGATCGCGGTCTGGGCCGTGTCCACCCTCACCATGCTCGCCCTCGCCGGAATCCTGCCCGACTTCCGGCTCCAGTCCGAGGACGGTGACACCACCACCAGGACGGCCTTCACCGCCGCCTGGGGCGCGGGCGCCTTCGGTCTGCTCTCCGCCCTGGTCTGGCCCGTCCTCGTGCGGGCCCTGCTCATCGTGCCCGCCCTCGTCCTGGGCGCGCTGGTCTTCTTCCTCAACGGCTCCCTGCTGCTGATAGCGCTGAGCCTCATCCCGGACGGGCGCGGCGACGCCGCGCCCGAGACGGCGGTCGTCGTCGCCGCCGTGATGTCCGCCGTCGCCTCCGCCACCTCGACCGCCTTCGCCGTCCGCGACGACGAGGCGTACCGCCGCCGGCTGTCCCGGCTCGCCTACCGGCGCAGGCGCGGCGGATCGGCGGCCCCGGGCGGACCCGGCCGCGAGGGGCCGCCCGGCATCGTCTTCCTCCAGCTCGACGGCGTCGGCCACGACGTGCTGGTCGAGGCGGCCGCCGCCGGGCTCATGCCGACCGTCGCCGACCGGCTCGCGGACTCCGCCGGCCACCGGCTCACCCCGTGGCGCACCGACTGGTCCAGCCAGACCGGCGCCAGCCAGCTCGCCATCCTGCACGGCAGCAACCACGACGTGCCCGCGTTCCGCTGGTACGAGAAGGAGACCCGCACCGTCATGGTCTCCAGCCGCCCGGCGAGCGCCCTCGAAATGCAGCGCCGCGCCATCGAGCGCACCCGCGACGGCGGCCTGCTCACCGTCGACGGCGCGAGCCGCGGCAACCTCTTCAGCGGCGGGGCCGGTGAGCTGGCCCTGGTGCTCTCCATGGCCGCCCGGCGCGGCAGGGGCCGCCGCTCCCGCGCCGGATACTTCGCCTACTTCTCCGACCCGGCCAACGCCACCCGTACCGCCCTCTCCTTCGTGGCCGAGGTGGCCCGCGAGATCGGCCAGTCCACCCGGGCCCGCGCCCGCAGGACCGCACCGCGGATCAAGCGCGGCGGTCTCTACCCCTTCATCCGCGCCTTCGCCACCGTCGTGGAGCGCGACGTGGTCGTCGCCGCCGTCCTCGGCGACATGTTCGCCGGACGCACCGCCGTCTACGCCGACCTCGTCGCCTACGACGAGGTCGCCCACCACTCCGGGCCGCACAGCCGCGACGCGGAGAAGGTCCTCGAACGCCTCGACCGCTCCCTCGCCCTGATCGCCAGGATCGCCGACCACACCCCGCGCGCCTACCGGATCGTGCTCCTCTCCGACCACGGCCAGAGCCCCGGGGAGACCTTCGCGGGGGCGTACGGGCTGACCCTGGAGGACCTGGTCCGGGCGGGCTGCGGGCTGCCCGTGCCCCGCCGGGCCCAGCGCACCCGCAGCGCCTCCGAGGCCCGCGACGCGGTACGGATCGCGCTGCACCGGCCGGTCGAGGAGCAGGAGGGCGAGCACGCCGCGAAGCCCTCCGACCCGATCGTCCTGGCCTCGGGGAACCTCGGGCTGATCTCCTTCCCCGACATCGAGGGCCGCGCCTCCCGGGAGCAGATCGACCGCCGCCACCCGGCGCTGCTCTCCACGCTCGCCAACCACCCGGGGATCGGCTTCCTCCTCGTCCGCAGCGAGGAGCACGGCTCCGTGGTGCTCGGACCGGGCGGGGCCGAGGTCCCCGTCGCGGAGCTGACGGACGGGGAGGGGCCGCTCGCCGTGTTCGGCGCCGGCGCGGCCGGCGCCGTACGCCGCACCGACACCTTCCCGCACGTCGCGGACGTGATGGTCAACTCCATGTACGACCCCGGCACCGGCGCCGTGCACGCCTTCGAGGAGCAGATCGGCTCGCACGGCGGCCTCGGCGGCGAACAGTCCCGGCCCTTCCTGCTCTGGCCGCGCGGGCTGTCGGATCCGCTCGACATCATGGCCGCGGAGGCCGCGGAAAAGGGCGGGACCGAGGGCGCGCCCGCCCCGGCGGGCGGCGGGCTGGTCGGCGCGGAGGCCGTGCACCGGGTGCTGACCCGCTGGCTCCAGGAGTCCTCCGGCCCCCAGGTGCCGGTAGGCGCCGAGGACTTCGCGGGGACCGACCCGGTGGACGAGCCCTTCCCGCCGCGCCCTCCCACCGAAAGCCTTCCGGTCGCGGACGCCTCGGACGCGACCGGGACGCCGCCTCCCGGAAGGCCGCGGGCCCCGGCGCCGGACGCCACGGAAACGACGGCCTGACCCGACGTCCCGCACGTCCGCACGGGCCGCCCGCCGGAGTACGGGCGCCGGCGGGGCCGGAGCGTTGTCAGTGGCGGGCGGAAGAATGACGGCCATGACGAACTCAGTTGCCGTTCTCGCCGACGCCTCCGCCTACGCCGCCGCGGTGGAGGAGGCGTCCCTCGCCGCCGCCGCGTACTACGCCACGGGCGAGAGCGCGCTGGACGACGACGCCTACGACCGGTTGGCGCGCGGGATAGCCGCGTACGAGGCGGACCACCCCGACGAGGTGCTCGCCGCCTCGCCGACGGGCAAGGTCGCGGGCGGGGCGGCGATCGGGGACGTGCCGCACACGGCGCCCATGCTGTCGCTGGACAACGTGTTCTCGGCCGAGCAGTTCACGACCTGGACCGCGTCGCTGGAGCGGCGCATCGGCAGACCGGTGGCCGCGTGGAGCGTCGAGCCGAAGCTCGACGGCCTGGCCGTCGCCGCGCGCTACCGCGACGGCCGGTTCGAACGCCTCGTCACCCGCGGCGACGGCCAGGCGGGCGAGGACGTCTCGCACGCGGCCGCCGCCGTCGTCGGACTGCCCGAGCGGCTGTCCGCCCCGGTCAGCATCGAGGTGCGCGGCGAGATCCTGATGACGAACGAGCAGTTCGAGCGGGGCAACGCGATCCGCACGGAGCACGGCGGCGCCCCTTTCGCCAACCCGCGCAGCGGGGCGGCCGGCACCCTGCGCGCCAAGGACCGCGCCTACCGGGTGGAGACGACCTTCTTCGCCTACGGCGCGCTGCCGCTCCCCGATTCCGGCGCGTTGGCGCGGACGCTCCCCGAACTGCCCCACAGCGAGGTCCTGTCGTACGTCGCGGAGCTCGGCGTGCACACGGCGGCGGGCACCGACGTGGCTCCGGTCCTGGCCACCACCGTGGAAGAGGTCCAGGCGCGGGTGGACGCGATAGCCTCCCTGCGCGCGGCGCTGCCCTTCGGCATCGACGGGATCGTGGTCAAGGCCGACCTGGCGGCCGACCAGCGGGAGGCCGGCTCCGGCAGCCGCGCCCCACGCTGGGCCATCGCCTACAAGCTGCCCGCCGTGGAGAAGATCACCCGGTTGCTGGCCGTCGAGTGGAACGTCGGGCGCACGGGCGTCATCGCGCCGCGCGCCGTCCTGGAGCCCGTGGAGATCGACGGCTCCACCGTCGGCTACGCCACCCTGCACAACCCCGCCGACATCACCCGCCGCGACCTGCGGCTCGGGGACCGGGTCATGGTCCACAAGGCCGGCGACGTCATCCCGCGCATCGAGGCCCCCGTCGTGCATCTGCGCACCGGGGAGGAGACGCCCGTCGAGTTCCCCGCGAGCTGCCCGCAGTGCGGTTCCGACATCGACGCGAGCGAGCAGCGCTGGCGCTGCGTCCGGGGCCGCGGCTGCCGACTGGTCGCCTCCGTCTCGTACGCGGCGGGGCGTGATCAGCTCGACATCGAGGGCCTCGGCTCCACCCGGGTCGTCCAGCTCGTCGAGGCCGGTCTCGTCGCGGACTTCGCGGACCTGTTCACCCTGGAGCGCGCGCAGTTGCTCGCCCTGGACCGGATGGGCGAGACCTCCACGGACAACCTCCTGGCGGCCATCGAAACGGCCCGCACCCGGCCGCTCTCGCGGGTGTTCTGCGCCCTGGGCGTACGGGGCACGGGGCGGTCCATGTCGCGTCGTGTGGCGCGGTACTTCGCCACCATGGACCGGATCGTCGCCGCCGACGTCGAAACCCTCCAGCGGGTCGAGGGCATCGGCAAGGAGAAGGCCGCCATGGTGGTCGCCGAGCTGGCGGAGCTTGCCCCGCTGATCGACAAGCTCGTCGCCGCCGGTGTGAACATGACCGAGCCGGGCGCCACCCCGCCCCCGGAGCCCGGAACGGAGACCGGCACGGAGACCCGCACGGACGCCGAGGCCGGAGCGGAAGCCGCCGCGACCGGCGCGTCCGGCGCCGAGCTGCCCCTGGCGGGCATGACCGTGGTGGTCACGGGCGCGATGTCCGGAGCGCTGGAGAAGCTGACGCGCAACCAGATGAACGAGCTGATCGAGCGGGCGGGCGGCCGGTCCTCCTCCAGCGTCTCCCGCCGCACCAGCCTGCTGGTCGCCGGGGAGAAGGCGGGGTCCAAGCGCACCAAGGCGGAGGAGCTGGGCGTGCGGATCGCGGTGCCGGAGGAGTTCGCGGAGCTGGTGGGCGCCTTCCTGACGGCGGACGGGGAGGGCTGAGCCGCGTCTGCCGCGCACGCGGCGCGGGTGTGCCTGTGAATCACCCGGGAAGTGGCGTTCCACCACCCCGTATTGCATAGTGAGGGCTCGGTCGTGCCTCACTATCTGTGGCCCGACGGATGCGTGGGCGGCCAGGACGGGCCGACCGGGGGTGAGGGACGATGCGTTCTGTGCACGACGGACGGCGACCTGGTCGCGCCGTCTCCTCGTCGTCCTCCGGTACCGCCGCGGACCGGAGTGCTCCCGTCGCCGCCGTTCTCCCGGCCCTTCGCGTCCCGACGACCTCCGTGCCCGGCGAGCGGCGAGGGCCGCTCCGCCCGGGTGCGGGCCCCTGGGGGAAGAGCCCCGGGCCGCTTCGTGACGGAAGCGGCGCCGGGGTGTTCGGGGCGGGCCGCACGCCCGGCGGTCTGCGGGCGCGCCATCAGCGCCAGGGCACGTGGAGCGACGCTCCGGCCGCCCGGGGCCTGGCCCTCGACCTCGGCAGCTCCCGCACCCGGGCCTGGGTGCCCGGGCGGGGGCTGGTGCTCGACCCGTACGCCGGGACGGGCGCCCACGGGGGCGGCGAACGGCCGGTCCGGCGCGGGCGCATCGTCGACCCCGAGTCCTGCGGCCGGCTGCTCGGCCGGATCGCCGACGCGGCCCTGGGCCCCGACCGCAGCGACAGCGTCATCGTCCTCAGCCACCCGGTGCTCGCCGGGGCCGAACACCGCTCCGCCGCGCGCGCCCTGCTCGCCGGGCTGGGGACGACGCGGGTCGTGGTCCTCAGCAGCGCCCGGGCCGCCGCCGCGTACGCCGGACCGAGGGAGGCGGGCCCCCTCCTCGTCATCGACATGGGCGCCCAGCTGACCGAGGTCACGCTCCTCGTCAACGGCCTGGTCGCCGACGCCCGGCAGGCCGAGAGCGGCCTCGACGACCTCGACGGCCTGGACCCGGCGGCGCTGCCCGCCGCCCTCGTCCGTACCGTGCTCGACATGATCACGTCCATGTGGCGGCACGACCGGCACGGTGCGATCCGCGGCGCCCTGCGCAAGGGCCCGGTGCTCGCGGGCGGCGGCGCGTTGAGCCCCGAGGTCACCGAGTGCATCGCCCGTCGCCTCGGCACCCGGGTGCGGCTGGCCGACGACCCCTCGACCACGGTCGTGCGGGGCGCCGGGCAGATCCTCAGTTCCGTGCTGCGCCGTCGGACGGCACCGCCCGAGCACACCGGCCGACCGAGGTGACGCCGCACCCGGGGCCGCCCCGGGCCGACGCGTCCCGGCTGCGGTGCCTGCTGGCCGCGCTGCTCCTCACCGTCCTCACCCTGCTCGGCGGCGCCGCCACGGCGAGCGGCGCGCCCCCCGCAGCCCTGACCGCCGGGCCCGGCGCCGCCGCGGCGGACCCGGTCCCGTCCGCACCGCCGACCGGCCGCCCCGGGCACCCCTTCCGGCACCGCGCCGGAGCCGAGAGGGGCCCCGACGCCGGGCACCGCACCGGACCCGGCAGGAACGCCGGCCCCCGGGCCGCCGCCGGGCAGGGCCCGCGGAAGCCGGACCACGCGCACGCCGCCGCGGCCGGACCGGACGCGGCGGCGCGGGCCGAGCACGAGCACCCCCGGGCGGCCGCCGATCCGGTGCAGACCCCCCGGGCGGGCTCCGGCCGGGCGTATCTGCTGCTGCACGCCCCGCCGCCCCCGCACGAAGCGCTGCCGCCCGCCGCGCCGGGGCCGACCGTGCCGCGCGGCGGCGTGCGGCTGCGTGCCGCGGACACCTTCTCCGTACCCGGCTGCCACCGGGGCGCCCTCCCCGGCGTAAGGGGCCCTCCGGGCAGGACCGCCGGTCCCACGACCGGCCACCCGTCCTGTACTGCCGATCCGGCGTCGCGTCCTCACTGAGGTGAGGGCGCTCGACGCCCCACCGGAGGATTTCCATGACTCGCGCCACCGCGGTGCGAGCGGTTCTGGCCGTCGCCGTCCTGCTCGCGTCCGTATGCGTCACCCTGACCATGTCGCCCAGACTCGGCCTCGACCTCCAGGGCGGCACCCGTATCGTGCTCCAGGCCCGGGACACCGCCACGGTGAAGGCGGACCGGGAGACCACCGACCGCACCCTGGAGGTGCTGCGCCAGCGCATCGACTCGCTCGGCGTCTCCGAACCGACCCTGGCCCGCTCCGGCGAGGACCGGATCATCGTCGAACTGCCCGACGTCCAGGACCCGCGCCAGGCGGCCGAGGTCATCGGCCGGACGGCGCAGCTCTCCTTCCACGCGGTGGAGGGCCCCGGGGCCGAGGACCCGGGGGCCGAAGGCCCGGACGGGAAGAAGAAGACCCCCGGACCCGACGAGCTGACCCTCCCCGACGAGCAGGGCCGTTCGCTGGCGCTCGGCCCGCCCCGGCTCTCCGGCGCGGGCGTCGACGACGCCACCGCCGCCTTCGACGCGCAGGGGGGAGCGGGCTGGACCGTGTCGCTGGAGTTCCGCAAGGACGCCGGCCAGGACTGGAAGAAACTGACCGGCGAGGCCGCCTGCCACCCCGCGGGGGACGACCGGCGCAGGGTCGCCATCGTCCTCGACGAGAAGGTCATCTCCTCGCCGCAGGTCGACCCCTCCGTGGGCTGCCGGGTCGGTCTGCCGTCCGGGGCCACCCAGATCACCGGTTCGTTCAGCGCGGACGAGGCGCGTGACCTGGCGCTGCTCATCAAGGGCGGGGCGCTGCCCGTGCCCGTCGAGATCGTCGAGCAGCGGACCGTCGGCCCCACGCTCGGTGCGGCGGCCATCGAGGCGAGCGCGCAGGCGGCCCTCATCGGGGCGGCCGCCACCGCTCTCTTCATCACCCTCGTCTACCGCCTCTTCGGCGCGCTGGCCGCCGTGGCGCTGGGCGCGTACGGGCTGATCTCCTACGCGGCGCTCGTCGCCCTCGGCGTCACGCTGACCCTTCCCGGGCTGGCCGGTTTCGTCCTGGCGATCGGGATGGCGGTCGACGCGAACGTCCTGGTCTTCGAACGGACCAGGGAGGAGTGCGCAGAGCGGCCCAAACGCTCCCTGCGCTCCGCGCTGACCACCGGCTTCCAGAAGGCGTGGAGTGCGGTGGCCGACTCCAACGCGACCACGCTCATCGCCGCCGGACTGCTTTTCTTCCTGGGCTCGGGCCCGGTCAAGGGCTTCGGCGTGACGCTCGCCATCGGGGTGGTCGCCTCGATGTTCTCCGCCCTGGTCATCGCCCGCGCGCTCACCGAGCTCGCCGCGAAATCCCGCTTCGTCAGCGACTACCGGGGCGTCAACGGCATCGGGCGCCCCGGGGCCGTACGGACGTGGCTGGTCCGCAAGGACCCGCGGCTGTTCCGCAGGCCGATGCGCTGGCTCGTCGTCTCGGCGGCGCTGGTCGCCGTCGCGGTGGCCGGGATCGTGGTGCGCGGCGTCGATCTGGGCGTCGAGTTCACCGGTGGCCGGCTGGTCGAGTACTCCACCAGCCGCCCGGTCGACGTCGAGACGGCCCGGGACACGCTCGCCGCCGCCGGGTTCAAGGACGCCGAGGTCACCACCGCGGGCGACGGCGACCTGTCCGTACGCACCGGGAAGCTCGACAACGACGGCGAACACGCCCTGCGGGCCGCGCTCGCAGAGAAGGGGGGCGAGACGACGAAGGTGCGCGACGAGCTGATCGGCCCCAGTCTCGGCGACGAACTGCGGCGCAACGCGCTGATCGCCCTGGGGCTCGCGGTGGCGGTGCAGCTGGCCTACCTCGCGGTCCGGTTCCGCTGGACGTTCGCGGTGGCGTGCGTCGTGGCGATGGTGCACGACGTGATCCTCGTGGTGGGGGCGTTCGCCTGGCTGGGGCGGCCGGTGGACGGCATCTTCCTGGCGGCCCTCCTCACCGTCATCGGCTACTCGGTCAACGACTCGGTGGTGGTCTTCGACCGGGTACGGGAACTGTGGGGCGCCAACCGGCGGACACCGCTGGACACCATCGCCCGCCGGGCGGTCCTCCAGACCGTCCCGCGTACGGTGAACACCGGCATGGGGGCCCTCTTCATCCTGGCCGCCCTCGCCGTGCTGGGCGGCGATTCGCTGGCCGACTTCGCCATCGCCCTGCTCATCGGCATCGTGGTCGGCACCTGGTCCTCGGTGTTCACCGCCGTACCCGGGGCCCTCGCCCTGGAGCGGAGCACCACGGCCCCGCCGCCCGCACCGGGGAAGGGGAAGGGAGTCTCCCGCGGAAAGGCCCCCACGGCCCGCCGCGACCCGCTCGACAACGGGGCGCGCGTCTGAGGCGCGCCGTCCCCGTCGCCCGGCGGGGGCCCTCGACGACCGAGGCGGTCGTGAGGGCCCCCGTCCCGGCTCCGGGCCGCGTCCGCCACCGGGCCGGCGTCAGACCTCACGAGCCACGTGGGCGTGGAGATGGGCGGCGGTCTCCCGGTCGGCGGGGAGGAACGTCTCGATGGCCAGTTCGGCCACCGTCACGTCCATCGGCGTGTTGAACGTCGCGATCGACGACACGAACGACAGGACCCGGCCACCGTGTTCGAACAGCATCGGCAACGCGAACGGGGTGGCGGCCCGCTCCCGGCCCGCCCGCCCGGCGGTCCGCTCGGTTCCGCGGGCGCCGCCGGCCGGGCGGGCCCCCTCGGCGGCCCGCCCGGGGGCCGGATAGGCGGCCACCTCTTCGTACAGTTCGCGCAGGGCGGGTGAGCGCACGAGGGCGATCTGGCGCTCCATCTGCGCCAGCAGGTCCGCCCGCCACTCCGGGAGGTTCACGATGCGCGGGGCGAGCCCTTCCGGGTGGAGCGTGAGCCGCATGGCGTTCACGGGCGGCGCCAGCAGGTCCTCCGACACCCCTTCCAGCAGCAGGGCGACCCCCCGGTTGGCCGCCACGACCCCGTAGACGCCGTCCACCACCAGCGCCGGGTACGGCTCGTACGCCGTGAGCAGCCGGTCGAGGCTCTCGCGCAGGGAGGACAGGGCGGGGTCGTCGAGCGGCGTCTGCGCGTAGCGGGGCGCGTAACCGGCCACTACGAGAAGGGCGTTGCGTTCACGGACCGGGACGTCCAGCACCTCGGCCAGCCGCAGGACCATGTCCTCGCTGGGCCGGGAGCGGCCCGTCTCGACGAACGAGATGTGACGGGCCGAGGAATCCGCGCGCAGGGCCAGCTCCAACTGGCTGATGCGCCGCTGTTCCCGCCATTCCCGCAGCAGTGGGCCTACTCCCGTGTCGGGCAAGACAGTCGTCATGCCCCGACCGTAACGTCACCACCTGAGTACCCACCCCCACGACCCCCACGGGAGCCGTCCATGGCCGCCGAACCGCTGTCGCCCGCCGAGATCGACCGTCGCCTGGAGAGCCTGCCGGGCTGGACGCTGGAAGGAGGCGACCGGATCACCCGGACCTTCCGGCTGCCCTCCCACATCGCCGCCGCCGCGCTGACGGTCCACATCGCGGCGATCCAGGACGAGTTGAACCATCATTCCGACCTGGCCCTCGGCTACGACACGGTGGCTCTCTCCGTCCGTACGCACGACGCGGGGGGCGCGGTCACCGAGAAGGACTTCGCGCTCGCCGCCCGGGTGACGGCCGCCGCCCCAGCCCACGGCGCCGAGTAGCCCGACGCGGACTCGCCCGTCTGCGGGCCGCTCGGACGGCCACCGCGCCGCAGCGCTCGACGGGCCCCCGCGCCGGGGCGCCCGCCCGGACGCCGTCCGGCTCAGGCCACCGTGCCGAACCTCGGATGCGCGCCGAGCCACTGCGCGTAGCCCGGGCTGCGGGACACCGCCTCCGTGTACGCCGCCCGGGCCGCCCCGGTCACCGCCCCGGCCGCCGCGTCGGCGGCGGGGGAGTGCGGGTGCCAGCCCACCAGATGGCGCCAGCTGAGCGGCGCCCCGGCCAGCGGCCGGGTCACCACGCCGGGCGTGGGCGGAAAGGTCGCCCGGCACAGCCCGATCGCCCGCCCCACCTGCACCAGGTGGACGACGGAGGCGGTGTCCGTCTCGAACACCGACACCGGGGTGAAGCCCGACCGGGCGCAGGCCGCGGTGAAGCAGTCGGCGAAGCAGCCCTCGCCCGGCACGTCGGCCCAGCCCTCGTCCGCGAGCGCGGCCAGCTCCAGTTCCGTTTCACCGGCCAGGGGGTGCTGCTCCGGCAGCATCACGAAGACCGGGTCCACCCCCACGACCTCCCACACCAGCCGGTCCGGCAGCGGCGGCGGGCTCTCGCCGCACGTCCCGATCAACGCGAAGTCCAGCCGCCCGTCGATCACCAGGGAGGCGATCTCGCCCACCGACCACGAGGTGTGCGTCGACACCTGCGCCGACGGGTGTGCGGCGGCCATCCGGTCCACCAGGCCGCCGAGCAGCGGGCCGTGCGTGCCGCCCAGCCGGAACCGGTCCAGCGACCCCGTGGCGTTGGCGAACCGCACTGCTTCCGCCTGGAGTTCGCTGACCGCGGGCAGGACCACCCGGGCCCGGTCCAGCACCAGTTCTCCGAGCGGGGTGGCGCGCGCACCGGTGTGGTCGCGGTCGAAGAGAGCGCCGCCCAGGGCTTTCTCGATCCGCCTCAACTGGGCGCTGAGAGCGGGCTGGGCGAGCCCCAGTGCGGCGGCGGCCTTGGTGAGGCTGCCGGTGTCGGCTATGGCACGGACCGTTCTCAGATGGCGCAACTCCAGCTCCATAAAGGCAAGTTATGGCCCCGGAGGCACCCCGGCAATATGTGTGCTCCGCCTACCGTTCGGTCGGTGTACACGCGGTGTACCCCGGCCGGGGCGGAGAGCGGCGGGCGGATTCCGCTTCAGCCGTGCCGGGCCCCGTCCCCGGCGGCCTCGCGGGCGAAGACGGCGAAGTCCTCCGGCTCCCGCCCGGCCCTGGCGTCGAGAGGCCGACGGCCGTGGGCCCTCTCGCCGGGCAGGGTGCTCGACGTACGGAACAGGGAACGCGGCGGCGGGCCGGGCGTCGAGGCGCGCGATTTGCCGGACCGGCAACGAAGCTTGCCGTGGGCCCGTCCGTTGGCGACCCTGGCCCCATGAGCAGCCACGCCGCCCACGGCCACCACGACGCGCCCGCCTCCGCCGCCCCCGTACACGCGCACGGGCACGCGCACGGGCCGGGGGGAGACCCCGCGACGGACATCGACTGGGACGTCCTCGGTCCCCTGCTGGAGCAGGAGGCCGAACTCAACGCCGCGCAGTACGAGGAGGCGGCCCGCTGGATCGCCGCCCTGCCCACCGCGCCCGAGGTCCGCCGGATCCTCGACGTCGGCAGCGGTCCCGGCGTCGTCTCCTGCCTGCTGGCGGAGGCTTTCCCCGAGGCCGAGGTGGTCGCCGTGGACGCGACGCCCGCTCTCCTGCGGCGCGCCTCGGAGCGGGCGCGACGCCTCGGCCTGGGCGACCGCCTCCGGACCCTGAGCGCCGGACTGCCCGAGGACATCGACACCTTGGGCGAGGCCGATCTGATCTGGGCGGGCAACTCCCTGCACCACCTGGGCGATCAGCGCGCCGCCCTGGCCGGATTCGCCGCCCTGCTGCGACCGGGCGGCACGGTCGCGCTCGTCGAGGGCGGGCTCCCGGCCCGACGGCTGCCCCGCGACATCGGCATCGGGGAGCCCGGCCTGGAGGCCCGGATGGGCGCGGCCTCCGCCACCCGCTTCGAGCGCATGCGCTCCGAACTCCCGGGAGCCAAGCGGGAGACCGAGGACTGGAGGGCCCTGTTCAGCGCGGTCGGACTCACCCCGCAGGGCACCCGCAGCTTCCTCCTCGACCTGCCCGCCCCGCTCGACCGCCCCGCCCGCGAACACGTCATCGCGAGCATCGCCCGCGAGCGGGAGGTACTGGGCGACCTGCTGTCGGCCGAGGACAGCGCCGTGCTGGAGCGGCTGCTGGACCCCGAGGACCCCGAGGGCCTCCACCACCGCCCCGACGTCCACCTGCTCTCCGCCCGCACGGTGCACCTGGGCCGCCGCGCCTGAGCCCGCGGGGCCCGCCCGGCGCTCCGCGGGCCCCTCCTAAGCCACCGGCTCCAACCGCCACCACTGGAAGGGGGAGTCGGTGTCCTCCCACTGCTGAACCGCGCCCCCGGCCTCCGTGGAGGCGTCGGCGACCTCCAGGACGAGGCCGCTGATGAAACTCACCAGCGTCACCGTCCCGGGCGCCTCCGCGTGCTGCTCGATCAACCACTCCTGGGCGCCGAAGTTGTTGGCCTTCCACTGCTGGACGCGGGTGCCGTTCGCCGTGCCGGCGCCCGCCACGTCCAGCCGCTTCCCGCTGTGCTCGTTGACCAGGTGGAAGAGGGCCGCCCCCTCGTGCACGGGGGACAGCCGCCACACCTGGGCGGCCGTTCCGTCGTCCGCGCCCTGCTGGACCCGGGCCCCACTGCCTCTGGCCGCGCCGTACACCTCCAGCAGCAACCCGCTGCCGACGTTGCGCAGGCGGTACGGGCCCGCCTCGACGACCGGTGCGCGTTCCCCGCTCATGTTCCTTCGTCTCCCCGTTCGATGCGGACCTCCCTCGCGCCGGCCGACGACGGCGCCCCCACCGTGTTCACGGTGAGGGCGCCGGGCGGCCGGACGCGCTCAGGCGCCGGCGTTGAACTCGGCGGGGTCCGGGCCGAGCCGCTTGCCCTCGTCCAGGGCCGAGAAGGCGGCGAGGTCGTCGGCGTCCAGCTCGAAACCGAACACGTCGAGGTTCTCCTTGATCCGCGAGGGCGTCACGGACTTCGGGATCACGATGTTCCCGGTCTGCAGGTGCCAGCGCAGCACCGCCTGGGCGGGGGTGCGGCCGTGCTTCCGGGCGATGGCGACGACGGTCGGCACCTCCAGCAGGCCCTTGCCCTGGCCCAGCGGCGACCACGCCTCGGTGGCGATGCCGTGGTCGGCGTGGAAGGCGCGGGACTCGGCCTGCTGGAGCTGCGGGTGCAGCTCGATCTGGTTGACGGCGGGGACCACGGAGGTCTCGGCCAGCAGCCGCTTCAGGTGCTCGGGCCGGAAGTTCGACACGCCGATGGCCTTCGCGCGGCCGTCGGCGAGGATCTTCTCGAACGCCTTGTACGTGTCGGTGTACGCGTCCTTCGCTGGGACCGGCCAGTGGATCAGGTAGAGATCGACGTAGTCCAGACCGAGCCGGTCCAGCGAGGCGTCGAAGGCGCGCAGGGTGCTGTCGTGGCCCTGCTCGCTGTTCCACAGCTTCGTGGTGACGAACAGCTCGTCGCGGGCGACTCCGGAGGCGGCGACGGCCTTGCCGGTGCCCCTCTCGTTCTCGTAGATCGCGGCGGTGTCGATGCTCCGGTACCCGGCCTCGATGGCGGTGGCGACCGCCTTCTCCGCCTCGTCGTCCGGCACCTGCCAGACGCCGAAACCGAGCTGCGGCATGTCGAGGCCGTTGTTGAGGGTGATGGAGGGGACCTGGCTCACGTGCGGTCGATCCTAACGTCGTCGATGGGTGACTCCTCGACGACAACGACCGGGCGGGTCCGGACATTCCCGCCGCCTCCGGATGATCAGGCGTGGGCGCCGCCCACGCCCCCGCCGGGCGGCCCGCGGCCTGGAGCGGGTCAGTGGTACAGCGCGTCGACCTCGACCGCGTACGCCGTCTCGATCGCCTTCCGCTTCAGCTTCAGCGAGGGGGTCAGCAGCCCCAGTTCCTCGGTGAAGGGGTGCGCCAGGATCCGGAACGTACGGATCGACTCGGCCTGCGACACGGCCGTGTTGGCGGCCACCACCGCCCGGCGGACCTCCATCTCCAGCTCCGGGTCGCGCACCAGATCGGCCGGGTTCAGCGGGGCGCGGCCCTGCATCGCCAGCCAGTGGTCCACGGACTCCTGGTCCACGGTGACGAGCGCCGCGATGTACGGCCGGTCGTTGCCGACGACGATGCACTGCGCCACCAGCGGATGCGCCCGGACGCGCTCCTCCAGGCCGGCCGGGGAGACGCTCTTTCCCCCGGACGTCACCAGGATCTCCTTCTTCCGCCCGGTGATCGTCAGGTAGCCGTCGTCGTCCAGCGAGCCGAGGTCCCCGGTCGCCAGCCAGCCCTCGCGCAGCACCGCCCGGGTGGCCGCCGGGTCGCCCAGGTAGCCGGAGAACACGTTCGGCCCGCTCACCCACACCTCGCCGTCGTCCGCGATGTGCACCGACGTGCCGGGGACCGGCCGGCCGACCGTCCCGTACCGGGTGCGCTCGGGAGGGTTAGCCGTCGCCGCCGCGCTCGTCTCGGTCAGCCCGTACCCCTCGAACACGACCACCCCGGCGCCCGCGAAGAACAGCCCGAGCCGGCGGTCCATGCCCGACCCGCCCGACATCGCGTGCCGCATCCGGCCGCCCAGCGCGTCGCGGACCTTCCTGTAGACGACCTTGTCGAAGAACTGGTGCTGCACGCGCAGTCCGGCCGAGGGGCCCGGACCGAGGCCGAACGCCTTCTGCTCCAGGGCCTCCGCGTACTTCACCGCGACCTCGACGGCCCTGTCGAACGCCCCGGCCCGACCCTCCGCCTCGGCCGTGCGCCGGGCCCCGTGGAACACCTTCTCGAAGATGTACGGCACCGCCAGGAGGAACGTCGGCCGGAACGTCAGCAGGTCCGGCATCAGCGCGCTCGCCGACAGCTCCGGCTGGTGGCCGAGCTTGACCCGGCCCCGGACCGCCGCGATCCCCACCATCCGCCCGAAGACGTGGGCCAGCGGCAGGAAGAGGAGGGTGGCCGCCTCGTCGTCCGGCTTGGAGTGGAACACCGGCTCCCAGCGCGTCACCATCGTGTCGCTCTCGAACATGAGGCTCGCGTGGGTGATCACGCACCCCTTGGGGCGGCCGGTCGTGCCCGAGGTATAGACGACGGTCGCCACGGAGTCGGGCGTCACCGCGCGCCGGTGCCGCTGCACCACCTCGTCCTCGATGTGCGCGCCCGCCGCGACCAGTTCGTCCAGCGCTCCGGCGTCCAGCTGCCACAGCCGCTTCAGCCGGGGCAGCCGGTCGATCACCGACCCCACGGTCATCGCGTGGTCCTCGTGCTCGACCATCACCGCCACCACCTCGGCGTCGTGCAGCATCCACAGGACCTGCTCGGCGGAGGAGGTCGGGTAGACCGGTACCGACTGGGCCCCGACGGCCCACAGCGCGAAGTCGAAGAGCGTCCACTCGTAGCGCGTGCGGGACATCAGCGCGACCCGGTCGCCGAACCGCACACCGTGGGCGATCAGGCCCCGGGCCAGGGCCAGCACCTGGTCGCGGAACTCCCCGGAGGTCACCTCCCGCCACCGCCCCCCGGCGTCCTTGCGGGCGAGCGCGACGCGGTCCGGGTCGTCCTCCGCGTAGTCGAAGACCACGTCGGCCAGGCCGCCGACCTGTGGCGCCGCCGGCACGGGCGGGACAGTGAAATCGCGCAATGACATGCTCCTCGTGGCGCTCCGCACAGCGCCGCGACGCTACCCCACGCGGAAGCCCGGCGGGAGGGGCCGGGGGCCCTCGCACCCCGGTCCGCCCGGACGGGTCGGCCGTCGAAAACCGGCCAGATGGGCAAGGCTCGGGCGCACGGCCGGGCCGGTTTCGGGGGAGGGGTAAGCGGCCCGCGCCCGAATCTCCACCGAATCCGCCCACCGTCCTCCCTTCCCTCCCCCCCCGCGCGTCCACCGTCCTCCGCCCGGCCCCCGCCCTCGTGCCGGCTCCCGCGGCGGGCCGTGCCTCAGACCCTGCCGGTCTCCGTCTCCAGCGCGATCCGGTGCTCACCGGCGTACACGTTCATCGAGGGGCCGCGCAGGAACCCGACCAGCGTCAGTCCGGCCTCCGCCGCCAGGTCCACCGCGAGCGACGACGGCGCCGAGACCGCCGCGAGCACCGGGATCCCCGCCATCACGGCCTTCTGCGCCAACTCGAACGAGGCCCGCCCGGAGACCAGCAGCACCGTCCGCGACAGGGGCAGCCGGTGGTCGGTCAGCGCCCGGCCCACCAGCTTGTCCACCGCGTTGTGCCGGCCGACGTCCTCGCGTACGTCCAGCAGCTCGCCCTCCTCGGAGAACAGTGCGGCGGCGTGCAGGCCACCCGTCCGGTCGAACACCCGCTGTGCGGCCCGCAGCCGGTCCGGGAGGGCGGACAGCACCTCCGGGGAGACCCGCACCGGGGGCGTGTCGGCCACGGGATGCCGGGTCGTGGTGCGGACCGCGTCCAGGCTGGCCTTGCCGCACAGGCCGCACGAGGAGGTGGTGTAGACGTTGCGCTCCAGCGTGATGTCGGGGACGCGGACGCCGGGGGCGAGCTTCACGTCCACTACGTTGTAGCTGTTCCCGCCCTCCGCCGTCGCCCCGGCGCAGTAGACGATCGACTGGACCTCGTCGCCCTCGGCGACCACCCCCTCGCTCACCAGGAAGCCCGCCGCCAGCGCGAAGTCGTCGCCCGGCGTGCGCATCGTGATGGCCAGCGGCCGGCCGTTCAGCCGGATCTCCAGGGGCTCCTCCGCCACGAGGGTGTCCGCACGGGTGGAGACCGCCCCGTCCCGGATGCGGAGGGTGCGGCGGCGTTCGGTGGCCCGTCCCATAGGTGTGAATCCGATCCTGTCCGTGTGCGATGGCGTCCTGCGCGCCGGTCCCGCGGGCGGTGGATCCGTCCGCGAAGGCCCGGCCCCCGCGCCGGCGGCTCCCCGGACCGGGGAGCCGGAACCCGGCTCCGCCATTGTCCGGCACCCGCCCCGGCGTGTCGCGATCGTCCGCGCACCACGCCGACCAGCGTGTTGTCAAGGCTCCAACGAGTGAGCCGGATTCCTGTGGGATCACGTGCACGCGTACCCGGCGGTAGCGACCAAGACTGGAGGTTCCCTGCCCTACCCGACGATGGGAACCCGTATGACCGGCTCGCGAGTCGTGGCGCTCGGCCACTACCAGCCCGCCAAGGTGCTCACCAACCACGACCTGGCGGCCATGGTCGACACGAGCGACGAGTGGATCACCAGTCGGGTCGGCATCAAGACCCGCCACGTGGGCGGCCCCGACGAGCCGGTGGACGAGATGGCCGCGCACGCCGCGGCCAAGGCGCTGGCCGGGGCCGGGCTCGGGCCCTCGGACATCGACCTGGTCCTCGTCGCCACCTCCACCGCGATCGACCGGTCCCCGAGCATGTCCGCCCGGGTCGCCGCCCGGCTCGGCATGGGCTCGCCGGCCGTCATGGACGTCAACGTGGTGTGCTCCGGCTTCACACACGCCCTGGCCACCGCCGACCACGCGATCCGGGCGGGCGCGGCGACCCGGGCGCTGGTCATCGGCGCCGACAAGATGGCCGACATCGGGGACTGGACCGACCGGAGCACCTGCGTCCTGCTCGGCGACGGAGCGGGCGCCGCGGTCGTCACCGCCGACCCGGCCGGCGCCGACGCCCCGGGCGGGCCCGGCATCGGACCGGTGCTGTGGGGCTCCGTGCCGGAGATGGGCAACGCCGTCCGGATCGAGGGGACGCCGCCGCGCTTCGCGCAGGAGGGCCAGTCCGTCTACCGCTGGGCCACCACCCAGCTTCCGCCGATCGCCCGCCGGGTCTGCGAGAAGGCGGGCATCGCGCCGGAGGAGCTGGGCGCGGTCGTCCTGCACCAGGCCAACCTGCGGATCATCGAGCCGGTCGCCCGGAAGATCGGCGCGGTCAACGCCGTCATCGCCAAGGACGTGGTGGACTCCGGCAACACCTCCGCCGCCTCCATCCCGATGGCCCTGTCCAAGCTCGTCGAACGCGGCGAGGTCGTTTCCGGCGCGCCCGTCCTCCTCTTCGGGTTCGGCGGGAACCTCTCGTACGCGGGCCAGGTCATCCGCTGCCCCTGACGCGCCCGCGCCGCGGGGGCGACCCGAGAGCCCCCGGGCATCTTTGTCCTGAGTGTGGAGAAAGTTGGGGCCGATTCCTGCCCAACTTCTTCCCCCTCCGGGAAAGCGCTGCTACGTTCCCCCTCGAAAGCCCGACGGACTGGCCGATGTGGCGGGGAGGGACGCGTGAGACGCATGACGGCACGACCCGCGAACGCGCACCAGGCGCGGCTGCTCCGGCTGTTGCGTGACGGGGGCCCCAACTCCCGCGCGCAACTGGGCGATCAGGTCGAGCTCTCCCGCTCGAAGCTCGCCGTCGAGGTGGACCGGCTGCTGGAGACCGGCCTGGTGGTGGCCGACGGACTCGCCGCATCGCGCGGCGGGCGCCGCTCGCACAACATCCGGCTCGCTCCCGAACTGCGCTTCCTCGGCGTCGACATCGGCGCCACCTCGATAGACGTGGCCGTCACCAACGCGGAGCTGGAGGTCCTGGGGCACCTCAACCACCCGATGGACGTGCGCGAGGGCC
The DNA here is from genome assembly GCF_001905905.1 of Streptomyces sp. CB02366. Lineage (GTDB taxonomy): Bacteria > Actinomycetota > Actinomycetes > Streptomycetales > Streptomycetaceae > Streptomyces. The sequence continues at coordinate 102,528 of NZ_LIVT01000006.1, forward strand.
CGGTCGCCGTCTTCGAGCAGGTGCTGTCGCTGGCCGCCAAGCTGCGGGCCTCCGGCCTCGCGGAGGGCTTCGACGGCGCGGGCATCGGGGTTCCCGGCCCCGTCCGCTTCCCCGAGGGTGTGCCGGTCGCGCCGCCGATCATGCCCGGCTGGGACGGCTTCCCGGTCCGCGAGGCGCTCAGCCAGGAGCTGGGCTGCCCGGTCATGGTCGACAACGACGTGAACCTCATGGCGATGGGGGAGCAGCACGCGGGCGTGGCCCGCTCCGTGGGCGACTACCTCTGCGTCAAGATCGGTACGGGTATCGGCTGCGGCATCGTCGTGGGCGGCGAGGTCTACCGGGGGACGACCGGGAGCGCCGGGGACATCGGGCACATCCGGGTGGATCCGGACGGCCGGGCCTGCGCCTGCGGCAACAGGGGCTGCCTGGAAGCCCACTTCAGCGGCGCGGCCCTCGCCCGGGACGCGGAGGACGCCGCCCGGGAGGGCCGCTCACCCGAACTTGCCGCCCGGCTGGAGGCGGCGGGGCGTCTCACCGCCGCCGACGTGGCCGCCGCCGCGGCCGCGGGCGACGCCGCCGCACTCGACCTGATCCGCGAGGGCGGCAACCGGCTCGGCCAGGTGATCGCGAGCCTGGTCAGCTTCTTCAACCCCGGTCTGGTGGTGATCGGCGGCGGGGTCACCGGCCTCGGTCACAACCTCCTCGCCAGTGTCCGCACGCAGGTGTACAAGCAGTCCCTGCCTCTGGCCACCGGCAACCTCCCTATCGTGCTGGGCGAGTTGGGGCCCGCCGCCGGAGTGATCGGCGCGGCCCGGCTCATCAGCGACCACCTCTTCTCACCGGCCTGATCCCGGGCCGCACGCACCGCCGCACCACCCAGCGCGACCCGCTCAGCCCGTCAGGCCCCGTCCTCATTGGTCAGGTACCCGTCAGTCCGGCCCCCGGTTCGTCGGGTACCAGTCAGCAGCCGTTCGCGGTGCCGCCGGCTCCACGGCACCTCCAGCCCTGCGCCCTGTCCGCTCACCGGCCCTCCCCGGCCCCACGGCACCGCCCGAGCAGGGGAGACCCCATTCGCCGAGGGGATTCGTCATGGCACCAGAACCACCCCTGCTCACCATGTCCGGCATCACCAAGCTCTTCCCGGGCGTCCGCGCCCTGGACGGCGTCGACCTGGAGGTCCAGGCCGGCGAGGTCCACTGCCTCCTCGGCCAGAACGGCGCCGGCAAGTCCACCCTCATCAAGGTGCTCGCCGGAGCCCACCAGCCCGACGGCGGCGAGATCGCCTGGCGCGGCGGGAAGGTCCGGCTCACGTCCCCGATCGCCGCCATGCGCCTGGGCATCGCGACCATCTACCAGGAACTCGACCTGGTCGAAGACCTCTCGGTCGCCGAGAACGTCTTCCTCGGCCACGAGCCCACCAGCGCCGGCTTCATCGTCCGTCCCCGGGAGGGGCGCGCCGCCGCGAAAGCGCTGCTGGCCCGCCTCGGGCACCCGGAGATCGACCCCGCCCGGCGCGTCGGAGACCTCTCCGCCGCCCAGCAGCAGATCGTCTCCATGGCGCGGGCGCTCTCCCACGACGTCCGGCTCATCGTGATGGACGAACCCTCCGCCGCCCTCGACCCCGACGAGGTCGGCAACCTCTTCCGCATCGTGGAGGGCCTGACCGCCGACGGGGTGGCCGTCGTCTACATCTCGCACCGGCTGGAGGAGATCCGCCGGATCGGCGACCGGGTCACCGTCATCAAGGACGGCCGGACCGTCGCCGTGGGACTGCCCGCCACCGGCACCCCCACCCGCGACATCGTTGCCATGATGACCGGCCGGGACGTGGCCCACGTCTTCCCGCCGCGCCCCGACGAACCGGCCGCCGCCACCGCCGAGCCGGTGCTCCGGGTCCAAGGGCTCTCCCGCAAGGGCGAGTTCGCCCCCGTAGACCTGGAACTGCGGCCGGGTGAGATCGTCGGCCTGGCGGGGCTCGTCGGCTCGGGCCGTTCGGAGATCCTGGAGACGATCTACGGGGCCCGCAAAGCGACCACCGGGACCGTCACCGTCGCCGGCGAACGGCTCCGCCCCGGCAGCGTCCGGGCAGCCGTCGCCGCGGGCATCGGCCTGGCGCCCGAGGAGCGCAAGGCCCAGGCCCTGCTGTCGACCGAGTCCGTCACCCGCAACGTCTCCGTCTCCTCCCTCTCCCGCTTCTCCCGGCTCGGCTGGATCGACCGCGCAGGGGAGCGGAAGTCGGCGCGGAGCGCCACCCGTGAGCTGCAGATGCGGCCCGACAACCCGGACGCCGCCGTCCGCACCCTCTCCGGCGGCAACCAGCAGAAGGCCGTCCTCGCCCGCTGGCTGCTGCGCGGCTGCCGGGTCCTGCTGCTGGACGAACCCACCCGCGGCGTCGACGTCGGCGCCCGCGCCGAGCTCTACACCGTGATCCGCCGGCTGGCCGACGAAGGGCTCGCCGTCCTGCTCGTCTCCAGCGAAGTGCCCGAAGTCCTGGGCCTCGCCGACCGGGTGCTGGTCCTCCGGGAGGGCGAAGTGATCCACACGGCCCCCGCCCGGGAGCTCGACGAGCACCGCGTACTCGACCTCGTGATGGAAGGGAGCCCGACGCCATGACACAGCCCGCCCCGTCGGCCCAGCACAACGGGCCGGACAAGGGGGCCGTCGCCGCCCCCTCCGACACCCCGCCCGCGAAGCCGGGCGGCGGCGCGCCGCCCCTCGGTCTGCGGCTCGACGTCCGGATCCTGTCCCTGCTCGGCGTCCTCGCCGTACTGGTCCTGGTCGGCGGCGTCACCAAGCCCGACGCCTTCCTGGACACCGGCAACCTCCAGCTGATCCTGACCCAGGCGTCCGTCATCGGCGTCGTCACCGTCGGCATGACCTTCGTCATCATCAGCGGCGGCATCGACCTCTCCGTCGGCGCGATGGTCGCCCTCGCCTCGGTATGGGCGACGACCCTGGCCACCCAGGAGTACGGCTTCGCGGGCATCGCGTTCACCGCGGTGATCGTCGGCCTCGCGGCGGGACTCGTCAACGGCGTCCTCATCGCGTACGGCCGCCTCGTCCCGTTCATCGCGACGCTGGCCATGCTGGCGTCGGCCCGCGGGCTCGCCCTCCAGATCACCGACGGCAAGACCCAGATCGTCACCGTCGACTCCGTGCTGGACCTCGGCCTGCCCGACTCCTACATCCTCGGCATACCGCCGCTGGTCGTCATGTTCGCCGTGGTCACCGTCGTCGGCTGGCTGCTCCTGAACCGGACCACCTTCGGCCGCCGCACCGTCGCCGTCGGCGGCAACGCGGAGGCCGCCCGGCTCGCCGGGATCGACGTCCGCCGCCAGCGGCTGTACCTGTACCTGCTGTCCGGGCTGTGCTGCGGCATCGCCGCCTTCATGCTGATCGTGCTCGCCGGCTCCGGCCAGAACACCAACGGCAACCTGTACGAGCTGGACGCCATCGCCGCCGCGATCATCGGCGGCACCCTGCTCAGCGGCGGCCGGGGCACCATCGTCGGCTCCGTCCTCGGCGTCCTCATCTTCACCACCATCACCAACATCTTCGCCCTCAACAACCTGCAGACCGACGTCCAGCAGATCGCCAAGGGCGCCATCATCGTCGCCGCCGTCCTCGTCCAGGGCCGCACCATGCGCGGCCGGGAGACCTGACGCCCCCGCGCCACCCGTACGCACCCGCACCTCCTACGCACCCACCGGATGAAGGGCCCCACCGCCATGCCAGAAACCAGCCGCAGAGGACTGCTGTTCGGAACCGCCGCCGTCTCCGCGGGCGCGCTCCTCACCGCCTGCACCAGCAACGAGCCCAAGAAGACCGAGTCCGCCGCCCACAGCGCCCCCGCCGACGACAAGCCCGGCAAGGCCGTCACCATCGGCTTCGCCGGACCGCAGGCCGACCACGGCTGGCTCAACGCGATCAACGTGAACGCCAAGTCCCGGGCGGAGAGGTACTCCGACGTCACCCTGGAGACCACCGAGGGCTCCAACGACACCGCCGCCCAGATCGGCCAGGTCAAGACCCTCATCAACAAGAAGGTCGACGTCCTCGTCGTCCTCCCCGCCGACGGCAAGGCGCTCACCCAGGTCGGTCTGGAGGCCATGCGGGCGGGCATCCCCGTCGTCAACCTGGACCGCATCTTCGCCTCCCCCCAGGCGTACCGCTGCTGGGTCGGCGGAGACAACTACGGCATGGGCCTCAACGCCGGGCACTACATCGGCGAGCAGCTCAAGGACAAGCCGAACGCCAAGGTCGTCGAACTCGCCGGGATCGACAACCTGGAGCTCACCAAGCAGCGCAGCCAGGGCTTCGCCGACGCCCTCAAGAACTACTCCAACATCAAGCTGGTGGCCCGTCAGGCCGCCGACTTCACCGTCGAGTCCGGCCAGGCGAAGATGGCCCAACTCCTCCAGGCCCAGAAGCAGTTCGACGCCCTGTGGAACCACGACGACGACCAGGGCGTCGGCGCGCTGCGCGCCATCGAGCAGGCGGGCCGCGACGAGTTCATCATGGTCGGCGGCGCCGGCGCCAAGTCCGCCATGGACGCCATCAAGGCGGACGACTCCGTCCTCAAGGCGACCGTCCTCTACCCGCCGACGATGGCCGCCTCCGCCATCGACCTGGCCCGCGCGCTCGGCCAGTCCAAGGGCGTCAGCGGACTCTCCGAGATGGAGATCCCGACCTCCCTGACCCTGTACTCCGCGGTCGTCACCAAGGACAACATCGACCAGTACCTGCCGACGGGCTTCAACTGACCGGGACTCCGGGGGAGGCGGCGAGCGCGTCCCCCGGCCCGTCACCGCACACCCACGAGGAGGAAGTCCGCATGGCCCGTAGTCAAGAGACGGAAGCGCACGCCCCGACAACGCCGCCCCCGCGACAGGCGCCGGGAACGCTCGGGGTCGGCATGGTCGGTTACGCGTTCATGGGCGCCGCCCACTCCCAGGGGTGGCGCACCGCCGGACACGTCTTCGACCTGCCCCTGCGCCCCGCTCTCGCCGCGATCTGCGGACGCGACCGGGCGGCGGTCGACGCCGCCGCCGCCCGGCACGGCTGGGCGGCGGCCGAGACCGACTGGCGGGCCCTGATCGCCCGGGACGACGTCCACCTGGTCGACATCTGCACCCCCGGGGACAGCCACGCGGAGATCGCCATCGCCGCCCTGGAGGCGGGCAAGCACGTCCTGTGCGAGAAGCCGCTCGCCAACACCGTCGCCGAGGCGGAGGCCATGGTCCGCGCCGCCGAAGCGGCCGCCGCGCGCGGACAGACGGCGATCGTCGGGTTCAACTACCGCAAGGTGCCCGCGATCTCCTACGCGCGTCGGCTCATCGCCCAGGGCCGGCTCGGCCCGTTGCGCCATGTGCGGGCCGCCTACCTCCAGGACTGGCTGGTGGACCCGGCCTCCCCGCTCACCTGGCGGCTCAAGCGCGAGCACGCGGGCTCCGGTGCGCTCGGGGACCTCGGAGCGCACATCGTCGACCTCGCCCAGTACCTCTCGGGCGAACTGCTCACCGGCGTCTCCGCGGTGGCCGAGACCTTCGTACGGGAACGGCCCCTGCTCGCCGGGGCGTCGGCCGGGCTCTCCGGCGGCGCGGACGCGGTGGAGCGGGGCGAGGTGACCGTGGACGACGCGGCGATCTTCACCGGCCGCCTCGCCTCCGGCGCGCTCGCCTCCTTCGAGGCGACCCGGATGGCCGCCGGACGCAAGAACGCCCTGCGCCTGGAGATCAACGGGGAGCTGGGTTCGCTCGCCTTCGACCTGGAGCGGCTCAACGAACTGTCCTTCCACGACCACACCGAGCCCGCCGCCACCGCGGGTTTCCGCCGCATCCTCGTCACCGAGCCCGAGCACCCCTACCTGGAGGCGTGGTGGCCGCCGGGCCACGGCCTCGGCTACGAGCACACCTTCGTCCACCAGGCCCGCGACGTGGTCCGCACGATCGCCGAAGGGGCCCCGCCCGTACCGTCGTTCGCGGACGGCCTCCAGGTGCAGCGGGTGCTCGCCGCCGTCGAGGAGAGCGCCGCCAAGAACTCCGTCCACACTCCGGTCCCGTCCTCGTCCTAGGAGGCTGCCGCCCATGCCCCGCCCCTTCACCCTCTTCACCGGCCAGTGGGCCGACCTCCCGCTGGAGGAGGTCTGCCGGCACGCCCGGGACTTCGGCTACGACGGACTCGAACTCGCCTGCTGGGGAGACCACTTCGAGGTCGACAAGGCGCTGGCCGATCCCGGGTACCTGGACTCCCGGCGCCGGCTGCTCGACGCGTACGGGCTGAAGTGCTTCGCGATCTCCAACCACCTGGTCGGCCAGGCCGTCTGCGACCACCCGATCGACGAACGCCACCGGGGCATCGTCCCCGCCCGCATCTGGGGCGACGGCGAGCCCGAGGGCGTACGGCGGCGCGCGGCGGCCGGGATCGCGGACACCGCCCGGGCCGCCGCCGCCTTCGGGGTGGACACCGTCATCGGGTTCACCGGCTCCTCGATCTGGCACCTGGTCGCGATGTTCCCGCCCGTCCCGCCGCACATGATCGAGCGCGGCTACGAGGACTTCGCCGAGCGCTGGAACCCGATCCTGGACGTCTTCGACGCCGAGGGGGTGCGCTTCGCCCACGAGGTGCACCCGAGCGAGATCGCGTACGACTACTGGACCACCAAGCGCGCGCTGGAAGCGGTGGACCACCGGCCCGCGTTCGGGCTGAACTTCGACCCGAGCCACTTCGTCTGGCAGGACCTGGACCCGGTGGGGTTCCTCTACGACTTCCGCGACCGGATCTACCACGTGGACTGCAAGGAGGCCCGCAAACGCCTGGACGGCCGCAACGGCCGCCTCGGCTCGCACCTGCCCTGGGGCGACCCCCGGCGCGGCTGGGACTTCGTCTCCGCCGGCCACGGCGACGTGCCGTGGGAGGACGTCTTCCGGATGCTCCGGTCCATCGGCTACGAGGGCCCGGTCTCGGTGGAGTGGGAGGACGCCGGGATGGACCGGCTGACCGGCGCCCCGGAAGCGCTTGCCAGCCTCAAACGGTTCGACTTCGAGCCGCCCTCGGCCTCTTTCGACGCGGCCTTCGGCGGCGGCGAGTAAAGGCTCCGCGCACGTCCCGGGGGGTCGGCCGACAGCAGACCCCGCCGCCCCCGGGGCTGCTCCGCCCTGCCCGGAAAACGCTTTGTCCTGACGGAAGAAGAAGTTCGGCCCAGGTGTCGCACAAGGGCTTTCCGTCGAGGACGAACAGGTCTACCGTCCACCACGTGTACACGACATGACTCGCGTCGCCGGGGCCGCTCCCGTCCCCGGCGTCGCACGCGCGGCAGTCCCCGCGCGGCACGGCACGGCTGCACCCGCCCGTACAACCGGCACTCTCCGGAGGACCTACGTGCACAGAACAAGAAAGCGGCTCCCGGCCCGGACCCGCCTCCGCAAGACGCTCGCGCTGTTCACCGGCGGCCTGCTCGCCGCCGCGACGCTCACCCTCGGCTCCGCCCCCGGAGCCACCGCCCAGCCGACGCCGGACGAATCCGCGGCGGAGGACTTCCAGCAGGTCACCCTCGCCAAGGGCGCGGAGGAGACCGGCGAGCCCATGTCGCTCGCCGTGCTCCCCGACCGCAGCGTGCTGCACACCTCACGCGGCGGCGAGCTGCGGATCACCGACAGCGCCGGCAACACCCGGATCTCCGGCACGATCCCCGTGTACACGCACGACGAGGAGGGCCTCCAAGGCGTCGGCGTCGACCCGGACTTCGAGAAGAACCGGGCCATCTACCTCTTCTACGCACCCCCGCTCGACACCCCCGCCGGCGACGCACCCGAGACCGGGACCGCCGCCGACTTCGCGAAGTTCGAGGGGGTCAACCGGCTCTCCCGCTTCGTCCTCAAGGAGGACGGCACCCTCGACACCGCCAGTGAGAAGAAGGTCCTGGACGTCGCCACCTCGCGCGGCACCTGCTGCCACGTGGGCGGCGACATCGACTTCGACGCCGAGGGCAACCTCTACCTCTCCACCGGCGACGACACCAACCCCTTCGCCTCCGACGGCTTCACCCCGATCGACGAACGCCCGGGCCGCAACCCGGCGTTCGACGCCCGTCGCACCTCGGGCAACACCAACGACCTCCGCGGCAAGATCCTGCGCATCAAGGTCGCCGAGGACGGCTCGTACACCATCCCCGAGGGCAACCTCTTCAAGCCGGGCACGGACAGGACGCGCCCCGAGATCTACGCGATGGGCTTCCGCAACCCCTTCCGCTTCTCCGTGGACAAGACCACCGGCACCCTGTACGTCGGTGACTACGGACCCGACGCGGGCGCGGCCGACCCCAAGCGGGGACCGGCCGGAAAGGTCGAGTTCGCCCGCGTGACGAAGGCCGCCAACTTCGGCTGGCCCTTCTGCGTCGGTGACAACGAGCCGTACATCGACTACGACTTCGCCACCAAGACCTCCGGCGCCGCCTTCGACTGCGCCGCCCCCAGGAACGAGTCCCCGCACAACACCGGACTCGTCGACCTGCCGCCGGCCCAGGCCGCGTGGATCCCCTACGACGGCGGATCGGTCCCCGAGTTCGGCAGCGGTTCGGAGTCCCCGATGGGCGGACCCGTCTACCGCTACGACGCGGCCCTCGACTCCCCGGTCAAGTTCCCCGAGGCGTACGACGGCGACTTCTTCGCCGGGGAGTTCGGCCGCAAGTGGATCAAGCGCATCGAGCAGGACGCCGACGGCGCCGTCCAGTCCATCAACGACGTGCCGTGGTCCGGCACCCAGATCATGGACATGGCCTTCGGCCCGGACGGCGCGCTGTACGTCCTCGACTACGGCCTCGCCTGGTTCGGCGGCGACGAGAACTCCGCCCTGTACCGCATCGAGAACGCCACCGGAGGCCGCTCGCCCATCGCCGAGGCGTCGGCGAACAAGACGTCGGGCGCCGCGCCGCTGAAGGTGAAGTTCTCCTCCGCCGGCACGGCGGACGGCGACGGCGACCCGCTGACCTACTCCTGGGACTTCGGCGACGGCGGCACATCCACCGCCGCCAACCCCACGTACACGTACAAGAAGAACGGCACCTACACCGCCACCGTCACCGCCAAGGACCCGACCGGCCGCACCGGCTCCGCCAGCGTCCACGTCACCGTCGGCAACACCGCCCCGACCGTGGACCTGGTACTCCCCGAGGACGGGCAGCTCTTCGCCTTCGGCGACGCCGTGCCGTTCAAGGTGAACGTCACCGACCCGGAGGACGGCGCCATCGACTGCACCAAGGTCGAGGTCAAGTTCACCCTGGGCCACGACAGCCACGGCCACGACATCACCACCGAACACGGCTGCGAGGGCACCATCAAGACCGCCATGGAAGGCGGCCACGACCCCAACGCCAACATCTACGGCGGCATCTCGGCCTCCTACACCGACAACGGCGGCGGCGGCCAGGCCAAGCTGACCGGCAAGGACGCCTCCCGGCTCCAGCCCCGGCACCGCCAGGCCGAGCACTACGACGCCTCCTTCGGCGTCACCACGCCGAGCAAGTCCAGCGCCCACGGCGGCAAGACCGTCGGCGACATCCACAACGACGACTGGATCTCCTTCAAGACCTACGTCCTGGGCGGCACCACCAAACTCACCGCCCGCGTCTCCTCGGCGGGCTCCGGCGGCTTCCTCGAAGTACGCACCGGGTCGCCCACCGGCAAGATCCTCGGCTCCGGGCCCGTCCCGGTGACCGGCAGCTGGGACACCTTCCAGGACGTCGACATCCCGCTGCGCGGCGCCCCCAAGAAGCAGACCGAACTCTTCCTCGTCTTCAAGGGCGGCGACGGCGCGCTCTACGACGTCGACGACTTCGAACTCTCCAACTCGCCGGTCGACCGGACCGCCAAGCGCGTCCTGGTCTTCTCCAAGACCGCCGGCTTCCGCCACGACTCGATCCCCGCGGGCATCGCGGCCCTGAAGGAGATCGGCAAGGAAACCGGCATCACGATCGACTCCACCGAGTCCGCCGCCCAGTTCACCACCAGCAACCTGGCCCGTTACGACGCCGTCGCCTTCCTCTCCACCACCGGTGACGTCCTCGACGCCCAGCAGCAGAAGGCGTTCGAGAACTACGTGGCCACCGGCGGCGGTTACGTCGGCATCCACGCCGCGGCCGACACCGAGTACGACTGGGAGTTCTACGGCGGCCTCGTCGGCGCCTACTTCGACTCCCACCCGCACATCCAGCCCGCCACCGTCCGCGTCGAGGACCACGACCACCCCGCCACCGCCCACCTCGACGACGAGTGGCAGCGCACCGACGAGTGGTACAACTACCGCACCAACCCCCGGGACAAGGCCAAGGTCCTCGCCACCCTGGACGAGACCACCTACACCGGCGGGAACATGAAGGGCGACCACCCGATCTCCTGGTGCCAGACCTACCAGGGAGGCCGCTCCTTCTACACCGGACTCGGCCACACCAAGGAGTCCTACGCCGAACCGGCCTTCCGCAGCCACGTCCTGGGCGGCCTGCGCTACGCCACCGGCCAGGTCAAGGCCGACTGCAAGCCGGACACCGGCCACCGGGCGATCTTCAACGGCAAGACGCTGGAGGGCTGGAAGCAGGCGGGCCCGGGGAAGTTCACCGTCAAGGACGGCGCCCTGCACTCCGAGGGCGGCATGGGCCTGCTCACCTACCAGGCCAAGGAATTGAAGTCCTACTCGCTCAAGCTCGACTGGAAGATGGCCGGCGACGACAACTCCGGTGTCTTCGTGGGCTTCCCGGAGTCCGACGACCCCTGGTCGGCGGTCGACAACGGGTACGAGGTCCAGATCGACGCCACCGACGCCGCCGACCGCACCACCGGCGCCGTCTACACCTTCAAATCCGCCGACATCAAGGCCCGTGACCGTGTCCTGCGGCCCCCGGGCCAGTGGAACAGCTACGAGATCAAGGTCCAGGGCGAACGTCTGCAGGTCTTCCTCAACGGAGCGAAGATCAACGACTTCACCAACACCGACCCGGCCCGCAGCCTGAAGGACGGCTATATCGGACTCCAGAACCACGGAGCCGACGACCAGGTGTCCTTCCGCGACATCCGGCTCAAGGAGCTGCCCCCGCAGTAGGGCGGCCGCCCCTGCCGACGGCGGGCGGGGAAGCACGCGCCTTCCCCCCCCCCCCCCCCCCCCCCCCCCCCCCCCCCCCCCCC
>NZ_LIVT01000006.1:113722-439309 GCF_001905905.1 Streptomyces sp. CB02366
CCCGCCCCGCCCCAGGGAGGCAGCCCGTGACCGCTCACGCCGACCGCGAAGGCCGAACCGGCACCCCAGGCCGAACCGGCGCCCCGCCCACCCCCGGGGCTCCCGGCCCCGCGGGAGCCCCGGGCCGCACCGGGGTCTGGTTCATCGGAGCACGCGGCTCCGTGGCGACCACCGCCACCGCGGGATGCGCCGCCATCGCCGCGGGCCTGCACCCGCCGACCGGCATGGTCACCGAGACGCCCCCCTTCGCCGACAGCGGCCTGCCCGCCCTGACCGACCTGGTCTTCGGCGGCCACGACACCCTCGACTGCCCGCTGTCCAAGCGGGCCGAGGCCCTCGCCGACGGCGGCGTACTCCCGCACGGCCTCCCCTCCGCCGTACGCGCCGAACTCGACGCCGCCGACGCCGAGATCCGCCCCGGCGGGCCGCTCCCCGGCGACACCCGCACCGACCGGGAACTGATCGCCGCGTTCGCCGCCGACATCACCGACTTCACCCGCCGCCACGGCCTGGCCCGCACCGTCGTCGTCAACGTCGCCTCCACCGAACCCGCACCCGGACCCGACGACCCCCGGCTGCCGGCCAGCTCCCTCTACGCCGCCGCCGCCCTGCGCGCCGGCTGCTCCTACGCCAACTTCACCCCGTCCACCGGACTGCGCACCTCCGCGCTCACCGACACCGTCGCCGACTGCGGCCTTCCCCGCGCCGGACGCGACGGCAAGACCGGCCAGACGCTGCTCCGCTCCGTACTCGCCCCGATGTTCCTCCAGCGCGCCCTCGCCGTACGGGCGTGGTCCGGGACGAACCTGCTGGGCGGCGGCGACGGAGCGGCGCTGGCCGATCCGGCGGCGGCCGCCGCCAAGAACGCCGGCAAGGAACGCGTTCTGGCCGACACCTTCGGCACCGCCCCCGAGGGCGAGGTGCACATCGACGACGTGCCCGCCATGGGGGACTGGAAGACCGCCTGGGACCACATCGCCTTCGACGGCTTCCTCGGCTCCCGTATGATCCTCCAGACCATCTGGCAGGGCTGCGACTCGGCCCTCGCGGCCCCGCTGGTGCTGGACCTGGCGCGGCTGCTCGCCCGCGCCCACGAGGCCGGGATCAGCGGCCCCCTGCCGGAGCTGGGCTTCTACTTCAAGGACCCGGACGGCGGCGCCCCGGCGGCGCTCGCCGAGCAGTACGCCGCGTTGCTCGCCTTCGCCGAGCGGCTGCGGGGCCGGGCGTGAGGCGGCGACCGAGGCTCCTGCCCGCCGCACTCGCCCTGGTCCTGCCGGCCGTCCCGGACGGGCGGCGCAACGGCTACGCGCACGGCGTGGGGAAACCCGCCGTGGCCGAAGACCGCCTGTCCGGTGCGAGTGGGACTGCGCCCGCACCGGACAGGCCCGCACCGGCCCCCGCGGGACGGAACGGAGAACGGGGCGCGGAGGCCGGTACGGTCCGGGGCGGGGGTTCCGATCGGGGCGCGGGCCCCGGCTCGAAAAGACTGGGTGCGGGCGCCGGGGGCGACCCGGCCCCCGACCGGGCCACGACCCGGGAGCGCCTGCGGGCGTGGGCCGAACTGCTGCGCGTCTCCGCCCTGTTCTCCGTACCCGGGGACGCCCTGGCGGGTGCGGCGGCGGCGGGCCGTCGGCCCGGCCGGTCCACCGCACTGGCGATCGGCGCGTCGCTGTGCCTGTACGAGGCCGGGATGGCGCTCAACGACTGGGCCGACCGCGACGAGGACGCCGTGGACCGCCCGCACCGGCCGATCCCCTCGGGCCGCGTCAGCCCGGCGGCGGCCCTGGGCGCGGCCGGAGCGCTGACCGCCGCCGGCCTCGCCCTGGCGGCGCGTGCCGGACGCCCCGCGCTGACTGTCGCCGCGGGCCTGGCCACCACGGTCTGGGCCTACGACCTCCGCCTGAAGCACACGAAGGCGGGTCCAGCGGCGATGGCGGCGGCCCGCTCGCTGGACCTGTTGCTGGGCGCGACGGCGACGGTCGCCGAGGGGGCCGCACCGGCCGGAACGACGCGGGGAGGCAGCCCGCTCGACAACGTTGCCGGACGCGGGCGGGCGACCTCGAAGGCCGCCCCCCTGCGGGACGCGTGGGCGGCGGCCCTCCCCGCCCTGCCCGCCGCGCTGGTGCTCGGGGCGCACACGTACGGCGTCACCGCCGTCTCCCGCCACGAGGCGCGGGGCGGCTCCACCGGCACGCCGCTGGCGGTGCTCGCTACGACGACGGTGCTCGCGGCGGCGGTACTGGGGGAGTGGCGGTGGCGGGACCCGGCGTCCGGCAGCCCCCGCCCGACGGGTCCCGCCACCGGCACGACGCGGGCAACCGCGGGCACGGTGTGCGCCGTTCCCGACGCCGACCCCACGGGGGCGGGTCTTCCTCCCGCAGGGGCACACCCCGCTCACGCCCGTCCCGCCCCGCGTCCGGGCGGCCCCCGGCCGGCCGACCCGGGCACGGGCTCGGCACGTTCCGCCCGCCTCCGCGACCTGCTCGGCCACGCCGCCGGTCCCGACCGCCTCCGCGACCTGCTCGGCCGGGCGGCGGCCCGCCCCGACCGCCTCCTGGCCATCGGGTTCACCGCCGCCTACCTCCGTACCGCCGGGCCGCCCCTCCTGCACGCCGCGCTGAACCCGTCACCGCCGCTGACCCGGCGCGCCGTCGGAGGAGGCATCCGGGCCATGATCCCGCTCCAGGCCGCGCTCGCCGCCCGCGCCGGGTCGCCCTCCACCGGTCTCGCCCTCATGGGGCTCGTCCCCCTCGCCCGCAGCCTCGCCCGGAAGGTGAGCCCCACATGACCCTCCACCTCGGCTACGGAACCAACGGACTCACCGACCTCCGCCTCGACGACGCCCTCGGCCTGCTGGCCGACCTCGGGTACGAAGGCGTCGGCCTGACCCTCGACCACATGCACCTGGACCCCCTGGCCCCGGACCTCGCCGAGCGCACCCGCCAGGTCCGCCGCCGGCTCACCTCCCTGGGCCTGCGGGTCACGGTGGAGACCGGGGCCCGCTACGTCCTCGACCCGCGCCGCAAGCACGGCCCCTCCCTCCTCGACCCGGACCCCGACGCCCGCGCCGCCCGCACCGCCCTGCTGGTCCGCGCCGTTGACGTGGCCGGCGAACTCGGCGCGCACGCCGTCCACTGCTTCAGCGGCATCACCCCGCCCGGCACCCCGACGGACACCGCGTGGAAACGGCTCACCGAGGCGATCACCCCCGTCCTCGAAGCCTCCGACCGCTCCGGCATTCCCCTCGCCGTCGAACCCGAGCCCGGCCACCTCCTCGCCACCCTCGCCGACTTCCACCACCTGCGCGGTCTGCTCGGCGACCCGGGCCCGCTCGGCCTCACCCTCGACATCGGCCACTGCCAGTGCCTGGAGGACGCGTCCCCGGCGGACTGCGTCCGGGACTCCGCCCCCTGGCTCCGGCACGTCCAGATCGAGGACATGCGGCGCGGCGTCCACGAGCACCTCCCGTTCGGCGACGGGGAGATCGATTTCCCGCCCGTGCTCGCTGCCCTCGCCGCCTCGGAGTACCGGGGCCTCACCGTCGTCGAGCTGCCCCGCCACTCCCACACCGGCCCCGAACTGGCCCGCACCTCCATCGACTTCCTCCGCGCCGCGCTGTCCCGGGAGGCCACGACGCGCGCCGCGCCGGACCGTGCCACCACGACGAAGGGGGCCGCCCCGTGCTGACGTCCCGCAAGGAACTCGACGCCGAACTCGGCGGGGCCGCCCGCGCCTGGCTCGACGAAGCCCTCGCGGAGGCCGCCCACGAAGCGGCCCGCACCGACGCCCCCGGCCCGTACGCGTCCCCGCCGTGGGAGCTGCGCTACGCCGCCGCCGGACGGCACTGCGGCCCGGAGCACGCCGACTCCGTGCGCTCCCTCCTGCTCGTCGAGGCCCGTGCCCCGCTCGCCTCCCTCGTCCGGCTCTACGAACAGGGCACCGCCGCCGAACGCCGGGCCGTCCTGCTCACCCTGCACCTCCTCGACCTGGGCGACACCGCCCTCGCCCTCGTCGAGGACGCCCTGCGCACCAACGACACCCGGCTGGTCGCCGCGGCGGTCGGCCCCTACGCCGCCGCTCACCTCGGCCCGCACGCGTGGCGGCACGCCGTACTGAAGTGCCTGTTCACCCAGGTGCCGGTCGCCTCCGTCGCCCGGCTCGACGAGCGGGCCCGGGGCGACGCCGAACTCGCCCGCATGCTGCACGACTTCGCAGCCGAACGCACCGCCGCCGGCCGCCCCGTTCCCGAAGACCTGCGTACGGTCCTCGCCCTCACCGCCCCGCCCGACGCGGACGGCCACCCGGGGCCGCCGACCGCGGCCCCCGCCCCCACGGAGGAGTCCTGATGCGCATCTTCGACCCCCACATCCACATGACCTCCCGCACCACCGACGACTACCGGGCGATGTACGAGGCGGGCGTCCGCGCGCTCGTCGAACCCTCCTTCTGGCTGGGCCAGCCCCGTACCTCGCCCGCCAGCTTCTTCGACTACTTCGACGCACTCCTCGGCTGGGAGCCCTTCCGCGCCTCCCAGTACGGCATCGCCCACCACTGCACGCTCGCCCTCAACCCGAAGGAGGCGAACGACCCCCGCTGCACCCCCGTCCTGGACGCGCTGCCCCGCTACCTCGTGAAGGACTCCGTCGTCGCCGTCGGGGAGATCGGCTACGACTCCATGACCCCCGCCGAGGACCACGCCCTCGCCACTCAGCTCCAACTCGCCGCCGACCACGGGCTGCCCGCCCTCGTGCACACCCCGCACCGCGACAAGCTCGCCGGCCTCCACCGCACCATCGACGTCGTCCGCGAATCGAACCTCGCCCCCGAGGCCGTGCTGCTCGACCACCTCAACGAGACCACCGTGCGGGCCGCCCTCGACAGCGGCTGCTGGGCCGGGTTCTCCATCTACCCGGACACCAAGATGGACGAGGACCGGATGGTCGCCGTCCTCAAGAACCACGGCGCCGAGAAGATCCTCGTCAACTCGGCCGCCGACTGGGGGAAGAGCGACCCCCTCACGACCCGCAAGGTCGCCGACGCCATGCTGAAGGCAGGCTTCACCGAGGACGACGTCGACCAGGTCCTGTGGCGCAACCCGGTCGCCTTCTACGGCCGGAGCGGCCGACTCCACCTGGACGTCCCCGCCCCCGACGCGCTCCACGAGGGCAACTCCATCCTGCGCGGCGGGGAGTGAGGCCATGCGCTTCCGCCATCCCGACGGCTCCACCGTCCACCTCGCCTACTGCACCAACGTCCACCCCGCCGAAACCCTCGAAGGGGTCCGCGCCCAGCTCCGCGACCACTGCGAACCCGTCCGCCGCCGACTCGGCCGGGACCGGCTCGGCATCGGCCTCTGGCTCGCCCGCGACGCCGCCCGCGCCCTGATCAACGACCCCGCCGAACTCCGCGCCCTGCGCGCCGAACTCGACGGTCGCGGCCTCGAAGTGGTCACCCTCAACGGCTTCCCGTACGAAGGATTCGGCGCCGACGAGGTCAAGTACCGGGTCTACCGGCCCGACTGGACCGAACCCGACCGCCTCGCCCACACCACCGACCTCGCCCGCCTCCTGGCCGCCCTGCTCCCCGACGACGCCACCGAGGGCTCCGTCTCCACCCTGCCGCTCGCCTGGCGCACCCCCTACGACGGCGACCCCGAGGCCGCCCGGACCGCGCGCGCCGCCCTCACCACGCTCGCCCGACGCCTCGACGCCCTCGCCGAACTGACCGGCAAATCCATCCGCGTCGGCCTCGAGCCGGAACCCGGCTGCACGGTGGAGACCACCGCGGACGCCATCGCCCCGCTCACCGACGTCGGCCACGACCGCATCGGCATCTGCGTCGACACCTGCCACCTCGCCACCTCCTTCGAGGATCCCGGCGCCGCACTCGACGCCCTGACCGCCGCCGGCATCCGCATCGTCAAGTCCCAGCTCTCCGCCGCCCTCCACGCCGACCACCCCCATCTGCCCGAGGTCCGCGCCGCGCTCGCCGCCTTCGTCGAGCCCCGCTTCCTGCACCAGACCCGCACGAGCACCGCCGCCGGACTGCGCGGCACCGACGACCTGGACGAAGCCGTCGCCGGCGGGGCGCTCCCCGACTCCACCCCCTGGCGCGCCCACTTCCACGTACCGCTGCACGCGCCCCCCGCGCCCCCGCTGTCCTCGACGCTCCCCGTGCTCCGCGACGCGCTCGCCCGGCTCGTCGGCGGGCCCGCGCCCCTGACCCGCCACCTGGAGGTGGAGACGTACACCTGGCAGGCCCTGCCCGCCGAACTGCGGCCCCGCACCCGCGCCCAGCTCGCCGACGGCATCGCCGCCGAACTCACCCTCGTCCGCGACCTCCTGGTCGACCTCGGCCTCAAGGAACTGCCATGAGCGCTCCCGACCCCGGCACGGAAACCGCCCAGGGGACCGGCGGCCCCACCCCCCTCCTCGTCCTCGACGTCGTCGGCCTCACCCCCCGGCTCCTGGCCCACATGCCGAACCTCCGGGCCCTGGGGGAGCAGGGCGCGAAGGCGCCGCTCTCCACCGTGCTGCCCGCCGTCACCTGCGCCGCCCAGTCCACCTTCCTCACCGGCGCCATGCCCGCCGAACACGGCATCGTCGCCAACGGCTGGTACTTCCGCGAACTCGGCGACGTCCTGCTCTGGCGCCAGCACAACGGACTCGTCGAGGGCGACAGACTCTGGGACGCCGCCCGCCGCGCCCACCCCGGCTACACCGTCGCCAACATCTGCTGGTGGTACGCGATGGGCGCCGACACCGACTGGACGGTCACCCCGCGCCCCGTCTACTACGCCGACGGCCGCAAGGAACCCGACTGCTACACCCGGCCCCCCGCCCTGCACGACGAACTGACCGACAAGCTCGGCACCTTCCCCCTCTTCCACTTCTGGGGCCCCGGCGCCGACCTGGTCTCCTCGCAGTGGATCATCGACGCCACCCGGCACGTCATCGCCACCCGTACCCCCGACCTCGCCCTCTGCTACCTGCCGCACCTCGACTACGACCTCCAGCGCTACGGCCCCGACGACCCCCGCTCCCACCGGGCCGCCGCCGACCTCGACCGGGCGATGGCCCCGCTGCTGGCCGACGCCCGCGCCGAGGGGCGCACCGTCGTCGCGCTCTCCGAGTACGGCATCACCCGCGTCGACCGGCCCGTCGACATCAACCGCGCCCTGCGCCGCGCGGGCCTGCTGGAGGTCCACACCCAGGACGGCATGGAGTACCTGGACCCGATGGCCTCCCGCGCCTTCGCCGTCGCCGATCACCAGCTCGCCCACGTCTACGTACACCGCCCCGAGGACCTGGCGGCGACCCGGGCCGCCCTCGCGGATCTGCCCGGCATCGAGCAGCTCCTCGACGACGAGGGCAAGAAGGCGCACCACCTGGACCACCCCCGCTCCGGCGAACTGGTCGCCATCGCCGAGAAGGACGCCTGGTTCACGTACTACTACTGGCTCGACGACGCCCGCGCCCCCGACTTCGCCCAGCTCGTCGAGATCCACCGCAAACCCGGCTACGACCCCGTCGAGCTGTTCATGGACCCCCAGGACCCCTACGTCCGGGTCAAGGCCGTCTCGGCGGTCGCCCGCAAGAAGCTCGGCCTGCGCTACCGCATGGCGGTCGTCCCCCTGGACCCCTCGCCCGTCCGCGGCAGCCACGGCCGCCTCCCCGAGAGCGACGACGACGGTCCGCTCATCCTCTGCTCCACCCCCCACGCGTTCACCGACCGGGTCAGGGCCACCGAAGTGAAGCCCCTGCTCCTCCAGCTTGCCGGACTGCACTGACAACGCCCGGCACCGCACCGCTCACCCCCTGTCACCCACGCCACCCGAGGGAGTCACGCGAACATGAGCCGCACCTCCAAGGACACCGAACTCGCCCGCAGACTGAGCCGCCGCACCGTCCTCGGCGTCGCCGCCGGGGCCGCCGCCGCCACCATCGCCGGCACCGCGAGCGCCCGGGCCGCCGGCCCCGACCACGGCAGAGGACACGGCGCGGGCCACGGCCACGGGCACGGCAAGGGCAAGCCCGTCCTGCCCCCCGGCCGCCTCGGCATCCAGCTCTACAGCCTCCGCGACCAGGTCTCCACCCTCGGTTTCGGCCCCGTCTTCTCCGAACTGGAGAGGTACGGCTACGACGAGATCGAGTTCGCCGGCTACACCCAGGGCTCGGCGGGCCCCATCACCCTGGCCCAGCTCAAGCGGCTGGCCGAGGACCACGGCCTCGACCCGATCGGCAGCCACGTCGGCTACTACAACGACGGCGACCCCGGCGCCTACACCTTCGCCCAGAACCTGGAGAAGGTCCTGGACGACGCCCAGGCCCTCGGCCTCAAGCACATCGGCACGGCCTCCGGCCCGTTCCGCTACGGCACGACGGTCGACGGCTGGAAGCGGGCGGCCGAGGACTTCAACACGTACGGCGCCGCCGCCCGCCGGCGCGGCATGAAGTTCTACCAGCACAACCACGCCGAGGAGTTCTCCTTCGCGACCGACCGGCCGAACGTGCGCCTCTACGACGTGCTGCTGGCCGAGACCGACCCGGACCTCGTCTACCTGGAGATGGACGTCTACTGGGCGTACTGCGCCCAGTTCCGCTTCAGCAAGCGCGTGGACGGCACCCCGGCCCCGCTCGACCCGCTGAAGTACGTCATGAAGCACCCCGACCGCTACCCGCTGTTCCACGTCAAGGACGGCGTACGGGACGACACGACGCGCGACGGCTACCGCATGGCGGACGTCGGCGACGGGGACATCGACTACAGGACGTTCCTGTCCGAGGTCACCGGCCGCACCCACCGGGGCCGCAGTTACCACCACTGGCAGACCGAGCACGACAACCCGGCCGACTCGCTCGCCTTCGCCCGCAAGTCCAGCGAGCACCTCCACTCCCTGCGCTCGGGCCGCTGCGGCGACTGACCCGCCACGCCACCCCCCTCACCGGCCCGGCCCACGGAGCCGGGCCGGTGAGGAGCGCCCGCTGCGCCCGGCCCGCGACCGGGAAGCCGAGAGCCCCACCGGCCCGCCCCACCGCACTGACCACCGGATATGCGGGTGAAGGGCACGCCGAACCCCTGGTATTGTTTTCCATGTCGCCGCGGGGAACACACCGCGAACGACACACCCGGTCCGGGTGGCGGAATGGCAGACGCGCTAGCTTGAGGTGCTAGTGCCCTTTATCGGGCGTGGGGGTTCAAGTCCCCCCTCGGACACCAGCTGAAAACCCCACATCACGTGGGGTTTTTCGCGTTTCGGGGCCAAGGCGCGCCCCGGCGGCCCGCAGGGCGGGTCACATGGCGGGTCACATGGCGGAGAACGCGGCGATCGCGAGGACCAGAGGGACCGGGCAGGCCAGGGCCCCCAGGAGGAGGCTGCGCGTCTCGCCCGGCATGCGCCGCACCGCCGGCGCCCGGCAGACCGCGACGAGCGCGCCCGCACCACCGCACAGGACCGCGGAGCAGCACAGCGGAAAGCCGCCGATCGACGCTCCCTCCGCCGCGGCCCACAGCGTGGTCATCCCGACCAGGAAGGCCAGCCAGGAGGCGGACAGCGAGGTGAGCAGCCACAGTCCGGCGGAGAGGAGTACCACGCCGGTGCGTCGGGGCGGAGGAGCGATTCGGGCCGGTCCGTAGAGGGCGCCGTAGGTGCGGGAGTCCATCCTCCGATCCTCGCCGGTCCCCCGCCGCCGGGCGTGAGGCCGATGACTCAACCCAGTGCGAGCCCGTACTCACCCCACCGGTGGGCTGGCCATGTCGAGGGCAGTCGACGTGCCGAGGGCCGCCGTCGGGGTGCGCCCCCGGTGCGTGACGTGCTGGGTTTTCCGTCCTCGGGCGGTGGCGTATCCGGTGATCACCAGTCCGGCCGGGGTCCAGACGGTCTCCTCGGTCCTGTCCGGCGGCGACGACCTGGACCGGCGGGTAGAGGAGAGGCGGGAGATCCTGCTCCCCGGACTCGTCCCGGCCGACCGCAAGAGGAAGGTGGCCGGCCTGCCGAACCCGGGCGTCCCCGGGACGGGATGACCCGGCGGGGCGGCCGGGCGGGCTGAGGCCGCCGCCTCGGGCCGGGCGGACCGAAGCCCCCGTCCCGCCCACCGTCCTCCCGCGTCGCGCTTCTCGTCCCCCTGGCCCCGCCCTTCTTCCCGCCGTCCCCTTCCGCCCTCCTGCCCCTCCTGCCCCTCCTGCCTCTCCCGCCCCTCCCGTCACGATCTGGTCTCGGCCACGAGAGGGGGTCTTGTTTTTGGCCATGGAATCGATTCCAATCGTCCGTGTAATCGATTCCATGGCGTCGTGCCACCGGTCCGCGACCGGTCGCCCCCGGGTTTCGAGGTGTACGGAAACCACAAGGAGGTGGTCCGGACATGGCGGGCATCAAGGATGTCGCGGCCGAGGCGGGCGTGTCCGTCGCCACGGTGTCGCGCGTGCTGAACGGCCATCCGTCCGTCAGCCAGGAGGCGCGTACCCGTGTCCTCGCCGCCGTCGAAGCCCTCGGCTACCGGCCCAACGCCGTGGCCCGCTCGCTGCGCACCGCCCAGACCCGCACGCTCGGCCTGGTCATCAGCGATGTGCTCAACCCGTACTTCACCGAGCTGGCCCGCTTCGTCGAGGAGGAGGCCCGCGCGCTCGGCTACAGCGTCATCATCGGCAACGCCGACGAGCGGCCCGACCTCCAGGACCACCACATCCGCACGCTCATCGACCGCAGGATCGACGGCCTCCTCGTCTCGCCCGCGGACGGCGGGAGCCCGCTGATGCGGGACGTCGCCCTGAGCGGCACCCCGATGGTCTTCGTCGACCGATGGATTCCCGGCATCGACGTCCCCGTCGTCCGCGCGGACGGCCGGGGAGCGGTCGGGGACCTCGTCGCGCATCTGCACGGCCTCGGCCACCGCCGGCTCGCCATCATCGCCGGGCCCGCCGCCACCACCACCGGCGACGAGCGCGTCGCGGCGTTCCGGGACGCGCTGCGAGAGCTCGGGATCGCCCTGCCCGACTCCTACATCGGCCAGGGCGACTTCCAGGCCGCCAGCGGGCGCCGGGCCACCGATCGCTTCCTGGACCTGGCCGAACCGCCCCAGGTCGTCTTCGCCGCCGACAACCTGATGGCCCTCGGCGCGCTGGACGCGATCCGGGCGCGCGGGCTGCGGGTGCCGGACGACATCGGGCTCGCCGCCTTCGACGACATCCCGTGGTTCGTCCACACCGACCCGCCGATCACCGCGATCGCGCAGCCCACCGCCGACCTGGCGCGGGCCGCCGTGCGCGCCCTCGCCGACCGGATCGAAGGACGGGCCC
The DNA here is from genome assembly GCF_001905905.1 of Streptomyces sp. CB02366. Classification (GTDB taxonomy): domain Bacteria; phylum Actinomycetota; class Actinomycetes; order Streptomycetales; family Streptomycetaceae; genus Streptomyces. The sequence continues at coordinate 125,018 of NZ_LIVT01000006.1, forward strand.
CGCAGTCCGTCACCCTGCCCGCCCGCCTCGTCGTACGCCGCTCGTGCGGCGAGGCCGCACCGAACGAGAGGAGCGACCGTTGACCGCCCCGCAGAAGCAACGGGAGACAGCCCCCGACGAGTTGCTGCGCATCGAGGGTCTGCGCAAGACCTTTCCCGGCGTCGTGGCGCTCGACAACGTCGACTTCGAGCTCCGCAGAGGCGAAGTGCACGTCCTGCTCGGCGAGAACGGCGCGGGCAAGAGCACGCTCATCAAGATGCTCTCCGGCGCCTACCGCCCCGACCGCGGCCGCATCCTGGCCGAGGGACGCGAGGTGCGCATCGAGAGCGCGCAGGACGCCGAACGGCTCAAAATCGCCACCATCTACCAGGAGTTCAACCTCGTACCCGACCTCACCGTCGCCGAGAACATCTTCCTGGGCCGCCAGCCGCGCCGTTTCGGTCTCGTCGACCACCGCCGGATGCGCCAGGACGCGACGGAGCTGCTGCGCCGCGTCGGCCTCGACGTGCGCCCCGAGACCAAGGTCCGTGAACTGGGCATCGCGCGGCTCCAGATGGTGGAGATCGCCAAAGCGCTCAGCCTGGACGCCCGGGTCCTGATCATGGACGAGCCGACCGCCGTGCTCACCTCCGAGGAGGTCGACAAGCTCTTCGCGATCGTCCGCCAACTCCGCGAGGACGGCGTCGGGATCGTCTTCATCACCCACCACCTGGAGGAGATCGCCGCCCTCGGCGACCGCGTCACCGTCCTGCGCGACGGCCGCAGCATCGACCAGGTCCCCGCCTCGACGCCCGAGGACGAACTCGTCCGGCTCATGGTCGGCCGCAGCATCGAGCAGCAGTACCCGCGCGAACGCCCCGACAGAGGCGAGGCGTTGCTGTCGGTGCGCGGGCTCACCCGTGACGGCGTCTTCCACGACGTCAGCTTCGACGTCCACGCCGGGGAGGTCGTCGGCCTCGCCGGACTCGTCGGCGCCGGGCGTACGGAGGTGGCCCGCGCGGTGTTCGGCGCCGACCCGTACGACGCGGGCACCGTCGACGTACGCGGCGAGCGCCTGGCCCGGCACGACGTCCCCGCGGCGATGGGCGCCGGGCTCGGGCTCGTACCGGAGGACCGCAAGGGCCAGGGCCTGGTGCTCGACGCCTCCGTGCAGGAGAACCTGGGCCTGGTCACGCTGCGCTCGGCCTCCCGGTCCGGGTTCGTCGACCTCACGGCACAGCGCACCGCCGCCGCCCGCATCGCCGAGCAGCTCGGGGTCCGCATGTCCGGCCTCGACCAGCACGTGCGGACCCTGTCCGGCGGCAACCAGCAGAAGGTCGTCATCGGCAAGTGGCTGCTGGCCGACACCCGGGTCCTCATCCTCGACGAGCCCACCCGGGGCATCGACGTCGGCGCCAAGGTCGAGATCTACCAGCTCATCAACGAACTGACCGCCTCCGGGCACGCCGTCCTGATGATCTCCAGCGATCTGCCCGAAGTGCTCGGCATGAGCGACCGGGTGCTCGTCATGGCCCAGGGCCGCGTCGCCGGGGAGCTGACCGCCGGCCAAGCGACCCAGGACGCGGTGATGGCCCTCGCCCTCGCCGCCCCGACGCCCGGCGAGGGCCCCGCCCCCACCGGACACCCCGCACCGAAGAAGAAAGAGGAGGGCCCCCGTGGCCACTGAGACAGCCAAGAGTGACGCGGGTACGGGCGGATCCTCCGTGATACGCCGCATCCTGCTCGACAACGGGGCGCTGAGCGCCCTGGCCGTCCTGGTGGTGGCGATGTCGCTGCTCTCGGGCGACTTCCTGACCACCCAGAACCTGCTGAACGTCGGTGTCCAGGCGGCCGTCACCGCCATCCTCGCGTTCGGCGTCACCTTCGTCATCGTCTCGGCGGGCATCGACCTGTCCGTGGGCTCGGTCGCCGCCCTGTCCGCGACCGTCCTCGCCTGGTCCGCGACCTCCGCCGGGGTGCCCGTCGTCCTCGCGGTCGTCCTCGCGGTCCTCACCGGCATCGCCTGCGGCTTCGTGAACGGCGCCCTCGTCTCGTACGGCAAACTCCCGCCGTTCATAGCGACGTTGGCGATGCTCTCGATCGCCCGTGGCCTCTCGCTCGTCATCTCGCAGGGCAGCCCGATCGCCTTCCCCGACTCCGTCTCATGGCTGGGCGACACCCTCGGCGGCCGGCTTCCCGTGCCGGTCCTCGTGATGATCGCCATGGGGCTGATCACCGCGCTGATCCTCGGCCGCACCTTCATCGGCCGCTCGATGTACGCGATCGGCGGCAACGAGGAAGCGGCCAGGCTTTCCGGGCTCCGCGTCAAGCGCCAGAAGATCGTCATCTACGCCCTGTCCGGCCTCTTCGCCGCCGTCGCGGGCATCGTCCTGGCCTCGCGCCTCGTCTCCGCCCAGCCGCAGGCCGCGCAGGGGTACGAACTCGACGCCATCGCCGCCGTGGTCATCGGCGGGGCGAGTCTGGCCGGCGGCGTCGGCAAGGCGTCCGGCACCCTGATCGGCGCGCTCATCCTCGCCGTCCTCCGCAACGGCCTCAACCTCCTGTCCGTCTCGGCGTTCTGGCAGCAGGTCGTCATCGGCGTCGTCATCGCGCTCGCCGTCCTGCTCGACACCCTGCGCCGCAAGGCCGGTTCGGGCGCGGCCTCCTCGGCGGGCGCCGCCCCCGGCGCACCCGGCTCCGGCCGGAAGAACGCGCTCAAGCTCGGCGGGGCGGCGCTCTGCGCGGTGATCGTCGTCGGCGCGGTCTCCTACTTCAACTCCGGCTCCTCCGGCGGCACGACGAAGGTCGGCATGTCGCTGTCCACTCTGAACAACCCCTTCTTCGTGCAGATGAAGGAGGGCGCGCAGGCGGAGGCGGAGAAGGAGGGCGTCGACCTCACCGTCACCGACGCCCAGAACGACGCCTCCCAACAGGCCAACCAGCTCCAGAACTTCACCAGCTCCGGCGTCTCCTCCATCATCGTCAACCCGGTGGACTCGGACGCCGTCGGGCCGGGCGTCCGCAGCGCCAACAAGGCGGACATCCCCGTGATCGCCGCCGACCGGGGCGTCAACAAGGCGGACACCGCCACCCTCGTCGCCTCCGACAACGTGGCGGGCGGCAGGCTCGCCGCCGACGCGCTGGCCGACAAGCTCGGCGGCAAGGGCAGCATCGTCATCCTCCAGGGCACGGCGGGCACCTCCGCCAGCCGTGAGCGCGGCGCCGGGTTCGCGGAAGGCCTCAAGGCGTACCCGGGCATCAAGGTGGTCGCCAAGCAGCCCGCGGACTTCGACCGCACCAAGGGCCTGGACGTCATGACGAACCTCATCCAGTCCCACCCCGGCGTCACCGGCGTCTTCGCCGAGAACGACGAGATGGCCCTCGGCGCGGCCAAGGCGCTCGGCAGCAAGGCCGGGAAGTCCGTCTCCGTCGTCGGTTTCGACGGGACCCCGGACGGCCTGAAGGCGGTCGAGGCCGGCACGCTCTACGCGTCGGTCGCCCAACAGCCCGCCGAACTGGGGAAGATCGCGGTCCGGAACGCCGTGAAGGCCGCGAAGGACGAGAAGGTCGCGAGCACGGTGAAGGTGCCGGTCAAGGTGGTCACCCGGGAGAACGTCGCCGACTTCTCCTGATCCCGGCCACGCACGCCGCACCCCCTACCGCCCCGCCGCTCCCGGCCCGACGAAAGCAGGGAACACGCCCATGCACGACCACGCCCCCGACGCCCGGTACGACCTGCTGGTCGTCGGATCGGCCAACGCCGACCTGGTGATCGGCGTCGAGCGCCGCCCCGCCCCCGGCGAGACGGTCCTCGGCTCCGACCTGGCCGTCCACCCCGGCGGCAAGGGCGCCAACCAGTCGCTGGCCGCCGCCCGCCTCGGCGCCAGGACGGCCCTGCTCGCCCGGGTCGGCGACGACGACCACGGCCGCCTCCTGCTGGAGAGCCAGCGCGCGGCGGGCGTGGACACGGACGGCGTCCTGGTCGGCGGGGCCCCCACGGGGGTCGCGCTGATCACCGTCGACCCGTCGGGCGACAACAGCATCGTCGTCTCGCCGGGGGCCAACGGCCGCCTCACCCCCGAGGACGTCCGGGCGGCGGCCCCGCTGCTGGCCGCCGCCCGGGTGATCTCCGTACAGCTGGAGATCCCGTTGGCGACGGTGGCCGAGACGGTACGCGGCCGGGGGCCGGAGACCCGGCTCGTCCTCAACCCGTCGCCGCCCGCCCCGCTCCCCGCCGACGTCCTCGCCGCCTGCGATCCGCTCGTGGTCAACGAGCACGAGGCGCGGTACATCCTGGGCGACGGTGCGGGGCGGACCCCGCAGGACTGGGCTCCGGCCCTGCTCGCGCTGGGCCCGCGCTCGGTCGTCATCACCCTGGGGGCGGCGGGCGCGCTGGTGGCGGACAGCCGTACGGACTCCCTGGACCACCTGGTCGGGCCGCGGGTCGAGGCCGTCGACACCACGGGCGCCGGGGACGCGTTCACGGCGGCCCTGGCCTGGCGGCTGGGCCGGGGCGACGGGCTCCGGGAGGCGGCCGCCTTCGCGGTCCGCGTGGGCGCGGCGGCCGTCACGGCACGGGGGGCGCAGGACGCGTTTCCGACGCTGGAGGAGGTCGACGCGCTGTGAAGAAGTCGGGCATCCTCAACCGCCACCTGTCGGGCGCGCTCGCCGAACTCGGTCACGGCGACGGCGTCCTGGTCTGCGACGTCGGCATGCCGATCCCGCCCGGACCCCGCGTCGTCGACCTGGCCTTCCGCGCCGGCATCCCGTCGTTCGCGGAGGTACTGGACGGCCTGCTCGACGAGTTGGTCGTCGAGGGCGCGACGGCGGCCGAGGAGATCCGCGGGGCCAACCCGGAGGCTGCGGCGCTCCTCGACAGCCGTTTCCCCGGGCTGGGGCTGGTTCCGCACGCCGGGCTGAAGGAGCTGACGGCGACGGCCCGCCTGGTGGTCCGCACGGGGGAGGCCCGGCCGTACGCGAACGTACTGCTGCGGTGCGGGGTCTTCTTCTGACCGCCCGAGCGAGGACGGCGGGGCCGGGGAACCCGGAAACGATTCCCCGGGCCCGGCCGGTCAGTACGGACCCGCCGACTCCACCAGCCCCGCCAGCGCCCCCGCCAGCGCGTCGAGCCCCGCCCCCGCGGCCCCGCCCGGCTCGGTCATGTACGTGTCGCGGCGGATCTCGATCATCAGGGCTGTGACCCGCCGGTCCGTGCCGTAGTGCTTCAGCGGGACGTAGGCGCCGGCGAAGGGGGAGTCGACCCCCGTGCCCCCGAAACCGGCGAACGCCTCTTCCGCCAGGGAGCGCAGCCCCGCCGGGGTGTGGAACGGGTCCGTGCCCAGGCAGACGGGCGGCCGGGGGCCGGCCCCGTGGAGCTCGTACGGGAGCGGCGCGGTGGGGTACGAGTGGACGTCGATGATCACCGCACGGCCCGTGGCGGCGATCCGGGCGTCGACCGCCTCCGTCATCGCCTCGGCGTACGGACGGAAGTACGCCGCCAGCAGCGGTTCCGGGTCCGTGTCCGGGGCGCGCAGCCGTTCGCGGTGGGTGGTGTGCGTGTACACCGCGCCCATGCCCGCGGCGCGCATCTCCTCCCGTTCGTCCGGGAAGCGCTCGGGGTCGACGACCAGCCGGGAGAGGCCGTTGACGAAGCGCCAGGGCCGGACGGCGCAGGCGTCGGCCGCCCGGCTCGCCAGCTCGGCGGTGTGGGAGTCGGTGATGTGGTCGAGTTCCCGCTCCAGAGCACCGTCGTCCAGCAGGATGCCGCCGCGTACGTCCTCGGGAATCGTCCGGGATCCGTGCGGCACGTGCAGCAGCACGGGGGAGCCGGGGCTTCCGGGGTGGATGCGGAACGACGGCGGGGAGGCGGTGCTCATGGAGCGGGTCCTTCACGGGCGGGGGGCCGGGGCGGGCTCCGGCGGGACGGGCCCCCGATCGTCCCACGCGTGGCGTCAGCCGACGGAGCCGATCACCGGGTAGTGGTCGGACAGGTTCGTGTACGTGTACTCCTTGCCCCAGCTGGACACCGTCCAGGGCGCGCTCTCCTCCTTGACCACGTCGTTCTTCCAGCCGGCCGGCTTGGCGTGGCCCGTGCGGTGCAGGACGTGGTCCAGGTCCTCGCGCGGGTCGTCGGGGTAGCGCTCGGAGGCTATGGAGTTGTCGCGGGTGTCGAAGGAGTACGGGTGGCCCGTCCGGGACTCCGGGGCGGACAGGCCCGCGTCGGCGAGGAACGACGCGTACTCGGCCGAGTGCCCGTCCACGTTGAAGTCGCCCGCCACGACGACCTGTTCGGAGGCCGGGATGTTCTTCGCGTCGAGGAACGCGTCCATCTGCTTGAACTGCCGGCTGCGCATCTGCGCCGCCTGGCCCGCCGAGCAGCCGGGGTCGGTCGACTGGGCGTGGGTGCCGACGACGTGGACCCGGGCGCCGTTGACGTTCAACACCGTATAGGCGAAGCCCTTGTTCGAGAACCAGTCGCCGCCGCACGCGTCCTTGAAGACGAACTGCTCCTTGCGCACGATCGGCCACTTGCTCAGGATGGCCACGCCGCCGTCCTCCGGCGTCGTCGCCGCGTACGAGCCGCCCGTCGCGTCCCAGCCGCTCTTGCTCCGGCCGACCACCGGGGTCCGGTACGGGTACTGGGCGGCGGAGTTGCGCAGCAGCGCGTCGGAGGCCCCGTTGTCGAAGGCCTCCTGGACCACCACGACGTCGTTGCCCCGGAAGAACGACGCCTTCGGGATCTCGGCCGCTCGGTGGTCCTGCCCCCAGTTGGGGTAGAGGTTCTTGCTGAAGAGGAACGCGTTGTACGAGAGCACCCGCAGGGGCGGGGTCTCGGCGGCCGCCGCCTGCGGGGCGTTCACGGCGAGGGTGGCGGTGGCGAGCGCGGCGGACAGGGCCACGCCGGTCAGGCGGCGGGACGCGGTGTTCGGCACGAGGTCTCCTGGGGTCGAGGGGGCGTACCGGGCGGTCCCCATCCAAGCAGCGGCAGTTACTCACGGGTAGACGCCGGATGGCACGAGTCTGTCCGGCCGGATGCCATCCGGGTCACCGGGCCGGCCGTACCGCCTCCCGGTCGCGCCGAGGTCGGCCGGGGCGTGGTGCCGGGCGAAGCTCCTGCGCCGCCTCAAGAGGTGTCGTGCCGTGGCGACGAGGTACGACAAACTCGCGGTTGGCTACGAGTCAACTGCCGTGATCGCAGCCATCGATGACCGGCCGCAGTCCGCATGCGGCCGCCTTTCGCGGAACACCTGAGATCGAGCGCGGCAGTGCGTCATCTGCCGGTGGAACCGTCAGCCTGCTCACGAAGGATGTCCGCGTGGCCCGCGTGGCGAGCCGTTTCTTCGATCATGTGCACCAGCACCCATCGCATCGATCGCACGGCGCCCGCTGTGCCTGCCGCCCGAGCGCAGGGACGGCTCAAGTCGCCACAGCGCTCGATGATCTCGTTGGACCGTTCGGTGGCACTGCGGTAGGCAGCGAGGAGACTGTCCGCGCTGTCCCCCTCGGAGAGATCCATACTGAAGTCCGGATGCTCGACATCGGCACCCTCGAAGGCCCAGGCGAACCAGTAGAGCTCTGCCGCCGTCAGGTGCTTGACCATGCCGAAAACACTGGTGCCAGAGGGCACTCCGGGTGTTCGGCCCTGCCTGTCGTCAAGGCCTTGTGCCTTTCCGGCCACTGCTTCGCGGACGTAGTTCAAGAACGCGACCAAGGTCGACTTCTCGTCGGAGTCGCTGCCAGGGGGGCCTGTGTCACCGCGTTGTTGCGTCTCTGCCATCGAGGCACACTAGCTTGATCCACTTTCGAAACGCCCCCTAAAGGTTGTTGCGGAACTGGACGAACGCTGATTACCCGCCATGATCCGAGTCCTCACGAGCGTCGGTTCGCCCGCTTTCGCGGGTGCTCGTGACGCTGACGGTGAAGTGCTCCGCGGTCTCTGCTCCCCTTCTGCGACAACCTTGAGGAGACGCCGCCCCTTTCAGGCCAAGGAGCCGTACACGACGAGGTTGTCGACCGTGTGGCCCTCGGCGTCGAACTCGCCGTCGCAGGTGATGAGCCGCAGGGTGCTGTCCTTCGTCGGACCGTAGATCCTCCGGGTGGGGAACGCCTTCTTGCTGACCGCCTCCTTGCCGGTGACCGTGTACCGCAGGGTCTTCCCCGCCCCGTCCCTGACCAGCACCTCGGCGCCCTCGCGGATGGTCTTGAGGTCGTGGAAGACGGCACGTCCGAAGCGGGTGTCGTTGTGGCCGATCAGCACGGCCGGGCCCGGTTCGCCGGGCGCGGACCCGCCGCTGTACCAGCCCACCGTCATGCCTTTCTCCGCCGGCGGCACCTCGACCGTGCCGTCCGCGTTGAGCCCCAGCTCCATCAGGGTGCTCCGCACGCCGATGGAGGGGATCGAGACCTCGACGGGCGCCGACCGGGTCGCCCCGTCCTTCCCGGCGGGGTCCGCCGATTCGTTCGAGCCGGTGGCACCGGCGGCTGTGTCGGGCCCCGGGCGGGAGCCGCCCTGTGCGGCGGGGGCGGAGGCGGACGGTCCGCCGGACGCGTCGGCAGCGGGCGCGGAGGGCCCGGCGGACGAGCAGCCGGTCAGCGCGGCGCAGGCCGCGAGGGCGGTGAACAGGGCGGCCCACCGGAAGCGGTGGGGCGTACAGGACGGCACAGAGGACTCCGGAACGGGGTGGGGAGGGAGGGGGGCGGCGCGGACCGACGCGCGGGCGTGGCGCCGCCCCGGTACGGGACGGCGCCACGCTCATCGGTGGGAAGCGGTGCGGGTCAGGCGGTGCGGCCGGCCGCCGAACGGCGGCGCAGCACGATCGTGCCCGCGCCCGCGAGCAGCACGGTGCCGACCGCCGACCCCGCGAGGACGGTGGTGCCGGTGCCGTCGCTGGTGACGGGCCGCTCGCCCGCCGCGACGCCGCCGCGCGGAACGGTTCCCGCCGGGCCGGCCTCCTTGGGCGCGGGCGCCGGGGCCTCGCCCGCCGCGACGCCGCCGCGCGGTGCGGTCGCCGGCGCGGCCTTCTCGGGTGCGGGCGCCGGGGCTTCGCCTGCCGCGACGCCGCCGCGCGGCATCACCGCGGGGGCGGAGTCCTTCGGGTCTGCCGGGGCGGGCTTGCTCCGATCCGAGGACGGCGCGGCCGGGGCGGGCGCCGACGCCACGGGCTTCGGTGCGGTGTCGGCGGAGGCCGCGGTGGCCGGCACGAGCACCGCACCGGCCGCGACGGCGGCGAGCACGGCACCACGCAGCGTGCGGCGGGAGGGGAAAGCGGTCATACGGATTGCTCCATTCCATACTCGGCCCCGTGACGGTCCCGGATGCCGGTTCGCACCGGGAGCGGGGCATGCCGCCAGGCTGGCGTGGAGATATGAAGAAGCTGTCAGATCGCTGTGGTCATCCCATCAGGGGGTGTCGCGGGCAGCCGGAGGACGAACGTCGAGCCCGCGCCCTCGGTGCTGACGGCGCCCACCGTGCCCCCGTGGGCCTCGACCAGTTTGCGCACGATGGCCAGGCCCAGACCGCTCCCGCCCGTGCGGCGGCTGCGGGACTTCTCCGCGCGCCAGAACCGGTCGAAGACATGGGGGAGATCCGCGGCGGGGATGCCGGATCCGGTGTCCGCCACCTCCACCAGCACCGTCCCGCCGCCCTCGTCGCAGACGTCCGCGCGCAGGGTCACCCGGCCGCCCTCCGGCGTGTGCCGTACGGCGTTGGACACCAGGTTGCCCACCGCCTGCCGGAGCCGGACCGGGTCCGCGCACAGCTCCGGGCCCGGGGCGGCGGCCGTGACGACGAGCGTGACGCCCGCCTTCTCCGCCCGCGCCTGATGGGCGGCGGCCACCTGGCCCAGCAACTCCGGGACCTCGACGGCCTCCGGGTGCAGACGCAGCGCCCCGGCGTCGGCCTCCGCCAGGTCCTGGAGGTCGTCGATGATGTGCTGGAGCAGCACGGCTTCCTCCAGCAGCGAGGAGACGAACGCCGGGTCGGGGTCGGCGAGTCCGTCCTGCGCCGCCTCCAACCAGCCCCGGATGTTGCTCAGCGGGGTGCGCAGCTCATGGGCGACGTCGCTCACCATGGCCTTGCGCTGCTCCTCCAGCCGCGCCCGGTGTGCGGACATGTCGTTGAACGCCGCCGCCAACCGTGCGACCTCGTCGTCCCCCGTGACGGGCACCGACGCGGGCTCCTCCCCGTCCCGCATCCGCTGCGCCGCCCCCGTCAACGCGTGCAGCGGGCGCACCAGCCGGGCTCCGGCGAACACCGAGGCGCCCACGGTGAGGGCGAGCACGAGTGCCGCCGCCCCGGCGATCCTGGCGGTGTTCGCGGGGGAGAGGTCGAATCCGGGCAGGGTCGCGCCCCCCTCGTCGCCGATGAAGAGGAGGGCGGGGGAGGCCACGTACGAACTGAGCTGTTCGCTGCGCGCCGTGCCCACACAGGACGCGATGGCCCGGTCGTTCTCCCCGGTGCGCTCCGGGCCCTCGACCGAGGGCCCGGGCTCCTGCGGAGGGGCGTCACCCGGGGCGGGCGCGGGCGCCGGCCGCGGGACCACCGGCCCGGACGCGTCCGGCACGGCCACCGGGACCGGATCGCCCCACGACAGATCGTTGTTCAGCCGTACGCCCTCGCGGCCCTGCCGCTCCAGGCAGGCGTCGGCCAGCTCGGTGAGCGCGTCGAGCGCCTTCCGCTCCGAACGCGTCGGCGTGTCCAGGTCCGCGAGATCGCAGCGGGCGCCCAGCGCGCGCTCGGGGTCGTTGCCCACGACCTGCACCCGGGGGCGGCCGCTCGCGCCGACCACCACGTCGGAGGCGATCCCGGCCCGGTTCAGACACTCCACCTGGTCGTCGGCCTTGCGCCGCAACGCCGCGCTGTCGGCCGCCGACAGCCGGAACGGCCCCACCGCCCGGGGATCGATCCGGTCGGCCGCCGCGCTCCGCCCGTCGGCGCCGCGCGTCGCCAGGACGGTGTCCACGGACAACGGGTCCACCACGGCGGACGCCTGCGGCGGAAGCGCCGGGGCGTCCGCCCCGGTGGCGGAGTCGGCGAGCGGCTGCCGGCTCTGCGTGGTCAGCGCGACCCGGCGGCCCGACTCCCGGGCCAGCTCCCGCACCGTGGCTCCGACCCCGTCCCAGGTCGGGTTCCGTGCCGCGTACTCCAGCAGGGTGTCGTAGATCCGGGCGTCCGCGGTGAGGTTCTGCCCCTGCTCCTGCTTGATCGCGCCCGAGGTGGTCTGGACGGCGATCCAGGCGGTGGCCGCCACCGAACACGCGGCCACCAGCGCCGAGACGGCGAGCAGCCGCCCGAGCAGACTCCGCCGCAACGGCACCCGTGCCCGCCCCGCCGCCCGTCGCCCCCCACGGCCGCCAGGACCGGCCGGAGCGTCGCGGCCCCCGGCCCCACCGGCCTCGCCGTGACCGCCCTCGGCCCCCGCCCCGGCCCCGCCGCCGTGACCCGCCGTCCGTGCCCTACGCACGGGGGCCGGTCCTGGCCGGGTCGGTCAGCTTGTAGCCGACGCCGAAGACGGTGAGCAGCCGTTCCGGACGTCTCGGGGCCCGTTCGATCTTCTTCCGCAGGTTCATCACGTGCACGTCGACGGTCCGGGCGCTGATGTAGCGGTCGAATCCGTGCAGTTCCTCCAGCAGCCGCTGCCGGCTGAACACCCGGTCCGGGCCCGCCGCCAGGGCCGCCAGGATCCGGAACTCGCCCGGCGTGCACTCTACCGCCCCGCCCTCCACGGACACCTCGTGCCGCTCGGGATCGATCACCAGGGCGCCGACGCGCAGGACGGGGTCCTCGGCCGCCGGCTCCGGAGAGGGCGACCGCCGGGCGCGCCGCAGCAGGGTGCGGACGCGGGCCATCAGCTCGCGCGGGCTGTACGGCTTGGTCATGTAGTCGTCGGCCCCGAGGTCGAGACCGAGCAGCAGATCGTCCTCGGTCGAGCGCGCGGTCAGCATCAGCACCGGCAGTTCCCGGCCCTCGGCCCGCAGGACCCGCACCACGTCCAGGCCGTCGGTGCGGGGCATCATCACATCGAGGACGAGCAGATCGGGTTCCCGCTGCCGGACGGCGTCGAGCGCGGCCCGGCCGTCGCCCACGATCCGTACGGTGTGACCCTCCCGTTCCAGATAGCGGCGTACCAGCTCGGCCTGCTTCCCGTCGTCTTCGGCGACCATGACGTCTGCGCACACGCCCCCGATCGTAGAGCGGCGGGACTACAGTGCGAGACCGGGGCGGGTTCCGGTGGACGGGGGCCCGGAAGGGAACCGGCACGTTCACCCGTCCGAGGGTGGCCGCACCGGTGGAAGGAGACGGGTTGAACAGCCTCGGTACCGACGGCGGCGGAACGGCGTACAACACGGTGTCGGGGGACGCCGTCATCGTCGGGCCCGTCCTGATGGCACAGCACATCGAGGGCCTGCGGCTGCCGGAGAGGGCCCCCGACGCCCCGCCGAGCCAAGGGCCACCGCCCAGCCGGGTGTTCGTCAACCGGACGAAGGAACTCGCCGGTCTGCGGGACGCGGCCGTGGCCCTGGCCGGCGAACCGGAGCCCGGAATACTGCTCGTGGTCGGCGTCGGCGGGGTCGGCAAGACGCAACTCATCGCCCAGAGTGTGCGACGGGAACTGAAGCAGATCTTCCCGGACGGGCAGCTCTACGTCGATCTGGAGGATCTGCGGCGCGACGGCGTCGTCGATCTCGCCGCCGTCCTCGGCCGGTTCCTGCGCGCCCTCGGGGTCAGCAGGGACTATGTGCCCGCCGGGCTCGCCGAGTGCACGGCCCTCTTCCGCAGCGTCGCCGCCGGTAAACGCCTCCTCGTGATGGTGGACAACGTCCAGCACGCCCCGGAGGCGCGGGCGCTCGTGCCGCCGAGCGGGCTGCTCGTGGTGATCGGCCGCCGGGTCCTGCCGTCGCTGTTGATGGACGGGGCCGTGCTGATCGGCGTCGACCCGCTCGACGAGGCGGCGGGGACGGAGTTGGTGCGCCGCTGGCATGCCGACGCCGACGAGAGGACGGCCGCGGACGTCGTGCGGCTGTGCGCCGGGCATCCGTTGGCTCTGCGGGCCGCGGTGGAGTGGCTGGCGGCGCGACCGCACCTGACCCTCGACGACGTGGTACGCGATCTGGCGGCCGCCGGCCGGTACGGCACAGGCGGCGGGCCGGACACGGGGGGCGACGGCGGGCGGGAGGCGAGGGCGGCGGCCATGGGCGCGAGCGGGGGGCCAGGGGAGAGCGGGGACGGTGTGGGCGAAGCGGTCGACGCGGTGCTGGACTCGGTGCTCGCCGAGGTGTCCGAGCACACCCGGCAGCTCTACGACCTGCTCGGAGCCCTTCCCGGCACGACGGCGACCACGGATCTGCTGCGGGCCGCGGGCGCCGTCCGGGTCGACGAGGCGCTCGGCGAACTCGTCTCGTCGCGGCTCGCGGTCCTGGTGGAGTCGCCGGACCGTCCTCGGCGCTGCCGGTTGCACGATGTGGCCCGCGCCCACGCCCGGCTGCGCGCACGGGCGTCGACCGGGGACGGGCGGCGACCGGTCCTGCGGCTCGTCGTGGGCTTCTACCGGGACGCGGCGGCCCACGCGGACGCCCTGGTGCTCGGTGACCGCTTCAGGATCCAACCGCCACCGGACCGGGCCCTGGCCGAACTCTCCGTAAAGGAACCGCTGTTCGTCGACCGGTCCGCCGCACTGGACTGGCTGGACGCCGAACGCGTCAACCTGGAGCACGTGATCCGCACCGCTGCGGAGCAGGAGTGGTACGAGGACGTGTGGCGGCTGTGCGAGTCGCTGTGGTCGCTCTACCACAGCCGCAAACACCTCGCGGACTGCGTCGCCACCGGTGCGCTGGGGATCGAGGCGGCCCGGCACGAGGCCCGCCCCGATGTGGAGGTCCGGATGCGGAACCAGGTGGCCCGTGCCGCGTACGAGCTGGGCGACCTGGACCACGCGGAGGCGGAACTGGCCGCTGCCACCGAGCTGTTGGGCCTGGTCGCGGACCCCCGGTTGAGCGGTGTGGTGTGGGAGACCCGCGGCCTGCTCGCCCTGGCCCGCGACCGGGCGGACGAGGCCCGCGAACTCTTCGAACGGGCGCTGGAGGCCAACCGCGCGGTGCCGGACCCGCACGGCGTCGTCGTGCAGAGCTACAACGTCGGGCAGGCGCTGGTGGCCGGAGGGCGATGGGACGAGGCGCTCGACGTACTGGACGCGGCGGCCGGAGTCGCCCGGGCCACCGGCGACGATCCGATGCTGCCGAGGATCGAGCTGGTACGGGCACGCGCCCTGGACGGGCGCGGCGAACTGGACCGGGCGGTCGCGGCGGCCGTCGCGGCGGCCGACGGCGCGGCGGAGCTGAGGCAACTGGCCAAATTCGACCAGGCGCTCGCGCTGCTCGCCTCGCTGGCCGGGCGGGCGGGCGGAGGAAGAAACCCTGCGGGCCGCGTACGAGGAGAAGCTGCGGACGTTGCGGCAGGCGATGGGGCTGAGGCCGCCGGCCGCCGCGGACTGACCCGGGCCGCCTCCCGCCCCCGCCCGGCGTGGCCCGCCTGCTCCCTCCCGCACCCCGCCCGGCCCCTGCCCCCTTCCGGCCCGGACCTGTTCCCTCTTCCTCTTCCCGGAGCCATGTTGTCCTCGGTGTCATCACTGCTGAGCCGCCCCTCCACCTGGTTCCGTCGGGCCGGCCGGCCGGGCCCGTCCCGTTGGAACACCTGGGATCCGCCGAGGGCCGAGGTGCTCGGAGTGGCCCGGACGCTCACGTCCGCCACGCGGGTGGTGGACGTGATGCATCTGCTGCGGAGCGAGGACGGGATCGAGAAGTACTACACGGTCAATCCGGGATCGGCGTTCGCGGACGGCCTCGACTCCTACCTGTCCGGTCTCGGCATCCACGTGCTGAGCTGGGAGGAGGCGACCCGGCGCTCGTTCGATCTGGCGGTGAGCTGTTCGGTGCATCCGACGATGCGCCGGCTCGACGCCCCGCTGATGGTGCTGCCGCACGGCGCCGGGTACAACCGTCTCGTCACCGAGTCGACCGGGGAGGCCGCCGCCCCCGCCGGACTGTCGCGCCGGGAGCTGATGTGGCGCGGAAAGGTCGTGCCGAAGGCGATCGGCGTCTCCCACCAGGGGCAGATCGACCGGCTCACCGAGACCTGTCCCGAGGCGGCCCCCTATGCCGTGCCCGTGGGCGACTGGTGCTTCCAGCGCATCACCGCGAGCATGTCCCATCGGGACCGATACCGTTCGCGGCTCGGCGCGGTCGACGGGCGGAGGCTGGTCGTCATCCACTCCACCTGGAGCGAGCACTCGCTGCTCGGGCGCCATCCGGAGCTGCCGCTGCGGCTGGTCACCTCGCTCCCGGCCGACGAGTTCGCCGTCGCGGCCGTCTTCCATCCCAACGTGTGGGCCCGGCACACCCGCGCCGGAGTGCTGGAGCGGCTGGGGGCCGCGATGGACGCCGGGCTCATGATCATCCCGCCGCAGGAGGGCTGGCGGGCCGCGGTGGTGGCCAGTGACTGGGTGGTCGGCGACCACGGCAGTACCTCCTTCTACTCGGCCGCCGCGGAGCGCGTCACGCTGCTCGCGGCCACCGGCCTGGACGAACTGGACCCGCTCTCGCCCGCCGCCGCGTTCGGCCGGGGCGCGCCGCGTCTGGACCCCGAGGGGGACGTCCACGCCCAACTGCTGGACGCGGCGGGCCGGCACGACCCGGCGGTGCTGCGACCCGTGGTCGACGGGCAGCTCGCCTCGGTCGACACCTCCGGGGAGGTGACACGGGCCCGGATGTACGCGTTCCTCGCCGGGCGCGGGGTCCGGGCGCCGGGGGAGGCGCCGCGGCCCGTCCCCGTGCCGGCGCCCGAACCGGTGCGCCGGGCGGCGGTCACCGCGTACGACGTGACGGGCGCCCATGACGGCCGGGGCGGCGTCGAGGTCCAGCGGCGGCCTCTCGTCGCGGGGCACCACACCCGGGCGCTCGGCTTCTACGCCGTCACCACCGAGGAGAACCATCCGCACTGGCCGGACGCCGCGGAGGTGCTGGCCCGTACGGTCGAGGACGCGGAGGTGGCCGCCCTCGACTGGATCGCGGAGGCCGCCCTGCGGTACGAGAACCTCAACGTCCTGGTCGCCCGGCTGGACGAAACCCGCTGCCTCGTCCGGCTGCGCGGCGGACGGAAGTGGGAGGCCCGCGCCGAACGCGCCTGGGGCGCCCGCCGGCCCCCGCTCGACCCGGTGCTCCTGGGGGCGGCCGTCAACCTGTGGCTGACCGATCCGGAACGGTCGAAGGACCTGGGCGGCGGGCTGACGCTGCGCACCGGCGAGAGGAGCGTGCGGGTGGCCTTCACCCCGCCGTGCGCGTCCCGTACGTGATCCACGCGCGGGACACGGCAGGGCGCACGCGGCGCGAACGGCCGGTCCCGCCTGATGCCGACCTTGTGATCAAAGCTGCGCAGATGTCATAAGGGAGGGGTCGGAAGGCGGAGCTTCCTCGCTCTAAATTCGGACGGAAATGAGCGCGAACAGCTCCCGTATTCACGCAATCTCCTTATAGTGGTGCCGCGTTGATCGTATGGTCCCAACGCGCGAAGCCGCTGCCACTGGAGTCCGTACGATGACGCACCCCTCGTCCGCCACGCCCTCGTCCGCGGCCGGCGGCTGCCCCGTGGGCGGTACGGGGGCGGTCGCGCTCAGCGGGCCCGGTTTCCACACCGAACCGCAGGCGCTGTACCGGCGGATGCGGCGCGATCACGGACCCGTCGTCCCGGTCGAACTGCCCGGCGGCGTCCCCGCCTGGCTGGTGATCGGCTATCGGGAACTCCACCAGGTCACCAGCGACGGGGAGTTGTTCCCCCGGGACGTCTCCCTGTGGAACCAGTGGGAGAACATCCCCGCCGACTGGCCGCTCCTGCCCATGGTGGGGACGCCCATGCCGTCCATCTACTTCACCGCCGGGGCCGAGCACCGCCGCCACGTCGACATGGTCGTCCCCGCGCTCGAAGCGGCGGATCCCTTCGAAATCCGGCAGCACTGCGAGCAGTTGGCCGACCGGCTCATCGACGCCGTGTGCACGCGGGGAACCGCCGACCTCGTCGCCGAGTACGCCGAGCCGCTGCCCGTCCTCGTCCTCGCCCGGCTTATCGGCTTCCCCGACGAGGAGGGCGCCGACATCGCCCGGGTGCTGAAGGACCTCGCCGACGGCGGCCCCGGGGCCCAGAAGGCGTACCAGCGCTTCGGCGAGCACATGCACCGGCTCGTCGCCGCCAAGCGGGAGCGGCCCGGGGACGACGTGACCTCCCGCATGCTCGCCCACCCCGAACCGTTCACCGACGAGGAGTACGCGCTCGACCTGATGGCCGTCACGGCGGCCGGGCACCTGACCACCGCCGACTGGATCGGCAGCTCCACCCGGCTGATGCTCACCGAGGACCAGTTCGCCGACGCCCTTCCCGGCGGCCGGCACAGCGTCGCCGAAGCCATGAACGAGGTGCTGTGGGAGGAGGGCCCCACCCAGATCCTGGCCGGTCGCTGGGCGGCGCGCGACGCCCGGCTCGGCGGGCGGAACATCGCGCGCGGCGACATGCTGCTCCTCGGACTCGGCGCGGCCAACGCCGACCCGCACATCCGGCAGCAGGTCTCCTCCTCCGTGGTCCGCTCCGGCCGCGGCGGCAACAGCGCGCACCTGGCGTTCAGCCACGGCGAGTACCGCTGCCCCTTCCCGGCCCAGGAGATCGCCGAGACCATCGCCCGTACCGGCGTCGAGGTGCTGATGGACCGGCTTCCCGACCTCGAACTGTCCGTTCCCGCGACCGAGTTGGTCCGCCGTCCGTCCGCCTTCCTGCGCGGCACGATCGCGCTGCCCGTCCGTTTCACGCCCGTACGTACGACAGGAGACGCGTTGTGAACTGTCCGCACACTGCCGCCGCGCCGACCGACCGGAACGCCGGAGTCGTCGTCATCGATCCCCTGGTCCAGGACCTGGACGGGGAGACCGCGCGGCTGCGCGACGCCGGCGTCCTCGCCCGGATCGACCTGCTCGGCGTGCCCGCGTGGACGGTCACCCGGCACGCGGAGGCCCGTCGACTCCTGGTCGACCAGCGCCTGGTGAAGGACATCGACGCCTGGGAGCCGTGGCGGAGCGGCGTGGTGACACGTGCATGGCCGCTCATCGGCATGATCGACGCCGGCCGCTCGATGTTCACCGTCGACGGGGCCGAACACCGGCGGCTGCGCACCAAGACCTCCCAGGCGCTCACCCCGCGCAGGCTGGAGGCGATCCGCCCCGCCATCGAGGAGTTCACCGAGGAACTGCTGGACCACCTGGAGGCGGGCCGGGACGAGAACGGGGTCGTCGACCTCAAAGCGGTCTTCGCCCAGCCGCTCCCGATGAAGGTGGTCGGCATGCTGATGGGCGTCGACGAGTCCCGGCACGCCATGCTGACCCGGCAGTACAAGGCGTTCTTCTCCATGCTCACTCCGCAGGACGAACGCCTCGCCCTGCTCGCGGAGTTGGACGTCTTCTACACCGATCTCGTACGGGAGAAGGCCGCCCGGCCCACGGACGACCTCACCAGCGCGCTGATCCTCGCGGAGGAGGGCGGCGAGCCGCTCACCGAGGAGGAGGTGGTGGGCAACCTCAAGGCCATGGTCGCCGCCGGGCACGAGACCACCATCGGACTGGTCCTCAACGCCGTGCGCGCTCTCCTCTCCCACCCCGGCCAACTGCGCATGGTGCTCGACGGGGAGGCCGGCTGGGACGCGGTGATCGAGGAGACGCTGCGCTGGGACACCCCCACCACCCACCTGCTGATGAGGTTCGCCACCGAGGACATCGCCGTGGGCGGCGAGGTGATCCGCAAGGGCGAGGGCGTCGTCGTCTCCTACCGGGCCATCGGCCGCGACATCGAACAGCACGGTCCCGACGCCGACGCCTTCGACATCACCCGGCCCACCCGCAACCGGCACATGACGTTCGGCCACGGACCGCACATCTGCCCCGGCGCGGCCCTGTCGCGCGTCGAGGCGGGGATCGCGCTGCCCGCCCTCTTCGGGCGCTTTCCCGGGCTGCGCCTCGCGGTGCCGGACGCGGAGATCACCAAGCTCCCGGTGATGACGCAGAACGACATGGCCGCCTTCCCCGTCCTCCTGGACTGACGGGGGCCGTCGGACCGTCGGGCGGGGAGGGGGGCACCTGCCGTGCGAACCGGGTTTCCTCGCGCTCGCGCCGCATCGCCCCGGCACTCCCCCCGGCCGCAGCGGCGCGCCGTCGCCGCACGGAGGCGGCGGTGCCACCCCGCGGCAGGGCGCCCGAGCGGTACCGGGGCCCGGCCCGGCTGCTGACGACGTCGCGAACTCGTCCGCGGAGGCCGAGGCTCTGGCCCTGTACGGGGCCGCGGAGCCCGGGGCCCTGGTCCCGTACGAGTCCGGCGGCCCGGGGCTCTGGTCCCGCACGAGCCCGGGAGCCCGGGAGCCCGGGAGCCCGGGAGCCCGGAAGTGGGGCTCGGCGCCCGGGGGTCGTGCGGCCCGCAGACGTGTACAGGAAGCCGGGCCCCGCGTACGGCCGCCGGTGGTCCGCGCCTCCGCAAGCTCCCCGCCCACCCCCTGCCGCACGCCTGCGGGAACCTCCCCTCCGGCACGGCCCCGTACGCCGTCCCGCTTCGGCCGCCGCACGTGAGGCGCATCACTCTGCGTGAAATTCTCGGCATGGTTTCCGTCGTGCCGGGGAGGGGTCCAGGTCGCTGGTGCGGCCGTACCCGGCTCACCGCGCACCGTGCCCCCGCCGAACCGGAGGGGGCATTTCAGGCACGGAAGGCGAAAAACGACATGTCGGCGCTCAGTACCATCCACATCGACGGCGCCTGGCGGGCCGCCGGCTCAGGGGCCACGCGCGAGGTCCTCGACCCCGCCGACGCCACGGTCCTGGCCGTCGTCGCGGAAGGGGGGGCGGAGGACGCCGACGCGGCGATCGCGGCGGCGCGGCGCGCCTTCGACGACGGCCCCTGGCCGCACAAGCCCGTCGCCGAGCGGGCCGCCCTGCTGCGCCGGGTCGCCGACCTGCTCCAGCGGGACCGCGAGGAGATCGCGATCACCGAGAGCCGCGACACCGGCAAGACCCTCGAAGAGGGCCGGGTCGACGTGGACGACGTGACCAACGCCTTCCGGTACTTCGCCGACCTCGTGATGAACGAGAGCGGCGGCAGGGTCGTCGACGCGGGCGACCCCGACGTCCACAGCATCGTCGTCCACGAGCCGGTCGGCGTCTGCGCGCTCATCGCCCCCTGGAACTACCCGCTCCTCCAGGCCAGCTGGAAGATCGCCCCGGCCCTCGCCGCCGGCAACACCTTCGTCCTCAAGCCCAGCGAGGTCACCCCGCTCTCCACCGTCCACCTGGTCGGGCTGCTCGCCGAGGCCGGACTCCCCGACGGCGCGGCCAACCTGGTCACCGGCGCCGGCGACCCGGTGGGCGCCCGCTTCGCCGAGCATCCGGACGTCGACCTCGTCTCCTTCACCGGCGGCCTCGCCAGCGGCACGAAGGTGGCCCTGGCCGCCGCGCCGACCGTGAAGAAGGTCGCCCTGGAACTGGGCGGCAAGAACCCCAACGTGGTCTTCGCCGACGCCTGCGCCACCGACGAGGACTTCGACACCGCCGTCGACCAGGCGTTGAACGCCGCGTTCTTCCACAGCGGCCAGGTCTGCTCCGCCGGCGCCCGCCTGATCGTCCAGGACACCGTCAGCGAGCGGTTCGTCACCGAACTGGCCCGCCGCGCCGACGCCGTCCGCCTCGGCCGGGGCACCCTCGACGGCGTCGAGTGCGGCCCCCTCGTCTCCGCCCAGCAGCTCGCCAAGGTCGAGGCGTACGTCGCCTCCGCCCGCGAGGAGGGCGCGATAGTCCGGGCCGGGGGGAAGCGCCCCGAACCTAGCGACGTGCGGCCCGCAGGCGGCTACTTCTACCGGCCGACCGTCCTCGACGGCTGCCACCGGGGGATGAAGGTGGTCCGCGAGGAGACCTTCGGCCCGATTCTCACCGTCGAGACCTTCCGTACCGAGGAAGAGGCCATCACCCTGGCCAACGACACCGACTACGGCCTCGCGGGCGCCGTCTGGACGACCGACGCCGGCCGGGCCCGCCGGGTCGCCGGACGGTTGCGCCACGGCACCGTCTGGATCAACGACTACCACCCCTACCTCCCGCAGGCCGAGTGGGGCGGCTTCGGGAAGTCCGGCACCGGACGCGAACTCGGCCCGACCGGCCTCGCGGAGTACCGCGAGGCCAAGCACATCTACCAGAACCTCAACCCGCGCCCCCAGCGGTGGTTCGCCGGCTGACGCCTGCGGGGGCCCCGTACCGGTACGGCCACCGGGGCCCCGCCCGGCTGTTCGCAGCACCACGCACACGCACGAACCTTGCAGAAGGAGCAATGACCGATGCCCTCCACCTCCCGTAGTACCGCGGCCCCCGACCCCGACAGCCCTGTCTCCGACTACGTGATCGTCGGCGGCGGCACCGCCGGGTCGGTCATCGCCTCCCGGCTCGCCGAGGACCCCGGCACCACCGTCACGGTCGTCGAGGGCGGCCCCAGCGACATCGGCCGGGACGACGTGCTGACGCTGCGCCGCTGGCTCGGCCTGCTCGGCGGCGACCTCGACTACGACTACCCCACCACCGAGCAGCCGCGCGGCAACTCCCACATCCGGCACAGCCGCGCCCGGGTCCTCGGCGGCTGCTCCTCGCACAACACGCTGATCAGCTTCAAGCCGCTGCCCGGGGACTGGGACGAGTGGGCCGAGGCGGGTGCGGAGGGCTGGGACGCCGCCGCGATGGACCCGTACTTCGCCAAGCTGCGCAACAACATCGTCCCGGTCGACGAGAAGGACCGCAACGCCATCGCCCGCGACTTCGTCGACGCCGCCCGGCAGGCGGCCGGGGTTCCGCGCGTGGACAGCTTCAACCGCGAGCCGTTCCACGAGGGCGTCGGCTTCTTCGACCTCGCCTACCACCCCGAGGACAACAAGCGCTCCTCCGCCTCGGTGGCCTACCTCCACCCGCACATCGAGGCCGGCGACCGCCCCAACCTCCGTATCCTGCTGGAGACCTGGGCCTACCGCCTCGAGTTCGACGGCACCCGCGCCACCGGCGTCCACGTGCGGAGGGCGGACGGCGAGGAGGTCCTGCTGCGCGCCGCCCGCGAGGTCATCGTCTGCGCGGGCGCCGTGGACACGCCCCGGCTGCTGCTGCACTCCGGGATCGGACCGCGCGAGGACCTGGCCGCGCTCGGCATCGAGGTCCGCCACGACCTCCCGGGCGTCGGCGAGAACCTGCTCGACCACCCCGAGTCCGTCATCGTCTGGGAGACCGACGGGCCCATCCCGGAGAACTCCGCGATGGACTCCGACGCGGGACTCTTCGTCCGTCGCGACCCCGCATCCCGGGGCCCGGACCTGATGTTCCACTTCTACCAGATCCCGTTCACCGACAACCCCGAGCGGCTCGGCTATGAGAAGCCCGAGCACGGGGTGTCGATGACCCCGAACATCCCCAAACCGCGCAGCCGGGGCCGCCTCTACCTCACCAGCGCCGACCCCGAGGCCAAACCCGCCCTGGACTTCCGGTACTTCACCGACGAGCACGATTACGACGGCCGCACCCTGGTCGACGGCATCAAGCTCGCCCGCGAGATCGCCGCCACCGAACCACTGGCCCACTGGCTCAAGCGCGAGGTCTGCCCGGGACCGGAGGTCACCTCGGACGAGGACCTCGGCGAGTACGCCCGCAAGGTCGCCCACACCGTCTACCACCCGGCCGGCACCTGCAGGATGGGCGCGGCCGACGACCAGCAGGCCGTGGTGGACCCGCAGCTGCGCATCCGGGGCCTCGACGGCATCCGGATCGCCGACGCCTCCGTCTTCCCGACCATGCCCGCCGTCAACCCGATGATCGGCGTCCTCATGGTCGGCGAGAAGTGCGCCGAACTCCTCAAGGGCCGGGCGGGCGACACCGCCCCGGTCACCGGTACCAGCACCGGAGGCGATGCCCGATGACCGCGACCCGGGCCCCCGAAGCCACGGCCGGGACCGCCGAGGACGCCGTCTTCTCCGTGCGCAACCTCTGGAAGGTCTTCGGCCCCAAGGCCGACCGCGTCCCCGGCGGAGAGCACGCCGCGCTCCCGCCCGCCGAACTGCGCGAGGCCACCGGCTGCACCGCCGCCGTGCGCGACGTCTCCTTCGACGTCCGCAAGGGCGAGGTCTTCGTCGTCATGGGCCTCTCCGGCTCCGGCAAGTCCACCCTCGTCCGCTGCCTCACCCGGCTGATCGAGCCCACCAGCGGCACCGTCGCCATCGACGGCGAGGACGTCCTCGCGATGGACCGCTCCCGCCTGCGCGAACTGCGCCGCCACCGGGCCGCGATGGTCTTCCAGCACTTCGGACTCCTCCCGCACCGCACGGTGTTGGACAACGTCGCCTACGGCCTGGAGATCCAGGGACTGGGCAAGGCCGAACGCCGGGCCAAGGCGGCCGAGTTGGTGGCCAAGGTCGGCCTCGCGGGCATGGAGGGCCGGCGCCCCTCGCAGCTCTCCGGCGGCCAGCAGCAGCGTGTCGGCCTCGCCCGCGCGCTCGCCGTCGACCCGTCCGTCCTCCTCTTCGACGAACCCTTCAGCGCGCTGGACCCGCTGATCCGCCGCGAGATGCAGGACGAGGTGGTCCGGCTGCACCGTGAGGAGGGCCGCACCATGGTCTTCATCACCCACGACCTCGGCGAGGCCCTGCGCCTGGGCACCCGGATCGCGCTCATGCGCGACGGCGGCATCGTCCAGCTCGGCGCCCCCGAGGAGATCGTGGGCTCGCCCGCCGACGACTACGTCCGCGAGTTCGTCCGCGACGTACCGCGCGAACAGGTCCTCACCGTCGCCACCGCCATGCGTCCCGCGCTCGCCGGGGAGAGCGGGCGCGGACCGGCCGTGCGCCCCGACGCCACCGTCTCCGAGGCGATCGAGGCGGTCTCCCGCTCCGGCGACCCCGCCGCCCGCGTGATGGACGGCGGCCGGCTCGTCGGCGTCGTCGACCGCGCCCGCCTCCTCGACGTCGTCGCCGGAACGGCCGGACCCGTCGCGGCGGCCCCGGCCCCCGACGTACCGGACGGCCCCCGCGAGGTGACCGTCTGATGGCCACCGCCCAGGCCACCCCGTCCCGCCCCGCCGCCCCGGGCGCCCGCCGGGGACCGCTGGCGCTCCTCCGCGACCGCCCCGCCGCCGCGAAGCTCCTGCTGCTCGCGCTCGTCGCCGCCGTCGCCGTCCCCCTCGTGCACGGCCGCTGGGGCGGCGGGATCTGGCCCGACGCGCTGACCGCCGACCTCTCGGGACCGCTCGGCGACGTCACCGACTGGATCGTCTCCAACCGCGACAGCCACCCGCTGTTCCTCTACTTCTTCGGCCACATCAGCAACGCCGTCGTGCTCTCCGTCCGCGGTGTCTACCTGGTGCTCCTGGCCCTCGGCTGGGCCGGCGTCACCGTGTTCGCCGCCGCCGTCGCCTGGCGCGTCGCGGGGCTCCGGCTCGCGCTGACCGCGGCCCTCTCGTTCCTGGTCTGCGGGCTGCTCGGCATGTGGGTGCCGACCATGCAGACGCTCGCGCTGATGGTCGTCGCCGTCCTCGCCTCCGTCGCCCTCGGGCTGCTCCTCGGCCTGGCGGCCGGACTGTCGGACCGCGTGTTCCGCGTCCTGCGCCCGGTCCTGGACACCATGCAGGTGCTGCCCGCCTTCGCGTACCTGCTCCCCGTGGTGCTGGTGTTCGGCATCGGCGTCCCCGGAGCCGTCCTCGCCACCGTCGTGTACGCGGCCCCGCCGATGGCCCGGCTCACCGCGCTCGGCCTGCGCGGCGCGGACGCCGGCGTCATGGAGGCCGTCACCTCGCTCGGGTCCACCGGACGCCAGCGGCTGCTGAGCGCCCGGCTCCCGCTGGCCCGCAAGGAACTCCTCCTCGGCCTCAACCAGACCATCATGATGGCGCTCTCCATGGCCGTCATCGCCTCCGTGATCGGCGCGGGCGGCCTCGGCGACCGCGTCTACCAGGCGCTGTCCTCCGTGGACGTCGGCGCGGCGCTCGCCGCGGGCATCCCGATCGTCCTGCTCGCCGTCGTCCTGGACCGTACGACGGAGGCGGCCGGCCGCCGCATCGGCGCCGAGCCCACCGGACCGGCCCTGCTGCGCGGGTGGCGCGGCTGGGCCCTGGCCGCCGTGGCCACCGCGGCCGTCGCCGCCGCCGGACGGGCCGCCGACGGCCGGGTCTGGCCCGACGGCATGACCGTGGCCATCGCCGGACCGGTCAACGCCGCCAAGGACTGGATGGTCGACCACCTCTACACCGGGGTGCCCGTCGTCGGCGGCACCGCCGACCTCGCCTCGCACTTCACCAGCGGTGTCCTCAACCCGCTGCGCGGCGGGCTCGCCGGCCTGCCCTGGTGGTCGGTGCTGCTGATCGTCGCCGCCCTGGCCTGGACCATCGGCACCTGGCGCACCGCCGCGACCGCCGTCCTCGCCATGGCCGCGATCGGCGTCCTCGGCGTGTGGGAGCCCTCCATGGACACCCTCAGCCAGGTGCTCGCCGCCGTCGCCGTCACCTTGGTCATCGGCTTCGGCGTCGCCGTCGCAACGGCTCGCAGCGAGCGCCTGGAGCGGCTGCTGCGTCCGGTCCTGGACGTCTTCCAGACTCTGCCGCAGTTCGTCTACCTGATCCCCGTCGTCGCCCTCTTCGGCGTCGGCCGCGCCCCCGCGGCCGCGGCCGCGGTCGTCTACGCGCTGCCCGCCGTCATCCGCATCACCACCCAGGGGCTGCGGGGCGTCGACCCGGCGGCGATGGAGTGCGCCCGCTCGCTCGGCGCGACCCCGGGCCAGCAACTGCGCCAGGTCCAGATCCCGCTGGCCCGGCCCTCGCTGCTGCTCGCCGTCAACCAGGCGGTCGTCCTGGTCCTCGCCGTGGTCATCATCGGCGGACTCGTCGGCTCCGGCGCCCTCGGTTACGACGTCGTCCTCGGCCTCGCCCAGGGCGACCTGGCAACCGGCCTCGTCGCCGGAGCGGCGATCGTCTGCCTCGGCCTGATGCTCGACCGGGTCACCCAGCCCACCGCCCGCCGCCGGCGACAGGAGATCTGAGATGAACCGCTCCCGCACCCGCCTGCTCGTGGCGCTCGCCTCGGCCGGAGCCCTGCTCGCCACCGCCGGCTGCGGCGCCGCCGACATGACCAGGCAGGCGTCGCCCTTCGCCGCCCCCGCCGGGGTCAGGACCGTGACGCTCTCCGTCCAGTCCTGGGTCGGCGCCCAGGCCAACGTCGCCGTGGCCGAGCACCTGCTGAAGGAGGAGCTGGGCTACCGCGTCGACCTCGTCCAGACCGACGAGGTCCCCGCCTGGGACGCCCTCAGCCAGGGCCGCGTCGACGCGATCCTGGAGGACTGGGGCCACCCGGACCAGGAGAAGCTGTACATCGACGAGAAGGAGACCATCGTCCGCGGCGGCGGCCTCGGCGTCACCGGCCACATCGGCTGGTACGTACCGAAGTACTGGGCCGACGAGAACCCGGACGTCACGGACTGGAAGAACCTCGACGAGTACGCCGAGGAGCTGAGGACCGCCGAGAGCGGCGGCAAGGGCCAGCTCATGGACGGCTCGCCGTCCTACGTCACCAACGACGTGGCCCTGGTGAAGAACCTCGACCTGGACTACAAGGTCGTCTTCGCCGGTTCCGAGGCGGCCCAGATCACCCAGATCCAGCAGTTCGCCAAGGAGAAGAAGCCCTTCCTCAGCTACTGGTACCAGCCGCAGTGGCTGTTCAACGAGGTGCCCATGGTCGAGGTGAAGCTCCCCGAGTACACGGACGAGTGCGCGGCCAAGGATCCCGAGGACATCGACTGCGCGTACCCGACGACACCGCTGCAGAAGTTCCTCAACGCCGACTTCGCCGAACGCGGCGGGGACGCCGCCGCGTTCCTGAAGAAGTTCCACTGGTCGGAGAAGGACCAGAACGAGGTCTCCGAGATGATCGCCTCGCAGAAGCTCACCCCCCAGGAGGCGGCGAAGCGCTGGAGCGACCGCCACCCGGACGTCTGGAAGAAGTGGCTGCCGAAGGACTGACGCCGCCCGGCGCCCGGACCCTCTCCCGCGGGTCCGGGCGCCGTCCCGCTACCGGCCCCGGACCGTCGCCGGCACGTCCCGGTCCGGCTGGAGCGTCAGGCCGGTCAGCGGGGTGATCTCGCCCGGGTCGAGGTCCAGGGTGAAGCGGCGGGCCAGCACGGCGAGCAGGAGGACGGACTCCACCATCGCGAAGCGCGTACCGATGCAGACCCGGGGGCCGCCGCCGAACGGGAACCAGGCGTACTCCGGGATCGGATCGCCGTCCTCCGCGTCCCAGCGCTCCGGCCGGAACTCCTCCGGCTCGGGGAACCACCGGGCGTCGCGCTGCGTGGCCCACTGGCTGCTCCACACGCGGGTGCCCTTCTCGACGGGCAGGCCCCCGATCGTCGCCCCCTCCTTCGCGATCCCGGTGATCAGCCAGATCGCCGGGTACAGCCGCAGGGTCTCCTTCACCACGGCCTGGGTGTACGTCAGCCGTGCGTAGTCCTCGAAGCCGGGTTCCCGGTCGCCGAGCACCCGGTCCAGCTCCTCGGCGAGCGCGTCGCGGACGCGGGGGTTGCGGGCGAGCAGGTACCACGCCCACACCAGCGTCGTACTCGTCGTCTCATGGCCGCCGATGTACAGCGTGACCGTCTCGTCCCGGATCTCCTCCTCGCTCAGGCGCGTCCCGCTCTCGTCGACGGCGGTGAGCAACCGGCTGAGCAGGTCCGGGCGCTCCTCACCGCCGTCCCGGTGCCGGGCGACGACCCGGCGCACCTCGGCGTCGATGACGGCGGCGGCCTTCCTGATCCGCGCCCGCCCCGGCGTCGGCACCCAGTCCGGCAGCAGCGCGCCGATCCCCGCGAACTCCTTGCCGATCTCCATCTGGGCGATGTCCATGGCCCGGCCCATCGCCTCGGAGTCCGCCGGGGTGTCCACGCCGAAGATCGTGCGCACCGCGATCCGCTGTGTCAGGGCGGTCATCTCCCGCTTGACGTCGATCCGTTGGCCGTCCGACCACCGGTCCGCCAGCTCCACCGCGCAGTCCGCCATCGTGGCCGCGTACGACGTGACCTGCTTGGGCCGCACCGAGGGCTGCACCAGCGAGCGCTTGCGCCGCCAGTCCCGGCCGCGTGCCACGAGCATCCCGTTGCCCAGGACCGTACGGAAGGCGACGCCCAGGTTCGGCTGATCGAAGGTGCGCTCCGTCTCGGTGAGCAACTCGCCTATGCAGGCGGGGTCGGCGAGGAAGACGCACCGGTTGCGGCCGAACCGCCAGCGCACCATGTCCCCATGGCCGCGCAGGAGTTCGAAGAAGGCGAGCGGGTTCCTGCCGAACTGCGGCAGGTTCCCCACGAGCGGCAGCCCCTTGGGCCCCGGTACGAACGCGTGGCCGCGCGGTGGGGTGTCGAGCGCCGGATCGGTCTGGGTGGACATCGAGAGGACTCCGCTTCCTGGGGCGCGCCACCGACGGCGCGCGCACGTTCGAACTCAATCGAACAGGATGGGAGGGCGCTTCACCAGGGCGGCGACCGGCATGGCCGGAATGCGGTGAATTCCCTTATGCGGGGCCCTGGTTGCCAGGCCGGGCCGGGTCCGCGTCCGGTCGCGGGCGGGGTCGGCTCTCATGGGGCACCACGACGACCTGGTGCTCGTCCTCGTACACGATCCGGCCGGGGTCGGCCGACTCCAGCCGCTCGCACGCCACTCCGTGCGCGGCGAGCAGGGCGAGGTAGCCCGGGACGCGGTCCAGCAGGTGGGCGGCGGACTCCTTGAACCAGGCGACGGCCCCCGGGTTCACCTCGGGGTCGTACACGGTCGGGTCGACCCGCGAGGGATCGGGGTACGCGGCGTCGTACCAGTCGTTCGCCGTCCGCCAGAACCGGTGCTGCTCCTCGGTCAGCCGTCCCTCCCGGGCCAGACCGTTGGCCAGGGCGAAGACGCCGGGGAAGTGGCCGCGAGGGCTCCGCTCGGGGCTCTGGAACCGTACGTACACCATGGCGCGCATTCCGTTCGTCTCCTCCGTCGCGGCCGGGCGCGCCGCCGGGCCGGGCGGTGACGCGGGGCGGGCGTCCCGGCGCGGGGCCGGGGCCCGGGGCCCGCATCACCACCTGCCCCGTCAGGCGCCGGGCGGCACGTGGGCCGGGCGGCCCCGGCCCCGCGTCAGCGAGTAGCCGAACACGGCCGCCAGCGCGGCGAGTACGCCGCCGCCCACGGTCCACAGCCAGCGGTCGGTCCACCGGCCCGAGGCCCAGCCGTCCTCCGGCTCACCGGCGGCGATCGTACGCGGTGCGGCCGAAGCGCCCGAGCCGTCCCCGGCCGAGGCGACCGAGACGCCCGGCACCAGCGGCTCGGAGAGCGCGCCGTCCCCGTCGTGGGCCCCGCCCAACTCCTTCACGATGGGCCGCACCTGGGCTCCGACCGGCAACCCGAGCTCGTCGGCGGGCAGATCGACCACGGTGAGGCGGACGTAATAGCTGCCGGGCAGCGGGTCGTTCGCCCAGGGCTCGGACCACGCCCGCACGGGCCGCAGGACGCAGGACAGCCTCACGGAGGCCGCGTCGGGCGCCGCCTTGCGGGTCTGGTGCCCGTACATGCACGCCTGGCGGCGGCGCAGCCCGTCGTACACGTCGATCTGCCAGGTGGACGTGGAGCGCCGGGCGGCGTTCTCCGGCAGCTTCACCGTGGCCTCGACGGTGGGCCGCTGTCCGGCGTCGGCCGGGAACACCCAGTACAGGTAGTCGCCCGTCGACGCCTGCGCGATGCCGGTCTGTCCCGGCTTCAGGACGGTCGCCGTACGGAACGTGGTGCCGGCCTCCGTGGGGCCCGCCTCGTCCCCTGCGGGGTCCGCGGAGGCCGACGGACCGTCCGCGAAGGCCGGGGCGCCCGCGGTGAGGAGGGTCAGGCCGGCGAGCAGCGCCCCGGTGAGCGCGCGTCGTACGCCGTGGGTACGGCGGGAAGGGGTACGCATCAGTTGGTCCTCCAGACGGCGACGCGCCAGCGCGAGAGCCAGCCGGTCAACAGGCCCGCGACCAGGCCGGTCAGGACGAGCACGCCGAGCAGCCACCAGCCGCGGCCGAGCCCGAAGGCCGCCACGTCGGAGGCGTTGTCCGGACCGTCCACGAGATCCACGGTCAGCTCGACCGGCAGGCCGGGGGACCGCTTCACCGAGGCCGGGGCGGAGAAGGAGTGGGCGAGCTGGAGGCAGACGGTCTCGGCGGCGGGCTTGCCGTCGCCGTCGTCGCCGTCCTCCGCCTCGGCCTTCGGGTAGCGCAGCCCGGACGAGATCACGTCGGTACGCCCCGCCCCGGCCTCGGAGCCCCGGACGATCTCCCGCCCGTGCACGGTCACCGCGCGCAGCAGCACCCCGTAGTCGTCGTCCACGGCGCGGTCGGCCGCGACGCTCGCCGAGGCGCGCAGCTCCTGGCCGGGCAGCACGTTCACCCGGTACCAGCGGTGCTGGGCGATCTCCGCGCGGTCGGTGTAGAGACCCGGCTTCAACTCGGGCGCGGCGGAACAGCTCCCGGCCCCCTCGGTGGCCACCGGGGTCACCGTCGGCTCGGCGGCACGGTCCACCAACTGCTTGACCCGGCCGGAGAGTTCTTCCTTGTGCTGCACGGCGGTGTACGTGCCGCCGGTGGCCTCCGCGATACAGGTCAGCTGCTGGCGGATCTTGGCGTTGGGCACCAGGCCCAGCGTGTCCACGACCAGGTGGGTGCCGCGCGCGGCGATCTCGCGGGCCACCTCGCACGGGTCGAGCGGACCGCAAGTGTCCTCGCCGTCCGTGATGAGGACGATCCGGCGGGAGCCGTCCCCGCCCTCCAGGTCGTCGGCCGCGCCGAGCAGGGCGGGGCCGATCGGGGTGAAGCCGGTGGGGGCGAGGGTGGCCACCGCGGCCTTGGCCTCCGTACGGTCCAGCGGGCCGACCGGGTAGAGCTGCCGGGTGTCCTTGCAGCCGACCTTGCGGTCCTCGCCCGGGTAGTTCGCCCCGAGCGTCCGGATCCCGAGCCGCACCTGTTCGGGCACCGCGTCCAGGACGTCGTTGAACGCCTGCTTGGCGGCGGCCATCCGGGACTGGCCGTCGATGTCGCGGGTGCGCATGGAACCGCTGACGTCGAGCACCAGCTCGACCTTGGGGGAGGGGGCGGCGGGGGCTTCGTCGGCGGCGGCGGGGATCGCGGTGCCGAGCCCGGCGGCCAGGGTGGCGAGTGCTATGCCCACCCCGGCCGTCAGCCGTTTACTAGTGATCATCGCCGGATCCTATGGAAAACCAGTTCGTATTCCCAACCGGACCCTTCGGGGAGCGCCGTCGGCAGGGGCCCCCGCCCGCGCGCGCCTTGGGCTGCGGCAGCCCGGTCGGCGCCGGCCGCAGCCGCGGCACTTCGATTCGCGTTCAGGCCGTGAAGAACAGGCTCATCCGGCGAGGGCCCCGTCGGCCCGTGCGTCCTTCTGTCCGCTCGTCGCGGCATAGCCGTCGGTGACGATGCGGTCCGCGGCCTGGGCGCAGTAGTCGTCCTGCGTCGGGATGCCGGCCGCCACTTTCGGCTTCCTCGTAGTTACCGAACTGGTGCGTGACCGGCACGGTAGGGAGTTTCCGCAGCGGGTAGAAGAAATCAGCGCTGGAATCGCCCGCACGTCCAGGGTCCCTGGCGTTCATGCGTCCTGCCCGTGCTCGCTTTCCTCGGGGGAACCATGCGCATCATGACCGTACTCGCCCTGCTGGGCGCGTTACTGGCGGGACCGCCGGCCCTCCCGCACGTCGCGTCCGCGGCTGCTCCGCGAGGTGGGGAGCCCGTTCGGGGCACGGCGGTCTCGCACACCGCTGAGGCCGGGGCGGACGCCTTGGCGCCCGCTCGCGTTTCCGGCGGGTCGGGTTCTTCCGGTGTCCCGGGCAGCATGAGCAGTGCGGGCGGCATGGGCGTGACGAGCGGCATGAACAGCGCGGGCAGCATGGGCATGACCAACGGCATGACCAACGGCATGACGAGTGGCATGACCAGCGGTGTGACCAGTGGCATGGGCGGCACGGTCTCCACGGGCGGCACCGAGGGAAGACGGGGGTCGTCGAACACCGGGTGGTGGGTCGGCCCCGGTTTCCTGGTGGGCGCTTTCGTACTGTTCCGCGTAACGGTCTTCCTTCACGTAGCCCATGACCGGTGGCGGTGGCGACGCAGGCGACGCAAGAACCCATGAGTTTCTTCCTGGGGGCGGAGACCGTGTCCTCCGCGGCCAGTCGGCCCCGGCCCCGGCCCTGGCCCCGGGCGCGGACCGTTCCCTTCGCGGTCTCCGCCGACCCCTCCCCAGGGCGCCGGCCGGAACGTCGTCGCCGTCACCGATCGAGGCGATCGGAGGCGGCAACGGCTGCCGGGTCCTGATCGGCGGCTGAGGCGTGCCGGGCCTCCACCGCGGCGATCACCCGCTGCCGGGCCGGCCGCCGGGCCTGCTTGAGCTTCGATTCGATCAGAAGGAGGGGCAGGAACCAGATCCAGCCCCACGCGCTGTAGGAGACCGTCCCGCTCAGCACCAGCACGGTGTTGGTCGCGAAGACCAGCGTCAACGTGATGACGTACACGGCCGCGCGGTGGCGGACCAGGAGGCGGAGCGGGGCCCGCCAGGGGCCGGACAGCGACTCGACCGCGGCTACGACCGCGGCGGCCCGCAGGTCCTCCGGGGGAGCGGGCGCCGGGCCGCCCTGCTCCAAGGCGTCGGCCACATCGGCGTGGTGAGACGTCAGGGCGGCTCGGTCCGCCCTCGCGGCAGCGGTCTTCTCCCGTACGTCCTGCCAGTAGCCCCGCCCGGCCCAGCCGAGGGCGGCCTCCACCCGCTCCGCCTCGGGCGACCCCGGGGGCGCCAGGACCGCGATCCGCTCCTTGAGCCGGTCCGCCCGGGCTGCGCGCCCGGGGTACGTCCACGCATCCGACCGCAGACACAGCTCGAAATAGCAGACGAGGAGCCCGAGGTCGTCCGGCCACTGCGCCAGCCCGCTCTCGTAGGCGTCCTCCGCGGCGTCGTCGTGGTCGTCGTCGTCCTCCGCCGCGTGGGCGAGTCCGAGCCACCGGTAGAGCACCGGGTCGGCTCCGAGCTCTTCCAGGCCGAACTCCGCCGCCTTCCGGACCCCGGCGAACCCGCCCACCGCGAAGAGTTCCTCACACCGGTCGGCGTATTCCACACGCGTCACACTTCCCGCCCCCCCTCGCTCAGGAGGCCCACTCTCGATCACGCGAAACCGCTGGTCAAGGCGTGGAGGCAGCGAAGCTCGGCGCTGAGGAGGGGAAGTACGGTCTTCGTGGACCCGTACGGCCCCTTCTCCGCCGGGGCGGTCGGTCGAGGCGTGCTTCGGGGCGGCAGAGGGGCGGAGGAAGCGGAGCGCTCGGCTCCGGGGCTGGCCGCGCGGGGCCCGGGTAGGCGATGCGGCATGAACCGAAACCTGTTCGACCCCGAGAACTTCATCCAGCCCGCCCAGGCCCCCGGCCTGACGCAGGAGAACCCCATGGCGGTGCGTTACGCCGTCAGAGGCGAGGCGTACGCCCGCCAGGGCACGATGGTGGCCTGGCGCGGATCGCTGTCGTTCGAGCGGCAGGGCCAGGGCGTGGGGAACTTCCTCAAGCGCGCGGTCACCGGCGAGGGGCTGCCCCTGATGACCGTCAGCGGCGAGGGCGAGGCGTGGTTCGCCTCCGACGCGGCGCACTGTTTCCTCGTGGACGTGGACGAGGGCCGCGGTCTCACCGTCAACGGCAAGAACATCCTGTGCTTCGACGCGTCGCTGAGTTATGACATCACCACCGTGGAGGGTGCCGGGATGGTCGGTGGCGGCCTGTTCAACTGCACCTTCGGCGGGACCGGCCGCCTCGCGCTGACCAGCGCGGGCGTCCCGCTCGTGCTGCCGGTCACGCCTGACGCGCCGGTGTACGTCGACACGGACGCGGCTGTCGCGTGGAGCCCGCGGCTGCGGACGTCCCTCCACCGGTCCCAGAGTGTGGGCTCGATGTTCAAGGGCGGCAGCGGTGAGGCGGTCCAGCTGAAGCTGGAGGGCGAAGGGGTCGCGGTGGTCAATCCCGGGGAGCCCAAGCCGGCACAGGCGACCTCCTGAGCCCCCCGCCTCCGCACCCGGGCGGCCGGGCTGGTCCGGTCCGGCCGAAGGCTTCCGCGCCCGCCGGGACCGGCGAACCCTTCGCCGCCGCCCAGGCCGCCCTCGCCCACGGGTGGCCCCACGAGCCCTTGCGCGCGCTGTTTCTGCTTACGGTGACGGCGGACCGGACAGCGGACTCACGTGAGTGGAAGGGTGAAAGGGGCCCTCGTGGAGCGTGTACGAAAGCGACCGCGTCAACGCGGAGCGCATGACCAGCCCGCCCAGCCGGTGGACCGGACGCCACGTCCTCGGCCCGACCACGGCCGGAAAGCCCCCCGCGGCATCGGCCGCCGCCCCGCGCGGAGCGCCCCCGCTCACGGCCGCATCGGGCGTCGGCCGCGCCCTGGAGCGCCTCCGGGGCCCGTCGCCGTCCGCATGGGAAGGGCGGGCCGATGGAGTTGACGACAAGGGGCGGGTTCTCCACCCGCGTCTTCGGAACGCCCCCGCGCGCCGGCGAGCCGGCCCTGGTGCTCGTCCACGGGCTCGGCCTCTCGGGACGCTACTTCGTCCCGCTCGCCCGGCGGCTGGCGGCGCGGGGGGCCACCGTCCTCGTACCCGACCTGCCCGGCAACGGGCGCTCCCGGGCAGCCGCCAGGCGTGCGCCGGACATCACCCGGCACGCCCGCGCCCTCGCGCACTGGCACCGGCGACTGGCCCTGGGCCCGGTCGTGCTGGTGGCCAATTCGGTGGGCTGCCAGACCGCCGCCGCGCTCGCCGCCGAGCATCCGCGCACCGTGAGCCGACTGGTCCTGATCGGTCCGGCGCTCGACCCCGCGGTGCCGGCCCGGCGCCAGGTCCTCCGGCTGGTCGAGGACGCGCCCCGCGAACCTCTGCGCCTGTTCGGGATCGCGGTCTCGGACTACTTGGTCACGGGCCCGGCACGGTGCGCCGTCGAGTTCCGGCATGCCCTGCGGGACGCCGCCGACTCGTTCGAGGCGCACCTGGCACACGTCCATGCGCCGACCCTCGTCATCCGCGGAGCGGGCGACCCCCTAGCGTCCCCGGCCTGGACCCGGCGGGCGGCGCTCCTCACCGGCGACGGCCGGACCGCCGAGATCCCCGGAGCCGCCCACGCGGCCCACTACAGCGCGCCCGACGCCACGGCGGCACTGATCCGGAAATTCACAGCGGACGGACCCGGAGAACCCTCATGACGGCACCACCCCCTCGCGGCGCGACCCGCGCCGAGGGCGCCAAGGGCCCCTCGCCCTGGCTGCGCCTGCTGCCCGGCATCTCCCCGAAGCGCCGCAGCTACGTGCTGGCCTGGTACGGGTTCACGCTCACCTTCGGCGGAATGCGGCTGCTCACCTGGCTCATCCACATCGATGTGGGCGGCTTCGGCGATGTGAGCGCCGGCGGGGTTCATCTGCACCACTACGTATGGGGCATCCTGCTGCTCATGGTGGTCGGCGCCGCCGGCCTGTCCGAGAACTCCCCGCGCGCCCGCGCCTGGCTCGGACTGGCCTACGGGGTGGGCATGGCCCTCGTCATCGACGAGGCGGCCCTGCTGATCAGCCTGGAGGACGTGTACTGGGACACCGAGGGCGGGCTCAGCATCGCCATCGCCATCACGGTGATCGCGGTGGTCGGCACCGTCCTGGCCGTGACCCGGGGGCGGCGCGCGTCACGGGCGGAAGAGGAAGCCGGCCGGAAACCGGCCGAGGAGGCCGCGGAGCCCCGCCGCGGAGACTCCTGAGCCCGCGTCCGGGAGGCCGGACGCTCCCTCGCGGGACCGCGGAGCCGTCGGGGCGGCGCCTCCCGTGCCCACCGCATCGGCGTCGGGAGCGGACCGGGTCGCGCCGGACAGGGCGGGACGGCGTCCGGCCGGACCGCGGGGGCGAGGAGCACCGGAGCGGAGGCCGCCGGGCTCCCACGGCTGCCGAAGCCTGACGTGCCCCGGTCCGTCCCGTGCGGGCCGGGGCGCGTCGGGCCGGACGTACACTCGGCTCATGGGTCGTAGCGCCGAACAGAGGACGTGCCCGCACCGGGCCGCCTCCGCGCTGCCCCCGGCCGCGGCGCCCGGAACGGGCCGTACCGCGCCGCACGGCCACGGCTAGCGATCTCCCGCGTCCGCGGCCCCGGGCCGCTCCGGTCCGCCGCCCCCGGCGAACGACTCCGGCCTCTCCGAGCCGGAGAGCCCCCCCGCCGCCCCCCGGCACGCGCCGGAGCGGCGATCCACGACCGGCTCCCCGGCGCCACCACGCGCGCCTGTCCACGAGCACCACCGCATGACTGACCACGTCACGCATCACGCGGCGCACCCGCCCGTGCCGCTGCCGGGCGACGGCCCCGGATACGGACCGAACCGCACTCGAAGGGACCATCGTGAAGCTGAGCGACCTACTGGCCGGGCAGGACCACCACGTACTGCAGGGAAAACCGGACCGCACGCGGATCACGGCCGGCACGACGTTCGACGCCGAACGGGTCGTTCCCGGATCGGTCTTCGTCGCGGTACCCGGCCACGCGGCCGGCGGCCCCGACGCCGTGGCGCCGGCCGTCGCCCGCGGTGCGGCGGCCGTCGTCGTCGACGCCCAGGCGCCGCCTCTTCCCGCGATGACCGGCGAGGTGTGCGCGATCCGGGTGCCCGACGC
Organism: Streptomyces sp. CB02366; assembly: GCF_001905905.1. Classification (GTDB taxonomy): domain Bacteria; phylum Actinomycetota; class Actinomycetes; order Streptomycetales; family Streptomycetaceae; genus Streptomyces. The sequence continues at coordinate 161,793 of NZ_LIVT01000006.1, forward strand.
CCGCAAGGCCGCGGCCGTCATCGCCTCGCGCTACTTCGGTGAGCCGGGCCGGGCGATGGACCTGATAGCCGTCACCGGGACCAACGGCAAGACCTCCGTCTCGTACATGGTCGAGTCGGTGCTGCGGCTCGCCGAGGGGGCCAGGGTCGGCGTGATCGGCACGGCGGGGAGCCGGGTCGGGGACGAACCGATCCCGATGCCGCCCTCGGTGCTCTCCACCCCCGAATCGCCCGACCTCCAGTACCTGCTGAGCCGGATGCGCGACAGCGCGGCCGGCAGTGTCGTCCTGGAAGCCACCTCGATGGGCCTGCTGACACACCGTCTGGACCGGACCTTCATCGACGTGGGCGTCTTCACCAACCTGTCGCAGGACCACCTCGACGACCACGGCACCATGGAGCACTACCGGGACGCCAAACTCCGCCTCTTCCAAGGGCTGTGTCGGCGGGCGGTCGTCAACGCGGACGACCCGGTCGGCGCCGCCGTGCGGGAGCTGATGCCCGACGCAGTGACCACGTACGCCCTGGACGGTCCGGCGGACTACCTCGCGACCGACCTGGCGGTGGACGCCTCGGGAACCCGGTTCACCCTCCACCACGACGGCCGGAAGTATCCGGCGGCGATCCCGTCCCCGGGCCGCTTCTCCGTCTCCAACGCCCTGGCCACGGTGGCCGCCTGCCACCTGCTCGGCCACGACCTGGCCGGGCTGGTCGACGCGCTGGAGCGCATGCCGCAGATTCCCGGCCGCTTCGAGCGCCTCCGCACCCCCGACGGCACCTCGGTGATCGTGGACTACGCCCACTCCCCGGACTCCCTCGACAAGGTCCTGACCACGATCCGGGGCTTCGCCGAGGGCCGGGTCGTCACCGTCTTCGGCTGCGGCGGCGACCGCGACACCACCAAGCGCGCGGAGATGGGCGCCATCGCCGGTACCCACTCCGACCTGTGCGTCCTCACCTCGGACAACCCCCGGTACGAGGACCCCGAGGCGATCCTCGACCAGATCGCGCCGGGCATCGCGACGACCGGAACGCCGTTCGAACGGTTCACGGACCGCCGCGCGGCCATCGCCTGCGCCCTCGCCTCGGCGGGACCGGCCGACATCGTGCTGATCGCCGGCAAGGGCAGTGAGCCCCACCAGATCGTCGGTGACGAGCTGCTGCCCTTCAGCGACATGGCGACGGTGCGCGAGCTGATCGGCCAGTAGGCGGCACCGGTCGCCGGGGAACCGCACCGGAAGCAGTTCCGCCCACGCGCCCGCGTGGGCCTGACCCGTTCCCCGGCCGGGCCGGTTCCCCGGCTCTCTCCGTCGCACGGGTGCTCCGGGGCCGCGTCACGGCGGCGGGGCCACTGCGCCGAGGCCCCGGCCGGGCCCGCCCGGGGGTCAGACCTCGTCGTCCGGAGAGGAGCGGGCGAACGCGCCGGCCGCGGCGGCCAGGACCGCCGTGGTCGCCGCCTGTGCGGCCAGGCGGGGGTCCGGGGCGGTCCGCAGGAGCACCAGGTGGTGGTAGAGGGGTGCGGTGGCGGCGATCAGCAGTCCTCGGGCGTCCGTGCGGGGCGGGAGTTCGCCGCGTTCGACGGCGCGCTCGACGACGGCCTCGCAGCGGGTGTACCGGTCCTCCCACAGCCGTTGCTGGGCCTCGGCCGCGCGCGGGGAGCGGAACGAGGCGGCCATCAGGGCCTGGGGGACCGACGGCCGTACGACCAGGGCTTCCTGGATCTCCTCGTTGAGGGCCGTCAGGTCGCCGCGCAGGGAGCCGGTGTCCGGCGGCCCCCAGTCGTCCTCGCCCGCCGCGTCGAGGACGTCGGCGAGCAGACCGCCGACGTCCTGCCAGCGCCGGTACACCGTCGCCCGGTGCACACCGGCGCGCGCCGCGACCGCTTCCATCGTCAGCCCCTCGTAGCCGTGTTCACCGAGTTCGGCGCGCACCGCTTCGAGCACCTGGGCCCGGATGCGCGCGGTCCGGCCGCCCGGCCGGCGTTCCGGGGTGTCGTCCGTCGGCGGCGTCATCGGCAATCCGGTTGCCCGGTGAGGAGGGTCATGCCACCATCTTAAAGCAACAGTTGTCGCACTAGTGGAGTCGTCGATGTTCCTCCGAAGCTTCCCCCCGGCCTCGCGGTCCGCCGCCACCGCCCCGTCCACGACAGCTTCGGAGTCCCCACTGTGCCCACCCAGCTCACAGCACTCGCCGTCGGCAAGGCATTCGACGGCAGGACCGTCCTCGACTCGGTGACCTGCTCGCTCGTTCCCGGCGAGCGCACCGGCATCGTCGGCGAGAACGGGTCCGGCAAGACCACCCTGCTGCGGCTGCTCGCCGGGCGGGAGAGCCCTGACCGGGGACGGATCGTCGTGCGGGCCGAGGGCGGCGTCGGTTATCTCGCCCAGGAGGAGGATTTGCCCGTCGGCATGACGGCCCAGCAGGTCATCGACCGCGCCCTCGGCGACCTCCGCGCGATCGAGGCCCGGATGCGCCGCCTGGAGACGGCGATGGCCGCCGGGGACGAGTCGGTGCTCGACGCGTACGCCGACGCCGTCTCGGCCTTCGAACTGCGCGGGGGCTACGACGCCGACGCCCGCCTGGAACGCGCCCTGCACGGACTCGGACTGCGGCAGGTGGACCGCGCCTCCACCATGGGCGCGCTCTCCGGCGGCGAACGGGCCCGGTTGCGGCTCGCCGCGGTGCTGGCGGCGGCCCCCGAGGTACTGCTCCTCGACGAGCCGACCAACCACCTCGACGCGGCCGCCCTGACCTGGTTGGAGGAGCACCTGCGCGGCCGGCGGGGCGCCACCGCCGTCGTCTCCCACGACCGGGGCTTTCTCGAACAGGTCGCCACGAGCCTCCTGGAGGTGGGCGGGGACCGCCACGACGTCGTGCGGTACGGCAACGGCTACGCCGGCTACCTCGCGGAGAAGGCCGCGGCCCGGGTGCGCCGGCGGCAGCGTCACGAACGGTGGTGCGAGGAGGCCGGCCGGCTGCGCGACACGATCGCGGGCGCCGCCCGCCGGGTGGCGCCCGGCCGGCCGATGAAGGACGGCGACAAACTCTCCTACAACCAGGCCGGCGCCCGCGTGCAGCAGGCACGGGCAGGGCGCGTCCGCAACGCCGAGGAACGGCTTCGCCGACTGCTGGCCGACCCCGTCCCGGCCCCCTCGGAACCCTTGCGCTTCGCGCCCGTACTGCGTGCCGCGCCGCTGACCGGTGCTGTGTTCGACGCCGCCGGGATCTTTGTCGCGGGCCGGCTCGCCCCGGTCGGTCTGACGGTCCGGGCGGGCGAACACCTGCTGATCACGGGCGGGAACGGGGCGGGCAAGAGCACCCTGCTGCGTGTCCTGGCCGGCGAACTGGCCGCCGACGGCGGGCGCCTCCTCCGGCGCGGCCGGATCGGCTTCCTCCCGCAGGACCCGGCGCCCGGCGCGCCCGATGAGACCCTGCTGGCCGCCTACGGCCGGGGCCTGCCCGGAGGGCCGGACGAACACGCCGAACAGCTGCTGGCGCTCGGTCTGTTCGACCGCGCCCGCCTGCCGGTGCCCGTCTCCCGGCTCTCCACCGGTCAGCGGCAGCGACTCGCCCTGGCGCGGCTGGTCTCCCGGCCCGCCGACGTCCTCCTGCTCGACGAGCCGACCAACCATCTCTCTCCGGCGCTCGCCGAGGAATTGGAGACCGCCCTGGCCGGTTTCGGCGGCACCGTCGTCCTGGTCAGCCACGACCGGCTGCTCCGGCGCCGCTGGCGAGGCACGCGGCTGACCCTCCCGGCCGCCCGTGAGCCCGTACCCAAGGGCTGAGCCCCGCCGCCTGCCCCGGTCCTGAGCCTTCCCCCCCGGATCCCCCCTACCCGAAGCGAGCGATCACCCTTGTCCCGGCACCGTTCCCACATCGCGCTCATCGGCATCCCGATCATCAGCCACGTCCTGCCCGGCCTCGGCATCGTCCGGGAGCTGGTGGCCCGCGGCCACCGGGTCACCTACGCCAACGACCCGGCCGTGGCGGACCGGATCGCCGCCACCGGCGCCGAATTCGTGCCCTGCGCCTCGACGCTGCCCGTGGCCGACAACAGCTGGCCCGCCGATCCCGTCGCCGCTATGGACCTCTTCCTCGACGACGCCGTCCAGGCGCTGCCCCGGCTGCACGCCGTCTACGACCACGACCCCGCCGACCTGTACCTGTACGACATCGGCGCCTACGCCGCCCGCGCCCTCGCCGAAGCGCAGGGACGGCCCCTGATGCAGCTGTCCCCGTCCTTCGTGGCCTGGGAGGGGTACGAGGAGGAGGTCGCCGCCCCCCTGCGGGACCTGCCCGGCGCCACCGCGTACCGGGAGAAGTTCGCCCACTGGCTCGCCGGCTGTGGGGCGACCACGCTCGACGTGGACGCCTTCTCCGGCCCTCCGGCGCGGGCCCTCGCGCTGATCCCCCGGGCCATGCAGCCCAGCGCGGACAGGGTCGACCCCCAGAGGGTCGCCTTCGTCGGGCCCTGCCCCGACGCCGACACCGAAACCGCCTCGTGGGCCCGGCCGGAGGGCGCCGAGAACGTCCTGCTGGTCTCCCTCGGCTCGGCCTATACGCACCGGCCGGAGTTCTACCGCCAGTGCCTCGCGGCGTACGGAAACCTGCCCGGCCGGCATGTCGTGCTCCAGATCGGTGCGTACACCGACCCGCGCGAACTCGGTGACGTCCCGCCCAACGTCGAAGTGCACTCCTGGGTGCCGCAACGGGCGGTCCTGGAACAGGCGGACGCCTTCGTCACCCATGCCGGGATGGGCGGCTGCGGCGACGGGCTGCGCGCGGGCGTCCCGATGATCGCCGTGCCCCAGGGAGCCGAACAGTTCATGAACGCCGACCGGCTGGTCGAACTGGGCGTCGCCCGCCGGATCGACCCCCCCGACGCCACGGCCGAAACCCTCCGGGCGGCCCTGAACGATCTGCTCGCCGACCCGGAGACGGCCCGCAGGTCGGCCGGTCTGCGCGCCGACGCCCTGGGCGAGGGCGGCGTTCCGCGTGCCGTCCGCCTCATCGAGGAACTGCTGGCCCCCGAGGGCGTCAGGCCCCGCCGAGCAACGGCGCCGACGCCCGGTCCAGGACCGAGGTGACCCGCCCCCAGGTCTCCAGGTCCCTTTCCACCGGGGGAAGTTCGCGGTCCGATCCGGCAGCCCGCCATGCCGCGGCCAGGGCCACCGGGTCGCCCCCGCCCGCCGCCGCGGCCGCGAGTGCCGCCGCGCCGAGGGCGACTAGCTCCCCACCGCGCGGGAGGACCAGCGGCCGGCCGGAGAGGCGGCGCACCGTCTCCACCCACGTCCGGCCCTGCGCCCCGCCGCCGATCAGCCGCAGCGGGCGGGCCGCGACCTCGGGGGCGTCCGGGTCGAGGCCGCAGGCGGACAGCAGGGCGTCCAGGGCCCGCAGGACGGTGACGGCCGCGCCCTCGTAGGCGGCCCCCAGGAGCTGCTGCCGGGTCGTGTCGTGGCGCAGCCCGGTCAGCAGCCCGGCGGCGGTCGGCAGGTCGGGGGTCCGTTCGCCGTCGAGATAGGGCAGCAGGACCGCCTCGCCGCCGGGCGCGGCGTCCTCGCGGTCCAGGCCCAGCAGGGCGGCCACCTTGTCCACGGCGAGCGTGCAGTTGAGGGTGCAGGCCAGCGGGAGGTAGGCGCCGTCGGCGGCGGCGAACCCGTTCAGCACGGTGGAGGCGGGCCGGGTGCGGGAGGCGGCGAACACCGTGCCGGAGGTGCCGAGGCTGAGGACCGGGTGGTCCAGCAGCCCCTCACCGCCCAGCCCGAGGCCCACGGCCGCGCTCATGTTGTCGCCGGTGCCGGCCGCCACCGCGATGCCCGGGGGCAGCCCCAGCGCACGCGCCGCCGCTTCGGTCAGCGAACCGATCCGGGCCGCCCCGGTGGGCGCGACCTCGGGCAGCAGGGCCGCGTCGAGGCCGAGGAGATCCAGCAGTCCGGGGTCGTACGCGCCGGTGGCGGTGGAGTACCAGCCGCTGCCCGAGGCGTCCCCGGGGTCGGTGGCGGCGACGCCCGCCAGCCGTTCGGTCAGGAAGTCGTGGGGGAGCCGCACCGCTGCCGCGGCCGCCGCGCTCGCCGGGTCGTTCTCGCGCAGCCACCGCCACTTGGAGGCGGTGATCGAGGCGACCGGCACGGAACCGGTCCGCTCGGCCCAGGCCCCGGGCCCGCCGAGCGCCTCGGTGAGCGCGGCGGCCTGCGGTGCGGAGCGGGTGTCGTTCCACAGCAGTGCGGGGCGCAGCGGCCGGCCCGCCGCGTCCAGCACGACGAGCCCGTGCTGCTGCCCGGCGACCGCGATGCCGGTGACCGCGCGGCCGGGCAGACCCGACTCCTTCAGCCCGGCGGCCACCGCCTCGCCCAGGGCCCGCCACCAGGTCTCCGGATCACTCTCCCGCGCCCCGCCCTCCCCGGTGACCACGTGCGGGGCGCGGCCCACGGCGAGCTGCTCGCCGCTCCCGGCGTCGAGGAACACGGCCTTGGTGGACTGGGTCGAGCTGTCCACGCCGATGACGACGGCGGGTGAGGGCATGGGAGCCTCTTTCGCGCTGGTGGGGGCCGGGCATGGCGGCCGGGTATTCGGCTGCGGTAAGAACAAATTACGGGACGCGCGGGCCTCTGCCCAGGGGGTGATGCGGCTCCCCGTGGGGTGCGGCGGCCGACTCCGTGCGGCAGGGGGCTGCCGCTCCGTACGGCAGGGGGCTTCCGCGTCCCGATGCGGTGTGCTTAATTAATCATGACACTGAACAAATAGGGGTGCCGGGCTCTCCGCCGGGCGTCCCGACGGCAGGCGAAGGCGGTCGGACGATGACGGAGCGCTTCACTCCCACTCCGGAGGACAAGTTCAGTTTCGGGCTGTGGACCGTGGGCTGGCAGGGCCGGGACCCCTTCGGAGACGCCACCCGCGCGGCCCTCGACCCCGTGGACGCGGTGCGGCGGCTCGCGGAGCTGGGCGCCTGGGGCGTGACCCTCCACGACGACGACCTGATCCCCTTCGGATCGCCGCAGGCGGAGCGCGAACGGATCGTCCAGCGCTTCCGGAAGGCGGTGGACGACAGCGGGCTCGTGGTGCCCATGGTGACGACGAACCTCTTCACCCACCCCGTCTTCAAGGACGGCGGCTTCACCGCCAACGACCGCGACGTACGCCGCTACGCGCTCCGCAAGACCCTGCGCAACATCGACCTCGCCGTCGAACTGGGGGCGAAGACCTTCGTCGCGTGGGGCGGCCGGGAAGGCGCCGAGTCCGGCGGGGCGAAGGACGTCCGCCTGGCCCTGCACCGGATGAAGGAGGCGTTCGACCTGCTGGGCGAGTACGTCGTCGAGCAGGGCTACGACCTCCGCTTCGCCGTCGAGCCCAAGCCGAACGAGCCGCGCGGCGACATCCTGCTGCCCACCATCGGCCACGCCCTGGCCTTCATCGAGCGCCTGGAGCGCCCGGAGCTGGTCGGCGTCAACCCGGAGACCGGGCACGAGCAGATGGCCGGGCTCAACTTCCCGCACGGCATCGCCCAGGCCATGTGGGCGGACAAGCTCTTCCACATCGACCTCAACGGCCAGTCCGGTATCAAGTACGACCAGGACCTGCGCTTCGGAGCGGGCGATCTGCGCCAGGCGTTCTGGCTCGTCGACCTGCTGGAGAGCGGCTACGAGGGCCCCCGCCACTTCGACTTCAAGCCCCCGCGTACCGAGGACCACGACGGTGTCTGGGCCTCGGCCGCCGGCTGCATGCGCAACTACCTCATCCTCAAGGAGCGCGCCGCCGCCTTCCGCGCCGACCCCGAGGTGCGGGCGGCCCTGCGCGCGTCCCGCCTGGACGAACTGGCGCGCCCCACCGCGGGCGACGGCCTGGCGGGCCTGCTGGCCGACCGCACCGCGTACGAGGACTTCGACGTGGACGCCGCAGCCGAGCGCGGCATGGCCTTCGAGGCCCTGGACCAGCTCGCGATGGACCACCTGCTGGCCGTGCGCTGACACGCTGACACCGGGCGGGCCGGGACCGGCAACGGCCCCGGCCCGCCCGCACGGCCCGCGAGCCCTCCCGCCTGCCCGCCCCCCTGCGAGCCCCATTCGCCCGCCGGGGTCCCGGCGCATCCGTGCCCACCGGGCCGCACCCGTCCGGGAGGGGGCGCCGCCCCTCACCCGCCGGACGCCCCCACCGCATCCGCGTACGCCACCGGATCGTCCAGCACGCTCTGCACCACGAGCGCCGCCGCGCCCCGCGCCGCGTCGCCCGCCACCGACGACGCCCGGAGCCTGCCGCCGCCCGGGGACCAGAGCCCCGACACCACCCGGCCGGCCAGCTCCTCGCCGGCGGGCGGCGACAGCCACGGCATCAGGCCCCGGTAGATCCCGCCGAGCACCACCGCGTCCGGGTCGATCAGGTTCACCGCCCCCGAGAGCACCCGGCCGAGCATCCGGCCCGCCTCCCCGACGGCGGCCACCGCGCGCGGATCTCCCGACGCCGCGCGCCGCTCCAGTTCCAGCACCCCGCCGGCGCCGCCCGGGCCCTCGATCCCGGCGGACCGCAGCAGCGCCGTCTGCCCGGCGTACTGCTCCAGGCACCCCCGCGAGCCGCACCGGCACTCCGGGCCCGCCGGGTCCACCACCACATGGCCGATCTCCCCGGCGAAACCGTGCGCCCCGCGCAGCAGCTCGCCGTTCAGGACGAGGGCGCCGCCGACCCCGATCTCCCCGGTCAGATAGAGAAAGGTGCGTACGTCCTCCAGCCCCCCGAACCACAGCTCGGCCAGGGCCGCGAGGTTGGCCTCGTTCTCCGAGGCCACCGGCAGAGCCGGGCGGCCGGGGCGCAGGGCCGCGAGCGCGTCGGCGAACACCTCCTGCGCCGGCACCTCGTTCCAGCCCAGGTTGGGGGCCTGCCGCACCGAGCCGCCGGAGACCAGGCCCGGCAGCGCCAGCGTCGCGCCCACCGGCCGCAGCTCCTGCTCGGACGCCGACTCCAGGGTCCGGGCGGCGAGCCGGGCGGCCCGTGCCAGGGTCTCCCCGGCGGGCGCGCCCCGGTTGTCGAGGTGCTCGGTCTGCCGGACCCGCCCGGTGCCCGCCAGGTCCACCACGCAGACCGAGACGTAGTCGACGTTGATCTCCACGCCGAGCCCGGCCGGTCCTGTGCGGGCCACCTTGAGCGCGGTGCCGGGGCGGCCCGCCTGCCCGCTGAACGTCTTGCCCGACTCGGTGAGGAACCCGCTGTCCATCAACTGCTCCACGAGCGAGGACACCGCCGCCCGGGTCAGCCCGACGCGGGCGGCCACCCCGGCGCGGGTCGCCTCGCCGCGCTCGCCCTCGTCCCGCACGGCGCGCAGTACCAGGCTCAGATTGTGCCGTCGCACGGTGTCCTTGTCGGCCTTGGGCCCCAGCGGAGTGAGGATGCTCTTCATATCGTCGCCGAGCCTATGTGATGGGCGGACACGGCAGGGGCGGCCGCGGCCCTCGGCCGTGACCGCCCCTGCCGTGTTCGGAGTCCGTCGCCCGGCGTCCGGTGCTCAGGACCCGTTGCCCGGGGCCCGTCGCTCAGGGCTTGGCGCCCCGTTCCTCCAGCATGTGCGCCATCAGGCCCATCTCCGACCGCTGGCCGCGGACCATGCCCGCCGCGAGATCCCGGATGACGTCCGTCTCCGCCGCGTCGGCGGCGGCCCGCGCCATGTCCGCGCCGGCGCGGTGGTGCACAGTCATCAGCCGCAGGAACAGCACCTCGGCCTTCTCGCCCTTCGCGGCGGTGAGCGCCGCCAGTTGGGCGTCGGTGGCCATGCCCGGCATCAGCGCACCGTCACCGGTCGGCGCCACGGTGTGCCCCATCCACTCCATCGGAGGCCCGGCCGCGCTCTTCGGCAGCCCCCACACCTCCAGCCAGCCCAGCATCATGCCGCGCTGGTTGGCCTGGGTGTTGATGATGTCGTACGCGAGACGCCGCACGTCCTCGTCGTCGGTGCGGTCCCGCACGATGAACGACATCTCGACCGCCTGCTGGTGGTGGATCGCCATGTCCCGGGCGAAGCCCGCGTCCACGGAGTCCTCCGCCGGAGCGGACAGGGACGAGGGCGCCCCGGACGGGGACGCCGCGGAGGGGCGTACGACCATCAGCGCCACCAGCCCCAGCGCGACGAGCAGCACACCGGCCCCCGCGACCACCATCCGGCGGGTGGCGCGGGACGGGGCGGGAGCGGTCACTTGTCCAGCCCGCCGGTGCAGGCGGCCCCCGGCTCGGGGGTCTGCGGGCCCTGCACGTACTTGGTGAAGAACTGCGCGACCCGGTCGTCCGACGCGCTCTTCACCGTGACCTGCTTGCCCCACGCGCTGAGCATCAGCGGGTCCTTCTGGTCCTTGACCGGGCTCATCAGGGAGTACGGGGTCGCCTTGACCTTCTTGGCGAGCGCCTCGACGTCCGCGTCCGACGCCTTCTCGTTGTACGTGACCCAGACCGCGCCGTGCTCCAGCGAGTGCACGGCGTTCTCCTTGGGCAGCTCGTGGGTGTAGACGTCCGCGTTGCAGTTCATCCACACCTGGTTGTGGTCGCCGCCCACGGGCGGGTTCATCGGGTAGTCGACCTTGGTCGCCACGTGCTCCTGCGTCAGCTTGTCCCAGCTGCGCTCGCCGGTGACCGGCGAGGTCTTGGCCTGCTGGTCCTTCTTCTCCTTCTCGTCGGCCTGCGCCATCAGGTAGCCGCCGCCGGCGACCAGGGCGGCGACCACGGCGACCGACGCGCCGATGGTGAGGATGCGGCCCCGGCGCTCGCGGGCGCGCTCCTTGCGGCGGGCCTCTTCGAGCTTGGCGCGGCGGGCCGCGGCCGGGTTGTTCGGATTCTGGGTGGAAGCCATGGGAAGTCCTCGTCGTTCAACCGGTGCATACGGGGCGATGCATGAGGGGGAAAGGGGTTCAGGGCATGCGGAACGCCGCTCCCGGTGAACCGGCGCCGGGGCGCGGCGGGGGAGCGGAACCCGGGTTCTAGACCCGTTGAACCTGGAGACGCAGTTGATCGACGGAACGCACCCCGTCGTGCGCGGGGCCCCTGATGGCCGCGGCCCCGGTGAGCGGAGCGGCGGGGACACGCGCCACGGGCGAGGGGACGCCCGCGGGGGCCGACGGTACGGGCAGCACGACGGCCACCGTGTGCGTCGAACCGCCGTGGCACGACGTACCGAGCCCGCTGTCGCCCGGCGTGGCCAGCACGACGGGCTCGAAGGCCGCCTGGGGGATCGGGGTGAAGGCGCGGGCGGCGGCCGGACCGGGGGCCGCGGCGACCGGTACGGCCGCGGACGGGGCGGCGGCCGAACAGCAGAAGAGCATGGCCAGGAGGAAGAAGGTCCAGCCCAGGGCGAGAGGCGTGCGGGAGCGCCGCCACTGCTGGTCGCTCCGCCTGCTCACCCTGGTCATCGCCCGTCATCGTAGTGGGTGCATGAAAGTTCAAAGAACGCGGGTCGCGCCGTTCGCGGGACAGTGTGCCCGAGACGCCGCCCCGCGAACAGGGGCCAATTAATTTACAGGTGTAATACCTGTTAACGTATATGGGTGAGCGATACACCCGACCGTCCGGCGCGGCCCTCCGTCCGTACCGCCCCGCTTCCTGTCCGCAGGCTTCCGGTGGCCCCGGCCCTGCGCTTGTCGCGCCCCTCGGACACCTGGTTCAAGCCCGCCCTCAGCGTGGTCGTCGCCTCCGCCGTCCCCCACCTGACGCTCCTGGCCCTCGGGCGGCTGGACCTCGTGATCTACGCCATGGCCGGTTCGCTCTGCGCGCTCTACGGGCACGGCCTGCCGTACGCCCGGCGGGCCCGGGCCGTCACGGGCGTCGTGCTCGGCATGACGGCCGGCCTCGCCCTCTCCCTGGCCACCGCGGCCCTCACCGGCTCGACCGCCGTGCTCATCGCGGTCGGGGCCCTGCTCGCCGCCGTCCAGAAGGCGGCGTGCGACGCCACCCGGATCGGGCCGCCCGGCCATGTGATCCTCACCTTCGTCAGCTCGGCCGCCCTCTTCGCCCCCCAGCGCCCCGAGCAGATCCCCGGCCACCTCGCCCTGACTCTCGGCGCGGGCGCGTTCGCCTGGCTGGTCGTCCTCGCGCCCGCCCTGGTGCGCCGCGAGGGCCCCGAACGCCGGGCCGTCGCCCGGGCCCTGGAGGCGGCGGCCGGGTGCGCCGCCGACCCCGGGCCCGGAACCCGCAACGCCGCTGCCGCCGCCGTGCACGCCGCCTGGCAGTGCCTGCTCGCCTCCGGCCCCGCCACCCCCGCACGCCGGTCGCTGGAACGCCTGGTGGTGCACGCGGAAGCGGCCTTCGCCGCCCCGGGCCCCGGGGGCGGGGCCGCGGACCCGGACCGCCTGCGGGACTGGGCCGCCCGGACCCGGGCCAGGGGCCCCGTCCCCACCCCGCCGCCCGCCCCCGGCACCGCCGCCGAGCTGTACGGGATCGACGCCGAACGCGCCGCCCTGCGCGGACCGGACGGCCGCCGCGCGGCCCGCCGCGCGCTGCTGGGCCGCCTCGGCCCCGGCTCGCCGCTGCTGCCCGTCGCCGTCCGCACCCTGACCGGCTGCGCGCTCGCCGGGTACCTCTGCGCCGCACTCGGCGTCGGCCGCCCCTACTGGGCGATCGTCACCGCCGCCTCCCTCTACCAGGCCAACGTCACCCTGTCGTGGAACCGGACCCTCCAGCGCACCCTCGGCAACCTGCTGGGCGTACTCGTCTTCGCCGCCGTGCTGCCCGTGTCCCGGACCGGCCCGCTCGCCCTCGTCTGCTGCTGCCTCTTCTTCAGCTTCGCCGCCGAGGCCCTCATCACCCGCAACTACTGGCTCGGCTCCACCGCGGTGACGCCGATGGCCCTGCTGGTCCTGGAGTTCGGCGGGGCCCACCCCGCCGGAGAGCTGATCGGCGACCGGGTCCTGGACACCGTCCTCGGCGCCGTCGCCGGCTTCCTGGCCGCCGTGCTCGTCACCAACCGGCGGGCGGCGGGCCGCGTCGAGCGGGCGCTCGACGCCGCCGACCGGGCGCGCGCGGAGGCGGAGCGGACCGGCGCGGACCCCGGGGCCGCGTCCGCAGACCGGGACCGGGCGCGCCGGACGCTCACCGCGAGCCTCGTCGAACTGCGCGAGGCGGGCGACACCGCCGCGGGCGAATGGTGGCAGCGGGCCCTGCCCGAGGAGCGCCTGCTCGCCGCCGAGCGGGCCGGACACCGTACGCTCGCCGCGACAGCACGACGGCGGGGGCCGGAAGGGGGTACGACCTCCACGGCCCGCGCCCCTTCGATCGGAGCGGAGTGACCGACGACATCGTTGCCGCGGTGGTCCGGCAGTGGCAGGCCGTCCATCCCCGGCTCGACACCGGGCCGATGGAGATCATCGGCCGGATCAACCGCTGCGCCGCCCTGCTCCAGCAGGCGGAGGACGCCCCGCTGCGCTCCGCCGGGCTGACCCGCGCCGAATTCGACCTCCTCGGCGCCGTGCGCCGGACCGACCGGGAGCTGACCCCCGGCGAGCTTGCCCGGGAGACCTTCTCCTCGGGCGCCGCCGTCACCAAGCGGCTGCGCGCCCTCCGGGAACGCGGCCTGGTCGACCGCCGGGGCGACGACCGGGACCGCCGGGTCGCCCATGTCCGCCTCACCGACGAGGGCCGGGCCCTGGTGGACCGGCTGCTGCCCCGGCAGCTCGCGTACGAACGCACGGTGCTCGCGGGCCTCGACGACAGCGGACGCGAGGAACTCGGCTCCCGGCTCGGCGAATTGCTGATCCAGCTGGAGGGGCGGCTCGGCGGAGCCCGGCACTGAGCCGGCGCTCCGGCGCGGGACCGACGTGACGCACCGGAGCCGCGGGCCCGCCTCGGTGCGTCGCGGCACGGACCCCGCGTGCCCGCCTCGGCGCGGGGCCCTGGAGGCCCGTCAGAGCGGTTGCGCGGCGCGTCACCCTCCCGGAGGTCGCGAATCTGCGCCTTTCGATCCCCTTCGTTCACGTGTGTGGTTGACCTGTTCTGGGCGGTGAACAGGGGCAATGCTGTGGCGATTTACCCTACTTGGCCCGTAAGTAACCAGCGACGGCGGCGTTTTCCGCCCTGTGTGACTTCCCGGGCAGGCACTTTCCGGCCATCCTCACTCACCGCATACGCACAGAAGCGCTGAGTGCAAAAACTGGCGAGTGTATTCCTCTCCGCGAGCTTCCGCAGGGGGTTGGGTGAATATGCCGAAGCACTGTTCTGATCTGGCTAAGCTCACGCGCAGTGAAGACGAGTTGAGATGAATTCGAGCGCTTGTTCCTCAAGTCTCCGCTCACGTGCGCATACATCCCGGAATCAACCGCCAGAGGGTTTTAGATGGTCCGTGTTGAATCACCGCCGACCGACAGAGAAGTACCCGTCGTCCGCGTAGTCCTGCTTCCCGTGGTGCTGATCCTCGGCGCGACCGCCGCCGGGTCGGCCCTGGTCGCCCCGGCCGCGCGGATACCAGTCGCCGTGTGCGGCGCGATCACCACGCTCCTGGTCGCCGTACTCACCGTGGCGCTGCACCGCCGACGGCACGCCATGCGCGTGCAGCGGGCGGAGTACGAACAGCGCATCGCCTACCTGGACCACCGGATCCTCTCGCACGACGCCGAGACGGTACGGCTGACCAAGGAAGTCATGCCCGCCGCGATCAAGCGGCTGCGCGTGGGCAATTCGCCCGAAGAGGTGATGCGCGACATCGTCGACGCGGACGTGGCCAACCGCCATCTGCCCAAGGCGCTGCGCGAGCAGATCCGCCAGGTCCTCGAAGTCATCGACAACGAGGAGGCGCGCCGCGACTCCGCCCAGCGCGCCTTCGTCAGCGTCGCCCGCCGCGTCCAGGCGATCGTGCACCGACAGGCCAGCGAACTGCGGGAGATGGAGGACCACTACGGGCGCAACCCCGAGGTCTTCGACGACCTCCTGCGCATCGACCACGGCACCGCGCTGATCGGCCGCCTCGCCGACTCCATCGCCGTGCTCGGCGGCGCCCGGCCCAGCCGCCAGTGGCCCAAGCCCGTCCCGCTGTACAGCGTGCTGCGCGGTGCGATGTCCCGCATCCTGGAGTACCAGCGCGTCGATCTGCACTCGATCGCCAAGGTCGCCATCGTCGGCACCTCGGTCGAACCGCTCATCCACGCCTGCGCCGAACTCCTCGACAACGCCACCCGCTACTCCCCGCCCCAGACCCGGGTGCACGTCACCGCGGTCGAGGTGCAGACCGGCATCGCCATCGAGATCGAGGACGGCGGCGTCAGCCTCAGCGAGGAGGCCCGCGCCCGCGCCGAGAACATGCTCGCCCAGGCCCAGGCCGGCATCAACATGAACGACCTCGGGGAGTCCCCGCGCCTCGGCATGGCCGTCGTCGGCCGGCTCTCCCGGATGTACCAGCTCCAGGTGTCGCTGCGTCAGTCGGCGTACGGCGGCGTCCGCGCCGTCCTCGTCGTACCGCGCGACATGATCACCACCGGGCCCGCCCCGGGCATCGCCCACGGCATCGGCGCCACCTCGCGGCCCACCAGCTCGCTGGACATGTCGCAGCTCCAGCACGTGGTGCCGCCGCCCGGCAAGCGCAAGCCCAAGCCCGCCGCGACCGGGCCCGTGCCGTCCGTGGCCGCACCGGCCCCCGCGGCCCCGCGCCCGGCCGTCCCCGCGGCGGCCATGGAGGACGACGTTCCCGTGGTCACCGAGTGGACCGAGAACGGGCTGCCGCAGCGCCGCAGCCGGGGCCGGGCCCCGCTCGGCTCGCACAACCTCCCGCAGCAGCCCCCGCCGGCCCCCGCCCACGCCAACGGCGCCCAGCCGGGCCGGGACCGGGGCGCGGGCGACGGAAGCGGCGGCGAGAAGCCCCCCGGCCTGTGGCTGGAGGCGTTCACCAAGGCCGTCAACGGCGTACCGCAGGAACGCAAGCACGGCGAAGACTCCGATGACGCGTGGGACAAGGGAGACCTGAAGTGATCCAGCAGCGGGGAAACATGGACTGGATGCTCAAGGAGCTGGCCGACGACGTCCCGAGCATCCACCAGATCGTGGTGCTCTCGTCGGACGGCCTGCGCATCGCCATGCACGGCGGCGACCCCGACGTCGCCGACCGGCTCGCGGCGGCCTGCGCCGGACTGCAGAGCCTGGCCGCCGCGGTGGCCACCGAGATCCCGTACAGCGACGGCCTCATGAAGCTCGTCGTCATCGAGGTGACCGGCGGGTTCTTCTACCTGATGGCGGCTGGCACCGGCGCCTACCTCGCGGTCCTGGCCGGCGAGACCGTCGACGCCGGACTCGTCGGGGCCCGCATGCGGGACATGGTCGTGCGGATCGGAGCCCACCTGACCAGTCCGCCCCGCCACGGCGGGCAGTCCGGATGAGCGGACCCCGACGGGAGCGCCGCAAGGCCGACCCGGACCTCCACGATCCGGAACGGCTGTACGTGATCACGGGCGACCTCGACACCGGAGGCCGGGACGCGCTCGACCTCGTCACCATGGTCGTCGCCCAGGCGGAGCCCTCGCCGACGTTCCAGCCCGAGCAGGCGGCCATCCTGCGGCTCTGCCAGTCCCCCCTGTCCGTCGCCGAGATCTCGGCCTACCTCGGCCTGCCGTTCAGCGTGGTCACCTCGCTCCTGAGCGATCTCCTCGCGACCGAACTCATCGAGTCGCGCGCGCCGATCGTCCGCGCCACGCTCCCCGACAGGTCCCTTCTCGAAGCGGTGATGCATGGACTTCAGAAGCTCTGACACGATCACCGGACCCCGCAGCGAGGACGTCCTGCCCACCACGGCCACCGCCGCGGTGAAGGTCGTGATCGTCGGAGGGTTCGGGGTCGGCAAGACGACCATGGTCGGCTCGGTGAGCGAGATCCGGCCGCTGACGACCGAAGAGACCATGACCCAGGCCGGCGTCGGCGTGGACGACAACGCCGGGGTGGAGACGAAGACCGCCACCACGGTCGCCATGGACTTCGGGCGCATCAGCCTCAGCGAGGAACTGGTCCTCTACCTGTTCGGCACCCCCGGCCAGGAGCGCTTCTGGTTCCTGTGGAACGGCCTCTTCGAGGGCGCCCTCGGCGCCGTCGTCCTCATCGACACGAGACGGCTGGAGGTCAGCTTCGACGTCATCGGGCGGCTGGAGGAGCGCGGCGTGCCGTTCGTGGTGGCCGTGAACACCTTCCCCAACGCACCGCACCACCCGGTCGGGGCCCTGCGCAGGGCCCTCGACCTGCCGGACGAGGTACCGATGATCGACTGCGACGCCCGGCTGCGCACGTCCAGCCGCGACGTGCTGATGACCCTGATGCGCTACCTGCACAGCCTGGCCGTCCCCCTCGCCTGACGCCGTACGCGCCGGAGCCCCGCGACCGGAGCCCCGGCCGGGTCGTACGCCATCCCGCGGCGCACGACCCCGGCCGGGCCCGCCCCCGTTCGCGCACCGGCACCGGAATCCTGATCCCTGGAGACCCTGTGACAACCCCCTTCCACCACGAGCCCGGCGCCGTCCCCCCGCCGCAGTGCCCGGCCCACAACCTCGACATCGGCCCCGGCGGACTGCGCCGCCTGTACGGCCCCGAGGCGGAGAACGACCCCGCCGGCCTCTACGCCAAACTCCGCGCCGAACACGGCACGGTCGCCCCGGTCCTGCTCCACGGCGACGTCCCCGCCTGGCTGGTGCTCGGCCACAGCGAGAACCTCCACCTCACCCGTACGCCGTCCCAGTTCTCCCGGGACTCGCGGCGCTGGCGCGCCCTCCAGGACGGCACCGTCGCCCCGGACCACCCGCTCGCGCCGATCTTCACCTGGCAGCCCGTCTGCGTGTTCGCCGACGGCACCCAGCACGAACGGCAGCGCGGCGCCGTCACCGACAGCATGGCGCGCATCGACACCCGGGGCGTCCGCCGCCACATCAACCGCTTCAGCAACCGGCTCGTCAACGACTTCTGCGAGAAGGGCTCCGCCGACCTGGTCGGCCAGTTCGCGGAGCACCTGCCGATGATGGTCGTGTGCGCGATCTTCGGCATGCCGGAGGAGTACGACGAGCGCCTGGTCCAGGCGGCCCGGGACATGATCCGCGGCACCGAGACCGCCGTGAGCAGCAACGCCCACGTCGTGTCCGTCCTGACCCGGCTGGTGGAACGCCGCCGCGCCGCCCCCGAGCCGGACTTCGCGAGCTGGCTGGTCGAACACCCCGCGAAGATGACCGACGTCGAGGTGGTCGAACATCTGCGCCTCACCCTGATCGCCGCCTACGAGTCCACCGCCAACCTCATCGCCAACGTGCTGCGAATGGTCCTGACCGACCCCCGCTTCCGCGCCCGGCTCAGCGGCGGCCACATGACCGTCCCCGAGGCGGTGGAGCAGACCCTCTGGGACGAGCCGCCGTTCACCGCCGTCTTCGGCCGCTGGGCGGTCGGCGACACCGAGCTCGGGGGGCAGCGGATCAAGGCGGGCGACGCCCTGCTCGTCGGGATCGCCCCCGCCAACACCGACCCCGCGGTCCGCCCCGACCTCCGCGCCGACATGGGCGGCAACCGCGCCCACCTCGCCTTCAGCGGAGGCCCCCACGAGTGCCCGGGCCAGGACATCGGCCGGGCCATCGCCGACGTCGGGGTCGACGCCCTCCTGATGCGCCTGCCGGACCTGGAACTCGGCGTCGAGGAGAGCGAGTTGCGCTGGGTCGGCAACATCATGTCCCGCCATCTGGTCGAACTGCCGGTGAAGTTCGCCCCCAGTCCGCAGCAGAAGCTGGACGCCGACCCCCTCTCGGTGATGTCCCGCAACGCCCGCCCGGCCGACGCCTGGGAGATCTCCTCCCCGGCCAGGACCGTCCCCGAGCCCCGGCACGAGGCGGCCGGGGCGCAGCCCGCCCACGCCCCCGGCGCCCCGCCCCGCCCCGCACCGGCCGCACCCGCGCCGGTGCCAGACCCCGTGGAGCCCGCCCCGGCGGCGGCGATCCCGCCGCAGCGCCGGCCCGCGGCCCCCGCCCGGCTCTGGCAGACGGTCACCCGCTGGTGGAACGGCCACTGACCCACGGCCGGCAGTCCGACCGGCCGACAGCCTGACCCGCTGACCGGGGCACGGTCGCGGCGGCCCCGGACCACGCCCACGGACCGGGCCGCCACCGTGCGCTCCGCCGCGCCGTGCGCCCCGACGGGGCGGGCGGCGCCGCGGAGGGCGCCGGGCGCGGGCGGCGCCGGGGGAGCCGGACCTGCCCGTACCATCGAGCAGCGTGAAGCTGACAATTCTTGGCGGTGGCGGATTCCGGGTGCCTCTCGTGTACGGGGCCCTCCTCGGCGATCACGCGGAGGGCCGCGTCACCCGGGTCACCCTGTACGACACCGACGCCGACCGGCTCACCGCCGTCACCCGTGTCCTGGCGGAACAGGGCCGGGACGTCGCGGACGCCCCCGCCGTCGTCGCCACCACGGAGCTGGACGAGGCGCTGCGCGGCGCCGACTTCGTCTTCTCCGCCATCCGCGTCGGCGGTCTGGCCGGCCGCGCCGCCGACGAACGGATCGCCTTCGACGAGGGCGTGCTGGGCCAGGAGACGGTCGGCGCCGGAGGCGTCGCCTACGGGCTGCGCACCGTCCCCGTCGCCCTCGACCTCGCCCGGCGCATCGCCCGGATCGCCCCGGACGCCTGGACCATCAACTTCACCAATCCGGCCGGCCTCGTCACCGAGGCCATGTCCCGGCACCTGGGCGACCGGGTCATCGGGATCTGCGACTCCCCGGTCGGGCTGGGCCGGCGCATCGCCCGCGTCCTGGGGGCCGACCCGGACCGCGCCCGGATCGACTACGCGGGCCTCAACCACCTGGGGTGGGTGCGGGGGCTGTACGTGGACGGCCGGGACGAGCTGCCCCGGCTGCTGGCCGACCCGAAGCTCCTCGGCTCCTTCGAGGAGGGCCGCCTCTTCGGCGCGGACCTGCTCCGGTCGCTGGGCGCGATCCCCAACGAGTACCTGCACTACTACTACTTCAACCGGGAAGCCGTCCGCGCCCACCGGCGGGCCGAGCGCACCCGGGGCGCCTTCCTCCAGGACCAGCAGGAGGGCTTCTACGCCCGGATGCGCGAGCCGGACGCTCCTGCCCTGGCCGCCTGGGAACGCACCCGCGCCGAGCGCGAGGCCACGTACATGGCGGAGAACCGCGAGGCCGCCGGGGCGGGGGAGCGGGAGGGGGGCGACCTGGAGTCCGGCGGCTACGAACAGGTCGCGCTCGCCCTGATGCGGGCCGTCGCCCGCGACGAACGCGCCTCGCTGATCCTCAACGTCCGCAACCGCACCGCGCTTCCGGCCCTGGACGCGGACGCCGTCGTCGAGGTCCCCTGCCTCGTCGACGCGAACGGGGCGCGTCCGCTGGCCGTCCCGCCGCTTCCGTACCACGCGCTCGGGTTGGTCGGCACGGTGAAGGCCGTGGAGCGGGCGGTGCTGGAGGCGGCGGAGAGCGGATCCCGCGCGGCGGCCGTCCAGGCGTTCGCCCTGCACCCGCTGGTCGATTCCGTGACGGTGGCCCGGCGGCTGCTCGACCGGTACACCGAGGTCCACCCGGGCCTCGCCCACCTCGACCGGCCCTGACCCCCGGCCCCCTGAGCGGCAGGCCGTCCGGACCGGCTCGACCCGCCGCTCAGGGGGCCGGTACGGCGCGGGGCTCTCCGGCCGAGGACCAGCGCGGCGCCACGCCGGTCAGCTGGCAGACCATCAGGAAGAGCGGGATGGGCGGAGTGTACGGAGTGGGGGCGTCCGGGGAGTGGATCAGCCGGGGCCGCCCGCCGGGCACGTCCGCGTCCCGTGCGTAGGTCACCTGCTCGGGCCAGTCGAGTTCCAGGTCGGAGCCGGCCGGGACGATCCACCACCACCGGTCCGCGTCGGCGAAGACGCAACCGGTACGCGGCAGGTGGGACATGAGGCGGAAGCCGTGCCGGGCGGGCACCCCGACCGCGTCGCAGCCCAGGGAGACCGACATCGAGCCCGGCAGGGCCAGCCGCGTCCGGCCGACGCGGGCCTGCTCGGGTGTCCGGTCCCGGCGCCCCGTCCGCAGCCGGGCCAGCGCGTGCCTCAACACGGCTGCTCGGCGCCGGAGTGCTTCCCGGCGTCGTGCGGCAGCTCGGCCCAGACGATGCGCCCGGAGGCGTCCCCCGCGTCGTGCGAACCCCAGGCGCTGCTCATCGCGTCCACGAGGAGCAGACCGCGGCCGTGCTCGTCGTCGGAGGAACGGCGCAACCGCGGGCCGCCGGGCTGGTGGCCCTGGTCCTGCACGGCTATCCGCAGCCGTCCGCCGGGACGGCTCAGCTCGCACACCACCCGGGTGCTCGCGGTGTGCACCACCGCGTTGGTCACCAGCTCGGAGACGATCAGGACAGCGGCGTCACAGGTGTCGCGGCCCAGCTTCCAGGCGTCCAGCCGGGCGCGCGTCAGCTCGCGGGCGCCTGCCACCGACCCGGGGCGCGCCGGCAGCGCGAAGCAGTAACGGAGCGCCTCCGTCCCGGGGCTGAGGTCCATGAGCCGGGGGATGAGCGCACTGCCAGGTGCCACGACCGATTCCTCACAGTGGGGGCTGCGTCACGCTTCGTCCCCCCGGCGGGCCGGGAGCGGGCGTGACTGAGCGAACTGGTTCGGGAGCCAACTCTCCCCCTGACGATGACACTTGGCAAGAGGCACTCTGAAATTTGCAGAGTGGCCGTGTCGTCGCGGGTGTGCGCATGGCACACTGCTCGCAAACAGCGCATGGGGAGGTCTGAAGTGAGCGAACCGCGGTCCGCCCCGACCGTGGGCCAGGTCGTTCTCGGCAAGCGCCTGCAGGATCTGCGCGAGCGTGTCGGCCTCACCCGCGACCAGGCGGCGAAGGTGCTCCGGGTCGCCCCGGCCACGATACGCAGGATGGAGACGGCCGAGGTCGGGCTGAAGATCCCCTACGTCCAGCTGCTGTTGAAGGCGTACGGCGTCGACGACCAGGAGGCCGACGCCTTCGTCGACCTGGCGGAGGAGGCGAACAAGCCGGGCTGGTGGCAGCGTTTCCACGACGTCCTGCCCGACTGGTTCAGCATGTACGTCAGCCTGGAGGGGGCGGCGAGCCTGCTGCGCATGTACGAGCCCCACTTCGTGCCCGGACTGCTCCAGACCGAGGAGTACGCCCGCTCCGTGATGCGCACCGGAGCGGTCGGCCAGACCCGCCCGGAGGACATCGAGCGCCACGTGGCGCTGCGGATGGAGCGGCAGTCCCTGCTGGCCAAGCCCGACGCCCCCAAGCTGTGGGTGATCATGGACGAGACCGTGCTGCAGCGTCCCGTCGGCAGCGCCCGGGTGATGCGCGAGCAGGCCGACAAGCTGCTCGAAGCGACCGAGCTGGCCCACGTCACGTTGCAGATAGCGGAGTTCGCCACCGGCCACCACCCGGGCACCTACGGCCCGTTCGTCCTCTTCCGGTTCGCCGTCCCCGAACTCCCCGACATGGTCTACAGCGAGTACCTGACCGGAGCCGTCTACTTCGACGCCCGCCCCGAGGTGGCCTCCTACCTCGAAGTCATGGACCGCATGGCGGCTCAGGCCGCGACTGCACAACGCACGAAGGAAATCCTCCGGGACTTCCGCAAGGAGCTGTGATGAACCACATATACAACGGCATGCCGGCCGGTGACCTCGGCTCCGAAGGCTGGTACAAGCCGTGGAGCGGCGGCAACGGCGGCAACTGCATCGAGGCGATGAAACTCGCCGACGGGCGGGTCGCCGTTCGCCAGTCCGCGGACCCGGACGGACCGGCCCTCATCTACTCCAACGGCGAGATCGCCGCGTTCATCCAGGGGGCCAAGGCCGGCCAGGCCGACTTCCTGCTCACCTGAGACCGCGCTCCGCCCCTCGTACCCCGCATCCGCGTACCCGTTCCCCCATCGTCGACCCACGGACCCCGACCACGGAGCACGCCATGACCGGACCAGAGCACCACCCCCTCGAGATCGACACCACCAAGCCGCATCCGGCCCGCATGTACGACTGGTTCCTCGGCGGCAAGGACAACTACCCGGTCGACGAACAGATGGCGCGCCAACTGCTCGCCCTCGACGCGCGGGGACGTGACATGGCGCGGGTCAACCGGGCGTTCATGCACCGGGCCACCCGCTGGCTCGCCGAGAGCGGGGTCCGCCAGTTCCTGGACATCGGCACCGGCATACCCACCGAGCCGAACCTCCACCAGATCGCCCAGCAGGCCGCTCCCGACGCCCGCGTCGTCTACTGCGACAACGACCCGATCGTGCTGGCCCACGCGGCGGCCCTGCTCCGCTCCACGCCCGAGGGGGCGACCGAGTACATCCAGGCCGACGCCCGCAAGCCCGAGACCATCCTGGCGGAGGCCGGCAAGGTCCTGGACTTCGACCGGCCGATCGCCCTGTCGCTGCTGGCCCTGCTCCACTTCATCGACGACGAGGACGGCGCGGGCGAACTGGTCGACAAGCTCGTCGACCAGCTTCCCTCCGGCAGCTACCTGGTGCTCTCGCACACCACCGGCGATTTCAACCCGGAGGGCGCCGCGCAGGCACGGGCCATGTACAAGGAGCGCGGGATGACGCTGCGGCCCCGCAGCCACGCCGAACTGACCGCCTTCTTCGACGGCCTCGAACTGGTCGAACCGGGCGTCACGCTCTCCGCCGACTGGCATCCGGAGCTGGGCGAGGTCATCGACGTCCCCGGCGACGAGCCGATCCCCGGCTACGCCGGAGTGGCCCGCAAGCCCTGACCCGCGCCTCCGGGTCCTGCGGGGGGCGGGGCACGCGGAGCGACGGCGCCCACGCCCTCGCTCTCGCCCCGCCCCCCGCACGCGTCACAATGGACCCATGTCACGACGCGCCTCCCGGCCCCGGGCGTCCGCCGCCCCGCGGATCACCCCCGCCTCCCCGTGCCCCTGCGGGCTGTCCGCCGCCTACGGGGAGTGCTGCGGCCGGTTCCACTCCGGCAGTGCCGCCGCACCGACCTGCGAGGCCCTGATGCGCTCCCGGTACGCGGCCTTCGCCGTCCAGGACGCGGCGTACCTGCTGCGTACCTGGCACCCCGAGACCCGCCCGCCCGGCGTCGACTTCGACCCCGCGATGCGCTGGGTGCGCCTGGAGATCCTGGACACCACCGAGGGCAGCGCCTTCCACTCCACCGGAACGGTCGCCTTCCGCGCCCACTACACCGACGACGGACGCCCCGACTCCCTCCACGAGAAGAGCCGCTTCGTCCGGCACGAGGGGGCCTGGGCCTACACGACGGCGGTCTTCGTCGACTGAGCCCGGCCGCACACCGCTCCGTACCCGGACCGGGCCCCCGCGCCGGGTACGGAAACCCGTTTTCCGCCGCTTGGGCCCGTCCGTACGATCTGCGCATGAGCGAGCACGAACGCATGAGCGAGCACGAGGGCGAGCACCACGACGCGGCGCAGTACGCCGCGCGGGAACGATGCTGGCGGGGCCGTGACGTCGCCTTCACCCCGCTGGAGCCCGACGACGCCGAGCTGATCCACCACTGGCGCGCCGACCCGGTGGCGGCTCAGGAGATCGGCGTCTGGCCCGGTGCGCTCCAGCAGTTCCGCGAGCGCGTCGAGGCCTACGTGGAGGACCGTGACCGCGACGACTTCCTCATCCTCCTGGCGGACGGCACACCGGCCGGGCACATCGCCCTCGTCGAGGAGGACTTCGTCGACGGCACCGCCGAGGCGTACCTCCTGCTCGCCCCCGAGCACCGCGGCCGGGGCATCGGGTCCGACGCGCTCGCCGCCCTCACCGACCTGGCCTTCGGCGAACTGCCGCTGCACCGGGTCGAAGCGGTCACCCACACCGGGAACGCGGCGGCCCTCGCCACCCTGCGCGGAGCCGGTTTCGTCCACGAGGGCGTCCGCCGGTCCTCCTGCCTCCACCGCGGCCACCGCCACGACAACGCGATCCTCGGCCTGCTCCGCACGGAGTGGGAGGCGCTGGACCGCCCCCGGTCCTGGGAGCGCTGACGGCGCCTGGCGCCTCCGGGCCTCAGACGGGCGCGCCCACCCGGGAGGAGCCGCCCGGGGCGGGCGCGGGGGACAGCTCCTGGGCCAGGTCCTCCGCCAGCAGCCGCTTGGCGATCACGTCGACGGTGGCGCGGAGCCGACGGTCGTCGGGGCGGGCCCCGTCCTCGGCCAGACGGTCGTTGAGCCAGCGGCCCCAGGCGTCGGAGATCACCGCCGCCTCGCGCCGGCCCGCCGCCGTGTGCGAGAAGATCCGGCCGTCGCCCGTGAGGTACCCCTCCTCGATCATCCGGTCGAAGACGGGCACGAGCACCTCCGGCGGGACGCGGTGCCGGGCCGCGATCAGCCCGAGGCCCGCATGGCCGACCATCCGGGTGAAGAGGTCCACCTGCATCACCGCCCAGGCCCCCGCGATGTCGAGCCGGGTGTCGGACTCGGCGGTGATCCGCCGGGCGGTCTCCGGCCCGGCGTTCCGCAGGATCGTGGCCACGGAGTACTCCAGGACCTTCGCCGAGTCCCCGCTGCCCGGCTGGGCGAACCCCTCGCCCATGTCCGTCGAGCCGAGCCGGGCCGAGTCCCGCAGCTTCACCTCCTTGAGGAACAGTGCGATGACGAAGCCGATCAGCGCCACGGGCACCGTCCACAGGAACACGGTGTGCAGCGTGTCCGCGTACGCCTGGGCCAGCGGTTCCGACTGGGCCGCGGGGAGCGCGTGCAGCGCCTGCGGGCTCTGCGAGGCGCCGGCCAGGGCCGCCGGGTCGCCGCCCGCCGCCACCGCCCGCGCGAGGCCGTCGGTGAGGTTCGGCTTCAGCGCGTTGGCGTAGATGGTGCCGAACACCGCCGTGCCGAAGGCGCTGCCCAGCGTACGGAAGAACGTCACGCCCGAGGTGGCCGTGCCCAGGTCCTCGTAGTCCACGGTGTTCTGCACGGCGATCGTCAGCACCTGCATCGCCAGGCCGATGCCGAGGCCCAGCACCACCATGTAGAGGGACTCCAGCCAGACTCCGGTCTCCGGCCCCATCCTCGACAGCAGGAACAGCCCGGCCGCCATGACCAGCGTCCCCACGATCGGGAACACCCGGTAGCGGCCCGTCTTGCTCACCACGTTGCCGCTGAAGACGGAGGCGGCCAGCAGGCCGACGACCAGCGGCAGCGTCCGCACCCCGGAGAGCGTCGCCGAGTCCCCGTCCACGTACTGCAGATAGGTCGGCAGGAAGATCATCGAGCCCAGCATCGCGAAGCCCACGATGAAGCTGAGGACCGAGCAGACCGTGAAGACCGGGTTGCGGAACAGCCGCATCGGCAGCATCGGCTCCTTCGCCCGCGTCTCCACCACGCAGAACAGGGCGAGCGCGATCAGACCGCCGGCGAAGAGGCCGATGATCACGACCGAGCCCCAGGCGTACTCGTTGCCGCCCCAGCTCGTCGCCAGGATCAGCGCGCTCGCCCCGACGCTGACCAGGGCGATGCCCGCGTAGTCGATGACCGGGCGGCCCGCCGCCTTCACCGAGGGGATGTTCCGGGCGGCGGCGATGACCACCACGATGGCGATCGGCACGTTGACGTAGAACGCCCAGCGCCAGGTCAGATGGTCGGTGAACAGGCCGCCGAGCAGCGGCCCGATCACGGTCGAGATACCGAAGACCGCGCCGATGGCCCCCTGGTACTTGCCCCGTTCGCGCAGCGGGATCACATCCGCGATCAGCGCCATCGAGGTGACCATCAGGCCGCCCGCGCCGATGCCCTGCATACCGCGCCAGAGGATCAGCAGCAGCATGTCCGAGGCGAGGCCGCACAGGAACGACCCCGTGATGAAGATGACCGCCGAGACCTGGAAGACCAGCTTCCGTCCGAACAGGTCGCCGAACTTCCCCACGAGGACGGTGGCCACCGTCTCGGCCAGCAGATAGGCGGTGACCACCCACGACATGTGCGAGGCGCCGCCCAGATCCGAGACGATCGTCGGCAGGGCCGTGCCCACGATCGTCTGGTCGAGCGCCGCGAGCAGCATGCCGAGCACGATCGTGGCGAACACGATGTTGCGCCGCCGCCGGTCGAGGACCGGCGGCGGCGCGGCGGAATCCTGCGCGGCGGGGGCGTGCTCGCTGGCCGTGGTCACCCTTGCACCCTCACACCGCCCCCGGCTCCCCGCACGCGGGGCGGGCCGGACGGGGGTCAGCGGGGCAGTGAGGCGATCGACCTCGTCAGCCGGGACACGAACGCCTCACGGACGTCCTCGGGGAGCCGGTCGAGCGAGAGGTACGGATTGAGGTCCTCCAGCTCGACGAGCAGCAGAGCGCCGTCCACCGTGCGGCAGGCGTCGACCCGCTGGATTCCGTGGGTGAGGGAGTTCCAGGCGATGAAGCGCCGGGCGAACTCCAGGTCCGCCGCGCTCGCGGCGTACGGCTCCAGCACCCAGCGCCGCTCGGGGTCCGGGGCGTACAGCGCGTACTGGAAGTCGTGGTCGACGAAGTAGAAGGACACCTCGTGGCGGAAGTCGATCCGGGGCTGGACGAGCAGGGAGCCCTCGGCCGCCCGCCCCAGCTCGGCCCGGGCCTCCGCCGCCGTGACGAACCGCAGCCCGACCGAGTCCGCCCCCAGCTTCGGCTTGACCGCGTACCGGGGAACGTCGGGCAGTCGGCCCAGATCGGCCGCCCGGTCCACGGTGGGGATGACCGGGAGGCCCGCCCGGTCCATCTCGACCAGGTACTCCTTGCCAGCCATGTCGCCCCGCCCGTCCAGCGGGTTGTAGACCGGCGTCGCCAGCTCCCGCGCACGTGCGCGGAAGGCGTCGTACGCCTGCCGGTAGTGCAGGACGGGCCCGCTGTTGCGTACGAGGGCGAGGTCGAACCGCCCCAGCAGCCCGGCGGCGTCCCGGGGGTGGCACAGCGCGACGTCGAACGTCTCGCGCAGCCGGGAGGAGAGGAAGACGTCCTCGTCACCGTAGCGCCGCCCGCGTGCCCGGTACGCGAGATCGGTGACGAGCAGCAGGGATGCGCGGCGGCCGGTCCCCGCGCCCCCCGCGTCGTCCGTGACAGTGGCGGGAGCGGGCGGCATGGGGGCCTCCGAGGGGTCGGGCGGGACGGGGTGACCACTATCCCCGGCGCCCCGGCCCGGTCCCGGCGGCGGGGTGCGGTCCGCCGCCTCCTCCCCTCGTCCGGAACCAGCCGTTCAGCGATCCCCACCATGGCTCACAGAGCACCGGGCCACCCGAAGGAGATGGCTTCCCCTGTGCGGAGGGGCGGAAGCGACTCTGCTGTCCGCAGCTCAGAACCACATCGCCGGGTCGCGGGCCACGCACGACGAAGCCCCCACCGGCCGGCAGGGGCCCACAGCATCCAGCGGCGCCGTCAGTGCGTCACCGAGTGCAGAGTGTTCTCGTCGCGCTCATACTGCGCCAACGCCAAACCGAGCCCGAAGAACGTCGGCGCCCACTCACCGACGAAGATCCCCCACCTGTCGGCCCGAGAGACCCCCAACGGCTCAAGCTTCATCGACCCGCACCACGACGCGATCGACAACCCGATCGAGACGAAACCGGCGGTGTAGGCGTGCTCGGCCTTGAAGCCCTTGTCATGCAACATCTTGACGATCATGGCTCTCCCATACGTGGGGGACGAAGTCTCCTCCCAGACTCACCCCGAAGCCCCCGCCCCGCATCTCGGGCTCGGAACCGCGTCGCCGGGTGGCCTTGCGCAGGCGGACTCGGGGGAGGCGTGCAAGCACCGCGACACCGTCGAGCGACAGTGCCGCGGAACCCTGCGGAACACCGTGGGACCCCACGGAAGCCCCTCGGCCTCAGCGGATATGGCGGCCCGAGATCGCACGGGCGATCACCAGGCGCTGGATCTCGCTGGTGCCCTCGAAGATGGTGTAGATCTTGGCGTCGCGGTACATCCGCTCCACCGGGTGCTCCCGGCTGTATCCCGCGCCGCCGAGGATCTGGACGGCCTTCTCCGTGGCGGCGACGGCGAGTTCCCCGGCCCGCAGCTTGGACATGGAGCCCTGGCCCGCGTCGAAGGCGCGGTCGTTGCGGGCCATCCAGGCGGCCTGCCAGATCAGCAGGCGTACGGCCTCGATCTCGGTACGGAGGTCGGCCAGGGCGAAGGCGATCGACTGGTTCTCGATGATCGGCCTGCCGAACGCCTCGCGCTCGCCGGCGTACTGCAGGGCGTACTCGTAGGCGGCCCGCGCGATGCCGAGCGCCTGGGCGGCGACGGTCGGGCGGCTGACCTCGAACGTGGCCATCGCCGCCTGGCCCTTGGCGGGGCCGCCCTCGCCCGCCCGGGCGAGGCGGGCGTCCAGCCTCTCCTTCCCGCCGAGCAGGCAGTGCCCCGGTACGACGACCTCGTCGAGGAAGAGGTCGGCCGTGTGCGAGGCGCGCAGGCCCAGCTTCTTGACCGTGCGGCCCGCCGTCAGGCCCTTCGTGCCGGGCGGCACGATGAACGCGGCCTGCCCGCGCGAGCCCAGCGCCGGGTCGACCGAGGCGACGACGACATGGACCTCGGCGATGCCGCCGTTGGTGATCCACGCCTTCTGGCCGGAGATCACCCACTCGTCCCTCGCCTCGACGTAGCGGGCCCGGGTCGTCATCGCGGAGACGTCGGAGCCGGCCCCCGGTTCGGAGACGCAGAAGGCGGCGACCTTGGGGGCGTCCTGGTCGCCGTAGCACTGCGGCACCCACTCGGCGAGCTGGTCCGGGGTGCCGGAGGCGAAGATGCCCGCGACCGCGAGCGAGGTGCCGAACAGGGCCATGCCGATGCCCGCGTCACCCCAGAACAGCTCCTCGTTGGCGATCTGGAGGGAGAGCCCGGTGGGATCCCCGTACAGGTCGGCGAGCGATTCGAAACCGTACAGGCCGATCCGGGCGGCCTCCTGGATCACGGGCCACGGGGTCTCCTCGCGGGCGTCCCACTCGGCGGCGGCCGGGCGGACCACCTGGGCGGCGAAGCCGTGCACCCAGGCGCGCAGGTCCTGCTGTTCCTCGGTCAGGGCGAGGGAGAAGAAGTTCACGGCCTCACGCCTTCGGGATGTCGAAGTAGCGCGTCAGACCGGCGGCGAGACCGACGTCGCCGACGACCTTGAGCTTGCGCGTCATGAACATGGTGACCGGATTGCCGTTGCCCGAGACGAGTCTGAGGAACTCCGCGTCGCCCATCACCAGCGTGGCGCGGGGTTCGGCGGCGGACCGTCCGGGGGTGACCTGGCAGGCGCCGTCCGCTATCGCGGTCTCGTAGACCGCCTCGCTCTCCCCGGTGACCTTCCAGCGGATCAGGGCGGTGAGGCCGCCGGCCGCGTCCGGCCGGAACTGCTGCCCCATCCGGCCGAAGACCTCGCCGAGTATCCGCTCCCGCAGCTCCCCGCGCATGACCTCGGCGATCTGCCGGGCGGACAGGCCCTTCACGATCCGGGCGAACTCGTCGGGGGCGATCGCCGCGAAGTCGAGCCGGGCCAGGTCGTCGCCGAGGTTGCCGCTGCTGGTTCCGTCCACGCCGAATCCTTACTCCGAAGTAAACTTACTTCGGAGTAAGGTAAGGGTGGCGGCCACCGCCCCGCAAGGGCGGTCCGCCGGGGCTCTCGCGCGCCCCGGCCGGCCCTCGCGCCACGGCTCCGGTTCCCCTCCGGTTCCCCTCCGGTCGGACCGGTCCGGCCCGGGTGCGGCGGGCACCGGTCAGAACGGCGAGCCGGGCAGCACGGCGAGGTGGGGATGGTGCGCGGCCAGCACCTTGTTGGCGCGGGCCAGTTCGGACAGCGCGTGCTCGCGGTCGGCCTGGTCCTCGATGCCCAGCAGGGGGCCGCGGAACCGGCGGACCTCGCGGGCCGCGCAGTCGGCGTCGAACTCCGCCTGGAGGATGTGCGGCGGAATGCACGAACCGATCAGCGCGGCGACCCGGTCCGGGATCGGCACGGGAACGAGGAGGTGCGAGGCGGTCATCGGGGGCCCTCTCGGATGGTCGGCCAGGAGGCGGTACGGGGCCCGCCGCCGGGTGGGCGGCAGGTTCCCTCCTGTGTACGGGACGCGGTTCCGCGTTTCTCGTCGGATACGTCTCCGTGTCGCAACCGTTTGGGACTGACCGTCTATTTCGCCTTACTGGACGGTAAGTTGACCCGCCCCGCCGAACGTGCTCCGGATCAGGGGGCCGTCCCGGTGGCGCGGGAGCGCAGGCGCAGGGCCCGCAGCACCGCTTCCGTGGCGAAACGGCTCTCGGGGTCGACCAGTTGGTCGCCGAAGATGGTCTCCAGACTGCGCATGCGGTAGCGCACGGTCTGGGGGTGGACATCCAGCAGCGCCCCCATCTGCGCGGCGGTGCCCCGGGTGTCGAGCCAGATCCGCAGCGTCTCGACCAGCCGCTCCCGGCGGGTGGCGCTGATCCCCGCGACGGCCGCCAACTCCCGCTGGGCGAGCTGGTCCAGCAGGGCGGGGTCGGAGAGCAGCCACAGGGTGATGAGGTGGTCCTCGCAGCGGATCAGCGGGGCGTCGTCGATCACGCCGGAGTCGACGAGCTCCAGGACCCGGCGGGCCCAGCGGATCGACTCGCAGGCCAGCGCCGTGGGGACGGTCAGCCCGATCGCCGCGCGGGTGTCCGGAAGCGCCTGTTCCAGCATGGATCTCCGGGCGTCGGTCATCGCGCCGGGGACGAGCAGGTGCGGCTGCGGCGCGCTGAGGTCGACGAGCAGATCGCGGTCGGCGCGGAGCCGGTCCAGCTCCGCCGGGGCGCGTACGGCGATCAGCGTGACCTCCTCCGGCAGCGGCCACGCCACCTGCTCGCACAGGTCCGCGATAGCGCTGCCGGGGGAGGGGCGGCCGGCGAGGATGAGGTGGAGCAGCCGGCGGCGCAGCGCCTCGCTGTGCTCGCCCGACTGGGACTGCACCTCCAGGAAGCCCTCGCGGGAAAGCGATTCCAGTTCGTCGACGTAGGCGAAGAGCGCGTCGGCGAAGCTCAGCATCAGGGTGGGGGAGAGGTGGTAGCTCTGCCCGACCTTCTTCGCCCTCCGCAGCGCCACTCGCGCACCCAGCCGGTAGGCCCCCTGGAGGGTGTCCATGCTCCGGCCCTCGTACGCCTCGAACCGCCCGAAGCGCCGGCACATGTCGTCCCGGAGGGCGGTGGAGGAGGTGGGTTCGGCCACCAGGTCGACGAACGAGGAGAGGCTCTGCTCCACCCCCACCCGGATGGCCTGGCCGTTCGGCCCGTCGAGCAGCCGGGCGTATTCCGGATAGGCCCGGGTGACCTCGACGCCGATTTCCTTGATGAGGCTGGGCAGTTCGGGCCGCATGATCGCCGCGAATTCCTGGGGGAGGGGCCCCAGGGGGTCTTCGGTGTCCAGCGGCTGTATGAGATGTGCCATGACAAGTCCCCTTGCTCTCGGCGCCCGGTGGTGGGGTGAGACGGTGGGGGGAAAGCGCTCCCACGAACCGACAGATGCGTACCAAGTCCGCGATGAAGATAGACCAAGTGACAGGCACTGCACACCACTTGAACAAGATCGGCGTGCAGGGGACACACATCCCGGCCGCACTGTGCGACTTCCGTGCAGGTCGGGCGGTACTGCGCGCTTTCGGACAATGAATTTCGGCCGCCTGCTCCAGCGGTGACAACAAAGCCGTTCCGGCCACCCGGTGCTGTTTCCGGTGGGCCGCGTACCCCCTCCGCCGATTCCCGCGGCAGGCGGCTCACCACGACGAACCCGGGGTAATGGCGTCGCCGGGGCGAATATTTTCAGCCGCTTGGCCGATTTATGTGGCATCCGCCGGTGAGCGGAGGCGGGAGTTCCGCGGGGCGGCCCCGGGCGCCCCCCTCTGCGCACCGCGCGCGGGGTTCGCCTCCCCGGCGGGCGGTCCGCTTGCCGTGGGTGCGCATTCCTTGACAAGACCCCGGTGGTCCCATGCTCATTTCCGGATCAAAAAGAGGGCACGGGAAAGAATCTTAGACGGACGGATTGTGTCGCCCGGTTTCCGGCGAGTAACATCACGCCTCGATCAATTCGGTCACGAAATCTGCCCGAAATTTGATGCTCAGATCCTCCGCTCCCGGGCCCACCCGAGGCTCCATCGCCGTCGACGGTCGTCACGGTGCGGGCATGCGTTGCAGAACCGTTCAACTTTCGTGCACGAGGCCGCGCCTCAGCGGCCGACAGAGGGGACGACATGAGATCCGTTTCCAATCGAACCCGCGTGGGTCTGCTCGCGGCGTTCACGGCATTCGGCGCACTGCTCTCCACCGGTTCGGCCACCGCCGCAACCCAGCTCAACGGTGACTGGGCGCCCTTCGACCGCTGTCCGGTCGACGCCCCCGCCATGCTGGCGGCGGACGGCATCAACACCATCGCCACCTGCATAGCCTCCAGTTCGGCCTCCGGATCCATCACGCTGGGCAAGTCGCACGTTCCCACCGGCCGCACCGATCTGCAGCTCGGAGTCATCCAGCGCCCCGACGGCACCGCCTCGCTGGTGGCCCCGCCCGAGGGGGCGCTGACCGCGGACCCGGCGGAGATCCCGGGCGGCCTGCTGGGCCTGATGTGCCCCAGCGGAATTCCTCTGGTATCGGGAATCTGCCGGCAGCTGACGGACAACAACCTCAACCGGGTCACTGCCACCATCGAACCGGCCGGAGCGCCCCGGGACTTCAATATGGCGGCGGCTTTCTCCACCGGTGAGCCTATTCTCACCATCCCGGTCCGCATCCACCTCAAGAATCCGTTCCTGGGTGACAAGTGCTACATCGGGACCACCGCCGACCCGGTGCTTCTGAAGCCGCAGAACACCACGGCGCCGACCCTTTCCCTCCAGCGTTTCTCCGCCGACGGGACGCCGAACGACGACGAGGGCGAGATGGGCCGCTACACCTTCGACGGCGCCGACCAGGGCGACACGACGTTCGCCGTTCCGGGGGCCAGCGGCTGCGGCGCCGGCCTCCTGAACTGGGCGGTGAACCTCAAGACCGGCCTCCCGTCCGCCTCCGGCAAGAACAGCGTGAAGCTGAACGCCACCACCACCTACTTCGGCAGCCCCTACGACCCCGCCGGCCTCGCGCCGAACGAGGGCCGGAAGCTGTCCGAGTTCTGGCACTCCGCGAAGCGGTAGGCCGCCCTCCGGTACGAGGAGGTGATGCGGGAACCGCCCCCGCACGTCCCGGTCCGCGCACCGTACGCCGCCGTGGACCCCGCAGCGTGCCGCACCGTCCGGCACCGCCAGGTACAGCGCAGCCGTCTCTCCACTCACGTTCAGTCCAATCCCCAACGGGACGAGAAAAGGGAGTACCCCATGTTCAAGCGAACCGGTGTCCTGACCGCGATCGGCGCCGCCGCGGCAGCCGTGGTCCTGGCGGCCCCGTCGGCCGTCGCCGCGCCGACCAGCTGGACGATCAGCCCGACCGGCACCTTCAAGGGCACTGCCGGAGTGACCGTCCTCACCGACAACAACGGCAACAAGATCCAGTGTGCGTCCTCCGCCGCGCAGGGCTCCGCGCCGACCTCCCCGGTCGCCGGGAGCCCGGCCAAGCTGGCGACGATCACGGCGATCTCGTTCAACTCGCCGTGCACCGGGCCGTTCAGCTCCACGTGGACCGTGACCACCACGCCGCCGTGGGAGATCTGGGGCCTGGACTACGCGGCGGGCGCCGGCACCAACTCCACGGGCCAGACGACCGGTGAGATCCGGGCCATCAAGGCGAAGGTGTCCGGGACCAGCGTCCTCGGTCCCTGCACCTTCGACGTCACCGGCAAGGTCGCCGCCAAGTACAACAACCCGACCACGGGTGGCAGCAACGGCACCCTGAACACGGCGGGCGGCGGGCTGACCCTGACCATCGCCAACAAGGTCGGCGGCGGCTGCGGCATCGTCGGCACCACGGCCAGCTTCCAGGGCCTGTACACGCTCGTCAGCACCACCACGGGCAAGTCCCCGGTCATCAGCGGCTGATCCCGCCCCCGATGACCTGCCGCACCACCTGAACGTCGTGCCCGGCCGTGCGCACCCGGCGGCCGGGCACGGCCGCGCCACGGAACACCCGGGGTGCGCGGCGGCTTCCGACCGGGGCCGAGCCCCATCCGTCGGACGCCTCCCGCGACGCCGGCCGCGGAGCACGCGCTGCGCCCCCACGCCTGCCCCGCCTTTTCACGCACCCGCCGACAAGGTCCGGGGCGGTGGATTGTCACCGGTTGCCAAAGTCCGCGCACCGGTGATCCGGACGTGGGCCCGGCCCTTCCCAGGCGTCGTCGGCGTGCGTACCGTACCCGTCGGTAGGAGCCGTCCGGCGTCCGGCCGCACCGGGGCCGGAGGGCGGCCGCCCCCCCCGACGCCCGCCGGGGCCCCGCCCGCTCAGCCGCCGCCCGGAACCGGACCCGCTCCACAGCCGCCCGCCCTCTGGGCCCACGCGCGCCGGAAGGACACACCCGTATGACCGTCGATGCACGCGCCGCGGCGAGACGACCGATCCACTGGGCCGTGGGAGGGGCGCTCGTCGTCGCCACCGCGCTGGTTCCCAGTGCCGAATCGGCCGCCGCGGAACAGAAGTCGGAGGTCGCCCTCCGCTACGCCTGTCCGTTCCCCTCCGGGGCCGAGGAGGTGGACGTCGTCGTCTCGGCGGTGCTCCCCACCTCGGCCCGTACCGGCGAGGAGATCCGTCCCGGCCAGGTCTCCGTCGAGGTCGGTCTGCCTGCCGTGGCGCTCGCCCGCTTCGGCGACCTGGAGGCCGAGACCCTGGCGGCCACCGCACGGCTCACCGTCCGCAACACGGTCGGCGACACGTCCGCCGACGCCTCCTGGCAGGACCTGACCGCCCCGCCGACGGCCCTGCCGAAACCCGGTGAAGGAGAAGGCGAAGAGGAGGGGACGGGCGGCCTTGCCCTGACCGCGACCGGGGAGGTCCCGACGGTCGCGTTCGGCACCCCCGGGCGGGCGACGCTGGCGCCGGCCGCACTCGCCCTCTCGCTCTCCTCGCACACCGCGGACGGCGAGCCGACCGTGCCCCCCGGCCTCGACGTCGCCTGCGAACCGGTCCCCGGCCAGGAGACCGAACTCGCCTCCGTGGACATCCGCGGCGACCAGGACCCCACGTCCCCCGCGCCCCGGCCCGGCGAGAGCGACCCCGCGCCGGAGCCGGTCCCCGACCGCCCGGCCGAAGGGCTGCCGCCCACCGCGCGGGAGAAGATCGACGCCCTCACCGACAAGCGGCTCGACGCGCTGGAGGACGACCCGGGCAGCTGCCCGATCGAGATCCCGCCCGAGTGGGTGATGACCACCGCCGAGGCCTACGCGGCCGGCTACGCCAACGCCGCCAAGCTGAACGGCGCGGCGGCCCTGGGGCCCGCCTTCATGAAGGTGGTGTTGAACAAGCGCTACATCAACGACTCCTGCGCCTCGACCGTCGACGTCAGCTCCGAGGTGAACTTCGACTACCAGGGGAAGCGCCAGCTCCCTCCGACGAAGGCCACGTTCCTCACCTACGGCTTCATGCCGACGACCGCGACCATGACGCTGGAGCAGGTGGGCCCCCCGGCGGCGATCCACACGCACACGGTCACCAACACGCCGACCTACCCGGAGGAGACGACGGTCACCGCCCAGCTCGTCATGCGGCTTTCCGACGTCGAGGTCAACGGGGTGCCCCTGGACGTCGGCCCCGACTGCCGCACGGAGCGGCCCTTCGAGCAGGTGCTGCGGGGGTACGGGCAGAGTTATCCGCCGGCCGGCTACCTCGTGGCGACCGGAGGCAGTCTGACCGGGTACGCGCACATCCCGCCGTTCACGGACTGCGGCGTGGACGAGGACCTCGACCCGGTCTTCACCTCGGCCATCTCCAGCCCCGGCAAGAAGGCCGACAACTACGCCAAGATGACCCAGGCGCCCCTGTGCGTGGCCACGGATCCGACCAGCGTGAACTGCCCCCCGAAGAAGCCCAGGCCCGAGCGGTGAGCACGGGCGGTCCGGGGGCCGCCGACAGGTGAAAGGCGATCGAGCCCTTCCGGTTCCACGGGACCGGGAGGGCTTCTTTCCGTTCCCCGGCGCGGAACACCGCCTCCGTGATTCCTCATCATCCAACAGGTTTGGCGGGCGGATTACTCACCCGTTGACAAACCCCCCGGCCCGCATGAATTCTCGCCGAGGAAAATCTGTACCCAGTATTGCGAAGTCAGGTTACCGGCCCGTAGCGTCCCAGGCGTGCCCATCGAAAGCGCCTGCGTACCTGCTGGCGGGCACACGCGGGCCCGGTTCGCTCCGCTCCGGCCCAGGAGCACCCCGGACGAGGCGTCCGGGGGCGTGCGCAGATTTCGACAAGGACGGGAACCGGCCTTGTCACCGAATGACAAGTGATCCGATCCGACCCCCGCGTTCGTCGATCTCCGCTGTTCAACGGCTTGCCCCGGCGGTTTCGGCGGACATAGCGTGCGCCCCCTGGTGCACGTGTGACGAGCCGCCATCGATTGCAGCAGAGCCGGAGCGCCCACGATGAACACGTTCACCGCCATTACGAGGGAGGGCCGATGGGAATCGAAGTAGTCGTCGAGGGCCTGACGAAGTCCTTCGGCAAGCAGAACATCTGGCAGGACGTCAGCCTCACCCTGCCCGCCGGTGAAGTGAGCGTCATGCTCGGGCCTTCCGGAACCGGTAAAACCGTTTTCCTGAAATCCATCATCGGGCTGCTCAAGCCCGAGCAGGGACGCGTCCTCATCAACGGCGTCGACATGGTGAACAGCCCGGAGCGCGAGATCATGGAGACCCGGAAGCTGTTCGGTCTCATGTTCCAGGACGGGGCCCTTTTCGGCTCGATGTCGCTCTTCGACAACATCGCCTTCCCGTTGCGCGAGCACACGCGCAAGAAGGAATCCGAGATCCGCCGGATCGTCATGGAGCGCATCGACATCGTCGGCCT
This sequence comes from Streptomyces sp. CB02366, assembly GCF_001905905.1. Lineage (GTDB taxonomy): Bacteria > Actinomycetota > Actinomycetes > Streptomycetales > Streptomycetaceae > Streptomyces. Next base: position 199,582 of record NZ_LIVT01000006.1, read on the forward strand.
CCTCGGCGCCGAGGGAAAGCTGCCGGGCGAGATATCCGGCGGTATGCGCAAGCGCGCCGGCCTCGCCCGCGCCCTGGTCCTGGACCCGCAGATCATCCTCTGCGACGAGCCGGACTCCGGCCTCGACCCGGTCCGCACCGCCTACCTCTCCCAGCTCCTCATCGACCTCAACGCCCAGATCGACGCGACGATGCTCATCGTCACCCACAACCTCGACATCGCGGCGACCGTCCCCGACAACATGGGCATGCTGTTCTGCCGCAACCTCGTCACCTTCGGCCCGCGCGAGGTGCTGCTCACCAGCGACACGCCGGTCGTCTCCCAGTTCCTCGCCGGACGCCGCGAAGGACCCATCGGCATGTCCGAGGAGAAGGACGCCGCCACCCTCGCCGCCGAGCAGCGGTTCGACACCGCCCCGCTCCCCACCGGCCCCCGCACCGTCGTCCCCCAGCTGGAGCCCTCGCCCGGCATGCCCGTGCGCCAGGGCGCGCTGCGCCGCCGGGAGCGGGTCATGTCGATGATGGGCCAGCTCCCGGAGGCCGCCCGTACGGCGATCCTCAACAGCTACACCCCGGCCGCGGGAGGTGCGCGCGCGTGACCGCCCCGATGCCGGTGCGGCCGCCCGAGCCGCCCGAGAAACCCCTGCCGGACCCCGCCGAGAGGGCGACCGGCCGTCCCGCCGCCGGCCGGCGGCCCTCCCGGCTCCTCGCCCCGCTCCGCGAGACCGGGAAGCTGTTCGCCCTCGCCCTCGCCGTGGCCCGCGCCGTCTTCCGCAGGCCGTTCCAGGTACGGGAGTTCATCGAGCAGTTCTGGTTCGTCGCCAGCGTCACCATCCTGCCCGCCGCCCTCGTCTCCATCCCGTTCGGCGCGGTCATCGCCCTCCAGGTCGGCTCCCTCACCCAGCAGCTCGGCGCCCAGTCCTTCACCGGCGGCGCCAGCGTCCTCGCGGTGATCCAGCAGGCCAGCCCGCTCATCGTGGCCCTGCTGATCTCCGGGGCCGCCGGCTCCGCGATCTGCGCCGACCTCGGATCGCGCAAGATCCGCGAGGAACTCGACGCGATGGAGGTCATGGGCGTCTCGCCCATCCAGCGTCTCGTCGTCCCCCGGGTGCTCGCCACCATGCTCGTCGCCGTCCTGCTCAACGGCCTGATCTCGGTGGTCGGCACCCTCGGCGGCTACTTCTTCAACGTGATCATGCAGGACGGCACCCCGGGCGCCTACCTCGCCAGCTTCTCCGCCCTCGCCCAGCTGCCCGACCTCTACATCAGCGAGTTCAAGGCCCTGATCTTCGGCTTCATCGCGGGCATCGTCGCCGCCTACCGCGGCCTCAACCCGCGCGGCGGCCCCAAGGGCGTCGGCGACGCGGTCAACCAGTCCGTCGTCATCACCTTCATGCTGCTGTTCTTCGTGAACATGGTCCTCACGGCGGTCTACCTCCAGATCGTCCCCGCGAAGGGGAGCTGACCGATGGCACTGCTCAGCCGGCTCGACCGATCGGGCGACCAACTCACCTTCTACGTCAAGGCGCTCCTCTGGATCCCGCGCACCCTGCGCCGCTATCTGCGGGAGGTGCAGCGCCTGCTGGCCGAGGTCTCCTTCGGCAGCGGCGGACTCGGCGTCGTCGGCGGCACCATCGGCGTGATGGTCGCCATGACCCTCTTCACCGGCACGGTGGTGGGGCTCCAGGGGTACGCCGCCCTCAACCAGATCGGCACCTCGGCCTTCACCGGATTCGTCTCCGCCTACTTCAACACCCGTGAGATCGCCCCCCTGGTGGCCGGACTCGCCCTCTCCGCCACCGTCGGCGCGGGCTTCACCGCACAGCTCGGCGCGATGCGGATCAACGAGGAGGTCGACGCCCTGGAGGCGATGGGCATCCGCTCCATGCCCTACCTCGTCACCACCCGGATCATCGCCGGAGTCGTCGCGATCATCCCGCTGTACGCGATCGGGCTGCTCTCCTCCTACGTCGCCTCCCGCTTCATCACCATCTTCTTCAACGGCCAGTCGGCGGGCACCTACGACCACTACTTCAACCTCTTCCTCTCCCCGCAGGACGTCCTGCTGTCGGTGCTCAAGGTGCTGATCTTCAGCGTGCTGGTGATCCTCGCCCACTGCTACTACGGCTTCCACGCCAGCGGCGGCCCCGCCGGGGTGGGCGTGGCGGTCGGCCGCTCGGTGCGCAACGCGATCGTCCTCATCAGCGTCACCGACTTCTTCCTCTCGCTCGCCATCTGGGGAGCCACGACGACGGTGAAGGTGGCCGGCTGATGCGCACACCCAGCACCCGCACGGTCCGCCGCCGCCTGGCCGGAGTCACCTTCCTCCTGGTCCCCGCCGTCCTGGTGTGGGTCTCGGTCGCCGTGTACGAGAAGGAGTTCACCGACGACGCCACCGTCACCGTCCGCACCGGCGCGGTCGGCAACGAGATGCACGACAACGCCGACGTGAAGCTGCGCGGCGTCGTCGTCGGCCAGGTCCGCTCCATCGCCTCCGACGGCGCGGGCGCCCGCCTCACCCTCGCCATCGACCGCGACAAGCTCGAGCAGATCCCCGCCGACGTCACCGCCCAGATGCTGCCGACCACCCTCTTCGGCGCACGGTTCGTCGCCCTCGTCCCGCCCCGCGTCCCCGCCGGCGCCGCCCTGCGGGCCGGAGCGGTCATCCCGCAGGACCGCTCCAGCAACGCCATCGAGCTGGAGCAGGTCCTCGACAACGTCCTGCCGCTGCTGACCGCCGTGAAGCCCGAGAAGCTGTCCGCCACCCTCAACGCCGTCTCCCAGGCGCTGGAGGGGCGCGGCGAACGCCTCGGCGAGACGCTGACCACGCTGGACGGCCACCTGAAGAAGTTCAACCCCCAACTGCCCACGCTCAACGCCGACATCAAGGAACTCGTCAAGGTGAGCACGCTGTACGCGGACGCCGCGCCGGACGTTCTCGACGCGCTGACCGACGCCACGGTCACCAGCTCCACCCTCGCCGACCAGGAGGCGCGCCTCGCCGGCCTGCACGGCGCCACCACGGCCGCCGCCCGGGACACGACCACCTTCCTGCAGGCGAACAAGGACAACCTCATCCGGCTCTCCGCCGCCGGCCGCCCCTCCCTCGAACTCCTCGCGGAATACGCCGAGTCGTTCCCCTGCACCCTGCGCACCATGGCCGGATTCGTCCCCGCCATGGACAAGGCGCTCGGCAAGGGGACGAACGAGCCGGGGCTCCACGTGTCGATCAAACCCGTCCCCTCCAAGGGCAAGTACGTCCCCGGCAGGGACCGGCCGGTCTACAACGCCTCGGGCGGCCCGAAGTGCTACTCGGTGCCGTACGTCGGCAAGAACGCCCCGACCGCCGACGCCCGCCGGGCCGCCGACGTCACCGCGCCGCCGCCCGCGCCGGCCGGTGACGCGGACACCGCGCTCGGCCTGCCCAACTCGCCCCAGGAATCCCAGCTCGTCAACGAACTGGTCGCACCCTCGCTGAAGGCGGCGCCGGGAGACCTGCCCGACTGGAGCAGCGTGCTCATCGGCCCGGCCTTCCGCGGTGCGGAGGTGAAGCTCAAGTGAAACGCCGCTCGCTCGCGGGACCGGTCGCCAAGTCCCTCGTCTTCATCGTCGTCACGGTGCTGGCCACCACCGTCCTCGGACTCTCCATCGCCAACAAGGGCGTCGGCGACACCGCCACGTACAAGGCGCGGTTCACGGACGCCACCGGGCTCATGCCCGGCGACAGCGTCCGGATCGCGGGGGTCAAGGTCGGCCAGGTCGAATCCGTGCGGGTCGCCGACCGGCGGGTCGCCGAGGTCGCCTTCGCCGTACGCAAGGGGCGGGACCTCCCCGCCTCGGTGACGGCCTCCATCAAGTACCTCAACATGGTCGGACAGCGGTACGTCGACCTCGACCAGGGCGCCGGGCCGGTCGGCCGGACGTTCCGCCCCGGCGACACCATCCCGCTCTCCCGCACCACCCCGGCGCTCGACCTCACCCAGCTCTTCAACGGCTTCCAGCCCCTGTTCGAAGGGCTGTCGCCGCCCGACGTGAACCAGCTCGCCGGCTCCATCGTCCAGGTCCTCCAGGGCGAGGGCGGCACCGTGGACAGCATTCTGCGGCACGTCGGCTCGCTCACCACGACCGTCGCCGCGAAGGACAAGGTGATCGGAGAGGTGATCGCCAACCTCAACACCGTCCTCAAGACGGTCAACGACCGGGAAGCCGGCTTCGACGACCTCGTCGTCACCCTCCAGAAGCTCGTCACCGGGTTCTCCGGCGACCGCAAGCCGCTGGGCGAGGCCGTCACCGCGATGGGCGCGCTCACCACCGTCACCGCCGACCTCTTCCAGGACGGCCGCAAGCCGCTCAAGGACGACATCCGCCAACTGGGAAGGTTGAGCGGGCAGTTGGAGAAGGGCACCCCGCAGATCGAGAACTTCCTCCAGAAGACCCCGGCCAAGATGGCGGCCATCAGCCGACTCACGTCCTACGGATCGTGGCTCAACCTCTACCTCTGCGAGGCGAAGGTCAGCGGCGTCACCCACGACGACGGAAGCAAGCCGCCCACCGGCATCGCGATCACCCAACCGAGGTGCCTGGCATGAGAATCACCCCCATCCGGGAACGCAACCCGGTCGCCGTCGCCGTCGTCGGACTCCTGGTCCTCGCCCTGGTCGGCCTCGCCGCCTGGCGCGCCGACTCCCTCCCCTTCGTCGCCGGCGGCACCTCCTACAGCGCCGACTTCACCGAGTCCGCCGGACTGGAGGACGGCGACGAGGTGCGCATCGCCGGCGTGAAGGTCGGGGAGGTCACCGGAGTCTCGCTCGACGGCTCCAAGGTCCGGGTCGACTTCCGGGTGGAGGACGCCTGGATCGGCGACTCCTCCACCGTGGGCATCGCCATCAAGACCCTGCTCGGCGAGAAGTACCTCGCCGTCGACCCCCTCGGCGACGCCCCGCAGGACCCCGGCAGCCGCATCACCGCCGGCCGCACCACCTCCCCGTACGACGTCACCCAGGCGTTCAACGGGCTCGGGGAGACCATCGGGGAGATCGACACCGCGCAGCTCGCCAAGAGCTTCGACACGATCTCCGCCACCTTCAAGGACTCCCCGCCCCACGTCCGCAGCGCCGCCGACGGGCTCTCCGCCCTCTCGCGCACGGTCTCCGAACGCGACGCCCAGCTCGCCACCCTGCTCAGCAGCAGCAAGAAGCTCACCAGGACCCTCGCGGGGAAGAAGAGCAGCTTCGAGATGCTCCTGGAGGACGGGAACCTGCTCCTCGGCGAGATCCAGGCGCGCCGCGACTCCATCCACCTGCTGCTCACCGGCACCCGCGACCTCGGCACCCAGCTCGCCGGACTCGTCCGGGACAACGACAAGCAGCTCGGACCGACCCTGGACTCCCTCAGCCGGGTCACCGCCGTCCTGGTGAAGAACCGCAAGAGCTTGGACAAGGTCCTCGCCACGACCGGCTCCTACAGCCGGCTCGTCGGCAACACCCTGGGCAGCGGACGCTGGTTCGACAACTACGTCTGCGGCGTCGTGCCCAAGAACTACCTGCCCGCCGGCACCGGCCCGGCGACCGGATGCATGCCACCCCGGCAGCAAGGGGGCCGCTGACATGAGACGCACCCGCATCACCGGCATCGTCGTCGGCCTCGCCCTGGTCGGGGTCGCCGCCGCCACCGGGGTGAGCGCCCTGGAGGAGGACGGGAAGATCACCGTCACCGCCTACTTCGAGCGCGCCACCGGCGTCTACGCCGGGTCCGATCTGCGCATCCTCGGCGTCAAGGTCGGCACCGTCCAATCCGTCGAGCCGCGCGGCGAGGAAGTGAAGGTCGTCCTGCGCCTCGACGACGGCATCGACGTCCCCCGGGACGCCCACGCCGTGGTCGTCGCCCCCAGTCTCGTCGCCGACCGCTACGTCCAACTCGCCCCCGCCTACGACGGCGGCCCCCGGCTCGCGGACGACGCGGTGCTGCCCGCCGCCCGCAACGCCACCCCCGTCGAGGTCGACGAGCTGTACGCCTCCATCACCGAACTCTCCACCGCGCTCGGCCCCGACGGGGCCAACGCGGACGGGGCGTTCGCCCGGCTCCTGGACACCGGGGCGAAGAACCTCGACGGCAACGGCAAGGCCATCGGGGACTCCATCGAACAGTTCGGCAAGGCCGCCAAGACGCTCGACAAGAGCAGCGGCGACCTCTTCGACACCCTCACCCACCTCCAAAGCTTCACCACCATGCTCAAGGAGAACGACGGCAACGTCCGCAGCGCCGAGCAGCAGCTGAACACGGTCACCTCCTTCCTGGCGGACGACAAGAAGAACCTCAGCGCGGCCCTCAAGGAACTGGGCGCCGCCCTCGGCCAGGTCAAGGCGTTCATCGCCAAGAACCGCGGCTCGCTCAAGAAGAACGTCGAGGCCCTGGTCCCCATCACCCAGACGCTCGTCGACCAGCGCGCCTCGCTCGCGGAGGCGATGGACACCCTGCCGCTCGCGGCGGGCAACGTGCTGAACGCCTACGACCCGGCCCACCGCACCCTCAACGGCCGGGCCAACCTCAACGAACTGTCCATGGGCGGACCGCTCGTGGAGCCCGGGGCCGCCGCGGCGGCCGGCCGGCTCACCGGCCTGGCCCCCGTCGACGCGAACCGCCGCAAAGTCCTGCCCGTCCTGCCGCTCCCCGAGGTCGGCACGGTCTACGGCACACCCGAGAAGCAGCCCGGCAAGAAGAAGGGGGCGGAAGGATGAACGACGACGCCCGCCGCAGACCCGCCGTACGCGCGGCCGTCGCCGCCGTCGCCCTGCTCGCCACCGGCGCGCTGGTCGCCCTGGTGGTGGTCCGCCCCGACGCCCCGTCCTTCACCGGCATCGAGCAGATCCCGCTGCCCGGCGGCGCCGACCTGGGCGAGAGGCCGTACGAGGTCACCGCCGAGTTCGGCGACGTCCTCAGCCTCGCCCCGCAGTCCTCGGTCAAGGTCAACGACGTCTCCGTGGGGCGCGTCACGAAGATCGCGCTCGCCCCGGACGGCTGGCGGGCCCGGGTCACCATGCAGGTCAACGGCAGGATCAAGCTCCCCGCCAACGCCTACGCCCGGCTCGAACAGTCCAGCCTCCTCGGCGAGAAGTACATCCAGCTCGCCCCGCCCCCCGACGGCACCGCCCGGGGATCGCTCGCGAGCGGAGGCCGCATCCCGCTCTCCCGGACCAACCGGAACCCCGAGGTCGAAGAGGTCTTCGGCGCCCTGTCCATGCTCCTCAACGGGGGCGGGGTCAACCAGCTCAAGACCATCACCACCGAGCTGAACAAGGCGCTCGCCGGGCAGGAACCGCAGATCCGCTCCGTACTCAACCGGGTCGACACCCTCGTCACCGACCTCGACGAGAACAAGGGCGACATCACCAAGGCCCTCGACGGCGTCAACCGGCTCGCCGCCACCCTCGCCACCCGCGAACAGGACGTCGGAACGGTCCTCACCGACCTCAGCCCCGGACTCAAGGTCCTGGAGAAGCAACGCGGCTCCCTGCTGACCATGCTGCGCTCCCTCGACACCCTCTCCACCGTGGCCGTCGACACGATCAACCGGAGCAAAGCCGACATGATCGCCGACCTCAAGGCGCTCGCCCCCACCCTCAAGGCGCTCGCCGACTCCGGCCAGGACCTGCCCGACTCCCTCCAGGTGCTGCTGACGTACCCCTTCACCGACGAGGTGCTGCGCGGCGTCAAGGGCGACTACCTCAACGTCTACCTGGACGTGACGGCCATGCCGGGCACCCAGATCATCCCGGCCCTCACCCCCGACCCGCCGGGGATCCCGCAGCCCCCGACCGAGGGCGGGGACCCGGCCGCGCCGCTCCGGGGCGCGCTCCCTCTGCCGCTGCCCGCCGTCTCCGGCGCCCCGAGGACCACCGCGCCCCGGTCGCCGGAGCCCGACGTGTCCGGCGCCTCGCAGCCGTCCGCGTCCGGGTCCTCGAAACCCGCGAAGGAGGCGACCCCGTGATCACCCCCGCCATCCGGCTGAAGAACCTCGCCTTCCTCGTCATCGCCGTCCTGGTCCTCGGCTACCTCGGCGTCCGCTACGCCGACCTCGGCCACTACGTCGGACTGCGCAGCTACTACACGGTCAAGGTCCAACTCCCGCAGACCGGAGGCCTGTACACCCACTCCAACGTCACCTACCGGGGCGTCTCCGTGGGCCGTGTCGGACAGATCGAGCTGACCGAGGAGGGCGTCGAGGCCGAACTGCGCATCGAGAAGGACGCCCCGCCGATCCCCGACAGCCTCACCGCCGTCGTCGCCAACCTCTCGGCGGTCGGCGAGCAGTACGTCGATCTGCGGCCCACCCGCCGGGACGGGCCCTTCCTGGGGAACGGCTCGGTCATCGACGAGGCCGACACCGCCATCCCCGCACCTCCCACCGATGTCCTCACCAGCGTCGACGACCTGGCGAGCTCGGTGGACCTGGAAAGCCTGCGGACCGTCGTCGAGGAGTTCGGGGCCGCCTTCGAAGGACGCGGCGAGGACCTCCAGGTCCTGCTGGACAGCAGCGGCGACTTCGTCGAGGCCGCGGACCGGGCGCTGCCCGTCACCACCCGCCTGATGGCCGACGGCGAGAAGGTCCTGCGTACCCAGGCCGAACAGGGCCGGGCGCTCAAGGGCTTCGCCCGGGGGGCCAAGGAACTGGCCGCCGAACTCAAGGGCTCCGACGCCGACCTGCGCCACCTCATCGCGACCACCCCGGACGCCGCCCTCCAGATCAGCGGACTGCTGCGCGACGTCGACCCCGCCTTCGGCGTCGTCGTCGCCAACCTCCTCACCACCTCCGAGGTGGCCGTCACCCGCCAGCGCGGCCTGGAAGAACTCCTCGTGAAGCTGCCCGCCGTCGCCGCCGTCGGGGCGAGCGCGATCGACGACGGCGGCGCCCGGTTCGGCATGTCCCTCACCTTCTTCGAACCGCTGCCCTGCACCGCCGGCTACGGCGGCACGGTCTACCGCAACGGCCTCGACACCTCGGCCGGCCCGGCCGTGAACACCGCCGCCCGCTGCACCTCCTCGCCCGGCACCGGCGTCAACGTCCGGGGCAGCGCCAATGCCCCCAAGGGCGGCCCGGTGCCCCAGCCCGCCGTTCCGGGCTCGATGAAGCTGCCCGGAGCCGCGGACGGCACGTCCGCGAACGCCGGGCCGCGGGCCGACGGCATGGCCGGGCTGCTGGGTCTGGGAGGCGCCTCGTGACCGCCCGCACCCGGCGCCTGGGCGGCTGGGCCGTCCTGCTCGTCGCCGCCCTGGTCTGCGGACTGGGGGCCTGGTCGTACGGGCAGGCGCGCGGCGACGGCTCCCTGTCCTACGCGAAGGCCCGCGACACCGCCCTGGCCGAGGGCAGACGGCACCTCGCCACGCTGAACAGCCTGGACGGCGCGGACGCGAAACGGGTCGACACCGGGCTGCGTGCCTGGCTGGATGCCTCCACCGGCCCGCTGCACGACCAGCTGGAGCGGACCCGGAAAGCCGACGCGAAGTCCCTGAAGACGGCGGGCGACACGGCCCGCGGCAAGGTCACGTCGGCGGCGCTCACCGCACTGGACGAGCGCACGGGCACGGCGGAGCTGATCGCCGCCGTCGACGTGGAGGTCACCCCGCGCTCCGGTGCGGCCGGCATCCAGCGCAAACGGTTCGGGGCGACCCTCGCCCGTACCGCGGACGGCTGGAAGGTCAAGGCGCTCACGGCGATAGGAACGGACGGCGGCCGATGACGGAGCACGGAGGAGTGACCACGGTCGACGGCGGGACCGCTGTGGAACCCGACGCCGGGGTCCGGGAAGCGGAGACGCCCGACCCGGGGCCGCGGCCGGACGGCGGGGCGGACGCGCCGCGCCGCCGGTGGCCGCGCGTCCTCGGCGCCCTGCTGGCGGTCGCCCTGATCGTCACCGGCGGCCTCCTGTACGCCGAGGGGCGCCGACTCCGGGACACCCCGGCCACGGCGAACCTCGCCCTCACCGATACGGCGGCGACCACCCGCGTCACCGGCGACGTCAGCAGCGCTCTGGCGAAGGTCTTCTCGTACGCCCCCGGCTCCACCGCCGCCACGCGGGCGGCGGCCGAGGAGGTGCTGACGGGCAAGGCGCTCCAGCAGTACGCGGCGCTGTTCGGCCAGGTGGAGCGGCAGGCCGCCGACCAGAAGCTGACGCTCACCAGCGAGGTCGTCCGGGCCGGCGTGACCCGGCTGACCGACGACAGCGCCCACCTCCTGGTCTTCCTCGACCAGGTCTACGAGAGGCGGGGCCGGACCCCCACCACCGCCGCCGCGCAGCTCACGGTGACCGCCGAACTGCGCGACGGACGCTGGTGGATCGTCGAGATCGGCTCCCTATGACGGCGGGCCCGAGGAGATGGCGCACCGGTCCGGTTCGGCAGGCAGGGGAGAGGCACCACATGGCACGGCAGCGGACGGCGACGACGAAGACCGAGAGCGGCGAGGCCGCTGGGAACAGCGGGAACGCCGGCAGGACCGGCAGCACCGAACGCTCCGGAACGGCCCGGGCGAGAGCGGGGAACCCGCTGCTGCTCGCCGCACTGGCCCTGGTGGTCTGCGCGGCCGGGGCGGCGGGCTGGGGCGGCTGGCAGCGCTACCAGGCGGCCAACGACGACGCGGCGTCCTTCGCGCAGGCGCGCGACGACGCGCTGGCGGCGGGGGAGCAGGCGGTGCAGAACATGAACACCCTGGACCACAAGGCGCTGGAGCAGGGGCTCGACAGTTGGGAGCAGTCCACCACCGGTGACCTGCGCCGCCAACTCGTGGACGGCCGCGACGCGTTCGCCAAGCAGATCGCCGAGGCGAAGACGGTCAGCACGGCGAAGGTGCTCTCCGGTGCGGTGACCGAACTGGACGAACGGGCGGGCCGCGCGGGGGTGATGGTCGCACTGCGCGTCACCGTCACCGCGCCCGAGGGCGAACCGGCGGTGAAGGAGAGCCGGTTGCTCGGAAGCCTCACCCGGACCGCCGAGGGGTGGAAGCTCAGCGCGCTGGGCCAGGCGCCCGTCGGCGCCACGGCCGGCTGACCCCGCCACCGCACCCGCCCCGCCCCGCACGCCCCGGAGAGGAACCACCCATGTCGACGACCCGCCACCTCGTCAACCGCCGCCGCCGGCTGGCCACGACCCCCTCGCGTACGGGAGCCGAGCCGGAGCCGGACTACGGGCGGAGCGCCGCCGACCCCGCCGACCCCGAACCGCGGTCGGCGAGGGGCGCCGCCGCCGATCGCGACACGGCCACGGCCACCGCCACGGACCCGGAAACGGCCGCCGCCGGTAACGCCGTTCCCGCCGGGCCCGAGCTCCGCACCGCCGCCGCCCGCGAGGACGCCCCCCGCCCCGAGGCGTCCCCGCTCGCACCGTCCCGCCTCCGCGTCACGCTGCCCGCCGTGCTCTGCGCCCTCACCGTGCTCCTGGGCGCCTTCGCCGTCTGGGCGTTCACCTCCGCCGACCGCCTCCGCGACGAGCCGGCCCGGCAGAACACCGCGCTCACCGACATCGGCCGGACCAGCGAGGTGAAGGGCCGGATCAGCGAGGCGGTCGGCGCGGTGTTCTCGTACGACTACGCCTCGCCCGCCCGGGCCGACCGCGCGGCGAGCACCTATCTGACCGGCCGGGCCGTGCAGCAGCACAAGGACATGCTCGCCGACGTCCGGGAGCAGGCCCCGAAGCAGAAGCTGGTGCTCACCACCACCGTGACCGAGAGCGGGGTCGAGTTCCTCGACGGCGACCGCGCCCGGCTGCTGGTCTTCGCCGACCAGAGCAACACCCGTACCGGCAAGGACGAGGAGACGACGTACGCGGCGGCCATGTTCGCCGTGGACGCCGTCCGCCGCGGGGACACCTGGCTGATCGCCGCCATCGACACCTTCACCCGCTGAGCGAAGGGAACCGACATGAGCTTCAACCGCACGGTGCGGCACCGGCTCGGCACCACGGCCACCGCTCTCGCAGCGATGACCGCCCTGACCGCGTCCCAGGCCCCGGGGCTTCCGCTGCCCGGGCCCCGGCAGGAGAAGGCGGCGTCCTCGGGCGACGTCGTGTGGAGCGAGGTGCCGGGCGACGACGCGTACCACACCGAACTTCCCCCGCTGCCGTCCCCGAAGCCGCCCCCGCCCCTGAAGCCGGGGAAGAAGCCCGATCCGCTCGTGGCCCGCGCCTGGTCCGAGGCGGGCATCCCGGCCACCGTACTGGCCGCCTACCGCAAGGCCGAGTCCACCGTGGGCCGCGGCGACCCGGGGTGCGGGCTGCCGTGGCAGCTGCTCGCGGCGATCGGCAAGGTCGAGTCCGGCCAGGCATCCGGCGGGCGGGTCGACGCGCGCGGGACGACCCTCTCCCCGATCCTCGGGCCCGCCCTCGACGGGAACGGCTTCGCCCTGATCCGGGACACCGACGACGGGGCGTACGACGGCGACCGCACCTACGACCGGGCCGTGGGACCGATGCAGTTCATCCCCTCCACCTGGGCGAACTGGGGCGCGGACGGCAACGGCGACGGCCGCGAGGACCCCCACAACATCTACGACGCGGCGCTCGCCGCGGGCCGCTACCTCTGCGCGGGGGACCGCGACCTGACCCGCCGCGCCGACCTGGACCGGGCGGTCCTCAGCTACAACCGGTCCGACGCCTATCTGCGGACGGTGCTGTCCTGGCTGGAGTTCTACCGCGGCGGCGGCCATCCGGTCGCCGACGGCGAGGGCGTCCTCCCGATCAGCCCCGGACCGGGCGGCAAGACCCGGCCCAAGGCCCCGGTCGGCCCCGGCGCTCCGCAGCCGCCCGGCAAGGGCGGCGGGGGAATCGTCGTCGGCCCGCAGCCCACCAAGCCGCCGAGCCCGGCCCCCAGTCCCCGGCCCACGGCGCCCGGCTCCCCGAGTCCCAGCCCCAGTCCCAGCTCCCCGGACCCGGGCCCCGGCCCCACCGAACCGACCCCGAGCCCCAGCCCCGATCCGACCGGCCCGGGGCCCACCGAGCCGGGCCCGAGCCCGAGCCCGGACCCGACCGGTCCCACCACCCCGCCCGACCCCGGCGAGACCGGCCCGGGCTGCCCCGGCGAAACCCCGTCCCCCGCCCCGGCGGAGCCCTCACCGGCCGAGGAGGCCCCGACCGGCCGGGCGGAGCCCGGCGACCCCTGCGCACCGGCCGAAGGCTCCGCGGCCTGACCCCGGCGCCACGCGGAGTTCCCGCCCCCGCCCCCGGCGCCGGGGGCGGGCGGCGTCACCGCACGGCCCCGGCATCCGGGCACAGCGCCCTCCTCAGCCCCGTCCGGGGTGGTTGCCCGGCCCGTCCGCCCGGCCGGCGAGAGGGGTGGGCGAGAGGTCCGTCCGCTCCTCGCCGGGCTCCAGCAGGGTGTCCGCGGGGCCGACGATCAGCGGGTCCGGCGTCCCGACGGCCTTCTCGTCCTTGCTGTCGTAGTCGAACCGCCACAACAGGCTGCGCATGGCCTCCAGCCGGCCGCGCTTCTTGTCGTTGTTCTTCACCACGGTCCAGGGCGCGTACGTGGTGTCCGTGGCCCGGAACATCTCCACCTTCGCCGTCGTGTACTCGTCCCACAGGTCCAGCGAGGCCAGGTCGGTCGGCGACAGCTTCCACTGCCGGACCGGGTCGACCTGCCGGATCGCGAACCGGGTCCGCTGCTCGCCGCGCGAGACCGAGAACCAGAACTTCACCAGCAGCACGCCGTCCTCGACCAGCATCCGCTCGAACTGCGGGGCCTGCTTCAGGAAGTGCTCGTACTGCTCGGTGGTGCAGAAGTCCATCACCCGCTCGACCCCGGCCCGGTTGTACCAGGAGCGGTCGAAGAAGACGATCTCCCCGGCGGTCGGGAGCTGTGCCACGTAACGCTGGAAGTACCACTGGCCGCTCTCGCGCTCGGTGGGCTTCTCCAGGGCGACCACGCGCGCGCCACGCGGGTTCAGCCGCTCGGTGAACCGCTGGATGGTCCCGCCCTTGCCCGCCGCGTCACGGCCCTCGCACAGGACCACCAGCCGCTGCCCGCTCTCCCGGACCCAGCGCTGGAGTTTCAGCAGTTCGATCTGGAGGACCCGCTTCTCCCGCTCGTACTCCCGGCGGCGCACCTTCCGGTCGTACGGATAGTTCTCCCGCCACGTCTCGATCGGGCGGCCCCGGTCGTCCAGCAGGACGGGCTGCTCGGGCCGGCTGCCGTCCACGGTCAGCCCCTTCAGCAGCTCCGCCGGGTCGGCCTGCGGTCCTTCGGTCATCGCCCTGGTCTCCCCGTCCGCCTCGTCGTCAACCGGTGCGGGAGAGGGCCCACCCCGCCGCGGGTGGACCCTCTCCCGCACCGCAACGTGCCCCCGCGTCCGCCGTCCATGCCTCTCACCCGGGGCCGACCGCCGAAAGCACCTCGGACAGGTCGTAGGAGACGGCCTCCTCCAACTGCGCGTACGTGCACCCGGCGGGGACCCGGTCCGGCCGCCACCGGCAAAAGCGGGCGGTGTGCCGGAACCGGTCGCCCTCCATGTGGTCGTACGCCACCTCGCAGACCCGCTCCGGGCGCAGAGGCGTCCACGACTGGTCCTTCCCGCCCGACCAGCGGTTCTGCGCCCCCGGCAGCCGGGACCGCTCGTGCGCCGCCGCGTCGGCCCAGGCCGCCCACGGGTGGCCGGCGGCCTCGCAGCGCAGCGGGGCCAGCTCCTCGGCCAGTTCGGCACGCCGCTTCATCGGGAAGGCCGCGCAGACCCCGACGTGCTGGAGGACGCCGCCGGAGTCGTACAGCCCGAGCAGGAGCGAGCCGACGACCGGGCCGCTCTTGTGCTCGCGGTAGCCCGCCACCACGACGTCCGCGGTCCGCTCGTGCTTGATCTTGTACATCGCCCGCGTGCCGGGCCGGTAGGAGAGGTCGAGCGGCTTGGCCACGATCCCGTCGAGCCCGGCCCCCTCGTACCGGTCGAACCATTCCCGGGCGAGGCCGATGTCCGTGGTGGACGGGGCGAGGAAGACGGGAGGAGAGGCGTCGGCGAGCGCTCCCTCCAGCGCCTCCCGGCGCTCCGCCTGCCGGGAGGCGAGCAGCGAGGCGTCGTGGAGGGCGAGGAGGTCGAAGGCGATCAGGCTCGCCGGGGTCAGCTCGGCGAGCGTCCGCACCCGGGAGACCGCCGGGTGGATGCGCTCGGCGAGCCGTTCGAAGTCGAGCCGCCCCTCATGGGCGATGACGATCTCCCCGTCGACCACACAGCGCGGCGGAAGGCTCTCCCGTACAGCGGCGACCACGTCGGGGAAGTAGCGGGTCAGCGACTTGCCCGTACGGCTGCCGAGCTCGACCTCGTCACCGTCCCGGTAGACGATCGTGCGGAAGCCGTCCCACTTCGCCTCGTACGCCATGCCCGGCGGGATCTTCGCCACCGACGCGGCCAGCATCGGCTTCAGGGGCGGCATCACCGGCAGGTCCATGACCCGATTCTTCACCGCCCACCGGCCGGTGTCTCCCGATGTGCGGCATATGTGCGACCGGCCTACCGTGACCGTCATGGGAGCAGCGGTGGAGCTGGACGTGGGCGGACGGGCCGTGAGGCTGTCCAACCCGGACAAGGTGTACTTCCCCCGGAAGGGCTACACCAAGAGGGACGTGGCCGAGTACTTCCTGGCGGTGGGGCCCGGCGTCACCCGCGCCCTGAACCACCGGCCCACCACCCTCCAGCGCTTCGTGGACGGCGTCGAGGGAGACTTCTTCTACCAGAAGCACGCCCCGAAGAACCTCCCGGAGTGGATCCCCACCGCCCGGGTCGCCTTCCCCAGCGGGCGGACCGCCGACGAGATCTGTCCGACCGAACTCGCCGCCGTCGTCTGGGCCGCCAACCTCGGCACGCTCACCTTCCACCCCTGGCCGGTGCGGGCCGGGGACACCGATCACCCCGACGAACTGCGCATCGACCTGGACCCGCAGCCCGGCACCGACTACGCGGACGCCGTCACCGCCGCCCACGAGCTGCGCTCCGTCCTGGAGGACCACGGGGTGCGCGGCTGGCCCAAGACTTCCGGCGGGCGCGGGATGCACGTCCTCGTCCCCATCGAGCCCGCCTGGACCTTCACCGAGGTGCGGCGCGCCACCATCGCCGCCGGGCGCGAACTGGAGCGGCGGATGCCCGACCGGGTGACGACCGCCTGGTGGAAGGAGGAGCGCAGGCAGCGGATCCTCGTCGACTACAACCAGGCCGCCCGCGACCGCACCGTCGCCTCCGCCTACTCCGTACGCCCCTTCCCGCACGCCCCGGTCTCCGCCCCGCTGCGCTGGGAGGAGATCGACGACGTCGAACCGCGCGACTTCGACATCCGCACGATCCCGGTGCGTTACGCCGAACTGGGCGACGTCCACGCCGATATGGACCAGGAGGCGTTCCGGCTCGACGGGCTGCTGGAGCTGGCCGACCGGGACGAGAGGGAGCGCGGCCTCGGCGACCTGCCGTACCCGCCGGAATACCCGAAGATGCCCGGCGAGCCCAAGCGCGTCCAGCCCAGCCGCGCCCGCCACGACGACGATGACGACCGGGGCGACCACGGCGGGAAGACGTGAGCGGGAGCAGCGAGAGGCACGGGGCCCACGGCCGTCCTCCGTCGCCGCGTGAGCGCTGGGAGGCGTACAAGAACAGTCCCTTCCTCCCCGCGACCGTCCTCGTCCTGATCGTCGCCGCCGCGGCCGGCCTCTTCGCCGGCTCCTACACGTACGCCATGGCCAACCCCACCCCGCACCGCATCCCGGCGGCCCTGGTCGCCGAGCCCGAGGTGCGCGGCGGCCGGGAGTTCGTCACCGGGATGGAGAAGGCGCTCCACGCCTCGCTCGCCCTGCGGGAGTATCCGGATGACGCCGCCGCCCGGCGGGCCCTCGACGAGCAGAAGGTCTTCGCGATCGTGCGCGCCTCCGACGGCGGCGTGGCGCTCGACGTGGCCGGGGCGTCCGGGGCGTCGGTGGCCGAACTCCTCGGCAAGGCGGCCGTCGAGGTCGGCGACGCCACCGGGACGGAGGTCACGGTGGAGGACGTCAAACCGCTCCAGCGGGGCGATCCGCGCGGCCTCGCCCTCTTCTACATCTCGCTGGCCGCCGTGATCATGGGCTTCCTCGGCGCGATCCAGCTCAGCGTGCACGCCCGCGGTCTGAACCCGGCCGAGCGCATCGCCTTCACCGTCGCCTACGCCCTGCTCGGCGGCTTCGCCGTCGCGGCGGCGGTGGACTGGTGGCTGGGGGCGGTGGACCTGCCGTTCGTCCAGTCCTGGCTGATCCTGGCGTTCACGATGTTCACCTCCGGCATGGTCTTCACCATGTTCAACACCCTGATGGGCCGCTGGGCGATGATCCCCACCTGGGGCGTCATGGTGCTGCTCGGCAACCCGTCCTCGGGCGGCGCGGTGTCCTGGCCGCTGCTGCCCTCCGCGCTCGGCCACATCGGCCGCTGGCTGCCGCCGGGCGCGTCCGTCAACGCCCAGCACACCGCCGTCTACTACCAGGGCCACCAGTTCGTCTTCCCCTACCTGGTCCTCGCCGGGTGGGCGCTGGTCTCCTGCACGGTGTTCTGGGTCTGGCGGCACCGGCACCCCGGTGGCCGCGCCCGCACGCCGGAGCATGCGGCCGCGGCCACCTGAGCCCTTCTCCCTGCGGCCTACAGCTCCTGGATCCGGATGTCGCGGTAGGAGATGACGTCCGAGACCCCGTGCACCTGGAGCCCGATGTAACCGGAGGCGAACCGCCGGCCGTCGGTGCCCGGGTCGTCGCCCCGCGGCGGCTCGAAGAGCTGACCGCGGGTGTTGTCGAACTCGTTGATCAGGACGCCGTTGCGGTAGACCTCGTAGTGCTGGTCGACCACCCTGATCTCGTAGTCGTTCCAGGCGCCCTTGGGCGTGACCCCGGCGCCGCCGAGCCCCACGCGGTCGAAGCCGTAGACCGAACCGGTCTTGTACATGTCGCCGTCCGGCCGGTCGTTGATCTGGATCTCATGGCCGTACTTGATGGCGACCCACTCCGGCCGGGGCTCCTCCGGGTGGTCGTGGACCTTCGGGAAGCGGACGAAGACCCCGCCGTTGGCGTTGCCCGGCCCCGGGGCGTCGTCCCGCCACTGGAGCTTCAGCGAGAAGTCGCCGTAGCCACGGGTCGGCAGCCAGAGCATGCCCATCCCGTCCACGGTGGTGGAGCTGGTGATCGAGCCCTCCTCCTCGTTCAGCCCGAACGCGCCGCCGCCCACGTGCTGCCACTTGGCGAGCGAGGCCGCCGTGCCGTCGAAGAGTTTGGTGTACCCCTCGACCTGGCCCGGCGTGCCGATGCCCGACTGCTTGGCGGCCCGGTAGATCGCCCGGCGCTCGCGCAGGTCGATGACGCCGTCGGCCTTCAGCCTGTCGATCACCGAGGCCACGTGCTTGAGGAACAGCGCGTGGGAGGACCAGTCCTTCTCGTCCTCGATCAGCTCGTTGATCGTGCAGCGGTTGCGGGTGATCCGGTTCGGGACGCCCGTGTCGACCGTGCCGACGAAGACGGTGTGCCGCTCGTCGAACTCCGCGCAGTTCGGGGCGGGAACCCCGCCGCCCTGCGCGACGGTGAACGACACCTTCTTCGCCTCGGAGGTGTTGCCCGCCTTGTCGGTCGCCCGGTGGGCGAGCGAGTGGTAACCGACCCGGTCCACGATCACCGGGGCGGTGTAGGCCAGGTAGGGCCCGCCGTCGAGGCTGTACTCGACCTTCTCCACGCCCGAGTCGTCGTCGGTCGCGGTGACGGCGGCCTTGGCGCTGGTGATGAACGCGCCGTCGCTGTTCCTGTCGCCCTCCACCGTCACCGAGGTCTCCGGAGCCGTCCGGTCCTGCGAGGGCGGCTCGACCACGGTGAAGCCGACGGACTTCTCGGCCGCCACGTTGCCCGACCGGTCGGCGGCCCGGTAGCGGACCGTGTGCTCGCCGAGCTCGTGGACCATCACCGGTGCGGTGTAGGGCTGCCACGCGCCGTCCGCGCCGAGCGCGTACTCGACGCTGTTGACGCCGGACCCGGTGTCGGACGCGGTCACGGTGACCGTCGCCATGCCCAGGTACGCGCCCGCGCCGTCCTTCTC
Organism: Streptomyces sp. CB02366; assembly: GCF_001905905.1. GTDB lineage: Bacteria > Actinomycetota > Actinomycetes > Streptomycetales > Streptomycetaceae > Streptomyces. The sequence continues at coordinate 218,636 of NZ_LIVT01000006.1, forward strand.
GCCCGAGACGGTCGCCGAGGTGTCCGGTGGTGTCCTGTCGTCGGTCGGCGGCGCGGCGACCGCGAAGTCGACCGATTTCTCCGCGGCCGTGTTGCCCGCCTTGTCGGTGGCGCGGTAGCGGACGGTGTGGTCGCCCACCGTGTTCACCACGACGGGGGCGGTGTAGGGCTGCCACGCGCCGTCCGCGCCGAGCGCGTACTCGACGGTGTCCACGCCGGAGCCGGCGTCGGCGGCCTCGACGGTGACGGTGGCCTGGCCGATGTACGCGCCGGCGCCGTTGCGGTCTCCGTCCACCTTCGCCGAGGTGGCTGGGGCCTCGGTGTCCTCGCCGCTGCCCTCGGTGACGGTGAGGATGCCCTGCATCATGCCGTGGCCGGGGATGGTGCAGTGGTAGAAGTACCGGCCGGGCGACAGCGTGACCTCCACGCTGTGCTTGCCGCCCGAGGCGTCGCCCGGGTTGGCCAGGATGTTCAGCTGGACGTCGTCGTTGAACTCCGGGTCCGACACGCTGAACGTCAGCGTGTGCGGCATGCTCGTCGTGTTCCCGGTGGCGGTGCTGTTCTCGAAGACGATGGTCGCCCTGCCGGCCACCGCCGTCTTCGGCGCGGACAGATAGCGGTCGATCGGGTCGCCCGCGGTCCAGGTCAGCACCTGATCGGCGGCGGTCGCCGGGGGAGCGTCGTCCCCCTTGCCGTACGCGGCCGTCGAGGTCAGCCCGAGGACCATGAGGAGGGAGGCCAGCAGGGCCGCCCAGAAGCTCGGCGGACGACGCCGCCCGCCTGCGAGGCAGGGATGGTGTCTCACTTCGCCGCCGCCTTTCCGACGAGATCCGCGGCGGCCGGCGTCGCGCCGCCGCCCTTGTACGACACGCGCCACAGCGCGGACTTGGAGTCGGAGGTGAAGAAGCCGCGCCCGTAGTCCAGGACGTACAGCGAACCGTCCGGGGCGAACTTCCAGTCCATCAGGTTGCGGATGCCGTCCGCCCCGACCGGGATGATCTTCTTCAACGACTCGGCGTGGGTGGGCAGTCCGCCCTTGCCGACCGTCCTCGGGTCGGTGAGCACGGCGTGCCGGGGCTGGGTGTCGTCGTAGAAGTCGCCGACGAACCACTTGCCGTCCCAGTAGGCCGGCCACTTGGCGGTCGACTCGCTCCGCGCGTCGTAGCGGTAGACCGGGCCGTTCATTGTGGCCTGCCCGCCGCCCTTGAGCCAGGGCAGCAGCTGCCTGCCCTCCTCCGGCTTGTAGCTCGGTACGCCGTCGGCGTCGCGCGGGTAGTCGACCCCGCCGCCCTGCGGGGAGTACCAGATGGTGTTCGGGGTCACCGGCGGCAGCTTGACCAGGCCGTCGTTGTTCGGCGACTCGTTCTTCGGGGCGTCGCAGTCGTACCAGCCCAGCGGCTTGGCCGGGTCGGGCAGATTGCGGTCCCGGTAGGGCTGGTTGTTGCCCATGCAGTACGGCCAGCCGTGGTTGCCCGCCTTGGTGATCGCGGCGAACGTGTCGTACTTCGCCGGGCCCCACGTGGTGGACGGCGAGCCCGCGTCGGGGCCGACCCAGCCCGCGTACAGCGTGTCCGTCGCCGGGTCGATCGAGATCCGGGCCGGGTTGCGCACGCCCATCACGTAGATCTCGCCGCGCGTCTTCCCGCCGCCCTCGTCGGGCTCCTCGCCGGTGAAGAGGTTGCCCTCCGGCAGGGTGTACGTGCCGTCGTCCTCCGGGTGGATCCGCAGGATCTTCCCGTTGAGGTTGTTGGTGTTGCCCGCCGTGCGCCGAGCGTCCGCGAAGGAGACGCCCTTGTAGTTCGGCTGCGGGTTGTTTCCGGAGTAACCACCGCTGAACCCGGAGGAGTTGTTGTCGCCGGTCGCGATGTACAGGTTGTCCTCCGAGTCCCACGCCATGCCGCCGCCCGCGTGGCAGCAGCTGTGGATCTGCACCGGCCACCCCAGCAGCACCTTCTCCGAGGCCGGATCCAGCTTGCCGGTCGCGGAGTCGAAGGTGAAGCGGGAGACCTGGCGGGTCGCCATGCGCTTGTCCCGGTCGATCTTCGCGTGCGGGGTGTAGTGCAGGTACACCCACCCGTTGGACGCGAAGTCCGGGTCCAGCTCGATGCCGAGCAACCCCTCCTCGACCTTGACCAGTTCGTCGCCGCCGCCCTTGTTGCCGAAGACGTCGAGCGCGCCCGCCAGGGTGACCTTCCCGGTCTTCGGGTCGTAGACGTGGATCTCGCCCCTGCCCTTGCCGATGTCCGGGTCGTTCCAGTCGGTGACGACCGGGACCGAGCTGTCGGCCCCGCCGCGCCCGATGTAGAAGACCCGCCCGTCCGGGGCGGTCACCAGGCCGTGCGGCTCGCCGATCTGGTCGTTCCGGCCCGGCTGATTGGGCTGGGTGACCCGTTCGGCGGTGTAGTTGGAGGTGATCGTCGCCTTGCAGTCGGCCTGCGCGGTCCGGTTCGTCCAGGAGAGGGCGCCGCGCAGATGGTCGCGGAAGTCGGTCTCCGCGAAGCTGTCCGCCGTACCGCCCATGGCCGTGTAGAAGGACCGGCCGCCGTCGTAGTCGCGGCACCAGGAGACCGGGTGGTCCCAGCCGTTGGCGCTCTCGCCCGGCTTGTACGTCGACTCCCGTACGCGCGCCACGGTGTGGACGTCACCGGACGGGTTCTTCGTCCAGTTCAGCCACGTGTCCGGGCGTTTCCACTCCAACGGCAGGTTCTTGGTGGCCGGGTGGACCCGGTCCCCGATCTCCACGGTGGCCCGCTGTACGGACGCCGGGCTCTTCGCCGCCGGGCGGGCCCCGACCAGACCGGTGAACCAGTCGGAGTACGGCTCGGTGCGCGCCGCGTCGTGGATGCCGAGGAAGCCGCCGCCCGCCTCCATGTACGCCTCCAGGCCGGCCTCCTGCGCCGGGTCGAGGACGTCGCCCCCGCCGGTCAGGAAGACGACGGCGTGGAAGGAGCCGAGCCGCTTGCCGTTGGTGAAGACCCTCGGGTCGGCGGTGGCCACGGTGGTGAACCGCTGGGCCTCGGGGCCGGAGAGTCCGATCTTCTCGATCGCCGCGATCCCGGCGTCGGTGTAGGGGGCCTCCTCGCCCGCCGACGCGTGGAACACCAGCACCTTGACCTGGCTCGCCGCGCCCGGCGGAGACGGCAGCGACAACGTTGTCGCCATCTTCTCCACCAGGGCTCGGTCCGGCGACGTGTCCGCGTTGGCCGGGCCGCCGGACCCCAGCATGGACACGGTCAGTGCGCCGGCCGCCACGGCCGCCGCGAGGCCGCGTCGCGATCTGGACCGGTGATGTGATGCGCGCTGCATGTGGTCACCCACCCCTCTGTGGTCACCGCACCTCTCGGTGACTGTGGCTTGCTCGCTCTTCGTCGGTGCCTCTCGATTCACCGGGACAGCGCACGAAGCTAGACCTCTTTTCGCGGTCCGCCAATAGGTACGGCGGCAATCGAACGAACTTTGTCCTGGGTGTGGATAAACGGAGGCGCCCCGGCTACGGTGTGGCCCGTTCCGGCGATCCCGCGGCCCTCGCCCCGTGACGGCGGGGCCATCAGTTTCCTTACCGGAGTGGGGAGTTCGACATGGACCGAAGGACCTTCAGCCGACGGATGCTGGCCGGTGGCGCCGCGGCGGCGGCGACCGGGGTGACATCGTTGTCGCTCGGTGCGGTGGAGGCGAGCTCCGCCGAGATCCCGCCCCGCACGGCTCCGGCCGGGGGCGTGGTGCGCCGACTGAAGGTGTACGCCGAGAAGTTGCCGGACGGTCAGCTCGGCTACGGCTTCGAGAAGGGCAGGGCGTCCATCCCCGGCCCCCTCATCGAGCTGAACGAGGGCGACACGGTCCACATCGACTTCGAGAACCTCACCGACGCCGACGCCAGCCTCCACGTCCACGGCGTGGACTACGACATCGCCAACGACGGCACCCGGATGAACAGGAGCCACGTCGAGCCCGGCGGCACCCGGACGTACACCTGGCGCACCCACGCCCCCGGCCGCCGCGCGGACGGCACCTGGGAGCCGGGCAGCGCGGGCTACTGGCACTACCACGACCACGTCGTCGGCACGGACCACGGCACCGGCGGCATCCGCAAGGGGCTCTACGGGCCGGTCATCGTGCGACGCAAGGGGGACATCCTGCCCGACCGGACGTTCACCATCGTCTTCAACGACATGACGATCAACAACAAGGCGGCCCACGACAGCGTCGACTTCGAGGCCACGGTGGGCGACCGGCTCGAAGTCGTGATGATCACGCACGGCGAGTACTACCACACCTTCCACATCCACGGTCACCGCTGGGCCGACAACCGCACCGGTCTGCTGACCGGTCCCGGCGACCCCAGCCCGGTGATCGACAACAAGATCTGCGGACCCGCCGACTCCTTCGGCTTCCAGTTCATCGCGGGCGAACGCGTGGGGGCGGGCGCCTGGATGTACCACTGCCACGTCCAGAGCCACTCCGACATGGGGATGGCCGGACTGCTGCTGATCAAGAAACCGGACGGCACGATCCCGGGGTACGAACCGCACCACCGCACGGCCGGCGGCGCGGAGGGGAAGGCGGGGGAGAAGGCCGCGGGCTCCGGCGCGCACCAGCACTGACCGCCGCCCTCCCGCGCCCCGGGGCCGCTCCGGAAGGGGCCGGGACCGGTCAGGGGCCTCCGGCGCCCCCGGACCGTACGCGCCCGGCCCGCCCGCATCCGGTGCGCACGGGCGACGCGCCGGTCCAACGCTTCGTCCCGGCCCCCGCGCGCTGTCTAACCTGGCCGCATGACGGACGCGATCACCGCCGGACGCGGCCCCCGCCGGGAGGGCCGGAGCGGGGCCCCACGGCCCCGGCGGTGGATCGCGTCCCGCCCGGCTCCGCGCGGACTGCGGCCCTCGGCGCCCGGTGCGAGACTCGGAACGAGAGGTACCGCCCCGCCGCCGCACGGCGAGCGGGGAGGCCCGGACCGACCGAGGAGCACACCATGATCAGTCCCGTCTTCCTCGACGGAGCGCCCGACTGGATCGATCTCGGCACCCCCGACCTCGACGGGGCCGCCGCCTTCTACGGGGAGCTGTTCGGCTGGGGCCTGATCCCCGGCGGCCCCGAGGTCGGCGGCTACGGGATGTTCACTCTGGACGGCCGGTACGTCGGCGGGGTGATGACAGTGCCCGAGGACCAGGCGCCGAGCGCCTGGTCCGTCTCCTTCCAGTCACCGGACGTGGCCGCCACCGCCGCGGCGGTGGAGCGGGCCGGCGGCAGCGCCGCCTTCGAGCCGATGGACGTCCTGGACTTCGGCTCCATGGGCGGCTTCACGGACCCGGCCGGCGCGTACTTCGGGGTGTGGCAGCCCAAGGACCACCCCGGCTTCGGGGTGGTCCAGGAGCCGAACTCGTTCCTCTGGGCCGAGCTGTACACCCCCGACGTCCCGGCGGCGGCCGCGTTCTACCACCGCGTGTTCGGCTGGGGGACCGAGGAGCTGGAGATCGAGGGCGCCGACTCCGCATACACCACGGCCCACCCGGCCGGGGCGGGCCCGGACGCGTCGTTCGGCGGGCTGGTCAGGATGGGGGACGTTCCCGCCGAAGCGGCCCGCGGGCCGCACTGGCTGCCGTACTTCGCCGTGGCCGACGTCGACGCCACCGTGGCCGAGGCCCGGCGGCTCGGCGGCACGGAGGCACTGGCCGCGCTGGAGGTGCCCGGCGTCGGCAGGATGGCCAACGTGGCCGATCCGTACGGGGCGGTCCTCGCGGTCATGAAGCCCGAGCCGAGGCGGTAGCCGACCGGCGGGTTGATGAATCGTTGATCGGCTGTTTATGGCCACCGGGCACCGTGTGCTCCATGCTGATCAACACCGTGACCGACGACGCGCTCGCCTGGCAGGAGACCGCGTTGTGCGCGCAGGCCGGGCCCGAGTTCTTCTTCCCGGCCCCGGGCAGTTCGACCCGCGAGGCCAAACAGCTCTGCAACGCCTGCGAAGGGCGGCTGGCCTGTCTGGAGTACGCCCTCGCCAACGACGAGCGGTTCGGCGTCTGGGGCGGGCTGTCCGAGAAGGAGCGCGAACGGCTGCGCAGGGACGGGCGCGACCGGAACTGACCGCTCTCGGCCGCATCCCGGGCCCGTGACCGCCGTGGGAGGCGGAGTCCGCCCGGCCCCGTCGAGCCACCGCCGCACCACCGCCCGCCCCCGCCGCCCCGCTCCGCCGCCGTACGCGAAGGGGCGTCCGCGGAGGCCGCCGAGGGGCGGTGCGCCGGGGCCCGGAGACCGGTGGGGGCACCGGAGGAACCGGGTCAGGCGCGGCCGCGCGCCACCATCCGGGCCTTGCGGGCGGCGAGCTTCTCGTCGAACTTCGACGCCTCGCTGTCCAGCCCGCCCATGTACAGGCCCAGCTCCTCCTGCGCCTTCGCGCCCTCGGGGCCGAGCCCGTCGATGTCCATGACCTTCAGGAAGCGCAGCACGGGCTGGATCACGTCGTCGTGGTGGATGCGCATGTTGTAGATCTCGCCGATCGCCATCTGCGCGGCGGCCCGCTCGAAGCCCGGCATGCCGTGTCCGGGCATCCGGAAGTTGACGACGACGTCGCGCACGGCCTGCATGGTCAGGTCCGGGGCCAGCTCGAAGGCGGCGCCCAGGAGGTTGCGGTAGAAGACCATGTGGAGGTTCTCGTCGGTCGCGATCCGGGCCAGCATCCGGTCGCAGACCGGGTCGCCGGACTGGTGGCCGGTGTTGCGGTGCGAGACGCGGGTGGCCAGCTCCTGGAAGGCGACGTACGCCACGGAGTGCAGCATCGAGTGCCGGTTGTCCGACTCGAACCCCTCCGCCATGTGCGCCATGCGGAACTGCTCCAGCTTGTCCGGGTCCACGGCGCGCGAGGTGAGCAGGTAGTCGCGCATCACGATGCCGTGGCGGCCCTCCTCGGCGGTCCAGCGGTGCACCCAGGTGCCCCAGGCGCCGTCGCGGCCGAAGAGGGAGGCGATCTCGTGGTGGTAGCTGGGGAGGTTGTCCTCGGTGAGGAGGTTCACCACGAGGGCGATCTTGCCGATGTCGGTGACCTTGGACTGGTCCGCCGCCCACGCCTCGCCGTCCTCGAAGACGCCGGGGAAGTTCCGGCCGTCGGAGAAGGGGACGTACTCGTGGGGCATCCAGTCCTTGGCGACCTTGAGATGGCGGTTGAGTTCCTTCTCCACCACCTCCTCCAGCGCGTACAGCAGTTGGGCGTCGGTCCACGCCTTCGAACTGCCGAGGTGGGGAGAGGTGATCGTCACGGGGAGCTCCTGGGGACGGGAGGATTACCTACGGCTTCGTAGGTTACGTGACCGTAGGTTAAGGCGACCGTAAGGCCAAATCCAAGCCCGTCCCCGCCGCCGCGCCGCTGCACAGTGTGATCGCCGCAGGTGGGATGGGGTGTGAAGGTTCGTCGAGGGCCCCTGGAAGGCCGTCTTTCAGCGGCCGGACGTCGCTGCCCCCGCCCCCGGATCCCGGCGGAGGTACCGGCCCGTGACGGACGCCGGATGCGCCAGCAGATCGGCGGGCGTCCCCGCGAAGACCAGCTCCCCGCCGCCCTTGCCGCCGTCCGGGCCGAGGTCGATCACCCAGTCGGCCCGCTTGACCACCTCCAGGTTGTGCTCCACGCAGATCACCGTGTTCCCCGCGTCGACCAGCCGGTCCAGCAGATCCACCAGCGCGCCCGTGTCCGCCAGGTGCAGCCCGGCCGTCGGCTCGTCCAGCACATACACGCTGGAGGTGCGGTGCAGCCGGGTGGCGAGCTTGATGCGCTGGCGCTCGCCACCGGAGAGCGTGCTCAGCGGCTGCCCGAGCGCCAGGTAGGTGAGGCCGACCTCGTCGAGCGTCCGCAGCTTCCGCAGCAGCGCACGGTCCTCGAACACCTCGGCCGCCTGTGCCGCTGTCATCTCCAGGACGTCCACGATCGACCGGCCGGCGAGGCGGTGCTTCAGCACGTCGTCGTGGAACCTGCGGCCCTCGCACTCCGGGCAGGCCGTGGTGACGGGGTCCATGAACGCCAGGTCCGTCGAGACCGCCCCGCGCCCCGAGCAGGTGGCGCACGCGCCGGCGGAGTTGAAGCTGAACAACCCGGCGTCCACGCCGTTCTCCCGGGCGAACGCCTTGCGGATGGCGTCCAGCGCCCCGATGTACGAGGCCGGGGTGGAGCGCGACGAGGCGGCGATCGGGCTCTGGTCGATGACGACGGCCTCCGGGTGGGCCGCCGTGAACACCCGTGACACCAGCGTCGACTTGCCCGACCCGGCCACCCCCGTCACCGCGGTCAGCACCCCGGCCGGGAACGCCACGTCCAGATTCTTGAGGTTGTGCAGGTCCGCCCCGCGCACCGGGAGCCACCCGGCGGGGGAGCGGACGGCCTCCTTGACCGGGGTGCGGCGGCGCAGCGACCGGCCGGTGAGCGTATCGGCCTCGCGCAGGGCCTCGAACGGCCCCTCGAAGACGACGCGCCCGCCGTCGGCGCCGGCTCGCGGCCCCATGTCGACGACATGGTCGGCGACCGCCATCACATCCGGGTCGTGCTCGACGACCAGCACCGTGTTGCCCTTGTCGCGCAGCCGTACCAGCAGATCGCCCAGCCGCCCCACATCGCGCGGGTGCAGGCCGACGCTCGGCTCGTCGAAGACGAACGTCAGCCCGGTGAGCGAACTGCCCAGGTGGCGCACCATCTTGAGCCGCTGCCCCTCGCCTCCCGACAGGGTCGTGGTCTCCCGGTCCAGACTCAGGTACCCGAGGCCGATGCCGGTCAGCCGCTCCAGCCGCTCCCGGGCGGCGGCCGCGATCGGCCCGCCCACCGGGTCGTCGATCCGCTCCAGCACGCCGATGAGCTCGGAGACCTCCATCCGTCCGTAGTCGGCGGGCGAGAGCCCGTCGATCCGGGTGGCGAGCGCCGCCGCGTTCAGGCGCGCTCCGCCGCAGGCCCCGCACACCCGGTCCATGGTGAACCGGGCGGCGGCCTCGCGCCGTTTCTCGGACAGCGAGGCCGTGTCGCGCTTGAGGTACAGCCGCTCGAAACGGGTCACGACGCCCTCGAACCTCATGTCCGCCGACCCGGTCCGCAGGTCGAGGCGGACGGTGAACCCCGAACCGTGCAGCAGCAGCCGGCGCTCCTCCTCGCCGAACTCGGCCAGCGGCAGGTCGTTGTCGAAGCGCCCGGACCCGCCGTACAGGCTCCACTCCCAACTGCCCACCGACAGGCCGGGCAGCAGCAGCGCCCCCTCGTTCAGCGACTTCGACCAGTCGATCGCCCGGTCGAGATCCAGGTGGACGGTGCGCCCCACCCCGTCGCACTCCGGGCACATCCCGGCGGGGTCGTTGAACGAGTACGCGGTCGCCCCGCCCGCGCTCGGCGTCCCGCACCGGGAGAACAGCACCCGGATCACCGACCAGATGTCCGTCGCCGTGCCGACCGTGGAACGGGCGTTGCCGCCCAGCGGCTTCTGGTCGATCACGACGGCCACCGACAGGTCCTCGACGGACTCGACGTGCGGACGCTCGTACTTCGGCAGCCGGTTGCGCAGGAACGAGGTGAACGTCTCGTTCAGCTGCCGCTGCGATTCCACGGCGACGGTGTCGAAGACGACGGACGACTTGCCGGAACCGGAGACGCCGGTGAAGACGGTGATCCGGCCCTTGGGGATGCGGAGGGAGACGTCGCGCAGATTGTTCTCACGCGCGCCCGTGATGACGATGTCGCGGTGCGCGGAGCCGGAGGCGGCCGGCTCCGCGCCGTGCTCGTACGGGGGAAAGCGGTTCATGGCCCCGACGCTAGGCGGGATACCCGACAGCTTCCGTCGCCTTTTCCCGGGCGTTTCACCAGCGGGCTCAGCGGCCCTCGCGCACCGCCCCCGGCCCCGTGTCCCGCAGTCCGCCGTCGAGCCGGAGCCACCGGGTGATCCCGATCGACTCCAGGAACGGCACATCGTGGCTCGCCACGATCAGCGCCCCCTCGTACGCCGCCAGCGCCTCGGTGAGCCGCCGTACGCTCGCCAGGTCGAGGCTGTTCGTCGGCTCGTCGAGCAGGAGCAGGCGGGGCGCCGGATCGGCCAGCAGCAGCATGGCCAGCGTCGCCCGGAACCGCTCGCCGCCCGACAGGGCCGACGCCGGACGGTCCGCCGCCGCCCCCTTGAAGAGGAACCGGGCCAGCCGGGCCCGGACCGCGTTCTCCGTACGGTCCGGAGCCGAGCGGGCCACGTTCCGCGCCACGGACGCGTCGTCGTCCAGCACGTCCAGCCGCTGCGGCAGGAACCCCGTCGCCACCGACGTGCGCACCTCGCCGGAGAGCGGTGTCAGCTCGCCCGCGATCGTCCGCAGCAACGCCGTCTTGCCCGCCCCGTTGCGCCCGGTCAGCGCGATCCGCTCCGGCCCCCGCACCGTCAACCCGCCCCGCAGCGGCGGGCCGTACGGCGGCGCCGGATCGCGCAGCAGCAGCACCTCGCTCCCCGGATGGACCCGGGTGCCCGGCAGCTCGATCCGGATCTCCTCGTCCACCCGCACCGCCGCCTCCGCCTCCTCCAGGCGCTGCTCGGCCGCCGCCAGCCGCTCCGTGTGCAGGATGCGGTGCTTGCCCGCCGAAACCTGGGCCGCCCGCTTGCGCTGCCCCATCACCACCTTCGGCTCGCGCCTGGTGTCCCACATCTTCTGCCCGTAGCGCCTGCGGCGGGCCAACGTGACGTGGGCGGCGGACAGTTCGCGCTTCTGCCGTTGCACGTCCGATTCGGCGACGCGCACCATGCGCCGCGCCGCCTCCTGCTCGACGGCCAGCGCCTCCTGGTACGCCGACAGGTTCCCGCCGTACCAGGTGACCGAGCCGTCGCGCAGGTCCGCGATCCGGTCCACCCGCTCCAGCAGCTCACGGTCGTGGCTGACGACGAGCAGTACGCCGCTCCAGGCGTCGACCGCGTCGTACAGGCGGCGACGGGCGTACGCGTCCAGGTCGTTCGTCGGCTCGTCCAGCAGCAGCACCCCGGGCCGGCGCAGCAGCAGGGGGGCCAGCCGCAGCAGGACGCACTCGCCGCCCGACATCTCCCCGACGGTGCGGTCGAGCCCGATGTGCCCGAGGCCGAGCCCGTCCAGAGCGGCGAGGGACCTCTCCTCGACGCCCCAGTCGTCGCCGATCACCGCGAAGTGCTCCGCCCGGACGTCGCCCGACTCCACGGCGTCCAGCGCCGCGCGCCGGTCCGCGATCCCGAGCACCTGATCGACCCGCAGCGCGGTGTCCAGGACCGCGGTCTGCGGGAGATGGCCGAGCTCGCCGCGGATTCTGACCGTCCCGGCACTCGGGGCGAGTTCACCGGCGATCAGCCGCAACAGGGTGGACTTGCCGCACCCGTTGAGTCCGATGAGCCCGGTGCGGCCGGGGCCCACGGAGAGGTCCAGGCCGGTGAAGACCTCGCCGCCGCCGGGGTGGCGGAAGGAGAGGGAGGTACAGCTGATATGGGCGGTGGCGGCAGGCATGCGGAACCCCCGTGGACGTCGAGGAGGACGAGGACGGCTGACAGCTGAGATCGCACACGGGCGCCGGGGCCGCGGCAGGGCGCGGCGGGCGCTGCACGGTGTGCACAGGACCTCAGATCAGCAACGTCCCACTCCGATCGACGACGACAGGGACCGTCACGAAGGCAGGGCCGGGAAGCGGGCCGGGCAAGGGGATTTACGGCGAGGTCAGCGGTCCTCGCCCAGCAGGCCGCTCAGGCCCCGGTCCACATCCAGGTACAGGTGCTCCTCGCCCTCCGGCACCAGCTCCCGCGCCCGCTCCAGGAAGCGCCGCAGCTCCTCGGTGCGCACATGGACCATGGCGATGCCCTCGGGGGCGTGGAACTCCAGCACGGTCCGGTCGTACCCGAACGGCCGCACCCGCACGTCCCCTTCTCCCGCCGGGTCGTCCACCCCGGCGGCCAGCAGCTCGCGGGAGAACTCCCAGGAGACCTCGGTGCCTTCCAGGGTCGCCGGGGCGGGGAACGCCATGCGGACGGCGAAGGGGTACTCCCGGTCGTAGCTGAGCATGGCGGGCAGGGTCTCCATCCGCGGGGCGGACGCGACCATGCGAGCCTGCACGGACTGCTCGATAACGCTGGACAAGACCTGCTCCCTCTCGCTGCTGGGTGAACGGTTCCCGGCACTGGAGTAGACGACGGAACCCTTCGTTTCGTGCACCGACGCGCGGCGTGAGCTGCGTCACCGGTTCCGGCCGGTCCCGCCGCGCCTCCGCGCCCCCGCTCTCCTGCCCGCTCGGCGGCGACGCACCCTGGACGCGCCGGAACCCGTGGGCTAGCTTCCTGCGCCATGAAGGCGATGGGGAACACGAGACGGCTGATGGCACTGGTGACCGGCGGGGCGGCGCTGGCCGCCGCACTGGTCGCGCCGGGCGCGCACGCTGCGGGGGGCCACGGCGGGGAGGCGGCCTCCACGAAGCCCGCCGTCCGCGGCCCGCTGCCCGGCTGGAAGCTCACCGACACCGGCACGGAGTCCCGCTTCCGGGGGCTCGCGGCGGTCAGCCGCAGCACCGCCTGGGTCGCCGGGTCGAAGGGCACGGTCCTGCGCACCGGCGACGGCGGCCGGAGCTGGCGCGACGTGTCGCCGCCGGGGGCCGCCGAGCTCGAACTGCGGGACATCGAGGCGTTCGACGGGAAGCGGGCCGTCGCCCTGGCCATCGGCGAGGGCGAGGCGTCCCGGGTCCTGCGCACCGAGGACGGCGGGGCGACCTGGACCGAGTCCTTCCGCAACACCGACCCGCGCGCCTTCTTCAACTGCCTGACCTTCTTCGACAGCCGGCACGGCCTCGCCGCGGGCGACCCGGTGGACGGCAGGTTCCGCCTCCTGTCCACGGCGGACGGCGGCCGCTCCTGGCGGGTCCTGCCGAACGCCGGGATGCCCGCCGCCCTGCCGGGCGAAGCGGGGTTCGCCGCGAGCGGCCAGTGCCTGGTCGGCTCCGGTCCGAAGGACGTCTGGCTGACCACCGGGGGAGCGGAGACCGCCCGCGTCCTGCACTCCCGGGACCGGGGGCTTACCTGGACGGCGAGCGCCTCGACCCTCCCGGCGGGCGATCCGGCGCGCGGCGTCTTCGCCGTGGCCTTCCGCGACCGGGGCCACGGCATCGCGGTCGGCGGCGACTACCGCGCCGACCAGCCATCGCCCCGGGCCGCCGCGGTGACCGGGGACGGCGGCCGGACCTGGCGGCAGGCGGCCACGCCGCCGCCCGCCTACCGCTCCGGCGTCGCCTGGCTGCCGCACAGCCGCACCGCCGCCCTGGCCGTCGGCCCGACCGGCACCGACCTCACCCTGGACGGCGGGCGCACCTGGCGGACGGTCGACCCCGGTTCGTACGACACCGTCGACTGCACCCCGGACCTGGGCTGCTGGGCGGCGGGCGAGAAGGGACGGGTGGCCCGGCTGGGATTCTAGGACGTGTTGCGAAAGAAGCGTCGTCCGCCCGGGAGGGCGGGCGTCGCCGAGCAGGCGGGACTTCCGAAACACGCCCTGGGGCCGCCGGGTTCCTCGTAGGGCGGCCCCACCAGCGGAGCCGCCCTACGAGGCGTCCAGCACCTCGCGCAGCCGCTCGGCGAACTCGTCGGGCTTGCCCGGGTAGCCGAACTCTCCGTCGATGAAACCGGCGTGATGGCTCGGGAAGACGGTCACCCGCTGCCCGAGCAGTTCGGCGGCGGCGACGGACGTCCGCCCGGTCTGCACCGTCCGCGACTCCTCGCCCACGGCGATCACCACCCGCGTGCCCGCCGCGGCGATCGCCCCGGAGTCCGGCCGGTGGTCGCCGACCGCCCAGGACCAGTCGGACAACAGCGGGTCCTCCCGGGAGCCGTCGTCCTCGGTGGGCATGCCGAACGCGGCGGGATCGGGCGCCGGCCGGGCGAAATACGCCTCGGTGAACTCGCCCTCCCACGAGGTCATCGCCACGAACGCGGCCATCCCGGCGCCCCATCCGCGCGCCTCGTACGCCTCCCGGACCCCGGCCCGCGCCCGGACGGCCGCGGGGCCGTCCGGGGTGAGCGTGATGAGCGGCGGCTCGTGCGCGACGAGGGTCGCCACGTCGGCGGGGTGGCGCGCCACCAGGGCGAGGGCGGCGACCGCGCCACCGCTGCTGGCGAACATCTCGACCGGCCCGGCCCCGAGCGCCTCGACGACGGCGTGCACGTCGTCGGCCAGCATCTCGGGCGTGTACTCCACCCGGCCGTCCTTGCGGGTGGAGCGGCCGAGCCCCCGGGGGTCGTAGGTGACGACGGTCCGGTCGGGGAAGCGCGCCGCCAGAGCGGCGAACCCGGTGGCGTCCATGGGGTGCCCGATCAGGACCAGCGGCGGGCGGCCGTCGGCGGTGGGCAGGGGGCCGCGCACGTCGTACACGAGGTCGGCGCCGGCTGTGGTGAGGATGTAGGTCTCCATACCCGTGCAGACCGACCCCGCCCCGAAAACTCATCGGTGGCGGGGCGCCGTCCGCTACGGCAGCCGTTGTCGGTGGGGGGCGAGCTCCGGCGCGGTCCTGGTGGCGATGAACTCGGTGATCCGGTACGCGCACACGCCGTGCGCCGCGAACGGGTCGGCCGCCGCGATCCCCTCGATCGCCGCCCGGTCCTCCCCGACGGCCAGGATCACCCCGCCGTCCCGCGGGTTCTTGCGGCCCGACGCGATGAAGACGCCCGCCGCGTACTGTGCGTCGAGCCACGCCATGTGCTCCGCCATCAGGGCGTCGACGCGCTCGACCGGCGCGGTGTAGGTCAATTCGAGTACGAACATGATCGTCAGGCTACGGGATGCCGAACGCGGCGAGGATGGACTCCATGGCCGCGAGCGGCAGCGCGGGCCCCTCCGCCGCGGCCTCCGGATCCCGCGCCACCAGCAACCGCGCCCCCGGGTCCGGACGGTCCGCATCCCGAGGTGCGCGGACTCGGCGCACGCCCGCAGGAGCACGGGATCGTCGAGCGACCGCATCACCCAGGGCGGCGGGCGGAGGATGTCGTCGGGGCCCACATGGCGATCGATCGCCGTCCGTTGTTCCTCGGTCGACTCCGGGCGCAGGGAGACCCCGAGGCGGACCGCCGGGGAGCCGTCGGAGGCGAGGTCCGCTCTGTCCCTCGCGCCGGTATGCGGAGAGGCCCGTGCCCGGCACACCCCCCCGGACCTGCGGCCCGGCGGCGCCCGTGGTCGCGGGGCGGTCCCGGCGGCGCATAGGCTTCCCGGTATGACGAGCTCCCCCGCCCCCGCCCACGAGACCCCCGCCGACGAAGCCGAGGGCCGGGCGGTCCAGGACCGGCTGCGTGAGCGGGTGATCCTCGACGAGGTGGGGCCGGAGGCGGGAACGGGACTGGTCACCGGGGTGGACGTGGCCTACGACGAGGAGAAGGACGTCGTCGTCGCGGCGGCCGTGGTGCTGGACGCCGCGACGCTGGAGACGGTCGAGGAGGCCACCGCCGTCGGCAGGATCGTCTTCCCGTACGTGCCCGGCCTGCTGGCCTTCCGGGAGATCCCCACGGTGCTGGAGGCCCTGGCGGAGCTGAGCGTCGACCCCGGCCTCGTCGTCTGCGACGGCTACGGTGTGGCGCACCCGCGCCGCTTCGGACTCGCCAGCCATCTGGGCGTGCTCACCGGCCTGCCGGTGATCGGCGTCGGCAAGAACCCGTTCACGTTCACCTACGAGGCCCCCGGCCCCCGGCGCGGTGACTCCTCCCCGCTGCTGGACGGCGACGAGGTGGTCGGCCGGGCGCTGCGCACCCGGGAGAGCACCAGTCCGGTCTTCGTCTCGGTCGGCCACCGCATCAGCCTCGACAACGCCTGCGCCCACACGCTCCGCCTCGCGGGCCGCTACCGGCAGCCGGAGAGCACCCGGCGGGCGGACGCCCTGTGCCGTCGGGTCCTGCGGGAGGCGACCGCCTGAACGGGCCCGCTCCCAAGGGCGTCCCCGGGCGGCGGTAGCGCGCCCCCTCAGGGGACGCGCGTGGAGGCCGCCGGCCTTGTTCCTGCTGCTCGGAGCGGTCGCCGCACCGGCGTTCGCGCGCGGCGGCGGCCCCGTGGGGGCCGTCGTCCTCCCGGCGCTGTCCGTGCTGTTCGCCGCCGTGAACCCGACCCTGCTCTTCCCGCACCGCCCCGGGCCCCGCGTGGGCGGGCGACCGCCGCCTGACGTCCCGGGCATGGAACAGTCCTGCAACTGAGTACGCGTACGGATGGCATGAATCCGTACAGCTGGGCAGGCTGAACACATGAACGCCACTCGCACAGCCGTCCGCCCCGTGTCCTTCGACCCGGCCCAGCGCCGCATGGCTCTCGGCATGCTTCTGGGGAGCGCCGCCGGGCTCGTCTGGCTGGGCGCGATGCTCTACACGGTGGCCGGCTGGATCTTCTGACCCTCCCGGCCCGCTCCGAGGTCCGGAGCGCCCCGGCCGCGGCGCCCGAGGCCCGCGGTCAGCGCGTCGCCGCCACCCGGAACCGCAGCCCCGCCGCCGTCAGCCGCTCCAGGAGCGCGTCGCCCATGGCCACCGCCGTGGTGACCTGCCCGAAGGTCTCCGGCAGTTCGTCCAGCGCCAGGCACACCGCCGATTCGGCCAGGATCTTCGCCGTCTCGCCGTACCCGGGGTCGCCGCCGGACACCTCGGTGAACACGCGCCGCCCGCCGCCCTCCCCGACGAAGCGGACGGTGAACCAGCTCCGCTCCCGGCGCGCCTCGTCCGGCCCCTGCCCCGCCTCGTAACGCCCCATCAGCCACTCCCGTACGCCTTCCACCTGCGCGGCGGCCACCAGCGCGCCGATCGCCACCGGGGCGGCCAGGGCCATCGGCAGCGTCTTGACCGAGGCGAAGTGGCGGTAGCCGAAGTCGGGTCCGTACCGCTCCAGAGCCCGTGCGGAGCGGCCCACGATCGCCGGGTCCACCGTCGGCAGCGGCAGCGCCCAGGTGCCGACGGCTCCGTTGAAGTGCGGTGGGCCCGAGGGCGTGCGGACCCGCCGGCCCACCAGGCGCGGTTCGTGCAGCCGGCGTTCGCGGGCGGCGGCCAGCATCTGCGGCCCCCGGCCGATCGCGGTCAGCGCGGAGGCGAACGTGCCGCCCGAGAACACCGCGTCGGTCCGCACGAAGCCGTCCACGCTCAGCGGCACGCCCTCGGGAAGCTGCTTGACGGTGAACCAGACGCCGAGGTCGTGCGGTACCGAGTCGAAGCCGCAGGCGTGCACGAGGCGCGCCCCCGTCTCCCGGGCCCGCGCGTCGTTCTCCAGGTACATCCGGTCGATGAACTCCGCCTCGCCCGTGAGGTCCGCGTAGTCCGTCCCGGCCTCCGCGCAGGCGGCGACGAGCTTCTCGCCGTAGCGGATGTACGGCCCCACCGTCGAGGCCACCACCCGCGTGGAGGCGGCCAGTTCGGCCAGTGCCTCCGCGTCGTCCGCGTCCGCCTCCACCAGGGGCAGCTCGGCGCAGGCGGGGTCGATCGCGGTGAGCCGCTCGCGCAGCGCCTCCAGCTTGTCCCGGCTGCGACCGGCCGCCGCCCAGCGGAGTCCGGCGGGGGCGTGGGCCGCCAGGTACTCGGCGGTGAGCGTCCCCACGAAACCGGTGGCGCCGAAGAGGACCACGTCCAAGGGGCGTGACGCGTCGTTCTGCCTGTTCACGAGTACCTCCGCTGGAAGCCGTTGCCGACATGGCAGGCAGAGGGTAGCGGAGAGCGCCGTGGCGACGTCCGGCCGGGCGGACCCGGTACGAGAGGATCGGAGCAAAGAACTAAGCGCTTGCTCGCCCCGAGGGGTTGTGCGGAGCCGGGCCCGTTCTTAGCATCACTGATGTTACATCGGTTGTGTCACACCCTTGGGGGATCACAGATGGCGAAAGGCCCAACACCCGGGCACGGTCCGCTGACCGGTGTCCGGGTCGTGGAGCTGGCGGGCATCGGACCCGGGCCGTTCGCCGCCATGCTGCTGGCGGACCTCGGCGCCGACGTCGTCCGCGTCGACCGGCCCGGCGGCCCGGGACTCGGCATCGACCCGGCGTACGACATCACCAACCGCAACAAGCGCTCCGTCCTCCTGGACCTCAAGAGCGACGAGGGGCCGGCCCGCGTCCTCGACCTGGCCGAACGCGCCGACATCCTCATCGAGGGCTACCGCCCCGGAGTGGCCGAACGGCTCGGCGTCGGCCCCGACGCCTGCCTCGCCCGCAACCCGGAGCTCGTCTACGGGCGGATGACCGGCTGGGGGCAGGACGGCCCGCTGGCCGAGCGCGCCGGGCACGACATCGCCTACCTCGCGCTCACCGGCACCCTGTCCATGATCGGCAAGCCGGACGAGCCGCCCACCGTCCCCGCCAACCTGGTCGGCGACTACGCGGGCGGCTCCCTCTACCTCGTCGTCGGCGTCCTCGCCGCCCTCCAGCACGCCCGCGCCCACGGCGAGGGACAGGTCGTCGACGCCGCCATCGTGGACGGCGCCGCCCACCTCGCCTCGATGATCCACGGCATGCTCGCCGCCGGCAGCTGGCAGGACCGGCGCGGCGCGAACCTGTTCGACGGCGGCTGCCCGTTCTACGGCACGTACGCCACCTCCGACGGCGGCCACATGGCGGTCGGCCCGCTGGAGGGACGGTTCTACGCGGAGTTCGTCCGGCTCCTCGGCATCGCCGACGCCTTCCCCGACCGCTGGGACCTCGCCCGCTGGGACGACCTGCGCGCCGCCGTCACCGCACGCTTCCTCACCCGTACGCGCGCCGAGTGGACCGAGGTCTTCGACGGCACCGACGCCTGCGTGGCCCCCGTCCTCTCGCTCACCGAGGCCCCGCACCACCCGCACCTCGCCGCCCGCTCCACCTTCGTCGAGCACGGCGGACAGATCCAGCCCGCCCCCGCACCCCGCTTCTCGGCCACCCCCGTCTCCGTCCGCAGCGGACCCGCGCGGCCGGGCGCCGACACGGACGCCGTCGCCGCCGACTGGGACGTACCGGGGCTGCGGCCCCCCTCTCACGACTAGGAGACCCCGTGCAACGGCAGATCTTCACCGAGGAACACGACGCGTTCCGCGAGACCGTCCGGGCCTTCCTGGCCAAGGAGGTCCTTCCGCACTACGAGCAGTGGGAGCAGGACGGCATCGTCTCCCGCGACGCCTGGCTCGCCGCCGGACGAGCCGGACTGCTGGGCCTCGCCGTCCCGGAGGAGTACGGGGGCGGCGGCAGCGACGACT
Source organism: Streptomyces sp. CB02366 (assembly GCF_001905905.1). Taxonomy (GTDB): domain Bacteria; phylum Actinomycetota; class Actinomycetes; order Streptomycetales; family Streptomycetaceae; genus Streptomyces. The sequence goes on from NZ_LIVT01000006.1 coordinate 237,793, forward strand.
TCCGCTACAGCGCCGTCCTGGCCGAGGAGTTCACCCGCGCCGGGGCCGCCGGACTCGCGATCGGCCTGCACAACGACATCATCGGCCCCTATCTCACGGGCCTGGCCACCGACGAGCAGAAGCGCCGCTGGCTCCCCGGCTTCTGCTCCGGCGAGACCATCACCGCGATCGCCATGACCGAGCCGGGCGCGGGCTCCGACCTCCAGGGCATCCGCACCACCGCCGAGGACAAGGGCGACCACTGGCTGCTCAACGGCTCCAAGACCTTCATCTCCAACGGCATCCTCGCCGACCTGGTGATCGTCGTCGCGAAGACCACCCCGGACGGCGGGGCCAAGGGCCTCTCCCTCATCGTCGTCGAACGCGGCGCGGAGGGCTTCGAGCGCGGCCGCAACCTCGACAAGATCGGCCAGAAGTCCCAGGACACCGCCGAGTTGTTCTTCAACGACGTCCGCGTCCCCAAGGAGAACCTCCTCGGGACGCGCGACGGCGCGTTCCTCCACCTGATGACCAACCTGGCCCAGGAGCGCATGGGCATAGCGGTCGCCGGGATCGCCGCCGCCGAACACCTGCTGGAGATCACCACCCGGTACGTCAAGGAGCGCGAGGCGTTCGGCCGCCCGCTGGCCAAGCTCCAGCACATCCGCTTCGAGATCGCCGAGATGGCCACCGAGTGCGCCGTCACCCGCACCTTCCTCGACCGGTGCATCGTCGACCACTCCGACGGGGTCCTGGACGCCGTCCACGCCTCCATGGCCAAGTGGTGGGCCACCGAACTGCAGAAGCGCGTGGCCGACCGCTGCCTCCAACTCCACGGCGGTTACGGCTACATGAGCGAGTACAAGGTCGCCAAGGCGTTCACCGACGGCCGCATCCAGACCATCTACGGCGGCACGACCGAGATCATGAAGGAGATCATCGGCCGCTCGCTGCTCGCCTGACGCCCCTCCCTCCGCCGTCCCACACCCCCGAAAGGCAGCTGTCTTGAGTACCGAAGCATTCGTCTACGACGCGATCCGCACCCCGCGCGGTCGCGGCAAGGCCAACGGAGCCCTGCACGGCACCAAGCCGATCGACCTCGTCGTCGGCCTCATCCACGAGATCCAGGGACGCTTCCCGGACCTCGACCCGGCGGCCATCGACGACATCGTCCTCGGCGTGGTCAGCCCGCTCGGCGACCAGGGCTCCGACATCGCCCGTATCGCCGCCATCGCGGCCGGACTGCCCGACACCGTCGCCGGGGTCCAGGAGAACCGCTTCTGCGCCTCGGGCCTGGAAGCGGTCAACCTGGCCGCCGCCAAGGTCCGTTCGGGCTGGGAGGACCTGGTCCTGGCCGGCGGGGTCGAGTCGATGTCCCGCGTGCCGATGGGCTCGGACGGCGGCGCCTGGGCGATGGACCCGATGACCAGCTTCGAGACCGGCTTCGCCCCGCAGGGCATCGGCGCCGACCTCATCGCCACCGTCGAGGGCTTCAGCCGCCGCGACGTCGACGAGTACGCCGCCCTCTCCCAGGAGCGCGCCGCCGCGGCCTGGAAGGAAGGCCGCTTCGCCCGCTCCGTCGTCCCCGTCAAGGACCGCAACGGCCTGCTCGTCCTCGACCACGACGAGCACATGCGCCCCGGCACCACCGCCGAATCGCTCGCCGGACTCAAGCCGTCCTTCGCCGGCATCGGCGAGATGGGCGGATTCGACGCCGTGGCGCTCCAGAAGTACCACTGGGTCGAGAAGATCGACCATGTCCACCACGCGGGCAACTCCTCCGGCATCGTGGACGGCGCCGCCCTCGTCGCCATCGGCTCCAAGGAGGTCGGGGAGCGCTACGGCCTCACCCCGCGCGCCCGGATCGTCTCCGCCGCCGTCTCCGGCTCCGAGCCCACCATCATGCTCACCGGCCCCGCCCCGGCCACCCGCAAGGCGCTCGCCAAGGCGGGGCTGACCATCGACGACATCGACCTCGTCGAGATCAACGAGGCCTTCGCCGGGGTCGTCCTGCGCTTCGTCAAGGACATGGGCCTCTCCCTGGACAAGGTCAACGTCAACGGCGGGGCCATCGCGCTCGGCCACCCGCTCGGCGCGACCGGCGCGATGATCCTCGGCACCGTCATCGACGAACTGGAGCGCCGCGACCAGCGGTTCGGACTGGTCACCCTCTGCGTCGGCGGCGGCATGGGCGTCGCGACCGTCGTCGAACGCATCTGACCCGCCCCGGCCCCCTCTGCTTACGGAGAAGACACCCACATGACCGAGAGCACGACCATCCGCTGGGAACAGGACGAGACCGGCGTCGTCACCCTCGTCCTCGACGACCCGAACCAGTCCGCCAACACGATGAACCAGGCCTTCAAGGACTCCATCGCGGCCGTCGCGGACCGCGCCGAGGCCGAGAAGGACTCCATCCGCGGCATCATCTACACCTCCGCGAAGAAGACCTTCTTCGCCGGCGGCGACCTCAAGGACATGATCAAGGTCGGCCCGGAGAACGCCCAGGCCGTCTTCGACGCCGGCACCGCGATCAAGAGGTCGCTCCGCCGCATCGAGACCCTCGGCAAGCCCGTCGTCGCCGCCATCAACGGCGCGGCCCTCGGCGGCGGTTACGAGATCGCGCTCGCCGCGCACCACCGCGTCGCCCTCGACGCCCCCGGCTCCCGCATCGGCCTGCCCGAGGTCACCCTCGGGCTGCTCCCGGCGGGCGGCGGCGTCACCCGGACCGTACGCCTCATGGGCATCACGGACGCCCTGCTCAAGGTGCTCCTCCAGGGCACCCAGTACACCCCGCGCCGGGCGCGGGAGAACGGCCTCGTCCACGAGGTCGCCGCCACCCGCGAGGAGATGATCGAGAAGGCCCGCGCCTTCATCGACGCCCACCCCGAGTCCCAGCAGCCCTGGGACGTCAAGGGGTACAAGATCCCCGGCGGCACCCCCTCGAACCCCAAGTTCGCCGCCAACCTCCCCGCGTTCCCGTCCAACCTGAAGAAGCAGCTCGCGGGCGCGCCCATGCCCGCGCCGCGCAACATCCTCGCGGCGGCCGTCGAGGGCTCCCAGGTCGACTTCGATACCGCCCAGACCATCGAGGCCCGGTACTTCACCGAGCTGGTCACCGGCCAGGTCTCCAAGAACATGATCCAGGCGTTCTTCTTCGACCTCCAGGCCGTCAACTCCGGCGCCAACCGGCCCAAGGAAGTCCCCGAGCGCCCCGTCCGCAAGGTCGCCGTCCTCGGCGCCGGGATGATGGGCGCGGGCATCGCCTACTCCTGCGCCAAGGCCGGGATCGAGGTCGTCCTCAAGGACGTCTCCACGGAGGCCGCCGCCAAGGGCAAGGCGTACAGCGAGAAGCTGCTCGCCAAGGCGCTCTCCCGCGGCCGTACGACGGAGGCGAAGCGCGACGAACTGCTGGCCCGGATCACCCCGACCGGCGAGGTGGCCGCCCTCGCCGGCTGCGACGCCGTCATCGAGGCCGTCTTCGAGGACACCGCACTCAAGCACAAGGTGTTCCAGGAGATCCAGGACGTCGTCGAACCGGACGCCCTGCTCTGCTCCAACACCTCCACCCTCCCGATCACCGTCCTCGCCGAAGGCGTCACGCGCCCCGCCGACTTCATCGGGCTGCACTTCTTCTCACCCGTCGACAAGATGCCGCTCGTCGAGATCATCAAGGGCGAGCGCACCGGCGACGAGGCCCTGGCCCGCGCCTTCGACCTCGTACGGCGCATCAAGAAGACGCCGATCGTCGTCAACGACTCGCGCGGCTTCTTCACCTCGCGCGTCATCGGCCAGTTCATCAACGAGGGCGTCGCCATGGTCGGGGAGGGCGTCGAGCCCGCCTCGATCGAACAGGCCGCCGCCCAGTCCGGCTACCCGGCCAAGGTCCTCTCCCTGATGGACGAGCTGACCCTGACCCTGCCCCGCAAGATCCGCGACGAGACGAAGCGGGCGGTGGAGGAGGCCGGCGGCACCTGGCCCGGCCACCCCTCCGACGGGGTCGTCGACCGGATGGTCGACGAGTTCGAACGACCGGGCCGCAGCGGGGGAGCGGGCTTCTACGACTACGACGAGGACGGCAAGCGCGTCGGCCTCTGGCCCGGACTGCGCGAGCACTTCACCAAGCCCGACGCGGACGTGCCGTTCGAGGACATGAAGGAGCGGATGCTCTTCTCCGAGGCCCTGGACAGCGTCCGCTGCCTGGAGGAGAACGTCCTCATCTCCGTCGCCGACGCCAACATCGGCTCCATCATGGGCATCGGCTTCCCGCCGTGGACCGGCGGCGTGCTCCAGTACATCAACGGGTACGAGGGCGGGCTGCCCGGCTTCGTGGCCCGCGCCCGGGAACTCGCCGAGCGCTACGGCGACCGCTTCCTGCCGCCCGCACTGCTGGTGGAGAAGGCGGAGAAGGGCGAGACCTTCCACGACTGAGCCGCCGACCGGCGCCGGCCCGGGCCGCGTCCACCGTCACTCGGCGGTGAACGCGGCCCGCAGCTCTTCCTTGAGCGACCGCTGGAACGCCGTCACCAGCGCCTGCACCACGATCGGCTGCATATGGGCCGACAACGACTTCATCGCCGCCACATGCTCCGGGTCGCCCTCCCGCTCCCGGTAGGGGTTCCACACCTCGTCCCGGAACAACCGGGCCATCTCCTGCGCGGCCGAGCGGGTGTGCTCCAGCAGCACGGTCCGCGCCGCCAGGATCGTCTCGTGCGCGATCGGCACGTCCAGCAGCTCCACCCCGAGCCGCAGCAGCCCCAGATCCACCCGGAACTCCCCGCCGGGCCCCTGCGGCCGCACCAGCACCCCCATCGCCGCCAGCCGCTCCACGTCCTCCTCCGCCAGCGCCCGCCCGGCCCGCCGCTCCAGCTCCGCCCGGGAGAAGCCCTCGGTCCGGTCCGGCGCCCAGGACGCCACCAGCGCCCGGTGGATCGCCAGGTCGTGGGCGCTCAGGTCGGGCGGCAACTGCTCCAGGTACCGTTCGATCGCCGCCAGCGTCATGCCCTGCTGCTGGAGCTCCTCGATCAGCGCGAGCCGGGAGAGGTGGTCGGGCCCGTAGTGGCCGACCCGGCGCGGACCGATCACCGGGGGCGGCAGCAGGCCCCGGGTGCTGTAGAACCGCACCGTGCGCACGGTGACCCCGGCGCGTGCCGCCAGCTCGTCCACCGTGAGCGTCGGCCCGTCGGTCCCCGTCGCCATCTCTGCTCCCGCCGGTCGAATCCTCGGATCGGACAGTTCCGCTGTCTCACCACTTCTGTGAAAGTCTCCGGCACCGGGGCCCGGCCGTCCACCCCGGACCCTGTGGCCAGGTTTTCAAGCCGGTGCAGAAGAGAGACGGCCGGACCTGGAGGTCATGGGCGGCTTCCGGGGGTGAAATCCTCGATCATCGATGAATCAATGCTCTGAACTGCAGCTTCAGTGGGGCGGGCCGGGTGTCGCCACGGCGTGCGTGACCGCTTCGCCTGCGGTTGTGGCGCTCACGCCGACGGACAGCCCCTCGTCCTGGCCGCATGTTCCGGACAGCGGCGGGACGACTGCCCGGGCAAGGAGGGGCGAAGGTGGCGCAGCCTGCTGTTCCTCCGGACCGGATGCGCGCCGTCCTGGTGGTGAGGGGCGCGGCGAGACGCCGCCCGGCTGCCGGAACGGGAAGTCCGCGAAAAGCAGTTGCCCGGAAGCGGCCGTCCGAAGATCATCACTGCTGCAAGGCGGACTTCTTCTGCGCGGGGGATTCGATGGCGAGGACGGACGGTGCGGACGGCCTCGGTCCGGCGGCTCTGGAGGAGGCCGTGTTCAGGACGGCGGAGGCCGGGCAGTGCTCCGGCACGGTTCGCGTGACGCGGGGCGGGGAGCCCCTGCCCACCCGGGCGTTCGGGGCGGCGTCGCGGCGGTGGTCCGTCCCGAACACACCCGACACGCGTTTCCACGTGGCCTCGGTCGCCGAGGCGTCCACGACGCCGTCGTCGGTACCTGACCCCCGGCCGGGCGGACCCGGTTCGACGTTCTGTTCTCCTGAGAGGGTGCTCCTGTGATCACCGGCATGAAGTCCGCACTGGTCCTGATCGACCTGATGCCCCGCATCGTCGCTCTTCCTCTCGCTCCCCACTCAGGAGAGGAAGTACTGCAACGCGGACGTGAGTTGGCCGAGTCGTTCCGGGAGCGGGAGCGACCCGTGGTGATGGTGCGGGTGGAGCGTCCGGGCGTCGCCGAACAGCCGGCCGGCAGCGACTTCGCCGACGACCTGGTGCACGACGGTGACCTCGTGGTGGTCAAGCGGACCGTCGGCGCCTTCCACGGTACCGGTCTGGACGAGCGCCTGCGCGCCCTGGACGTGGACACCCTGGTGATCGCCGGACTGGTCACCACGATGGGCGTCGAGTCCACCGCGCGGGCCGCGTCCGACCACGGCTACCGACTGGAGTTCGTGGCCGACGCGATGTCCGGACTGGCCGCCGACGAGCACGACTTCGCCGTGCAACGCGTCTTCCCCCGCTTCGGCGAGGTGCGGAGGACCGCCGACTACCGGTGACACCGTCCGCTGCGCCTCCGCCCGCGTGGGACGGCGCACGGCTGCGGACGCCCTCGTGCGGTGCTCCTTCTCGGTCAGGCCGAGAGGCGACGGTAGCAACTCCTGCCGTCTGTGCACGACATGACGCGGTCGCGTCGACGACGGCTGCCACGGTGCGGGCCACCGTACCGGTGACGGCGTACGGCCCCGGCCGGCCGGGGCCGCCGCGCCGTCCGCACGCCGTTCGAGGCCCCCGGCGCCCGCCGGCCTCCTGCGCGAGGGACCATGGAGGGAGGGCACGGGCAGCGCACGGCAGGCCCGCCGGGACCTCGGGAGCACGGATGAGCAGCGCGGAACGCGAGACGGAGCGTTCACCGGCGCCCCGGGACCGTCGCGGCGACGGTGTGAACGAACCCGCGCCGCCCCCGCCCGGCGGCGTGCTCTGGAGCCTGGCCGGGGACGTCCGCGCCCTGCTGATGCTCCCCGCCGCCCTCACCCTCCAGGTCGCCCACCCGGCCGTCGGCGCGGGCGTGGACGAGCACTCCGTCTTCCGTACGGACCCGTGGGGGCGCGGCGAACGCTCGCTGCGCTCGCTCCAGCTCTGGGTGTACGGCGGCGCGGAGGCGGCCGAGGAGGGCCGCAGGTTGCGCGTGCTCCACCGGAGCATCCAGGGCACCGACACACGGGGCCGCCGCTACCACGCGCTGACCCCCGCCAACTACGCCTGGGTGCACGCCACCGGCTTCCCCGTCTACCGGCACGCCGCCCGCTATCTGATCCGGCCCATGACCCCGGACCAGGAGCGCGCCCTGTACCGGGAGTGGCTCCAGGTCGGACGCGTCCTCGGCATCCACGACCGGGACATGCCGCAGACCGTCGAGGAGTTCTGGCCGTACTGGAGGAAGATGCTCGCCGAGGAGATCGAGGCGACCGCCGTCGTCCGTGAACTCGTCGCCACCGACCAGCCCGTACCGCCGCCGGACCGGGGGCCGTGGCCGTTGAGGCCCCTGCTGCGTGTGCTGTGGCCGGTGCTCCTGCCGCCGCTGGCCCGCTTCCGGAGGTTCGTCACCATCGGCCTCATGCCCCCCGACGCCCGCGCGGCGATCGGCCTGCCCTGGACCGCCGCCCAGGAGAAAAGGCTGCGCCGGACGTGCGCGGTGCTGCGGACCGTGGTCCCGGCCCTGCCCGAGCGGCTGCGCTACCTGCCGAGGGCGCGGGCGGCCCGGGCGGCGTGGACCGCCGAGGCGCGCCGGAACGGCTGAGCGCCCAGGGGGGCCGGGCCCCGGGGCGTCCCGCGGACCCGGTCGAGATCCGCCGGACGCCCCCCCCCGGGCCGCCCCGACGCGCCTCGGCGTCGGCCGCCGTCAGCGGTGGCCGTGACCCGGGCGCCCCCCGGCCGCGTCATGGCCGCGGCTCCGGTCCCCGTGGTCGTGCACGGTGTTCGTCGCCGCGATCTTCTTCCAGGACGCCGGGCGCTCGACCTTCGGCGCCGAGCGCGCCGACAGCGCCTCCTCCGACAGCCCCGCCCCGGCCGCCGCCGGTCCGGCCGGCCGCGACGGCCGGTACAGCCAGGTGTCGAAGAGGGCGGCGAGCGGCTTGCCCGAGACCCGCTCCGCGTACCGGAGGAAGTCGCCCACGTTCGCGTTGGAGTGGGCGCGCTCGGTCGGCCAGCCCTTCAGCAGCTCGAAGAACACCTCGTCGCCGACCTCGTTGCGCAGCGCCTGGAGCGCCAGCGCGCCCCGGTCGTAGACGGCGATGTCGAACTGGTCGTCCGGGCCGGGGTCGCCCGGCTTCACCTTCCAGAAGGGGTCGTCGGCCGGGTGCTGCGCGTACGTGTAGTCCGCCAGCTCCTGCGCCGTGCCCTCGCCCTCCTTCTCCGACCAGAGCCACTGGCTGTAGCGGGCGAAGCCCTCGTTGATCCAGATCTCCTTCCAGCCGTCGACCGACACGCTGTTGCCGTACCACTGGTGGGCCAGCTCGTGCACGACGACGGAGACGTTGGCGCCGTTCGCGAACTGCCTCGGGCTGTAGAAGGGCCGCGTCTGGGTCTCCAGGGCGAAGCCGCTCTTCACGTTCGGCACGTAGCCGCCGAGCGCGTTGAACGGGTACGGGCCGAACACCCCGGTCAGCCATTCGGCGACCTCGGTGCTCCGCTCGATGCTCGCGCGGGCCGCCCCGGCGTTGGGGCCGAGGTCCTTGCTGTAGGCGTTGAGGACCGGCAGGCCGTCGGCCGTCCTGTCGGTGGTGATGTCGAACCGGCCGATCGCCAGCGTCGAGAGGTACGTGGCCTGCGGCTTGTCCGAGCGCCAGTTGAACCGGGTCCAGCCGAGCTTCGAACTCTGCGACTGGAGGACGCCGTTGCTGATGGCCTGGGTGCCGTCGGGCACGGAGACCGAGATGTCGTACGTGGCCTTGTCGAGCGGGTGGTCGTTGCTCGGGTACCACCACACGGCCGAGTCCGGCTCCTGCGCGGCGACCCCGCCGTCCGGGGTCCGCGCCCAGGCGGTCCAGCCGCCTATCTTCAGCTCGGAGGGCTTTCCGGCGTACCGGACGACCACCGAGACGGCCCTGCCCTTCGCGAGCGGAGCCGCCGGGGTGACCTCCAGCTCGTGGTCGCCGCTGGTGGCGAACCCGGCCTTCCTGCCGTTCACCCGCACCTCGGACACGTCGAGCCCGAAGTCGAGGTTGAAACGGGACAGCTCCTGCGTGGTGGTGGCGAGGATCGTCGCCGTACCCTCCAGGAGGTCGGTCGTGGGCCGGTACTTCAGCCGCAGGTCGTAGTGGGAGACGTCGTAGCCGCCGTTCCCGCTCGCCGGGTAGTAGGGGTCGCCGATGCCCGGGGCGCCCACGGTGCCCGGTGCTGCCGCTGCCGGGATCGCCAGCAGGAGGGTGGCCGCCAGTGCGCTGGGGACGATGAATCTGCGGTGCACGCAAGCTCCACATGGTCGGGCCGGAGGGTCTTCCGGCCGGTCGCCACGAGGCTAAGCAGCCGTCGGAGCGGTACGGGCCGTTCCGGGTACTTCTGTCACATGATCGCCATCCCCTCGTCACGGACGACGACGCGCGACCGGGCGACCGGCAGTGATCACCCCTTGTTGCACAGGAGTTGACCGGGGTAACGTCCGCACTTCGCCGACAGGCCGACGGGGCGTCACGGTGTTCCGTCCCCCATGCCCCGGGAGGCAGCCGCCGATGACCCCACGCGTCGCCCACGCACTCCGCATGCTCAGCCCGCACCCGTGGCTCGCACCGGTCGCGGGCGCCACGGCCGCCGGACCGGCGGCATCGGGCGGGGGAGCGCGGACGATCCGCCGGACGGCGGTGGCGGTGCTGACCGCCGCTCTCGCCCTCCCGTTCGCCGTCGCACCCGCCGAGGCCGCGCACCGTCCGCCGCGCACCGGGTTCGAGACGAGCGAGGGGCGGCGCTGGACCGGTGAGGCGGAGGAGCGGGACTTCCTCGCCGCGGTGGACCGGGGGAGCGGCCGGGTCTCCGTGGACCGCGTCGGGACCACCGCTCAGGGCCGCCCCCTGCGGCTCGTGCGGCTGGGGCGGGAGCGGCCCGGCGCCACCACCGTGCTGCTGATCTGCGGACAGCACGGGGACGAGCCGGCCGGGCGCGAGGCGTGTCTGACCACGGTCCGCGACCTCGCGTTCGCCGAGGACCGGGAGACCCGCGCCCTCCTCTCCCGTACGACGCTGCTGGTGCTGCCCACGGCCAACCCGGACGGGCGCGCCGCCGACACCCGGGGCAACGCGGCCGGGATCGACGTCAACCGCGACCACATCGCGCTGAAGACCGCCGAGGCGCGGGCCGTCGCCGCCGTGGTGCGCGACGAACAACCGCGGGTGATCTACGACTTGCACGAGTACGGTGCGACCCCGCCGTACTACGACAAGGACCTGTTCGCCCTCTGGCCGCGCAACCTCAACGTCCACGACCGGGTCCACGACGCCTCGCACACGCTCTCGGAGCGCTATGTCCGCCCCGCCGCGACGGCGGGCGGCTACACCAGCGGCCACTACGGCATCTGGACCGACCCGGCCACCGGGGAGCCCGTCAAACAGGTGGCGGGCGACGGCCAGGAGCGCATCCTGCGCAACGTCTCCGGCCTCAAGCACGCCGCCGGCCTGCTCATCGAATCCCGGGTCGACGCGCTGAGCGACGCGGAGAAGGCGGACCCGGCCCGCAACCACCGCCGCCGGGTCGCCTCCCAGCTCACCGCGCTCGGCGGCCTCCTCGACTTCGCCGACGAGCAGCGCGCCCGGCTCCGTGCGGCCACCGCCCTCTCGCGCCTGGCCGGTCTCGCCGACCGGGGGCCCGTGTACCTCGGCGGCGCCGACAACGACCCGGCCGAGCCCTCCGAGACCCTCGCCGACCCGCCGTGCGGCTACCGGCTGGACGCCGCCCAGTACGCGGAGGTGCGGGACGAGTTGGCCCTCCACGGGGTCGCAGTCCGGCCGGAGCCGGATGGCGTGTTCGTGCCCCTTGGGCAGTCGGCTCGATCCCTGATTCCCCTGCTCCTCGATCAGCGAGCGACATATCACCTCGTAAACGGTCAAGCCGTAACTGCTTGTTGATCCTTCGAGATCCTGGGCAGGTGTGGTACTGCCTACGGAGAGCGTTTTTCGGACTCGGTGAAAGGTGCCATTTGTGTCCCAGGACGACCAGACAGCGGAGGGGCGGGAAGGGCTGGCGGTCACAGCCGACCTTCCCCCCGAACCGGTCAGTGCCAGAGCGCCCACCACCGACCGAGTGGTGTTCGGGGTCACGGCCGTCCTCACGCTCGCCTTCGTCGTGTGGGGGGCGACGGCCACGGACTCTCTGGAGAGCGTGTCCAGCACGCTGCTGGAGGGGTTGATCCACAACGGCGGCTGGGCCTTCATGCTGACCGCCTCGGGCTTCGTCGTCTTCGCGCTGTGGCTGGCCGTCAGCCGGTACGGCAAGATCTGCCTGGGACAGGAGGCCGAGAAGCCGGAGTTCCGGACCACCTCCTGGGTCGCCATGATGTTCAGCGCCGGCATGGGCATCGGGCTGATGTTCTACGGCGTGAGCGAGCCGCTCGCCCACTTCCGCACCCCGCCGCCCGGCACCGACCCCGCCACCGCGGCCGAAGCGCAGCAGACGGCCATGGCCACCACCCTCTTCCACTGGACGCTGCACCCCTGGGCCATCTACGCCGTGGTCGGGCTGGCCATCGCGTACAGCGCCTACCGGCGGCGCAGGCGGCAGACGATCAGCGCCGTCTTCGAGCCGCTGATCGGCAAGCGGCACGCCTACGGCGGCGTCGGCCGCTTCATCGACATCCTGGCGATCTTCGCCACCCTGTTCGGCTCCGCGGCCTCGCTCGGTCTCGGGGCGCTGCAGATCGGCAGCGGCTTCGAGGAACTGGGCTGGATGGAGAAGACCGGCACCGGCCTGCTGGTCGCCATCATCGCCGCACTGACCGTCTGCTTCGTCCTCTCCGCGGTCTCCGGCGTCGAGAAGGGCATCCAGTGGCTGTCCAACACCAACATGGTGCTGGCCCTGCTCCTGGTGGTCTTCGTCTTCATCGCGGGCCCCACGATCATCGTGCTCGACCTGCTGCCCACCTCCATCGGCGCGTACCTCAGCGACCTCGGACAGCTCGCCGGGCGCACCGAGGCCACGGGCGGCGGCGACGTCGCGGACTGGCTCGGCAGCTGGACGGTCTTCTACTGGGCCTGGTGGATCTCCTGGACGCCCTTCGTCGGCATGTTCATCGCCCGGATCAGCCGCGGCCGCACGATCCGCCAGTTCGTCGGCGGCGTCATCCTGGTGCCCAGCACCGTCAGCCTGATCTGGTTCGCCGTCTTCGGCGGCTCGGCCATGAAGCTGGACGAGGCCGGCAAGCTCCAGGGCGCCGACACCCCCGAGGCGCAACTGTTCGGCGTCCTCCAGGAGTTCCCGATCGCCACGGTCACCTGCATCCTGGTGATGGTCCTGGTCGGCATCTTCTTCGTCTCCGGCGCCGACGCCGCCTCGATCGTCATGGGCACCCTCTCGCAGAAGGGCGTCCTGGAACCCGGCACCTGGGTCGTCGTCTTCTGGGGCGTCGTGACCGGGGCCGTGGCCGCGATCATGCTGCTCATCGGCGAGGGGAAGGACAACGCCCTCCAAGGGCTCCAGAACCTCACCATCCTGGTGGCGGCCCCCTTCGTCATCGTGATGCTCGGGATGTGCGTGGCCCTGATGCGGGACCTGCGCAAGGACCCGCAGATCGTCCGCCAGGAGTTCGGCGTGGAGGCGGTCGAGTCCGCGGTGATCGAGGGGCACGCCAAGTACGACGGCGACTTCGAGATCCGTATCGGCCCCGGCACCACGCCGATCAAGGACGAGCGCCACCAGCACGAGTCCGGCGGCTCGGGCTCCACGGCCGCCCCGGCCTCCACCGTCTCCACGGAGAAGGAGCGGCCCGCCGACTGACCCGGTGACCGCCCGACCGCCCGGAGCCCGCGACCGCCCACCGGCCGCGGGCTCCTGCCGTGTGCCGCCCGTGCCGCCGGTGCCGCCCGTGCCGGCAGGCCCGGCAGGCCCCGCGCCGGATCCCGGCCTCTTCCCCGCACCGGACCGGCCCCCTCACCCCACCAGCGCCGCCGCCGTCCGCGCGCAGCCCCAGGCCACGGTCACGCCCGCGCCGCCGTGCCCGTAGTTGTGCACCAGCAGTCCGCCGCCCGGCAGCGCCTCCGCCTCGATCCGCACCCCGGCCTCCCGCGCCGGGCGCAGCCCCACCCGGTGCCCGAGCACCCGCGCCCCGGCGATCTCCGGCCGGATCCGCGCACACCGCGCCACGATCTCCCGGGCGGTCCGCGGGTCGGGCTCCGTACGCGGATCGTCCGCCTCGGCCGTACCGCCCAGCACCAGCCGCCCCGGCTGCGGGAAGAAGTACGTCGTCGCCTCCGACGCCGGATCCGCCTCGGTGTACCACTCCTCGATCCCCGGGTTCTCCACCGCGACCAACTGGCCCCGCACCGGCCGCACCCCGGCGTCGGGAACCAGTTCGCGCGCCCCGAGCCCCGTGCAGTTCACCACCACCGGGCCCGCCTCCGCCGCCTCGCCGAGCCCCGACACGGCCCGCCGCTCCACCGCCCCGCCCGCCGCCGCGAGCCGCCGCTCCAGCCACGCCAGATGGACCGGCATGTCCAGCAGCGGCAGGGTCACGCGCAGCCCTCCGGCCACCTCCGCGGCGTCCTTCAACCCCGCCGCCCACGCCCCCAGCGCCGCGAGCCGCTCCCCGCCGTGCAGCCCCGCCACCCGCCGTACGCCGGTCTCCCGCGGGGCGGCGGCCAGCTCCTCGTACACCGCCAGCGTCTCCAGGGCCCAGGCGCCCACCCGCTCCGCCGACTCGATCCGGTACGGCCACCACAGCGCCCCCGCCACCGCCGACGTCGTGGAACCGGCCGGATCCCGCGACCAGACCCGCACCCGCAGCCCGCGCTCCGCCAGCGTCACGGCGGTGGTGAGACCGACGACCCCGCCGCCCACCACGATCACATCCGTCATCCGGGTCACCCCTGTCCTTCCCGCCCCGCGTCCGTCGCTGCCCGGACGCTAACCGAAACCGGAAACCCCGGGCCAGGGGCGGCAGAGCCGCGGGCACCATCCGGCGGAGACTAGGATCGGCACCCTGATGACTGCCACTCTCGTCGCCAAGGACCTCGCCGCCGGACACGGCGACCGCACGCTCTTCGCCGGACTCGACCTCGTCGTCGCCCCAGGGGACGTGATCGGTCTCGTCGGAGTCAACGGCGCGGGCAAGTCCTCCCTGCTCCGCCTGCTCGCCGGACTCGACCGCCCGGAGGAGGGCGAGCTGCGGCTGTCACCGCCCACCGCCACCGTGGGCCACCTCCCGCAGGAGCCCGAGCGCCGCGACGGCGAGACCGTGGCCGCGTTCCTGGCCCGCCGCACCGGGGTCGCCGACGCCCAGCGCACCATGGACGAGGCGACCGAGGCCCTCGTGGCGGGCGCCCCGGGCGCGGACGACGCGTACTCCGAGGCCCTGGAGCGCTGGCTCGCCCTCGGCGGCGCGGACCTGGAGGAACGGGCCGCGCAGGTCGCCGCCGAGCTGGGGCTGACCGTGGGCCTGGACCGGCCCATGACCGCGCTCTCCGGCGGCCAGGCGGCCCGCGCCGGACTCGCCTCGCTGCTTCTCTCCCGCTACGACGTCTTCCTCCTCGACGAGCCCACCAACGACCTCGACCTCGACGGCCTGGAGCGCCTGGAGCGCTTCGTGTCCGGCCTCCGCGCCGGCACCGTCGTCATCAGCCATGACCGCGAGTTCCTCATGCGCACGGTCACCAAGGTGCTCGAACTGGACCTCGCCCAGCAGCAGATCACCCTGTACGGCGGCGGCTACGCGGCCTACCTGGAGGAGCGGGAGACCGCCCGCAGGCACGCCCGCGAGGAGTACGAGGAGTACGCCGACAAGAAGGCGTCCCTCGAAGCGCGCGGGCACATGCAGCGCTCCTGGATGGACAAGGGCGTCAAGAACGCCCGCCGCAAGGCCACCGACGGGGACAAGCTCGGCCGCAACGCCCGCAGCGAGGCCAGCGAGAAGCAGGCCGCGAAGGCCCGCCAGACCCAGCGCATGATCGAGCGCCTCGACACCGTGGAGGAGCCCCGCAAGGAGTGGGAGCTGCGGATGGAGATCGCCTCCGCCCCGCGATCGGGTTCCGTCGTCGCGACTCTGCGCGAAGCCCGCGTGGTACGCGGCGACTTCGCCTTCGGTCCCGCCTCGCTCCAGATCGACTGGGCGGACCGGGTGGCCATCACCGGGGCCAACGGCGCGGGGAAGTCCACCCTGCTGGCCGCCCTCTTGGAGCGGCTCCCCCTGGACTCCGGGCACGCGGCCCTGGGTTCGGGCGTGGTCGTCGGCGAGGTGGACCAGGCCCGCAAGCTGTTCCTCGGCGCGCAGACGCTGCTGGACGCGTTCTGTGCGGCCGTGCCCGACACCGAGCCGGCCGAAGTCCGCACCCTGCTCGCCAAGTTCGGTCTCCGCGCGGATCACGTGACGCGCCCCGCGACCAGCCTGTCGCCGGGGGAGCGCACCCGTGCTGCCCTCGCCCTGCTCCAGGGCCGGGGGGTCAACCTCCTGGTGCTCGACGAGCCGACCAACCACCTGGACCTGCCCGCCATCGAGCAGTTGGAGGCGGCCCTGGAGACGTACACCGGCACCCTGCTGCTGGTCACGCACGACCGGCGGATGCTGGAGGCGGTCCGCACCACCCGCCGCATCGAGGTGGCGGACGGCCAGGTCAAGGAAGTCTGAGCGGAACCGGGGGACCGGGCGCGGGCCGCGCCCCGCCCCCTCCCGAACCCCCTCGCGCCTCGGCAGACCCCGCGTACTTCCCGCCGGCCGGGAGGGGCCGCTCCGGCCCGCCACCGCCCGAGCGAGCGGGGACGGCCGCGCCCCGCCCCCTGCCGTTGCAGAGGAGCGGGGCGGGCCGCCCCCGGCGGCCCGCCCCGAAGACCCCCGGGGGGGGGGTCAGCGCCCCCGGCCGCCGCCGCCCGGCTTCGGTTCGGTGAGGCCGGCCCGCCGCAGGGCGTCCGCCATCGCGCTGTTCGCCGGAGCCGGAGCGCCCTGACCGCCCTGCCGGGATCCGCCGCCCCCTCGACGGTCCCGTCCGCCGCCCTGCCGGCCCTGGCCGCCACCGGCCCCCTGGCCCTGGCGCTGCTTCGGCGGCCGGCCGCCCCGCTCGCCGCGGCCCTGCCCGCCGCCCGAGCCGCCGCCCGCGCCCGGCTCGTCGTCGAGCCGCAGCGACAGCGAGATCCGCTTGCGCGGCACATCGACGTCCATGACCTTGACCTTCACGATGTCCCCGGGCTTCACGACGTCGCGCGGGTCCTTCACGAACGTCTTCGACAGGGCCGACACGTGCACCAGCCCGTCCTGGTGGACGCCGACGTCGACGAACGCTCCGAACGCGGCCACGTTGGTCACCACCCCCTCCAGGACCATGCCGGGCTCCAGGTCGCCGATCTTCTCGACGCCCTCCCTGAAGGTCGCCGTACGGAACGCCGGACGCGGGTCCCGCCCCGGCTTCTCCAGCTCCTTGAGGATGTCCGTCACGGTCGGCAGCCCGAACACGTCGTCCACGAAGTCCGCGGCGCGCAGCGCCCGCAGCGCCTCCGTGTTGCCGATCAGCGAGGCGACCTCGCCGCCCGCGCTCTTCCCCATCCTCCGCACCACCGGGTACGCCTCGGGGTGGACGCTGGAACCGTCGAGCGGATCGTCGCCGCCCCGGATGCGCAGGAAGCCCGCGCACTGCTCGTACGCCTTCGGGCCGAGCCGTGCCACGTCCTTGAGCGCCTTGCGGGACCGGAAGGGGCCGTGGGCGTCCCGGTGCGCGACGATGTTCTCCGCCAGCCCCGAGCTGATGCCGGAGACCCGCGAAAGCAGCGGCGCGGAGGCGGTGTTGACGTCCACGCCGACGCCGTTCACACAGTCCTCGACGACCGCGTCCAGCGAACGGGACAGCTTCACCTCCGACAGGTCGTGCTGGTACTGGCCGACGCCGATCGACTTCGGGTCGATCTTCACCAGCTCGGCCAGCGGGTCCTGGAGCCGCCGGGCGATGGAGACGGCGCCGCGCAACGACACGTCCATGTCGGGCAGTTCCTGCGAGGCGAAGGCGGAGGCGGAGTACACCGAAGCGCCCGCCTCCGAGACCATCACCTTCGTGAGCTTCAACTCGGGGTGCTTGTCGATCAGTTCACCGGCGAGCTTGTCCGTCTCGCGGGACGCCGTGCCGTTGCCGATCGCGATCAGGTCGACCGCGTGCTCCTTCGCGAGACGCGCCAGCTTCGCCAGCGCCTGGTCCCACTTGTTGGCGGGCACGTGCGGGTGGATCACGTCGGTGGCCACCACCTTGCCGGTGGCGTCGACGACCGCGACCTTCACTCCCGTGCGGAAACCGGGGTCCAGGCCGAGCGTCGCCCGCGTCCCGGCCGGGGCGGCGAGCAGCAGGTCGCGCAGGTTGGACGCGAAGACCCGCACGGCCTCGTCCTCCGCCGCCGTGCGCAGCCGCAGCCGCAGGTCGATGCCGAGGTGCACCTGAATACGGGTCCGCCACGCCCACCGCACGGTGTCCGCGAGCCACTTGTCGCCGGGGCGGCCCCGGTCCGCTACGCCGAAGCGGCGGGCGATCATGTTCTCGTACGCGGACGGGCCCGGCTGCTCCGAGACCTCGGGCGCGTCCGGCTCCAGGACCAGGTCGAGCACGTTCTCCTTCTCGCCGCGCAGCATCGCCAGGATCCGGTGCGAGGGCAGCGCGGTGAACGGTTCGGCGAAGTCGAAGTAGTCGGCGAACTTCGCGCCCGCCTCCTCCTGGCCCTCGCGCACCTTCGCCGCCAGCCGGCCGCGCGTCCACATCCGCTCGCGCAGTTCGCCGGTCAGGTCGGCGTCCTCGGAGAACCGCTCGGTGAGGATCGCACGCGCCCCCTCCAGGGCGGCCGCCGCGTCCGCGACGCCCTTGTCGCCGTCCACGAACGCGGCGGCGGCCACGAGCGGGTCGGTGGAGGGGTCGCCGAGCAGGCCGTCCGCCAGCGGTCCGAGCCCCGCCTCCCGGGCGATCTGCGCCTTCGTCCGCCGCTTCGGCTTGAACGGCAGGTAGACGTCCTCCAGGCGCGCCTTCGTCTCGGCGGCCCGGATGCTCGCCTCCAGCGCCTCGTCGAGCTTGCCCTGTTCGCGTACGGATTCGAGGATCGCGGTACGCCGCTCCTCCAGCTCCCGCAGATAGCGCAGCCGTTCCTCCAGCGTGCGCAGCTGCGCATCGTCGAGGGATTCGGTCGCCTCCTTGCGGTAGCGCGCGACGAACGGCACGGTCGATCCGCCGTCGAGCAACTCGACGGCCGCCCTGACCTGCCGCTCACGTACGCCGAGCTCCTCGGCGATCCTGCCTTCGATGGACGTCGTCACGGTTTTCCCGACTCGCCTTCCCGTACTGGCTGTGCTGGCCGTGCTCGGTCCCGCTGAGCACGCTCTTGCTGTACCGGGGCACCCCCGGCCCTGCATTGTGCCGCGTGGCCGGGGGCCGTGTCGCGCGAGCTCGGGCGACACGCCCGGGGCCCGGCGGTGCGTGCCGGGCCCCGGGCGGCGCGGGGTCAGCTCCGGCCGGTCGCCGCGGCCGGGAAGGCTCCCGCCGCCGCGGCCGTGAAGAGGAAGCGGCGCGCCAGCTCGGTGAGCCGCTCCACGCCGTCCGCGCCCAGGTGCGCGTACGGGGCGACGTCCATGCGGTCCGTCGCCTCCTCGACCTCCGCGCGCAGCGCCGTCCCGGCATCGGTCAGCGCCAGTTCCTCGCCCGCCTCCAGCAGTCCGCGCTCCCGCAGCCGGCCGCAGGCCGCCTCCCAGTCGGTGCGGCGCCAGCCGCGGGAGGAGAGGATCCAGCCGATCGCCATGCCCTTCCCGGTGGCCGTGTGGCTGACCAGCGACTCCAGCGGGTCCAGGTCGGCCGTGAGCAGGGCGGCGAGGTGCGCGTCGCCCCGGTGTTCGCGCAGCAGCGTCGCCGCGTGCCAGAACGCCAGGTGCGGCTCCTCGGGCACCGGGAGGTCCGCGTGGGCGGCGTACAGCGGGCGGGCGTGCGGGGTGCACGCCTCGGTGGCGCGCAGCGCGAGGCGGGCCGCCTCCGCCATCTCCGCGGAGGCGACGGCCTCCTCGCCGAGCAGCCGGCGCAGCGTCGTGTCCGCCGCCCGCAGCCGGGCCCCGAGGACCGCCTCGGGACCGGCGGTCTCCCAGACCGCGGGCACATGGCGGGCCACCAGCACGGGGTTGAAGTTGTAGAAGGCGGCGGTGACGGCGCCCGCGCCGACCGCGCCGAGCGCGGCGGCCCGGGTCGCGAAGTAGGCGGCGGCCGGGTCCTCGATGCCGATCTTCCCCATCTCCACGCCCAGGTCGGGGGAGAAGAAGAGACAGGAGTGCAGCGGGTTGACGGCGTTGTGGCAGCGGCGTTCCGCGCGGGCCGGGAGAGTATCCATACCAGAACGTTACCGACTGGTCGGTACGGCAGGGAACCCCGGGGCGGCAGGCCGTGCCCGGCAGGCGGCGGCCGGACTCGCCGGGCCGGACCGTGGCAGGAAAGGTGGGGCACATGTCATTGCGGCCATCACCGCCCGCCGCCCAGGATGGCGGACGTGAAGCAGCGAACCGTGCTCGTCGTCCTCTTCGACGGCGTCCAGAGCCTCGATGTGAGCGGCCCGATGGAGGTCTTCGCGGGCGCCTCCCGCGCTGAGGGGGTCTCCTACGACCTGCGGACCGCCTCGCTCGACGGCGGTCCGGTCCGCTCCACCAGCGGCCTCACCCTGGTTCCCGACGGCCGCCTGGCCGAGGCGCCCGTACCGCACACCCTGCTGGTCCCCGGGGGCCGGGGCACCCGCGGCTCCCACCCGGAGCTGACCGGCTGGCTGCGCGAGCACGCGCCCCGCGCGGACCGGCTCGTCTCCGTGTGCACCGGGGCGCTGCTGCTGGCCGAGGCGGGGCTGCTGGACGGCCACCGGGTCACCACCCACTGGAACTACTGCGAGCGGCTGGCCCGCGACTTCCCGGCCGTCCGGGTCGACCCCGAACCGATCTTCGTACGGGACGGGAGGCTGGCCACGTCGGCGGGCGTCACCGCCGGAATCGACCTCGCCCTCGCGCTGGTCGAGGAGGACCACGGGCGGGAGCTCGCACTGGACATCGCCCGGCACCTCGTGGTGTTCCTGCGCCGCCCCGGCAACCAGGCCCAGTTCAGCGCCCAGCTCAGCGCCCAGACCGCGCGGCGCGAACCGCTGCGCGAGGTCCAGCTCTGGATCGACCGGAACCCGGCCGCCGACCTCGGGGTCGACACCCTGGCGGCCCGCGCCCGGCTCTCGCCCCGGCACTTCGCCCGCGCGTTCCGCGCGGAGACCGGGACGACCCCGGGGCGGTACGTCGAGCGCGTCCGCCTGGAGCACGCGCGCCGCCTCCTGGAGGACACCGCCGACGGCGTCGAGCAGGTCGCCCGGGCCAGTGGCTACGGCACCTCGGAGGCCATGCGGCGGGCCTTCGTGAAGACGCTGGCGACGGCGCCCGCCGAGTACCGCCGCCGCTTCCGCGCCCCCGCTCCGTACCCGGACCGTACGGGCGGACCCCTGCCCGGACCGTACGGGCCGCCCCGTACCTGAACCGTACGAGCACCTGAACCGCACCACCCGACCGACCGACAGAGAGGCCGTTCCCGTGCAGATCGCCATCGTGCTCTTCGACCGTTTCACCGCCCTGGACGCGGTGGGCCCCTACGAGATCCTCAGCCGCACGCCCGGCGCCGAGACCGTCTTCGTCGCCGAGCGGACCGGCCCCGTCCGCAACGACACCGGAAGCCTCGCCCTGGTCGCGGAGAAGACGCTCGCCGAGGTCCCGTCACCCGACGTGGTGATCGTGCCGGGCGGCCCCGGACAGAACGACCAGATGGAGAACGAGGCCCTGCTCGGCTGGCTGCGCTCGGCCGACGCCGCCACCACCTGGACGACCTCGGTCTGCACCGGCTCGCTGCTGCTGGCCGCCGCCGGACTGCTCGCGGGCCGCCGGGCCACCTCGCACTGGCTGGCGCTGGAGGCGCTGAAGGAGTTCGGCGCCGAGCCCACCGGGGAACGCGTCGTCCTCGACGGCAAGTACGTCACCGCCGCCGGGGTCTCCTCCGGCATCGACATGGGGTTGACCCTGCTCGGCCGGATGGCGGGCGACGACGTGGCGCGCTCGGTGCAGCTCCTCACCGAGTACGACCCGCAGCCGCCCTACGACAGCGGCTCGCCCGAGAAGGCCCCGGCAGCCCTCGTCGAGGAGTGGCGGGCCAGGAGCCGGCACAGCACGCGGTAGCCCCTGTCCGCACGCCGCCTCACCCGGCGGTCCCGGTGGGCCCCGTGGCGTAGGTGAAGCGGGGCGCTCGCCGCTCCAGGAAGGCGGCGACGCCCTCCGCCGCGTCCGCGCTGGTGCGGGCCTCGCCGGCCCAGTACGCCTCCCGGTCCGTCCGGCCCGCGGCGAACTCCTTCGCCGCGGCCTGAGTGAGCCGGGACCGCGACGCCAGCACCCGTATGTACTCCTCGACCCGCTCGTCCAGGCCGCCGGCCGGCAGCACCTCGTCGGCCAGGCCGGTGCGCAGCGCCCGTTCCGTGCCGATCAGCTCGCCGGAGAACAGCAGGTGCTTGGCCGTGGCCGGACCCACCAGGGCGACCAGCCGCCGGGTCGAGGAGGCGGGGTAGACGATGCCCAGCTTGGCCGGGGTGATCCCGAAGGAGGCGCCCTCCTCCGCGAACCGCAGATCGCAGGCGGCGGCCAGCTGGCCGCCGCCCCCCACGCAGTAGCCGCGTACCGCCGCCAGCGTCGGCAGGGGAAACGCCGCGAGCGCCTCCTCGGCCGCCACCGCCAGGTCCTGCGCGCTCTCCGCGCCCTCCCGCAGTGTGGAGATGTCGGCCCCGGCGCAGAACGTGTCGCCGGCTCCGGTCAGCACCAGCACCCGGACCGCCGGATCGGCCGACAGCCGGTCCAGCAGTTCCGGCAGGCTCCGCCACATCGCGGGGGTCATGGCGTTGCGTTTGGCGGGGTTGGCGATCACGACGGTGGCGACGCCGTGCTCGACGGTCGCGACGAGCCGGGGTTCCGTACGGTCCATGTGCCGGATGCTATCCCCGCGGTTCGAACCTATGATCAAGAAGGGGTCGCGATCCGGTCACGCACCGTGAGGAGTCGTCGATGAACGAACCGACCGCCGAGGGCCGGAGGCTGAACCGCAGTTTCGGCCGGCTCGCCCTGCTCGGCGCGCTCCTGGTGATCGCGGGGGTCGTCGGCCTCGTCTACACCGGCGTGGCCACCCTCACCTCGATGCTCCTCTTCGGCTGGCTGCTGCTCGTCGGCGGCCTGGTCGGGCTGCTGCACGCGGTCGATTCGCGCGGCACGAACTACTTCTGGCTGGGTGTCGTGGTCGCGGCCCTCAACCTCGCGGCGGGCGTCGTCGTCATCAGACATCCCGTCGGCACGGCCGAGGCGCTGACCATGTTCGCCGCCCTGCTCTTCCTGACCGGCGGCGTCTTCCGGCTCGTCGGCAGCGTCGTGGTGCGCGGCCCGCAGATGGGGTGGACGCTGCTGCAGGGAGCCTTCGGCCTGCTGCTGGGCCTGCTGGTGCTGTTCGACTGGCCGCACAGCAGTCTGTACGTCCTGGGCTGCTTCTTCTCGCTGGCGCTGCTGTTCGACGGACTCGGCCTGCTCGCCCTCGGCATCGGCGGACGGCGCATCCTCGGCGTGGTGTCGGGGCGGCGCGATGGAAGGGCGCCACACGACGGCAGCCCGAGCAAGTCGCCGGAAAGAGAACAGAAATAGTCCAGAGCCATGCAAGATTTCGCACGTTTGGTCAAATAGCGCCGATACCTGGCTACTTCCGGCCAGTGACACGGGGCGGACCAAGCCATTCCCAACACTCTTTACTCGACGGTCAGTGCAGTGCAGTGCGAGTGAGAGCTGGTGCCGGACGATGGAGAGCCTCGGGAGTGCCCCCGCCGACCCCGTGTCGTACGAGGGGGTGTGGCGCTTCACCGCCCCCGCCGTGGACGCCTCCGTGCCCCGCGCCCGGCACGCCGTACGCGACCTCCTCGGTCGGCAGGGCGTGCCGATCGAGGACGACGTCCTCCAGGGGTTGCTGCTGATCGTCTCGGAGCTGGTCACCAACGCCGTCAAACACGCGGCGCTGCTCTCGCCCGAGCTGGCCGTGGAGGTGGCCGTCGCCGCCGACTGGGTCCGGGTCTCGGTCGAGGACGACCACCCCTACCGCCCCACCGCCCTGGAGACGGACTACGCGCAGACCGGCGGCCGGGGGCTGCTGCTGGTCAAGGTGATCACCGCGGAGGCGGGCGGCGCCTGCGACGTCGAGCACACCGCGAGCGGCGGCAAGAGCATCTGGGCGGCGCTGCCGTTGAAGACGCAGCTCTGACCGCCCGCGACGGGCCCGGCGAAGGGGCGCGCGCACCCCGGCGCCGGGCGGTCCTCACCAGCCCGCCGAGTCCCCCGTCAGCTCGCGGATCGCCGGGCATGCCGCGTCCAGCACCGTCATGAACCAGGCCGAGAACGGCGCCCGCGCGTGCCGCTCCGCCAGCTCCGCCGCCGTCACGAAGGCCGTCTCCTCGACCTCCTCCAGGTCCGGCCTCAGCGTCTCCTGCGCCATCCCCACGAACAGGTGGTTGAACTCCTGCTCCACCAGCCCCGAGGCCGGGTCCGGGTGGTTGTAGCGGACCGTGCCCGCCGCGGCCAGCAGCGAGGGCGAGATCCCCAGCTCCTCGTGCGTACGGCGGGCGGCGGCCGCGAACGGCGCCTCGCCCGGGTAGGGGTGCCCGCAGCAGGTGTTCGACCAGACGCCGGGGGAGTGGTACTTGCCGAGCGCCCGGCGCTGGAGGAGCAGCCGTCCCTGCTCGTCGAAGAGGAAGACGGAGAAGGCGCGGTGCAGCTGGCCCGGGGCCTGATGGGCCGCCAGCTTCTCCGCGGTGCCGATGGTGGTGCCGTTCTCGTCGACCAGTTCGAGCATGATCGCGTCTGCGGTTCCGTCCGACGAGCTGTGCGTCGCGGTGGCTGGTGTGGTCGGCATACCCATCCTTCGCTTTGGTTCCCGGCCTGGTGCGCCGGGCCCCTGGAGTCCGATCAAGTCTGCCGCACAAAAGCCGCTTGTCCGTACTTCGGGTCCGGGCATGTCCGTCCCGCCTCAGTGGCAGAGGCGCGCCTCGTGCTCCGCGTGACCGCTCGGCTCCAGTTGGAAGGTGCAGTGCTCCACGTCGAAGTGGTCCCCGAGGCAGCCCTGCAACTCGTGCAGCACCTTCTCGTGCCCTATCGAGTCCAGCATCTCCTGGCGCACCACCACATGCGCCGAGAGCACCGGCATGCCCGAGGTGATCGTCCAGGCGTGCAGGTCGTGGACGTCCAGGACCCCGGGCAGCGCCGTGATGTGGGCCCGCACCTCCGCCATGTCCACCCCCTCGGGCGCCGCCTCCAGGAGCACGTTCAGGGTCTCCCGCAGCAGCTTCACCGTCCGGGGGACGATCATCAGGCCGATCACCAGCGAGGCGATCGGGTCGGCGGCCTGCCAGCCGGTCGCCATGATGACCCCCGCCGCGACGATCACGGCGAGCGAGCCCAGGGTGTCGGCCATCACCTCCAGATAGGCGCCCCGCACGTTCAGGCTCTCCTTCTGCCCGCGCATCAGCAGGGAGAGGGAGACGACGTTGGCCACCAGGCCGACGGCGGCGAACGCGATGGCGAGGCCGCCCTTCGTCTCGGCCGGGGTGATGAACCGCTCCACCGCCTCGTAGACCAGGTAGGCGCCGACGCCGAGCAGCAGCAGGCAGTTGGCGAGTGCGGCCAGGATCTCCGCGCGGGCGAAGCCGAAGGTGCGGTGCGGGGAAGCCGGGCGGTTGGCGAAGTGGATGGCGAGCAGGGCCATCCCGAGCCCCAGGGCGTCGGTGGCCATGTGGGCGGCGTCCGCGATCAGGGCCAGCGAGTCCGAGAGCACGCCGCCGACGATCTCCATGACCATCACGCTCAGGGTGATCGCCAGGGCGACCCGGAGCCTGCCCCGGTACGCGGCGGCCGCCGTACCCGTCGGAGGCGGGCCGCCGTGCGTGTGCCCGTGATCGTGGCCAGCCCCCATGCGAAACGCCTCCAGCTCCGTAGGACGTGCCGGGGCGGAACCGCCCGGCCCGGCCCAGTGAACTACGGGTGGGGGGTATCGGGCAACACGGGACTGAACACCGTTGTCATCTGCTCTGACCTGCGGAAACGTTCCGCAGGTCAGAGCGCCGACGCCCCGGAACGCCCCCGCGCGGACACGGACCGGACCGCCCCCGCGCCGACACGGTCGAGGGCGCCCCCGCGCCGACACGGTCAGAGACGTCCCCGCGCCGATACGGTCAGGGGCGCCGCCGCGTGCGGGCCTCGGGGTGGCGCAGGCACCAGCCCTCCCAGGCCGACTCCACCATCTCCCGCACACCCCGCCGGGCCGTCCAGCCCACCTCGTCGGCGATCCGCGCCGCCGAGGCCACCGCCTTCGGGGCGTCACCGGCCCGGCGCGGTTCGACCACCGGCGTCAGCTCGTGCCCCGTCACCTCGCCGATCACCTCGGCCAGCTCCCGCACCGAGACGCCTTCGCCCCGGCCCACGTTCAGCGTCAGGTCGCCGGCGCCCGCCCCGTCCAGCCGCCGCGCGACGGCCAGATGAGCCTCCGCCAGATCCGCGACGTGGATGTAGTCGCGGACGCAGGTGCCGTCCGGCGTCGGGTAGTCGTCCCCGAAGATCCTCGGGGCCTCGCCCCGCGTGATGCGCTCGAACATCATCGGCACGATGTTGAAGACCCCGGTGTCCGCCAGCTCCGGGGCCGCCGCGCCCGCCACGTTGAAGTAGCGCAGACAGGCGGTCGAGATCCCGTGGGCCCTGCCCGCGGCCCGCACCAGCCACTCGCCGGCGAGCTTGGTCTCGCCGTACGGGTTGATCGGCAGGCAGGGAGTCTCCTCGGTGATGAGGCCCACGTCCGGTACGCCGTAGACGGCCGCCGAGGAGGAGAACAGGAAGCGCCGCACCCCCGCCGCGACCACGGCCTCCAGCAGGACGGCCAGCCCGGCGACGTTCTCCCGGTAGTACAGCAGCGGCTTCTCCACGGACTCGCCGACCTGCTTCTTCGCGGCGAGATGCACCACACCGCTCACCGCGTGGGCGGTGAGCACCCTCTCCAGCAGGGCCCGGTCCGAGGCGGAGCCCTCCACCACCGTGACGGACTCCGGCAGCCGGTCCACCAGGCCGCTGGAGCGGTCGTCGAGCACCACGACCCGCTCGCCCGCCGTGACCATGGCGCGCGCCACGTGCGCCCCGATGTACCCCGCCCCGCCTGTGATCAGCCATGTCATGACCGCCAGCCTAAGCGTCCCGCCGCCCGGGGCCGACCGGCGGTTTGTGGGCCGGGCCCCTGATCGATGATGATGATCGCCGACGCCGGGCGGGCTCGTGGGTTCACCCGAACGGCGCGCAAACGGGCGGTGGACTCGGCCTTCCGTTCATCCGATAGCCTCAGCCGACACGCCGCCGGCCCGCCATGTGGCCGCGCCCCGGTGTGTCGTCCACGCCAGTGCCAAGGAGTGAGTTCGTCTGTCGACCGCCATCCTCACCGGTACGCCGGTACCCGGGTCGTCGCTCGCGGACGATCTGCGGTCCCTGGGCTTCGACGTGCGGACCGCCGCCGACGCCGGTGATGCCGCCGCCCTCCTCGCCGCCGTCCCGGCCGGCCGCCGGGTCGCCCTCGTCGATCCGCGCTTCGTGGGCCACGTCCACGCGCTGCGGCTCGGGCTGACCGACCCCCGGTTCCCCGCGGCCACGGTCCCCGGCGCGCTCACCGCCCGGCCCGAGGCGCGCGGCGCCCTGCTGCGCGCGCTCCGGCGTACCGCGACCGCCGTCGGTGCCGGGGCCCCCGTCGTCGATCCGGACGCCGACCCGGCGCCCGAGGACCGCACGGTCCCGGGCCGTATCGCCGTCGCGCTGGAGGCCGAGGGCATCGCCGTGCAGCGCCCCGCCCTCGGTTCGCTCGTCGCGGCCGTCCCCACGGACCAGGAGCAGCAGGCCGCCGCCGAGGCCGCTCTCGCCTCCGTCGACGACGAGGCGGTACGGCTGCGCGGCGCGGTCAAGGCCCATGACGGCTTCTTCACCACCTACGGCGTCAGCCCGTACTCCCGCTACCTCGCCCGCTGGTGCGCCCGCCGCGGCCTCACCCCGAACCAGGTCACCACCGCCTCGCTGATCACCGCGCTCGTCGCGGCGGGCGCGGCGGCCACCGGAACGCGCGGCGGCTACGTCGCGGCGGGGATCCTGCTCCTGGTCTCCTTCGTGCTGGACTGCACCGACGGGCAGCTCGCCCGCTACTCGCTCCAGTACTCCACGATGGGCGCCTGGCTGGACGCCACCTTCGACCGGGCCAAGGAGTACGCGTACTACGCCGGGCTCGCCATCGGCGCCGTACGCGGCGGCGACGACGTATGGGTCCTGGCGCTCGGGGCGATGGTCCTCCAGACCTGCCGCCACGTCGTGGACTTCTCGTTCAACGAGGCCAACCACGACGCGGTCGCCAACACCAGTCCCACCGCCGCCCTCTCCGACAAGCTCGACGGCGTCGGCTGGACGGTCTGGGCGCGCCGGATGATCGTGCTGCCGATCGGCGAGCGCTGGGCCATGATCGCGGTGCTCACCGCCCTCACCACCCCGCGCACCGTCTTCTACGCCCTGCTCGTGGGCTGCTCCCTGGCCGCCTGCTACACCACCGCGGGCCGCCTGCTGCGCTCGCTGACCCGCCGGGCCCGCCGTACCGACCGCGCCGCGCGGGCGCTCGCGGACCTCGCGGACTCCGGCCCGCTCGCCCGCGCCGTCGCCGCCGTCGCCCCCGGCCTTCCGGGCGCGTTCACGGCCCCGGCCGCAGCCCTGCTCGGCGCCCTCGCGATGATCGGCGCCGCCCTCTTCCTCCCGTGCGGCAGCCTGCTCACCGTCGCCGCCGCCGCGGTGTACGTGCTGCTCTCCGGCCTGGCCGTCGCCCGCCCCCTCAAGGGCGCGCTCGACTGGCTGGTACCCCCGTTCTTCCGGGCGGGGGAGTACGTCACGATCCTCGTGCTGGCGGCCCGCAGCGACGTCCCGCACGCCGTTCCGGCGGCCTTCGGGCTCGTCTCGGCCGTCGCCTACCATCACTACGACACGGTGTACCGCATCCGCGGAGGCACCGGCGCGCCGCCCCAGTGGCTGGTGCGGACGATCGGTGGACACGAGGGCCGTACCGCGCTGGTGGCCGTCCTCGCCGCCGTACTCACCCACACCTCAGGTTTCACCACGGCCCTGACCGCGCTCGCGGTCGCCGTGGCTCTGGTGGTGCTCGTGGAGTCCATCCGCTTCTGGGTGTCCTCCTCGGCCCCCGCCGTACACGACGAAGGAGAACTCGCATGATCGGCCTCGTACTGGCAGCCGGTGCAGGACGACGTCTGCGCCCCTACACGGACACGCTCCCCAAGGCGCTCGTCCCTGTCGACGGCGACAAGACGGTCCTCGACCTCACGCTCGCCAACTTCGCCGAGGTCGGACTCACCGAGGTCGCGATCGTCGTCGGCTACCGCAAGGAGGCCGTCTACGCCCGCAAGGCCGAGCTGGAGGCGACCTACGGCGTCACCCTCACGCTCATCGACAACGACAAGGCCGAGGAGTGGAACAACGCCTACTCCCTGTGGTGCGCCCGGGACGTCATCAAGCGCGGCGTGATCCTCGCCAACGGCGACACCGTGCACCCGGTCTCCGTGGAGAAGACCCTCCTGGACGCCCGCGGCAAGGGCCAGAAGATCATCCTCGCCCTGGACACCGAGAAGGTGCTCGCCGACGAGGAGATGAAGGTGATCACCGAGGAGGGCAAGGGCGTCCAGCGCATCACCAAGCTGATGGACCCGGCCACCGCCACCGGCGAGTACATCGGCGTCACCCTCATCGAGGCCGAGGCCGCCGAGGAGCTGGCGGACGCCCTGAAGGCCACCTTCGAGCGCGACCCCGACCTCTACTACGAGGACGGCTACCAGGAGCTCGTCAACCGCGGCTTCACCGTCGACGTGGCTCCGATCGGCACCGTGACCTGGGTCGAGATCGACAACCACGACGACCTCGCCAAGGGCCGGGAGATCGCGTGCCAGTACTGACCCGGCTCATTCCGTCCCCGGTCGTCGTCGACATCCGACGGGGCGCCATGGACGATCTGGCGGGTCTCCTGGCCGATCAGCGGATCTCCTCGTCGGGCAAGCTCGCCATCGCGATCAGCGACGGTTCCGGGCGCGCCCTCAAGGAGAGGCTCGCCCCGGTCCTGCCGGGCGCCGACTGGTACCCGGTGTCCGACGGCACGATCGACTCGGCGGTGAAGCTCGCCGACGGCATCAAGGGCAACCGGTACGACGCCGTGGTCGGCCTCGGCGGCGGCAAGATCATCGACGTGGCGAAGTACGCCGCGGCGCGGGTCGGGCTGCCCCTGGTCGCCGTCGCGACGAACCTCTCGCACGACGGCCTGTGCTCGCCGGTCGCCACGCTGGACAACGACAACGGGCGCGGCTCCTACGGGGTCCCCACCCCGATCGCCGTGGTCATCGACCTCGACGTGATCCGTGAGGCGCCCGCCCGGTATGTGCGCTCCGGCATCGGCGACGCGATCTCGAACATCTCCTGCGTCGCCGACTGGGAGCTGGCCCACGAGGTCAACGGCGAGGAGATCGACGGCCTGGCGGCCGCGATGGCCCGCCAGGCGGGTGAGGCCGTGCTGCGCCACCCCGGCGGCGTGGGCGACGACGCCTTCCTGAAGGTGCTGGCGGAGGGGCTCGTGCTGACCGGCATCGCTATGTCGGTCGCGGGCGACTCGCGGCCGGCGTCCGGGGCCTGCCACGAGATCAACCACGCCTTCGACCTGCTGCACCCCCTGCGCGCGGCCAGCCACGGCGAGCAGGTGGGCCTCGGCGCCTGCTTCGCCATGCACCTGCGCGGCGCCCGCCAGGAGTCCCTCATGATGGCGTCGATACTGCGCCGCCACGGGCTGCCGGTCCTGCCGCAGGAGATCGGGTTCAGCGTCGACGAGTTCGTCGAAGCCGTCGACTACGCGCCGCAGACGCGGCCGGGACGCTTCACGATCCTGGAACACCTCAACCTGTCCACCGACCAGATCAGGGACGCGTACGCCGACTATGCGACGACCATCAGTAGCTGAACTCCGTCCGGTCGTCCACGCCCCGGGGGTGAAGGACCGGCGCAGCGGCGAGCACTGGGCCGGACGCCTGTACATGCGCGAGGTCTCGCTGCGCGTGGACCGCTACCTGGTCAACACCCGCGTCACGCCGAACCACGTCACCTATGTGATGACGCTGGCCGGCGCCCTGGCCGCCCCGGCGCTGCTGGTGCCGGGCATCCCCGGCGCCGTGCTCGGCGTGCTGATGGTCCAGCTCTACCTCCTGTTCGACTGTGTGGACGGCGAGCTGGCCCGCTGGAAGAAGCAGTACTCGCTCAGCGGGATCTACCTGGACCGGGTCGCCGCCTACCTGTGCGACGCGGCGGTGCTGGTCGGCCTCGGCCTCCGCGCCGCCGACATCTGGGGTGAGGGCCGGATCGACTGGCTCTGGGCCTTCCTCGGGACCCTCGCCGCGCTCGGTGCGATCCTGATCAAGGCCGAGACGGACCTGGTGGGCGTGGCCCGCCACCAGGGCGGGCTGCCGCCGGTGAAGGAGGCGGCCTCCGAGCCGCGCTCCTCCGGCATGGCGCTGGCCCGCCGGGCCGCGGCGGCGCTCAAGTTCCACCGGCTGATCCTCGGCATCGAGGCGTCCCTGGTGATCCTCGTGGTGGCCGTCGTGGACGCGATCGGGGGCGACCTGTTCTACACCCGTCTCACCGTGGCCGTGATGGCCGGCATCGCGCTGCTGCAGACCCTGCTGCACCTGGTCTCCGTCCTGGCGTCCAGCAGGCTGAAGTGACGCTGCCCATGAAACTGGGCGCTGTGATCATCACCATGGGCGACCGCCCGGACGAACTCCGCGCCCTCCTCGATTCGGTCGCCGCCCAGCAGGGCGACCGGATCGAGGTCGTGGTGGTCGGCAACGGCTCCCCGGTCCCGGCGGTGCCCGCCGGAGTGCGTACGGTGGAGCTGCCCGAGAACCTGGGCATCCCCGGCGGCCGCAACGTCGGCATCGAGGCGTTCGGCCCCTGCGGGACGGACGTGGACGCCCTGCTCTTCCTGGACGACGACGGGGTGCTCCCGAACCGGGACACCGCCGAGCTGTGCCGCCAGGCCTTCGCGGCCGACCCGGAGCTCGGGATCGTCACCTTCCGCATCACCGACCCCGACACCGGGGCCACCCAGCGGCGGCACGTGCCCCGGCTTCGGGCGGCCGACCCGATGCGCTCCTCGCGCGTCACGACGTTCCTGGGCGGCGCCAACGCCGTACGGACCCGGGTCCTCGCCGAGGTCGGTCCGCTTCCGGCGGAGTTCTTCTACGCCCACGAGGAGACGGACCTCGCCTGGCGGGCGCTGGACGCGGGCTGGATGATCGACTACCGCGCCGACATGGTGCTGAACCACCCCACCACGGCCCCGTCCCGGCACGCGGTCTACCACCGCATGGTGGCCCGCAACCGGGTCTGGCTCGCTCGCCGGAACCTGCCCGCCCCGCTGGTCCCCCTCTACCCCGGGGTCTGGCTGCTGCTGACTCTGGCCAGACGCCCGTCGCGGCCCGCGCTCAGGGCATGGTTCGGCGGTTTCCGGGAAGGCTGGTCGGCCCCCTGCGGCCCCCGTCGCCCGATGAGGTGGCGTACGGTGTGGCGGCTGACGAGGCTGGGCCGACCTCCGGTCATCTGAGAGGCTTTCCTCTGAGAGCATGAGGCGTATTTTCTTTCCGGAACCTGTCCGCCTGAGCCGCGCTCGCGACTGACTGCGCGTGAAGACGAGAGTTTCAACTTGTGAGTGACACCACCCACGACGGTGGGGTAGCCCTCGGGACCCCGCCGTCCGCCGACGAGGGCCTCGACGCGGCCCAGCTGGCCGCCAAGTACGGCCTGACCGTGAGCGGCGCCCGGCCCGGCCTGTTCGCATACATGCGACAGCTCTGGGGCCGACGCCACTTCATCCTGGCCTTCTCCCGGGCGAAACTGACCGCGCAGTACAGCCAGGCGAAGCTGGGCCAGCTGTGGCAAGTGGTCACACCCTTGCTGAACGCGGCGGTCTATTACCTGATCTTCGGGCTGATCCTGGGGACCAGGGAGGGGATCTCCCACGACGTCTTCGTCCCGTTCCTGGTCACCGGCGTCTTCGTCTTCACCTTCACGCAGAGCTCCGTGATGGCGGGCGTCCGCTCGATCTCCGGCAACCTCGGACTCGTCCGCGCCCTCCATTTCCCCCGGGCCTCGCTCCCCGTCTCCTTCTCCCTCCAACAGCTCCAGCAGCTGTTGTTCTCGATGATCGTGCTGGTCGCCGTGGCCGTCATCTTCGGCAGCTACCCCTCGCTGTCGTGGCTGCTGGTGATCCCCGCCCTGCTCCTCCAGTTCGTCTTCAACACCGGTCTGGCCCTCGTGATGGCGCGGCTCGGCTCCAAGACCCCCGACCTCGCGCAGCTGATGCCGTTCGTCATGCGCACCTGGATGTACGCCTCGGGCGTCATGTTCTCCATCCCGGTGATGCTGAAGGACAAGCCGGCCTGGATCGCCGACGTGCTCCAGTACAACCCGGCGGCGGTCTACATGGACCTGGTCCGGTTCGCCCTGATCGACGGATACGGCTCCGAGAACCTGCCCGACCACGTCTGGGCCGTCGCCCTGGGCTGGGCCGTGCTGCTGGGGGTCGTGGGATTCGTGTACTTCTGGAAGGCAGAGGAACGGTACGGCCGTGGCTGACGACAACGCACAGGGGCGCGTCCCCACGGTGATCGCCGACGACGTGCACATCGTGTACCGGGTCAACGGCACGGGCGGCGGCCGGGGCAGCGC
Organism: Streptomyces sp. CB02366; assembly: GCF_001905905.1. Taxonomy (GTDB): domain Bacteria; phylum Actinomycetota; class Actinomycetes; order Streptomycetales; family Streptomycetaceae; genus Streptomyces. The sequence goes on from NZ_LIVT01000006.1 coordinate 270,796, forward strand.
CACCGCCGCGCTGAGCCGCATGCTGCGGCGCGGCAAGGGCGAGGAGCGCGGCGTACGGAAGGTGCACGCGGTGCGCGGGGTCTCCTTCACCGCCTACCGCGGCGAGGCCATCGGCCTCATCGGCACCAACGGTTCCGGCAAGTCGACGCTGCTGCGGGCCATCGCCGGTCTCCTGCCGACCGAATCCGGCCACGTCTACACGGACGGCCAGCCCTCGCTGCTCGGGGTGAACGCGGCGCTGATGAGCGATCTGACCGGCGAGCGCAACGTCGTGCTCGGCGGTCTGGCGATGGGGATGAGCCGCGACGAGATCCGCGCGCGCTACCAGGAGATCGTGGACTTCTCGGGAATCAACGAGAAGGGCGACTTCATCACCCTGCCGATGCGGACGTACTCCTCCGGTATGGCGGCGCGGCTGCGCTTCTCGATCGCCGCCGCCAAGAACCACGACGTCCTCATGATCGACGAGGCGCTGGCCACCGGCGACCGCAAGTTCCGGGTGCGCTCCGAGGAGCGCATCCGCGAGCTGCGCAAGGAGGCGGGCACCGTCTTCCTGGTCAGCCACAACAACAAGTCGATCAGGGACACCTGCGACCGCGCGCTGTGGCTGGAGAAGGGCGAACTCCTGATGGACGGCCCCACCGAGGAAGTCCTCAAGGCGTACGAGCGCGAGACGGGCAAGTAGTCCGAGTGCCAGGGGGCGTCCGCCGGACCCGGTCGCGGTCCGCCGGACGCCCCCTGGCCGCGGCCCCCGCCGGACCGGTCCTGCGGGGGCCGTGCCGTGTCCGCGCCGGTCGGAGGGGTCCGCGGTACGCCCCGGGGCCGATCTCCTCCCGGCGGATGAGGCCATCCTCGCCGTACGCGGGGAAAGTTGACGGGTACGGCCGGGAAGGGGAGCGGGCACTCCACCCCGCCGGTCCCCTGTGAGCTGTACAACGTAAGCTGTAGCGGTGCTGATTCATGGCGAGTAGGGCGAATCGCCCCGGCACCGCCCGCTTTGCCGCAATGCACTCGAAAGAATGAGCGGCGTGTCCGAAAAGGGTTGTTTTGGGTCAGCAGTGTAGAACGGGAGATGTGACGGCATTGACGGAAGATCTCCAGCTCCGACGTGGTTCCGCCGTCCCCGCGCCGGGCGGCGGCCAGTGACCCCCACCCCCGAGGCGCGCACCGGTGCCGCCACCCTCGGCAAGGCCGCGGACGAGAACTTCCCCGTGGCGCCGTTCTTCCTGCCCCGCGCCTGGCGCGACGACCTGATGGCGGTCTACGGGTTCGCCCGGCTCGTCGACGACATCGGCGACGGCGACCTCGCCCCCGGCGGCTGGGACGTCCGCCACCTCGGCCTGGACCCGGAGCAGGGCGACGACCGCCTCGCCGTGCTCGACGCCCTGGAGACCGATCTCCACCGCGTCTTCGCCGCCACCGGCGAGCCGCGCCACCCGCTGCTGCGCGGCCTGCGTCCCACCGTGCGACGCCGGGCGCTCACCCCCGAGCCCTTCCTCGGCCTGATCGAGGCCAACCGCCAGGACCAGAAGATCCGCCGCTACGGCACCTACGCCGAGCTGGCCGCCTACTGCGAACTCTCGGCCAACCCGGTCGGCCGCCTGGTCCTCGCCCTCACCGGCACCGCGAGCCCGGACCGCATCCGCCGCTCCGACGCCGTCTGCACCGCGCTCCAGATCGTCGAGCACGTCCAGGACGTGGCCGAGGACCTGGAACGCGACCGGATCTACCTGCCCGCCGAGGACATGGAACGCTTCCGGGTGACCGAATCCGACCTGGCCGCGCCCTCCGCGGGAGCCTCCGTACGCGCTCTCATCGCGTACGAGGCGCAGCGGGCGAGCGAGCTGCTGGACGAGGGCCCCCCTCTGGTGGGCAGCGTCGAGGGCAGGCTGAGACTGCTCCTCGCCGGATTCGTCGGAGGCGGCCGCGCCGCGCTGGACGCGATCTCGGCCGCCGGGTTCGACGTCCTGGCCGGACCGCCGAAGCCCACCAGGACCCGCCTGCTGCGGGAAGCGGGAATCGTCTTGAGCAGAGCACGTGGAGAGAGGTGAGCCGCGCCGTGGAGGGACAGACGACGTCCATGTCGCCGCCGGTGCAGGCCGCATACAGTTACTGCGAGGCCGTCACCGGACAGCAGGCCCGTAACTTCGCCTACGGCATCAGGCTGCTGCCGAACGAGAAGCGGCAGGCCATGTCGGCGCTGTACGCCTTCTCCCGCCGCGTCGACGACATCGGCGACGGGGAACTGGACCCGGAGACCAAGCGGGCCCGGTTGGAGAGCACCCGCGAACTGCTGGAACGCGTCCGCAAGGACGCCGTCGACGAGGACGACACCGACCCGGTGGCCGTCGCGCTGGCCGACGCCGCCCGCCGCTTCCCGCTCCCGCTCGGCGGGCTCGACGAGCTGATCGACGGCGTCCTGATGGACGTGCGGGGCGCCACCTACGAGACGTGGGACGACCTCAAGGCCTACTGCCGGTGCGTGGCCGGGGCCATCGGACGCCTCAGCCTCGGCGTCTTCGGCACCTCGCCCGGCGCCCCCGGGGCCGAGCGCGCCGCGGAGTACGCCGACACCCTCGGCCTCGCCCTCCAGCTCACCAACATCCTGCGCGACGTCCGCGAGGACGCCGGCAACGGCCGCACCTACCTGCCCGCCGACGACCTGGCCAAATTCGGCTGCTCGGCCGGCTTCGACCGCACCACCCCGCCCGCCGGCTCCGACTTCGCCGGCCTCGTCCACTTCGAGGCCCGCCGGGCCCGCGCCCTGTTCGCCGAGGGCTACCGGCTGCTGCCGATGCTCGACCGCCGCAGCGGCGCGTGCGTCGCGGCGATGGCCGGCATCTACCGGCGCCTCCTCGACCGGATCGAACGCGACCCCGAGGCCGTCCTGCGCGGCCGGGTCTCGCTGCCCGGCCACGAGAAGGCGTACGTCGCGGTGCGCGGCCTGTCCGGACTGGACACCCGCCACGTCTCCCGTCTCACCTCCAGGGGGCGGGCCTGATGTCCCCGCACGGCTCCGCTCCCCGGGCAACCCTCCGGTGGCCCCACGCGTCACCGACTGCGACGATCCTCATGGTGAGCGCCCGGAACAGGGCCACCGTCCGGCGAGAGGGGCAGGCATGAGCGACGAGAGCGCGCGCCCCGTCGGCGTCGTCGTCGGCGGCGGCCTCGCCGGCGTCACCGCGGCGCTCCGGCTCGCCGACGCCGGACTCGACGTGACCCTGCTGGAGGGCCGCCCCCGCCTCGGCGGCCTCGCCTTCTCCTTCCAGCGCGGCGACCTCACCGTCGACAACGGCCAGCACGTCTACCTGCGCTGCTGCACCGGCTACCGCTGGTTCCTCGACCGGATCGACGGCACCCGCCTGGCCCCCCTCCAGGACCGCCTCGACGTGCCCGTGCTGGACGTCGGCCGGGCCGCCGGGCCCCGCCTGGGACGGCTGCGCCGCACCGCCCTGCCGGTGCCCTTCCACCTGGCCGGCGGGCTCGCGGCCTACCCGCACCTCTCCCTCGCCGAGAAGGCGGGCGTGGGGCGCGCCGCCCTCGCGCTGGGCCGCCTGGACCCCGCCGACCCCGAGCTGGACCGGATCGACTTCGCCACCTGGCTGCGCCGCAACGGCCAGTCCGAACGGACCATCGAAGCGCTCTGGGACCTCGTCGGCGTCGCCACGCTGAACGCCACCGCCCCGAACGCCTCCATGGCGCTCGCGGCGAAGGTCTTCCGGACCGGCCTGCTCTCCGATCCCGGCGCCGCCGACATCGGCTGGGCCGCCGTGCCGCTCGGCGACCTGCACGACACCCTCGCCCGCAAGGCGCTGGACACCGCGGGCGTCCGCACCGAGCTGCGCGCCAAGGCCGGCTCCCTCACCCGCACCGAGGACGGCCGCTGGACCGTGGAGCGCGCGGGGGAGCGGATCACCGCCGACACCGTCGTGCTCGCCGTCCCGCAGACCGAGACCCACGCCCTGCTGCCCGCCGGCGCGCTGGACGAACCCGAGCTGCTGCTCGACATCGACAACGCGCCCATCCTGAACGTGCACGTCGTCTACGACCGCAAGGTGCTGCGCAGGCCGTTCTTCGCCGCGATCGGCTCCCCGGTCCAGTGGGTCTTCGACCGCACCCACTCCTCGGGGCTGACCGGCCCCGGACAGTACCTGGCCGTCTCGCAGTCGGCCGCCCAGGACGAGATCGACCTGCCCGTCGCCGAACTGCGCGCCCGCTACCTGCCCGAGCTGGAGCGGCTGCTGCCCGCCACGCGCGGCGCGGGCATCCGCGACTTCTTCGTCACCCGGGAGCGCACCGCGACCTTCGCGCCCGCCCCGGGCGTCGGACGGCTGCGCCCCGGCCCCCGCACCCGGCTGCCCGGCCTCCAGCTGGCGGGGGCCTGGACCGACACCGGCTGGCCCGCGACGATGGAGGGCGCCGTGCGCAGCGGCGCCGCCGCCGCCGACGCGGCCCTCCACGGCCTCGGCCGCCCCCCAGGACATCCGCTGCAGGAGGCGGCATGAGCAGTACCACCGGAACAAGAGGAGAGTCAGTGACCCCGGCGAATCCGGCTGTCGACACCGTGGCGGACACCGCGGACGTCACCGCGCTTCTGGAGCGCGGACGAGCCCTGTCAGCGCCGGTCCTGCGGGCCGCCGTGGACCGGCTCGCACCGCCCATGGACACCGTGGCCGCCTACCACTTCGGCTGGATCGACGCCGAGGGGCGGCCCTCGGACGGCGACGGCGGCAAGGCCGTGCGCCCCGCGCTCGCCCTGCTGTCCGCCGAGGCGGCGGGCGCCCCCGCCGAGGCCGGCATCCCCGGCGCCGTGGCCGTCGAACTCGTGCACAACTTCTCGCTGCTGCACGACGACCTGATGGACGGCGACGAGCAGCGCCGCCACCGCGACACCGTCTGGAAGGTGCACGGACCCGCCCAGGCGATCCTGGTCGGCGACGCGCTCTTCGCGCTCGCCTACGACCTGCTGCTGGAGCTCGGCACGGCCGAGGCGGGCCGCGCGGCCCGCCGGCTGACCACCGCCAGCCGCAAGCTCATCGACGGGCAGGCCCAGGACATCTCCTACGAGCACCGCGAGCGGGTCACCGTCGAGGAGTGCCTGGAGATGGAGGGCAACAAGACCGGCGCCCTGCTGGCCTGCGCGGTCTCCATCGGTGCGGTCCTCGGCGGCGCCGACGACCGCACCGCCGACACCCTGGAGGCGTACGGCTACCACCTCGGTCTCGCCTTCCAGGCCGTCGACGACCTGCTCGGCATCTGGGGCGACCCGGAGTCCACCGGCAAGCAGACCTGGAGCGACCTGCGCCAGCGCAAGAAGTCCCTGCCCGTCGTGGCGGCGCTCGCCGCCGGCGGCGAGGCATCCGAGCGGCTGGGCGAACTGCTCGCCGCCGATGCCAAGAGCAACGACTTCGACAGCTTCTCCGAAGAGGAGTTCGCCGCCCGCGCGGCGCTCATCGAGGAGGCGGGCGGACGCGAGTGGACCGCCCGGGAAGCCCGTCGTCAGCACGCGATCGCCATCGAGGCGCTGCACGCCGTGGACATGCCGCCCCGGGTGCGCGCACAGCTCACCGAGCTCGCCGACTTCGTGGTGGTACGCAAGAGATGACCACGCTTCGCATATGACTCGCAGTCGCCGGCCGGCGCCCCTGACGGGGCGTCGGCCGACGGTGACCCCAGCACAGCAGAGAACCGACTGCACGTAAGGGGAAGCTCATGACAGCGACGACCGACGGATCGACCGGGGCCGCGAACCCCGCCGGGGCCACGGCCCACGGTCCGACCGACACGACCACCGCCGCGGACGACGTCACCGCCGCCGCGCGACGGGCCGCGGAACGCTCGATGGAGCACCTCCTCGGCAGACAGGACGAGCAGGGCTGGTGGAAGGGCGACCTCGCCACCAACGTCACGATGGACGCCGAGGACCTGCTCCTGCGCCAGTTCCTCGGCATCCAGGACCCCCGGACCACTCGGGCGGCCGCCCTCTTCATCCGCGGCGAACAGCTCGGCGACGGCACCTGGAACACCTTCTACGGGGGGCCCGGCGACCTCTCCGCCACCATCGAGGCGTACGTCGCCCTGAGACTGGCCGGGGACCGCCCCGACGAACCGCACATGGCACGCGCCTCCGGCTGGATCCGGGAGCAGGGCGGCATCGCCGCCGCCCGTGTCTTCACCCGCATCTGGCTCGCCCTGTTCGGCTGGTGGAAATGGGACGACCTCCCCGAACTGCCGCCCGAGCTGATGTTCTTCCCCAAGTGGGTCCCGCTCAACATCTACGATTTCGGCTGCTGGGCCCGGCAGACCATCGTGCCGCTCACCATCGTCTCCGCGAAGCGCCCGGTACGCCCCGCGCCCTTCCCCCTGGACGAGCTGCACACCGACCCGGACCACCCGAACCCGCCCAGGAAGCTCGCCCCGCCCACCAGTTGGGACGGGCTCTTCCAACGCCTCGACAAGGGGCTGCACCTCTACCACAAGGTCGCCCCGCGTCCGGTGCGCCGGATCGCGATGAACATGGCCGCCCGGTGGATCATCGAGCGCCAGGAGAACGACGGCTGCTGGGGCGGGATCCAGCCGCCCGCCGTCTACTCCGTCATCGCCCTGCACCTCCTCGGCTACGACCTCGACCACCCGGTGATGAAGGCGGGCCTGGCCTCCCTCGACCGCTTCGCCGTGTGGCGCGAGGACGGCGCCCGTATGGTCGAGGCGTGCCAGTCGCCCGTCTGGGACACCTGCCTGGCCACCATCGCCCTGGCCGACGCCGGACTCAGACCCGACCACCCCGCTCTGGTGAAGGCGGCGGACTGGATGCTGGCCGAGGAGATCACCCGTCCCGGAGACTGGTCGGTACGCAAGCCCGAACTCGCCCCCGGCGGATGGGCGTTCGAGTTCCACAACGACAACTACCCCGACATCGACGACACCGCCGAAGTCGTCCTGGCGCTGCGCCGGGTGCGCCACCCCGATCCCGCCCGCCTGGAGGCGGCCATCGCGCGCGGGGTCCGCTGGAGCCTCGGCATGCAGTCCCGGAACGGGGCCTGGGGCGCGTTCGACGCCGACAACACCAGCGCCTTCCCCAACCGCCTCCCGTTCTGCGACTTCGGGGAGGTCATCGACCCGCCCTCGGCCGACGTCACCGGCCATGTCGTGGAGATGCTCGCCGTCGAGGGGCTCGCGCGCCACCCCCGTACCCGCGAGGGCGTCGAGTGGCTGCTCGCCGAACAGGAGGCGTGCGGCGCCTGGTTCGGCCGCTGGGGCGTCAACTACGTCTACGGCACCGGGTCCGTGGTGCCCGCCCTGATCGCCGCCGGACTGCCCGCCGGGCACCCCGCGATCCGCCGGGCCGTCGCCTGGCTGGAGTCCGTCCAGAACGACGACGGCGGCTGGGGCGAGGACCTGCGCTCCTACCAGGAGGAGAAGTGGATCGGGCACGGCGAGTCCACCGCCTCCCAGACCGCCTGGGCCCTGCTCGCCCTCCTCGCCGCGGGCCGCCGGGACACCCCTTCCGTCGCCCGGGGCGTGCGGTGGCTGACCGAGGCGCAGCAGGCCGACGGCTCCTGGGACGAGCCCTATTTCACCGGCACCGGTTTCCCCTGGGACTTCTCCATCAACTACCACCTCTACCGCCAGGTCTTCCCCCTCACCGCACTCGGCCGCTTCGTGCACGGCGAGCCCTTCGCCCCCCGCGCGGACGCCGCCGAGGGGGCCTGATGAGCGACCCGCGAGAGCCCGGGGGCCCGGCGGCGCCGCTGTTGGTCGCCTGTGCCCTGGGTATCGAGCAGGCGGCCCTGCGCAGCGGCAGGAGCACCCCGGGCACGCTCCGGGTGCTGCGCACCGGGATGGGGCCGCGGGCGGCGGAGGCGGCCGTGGCGCGGGCCCTGGGCCCCGACGGGGTTCCCGAGGCGGCGGTGATGGCCTCCGGCTTCTGCGCGGGCCTCGCGCCGGGGATGCACCCCGGGGACCTCGTCGTCGCCGAGGAGACCCGCGACGCCGACGGCACCACCCCCTGCACGGGCACCGGCGTCCTGGTCGCCGCCCTGTCCCGCGCTTTCCCCGGCCGCCGGGTCCACACCGGCCCGCTCACCGGATCCGACCACGTCGTACGGGGGCCCGAGCGGGCCGCGCTGCGGTCGGGCGGGGCCATCGCGGTCGACATGGAGTCCGCCGCGACACTGCGTACAGCCCTGTGCCACGGGCCCCGCCCGGTTGCGGCCGTCCGAGTGGTCGTGGACGCTCCAGAGCATGAGCTCGTCCGCATCGGCACCGTACGCGGTGGAATATCGGCGTTCATCGTTCTTCGTGCCGTCCTTCCGGCTTTCCACGAATGGCACCGATCCTCAACGCTCCCCAGGAGGTGAGCCAGATGGCCATGCCGCTCCGTCAGTCCATCAAGGTCGCGACGTATCTCTTCGGACAGAAGCTCCGCAAGCGTGAGAAGTTCCCGCTGATCGTCGAGCTGGAGCCGTTGTTCGCCTGCAACCTCGCCTGCGAGGGCTGCGGGAAGATCCAGCACCCGGCCGGTGTGCTGAAGCAGCGCATGCCGGTCGCCCAGGCGGTGGGCGCGGTGCTCGAATCCGGGGCCCCCATGGTCTCCATCGCCGGCGGCGAGCCGCTGATGCACCCGCAGATCGACGAGATCGTGCGCCAGCTCGTCGCGCGGAAGAAGTACGTCTTCCTCTGCACCAACGCGATGCTGATGCGCAAGAAGCTCGACAAGTTCACCCCGTCCCCGTACTTCGCCTTCGCGGTGCACATCGACGGACTGCGCGAGCGGCACGACGAGTCGGTCGCCAAGGAGGGCGTCTTCGACGAGGCCGTCGCCGCGATGAAGGAGGCCAAGCGGCGTGGCTTCCGCGTCACCACCAACTCCACCTTCTTCAACACCGACACCCCGCAGACCATCATCGAGGTGCTCGACTACCTCAACGACGACCTGCACGTCGACGAGATGATGATCTCGCCCGCCTACGCCTACGAGAAGGCCCCCGACCAGGAGCACTTCCTCGGCGTCGAGCAGACCCGCGAGCTGTTCAAGAAGGCTTTCGCGGGCGGCAACCGGGCCCGCTGGCGGCTCAACCACTCGCCGCTCTTCCTGGACTTCCTGGAGGGCAAGGCGGACTTCCCGTGCACCGCCTGGGCGATTCCCAACTACTCCCTCTTCGGCTGGCAGCGCCCCTGCTACCTCATGAACGACGGTTACGTACCGACGTACCGGCAGCTCGTCGAGGAGACCGACTGGGACAAGTACGGCCGGGGCAAGGACCCTCGCTGCGCCAACTGCATGGCGCACTGCGGCTACGAGCCCACGGCGGTGCTGGCCACCATGGGATCCCTCAAGGAGTCCCTGCGCGCGGCGCGGGAGACCGTCACCAGCAACCGGTGAGCCGATGACCGACGCGGCGGGTCCGGCCGCCACGGCTTCCCCGGGACGGCCGGACCCGCGCACCAGCACGTGGAAGGAGAAGAGCGGGCGATGACGGACGGCGGACGCCAGGGCTTCGACCTGGCACGGCTCCTCGCCGAGCGCGGGGCCGAGCGGTACGACCTGCACGCGCGCCACCTCAACCACCAGCTGCCGCGCATGCTGCACACCATCGGCTTCGACAAGGTCTACGAGCGGGCCGAGGGGGCGTACTTCTGGGACGCGGAGGGCGACGACTACCTCGACATGCTCGCCGGGTTCGGCGTCATGGGCCTCGGCCGCCACCACCCCGTCGTCCGGCGGGCCCTGCACGACGTGCTGGACGCCCGGCTCGCCGACCTCACCCGTTTCGACTGCCAGCCGCTGCCCGGCCTCCTCGCCGAGAAGCTGCTGGCCCACAGCCCGCATCTGGACCGGGTCTTCTTCGGGAACAGCGGCACGGAGGCGGTCGAGACGGCGCTGAAGTTCGCGCGGTACGCCACCGGGAAGCCCAGGGTCCTCTACTGCGACCACGCCTTCCACGGGCTGACCACCGGGTCCCTGTCGGTCAACGGGGAGCGCGGCTTCCGCGACGGCTTCGCCCCGCTGCTGCCCGACACGGCCGTCGCGCTCGGGGACCTGGACGCGCTGCGCCGCGAGCTGGGGCGGGGCGACGTGGCGGCGCTGGTCGTCGAGCCCATCCAGGGCAAGGGCGTGCACGCGGCCCCGCCCGGTTATCTGCGCGAGGCGCAGGAGCTGCTGCACCGGCACCGGGCGCTCCTGATCGCCGACGAGGTCCAGACGGGCCTGGGCCGGACCGGGGACTTCTACGCCTACCAGCACGAGGAGGGCGTGGAACCCGACCTGGTGTGCGTGGCCAAGGCGCTCTCCGGCGGCTATGTGCCGGTCGGCGCGACCCTCGGCAAGGACTGGATCTTCCGCAAGGTCTACTCCTCGATGGACCGGGTCCTCGTCCACTCCGCCAGCTTCGGCTCCAACGCCCAGGCGATGGCGGCCGGGCTCGCCGTCCTGGCGGTCATGGAGGACGAGGAGATCGTCGCGAACGCCCGCCGCACCGGGGACCTGCTGCGCGAGCGGCTGACGGCCCTGGTGGACCGCTACGAGCTGCTGCACGAGGTGCGCGGGCGCGGGCTGATGATCGGCATCGAGTTCGGCCGGCCCGCCTCGCTGAAGCTCCGCAGCCGCTGGACCGTGCTCCAGGCGGCCCGCAAGGGCCTCTTCGCCCAGATGGTCGTGGTACCGCTGCTCCGGAAGCACCGCATCCTCACCCAGGTGTCCGGCGACCACCTGGAGGTGATCAAGCTGATTCCGCCGCTGATCATCGGGGAGGCGGAGGTGGACCGCTTCGTGACGGCGTTCACCTCCGTCATGGACGACGCGCACAACGGCGGTGGACTGATGTGGGACTTCGGCCGGACGCTGGTCAAGCAGGCGGTGGCCGACCGCTGACCGGTCCGGGAGCCGATCGCTATTGCCTCCGAGGCAAGTTATTTGCCTCTGGGGAAATATCCTGGCCCAATGGTTTCATGAACCCTCCGGACGAAGGGACGCCGGACGAGCTCCCCGGCGTCGCACCCCGCCTGCGCGACCTGCGCCGCGCCCGCGGCCTCACGCTGGAGACCGCCGCCGGCCGGGCCGGGCTCTCCCCGGCCCACCTCTCCCGGCTGGAGACCGGCCGCAGGCAGCCCTCGCTGCCCATGCTGCTGGGACTCGCCCGCATCTACGGTACGACGGTCTCCGAGCTGCTCGGCGAGCAGCCGCCCGGACGTGACGCGATCGTACGCGGCGGCGCCTTCGAGGGGACGGAGGCCGACGGCTGGATGTACCGGCAGGCCGGCGGCTCCGGCCGGGCGATGCAGGCGCTGCGGGTGCGCGTTCCCTACGGGGCCCAGGGCGATCTGGTCCGGGTCCATCCGGGGGAGGAGTGGCTGTACGTCCTGGAGGGCCGGCTGCGGGTCGGGCTCGGCGACACCGTCCACGACCTCCAACCCGGCGACAGCGCCCACTTCGATTCGCTCACCCCGCACCGGATCGCGGCCGTCGACCGTTGCGGCGCGGAGCTGCTCTTCGTCCACTCCCTGCTGCAGAGTCCCGCCGCCGAGCTCTGCCTCGGCAGTGGCCTCCACGCGCGCTGACCGGCGCTCACCGCCGGATCCGCCCTTCGCACCACCGGCCCCGAGGCCGGCAGAAAGGACTGTCATGTCCGATTCCGAACACTACGATCCGCTGGGCCCCGGACGCCGGGCCGGCGAGGACCCGCAGGAGAAGCGGATGCCGCGCGGGCTCATCATCCGCCTCTTCGCCTACCTGGTGGCGGGCCACGTCGTCGCGGGCTTCCTCTACGTGCTCTTCGTGGTGGCCGGGAGCAAGTGAGGCCCGCCCGGGGGAGGCCCGCCGCCGGGGCGTTCAGCCCTGGTCGAGCAGGCGCTCGCGCAGCCGGTCCCGGGTCGCCGAGGAGACCTTCAGCCCCTCGGCTAGATAACGGTCCGTCGTGCCCCAGTTCTCCTCGATGGCCGCGAAAGCCGCCGCGAGATAGGCGGGCCGCGCCCCGAAGAGCGGATCCAGCAGTTCCATCACCTCGGGCGACATGCCGGACGCGGAGGTGTCGGAGCGCTTCACGGCGTAGCGGCGGTGGAGGTCGTTGGATTTGAGGTAGTCCTCCTCGATCGCCTCCCGCTCGACGTCCACCGCCAGCAGGGCGACCGCGATCGAGAGGCCGGCCCGGTCCTTGCCCGCCGCGCAGTGCATCAGCGCCGGCACGCTGTCCTCCGCCAGGGCGTGCAGGACCCGGCTGTGCTCGACGGTGCGCTCCTCGATCGTCGCGCGGTACATCCGGATCATGCGGTCCACCCCCTTGCCGCCCGCGAGGACCGAGCGCAGCTGCTCGATGTTGCCGTCGCCCACCAGCCGCCAGAACTCCGCGCCGTCGGCCGGGTCCGAGAGCGGAATGCTGATGTTGCGGACACCGGCCAGTTCGATGTCGTACCCGTCGAGCCGGTGGTCGGCGGAGTGGCGGAAGTCGAAGATCGTGTGCAGCCCCAGCCCGCCGAGGAAGGCCGCGTCCTCGGCGGTGGCGTGCGCGAGGTGGCCGCTGCGGTAGAGCCGGCCGAAGGCGGTGCGCCGCCCGTCCGTGGTGGGGAGGCCGCCCACGTCGCGGAAGTTGCGGACTCCGCTGAGCACGGTCTCTGTCGGAGGGACCTGCGGCACCTGCTGCGTCACGGTGGCTCCTGGGGTCTCTGGCGCCGGCGCGGCTCGCCGGCGAGGGCGCTCCCGTGACGATACGACATGGATTCGGCAGGAAATCATCCCGGTTCACACGCCCCGAGGCGGGCCCTGGCGCACGCCGTGGCCGACCCGGCGTCAGAGCGCCGCCCACCCCGTGTCCGTATTGGTGCATTTCGATGAACATGCCCCATTAATGGGGGAGATGGGAGTCGGGGGGTGAGCGGGATCATATCCGTGACGGACCGTGGCGAAAGCGCCCGGGGCCATTCCCATGGTTCGCGCGGAAATCCAAGATCCGTAATCCACGGAGTGTGACGGGAAATCCCGGACGCCGTCGAACCGGTGATTCCGCCGGGCAACCGATGGCTTGTTCCACTCGTCCCGGCCGGTTTACGGTCACCGTCAATCCGGGTGGACCGCCTAATCCTGCCGCCGCCCGGAATTCGCACCCATCCACACAGACGTGGCAGGAGCGGGGGAACCAGGTAAGCCGCCGGCCCGGAGCGATCCGGACCGGCTCGGGGTGAAGTCGCGGCAACGCGACCGGGCATCTCCAGCCCGAACCCGACAGCTCACCTCGCAGGCGCCGGAGAGGAAATCCCCATGCCCGCAAAGGGTAAGCACCGCCGTCCGAAGTCCGGCCCGATCTCCCGCGGCGTCCTCGCCGCCGGGACCGGTGGCGCCGCACTCGCCCTCCCGCTCATCGCCGCCACCACCGCCAACGCGGCCGACCAGGCGGCCCCGGCCGCGAAGCCCGCCGCCGCCTCGGTCGCCGCCGCCCACACCGCCCCGGCCGCCGCCCCCGCCGCGGCCGCCCCCAGGACGTACTCCGTCGTCTCCGGCGACTACCTGTCGAAGATCGCCGCCGAGTACAAGATCAAGGGCGGCTGGGAGAAGCTCTACCAGGACAACCGCTCCACCGTCGGCGACGACCCCGGCCTGATCCACCCGGGCATGAAGCTGACCCTCGGCGCCAAGGGCTCCGCCCCGGCCCAGAAGTCCGCCGCCCCCGAGGCCGCCCCGAAGAAGGCCGCACCCGCTCCGAAGGCCGAGCCCAAGCAGGCCCCGAAGGCCGACACGGTCTCCGCGGACGACTCCGAGGGCTCCGGCGACCCGGCGCGTACCGGCTCCTCGCAGGCCACCGGCTCCGGCTGGTCCGCCCCGCTGGCCAACCCCAACGTCACCACCCAGTACCGCGCTTCGGGCGCCAGCTGGTCCAGCGGCTACCACACCGGCTCGGACTTCCAGGCCGCCTCCGGCACCCCCGTCCTGGCCATCGGCCCGGGCACCGTGGTCTCGGCCGGCAACAGCGGCTCGTACGGCAACGAGGTCGTCATCAAGCACGAGGACGGCATGTACTCCCAGTACGCCCACCAGTCCGCGCTCAACGTCTCCGTCGGCCAGACCGTCGCCGGCGGCCAGCAGATCGGCCTCTCCGGCTCCACCGGCAACTCCACCGGTCCGCACCTGCACTTCGAGGTCCGCACCGGCCCGAGCTACGGCTCGGACGTCGACCCGATCGCGTACCTGCGTCAGCACGGCGTCTCCGTCTGATCCGGCACGAAGAAGTAAGCGAGGGGCGATGTGCTGTCAGCACATCGCCCCTCGCTTATTCCGCCTTTACCAAAAACTGACCGGGTGGTCTATCTCACCACCCGTCAACCCCATATTACGGTCGCGTAGGTCACATCGAACGGTGCAGGATACGGGGTTGTGGCAGACGATTCGAGAAACAACCGGCAGAACACCATCGGGTCGTACGCGGCGATCGGCGACAGTTTCACCGAGGGCGTCGGCGACCCCGGCCCGGACGGCGCCTTCGTCGGCTGGGCGGACCGCTTCGCGGTGCTCCTGGCGGACCGGCTCCCCGCCCCCGACGAGGCGTCCGGCCCCGGCGACTCCCCGCACGGGAACTTCCGCTACGCCAATCTCGCCGTACGCGGACGCCTCCTCGACCAGATCGTCCAGGAGCAGGTCCCCCGCGCCAAGCAACTGGCCCCCGACCTGGTCAGCTTCTGCGCGGGCGGCAACGACATCATCCGGCCCGGCACCGACCCCGACGACCTCGCCGAGCGCTACGAGCGGGCGGTCGCCGATCTGAGCAACGCCGTCGGCACGGTCATGGTGACCACCGGCTTCGACACCCGGGGCGTTCCGGTGCTGCGCCACATGCGCGGCAAGATCGCCACGTACAACGTCCACCTGCGGGCCATCGCCGACCGCTACCGGTGCCCCGTGCTGGACCTGTGGTCGCTCCGGTCCGTCCAGGACCGGCGCGCGTGGGACGCCGACCGGCTGCACCTGTCGCCCGAGGGACACACCCGCGTCGCCCTGCGCGCCGCCCAGGTCCTCGGCCACGACGTGCCCGCCGACCCCGACCAGCCCTGGCCCCCGCAGGCCCAGCGCAGCCCCTTCGACGCACGGCGCGACAACGTCCAGTGGGCCCGCGAATACCTGGTCCCCTGGATCGGCCGACGACTGCGCGGCGAGTCCTCCGGCGACCACGTGGCGGCGAAGCGCCCCGACCTGCTGCCGCTCTAGGGTCAGGACTCCAGCAGCGGAAGCGCACGCCGGGACGGGTTCGGCACGGCCGGCCCGTCCCGCGCCGTGCCCGCGCCGAACCCGGCGGGTATCCGCTCCAGGACGCCGCCGGCGAACACGTCGTACAGCGGCAGCGACTCCAGATGCACATAGCCGATGTGGCAGTCGCACACGGTGAGCGGACAGGCCCGCGGGCCGAGCGCCCGGCGGTAGCTGCCGTCGTAGAGGTTGCCCAGCTCCGCCTTGACGAAGTGGCAGCGCCGCACCGTGCCCTCGCCGTCCACCGAGATCACCGACTCGCCGGTCCGGCAGGGCAGCCCCGCCGAACGGTGCGGTTCACGGCTGTAGGGGAACAGCGGATCCAGCTCCGTCCACCGGGCCGCCTCCTCGTCGGTGTACGTGCGTCCCTCGGCGGCGTTCACCCAGAGGTAGACCTCCTCGGGCAGGGCCGCCCGCAGCCGCCGCGCCTCCTCCAGATGGGCCTCGAACCCCACCACCCCCACGCTGTGGCGGACGCCGAGTGCGGACAGCTCCCGGCACTTCCCGAGGAACCGCTCGTACGGCGTCTGCCCCGGGTGGTACGTGCACCAGAGCGCGATCCGCTCCGGATCGGCCTCCGCCAGCCACGCCGTACGGCCGCTCAGATTCGTCTGGATCGCGACCCGCCCGATGTGCGGCAGCCGCGACAGCTCGGTCAGCGCCCGCCGGTACCAGGAGCGCACCAGCCCCTCGCCCCACGGGGTGAACAGCACGGACAGCCGGTCGCCGGTCTGCTCCGCGGCCCAGCCGGTGAACCGCTCCAGCGCCTCCCGGTCCGACGTCAGCTGCGCACGGCTGTCCCGCCGCTTGGCGAACGGGCAGTAAGGGCAGTCGTAGTCGCACGAGGCGAGCGGACCCCGGTAGAGGATCGTCAGGTCCACGGCCCGCTCACTTCCGCTCGTAGGCGGCCATCGCGGCCCGCACACCGGGGGAGAACAGCGCGGGGCCCAGCGCGTCGGAGTGGGCGAGGCCAGACGCGGACAGCCGCAGCAGGCCGTCCGGCGCCGAGGCGTCCAGCCACCCCCGCGCCGCGAACCCGGCCAGCTCGGCCGGGAAGTCCGCGCCCGGCTCCGTACCGAACCGGGCCCGGTACTCCGCCACCGGCAGCCCCGACGCCTGGAGCAGCGACTGCAGCAGATGCCTCCGCCGGGCCTCGTCCGCGTCGACGTACCGGCCGACCTCGGCCCGGGAGAAGTCCTCCGCGGCGGTGAAGCGGTCGATGATCGACCGGATCTCCCGCATGTCCACCGCGTAGTCGAAGGAGTAGTGCAGGGCCGAGGTGTACGAACGGGCCCCGCAGCCCAGGCCGATCATGCCGTCGGTCTGGCAGGCGTAGTCCTCGGGCCCCTCCTGCTCCCGGGGGGCGTCGAGGCGTCGGAACATCCGCATCGACACCTGCTCGTAGCCGTGTGCCAGCAGGTGGTCGCGTCCCACCGCGTACAGCCGCAGCCGCTGCTCGTCCCACGCGGCCTCCTCCCCGTCCCCGGCCGGAGCACCGGCCGCCGCGCCGCCCAGGCGGTGCAGCCCCGTGAGGGGACGGACGTAGAGCGGATACAGGTACAGCTCCTCCGGCCGCCAGGCCAGCGCGGCGTCCAGCGAGGTGAGCCAGGTGCGCTCGGTCTGCCCGTCGATGCCGTAGATGAGGTCGATGTTCAGCACCGGTATCCGGGCCTCGCGGATCCGGCCGAGCGCCGCTTCCACCTCGGCGCGGCGCTGCGGCCGGACGGCCGCCCGCGCCTCCTCGTCCACGAAGCTCTGCACGCCGATGCTGATCCGCGTCGTGCCCCGGTCGGCGAGCACCGCCAGCCGGTCCGTCGTCGCGGTGGACGGGGAGGTCTCCACCGACAGCGGAACCGAGCGCAGGTCCGCGCCCATCCGCCGCTCGGCCGTGTCGCAGAGCCGCTCCAGCTCCCCGGCGGTGAGGAACGTCGGCGTCCCCCCGCCGAACGCCGCCGCCGCGAACCGCACCGGCTCCTCGTCGCCCAGCGCCTCGCGCACCGCCAGGGCCTGGCGGTCCAGCGCGTCCAGATAGCGCGTCGTCAGCTCCTCCGGCGCGCCGATCCGGGTGAAGAGGTTGCAGAAGCCGCAGCGGACCTCGCAGAACGGTATGTGGAGGTAGAGGGAGAGCGCGTCCTTCGGCTCCGCCGCCCACAGCGTCCGCAGCCGAGGGCGGTCCTCCAGCGGGCGGTAGGCCGTCTTGTGCGGATAGGCGTAGACGTAGCTCTCGTACGGCCGGACGGCGGCGAGCGGGCCCGTGGCCGACGCGGCGGCGGTGGTGGTCGTGGTCATCGGGCGGCCCCCGGCTCGTGCGGTGCGGGTGGTGCGGAGGGTGCGGCCGGTCCGTGTGGTCCGGTCGGTTCTGCCGGTTCTGCCGGTTCTGCGGGTCCGGTCCGTCCGGTCGGCCCGGTCGGCCCGGTCGGTTCGAGGAAGAAGTGGGCGTACGGAACGGTCCACACGGCCGGGTGGCCGAGCCGGTGACCGGTGTAGCCGTCGTCGCCGTAGGCGGTGCCGTGGTCGGAGCAGACGATGGCGAAACACCGGCGGCGGCTGCTCGCCGCGGCGAAGAGGCGGCCGATGTGCCGGTCCACGTACTCCAGGGCCGCCGCGTGGGTGGCGCGCGAGTCACCCCCCTCGCCGGTCGCCCCGGGCAGATGGAACCAGTTCGGCTGATGCAGGGCGGAGACGTTGACGAAGAGGAACAACCGCTGCTCGCGGGGGAGCGCCGCGACGACCTCCTCCGCCCGGGCCACCTGCTCCTCGAACGAGGTGGGCGAGGCGACGCCGAACCCGGGCTCCCAGTGGCTCTCCTGGAACATCCCGGGCAGGACGGAACCGAGCGGCCCCCGGCGGTCGAAGAAGCCGACCCCGCCGATGCACACCGTGCGGTAGCCCTCGGCGGCCAGCCCCGACACCAGATCCGGCGTGTCGAACACGAACGTGCCGTCCGCCGTCGTCTCACTGCCCGCGAACCGCGCCGCGAACAGCCGCGGATGCGGACCGGGCGCGGCGGGCGTCGGCAGGAACCCCGCGAACATCGCCTGGTGCGAGGCATAGGTGAAGCTGCCCGGCGCGTGCCGCTCCTCCCAGACGCCCCCGGGCAGGTGCCGGGCGAGGTGGGGGATGCGCCCGGCGGCCGCCAGCTCGACGGCGACGTCGTGGCGCAACGTGTCCAGCGTGACCAGCAGCAGATCGTGACTGCCCACGACCTCGCCCATGTCGGGCCCTTCGGAACCCTCGGACGGACGGCCCGGGCCGGGGTCAGGAAGCGGTGACTGCACAGTGGTTCCTTGCTCGGTCCAGTACGGCGGCGACCTGCGCCGCGTAGGTGTTCAGGCCCTCGACGCCACTGCCCGGCAGACCGGTCAGTCCGGGCAGCAGATCGCCGAAGGCGTTGACCTCGCCGACGGCGAAGCGCCGCCAGCCGGCCGTGGGCAGCAGATCGACGCCCACGCAGGGCGTCCTCGGGAAGCAGGCCGCCGCCCGTTCGCACATCGCCAGCGCCTCACGCCAGCAGCCGCCGGCCGCCGCCACGGCGGCCCGGACCTCGTCGAGGTCGCCGCGCGCGCCGCCGAGATGCAGATTGGTCATGGGCCCCCTGCTGGTGCGCACCACGGCGTGCGTCGCCCGGCCGCCGACCACCACGATCCGCAGATCTGCGGCCCGCCCCCGCTGCGACGCCTTCGGCAGCCAGCGCTCGATGTGCAGTCCGTCCGGGGCCAGCGCGTCCACGACCGCGCCGACCTCTGCCTCCGAGGTGTAGCGCCGCACCCGCAGCGAGTTGAACAGCCGGCCCGACGCGTCCCGCTCCACCGACGTGCTCGCCCGGACCCGGCCGGGCCCCGCCGTCTCCACCGCCAGCACCCCCGAAGCGGAGGAGCCGTGCGTGAGTTTCACGAACGCCCGCGGCATCCGGTGCTCGCGCAGCGACTCCCGTACGTCGGACCAGCCCCGCACCGGGGCCGCCGCCGGGCCCGACGTCGGCGAGGCGGGCACGGGAACCCCCGCGCGGTCGAGCACACCGTGGCACAGCCGTTTGTCGAAGAGCACGGCGATGTCGGCGGGGGAGCCCAGCACCTCGGCGCCCGCCGCCGAGGCCGCACCCGCCACGGCCTCCACCGCGGCGGTGAAGCGCGCGTACCACCGGGCGGAACCCTCCACCCGGGTCGGGTCGTCGACTCCACGCAGCACCCGCTCCACCTCGGCGTCCTCACCGGGTGAATCGATCCGTACGCTCTCGCCGGGAAGGAACTCCGCCTCTTCGCTCAGCACCTGGAGCCAGGGCACGACCCGGGCCGGCGGCAGACCGGCGGCCCGCACGGCCTCCTCGAAGAAGGCGACCCGGCGGTTGTCCGGATTGCCGACCACCGCGAAGCGCGGCGCCGGACCGCTCCCGGCGCTACTCACTGACCGCGACATAGCGTTCCGGTTCGTCGTCCGGATCCCCGTACTCCTCCTCGGCCTCGCCGGCCTCGACGACGGCCGGGGCGCACGCCGTCCTGATCCGCTCCACCACCGGGGCGGTGAGGTAGTGGTGGCGCAGGTCGAGCAGGGCCAGGTGGTTCAACGGCTGCCCGTGGAGCAGGGCTTCGCCGCCCGCATCGCTCAGCGTGCCCATCGACAGCGCCAGGACCTCCAACCGGGCGACGACGGGCGCCGATCCCACGGCGGCGGCGATCTCGTCCTGGATCTCGCTGTTCTGCAACCCCAGGTGGCGCAGCCGGGGGAACAGGCCGCCCGCCAGGATCGGCCGGATGTCCTCGATCGTGGCGTCGCCCCCGTACCACGAACTGCCGAACCACAGCTCCAGCCGCTCCAGCGCGGGCAGTTCGCTCGCGGTGACCGCCCGTACCAGCCCGCCGGGCAGCCCGCCGGACTCGAAACGCAGCGACTTCAGCGCCGTGTGGCGCAGCGGACGCAGCGCGAGGCCCTCCCGGCCGCAGCCGCGCACGGCGAACTCCTCCAGCAGCGGGAACGCTTCGAGCGCCGGGGTGACGTCGCACATCCGCAGCCAGGAGACCTCGCACTCCTCACCCACCACGTCGGCGAGGAACAGCCCGCGCAGGGCCGGGAAGCGGTCCGCGTGGGCGACGATCAGCTCCATCACCGGGGCGAACGGCGTGTAGTCCTCCTCCCACCAGGGGCCGATGACCAGTGCCCGGACCCGGGTCGTGTCCACCGTCTCCAGGAACTGTTCCCACAGCGGGGCGAAGTCCTCGTCCTCGTCGCACGCCAGCCGCCAGGCGACGGAGTCGGCGGCGGGCAGGGCGGTGGACGACGGCTGCGGGGTGTGGACCGGCAGACCGTGGAAGCGGTCGAGATGGTGGATGTCGATATACGTCATGACGGTGCGCTCCTCACTCCGAGACGGCGGTGTAGCGGCCCGCGGCGCCCCGGTCGCCCCAGGGCTCGCACCTCTCGGAGAGGTCGACGCGCACCCCGTGCGGTTCCAGAGCGGTGCGGACCCGTTCCTCCATCGCCTGGGTGAGGAAGTGGTGGTGGAGATCGAGGAGTTCCAGGTGGGTCAGCGGCTGGCCCTCCAGCAGAGCGGCCGCCCCCTCGTCGCCCAGGGTCCCGTTCGACAGGTCGAGCACCCGCAGCCGGGCGACGACCGGAGCCGACGCGATGGCGGCGGCGATCTCGTTCTGGATCTCGCTGTTGCGCACGCCCAGGTGGTTCAGCCGGGGGAAACGCGTGCCTGAGAGCAGTGGCGCGAGGTCGGCGACACCGGTGTTCCCCTCGTAGGCGGACACCCCGAGCCAGAGGTCCAGCCGCTCCAACGCCGGCAGTTCGCTGTCCAGCACTCCGCGCACCACCTCGACGGGCAGTCCGCCCGCCTGGACGGTCAGCGACCGCAGCCGTTCGTGCTGGGTCGGCGGGAACACCAGGTCCGTGCCGCCGCGCACCCCGAGTTCGGTCAGTGCGGGGAAGGCGTGCAGCAGCGCCGTCACGTCCGACTGCTCGATCCAGGTGATCTCGGCCTCCTCCGCCTCCAGATCACCGACGAACACCGCCTCCAGCGCGGTCAGCCGTCCGGCGGCCGCGATCACCAGGTCGATCGGAACCGAGGACTTCTCCTCGTACGCCTCGCCCCACTGGCCGATGATCAGCGCCCGGACCCGGGCCGGGTCCACCGCCTCCAGGAACGCGGCGAACTCCTCCTCCCAGGGCCGGCTGTCGTCGTCGTACGGATTGACGGAGACGCGCCAGGCCGCGGCGTCCGCGGCGGGGCGGGCACCCGCCTCGGCCGTGTGCTGGAAGTCGACGGCCGGAAGGCCGCCGAACTCGTGCAGATGCTGCGCACCGTACATGGCCCTGAGCTCCTGATCCTGGGGACGGCTGATGTCCGCAAGGTTTATCAAGCCGCACTGACAGTGCCGCGACCGGGATCCGTCCCGGCAGTCGCGGCGGTCCGTTGTCAGACCCTGCCCCTAGCGTTTTTCCCATGGCCGGCACAGCGGGTGCCGTGACCGAGGGGAGACGTCTGTGTACCGGCAGGGCGATGTACTGATCATGGAGCTGGACGAATCGGCGGTGCCCGCGCCCTACCGGGAGGCGCCGGGCGAACTGCGCGACGCACGGGGTCGGTTGGTGCTCGCGCTGGGCGAGGTCACCGGACACGCCCACGCCGTGCAGGGCCCCGGCCGACTGATCCGGGAGGCCGGGCCGTTCGGCCCGATGCTGCTCCATCTCCCCGAGGGCGGGCGGGTGGTGCACGAGGAGCACGCGGTGATCCCGCTCCCCAAGGGCTGGTTCCGCGTCGTGCGCCAGCGCGAGTACGCGCCCGGCGCGGTCCGCATCGTGGCGGACTGACCGCCGCCGGCGCGGACGAACGCGCCCTTCCCACCGGCACAGCCACATCGAGCACGTACAGCCCACATCGAGCACCGTGCGGACGAGCACGGCGGGGAACAGCGGGGACGACGGATGAGCAATGACGTGAAAACCTGGCGGAGCGTGGCGGCCGCGACCGGCCGGGCGGACCGGGCGGCGGCCGAGGCGGGAGTGCGGCGCGCCTACCGCACCGCCGGACTGCCCGCTCCGGACCGGATCGTCTGGGCGGCGTCGCCCCGGGCCGCCGTCGAGACGGTGGAGAAGCTGACGGACGCCGGACGGTCCGTGCGGGAGGAGGTCCGCACCCACCCCTGGGCCGCGGAACGCCGCCGGATGTACGACGCGTTGGGTCCGGAGGGCTGGGCGGCGCTCTGGTCCGCCACCGGCGCCCAGCTCTGGGATACGACGGCCGCGCTCGCCGAGCGGATACGGAACGGGGTCGTCGCCGACCTGGCTTCCGGGCCCGAGGAGGAGGGGGCCGTACGCCTGGTGCTCCTGGACGCCGTGCTCGGTCAGCACGACGCCGCCTGGCTCGCGGCTTTCGACGGCAGCGGCGACCGCCTGGCGGGCCTGGCGGAGGTGGCACGCAACGCCGGCTGGTGGTGGCCCTACGAGAACGCCGTGGTCATCACCGAGCGGCCCGACGTCCTCCACCGCGACGAGGCGGGCCGGCTCGACCACGGCGAGGGACCGGCCCTCGCGTACGGGGACGGCTTCGCCCTGCACGCCTGGCGCGGCATGCCCGTGCCCGCCGCGTTCCTGGCCGAGCTGCCCTCCCTCGCCCCCGAGCGCATCCGGGCCGAGGAGAACGCGGAGCTGCGCCGCGTGATGCTGGAGTACTACGGCTACGACCGCTACCTCACCGAGTCCGGCGCCGAGCCCGTCCACCGCGACGAGACGGGCGTCCTCTGGCGCATCGCGCTCGACGGCGACGAGGACGTGGTGATGGTCGAGGTGGTCAACTCCACTCCCGAGCCGGACGGCACGTACCGCACGTACTGGCTGCGCGTGCCGCCCGCCACCCGGACCGCGAAGGACGGGGTCGCCTGGACGTTCGGACTGGAGGGGAGGGCCTACGCACCGCTGCGCCAGACCTGAGCCGCCGAGGCGGCGGTGCGCGGACGGTGCGGGGCGCGGAGGCGGCGCACGACGCGGAACCGGAGGGGGCCGGGGCGGGAGGGGGAGAGCGAGCGCTCGGGCTGCCGTCCCTGCCGGCAGCCCGGCCGTTCAGCCCGCGCCCGGGGCGTCCGCGACGGCGGAACCGGATGCCGGGGAGCCGGTCAGGGCCGCGAGGTCGATGCCCAGTTCGCGGGCGAGCGCCTCATCGGTCCACCGCAGCATCGTGGCCCGGGAGAGCGGGCCCGCGTACGAGGTCGTCTGCACCGCCATCCCGTCCAGCAGGGCGGTCAGCCGCCAGGCCGCCGACCGCGGGTCCTCGCACCGGAACTCGTCGGCGGCGGCGCCCTCCGCCATGACCTGGGCCAGCTCCGCCTTCCACCGCTGGTCGAGGTCGCCCGCGACCTCCCGCAGCGCGGGGTCGCGCAGGGACGCCGCCCACCCCTCGATCCACAGCCGCCAGCCCTTGGCCTGGCCCGTCGGCGCATACCACCGCACGGCCGCCCGCAGCCGTCGTACGGCCGAGGTGCGGCGGGCCAGCAGCTTGCGGAGATGGGCGAGGTCGGCCTCGGCCGCGTACGCGAACGCCGCCGCGACCAGCTTCTCCTTGGTCGAGAAGTGGTAGAGGACGAGCGCGTTGCTCACCCCCAGCGCGGAGGCCACATCGGCGATCCGCACGGACGAGACCCCGCGGAGCTCGATCTGCCCGACCGCCGCGCGCAGCATCTCCTCACGGCGCTCCGCCACGTTCAACCGGACTCTTGCCACCGGGCCACCCTAACGAATCGGCGGGACCGGCGACCCGGCCCCGCCCGCCGCGGCGCCACCTCCGAGCGGACCCCGCTGCCCCGTTCAGCACCTTCTGGTCGCCCTGTCGTACAGCACGACCATAATGAGACGACACCGACTCCCTCAGGAGATGTTGTGACCGGCGCTGACTACTTGCTTCCGCTCCGCACCCGGCTGCGCTCCCTGCGCACCGAGCCCTTCGGAGCCGACCCGGCCGGAGCGCGGATGGAGCGCATCCGCCGCTCGCCCCATTTCGTCGACGGGTCCTTCCAGAACCCGGTGGGAGCCCGTACCCGTCCCTCCGGGTCCACCGTCGAATTCGCCAAGATCTATTTCCAGAGGGAGCAGCGGGCCCGCAGAACGCCGAACGGCGCCGTGCCCGTCCATCCCACGACCCTCGCGGATCTGGCCGCGCCCCCCGTCTCGGGGCTCCGGCTGACCTGGATGGGCCATTCCAGCGTGCTGGCGGAGATCGACGGCAGCCGCGTCCTGTTCGACCCGGTCTGGGGTGAGCGCTGCTCCCCCTTCCCGTTCGCCGGGCCCAAGCGCCTGCACCCGACGCCGCTGCCGCTGACCGCGCTCGGACCCGTCGACGTGGTGGTGATCTCCCACGACCACTACGACCACCTCGACCTGCCGACGATCCGTGCCCTGGCCGCGACCGACACGGTCTTCGCCGTGCCGCTCGGGGTCGGGGCCCACCTGGAGCGCTGGGGCGTCCCCGCCGACCGGATGCGCGAGCTCGACTGGAACGAGACCACGACCGTGGGCGGGATCCGGCTCACCGCCACCCCCGCGCGCCACTTCTGCGGCCGTGGACTGCGCAACCAGCAGCACGCCCTGTGGGCGTCCTGGGCCGTCGCGGGCCCGGAGCACCGGATCTACCACAGCGGGGACACCGGCTACTTCCCCGGCTTCCGGGACATCGGCGCCGAGCACGGCCCCTTCGACGCCACCATGATCCAGATCGGGGCGTACTCGGAGTACTGGCCGGACATCCACATGACCCCCGCCGAAGGCATGCGCGCCCACCTGGACCTCCAGGGCGGCACCCCGCACGGGGTACTGCTGCCGATCCACTGGGGCACGTTCAACCTGGCCCCGCACGCGTGGGCGGAGCCCGCCGAGTGGACGAAGGACGTGGGCGACGAGGCGGACCAGCCGCTGGCGTTCCCCCGGCCGGGCGAACCGTTCGAGCCGGCCGGGATACTCCCCGTGGAGCCGTGGTGGCGGCCGCTGTCGCCCGCCCTCGCCCGGCCGTGGCCTCTCCCCGCCGACCAGGCCGGCCCCGCACCGGCGGCCAGGGGCGACCTCGACCTTGCCGGAGAGCGCTGACCACCGGGTGTCCGGTGCCCGCCCCGCGGCGGAGGGCCGCCGCCGAACGTTCCGGCGCCGGCCCTCGGCCCACGACGCGTGGAGCGGCCCCGGGACCGCCGGGGACGCAACGATCACCGCTCGGCGTGCGTCTTCCCGGACATGACGGATCTGCCTGAGAGCCCTGTCGGCTTCGACGACGATGACGATGACGATGACGTGGAGGTGCGGCCCGGTCCGTTCCGGCGCCACGCGCTGTGGGTCGTGGCCGTCACCGCGGCCGGAGTGGCGCTCGGCTGGGCAGGCGCGCTGTTCCGGATCGGGCCGGAGGAGTTCGGTCTGCCGCCCGCGGCTCCGGGCGCCCTCCCGCCCTACCTGCTCGCGTGGACGGTGATCGGCCTGGCGCTCGGCGGTGTCCTGCGGTTCGTGGCCGCCAGGGTGCCGGTGTACGAACCGGAGTCGGCCGCCATCGGCGTCGCCATGATCGGTACGCGTCTGTCACTCGGCTGGCGGCCGGAGCCCCTGGAACTCGCCGGTCTGGCCGCCGCCGGGCTGCTGCTGGTGGCCGCCTGGTGCGGCGTCGCGCTGCGCGGGGCGGCCGCCGTGCGACGTTCCGGCGAGGCTCCCCGCCCCACTCGGGACACGCCGACCACCTGCTGACGGTCGCGCCCGGCGAAGGCGGGCAGACTGGGCAGGCCCCCGAATCCCCGTACGAAGGAGCGCGCCGTGGCACTCACCCGTGAAGAACGCGAACAGTTCCTCGCCGAACCCCGTGTCGCCGCCCTGTCCGTGGCGTCGGGGGAGGAGGGCCGGGCCCCGCTGAGCGTGCCGATCTGGTACGCCTACGAACCGGGCGGCGACGCCCGCATCCTCACCGGGCGCACCTCGCGCAAGGCCGAACTGATCTCCGCGGCGGGCCGGTTCACGCTGCTGGTCGACCGGCTGGAGCCGACCATCCGGTACGTCTCCGTCGAGGGGCCCGTCGTCGACACCAGGCCCGCCACCCGCGCCGACCTGGAGCAGATGTCGGCCCGCTACCTCCCGGCCGAGAAGGTTGCCGGTTACGTGGACTTCGCCTGGGAGAACCACGGCGAACAGGTGGTGATCGCCCTGCGCCCCGAGCGGTGGGTCGCCTCGGACCTCGGCCAGGTCTGAGCCGGGGGTGACGAACCCGTACGTCACGACGGCGCGCGGCGCCCGGCAGGAGGTCTGCCGGGCGCCGCGCGCCGTCGCGGAAGGGCGTACCGGCGGTCAGACCGCCGGGGCCGGGTAGGTCGGGTACTCCACGCCGGAGACGTGCTGGACGACCCGGATGACCTGGCACGAGTAGCCGAACTCGTTGTCGTACCAGAGGTAGAGGATCGCGTTGTCGCCGTCGACCTTGGTGGCGCCCGCGTCGACGATCGAGGCGTGGCGCGAGCCGATGAAGTCGCTGGAGACCGCGTCGGGCGCGCTGATGAAGTCGATCTGGCGCTTGAGCGGCGAGGCCAGCGACACGTTGCGCAGGTAGTCGAGGACCTCCTCGCGGGTGGTCTCGCGCTCTAGCCGCAGGCTGAGGATGGCGATCGAGACGTCCGGCACCGGCACGCGGATCGAGCTGCCGGTGATCGGGGCCTTGAGGTCGGGCAGCGCCTTCGCCACGGCGGAGGCGGCGCCGGTCTCGGTGATGACCATGTTGAGCGCCGCCGAACGGCCACGACGGTCGGAGTCGTGGTAATTGTCCAGCAGGTTCTGGTCGTTGGTGTACGAGTGGACGGTCTCCACGTGTCCGCGCAGAACGCCGTACTCGTCCGCCATCGCCTTCAGCGGCGGGACGATCGCGTTGGTCGTGCAGGACGCGCAGGACAGGATCTGGTCGTCCGGCTTGATCGTGTCGTGGTTGACGCCGTGGACGATGTTGGGGACGTCGCCCTTGCCCGGCGCGGTGAGCACGACCTTGGCGATGCCCGGCCGGAGGTGCTTGGACAGCCCCTCGCGGTCGCGCCACCGGCCGGTGTTGTCGATCAGGATGGCGTCCTTGACGCCGTACGCCGTGTAGTCGACCGTCGTCGGGTCGTCCGAGTAGATCACCTGGATCTCGTTGCCGTTGGCGATGATCTTGCTGTTCGCCTCGTCGACGGTGATCGTGCCCTGGAACTGGCCGTGGATCGAGTCGCGCCGCAGCAGCGAGGCGCGCTTGACGATGTCCTGGCCCTTGCCCTTGCGGACGACGATCGCCCGCAGGCGCAGTCCGTTGCCCGAGCCGGCCTTCTCGATGAGCAGACGGGCCAGGAGGCGGCCGATGCGGCCGAAGCCGTACAGCACCACGTCGCGCGACGCGCGGCGCTCGATCTTGTTCTCGCCCGTCGCCCCGGCGACGGCCTGCGCGGTGAACTCCTCGACGGAGACCCCGTGGCCGTCGGCCCGGTAGGTGGCGGCCAGCATGCCGATGTCGATCTGGGACGGGCCGAGGTCGAGCGTCGTCAGCGCCCGCAGGAACGGCATCGTCTCGGTGACCGAGAGTTCCTCGCCGGCTATCTGGCGGGCGAAGCGGTGGGTCTTGAGGATGCTGACCACCGACTTGTTCACCAGGGAGCGGCTGTGCAGCAGGACGTTCACGTCCTGCTCACGGTGCAGCTTCCCGATGATCGGGATCATCGACTCCGCGATCTCCTCGCGGTGCATCCAGTTGGTGAACGAGTCGTCGTTGACAGTCACAAGTTTATCTTTCGAGCTAGGCGGCGCTCATATGGTAACCGGCCGCTTCCCGGACCCTTCAGGCGGTGCCCTACCTGCGGGTAGGGCGCGGAATGAGGCCCCAGGGGGCGGCCCCGCGGGCGCGTGATGTCCAGCATGCGGATGGCCGGGAGCGGCCGGGGGAGCGATGCGGGGCGGGGGCGGCGCAATCGGGCGCGCGTACGAGGGCTCATACCAGAGTGGGACGGATGGCGGGCAAGTTCGACAACTGCCCGTCGCGCATACGACATTGACGACTACCGTGTGTGCCCGGTGATCAGCGGTGGGCTCATGTCGTTCGGGCCTGCCCGACCGATGACCCGCGCCTGACCGACCACCGTAGGGGCCACCGCACGGACGCCGGCACGACCGCCGGATCCCGGTGCCCCCTGTACCGAGGACGCTGATGTCTCAACTTCGCGCACCCGACGCGCGACCGGACCGCCGCGACGGCGGGCGGCACGGCCGCCCCGGACCGCGCGCCCCATCGGCCCCGAGCGGCCCCCGTGCCGCAGGACCGCCCCCCGGCCTCCGCCTGCGCCCCCAACTGCTGCGGACCGCGCTGCTCCCGACCGTCGCCGCGGTGCTCAGCGGGGCCGCGGCCGTTCTCTTCACCGCGCGCGCCGGAGCCGTCGCCCCCTCGCCCGGCCTGTGGGCGGCGCTCGCCGGATCGGGCGCCCTCGCCGTCGCCGCGATCGCCGCCGCCTGCGTCGGCGCCAACCGGGTGGCGGGACAGGTGCTGGAGCGGACGCTCGCCCTCCGGAGGGCCGGCGCCCAGGGCCAGGCGGAACTGCGGCGGGTGGTGGAGCGGCTGCGCGACGGCGAGAGCGTCGCCCCGCGCCCGACCCGGCAGCCCCGGACGGCCGACGGCGACGCGTTCGACCTGCTCGGACAGGAGATGGCCCGGGGCCAGGAGGCGGCCGTCGCCGCCGTCGTCCAGGCGTCCCAGATGTTCAGCCGGGCCGGCAACGAACAGAAGGTCGAGGTCTTCGTCAACCTCGCGCGTCGGCTGCAATCCCTCGTCCACCGCGAGATCCAGATCCTCGACGAGCTCGAACACGAGGTCGAGGACCCCGATCTCCTCAAGGGCCTCTTCCACGTCGACCACCTCGCCACCCGGATCCGCCGCCACGCGGAGAACCTCGCCGTGCTCGGCGGCGCCGTGTCCCGCCGGCAGTGGAGCAACCCGGTCACCATGACCGAGGTGCTCCGCTCGGCCATCGCCGAGGTCGAGCAGTACCCCCGGGTCAAACTCGTCCCGCCGATGGAGGGCACCCTGCGGGGCCACGCCGTCGCCGACGTGATCCACCTGCTGGCCGAACTGGTCGAGAACGCCACGGTGTTCTCCGCCCCTCACACCCAGGTCCTCCTGCGCGTCCAGCACGTCACCGCCGGGCTCGCCCTGGAAGTGGAGGACCGCGGCCTCGGCATGCCGGAGCACGAGCAGAAGCGGATGAACGCCCTGCTCTCCGACCCCGACCAGGTCAACGTCGCCCACCTGCTCCAGGACGGCCGGATCGGCCTGTTCGTCGTCTCGGCGCTGGCCCGCCGCCACGGCATCGCGGTCCGCCTCCAGAGCAACATCTACGGCGGTACGCAGGCGGTGCTGGTCCTCCCGCAGGCACTGCTCGGGGACGATCCCGACGCCCGGCCGTTGCCCGACGCCGCGCCCGTGCCGCCCACCGGGGCCGTGCACCGTCCGCCCGTCGAGGCAGGGCCCCCCGCCGTCCCGCAGCAGAGCGGGCCGCCGCGGGCCGAGCCCCCGGCCCGTACCTCCCCGGGCAGCGCCCATCCGCCCGCCCCCGGGCAGAACGACCGTCCGCAACCGCCGACGGGACAGGCCCCGCCCCTCCCGCTGCGCGCCGAACGCGTCGACCGGCCCGCACCGGCCGCCGCCCCGGCCGGGGGCGCCGGCGGACCCGCGCCGGCGGAGGACCATGAGCGCGACGACCGCCGGGCCACGCCCCCCGCCCGCCCCGAGCTGCCCAAGCGGTCGCATCAGGAACACCTCGTACCGCAGTTGAGGGAAGCGCCCGTTCCGCGCGTCGAGGACGAGCACGCCCTGCACGACCCGGGGCTCATGGCCGCCTTCCGGCGCGGCATCGACCTCGCCGAGGCCCGGACCGCCCAAGAGGAGAGCCTGCACGGGGAGCGCGGGGAGCACGGGGGTTCCGGTATCGCGGGAGCCACCGGGCGGACCGCGCTCGACGCCCCCCTGGAATCCCTCTCGCCCCTCCCCGTACGCGGCGCCACCGCCCCGCACGAGCGGCCCAACCCCGCCAGGGGCCCCCGGCCGGATCAGGCGCTCTCCACGGCCGATCTGCCCGTACCGGCCGGCTACCCGCCCGACGCGTATCCGCACCCCGTCCCCCCGTACCTGCCGGACGGGGCCGTCCCGGAACCCCGGAAAGACACCACCTCCAAGGAGCAGACACCATGACGAGCGACATGCGGTCCGGGCAGGTCTCGGACCTGGACTGGCTGCTGAGCGGACTGGTCCAGCGCGTGCCCCACACGCGCAGCGCGGTCCTGCTCTCCGCCGACGGGCTGGTGAAATCCGTCCACGGCATGGACCCCGACAGCGCCGACCACATGGCGGCTCTGGCCGCCGGCCTGTACTCGCTGGGCCGCAGCGCCGGGGCCCGCTTCGGGGACAACGGGGACGTGCGGCAGGTGGTCGTCGAACTGGACTCCACGCTGCTGTTCGTCTCCACCGCCGGATCGGGCACCTGCCTCGCCGTCCTCGCCGGGCGCGAAGCGGACGCCGCCGTCCTCGGCTACGAGATGGCGATGCTGGTCAAGAGCGTCCGGCCCTATCTGGCGACCCCGCTGCGGCAGCCCGCCGGGCCGTTCACCCCGGGGATCTGAGGGTGCCGGTCCCGCAGGACGGGCCCCTGCTCGACGACGCGGCCGGCCGGCTGATCCGCCCGTACACGATCAGCAACGGCCGTACCCGGCCGTCCACTGCGTTCGATCTGCTGTCCCTGATCATGGCCACGGGCATCGAGCCGGACGTCCCGCTCGGCCCGGAACACACCATCGCCCTCGGTCTGTGCGAAGGGCCGATGTCCGTCGCGGAGATCGCCGCCCACCTCCGGCTGCCCGCGGTCGTCGCCAAGGTCATCCTCTCCGACCTGGTCGCCTGCGGCGCGGTCACCGCACACGCCCCCGCCTTCCACGACATGCCCACCGACCGATCTCTGCTGGAGGCAGTGCTCGATGGTTTACGACGACAGCTCTGACCGCACCGGAGCCCCCGGCTTCTTTCCCGTGGCCCTGAAGGTGCTGGTCGCCGGAGGGTTCGGCGTCGGCAAGACGACGTTCGTGGGCGCGGTCAGCGAGATCGCCCCGCTGTCCACCGAGGAGTTGCTGACCCAGAGCAGTGTGGGGACGGACAGTCTGGAGGGCGTCGAGTCCAAGACGGCCACCACCGTCGCCATGGACTTCGGCCGCATCACCCTGTCCGAAGAGCACGTCCTCTACCTGTTCGGCACCCCCGGCCAGGAACGCTTCTGGTTCATGTGGGACGAACTCTCCCAGGGCGCGCTCGGTGCGGTGGTGCTCGCCGACACCCGGCGCCTCGCCGAATGCTTCGCCGCCGTGGACTTCTTCGAGCGGCGCGGCATCGGATTCATCGTCGCCGTCAACGAGTTCGACGGCGCCTACCGCTACGAGCCCGACGAGGTCCGCGCCGCGCTCGACCTCGGGCCGGAGGTGCCCGTCGTCCTGTGCGACGCCCGGATCGCCAGTTCCGGCACGGGCGCCCTCGTCACCCTGGTCCAGCACCTCATCAACGCCACCTCCGCCCCCGCCCCACTCCAGACCTTCGGAGCCCATCCGTGACATCCTTCGCCCCCGGCAGGATGCTCCTGACGCCCACCGACCGGCACGGCCCGGCCCGCGCCGAGCGGCTGCGCACGCTGGACCTCGGCGAACGCCCCGACGCCTCCTACGACGACTTCGACGCCTTCGCCGACAAGGTGGCCGAAGTCACCGCCACCCCCTTCTCGATGGTCAACTTCATCGACGAGAACCGGCAGTTCTTCGCCGGACTGCACACCCCGGCCGGCGGCCACCGCGGACAGGAGCTCGGTTCGGCCGCGGCGGGCAGCGACCGCGGCAGCCGGTACATGGCCCGCGACCACGGCTACTGCCCGCACGTCCTCGTCCGGCGCAAGGCCCTCGTGCTGGACGACGTCTGCGACTATCCGCGGTTCGCGGGAAACCCCGTGGTGGACGACATAGGCATCCGCTCCTACCTCGGGGCTCCGCTGATCGACCGCACCGGCATCGCGCTGGGCACCGTCTGCGCCGTCGACACCGTGCCGCGTCCCTGGGGGCGGGCCGGACTCGACACCATCAAATCGCTCGCCCACGAACTCGTCCGCCAGATCGACGACCGGGAGGGCCACTGCTCCCCCTGACGCCCTTGACACCGCCCGCCCCGGGGAGACTCGCCGTTCAGGGGCGCAGGAACCCGGTGATCCGCTCCCGCAGGCCCGCCGGGTCCAGGCCGTGCGCCCGCAGGTGCTCGTCCATGCCGCCGTACCGGCGCAGCTCGGCGCGGCCCACCCCCAGTCCGAGCACCCGGTGGGGCAGGTCCACGAGCGCTTCGCCCGCGGCCGCGGCGGAGGTGCCCGCCAGGTACGGTTCCACGATCACCACGTCCGCCGCCGTCGTCGCGCCGACCGCCCGGCGTACCCCCGCCGCGTCGAACGGCCGCACGGTCGTCGCGTACAGCACCGTCACGTCCAGCCCCTCGGTGGCCGCGAGGACGTTGTCGAGCAGGGGGCCGACCGCGATCACGGTTCCCTGCCGTCCCTCGCGCACCACGGCGAACCCGTCCGCGCCGCTCACCGGGCGTGCCCGGCGGTTCGCCTGGAGCGAGAGGCGTACGTAGACCCGGTCGTCTCCGGCGACCGCGTCCCGCAGCAGGGCCTCGGCCTCGTCCGGGTGGCCCGGCACGTGCACGGTCCAGCCGTCGAGCGTGTCCAGGAGGGCCACGTCGCCGGGCGCCATGTGCGTGAAACCCCCGGCCGGCCAGTCGTACGAGCCGCCCGCACTGACCAGGACACCGCCGACGCCCTGGTGCCCGAAGTCGAGCTTGACCTGCTCGAAGGGGCGCTCGACCAGGAAGCTGGCGAAGGTGTGCACGAGCGGTCGCATGCCCGCCAGCGCCATGCCCGCGCCGGCCCCGACGAGCAGCTGCTCCCGGATGCCGACGTTGATCACGCGATCGGGGTGGGCGCGCCGGGCCGGGGCGAAGCCGTCGGCGCTGATGTCGGCGAGCACGACGGCCAGCCGGGGCTCCTCGTCCAGGAGCCGCGAGGCGGTGCTGATGAATCGGTCACGCATGGTGTCCATGGGCCCTCCCGGGGCGTGTGACATACGGATCGGCGGTGGTGCGGTGGTGCGGTGGGGGTGAGGGGTGAAGGAGGCGGGCGCGGTCAGCTCTTGGGTTCGACGCGGGCGACGACGGCCAGGGGCCTGCCCGGGTGGGGCGCGGTGAACGCCGCGTGCAGGGCCTCGTGGTCGCGGCCGTCCACGGTTTCCGCGGCCCATCCGGCGGCGGTGAAGCGGGAGGCGATCCCGCCGGGCCAGCCGTGGGTGGCGGACGCGTTGTCGATCACCAGCGTGTGCAGCTGATCGAGCCCGGCCGGGCCGGCGTGGGCGATGGCTTCGTGGTTGCTGCCCTCGTCCAGCTCGGCATCGCCGATCAGGACCCACACCCGGGGGTCGGTGAGGCCCTGGGCGCGCAGCCCCAGCACGGTGCCGACGGCGATCGGCAGCCCGTGCCCCAGGGAGCCGCTGCCGATCTCCGCTCCCGGTACGAGCAGCCGGTCCGGGTGGTGGCCGAGCGGCGATACGTACGAGCCGAAGCCGGGAAGCAGTTCCTCGTCGAAGAAGCCGTGGGCGGCCAGAACGGCGTAGTAGGCCATCGGCCCGTGCCCCTTGGAGAGCAGGAAGCGGTCCCGCCCGGGGTCGTCGACCGTCGCCGGTGTGACCCGGAGCACCCGGTGGTAGAGGACCCAGAGGGCGTCGAGCGTGGAATGGGCGGCGGGGGCGTGCTTCTCGTCCCCGTTCATGAGGGCGATCAGCCGGGGCAGGTCCCGGAAGCCGGAGGCCGGGGCGGATGTGGCGCGGCGGTCGTGGGCCGGTGCGGCGGTGGTGTTCGTCATGGTGCCGAGCGTTCAACATCAACCAAGGTTGAGGTCAAGCGGAGAAGCTGTTGGTGATCACCCGCTGGAGTGCGGTATTGTTCTCATGCGCGTTCAGCCAGGGGGAAACCCCAGGTCAGGCGGGCATCGGGACGTGGCGCAGCTTGGTAGCGCACTTGACTGGGGGTCAAGGGGTCGCAGGTTCAAATCCTGTCGTCCCGACTGGAGACAGTCGCAGATCAGGGCCGGTTTCGGAGCAATCCGAAACCGGCCCTTGATCATTTTTGGGGACCGGTCGGGGACCCGTGGGGGGTCCGGCGGCCTTGACCGGGGCAACGGGTCAACGAGTCATGATGATGGGGCTCGGCGGTGAGCGCGGTGACCGCCGGGGGCCCGGCTCTGCGGGCCGCATGCGAGATCTTGAGGCCCCGAACAGCCCGTGGCAGGCTCCTGCCGCATGATCGATGAATTCGCGAAGGACAACCTGCACGGGAGACTGCGGCGGGACCGCGAGGCGCTGCTCTGGAAACTGGACGGCCTCTCCGCATACGACGCCCGCCGACCCTTGACGGTGACCGGGACCAACCTCCTCGGCCTGGTCAAGCACGTGGCCACCGTCGAGGCCAGATACTTCGGCGAGGTCTTCGACCGCCCTTCCCCGGAACCGCTGCCCCGGTGGCAGGAGTCCGACGGCAGCGATCTGTGGGCGACCGCGGACGAGACCCGCCACCAGATCATCGCTTTCTACCGGCGCGCATGGGAGCACTCCGACGCGACGATCGACGAGCTTCCCCTCGACGCTCCCGGACGCGTGCCGTGGTGGCCGGAGCCGTACTCCGTTACCAACCTGTTCGCCGTCATGGTCCACGTCCTCGGCGAGACCAACCGGCATGCCGGCCACGCCGACATCCTGCGCGAAAGCCTCGACGGCCGGACCGGGGCGCGTGCCGAACACGAGAAGCCGATCGACGAGCAGTCCCGCGCGGCCCACCGCGCGAAGGTCGAACGGGCCGCCGGACCGGCCGCACCGGTCGAGGCCGAGAAGCCGCCCTCCGCACGGTGATGTCCGTGCGGCGCGCGGCCGGTCCTCCGCGGTCGGGACCGGCTCCTCGATCCGGGGGAACCGGCTCCTCGAACCGGCGGGGCGACGGCGGACGGCCTCGCGCCGCCCGGGCGTACGGGAAGACCGCGCGGGCCCACTCGCCGTTCGCGGCGCGGCCGGGCTCCTCGTGGGCCTTCTGAGGAACGGCTCGCCGCCGCTGCCTCCGGGCGAACGGGCCCCGCGGGACGGAGCGCGGGCAGCGTGGGGCAGAGTGCCGGCATGTCCACCACGTACGAGCCCCTGCCGTTCCCGCTGGAGACCGAACGTCTGACGCTCCGGCCGTGGGCCGAGTCCGACGCCCCCGAGTTCTGCGCCCTCCTCTCCGAGCGCGGCGAGGGAACGCCCCCGGTCGAGCGCATCCGGAGGTCCATCGCGGGATTCCTCGCCGAGACGGAGCGCACGGGGATCGCCCTCCTGCCCGTCCAGCGCCGCGAGGAGGGCGACTTCATCGGCTACTGCGGACTGATCGTCGGCCGCGCCACCCTGGAGGAACCCGAGATCGCCTACGAGCTGTTCCGGCGCGTGCACGGGCGCGGTTATGCCACCGAGGCGGCCGGTGCGGTGGTCAGGGCCGCCGCGGCG
Organism: Streptomyces sp. CB02366; assembly: GCF_001905905.1. GTDB lineage: Bacteria > Actinomycetota > Actinomycetes > Streptomycetales > Streptomycetaceae > Streptomyces. The sequence continues at coordinate 306,632 of NZ_LIVT01000006.1, forward strand.
ACCGGGCGGAAGCGGCTCTGGTCGACCGTCGGCACCTGGAACACGCCGTCGCTCCGCGTGCTGGAGAAGCTCGGGTTCGCACGGGACCGCCTCTCCACGGAGGAGAACGGCGAAGTGGCTTGGCTGACGCGCTCGTTGCCCTGACCGAGGGGAAGCGCCGGCGCCCCGCATCCGTCACGGTCGCGGGCGGTCCCGCCCTCCCGCACCGGTTCGCCGACCGTGGCGGAGCGGGGAGCGGGGGAGGCCGGGCTCGGCGATTCCGGCGCCCGCCGACTGAGGGAGGGGCCGGCGGCTCCAGGAGACGGCGGGTGCGGAGCCGGTACGGTCCCCACCCGCCGTCCGGTGCTGCGCGGGGCGCGGCGGCGGGTGGGCCGACGTGGGGTCAGGCCGCTCCGCCGGCGTCTCCCGCACCCCCGGACGCGGCCTTGATCCCGCCGGTGATCTCGTCCAGAACGGACAGCTTCGGGGCGTCCTCGTTGATGTCGAACCCGGACCGGACCACGACGAGCATGTCCTTGGACGTGGGGGAGGGGAACACCAGCGATTCCACGTAGCCGTCGTCGCCCTTCTCCGTCACCACCTTCCAGCGCACGACATAGCCCTTGCCGTCCGCCACCGTGACGGTCTCGGACTTCAGGACCTCGTGCGAGGTGATCTTCCCGTAGCTCTTGCCGCCGTAGGACTCCTTGGCGTTCACGGCGATGTCCTTCCTCGCCGCCTCCTCCGGATTCTCGGCCGAGAGCCTCACGGCCGCCGCCGGAGCCGAGAACACCCCACCGCGGACACAGGTCTCGGCGGTGTCTCCGGGGCACGGGTGCTCGCCCGTCGTCAGCCCGGCGCCGACCATTCCGGACGTCCCCTTCCACCCCTTGGGCACCGGAAGGCTGATCCCGGCGGCCACGTCCGTGGCGAAGCCCGGCTCGGTCGGCGGTCGAGCGCCGCGCTCCTGGCCGTCGCCGTCCTGGCCGCCGCCCTCGTCACCGCCCCTTCCGCCGTCCTTCCCGCCACCGTCCGGGGCGCCGGGGAGTTCGGGGGCGCCGGACGGCGAGGAGGCCGCGGTTCCCGGCCGGCCGCCGTCGCCCTCGCCCAGCAGGTACACGCCGCCCCCGATGGCGGCGAGCACCACCGCGCCGGTCACCACGCCGACGCCGATACGCAGCCCGCGACGGCGTACGGCCCCGGGCGCCGCGCGGACATGGCCGGTCCACTGCCCGCCGTCCCACCAGCGTTCCTGGGCGGGGCCTTTGCCTGAGTGCCCGGGGTCTGGGTGCCAGCCGGGCGGGGTCATCTGGGTCACGGGGGCACCCTATGCGGATCAGCTGAGAATCACATGAAACGACCGGGGTGATCGTCCGTGCGCCTGGCGGGGCCCACGGGCCCCGGCGCGTCCCCCTCGCCCCCGCGGCCGGTCAGGGCTCGACCAGACCGGCCCGGATCGCGTAACGGGTCAGCTCCAGACGATCGCGCAGACCGAGCTTCTGGAGCAGGTTGGCGCGGTGCCGCTCCACGGTCTTGACGCTGATGACCAGCAGATCGGCGATCTCCTTGGAGGAATGGCCCTCCGCGACCAGTTTGAGGATCTCCTCCTCGCGCTCCGTGACGGCCCGCGCCGGCAGGTTCCCCCCGGCCTTGGCCCGCTCCAGGAAGTCGCGGATGAGCGCGGTCACCGCCCCAGGGTAGAGGAACGGTTCGTCGCGCATCGCCGCCCGGCACGCCTCCACCAGGTCCCGGTCCGCGACCGACTTGAGGACGTAACCGGACGCGCCCGCCTTCAACGCCTCGAAGAAATACTGCTCGTTGTCGTACATGGTGAGCATCAGGATGCGCAGGCCCGGCATGGTCCGGGAGAGTTCACGCGCGGCCTGGAGGCCGGTCAGCCGGGGCATCGCGATGTCCAGGACGGCCAGGTCGGGCTGTACGGCGCGGGCCATCTCGACGGCCTCGGCGCCGTCGCCGGCCTCGGCGACGACCGTCAGGTCCGGTTCGCCGTCGAGGATCAGCCGGACACCCCGCCGTACGAGGGCGTGGTCGTCCGCCAACAGGATGCGGGTCACAGCGGCTGCTCCTCCGGACGGCGTGGCGATGGACGGTGAGGTGGGCATGATCACTTGCTTCCGTTCGGTACGGGCACATGGAGCCGGACTTCGGTACCGCCCCGCGGGCCGGGGCCGAGGAAGAGCTCGGCTCCGACCAGCAGGGCGCGCTCGCGCATACCGCGCAGGCCGGCCCCCTCCGGGACATCGCCGAAGCCGCGGCCGTCGTCGCGGATGCGCAGTTCCACCCCGCCGGGGGTGTGCCGCAGCGAGAGGTCGAGCCGGGTGGCGCGGGCGTGCCGGACCGTGTTGGTGAGAGCTTCCTGCGCGATCCGGTAGACGACGAGCTCGGCCTCCTCGCCCAGCTCCGGCAGGTCCTTCTCCAACTGCCGGCGGATCGTCAGCCCGTCCGGCGCCGGCGTCTCGGTGGCCAGCGCCGTCAGCGCGCTCACCAGACCCAGTTCCTCCAACACCCCGGGCCGCAGCCGCCGGGCGATCCGGCGAATCTCGTCGAGCGACCCGCGGGTGATCTCCTGGACCTGCCGCAACTCCTCGCCCAGCGGCTCCGGGGCGTGGCCGGCGACCCGCTTGAGCTCCAGCAGGACCGCGGTCAACGTCTGCCCGACCTCGTCGTGCAGCTCCCGTGCGACCCGGCGGCGCTCGGCCTCCTGCGCGGAGAGCGCACGGGCGCTGCTGGCGGCCCGTTCGGCCTCCAGCCGGTCCAGCATCGTGTTGAACGTCTCGATCAGCGCGGCGATTTCCCCGTGCCCCGCCACCTCGGGGCGCGGGCTCGGCCGCAGCAGATCGGTGGTCGTCATCGTGCGTGCGACCCGCTGGAGGGGGGAGAGGCCGAGGCGGAGCAGCGCCGCGTTGGCCGCGAGCATGAAGGCGATGCCGCCGGTCAGGATCATGGCCTCGGTCAGCAGGACCGGGGCGGAGACGGTGACCGGCCCGAGCAGCAGCAGGGCGCCGGCCGCGACCAGCACGGCGGCGTTGAGCAGGAAGATCCGCCAGAACAGGGACAAGGTCGAACGGCTCCTTCGGAGGGTCGGGGTGTACGGGCCCGCTGACAGCCTCCCCCATCACCGCCGCGCCGGGCGACCGAAGGGAAGGCCGAGGCCGCCGTCCGTGCAGGAGGGCTCGGCCCTTCCGCCCCGTCGGGCCGCCGGGTCCGGGACGTCCCCGCCGTCCGGGCCGGGGCCGTCCCGGACGGCGGGGCCGGCCGCCCTGCCGGCGCCGCCCGGACCGGTGGCCGTGCGTCGGACGTCCCTCGCCGCCCGGTTCCGCTCCGGCGCTTCCTCGGCGAGCCTCGCGCCCCCTCGTCTGCAGGGTGCGCACCCCCGGATATGGGTGCTGCCCCTGATGGCGCCGGGGCTCCTCCCCGACGACGATGGGCCCCAGGGCCCTGCCCCGTGCCGGGTGCGGGCCAGGAGTCGCCGAGGCCGGGAGGGCGCCCGGCCGGGGAGGGAGACACGCCATGCCCACGTACGACGAGCGGCTGCGCGAGCTGGAGGAACAGCTGCGTCACGACGACCCCGGCTTCGCCGAGGCGATGTCCGGCGGGGTTCCGCGCCCACCGCGCGAGTACCGCCGACGCAACGCCTGGCTGTGGCTCCTCGTCGGCCTCGCCGCGCTGGGCGCCGGCATCGGCGCGGCCGACGGGCTCCTGATCGCCGCCGGTCTGGTGGTGTCCGGGGCGGCGGCCCACCTCTTCGACCCGCAGCGCGGACGGCCGCAGGGGCGGGACGTCCCCGGCGCCCGCTGACCGGGGCCCCTTCTCCGAACCGGAGCGGGGGAGGGCGTTCACGCCCCCGGGCGCCGACGGCGGCGATCGGAACGGACGCGTAGCCCGGTGAGGCGGCCGGGGCCCCTCGTCGGAGTGCGCCGGGCCGCGAGGGGGAACCCCGCCTACAAGGACTGGCCGTGATCGACCGTCACCGCGCCGCGGCCGAAGACGACGCGCGTCCGCGCCCCGTCCACCGCCCAGCGCACGGTGACCGTGTCGCCCGCCGCCTCCACCCGGTCCACCGCCCCCGCGGACGCACCGGCGTCCGAACCGGCCTCCGGATCCGCGGTGAGGGAGGCCAGAGCCGCCAGAACCACCGTGCCGCTCACCTCCGCGGCCAGCCGGGGCACGGTCGCCCACCGGGCGAACGCCGTTCCCCGCGGGGCCCGTACCTCCTCGGGAGCGTTCCAGCCGTGCAGCCCCCACAGCTCCGAACGCACCGAGCCGCCCGGGTCCACCGCCCAGCCCGTCAGCTCGGCCCGCGCCCCGTCCGGCGCGCCCAGCACCCGGTGCACCCGCAGTTCGTGGCGGCCCCGCACCACGGTCACGCTCTCCACCCGCAGGCCGGGAACGGTGGAGGGGGCCGCCGGGAACACCGGCAGGTGCCAGGAGGCCGCCCAGCCCCAGCCGTCGCCGTGCCCGGACCCGAGGGGGTGGATGCGCCGGCGTGCGCTGCGCGCACCGCCCACCGTCACCGACAGATGGTTGTCCGCCGTGTTGTCCGTCGAGGTCGGGCCGGTCACCGTGGAGTACGCCAGCCTCGCGTAGTGCGGGTCCTCGTCGGCCGCCGACTCGCCCTCGTCCGGGCGGACATGGTCGCTGCCGTGGTTGTGCAGGCGCACCACGCCGTCCGCGCGGGTCGACTGCACCAGGAAGCCCGCCGCCGGTACGGACACCACCCGGTCGGGGCCCTCGCTCGGGGCGGCCTCCTCGGGCGCCGTCCACAGCGGGTGCTCGGCGGGAACCAGCAGGGCCACGAACGCCTTCGACGCCCAGTAGGGGGAGGCGGGGCCGGAGTAGGTCTGCAGCGTCGCGGAGTGCGGCCCGTGCCAACCGAGGCTCAGCAACCCGTCGTCCCCGGCCGCTCCGCGCTCCAGGAAGTACCGCAACGACCCGCTCGCCACCCTGCGCGATGCGCCGGGCGCGAGGGGAGTGTGCCCGGTCACCGCCCCCAGGCCGACGGCCGCGCTCGCGGCGAAGCGGTAGGCCAGCGAGCGCCCGAAGTACAGCGGGGAGCCGTCGCCGCCGAACATCAGCGCATAGCTCTCCAGGTGCTCGCGCAACCGGGCCCCGTGGCGCGCCGATGCGCCTTCGTCGCCCGCCAGGTGGGCGTCGAGCAGCGGATACAGGTGCAGCGCCCACCCGTTGTAGTGGTCGAAGGAACGCCCGTCCCCGTCGGCGTACCAGCCGTCGCCCCGGTACCAGTGCTCCAGCAGCTCCAGCGCCCGTTCCCGGGCCCGTGCCGTCTCGGCGTCGCCCCGCCCCACCGACTCCAGGAACCCGGCGACGGTGTACGGGAAGAGGTACCAGTTGTTGCCCGCGGGAACGTGCCGCAGCGCACCGCGCAGCCAGTGCTCCACCCGGTCCCGTACGTCGGACGCCAGCCGGTCCCAGAGCCAGGGCCGGGTGAGCCGGAGGCCGAGCGCCACCGACGCGGACTCCACCATGGGCTGCCCCTGCACGTGGTGGTCCAGGATCAGCGGCCAGGACTCCGCGTCGTCCCGTCCCGGCGTCCGCGTACCGGCGTCGAGTCCGGCCGCGTACCGCTCCAGAAGACCGTTCGGATCCTTGCCGCCCGCCCCCGCGACCCGGAAACCGGCCGCCAGGAAGGTACGCGCGTACCCCTCCAGTCCGTCCGAGCGGACGCCCGAGTGCGACGGGGGCCCGGGCAGGTCGAGCCGGGCGCCGCCGGGTGTCGCCCACTTCCACGCCGCGTCCAGCAGCCCGTCGGCGGCCGCCTCCCAGTGGGCGCGGGTGTAACCGGTGTACGGGCTCGACGTGCGGTCTTCCGGGGGGAGACCGAAGAGGGCGGCAGCGGAGGCGGTCATGGAGAAAGCATGATCGACCGATCGAAGAGGGTCAATGAATCGATCAGAAGTGAGGGTGGATCGATCAAACGATCACTACGAAGTGTCCCCGCTCATCCTGATCGCCCTCGGGCCGCCCGCCTCAGGGAAGGAGCAGCCAGTCCGCTCCCACGGCGGCCGACAGCCCGACACCCAACAGCCAACTGGCCAACCTGGTACGGCCGTTCCGGCTCAGCTCGATCACCACGCCGCACAGGATGAGCGCGAGTCCGTAGACGCCGACCACGAGCACCGACGACCGGCTCGCGATGCGCAGCGCGAGTACGGCGGCCATCGCCGCCATGCCCACGGCCGAGAGCAGGATCCGCAGCCGCCGTGCCTGGCGCGGAGTCAGCCTCTTCCCGGCTCGCCCGCCCTCGTCCTGCGGGTGGGCCGGTTCGGCGGAAGCGGACGGGGCGGCAGGCTCGTCCCGCCCGCCCTCGGCAGCGGGACCGCCGTGATCGGCCGGGCCGGCGGCGTCCGGTCCCCCCGCGGCGGCCGGTCCGTCCGGACCCTCCGCGGCGGCCGGACCGCCCAGGCCGCCCCCGGCAGCGGGTCCGTCCGGCTCCTTCTGCCCGTGGCGCTCGTCCCGAGCACCGGGACCGCCCCCGTTCCCCTCCCGGCCCCGGCCCTCTTCCCGGGGCCCGTCCGCGTCGGCCGCCCGCTCGGCCGCTCCCGTCTCCTCCCGCGTCTTCGGGGCGGCCTCGGCTATGAGGGTGTCGGTGTCCCCGTCCGGCTCGGTCCGCTCGTCGCTCGATCCGTTCTCGCGCTGGTCCCGGTGCTGGTCCCGGTCAGAAGTGCTCATGGAGCCGGATCGTAGTAGCTGGGGACGGTCCCGCTTCCCGGACCCGGCGCCTCCGATCCGACCGGACCCGGCGCGGCGATCCGGGTCACCTTCGCAGCCGGGGCGCCTCGGCCGCCGCGTCCACCACCGGGCCCGACTCCACCCGGCCCGCCAACTCCCGCGCCCACTCAGACAGTCCGGCGACCGCGATCCCGTGCGGTGCGGACCCGGCGAACGGGGCGAGCGCCCCCGCGCCCCGGCGCAGCAACCGCGCCCCGCCGGTGGTGTTGCCCCGTGCGGAGTGGGTCAGCCCGACCGCGAGCTGGGCCAGCCCCCGCCACAGCTCCCGTTCGTCCTGCGGCCCGGACTTCCAGGCGTCCTCGAAGACCTCGTGGGCGTGGAACGGCATCCCCGCGTCCAGCAGCCGCTGCGCCTCCGCCAGTGTTTCCGCAGGCGTGCGCACGACCCCCTCCGGCTGGCGTGCGACGCCGGGCGACCCGTACGGGAGGGGGCGCCCCAGCCCGTCGCGGGGGCGCGCGTTGTGCGCCCGGCCTTCGGCGTCACGGTCCCTGCGCATCTCGTCCACTACTCGATTGTGCCCCGTACCTGCAGGGAATCGCGCGAACTCTGTCGGTGAGCACCCGCGCACGACTAGGCTCGACCGTCGAGAAGACTGCCTCTGTGGGAAGGGTGGGCATGAAGCCGTCCCGGCCGTTGTACGAACGTGAACCGGAACTCGCCGCCGCTGCCGAGGCGGTGGACGCCCTGTGCGGTGCGCAGGCCGTCGGAGGGCTCCTGGTCTTCAGCGGAGAGGGAGGGATCGGCAAGACCGCACTGCTCCAAGAGATCCAGTCGATGGCCGCCGACCGCTGCACGGTGTGGTCCGCCCGGGGCGGAGAGACCGTCACCTCCGTACCGTTCCACGTCGTACGGCAGTTGCTGCACCCCGCACTCGACCAGTTCCCGCCGGACGAGACCCGGGCGCTGTTCGGCGACTGGTACGAGACCACCGCTCCGGCCCTGGGGCTGGCCGAGCCGAGCGGACCGCAGCCCGACCCCCAAGGCGTGCGCGACGGCCTGGACTTCGTCGTCGGCCGGCTCGCCTCCCGGCTCAGCCACCGCCCCTTGCTGCTCATCGTGGACGACGCCCACTGGGCGGACGGCGAATCCCTCGCCTGGCTGGCCTCGTTCACCGCCCGCCTCGGTGAACTGCCGGTCCTGGTGGTGCAGGCGCACCGCCCGCAGGAACTGGCCGAACGCGACGCCAACTACATCGCGGACCGTGCCGCCGAGCGTGAGCCGGGCGGCCAGGGCAGGGTGACCCGCGTCGCCCTGCGCGCCCTCACCCCGGACGCCACCGCCGTGCTGGTCCGGGCGGCGCTGGGCGAGCACGCCGACGACCCGTTCTGCCGCGAGGTGTGGGCCGTCACCGGAGGCAACCCGTACGAGGCGGTCGAACTGGTCGCCAAGGTCCAGGACCACGAACTGCCGCCGGTGGAGGAATCCGCGGGCGAACTGCGGGCGCTCGGCGCCTCCGCCAGGGGCAGCGGGCTGGTCGCCCGACTGGAGCGGCTCGGCACGAACGCCAACCGGTTCGCGTGGGCGGCGGCCGTCCTGGGCACCGACATCTCGCAGGAACTGGCCGCCACCCTCGCCGGGATGAGTTCGGCGGAGGCCGCCGACTGCACGGCCCGGCTGCGCGACGCCCGTATCGTCAGCGGCTTCGATCCGCTGGAGTTCGTCCACCCGCTCATCGCCTCCGCCGTCTACCGCTCGATCCCTCCGGCCACCCGCACCGCCATGCACGGGCGTGCCGCCTGGGCGATCACCCGGGCCGGCCTCGGCGCCGCCGCGGCCTCCCGGCACCTGCTGGAGGTCCACCCGGACGACGACCAGGAGTTGGTCGCCCAGCTGCGGGAAGCCGCCGGCCAGCACCTCGCCGTCGGCGCGCCCGAAGCGGCCCGCCGCTGCCTGGAGCGGGCGCTGGAGGAACCGCCGCGACCCAAGGACCGGGCCGTCCTGCTGTACGAGCTGGGCTGCGCGACGCTGCTCAGCTCCCCGCCCACCACGGTCCAGCACCTGCGCGCCGCCCTGGACATGCCGGGGCTCGACGACGGTCTGCGGATCGACGCCACCTTCCGGCTCGCCGCCGCGCTCGCCCACAACAACCAGCTCAAGGAAGCGGCGATCTCGCTGGCCGCCGAGGCGGCGCGCACCGCGCCCGGCCCCGGGCTGATGCGGTTGCAGGCAGCCCACTTCATGTGGGAGGGCATGCAGGCCGTCGAGGAGGACGGCCCGACCCGCTCCCGGCGCCTCACCCGCAACGCCGACCACCTCAAGGGCCGCGACAACGCCGAGCGGGCACTGCTCACCCTGCGGGCCTTCGACGGCATGCTGCGCGGCGAGAACGCCCAGCTCATCGTGGACCTCTGCGAACGCGCCCTGATCGACGGAAGTCCCGCCCGCGGGCTCGGCTGGACCGACACCGAGTGGGGCTTCGAGTTCCCCACCATGGTCGGCATCACCTACACCTTCGTCGATCAGCTCGACCGCGCCGAAAGCCTCTTCGGCGAAGCGGTCCGGGCCTTCGAGATCTCCGGCTGGAGCGGGGCCCACCTGGCGTTCGCCCACACCCTGCTCGGTATGGTCCACCGCCGTCGCGGGCGTCTCGCGGAGGCCGAGGGCTTTCTGCGCGAGGGACTGCGCCTCGCCGACCGTGTCGGTTCGGGGCTGCCCGTCCACTGGGACGCGACGTGTCTGCTCATCGACACCCTGCTGGCCCGGGGACGCACCGAGGAGGCCCGCGGCATCGCCGACCGCTACCACTTCGGACCGCCCTACCCCAGCGCCATGGTGCTGCCGGACGGACCGTGCATCCGGGGCCGGCTGCTGCTTGCGGAGGGTCGGACGAAGGAGGCGATCGCCGAGCTCGAAGCGGCGGGCGCCGCCCTGGAGGCGAGGGAACGCTTCAACGGCGTCTGGGCTCCCTGGGCCGGCGACCTGGCGCGGGCGCTGGCCCAGGAGGACCCGGCCCGCGCGGCCCATCTCGCCGCCCGTAACCGGGTGCACGCCGAACGGTTCGGCACCCCCACCGCCATGGGCGAGGCCCTGCGCTGTGTCGCCCTGTTCGCACCGCCGGAGCGGTCCGCGCAGCTGCTCGCCGAGGCGGTGGGCCACCTGGAGAGGTCCACCTCCGCCTACGAGCACGCCCTCGCCCGGGTCGAGTACGGCATCGCGATCGGTTCGCACCGGGAGCTGGCCCGTGCGCAGAAGCAGGCGATGGCCTGCGGAGCCGAGGGCCTGGCCGCCCGCGCCCAACAGGCGCGTGCGTCGATCCGGCCCTCCGAGTGAGGTAATGTTTGTCCTGCGCGGCCACCCGGGAGACCCGGGGGAAACGCGGCGGGACGTGGCGCAGCTTGGTAGCGCACTTGACTGGGGGTCAAGGGGTCGCAGGTTCAAATCCTGTCGTCCCGACTCGAGAGAGTCGCAGATCAGGGCCGGTTTCGGAGCAATCCGAAACCGGCCCTTGACCATTTTTGGGGACCGGTGGGGGCCGGTCGGGGATGAGCTGGAGGTCCGGCGTCCTTGACCGGGTCTGCGGCTCAGCGGGTCATGACGGTGGGGCTCGGCGGTGAGCGGGGTGCGCGCAGCAGGTTGAAGTGGGCCGGGAGCGCTGCCCCGGCGGCCGTGATCCTGTGGACGTCGGGGTGCAGGTAGTGCTGGGTGGTGGTCAGTGGACCATGACCGGTGATCCTGCGGCTGTCATTACCTGCCGGGTGGTCCGCCGGGCGGTCTCCCGGCCGGGACAGGAGGCGGGACGGGTCAGCGTGGGGGCGTCCTCTCCCATCGCCTCGTCAGGAGCCGAGCTTCTGCAGGTGGCCGGCGGTTCAGCAGTCGGCGAAGTTCCAGAACATGCCCACCCCGGTGCCCGAGACGACGATCAGGCCGTAGTCCTCCGAGTGCATACTCGGCGGGCTGTACGGCCGGCCCGATGATGTGAAGTCGAGCGTGCCGGTCACGTCGCCGGGCTTGTCGACGTTGGTGGGGAAACGGGCGGAGTCCCCGGAGCGCCGGAGGAGCATGTGCGCCATCGCCTTCGACTCCGCCTCGCTTTCGGCCAAGCGACTCAAGGCCGGACAGGGTGCAGCCGTCGTCCGTGAGGGCCGGGGGGGGGGGCAGGTTCTCGGGGCTGCCCCGATCGATCTCCTGGAGGCGGCTTGCGATGTACTCCGGCGGGTGGACGGCCAAGGGGTGGGTGGGGGGCGTCTCGTGCTCCGGGTTCTGAGCCGCGTCATCGAGACCGGTCCATCCGTGGGGCCCGGAGCCCGTGCCATCGGAGCGAGGACGTCGAGGACCCTGTTCTCGGGGCGACGCGGGCCCGCGATGTCGTACGGGCCCGCGTCCTCGTACGGGTACGCGTCCTCGTGCAAGCGGGGTACTGCTGCTTCCCGCACCCCCGGCGCACTGGTGGCTCCGGAAGACAGAGGTGTCGCCGAACATCGGCGTGGCGTGGGGCCGGGCCGCCTGACCACTGGTCACACGGGCGCCGCGTGACGCTCACCCTTACCGCGGCCGAGCCCCGGCGCGCCCGTCTCTTCCTCGCCAGGCGGGTGGTGGGCGTCGCGTCGAGGCGGCGGGCGGAGTCGGCGGGTCCCGGTGAACACCCGGTGAGAACTCACCGCACACGTTGCCGCTTGGTGAAGAACGAAAGGACACACCGGATCGCCCCATCGTTTCCGGGACTTGCGAAGGATAGGTGTGCAGGCCATGAGATTCGTGGCGCACCCTTTACTGCCGCTATACCTTCACCGGACGGCCATCTGTCTGGTCTTCAACTTCCGTGGGATCGCTCGTTCTTGGGCGGGGCGTCGGCGGAGACGGCGCATGACGGCTGTCCGAAAAAAGATGCGCCGACTTTCCGCCATTCGAGACGGAGTGCATCTTGTTCTCGCCGCCCGGAACGGTCCGTATCGAGCGATCGTTCCTTGCCCCACTGGCCGCACACGGCGTCCCACCTGCGCCGAAACGCTTCTGCCCGACGTTTTCCACCACCCGGGCGCGAGCGACGTGACAGGTGTATATCAGTCCTTCGCCGAGACGCTGTTGAACACGTAAACGCCACCGGTCACACTGAGGACCGGAGCCGCCGCGGGCACGGGCAGTGCCTGATTCGTCAGCTCCAGGGTCTACTGCACGCCGATATCCGCCGTTCCCTCTACGCCCATGCGGGGTATTACACGTGTGCCCTCTTCCTGGAAAGCGATGACGTGACCCGAGAACCACGGTCGGCCCCTGCCGGGAACCGGCCCTGGGGATATCTCCCCGACCCGTAAGGGGAATGGGCCGGCCTACGGGGCCGGCCCACGGAGCGGGTGGCGTGGCTCCGGTGCCACGACGGAGCGAGGACGACATATCCGGGACGGTCTTGTGGAGTGGGATACGGAGCCGGCCGCGTCCGGGCCGACGATGACACGGGCGCCGCGGGCATACCGGCGGACGACGGGCGCCGAGGGGCGCTTCTTCCGATGTCCGGGAACCCTCGCACGTTCCTGACCGGGTGAGCCGCCGGGCCGCGTCGCGCCCTCCGGCCCCCGGGTCGGGCGGCCATTCCGTCGAGGTCCACCGGCGCGCCTCTCCCGGCGCACCACCCGTTCTCATCGAACGCGGACCGGTGCGGTCTCCGTGCAGTCCCCGTATTTCTCTGCGAAAGGAAAGCAGCGTCATGGCTGTGGGAATCCACCACTTGAGGACGTTCCTCATGGCGGTCGACGAAGGCAGCATCTCGAAGGCGGCGGCCCGTCTGTACGAGGCCCAGTCCGCGGTGTCGCGCAGACTCGCGGAGTTGGAGCGCCACGTGAAGCAGACCCTGTTGGAACGCTCCGCGGAGGGGGTGCAGCCCACCGTGGCGGGAAAGATGTTCTGCGCCAAGGCGGATGCCGCCGTCACCGCCTTCGACGACGCCATGCACGTGGACCTGCACCGGGTGCGGGCCCTGCGGGTGGGGCACGCCTGGTCGGCGATCGGCGTGTACACCAGCGAGATACTGCGCCAGTGGAAGGAGGCGAACCCGGAGGTCCTGGTACGCCTGAAGCGGGTCGACGACCCGGCGGGCGGGCTCACCACCGGCCAGTCGGACGTGGCGATCATGCGCACGCACACCGGGCGGCGCAGTCTGCACGAGGAGTTGCTCGTCATGGAGCCCCGGGTCGTCGCGGTGCCCTCGCACTGCCCGCTGATCGATCTGGACGAGGTGTCGCTGCGTGACCTGGCCGACTACCCGCTGGTGATCAACTCCTTCTCCGGAACCACCAACCTCGACCTGTGGGAGAAGGGCGGGCAGCCCGTGGTGGCGGTGGAGGTGGACACGATCGACGACTGGCAGAGCTACATCGCCGCCGGTGTCGGGATCGGCGTGACCCCGGCCTCCACCGCCTGGATGCACCCGCATGCCGAGATCAGCTACCTCCCCCTGCGGGACGCGCCCGCGGTGCCGGTGTACCTGGTCTGGGCTTCCAACAATCGCCATCCGGCGCTGAGCTCCTTCATCCAGTTGGCGCGGGACGTGGTCGCGGAGGGAACCGAGTAGGCCTGTGCGCGCGCCGCCCCGCCGCCCCCGCGAACGGGTGCGGCGGGTGCGGGCCGCGGCCGGTCAGGCCCGCGACTTCGCCGGCTCCGCCTGCGGGGCGGCCTCCGACGCGGCCTCCGGTTCGTTGCTGATGGCTCCGACGTGCCGCAGGACGACGGCGGACAGGATCGACAGGACCACCGTGCACACCGCGGCCACGACCATGGCCGTGTTCATGCCGGAGGTGGCGGCCTCCTTGGCGAGGTCGAGCCAGCCGGCGGGCATCTGCTGGGCCGAGGAGACGGCGCCGGCGAGGCTGTCGCCCGCGGCGTCGGCCACGTCCGCCGGCGTGCCGGCGGGGATCTCGTCGTCGATCCGGCTGCGGTAGATCGCGGTCGCCAGGCTGCCCAGGATCGCCACGCCCAGCGCGAGGCCCAGTTCCTGCACGGTCTCCGACATCGCCGAGGCCGAGCCCGCCTTCTCCGGCGGCGCCGCCCCGACCACCAGGTCCGTACCCAGGGCCGCGATCGCCCCGAGCCCGAGGTAGACGAGGCCGAACCCGACGACCATCAGGGCGATGCCGCCCGAGGAACCCACCAGGGCGAGCAGGACGTATCCGACCGTGGACAGCATCAGGGTGGCCGCCACCACGAGGCCCGGCGGCACCCGCCGCGCGACCAGGGGCGAGCCGATCGCGGCCAGGAACATCAACAAGGCGGGCGGGCCCATCCACAGCCCGGCCTCGACCGGCTGCAGCCCCTCCACGAACTGGAGCTGCTGGGTGATCAGCAGCATCGAGCCGCCGACGCCGACGAGACCGACGAGCAGCACGCTCAGCGCGGAGCTGAACGTCCGGTCGGCGAAGAGGCGCACATCCAGCAGCGGGCTCTCCAGCTTGCCCTGCCTGCGGACGAACAGCACCGCGAAGACCACGCCGATCACCGCGGCGGCGATCATCGGCAGATCGAAGCCGTCCTTGGCGAAGCGCTTCACCGCGTAGACCACCGGCAGGATCGCCAGCAGCGACAGCGCCACGCTGGTCAGGTCGAACCTGCCGCTCTGCGGCGCCGAGTACTCGGGGATCAGGAGCGGCGCGGACACCAGCAGCACGATCGCGACCGGCACCGCCAGGAGGAACACCGAACCCCACCAGAAGTGGTCCAGCATCACTCCGCCGACCACCGGGCCGAGCGCCATGCCGAGCGCGAAGCTCGTGGCCCAGACACCGATCGCCAGGGAGCGCTGCCGCTGGTCGGAGAACATATTGCTGATCAGAGCCAGGGTGGACGGCATCAGCGTGGCGCCGGCGACCCCGAGGGCCGCTCGCGCGGCGATGAGCATGTCGGCACTGGTGGCGTAGGCCGCCAGCACCGAGACGATCCCGAAGGCCGCCGCCCCGATCATCAACAGCCGACGGCGGCCGATCCGGTCACCCAGCGTGCCCATGGTGAGCAGGAAGCCGGCGATCAGGAACCCGTAGGCGTCCATGATCCACAGCTCTTGGGTACCGGACGGGCGCAGGTCCTCTGCCAGCGAGGGAAGGGTCAGGTACAGCACGGTGACGTCGAGGCCCAGTAGCACGGTGGGCAACGAAAGGACGGCCAGCCCTCCCCACTCCCGGGCTCCCGCTCTGCCTGTGGTCGTTGTGCTCATGGCACTCCCTGCCTTTTTCTCGGATCGTCGACATGCGATCGCCACTGTGCCGCCCCTCGCGCACGGTTTCCTGAGGGTCGTTCGGCGATAGACTGCGGCCATGCGTTACGGGGTGCTCGGTCCGCTGGCCGTCTGGGACGCCGAGGGGCGGCCGGTCAGGGTTCCCGAAGCGAAGGTGCGTGCCCTGCTGGCGAACCTGCTCGTCCACCAGGGCGGGCCGGTGCCGGCGGACCGCCTCATCGAGGACCTGTGGGCGAGCAACCCGCCGGGCGGGTCGGCCAACACCCTGCAGACCAAGGTCTCCCAGCTGCGGCGGGTGCTGGGCCGGGAGCGGGTGGTCCGCGAGCCCGCCGGCTACCGGCTGCTGCTCGCGGACGCCGTGGTCGACGCGCTGAGGTTCCAGGAGCTCGCCGACCGCGCCCGCGCCCACCGGGAGCCGGCGGTGAAGGCGGATCTGTTCGCGGACGCGCTCGCCCTGTGGCGGGGCCCGGCCTACGCGGACGTGGCCGAGTCCCTGTTCGCCCGCAGTGAGATCGCACGGTTGGAGGAGCTGCGCCTGGCCGTCGTCGAGGACCACGCCGACGTCCGGCTGACCCTGGGCGAGCACACGGCGCTCGCGGCGGAACTGGGGGCCGTGGTGGCACGGCACCCGCTGCGCGAGCGGCTGCGCATGGCCCACATGCGCGCCCTGTACCGCTCCGGGCGGCAGGGCGACGCGCTGCAGAGCTTCCAGGAGCTGCGCCGGGAGCTGGCCGAGGAGCTGGGCGCCTCGCCCGGTCCGGATGCCGCCGCGCTGCACGAGGCGATCCTGCGCCAGGAGCCGGAGCTGGCCACCCCGGCGATCGGGTCGCGGTCGTGCCGGACGAACCTGCCCGCTCCGCTGACCCCGCTGATCGGCCGGCGTGAGGCGGCCGCACAGGTGCTGTCCCGGCTGGACCCCGGCGCGAGCATCCGTCTCGTCACCCTCACCGGCCTCGGCGGGGTGGGCAAGACGCGGCTGGCGATCGCTGCGGCGGGTGACGCGGCCGACCGGTACGCCGACGGGGTGTGGCTGGTCGAGCTGGCCGGCCTGGGCGCCGCGTCCGACCCGGACGACATCGCCGAACGCGTCATCACGACGCTGGGCCTGTGCGACACGGCCGCGACCGAACCGGACCTGGACGACCTGGTGGGCTGGCTGTGCCAGGCGGTGGCCGACAAGCGGCTGCTGATCCTGCTGGACAACTGCGAGCACCTCGTCGAGCCGGTGGCGGTGCTCGCCAAGTCCCTGCTGTCGGCCGTGCCGGCGGCCCATCTCCTGCTCACCAGCCAGGAAGCCCTGGACATCCCCGGGGAGGTGGTGCACCCGGTGCCGCCGCTGGCGCTGCCGGAGCACACCGATCCGCGGGCGGTCGCCCGGTCCAGCGCCGTCGAGCTGTTCGTGCAGCGAGCCGCCGCGGCGGCGCCCGGCTTCGTCCTGGACGCGGACAACGCGGAGGCCGTCGCCACCATCTGCCGCCGCCTCGACGGGATTCCGCTCGCCCTCGAACTGGTCGCGTCCCGGCTGCGGACGCTGAGCCCGCGGGAGCTCGCCGCTCGGCTGGACGACCGGTTCGCCCGGCCCGACGTACGGGTGCGCGGGCTCCCGGACCGTCAGCAGACGCTGCGGGGCATGCTCGACTGGAGCTGGCAGCTGCTGCCGCCGGACGAGCGCACCGTGCTGCGCCGCCTGGTCGTGCACGCCGACGGCTGCGTCATGTCCTCCGCCCAGGCGGTCTGCGCCGACGGGGAGCTGCCCGCCGAGCGGATCCCCGACCTGCTCGCCCGGCTGGTGGACCGCTCGCTGGTGGTCCGTGAGGGCGACCGGTTCCGGCTGCTCGAATCGGTGGCCGCCTACTGCGCCGAGCGGCTGGCGGAGGCGGAGGAGGAGAGCGCCGTACGCGCGCGCTTCGTGCGGTACTGCACCGAGTCGGCCGAGCGGGAGAGCGAGCGGCTGCGCGGCCCGGACCAGCGGTGCTCCCTGGAACGCCTCAACGCGGAGACCGTCAATCTGCGCCGTGCGCTGGACCTCGCGGTCGCCCAGGGCCCCGCCGGGTGCGCGGTGCGGCTGGTGAACGCGCTTGCCTGGTACTGGTTCCTGCGCGGACGGTTCCCCGAGGCCCGCAGGTCGCTGCGGGCGGCGTTGACGGCCGACGCCGGCGCCGAGACGGCCGCGCGCGTGACGGCACGGGTCTGGCTGGCCGGAGTCGAGCTGCGCACCTCGCAGGCCGACGCCGTGCCCGGCCCGGCGGGCGAGGACCCCACCGCCGGGATCGAGGACCCGGTGCTGAAGGCCCGGCTCCAGTGGTTCGTCGGCACCGGACTGACCGGCCGCGGCCACCACCGCGAGGGGCTGCGGCTGGTGGAGGCCAGCCTGGCCGGCGCCCGCGCCGCCCGGGACCGCTGGGGTCAGGCCGCGGCGCTGGTGGAGCTGGCGAGCCACGCCCCGGACCGGGACGGGTCGGCGGAGCTGGGCGCCGCGCTGTTCCGCGAGGTCGACGACCGCTGGGGTCAGCTCCGGGCCACCCGGGCCCTGGCGCTCGCGGCCGAACGCGAGGGCGACCGCGTACGGACCGAACGGCTGCACCGCGAGGGGCTCCTGATGGCGGAGGAGCTCGGCCTGTGGACCGAGGTCGTCGAGACGCTGACCTTCCTCGGCCGGGCCGCGCTGACGAGCGGCTTCACCGAGCGGGCGACGGAGCTGTACGAGCGCGCGCTGTCCGTGTCGGCCGAACGCGCCTACCACCGGGGCGAGATCCGTGCCGAGATCGGCCTCGGGCACGCCGCGCGGCTCCGCGGCGACCGGGAGGCCGCCACGTCCCACCTGAACCGGGCCCTGGCCAAGAGCCAGTCCTCGGAACACGCCACGCACACCGCGGCGGCGCTGGCGGAACTGGACCTCCTCACCCGGGCGTGACCGAACCCGCCGGGGGCGAGGCCGGCGCGTCTTCCGGGGGCGGGAGGGCCCCGTGCTCCGGCGGTCCGTCCCGCTCCGGCGGCGCGCGTCAAAGCGCGGGCGCATTCGTTCGTGCTCCCTACTCGAATACGCCCTACTCGATTACGCAGTAGCCGCACCGACCCCTCCACCCTAGCCTGATTCGAGCCGTTATTTATTCGCGTACGAATGGCAGGCGAAGGAGTGGCTTTCCGTGGGGATAGCAGCTGAATTAGGGGCCCTCGGATTAACCGGCTACCAGCGCGACATCTGGGCGGCCGAAGCAAGGACACCGGGGAACTGCCAATTCAACGTACTGGTCCACGAGCGGCTGTCGGGAGCCGTGGACCGGGAGCTGCTCGGCGCCTGCCTGGCCCGTGCGGTGCGGGAGCACGACGCCTTCCGGCTGCGGTTCGGCGAGGACGACGAAGGCGTCCCCCGGGTCCGGCGGATCACGGAGGAGCCGGACGCCGGGGCGCCGCCCTTCGAGCACATCGACCTCTCCGGTGGGCCGGACCCCGCCGGGGCCGTGCGGATCTGGTGCGAGCAGGAGCTGGGCCGGCCGCTGGACCTCGGGGGCGGCCCGCTGTTCCGGGCCGCCGTGGTCGACGAGGGGCCACAGGCCGTCCACCTGGTGCTGACCTCGCACCACATCGTGACCGATGCCTGGGCCCTGAACGCGCTGACCCTGCGGATTCTCTCCGACTACCGCTCGCGCCTGTCCGGGGAAAACTTTCCGGCCGCCGATGAAAAAGCAGCCGAGCCGGCAGGACGGACCGGATCCGCCTCGTACTGGGATTCCATCCGGAAAGGCGATTCCGCCTTCGGAGAGACGGATCGCGAGAATGACCGCGCGTTCTACCGAGAATATCTGACGGGCGTGGAGCCCGCTCTCTTCACACGTTCCGGCGCAACCCGGCCCGGCCGCGGTCGGCACTCCTTCCCGGTCGGCGAGGAGCTGGTGGGGCGCATCCTCGACGCGGGCGCGTCCCCCTTCCCCTACCTGCTCTCGGCGTTCGCGGTGTGCCTGGGGCGTATCCACCAGGCCGACGAGGTCGTGTTCGGGGTGCCCTTCCTCAACCGCCGCACCGAGGGCGAACGCTCGATCGTGGGCCAGTTCGCCAACAATCTGCCGGTGCGCATCCCGGTGGCGGAGGACCTGCCGCTGGTCGAACTCGCCGAGCGGGTCCGCCGACAGATCGACCGGCTCAGACAGCACGAGCGGCTGCCCTACGGCGACATCCTCCGCGAGGCCCCCGTACAGGGCGCCGACGGCCGCCGACTGTTCGACGTCACCGCTTCTTACCTGCGCTTCCCCCGCCCGCAGGGGATCCCGGGAGTGGAGCGGACCACCACGATCATGGCCCCGGTCCACGCCGCCGACGCGCTCTCCGTCATGGTGCAGGCGTTCGACGACGAGCCGGGCCTGCGCGTCGACCTGGACTACGCCGACGACGTGTTCGACGGGCACCTCACGGCCGCGGCCCTCGCCGGGCACGTCGGGGAACTCCTCCGCCGCGGACTGGACTCCCGGGAGCTGCCGCTCGCGGAGCTGCCCATGCTGACCGATGACGAGTACGAGGACGTCGTCCGCCGCCGCCAAGGCGCTCTCGCCCCCTACCCGCGTGAGAAGACGCTCCACCAGCTGTTCGCCGAACAGGCGGTGCGCACCCCCGATCTGACGGCCGTGGTGGACGGCGCCTCCGGCGCCACCCTGACCTTCGCCGAGCTGGACCGCAGGTCCAGCCAGGTGGCGCGGGTGCTGCGCGAGCGGGGCGCCGGCCCCGGCGACCGGGTGGCGATCCTCGCGGAGCGCGGCCCGGAGCTGCTGCCCGGCCTGCTCGGCATCCTCAAGGCGGGCGCCGCCTACGTACCCGTCGATCCCGGCTACCCGCCCTCCCGCGTCCGGCTGCTCCTGGAGGACTGCGGGGCGAAGCTGGTCCTGCGCGGTGCGCACGCGGTCGAGGACCTGCCCACCGGCGCCCCGGTGCTCCGGATATCCGAGCTGTACCGGGGCTCCAGCCGGCCCCTCGGGCGCGGCGCGGGCCCCAAGGACGTCGCGTACACCATCTACACCTCCGGCTCCACCGGGCGTCCCAAGGGCGTGATGGTCGAGCACCACGCGGTGGGCAACAGGCTGACGTGGATGCAGCGCCGCTACCCCATCGGTCCGGGCGACACGCTCCTGCAGAAGACGCCCATCTCCTTCGACGTCTCGGTGTGGGAGCTGCTGTGGTGGGCCGTCCAGGGCGCTCGGGTGGTGCTGCTGCCCCCGGGAGCGGAGAAGGACCCGGAGCGGATCGCGCGCACGATACGCGACCACCGGGTGAGCGTGGTCCACTTCGTGCCCTCGATGCTCGGCCCGTTCCTGGACCTGCTGGAGGACCACCCGGAACAGGCCGCCGGGGCCGGTTCGCTGCGCTTCGTCTTCTGCAGCGGGGAGGCCCTGCCCCCCGAGCGGGTCGCCCAGTTCAACCGGATCTTCGACGGCGGTGAGGGGCCCCGCCTGGTCAACCTCTACGGCCCCACCGAGGCCGCGGTCGACGTGACCTACTTCGACTGCCCGCCCGCGTCCGAGGGCCCCGTCACACGGGTGCCCATCGGACGCCCCGTGGAGAACACCACGCTCTACGTGCTCGACCGGCACGGCCGCCCGCAGCCGGTCGGCGTTCCCGGCGAGCTGCACATCGGCGGCGTCCAGGTCGCCCGCGGCTACCTCGGCCGGCCCGAACTCACCGCCGAGCGCTTCGTCGAGGACCCCTTCGTCCCCGGCGGCCGCCTCTACCGGACCGGGGACCTGGCCCGGCTGCTGAACGACGGCAATCTGGAGTACCTCGGCCGGAACGACGACCAGGTGAAGATCCGCGGCAACCGGGTCGAGCTGGGCGAGGTGCAGAACGCGCTGGTCGCCCTGGACGCGATCCGCGACGCCGTGGTCGTCGACCACCGGCCCGGCGGCGGCCGGGGCCCGGTCCTCGTCGCCTACTGCACGGCCGACCGGGACCTCGACCCGGGCCTCCTGAGGTCGGCCCTCGGGAGCGTTCTGCCCGCCTACATGATCCCGTCGTCCTTCGAACGCCTCGACAGCCTCCCGCTCACGCCCAACGGCAAGGTGGACCGCAGGGCCCTTCCCGCCCCGTCCGCCGACGCGGCCGAGGCCGCGGACAGCGCGCCGAGCACCCGCCGTGAGTCGGTGCTCGCCGGGATCTGGGCCCAGGTGCTCGGCGTCGACCGGGTCGGCGTCCACACGGACTACTTCGTGATCGGCGGCGACTCGATCAGCATGCTCCGGGTGCGGGCGCTCGCCGAGAAGGCGGGCATCCGGTTCACCACCGACGACTTCGTGCGCAACCCCACCGTGGCGGGGCTGGCCGCGTGCGCCCAGGACGCCGGTACCGCCGTCCCGGCCGGGGCCCCGGCCCCGGCCCCGTTCGCCCTGGTCTCCCCGGTGGACCGGGCCCGCCTGGAGACGTACGAGGACGCCTACCCGATCACCCGCCTCCAGCTCGGCCTGCTGTTCCACAGCCGGGAGAAGGAGGACTCCGCGACGTACAAGGACGTCTTCCGCTACAGCCTGGCCATGCCGTGGCGGGAGCGGGAGTTCCGGACGGCCTTCGACCGGCTCGTCGCACGCCATCCGGTGCTGCGGTCGTCGTTCGCCCTGGCCGGTCATGCCGAGCCGCTCCAGATCGTCCGCTCCTCCGCCGAGGGCGGGTTGAGCGTCCGCGATCTGAGGGAGGCCCCGACCGCGGACGCCGAGGCGGCCATCGACGAGCACATCACCGCCCGGCGCCGGTACGACTACCGGTTCGACCGCGCGCCGCTGTACCACTTCCGGGCGTTCGCCCTGCCCGACACGGTGGAGCTGGTCCTCAGCTTCCACCACGCCATCCTCGACGGCGGCAGCGTCGCCAACCTCGTCTCCGAACTCCTCCAGGACTACGGCCACCTGCTGGGACTGGACCTGGAGCCGGTGCCGGACACCGCGCCGCCCTCGGCCGCGCTGCACGTCGCCCAGGAGCGCGCGGCCATCGACGACAAGGCGGGCCGCGCCTACTGGCGGAACCTGCTGACCGACGCGACGCAGCCCCACCTGGAGAGCTTCCGTCCGCACGAGGAGCCGGGGACGGAGGAGCGCGTGGAGTGCGACCTGCGGCTGCCCGCCGATCTCGTCGACACCCTGCGCGCCACCGCCGGTGACCGGCGGGCGCCGGTCAAATCGGTCCTGTTCGCGGCGCACGTCCTGATGCTGCGGGCCTTCTCCGGCGAACGTGACGTCATGACCGGTCTGGTGACCCACAGCCGGCCGGACGCCGAGGGAGCGGAGCGCACCTGCGGCCTCTTCCTCAACACCCTGCCCGTGCGGGTGGACGTGGAGCAGGCCACCTGGTTCGACGTCGTGGCGCGCGCCCTGGACCGGGAGCGGGAGAGCTACCCCCACCGGCGGGTGCCGCTGGCGGTCATCCAGGAGGACCTCGGCCGGACGTCGCTGATCGACACCCTGTTCAACTTCATCCACTTCCGCCAGCTCGGAGAGGTCTTCCGGACCCCCGGGATCGCCAGCCGCGGCTTCGCGGTCCGGGAGGAGACGAACTTCTCCCTGGTCGTCAACGCCATGGTCGACCCGGTGGACGAGGGCATCCGGCTCCGTCTCGACTTCTCGGGGCAGTCGTTCACCCCCGCGCAGGCGCGGCTGTACACCGACACGTACGTGCGCATCCTGCGCAGGCTCGCCGAGGAGCCGGACGGCGCCGTGGAGTTCGGCTTCCTCGCTCCGGCGCCGGAGCCGCCGCGGACCGGGCGGCAGCCGGTCAACGCGGTCCGCGCCTTCGAGGAGCGGGCACGCCGTGCCCCCGGGGCACAGGCCGTGGTCTCCGAGGACCTGACGTGGACGTACGAGGAGCTGGACCGGGTCGCCGCCCGGTTCGCCACGGGTCTGCTGGAGTCGGGAGTGCGCCCGGGCGACCGCGTCGGCCTCGCCATGGGCCGGGCGGCCGGGACCGTCGCCGCGTTCCTGGGCACCGCGAAGGCGGGGTGCTCGGCGATGCCGCTGGACACCGCCTATCCGGTGGACCGGCTGCGCGCCATGATCGAGCAGGGCCGCCCTGCCCGCGTGGTCGTGGACGCGGAGCACCGGGGCCTCGTGGAGGCCCTGGAGACCCCCGTACCCGTCCTCCCGTACGAGGAGCTGGCCGCCACCGGGCACGCCGTCGAGCTGCCGGAGATCTCCGAGGACGACGAGGTCTACCTGCTGTTCACCTCGGGCTCGACGGGCCGCCCCAAGGGGGTCGCCGCGCCGCACCGGTCCCTGTCCAACCTGGTGGCCTGGCAGAACGGGATCGCCAGCACCGCCGAGGGCGCTCGCACGGCGCAGTACGCGCCGCTCAGCTTCGACGTCTCCTTCCAGGAGCTGTACGCCACGCTGGCAGGCGGCGGGACCCTGGTCGTCGTCACGGAGGCGCTGCGGCGCGACATGCCCGGTCTGCTGCGGCTGCTCGACCGGGAGCGCGTCGAGCGCATGCACCTGCCGTACGTGGCCCTCCAGCAGTTGGCGGAGGCGTCGGTGACGCTCGGTCTGGTGCCGCGGAGCCTGCGGGTGCTGTGCTCGTCGGGCGAGCAGTTCCGGACGACGGACGAGATCCGCCGGTTCTGCGCCTCGCTCGGCGGCGTGGTGCTCGACAACCATTACGGTCCCACCGAGACGCACGCCGCGGCCTTCCACGGGATGACCGGCGATCCCGCCGCGTTCCCCGCGCTGCCCCCGGTGGGGCAGCCCATCCACGGGGCCCGGCTGCTGGTCCTGGACGAGGAGATGCGCCGGGCGCCCGTCGGGAGCCGAGGTGAGATCTACATCGGCGGCGCCGGCCTGGCCGACGGGTACGCGGACCGGCCCGACCTGACCGAGGAGCGGTTCCTGCCCGCCCCGGACGGCGACGGGCTGGTCTACCGCACCGGGGACGTCGGCATGGTCCTGCCCGGCGGGGACGTGGTCTGCCTGGGCCGCGCCGACCGGCAGGTCAAGATCCGCGGCTACCGGGTCGAACCCGCGGAGATCGAACTGGTCGCCGCCGGGGCGGCGGCGGGCGGTCCCGACGCGATCACCGACATCGCCGTGATCGCCCGGCGCGACGAGGCGGGCGACACCTCCCTGGTCGCCTTCCTGGTCGGCGACGCCGAGCGCGCGGACCTGGACGAGCTGCGACGCCACCTGCGTGCGAAGCTGCCGGACTACATGGTGCCCGCCCACTTCGTCTGGCTGCCCGCCATCCCGCTCACCCCGAACGGCAAGCGCGACGAGGCCGCGCTCCAGCAGGTGCGGCCGCTCCGCACCGGGCCGGCCGGCCGGGTCGCCCCCCGGGACGACCACGAGCGGGTGCTGGCCGGGATGCTGGCCGACCTGCTGCACCTGCCGGACGTGGGGGTGCACGACAACCTGTTCGACCTCGGCGCCACGTCGATCACGGCGATGCGTCTGGTCGTCCTCATGGAGGAGAGGTTCGGCACCGCGATCCCCCTGTCGGACTTCATCGTGGCGCCGACCGTGGCCGAACTGGCCGAACGGCTCCGCTCGGCGGGCAGCGCGACCGCCGGCTTCGACCCGCTGGTGGCGATCCGGCCGGAGGGCGCCCGGCCGCCGCTGTTCTTCGCGCACCCCATGGGCGGCAACGTGCTCTGCTACGTACCGTTCGCCAAACAACTCCCCCCGGACCAGCCCTTCTACGCCTTCCAGGCCGCCGGGGCGGACGTCGGCACGGAGCCGGTGCGCGGCCTGGAACAGCTCGCGTCCGACTACATCGCGGCGATGCGCCGGGTCCAGCCGTCCGGCCCCTACCACCTCGGCGGCTGGTCCTTCGGCGGGTTCGTCGCCTTCGAGATGGCCCGCCAGCTGCACGCCGCCGGGGAGAGCGTCGCCTCCCTGGTCCTCCTGGACACGACGGCGCTCAACCCCGGCCGGCGGCCCTGGACCGACGACGAGGCCCTGCTCGGCTGGTTCTTCTGGGAACTGCTCTGGCTCCAGCACGGCAGCGCCACCGCCGGCGACCTCCTGCCGCCCGGACTGGCCACGCTGGACGAGAAGTTCGCGTTCATGACCCGGCTGGCCATCGACGAGGGCGTGCTGCCCGCGGGCAGCGGCGACGCCGTGGTGCGGAGGCTGTTCAAGGTGTACGAGGCGAACTGGCGCTCCGCCTTCGACTACCGGCCCGGGGTCGTGGACTACGACGTGGTCCTCCTCCGGGCCCGCGATCCGCTGCCGGGCGTGCTGCTGGAGATGCACACCGCCATCGACAGCATGCACGCGGACGAGACCAACGGGTGGCGGGAGCGCACCTCCGGCCGCCTCACCGTGATCGACACCGAGGGCGACCACCTCACGATCATGGAGGAACCACGCGTGGCCGACGTCGTCGGCCCGGTACTCAGGGCCATGGGACTCCTCACGGGCGAAAGCGGGCAGCACTGACATGAGCAGCACACGAACAGCCATCGTCGTCGGCGCCGGGATCGGCGGACTGACCACGGCCATCGCACTGCGGCGCGTCGGCTTCGAGGTGGAGGTGTTCGAGCGCGCGCCGGAGATGCGGGCGGCCGGCTTCGGGCTCTCCGTGATGAGCAACGCCACGGCGGCGCTCGCCACCCTGGACATCGACCTCGGCCTGGAGAAGCGCGGCCGGGTCATGGAGACCTACCACGTCAAGGACTGGAAGGGCAGGCTGATACGGGAGTTCCCGTTCCCCGAGATCACCCGGCGCATCGGCGTCCCGTGCGTCTGCATCAGCCGGTCCGACCTGCTCGCCGCGCTCCTGGACCAGACGGCGGACATCCCGATCCGGCTGAACGCCGCCGCCGACCGGTTCGAGGTGGAGGGCGAACGGGCGCGGGTGCGCTTCACCGACGGCCGGGAGGCGGAGGCCGACCTCCTGGTGGGCGCCGACGGGTTCAACTCGGCCGTGCGGCGCCAGCTGACCGGACCGGACGAACCCGTGCACGACAGCGGGTACATCGCGTGGCTCGGGATCACCGAGTACAGCCACCCCCGGTTCGCCCCCGGCTCCGTGGTCCACCTGTGGGGCGACGGGATGCGGTTCGGCCTGGTCGACATCGGCCGGGGCCGGCTCTACTGGTGGGGCACGAAGAACATGCGGTTCGAGGAGTCCAGCACCTGGGACGGCGGCAAGGCGGGGGTCCTCGACGCTTACTCCGGCTGGCCGGACGAGGTCCGGGAGGCGATCCGGGTGACCCCGGCGGAGGACCTGCTGACGCTGAACACCCGGGACCGGGCGTTCCTCCAGCCCTGGGGCACGGGGCCGGTGACCCTGCTGGGGGACGCCGCCCACCCCATGCTCACCAGCCTCGGCCAGGGCTCCGCCATGGCGATGGAGGACGCCGCGGTCCTGGCCCAGCACCTGCGGCACGCCCCGGACGTGCCCCGGGGGCTGCGCGGCTACGAGTCGGCGCGGTACGAACGCACCCGGACGATGGTGGAGGCCACCCGCGCCATCAGCGAGTTCGAGCAGTCGCAGGGCCCGGTACGCCGCCGGGTCCGGGACGGCTACTTCCGGTGGATGCCCCACCGGAAACTGGTGGGCAAGCTCGAACCGGCGCTGACCTTCCCGGGCGCCGGCCTTCCCGCGGGCGCCGGCGGGGAGGCGGGCCGATGAGCCGGAACACGGTACGCGGACCGCGCGGCGGGAGCGTCCCGCCGCACGGCGTGGTCGTCGTCACGGGCGCCTCCTCGGGGCTGGGCCGCGAGTGCGCCCTGGAGCTGGAGCACCGGGGCTTCCAGGTGCTCGCGGGGGTCCGCCGGGAGGAGGACGGCGAGAAGCTGCTCACCGAGTCGCAGCACGGCAGGCTCCGCTACGCCGTCATCGACATCACCGACGACGCCTCCGTACGGGCCTCGGCCGAACTCGTCGAACACCGCTACGGCGGGCTGCGGGGCCTGGTGAACAACGCCGGGATCTGCGTGCCGGGCCCGCTGGAGTGCATCGACGGCGACCAGTTCCGCCGGCAGCTCGACGTCAACGTGGTCGGGCACCTCGCGATGATCCGGGCTCATCTCCCGCTGCTGCGCCGGTCGAACGGCCGGATCGTCAACGTCACCTCCGGCCTCGGCAAGGCCGCGGTCCCCTTCCTCGGGGCCTACTCCGCCGCCCAGTTCGCCAAGGAAGCGCTCAGCGACGCCCTGCGGCGCGAGCTGGGGCCCACCGGCGTACGCGTCTCGGTGGTGGCGCCCGGAGCCATTCTCACGCCGATCTGGAGCAAGGTGTCGCAGGCGGGCGAACGGGCGCTGGCCGATGCCGCCCCCTCGGTCGCCGATCTCTACCGGTCCGCCCTCCAGGGGTTCCTGGAGGGCAACGCGCAGCAGGCGATGGCGAGCAGGACCACCCCGGAGGACTTCGCCCGCACGGTCCTGCGCGCCCTGACCGACGTACGTCCCCGGGCGCGCTACCGGGTGGGGACCGACGCCCGCCGGATGGCCCGGATGGCACGGCTGCTCCCCGACCCGCTGCTCGACCGCCGGTTCCGGGCGATCACCGCCCTGGTGGGCACGCCCGGCGGCAGCGACGCGGGCCGGTAACCGCGGCGGAGCCGGGGCGACTGCGTGTTCGCGTAGTACCGGGCGGACACGCCTGTACGCGCCCCGCGCCCCTGGCTAGCGTACGCAGCGTCACACGTCACGGAAGAAAAGTCCGGCCGGATTTCCGCACGGCCGGCGAACCCGCCGGAACGGCCCCGTGAAAACGCCTGGCCCATTCACGCTCTGGGGAGAAGGAATGGTTACGGAGCGAGATTTCAAGGATTTCATGGCCGATGTCTGCACCCCGGTGGCGGTGGTCACGGCGATGGCGGACGGGCTGCCCCACGGCACGACCGTCGGCTCGCTCACCTCGCTGTCGCTGCGGCCGCCCATGGTGACCGTCGCGCTGGAACAGCGCTCCCGGCTGCTGCCGAAGATCCTGCGGTCCGAGCGGTTCGGCGTGAACCTGCTCGGGGCCGGACAGGCGGACGTGGCCGGGGCGTTCGCCTCCTCGGCCGCCGACCGGTTCGACCGGGCCGACTGGTGCCCGGACGACGGCCTCCCGCGTCTGCGCCAGGCCCCGGGGTGGCTCGTGTGCGAGCTCCAGCGGCACGTCCCCGGCGGGGACCACCTGCTGCTGCTCGGCCTGGTGACCCGGGTCTCCGGAGTCCGGGGCGCAGCCCCGCTCGTCTACGGCCGCCGGACGTTCGGCACGCATTCCGCGGCAGCACCGACGCGTACCCGTTCCCTCACCGACCACATCGCGGCATTCGCCCACTGAGACGGAGATTTCCATGGCCGACACCCGGACCGAGAACGAACTCCCTTCCTCGGAATCGTCCGAGCTGCTCCGCACCGCGAGGGAACTCGTCCCGCTTCTCGCCCGCAACGCCGAGCAGGGGGAGCGCGACCGTCGGCTGACCGATGAATCCGTAAAATCCCTCACCGCCGGCGGCATGTTCCGGCTGGCCGTGCCGAAGCGGTACGGCGGCCACGAGGTGTCCCTGCGCACCCTGGCCGACGTGTCCGCGACCCTCGCCGAGGGGGACGGCAGCGCTTCGTGGGTGGTCGCGGTCGGCAGCTCGCTGGCCTGGGTCACCAGCCTCTTCCCGGAGCAGGCCCAGGACGAGGTGTTCGGGGCCGACCCCGACACCCGGATCTCCGGCGTGCTGACGCCCAGCGCGACCGCCGAGCGGGTCGACGGCGGCTACCGGGTCTCCGGCCGCTGGCACTACGCCTCGGGCTCCTGGCACGCCGGCTGGTCCTTGATCGGCTTCCCGGTCCCGGACTCCACCGGGCGGATCGTCGACCAGGGCATGGCCCTGATCCCCGCCGCCGACTACACGGTGGAGGACACCTGGTTCGTCGCCGGGATGCGCGCCACCGGCAGCAACTGCCTGGTGGCCCAGGACATCTTCGTACCGGACCACCGGGTGGTGTCGGTGCCGAAGGCGATGGCCGGCGACTACCCGGTGCAGCGGTCGGGCGGACCCCACCCCCGCTCCGCCTTCGTGCAGTTCCTCACCGCCGCCCCCCTGGCGGCCACCCAGCTCGGCCTGGGCCGTGCGGCGCTGGAGCTGGTCAGGAGCAAGTCCGCCGAGAAGGCCGTCACGTTCACCTACTTCGAGAAGCAGCGCGACTCGACGGCCTTCCAGCTGCGGGTCGCCGAGGCGGCGCAGAAGATCGACACCGCTCACCTCCACGTCCACCGCGCCACCGCCGACATCGACGGCGCGGCGCGGCGCGGCGAGGCCCTGGACCCGCTCCGGCGCATCCAGGCGCGGGCGGACCTCAGCGGGGCGATCGGGCACGTCACCGAGGCGATCGACATCCTGCTGACCGCGCACGGCGCGGCCAGCTTCGCCGACACCAACCCGCTTCAGCGGATCTGGCGGGACTCGGCCGTGAGCGCCCGGCACGCCATCCTCCAGCCCTCGATGATCAAGGAAATGTACGGCAAGGCCCTGCTGGGCGTGGAAGAGCAGATCTCTCCGCTGGTCTGACGCGGACAGCCCGCCGAGCGGAACACCTCGTGAAGGAGTCGGACATGGCCGCACGCACGTACGGAACGAAAGAGGCGAACTGGCAGCAGTTCGCGGACACCCGCATCTACATCGGCGACCTGGCCGACGACGGCGTCCCGAAGTCGATGGGGGCGGGCTTCGCCTGCCTGCATCCCGGCGACGTCATGGAATGGGTGCCCAGCTACGACGAGTTCATCGTCGTGCTGACCGGCCGGTTCGCCGTGGACTTCGAAGGCGGCTCGGTGAGCGCCGGCCCGCACGAGATGGTATGGGTGGAGCAGGGCGAGCCCGTCGCCTTCCGGGCCGACGGCGAGAAGGTCCTGATCGCCTTCGGCACCAACCCGCCCTGGCAGACCACCCCGGAGACCCGGGCGAGCGCGGGCATGTTCCGGCCGCTCTCCGCGTCGCCGGTCGACTGACCGGGGGACGCCCGTGTCCACGACCTCCGGGGCGGTCTGGCGGGAACTGAGCCCGCTGGAGCGCTGGTACTGGATAGCCGACCAGATCTCACCGCTGAACGTCGTCGGACGGGTCCGCCTGCACGGGCCCGTCTCCCGCGCCTCGCTGCGCACCGCCCTGGACGGACTCCAGGCCCGCCACCCCCTGCTGCGGGCGGCGGTCGAGGCCGACCCGACGGGCCGGCGCCCCCGCTTCGTCGCGGTGGACGACCGTCCCGTCCCGCTCGACCACCGGACCCTCGGCTCGCCGGAGGCCGTGGCGGACGGCTGGCGGCGCGTGGTGGACGAGGAACTCGTCAACGGCCGCATCGACCCGCGGGCCGGCCCGCTCGCCACGGCCGTCGTCCTCAGCGGCCCCGGGCCGGACGGCGAGGTGCACGACCTGATCCTGAGCCTGCTGCACGTCGTCGCGGACGGGACCACGCTCGTCTCGCTGCTGCGGCAGTGGGCGGAACTGGCCGTCGGCGGCACCGTGGAACCGCGTACGGCGCTGCCCCCGGCCGAGGAGATGTTCCCGCCCGAGCACCGCGGTGCCGCGGGGCGGGTACGGGCGAAGGCGAAGGCCGACCGCGACGAGGGCGACCTCGAACGGCTGCGCCCCCGCCGGGTGGACGCGGACCGGCCGGTGCCCTTCGAGGAGCGCCGCACCCGGTTCCTCCACCGGTCGTTGGAGGGCCCGGTGCTGGACCGGCTGGCCCGCGCCTGCCGGGCCCGCGGGGTCACCGTTCACGGGGTGCTCGCCGCCGCCATGGTGCGGGCGCTCGCCGTGGACGCCGGGGCCGACGAGGGCGCCTGGTACTCGATCGGCTCCCCGGTCGACTTCCGGGGCGACCTCGAACCCGCGGTGGGCCCCGACGACGTGGGCAGTTACGTGGCGACGATCCCCACCCTCGTCGAGCACCGGGCGGCCCGCCCGCTGTGGGAGACGGCCCGGGAGATCAGCGCCGACCTCAAGGCGCGCAAGGCGCGGGGCGAGCAGTTCTCCATGATCAACGGAATCGGCGCGGCCGGGCCGCGGAACCTGGCCGAGAGCCTGCCGTTCGTGCGGCACCTGGACGAGAAGGGGCCGATCAACTTCTGCCTCTCCAACATCGGCAGGTTCCCGTTCCCGGACACCATCGGACCGCTGCGGGCGTCCGGCGCCCAGTTCATCGCCTCGCTCTCGGTGGTGGGCGCGTTCGTCGCCACCGTCAACTCCACCCACCACCAGCTCGCCTGGAACTTCACCTACGCCCAGGGGATCGTCCGGGACGACCGCGCGAAGCGGCTCGCCGACAGCTGTGTGGAGCTCGTCCTCGCCCTCGTACCAGCGGGCGACTGAAGCCCGTCACGAACCGCAAGGGAGCACCTTCCGATGGAATCACCGCCCCACCCGCCCACCGAGTCCCCGGTCTTCCGACCCGCCTCCGAGCTGCGCGACCTGATCCGCGACAAGGAACTGTCCGCCCTGGAGGTCACCGAAGCGGTCCTCGGCCGCCTGGAGGAGGTGAACCCCCGGCTGAACGCCGTGACCGCCGTACGGGCGGAGGGCGCCCTCATGGACGCCCGTGCCGCGGACGCCCTGCCGCCGGAGGAGCGGGGCCCGCTGCACGGGATCCCGTTCACCGTCAAGGACGCCCACGAGTCGGCCCACCTGCCGACCGCCTACGGGTCGCGGCCCTTCACCGGCTACCGGCCCGGCTTCGACAGCGAGGTGGTCGCCCGGCTGCGGCGGGCGGGCGGCATCCTCGTCGGCACCACCAACATGCCGGAGTTCGGGCTGCGGATCACGACGGACAACCGGGCCTTCCCGCCCACCCGCAACCCGTGGAACACCGACCACAGCCCGGCGGGCTCCAGCGGCGGCGCGGCCGCCGCCGTGGCCGCCGGCATCGGCCCGCTCGCCCTGGCCGCCGACGGGGCCGGCTCCGTGCGGGCCCCCGCGTCCGCCTGCGGCGTCGTGGGGCTCAAACCCACCCGCGGCCGGATCCCGTGGGCGCCCGCCTCCCAGGAGCAGTGGGCGGGTTACGTCAGCAACGGCCCCATGGCCCGGACGGTCGGCGACACGGCTCTGATGCTCGACGTGATGGCGGGCCCCTCCGTCGGGGAGCCGTACGGGCTGCCCGCGCGCTCCACCCCCTTCCTCGCCCCCGGGGCGCGGCCCCCGGGGCGGTTGCGCGTGGCCCACACGTGCACACCGCCGCACGGCACGGTCGTACCCGCCGTACGGGAGGTGTTCGAGCGGGCGGTGTCGGCCTTCGGCGAGCTGGACGTCGAGCTGGTCGAGGACGCTCCCGACCTCGGTGGGCTCCTGGACCCGCTGCTGACGGTCATCGCCGCGAACGTGGCCACCATGGTCCGCGGCATACCGCCCGGGGAGCTGGCCGAGCTGGAGTCGACGAGCCTCGACACCGCCCTGCGCGGCGAACGGCTCGGCGCGGTCGACTACTGCGCCGCACTGGCGGCCGCCCAGCGGCGGGCGGCCGAGGTGCTGGGCTTCTGGACCCGGTACGACGTCCTGCTCACCCCCACGCTCACCGTGCTCCCGCCGGTCCTCGGGGCGGTTCCCGAGGGCACGGCGTTCGAGGAGCGGTGGCGCGAGTACGCCGACTGGCTGGCCTTCACCTACCCCTTCAACATCACCGGCCAGCCGGCGCTCTCGGTGCCCGCCGGGACGGCCGCGGGGGAGCTGCCGGTCGGCGTCCAGCTCGTCGGCGCCCCCGGGGCCGAGGACAGGCTGCTAGAGCTGGCCGCCGCATTCGAGAGCGCCCGGCCGTGGGCGCACGCGCGGCCCCGGCTCGGGTGACTCCTCGGAGGGGTCGCTCCAGCCGGTCTCCCGCAGCAGGGCGATGCGGGAGTTGACCCCGGTCTTCTGGAACAGCTTCTTGAGGTGGTAGTTGACGGTGTGGGGCGAGATCCCCAGCCGCCGGGCCATCTGCTTGTTGGTCAGCCCTTCGGCGACCAGCTGCACGATCCGGCTCTCCTGGTCGTTGAGGTCCGGCGGCCCGGCCGGCGCCGCCGGCCGGGCCGCCGGACGCGGGACCTGCCGGGAGTCGGCCGCCTGGCGGCGCAGCGCCTGCCTCAGCGGGACCGGCACCGAGTCGACGACGAGCCGCCACAGCAGCTCGTTGGGGAAGCGGACCTGGGTGCTGCCGACCGCCAGCATGCCGGTGCTGATCAGCCGGTCCAGGGCGAGCAGCAGGGCGGAGGGCGGCACCTGGAGGATCGGCAGCAGGTCGTCGACCGTGCTCTCCCTGCCGAGGACGGCAGCCACCCGCAGCAGCTGGCGGCACTCGTCCGGGAAGTCCAGGAGCAGGGACTGCAGGAGCACCCGCAGCCGGCGCGGGATGCGGTCCTCGACCAGCTGCGCCTCGTGGGCCCCCACCCGGAGCGACTGCTCCTCGCGCATCCCCTCCACCAGCTCCACCAGCAGTTTCGGATGCCCACCCGCGCCCAGCAGGATGCGGGCGAGTGGCGCGGAGGGCGCGACCCCCAGCAGGTCGGCGGCGACCTGGAGGGCGGCAGGCGGGCGCAGTGCGCCGAGGCGGATCCGCTCGTGGTGCCCGGCGGGACAGCCGGCCAGCGGGTCGGCGCCCCGGCGGCCCGCCACCAGCCGGACCAGCGCCCGGTCGCCGTACGAGGCGTGCCGCCGGGCGAACAGGGTCTCGCCCGGATCCTCCGCCGGGAAGTGCGGGTCGTCCAGAACGATCAGCCGGGGGCCGGCCCCCGGGCCGGGAAGCCCGGGCCGGGGGCCCGTCACATAGCCGAGCTGCCGTGCCAGGGCCGCGCACTCGTCGAGGAACCGGGTCCGGCCGGAGCCGGGCGGCCCCTCGACCGTCACGAGGGCGCAGCCGCCGTCGGCGCCGAACTCCAGGGCCTGCCGCGCGCGGGCCATCTCCTCCTCGCGCCCGCGCAGCGGCAGGCGCGGCGGGGCGGGGGAGAGGGGGGCGACCCGCGTGGCGGGCGGCGACGCCAGCTGCCAAGCGGTGGTTCCGGTCATCGGGCGGCGTCCTTTCCGGCGTGCTTCACGGGCCGCAGCGCGGGCGGGACCGGCTCGGGGTCGAGCGGGAAACGGCTCAGCAGGGGACCGGTCATCAGGGTGGTGAGCAGGGCCATCACGACCATCGCGGTGAACAGCCGGCTGTCGAGCGCGCCCAGGCTCAACCCCACGTTGAGGACGACGAGTTCGGTCAGCCCGCGGGCGTTGAGCAGGATGCCCAGCACGGTGGCCTCACGGCCGCCGGAGCCGGAGAGCCGGGCGGCGCCCATGGCGCCGAGGAACTTGCCCGCGCACGCCACCGCGACGGTCGCGACGACCATGACGAGCCCTTGAGCGCCGAGCCCGGCGAGGTCCACCGACAGCCCGGTGACGGTGAAGAACACCGGGAGCAGCAGCAGGCTCGTCTGGTCGATGCGTTCCGGCACCTCGGGGGCGGTCGCGTCGATGTGGCGGCGGGGCGCGACGGCCCCGAACAGGAAGGCGCCGAACACCGCGTGCAGGCCGATCTCTTCGGTGATCCACGCGCTGGCCAGCAGCCCGGAGCAGAGCACGACGTGGACGGTCGGCGTGTTGCCGGCCCAGGACCGCTGCGGGGCCAGCAGCCAGGCCAGGGCCGGCCGCACCAGGAGGATCAGCACGAGGCCGAAGGCCAGGGCGCCCCCGATGGTCCGGCCGAGCGACCACAGGCCGCTGACGCTGACGACGGTGACGACGGCGGCCAGCACGGTCCAGGCGATCACGTCCTGGATGGCGGCGCTGACCAGGGCCACCGCGCCCACCCGGTGTTTCTGCAGGCCCCGTTCGATGATGATCCTGGCGAGCACGGGGAAGGCCGTGATGGACATCGCGGCGCCGAGGAACAGCGCGGGGCCGAGCATCCCGTCCGTCTTCAGCTGCGACGTGTCGAGCCAGGGGTAGAGCAGGACGGCGAGCGCGGCGCCCATGGCGAACGGCAGCGCCACCGAGCTGAACGACACCAGGGCGATGTGCCGTCCGACGCCCTTCACGTGCGACAGGCTCAGTTGGTAGCCGACCCCGAACATGAAGAGCACCAGGCCCAGTTGGGCCAGGACGTCCAGATAGGGGCGGGCCGCCGGGGGGAACAGGAGTCCGGGCGGATCGCCGGGCAGGAGCCCGAGCAGACTCGGCCCCAGGGCTATTCCGGCGACGATCTCGCCCATCACCGCGGGCTGGCGGACCCGTTTGGCCGCGGTGGAGAACAGGAACGCGGCGATCAGCACCAGGGCCACGCCCACCAGGACGATCCCGGTGACGCCCGCGCCCTCTCCCGCGCTGAGGGCCGGACCGTGCGGGGCCGGACCGTGCGTCGACATGCTTGGCCTCTTCCTTCTCGAAAAAAGGGGAGCGGATGACGGTCAGAGACCCCGCGCCAGCGTCCTGCGGTCGACCTTGCCGCTGGAGGTGAGCGGCAGCGCGGGCAGGGGACGGACCGACGAGGGGATCATGTGGTCGGGCAGCCGTGCGGACAGACTGCGCCGGACCGCGGAGGCCACCACCTCGGCGCCGCGTGCCGGGACGCAGAACGCCACCAGTTGCTTGACGCCGCCGGGCCCCTCCCGCACGACCACCGCCGCGTCGGCGACCTCCGGCAGGGCCCGCAGGTGCGCCTCGACCTCTCCGGTCTCCACCCGGTGGCCCCGGATCTTCACCTGGTCGTCCAGTCGACCGAGGAACTGCAGGGCGCCGTCCGGCCGGAGTTCGACGAGGTCGCCCGTGCGGTAGATCCGCCCGCCGCCGGCCAGGCCGGGTACGGTCCGGAACCGCGCGGCGGTCGCCTCGGGCATCCCCAGGTAGCCCTCGGCGAGGACCGGGCCGCCGATGCACAGCTCTCCCGGTGTGCCGGGCTGCCGCGGGCGCAGCCGCTCGTCGAGGACGTACGCCTCGACGTGGGCGATGGGCCGGCCGATGCTGGGCTGGTCGGGCCACTCGTCCGGGTCGCCGCGGAGTTCGAGCGAGGTCACCACATGGGTCTCGGAGGGCCCGTACTGGTTGACCAGCACCGCCCCGTCCAGGCGCCGGAACAGGGCACGCACGGCGGGTGTCACCTGGAGCTGTTCGCCGGCGGTGACGACCTCGCGGAGGGAGGCGGGCCACACACCGACCGAGTCGGCGTGCGCGGCGATCGACTGGAGCGCCACGAACGGCAGGAACATGCGCCGCACCGAGGCGCTGTTCAGCAGGTCGATCAGGGCCTGCCAGCTCCGGCGGGTCGAGTCGTCGGCCACCACCAGGGCCCCGCCGGACGCCCAGGTGCTGAACATCTCCTGGAAGGAGACGTCGAAGCTGAGCGCGGAGAACTGGAGGGTACGGTCGCCGACGCCGCAGGCGGAGTGCGCGCACTGCCAGTCGATCAGGTTGGCGAGCGGACCGTGGGGCATGGCCACGCCCTTGGGCGTCCCGCTGGACCCGGACGTGTAGATGACGTACGCGAGGGTGTCCGGGCCGATCTCCGGCACCGTGGGCGGGGGCGCGTCCTCGACGGAGGACAGGGCGTCCTCCAGGAGGAGTGCACGGGTGCCGTCCGGCAGCGGGATGCGGTCCACGAGCCCCTTCTCGGTCAGCAGGACCCGCGTACCGCTGTCGCGCACCATGGCCGCGAGCCGCTCGTCGGGATAGGCGGGGTCGAGCGGCACGTAGGCGCAGCCGGCCTTGAGAACGCCGAGGACCGCGACGGCGATGGAGAAGCCCCGCTCGAAGAACACCCCGACGGGCTCCCCGGTGACTCCATCCCCTAGCAGCGCGTGGGCGAGCCGGTCCGCGTCGCGCCCCAGCTCCTCGTAACCGAGGGACCGCTCGCCCCACAGCACGGCGGGGCGGTCGGGGTGGGATCTGCGCCGTGCCTCGAACAGTTCGTGGGCGGGAGGGGGGTTGCCGTTGGAACTCACTGCCTCGTTCATTGGGGGCTCCCAGGCCGGATCAGGTTCGGGACTGCGCCGGTTCGCTCATGACCGAGGCGATCGCCGCCGCGAGCGGTTCGGCCCCGGCTTCCTCCAGGTAGAGGTGGCCGCCGGGAAACGTGAGGGTGGTGAGGGGCTGGACGCTGCGCCACTGCCACGGGTCGGTGTGCTCGTCGCCGAAGGCGTCCTGCTCTCCGCGGCAGACGACGATGCGGCTCTCGGTCACGGTCCCGGCCATGGTGCGGATGAAGGAGTCGCAGACGTCGAAGTCGCACCGCAGCAGGGCTACGGCGCGGTCGGCGATGTGGGGGTGGCCGAGCAGCCGTTCGTCCAGGGCCTCGAACCGGGCGGCGCAGGCCAGCACCTCCTCGTCGGACGCGGCGGCGACGCCGTCGGGGAACATCGGGGAGCCGAGCTGCGGCGCCCGGTTGGCGGAGGCGAAGAGGGTCTGGCAGCGCGGTCCGCCGCGCCGCTCCAGGGCCGCGGCCACGCCGAGCCCGAGGTAGGCGCCCATGCTGTGGCCGAAGATGGACAGTTCCTCGTCGGGTCGCACCTCCGCGGTGAGCAGGTCGACCAGATCCCGGACAGCCTCCTCCGCGGTGTGCGGGGCGGGCTCCCGCCAGCGGCGGCCCCGGCCGGGCAGCTCGGCCACCACGGGCCGGATGTCGTCGGGCAGCAGATGGAGCAGTCGGCGGAACACGGCCGCCGAGCCTCCGGCGTGATGGAACAGGGCGAGCACGGTCATCGGTGCGCCTTCCTGAAGGGTGGGGGGCGGAGCAGCGGGACCGGAAGGGACGCGGGGGCCCCGGGGGTCCGGGCCGGGCGCGCGGGCGCGGCGGCCGGCCGGTGCGGGGGCCGCGGTGGTGGGGCGGTGCGCCGCCATGTCACCGCCGCCCCCGCACCGGGGCGGGGCCGCGGTGCGACGGGGCGGTGGACCGCCGTGCCGCCGCGCCCCTTCCGGGCGTCGCCGGTCACGTGCCGCGGGACCGGCCTGCGGGCCGGGCTCCCACGGCCCGTGCGGCCGGCCCGCCGGCACGGTCCCGGGGCGTCAGCCGCTGTACGCCTCCCGGAAGTCCCACGGGCTGAACCTGCGGCCGCGGCGGTTCTGGTCGGTGATCCTGTTGTGGCCGTACTCGTCCTTGCCGGCGACGAGCACGGAGGCGAAGTTGTCCAGCGGGATGGTGCCGCCGTACTCGGACACGTCGCCGAGGTCCGGGTAGACCTCGACCTGGGTCGGCACGTACCGGGTCGCGAACCCCATGCGGTAGTCCTTCTTGCTGCCGGTGTGCGGGAGCGAACCGTGCATCAGGGTCGACCAGAAGATCACGCACTCGCCGGGCTGCATGACGAGGGAGAACGCCTTGGACTCGTCGGGGCGCCAGTCGGGGTCCTTCTGGAGGTCGCGGTAGTCGTATCCGAAGAAGCCGCGCCGGACGTTGTCCTTCTCCCGCTTGTTGATCGTGTCCGGGTTGTAGGACATGCCGAGGGACTCGTCGTAGTTCATCACCCGGTGCGTGCCCGGCATGAGCTGGAGGCAGCCGTTCTCACGGGTCGAATGGGTGAACGCCGTCCAGGCGGTGATCGTGCCGCCGAACGCGGGCGCGTTGTTCTCCGCGGGCCACCGGATCTGGGGGCGGCCGCTGGAGTGGGCGAACGTCGACGCCTGGTGCCAGTCGGTGCCCTCGTCGCCCTGGTACTTCGGGAAGAACTCGGTGCGCCAGCACAGCAGGTCCGGGCCGAGGATGGAGGCCACCCGCTCCACGATCGCCTGCTGCATGATGTGCTCGCTGAGCAGATCTATGTCGAGGTGCCGGTCGTAGTTGGAGAGGTTGGTCACCGCGCCCAGCGCGTCTTCCGGGTAGATCGCCCGCGACCGGTCCGGAATGGCTCGGCGTATCTGGTTCCAGCGCTTCTCCATCTCCTCGGGTTCATACACCTTGATGGGGCCGATGAAGCCCTGCTCCTCGAACGTGGCGAGTTCTTCGGGGCTCAGTCGGAAATCAGCGGTGCGGTCATTCACGGCTACTCCAGTCTCTGGTCCGAATACTGGGTGAACGAATTACCTGGCAGGCTGTCCGGCCATCCGCCCGTGCAGTTCTGCGATCGCGCTGCCGAGCGACTCCTCGAACAGGACCTTCATGTCCAGTTCGTGTCCGAAGCGCTGTTGGACGAGTGTGTTGAGGTTCATGGCGATGAGCGAGTGACCGCCGAGATCCAGGAAGTTGTCCTCGGGGGACACGTCCGGATTCTCGACGGCCTCGCCCACCCAGTCGACGAGCAGCTTCTGAAGTTCGTGCACGCCCTCAGGAATGGAAACGGGCATGGCCGCCAGACTCCTCTCGTAGGGTCTCGTACGTGCCTCCGGCCATCGTTGGAATCATGTGCGAGCCGGAGCGTCTCCGTACGCTTTGCACAGGGCCAGGGAAATGTGCTTGGCTTGCTGCGCGCCTCACTCTATGGCCGCCCGGACGAGCGCGGTAATGCCGGATGCTTGGGGGGTATGCCCCGCGAACATATGCCAGGAAAATTCGCCACGAACACGGTGCTGATTTCTGCCGGACGAGAGCCCCGCCCCCTCGGCCCGGAGCGCCGGAACGGCTGAACACCCGGTCGGTCGTGACCGAACCGGACCGGTCTTCCGCCGACGTACCGAGGTCCACGGCGCCCCGCCGGGAAAACGGGTGACCACTCCGCCGGGGCGTCCGGCGCCACGAACAGCGGGACGCGGCCCGGCGCCGGGTGCGCCGCCGTCCGGGCTGGTGTGGCCGTGCCAGGCGGTGACCTGCGGCCGTGCGGACGTGCACGTGTCCCCTGGAGCGGGCCCGAGGCTACGATGAATGACTGCCCTGGACCGGTGGGCGGTGGGCTGGAGGGAGACGGGTGGGAGAGCAGGGGCGTGCCCGGCGTGGTCAGGGTGAGCTGGAGGCTCAGGTGCTCGGTGCGTTGCGCGCGGCGGAGGCTCCCGTGGACACGGCCTGGGTGCAGGAGCGGGTC
Source organism: Streptomyces sp. CB02366 (assembly GCF_001905905.1). Taxonomy (GTDB): domain Bacteria; phylum Actinomycetota; class Actinomycetes; order Streptomycetales; family Streptomycetaceae; genus Streptomyces. Next base: position 346,365 of record NZ_LIVT01000006.1, read on the forward strand.
GGCGGCGGTCTCGCGTACACGACCGTGATCACGATTCTGACGCGGCTGCTGGCCAAGGGGGCGGTGACCCGGGAGAAGGCGGGGCGGGCCTTCGTGTGGTCACCGGTGGCGGACGAGGCGGGTCTGGCGGCGTTGCGGATGCGACGGCTGTTGGATCGGGAGAGGGACCGTGAGGCGGTGCTGGCGAGCTTCGTGACGTCACTGCCTCCGGGGGACGAGCGACTGCTGCGGGAGTTGCTGGAGCGTGCTGCGGAGCCGGAGGGCTGACGCGGCCATGGGGGTTTTCGTCTTCCTGCCGCTGGTGCTGCCGTTGACGGCGTGGCCGATGGCACGGCTGGCCGAGCAGCGTCTGCATCCGCGGACCGCCACACCTCTGCTGTCGGTGGTCGCGGGGGTGCTGGCCGTGTGCAGCACGGTCTGTCTGGTGCTGCTGATGGTGGTGGGGACCGCGCAACTGCCCGGCAATCCGCTGCCCGATGGCTGGTCGGACGAGGAGGTGCGGGAGGCGGTCCCGTACGACGAGGTCGCCGGCCTGCTGGCCATCCCCGCCCTCGGGGCGGTGGTGGCGGCGTGCTGCCGCACGGTGTGGGTGCATCTGCGGGTGCGGCGCCAGGCGGAAAGGGCGGTGGCCGGTCTGCCGACGTCGGTGGTGGTGCTACCGGACACCGGTCCGTACGCCTACGCGCTTCCGGCTCGGCGCGGTGGGAAGGGCCGGGTGGTGGTGTCGACGGCGATGCTCTCGTGTCTGGAGGCGGCGGAGCGGCGGGCGCTGTTCGCGCACGAGCGTGCCCACCTCGCGGGCCGGCACCACCGGTTTCTCCTCGCTGTGCAGCTGGCGGCCCGGGCGAATCCGTTCCTTGGGCCGTTGCGTACGGCGGTGGCCTTCACGGCGGAGCGGTGGGCGGATGAGGAGGCGGCCGGCGCGATCGGCAGCAGGCGGGCGACGGCGAGGGCGATCGGCAAGGCGGCGCTGGTCTCCCAGGGCGCTCCGGCGGTGACGCTGGCCCATTTCGCGCAGGCGGGCCCGGTGCCCCGGCGGGTGAGGGCGCTGCTGGGGCCGGCCCCGGCGGTACGCAGGTGGCCTTCGGCGTTCACCGCGGTGGGGCCGGCGGCGTGGACGGCCGCGGCGGGCACCGCTCTTTCGGCGTTGTCGTCGGCGAACGCGACGGTGACGCTGTTCTTCGTGCTGAAGGCCGCCACGCCGCTGTAGGCGATGGGGGTGTGCCTCGGCCGCCCGGCGGGATGGCGGGCGGCCGAGGCGGGAGGCGGCGCCTGCCTACAGGTCGAACTCGTGGGGCGGCAGGTCGAGGGTGAAGCACGCCTCACGGACCACGGCTTGTTCGGACTTGTCGAAATCGCCGTCGGCGCCACCGATGACGATGCCGATCTGGATGACGGCGCGGGCCTCGGCGGGCTTCTTCCTGGCCTTGGCGATCTCCTGCAGGACGCCGACCTTGCCGAAGGCGAAGTCGGCCGTCAGCTTGGCCAGGTTGTCCTCGAAGCGTCGGCGCAGGTCGTCGGCGTCGAAGTTGTTCAGCACCTCGTTGGTGGCGATCAGCTGCGCCACGCGCTGACGCTCGGCAGGGTCGATGGCGCCGTCGGCTGCCGCGACGAGCGCGCACATCGCCATGGAGGCGTCCCGGAACGCGCCGGATGTGAGGTCGTTCTTCTTCGCCGTCAGCTGGGTCTGCATCGTCGATGCGGATTCCCGGATGCGGTCCCACAGGGCCACAAGAGCTCCTTCGTCGTGCGGCGCCCGGTCCGGGCGCCTGCGTCATGGGTGGGGGTCAGGCTTCTTCGTCACCCTCGTCGTCGCCTTCGAAGAAGTCGCCGACCTCGTCGACGACCTCGGCGGCGACGAGGCCGCCGGCCACGCCGACGGCGAGCCCGGCCGCGCCCGCGGCGATGGCGGTGCCCATGCCGGGCCCGGAGCGGTGACCGCCCTGGCCGTCGTGGTGGCTGTGGGCGTAGTGGGCGTCTGCGTGCCCGTAGGGGGCGGGGACGCTGTGGTGGCCGTGGCCGGCGACCATCTGACGGATCCAGGCGTCGAGGACCGTATTCCAGTCACGCTGGTCTGCGCCGTCGTGGCTGACGACGTGCCGGTTGACGACGTCGTGACTGGAAGAGAAGAACCCGCCGGGCTTGTCGGCCTCCAGGACGACCTCCATGCCGCCGGGGCCGGCCAGGAAGGTGACCTCCAGCTCCCGCATGGCGTGCCCGTACTGCGGGGCGGGGGTGAGTTCGATCTCCTGGTAGAACGGCAACTGCTGGCCGGTACCGCGGATGTGCCCGTATTCGAGGTCGGCGGACTTGAAGCCGAAGCCGAGCTGACCGAGGGCTTCGAGGACCGCCTCCTGCACCGGCAGCGGGGCGACGGTGAGCGGATCGAGGTCGCCCTTGTCCCTCGCCCCCGCCACCGCGAGCTCGGTACGCACCCCGAGCACGATGCCCAGCGCCTGTCCGTACAGCTCCGTGATCGGCGTCTCCCACGGCAGCGCCACCGTGAACGGCACACTGCGCTGCTCGCCGGCAGTCAGGCGGAAGCCGCCGGCGACGGTGAACCGGCCGAACGCGGCCACCCCCTCGGCCTCTCCGCCGTCGTGCTCGGCCTCCACCCGGGCCACCAGCTCCAGGGTGATCTGCTCGATGTCGAAGTCGGCGCTGCCGCCCTTCAGATGCACCTGGCCCGTCAGACCGCCGCCGGGCCGCACCGCGCCCGGCTCGAGAACCGTGTCCACCGTGGGGCCGCCCACGCCGAGCGAGCCGAGCAACTTCTTGAACACCATCGCGGCGTTCACTCCTTCATGTACGGGATCTGCCGACGCGGTGCCGCGGGACCTCTGCTCAAGGGCGCCGACGGCACCGCGCGGCCGGAGGATGGTGACTACTTCGCCTCGTCCAGCGCGGCCAGCGCCTGAGCCCAGCGGACGTACTTCAGTTCGGCGAGCTCGGCGACGGTGGTGATGCCGAACGCCTCCTTCAAAAGCTCGCCGTCACGGTCGGACACCCCCTTCAGGGCCGCGACCGGAGCGGCGAGAATCTCGTTCAGCGGCTTGTCCGCCCACGCCTTGTCCAGCACCTTGTCCAGATCGATCGAAGCCACGTATGCCCTCCCAGGCCAACAGCGAGTCAAACCAGCGGTGCGCGGCCGCACGGCCACGCAGCCGCCGCCCGAAAGCGACGGCTGCATGGGGGCGCCCAGGGGTGGCCGGGCACAATCCGACCGCCCCCTCATGTTTTCTACACGACTGTAGAAGTATAGAGCCGGGCCGGCGGGGCAAGGGGCACTTCGGGGTTGCGGGGGGTTAAAAGTCCGGAAACGCACCGTGACCGGCTGCCCCCGGGCCACTTTGCCGTTTCCTCCCTCACCGCGGGCGGGCGCGCTGATCCCGAGCGTGCCGCCGAGGCCGGTGAGCGCGGTGCCGACAGCGTCCTGAGGGCGGGCGGCTGGCCTCCCGCCTTCTGGGATCGTTGGCACGAGCAGGGAGGGGAGGGCCCCGGCCGGTGCACGCGCTGACGAGAACACCACCACCACTGGAGGAGGAACATGCCCGTCGGGCCGGTCATCAGCGGAAAGCAGACGTGCCTTGTCCCCACGTCCGAGGCCGACCTGGACCTGCTCGCGCGTTGGTTCGCCGACCCCGAATTCGTGGAGCACTGGGGCGGGCTGCCGATGCCGCGTGAGGAAGTCGCCGCCAAGTACGTAGGCCGGCGCCGCCCGCGGGTCGAGTCCTTCCTGATACACGCTCAGGGGGCACCCGTCGGCTACGCGCAGTACTGGCATGCCGGCGCCGATGAGGGCGGAATCGACATGGTCCTGGCCGTCGGGGCACGAGGCCGAGGACTGGGGCCGGACGCGGCCCGCGCACTGATCGCCCACCTGTGCACCACGCTCGGGTGGCGACGGGTGACGGTCGACCCCTCGGCGACGAACGTGCGGGCCGTGCACGCCTGGGAGAAGGCCGGTTTCCGGCGCATGGCAGGCGAGGGGGAAACCCTGTCGATGGAGTACCGCCCCGCACCCTGACCGACCCTCGACCGTCATGGAGCCTTCGCGTGGAAGTCTCCGGGCAAGGGCTGGGGGCGTGGCGAGGTGGAGGGCGCCGGGCCGTTGGAGCGGCAGGGCCGCTGCGGGCCGCAGCCCTGGAGCGGGTGGGTGAAAGGCCCTTTCATCGGCTTCCCCGAGTTTTGGTTACCGTTCACTCGAAATGTTGACGTTGTCAACTGAGGGTGTGAAGTATTTTCAGTGGCCCGTTGAAGTGTGCGCTCCGTCGCGATCACTTTCGGTCGGTAGGTGGTCGCGATCATTCTTCGTGCGGTCAAGAGTGAGGGATGCTGCTGGCGCGCGCGTGCGCACGGGGGAGTTTCCTGTTCCGTTTTCACCGCTGTCGTGCGCCTCGGCGGCGGTTGGTGCTGGGCTAGCTTCCTGGAAGGCACGGACTTCCTGGAAGGAGCGGAAAGAGCCTCCGAGTCGAGTGGCGGCGTCGGAGCCCCCCCCCGCGTTCCGGATCGATGACGCACCAAGGAGTAAGAAATTGATTCAGCGCGTTCGCCGGGGAATCATGTGATTCATTCCGGGAGACCCCGAGGCCGGAATTCCGCTCTCCGCTCTTGTGTGAACTTTTACCGGCAGGCCCTTTCGGGCGACGCTCCGCCTCGGCTCGCTGCCGCGGACGGGTCTCGTCGCGGCGACGGCCGTACGCACCGAACCGCTCCACCCGCAGGCGCCGATGACGTTCTCGGCGGCGGCCCGGCGCGACCGCAGTGCCATCGCGTACCTCAAGGTCCGGCGCCGAAGCCGACGCACCCGCGCTGACCGGGCGCCGGCCCCGCCGGAGACGGGTGGACCGCACCCCCACCGCCCCGTCCGCGCCCCGGGGACGTGCGGCCCTGGGCTGCGGCGTGCTGAACAGCCGCCCTCGGGGTGCGGCCCCGGCTACCTCACGAGTGGGAAGGTGAGCGACGTGCCGACGCGCTCGGCGAACGTCCTGGTGAGCAGGGCCGAAAGCGCCGTCAGAACCGCCGTGCGGGCGTCGGACGCCCCGGCAGGGCGAGGGCTCCGATCCGCGCTCGTCTACGACGCGTTCTGCTGTGACCGCCGGCCCGTCTATCTGGCCTTCGGTACGGCCGCGGCGGGCTGCTCCCGTCTCGGCGCGGACATAACCGGTGACGCACTGCGCGACCTCGCCTCCCGGTGGGACGCCGCACTCCGTACCGCGGCCCCTGCCGCCGTGGCCTGGGAGTTGCTCTCGGCCAAGTCCGTTCCGCATCACACGCCATCCGTACGGCGACTGAGCCGTGTTCTCGGTCCGCGCGAGGTTGACGCCCTGCTGCTGCGCTACCGCCTCGGTCTCTCCGCTCCTGACGCCGCCCATGCCATGGGGCTGGACAGGCCCGGATTTGAATTGCTCCGGACGCGTGCGCTGCGAGGGATCGCCCGGAGGCCCCTTTGGTGAATATGCCGGTGACGAATGCGCTGCCGGGTGCGGGGGAGTGCGCCGGAGCGTCGGCGTCCGGGAGCCTGACTGATTCGCGTCAGGATGTTTCGCCCGTTCGGGGATACGGGTAGCCCCCGTGCCAACGGCCCTCCTAACATGGGCGATCCGTCTTCGGGGTCCGTGGCGTCTCGCGGGAGACGTGTACGCCCGAAACCGTGAGGAGCGACTCATCGTCGACATCAGCAAGCCCAGTGTCGCCAGAATGTACGACCACCTTTTAGGCGGCACCGACAATTACCAAGTAGACCGCGACGCCTGTGATGAACTACTCCGCATGGCGCCGAGTACCCGAAGCCTGGCCTTGGCCAACCGGGCTTTCCTGGTCCGCTCGGTCAAGTACCTGGCCCGCGAATTCGGCGTGAGACATTTCCTCGACCACGGATCAGGGCTGCCGACACGTCCGAATGTCCACCAGGTGGCGCAGGAAGTCAATCCCGACAGTCACGTCGTCTATGTCGACAACGACCCCATGGTCATCGCGCACGGACGGACGATGCTCGCCGAGGACCCCAGGACGACCGCCGTTCTCGACGCCGACTTCCGCGACACCGAGAAGATCTTCTCCAGCCCCGAAGTCCGGCGCCTCACACGTGAAAACCTCCCCGTAGCCGCTCTCTTCGTTTCCGTACTCCATTGCATTCCCGACAGCGACGACCCCTGGTCCCTCGTCGCCGCGGTCGCTGAGCGTCTCCCGTCCGGCAGCTACATGGTGATCTCGCAGCTCGCCAGTCCGGACGCCGAACTGCGCGCCGAGATCACCGACTTCATGCACGGCATCACCGACGGACGCTGGGGCGAAGTCCGGCCGCCGGACGAGGTCGACCGCTTCTTCGACGGCCTTGAGCTCGTCGGGACATCGACGCCGGTCGAGGTGTCCCGGTGGCTGCCCGACAGCGACCTCGCCCCCCGGCAGAAGACCGACGAATGGATCGAGTACGGCGCGGTCGCCCGTATCCGCTGACCTACGCCTCGGGCTCCATGGCCAGCCGGTCGATGTACGTCTGGAGCAGCTCCAGCGTCTCCTCCTTCGCCAGGGCCCGCTCCCACCAGTCGTCCATCGACGCCTGATAGGTCTCCACCTCGGCGGGATCGACGAGGAACTCCCCGCCCCGGTTCTTGTTCTCCAGGTAGACGGCCTTCCCGGTCTCGCTCTCATGAGGTTTGAAGAGGGTCATCGCCGGATGGAGCGGCGAGCCCTGCCTCATCGCGCTTCCGGGGAGAACGTGGATATGGATGTTCGGCCTGTTCTCCACCAGGTTGAACAGGTGGCGCAGCTGCTCCCGCATCACCTTGGCCCCGCCCAGCTCCTTGTTGAGCACCGACTCCGCGAGGACGACGTGAACGATGGGGGCGTCCTCCTGGTCGAGGAGGCGCTGGCGCATCAGACGCATCTCCAGCCGCCGGTCGATCAGTTCCAGATTCCGCCGCCGTACCTCGGAGTCGTGCTGCGCACGGGAGTAGTCCGTCATCAGAGCCCGTGCGTAGCCGGCAGTCTGGAGAACGCCGGGGACGTTGATCTCCTGGAAGACCCGGATCACCTTGGAGGTCGCCTCCATGGCGAGCACGGTGGCGAGCAACTCGCCCACCACGTCGGAGTAGTTCGACCACCACTGCTGTCCCTGGGACTGCCGCATCAGGGTCGCGGCCTCGTCTATGACGTCCTGCGGAGCCTTGTAGAAGGTGAGCAGGGCGAAGACGCGATCCTCGTTGAGCTGCTCGCCCAGCGCCCGTTCCATCCGGCTCAGGGTGGCCGGCGACCCGAGGCCCGGCACGTCGGCGACGTCCGTGAGGTTCAGCCGTCGCTGGGCACGCAGATGCCGCAGCAGGGCTCCTACGAGCCGTGCTGCGGCCTGCGGGGTCGAAGGCGGCCCCTGCTCCTGCTGGCCCACCAGAGCCAGAATCCGACCGGACATGTTGAACTCCTCGCGCGTTGACGGCAGTTTGCCGCCACGCGTTCAGAATGAACAAGCCGCCACACCAGGTGCAAGCGTTGGCCGCCGCTTTTCAGACAGTCAGTTCGGCGAGATCTCCTGTGGCCGACCCCTCGACGAAGGCGATCATGGTGCCGCGGCCGAATACCAAAGCGGGGCCGTCCGGCGCCTTGGAGTCCCGGACCGCGACCTGGTTTTCAGCGGGCTCGCATACTTCGACGCAGTTGATCGCGTCGTCGCTCCACGAGGACTTCCTCCATTGCGCTCCGGGAATCGAACTCGCGGTCATCCCGGTGTAGAGATCCTGCATGTGTCATCGCTCCTTCCCTGCCTGAGCTGCACTGATGCCCGCGTGCCGCCCAAGACGCACCTGACGATCCGACGGTTTCGCAGGGTGGTGAAAATTTCACGACCCCTTGAGAGCACGTGAAATCCTAGGCCCTTCAGCGCGTTGGTGGAGTCCCCCGAAAGAGCGGTATCGGTGAGACGGAAAGCATTAATATGCTTAATTCGCCGTTCGGGATCGATGCCGCCTCTCTGTCGCCGAGGTTGGCTGGACTTGCCCTGTGGAGAACAGAGAGGGAAGCGGTCGGTCGACCGGGCAAGAAATTCAGCATTCAATAGATCCGACGCGTGCGGGGAAGCCGGCCCTCCCGCTTCCGATACGGGCACGGGTAATCGCGATCATGAAGTGTCCCTTTGCCGCCACCGCCACCGCCACCGCCACGGACGCGGCATCCGCCCCCTGCTGATTCGGACAGTCCTTGGGCAGGAGTGGTGCAGGCTCGGCCTTGGGGTGGGGCCCGCGCCCGGGCCCCCGCGCCCGCTACGACGCCGCGGACAGTTCTGTGTGCAGGCGCGGCGGTCTGTGTACCCGCCGCCGCGATGGGTCCCCGCACCGAGCCGGGCTTCGTGGCTGATGGGCCGCGGCCGGCAGCCGCCCCCGCTCACAGCCCGCACGAGCGGACCCACCGGCAGCCGTGGCCGGCGGAGGTCCGCCGGCCACGGCTGCCGCGTGTGCGCCTCCGGGGCGAGGAGAGCCGGCCCGCCCCCGCCCGCCGGGTCAGGTTCCGAGGGCGTGCCCGGTCGTGGAGTCCACGTGCTCCGGGATCTCGTCGTGGCGATCGCCCACGGACGGCGTCCCGGTGGGCTCGAACAGGAGGATCGCGGTGGGGGACGGAGCGTACGGCTTGTGCTCCGTGCCCCGGGGAACGGTGAAGACCGCCCCCCGGGGCAGCAGGACCGTGCGCTCACCGTCGGGCTCGCGCAAGGAGATGTGCAGCTCGCCGTCGAGTACCAGGAAGAACTCGTCGGTGTCGTCGTGGACGTGCCAGAGATGTTCGCCCTCGACCTTCGCGACGCGGACGTCGTAGTCGTTGACGCGCGTGACGATGCGGGGACTCCACAGGGCGTCGAAGGAGGCCAGAGCCTGGCTGAGGGAGAGGGGTTCGCTACTCACGGGCTCATCCTGCGCTGTTCGACAGGGCCGCCGTGAGTGCTAGGAATCGCACATGACGAAAGAATCCTCGCAGGCGGTTCCCGCGGCGGACGTGCACCGGGTCGTCGTGATCGTGGACGAGAACTCCAACCCCTTCGAGCTCGGCTGCGCGACCGAGGTCTTCGGTCTGCGCAGACCGGAGATCGGCCGTGATCTCTACGACTTCGGACTCTGCTCCCCCGAGCCCCGCACCCTCATGAGGGACGGATTCTTCACGCTCACGGGAGTCGCCGGGCTGGAAGCGGCCGACACGGCGGACACCTTGATCGTCCCCAACCGCCCGGACGTCGAGGCGCCCCGCCGCCCCGCTGTACTCGACGCCGTCCGGCGGGCGCACGCACGCGGTGCGCGGCTGGTCGGCTTCTGCAGCGGCGCCTTCACCCTGGCCGAGGCCGGAGTCCTCGACGGGCGCCGGGCCACCGCGCACTGGCAGTGGGCGGATTCCTTCCGGGCCCGCTTCCCCTCCGTCCGCTTCGCCTCGGACGTGCTGTTCGTGGACGACGGCGACATCCTCACCGCGGCGGGCAGCGCGGCCGCGCTCGACCTCGGGCTGCATGTGGTCCGCCGCGACCACGGCGCGGAGATCGCCAACTCGGTGAGCCGGCGCCTGGTCTTCGCCGCGCACCGGGACGGCGGGCAGCGGCAGTTCGTGGAGCGGCCCATGCCCGACCTGCCCGACGAGTCCCTGGCGCCCGTCCTGGCCTGGGCCCAGGAACGGTTGGACTCGCCGCTCACCGTCCCGGACCTCGCGGCCCGTGCGGCGGTCAGTCCGGCGACGTTGCACCGCCGCTTCCGGGCGCAACTGGGCACGACGCCGTTGACGTGGCTCACGGGGGAACGCGTCGCTCTGGCGTGCCGGCTGATCGAGCGGGGCGAGTCCCGGTTCGAGGTGGTCGCGCGACGCAGCGGGCTGGGCACCGCCGCCCGTCTGCGCGCCCTGATGCGTCGCGAGACCGGCATCACCCCGTCGGCGTACAGGAGCCGGTTCGGCCCGGGGGCGGGCTGACGGCACGTGTCCCCGGGCGGCGAACCGGCGTTTCGAGGCAGACGTGCCCCGGCCCGGTGGGACCGTCCTCGCCGGGCGCCCCGACCACGACTGTGCGCACGGCGGCAGACTCGCGGGCCGGGCGCGGGCAGCGGGGGCGTGCCGGGACGGCGGCCCGCACCGGGCGAGGGCGTACCTGTGCGAAAGCCGGGTTCACCGACTCGTCAGGATCTGCGGGGACAGGTTCTTGACCATGGTGGTGGTCCAGCGCATCTGCCGCAGCGTCCGGGGGTGGCAGGACGTCGCCAGGTCCAGCAGACGTGTGTCCTTCGCCGCCCGCGCCGCCTGGGCGAGCATCTCCCAGTACAGGGAGTTGCCCGCCGCGCCGAGATGGAGTCCCCGCAGGTCTTCGAGCAGGAGGAGACCTGGCGGGGGCCGATGGTCCGGGATCGCGGCGGACTCCTCGCGGAACGTCGGCGCCGGACCGGCGGTGGGCCGGTGCGCGGGACCGTCCAGGTCCAGGCCGTAGTGCCCGGCTGCCGCCGCCAGGCGGACGCAGTGCTCGTTCGACCAGGCGACCAGGTCCTTCGCGACGTGGTGGACCTCGTGTTCGGCGCTGTGGCGTTCCGCGACGGCGGCCAGTTCCCCGGCCAGCCGCCGCTCCCCGTCGTGCAGCGCCCGCAGGACGAGGGCGATCGCGTTCACCGCGAGGCTCCGTCGGTACCGTCCCCGTGGGTGTCGGTCGTCTCCCGGACCCGTGCCGGGGGGCCGCCCCGGGTGGGGCGGATCCCGCCCGTGCGCAAGGGCGCCGACGCGGTGGTCGTGGGGGCCGGAGCGGAGCGCCCCGCGCCCTTCTCGACGAGGGCGAGCGCGGCGGCGGCCGTCTTGAACAGCGGCTGCTTGGACGCCGGATCCCAGGCGGTGACGGTCGTCTCGTTCGCCGCGCGCGGCGGGGTTCCGTCGCCCGGACCCGAACCGGAGGCCGTGTCCCAGTAGCCGTAGTGGAAGGGGACGAACAGCAGGCCGGGCCGGATACCGGTGATCCTCAGACGCCCGCGCAGAGCGCCCCGGGGGCTGGTGACTTCCACGAGGTCGCCCTCCTCCAGTCCACGGGCTGCCGCGTCCGGGGAAGAGATCTCCACCCATACGTCGGGCGCCGCCGCGTTCAGCTGAGGGACCCGGCCCGTCTTGGTACGGGTGTGGAAGTGGTAGAGGGTGCGCCCGGTGGTGAGCTGGAACGGGTGGTCGCCGTCCGGCGCTTCCTGCGGGGGAACGTACTCGGCGGCCTTCAGCATCGCCTTGCCTCCCGGGTTGAGGGACCGGTACTCGACGGCTGTGGCGGAGGCGCCGGTGAGGAGGTCCTTGCCGTAGCTCTCGCACACGTTTGGGTCCGCCCAGGTGATTCCCCGGGTGTACAGGCGGTGGGTTCCCTCCGGCGCCTGCTCGGTGCACGGCCACTGGATTCCGCTGCCCCCGCGGAGCCTTTCGTAGGTGAGACCGGTGTAGTCGCAGGGGCGGCCGGCGCTGCAGCGCTTCCACGCCTCGAAGGCGGACTCAGGGTCGTGCCAGGTGATCAGCGGCGCACCGTCCTTGTCGGTGAAGCCCATGCGCCGGGCGTAGTCGAGGAAGATGTCCAGGTCCGGCCGTGCCTCGCCCGGCGGTTCCACCGCCTTGTCGGACAGGTGCACGGTGCGGTCCGCGTTCGTGAAGGCGCCGGTCTTCTCGCCCCACGTCGCCGCCGGCAGGACCACGTCCGCCAGCTGGGCGGTCTCCGTCGGGAACAGGTCCTGGACCACGACGAACAGCCGCTCCTGGGACAGGATGGAGCGGATGCGCGACAGCTCGGGCAGGGATACGGCAGGGTTGGTGCCGCTGATCCACAGCATGCGGATCGAGCCCTGCTCCGCGTAGCGGAACATCTGCATGGCGTGGGTGGGCGGGGCGTAGTGCGGGATCGTCGCGGGTTCGACGTTCCAGACCCGGGCGAGGTCGGCCACGTGCTCGTCGTTCTGCCAGTTCCGGAATCCGGGAAGGTCGCCGTTGGCGCCGCATTCGCGGGTGTTCTGCGCCGTGGGCTGCCCGTTCATCTGCAGTACGCCGGCGCCCGGCCGTCCCAGCATGCCGCGCAGGAGGTGCAGGTTGTTGATCTGCACGGCGGCGGCGGTGGCCTGGTGGGACTGGTAGACCCCCTGCAGGACGGTGGAAAGGAGCCTGTCGGCCGTGCCGAGCACCTCGGCCGCTTCCCCGATCCGCGCCGCCGGAACGTCGCAGATGCGCGACGCCCACGCGGGGGTGCACTCCTGGACCGTCTTCGCCAGTTCGTCGAATCCGACGGTGTGGGCGTCGACGTAGGCCTGGTCGACGCGGCCGCCGCGGATGATCTCGTGCAGGATCGCGTTGAGCAGGGCCACGTTCGTCCCGACCCGCGGAGCCAGGTGCACGGCAGCCGCCCGCGCGACCTGCGTGGGCCGCGGATCCACGCATACCAGGCGGGGCGGGTCGCCCCCGTCGAGCCGGTCGAGGACGCGCATCCACTGCACGGGCTGGGTCTCGGCGAGGTTGTGGCCGAACAGCGCGATCACATCGGCGTGGTCGATGTCGTCGTACGTACCGGGCTGGCCGTCGCAGCCGAAGGACTCCTTGAGCGCCTCGGCCGCCGTCGAGGTGCACAGACGCGTGTTCCCGTCGAGGTGGTTCGTGCCGATACCGGCCCGGGCCGCGACCGCCAGCGTGTAGTACTCCTCCAGGAACAGCTGGCCGGAGGTGTAGAACCCGATCGATCCGGGCCCCCGTTCCCGGAGCAGGTCACGGGAGCGAGCGGCCACCAGGCCCATCGCGGTGTCCCAGTCCGTCGGGACCAGCTTCCCGTCACGGCGGACGAGCGGTTGGGTCAGGCGGTCCGGTGAGGCGTTGGCCTGCCAGCCGAACACGTCCTTCGGCCCCAGCCGGCCGCGATTGACCCGGTCCGCCTTCCGGCCGCGCACCCCGACCATCCGGCCGTCCTTGACCGCGATGTCCATGGCGTCACCGTCGGAATGCAGGATCGAAGCGGTCTGGACCCACCGCTCCACGTCCTCGGTCTCCACGCCTTCCGACAGGTGGGCGTCCACCCGCGCGGGCCACGCCCGGCCGCGGGCGTACGGGGTACGGCCGCCCCACGGCCGCGCGATCCGGTCGACCCACGTCTCCATACGCACCTCCCGGACGGCGCCCGCCGGCGCCCGTTTCCTCGACCGGCCATCAGTACCCGCCACGGGCGTTCCCTAACGGGGAGGCGTCGCCCCGCGTACGTCCACGCATGGGCCCGCCGTCATCGGGCACGCGGCCGAACACACACCACCGTCCCCCTGCGAAAGGACCCCCGCATGCCCGAGGACCACCGTCAGAACATCTTCGTCATCGGCCTCGACGAGGCCAACCTGCCCACCTTGCGCGCCGTTCCGGACGCGGACGCCTACCGCTTCCACGGGCTGCTCACCCCGGAGGAGCTCCAGGAGGGCGAGGTCTCCGTGAACGACCTCCTCGACCGGGCCCGCAAGGTGCTCGACGCGCACGAGGGGAGCATCGACGCCATCGTGGGCTACTGGGACTTCCCCGTCAGCACCATGGTCCCGATCCTCGGCAAGGAGTACGGCACCCGCACCACGAGCCTGGAGTCCGTGGTGAAGTGCGAGCACAAGTACTGGAGCCGGCTGGAGCAGCGCAAGGCGGTCGACGCGTATCCGCGCTTCGGCCGCGTCGACCTCGACACCGACGACCCGCGGCCGCCCGAGGGCGTCTCCTTCCCGATGTGGCTCAAGCCCGCCCTCGCCTACTCGTCCGAGCTGGCCTTCGGTGTGAAGGACGAGAGCGAGTTCCGTGCCGCGGTGAAGGAGATCCGGAGCGGGATCGGACGGGTCGGGCGGCCCTTCGAGACCGTGCTCGACATGCTGGAACTGCCCGAGGAGATGGACGGCGTCGGCGGCGAGGTCTGCCTCGCGGAAGAGGCGATGACCGGAATCCAGGTGGCCGTCGAGGGCTACGTCCACGAGGGCCGGCCCACCGTCTACGGAGTGCTGGACTCGATCAACTACCCCGACTCGTCCTGCTTCCTGCGCCACCAGTACCCCAGCACCCTGCCGCCCGACGTCATCCGCACCCTGCACGACGTCAGCGAGCGCACGATGCGCCAGATCGGCTTCGACACGGCCACCTTCAGCATCGAGTACTTCTACGACCCCAAGACCCGTGACGTCAGCCTGCTGGAGATCAACCCCCGCCACTCCCAATCCCACGCGGAGCTGTTCCAGTACGTCGACGGCGTCCCCAACCACCACCGGATGATCGCGCTGGCGCTCGGCCGCGACCCGGCCCTGCCCGGCGGCAGGGGCGACTACGCCATGGCGGCCAAGTGGTACTACCGCTGGTTCACCGACGGCAAGGTGCACGAGATACCCGGCCCGGAGCGGATCGCCGAGATCGAGAAGGAGATCCCCGGCGTCCGCATCGACGTCGTTCCCGAGGAGGGGCAGAAGCTCTCCACCGTCTCGCAGCAGGACAGCTACAGCTACGAGGTCGCGCACATCTTCACCGGCGGGAACGATGAGGAGGACCTGCGCCGCAAGTTCGACCGCGCAGTGGCGGCCCTGGGCCTCTCCTTCGACTGACCGGCGCGAACCACGGCGACCACGGGCCCGACAGCACCGAGCGGGCCCGGACACCCGAGCAGCAGAGGAGGTCGCAGCACCATGCGACACGTGGACCAACTCCCCCACGCGGTCAAGGAGGAGAAGCACGTCACGATCCCGATGGCCGACGGAGCCCGGCTCTCGGCACGGATCTGGCGGCCCGTCTCCTCCGACACCGAGCCGGTCCCGGCGGTCCTTGAGTACATCCCCTACCGCAAGAACGACCTCACCTCCCCACGGGACTCCATCCACCACCCCTACATCGCCGGGCACGGCTACGCCTGCGTCCGGGTCGACATCCGGGGCACCGGCGAGTCCGACGGCGTCCTCACCGACGAGTACCTCGAACAGGAGCAGGCCGACGCCGAAGCCGTCCTCGCCTGGCTGGCCGACCAGCCCTGGTGCGACGGCGCCACCGGCATGATGGGCATCTCCTGGGGCGCCTTCGCCGCCCTCCAGGTCGCCGCCCGCCGGCCTCCGAGCCTGCGCGCCATCTGCATCTCGTCCTTCACCGACGACCGGTACGCGGACGACATGCACTACCTGGGCGGCGCCATGCTCTCCGACAACCTGGCCGAGGCCGGCACCATGTTCGCCTACGCCACCTGCCCGCCCGACCCGGCCGTGGTCGGCGACCGGTGGCGCGCGATGTGGGAGGAGCGGCTGCGGGCGGCCCGCCCCTGGGTCCTGGAGTGGCTGCGCCACCCGCAGCGCGACGCCTACTGGCGCCACGCCAGCCTCAGCGAGGACTACAGCGCCCTCGCCTGCCCGGTCCTCGCCTCCAGCGGATGGGCCGACGGCTACTCCAACGCCGTCACCCGGCTGCTGCGCCACGTCGACGTGCCCCGCAAGGGGCTGATCGGCCCCTGGTCGCACAAGCTGCCCCACCTGGGGGAGCCGGGCCCCGCCATCGGCTACCTCCAGGAAGTGGTGCGCTGGTGGGACCACTGGCTCAAGGGCCTGGACAACGGCGTCATGGACGGCCCCATGCTCCGCACCTGGATGCAGGAGAGCGTGCCGCCCTCCACCTCGTACGAGGAGCGGCCCGGGCGCTGGATCGGGGAGCCCTCCTGGCCCTCGCCGCACGTCGCGGACACCGTGCTGCCCTTCCACGACCGCGGACTCCTGATGCCCGGCGGGAGCGGCGGGGCGGCGGAGCGGCCCGAGGGCCCCGAGCGCGCGTACACCGTCCAGTCCCCGCTGTCCGTCGGCCAGTTCGCCGGCAAGTGGGCGTCCTACAACGCGCCGCCGGACCTGCCCTACGACCAGCGCGAGGAGGACGGCGGGTCGCTCGTCTTCGAGACCGACGTCCTGACCGACCGGGTGGAGATCCTCGGCACCCCCTCCGTCACCCTCGACGTGTCGGCCGACGCCCCTGCCGCGCAGGTGAACGTCCGCCTCTCCGACGTCGCTCCGGACGGACGCTCGACGCGGGTCACCTACGGGGTGCTCAACCTCGCCCACAGGAGCAGTGAGGCGGAGCCGAGCGAGCTCGTCCCGGGGGAGCGGTACACGGTCCGCGTGCCTCTGCACGGGGTCGCGCAGGCGTTCCCGCCCGGCCACCGCATCCGGGTCTCCCTGTCCACCTCGTACTGGCCGCTGGTCTGGCCCGCGCCCGAGCCGGTCCTGCTCACGGTGTACGAGAGCGGAAGCGCGCTCACCCTGCCCGTCCGCGACCAGGACGTCGCCACGGACACCGAACTGCGTCCCTTCGGCGAGCCCGAGGGCTGCGCGCCGTCGGCCGTCACCCAGCTCGGCGAACCGGAGCAGGCGTGGACGGTCTCGCGTGACCTGGTGGACTACCGGTCCGTGCTCGACATCGTGAAGGACCAGGGGGTGCGGCGGTACGAGGACGCCGGGATCGACGTCGGTCTGCGCGCCCGCGAGCGGTACAGCTGGGTGGCCGAGGACTTCGGCTCGGTACGGGGCGAGTCGGCCTGGACCATGACCTTCGGCCGGCCCGGGTGGGACGTGCGCGTCGAGACGCGCACCGTCCTGACGTCGGACAGGGACGCCTTCCACGTGGACGCGACCCTGGACGGTTACGAGGGCGGCCGCCGCGTGTTCTCCCGTACGTGGAACGAGGACGTGCCCCGGACGCGCGTCTAGGGCGTGTTTCGAAAGTAGCGTCGTCCGCCCGGAGGGCGGGCTCGGCGGCGTCCGGTGCGTGCGATCGCAAGGCGGAGGGCCGCCCCGATACCGGATGTATCGGGGCGGCCCCGACAACGCGGCGAGCGTGCGTGCCGGGCGTCGCCGAGCAGGCGGGACTTTCGAAACACGCCCTAGGCGTACTGATCACGAGCGTCGTCGACGCTGGTAGGGCTTGATCGGGGCCGGTTCCGGATGGCTTCGGAACCGGCCCCCGGCCGTCCCGGGGTCCGGCCGGGTCCGGCCCCGGGAACGGGGAGAACGTTCAGGAGGCCCGACGCGAGCGGACCGAGGCGATGGCGCCGAGAACACCGCCGACGGCCAGCACGACCAGGCCCCTCAGCCAGACCTCACGTTCGATCTGGGTGGCGAGCAGGACGCAGGACAGGGCCCCGAGCACCGGTACGACGGTGGGCGCCCGGAAGTGGCGGCCGTCCGCCGGATCGCGGCGCAGCACCAGGAGCGAGGTGTTGACGAGGAAGAAGACCACCAGCAGCAGCAGGACCAGCGTGGAGGCGAGAGTGGACACGTCGCCCGTCGCCGCGAGGAGGAGCGAGAGCGCGGTGGTCGCGGCGATGGCCGCCCACGGGGTGCGGCGGCCGGGGAGGACCTTCGTCAGGAAGCGGGGGAGGAGGCCGTCCCGCGCCATGCCGTAGGCCAGCCGCGAGGACATGATGCCCGTCAGCAGCGCCCCGTTCGCGACGGCCACCAGGGCGACGGCGCCGAACAGCTCGGTGGGAACCCCTCCTGCCGCCCGGACCACCTCGAGCAGCGGACCGCTGGAGTCCGCCAGCGTCTCCGTCGGCACGGCCGCGGACGCCGCCACGCCGACCAGGGCGTACACCGCGCCCGCGGTCAGGAGCGCGCCGAAGAGGGCTCGCGGGTACGAGCGGCGGGGCTCGCGCGTCTCCTCGGCCACGTTGACGGACGTCTCGAACCCGACGAACGAGTAGTAGGCGAGTACGGTGCCGCTGAGCACGGCCGCCACCGGGCCCTCGTGCGAGGTGCCCAGCTCCGTGAGCCTCCCCAGGTCTCCGTCGCCGCGCAGCATGATCCGGACGCCGAGGCCGATCACCAGCAGCAGCCCGCCGACCTCGACGACCGTGGCGACGACGTTGGCCCGGGTCGACTCGTTGATGCCTCGCGCGTTGAGCAGCGCCAGCAGGACGAGGAAGACGACGACCACCAGCACCACGGGGAGGGTGACGAACTCGGACAGGTAGTCGCCGGCGAACCCCCGGGCCAGGGCGGCCACCGAGACCACGCCCGCGGCCAGCATGCAGAAGCCCGCGAGGAACCCCAGGAAGGGGCCGTAAGCCAAGGTCGCGTAGTGGGAGGCGCCACCGGCGCGCGGGTACTTGGTGACCAGCTCCGCGTAGGAGGCGGCCGTGAGCAGGGAGAGGCACATGGCCGCGAGCAGGGGAACCCATACGGCTCCGCCGGACTCGGCGGCGACCTGCCCCACCAGGACATACACGCCCGCGCCGAGCACGTCTCCCAGGATGAAGAAGTAGAGCAGCGGTGTGGTCAGGGCCTTCTTGAGCGGCGCGGGAGCGTCCGAGGCCGGGGGTTTCGTGGGAGATGGTTTCACGGGGCGCCGGGTACCCCGCCCCCCCGTCCGGTAATCGGCGTGCTTTCGGCGCCCGTCCGCCCCGCCGGGGAGCCGTGGCGCGGGCCGGCCCGCGTCGCGTGGGCCGGCCCGCACCGGGCGGCTCACTCCCGGGCGGCCTCTTCCCGGCCCTCGAACACGCGGCGTGCGACGGCGCCCTCGTCCTCGACGAGGCCGCCGCGGTCGGGGGAGAACACGGCGCCGCAGTGTTCGCACAGCTTCGCCGTTCCGGCAGGGGTACCGCATGCCGTGCAGAACCGCTGCTCGCCTTCCGCCTCCGATGTCTCCGTCATGGTCGGGTCCTCCTTCGTGGTGAGTGCCTTCGTCCCGTACCCGTGCCCCTCCCGGCGTTCGGTACGCACCGGGGGCCCCGCCCGTGCGGGGCCCCCGGCAGGCGGCGTCAGACAGCCGGGGTGAACCGGTCCCAGACCCGGTGGCGGGCCAGCATCCCGCTCAGGCCCTCCAGGACCGCGGCCGGATCGTCGGAGGCCGCCACACCGGGCGCGTCGGGGGCGATACCGGCGGCCCTCAGCGTTTCGAGGCCGCCGGCCCAGGCGCCGACGGCCTTGCCGTGCCGGAACGCCTCGGTGATCAGCAGCAGGACGCGGGGGTCGATCCCGGCCGCCGCCGCCGCGACGTCGTCGACCTTGGCGTCGCGGGCGCCGTAGCCGTCCGCGCCCGGGGCGGGGGCGCCGGCGACGAGGAGGGCGTCGAACTCGATCGAGCGCGCGGTAGTGAAGGTGCGCTGGACGGTGACGGGGGCGTCGTCCGGTCCGATGGCGCCGCCGGCCGGGGCGATGACGAGCGGCACCATGCCCGCGTCCAGGATCGTCTGCCGTACGGACCTGACGCCGTCGAGGTCCGCGTCGGCGTCCGCGACGATGCCGATGATCCGGCCGTCCAGCGGCCATTCCTGGCCGAGCTGGGAGAGCGCGGGGCTCGGAGCGGGGTCGGCGAGCCGCGTGCCGGCGGCCGGCGCGGGGAGGCCGAGCCCCGCGGCGACCTGGGCGCAGAGCTCGGGGTCGATGTTGGCCAGTACGGTCAGGGCCCGCTCCTTGACGGCCTGCTCGTAGCACTTGCCGAGCTCGAAGGTGTAGGCGGCGATGGTGTGTTCGCGCTCGGTGGGGGTCATGCTGAGCCAGAACAGACGCGGCTGGCTGTAGTGGTCGTCGAAGGACGCGGGCGCCTTGCGCTCCTTGACGCTCGCGGCGACCTTGGCGGGCACGTCGATGAACGCTCCGGTGTCCTCCCCGGCGAGGAAGGGGCACCCCCCGTCGAGGCTGTTGGGCCGGTAGGGGGCGACGCCGCGGTGGACGGCGGTCTGGTGCATGCCGTCGCGCAGCATGTCGTTGACCGGGGCGTGGGTGCGGTTGATCGGCAGCTGGCCGAAGTTCGGGCCGCCGAGCCGGGTGAGCTGGGTGTCGAGGTAGGAGAACAGGCGGCCCTGGAGCAGCGGGTCGTCGGTGACGTCGATGCCGGGCACGAGGTGGCCGAGGTGGAAGGCGACCTGCTCCGTCTCGGCGAAGTAGTTCGACGGGTTCGCGTTGAGGGTGAGCAGGCCGATCGGCTGGACCGGCGCCAGCTCCTCGGGCACGATCTTCGTCGGGTCGAGGAGGTCGATCCCCGCGAAGTTCTGCTCCGGGGTGTCGGGGAAGGTCTGGATGCCCAGCTCCCACTGCGGGAAGGCGCCCGCCTCGATCGCGTCGGCCAGGTCCCGGCGGTGGAAGTCGGGGTCGACGCCGGCGGCGATCTGCGCCTCCTCCCAGACCAGGGAGTGCACGCCGAGCCTGGGCTTCCAGTGGAACTTCACCAGTGTGGTGGCGCCCTCGGCGTTGACCAGGCGGAAGGTGTGGACGCCGAAGCCCTCCATCATCCGGTAGGAGCGCGGGATGCCCCGGTCGGACATGTTCCACAGCGTGTGGTGCGTGGCCTCGGTGTGGAGGGTGACGAAGTCCCAGAACGTGTCGTGGGCGCTCTGCGCCTGCGGGATCTCCCGGTCGGGGTGGGGCTTGCCGGCGTGGATGACGTCGGGGAACTTGATCGCGTCCTGGATGAAGAAGACCGGGATGTTGTTCCCGACCAGGTCGAAGACGCCTTCCTCGGTGTAGAACTTCGTCGCGAAGCCGCGCGTGTCGCGCACGGTGTCCGCGGAGCCGCGCGAGCCCAGGACGGTGGAGAAGCGGACGAACACCGGGGTCTCCACGCCCTTCGCGAGGAACGCCGCCCTGGTCACGGGGGCCGCCGTGCCGTACGCCTGGAACACCCCGTGGGCGGCCGCGCCCCGCGCGTGCACGACGCGCTCCGGGATCCGCTCGTGGTCGAAGTGGGTGATCTTCTCCCGCAGGTGGTGGTCCTGCAGCAGCACCGGGCCCCGCGCCCCCGCCTTCAGGGAGTGGTCGGTGTCGTACAGCCGGGCCCCCTGAGCTGTCGTCAGGTACGCACCGCTCTGTGCCACTTCCTTCTGCGGTACTCCGGTCTCCTGTCCGGTCGGGCTGTACGTGTCCGGGCCGCGCTGGTCGTGCTTGGGGGGCAGCGGATCGGCCGGTGTGGTCGGCTCGTCCACCGACGGCGGCACCGGTCCCGGCGCGCCGGGGATCTCGTTCCCCGGGTCGATGGCGTCCTGGACCTTCTCGGCCACCTTGTCGGCCGCGGCCTTGAGGGGGTTCTTCTTCTCGCTCATGGGGTTCCGATCGTTGCGGGGGGTCTGTTGCCGGGGCGGGCGCTCGTCCGGAAGGTGCGGCTCAGGGGAGGAGCCGCCGCCTGAACGGCCGCGCACCGTGTTCGTGGCTCTGCTCGTGCCGGGCTGTCCGCGGCGGGCGGCGCCCGCAGACGTGCCGTGCCGCGGAAGGTCTCCACGGCTCTCGGCGTCACGTTCCCGGTCATGGACCGTCCTCTCGGCGGGGAGTCCGGGGGCCGCCCGGTGCGGTCGCGCGCCGTCCGGGGCGGGGGCCGGGGCCGGGGAACCATCCGCCGGTGGCGCGGTCCCGGTGGGCGAGCCCGCGAGCGGCGAACGCCTCCAGCCAGCCCGTCATGGGCCACCAGCCCCACCGGCGGTGGAAGATCCCGGCGTTGCGCAGGATGTCGTGCAGGTGCGCCACCGGCGGGTCGGAGACCGGGTGGTACTGGTGGAAGGCCGGGGCGCCGCCGACCCAGGTGAGCGGGACGCCGGCCGTACGGGCCCGCTGGCCGAAGTCGGTGTCCTCGCCGCCGTACCCTTCGTACTCCTCGCAGAATCCGCCGACGGCCTGCCAGGTGTCGGCCGTCACGGCGAAGGACAGGGACCAGAACAGCCGGTGGTCCTCGCTCCGGCGCAGCTCCCCGGCCGCGGGCGCCGGTCGGCCGGGGTGGGGCTCGGCCAGCCCGGGGAGGTCGGCCGGCCGGTACCCGTACGGGCCGGGGGGCGGCAGGTAGGACACGGTGCCGCAGAGCAGGGAGCGCCGGTGCTCGGGGTCGAGGGCGACCTGCCGGTAGCGTTCCAGCAGGTGCTCGCCGGGGACGCAGTCGACGTCCAGGAAGACCAGCAGTTCGGCGCCGTCGTCCACCGCGCGGGCGGCGCCGAGGTTCCGGGCGCGGGCCAGCGGCAGGGCACCGTTCCGCACCGGGCAGTCGACGACCGTCGCGGCGGGTTTCCGGCCGGCCACCACCGCGCCGAGTCCCGGGTCGTCCATGGCGACGACCACGTACCGGTCCGGGGGACGCGTGCCGGCCGCGAGGCCGAGGTGCTGCATGGCCAGGTGCCGGTGCCGCCCGGCCGCCGGAGTGATCACCGCTGTACGCATCACGTGCCCTTTCCCCGGTAGGCGGCGTCGGCCAGGGCGCGCGCGGCGCGCGCGGCGCCGTCCCCGGGCGCCCACCGCGACCAGCGCTCTCCGCCGTGGGCGTGAGCCTGCTCGAGAAGGGGGGCCCAGTCGTCGGCGTCCGGCCACCGGGGCGCGACGACGGCCAGCCGGCCGCGGGCGAGGGCGCGTCCGGTGGCCGCCTGCTCGCCGAAGGGGCGATCCTGCGGCACCACCACCGCCGGGCGGCGTGCGGCGGCGCATTCGGCGAGGGCGTTCTGGCCGGCGTGGGTGACCACGACGTCCGCCGCGCACAGCGCGGGCCAGGGGTCCGCCTCCCACCGGCCGTCCGGACCGCCCAGCGCCGTCCACCGCCAGTCGGGGGCGGCGGCCTGCGCGGCGGCGACCTCGGCGGGGGAGACATCGCGTCCGCCCGACCCCATGAACAGCAGGACTCGCCGGGGGCGCGCCCTTCCCGTCCGTTCCCCCACCGGGGCGGGGGAGCGGCCGTCGAACCGGGAGAAGGCCCCGGTGTGGACCGTCTTGGCCCGCCAGTGCTTGGGCCAGCCCGGCTCGGGCAGCGTCGACGGCCAGGGGGCGAGAAGCAGCTCGGCCAGGTCGTAGGCCGTCCGGTGCGGGGTGTCCATGCGCTCGCCCCGCATGGCCGCGACCGCCGTCGGAACCCCCAGGAGCCTGGCCAGCAAGGCCACTTCGACGGAGACGTCGGACACCAGGAGCGCCGGTGACCTCGCCGCGATCCACTCGGCGATCCGCGCCATGCGCCCCCGGAGCCCGGCGTGCAGGACCGGCGCCCAGTGCAGCCGCCCGCCGGCCGTCACGTCACCGAACGCGGCGGGGTCGCCGTCGTCGTCCCTCGGCAGCCGCACCCAGGGTCCGGGCCAGTCGTCGGGAGCCGGGAGGGAGGAGAGTCCGGTCACCGGGAGGGGGGAGTGGGCCGCGATGGACCGGGCGCGGTGGAGGTGGCCGCTGCCGTGGTGGTGGACGTAGTAGCCGATCACGCCGCCACCGACCGGTAGAAGCGTTCGTAGCTGTGCGTCATGGCGTCCATGGAGCAGAAGGCTTCCGCGTGGCGTCGGGCGTCGGTCCGGGAGAGGGCGACCGTGGGCTCGACCGCTTTCGCGAGGGCCGCGGTGTCGCCGGGCCTCACGAGCCGGCCGCACGCGCGCGTCACGATCTCCGGGAGCGCGCCCCGGGCGAATCCGCAGACGGGCGTGGCACAGGCCAGCGCCTCCGCCACCACCAGCCCGTACGGTTCGTCCCAGCAGGGGGTGACGACGGCCGCCGCCGAGGACCCGACCAGCTCGCACAGGTCCGGTTGGCGGAGGTGGCCCTCGTAGGTGATGGTGCGGCCGAGCCGGGGACGGACGCACGCCTCGAAGTAGTCGGCGTCTCCCACCGGCCCCGCGATCCGCAGCCCCCGGCCGGACAGTTCCGCGGCCTCGATCGCCAGATGCGCGCCCTTCTCGGGGACGATCCGCCCCGACCACACCAGGTCGTCCCCGCCGGGCCCGGGTCGCCAGCGCCGGGTGTCGATCCCGTTGTGCACGACGGTGGCCGCGGGGACGATGTGGCGCCAGGCGGCGGCCGTGTGGGCGCTGACCGCGTTGAAGTGCACCGGGCAGTCCGGGGCGACCTGGATGGCCGATTCGATCCACGGCGTGGGCGGGGTGTGCAGCGTGGTGACGACCGGGACGGAAAGCGCGGGGGCCATCGCCACCGGCAGGTAGTTCAGGCTGTTGTTGTGCACGAGGTCGTACCGCGACGGCCCGCGCCCCAGTTCGAGCATCAGCTGGAGATAGGCGTGGTGCTCCTCTATCCACGGCGCGGCCGCCGTGCTGGTGTCCCGGCGCGCCCCCTCGCTGATCCGGACCGTACGCAACGGCATCTCGACCACGCCCAGCCCGGGATCGGAGCCGGGCCCCGCGAAGACGGTGACCTCGTGGCCGCGGGCCCGCAGGGCCGTGGAGAGCGTCCAGGTGTGCGCTTCCAGACCACCGGCGAAAGGCTCGGCGATCGGGTACCGGGCGGAGGCGATCAGCGCGATGCGCAGCGGGGTCGCCGCGGGCCGGACCGGGGCCCCGGGGGAACCGGTCACAGCAGGTCCGCGTAGAGCGTCTCGTGGGCACGGGCGATCCGGACGCGTTCGGCCCCGCGCTCCACCGGGTCGGCGCGCCAGGCGGGACGCTCCTCGTAGGCCGTACGCAGGGCGTCGCGCAGGGACGACTCGTCCAGCCCCCGCCGGTCGTGTCCGTAGGTGAGGCACGGGCGTTGCTCGGCGTAGAACCCGCAGGAGGGCGCGACGACGGTGGTGCCGAGGTCGTAGCACGCCTCCAGCCACCCCGAGTGGGTGCCGAACCGGTAGGGCAGCACGGACACGTCCAGGCCGATCAGGTAGTCCCACAGCGCGTCGTCGTCGAAGTAGTCGTGCACGCTGAGTTCCAGCCGCCCCTCGCGGTTCATCCCGCGCAGTTCGTCGAGCACTCCCGGCGCGTACCAGTGGCTTGCCGGATCGTCGACGTCCGGATGGCAGTCGACGCGGAGCACCGCGCCGGGGAGTTCCGCCAGCACGTCGGCGAGCACCCGCACCACCGGCAGGGGGTCCATGTTGGGGCGGATGCTCTTGGCGTGGAGGCCGACCGTGAACGCCTCGTGCCGGGGCCGGGGGCGTACCAGGCCGTCGGGTCCGACGACGTGCGGATGCGGCAGGACCGTGGCGGTGCGGCCCCACCGTGCGGCGATCTCCCGGGCGGCGCCCGGGGTGAGCGTGATCAGCCGGTCCGCCCCGGGGACGAGCACGTCCAGTTGCGCCCGGTGCTCGCCCTCGTCGTGGTGGTGGGGGTTGGCCAGGTCGTGGACCGTGTAGACCAGTGGTTTCCCGTTCGCGCGCAACGCCGCGAGGAGGGCCCTCAAGGCCGCGGGAGACTGTGCGTCGAAGCCGAAGTGCAGGTGGAAGACGTCGAAGGCGTCGGCGTGTTCGTCCACCCAGGCGGGGTCGAGCATGACCGGGGGCCACCACTGCTGGGAACCGCTGGGAGCGCCGCACGGGCGGGGGTCGGTGAGCCGGGTCACGCGGTCGCCTTCGGGCGGCGACAGGTGACGGACGTAGACGTGGCCGGCGGGGACCGACGCGACCCTGATGGTGTCGGCGGACGCCTGCCGGAGGCCGGGCAGCTCCGCCGCTCGCACGCCCTGCGGGGCGCCGGGCGTCCGGAACGGCGGACGGTCCCGGGGGTGGCGGGCCAGGGGTTCGGCCACGACGGTCTCCTCGTTCTTCGATCGCGCCCCGCCCTCGGCCCGCGTCGGCAAGGGGCCGTGCCGCGCACCGCTCGGTGAAGGCCACGGCCGCGGCGGGGCGATCGGCGCCCCCGGCGGGCGGTGGACGAGCGGCTGGACCGAGGGGGTGAAGGACTCGGTGAGTGCTCAGGGTCGTGCCTCCGAGTTCCCGTAATCCACGGATCAAACGCGCCCCGGCCCAAGAAGGCGCGGATGCGCCGAGGAGGAGTACGTCGGCCGTGCGACGGGGCGGCGGCAGCGCGCGGCCGATTCCCCGGGCGGCCCCTCCCTTTTCGGCCGGGCCCTTCCTTTTCCGGCCGGGCGAGCGCGTTACACACGGGCCCGACGGGATACTCATGCGCCGGACATCTGACGGCGTCGGGAAATGCATCGGGGTGTACACATGAGCGAACCGCCGGAAGTGAGGAACGAGGACGGAACCGGCGAGAGGGCGGAGATCCCGCGGTCGCCCGTCGGGTCGCACAATGAATGGGATCCGTTGGAGGAAGTCCTCGTCGGCCGCCTCAACGGCGCCATTACACCCTCACGGCACCCGGTCGTCTCCTGCAACGTGCCGCCGTGGGCCGCCCGGTTCCAGCGGCTCGCCGCCGGCATGAGATATCCGCGCGCCCTGATCGGACCGGCGCAGCAGGAACTCGACCGCTTCGTCACGCTCCTGCAGACCCTCGGGATCACGGTCACCCGCCCCGACGCCGTCGACCACGGAGGCCTTTCGCCACCCCCGACTGGTCGTCGCGGGGTTTCTGCGACACCTGCCCCCGGGACAGCATGCTGGTGATCGGCGACGAGATCATCGAAACCCCGATGGCCTGGCCGTGCAGACACGTCGGGACCCATCCCTACCGCGGCCTCCTCAAGGCCTGCTTCCGCAGGGGCGCCCGCTGGACCGCCGCACCGAAGCCGCAGCTGACCGACGCGCTGTACGACCCCGACTACCGGACCCCCGGGCCCGGCGAGCCCATGCGGTACGTCCTGACCGAGTTCGAGCCCGCGTTCGATGCCGCCGACTTCGTCCGGGCGGGCCGCGATCTGTTCGTCATCCGCAGCAAGGTCACCGACCGCCTGGGCATCGAATGGATGCGACGCCACCTCGGCCCGGGCTACCGGATTCACGAGATCGAGAGCCGACGCCGTGCACCCGTGCACATCGACTGTCGACCGAGCCCCGCCTCCCCGCCTCCGCTTCGCCGCGGGGCGAAGGCGTGCTGTGGCGCCGCCGGGGGACCGGCGACGTTTGGACCCCGTTCGCACGGGCAGGCGGGCGACGTGCTTCGGACAGGAGGCACGCCCGTGGGGATTCCGGGCGGTGGTGTCCTCCCGTCGCCTACCGCTCCCACGGCGGTCCACCGCGACATCGACGAGGAGCGAGCACGTATGCAGGCTGTGTCCGGCCATGGACGGCACTCGGCCGCGGCGGCGCCGGCCGCGCGGCGGGCGTCCCGGAGACCGGCCGAACGGCCCTTCGGCCGCGGCCGGGGGGAGACGGTGAACGATCCGCGACGAGCTCACGCGACATGAAGCCCGACATGAGGAACGCACTCGCCCGCCTGAAACCCGGCCTGCGCCGTCCCGACCGCTACGAGGTGGCGCAGTCCTTGAAGTCGGCTGCCGCGGCCATCATCGCCTGGGCCCTGACCGGGTGGTGGCTGTCGGCCCCCATGGCCCTGATGGCCCCCTGGGCGGCCGTCGCGCTGGTGCAGGGGACCGTGTACCGGTCCGTGCGCACCGCCGTGCAGCTCGTCTTCATGATCACGGCGGGGACGCTGCTCGCCGCCGGCGCCGCCGCGCTCACGGGCGACACGATGATCGCCATGGTCGTGGTCCTCCCCCTCACCACGCTGCTGGGCAACGTGGCCCCCGTCGGGGGCCAGGGCCTGTACGCGTCCACCACGGCCCTCTTCGTCCTGGCGTACGGCTCCTACTCGGCCCCCGCCGTGGGGCACCGGCTGCTGGAGACCCTGGTGGGGGCCGCCGTGGGCGTCGCCGTGAACGCCCTGGTGCTGCCGCCGGTCCACTCCCACCACGTCGGCAGGCTGGCGCTCGCCCTGCCCCGCGACAGCGCGCGGTTGCTGCGGGACATGGCCGAGGGCGTGGAGGACTACGACACCTCCCGGGCCGAACAGTGGCACCACAGCGCCAAGGACCTGCTGGCCGCGTTGTCGGAGCTGTACGTCGGACGGGGGTGGGACTCCGAGAGCTTCCGGCTCAACCCCGGCCATCGGCTGCGCCGCTGGACGCCCGCCCCCTCCTCCGAGTGGGACGTCGTCTGGGCCCAGGTGGCGAACAGGCTGCTCGCCCTGACCCTGACGTTCTGGGAGACCGCGTCCGAGGACCGAGGGCTGCCCCGGCCCTCGCCCCGCGCCCGGAAGGAACTCGGCCGGCTCCTGGCGTCAGCGGCGGAGGCGTGCGAGGCGTGCGAAACGGTCATGGAGAACGGCGCCGACCGGGGAGGGCACGACCGGCGGCGCACCGCGCTCGCCGACGCCCACCGGGCCCTCGCCGCCGTCAAGGAACAGCTGCACGGGCAGGACCCCGACGTCGGCGCCGCGCTCGGCAGCCTCGTGGCCGACTGCCAGGCGCTGCTGGACGACCTCGCCCCGGACGGGGGAGACGTGGACACGGACGGGACACCCACCCGCGCATGACGGAAGGGCGACGCCCCCCGGGGCCCCCGCGGAACTGGAGGGCTGCCGGCCCCGGACGCCGGGACGGACCGCGGACGCCGGGACGGATCGCGGGCGCCGGGACGGGCCACGGAGGCGGGGAGGGGCCACCGAGGCGGCGCCCGGCACGTTTGAGATCGGGCGGCCGCGGTACCCCGACTGGGCCCCGGCGGCCCCGCCGCCTTCCGAGACCGACCCTGGAGGAGAAATGACCGACGCCACCGGGCCGAGCACCCCCGTCGCCGTGGTGACCGGAGCGGACTCGGGCATCGGCCGAGCGGTCGCCGTGAAGCTCGCGCGGCAGGGCATGGACGTAGGCATCACCTACCACCGCGACCGGCAGGGCGGCGAGGACATCGACGTGGAGAGCGTGGACCGGCCGGGCATCCCCCTGGGGCGGCCCGGGGACGCCCGGGAGGTCGCCTCCGTGATCGCCTTTCTCGCCGGGCCGGAATCCTCGTACACGACCGGCGCCTCCTGGGCCGTGGACGGCGGGATGCCGCGGATGGGCCCGCAGGCGGGCTCCCACCTCCGGTCCCACGACTGGCGTCGCCCCTGACCCCGCGACCGGCCCCCGGCCGTACCCGCGACCGCTTCGGCGCCCCCCACGAAGGACTCCCCATGGTCGACAGCACTCTCCCGCTTCTCCTGCACGGCTACGCCTGGCTCCCGGACCGCAGGCGCCGCAGCGGCGGAGCACCCGTACGCACCCGCCTCCTCGGCAAGAAGGCCATCGCCCTGCACGGCCCGGCCGCCGTGTGGTTCTTCTACGACGAACAGCACATCCACCGGCACGACGCCTTGCCGCAACCGGTCATCGACACGCTGTTCGGCCAAGGCGCGGTGCACACGCTGGACGGCGAGAGCCACCGGGTGCGCAAGGAGCTGTTCACCGGACTGCTCCAGGACCCGGCGGCGGTGGGGGAACTCGCCGACCGGGTCGGCGCGGAACTGGAACGGGCGCGGGCGGAATGGGCGGGTAAGAAGCGCGTCGTGCTCTTCGACGCCATGGCGAGGGTGCTCACCCGCGCCGTGCACACCTGGGCCGGGGTTCCCCTGGGCCAGGACGCGCTGGGGCACACGGCACGTGATCTGATCGCCATGGTCGACGGGTTCGCCGCCCCCGGCCCCCGCCACCTCCGGGCCCGCCGGGCGCGCCGACGCCAGGAAGAGCGGCTGGCGCCCCTCGTGGAGGCCGCTCGCGCGGACGCCCGCGACCCGGCCGCCACGGTGTTCCGGACGGTCGCGACGCACCGGGACGCGGACGGGGCCCTCCTCTCCCCGCACACCGCCGCGGTCGAACTGCTCAACGTGCTGCGGCCCACCGTCGCCATCACCTGGTTCGCCGTGTTCGCCGCCCACGCCCTGCACCGCCACCCCGAGCACCGCCGGGCCCTGGCGGCCGACGACGGGCTCCGGGCCGGGTGGGCGTTCGCCCAGGAAGTACGCCGCTTCTATCCCTTCGCCCCGTTCGTGGGGGGTCTGGCGGCCGAGCGGCTGGAGTGGGCCGGACGGACCATCGCCCCCGGCACCATGGTGCTGCTCGACCTGTACGGACTCGATCACGACCCGGACCTGTGGCCCGAGCCCTACCGCTTCGATCCGTCGCGCTTCCTGTCCGGGCCGGTCCCGGCCGACGCCCTGGTCCCCCAGGGCGGAGGCCCGGTGGAGGGCCACCGCTGTCCCGGGGAGGACGTGACGGTCTCCGTCCTGGCGACGGTGGTCCGCTTCCTGGCGCGGTCGACGTACGAGGTCCCCGAGCAGGACCTGCGGATTCCGCTCCGCCGGATCCCCACGGCCCCCCGCAGCGGATTCGTGGTCAGCGGCGTCGCCGGGGTTCCGGCCGACCGCCGTGCGGGGGACGGGGACCTCTCCGCCTGACCCGCACGCCGCCCCCGCCCGGCCCCGCGACGCGGCCGGGCGGCGGGAAAGCTCCCCCGCTCAACCGGCCTTTCCGCCGGACAGGGGCGCCGTGTCCTCGCCCCGGCCCTGCCGCACGCCCCGCAGGAACTCGCTCAACGCGTCCTTCGACGTACGGCTGGGCCGCCATCCCAGCACGTCGTGTGCCCGGCCCGCGTCCATGACCGGAATCCGCAGCACCGCGTCGAACAGGTGGGGTGAGGCCGGCACGGCCCGGGTGTGCCACGCGCCTGCCAGGGCGGTACGCACCAGGGCGCGGGGGAGGCGTACGATCCGCGAGCCGAGGAGTTCCGCCAGCAGCGGGGCGTCCACCACCGGATCCGCCGCCAGGTTGAAGGAGCCGCGGACGTCACGGAGAACGGCCAGCCGGTAGGCCTCGGCGGCATCGTCGGTGTGGAGCACCTGGAAGCGCAAGCCCTCCAGATCGGGTACGAACGGCAGCAGGTCGGGCCGCAGGAGGGGTCCGGGGAACCGGCGTCCGGCGAAGATGCGCCGCTGTTCGGGCGCGGCCGTCTCCTTGAAGATGAACCCGGGCCGCATCCGGACCACCCGGACCTCCGGATGCCGCGGCTCGAAGGCGTCGAGGACCCGTTCCAGGTAGGCCTTCTCCCGGCAGTAGGCCGCGTCGGGCCATCCGTCGGTGGGCCACCCCTCGTCCACGCCCGGCTCGTCCTTCGGACCCGGGGAGTAGGCCCCGACGGAGGAGGCGTACACCAGCGCGGGCACCCCGCTGCGGACCACGGCGTCGAACACCCGCCGGGAACCGAGCACGTTGCTCCGCCAGGTCACGACCGGATCGTGCGTGGGCTGGAAGCGCCACGCCAGGTGGACCACGGCGTCCGCACCGCGCAGGAGGGTGGTGAGCCGGTCCTCGCAGTCGGCGCGGGACAGGTCGACGGTGTCCCACCGCACCTTCGCGATCTCCATCGCGGGCCGCCTGCGGGCCAGCCCGAGGACCGAGCCGACGTCCGGATCGGCGGCGAGCGCGCGCACCACACCGGTCCCCACGTTGCCGGTGGCCCCCGTCACCACCACCCGCCTGCCGGGAGGGCGGTCTTCGGTCTCCATGCGGAACGTCCCTTCTCTCCGCCGGCCGTGTGCTGTGCCGTGGTTCCGGACGGCCGGGCGCGTTCAGTCGGTGGATCGGTTCACCGCGGAGTGGGTTCCCCCCGGAACGCGTCCCTAACGCCCGGCGAGGGCAGGACCGTCCCGAGGCGGCGCACGGGGGCGGCGGGGCGGTGGAAGACCGCACCGCTTCTCGCGGACCCGGCGGGCCTCCGAGGGGGAGCTCGCACGGGACCTCCGTAGAGATCCCGGTTGCTCTCCCCGACCGGGCGGCCCTGGGCCCGTCGCCGGGCCCCCGGAACAGGGGCGTCGTACGCCGACGGGCTCACCGGCGCCGGGCCCCGGCCCCCGGGAGCGGGCGGGCGAAGCGGTCCGTCCCGGGGATCCGTGTTAGTAATGGTCCTTCGGTCCTCGTGACCGGTTGGTCGGCGGCTGTTCGGACGGAAGCAGCCCTCGTACGGTCCCCGGGTCGCGCTCGTTCCCCCTCGAGCCCCCGGGGCCGTGAAGGGGCGCGCCTCCGTCCCGCCGGTGTCCACAGGGCTAAGTTTCCGAGGCAAGGAGCCGGTGTGGGCGACGGTACGGGCACGTCGGCGCAGGTCGTCGTCCAGCAGGAGCTGGCCGCTGTGCTGGACCGCCTCAGGGTGGGCGTGTTCGCGCTCGACGGCCACGACCGGATCGTCTGGGCCAACGCGGCGTCCTTGGCCTTCCTGTCGTGCTCCGCCGCGGAGGTCGTCGGCCGGGGCCTCAGGGCGCTCCTCCACCCGGGCGCCCGACCGGTACCCTCTCCCCGGCCGAGCCCCCCTCCCCGGTCGGCCGAGGAGGGGGCGGAGGCGCCGGCCGCCCCCGCCGAGGACAGGACGTGGCTGGCGCGCGGCGACGGTTCACCCGTGTCCGTCCGGTGGTTCCCGCTGCCCGTCGACTCCGGTGGCGGGGGCGGCGACGGGGTGCGTCTGCTGGCCTTCGACACCGACGAGGACGGACCCGGACCCCGCCCCACCGGACCGTCCTCGTACACGCGGACCCTGTCGGAGCGGGACCGGCTCGCCCTGCTGGCGGACACCACGGCCCAGCTGATCTACAACATCGACGTGGACGAGTCCCTGCGGAGAGTGGTGGAGCTGCTGCTGCCCCGTCTCGCCGACTGGGCGGTCATCGACCTGATCACGGAGACGGAGGAGGTGAACAGATCGCTCGTGCTGCACGCCCGCTCCGACGGCCTGGAGGTGCGCGAGGACCTGCAGGGGCCCATGCCGCCCGTGCCCCCCTCCTCGCCCATGCCCCTGTCCATGGCCCTGCGCGGGGTGGCCTCCACCCTCGCCGGACCGAAGACCTACGACGTACCGCCCGACAGCGCGGTGGCGCTGGAGCAGCGGAAGCTGTTCACGGCGACCGGCATCGAGACGGCGGCCATAGCTCCCGTCCAGGGGCCGAGCGAGGTCCTCGGCGCGATCACGCTGGGGCGCACCGCGGCGGAGGAGCCGTTCACCCCGGACGACCTGGAGCTGTTGGAGAACATCGGCCGGCGCATCGGCATCGCCCTGGAGAACGCCCGGCACTACCAGCGCCAACGCCAGGTCGCCGCGACCATGCAGCGCTATCTCCTGCCCCAGCTTCCCCGGCTGACCGGGGTGGAGATGACGGCGCGGTACCTTCCCGCCCCGGACGCGTCGCACGTGGGCGGCGACTGGTACGACGCCTTCCCCCTCCCCAACGGCGACACCGCCCTGGTCGTCGGCGACGTCGTCGGTCACGACCTGGAAGCCGCCGCCGGGATGGCCCAGCTCCGCAACATGCTGCGCGCCTACACCTGGGCCCAGGACGAGCCGCCGCACCGCACCGTCGAACGCCTGGACCAGGCCATGAGCCACATCACCGACGTCTCCATGGCCACCCTCGTCCTGGCCAGGCTGACCACCGCCCCGGCCGGAGGCCGAGTCCTGCGCTGGACCACCGCCGGCCACCCGCCCCCGCTGCTGCTCGACTCCGCCGGCCGGCCGCGTTTCCTCGACGACGGCAGAGGGATCCTTCTCGGAGCCTCCGCCAACCGCCCCCGGCCCGACGCCCACGTCCACCTGCCCCCCGGCTCGACGCTCCTGTTCTACACCGACGGCCTCATCGAATCCCGCCGCCAGCCCCTGGACGTCGGTCTGAAGCGGCTGAGCGAACACGCGGCCGACCTCGTCCACCGGCAACTGGACGTTTTCGTCGACCAGTTGCTCGAACGCTCGCGGCCTGCCGACAACGATGACGACGTCGCGCTGCTCGCCATCCGCATCCCCTCCACCACCTGAGCCGAGGCCCGGCCCCCTGCGGCCCGGCCGGAACCGTCCCGGCATCCGCTGCCTGCCCGAGCCGGCCGGCGGGTACGGGGCGCTCAGGGCTCCGGACACCGGGGCGAAGAGGGGAGAGCGGATGTCGGTCGATCTCATGGGATTCCTCGGCGTGGTGCTGATCGCGTACGCCGTCCCGGGCCCCGACTTCCTGGTGGTGTTCCGGTCGGCGGTCGAGCACCCTTCCCAGGGGCGGGCGGCGGGGCTGGGCGCCCAGGCGGGACTGTGCGTGCACATGCTCGCCGCCGCCGTCGGCCTGGCGGTGCTCGCCGCCCGGCGCGCCGCCCGGGAGCGGTCCGTGGTGCGGAAGGCGGAGGGGGAGGGCCCGTCGACGGGAGGGCGCGGTGGGGACCGGCGGCGGTCTCGCCCCGGGTTCCCCGCGAGGGCGGGAACCCCGTCCGCCAACGGGGCGAGGTCTCCTTCCGCCTGCCGCGGAAGCGCCTGTCGCTGCGCGTGAGGGCCCTGTGACCGTGGTTGGGTCGGATCATGGCTGGGACGACACCCCTGGGCGCCGTGGCTCGCGGCATGCTCGCCGGCGCGGCCGGCACGCTCGCGATGGACGCGCTGCTGTACCTGCGGTACCGGCGCGGAGGAGGCGACGAGGGGTTCGTCCCCTGGGAGACGGCGGCTTCCCTCCGGGACTGGAAGGACGCCCCGGCCCCGGCACAGGTCGGCCGCCGTCTGGTGGAGGGCTTGTTCCAGCGCGAGGTGGGCCCCCGGTCGGCCCGGTCGGCGAACAACGCCACCCACTGGGCGTACGGCATGCTCGCGGGCGCCCAGTACGGTCTGGTCGCCGGGTCGCTGGCCAGGCCCCGGATCGGCTACGGAATCCCTCTCGGCGCCGGCCTGTGGGGGACCGGCTACGCGGTCCTGCCGGCGGCCGGCCTCTACCGGCCGATCACCGAGTACGACCGGGCCACGCTGGCCAAGGACCTGGGCGCCCATCTGCTCTACGGCCTGACGACCGCCGCCGTTTTCGCCGTCCTCCGGGCGGGGTGTTCCTCCCGCCGGGCCGACCGGGCCCCGGGCCGGGGCCCCGGGGCCCGGTAGGCGCTTCACCGGAAACACGGTCGGGCCGTCGGGCCCTCGGGCCGCGTGGCCCTCAGGCGAGGAGCTTCGCCTTCGCCCGTTCGTACTCCTCGGCGTTGAGCGCGCCCTTGTCCTTGAGCTCGGCGAGTTTCGCCAGGTCGTCCACGTGGGATCCGCCGCCGGCCCCTCCCTGGGGCCCCGCCGCCTGGC
Source organism: Streptomyces sp. CB02366 (assembly GCF_001905905.1). Taxonomy (GTDB): domain Bacteria; phylum Actinomycetota; class Actinomycetes; order Streptomycetales; family Streptomycetaceae; genus Streptomyces. The sequence goes on from NZ_LIVT01000006.1 coordinate 381,009, forward strand.
GCACGTAACTGCGGAACGCCGCCTCCGAGTCCCTGGCCGCCTTCTCGTCGCGCTCGTGCATGCTGCGTCCGCGGACGATGAGGTAGACCAGGACACCCAGGTACGGCAGCAGGATCACGAAGATCAGCCAGCCCGCCTTGGCCCAGCCGCTCAGCGAGTGGTCCCGGAAGAGGTCGGTGACCACCTTGAACAACAGGAAGAACCACATGACCCACAGGAACAGGTACAGCATGGTCAGGAAGAGGTTCAGGAGCGGGTAATCGTCCATGGGACTTCTCCGATCACGCGGATGATCCCTCATTCATACAGTGCGACCGTTTTGCCCGCATCCGTACGGGGGTGCGAGCGCGGGAGCGGCCCGTCGGCTACGGCTTGTGGATGGTGCGATCCGCAGGACGTGCGCGGGCGGGTGGGCGATCCCCAGGTCGGGCCGCCAGGCCGCCAGGATCTGTGCCGACGGATCGAACAGCGGGGTCGGGAGCTCCTCGGGTGCGATCCAGTGCCAGGCGCTGATCAGATGCGGCTCGGTCACCTCCGCCGCCCCGGAGACGAGCCGGACGACCGCCGCCATGCTGATGCGGTTGATCCCGCCGATCACGTCGTGGACCATCGCGATGACGTCCACGGACGCCTCGTCGACCACCAGGCCCGTCTCCTCGCGCAGTTCCCGGACGGCCGCCGCGGCGACCGACTCGTGCGTCGCGTCGACCTTTCCGCCCGGCAGCTCCCACGTACCGCTGCGGTGCCGGCCCAGCAGGACGCGATGCCGGCCGTCCTCGACGATCACCCCGACCCCGAGCGACGCCTGTGCGGCGGGAGGACGGGTGTTGCGGGTGGGCTCGACGGCGGGGTCGGCCGGCATGGCGCTGGTCCTCCGGTCTGCGGTGCGGGCGGGGGCGCCCCGCCGCGCGTACGGCACGGGGCCGATCCGCCGCGGGTACGGGCACGTGCTCGGGCCACCGTAGCGAACCGGCGGCCCCGGCGCGCTCAGACCACCAGGCGCAGCGACCTCTCCGCGATGCCCAGCCGGACGCTCTGGCCCCAGGTCAGTTCCAGGGCGTCGGACTCCATGCCGTCCCCGAAGACCACCAGCCGGTCCGACTCCACGGTCAGCCGCAGCCCCTGGCCCCGCTCCAGCTCTCCGGCCACCCTCGACGTCCCGGTCGCCGGTGAGGGCCATGCCTCGCGTACGAACCACAGGAGGCGCGCGTCGCACGGCGCCGGCAGCGGGAGGCCGCTGTGGCGCTCCAGCCACAGCGAGCGGAGCCAGCCGGTGGCGCCGGTGCCGGTGCCGACCAGCACCCCGGAGGAGGCCTGGGCTTCGCCGGGGGAGCTCTCGCCGTCGCTGCCCAGCCGGTAGCGGGCCGTCTGGTGGCCGGGCGGCCCGAGGTAGATCTCGTTCAGGGCGAGGAGGCGCTGGGTGTCGTCGGCGACGGCCTCGACCATGGTCAGTTCCTCCGCCCGTCCTCCGGCGGTGGCCGCGGCGCGCAGCAGGGCCGCCGCGTCGGCGTGGCGGTGGCGGACCAGGACGCCGGGGTTGCGTCCCGGGTCGGTGTCGATGCCCACCACCGGCTGGCCGGACAGGTACTTCGCGGTGTTGGCGACCAGGCCGTCCTGGCCGACCACGACCACCACGTCCTCCGGGGCGAACAGGAAGCGGTCCAGGTCCGCCCGCTCCACCCGGGTGGAGCGCCAGGTGAGCGGCACCGCCGCCGCCACCTCGCGCAGCGCCTGCCGGGTGTCCTCGTGGCGGCGGGCCACCTCGTCGATCGCGCGCCCCCGGCTGGAGAGGAAGAACGCGGCCTGCCCGTGCGTACCGTGCCGGGCGAGCAGTTCCTCGTACTCCGTCCGCCGGTGGACGAGCACCGCCCGGGGTGCCAGGCTCACGCTCCCGCCCCGCCTTCCGCGCGGCCGAGCTTGGCGAGCAGGCCGGTGAGGACGTCGGGGGAGAGGGTGAGGCTCTCGATGCGCGGCAGGTTCTCCGCGAGGCGGGTCGTGGCCAGGGCGTGCAGCGTGGCCGGATCGACCTCGCCGTGCACCCGCAGCCAGGCGGCCTGCGCCTCGGCCCGTGCCGCGCCCGTCTCGCGCGCCGCCTCGGCCTCCGCGCGGGCCAGGCGCACCGTGCGGGCGGCCTCCGCCTCGGCCCGTACCCCGTCGGCCGCTGCCTTCTCCTCGGCCTCGCGGCGGGCGTTGGTGCCCCGCTGGTCGACCAACTGCTCCTCGCGGCGGGCCAGTTCGATCTGACTGGCCAGCTCGTTCTCGGCGATGGCGCGCTCGCGCTCGACCGCCACGGCCCGCCGCTCGTAGGTCGCCCGGTCGGCCTCCTGCTGGATCTGCTCGCGGGCCGGGGTGCGCAGGGCGCGTTCGACCTCGGCCTCGGGGCGGATCGCGACGACGCGCACGGCCACCACGTCGATGCCGGTGGCCGGGAGCCGGGGTTCGGCGGCGAGGCCGGTGGCGACCCGTTCGCGTACGGAGGCGACCCCGTCCACCAGGGCCGCCGCGAGCGGGGTGCGGGCCAGGACGTCCAGGGTGTGCTGCTGTGCGGTCTCGGTGAGGAGGGTGGCGATCTGCTCCAGCGGTGCGCCGCGCCAGCTCCCGGTGTCCGGGTCCACGGAGAAGTCCAGCCGGTTGGCCGCCTCGGCCGGGTCGCTGATCCGGTAGGTGACGGTGGCCTGCACGGTGACGTCCTGGAAGTCGGCCGTACGGGCGTGGAACGCCATGGCCAGCTCCCGGTCGTCCACCGGGACTTCGGAGAGCGCCGCCGTCAGGGACCGGTACCAGAAACTGAGTCCCTGTCCGTCGTGGGCGAGCCGTCCGCGTTTGTGGTGGCGGATGTGGGCGGTGGGCGCGGAGCGCAGATGACGCCAGCCGAAGCGGCGGGTGATGTCGGCCATGGTGGGAACCCCCTTTATTTCGTCAAGGCGACGATAAAGGGTTGCCCTCATAGTGTCAAGGTGACGATAAAGAGGGTGGGGTCCGGTGGGCCGTGTGCCGGTCGCGAGCGCCGCCCACCCGGTGGAGTGCGTCGCGGGGTTGCGGCCGGCCCTCCCGCCGGGCGGGTGCGGGCCCCGGCCCCCCGCCGACCGCCGAGCGCCTGCCGGGAGGGAGAGGGGTGGGGATGCGCGGGCGGCCGGCGGCCTCCGCAGAGGTCGCCGGCCGCCCGGGGGTGCGCCGCCCCCGTCCCCACGGTGCGGCGCGGGTGGACCGTCCCCATCCGCCGGGACGGGCGGTCCACGTCTGTCAGGACTCCGGCGCCCCCGCCGGGAGTCCAAGGCTCGGGAGGATCGCCTTCTCCACGAAGGCGGTCAGGTACGCGGCGTCGGCGTAGCGCCCCTCCAGCAGTGGGCGGGCGCGCATCACGCCGAGCAGCTGGGCGGAGACGAACGCGGCCCCCGGATGGTCGGCCGCGAGCTCGCCGCGCTCCTGGCCGCGCCGGACCATCGCGTCGATCGCCGCGACCTCCGGAACGATCAGCGCCTCGCGCAGCGCACCCAGCAGCTCCGGGCTCTGGAGCGCCGCGTGGCTGAGGGCGTGCATCAACGGCGTGTCGCGCCCCGACGCCTCGCCGATCGCCCGCGCCGCCTCCAGGAGGTCCCCCGCCAGCGTCCCGGTGTCGATCCTCGGGAGCCGCATGCGCCGGGTGCCCCGTAGCGCCGCCACCACCAGCTCGGGCTTGGATCCCCACTGCCGGTACAGCGTCGACTTCCCGCACCGGGTGCGCGAGGCGACGCCCTCCATCGTCAGCGACTCGTATCCGCTCTCCCGCAACAGGTCCAGCACCGCCGTGTAGAGCTCCTGCGCCCGCTCCGGTGTGATCTTCGACCGGGGGGACGCGAGTGCGGACTCCTGCGCGGAATCGGGCGACGGCATGGGCTGTACCTCCTGCGGCGGTGCGGCGAGGTTGTCGATACGCCAGTGTACCGATACGCACGTGTACCGATACGCCTTCGTATCGGTACACTGGCGTATCGATACGGCGTGGATCGAAACGACCGGGCCGTCCTGACACCGCTTCGCATCCAAGGGGGCACCGGGTGACACCCGCCCGCACCGAGCCCGTGGACCAGGAGCCGGACATACGTGCCCGACCGCCCCTCGTCCGCGAGTTCCTTCTCGTGGCCGGACTCTTCCTGGCCTACAAATTCGGCCGCCAGGCCGCCAACGGCCATGTCGAGGAGGCGTTCCGCAACGCGGGGAACGTCTGGGACCTCGAACGCGCCCTGCGCTTTCCCGGCGAGGGCGCGGTCCAGGGGATGCTGCTGCACGGCGGGCCCCTGATCCACGCGGCGAACACCTACTACGCCGCCGTGCACTTCCCGGCCACGGCCCTCTTCCTGGTCTGGCTCTACTGGCGGCGGCCCCGCCACTACGTACGGTCGCGCCTCGTCCTCGCCGCGCTGACGGCCGCCGCCCTGGCCCTGCACCTGGTCTTCCCGCTGGCCCCGCCCCGGATGCTGCCGGTCGCCGGCCTCGTCGACACCGGCCAGGTCTACGGGCCGACCGTGTACGGGCAGACGCCCGCGACCGACACGATGGCGAACCAGTTCGCCGCGATGCCCTCGCTGCACGTGGGGTGGGCCGTGATGGTCGCCGTGGGGCTGATCGGCGCCACCCGCTCCCGGTGGCGGTGGCTGTGGCTGCTGCACCCGGCGATCACCCTGCTCGTCGTGGTGGGCACGGCCAACCACTACTGGCTCGACGCCGTCGTCGTCGTGGCGCTGCTCGCCGTGGCCCTCGCCGCGTTCCGGCTGCCGCCGTCCGCCCGGATCCTTCCCCGCCCGGCCCGGTGGGCGAGCGGCACCGCATCCCCCGTACCGGCGTACGCGGGTGGCGTGGTCGGCGCGTACGCCGGGGGTGCGACCGTCCCCGGGATCCGCGGGACCGCTCTCGTACCCGGCCGGACGGCGGCTGCCGCGGCCCCGCCGACCGGCCCGGCCGCCGGTCCGCCCGCGACGGCCGGTTCCCGGAGGTCCGCCGCTCCCACCGTGGAGGCGGGCTCCGGGCCGCGTCCGCGCACCCGTGCCGGAGCCGTGCGATGAACGCCACCCTCCTCGCCGTCGCGCTCTCCCTCGTCTCGGCCGGCGCCTACGCGGCCGCCGCCGTGGCCCAGTCGCGGCTGGCCGGCCGCACCGACCCCGCCACCGGATTCCTGCGGATGCTCCGCCGGGGAGCCTGGTGGTCGGCGGTCGGTCTCAACGCCGCCGGAGCGCTGCTGCACGTAGCCGCCCTCAACTACGGTCCGCTGACCCTGGTCCAGCCGCTCGGTGCGCTCACCCTCGTGGTCGCCGTCCCGCTCGGGGCGCGCGCCGCCGGACGCCGGGTCGGCCGCGTCGAGTGGCGGGGCACCGCCCTGACCCTGCTCGGTCTCGGCGCGCTGCTCCTGACCGCGGGCGGCTCCGCCCCGCACGACACCCTCACCCTCCCCGAAGCGCTCGGTGTGGGCGCGGCGACCATGGCGGTCGTCGCCGGACTCGGCAGACCCGGGGTCCGCCCGGGGCTACGGCACGCGGCGGCCTCCGGGATCACCTCCGGCGTCGCCTCCGCCCTCACCCAGACGCTCACCGTCGCCGTCACCGACCACTCCGGCGGCCCGCTGTTCAGCTGGCGGCTGCTGACGGTCGCCCTGCTCGTGTCGGCCTTCGCGATGGGCGGTCTGCTGCTGTCCCAGACCGCCTACCGGGGCGGGCTCGGCGCCCCGCTCGCCGTGGTCACCCTCGCCAATCCGGTCGCCGCCGCCGCGATCGGCCTGGTCCTGCTCGGCGAGCGCCTCCAGGGCGGTCCGGTCAGCCTGGCGCTCGCCCTCCTCGGCGCAGCGGCGGCCGTGCGAGGAGTGGTCCTCCTCAGCCGGGCCCAGGCGCGGGGAACAGAGCCGGACGATGCGCCCCGGGACCCCGCCCCGGTGGACCGGCCCTCCTCCCGGGCGGTCATCCGCAGCCCCCGGCGCGCGGACACCGCGACGCCGCAGCCCGTTCCCGACCCCGTTCCCGCGCACGCCGGCGGCTGACCGGGGGAGGGGACGCCCGGCGGGCCGGTGCGCGCCCCCTGCGCGCACCGCTCGGGCGGAGGCCGCCCCGGGGCCCGCTCAGCCGTCCAGATCGGCGATGGCCCGGGTCAGCCAGCCGGTCCAGAACGTCTCCAGATCGATGCCGCCCCGCAGCACCAGGTGCCGCAGCCGCCCCTCGTCGGTCGTCGGCGCGGGGGTGAAGTCCCGCTGCTCGATCTCCCGGTACTCCGCCAGCTGGCTCTCGTGCAGCGCCAGGTGGCGGCGCAGCTCAGCGCCCATGCCGTCCGCCCCGACGACCGCCGCCGCCCGCATCCGCAGCAGCAGCGGATCGCGGACGGGTCTGGGGTCCTCGGGAAGCGCCACCCATGCCGCCAGCTCCTCGCGGCCGGCGGGCAGCACCTCGTACTCCTTCTTCTGGCCCCGGGCCGGCGCCGCCGCGGGCAGCGCCCTGATCCGCCCGGCCTGTTCCAGTTTTCCGAGCTCGCGATAGATCTGCTGGTGGGTCGAGGACCAGAAGTAGCCGATCGACCGGTCGAACCTGCGGGTCAGCTCCAGGCCCGAGGACGGCTTCTCCAGCAGGGCGGTGAGGATCGCGTGCGGCAGTGACATGGGGTGCATCCTAAGGACGTCCGGGGCGGGGCGGCGGGCCCGTCGCCCCGGCCGCCGGGGGCGGTCAGAGCGTGGCGGCCAGCTCCGTGCCCTGGCGTATCGCCCGCTTCGCGTCCAGCTCGGCCGCCACGTCCGCCCCGCCGATCAGATGGACCGGAACGGTCCCCGCGCGCAGTTCCTCGTACAGCTCGCGGCGCGGTTCCTGGCCCGCGCACAGCACCACCGTGTCGACCGGCAGCACCCGGCGCTCCCCGTCGACGGTGAGGTGGAGGCCCTCGTCGTCGATGAGGTCGTAGGAGGCCCCGGCGATCATCTCGACGCCCCGGTGGCGCAGTTCGGTGCGGTGGATCCAGCCCGTGGTCTTACCGAGGCCGGCGCCGACCTTGGTGGCCCTGCGCTGGACCAGGTGGACCGTGCGCGGCGACTCGGGACGCTCGGGAGCGCGCAGTCCGCCGCGCTCCGCGTAGGCGGTGTCGACGCCCCACTGCCGGAAGAACGCGTCCGCGTCCAGGCTCGCCGCGTCGCCGCCGTCGGTCAGGAACTCCGCGACGTCGAAGCCGATGCCGCCCGCGCCGATGATCGCGACCCGGTCGCCGACCGGCGTCCCGTCCCGCAGCACGTCCAGGTAGCTGACGACGTTCGGGTGGTCCGTGCCGGGGATCGCCGGGGTGCGCGGCTCGACGCCGGTGGCGAGCACGATCTCGTCGAAGCCGTCCAGCGAACCGGCGTCCGCCCGTGCGCCCAGCCGGACGTCGACCTCCAGCTCGGACAACCGCGTGCGGAAGTAGCGCAGCGTCTCGTCGAACTCCTCCTTGCCGGGCACCCGGCGCGCCACGTTCAGCTGCCCGCCGATCTCCTCCGCCGTGTCGAACAGGGTCACCGCGTGCCCCCGCTCGGCCGCCGTCACCGAGCAGGCGAGGCCCGCCGGACCGGCCCCGACCACGGCGACGCGCTTACGGGTACGGGTCGGGCTCAGCACCAGCTCGGTCTCGTGGCAGGCGCGCGGATTGACCAGGCAGGAGGTGATCTTGAGGCTGAAGACGTGGTCCAGACACGCCTGGTTGCAGCCGATGCAGGTGTTGATGGCGTCCGCCCGGTCCGCCGCCGCCTTCGCGACGAACTCCGGGTCGGCCAGGAAGGGGCGGGCCATCGAGACCATGTCGGCCCGGCCCGAGGCGAGGATCTCCTCCGCGACCTCGGGGGTGTTGATGCGGTTGCTCGTCACCAGCGGTACGGAGACCGCCCCTCGCACCTTCTCGGTCACCCAGCTGAACGCGCCGCGCGGCACTGAGGTGGCGATGGTCGGGATGCGCGCCTCGTGCCACCCGATGCCGGTGTTGATGATGGTCGCGCCCGCCGCCTCGATCTCCTTCGCGAGCGTGACGACCTCCTCCAGCGTGGAGCCGCCCGGCACCAGGTCCAGCATGGAGAGCCGGTAGATGAGGATGAAGTCGCCACCGACCCGCTCACGGACCCGGCGCACGATCTCCACGGGGAACCGGATGCGGTTCTCGTACGAACCGCCCCAGCGGTCGGTGCGGTGGTTGGTCGCGGAGACGATGAACTCGTTGATCAGATAGCCCTCGGAGCCCATGATCTCGACCCCGTCGTACCCGGCCCGGCGTGCCAGCTCCGCCGCGCGGACGAACTCCTCGATGGTCTCCTCGACCTGTTCGCCGGTCAGGGCGTTCGGGGTGAACCCGCTGATGGGGGCCTTGAGCGCGCTCGGAGCGACCAGGTCGGGGTGGTGGGCGTACCGGCCGAAGTGCAGGATCTGCATCGCGATCCGTCCGCCCGCCGCGTGTACCGCCGAGGTGATCTCCCGGTGCTGCTCGGCCTCCGCCCCGGTCGTCATCTTGGCGCCGCCGGGGAAGGAGCAGCCCCGCTCGCTGGGGGCGATGCCCCCGGTGACGATCAGGCCGACACCGCCCCGGGCGCGCTCGGCGTAGAACGCGGCCATCCGCTCGAAGCCGCGCTCGGCCTCTTCCAGGCCGATGTGCATCGAGCCCATGAGCACCCGGTTGGGGAGGGTGGTGAACCCCAGGTCCAGCGGGCTCAGCAGATTCGGATACGGGGTCAGGGGGGCACTCATGGGGTCTCCTCCGCACAGGGTCGTCGGGACAGTTGTAGACCACCGCCCCATTCTTGTGCAACAAGTTGCACAATGATCTGCGTCGCACCGGCGCCCCCGAAGCCCTTGGGCTGTCCCGCTCGTTCCCCGCACGGCGCAATCGGCCGTGCCCGGTCGGCGACCGCCGACGAGAGTGGGACCCGTACCGCACGTACGCCCTCCATCCCGGGAGTCCCCATGGTCTGCGTCAATCGGCGTGATCTCGGCCTGCTCGCCCTGCGCGTCGGCACCGGCGCGGTCCTCGCCGCCCACGGCGGCCAGAAGCTGGCCGGCTGGTTCGGCGGCGGAGGCATCCAGGGCACCACGGCCGCGATGGAGGCGATGGGCTTCCATCCGCCCAAGCACAGCGCGGTGGCCGCCGGGCTCGGCGAGGCGGGCGGCGGCGCCCTGCTGGCGCTGGGCCTCGCCACTCCGGCGGCGGGCGCGGCGGCGGCCGGGGCGATGGCCGGAGCGGTGGCCGTGCACGCCCCGGCGGGGTTCTTCGCCCAGGGAGGCGGCTACGAGTACCCGGCCTTCCTCGGCTTCACCGCCGCCGCCATCGGCCTGATCGGTCCCGGCCGCTACTCCGTGGACCACGCCACCCGCCATGTCTTCGACCGCCCCTGGACGGTCGCCCTGGCCTTCGCGGGCGCCGCCGTCGCGGCCGCCGCGGTGGTCGGCAAACGCGCGAAGGGGCAGGCCGAGCGGGAGCCGGAGGAGTTCTGACCCCGGCCGCTCGGTCCGCCCCTTCGCCCGGGGCCTCTACCGGGCCCCGGCGGCCCCGGACTCCGCACCCGGCGGGGTGCCCGCGTCCTGGCGGCTGAGCGCCCCGGGCCACCACGCCTTCGGTCCGATGTCCCGCACCAGCGCCGGGACCAGGAGCGAGCGGACCACCAGCGTGTCCAGCAGGACGCCGAAGGCCACGATGAACGCGATCTGGAGCAGGAACGCCAGCGGGATCACGCCCAGCGCCGCGAAGGTGGCCGCCAGGACGACGCCCGCCGAGGTGATCACCCCGCCGGTGGTGGTGAGCCCGCGCAGGATGCCCTCCCGGACCCCGTGCCGCAGCGACTCCTCCCGGACCCGGGACATCAGGAAGATGTTGTAGTCGACGCCCAGGGCGACCAGGAACACGAACCCGTACAGCGGAACCGACGAATCCGTGCCGGTGAAGCCGAACACATGGGTGAAGACCAGGGAGGAGATGCCGAGGGTGGCGAGGAAGTTCAACGCCACGGTCGCCACCAGCAGCACCGGCATCAGCAGCGCCCGCAGCAGGAAGACCAGGATCACCAGGATGATCGCCAGCACCACCGGGACGATCAGCATGCGGTCGTCCTCGGCTGTCCGCTGGGTGTCGTACTGCTGCGCGGTGTAGCCCCCGACCAGGGCGTCCGATCCGGGCACCGCGTGGACGGCGGTGCGCAGCGCGGCCACCGCCTCCTTGGCGCCGTCGCTGTCGGCCGCGTCCTCGAGGGTCGCGTCGATCCGGACCCTGCCGTCGACGACGAGGGGTTCGCCGCCCGGCCGCCCGCTCGCGCTCACCGGGGCGGCCGAGGCCACCCCCTCGGTGCGTTCGGCGGCCTCGGTGACCTCGGCCAGGCGGTCGGCCGACGCGATGATCACCGCCGGGTTGCCGGAGCCGCCGGGGAAGTGCTCGCCCAGCGTCTTCTGGGCGGCCACGGACGGCGCGTCGTTGACGAAGATCTCGTCCAGCGGCACGCCCTTCGAGGTGAGCGTGGGGGCGAACGCGGCGCAGGCGATCAGGGCCGCCAGGGTGATCGCCCAGACCTTGCGGGGCGCCCGGTCGACGAGTGCCGCGACCTTGTGCCAGACGCCGCCGCCCGACGCCTTCTCCCCGGCGGGCCCGGGCTTCGCCGGCCAGTACGCCTTCCGGCCCAGCAGCACCAGGGCGGCGGGCAGGAAGGTGAGAGCGCTCAGGACCGAGCAGACGATGCCGATCGCACCCACCGGACCGAGCGCCCGGTTGTTGGTGAGGTCGCTGAGCAGCAGGGCGAGCAGACCCGCCGCGACCGTCGCGGCGCTCGCGGTGATCGGGCCGAAGGACTCGCGCAGCGCGACCCGCATGGCGGCGAACCGGTCGCCGTGGACGGCCAGTTCCTCCCGGAACCGGGCGGTGAGCAGCAGCGCGTAGTCCGTCGCCGCGCCGATCACCAGGATCGACAGGATGCCCTGCACCTGGCCGTCCACGCGCACCACGTCGTGGTCGGCGAGGACGTAGACGATCGCGCAGGCCAGGCCGAGGGCGAAGACCGCGCCGAGGATGATGACGAAGGGCAGCAGCACGCTGCGGTAGACCAGCAGCAGGATCACGAGCACGGTGATCAGGGCGACCCCGAGCAACAGCCCGTCGATGCCGGCGAACGCGTCGGAGAGGTCCGCCTGACTGGCGGCCGGTCCCGCGAGCCGGACCGTCGTGCCGGAGACGGACGCGCCCGCCTTCTCGACCCGCTCCAGGACGGTCGGCAACTCGTCCCCGAGGTCGGGGCTCAGCTGCACGATGCCCTGGAGGGCCCGGCCGTCCTCGGAGGGCAGGGCGGGGGAGGGCCTTCCGACGACGCCCTCGCTCCCGGCGAGCGAGGCGAGGGCGTCGGTGGCCGCCTTTCGCTGGGCGTCGCCCATCGGGGCGTCCTGCTTCTCGGCGGTCCAGACGACGATGGCGGGGACGGTCTCGTTCCGCTGGAACGCCTTCTGGGCGTCGATCACCTGTGTGGACTCGGCGTTCCGGGGCAGGAAAGCGGCCTGGTCGTTGGTGGCGACCTCGCCGAGCTTCCCGGCGTACGGGCCGAGCCCGCCGCCGACGCCGAGCCAGGCGATCAGCAGGACGACGGGGATGAGCCAGCGGAGCGGCCGTGCGGGGGTGGACATGGGTCTCCCGGGGGTGGGGGTAGCTCAGCGGTTAACAATCTCAATCATTGAAATACATTACGGGACGGTTCCTCGCTCGAACCGCACGGGGTGGCCGGGAGCGGGCCGCCCCCTCATGGACGCACCGCGCAGGGCCGGAATTCAGCGACGCGCCGGGGGAAGGCCGGCCAGTTCCTCGTTCATCGCGGCGAGGAAGCGCAGGACGGTCGCCAGCTCCGGTTCGCTGAAACGCGCTCTGGCGCGCGCCGTGGCCTCGGCGAGCGGCATGAAGTAGTCGCGGGCGGCGGTGCGGGCGCTCGGCTCGTAGTGGACGTGCACCACCCGGCGGTCGGCGCTCTCCCGGGCGCGCCGGACGTGCCCCGCCCGCTCCAGCCGGTCCAGGCAGGCCGTCACCGCGCCGGAGGTGAGGCCCAGGTGCTCACGCAGCGCCCCCGGCGTCAGGGGCGAGGGGGCGTCGAGGATGGCGGCCAGCGCGCTCACGTCCGTGGGGTGGAGCTGCTGGTGCGCCGCGAAGCCGTGGGTCATCCGGTTGATCTCGCCGTTCATCCGGCGCAGCTCGACCGCGAACGCCTGGAGGTCGGCGAGCCCCGCCTCGGGTGGTGAGGCGGGGCTCCGGGGCGTTCGGTCGTCGGCGCTGGTCACGCCTTCAGCGTATAGAACCTCCGCCCGCGGGCCGCGCCCGGACCGGGCCCGCGGCCTCGCGGGCGGGCGGATCCACGGACCTCAGGAGGACGGCGGCATGAGGACGGTGTCGACCAGGTTCACCGTGGCGTTGGCCGTCGGCACGTTGCCGCAGACGATCTTCGCGGAGTCGTTGACCGTGAACTGGGAGCCCGAGCCCTTCGTCGTCAGGTCGCTGCCCTCCAGCGTCTTGAACGTGCCGTTCTCCATCTGCCGGGTCGTGACCTTCTCGCCCACCACGTGGTAGGTGAGCACCTTGGTGAGCTGGGCCTTGTTGCTGAGGAGCGCGTCCAGATCCGCCTTCGGGATCTTCTCGAACGCGGCGTTGGTAGGCGCGAACACCGTGATGTCCTTCGCGTTGTTCAGGGTGTCCACCAGTCCCGCCTTCTTCACCGCGCTGACGAGGGTGGAGAGCTCCGGGTTGTTCGAGGCGGCGGTGGCCACCGGGTCCTTCGCCATCCCCTCCAGGCTGCCCGCGCCCTCCTTCGGTACGGAGGAGCAGGCGGGGCCGTACGGTTCGGCCGGCGCCCCGGCGTGGGCCTGCGGAGCGAAGAACGCCAGGGAGGCGGGGAGGGCGAGTGCGGCGGCGGCTGCGGCGGTGCGCTGCAGACGGGTGATCGTCATGAGGTCTCCTCCGGATGTCCCTCGAGGCGAGCGAGGGAGGGTGGTCTCCGTCACTCCTACGTTCTCGTACTCCCGCCGAATCGGCCCGCCGCGTCGTTTCCGCGTCGAAAGGTCCTGCCGCGGGGAGCGGGAGCGGCGCCGGGCGTGGCGGGCGGCGGGCGGCGGAGGAGTTCCGGCCCGCTCGTGACATCGAATGCCGGGGCGGGGGCAAGGGGATGACATGAATACCCGTTCAGTAGCAGCGCAGGGACGCGGTCACGCCCGAAGAGCCGCGAACAGCAAGGCGGTCGAGGCAGGCGCCCGCGCGGGGTTCGCCGCCCGCGGGGCGATCTACGTCCTCGTGGGCGCTCTCGCCCTGCAGATAGCGTTGTCCGGCGGCGGGAAACAGGCCGACCGGGGCGGCGCGGTCGCCGAGATATCCGAGAAGCCCTTCGGCGCGGTCCTGCTGTGGGTGCTCGGGATCGCCCTGGTCGGGATGGCCCTGTGGAGGCTGTCGGAGGCACTGTTCGGCTCGGTGGGGCCGGACGGGCGCAAGCCCACGAAGCGGGCCATGGCGGCGGGCCGCTTCGTCTTCTACGGATTCGTCGCCTACTCCGTCCTGGCCTTCGCGGCGGGCGACACGAGCAGCGGCGGGGGCTCGTCCGACCAGCAGTCCCAGGACGTCACCGCCATGGCGCTCGGCTGGCCGGCCGGTCAGTGGATCGTCGGGATCGCCGGTGCCGGGGTGGCCTGCGCGGGGCTCTGGATCGCGGTCCGCGCGATGATGCGGAAGTACCGCAAGCACCTGAAGATGTCCACGATGTCCAAGCGGGTACGGCAGACGGTCGACTTCACCGGCGTCTTCGGCGGTACGGCGCGCGGCGTCGTCTTCGCCACCGCGGGCGGCTTCGCGGTGGCCGCCGCCATCGAGCACCAGGCCGACCGGACCAAGGGCATGGACGACACGCTGCGCTCCTTCGCCGACACCCCGGCGGGCCCGTGGCTGCTCGTGGTGATCGCCCTCGGGCTCGTCGCCTTCGGCGTGTTCTCCTGGGCCAACGCCCGCTACCGCAAGGTCTGAGGGGCTCACCGCCCGAGCATGCCGCCCGCCGCCGCACTCCGGCGGGCGGCGTCGGCCTCGCGTTCGGCCTCCTCCGGGTGGCGGCGGCGCCAGTACGGATTGTCGTGCGGCAGCCCGCCGGCCACCCGCCCGTACATCCCGAACGTCAGGATCAGCAGCCCCATCACGAAGCTGAAGACGACGTTCGACATGCCGAAGTCCAGGATGTTCGCGGGCCGGTCCAGGATGAAGAGGTGCACGAAGCCGCTGAGCACGAACAGCGTGCCGATCGTCATGTTCAGGGTGGAGGCGACGTTGCCGCCCACGACGGCTCCGGCGAGGAGCAGCCCGCCGACGACCAGCGAGATCAGACTGAGCAGGCCGTTGGTGGACAGCCCGGCGATGCTCTCGCCGCTGGTGTCGAAGAAGCCCAGTTTCCGGGTGAAGCCGAGGATGCCGAAGGTCACCAGGATGGCGCCGCACAGCCCCGCGCCCACCCGGTACACCTTCGCCAGCCGGTGGTCGACGGGGAGTTCGTCGCTCAGTTTCATGACCGTCTCCTTCAGTCCCTGCGGGTCGGTTTCCACGGGCGGGCCCGTGCGGTACGGGCCGGGAGGGCGCGCCCGCACGGCTCGGGCGGGCGCGGTCCCGGAGCGCGGAAGCAGCAGGTCCGCGCCCCGTTCTCAGCGAACCGCGCCACAGCCCGCGCGGCAACATGCGTCGTTTTCGCACCGTATGGTGGGTTGATGGACCTGACAGGCGACCTGCTGTCCAAGGCCCCCCCGGAGGGTGGCCTCACCACCGGTGCGGTGGCCCGCCTCCTGGGCGTCGCGCCCACCACCCTGCGCTCGTGGGACCGCCGTTACGGCCTCGGCCCGGCCGCGCGGGAGGACGGCCGGCACCGCCGCTGGACCGCCGCCGACATCGCGACCCTGCGGGCCGTGTGCCGGCTCACGAGCGCGGGACTGCCGCCCGCCGAGGCCGCCCGTACCGTCCTCGCCGGGGAGACCCCCGCTCCCGTGGCCCCGGCGCCGGGGCGTGCCTCGCGGGCCCCCGTACCGCTTCCGCCGGGCCGGGCCCGCCGGGAGTGCCGCGGCCTGGCCCGCGCGGCCGCCCGGCTGGACGGGCGGACCATGGACGAACTTCTCACGGGGGCGCTCGACCGGTACGGCCTGCCAGTCGCGTGGGACGAGGTGATCATGCCCGTGCTGCACGCGGTGGGCCGCAGGTGGGAATCGGCGGGGGAGCGGTACATCGAGGTCGAGCACCTGCTGTCGTGGCACGTCTCCGGCGCGCTGCGCAGGGTGCCGGCGCAGCCGCCGTCGCCCTCTCCCGGGGCGGGCCTCTCCCTGTTGGCCTGCGCGCCCGGGGAGACCCATTCGCTGGCCCTGGAGGCGCTTG
Source organism: Streptomyces sp. CB02366 (assembly GCF_001905905.1). Classification (GTDB taxonomy): domain Bacteria; phylum Actinomycetota; class Actinomycetes; order Streptomycetales; family Streptomycetaceae; genus Streptomyces. The sequence goes on from NZ_LIVT01000006.1 coordinate 396,369, forward strand.
CCGCCACCCTGGCCCACCGGGGCCTTCCCGTCAGCATGTTCGGTGCGGCGCTGCCGGCCGAGGCGCTGGTGGAGGCGGTACGCCGTACCGGGCCGGACGCGGTGGTGCTCTGGGCGCAGTCCCCGGACACGGCGGCCGGTGGGACGGTGGACCGGGTGGAGGCCGTCGAGTGGGGCGTACGGGGCGCGCGGCGGCGGCCCGCCGTCCTGGTCGCCGGACCGGGCTGGGCCGGACGCCGGCCGCCGGGAGCCCGCCACCTCTCCGGGCTGGCCCACGCCGTGGACGTACTCGCCACGGTGACCGCGCGGTAGGCGGGCCCGCGCGTCGGCGCGTGGCCGCACCGGCGAACGCGTCCGGTGGTGGCGCGGGCCGGTGCGGCGACCGCCCGCCCCCTCAGCGCAGGAAGTCCGCGAGCCCCGTCAGGAGCCGGTCCACGTCCTGGATGTCGTTGTACGCGGACAGCCCCACGCGCAGGCCGCCGGTCTCACCGAGCCCCAGGTGGCGGGACGCCTCCAGGGCGTAGAAGGAACCGGCGGGCGCGTGCACCCCGGAGCGGGCGAGGAAGCGGTAGGCGTCGGCCGGGTCGCGGCCCTCGAAGGTGAGCAGCAGGGTGGGGGTGCGCTCGGCGGCACGCGAGCGCACGGTCACCCCGTCCAGCTCGCCCACCGCCCGCTCGACGCGCTCCCGCAGTCCGCTCTCGTGGGCGTCGATCGCCGCGTACGCCGACCGCAGCCGCGCGCGACGCCCGCCCGCCGCGTCGGCCCCCGTGCCCAGGTGGGCGATGAAGTCCACCGCCGCGCTGGTTCCCGCCATCGTCTCGTAGGGCAGGGTGCCGAGTTCGAAGCGCTCCGGGACGGCGTCGGTGGACGGGGCCAGCTTGTCCGGACGCAGAGTGCCGAGCAGTTCGGGCCGGGCGGCGAGCACGCCGTGGTGGGGCCCGAAGAACTTGTACGGGGAGCAGACGAAGAAGTCCGCCCCGAGCTGTTCCACGTCCACGGTGTGGTGGGCTGTGAGGTGGACGCCGTCCACGTACAGCAGCGCCCCGGCCCGGTGGACGAGGCGGGCGATGGCGGGGAGGTCCGGCCGGGTCCCGATGAGGTTGGACGCGCCGGTCACCGCGACCAGCCGGGTCCGCCCGGTGAGCTGCGCGGCGACCTCCTCCGGCGGCAGCTCCCCGGTCGTCGGATCGAAGTCGGCCCACCGCACCACCGCCCCCGCCCGTTCGGCCTCCTGCACCCACGGGCGGATGTTGGCGTCGTGGTCCAGCCGGCTGACCACCACCTCGTCTCCCGGCGCCCACCCCCGCGCCAGAGTGCGCGCGAAGTCGTAGGTGAGCTGGGTCGCACTGCGGCCGAACACGATCCCGCCCGGGTCCGCGCCCAGCAGATCCGCCATCGCCCGCCGGAACCCGAGGACGATCTCCTCGGCGTTGACCTCCCCGGGCAGGCCCGTGCCCCGGATCGACAAGGGCCCGCTCATCGCCTCGCTGATCGCGGCCACGACGGAGGCCGGGGTCTGGGTGCCGCCCGGCCCGTCGAAGTGCGCCGTGCCGGACCGCAGGGCGGGGAACTGCGCGCGGACCGCGCGGACGTCGTACGACAAGGGGGCTCCTCTGTTGCGCCGGACTCCGCTGCCGGCCTTCGCGCCGGGCTGGGCGCCGGTCTTCGTGCCGGACTTCGTCGTGATCATCGCAGGGAGGCCCCGTCCGGCGGAAGGAGCGGGATTCCGTACGGGGCCGCCGGGCCGATGGAGCCGTTCCGGTGGGGCGCTCGGGAAGCGCCCCCTTTTACGCGGGCGCACCGCTTCCGGGAAATGCGTGCGCCTCCGTGTGAAAAACACGGTCCGGCGCACGAAAATGCACCGTTTCTCGGTATGTAGATAATCCTACAAAAGAATGGATCGCGCAGGTGGACCCGCCTCTGTCGTGCGGACTTTCTTCGTCCTGTTCCCCGGAGGGAAGCGTCCGCGAATTTCCAGGGGCGAGCTGCGGTTAAAGCCGGGAGATCGGGAAATAGATGATCTGGGATCGATGGGGCCGGGGGGCATCGGTTCACGTCGCGGCTGGAATTAATCGAAGCCGCGCGTCGGAGATCGGCCGGTGCGGCGCCCTGGCCGCCGTTGAGGAACCCGCCACTCGCCAGCAGTCCTGAACTGCGCGGATACGGTGGAGCGGACTCCCTGCCGGACAAGGTCTCTTGTGGAGGGTCACGGATGAACGAGCGTGAACGATCCGCCGATGGCGAAAATCATTCGGCCGCCTTTTCGGTTGGCCGGAAAGACGGGTCCGATAATTCCCCTGCTCGGCTCCTCCGGGTCGCGGGCTATCCTCTTCTCCTGCTCGCCGTCCTTCTCGTGGCGGGGGCCGCACTGCGGCTGCGGTGGGATCCGGCATGGGTCAGTCCGCTTTTCCTGATCGGGGTCATCTCCTATCTGGCCCTTCTGGAAAGGCTGATTCCTTACGACCGGACCTGGCATCCGGACACGAAGGAATGGCGCTGGTACGGCATCTGGTTCCTGCTCACCATGGCCGGAAGCGGACTGGCGCAACTCCTGGTCGCCGTGGCCGTCGGCCTGATATCGCCGGTGGAGCCGACTCACCCCCTCGGGGTCGAGATACCGGGGGCTCTGCTGACCGGATCCCTCGTCAGCTATCTGGTGCACCGGCTGGGCCACCGCAACGCTCTGCTGTGGCGGCTGCACGGGGTGCACCACGTACCGGAGAAGGTCAACGTCGCCAACAACGGCGTCAACCACGTGCTGGACGTCGTCCTGGCCCAGGGACTCGTCCAACTGACCCTGGCCCTCCTGGGGTTCTCCCGGCCCGCGGTGCTGGTCGTCGGACTCTTCGTCGCGGCCCAGGGCTACTTCGTCCACGCCAACGTCGACGTCCGCATCGGGCCGCTCAACCATCTGCTGGCCAGCCCCGAGCAGCACCGCCTGCACCACAGCACCGACCTGTCCGAAGCCGGCCACTACGGCTCCGACCTGGCGTGCTGGGACCACCTCTTCGGCAGCTTCACCTGGTACCCCGGCCGCGAACCCACCGCCGTCGGCCTCCACGACCCCGCGTCCTTCCCCGCCACCGGCGAGATCCTCGCCGCGCTCCTGCACCCCTGGCGGCGCCGAACCGCACCGGACGGCTGCCCGGAGTGATTGCCGCCCCTTGACGCTCCACCACGATCTGAGGAGTTCGCATGGCCGACGTGAACAACCGGGCCTCACGGAACAAGGTGGCGATCATCGGTATGGGCTGCCGCCTGCCCGGTGGAGCCTCGGACCACCGGGCGTACTGGCGGAACCTGGTGGCGGGCAAGGACTGCATCACGCCCACCCCGCCCGACCGGTACGACGTCCGTACGCTCGGCAGCCGGTTCCGCGACAAGCCCGGCCGCCTCGTGGGTGGACGCGGTGGGTACATCGACGGCTTCGACGAGTTCGACCCCGCGTTCTTCGGCATCAGCCCCCGCGAGGCCGACCACATGGACCCGCAGCAGCGCAAACTGCTCGAAGTGGCCTGGGAGGCCCTGGAGGACGGAGGCCAGCGGCCCGCCGACCTCGCCGGCGGCAACGTCGGCGTCTACGTCGGCGCGTTCACCCTGGACTACAAGATCCTGCAGTTCGCCGACCTGGGCTTCACCTCCCTCGCCGCCCATACGGCGACCGGGACCATGATGACGATGGTCTCCAACCGGATCTCGTACTGCTTCGACTTCCGCGGACCCAGCCTCTCCGTCGACACCGCGTGCAGCTCCTCCCTGGTCGCCGTCCACCTGGCGTGCCAGGCGCTGAACAGCGGGGAGAGCGACCTCGCGCTGGCCGGCGGAACGCTGCTGCACATGGCCCCGCAGTACACCGTGGCGGAGACGAAGGGCGGCTTCCTGTCACCGGAGGGCCGCTCCCGCACGTTCGACGCCGCCGCCGACGGTTACGTACGGGCCGAAGGCGTCGGCCTGGTCGCGCTGAAGCGGCTGGAGGACGCCGTGCGGGACGGGGACCGGATCCACGCGGTGATCATCGGCAGCGGCGTCAACCAGGACGGCCGCACCAACGGCATCACCGTGCCCAGCCCCGACGCGCAGGTCGATCTCATCCGCCGCGTCTGCGCGGAGGCGGGCATCACCCCCGGCGACCTCCAGTACATGGAGGCGCACGGCACCTCGACCCCCGTCGGCGACCCGATCGAGGCGAACGCCCTGGCCCGCGCGCTGGCCATCGGACGGGCCCCCGGCGCCCGCGCCTACGTCGGCTCGGTCAAGGCGAACATCGGACACACCGAATCCGCCGCCGGAGTCGCCGGGCTGATGAAGACCGTCCTGAGCCTCAAGCACCGGACGATCCCGCCCCACATCAACCTGGAGAACCTCAACCCCGCCATCGACCCGGCCACCCTGCCGTACGAGATCCCCACCCGGCCCACCGCCTGGCCCGACCACGAAGGGCCCGCCCGCGCCGGGGTCAACTCCTTCGGCTTCGGCGGTACCAACGCCCATGTGGTCCTGGAGGAGGCTCCTCCAGCCCCGGTGGGCGGCGACGCGCCCGCGCCCGCCGGGCGGTCCTGGAGCGTCCTGCCGCTCAGCGCCCGCAACCCGGACGCCCTGACGGAGATGGCGGCCGGTATCCGGGCCGAACTGGCGGGCGGCGACGGCCCCGCGGTGGCCCTCGACGACCTCGGGCACACCCTGGCCCACCGCCGCCAGCACCTGCCCGAGCGGCTGGCCGTCGCCTACTCCACCCGCGCCTCCCTGGAGGAGGCCCTGGCCGCCCACGAGCGCGGTGAGCCCCACCCCCGGGTCGTGCACGGCCGGGCCCGGGACGCCGACGACCGGCGGCTGGTCTGGGTCTTCACCGGAATGGGCCCCCAGTGGTGGGGCATGGGGCGCCAACTCCTGGAGGAGGAACCGGTCTTCCGCGACGCGGTCCTCGCCTGCGACCGGGCGGTGCGCGAGTTCGCCGACTGGTCCCTCGTCGAGGAGATGACCGCCGACGAGTCCGTCTCCCGGATGAGCGAGACCTGGCTCGCCCAGCCCGCGAACTTCGCCCTCCAGGTCGGCCTGGCAGCCCTGTGGCGGTCCCACGGCGTGCGTCCCGACGCCGTGGTCGGCCACAGCACCGGGGAGATCGCCGCCTTCCACGAAGCCGGCGTCTACTCCCTGCGGGACGCGGCCAGGATCGCCGTGCACCGCAGCCGGCTCCAGCAGACCCTGGCCGGGAGCGGCGGCATGCTCGCCGTCAGCCTGTCGGAGGACGAGGCGGAGCGCCGGCTGCGCCCCTACGCCGACCGGGTCTCCATCGCCGCCGTCAACAGTCCCACCGCGATCACGCTGGCCGGAGACGGGGCGGCGCTGACCCGGCTGGCCGAGGAGCTGCGGGCCGAGCAGCGGTTCGCCAAGTTCCTCACCGTCGAAGTGCCCTACCACAGCGTCGCCATGGAGCGGATCAAGGACGAACTCCTCGACTCCCTCGCCCCGTTGGAGCCGCGCCCGGCGCGGGTTCCGCTGTACCCGACCGGTGTCGGGGGGACCGTCCGGGGTGAGGAGCTGGACGCCGCCTACTGGTGGAAGAACGTCCGCGACCGGGTGCGCTTCCGGTCGGCGGTCGACCGCATCGCCGCGGACGGCCACCGGCTCTTCCTGGAGATCGGCCCGCACCCGGTCCTCGGCCACGCGATCCGCGAATGCCTCGACGCCGTCTCCGCGTCCGGGCTCACCCTGCCCTCCATCCGCCGCCGGGAGAACGAGAGCGAACGCTTCGCCACCTCGCTCGGCTCCCTCCACACCCTCGGCGTCCCCATCGACTGGGAGCTGCTCCACCCCGCCGGCCGCCCGGTCACCCTGCCCCGCCACCCCTTCCGGCGCGACCGCCACTGGACGGAGCCCCGCTCCGTCGCCCAGGTCCGCCTCGGCCACCGCGACCACCCGCTCCTCGGCCGCCGCACCGAGGCCACCGAACCCACCTGGCTGGCCCGCCTGGACACCGAGGACCCGCCCTACCTCGCGGACCACCGCATCCAGGACACCGTGGTCTTCCCCGCCGCCGGGTACCTGGAGATGGCCGCCCAGGCCGTCCTGCGGCTCACCGGCGGCACCACCACCGTCCTCGCCGACGTCGACCTGCGCAAGGCGCTCTTCCTGCCGGACGGCGAGGACCGCACGGTGGAGGTCTCGCTCTCCTTGGAGAACGCCGCCTTCACCATCGCCTCCCCGACCGGTGACGACGGCGAGAGGGCCGTGCACGCCACCGGGACCGTCCGCACCGGACAGCGCCGCCGCACCACCGGGCCGCTGGACGTCCCCGCGATCCGAGGCAGGTCGCTCCGGCACCTCGAAGGGCCCGACTGCTACACCGCGCTGGCCGCGCTCGGCTACCACTACGGCCCGGCCTTCCAGGCCCTGGAAGAGGTCTGGATCGGCAGCGGTGAAGTGCTCGCCAGAATCCGCGCGCCCCGGGCGATCGACGGCGGCGCCGCCGGCCACCACCTCCACCCCGTCCTCCTCGACGCCTGCTTCCAGACCCTCCTGACCCCGCTGATCCTGGACGGCCCCGCCCCGGACGCCGGGATCAGGCTGCCGCTCTCCCTGGACGAGGTCGCCCTCGAACCCGTCGGGGACCAGCCGTTCTGGGCGCACGCCACCCTGCGCCCCGCCGACGCGGACACCACCCTCGGCGACATCGCGCTGTACGCCGACGACGGCACACCGCTCGGCCGCGTCCAGGGCTTCCGCGCCGCCGACGTGGAGAAGGCCGCCACCGCCGTCGCCCGCACCACGATCGACTCCTGGCTGGCCGAACCCGTCTGGACCGACTGCCCGCCGCTGCCCGCCGAGGAGACCGGCGTCCCGCCCCGCGACGCGTACCCGGCCGCCGCGGGCGAGGCGGCCGCGGAGCGCCCGGGCGACGCGCGCCCCGAACCCCCGGCCACCCCCGCACACGGCCGCGACTGGCTGCTCCTCGCCGACACCGGAGGCGTCGCGGACGCCTTCGCGGCCCTGGCCGGGGCCCGCGGCGAACGCTGCCGCCTGGTCCGTACGGGAGCGGCCTACACCGCCTCCGGCGACGGCGCCACGTACACCGTCGACCCCACATCCGACGCCGACCTGCGCCGTCTGTTCGCGGACCTCGACCGGGACGGCGGCCCCTTCCGGGGGGCCGTCCTGCACCTGTGGAACCTCGACGCCCCCGCCCTCGCCGACTGCGACCGGACCTCGCTGCGCGACCACACCGGAGCGGGCACGTACTCCCTGATCCCCCTCGCCCGGCTGCTGGCGGCCCGGGGCGGGGGCGCCCGCCTGCACATCGTCACCCGGGGGGCGCAGCCCGCCCTGCCGGGCGAGGCGCCCGAACCCCTCGGAGCGCCCGCCTGGGGCATCGGCCGCGTCCTGCGCCACCAGGAGCTGACCGACCACCCGGGCAAGCTCATCGACCTCGACCCCCGGCGGCGGCCCGGCCCGGACGGCGACCGGGCGGAGGCCGAAACGCTCCTGGCAGAGACGCTGAGCGACGACGAGGAGGAGATCGCGCTGCGCGACGGAGTCCGCCGCACCAGCCGCCTCCGCCCCGCCGGGAACCTGACCCGGCCGCTGCCGCCCCGCCTGCGGGCCGACGGGACCTACCTGGTCACCGGCGCGTTCGGCGCACTCGGCCGGCTGCTGTGCCGCACCCTCGTACGCCGGGGGGCCCGCCGGATCGTCCTGGTCGGACGCACCCCCGTCCCGGCCCGGGAGAAGTGGGCGGGCGCCGACCCCGCCACCGCCGAGGGCCGGGCCGTGGCCCTCCTGCGCGAACTGGAGGCGCTCGGCGCCCAGCCCGTCCCCGCCACGTTCGACATCACCGACGAGGACGCCCTGACCACCTGGCTCGACGCCTACCGGCACAGCGGGGCGCCACCCGTACGCGGGGTGTTCCACCTCGCGGGACAGGTCCGCGACACCCTCGTCGCCGACCTCGACCGGCCCGCCTTCGACGCCGTCCACGACCCCAAGACCGTGGGCGCCCACCTCCTGCACCGGCATCTGCGGGACGAACCCCTCGACCACTTCGTGCTCTTCGCGTCGATCGCCTCCCTGCTGACCACGGCCGGACAGACCAACTACGCGGCGGGGAACGCCTTCCTGGACGCCCTCGCCCACCATCGCCGCGCGCAGGGGCTGCCCGCGCTCAGCCTCGACTGGGGCCCGTGGGCCACCGGCATGATCGAGGAACTCGGCCTGGTCGACCACTACCTGCACAGCCGGGGCATGAGTTCGCTCTCCCCGGAGGCGGGGATGGCCGTCCTGGAACGCGTCATCGGACAGGACCATGCCCAACTGGTCGTCGCCACCGTCGTCGACTGGCCCGTCTTCCTCGCCTGGTACCCGTCACCGCCGCCGCTGGTCGCCGAGCTGGCGGCGGCCGCCGCCCCGCCGGCCGACGCCGCTTCCGGCAACGGGTTCCTCGACACCTTCCGCGCGGCCGACGAGGAGACCCGCCGCACCCTGGTCGCCGAGCGGTTCGCCGCACTCTCGGCCGCCGTGCTGCGCACGGGCGCCGACCGCATCGACCCCGCCGCCGGCCTCGGCGAACTCGGCCTCGACTCGCTCCTCGCCATGGAGCTGCGGGCCCGCGTCCACGCCGAACTCGGCGTCGCCCTGCCCGTGGTGGCCCTGCTCAGCGGCACCCCGGCCGGGGAGCTGGCCGCCCAGCTCCACGACGGCCTCACCGCCCTGGCCGCGGCGGACGACGGCGACGGGGCGACCGGGCCGGTCGCACTCCACACCGACGAGCGGGAGTACCCGCTGACCCAGAACCAGAAGGCGCTCTGGTTCCTCAAACACCTCAACCCCGACGGCTACGCGTACAACATCGGCGGGGCCGTCGAGGTGAACGTCGCCCTCGAACCCGACCTGATGTTCGACGCCGTTCGCCGCCTCATCGCCCGCCACCCCGCGCTCCGCACCACCTTCCACCTGGTGGACGGGCAGGCCGTGCAGCGGGTCTCCGAGGACGCCGCGAGCGACCTCGCCCTCTTCGACGTCCAGGGCGAGGACTGGGAGACCATCCACGCCACGATCGTCCAGGAGTACCGCAAGCCCTACGACCTCGCCCACGACCCCCTGGTCCGCTTCCGCCTCTTCAAACGCGCACCGGACCGCTGGATCATCATGAAGGCCGTCCACCACATCGTCTCCGACGCCATCTCCACCTTCACCTTCATCGATGAACTCCTCAGCGTCTACGAGGCGTTGCGGCGCGACCAGGAGCCCCAGCTCCCGCCGGTCGAGGCCCGCTACCTCGATTTCCTCAACCAGCAGAACACCTTCCTGGCCGGGCCCGAGGCGGCCGGCATGCTCGACTACTGGCGCGCCCACCTGCCCGCCGAGGTCCCGCTGCTGGACCTCCCCGTCGACAAGCCGCGCCCGGCGGTCCAGACCCACAACGGGGCCTCCGAGTTCTTCGTCCTGGACGACGAGCTGAGCGCCCGCGTCCACACCCTGGCCCGCGCGCACGGGGTCACCCCGTTCATGGTGCTGCTGAGCGCGTACTACCTCCTGCTGCACCGCTACTCCGGGCAGGACCACATCGTCGTCGGCAGCCCGGTGACCGGCCGCACCCGCCAGGACTTCGCCTCCGTCTACGGCTACTTCGTCAACCCGCTGCCCCTGCACGCCGACCTGTCCGACGACCCCACCGTCGCCGAACTGCTGCAACAGGTCCGCCGGACCGTGCTCGGCGGCCTGGACAACCAGGAGTACCCCTTCGTCCTCCTCGTCGAGGAGCTGGGCCTCCAGCACGACCCCAGCCGTTCCGCCGTCTTCCAGGCGATGTTCATCCTCCTCACCCACAAGGTGGCCGCCGAGCAGTACGGCTACCGGCTGGAGTACATCGAACTCCCCGAGGAGGAGGGGCAGTTCGATATAACCCTGTCCGCCTACGAGGACGAGGCCGAGGGCCGCTTCCACTGCGTGTTCAAGTACAACACCGACCTCTTCCTCGCCGAGACCATGCGCCGCATGGCCGCCCACTACACCCGTCTCCTCGACCGCATGACCCGCGCGCCGGGCGACCGGCCCGCCTCCCGCCTGGAGATGCTCGGGGACCAGGAGCGCGAGCGGCTCGTGGGGGAGTGGAGCCGCCCGGCCCTGCCGTCCACCGGCCACCGGGAAGGCGAACCCTTCACCCCGGTCCACGCCCTGATCGCCCGTGCCGCCGCCGAACACCCCGGGGCCACCGCCGTCACCACGCCCTCCCCGTACGGCGAGGCGCACCGGATGACCTACGCGGAGCTGGACCGGCGGGCCGAGGAGACCGCCGCCCGGCTGCGCACGCTCGGCGTCGGCGAGGGCTCGACGGTGGTGCTGTGCCTGGAGAAGTCGCCCGAGCTGGTCGTCGCCCTGCTCGGCGTCCTCAAGGCCGGCGCGGCCTACCTCCCGCTCCGTCCCGACCAGCCCGCCGACCGGCTCGCGCACCTCGTGTCGGCCACCGGCGCGGGGCTCGTCCTGGTCGCGGACGACGCCGGGCCCGAGCGGACCGCGGCCCTGTCCGCCCCGGCGCTCACCCTCGCCGCGCTCGGCGCCACCGCGCCGCACCCCGAGGCCGCGCCCCGCGCGACCGCCCCGGACGCCCCCGCCTACGTCATCACCACCTCCGGCTCCACCGGCCGCCCCAAAGCCGTCCGCGTCAGCCACCGCAACCTGGCCTCCGCCTACGAAGCCTGGCGGCAGGCGTACCGGCTGGAGACCGACGTACGGGTGCACCTCCAGATGGCCGACCCCTCCTTCGACGTGTTCACCGGCGACCTGGTGCGCGCCCTCTGCTCGGGCGGCACGCTCGTCCTGGCCGACCGCGACCTCCTCTTCGACACGACCCGGCTGTACCGCACGGCACGCCGGGAACGCGTCGACTGCGCCGAGTTCGTCCCCGCCGTGGTGCGCGGCCTGATGGACCACTGCGAACGGGAAGGACTACGACTGGACTTCATGCGACTCCTGGTGGTCGGATCGGACGCCTGGAGCGTCGGGGAGTACCGGCGGCTGGCCGAGCTGTGCGGACCCGGCACCCGCCTCGTCAACTCCTACGGCCTCACCGAGGCCACCATCGACAGCGCCTACTTCGAGGGGCCCGTCGACGACCTCGAACCCGGCATGATGGTCCCGATCGGCCGCCCGCTGCCCAACAGCACCCTCCACGTCCTCGACGCCCACGGCGAACCCGTCCCGCCCGGCGTGCCCGGCGAGCTCTGGATCGGCGGCGCCGGCGTCGCCCTCGGCTACGCCGGCGACCCCGGACAGACCGACGAGCGCTTCGTGACCCGCACGCTCTCCGCGACCGCCGGCGCCCGCCCCGAACGGCTCTACCGCACCGGGGACGTCGCCCGCTGGGACGCACACGGCCGGGTCCACCTCCTCGGCCGCACCGACGGCCAGGTCAAACTGCGCGGCCACCGCATCGAGATCGGCGAGATCGAGGCGCACCTCGCCCAGTGGGCCCCGCTCGCCCGCGCCGTCGTCACCGTACGCACCGACACCGGGGGAGACGCGGCCCTGTGCGCCTACTGCGTACCGGAGGCCGGCGCCACGCTGGACGTCCGTGCCCTGCGCCGCCACCTCGCCCGCTCCCTGCCCTCGTACATGATCCCGGCCCACTTCACCGAGCTGCCCGCCCTGCCGCTGACCGCCAACGGCAAGATCGACACGGCCGCCCTGCCCGCGCCCCGCGCCGAGGCCGGCGACCGGCCCCGCGAGGAGCCCGTCACGCTGTACGAGACCAGCCTCGCCCGCCACTGGGCGACCCTCCTGGGCCGCGACCGGATCGGTCTGGAGGACGACTTCTTCGAACTCGGCGGCAGTTCGATCAAACTCATCGAACTCCTCCACCACCTGCGCACCGAGTTCGGCGTCGGCATCCCCGTCAGCAGGCTCTACCAGGTCACCACCCTGCACGGGATGGCCGCCACCGTCGAGGACGTCCTGCTCGGGGCGAGCGCCGAGGAGCTGCCCAGCCTCACCTTCAACGCCGGACAGGACACCGCGCTCTTCTGCTTCCCGCCCGCCGGCGGCCACGGCCTCGTCTACCGCGGCCTCGCCGCCCACCTCCCCGACTTCGCCGTCATCGGCTTCAACTACCTTCCGGGCGACGACAAGACCGCCCGGTACGCCGACCTCGTCGAGGCCGCGCGGCCCGAGGGCCCCTACCTGCTCCTGGGCTACTCCCTCGGCGGCAACCTCGCCTTCGAGACCGCCAAGGAGCTGGAGCGGCGCGGCCACCGCGTCGCCCACGTCGTCATCATCGACTCCCGCCGCATCCTCGCCGCCTACGAACCGGGCGCCTCCGGCATCGCCGCCTTCGAGACCGAACTCGCCGAGCACGTACGCAAACACACCGGGTCCGAAGCCGTCGCCCACGAGACGCTCGTCCACGCCGCCGAGTACCTCGCGTTCTGCGGGCGCACCCCCAACACCGGCGCCGTCGCCGCGGCGGTCACCGTCATCACCGCCGAGGAGAAGGCCGCCCTCTACGCCGCCGGGCAGCACGGCACCTGGCACGGCAGCTCCACCGGGACCACCGCTGTCCTGCGCGGCTCCGGCGTCCACGCCGACATGCTCGACGCGGCGCACCTGCCGCGCAACGCCGAGCTGGTGCGCTCCACCCTGAGGGAGGGAACGCCCCATGCCGGATGACGACTCCACCGACTGGACCACCAGGGAACGCGCCCCGGGCGCCCCGCCCCGCGTCATCGTCGTCGGCGCGGGCGTGGCCGGCCTCTCCACCGGCTGCTACGCGCAGATGAGCGGGGCCAGGACCCGCGTCTTCGAGAAGCACGTGCTGCCCGGCGGCTGCTGCACCGCCTGGTCGCGCGACGGCTACCTCTTCGACTACTGCATCGAATGGCTCATCGGCACCGCGCCGGGCAACGACGCCCATCAGGTGTGGGCCGAACTCGGCGCCCTGGACGGCAAGTCCGTCACCAACTTCGAGCTGTTCAACAAGGTCGAGGACGCCTCCGGCCGGTCGGTGACCTTCTACAACGACCCCGACCGCCTGGAGGCCCACCTCCTGGACGTCTCGCCGGCCGACGCCCCGCTCATCCGGGCCTTCACCCGCGACCTGCGGCGCTTCATCGACATCGAGCTGTATCCGTTCCTGACCGCGCCCGCCCTGCGGACCGTCCGGGAGAGGGCCCGCACCCTGCGCACGGTGCTGCCCGCCTTCCGGCTGTTCTGGCGGACCGCGGCCACCCCGATGCACGCCTTCGCCGACCGGTTCCAGGACCCGCTGCTGCGCACGGCGTTCCGCAACATCTTCTTCCAGGACCCGGAGGGCTTCCCGCTGCTGCCGTACCTCTTCAACATGGCGGCCGCCCACCACGGCAACGCGGGTTTCCCCCAAGGGGGTTCACTCGGCCTCGCCCGCTCGATCGAGGAGCGCTACCGGGGCCTGGGAGGCACGATCACCTACCGGGCCCGCACCGAGCGGATCCTGGTCGAGAGGGACCGGGCGATCGGCATCGAACTCCGCAATGGCAAAAGGTACTTCGCCGAACACGTGGTGTCCGCCTGCGACGGCCACACCACCGTCTACGGACTGCTCGGCGGCCGGTACACCGGACCCCGCATCGACAAGCTGTACACCGACCTCCTCCACCGCCCAGGCACCCTCTTCCCCGCCGTCGTCTCCGCCTTCGTCGGCCTGCGCGGCGACCTGGACCCCGGCGAGGCGCACAGCACCACCCACCTGCTGGCCCCGGACGACGCCGTCCACCTCCCCGGCGCCCTCCAGGACAGCCTCGTCGTGCAGGCCCGCTCCCGCTACTCCGGCGGCTTCGCGCCGCCGGGCCACTCCGTCCTGCACTGCACCTACTTCAGCGACTACGCCCACTGGAAGAACCTGCGCACCAGGGACCGCAAGGAGTACCGCCGCCGCAAACGCGAAGTCGCCGACTTCGTCCGGGACTTCCTGGAACGCCGCAGTCCCGGCACCGCCGACCGCATCGACATCGTCGAGGTCGCCACCCCCGCCACCACCCACCGCTACACCGGCAACCTCAACGGCTCCATCCTCGCCTGGAAGGCGTTCTCCGAGGCCGACGACGTCGCCACCCGCCTGGTGGGCAAGGACCGGATGCGGCTGCCCGGACTCAGCGGCTTCTCCATGGCCGGACAGTGGGCCGGCATGGGCGGCCTCATCCGCGCCGCCTCCACCGGCCGCTTCACCGTCCAGTACCTCTGCCGCGAACTCGGTCTGGAGTTCCGGGCCTGGGAGAGCGAGGGGACCGAGCCCTGGCACCCGGGGAAGCTGGGGCGCCTGCCCCAGCTCGACCGGTGGTCCGCACGGGAGAGGGAAGGCTCATGAGCGACCGCGGCGCCACCCCCCGGAAGGACGGCGACCGGCCCCGGGAGACCATGATCATCATCGGGGCGGGGCTCGGCGGCCTCTCCACCGGCTGCTACGCCCAGATGAACGGCTACCGCACCCGCATCCTGGAGATGCACGAGATCCCCGGCGGCTGCTGCACCGCCTGGGAGCGCGGCGGCTTCACCCTGGACGCCTGCGTCAGCTGGCTCCTCGGCAGCGGTCCCGGCAACGAGATGCACCAGATCTGGCTGGAGCTCGGCGCGCTCCAGGGCAAGGAGATCCGCCACTTCGACGTCTTCAACATCGTGCGCGGCACGGACGGGCGGGCCGTCTACTTCTACTCCGACCCGGACCGCCTCGAAGCCCACCTCATCGCCATCTCGCCCGCCGACGCCCGCCTCGTCCGCAGGTTCTGCGGGCAGCTGCGCAGCTTCCGCAAGGCGCTCGCCGTCTACCCCTTCCTCAAGCCCGTGGGGTTGATGGGACGCGTGGAGCGCTGGCGGATGCTCGCCTCCTTCCTCCCCTACTTCAACACCGTCCGCGCCACGATCACCGTCCTGATGAGCGACTTCTCCCAGAAGTTCAAGGACCCGCTCCTGCGGGAGGCGTTCAACTTCATCCTGTACGAGAAGCACCCGGCCTTCCCCGTCCTGCCGTTCCACTTCCAGCTCGCCTCGCACGCCAACCTCTCCGCCGGCGTCCCCGAAGGCGGCTCCCTCGGCCTCGCCGAATCCATCGAGGCCCGCTACCGCAGGCTCGGCGGCGAGGTCACGTACAACACGAAGGTCGCATCGGTGATCGTCGAGGACGACCGGGCCGTCGGCGTCCGCCTCAGCGACGGCGGGGAGCTGCGGGCCGACATCGTCGTGTCCGCCTGCGACGGCTACACCACCACCATGAAGTTCCTGGAGGGCAAGTACCTGGGCGAGGACTACCGCAAGCTCTACACCGAGACCATCCACGAACCCGGCATGGTCTTCCCCGGCTACTTCACCCTCTTCCTCGGTCTCTCCCGCCCCTTCCCCGAGGGCGACCCCTGCACGACGCACCTCATCGACGAGACGCTGGCGGCCGAGCTGACCGGCATCCGCCACCCCAGCGTCAACGTCCAGTTCCGCAGCCGCCACTACCCCGAACTGTCCCCGGACGGCACCACCGTCGTCTACGCCACCTACTTCTGCGACATCGCCCCCTGGCGCGCCCTGGACGAGGGCCCCGAACAGGTCACCCGCACCCGCGGCGGCCAGAAGCTGCACACCCTGCCCGTACGCCACGGGCGCGGCTACTACGCGGCGAAGCGCCGGGCCCGCGAGGCGCTCATCGGCTTCCTGGAGCAGCGCCACCCCGGCCTGCGGGACGCGATCGTCGTCCGCGACGTCTCCAGCCCCCTCACCCAGGTCCGCTACACGGGCAACTACGACGGGACCGTGCTGGGCTGGCAGCCCTTCGTCGAGAGCGGCGAGACCCTGGAAGAGCTGATCAAGAAGCACGGACCCGGCCTGCCCGGCCTGCGCGACTTCTACCAGTCCGGTGTGTGGGCCACCACCGGCGGCCTCATCCGGGCCGCCGCGGCCGGCCGCCACGTCATGCAGTTCGTCTGCCGCGACGATGGCAAGCCCTTCACCGCCTCGCTCGACCTCACCGCACCGCCCCCGACCCACCGGGTGATCCCCGTGCCCGCCCGTCCCGCCGCTCCGCCGGAGAGGAAGCCATGAAAATCGCGAAATGGGTGGTCCGCGAACACGTCGAGGGCGTCCCCGACGTGGACCGCGTCTACGAGAAGGTCGTCGAGAACGTCGACGTCACGCTGGCGCCGGACGAGATGCTGCTGCGCACCCTCTACGTCTCCGTCGACCCCTACCTCCAGGGCATCGCCCTCGACACCCCCCTCGGCGGGCACATGGGCGCCGACTCGATCATGGAGGTGGTGGAGGCGGGCCCGCGCGCCGCCCACCGCGTCGGCGACCTCGTACAGGGCTTCGGCGGCTGGCGCACCCACGTGGTCTCCACCGGCGCGCCCGAACTCTGGCAGACCGGCACGTTCCCCATGGTCTTCCCGGCGTACCGCAGGCTCGACCCCCGGTGGTACGACGACGCCCTGCCGCTGTCGTCCGCCCTCAGCGTCATGGGCGGCCCCGGCATGACCGCGTGGGGAACCCTCTCCAAGTACATGACGATCAACCCCGGTGAGACGCTCGTCGTCAGCGGGGCCTCCGGAGCGGTGGGCTCCCTCGTCGGCCAACTCGCCGCGCTCGCCGGGGCCCGGGTCGTCGGCACCACCTCCTCCCCGGGCAAGGCGGACTACCTCACCGGGCTGGGCTTCGACGCGGTGGTCGTCTACCGCCACGGGGACGACGCCGACACCGTGCGCGAGGCGTTGGCACAGGCCGCCCCGGACGGCGTCGACCGGTACTTCGACAACCTCGGCGGCACGGTCACCGACGCGGTGTTCCCGCTGCTCAACGTCGGCGGCCAGGTGGCGGTGTGCTGGCAGTGGGCGACCCAGGTCGGCAAGGAGACCACCGGCCCCCGGCTGCTGCCCTACCTGATGTTCCCGCGCGCCACCGTTCGCGGCATCTTCTCCCTGGAGTGGTTCACCGAGGAGAACTGGCAGCGCCTCCACACCGAACTCGGCGCCCGCGTCCGGCGCGGCGAGGTCGCCTTCGACCACACCCTCCACCACGGCTTCGACAGCATCCCCGCCGCCTACGGCAGCCTCTACGGCGACCGGGCCGCCAACCGGGGCAAGGTGCTCGTGAAACTCTGAGCGCGGACCGCCCCTTGGACAATCCGACGTCGCCGCCGAGGAGGCACGTTGCCCACCGACGACCCCACGGGCCCCGCTCCGGAGCCGATGCACCGCCTGCGGTTCGAGGAACCCGGGCCGCCACGCACTGCCGAACTGCCCGGTGGCGCCCCCGCCTGGCTGGTCAGCCGGTACCCCGACGTACGCCAGGTGCTCTCCGACCCGCGGTTCGGCCGGGCGGGCCTGTACGCGACGGACGCCCCGGCCCTCTCCGACGTACCGGACCTCGTCAACGACCCCGACCTGATGTTCAACCAGGACGGCCCCGACCATCTGAGGCTGCGCCGTACCCTGCGGCGCGCGTTCACCCCCAGGGCCGTCGCCCGCTGGCGGCCCTGGATCGCCGCGATAGTGGAAGAACTGCTCGACCGGCTGGAGAGGCGGGAACAGCCCGTCGACGTGGTGGCGGAGTTCGCCCTCCCGCTGCCGGCGGCGGTGATCAGCCGGCTGATGGGCCTGAACGAGTCCGCCTGGGCCCGGATGCGCCACTGGAGCGAGCACGCCTTCTCCGACGGCACCCACGACAGCGCGCAAGTGGCTTCCGCCCTGGAGGAGTTCAGCGCGTTCGGTGCGGACCTCCTCGCCGAGCGGCGCAGGTCGCCGGGTGACGACCTGGTCAGCGGCATCGTCGCGGCGGCCGACGCGGAAGGGGGCGTCCCCGAGGCGCAATTGGTCAGCCTGGTGTGCGGGCTGGTCGTCGGCGGCCACGACAGCACGATGACCATGCTCGGCAACGCGCTGCTCTACCTCCTGGGCGAACGCCGTGAGACCTGGCCCCGCATCGGCGCCGACGAGGAGGCCGCCGGACAGGTCGTGGACCGGCTCGTCCACCTCGTGCCCCTCGGCGACGACCGGGGGAGCACCCGGCACGCCGCCGCGGACGTCGAGGTCGGCGGGGTGACGATCCCGGCCGGAGCGATCGTGATCGCCGACTGCGGCATGGCCAACCGCGACCCCGACGTCTTCCCGCCCGCCACCCTCCACGACCTGTTCGCCCCGCTGGAGGCGCCCACCCTCTCGTTCGGTGCGGGCCCCCACTACTGCCTGGGCGTCTGGCTGGCCCGCACCGAGCTCCAGCTCGCCCTGCACCGGCTGGCCGCCCGCTTCCCGGAGCTGCGCCTGGCCGCCCCCGTGGACGCCGTCGCCTGGCGGACCGGAACGACCTCCCGCAGCCCGCTGCGGCTCGGGGTCACCTGGTAGGCCCCGCCGGTCCGCTCCCGGGCCGGCGTACAGACTGGTCGGAGCCCACAAGGAGGGGGAGGCGGGCGCGCCGTCCGAGACGGGTGAAAGGGTGGAACTCGTCTGTCATGAGGAGTGAGGCCCGCCCGCCCCTCGACGGCGCCGAACCCTTCACGGCCTCTTCGCCACGGCCGCCCGACCGTCCCCCCCGGACCACCGCCCCGCCCGCCGGCCCCAGAGATCCAGGAACCACCACGTGCTCGTCGCCCGCTCCATCGCCCTGTTCGTCGTCGCCGCCCTTTTCGAGATCGGAGGGGCCTGGCTGGTCTGGCAGGGCATCCGTGAACACAGGGGGTGGATCTGGATCGGAGCCGGAGTGGTCGCCCTCGGCCTCTACGGAGTCGTCGCCACCCTCCAGAGCGACGACAACTTCGGGCGCATCCTCGCGGCGTACGGCGGCGTCTTCGTCGCCGGCTCGATCGCCTGGGGCATGGTCGCCGACGGCTACCGCCCCGACCGCTTCGACGTCGTCGGGGCCCTCGTCTGCCTCGCGGGCATGGCCCTGATCATGTACGCCCCGCGCGGCGGTTGACCGGCCGGTCAACCGCCGCGCGGGGCGGGCGCGACCCTCGTATCCAGCCTTCGCGTCCGGCCCCCGACGACGGTGGTCGCGGACGCGTGTCACCGGCCGGCGCCTCCCGGCTTCCGCCCGGGCCGCACTCCCCGGGGCGAGGACGTCGACCGGCCCGGATCATCACGTTTGAGCACGGTGCCGGAACTGTGGCCTCCGTCACAGTCAACGCGATCATGTCCTGGTGAGATCGCCGGGTGCTCGGTTTCCTCTTCCGCCTCCTGCCCTTCTGGGTCCGGGAGCCCCTGTTCATCGTGGTCGGGTCGGTTTTCGGCGTACGCATCATGTATCTCGCCCTCCGCGACGGGGAAGGGACGGCAGCCGCGGTCGGTGCGGTGTTCCTGCTGTTCACCGCGGTACGCGTCCACGCGGTGGTCCGGGCCCTCCGCGCACGCGGGGACCGGGCCCCCGCAGCCTCCACGGACGACGTGGTACCCGCCGCTGCCCCGCCGCAGCCGCGACCTTCCGCGGAGCGGCGTCCCGCCGCGGCCGTCCCGGAGAAGGAACCCAACGCGGGCCTCCAGGCCTTCGCCGCCGTGGCCGTGTTCGCGGCTCTCGGGGCCGCGCTGTGGCTGGGCCCGAGCCTGACGCCCTCCGACGGCGACGGCACGCCTCGGGCCGCCGCTTGTCCGCGCGGACCGGACGAGGAAATACCCGGCGCCTACACGAAGACGGCCCACGCCGTCACCGGTGACGAGCTGTGCAAGGCGCTCAACAGGCCGGACCTGGCCCGCCTCCTCGGTACGCCCGGGGAGACGGCCGCCACCGCGTCCGGCACCAGCGGCACCGCGCTCCTGACCGGCGGGAAGGTCGCGCGACCGGAGGCCGAGGTCCGGTTCGACACCTACACCGTGAACGTCTCGGTCACGTACAACGAGTTGTCGATGGCGCAGTACGTGAAGCTGATGGAGTTCGGGGAGGAGACGGACGTCAGGAGGTTGCAGGTCCTCGGCCGCCCCGCGGTCCTCTCCTCCGGTCACACCATGGCGATCGAGATCGATCTCGGAAGCGGCGGAACCGGCGGTCCTGTGGGGCAGGGCCCCCTGGCCAGAACGCTGTCCGTGGCCCTGGACGAGGAGGATCGGGGCGGCTACGGCGAATTCACCGTGTGGAGCGAGTCCGGAGCTCTCCCCGACGACAGCGCGCTCCTCGATATCGCCGAGGCGGTTCTCCCGGCGATCCCCGAGCGGGCCGGGTGACCCTGCCGACATGAGCCCGCGGGGCTTTCCTCACCCCCCGGCGCCTTGACCGGCGAGCACGGTCACCCTAACGGGGTAATGCCCGGCAGGCCACGGGCCAGTACCTTGAGAAAAGCCACGAAAAAGGCGGGTGACGGGGCTTCAGCCACCCCTCTGCCGGAGCGCCCCACCCGGTTTGCCCAGCACCCGTAGCAGAAGCGCGACGAGAGGCCGACGAGGCCGCTTCTGTTCCCTGTCCCAGGACATGACCGGCTGCGGGAGCATGCGGTCGCGTGACGATCGACGTCATGTCGGTCACGCCTCGGTGAGCAGCCGCCAGGCGGCCTTCCTCGTCTTCCGGTCGCGCGGCCGTCTCCCAGCCCCCGGCATCGCTCATCGCGCTGCCTCTCGATTTCCCTCCGCTTCGGCCCACGAGCCGCCGCGTCACCCTCTCGTGCCCCGCCGCGCCCCGGCGCCACCGAGGCACGGAACGCGCACAACGCCCCCGCCTCAAAAGGAGTCGACCTATGAGCGCATGTGGTTGCGAGCAGTCCCCGATCACCCCTGGCGGTTGCCCGCCCCCCAAGCCGGCCTGCCCACCCGCCGCCTGTGCCGGTTCCCCGCGGTGCGATCGGTGCGAGACGACCCCGCTGCGCGACTCCGCGCCGTACCGGGTCGCGGCGACCGTGAGCAGCACAGACCCGACGCCGTACTACACCATCGCCAACACCCATGCCGCACTGGATCCCGTCGTCGCCCAGACCATCCTGAACAGCGGCACGGGCACCTTCCCGGCCGACGACGGGACGCACAACGGCCAGCACACCTGGCTCGCCGGAGTCGTGCGCGTCGACCCCGCCTCCCTGCGCGGCGACCCCGCCACCGTCACGATCAGCGCCTCGGTGCACGTCCACAACGACGGCCCGAGTACGGCCTGCCGGCTCTACGGACGGTTCGCCCTGTGGAACGGCACGACCCCGATCCGCACCGACCTCCTCGGCCCGCCCGACCTGGCGGCGGGCGGTGACGACCACGGCGTCATCCCGCCGACCACCGTGCCCCTCGCGGACGTCCTCGCCGGAAAGGTCGTCGTCGAGCTCAACCTGGAGACGGGCAACGACGACGCCTGTCGGGTCGGCCCCAAGCAGTGGACCGTCGACAGCTTCGTCCTCACCGTCCAGGCGTCCTCCCCGGGCTGCGGCAGAACCTTCCTGCGTACGACCTGCCGCGACTGCGACGGCGCGGTCACCTGCACGACCGACACCCTCGACGGTTCGTCCCGCCCCTACGCCCCGGTCCCGCCGGTGGTCCCGGTCTCCTCCTGCCAGGACGGGTGCGTCACCGCCCGTCCTCCGTGCCTCTCCACCGACCGGGGCAACGCCCTCACCCGCGGCAGCGACGGGTGCCTGTACGCGCCCGACGCGCCTGTCCTGGACCCGTCCCCGTGCAATGCCGCACGGCACACGACCGGTGGACTGCTCGTGCCGCGGGTCGACGTGAGGGGTATCGCTCCCGGCGGCAACAGCGGCGCCGAACGGTCGGTGGACATCGACGTCACCGGGACGCCCGGCTGCCCCGAGCGGTGGGTGGTCGGCGCCCGCCTCACCCCGGTGAGCGCCTTCCTCAACACCGAGCGGCAGCACGCCAACCTCCTGGCCCGGGCCGGCACCGACGTGCCGATCTCCGAGTCCGACATCGTGCTCCCGGAAGCCGGTGTCTACCACATCGACAGCGATGTGCGGTACGCGCTCGGTTCCGCCACGGGCGGGAGCGGCTACATCATCGGCTGGCTCCGGGACGAGACCACGGACACCCTCCTGACGAGCTTCACCCAGATCGCGGCGATCAACGCGGAGCGGCAGGAGCAGCAAGGCGGAACCACCCACATCATGACCGAGTACGCGGTCGCCTCCGGACCCCGGACGGTCCGCCTGCACCTCATGTTCGTCCCCACCGGCGGCAAGATCTCCAACGCCGAGGCCGGCGGGACGGACAGCAACGGCGCGACCCGGATGCGTTTCCTCAAGGTCAGGGACTAAGGGTTGTCCCGCAGTCCCCGACGGGCGCACGACGACGGCTGCGGCACCTCGCCGCGTTGTCGGAACATCCGCGTACATCCGGTATGCGGATGCCGCCCCGCCTTGCGGTGCACCGCCTCCGACGCCGTGCGCCGATCCACCGGGAATGGCGGGACAGCCCTTTCAGGAGAGGCGCCGCCGCCGTGCCGTCAGGGCGTAGCAGGCGAGGAGGGCGAGGGTGAAGGCGATGCCGATGACAGCCGCCTGCCGCATGTCGGGCACCTTCACCGCCGTCGCCGCGACCGCGAGGACGCCGAGCCCCGCGACGACCGCGAGCTTGTCGCCGCCCCGGACGGAGAAGCCGGTGAACTCCTCGGGGTGCGCGGCGCGGTGGCGCCGGAAGGCGATGTACGAGGCCAGGATGAGCAGCCACACCAGCATCACCGCGAAGATCGCGATCGACATCATGACGCCGAAGAGGCCGCTGACGTCGTAGAAGGCGAGCAGGGCCGCGGCCGCGATGCCCAGGGTGGACGCGGCGATCGCGACCGCCGGGACGCCCCGGCGGTTGAGCCGGGCCAGCGCCTTCGGCGCGAGGCCGTCGTCGCCGAGCGAGTGGAGCAGCCGGGAGGCCCCGTACAGATGGGCGTTGGCGGCGGACATGGCGGCGATGAGCACGACCGCGTTGGTGAGGGTCGCGGCGGCGGGCACGCCGATCTCGGAGAAGACCCGGACGAAGGGGCTCGCCTCCACGCTTCCGTCACCGTCCGCCATCCGGCGCCAGGGGATCAGGGCCAGCACCAGGGTGATGGAGAGCAGGTAGAAGAAGCTGAGCCGCCATGCCAGTTGGCGCATCGCGGTGCGTATGGTGCGCTGCGGGTCGGCGGCCTCGGCGGAGGCGATGGCGACGACCTCGAAGCCGGCGTACGCGAACATCACCACGGACATGGCCAGCCAGATCGAGCTCAGGCCGTGCGGGAGGAAGCCGCCGTCGTCGGTGAGGTGCGCGAAGCCGGTGGCCTCGGTGTCCGGCAGCCCGAAGAGGACCAGCAGGGCCGCGCAGAGAATGAAGGCGCACAGGGCCGTCACCTTGATGGTGGAGAGCCAGAACTCGGTGGTGCCGAAGGACTTCACGCTGATCACGTTGACCGCGAGGACGATCGCCGCGACGGCGAGGATCGCCACCGACATCGGCACCGCCGGCCACCACCAGCGGATGTAGAGCGCGGAGGCGACGACCTCGGTGCCGATGACGACGACGGCGCTGAACCAGTACAGCCAGCTGCTGAGGAAGCCGGCCCAGGGGCTCAGATAGCGGCCGGCGATGGTGCCGAACGAGCCCTGGACGGGGTGGGCGGCGGACATCTCGCCGAGCAGCACGGCGATGATCGCGACCAGGACCGCCCCGATCACGTACGAGACGATCACGGCGGGCCCGGCGACGGACATCGCCGAACCGGAGCCGAGGAAGAGGCCGGTGCCGAGCGCGGAGCCCAGCCCGATCATGGTGGTCTGCCGGTGGGTGAGCGAGCGGACCAGCCCCTTGCCGGGCCCGGGGCCCGAGTCGGTGTCGGGCGCGGGTCTGGCGCCGTCGGCGGTCGCCGGGGCGGGGGGTGCGGAGTCGCTGGGTGAGGCCATGGCGGTGGGGCCCTTCTGCACGGGGGTGGACGACGGGGGAGGGTCAGAACTCGCTGGTGCGGAACGGCTTGGCGGGGGCGTCGAGGTCGGGCTTGCCCAGGACCTTCGACGACAGGGCGTAGATGCCGTGGTTGGTCAGGGCCCAGGCGATGTTCCGGTCCCACTCCACGTAGACCCCGTGGGTCTGGTTGCCGTACGCGTACTCCGCCGTGTCGCGGCCGTACGCCTTCGGCACGAAGTACGCGGAGACCTCCGGGTCGGCCGGGTCCGACACGTCGAAGAACTGCACGCCCGCGTTGTAGAAGCCGTAGCCGAGGGTGCCGGCGTCGTGCTTGCCCGGATTGGTGTAGTAGCCGGTCCGCTTGGGGCCGAAGCTGCCGCGCCGCTGGCAGTAGTCCGTGATACCGGCCGACCTGGGCGGCACCGGGCGGGGGAGGACGCCGACGACACGGGGGTTCTCCGGGTCCTCGGCGTCGATCTGGTAGACGTCCTTGTAGGGCTCGTAGCAGTCCTCGGTGAGCGGGTAGCCGGAGTAGTAGATCATTCCGGTCTTCTCGTACTGGGAGACGTCGATGTTGTCGCCCTCGGTGCCCGAGACCGACGCCGGGAGGTCGAGGTGGCTCACGGTCCGCAGGTTCGACGGGTCGGAGACGTCGAGGACCGTCAGGCCGTAGCCGCCCATCGCGGCGAAGGCGTAACGTCCGCCCTTCTCCACGGGCTTGGGGAGGAAGAGCGGCATCCGGGCGCCCATCCAGCTGGTGCGGTTGCCGCAGCGCGGGTTCTGCCGGTAGGCCGTGTCCTCGCCGGTGCGCTGGCCCGGCAGGTGCCAGGTGTCCAGGAGCCTGGGGCGCGCGGGGTCGGACATGTCCCAGGACTGGTAGCCGGCCGAGTGGAGGTTGGTGGGGTACTCGGTGCCGGAGTAGGTGTCGTCGGGCGCGGTGGCGATGAACATGTACTTGTCGCCCGTCCAGTACGGCACGTCGATCGAGCCGGAGCCCTGCTGGGCGGTGGCCGGGTCGCTGCGCAGCGGGTCGGTCTGGGTGGAGTCGGTGGAGACGGTCGACAGGAGCTTCCAGTCCTTCTTCCGCGGGCCGTCGAGGCGGTACACCTTGAAGCCCTTGAGCCCCGGCTTCTCCCGCAGCTTCCGCACGCCGTCGGGGTTGTTGTACTTGTCGAGCGGAGGGTGGTCGGAGAGTTCGGAGATCTGCCGCCTGCTCTCGAAGCTCTGCACCATGACGTAGGCGTTCAGCTTCTTGTTCCACTGGACGGTGGAGGCGCCCCAGTAGTCGTGCGCCGCCCAGTCGCCGTTGGCCCGGGTCTCGTCGCCGCCGACGTCCTCGCGGCTCATCCGCTCGACGACCCTCACCTTCCGCACGTCGGTGATGTCGTAGACGCGGCCCTCGGAGCGGTCGTACTGGAAGAGGTAGCGGCGGCCGTCGAAGTCGACGACGTTCTGCCAGGTGTGGAAGTAGTCGGGGGTGAAGTCGGCGCCCTCGTACGCCGCTTCGACCTTCATGTTCTTGATGTACGAGCGGGTGTCGTAGGCGGCGTTGCGCCCCGGGAAGGGGTGGTCGGACTCCTCGTCGACGGGGGTGAGGGCGGGGTGCCGGAACGTACCGTCGAGTTGCATGCCGTACGCGCC
Source organism: Streptomyces sp. CB02366 (assembly GCF_001905905.1). Lineage (GTDB taxonomy): Bacteria > Actinomycetota > Actinomycetes > Streptomycetales > Streptomycetaceae > Streptomyces. The sequence continues at coordinate 421,789 of NZ_LIVT01000006.1, forward strand.
CGGATCGGCCGGCCCGGGGCGGCGGTCGGCGCAGACGGCGCGGACGTTCGGGTCGGCGGCGGCGGTCGCGGTGTCCGCGCCGGACGCGCCGGGGACGAGCAGTCCGGCGGTGACGGCGGCCGCGGCGACGGTGGCGAGAGCCGTGTTCCTGCGGGTGAAGCGCATCGGACGGTCCTTTCGGGGCGGGAAGGGGCAGGGCGGGGAGGGACGGTCGGGGAGGGGCGGACGGGGGAGGGGCTCAGGTGACGGTGGGGCGCTGCTGGAACGCGGGGGCGAGATGGGCCCCGGAGACGGCGATGTCGCGCAGCTCGACCACCGCGCGCAGCACGTCGGCGTGCGTCACGTACAGGGCGTTGAAGCCGAAGCGGAGCAGGTCGGGGGCGCGCATGTCGCCGATCACGCCGCGGGCGGTGAGCGCCGCGACCAGCGGGTACGCCTCCGGGTGCCGCAGCGCGACCTGACTGCCCCGGCGTTCCGGCTCGCGCGGGGTGGCCGGGGTGAAGCCGAGGCCGTCGAGGAGGAGGTCGGCGCACTCCTGGAAGAAGCCGGTCAGGGACAGGCTCTTGGTCCGCACGGCGGCCATCTCCACCCCGTCGAAGGCGGTGAGCGCGGCCTCCAGGGCGATCAGGGAGAGCAGCGCGGGGGTGCCGATCCGGGCCCGGGTGATGTCCGCCGCCGGGGTGTACGCCCCCGCCATCGCGAACGGCTCGGCGTGCCCGTGCCAACCGGTCAGCGGATGGTCGAAGCCCTCCTGGTGGCGGTGGGCGACGTACGCGAACGCGGGGGCGCCCGGTCCGCCCGACAGGTACTTGTAGCCGCAGCCGACCGCGAAGTCCGCCTCGACCGCGTCGAGTCCGACCGGCAGGGCGCCCGCCGCGTGGCACAGGTCCCAGTGCATCAGGGCGCCGGAGTCGTGCGCGGCGGCGGTGAGCGCGGCCATGTCGTACAGCTCGCCGGTGCGGTAGTCGACCGGGGCGTACGCGGCGACCGCGACGTTCCCCGCCTCGGCGGCCAGCACGGCGGCGGCGTCCCGCGCCGGCACCCGGCGGACGTCGAGGCCGAGCAGCCGGCCCACCGAGTCGGCGATGTACTGGTCGGTGGGGAAGTGGTCCGGGTCGGTCAGCAGCAGCCGGCGGCCGGGGCGCAGCCGGGCGGCGGCGACCAGGGTGTTGAAGAGCTGGACGCTGGTGGAGTCCCCGGCGACGACCTGCCCGGGGGCCGCGCCGACCAGCCGGCCGATCGCGTCGCCGGTCCGCACCGGCGCCTCCCACCAGCCGTTGGCGTTCCAGGAGCGGATCAGGTCGGTGCCCCACTGGCGGTGCACGGCGTCCTCGACGGCCGCCGGGACGGCGGCGGGCAGGGCGCCGAGGGAGTTGCCGTCGAGGTAGACGACCCCGTCGGGGAGGAGGAAGCGGTTCCGGACGGCGGCGAGCGGGTCGGCGGCGTCCAGGGCCGCTGCGCGGGTGGTGAGGCCGGTGAGGCCGGTGGGTTCGGTCAGCATGCGGGGGCTCCGTGGTCGGGGGTGGAAGTGGCGGCATCGGCGGCGGTGCGGGTGAGGTCCAGGGCGATGTCCGTGAGCAGGTCCTCCTGCCCGCCGACCAGCCGCCGCCGGCCCGCCTCGACGAGCAGGTCCCGGGTGTCGAGCCCGTGCCGGGCGGCCGTCGCCTCCGCGTGCCGCAGGAAGCTGGAGTACACCCCGGCGTAGCCGAGCGTCAGGGTCTCCCGGTCGACCCGCACGGGCCGGTCCTGCGTCGGCCGGACCAGCTCCTCGGCCGCGTCCATCAGGGGGAAGAGGTCGCAGCCGTGCTCCCAGCCCATCAGGTCGAAGACCGCGACCACCGGTTCCAGCGGGGCGTTGCCCGCGCCCGCGCCCTGCCCGGCGAGGGAGGCGTCGACGCGGTGTGCGCCCGCCTCCACCGCGACGATGCTGTTGGCGACGCCGAGGCCGAGGTTGTGGTGGGCGTGGACGCCGATCTCGGTGGCGGGGTCGAGGACGTCCCGGTAGGCGCGGACCCGGTCCCGCACGCCGTCCATCGTCAGCCGGCCGCCGGAGTCGGTGACGTACACGCAGTGCGCGCCGTACGACTCCATCAGCTGGGCCTGCGCGGCCAGTTCGGCGGGCGGCGCGAGGTGGGACATCATCAGGAAGCCGGAGACGTCCATGCCCAGGTCGCGGGCGAGCGCGATGTGCTGGGCGGACACGTCCGCCTCCGTGCAGTGGGTGGCGACGCGGACCGAGGTGACGCCGAGCGCGTGGGCGCGGCGCAGGTCGGCGGCGGTGCCGATGCCGGGCAGCAGCAGCGTGGTGAGCCGGGCCCGGTCGAGGACCTCGGCCGCCGCCTCCAGCCACTCCCAGTCGGTGTGGGCGCCGGGGCCGTAGGTGATGGAGGAGCCGGAGAGGCCGTCGCCGTGCGCGACCTCCACGGCGTCCACGCCGGCCGCCTCCAGGGCGGCCGCGATCGCCCGCACCTGGTCGAGGGTGTAGCGGTGGGAGACGGCGTGCATGCCGTCCCGCAGGGTGACGTCCTGGACGTAGACGCGGGTCATCGGCCCGTGCTCCGTTCGGCCAGGCGCTCGGCGGTGCGCAGCGCGGCGGCGGTCATGATGTCGAGGTTCCCGGCGTAGGCGGGGAGGTAGTGGGCGGCGCCCTCGACCTCCAGGTAGACGGAGACGAGCAGCCGGGCCCCGCCGCCGAGCCGGACCAGCGGGTCGTCGGCGGTGAGCGTCCGGAACTGCGGCTCCTGCTTGAGCCGGTAGCCGGGGACGTACGCGGCGACCTCCGCGGCCTTCGCGCGCACCGACGCGGCGATCCGATCGGTGTCGGCGTCGTCGACGAGGCAGTGCACGGTGTCCCGCATGAGCAGCGCCGGTTCGGCCGGGTTGAGGACGATGATCGCCTTGCCCCGGGCCGCGCCGCCGACCCGCTCCAGGGCGCGGGAGGTCGTCTCGGTGAACTCGTCGATGTTGGCCCGGGTGCCGGGCCCGGCGGACCGGGAGGCGATCGAGGCGACGATCTCCGCGTAGTGCACGGGGGCGACGGCGGCGACGGCGGCGACGACCGGGACGGTGGCCTGCCCGCCGCAGGTGACCATGTTGAGGTCGGGCGCGTCCAGGTGCTCGTCGAGGTTGACGGACGGGACGACGTAGGGGCCGGTGGCCGCCGGGGTGAGGTCGATCAGCGTCTTCCCGTACGGGGCGAGCGCGGCGGCGTTGCGGTGGTGGGCGGCGGCCGAGGTGGCGTCGAAGACGACGTCGATCCCGTCGAAACCGTCCATGGCGATCAGCCCGGCGACCCCGTCGGAGCTGGTCGGCACACCGAGCCGGCGGGCCCGCGCGAGCCCGTCCGACTCCGGGTCGATGCCGATCATCGCGGCGGCGGTCACGAGCCCCGAGCCGCGGATCATCTTGATGAGGAGATCGGTGCCGATGTTGCCCGATCCGATGACGGCGGCCCTCACCGCACGACCTCCTTCAGCAGGGAGGCCAGCCCGAAGAAGCGGACGGCGTTGCCGCCGAGGACCGCGTCCCGCTCGGCGGGGGCCAGGCCGCTCTCCCGCACCAGCCGGCCGATGGACTCCTCGCCCAGCGGGAACGGGTGGTCGGAGCCGAGCAGCACCCGCTCCGCGCCCATCACGTCCACCAGGAGCCGCAGCGCCCCGGGGTCGAAGACGGCCGAGTCCACGGCGAAGCGCTCGGTGTAGTACGACGGCGGGTGCGGGCTGTCGGCGCGCACGATGTCCCGCCGGTGCCAGGCGTTCTCCGCCCGGCCCAGCAGGTACGGGAAGCTGCCGCCGCCGTGCGCGAACAGCAGCCGCAGCGACGCCGGGAGCCGCTCGAAGGCGCCGGAGAGGATCAGCGACAGGATCGTCAGGTGCGTCTCGCCCGCCATCCCCGCCAGCCAGGCCAGCATGTAGCGGGAGTGGCGCGGATCGGTCGGCAGGTCCCACGGGTGGACCAGGACGGCCGCGTCCTCGTGCGCGCAGTGCGCGAGGAACTCGAGGAGGGCGCCGTCGTCGAGATCGCGGTCGCCGAGGTGGTTGCCGATGTGGACGCCGTGGAAACCCTCCCGCATCGCCTCGGTGACCAGCGCGCAGGCCGCCTCGGTGTCCTGGAGCGGCACCTGGCACAGCGGGGCCAGCCGGCCGGGGGCGTGCGCGGCGTACCGCAGCAGGTGCCCGTTGACGGTCCGGCACCAGTCGGCGGCCCGCGCCGCCTCCAGGCCGTAGCCGAACAGCAGCGGCGTGCTGGACAGCACCTGCACGTCCACGCCGAGCCGGTCGAGATCGGCGACACGGGTGGCCGGATCCCACAGGGTGCGGCGCACGGGCCGGTACTCGGCGGACCCGGCCATCATCATCCCGGCGTCGGGGCCGTCCGCGGTGCGCAGCCACGGGCCGTCCTCGGAGCCGGTGATCCGGCGCGACTCGGCGCGGCCGATCTCGGGGAAGACGTGTGCGTGGACGTCGACGACGGTCATGCGCCGCCCGCCTCGTCGCGCCGGGTGCGGGGCCGCAGCTCCTCGGGCCAGTCCTTGCCCGGGTGGAGGGCGCCGCAGTGCCCGCAGGTGCGGGCGGCCTCATCGGCGTAGAAGGCGGAGAAGACCGGCGGCAGGTCGTCGACGATCGAGGTGAGCTGCACCTCGCTGCGGTGCACCAGGTGGTGACACCCGACGCAGTACCACTCGAAGGCGTCGAGGTGGCCCTGCGGCCGGGCGAACTCGACGACCAGGCCGATGCTGTCCTCCTCCGGCCGCTGCGGGGAGTGCCGCAGGTGCGCCGGGGCGAGGAAGACGTCGCCCTCGCGGATGTGGATGTCGCGCGGCGGCCGGCCCTCCTCCTCCATGACGCGGAGCACCATGTCGCCCTTGAGCTGGTAGAAGAACTCCTCGATGGGGTCGTCGTGGAAGTCGGTGCGGCGGTTGGGGCCGCCGACGACCGTCACCATCAGGTCGGCGTCCTGCCAGATCTGCACGTTGCCGACCGGAGGCTTCAGCAGGTGGCGGTGCTCTTCGATCCACGCCTGGAGGTTGAACGGTCTCATCGTCATCGGTGCTGTTCCTCGCTCGGGTGCTGGGGGAGGTGGGCCACCGCGCTGATCTCGATCAGCAGGTGGGGGTGGGGGAGTTGGTGGACGGCGACGGTGGTCCGGGTCGGCCCGGTCTCGTCGAAGTACTCGGCGTAGACCTCGTTGTAGCCGCCGAAGTCGTTCATGCTGACCAGGTAGGCGGTCACCGACACCAGGTCGTCCAGACCGCCGCCGGCGGCGGCCAGGATGGCCGCGATGTTGTCGAGGACCGCCCGGGTCTGGACCCGGATGTCGAGGTCGGTGACGCCCATCGGGTCGACGCTCGCCCCGGTGAAGCCGCCGTCCGGACGGCGGGAGCTCGTACCGGAGACGAAGACCAGGTCCCCCGCGCGCCGCAGGTGCGGGAACCGGCCGCGCGGCGGGGCCGCGCCGGGGACGATCACGCCGCCTCCCCGGTGGTGAGGCCGACGGAACCGAGCCGGGCCACGGTGGCCCGCACGTGCGTCCCCGGAGGCAGCGGTACGGCGGCGGTCGCCGCCCCGGCGAGGACGACCGTCCCCGCCGCGAGCGGGCCGGCCAGCCGGGCGGCGGCGGCCAGCGCGCGCAGCGGGTCGCCGAGGATCGCGGCCGTCGAACCGGTCTCGGCCGGGCGGCCGTCCACCTCCAGCACCACGCCCAGGTTGGCCAGGGACCGCAGTCCGCCCAGCGAGGCCGCCGGGGTCCAGGGGCCGAGCGCGTACCCGGCGGCGGAGGTGTTGTCCGCGATCACCTCGGGCAGCGAGAAGCGGAAGCCGTCGTAGCGGGAGTCGATGACCTCCAGGGCGGGGGCCACCGCCGCGACCGCCGCCGCCGGATCGCCGCCCGGCGCGAGGACCGCGCCGAGCAGGAAGGCGATCTCGGGCTCGATCCGGGGGTGGATCAGACCGGAGACGTCGCAGCGCCCCCCGTCCGGGATTTCCATCCGGTCCGTCAGCCGCCCGTGGATCAGGTCACAGACGCCCATCTGCCGCATCTTGGCGGCGCTGGTGAAGCCCAGCTTCACCCCGGTGGGCCGCTCGCCCCGGGCGAACCGCCGCGCCAGCAGCGCCTCCTGCACGGCGTACGCCTGAGTGGTCGTGGTGAGGCCGCTGCCGCCGCCGGGCAGCGGGCGCGCCGCCAGGGCTGCCGCGTCCAGCGCCTCCGCCAGGGCGGCCGGGTCCACCGCCGCCGTCGGATCTGCCGGGGTCACCGGGTCTGCCGGGGTCATCGGGGGTCTCCTTCCGCGGCGGCGGGTCCGAAGACCGCGCGCACCGAACCGAGTCCGTCGATACGGGCCTCCAGCACGTCGCCCGGCGCCACCGCCGCCATCGGCCCGAGCGCTCCGGTGAGCACCGTGTCCCCGGCCCGCAGCGGCGTGCCCAGCCGGACGAGCGTGTCCGCCAGCCAGACGGCGGCGTGCAGGGGATGGCCGAGGCAGGCGACGCCCGCGCCGGTGGAGACGGGCTCGCCGCGCCGCTCCAGCACCATCCCGGCGGTCCGCAGGTCCAGGTCCCGCAGCGGTACCGGGCGGGCGCCGAGCACGTACGCCCCGCTGGAGGCGTTGTCGGCGACCGTGTCCACGGCCGTGATGTCCCAGTCGCGGATCCGGCTGCCGACCACCTCGACGGCGGGCAGCGCGAAGGCGGTCGCCCGGATCACGTCGGCCACCGTGTGCCGCTCGTGCGGCAGGTCGTGCTCCAGGACCAGCGCCACCTCGGCCTCGGCCTTCGGCTGGAGCACCGCCCCCCAGGGCAGCTCCGCGCCGTCCGGGACGGCGGTGTCGTCGAACAGGGCCCCGAAGTCCGGGGTGTCCACGCCCAGTTGCCGCTGCACGGCGGGCGAGGTCAGGCCGACCTTCCAGCCGGTGATCCGGCGGCCCTCGGCCAGCCGGCGCCCGGTCAGCAGCGACTGCACGGCGTAGGCCGCGTCCAGGTCCCCGGCCGGCAGCAGGTCCCGGACGGGGGCGCAGGGCGTCCCGGTGCGGCGCGCCCGGTCCAGGCGTTCGGCGGCGTCCCGCACCGCCGGGTCGTTCCGGGTCGTCGTCACAGCTTCACGCACACGTTCATCGGCTCCGAGAAGAAGTCCAGGGAGTGGTCGCCGCCCTCGCGCCCGATACCGGACGCCTTCACCCCGCCGAACGGGGTGCGCAGGTCGCGCAGGTTCCAGGTGTTGACCCAGGCGATGCCCACGTCGAGGGCCGGGGCGACCCGGTGGGCGCGGCGCACGTCGCCGGTCCACACGGTGGCGGCCAGCCCGTACGGCCCCGCGTTCGCGAGGGCCAGCGCCTCCTCCTCGGTGTCGAACGGCGCCAGGTGCACGACCGGGCCGAAGATCTCGTCCCGGACCGCCGGGTGGTCCTCCGGCAGCCCGGTCAGCACGGTGGGCTCCACCCAGAAGCCGCCGTCCCGCTCGTCCCCGAAGCGCGGCGTCCCGCCGCCCGCCAGCACCTCACCGCCGTCGGCGGCGGCCCGCTCCAGGTGGCCCAGGACCTTGTCGCGGTGGGCGGCCGACACCATCGGCCCGTAGCCGGACAACTGCTTGGCCCCGGCGGCCAGCGCCGCCGCGAACGCGTCGAACACCGGCCGCTCCACGTACACCCGCTCGGTGCACAGGCAGACCTGACCGCTGTGGGTGAAGGCGGACCGCAGGGTGCCCGCCACCGCCTCCTCCAGGTCGGCGTCCGCGAAGACCAGGCCCGCGTTCTTGCCGCCCAGTTCGAAGGAGACCGGCGCCAGCCGGGCCGCCGCCGCCCGCATGATCTCCGTACCGGTGCGGGACGCCCCGGTGAAGGCGACGGCGTCCACGCCGGGGTGCTCGGTCAGCCACTGGCCGGCCGCGTCCGGACCCCGCCCGTGCACCAGGTTGAAGACGCCCGGGGGGACGCCCACCTCGTCCATCACCTCGGCCAGCAGGCAGGCCGTGCCGGGGGTCAGCTCGGACGGCTTGGCGACGACCGTGTTGCCAGTGGCGAGGGCCGGGGCGACCTTCCAGGTGAGCAGCAACAGCGGCAGGTTCCACGGCGACACCACCGCGACGACGCCGAGCGGCTTGCGCACCGTGTAGTTCAGAGCGCCCCGGCCGTCGGGCGTCGGGGTGTGCCAGGACCGCTCGCTCCGCCCCGCCAACAGCTCCGCGTAGGAGCGAAAATTGGCCACCGCGCGCGGGATGTCCACCGTCGAGGCCAGCTCACGGGGCTTGCCGGTGTCGGCGCACTCGGCGGCGGCGAACTCCTCGAAGCGCGCCTCGATCCCGTCGGCGATCCGGTGCAGCAGCCGCGACCGCTCCGCAGGGCTCCACGCGGCCCACGGCCCGCGCAGCGCCGCGCGGGCCGCGGCCACGGCCCGGTCGACCAGCTCCCGCGACGCCTCCGGTACCGCGCCGACGGTGCGGCCGGTGACGGGATCGACGAGCGGAAACGGCACGCCGGACGCGTCGAACCCGCCTCCTACGTAATGCCGCACGGGTGAACTCACCTTGCAGACCTCCGTTGCTGAGCCGGGAGCTGTCCGAAAATCGCCCCGGTGCGTGTCGGTATAGTGCGCCCACCCAGCTATGCCGATCCAATGCCGATCGGTAAGAGAGCCATAGCGATCCTGGTATACCGCCGTACGGCCCCGCCCCCGGGTGCCCCACCGACTCCCCGGAAGGAGCCCCGGCGATGGACCTCCTGGACGGCCGGCTGAAGTTCCGGCACCTGACCCTGCTCATCGCGGTGTACGACCACGGAAGCGTCGGCCGGGCGGCGGAGAGCCTCCACCTCACCCAGCCCGCCGCCACCCGCACCCTGCGCGAACTGGAGACCGTCGCCGAACTCCCGCTCTTCGTCCGCGTTCCGCGCGGCATGCGGCCCACCGTCTACGGCGAGGCGCTCGTCGGCCACGCCCGCGCGGTGGTCGCCGAGATCCGGCGGGCCAAGGAGCACCTCACCGGACTGCGCCAGGGCCAGGACGGCACCGTCACCGTGGGCACCCTGCTCGCCGGGGCCAACGTGCTGCTGCCCCGGGCCGTGGCCCGCCTCAAGAATGAGCGCCCCCGGCTCACCGTCGTGGTCCGCGAGGGCACCCCCGACGTCCTCCACCCGGCCCTGCTCGGCGGCGAACTCGACCTCATCGTCGGCCGCGTGGGGCCCGCCCCGGGCGGCGGGGAGGCACTGCGGCAGCGGATGCTCTACCGCGAGCCCATCCGGCTCGCCGTCCGCGCCGGGCACCCGCTCCTGGCGGAACGGCCGGCCGGGGGCCCCGTCGCGCTCACCGACGCGCTCGCCCACCCATGGATCCTGCCGGTCGAACAGACCGCACTACGACAGGAGTTGGGAGCCCTCTTCGTCGACCGGGGGCTGGCGCTCCCCGCCGACCGGGTGGAGTGCACCTCCATCCTCACCATGCGGGCCCTGCTCCTCCAGACCGACATGGTGGCGCTCCTGCCCGAACTGGTCCTGCGCGACGACGAGCACCTCGCCGCGCTGCCGGTCGACCTCCCCTCGGTGGGCCGCACGGTGGGCGTCACCGAGGCCGCCCACCGCACCCGCACCCCCGCCCTCGAAGCCCTTCTGCGCCACCTCGACGAGGAGGCGGCGCTGCTCCGCGCGAGCCTCGGCGCCGGCCCGCAAGGGTGACGGGGCGATGGCTCCGGATCTTCCATACCCGGTCCGAGGCGCTGACCCGCAGTCGGATCGGGCTGCCCCCGTGCCGCCTCGAAGTCCGGGCCTGGTAGAGGCCTTTCAGCAGAGGGGGCCGACGCCCTCGGTCCACTGTCCGTGCCGACGGTCGTGATTCGCGTACGAGCGGAGCGCGCGGGGGAAATCCACCCGCCGGAATGCCGGACAGTGAGCCTTTTCCAACCTCACGCTGACGCGTGGTGAAGGACGAGGACGGCCTGGACGATCGCTGTGATGCGGTTGGTGCTGCAGCGGAGCTTGCGTAAGGGCTGTCCCGCAGTTCCCGGTGGATCGGTGCGCGGCGTCGGATGCGGTGCATCGCAAGGCGGAGGGGCATCCGCATACTGGATGTACGGGGATGTTCCGACAATGCGGCGAGGCGCCGTAGCCGTCGTCGCGCGCCCGCCGGGAATTGCGGGACAGTCCTTAGGGGGCCGTGCTCGCGGGTGGAGGAGTGGTGGAGGGTTCGATGGTCGATCGGACGTAGATCCGCGTGGTGCCGGGTGTGAACTCGTGGGCGAAGAGGTCGACGCAGCGTTGGAGGTATTTGCCCTCCGGGGACGCGAGGTCGTCCGGGCACAGGCTGGCCTTTCGCAGGCCCTGGACGAACGTCTCGGGTTCGGGCAGTCCGAGGTGACCGAAGGCGGCGGCGGGCCGGTAGTCCTTCCCCTCGGGGTGGGAGTTCCCGATCATCTCGGTGCCGCTTCGGATGAGTCGGCCTGTGTACCGCTCCGCGTCCTCGCTCGGCAGGACGAAGGCGAGCAGGCCGGTGTCGTAACGCTGGCCGGTCTTGTAGCCCGACCGTCGGTCCGAGGCTCCCTCCGGAATGCGGATACCGAGCTGGTCGCTCATCCAGGCGGGCGTGGCTCCGTCCTCCCAGCAACACGTCATTTCCTGGTCCGTCAGGTCCGACGACACGTCGTCGGCGACCCAGGACACCACACCGATCGCGGTGGCGACGCAGGCGAGGAGCGCCACAACGACGACGAGTGCGGCCGGCGCACGGCGGCGGCGCACGGGCTGCGTGTCGGCAGCGGTCTGGGGGGAGGTGTCCATCAGTGATCCTCTATCGCGCTTCCTGCTGCTCACGACCCGGATCCGTCCGGTCGCCCTCGCGGCCGGGCTGGTCCGGCTGCGGCAGAGAGCCCTGGTTCGGGGCGGGTCCGCCCAGATCGTAGTGTTTGACGGAGCTGCTGCCTGCCATGTCGAATTCCTGGGCGATGCCGGTGGTGTGGAGGCGGGCCATCTGACCGTCCGGAATGCTCATGCCGCTGCCCCACGGAAGATCGATGGTCACGCCTTTGCTCTCGTCCCAGTTGTAGCGGTCCCAGGCGTTGGCCTGGTAGTCGAGACCGACTTTGGGCTGTCCGTTCTCGTCCGGTACGACGGTGACCACCCCGGTCACGTTCGACCGGGTGGACCCGACCGCATAGAACCAGTTGTTGTCGACATCCGGTGTGAAGGCGAAGTCCCGGTTTCCGGTCTCCACCGGCATCGAGACGGGTTGTCCGCCATTACGCCGGAACTCCGCGAGAGCGTCGTCGCGCCAAGCCGCCTGATGTTCCCTGATGCCGTCCTCGATGTGCGCGTTGAAGCCGGGCACGTCCGACATCATCTTGTCGACGGGCAGGTCCATGTCCGTCCCGCTGTTCCCGAGGTAGTGCGCCATGTGCCGCGCGGCGTCGTTGTCGCCCTTCCAGTCGGCGGCCTCGGCGATCAGATTCATCTTCTCCCGGGTCCTGTGCTCCTCGGCCCCCGGATCTTCGACACCGTGGGGGCCGGAGCCCCGGTCGGGGGCGGCCTTCTTGATGGTCGGAGCGAGCAGTCCCGCCGCGAGAAGGTCGTCCTTGTGCCCGATCCACAACTCCGCACGCGCCTGGGGGCTCAGCGATGTCCACAGTCGCCGCAGCTCGGCCCGCTGCGCCGTGTTCGCATCGTTCCCGAGAGAGGCGAGCTTGGTGGCGCGGGGGAGTTGGTCCTCGTCGAGCGAGGTGTACGTCGCGTGCCCCGCGTTGTGCGGGTCGCCGCCGTGGCTTCGCTTGAGGGCCCGGGTCACGGCGGCGTCGATCTCCGCCGCGTGCGCGACCAGACCCGTGAGGGTGTCGGCGTACCACTGCATCAGGTCCTTGGTCCGCTGGGACGTGCCTTCCACGCCGCAGAAGGCCTCCATGACCTTCACGGTCCCGTTGGGACCGTCCGACACCAACAGCCCCGGATCGGGGCCCGCCGCCCGGTCAGGATTGCCCTTGCGTGCTTCCGCGGAAAGCTCGCGAGCACGCTTCTGCACGTGCGTCAGTTCGGCGTGACCGTCCCGGAGGACTGACACGATGCTCTGTGCCTCCATCTGGAGATCCGCGACCTCCTTGACCGTCTTGCGGACGAAATTCTTGGTGACGGTCGCATTCAGCCCAGCCCAGTCGGCTCCGTCGGACAACTGGAGGAGGCCGCTGTAGACCTCGGTCCTCAGCCTTTCCAGACCGGCCGCCGTCGAGGTCCAGTCGTCGGCCGCCGAGTTCAGCTTGCCCAGGTCGGCTTCGATCAGATCCGTGTATGAGAACGCCCCCATGCTGTCCCGCTCCCCCTGGTCACTTCACGTACTTCTGCAGCTCCGACACCGGCACGGCGGAGCCGTCCCGCCCTCTGAGCGTGGCGGCGATCTCCACCTCGTCGTTGGCGTGCGACTTCCTCGAGTAGTCCAGGTGGTTGGAGATGTGCGCGAACATCTGCAGGACCGTCTTCACCTGCGAAGTCCAGACTTCGAGCGTGGTGTACAACTCGCCACCCGTGCTGAAGTTCCGGCCCTGCAACTCCGCCGCAGCCCGGGCCGTGGTTCCCGCACCGGCCTTGTCGGCACCGGCGCCCGCCACGTCAGCACGCTTCCGCAGTTCGCCGTGGATCCGGAAGGCCTCGTTACCGACCGCGCCCAGCTCGTCCCGGTGCACCACCAGGTCGCGATCGGTGCCGGACGCAGAAACACCGGGCTGGGCCCCAGCCGTGTCGAGGCTCATCTGTGCCGACTGCTGGTCTCGCGCGTCGGACTTGAGTGCTGCCCACTCGTCGTCGAACGTCATGGGTCCCCCGCCCCTGATCGAAAACAACGGTTCACCCTAGCAACAGGGATGGAGGCATGCTCCGGGACCAGGGCCTCGTGGTGTCCGGGCTCCTGGCTGCGGGGTGGCCGGTGCCGCTGCTGGGGGAGGTGATCGCCCGCCCGCTGCCCGGTCCTCGCCGTCGTCGGCGACACCCGGTGCGCCCTCCACCTCGGGTGGCCGTTCTGCCCCGGCCTCGACGGATACACCTGCACCGTCCGCACCCGCACCGGCAACCAGCGCGCCACTTGCCAGGACCAAGCCCGCTACGCCCGCCTCGACGCCGCACTGCCCCCGACCGCGACCGACGGCGGCGCCTGCACCGGACACAACGGCCTCTGCGGCCGCGCCGCCCTCCCTGGAGACCCGCTTTACGCCCGCTGCCGTGTCGCCCCTCCCAGTGCGACCGCGACCGCGTCCTGCGGGAGTGGGAAGCGATCTGGGACGCCGCCGTGGAGGCGGTCAAGGCAGAAGAGGCTCCAGAGCCGTTCTGAGCAGCGATCCTCCGCCCCGGTCCCCCGGGTCCTTCACCCGGGGCGGAGATCAGCTCTCAGCGGCCCGCACAGCTGATCACCAGCCCCGGGGCGCGGCCTCGCACGGCGAGCGTGGATCCGGCGTCGGCACCCCTGAACGAGAACGGCTACTAACCGACGTTGTGACCACACCGTGCACATGCGGGCCTGTCAACCGAACTAACTCAGCTGTCTTCGCAGGTCAGGCCAGATATCTGCTAGCTCCCCGAGGTGCTTGATGAGCAGCGGTCCGGAAGGGACCTGAGGAACTTCGTCCTGCCCCAGTTAGGCCAGCTACTGAAGACGGGAGATCCCTGGGAGCCGTACAGAGTGCTGGATGGACGCGGCAGGCCGGTCGAGCCCGCTGCGCTCTACCTCAAGGAGCTGATAGCGAGGGGCAGTTCGCCGACATCGGCAGTGTCCGGTTCGAACCGGCGGTGGAGCATCAGATGCGGCTCTTGTGGCCGACAGGGGCTGAGCGGGCACGGGGGGCGCACCCAGGGCAGGTGATGGGTTGCTCATGCGAGTCCTCGCTTCGAGACGAGCCGGGAACTACAAGGCGGCGAGGTCGGTGGCGTCCGGCAGCTCGGTGAGGGGCTGCCGCGCGGCACGGGGGATCCCGAGTCGTGCGCGGGCCTGGTGGACGGCGGCGAGCTGGTCGGCCGCCGGGGAGCCCCAGTCGAAGAGTTCCAGAGCCTGCTCGGGTGTGGCCAGGAGGCGGATGCGGGTGCGGCCGGTGGCCGGGTCGGCGGATGGCGGGCCGAGGCGGGTGAGGGGCGCGGCGTAACGGAGGCGGGTGTACGGCTTGCCGGGGTCGTGCAGGTGGCCGAGGAACAGCGGTACGCCGAACTCGGCCGCGGCTTCTTCACGCGCTTCCCGGCGCAGTGTGACGAGCGGATCGCCGCCGTCCGGGAGTTCGGGGGCGCCGCCCGGCAGGAGAGCCGCGCCGGTGTCCGGTTCCAGAAGCACCAGGACGCGGCCGTCGGGTCCGAGGAGCCAGCCCCGGACCTGGACCACCGAAAGCTGCTCCGGGGCGGGCCCGACGTGAAAGGACAGATGGTGTGGGGCGCGGGCGGTACGAAGGGCGCCGGCCCGGTCCAGGACGGTGGCGGCGATCGGGACGCCGTTCTCCAGCAGGGCGGGCCCGGCGGAGTTGATCCGGGCACGCAGGGCGGACAGGACCCGGCGGGCGTCGCCGGGAGCCATCAGGTCCGGTAGCCGAGCGGGTTCGACGAACTCGAGGGCCGTGATCTCACGGTCGGGCAGCCGGATGGCGGCGATCTGCTCCTCGTCCCACGTCCCGCCGTCGTAGACGTGGAGGATCTCGCCGGGGAAGCGCATGTCGGCGGGCGCGTTGAGGCTGTCGGCGCTGACCCAGTCGATGGCGAGCCCTTGGTCGACGGTCGTGGTGACGCCGAGTTCCTCGCGCAACTCCCGCGCGGCGCCCCGGGCCGGGGCCTCGTTCGCGTCGACGGCGCCGCCCGGCAGGAGACAGGCCGTGCGGTAGTCGACGTGCTGGATCAGGACCCGGCCGCGCCGGTCGGTGATCAGCACGGACGTACCGGCCCAGAGGGCTGCCGATGCGCGTGAGGCCCCGTACTCCTCGTCGGTCATCATCGTGCTGGGCGGTGCGTCAGGGGCGGGGGTGGCGGTCATCTCGTCTCCGATCATGCGGGCGGAACCACGTGGACAGCGGTCAGACGGCGAGCCGGTGGGGGTCGCCCGGCGCGGGGCCGGGGGAGAGCCGGGTGAAGGACTCGGTGCGGATGATCTCGTCGCGTTCCGCTTCGGGCAGGCGGGCGAGCAGGCCGGGCAGGGGCCGCTCGCGGGCGACCTCGCTGCGGTGGGCGCAGATCGCCTCCCACTTCACGGCGGCCCACGGTGAGACGTCGACGACCGTGCTCACGTACGCGTCCGGCACCGCGAGGAGCGTTTTACCCACGCTCTGAAGGAGCGGGCCGAGTCGGCCCATCCCGGATTCCGCGTGTGTAGCCGCGTACAGAGCGGCAGGCTGCCAGGGCTCCCCGGCGTCGGGATACAGGTGCGGGAGGCCGGCGGCCTCGACGGCGAGGAGGGTGATCTGGTGGGCGCGCCGGTGGTCGGGGTGCCCGGTTTCCCTGATGATTGAGCGTGTTCAAGCATCAGGGGAGGCGCAGGTTGAGTACGTGGCATGTGGTGCGGGTACCGGATCCAGAGCACTGGGGGACGCTCCCAACTGGTGGTGTGCTGGGGGTACAGGACCTGCCGACGGCGGTGTCCCAGATCAGGCTGATGCCGGGGGACCCTGTATTCGTGCGACCGGACGGCATGGTCGATTCGGGTCTGCTGGATTTTGTCCGTTCCAAGGAGTTCCGGAACCTGGAACGGGAATCCAAGCGAAATTACGCGACGGATATTCGCATCCTTCTTGACTTCCTGTCTTCGCGCGGAGTTGCCTGGCAGCAGGCGACCGAGCAGGATCTCGTGGACTTCCGCGACTGGCGGTGCCGAGCCGTGGAAAACCCCCAACGGGTCGGCGGGACGAAGTGGAACCGCGAGGCGGCGGCGTTCACCAAGCTGTTCAAGTGGGGCAAGGTCTACCCTCTGCCGGTAGACATATCGCGGCGAGAGGACCGGGCCGCAGACTCGGTCAGCGCGCGGGTGTCGTGGCTGACGCCGCGGACATGGGGCCTGTGGTCGGACGTCGGGCTGCGCGGCCACACCCGAGCCGGGGTGGCGGCGCCCGGGTGGGAGTCGCGGACGGAGATCCGCAACACCAGCTTCGTGCAGCTTCTGCTGAGCTCGGGCCTGCGGCGGCAGGAGGGCGGTTCGCTGCTGACGTTCGAGCTGCCGACCCAGCACCTGCGGCACGGCCGCTACCTGCATGGCCGTATCGCGGGCGCGGTGACGAGGGCGAAGAACACCCGCACGTTCTACGCGTCCGTGGACGCTGTCGGCCAGGTCGAGGCGTATGTCCAGTCGGAGCGGGCCTGGGCCGTTCAGCAGGCCCAGGCTGCGGGCCGCTACGACCGACTGACGACGATGCGGCTGGTGACGAGCGTGACGCGCGGGATCAAGCCGAAGGTGGAATGGGTGGATGCCCACGGCGTCATCGGCGGGCAGGAGCTGAGCCTCTTGGGCTGGCGCGAGCGACGGTGGTTGTTTCTGGAGGGTCCGGACGGGCCGGAGCCGGCCTGGTTGTGGCTGACTGAGCAAGGCCTGCCCATGGAACCGGATCGCTGGAACGGCGTGTTCAGGAACGCGAACCTGCGCTGCGAAGATGTCCTGCTCAGCGACGAGGAACGGAAGGTCGACCGGACGTTCCGGCTGGCGAATGTTCGCGGCAAGAGCCCGTACGCCACCCCTCACGCCGCCAGGCATTCCATGGCGCTCTACATGCTGATCCTGCTGAACGAGCTGTTCGAGTCCCGGTACGGTCTGACGAAAGCGGACCTGCGTGACTTCGCCATGCTGTTCGGCGATCCGTGGTGGTTGGTGAAGACCCTCCTCGGTCACTCCGACGTGGAGACCACGAAGCGGCACTACCTCGCACCCGTGTCGCACCTGCAGCTGGAGTCCATCCTGGCTGCCGCGGAGACCACTGCCGACGGCCAAGACGTCGAGAGTCTGGACGATGTCTTCGCGCGCCTCGCTCGGGAGACGCAGGGTATCCAGGACATCGACAGCCTCCTCGAGGCGGCTCCGTGAGTCCCCGCGGGCGTCGTGCTGCCCGGCCACCATCTGGGCACCGCGCCGAGGCCCCGCTTGCTCAAGGCACACTGGTGGTGACCGTACTGAACAAAGCGGGCCATGCGAAGGAGTTCGACTTCGCGCAGTTGGCCGTGGCCGCGCCGATGCAGCAGTCCCTGGCTGCCCTTTTCGCCGCCCAGTCCGTCCGGTGGACGAGCCACGGAACGGCGGAGAGTACGTGGAAGAAGCTGCACCGGTTCGCGCGGTTCCTGTCCGAACTGGAGAACCCACCGTCGGACTTGGACGGCTTGACTGCCGCCATGCTCAAGCGTTGGCGCACGCAGCACGTCGGTTCCAGTGCGGGGCGGAACGCGCTGCAGCTCGTCCGTGCCCTGCTCTGGCGGGATCCGCGACTGGCTGACGGACCGGTGGCCGAGGAGCTTGCCCGGCGCATTCCCAGTTCCAGTCCGAGTAAGAGGTCATCTCATTTGGCGAGTCTGCGGTAGCAGATCAGGGTGCAGGCGATGCTGGTGAAGGCGAGGAAGTGGTCG
>NZ_LIVT01000007.1 GCF_001905905.1 Streptomyces sp. CB02366
GGACCAGGTGCTCCGCCCAGTGTGCGACGACGATGAACAGGAACACGCGCAGGCCGAGTTGGTGGTGACGGGTGTTGACGGCGTCGAGCCCGCCGCGAAAGGTGAGAGGTGACGTTCCGGTACTGATGGCCATGCCTGACCTCCACGGTCTGGGTGGGAGGGGAACAATCGCTCATCACACCAGTCCTGCCGCGTACGGGCTTCTTCCAACGTGCTCTCTTTTTCCGGTGACCGTCCTGTTGACCGAGCAGCCGGTTGACGGCCCGCGGCGGGGCAGCCGCTTCCCCGGGAAGCCCCACGGCAGTCCCTTGAAGCGGGGCATGACGGCCAAGACGCTGCCCCGCCCTGTGGCCATGGGGCCGTCGGCCCGCCGCACCGGCCCGGCCCGGATCGCGGGCCTCGCGGCGGAGCGCGTCGGTCCGAATGTGTGACGGGGCATCAACTCTGGTCATTCATGGGTGACTTCTGGCCAAAAAGGTCTCCCGCGCAGCCCCCGGGAGCTGACAGGGGCATTCCGGAAAGTCAGGATGCTCCGACATCCACAGGGGGGCGTCATGAGCACTGCCGAGAGCGCACCGGCGACCGGACCTCGGGACGGGGGGGAGCCGGACGCCGGAGCGGAACTGGCGCGGCGGGTCTTCACCGGCCAGGAGCGCTGGGGCTGGGAGTTCGTCCAGCCGCCCGCGCCCCCCGCACACCGCGACGCCCAGCATCCGCCCGTCTACTCCGAACCCTCCGGCGACGAGGTCCGCGCCATGGAGGAACGCGCCCTGACCGCCCGGAAGAACAGGGGCACGGGCTGCCTCCTCCTGCTCGCGGGCATCGTCGCCTACGCCGCCGGCGGCCCGTCCGCCGTCGTGATCGTCGTCCTCCTCCTCATCGTCCTCATGGCCGCGACCTCTCCGGCCGCCAGGCTGGGAGCCGCCCGCCGCCGCCTGGAAGCCGCCCGCACCAGAGCCCAGCGGGACCACCAGCAGCGCCGGCGCGCCTGGCAGAGCCGGATCGACGCCCACCACGCGGAGCATCTGCGGCACAACGACACGCTGGACATCTGGTTCCCGCTCTCCCTCACCTCCGGTCCCAGCCGGATCGACGTGTTCGGCGGTACGGGCAACGGCTGGGCCAGCCTGCTCGCCACGGTCGGCGGGCCGCTCCTCGGCGGTGGCGCCCCGCTCGTCGTCCTGGACCTCACTCAGCAGGCCGTCGCCCTCGAACTCGCCGGCCTCGCCGCGCGCCGGGACATCGGCGTCGCCCACGTACCCATGCCCGGGGCCCTGCTCGACGCCGACCTGAGCGCGGAGTTCACTCCCGAAGAGCTGGCCGAGACCATGGCCGAGGCGCTGGGCACCATGCGGCCGCCCGGCGCGGACGTGGACCTCCACACCATCGACGTGGACCTCGTCCAGACCGTCGCGGAACTGCTCGAAGGCCCCGTCACCTTCGCCCGGCTCGCCGCCGGGCTGCGCGTCCTGCTCCGCGTCTACGATCCCGCCCCCGGCGCGCCCGGGCCGCTCAGCCCCACCGAAGTCGAGTCGATCACCCGGGCCGTCGACCTCCTGGGCCAGGGCGAGCGCGTCCAGAACGAACTGCGTTACGTCCGGGCGCAGACGGAACTGCTCACGCCGAGGGGGCGGGAGGCCGCCGTCCCCGGCGGCGGCCGCGCCGCGGACTGGTGGCGGCCCGGCGGACTGACGATCGTCACGACCGAGGACTCCGTGCGGCGCCGCAAGGACCTCACCGACCGCTTCGTCTTCTTCCGGCTGGTCCACGCACTGCGCACCCGAGCCGTGGCGCACGGCTCGGGAACCCTCGTCGTCGCCGGAGCCGACCACCTCGGCCGTGACGCCCTGGAATCGATGGCGCGCGAGGCCCGCACGGCCGGTGTCCGGCTCGTGTTCCTGCTCGAACACCTGCGGGAGGGCACCGTCCAGGTCGCCGGCGGAGCGGACAGCGCGACGGTGTTCATGCGCATGGGCAACGGCGAGGAGGCCAAGGCCGCCGCGCAGTTCATCGGGCAGGAGCACAAGTTCCTCGTCAACCAGCTGACCCGGCAGGTCGGGGAGACCCTCACCGAGGGCCGCGGCAGCAGCTACGGCGGTCAAGGGGGTGTCTCGGACACGGACGGCACCACCTCCGGCAGCAGCTGGGGGAGCTCCAGCTCCTTCTCGACCTCCCTCTCGCGCAGCTGGCAGGACTCGACCAACACCTCCACCGCCCGGTCCACGACGACCGGCGAGAACCTCAGCCGCGTCTACGAGTTCGCGATCGAACCCACCCAGCTCCAGGCCCTCCCGGTGACCGGCCTGGTCCTCGTGGAAACCGGGCCGGCGGGCCGACGCGTCGTGTTCGGGGACTGCAATCCCGGCATCAACTTCCTGCCCCGGCTCTCCACCCGCCCCCGCGCGGCCCTGACGTGAGCCCCGGCACCGGGGGCGCGACCCGACCCGCCGGACTCGGCGCGTACCGCTTCCACCGCCTGATCACCGTGCCCCGGCGGCCCGAGGACGGCCGTACGGAGGACCGTACGGCCGCCCAGCTCACCGCCGCCGTCACGGCGGCCCACGCCGTGCTCTCCGCGCCCCCGACCGGTGGGGAGCACCGCACGGCAGGTCTGGCCGCGGCATGGATACGCCCCGGCCGGCACCGGCCGCTGCACTTCCTGGTGGGCGGAGCGCCCGTCTTCCCGCCCGCGGGCGACGAGCCCGCCGCGGACGGGGCGCAGCGCCCCCTGCGCTACCCGCCCGGCTCCACCGCCCGCGACGTCCCGGCCGGCGAGACGGTCGCCCTGCTGGAACGGCTGCCCTTCTGGGTCCCCTGCCCCGGCTCCCACGACGTTCTGCGCCTGGGCGACGACGAGCGCGTCCTGCCGGGCGAACGCCGCGGTTCCTTCGACGACGCGGTCGCCCACCTCCCGGACGCCTTCGCCTGGCTCGTCCTGGCCGAGCCCGTCCCCTACGAGAGACTGGAACAGGAGCGCGCGGCACTCGCCGTCCAGCTGCCCCGGCTGCGCCAGCGCGAGAACTCCGCCGCCGACCGGGTGGCGGCCGACCGGGCCGAGGCCCGCTACCGCGAGCTGACCCGGGCCCTGGCCACCGGGGTGTGGGACGTGCGCGTGCTGGTCGGCGCCGAGCGGCCCGAGTCGGCGCTCGCCTCGGCGGCCCTGCTGTGCGGCGCCGGCGACCTCGACGAGCTGCCGTACGTGCTCGTACCGGCGCGGCGGCCGATGCCCTTCGCTGAGGCGCTGACCGCCGTCACGCCACGACCGGCGGCGGCCCCGGCCGCGGGCGCCGCCCGGCCGCCGGGCAGCGTGCCCTTCGTCGCCCCCGCCGAACTGGTCGCGGCACTGGCCCGGCCGCCCGCGCGGGAGCTTCCGGGCATCCGCACGGTGGCCCCGAACCGGTTCGACGTCACCTCCGACGACACCGGACACGACCCCGACGCCTTCCTGATCGGCGACATCCTCGACGAGGCCCTCCTGCCCGCCGGCCGGCTCCGCGTCTCCCGCTCCACCCTCAACCGGCACGCCTTCGTCTGCGGGGCGACCGGCTCGGGCAAGTCCCAGACGGTACGGAGCCTGCTCACCGCCCTGTCCACACACGACCGGCCGGTCCCCTGGCTGGCGGTCGAGCCGGCGAAGGCCGAGTACGCGCGCATCGCCGGCCGCCTCGCCGCGGCGGGAGGACCCGAGCACGCCCGGCGCGTCACCGTGATCCGGCCCGGCGACGTGGACGTGGCCCCCGCCTCGCTCAACCCGCTGGAGCCGGAGCCGGGCTTTCCGCTGCAGAGCCACGTGGACCTCGTACGGGCCCTGTTCCTCGCGGCGTTCGAGGGGCACGAGCCCTTCCCGCAGGTGCTGTCACGGGCCCTGTCCCAGTGCTACACGGCCGCCGGATGGGACCTCGTCACCGGCGAACCGCGCCCGGCCCACAAGCCCAAGTACGTACTGGACGAGCCGGACGAGCCGCGGACGGCCCGCTACCCGACCCTGGGCGAACTCCAGGCCACCGCCCGCCAGGTCGTCGAGATGATCGGGTACGGCAAGGAGGTCACCGCCGACGTGCGGGGCTTCGTCGACGTCCGGATGGGCTCGCTCCGGGAGGGCGCGCCGGGCCGGTTCTTCGAGGGCGGCCACCCCCTGGACATCGGCGGGCTGCTCGCCGGGAACGTGGTCCTCGAACTGGAGACGATCACCAACGACCAGGACAAGGCCTTCCTCATCGGCGCCGTCCTCATCCGCCTGGTCGAGCACCTGCGGGTGCACCACGGCGCCGGCGGGGTCCCGCTGCGCCACGTCCTGGTGGTGGAGGAGGCGCACCGGCTCCTGAAGAACGTGGAGGACGGGCCGGCGGCGGCCGCCGTCGAACTCTTCGCCTCTCTGCTCGCGGAGATCCGGGCGTACGGCGAGGGCGTCGTGATCGTCGAGCAGATCCCCAGCAAGATCCTGCCCGACGTCATCAAGAACAGCGCGCTGAAGATCATGCACCGACTGCCTGCCGAGGACGACCGGCGCGCGGTCGGCGCGACGATGAACCTCCAGCCCGAGCAGAGCGAGAACGTCGTCGCCCTGCCGCCCGGCCGGGCCGCCATCGCCGCGGACGGCATGGACCGGCCCGTTCTGACGGCCATCCCGCACGGGGAGCACGCCGAGAGCGCCGAGGGCGCGTCGGTGAAGCCGCCGTTGCTCGGCAGCCGTAGCCCGCTGTGCGGGGCCTCCTGCCGCCGCGAGCCGTGCACCCTGCGCACGATGAACGACTCCCACCACCGAGCCGTGGAGCCCCTTCAACTGATCTGGACGGACGTGGCGGCCTCGGCCCAGGCGATGGGCAAGGACGCGCCGGGTCCGTCCGACCGGGTCCGGACCGCGTTGACGGCGCTCGCGGACCGCGACCTGGAATGCACCCTGGTGTACGGGGTGGAACGTGCGCTGTCCGCCCGCGAGTCCCTGATGCGCGACGAGGTCGATCCCGGCGACTTCGCCCGGCGCCTGCACACCGTGCTCCGCGCCGAGCTGCTGGGCACCGACCCGCCGGGCGGCGACCCGCGGCGCTACACGTACGCGAACTACCGGTTCCGGGATGTCATCCGGGCCGTCCACGCGGCCAAGGCCGCAGCTCCGGACGGCCCGCACACCTACCCGGAGCACGAGTCCCAGTGGGCCTCCCGGGGCCTGGTCCTGACCGGTACGTCGGCGACGGACCACCGCCTCCAGATCCACGCCCTGCCGGGGTACCGGCAGGAGCGGGTCCATGCCCGGGTCGGGGACGTGGAACGCAGCGGGCTGCGCGACGCGGTGGCGGCGGTGACCGGCGGCACGACGGAGGAGCACGTCACGCGGGCGTTCGCGATGGCCTGCGCGGCGGGGCCGCGCCTGCGCGCGGTGGTGGCGGAGACGGCGACACGGGTGGCGCTGGAATGCGCCCGCGAGAAGGGAACCCGTCCATGAGCGAACTCGGCGGCCCGGTCGACGTCCCGCCCCCGCCCCCGCCGCCCCCGCCCCCGGAGCCGCCGTCGGACGCGCCCCGCGACGGCGACGAACCGGGGGAGGCGGCGGGGGCGACGGACGCCGAAGCGGCAACGGACACGAACTCCGACGCGACCTCGGATACGAACCCCGCCACGCCCGCCGCCGAACAGTCGTTGGACGGCGACCACGTCCCGGACCCGCCGCCGGTGGACGCACCCCAGGAGGCCGAGCCGGGGAGCCCGACCGAAGCGCAGCCGCCGGCGGCCCCCCAGGAACCCACCACGCCCGGCGCCCCCGAGGACCCGGCCCCGCCCGAAACGGACGGCCCCACCCGCGACCAGACCGAACCCCCCTCCCCGGAACCGACCGACAACCCACCGGAAGAGGCGGCTCCCGAGGAGCAGACCCCGGAGCAGCCGGAGTCCCGGAAACAGGAGTCAGAACCCGAACCGGAGCCGGGCCCTGACCCCGAACCCGAACCCGAACCGGAGCCGGACCCCGAGTCCGAATCCGAGTCCGAGCGGGAACCAGAACCCGAGAAACAACCCGAGCAGGAGCGGGAGCCGGAGCCCGAGCGGGAATCGGAGCGCGAACCGGAGCCAGAAGCGGAACCGGAGCGCGAACCGGAGCCAGAAGCGGAGCCCGAGCCGGAGGTTGGCCCGGACCCGGAACCGGAATCGAAGCCGGTGCCCGCCCCTGACCGGGAGCGCGACGCGGACGCCGGACCGGAATCCGAAGCCGAGCCGGAGCCGGCCGCGGAACAGGACCCCGAACCCGAAGGGGAACTCGGACGCGAACGCGAACTCCGACCCGACGCCGAACGCGAACCGCACTCCGAGGCCGAGCACGACGCTGCTCAGGACACGGCTGCGCAGGACACGCCCCCGCCCGATTCCGCGACCTCACCCGAAGCGGAACGCACG
Source organism: Streptomyces sp. CB02366 (assembly GCF_001905905.1). Lineage (GTDB taxonomy): Bacteria > Actinomycetota > Actinomycetes > Streptomycetales > Streptomycetaceae > Streptomyces. The sequence goes on from NZ_LIVT01000007.1 coordinate 6,388, forward strand.
GACCACGACGACCCGACGGACGCCGACCAGCAGGCCGCGGAGACCGGAGGAGCTCCGGCCCCCGGCGACGAACTCGCCCAGACGGTGGGCACCGTGGCCGAAGGCACGGTCAAGGCCGGAGTGGCCGCGATTGGAGCCGGCGGTGTGGCCCTGATCAGGACCACGGTCGACGCGGCGGACAGGGCCACCGCGGGAGACCTCGTCGGCGCCCGCGCCGACGAGGTCTCCCAGGGCTTCACACCTGACCGCGACTCGGACGTCGAGGCGACTGGTGAGGAAGACGCACGTGCTGAGAGCCGGGCGGACGGTGATCAGCCGCCGGATTCCGACGATCCGATCGACGGGGGGACTCAAGCTGATGACGAGACCGCTGTTGACGGTGAGGGTGCACCGGAGGATCTGGAGGGTGAGGATGCCGAAACGGCTGATGACGCAAGCGCCGCCGATTACGTTCTCCATGCGGAGCAGCGTGACTACATCGAAGGGCGACACTTCATGCCTGGGGCGGAGGATTTCCCTGACAAGACCTATTTCACCATTCCTCGCGAGGGCTTGGACGAGGTCACGGCGTTGACCCTGGAGCAGGACCCCCAAGGAATCCCTAATACGTTGGGCAGAACGGGTACAATCCATCGTGCCGAAATGCCGGAATCCGTTGGCGACGAAGGATATATTGGCCGTGCTGGTGCGGCTCACGGAAATTATCCACTCGATCACGTGGAGGTTATTATGAATGACCCGAATTACGTGACTGGTGAACATAGCGTTCGAGACGTATACCCCTGGAATCCGATTTATGGAGCGGAGCAGTCATGAGTGAATCCGTTGTAATTTCTTACGTGCTCGGTGAAGGGGTGGGTGATGTTCCTCCCTCGCTTCCGAGTGACCAGTTGGCGATCCTGAACGCCGAAGAGTGGGTCGTCCGCGAGCGGTGGTTCCTCGGGTCGGTCGATGTTGAGTTCGGGGGCTCCGTATGGGGTTACAGGAAGACTCCGCTGCTCGACTTCGCATTGGCTCTCCGTTATGCGGTCAATATCCTGGCGGTCGACGGTGCCATTGAGTTCGATGCGGAGGGGGGCCCGAACCTTCGCCTGGAGCAGGTCGGTGACGCGGTGCGGGTGGTCGATACTCGCAGCGGAACGGAGGGGGAGTGCTCGTTCGTCGACCTGGTGGGATCTGCCGGTCGTTTCCTGCGCAGCCTTGTTGACGAGGTCACGAAGGCTCACCCTGATGTTCTCCTCAATGATGTGATTCGGACGGCTTTCCGGGAGTCGGGGGCGAGGCAGTTGAACCAGGAGGCGTTCGGGCGCTATTCGCGCGCGGGGCAAATTCGGGGGAAACTCCTCAAGAGGCAGGCCTCTCAGGGGTGAATTTCTGGTTCCGATCTTCGTCGCCCCGGGTGGTCAGACAGTGAGCATTTTCAGCGTTGACGCTCCGGGGTACGGATATGCTGAAGTCGGCGGCGATCTGCGCGCGTGTGTTGTGCCGGCGAAGGTGGGCCAGGCCGCCGAGGGCGCGCTGGTGGGGCGGGAGTTTGCAGCGGCGGCCGCCCTCACGGGTGGCGATGAGCATGGATACCCACTCGACCAGAGTATGGGGCAGGTCGAGTGCGGCAGAATAGGGGACCAACAGGGCTCCTGTACCGATGGGTTGAGACTTCGGACACCTCCCCCAACGGCACGGGAGCCCTGTGCGTTGCGGTCCTCATCCTGACTCGGTCTGGGTCACTCGATCAGTGGCCACTCTGAAAGAGCTCACTTCCTACCCCTCGGTCATGCTGGGTGATTCCTCCGAGGAGCTGAAGCATTCCAGCCAGGGCTCCAGCTCCGAGGTGAGCATCGCCCTGCGCGACGAGACCGGCGACACGGGCCCCGGCGTGGAGAACGGCGCTGCCGCCTCCCACGGCACCGTAGCGGTCTTCCGCTGGAAGAGCGCCGAGGTGACCGACTGCCACATCCAGAAGCTGTCCTGGCCGTCTTCGACGTCTGGGGCCGTGGAGCTTCCGGTCCTCATGGGCATAGCGGCAGGCCGTAGACCAGGCCCCCGGCGCCGTGCTGGAAGGTCGTGTCGAGGCCGTATTGCGCAGCCCTGAAGGGTGGAGATCGGCATCGGTGAGAACACGGGCCTGTCAGGTGCGGGTGAGGCAGGGGGCCAGGTAGCGGGCTGTGGGGGTGCTGGTGCCGGCCACCTCTTCCGGTGTGCCTGTGGCGATGATGCGGCCGCCCTCGTGGCCTGCTCCAGGCCCCAGGTCGATAAGGTGGTCGGCCGCGGCGATCGTGCGCAGGTCGTGCTCCACGACGACGACCGTGTTGCCCGCGTCCACCAGCCTCTGGAGCTGGGTGACCAGTCGGTCCACGTCCGCGGGGTGCAGGCCCGAGGTGGGCTCGTCCAGGAGGTAGAGGGTGTGGCCCTTGGGCGCGCGGTGCAACTCGCTGACCAGCTTGATGCGTTGGGCCTCACCGCCCGAGAGCGTCGTCGCGGACTGGCCCAGGGTCAGGTAGCCGAGGCCGATGTCCTTGAGGAGGGTGAGGATCCGGGCCGCGGGGGGCAGGTCGGCGAAGAACGCCTCCGCCTCCTCGACCGTCAGGGACAGGACGTCCGCGATCGTCCTGCCCTTCACCGTCACCGTGAGGGTGTCGGGGTTGTACCGGCCTCCCTCGCAGACGGGGCAGGGTGCTGTCTCCGTGGGCAGGAACAGCATCTCGATGCTCACCACGCCGTCACCCAGGCAGGCCGGGCAACGGCCCGCGGCCATATTGAAAGAGAAGCGGCTCGCCGTGAAACGGCGCCTCTTCGCTTCCGGCTGGGCGGCGTACAGCTTGCGGACGCTGTCGAAGAGGCCGGTGTACGTCGCGAGGTTGGAGCGGGGTGTGCGGCCGATCGGCTTCTGGTCGACGGACACCAGGCGGTCGATCTGGTCCAGGCCGTTTGCGTCGGCCACCGTGACGAGGTCCTCGTTGGGTGCCCAGGCGCCGTCGTCGTCCGGTTCCGTCGGACCCGCCGCTCCGCGGCCGAGGTCGCCGACATCCTCCTCCTCGTCGGCCGCCGGGGTGAAGTGCAAGTGGGTGCGCAGGGTATCCGCGAGGGCCCGCTCCACCAGGGTCGATTTCCCCGAGCCCGAGACCCCGGTCACCGCGGTCAGTACACCCACCGGGAAGCGCGCGTCGACCTCCCGGAGGTTGTGGCCGCTCACCCCGCGCAGCTCCAGCCAACCCCGCGCGGTGCGGGTCACCGCGGGGCGGGGGGCGTCGGGGACGTGGGCGACCAGATAGCGGGCCGTCACCGAGTCCTCGGCCGTGGTGATGTCCCGGGCGGGCCCGTTGTACAGGACCTCGCCCCCGTGGCGGCCCGCTCCCGGCCCCAGGTCCACGATCCAGTCCGCCGCCTCGATCACCTGCGGATTGTGCTCGACCACGTACACACTGTTGCCGGCCGCGCGCAGCCGCTCCAGCGCCGTCAGCAGCGTGGCGGTGTCCGCCGGGTGCAGCCCCGCGGACGGCTCGTCCAGGACGTACAGGACGCCGAAGAGGCCGCTGCGCATCTGCGTCGCCAGGTGCAGGCGCTGCAGCTCGCCGCCCGAGAGGGTGGCGGTGGTGCGGCCCACCGAGAGGTATCCCAGGCCCAGGCCGATCAGGTTGCCCAGATGGGAGAGCAGGCCGCCGATCAGGGCTTCGGCGGCCTGGCGGCGGGCGGTGGGCAGGGCGTGGGTGCGGAGGTCGGTGCGGGCCGACTCCAGGAACTGCGCCAGGTGGGACAGGGGGAGCGCGTTGGCCGTCGCGATGTTCTCCCCCGCGATCGTCACGGCGAGGGCGTCGGGGTTGAGCCGGCGGCCCTGGCAGGTCGGGCAGAGCTCGTCGCTGAGGAACGCCGCCGCCTTCGCGCGCATCGCCGCCGACTTGGTGGTGCCGAAAGCGTGGAGCACCCACGAGCGGGGGCTGGTGTACGTGCCCATGTACGAGCCGTCGTAGCCCTCCCCCCGGTCCGGGCGCACCTCCACCGTCGGGTGCTCGTCCGTCAGCAGCAGCCAGTCCCGTGTCGCCGGGGGCAGCTCGCGAAAAGGCACGTCGACATCGAGGCCGAGGGTGGCGAGAATGTCGCGGTAGTTGCCCCGTGCCCAACCGTTCGGCCAGGCCGCGATCGCGCCGTCGCGGATGGACCGGTCCTCGTCGGCCACCAGCGTCGACTCGTCCACCACGTGCAGTCGGCCCAGGCCGTGGCAGGTCCGGCAGGCGCCGACGGCCGTGTTCGGGGAGAACGCGTCGGAGTCCAGCGGGGCGGCGTCGCGGGGGAAGGTGCCGGCCAGTTCCTCCGGGCCCCGGCCGGCGGGGTACGTACCGGCGCGGGAGTACAGCATCCGCAGCACGTTGGAGACGTGGGAGACCGTGCCGACGGTGGAGCGGGAGCTGGCGCCGCCGTAGGTCTGGCGCAGCGCCACCGCCGGAGGCAGCCCGGAGATCTCCCCGACACGGGGCGCGGAACCCTGGTCGATGAGGCGGCGGGCGTAGGGGGAGATCGACTCCAGATAGCGTTGCTGCGAGGCGGAGAAGATCGTCCCGAAGGCCAAGGAGGACTTCCCCGAACCGGAGACACCGGTGAAGGCGACGAGCCGGTCGCGCGGGATGTCGACGTCGACGCCGCGCAGATTGTGCTCGGTGGCGTCGCGGACGCACACCATCGCGTCATCACGGGCCTGCGAGTCGCCGCGTGCGACCGTCTCCCTGGCGGTCTTCCTGCCGGTGGAGCGCATGATCCAAGCGTAGGCGGCATCGGCGGATTCGGCCCTTCCAGTTCGTGGGCACGCGCTGGGGCCGTCCCCGTCGCGGCGATCAGACAGTGGGCGTGAACCCCGGCCGCCGGGAATGAGCGGCAGACCCCAGGAGAGGTCCCGTAGTCGCCGACCGGCCTGGCTGCGGGCAGGTGGTCCCCTGGATCAGGGCCGCCTGTCGCCCCACATATCCGTCCGATAATCGGTTGTCTTGTCGGAGGCCCTGGCCAAAGGTGAGGCAGTGACCAAGACCGACCACAGGCCTCCCATCGACGCGGCCCGCTGGCTGCACCTTTACGAGAACGACTGCCCCGCCCCGGCGACGGCCGAACTTCCGGCCCTGGCCGCAGAACTGGCCGAGGCCCTCCGCCACCCGGACCCGAACATCCGCGACGGTGCCCCTTACGTGGTGCTGCGCACCTGGATCCAACGGGACGTCATCGACCAGCCGCTGCGCGCCCGCCTGGGCACGGTGATGGCCGACCGGTTCGACGACCCGGACATCCAGGCACGTACCTTCGCCCCGCTCGTGCTCGACATGATCGTTCGTCGCGGCGACTTCGACCCGACCTGGCTCGCCGCCTTCCGGCGTTGGTTCCCCGCCGAGACGGACCTGCGCGGGTATGACCGCGAACTCGGCTGGCTCCACGCCGTCGCCCACGGCGCCGACCTGCTGGGCGCCTTCGGGCTCCACCCGGACGTCGACCCAAGGAAGATGCTGGAACTGACGGCGGAGCGGCTCGTGGCCCCGACCGACGAGATTTTCGCCCAGCAGGAAGACGACCGCCTCGCCCAGGGCATCGCCCGCACGCTGACCCGCCCGGAACTCTCCCTGGCCGACGCCACCGGCTGGCTGGACGCGATCGAGACGGACTTCGCCGCCGGCCGGCGCGGCGCTCCCACCGTGGCCGCACACACCTCCAACGCCATGCGCACGCTCAGGATGCTGTACCTTCTCGCCGACACCGGCGTCCGGATCGACGGTGCCCCCGCCCCCGTGCACCCCCTACACGCGGAAGGGCTGAAGCGGCGCCTGACGGAGGTACTGGCTCTGGTCTTCCAGGGGGCATGACCGGCAGGTGCCACCGAGGGGCGCCCATCTCCCGGAGACCGGAGGCGCTCCCAACGGCGGGTACCCGACACACGCCGGACCAGCCAGCCCCATGGCTCCTGAAGCACAGCCCAGTTGGGCTTTGTCGCGTCAGGAGCGGGTGCGCAGGTCGAACCGGTCCAGGTTCATGACGTGGGTCCAGGCTGCGGCGAAGTCCTCGACGAACTTCGTCGCCCCGTCCGCGCTGGCGTAGACCTCGGTGAGGGCGCGGAGTTCGGCGTGGGAGCCGAAGGCCAGGTCTGCGCGGCTCGCCGTCCAGCGGGGTGTGCCGGTGGCGGTGTCGCGTCCCTCGTAGACCGTGGGGTCGTGTGCGGCGGGACTCCACGAGGTGCCCTGGTCGAGGAGGTTGACGAAGTAGTCGTTGGTCAGCACGCCGGGGTTCGGGGTGAGCACGCCCAGGGATGTGCTCTGGTAGGTCACGCCTAGGGCCCGCACTCCGCCGACCAGGGCGGTCATCTGCTGGGCGCTCAGTTGGAGCAGGTCGGCCCGGTCGACGAGGCGGTTCTCGGCGGGGACGGTGTCCTTGCCCGCGTAGTTGCGGAACCAGTCGGCTTCGGGCTCCAGGTAGGAGAAGCCGTCGATGTCGGTGTGCTCCTGATCGGCGTCCACCCGGACCGGTGCGAAGGCGACCTTCACGTCGTGCCCGGCGTCGGCGGCGGCCTTCTCGACGGGGACGGTGCCGGCCAGGACGATGAGGTCGGCCAGGGAGATGCCGTGGCCCGGGGGGCGGGAGGAGTTGAAGTCCTTGCGGATGTCCTCCAGCCGGTGCAGGAGGGCGGACAGCCGGTGCGGCTCGTTGACGGCCCAGCCGTTCTGGGGTTCGAGGCGGATGCGGGCGCCGTTGGCGCCGCCGCGCTTGTCGCTTCCGCGGAAGGTGGACGCGGAGGACCAGGCGATCCACACGAGGTCGGCCACCGGGATCCCGGCGTCCAGGACGCGGGACCTGAGCAGCCGGACGGCGTCGTGGTCGAGGACGGCTTCGGCGGGCCTGGTCAGAGGGTCCTGCCAGATGTGCTCCTGGGCGGGGGCCTCTGGGCCGAGGCAGCGGGTGAGGGGGCCCATGTCGCGGTGGGTGAGCTTGTACCAGGCTTGGGCGAACGCCTCGGTGAACTCCTCGGGGTGTTCGAGGAAGCGGCGGCAGACCCGTGCGTAGTCGGGGTCGACCCGCATCGCGATGTCGGTGGTGAGCATGGAAGGGGTACGCCGGGCGGACGGGTCGTGCGGGTCCGGGACGATGTCCTTGCCCTCGCCGTTCTGCGGCTTCCACTGGTGGGCCCCGCCCGGACTCTTCGTCAGCTCCCCTTCGTAGCCGAGGAGGATCTCGAAGTAACGGTTGTCCCAGGAGGTGGGGGTGTCGGTCCAGATGACCTCGAGACCGCTGGTGACGGTGTCGTTCCCCTTGCCGGTGCCGTGCGTGCCCTTCCATCCGGGCCCTGCTACTCGACCGGTGCGGCTTCCGGCTCGGGGCCGAGTGTGTCGGAGGGCGCGGCGCCATGGGTCTTGCCGAAGGTGTGGCCGCCGGTGCACAGGGCGACGGTCTCCTCGTCGTTCATCGCCATCCGGGTGAAGGTCTCACGGATGTCGGTGGCCGACGCCATGGGGTCGGGGGTGCCCTTGGGGCCTTCGGGGTTGACATAGATCAACCCCATCGTGTCAGCGGCGAGCGGTGTCTCCAGTTCGCCGTCGTCCTCGTGCCGTTCATCGGTGAGCCAGACCTTTTCGGGGCCCCAGTAGACGGCCTCGTCCGGGCCCCACACCTCTTCGCGGCCGCCGAATCCGAGGGGCCTGAAGCCCATCGATTCCAGTGCCACGTTGCCCGACAGCACCATGAGGTCCGCCCGGGACAGGGCGCGCCCGTACTTCTGCTTCACCGTCCACATCAGGCGGCGCGCCTTGTCCAGATTGACGTTGTCGGGCCAGGAGTTCAGTGGGGCGAAGCGCTGGAGGCCGGCGCCGTTGCCGCCCCGGCCGTCGGTGACGCGGTAGGTCCCGGACAGGTATCAGGCCATGCGGATGATGAACGGCCCGTAGTGGCCGAAGTCGGCGGGCCACCAGTCCTGGGAGGTGGTCAGCGTCTGCAGGATGTCCCGCTTGACGGCCGGCAGATCGAGCGCGTCGAACGCCGCGGCGTAGTCGAAGTCCTTGCCGTTGGGGTCTGGGCAGCCGGCGTGGCGGCGCGGGACTGCGAGGTCGAGCCGGTCGGGCCACCACTGCTGGATGCCGTCGTCCATGAGGGGGCCGGGCTGCCGCGCGCCCGTGACGGGGCAGCCGCCCGCCGTCGGTTCGGTGTTCGTGGGCAGCGCGTTCATCTCGGCTTGATCACGGTCGTTCTCGGGCACGGGCACGCCTTGGGGAGGTCCGGCCCCCGTAGCGGGGGCCGGACCTCGGTGAGCTCAACCGTGCGGGATCCCCCCAGGGGGCGCCGGGAGGTGCGGGGGTGCGTCTCAGGAAGTTGCGCGGCCCGGTGCGGAGGAGCGGGCGCCGTCGTGGCCGTGGCCATATCCGTAGGGGTCGGGTGTCGGGGGCGGAGGGGTGTGGGCCGGGCGGTCGGTGTTGGTCACGGTGCAGGTGACGCGGTCATCGGCTCGGAGCGTGATCTCGTCGTCATCGGTGACGGGCACGGAGCCGTTCTTTCCGGTGCAGGTCCAGCCGGATGTGTCGTATCCGTCGGGGCCGCTTTCGGTGAGCCGGTACGTTCCGGGGGCCACGTCGTCCTCGGCGCGGCCGCGGCCGCTGAGCCGGTCGGGGCCGTCGGCGGTCAGCAGCCAGTCCCTGGGGGTGGCGGTCCCCCGGTGGTTGTTGACGACCTTCTTCTTCAGGGTGAGATGGGCCTCGTCCTCGTCGCTCTCGCAGGTCACGGTGTTGGTGACGGTGATGCGGTTGTGCTCCTCGGTCAGCTCGGCCGGGTAGGGGAGGGCTGAGGAAGCCGGGGCTCCGTTCACTTGCGTGATCCGGGTGCCGGTGAGTTGGCATGCGGCGGGCACGGTGACGTCCTCGTCCACCGTGACCTGGTCGCCGAGGGTGTAGCCGGATCGGGCTGTGCCCCAGGGCTGGGGGGCGGCTCCGTTGTCGTCGGGGCAGGTGAGCGTCAGCTCGGCGTCGATTCCCTCAGGCTGCTCACCGTCCTCGTACCGTGTTCCGTCGACGTTCCAGATCTTGTCGACGACGAGGTCCGCGTCCGCAGGGTCTTGCGGGGGGAGGGCGGGGCGGTTGTAGACGGTGCAGGAGATACCGCCGAGGCGTTGGAGGGGCACGGTGAACCCGGTGTCGCCGGAGTTGGTGACGGGGACGGGCGAACCGTCCTCCAGGTTGGTGCAGACGGCGTCGGCGCCGTCCTGGGTCACCAGGGTGTGTCCCGGCCGCTGGGTCTCCTGGACGGTGACCGGTGCCTGCGATGTGGCCGGTGGGAATTCCGGCTCGAACACGACACCGCCCGTGCCGTCGTCGGTGGTGGTGCGGGTGGCGGGCAGGCCCCCCAGGTCCTCGGTGGAGGACCCGGTGAAGCTCCAGCCGGGGCCGGCGTTCCATGCGCCCGAGACGTCCTCACCGGTGTTGTCGGCGGGCACGAGCTGCTTGATGACCGACACGGTCCCGGCACACTGGCTCAGCGCCAGTTCGTTGAGGGCGGCCCCGGCTGCGGCGAAATCGGTGGTCTGGTAGTAGTCGGCGGTCTGCGGGTTGCCTCCGGTGAACGCCTCGGGCCCGGAGATGGCCCGGAGGTTGAGTCCGGAGACGCCCTCGACGCCCCGGCCCACGCCGATGGAGATGACCCTGGTCCCCTGCGCCTTGACCGCGTTGGCGGCGAAGATGCCGCCCTCGACGTCGGCGAAGTGCGTGCGGGAGCCGTCGCCCTGGTACGGGCGGCTGAAGCGGGTCGGGTTGCCGTCGGTGAGGACGATGGCCGCGTCGTAGACGGGCTCCGCCTCGGCCACCGCGTAGAGCGCCTGGTCCCAGTTGGTCCCGGAGCCGAGCTGCCAGTCGGCGTAGAGCTCCTTGAAGGCGTCGGCGCCCTCCGGGGTGGAGACGGAGCGCAGCGCGGGGTGGTTCTGCGTGCCGGTGGACGGGGACTCCCGGTCGAAGGAGAACAGGCTGAGCCGCGAGGGGGTGCCGGCCAGGGCGTCGGTGAACTGGTCGGCGGCGTCCTTCAGCGACGGCAGCGCGCTGCCCACGGACGCGGACAGGTCCAGGACGAGCGCCACGTCCAGGCCGCAGGCCGGTGGCAGCGGCGGATTCACGCGGGACTGCTGCCAGATGCCGGTCGAGGCGACGTACGGAGGTGTCCGGTAGTCCGTGCTGTACATGAAGTCCTCGCGGGAGGAGTACCTTTTACCTCCTTCCAGCTCCGGGGTGGGGAAGGCGTACGGGGCGGTGATGGAACCGCTGCCGCTGCCCGGCCCGGTACGGAGCACGGGGTTGGTGTACCAGTCGGCCGGAGCGGCGATCTGCCGCACGGTGTAGGTGACTCCTTCGCGCGGACCGCCGGGGCCGGTGCCGGGCACGGTGAAGGAGCAGTCGCTGTCGCTGTCGGAGACGCAGACACCCCACACCGGATCGACCGGGCTTGTGGCGTCCTCGTCGTCGAAGAGTCCGAGGGTGACACCGGCCAGCGGCCCCACCTCGTCGTCCGCTACCCGGTCGGATCCCGTACGGACGGTGACGACAGAGGTGGTCGCGGTCGGCGCGGGGACATCGGCCGGGGCCGCCTGTGCCCCGGGCACGGGAAGCGCCGCGGAGCCCACGGCGCAGACGGCCGCGGCCACAACACCCACCGTTCGCCGTGCGGACGCGGCCATTCGCCCCGGAGATGAAGCCATGTGCGCTCGCCTGTCCTCAGGGCCCGGAACGAGACAGCGCCCGGGCCGAATGTCCGTCTACCGGGCCCCAGGAATACAGGGCAGGCAGCCGGCTTCGGGAGATTCGTCCGTCCGGGGGCGCGCCCGGGCAATCACGAGAGGACGGCTGCCAGTTCTGCGAGCACGCGCCGGGCGGTCTCCAGCATGGGCCGGACATCGGCTTCGCGGCCGAGCCGTTGCGGCGCGACGCTCAGGTGGAGGTGGACCGGCTCGCTCCACCCGGCCGTACCCCCCGTCTCGAAGCTGTCTGGCAGCGCCGGGCCCACGGACAAGCATCTGCGGGCGGCCGAAGCCGAACAGGAACTCCGGCTCTGCCCATCGGATCGCGCCGGCCAAGTGCTGGATGAACTCGTGGGACGCTGAAGTTGCCCGTGGGCGGGCCCGGCCTGCGCACACTGCCGGGCCGCGCGTGGACTTCCCGCGGGCACCGGGCGGGGCGCGGGAAGGGGCCGTCCCTTCTTTCAGTGGTGCGGGGGGCCTGCTGCGGTTTGTGCCGGGGTGCAGCTCATGTGCCAGCCGTCGACGCGGGGCCCGACGAGGTCGCGCGGCCATCCCGCCAGGGCGACGGCCGCCTCGTACACGGCGTCGCCGAACGCCACGATGGCCTGGTGCGGGTCGGCTGTCCGCCCGAGTGCGTCCCAGGGCAGACGGACCAGGCCCGCGTCGGGATTCCAGGCCGCCCCGTCGACGACCCAGGACCGGGTTTCCAGTCCGTCCGGCTGGGGCCAGATGTAGGCGTACAGGCCGGGACTCGGTGCCTGTGCGCTGCCGAAGGCGAACCCGACCGACAGGTAGGCGTTGAGCGCGCCGTTCTGCTGGAACGGTGGCCGGTCGGACCTCGGCGTGGTGGGCTGCGCCCGGTGCCGGGTCGCCGACAGGTCGAAGCCGCCCCACATCACGCCGACGCGTGGATGGTTCCCGAGGAAGGGCGCCTGCCACGCTTCGAGTCCTCTGGAGGCGAGGTTCCACGCTTTCCACATCCGCCGGGCCGCGTGGGGGTTCCACGTGTGCTCGGTGCGATCGTCCTGGAAGGTGCGGGCCGAACCGGGAATCTCGCAGATCAGCGCGGTGCGGGGCGGGCTGATGCCCAGCTCGGCCGCCGTGTCGCAGAACGTCCGGTAGAAGGAGGCGACGGACCGGTCGGCCAGGGGAAGGGTCCGGCAGCCCGTATCAGCCTCGATGACCACATCACCGTCGAGCAGACGGTAGTGCACCGAGAAGGTCACCTCCGATTCCCGGATCGTCGGTGTCCGAAGGCCGCGGGCAGTGACGTCGAGGACGACGTTGCCCCAGCCGGCCTCGAAAGGCATGTCGAGGGTGTACTTGCCGGCGACCTGCACGATCCGGTTCAGGTACCCGATCGGCGGCGCCAGTTCGCTGTAGGCCAGTGCGGGCCACCGCTCCTGCCGTTCTCCCACGTGAATCTCCTCCCGCGTGGTGCGCGACGGGCGAGCACCTTCCTGCACAGAATTCTCGTCCCACCGGCGGTTCCGGGCGCGGCGAGCGCGCTGCCGAGGGGAGGGAACCCGCTGCGGGCGGCCCGCCCCGGACCCCCAGCACCCGCCGAGCCGGTCCGCCCGGCCGAGGCACGCGCGTGCCTGGGCGGGTTCTCCCGGGTGGAGGCGAACGGTGCGTGTGCCTCTTGTGCTGTCCGGCCGTGCCCCTGCGGGTCGGCGCAGGTCCCCGTCGCCTTGTCGACGCCCGCGACGTGGCCGGCGATGTGGTCGCCGTCCTCGGCCAGGTCCCGGGAGGGGCGGCGGGTATTGGCCGGGTCGGAGAAGTCGATGCCCTTGGGCCAGAAGATCGGCCACCTCATGGGGTGGCCGCCGCGGTTGGTCTGCCGCCGGCCCCCGGCGTCGGTGGCCAGCTTGGTCGCGCACCACACGCCGATCCTGCTGCCGGCATCCGGACCGTGGTTGCCGTGGAGCATCCCGCCGCGCGCCGAGGGGGCGAAAGCCTGGCAGTGGGCGGCGGCTCCGAAAGACGGCTTCCATCTGCTTCGGCACACCTGTGCCTCGATCATGCTGGAAGCCGGAGAGTCCGTCGTGACCCTGGCTCGGGGGCTCGGGCACTCCTCGCCTGCGATCACTCTCGGTTACTATGCTCACTTCATGCCGGAGGCCGGCAGCAAGGGACGCGGCACCATCGACGGTCTGCTGGGGGAGCGCGGGAGATCAGCTTGCCGGCTGAAACTCCCCAGATTCTCCCCGGCGCTGTCGACTCGTGTTCCCGGCCTCTGCGCTCCAGAGAAGCCTTCCGTGGATTGCAAGGCTGAAGAGATGGGTGGCCTAGGAAAGTGTTGCAAGAGGTCGTAGCGACCCGCTATGTCACGCCTCTGCGTGAGGGCGGCTCGCTCCCCGGGATCGTCGAGGCCGACGATCTGGGTACGTACGTCATGAAGTTCACCGGGGCAGGCCAGGGCCGCAAGACGCTCGTCGCCGAGATCATCTGCGGGGAGCTCGGCCGGCGGCTGGGGCTGCGGGTGCCCGAGCTGGTGACCATGGAGCTGGACCCCGTCATCGGGCTCGCCGAACCCGACGAGGAGGTGCAGGAGCTGCTGCGCGCCAGCGGCGGGCTGAATCTCGGGATGGACTACCTGCCGGGCTCGTTCGGGTTCGACCCGCTCGCCTATGAGGTCGGGGCCGCCGAGGCCGGGCGCATCGTCTGGTTCGACGCGCTGATCAACAACGTGGACCGCTCCTGGCGCAACCCCAACCTGCTCGTCTGGCACGGCGACCTCTGGCTCATCGACCACGGCGCGACCATGATCTGGCACCACAACTGGCCGGGGGCCGAGGCGTCCGCCGCCAAGCCGTACAACGCGTCCGACCATGTGCTGGCCCCCTTCGCGCCGGACATCGCGGGCGCCGCCGCCGAGCTGGCCCCGCTGGTCACCGAGGAGCTGCTCGCCGAGGTCGCCGCCGACGTGCCGGACGTATGGCTGGCCGGCGAGCCCGGGTTCGGTTCCGCCGACGAGGTGCGCCGGGCCTACATCGCCCCGCTGCTCGCCCGTGCCGCCGACATCCATGAGCGGACCACCCTGGACGCGCCGACCGCGACCCGGCCCTCCCAGGCCCCCGGCTGGCTCACCGACCGCCTGCCGCCCCGGCCGAAGGGGACCGGCGGCGGCCGGGACGCGGCAGCGGCCCGTACCGGCGAGGAGGCCGGCCGATGACACGCGACGTCTTCGAGTACGCCCTCCTGCGCGTCGTCCCCCGGGTCGAGCGCGGGGAGTGCTTCAACGCCGGGGTGCTCGTCTACTGCCGGGCCCGGTCCTTCGTCGCGGCCCGCACGCACCTGGACGAGGCCAAGCTCAGGGCGCTCGACCCGCGGGCCGACGTCGTCGGCGTGCGGGCCGCCCTGCGCGCCGTCGAACAGGTCTGCGGCGGCGGCGAAGAGGCCGGGCAGGCGGCCGGCGACGACGCCGGACGCCGGTTCCGCTGGCTGATCGCCCCGCGCTCCACGGTCGTCCAGCCCGGCGTCGTGCACAGCGGCCTCACCACCGATCCGGCCGGCGAGGTGGAGAGACTGCTCGACCTCCTCGTGCACTGATCCACGCCTCGGCGGGGGCTCCACGGCGCGGCGGCGGGCGCTCCCGCCCGGTGTGACGTGCGGCCCGCCGGGGCGCGCGCCGTTGACACCGGGTGCCAGGGCTTCTAGCGTCTCGACTGCTGAAGGTACTAAGCGGTTGCTCAGTCATCGGGGTCTTTCCGTCAGGGAGCGCCCCGCCCCCGCTGAGCCGCTATCCAAGGGCGAGGAGAGCCAAGCATGTCCACCACCGAGCAGCGTGTCGCCATCGTGACGGGAGCGGCGCGGGGCATCGGCGCCGCCACCGCCGTACGCCTCGCGGCCGAGGGCCGCGCCGTAGCCGTACTCGACCTCGACGAGGCGGCCTGCAAGGACACGGTCGAAAAGATCACCGCCGCCGGGGGCGCCGCGCTCGCCGTCGGCTGCGACGTGTCGGACGCCGGTCAGGTGGAAGCCGCCGTCGCGCGGGTCGCCGCCGAGCTGGGCGCGCCGACGATCCTCGTGAACAACGCGGGCGTGCTCCGCGACAACCTGCTGTTCAAGATGAGCGAGTCCGACTGGGACATCGTGATGAACGTGCACCTCAAGGGCGCGTTCCTGATGGCGAAGGCCGTCCAGGCGCACATGGTCGAGGCCAAGTTCGGCCGGATCGTCTCGCTCTCCTCCTCCTCGGCCCTCGGCAACCGCGGCCAGGCCAACTACTCCGCGGTCAAGGCGGGGCTCCAGGGCCTCACCAAGACCCTCGCCAAGGAACTCGGCAAGTTCGGCGTCACCGCCAACGCCGTCGCGCCCGGCTTCATCGTCACCGAGATGACCGCGCAGACCGCCGAGCGCGTCGGCATGGGCTTCGAGGAGTTCCAGGCGGCGGCGGCCACCCAGATCCCGGTCCAGCGCGTCGGCCGCCCCGAGGACGTCGCGAACGCCATCGCCTTCTTCGCGGGCGACGACGCGGGCTTCGTCTCCGGCCAGGTCATGTACGTGGCCGGCGGCCCCCTCAACTGACCCGAAGGGCGACGGACATCATGACGGTGCAGGACAGCGGAAAGGTCGCGCTCGTCACGGGCGCGAGCCGGGGCATCGGCTACGGCGTCGCGGCGGCGCTCGTGGCGCGCGGCGACCGGGTGGCCATCACCGGGCGCGGGGAGGACGCCCTCAAGGAGGCCGTCGAGCGGCTGGGCGCCGACCGGGCGATCGCCATCCCGGGCAAGGCGCACGACGAGGCCCACCAGGCGGCGGCGGTCGAGCGCACCATGGAGGCGTTCGGCCGGGTCGACTACCTGGTCAACAACGCCGGGACGAACCCGGTCTTCGGCCCCATGGCGGAACTCGACCTGAACGTGGCCCGCAAGGTCTACGAGACCAACGTGATCTCGGCGCTCGGCTTCGCCCAGCAGACGTGGAAGGCGTGGCAGCGGGAGAACGGCGGGGCGATCGTGAACATCGCCTCGATCGCCGGGGTCTCCGCCTCGCCGTTCATCGGCGCGTACGGCATGAGCAAGGCGGCGATGGTCAACCTGACCCTCCAGCTGGCGCACGAGTTCGCCCCGGCGGTCCGGGTCAACGCCATCGCCCCGGCCGTGGTGAAGACGAAGTTCGCCGAGGCGCTCTACGAGGGGCGCGAGGAGGAGGCCGCCGCCGCCTATCCGCTGGGGCGGCTCGGGGTGCCCGAGGACATCGGGGGCGCCGCGGCCTTCCTCACCTCCGCGCAGTCCGACTGGATCACCGGACAGACCCTCCTGGTCGACGGAGGAATTTTCCTCAACGCGGGCGTGGGCTGAGAGCGGCCTGAGCCGATTTGGTCCTGATTGGGTCAAGTGCCCCGCCGGGCCTGGGGATTGTCCCGGCGGGGCGCTGCGGTATGGTCTGCCGACCCAAGGCTGATCGAGGAGCGTGCGCGTGTTCTACCGGGCCAGTCTGCAGGCTGCTGCAGCCCTAGCTTCCCTTTCTCTGCTGGCCGGATGCGGTCTCCTCTCCGACAGCGGATCGGAGACGGAGCAGAAGATAACCGTCGGGACGACCAGTTCCCCCTCCACGCTCGATCCGGCGGCGGCCTGGGACAGCTCCTGGGAGCTCATGCGGAACGTCTACCAGACCCTGGTGAGCTTCCCGACCGGCAGCACGAGCCCGGAGCCGGACGCGGCGCGGTCGTGCGAGTTCACCGACTCCACGAGCATGGCGTACCGGTGCACGCTCAGGAAGAACCTGAAGTTCTCCAACGGCGAGAAGCTCGACGCCGAGGCCGTGAAGTACTCCATCGACCGGATCGTGGACATCCACTTCAAGGGCGGACCGGCCGGGATGCTCGGCTCTCTGGACCGGATCGAGACCAAGGGCGAGGACACGGTCGTCTTCCACCTGAACAAGTCCGACGCCACGTTCCCCTTCATCCTGGCCACCCCCGCGATGTCGCTCGTCGCCCCCGGCGACTACCCCAAGGACAAGATCCGCGAGGACGGCCGGGTCACCGGTTCCGGCCCGTACCTCCTGGAGTCCTACGAGGAGGGCCGGAGCGCCGAACTGAAGAAGTACGCCGACTACAAGGGCTTCGCCGACCGGAAGAACGAAGCGGTCACCATCCGCTACTTCGGCGAGTCCGCTGACATGGTGAAGGCGCTCCGGGCGGACGAGATCGACGCCACCTACCGGGGTCTGACCGCCGAGGAGGTCATCGGTCTGGAGGACGACAAGGACGACGACGCCGGTCTCCAGATCGTCGAGTCCACCGGCGCCGACATCCGCTTCCTGGTCTTCAACCCGAAGGACCCGGCCGCCGCGAACCCCGCCGTCCGCAAGGCCATCGCCCATGTCGTGGACCGCGACGCCCTGGTCGCCAAGGTCTACCGGGGAACCGCCGAACCCCTCTACTCGATGGTCCCCAAGGGCATCGCCGGACACACCACGAGCTTCTTCGACACCTTCGGCGACCCGGACGTGAAGAAGGCGAAGGGCATCCTCACCGAGGCCGGCATCACCGAGCCCGTGAAGATGAAGTTCTGGTACACCACCGACCGCTACGGCTCCTCCACCGAGCCCGAGTTCGAGGAGCTGAAGCGGCAGCTGGAGGCGTCCGGGCTGTTCGACATCACCATCCAGGGCGCGCCCTGGAAGACGTTCCAGGAAGGCTTCAACAAGGGCGAGTACCCGGTCTTCGGCCGAGGCTGGTTCCCCGACTTCCCGGACCCCGACAACTTCGTCGCCCCCTTCGTGGGCAAGGAGAGCGTCACCGGCACCCCCTACATCAACAAGGAGATCACCCAGCAGCTGATCCCCGCCTCGCGGCAGGAGAGCGACCGGGGCGCGGTCAGCAAGCAGTTCGAGCGGGCCCAGGAGATCCTCGTCGACGACGTCCGCCTGCTGCCGCTGTGGCAGGGCAAGCTGTACGTCGCGGCGGGTGAGGACATCGGCGGCGGTGAGCGCGCACTCGACCCGCAGACCGTCATGCAGCTGTGGGAGCTGTACCGCAAGGCCAGCTGGTAGCCGCCCGGCGGCCGCCGGACACCAGGGCGCCTGAGGCCTGTTGTCAGTGGGGGCCGGTAGGTTCGGGGATCAAGAACCTGTTGCTCACCGGAGGTTGTGGACGTGACCGATATCGACCTGCTGCCCGAGTCCTGGCGTGCCGTTCTCGGCGAAGAACTGCGGAAGCCGTACGTCAAGGAGCTGGCGGACTTCGTCGAGGAGGAGCGGGCCAAGGGGCCCGTGTACCCGCCGCGCGAGCAGGTCTTCGCTGCCCTGGAGGCCACGCCGTACGAGAAGGTGAAGGTCCTGATCCTGGGCCAGGACCCGTACCACGGGGAGGGCCAGGGGCACGGCCTCTGCTTCTCCGTGCGGCCCGGCGTCAAGACGCCTCCGTCCCTGCGCAACATCTACAAGGAGATGCAGCAGGACCTGGGCCTGCCGATCCCGGACAACGGCTACCTGATGCCGTGGGCCGAGCAGGGAGTCCTCCTGCTCAACGCCGTGCTCACCGTCCGGGGCGGCGAGGCCAACTCCCACAAGAACAAGGGCTGGGAGAAGATCACCGACGCCGTGATCCGCGCCGTCGCCGAGCGGCCCGACCCGGCGGTCTTCGTGCTCTGGGGCAACTACGCGCAGAAGAAGCTGCCCCTGATCGACGAGGAGCGCCATGTCGTGGTGAAGGGCGCGCACCCCTCCCCGCTGTCCGCCAAGAAGTTCTTCGGCTCCCGCCCCTTCATGCAGATCAACGAGGCCGTCGCCGCACAGGGGCACCAGCCGATCGACTGGCGCATCCCCGACCTCGGCTGACGGACGGGCCGCCCTCCGCGCCCGTGCCTGACCGATTCCGCACCGGCCCGGCGTTAGCGTCGGACGGAGGGGGACCGGCCGCACGGGCGACGAGGAGCGAGCAGTGGTGGAGCAGCAGGAGGCGTCCGAGGACGCTGTCATGACCCGGATCGGCCAGGCGATCATGCTGCTCCACGGAGGTGACCGCGAGGAGGCCCGCAACCGCTTCGGCGCGCTCTGGGCGGAGCTCGGGACGGACGGCGGCCCCCTGCACCGCTGCACCCTCGCGCACTACATGGCCGACACCCAGGACGACCCCGGCGACGAGCTGGCCTGGGACCTGCGCGCCCTGACGGCCGCGGAGGCGCTGCACGACGCCGGAGGGCCGTGCGACGCCGACGCACCGGGGGACGCCCCGCAGCCGGGGGGCGCCGAGCGGCCCGGGGGAGCGGGGGAAGGCGGCGGCGGGCCGGTGGAGCACCGGGACCTGCCGGCAGTCCGGGCGTTCTACCCCTCGCTGCACCTCAACCTCGCGGCGGACTACCTCAAGCTCCAGCGTCCCGACGCGGCCAGGATCCACCTCCAGCGGGCCCGCGCGGCGGCCGCCGCGCTCGCTGACGACGGGTACGGGGGCGGGGTCCGCGCCGCCATCGACCGCCTGGAGTCGCGGCTGCGGGAGGGGTGACCCCGCGGGCCCCCGGGAAGCGGGCCGCGGGTCTCGTACGGGCACGGCCCCGGGGCAGGGGCTTCAGCGACCGTACACCTCCGAGCAGATGCGGGACTGCGGGCTGCCCGCGGGCCACGTGCCGTACCCCCGCCCCAGGGCGCAGACGTCCGCACCGCCGGGGACGCGTGGCAGGACGGGGACGCCGACGGGCGGTTCGGCCCGGGACCGGTGAGGGGCCCGCCGATGCGGCGGCTCCGGGCGGGCGGACCCGGCCGGCCCGGTCCGCCGCGGGGCGGTGGGGGAGCCGGCGGCCGGGGGCGCGGGCGAGGAGCGGCGGGCGGCCGATGGGGACGGACTCGGGTCGGGTACGGCCTCCAGCGCCTCGCGGGCGGGCGGTTGCACGATCTGCGGCGCCACGTCCTGCACCGGGCCGCCGGCGCCGGGACGCGGGGAGGGAACGGCTGCGGGCTCCACCGTCACGCACCCGGATACGGCCGTCACCGCCAAGCCGACCAGGAGCTTCGTGACGATTCTGGTTCTCTGCACCCGGCAACTCTGCGGCCCGGGCCGGGCGCCGGGGAGCCGGTGCGCGAGGAATGGCCCGCACGAGTGACCCGGTCAGCACGGCGCCCGGACCCGAACCGGCCGGGGAGCGCGGCGCCGCACGGCCGGGCGGCGCCGACGCTTCGCGCACCTGCGCGTCCGGCAGCACCGCGCACTTCACGGCCAGGGTCTCGCGGTGGTGGCCGGGCCGGCCCTCCAGCATGGGGCGTTCGGCGGCGTCGAGGGCGGTTCGGAGCGTGCGACAGCAGCCATGGCGGCCGTCATGACCGGTGATCAGGGCTTTGGGCGGGGGTTTCACCGCCGCACCGACCGAGGGCCCGCGGGCGGCGGCGACGTATGCTGCCGGGGCGCGGACAGCGGCGCACAGCGGCGCGGCACGGTGACAGGGAGACCTCGTGAAGATCGGTTGCATCGGGCTCGGCGACATCGCCCGGAAGGCGTACCTGCCGGTGCTCACCGCCGTACCGGGGGCCGAACTGCATCTGCAGACCCGTACCCCCGCCACGCTCCACGCGGTCGGCGACGTCCACCGCGTCCCGGCCGAACGCCGCCACACGACCCTCGACTCCCTCGTCGGGGCGGGGCTGGACGCGGCGTTCGTGCACGCGCCGACCGCCGTGCACCCGCAGATCGTCGAACGCCTCCTGGACGCCGGTGTCGCCACCTATGTCGACAAGCCGATCGCCTACGAGTTCGCGGACTCCGAGCGGCTGGTGAACCTCGCGGAGCAGCGCGGCGTCAGCCTGGCCGTGGGCTTCAACCGCCGCTTCGCCCCGGGGTACGCGCAGTGCGCGGAGCACCCGCGCGAGCTGGTGCTGCTGCAGAAGAACCGGGTGGGGCTGCCCGAGGACCCCAGGACCATGATCCTCGACGACTTCATCCACGTCGTGGACACGCTGCGCTTCCTCGTCCCGGGCACGGTCGACCACACCACCGTGCGCGCCCGGATCGTGGACGGCCTGATGCACCACGTGGTGCTCCAGTTGTCCGGCGACGGGTTCAC
Source organism: Streptomyces sp. CB02366 (assembly GCF_001905905.1). GTDB lineage: Bacteria > Actinomycetota > Actinomycetes > Streptomycetales > Streptomycetaceae > Streptomyces. The sequence continues at coordinate 27,121 of NZ_LIVT01000007.1, forward strand.
CGCGATCGGCATGATGAACCGGCTGAACGGGTCGACCGAGGAGATCCTCGAAGTCTCCGGCCAGGACGCCAAGCGCCAGGTCCTCAACCTCGCGGACATCGTGGACCACCAGGGCCACCCCAGCGTGCGGCGGCGCGGCGACTGGGTGCCGGTGGCCCGCCAGCGCGGTATCGAGGCATGCGTCCTCGCCTTCCTCGACGCCGTGCACCGGGGCGAGACGCTCAGCGCCCGGGACGCGCTGGCCACCCATGAACTGTGCGAGCGAGTGGTCAGAGAGGCCCTGGAACAGGCTTCCTGAACGCCCGTACCCCCTCGACGGCGCAGAGCACGGCGATCGCCGCCAACGCCCCGTACACCGCCCAGTCGCCGAACCGGCCGTAGAGCGTCTCCCCACGCGCCAGCGGCAGGTCGAACACCTCCGCCGCGCTCGCGTCCGTGCCGAGCGGGCGGCCGACCCGCTCCCCCCGGGGCCCGTACGCGGCACTGATCCCGGTGAGCGTGGCGTGGACCATCGGTCGGCCGTTCTCGGCCGCGCGCAGCGCCCCCAGCGACGCGTGCTGGGCGGGGGCCCAGCTGTCCTGGAACGTCGAGGTGGCGGACTGCGCGACGATCACCTCCGCGCCGTCGCGCACCAGCCTGCGGCTCATGTCGGGGAACGCCGTCTCGAAGCAGACCAGCGGGCCGATCCGCAGCCCCCGCGCCCCGTCCGGCAGGGTCATCACCACCCGGCGGTCGCCGCGCAGCCGGTCCTCGCCCGCCGCCTTGCCCACGGAGGTCGCCCACCCCAGCAGGGAACGGGCCGGGACGTACTCGCCGAACGGGACCAGCCGCATCTTGTCGTAGCGGTCCCCGGTCGGCCCGCCGGGGCCCACGAGCACCGCCGACTTGAAGATGCCCGACCTTCCCGAGCCGTCCGTCTGCCGGGCGTCCACGTTGACCAGCAGGTCCGCGCCGACCCGGCGGGACAGCTCCGCCAACCGCCGGGCGGTCTCCGGGCGCTGCCACGCGCCCGCGCCGATGCTGCTCTCGCCCCACACCACCAGGTCCACGCCCCGGCCCGCCAGCGTCCGGGTCAGCTCCTCGCCCCGGTCGAGGCGGCGCGCGACGCTCCCGGGCCCCTCCACGACGCCCGGCTGCACGACGGCGATCCTGACCGTGCCCGCGCTCTGCGGCCGGGGCGCCCAGGCCGCCACCGCCGCGACGGCCAGCCCGCACACCACCACCAGGACCGCAGCGGCCGTCCGGGCCGCACGGTCGGCGATCAGCAGGGCCACACCGGTGTTCACCGCGACCACCAGCAGGCTCACCAGCCACACGCCGCCCACGGAGGCGACCCGCAGGGCCGGGCCCCACTCCCACTGGCTCGCGCCGAGAAGCCCCCAGGGCCCGCCCAGCCCTTCCCAGGACCGGACCAGCTCGATCATCAGCCAGCCGGAGGGAACGACGAGCACGGCGGCCACGGCACGTGGCGCGGTCGGGGCTCCGCCGAGCAGCCGAGCCACCAGGAGACCCCAGGGAGCCCACAGCAGACCGAGCAGCGCGGCCAGCAGCACGATGAAGACATGGAGGCTCGGCATCAACCAGTGGTGCACGGCGACGACGAAGCCGATCCCGCCGAGCCACCCGTCCAGCGCCGCCCGGCGCGGTGAGCGGGCGGTGCGGATCAGCAGCAGCCAGGGCACCAGCGCCAGGTGGGCGAACCACCCGAGACCCGGCGCGGGGAAGGCGAGCGTCGGCAGGGCCCCGGCGAGCAGTGCCGCCGGCCCCCGGACCCAGGGGGACGCGAGCGGCCCGGCGGGGAGGGGGGCCGGGGCGGCGGAGGAGGAGGCGGAGGCGCTCCGACGCGCGGTGGTGGTGCCGGGGGCGGGAGGGGAGGAGCCCCCGGAGGCGTCGCCGCCCGAGGAACCGCCCTCGGAGGTGTCGCCCGCGTCCGTGCCGTCAGGGAGTCGTCGCCCGCCCCGCATGCGCATGCCGTGCCCTCCTCGGTCGTGCACGGGCGGGCGGTCACCGCGGTCACCGGTCGACGCGTCAGCCCCTGGACCCCTGGACTACCCAGTGTGGGGGAGGCGATCCCCGCCGGACACAGGAGACGGGCCGAGCGGGGCACGGCGGCGGGCGGGCGCCTCCTCCACACCCCCGGCGCCCGGAGCCGCCTCTCGTGGACGGCGACCCGGTGGATCAGCCCGCCCGGAGCGGCGCGCCGGCCGCGAGGTCGGCCACGCCGTCGCCGGGCCGCCCTCCGGGACGCTCCCGCCGCCCATGAGGCAGAGGGGTCCCCGCCGGGGGCGGACGGCTTCCCGTGAGGGGCGCGGTTCAGCAGGGGACGACGGCGACCGGGCCCGGCGCGTGCGTGACCGTCGTCTGCGCCACCGGGGACAGCCCGAGCCCGAGCGACTCCCCTCCCTTGCGCCGTCCGACCACCGTCAGGGCCGCGGTCGCCGACGCGGTCACCAGGGTGCGCGACGCCGAACCGTTGACCGGCTCCCTGACGGTCTCGACCTGCGGGTACTTCTCGTGCCATCCCGACGTCAGCTCGGCCAGGGTCCGGGCCGCCGACCCCGCCGCCTCCCGGCGGTCCAGGACGGGACCGCCCGCGAGCATCGAGGAGAACATCGTCCAGCCGTGCACGATCCGCAGGCGGGCGCCCGGACGGGAGGCCGCGGTGGCGAAGGCGAACTCCAGGACCGCTTCGCTGCTCTCGTCGGCGGCCACCCCCGCCACGATGTCGGTGAGGTCGCCCGTCCCGCCGGCCCGGTCGCCGTCCTCCTCCGGGCGGCCCTCCCGTACGACCACGACGGGGCAGCTCGCCATGGAGGCGGTGGCGAGGCTGTTGGAACCGATCATCAGCGAACGGAAACCGCCGAGGCCGCGCGAACCGAGCACGATCATCGACGCGTCCCGGCCCAGTGAGACTAGGGCCGCGGACGGGAAGTTCAGCGGGGCCAGCGTCGAGCGCCGCAGCTCCGGGGCGAGGAGCGCGCTGTGCCGGACGGCCTCGGCCAGCAGCTCCTCCGCCTCGCCCCGGCCCTCCTGTCCGTCCCCCTGCCGGGCGGGCGGGCGGACGTGGACGATCAGGAGGGGCAGCCCGCGCCGCACGGCTTCGAGGGTGGCCCAGTCGAGCGCCTGCCGACTGTGCGCGGAGCCGTCGACGGCGGCGATCACGGGAAGATCGTTGGTGGTCATGGACCGAGCGTACGTCGCCGGGAGGACGGCCCTCACCCGGCTCCCGCCGGTGGCGGCGGGCGTTCCCCTCCCGGCTCCGTCCCCTCGGGGCGGCCGGGGCCTCAGCCGTGGTCGTGGGTGGAGGTGGTGTCCTCCGGGGGCACGCTGCGCCCGCCGTCCCTGCCGGTGGCCACCACGGCGACCAGCACCACCACGACCGCCGCCACCAGGAGCCGGCCGCCGAGGCGCAGGGCCCACCGCGTACGGTCCCCGGCGGTCGCCCCGGGCCGGGCGGCCAGCTTCTCGGAGCGGCGGGCGGGCCGTGTCAGCCTCAGGAGCAGCAGAGCGGCGATCGGCAGCTGGAACAGCCAGACGGCGGTGCGGAACCAACCGTCGTACCAGACGTTGGTCCCGTACAGCAGGGTGTGCCAGACGCTGAGGACGTAGACGACGATCACGCAGCGGTGCAGCACCCGCCAGGCCCGGGGGCCGATCCGGTGGCGTACGTAGAAGAGCAGGCCCAGCGGGATCGCGAGGTACAGGGCGGCCTGGCCGACGGGGACGGCGACCCGCCCGGTTCCCGAGTCGTAGCCCCCGGGGACGAACGCCTCCACGAAGGCGGTGGCGACCGCCGAGGCCCAGGGCGCCGTGTCGTGGCGGACCAGTTCGGCCGCGAACAGCAGGGCGTGGGCCGCGATCAGGGCCATGGTGTTGAGACTCGTCGTGCGGTGCAGCCGTTCCAGCCGGGGGACCGACAGCGGCAGGCGGCCGGGCCGGGGCCCCGACAGCATCAGTCCGAGGACGACGGTGCCCCAGGCCCAGAGCAGGGCGGACCAGCCGAACGCCTGGCTGAGGAAGTACATCCAGAAGCCGCCCGCGTCGGCCATGAACGGCATCACGGTGACCGTGGAGGAGGACTTGTCGCGGATGCGGAGGTAGAGCAGGACGAAGACGGCCGCGGTGACGAGGAGCGCCACCAGGCCGTCGGGCCACGAGGCCCGCAGGTCGGAGCGGAGCGTCGGCCGCCTCGGCTCACCCGTCGGCCGTCCGGACTCGCCCGCCGCCCGGGGGCCGGGCAGGGGGCCGTGGCCGGGGGCGGGGCCGGTGGCGGGAGGCGCGGCGTCCGGACCGGTCACGACGGCCGGTACGGACACCGCGTCCGATCCGGGTACGTCGGCCGCTCCGGCCGTGGGGGGCGGCGCGCCCCCGGCGGGCTCGGCGGACGCGGCCGGGTCGGGGGCGGGGGGCGGGTTCGTCATGCGGCCTCTTCGGGGCGGGCGGCGGGTGGTGGGGCGTATGCGGCGGCGCCGGGCCACGAGGCGTACACAGGCGCGTTGTCGGAGCAGTCGGACGGGGGCGGAGGAAAGTTCCCGGACCGTCGCTGTGGCGTGGATCACAGGGGGGTGCCGGTGGGGCAAACGGGTCGAACTCCCGTTGTTTCGGCATCTGGTGCCCTTCTCTCCCCTGCGGGGACTGCTGGCACGATGACCTCATGGGAGCCGGAACCGCACTCCGACTCGGGCGCACCGCACTGTTCGCGGTGGTGTGCGTCGCCGTGTCCGGGCTCGGCCACGCGCTGATGTCCGGCGCGCCCCTGCCCCTGCTCGTCCAGGGCGCCGCGCTGCTGCCGGTGTGCGGGGCCGGCTGGTGGCTCGCCGCGCGGCGGCGGAGCGCCCCGGTGACGGTCGCGGCCCATGTCCTGGGCCAGTCGGGGCTGCACGCCCTCTTCTCCCTGGCCGGACCACGGCTGCCGGGCGGGCACGGCGCGCACCACGCGGGCGGCGGGCACAGCGCGTCGAGCGCCGTGCGTCACCCCGCCCACGAGGTCCCGCTCGCCGGCCCCTGGGAACTGACGGGGCTTCCGCCCGCCTTCGACGGCGCGGCGTTCACCCTCGGCATGGCCGCCGCCCACGCGCTGGCCGGACTGGTCTGCGGCTGGTGGCTGTGGCGCGGCGAGGTGGCCCTCGCCCGGCTGGCCCGCTGCCTGGTGCTGTTCGTCCGCGCCCCGCTGCGAACGGCCTGGCGCCTGTGGTGCGCGACGCCGCCCGCCCCGCCCGCGCCCGTCCGGCGGCGGCCCCGCCGCCGGGGGCGCCGCCGCCGGGACCTGCTCGCCCTGCACGCGATCTCCCGGCGCGGGCCCCCGCCCTCCCTCCGCTTCCGCTGACCTCACCGCGCTCTCCGGCCGTCCCGCGCCGGAGGCGGTACGGGTGTGCCCGCGCACACCCGTGACAGCCATGCCGGTCCCGCCGGGCCGCCGCCCTCCGCGGCCGCCCCCGACCGGCGTACGGAGCCGGGCGACCGCTGCCCGGCTCCGCAAGGACGCGAAGGACCACTGTGAAACCTCCTGCCCCCGCACCCCAGGCGCCCGCGCCGGCCCCCGCACCCCAGGCGCCCGCGCCGGCCCCCGCACCCCAGGCGCCCGCGCCGGCCCCCGCATCACCGGCCGCCGGGCCGTCGGCCCTCCTCCCTCCCGCGCCGGGCCCGCCGCTCGCCCCCGGGCCCGGCGCCCGCCCCCCGGGCCCGCACCCGCACATGCCGGGCCGCCCTCCCGGCCTCCATCCGTCCGGGCCCCGGGTTCCGGCCGCACGGCAGAACGACGGGCAGATCACCGACTGGGCGCTGGCCGCGGGCGGCGGGGACCGGGACGCCGCCGACCGGTTCGTCCGGGCGACCTACGGGGACGTCCGCCGGTTCGTCGCCTACCTCAGCTCCGACGCGCCCGGCGCCGACGACCTGGCCCAGGAGACCTACCTGCGGGCGATGAGCGGACTGGCCCGGTTCGCGGGGCGTTCCTGCGCCCGGACCTGGCTGATGGCGATCGCGCGGCGCGTCGTCATCGACCGCCACCGGGCCGCCGCCGCGCGACCCCGGACCGCCGACACCGCGGACTGGGAGACCGTCGCGGAACGGGCCCAGCCCCGTCACCTGCCCGGGTTCGAGGAGTCCGTCGCGGTGCTGGACGCCCTGCGCCGCCTGGAACCGGCACGCCGCCAGGCGTTCGTCCTCACCCAACTGCTGGGCGCGTCCTACGCGGAGGCAGCGGCCGCCGCGGGCTGTCCGGTCGGCACGGTGCGCTCCCGCGTGGCGCGCGCCCGCCGCGAACTCGCCGGCCAGTGGCGGGCGGAACCGGCGCAGGCCGGGCCGAAGACCGGCTAGAGGGCGCCCGCCCGGGGCCTCTCGGGGCCCCGGGCGGCACGCCGGCGGAACAGCAGCGGCACCGGCAGCAGCACGCACTGGAGGCAGACCGCCGCCCAGAACCCGCGCGCCGCGCCCGCCGCCTCCGCCGCCCCGTACAGCTGCCCGCCGACGAGCCCGGCGGCGAACGCCCCGATGCCCGCCGCCAGCCTCTGGCGCCCGAACACGCTCGCCGGGGCGGCCGTGGAACGGGCCAGCGCCTCCAGGTCGTTCTTGAGGAAGAGCACGATCTCCCCGCAGCACATCAGCGTCGCGCCCACCGCGATCCCCCCGTGCCCACCGGCCCCGATCGCCGCCGTACCGGCCGCCATCGCCCCGAAGCCCCACCTCAGCGCCGCCGGGTAGCTCAGCGCGGCGACCCGTTCGGCCAGCAGCGGCTGCGCGACGACCAGGAGGACCGCGTACCCGGTCAGCACGGCCCCGTAGAAGGCGGCCGACGTCCGGGGGACCGCGTACAGCGCCAGGTAGTGCTGGAAGAACATGAACGCGTACACGCTCAGCACGGTCACCGCGAACGGCGAGGGCCCGGGGGGCGGTGTGGCGCGGCCCCGGGCCGGGGCCGCGGCGGGCTGCTCACGGGGCGGGCCCGCCGCCTCGCGCGGCAGCAGCGCGTGCCCCGCCCCGACGAGCGCGAACAGCACCGTGACGCACGCGAACAGCACCCCGGGCGAGCCCATGACCAGCGGCGCGGCGACCGGAGGGCCCAGTGCCATCCCCGCGTTGAACGCCGACCCGCTCGCCGACAGCAGCCGGGGGCGGGCGGCCTCGGGCACGCCGTCCACCAGGTACGCCTTGTTGGCCGGGAGGTACAGCGCCGCACCCGCCGACACCAGCAGCAGGGCCCCGATCGCCAGGACCGGGCTGCTCGGCCCGGGGACGAACGCGGCGAAGCCCGCCGTCCGCAGGGCCAGCGCCAGCAGCATCGCGCGCCGCAGCCCGATCCGCCCGGCCACCGGACCCGCCACCGCGCCCCCGGCGAACTGGATCAGCGAGGCGACGGCCAGCACGAGGCCGACCGTGCCGAGCCCCAGGCCGAGGCGCCGGTGCAGCAGCACCGACATGTAGGGCAGCACGGCGAAGCTGCCCAGCGTGATCAGGAACGAGCCCGCCAGCAGGAATCGCCGGGGCCCGGTGAGCCGCGTACGGCCGCCGCGGTCCTCTCCCCGCCGGGCCCCGGCCGCTCCCGCCCCCGGCGCCCCGTCCGGTCGCCGACGGCTCATCCCCCCGCGCTCACGCCGCGTCGGCGACGACCGGCCGCACCCGGACGGCCGCACTCCACGCCCGGTGCTGAGCCAGCTCCGCCGTCGCCCCCTCTGCCAGCACCATCCCCGTACAGCCGCGCTGGTCGTTCACGTACGACACGCTCTCGCCGGGTTCGCGCACCGGGAACCACTCCACCGACCCGGGAAACGCCCCGAGCTCGTCGAGTCCGAGCCAGCCCGTGAGCACCCCGGGCCGCTCGGCGTACACCAGGACGAAACCGTACGCCGGGCCTTCGGCGTCGAGCGGGGCGTCCAACAACGCCGGGCGGCGGCCGAGTGCCTCGTCCACCATCGCGGTGTAGACATTGGTCCGCAGCGTCCGGCACAGCACCTCGCCGACCAGCGCCCCGCCGATCCTGCGGTTGATCTCCACCAGCTCCGGGCCGTCGGCCGTCAGGATGAACTCCACGTGGGCGAAACCCCGTTCGTGCCCGGCCGCCGCCAGGACCCGGCCCACCCACACCTCGATCCCGGCCTGCTCCTCCTCGGGCAGCGCCACCGGGAACGCCGCCGCCTCCTCCCGTACCACCGCCGCCCGGGACGTCTGGCGGCTCAGCACCCCCAGGAGCCGGGTGGCGCCGTCCCAGCTGAGGGATTCGGCGCTGTACAGCGGGCCGGCGAGGAACGCCTCGGCGAACAGGGCGCCGGACAGCCGCTGCCGGCCGGCCTCCGCCACCGCCCGGTGCAGGGCCTCCTCGTCGTGCACGATCCACACGGCGCGCGAGGAGGTGCCCGCCGAGTCCTTCAGGACGGCGGGCAGCCCGACCGTCCGCAGCACCGCCTCCGCCCCCTCGGCGCCCGGCGGGACGGCCACGGCCGTGCCGCGGCTCAACCCCCGCGCGTGCAGCGCCTGCCGGACCGCGCACTTGTCGCGCAGCAGCCGTACGGCCGAGGGGTCGGCGCCCGGCAGCCCGAGCCGGGCCGCCAGCTCCGCGGCCGGCAGGCTCCAGGTGTCCGTCGTGTTGATCAGCCCGGCCAGGTCCGGCACGGCGGCCAGCGCCCGGCGGACGGCCTCGGGGTCGTCCGTGTCCACGTCCACGACGTCCAGCGCGTCCGGCCGCAGGACCGCCAGCTCGTGCCGGTAGAACGAGCGGTCGCCGGTCAGCAGGCACAGCCGGTGCCCCGCCCCGGCGGCGGCCTCCGCCATCCGGCCCAGGCCGAAGGAGAGGGACTCCAGTGCGGCGATCGTCATGGCAGCAGCTCCACGGTGGTCGCGGGGGAGGGGACGGCGCCCTCGGCGGTCTTCCCGTCGCCCTCGGCGGGCCGGTCGCCCTCGGTGGTCCGCGCGCCCGGCGGAGCGGCGCGTCCCGCCCACTCCATCACGGACCACGGCGGTCGCAGGGCGGCCGGCGAGGCGATGGCACGGGGGCGCAGTCCAGCCGGGTCCAGGGCCTCGGCGTGGCGGGCGAACACCCGCTCCGTGTACCGGTGCCCGGTGTCGGCGCCCAGCACCAGATGCAGCCGTCCGGGATGGCGGGCCGCCTCCCAGGAGGCCGCGAGGTGGGCCGCTCCGGTGGACAGGCCGGCGAACACCGCGTGTTCGCGCAGCAGTCCCACGGCCCCGGCCATCGCATGGCGGAAGTCGAGCCAGTGGACGGTGTCGTACAGCTCGTGGCGGACGTTCCCGAACGGGATCGAGCTGCCGATGCCCGCGATGATCGCCTCCGGGTCCTCGAACCGCTCGCTCCCGAAGGTCACGCTGCCGAACGGCTGGATGCCCACCAGCCGCACCGACCGCCCCGACTCCCGCAGCGCGCGGGCCAGTCCACCGGTCGACGCACCCGTGCCCACCGCGCCGACCACGGTCAGCGGCCCCTCGGGCAGCGCCCCGGCCAGGAGCTCCGCGAACTCCCGGTACCCCTCGTGGTGGACCCCGTCGTGGTACTGCCGCATCCAGTGGAAGTCCGGCCGCTCGGCCAGCAGGCGGCGGACGTGGCGGACCCGCGACTCCTGGTCCAGGCGCAGGCTCCGGGAGGGCGGCATGGCGTCGACCGTCGCGCCCAGGATCTCCAACTGCGCCCGCGTGGCGGCGTCCACGGTGGTGGAGGCGACGATGCGGCACCGCAGCCCGTAGCGGTGGCAGGCCATGGCGAGGGCCAGCGCGTAGATCCCGCTGGAGCTGTCCACCAGGGTCTGCCCGGGAACCACCCGGCCGCGGCGCAGCAGCGAGCGGACCGCGCCGAGAGCCGCGTACACCTTCATCGTCTCGAAACGGGCGAGGACGACGTCGCCGCTCAGCCGGATCAGATCCGGGGTCTTGACCGCGTCGGTGATGTGCTCGTGGATCGCGGCGGGGGCGGTCCGGGGTCCGGAGGCGTCCCGCGGCCCCGACGCGGAGCGCGGACGGGCGCCGGGACCGGCCCTCATGCGCGCCTCCCGCGCACGACGAGCCGGTCCGAACGCTGGTCGTAGCCGGACGCGTCGAACCCGCCGAAGCACTCCACCCCGGTGAAGCCCGCCTCCTCGAAGAGGGCGTGCAGCTCGGCCGCCGAGTAGAGCCAGGAGGTGAGGGACGCCGTCCGCGCCGTCGTGCCGCGCACCAGTGTCCAGTCGGTGCGCAGCCGCCGCCAGCTGTCGAGGACGGTGTCGCGCTGGACGACGTAGGAACCGTCCGGCAGGTCCACCGCCTGGGGCCGGCCGATCCAGCCCGCCAGCACTTCCTTGCCCATCACGTCCACCAGGAGCCGACCGCCCGGGGCGAGGCTCTCGTACGCGTTGCGCAGCACCCGGAGGTTGTCCTCGGCCGCGTCGAAGTAACCGAAGGAGGTGAAGACGTTCAGCACCACGTCGAAGGAGTCCGGTTCCCGGTACGTGAGCATGTCGGCCCGCTCCAGCCGGGCCTTCGCCCCCGCCGCGTCGCAGGCGGCGCGGGCCCTCTCCAGCATCGAGGGCGACAGGTCGACCCCCGTCACCTCGTAGCCCCGGGCGGCCAGCGGCACCACGAAGAGGCCCGGCCCGCAGCACAGGTCCAGCACTCTCGTGCCGGGCGGGAAGTCCAGCAGGGGGGAGCCCGCGACCAGGGCGGCCGCCGACTCGGCCCGCGCGGGTGGGAACATCGTCGGGGCGAAGTCGGACCAGAGCGCGTCGTCCTCGTACCAGTGCATGCCTCGCGGTCTCCTCACGGGCCCAGAGCCTGTCTGCCGTCCCTCCAGTAGTCGGCCGCCGCCGCCGGGGAGTTCCCCCCTGTCCGCCGCCCCCTTCCCGCGCCTCACCGGCGGGCCCCGGGCGGTGTGCAGGCGACGTAACCGTCGCCGCCCGCCCGGTGTCATCCCCGGGTAACGGGCTCTTCCTAGATTCGGGAGCGACCGCCGCCCGACCCGCGCTCCTTTGGGAACGCCCGCCCCGAAGGGCCTCCATGACCGCGCCGACCCCGCCGGACGCCCCCGCCACCGACCGGGTGCGCACGGTCTGCTCGTACTGCGGTGTCGGCTGCGGGATCGTCCTCGACGTCGCTATCGGCCCCGACGGCCGCCGCACCGTCGTCAAGGCGTCCGGCGACAAGGAACACCCCTCGAACGCCGGCCGGCTCTGCACCAAGGGCGCGACCGGGGCCGACCTCCTCGCCGCCCCCGGCCGGCTGACCACCGCCCTGGCCCGCTCCGGGCGGGGCGAACAGCCCGCCCCGCTCGCCCGGGACGCCGCCGTCGCGGAGACCGCGCGCCGGCTGCGGTCCGTGCTGGACGCCCACGGTCCGGACGCGATCGCCCTCTACGTCTCCGGGCAGATGTCGCTGGAGGCGCAGTACCTGGCCAACAAACTGGCCAAGGGCTTCATCCGGACCACCGCCATCGAGTCCAACTCCCGTCTCTGCATGGCGAGTGCGGGCAGCGGCTACAAGCTGTCCCTCGGCGCGGACGGCCCGCCCGGCTCCTACGACGACCTCGCCCGCGCCGACGTCTTCCTCGTCATCGGCGCCAACATGGCCGACTGCCATCCCATCCTCTTCCTGCGGATGATGGAGCGCGTCAAGGCGGGCGCGAAACTGATCGTCGTCGACCCCCGGTACAACGCCACCGCCGCCAAGGCCGACCTGTACCTGCGTATCCGGCCCGGCACCGACCTGGCGCTCCTCAACGGGCTGCTGCACCTCCTCGTCGAGAACGGGCACACCGACCCGGAGTTCATCTTCGAACACACCGAGGGCTGGGAGCGGATGCCCGCCTTCCTCCGCGACTACCCGCCCGCCGCGGTGGCGGAGACCACCGGCATCCCCGAGGAGGACATCCGGCGGGCCGCCCGCTGGATCGGCGAGGCGGGCGACTGGACGAGCTGCTGGACGATGGGGCTCAACCAGTCCACCCACGGCACGTGGAACACCAACGCGCTGATCAACCTGCACCTGGCGACCGGCGCGATCTGCCGCCCCGGCAGCGGCCCGTTCTCGCTCACCGGCCAGCCCAACGCCATGGGCGGCCGGGAGATGGGCTACATGGGCCCCGGGCTCCCCGGCCAGCGATCGCTCCTGGTCGAGGAGGACCGCGCCTTCACCGAGGAGCTGTGGGGCATCCCGCCCGGCACCCTGCGCGCGGACGGCCCGGGCGGCGGCACCGTCGAGATGTTCCGGCGCATGGCGGAGGGGGAGATCAAGGCGTGCTGGATCATCTGCACCAACCCGGTCGCCTCGGTCGCCAACCGCCGCACCGTCGTCGAAGGGCTGGAGGCCGCCGAACTCGTCGTCACCCAGGACGTGTTCGCCGAGACCGAGACCAACGCGTACGCCGACATCGTCCTGCCCGCCGCGCTCTGGGCCGAGTCCGAGGGCGTCATGGTCAACTCCGAGCGCACCCTCACCCTGTCCCGCCGGGCCGTGGACCCACCCGGCGAGGCGTGGCCGGACTGGCGGATCATCGCGGCGGTCGCCCGCGCCATGGGGTACGAGGACGCCTTCGACTACACCTGCGCCGAGGAGGTCTTCGCCGAGATCACCCGCGCGTGGAACCCGCGCACCGGCTACGACCTGCGCGGCATCACTTACGAGAGGCTGCGCGCGACCCCCGTCCAGTGGCCGAGCTCCGATACCGGGGGGCCCGCCCGCAACCCCGTACGCTACCTCGGCGACGGCGTCGGCCGGGAGCAGGCCGTACGGCCCGAGGGGAGCGTGCCGAAGCTCGTCTTCCCCACACCGAGCGGCCGGGCGGTCTTCCACGCGCGCCCGCACCTGCCGCCGGCCGAGATGCCCGACGACGACTTCCCGTTCGTCCTGAACACCGGGCGGCTCCAGCACCAGTGGCACACGCTCACCAAGACGGCGAAGATCGGCAGGCTGAACCGGCTCGACCCGGGCCCGTTCATCGAGATCCACCCGGACGACGCGGCCGCCCTGGGCATCGCGGAGGGCGACGGCGTCGAGGCCGCGTCGCGGCGCGGCCGGGCGGTGCTCCCGGCCCGCATCACCGAACGGGTGCGGGCGGGGGAGTGCTTCGCCCCTTTCCACTGGAACGATCTGTTCGGCGAGTACCTGGGGGTGAACGCCGTGACCAACGACGCGGTCGACCCGATCTCCTTCCAGCCGGAGCTGAAGGTGTGCGCGGTACGGCTGGCGAGGGTGGCCGCCCCCGCCGTACGCTCCGCTCCCACTGCCGCCGTTCCCACTGCCACCGCCCTCACCGCCGCCGAGCGGCCCGCGCCCGCGGGGGTGTTCGGCCTCGTGGACGCCCCGGCTCCGGCGGGCGGTACGGGGCCGGCGAGCGCCCTGGGGCCGGCGGACACGGCCCCGCCCCTCCTCACCGGAGCCGAACGCCGCTATCTCGCCGGATTCCTCGCGGGGCTGGGGGAGCGCCCCTCGGGCATTCCGGTGCTCCCGGCGGGCGCCCCGTTCGCCCCGGACCACGCGCTGTGGGTCAACGGAATGCTGGCGGGAGCCCACTCCCGGCTCCCGGAGCCGCGGAACCCGGCGACCGCCCCCGCGGCGCCGGCGAGCACCCCGCCCGAGCAGGGCCGCCCGGTCCTCGTGCTCTGGGCCTCGCAGACCGGCAACGCCGAGGAGGCCGCGGCGACGGCGGCCCGGACGCTGGCCGACGAGGGGTACCGCACCACGCTCCTCGGCATGGACGACGCAACGCCCCAGGCTCTGCCGCGCCCCGCCGACCTCCTCGTCGTCACCAGCACCTTCGGCGACGGCGACGCCCCCGACAACGGCTCCGGCTTCTGGGAGTCGCTGAACACCCCCGGAGCGCCGCGGCTGGAGGGCCTGCGCTACGCCGTCCTCGCGCTCGGCGACTCCTCGTACGACGACTTCTGCGGCCACGGCCGCCGACTGGACGAACGGCTGGGCGAGCTGGGCGCGGAGCGGCTCGTCCCCCGCACCGACTGCGAACCCGAGTACGAACAGCCCTTCGAACAGTGGCTCAAGGAGATCCGGACGGCGCTGGAGGCGGAGGCAGGGCCGAACCCCCGGACCGCGACCGCCCCCACGATCGCGACCGCCTCCACGACCGGGGCCGCCCCCACGACCGCCGCCGGGACCGGGACGACGCCCTCGGCCGGTACCCCCGCCACGACGCCGCCCGCCCCCGCCCACCCCGCCCGGCCCGCGCCCGTCACCGCCCTCCTCACCGGGAACCGCCTGCTGAGCCTGCCCGGAGCGGCGAAGGAGGTCCGCGCCTTCACGATCGACACGCGGCACGCCGACACCCCCCTGACCTACACGGCCGGGGACGCCCTCGGCGTGCAGCCCCTCAACTGCCCCGGCCTGGTGGCCGAATGGCTCGACGCCACCGGCCTCGACCCCGCCGCCGAGGTGGAGGTCCCCGGCCACGGCCCGGTCGCGATGGGCGAAGCCCTGCACCGCCACCTCGACATCACCCGCGTCACCCCGGACCTGCTGCGCCTGGTCGCGGACCGGACCGGGGACCGGGTGCTGAGGAAGCTGCTGCGCCCCGACAACAAGGGCGAGCGGGACCGGTGGGCCTGGGGGCGGCAGGCCGTCGACGTCCTCGCCGAACACCCGGTACGGGCCACGGCCGCGACCTGGGCCGAGGTGCTGGGGCCGCTCCGCCCCCGGCTGTACTCCATCGCCTCCAGCCCGCTCGCGGACCCCCACCGGATGCGGCTGACCGTCTCCGTGGTCCGCTACGAGAGCCGCCTCGGGCGGATGCGCAAGGGCGTGGCCTCCGCGTTCCTGGCCGACGCCGGCCCCGACAGCCCGCTGCCCGTGTTCGTCCGGCGCAACGACCGCTTCGGCCCGCCCGCCGACCCGGCCACCCCGATGATCATGATCGGCCCCGGGACCGGGATCGCCCCGTTCCTCGGCTTCCTGGAGGAGCGGCGGGCGCTCGGGCACTCGGGCGCCAACTGGCTGTTCTTCGGCGAGCAGCACCGGGCCACGGACTTCTACTACCGCGAAGAACTCGACGCCCTGATCCGCTCGGGCACCCTCACCCGGCTGGACACCGCCTTCTCCCGGGACCAGCGCGCCAAGGTCTACGTCCAGGACCGGATGCGCGAGCACGGGGCCCGGCTCTGGTCCTGGCTCCGCGACGGCGCCCACCTCTACGTCTGCGGCGACGCCTCCCGCATGGCCAAGGACGTGGACCGGGCGCTGCGCGACATCGCCGTGGCCCACGGCGGACTCGCCCCCGAAGCCGCCGCCGCGCAGGTGAAGCGGCTAGCCTCGGACCGCCGATACGTACGTGACGTGTACTGAACGAGGGAGCACGGCGATGACCTGGGCGGACGTACCCGTGGACACCGGCTCACCGGCGGCGGGCGCGGTCCTGCTGACCGGCGTCCCCGGCAGCGGCAAGAGCACGGTGGCCCCCGCGCTCGCCGCCCGGTTCGCCGCCGCCGCCCACATCGAGGTGGACGGGCTCCAGGAGCTCATCGTCTCCGGCGGCCGGTGGCCCACGCCCGAGGGGGACCGGGAGGCGGACCGGCAGATCTTCCTCCGTGCCCGCAACGCCTGCCTGCTGGCGGGCAGTTTCGCCGCCGCGGGTTTTCTGCCCGTCATCGACGACGTCGTCGTACGCCGTGCCCACCGGGACTTCTACCGCGCCGCGTTCACCGCCGGACCGCTGCACGTCGTGGTCCTGGCGCCGGGCGCGGCGAAGGCCGGGGAGCGCAACCTCGGCCGGGACAAGAGGCTGACGACGGACTGGTCCCCGTTGGACGCGGTGATGCGCGACGAGTTGGCCGACGAGAAGATCTGGATCGACAACGCGGAGCTGACCGTGGACGAGACGGTCGACGCGGTCCTGGCCGCCACCGGTCTGATGCCCCCGGGGCCCTGAGCCACGGCCACCGGAACGTCGGTATCAGCATCGATGTCAGACCCCCGCCGTACGGTGAGGACATCTATCCGCGCTGCTGGCTGCTGCGCTGCTGGATCGCCCCGCCCGGCTGCTCCCGGGCGGGGCGCACACCCGCCGGGTCAGCCCGCCGACTCGCCCGCGTGCGGACTCAGCGCACCGGTCCAGATCAGCGCGAAGATGACGATGCCGAGCAGGATGCGGTAGATCACGAACGGCATGAAGGACTTCGTGGTGATGAACTTCATGAACCAGGCGATGACGGCGTAGCCGACGAAGAAGGCCACCAGGGTCGCGAAGACGGTCGGGCCCCAGGAGACGTGTCCCTCGCCCACGTCCTTGAGCTCGTAGGCGCCCGAGGCGAGCACGGCGGGGATCGCCAGGAGGAACGAGTAGCGGGCGGCCGACTCGCGGGTGTAGCCCATCAGCAGGCCGCCGCTGATCGTGGCGCCCGAGCGGGAGACGCCGGGGATCAGCGCCATCGCCTGGCAGACCCCGTAGATCAGGCCGTCCTTGACCCCCAGGTCCTTGAGCGTCTTGCGCTCCTTCGCCACGCGGTGCCTGCCGCCCGTCTCGTCCCGTGCGGCCAGCCGGTCCGCGACGCCCAGCACGACGCCCATGACGATCAGCGTCGTCGCGATCAGCCGCAGATCACGGAAGGGGCCCTCGATCTGGTCCTTGAGCGTGAGGCCCAGCACGCCGATCGGGATCGAGCCGACGATGACCAGCCAACCCATCTGGGCGTCGTGGTCGCCGCGCATCGTACGGTCCGTCAGGGAGCGGAACCAGGCGGACAGGATGCGGGCGATGTCCTTGCGGAAGTAGATGAGCACCGCGGTCTCGGTGCCGATCTGGGTGATCGCGGTGAACGCCGCCCCCGGGTCGTGCCAGCCGGCGAACGCGGCCGTCAGCCGCAGGTGCGCGCTGGAGGAGATCGGCAGGAACTCGGTGAGTCCCTGGACGAGTCCCAGGACGAATGATTCGAACCAGCTCATGGGGGTTAGGCCATCCCGGAGGTGATCGTGCACCGGCCGCGGACTGCTGGCCCGCCGGCCGCGTGCACAGTGCAGAGTGCGGTCAAGGATCAAGGACATCGAGGTCGCGGGCAGCGTATCGCCCGAAGGTGAACGCCAGGCCGACTGCGCCGGTCGTCCACGTGCCGTCGTGCGCTCAGCCCTTCGGCGTGTCCCGGCCCAGCCGGTGGCGCTTGCGCCAGGCCACCAGCGCCCCGCCGAGAGCGGACAGCACGATGAAACCCATCGCCGCCAGGAACACGGGCGAGGTCGGCGACGCGGCCTCGCTGCCGGCTATCACGTACGCCGCCGTGTTCGGGATCGACCCGAGACCGGTGGCCAGGAGGAACGGCGGAGCGCCCATCCGGGAGGTCGCCGCACAGTAGTTGGCGGCGGCGAACGGGACTCCGGGGAAGAGCCGCAGCGCCAGGACCGACCGGAACGCGTGCCGGCTCAGCACCCCGTCGGCGGCGGTGAGCAGCTTCCCGCGCAACAGCGTCCGCAGCGCGTCCTGTCCCAGCACCCGGCCCAGCATGAACGACACGCCCGCGCCCAGCACCGTGCCCGCCAGCGCCGCGGCCAGACCCGTCTGCGCGCCGAACAACGCGCCCGCGGCGATGTTCAGCAGCGGGCGGGGCACGAACGCCACCGTCAGCGCCCCGTAGGCGAGCCCGAAGAGCATCGCGGCGGTGCCGCCGGTCAACTGGGCCGGCCAGCCCGACGCGAGGAGCCGCTGCGGCTCGAACAGCAGCATGGTCGACGCGGCCCCGAGAAGGACGACCACGAGCAGCGAGAGCCGGGACCACGGCGACAGGAGCGCCCGGGAGAGGCGCACGGCCGGGCCGGCGGCGGGCCGGGCGGTGGGGACGGGGTCGAACATTCGGGGAGAGTAACCGAAAAGGGTGTGTGATCGCCGTAATGTGCGTCGCGTGAGCCCCGTCCCGGACGTCCCCGTCCCACCGGATTCCGCCCCCGCGGCCCCCGCCCCGCCCGACAGCGTGCTCGCCGACGCCGTCCTGGAGCGCCTCGTCGCGGCGTACGCTCCGGCCGCCGACCCCGTACGGGCGGAGGGGGCCGCCGCGTACATGAAGCACGTCGCGCCCTTCCTCGGCATCCCCGCTCCCGAGCGCCGCGCCCTGTCGCGGACCGTGCTGGCGGACCTCGGGCGACCCGAGGAGCGGGACTGCGCGGCGGTCGCGCTGCGCTGCTGGCGGCTGCCGGAGAGGGAGTACCACTACTTCGCCGCCGACTACCTCCGCCGGTACGCGAACCGCTGCACCTCCGGCTTCCTGCCCGTCCTGCACCGCCTCGTCACCACCGCCCCCTGGTGGGACACGGTCGACGTGCTCGCCGCGTATGTCGCGGGCCCCCTGGTCGCCGCCGATCCGGCGCTCGTACGCGCGATGGACCGGTGGATCGACGCCCCCGACATCTGGACGGCCAGGACCGCCCTGCTGCACCAGCTGCGCCACAAGGAAGCCACCGACGCCGAGAGGCTGTTCGACTACTGCCTGCGCCGCGCGGACCACCCGGACTTCTTCATCCGCAAGGCGATCGGCTGGGCGCTGCGCGAGTACGCCAAGACCGATCCCGCCGCCGTCCGCGACTTCGTGGCAGGAGCGGGAACCCGCCTGTCGCCGCTCTCCGCGCGTGAGGCCCTCAAGAACCTCTGACGCGCCCTGCGGAGCGGGGAAGGCCGGGGAAAACCATTCGACGCGCCCGCCGCGCCCGGACATGATGCAGAGCATGTTCCGGTACGCCTTCCTCGCAGCGCCGTCCGCGGTCGCGGACGCGCCGAAGGCTGCCGTGAACGAGGCGGGCGCCGCGGCCCCCGCTCCGGCCGCGCTCGCAGCAGCAGTCGTCGCAGCGGTGTCCACCGCCGCCGCAGCGCCCTTCGGCGGCGCCCGAAGCTGACCCTCCCCCGACAGTCCGGCGGACCCCGCAAGGGGAGGGTCGGCGGGACCCTGGGGTCTTCTCCATCTCGGCTTCGAACTCTCCAAGAGGAACGAACCATGTCCAAGACGGCTTACGTGCGTACCAAGCCGCACCTCAACATCGGCACCATGGGCCACGTCGACCACGGCAAGACCACCCTCACCGCCGCCATCACCAAGGTCCTCAGCGAGCGCGGAGGCAGCACCTCCTACGTGTCCTTCGACCGGATCGACCGTGCGCCCGAGGAGGCCCGGCGCGGTATCACCATCAACATCGCGCACGTCGAGTACGAGACCGACACCCGCCACTACGCGCACGTCGACATGCCCGGCCACGCCGACTACATCAAGAACATGGTCACGGGAGCGGCGCAGCTCGACGGGGCGATCCTCGTCGTCTCCGCCCTCGACGGGGTCATGCCGCAGACCGCCGAGCACGTCCTGCTGGCCCGTCAAGTGGGCGTCGACCACATCGTCGTCGCGCTCAACAAGGCCGACGCGGGCGACCCCGAGCTGACCGACCTGGTCGAGCTGGAGGTCCGCGACCTGCTCTCCGCGCACGGGTACGGCGGCGACGCCGTCCCCGTGGTCCGGGTCTCCGGACTCAAGGCGCTGGAGGGCGACCCGCGCTGGACGGCGGCGATCGAGGGGCTGCTGGACGCCGTCGACACGTACGTGCCGATGCCGGTGCGCTACACCGACGCCCCGTTCCTGCTGTCCGTCGAGAACGTCCTCACCATCACCGGCCGGGGCACCGTCGTCACCGGCGCCGTCGAGCGCGGCACCGTCCGCGTCGGGGACCGGGTCCAGGTGCTGGGCGCGGACGTCGAGACGGTCGTCACCGGCCTGGAGACCTTCGGCAGGCCGATGGAGTCCGCCGAGGCCGGGGACAACGTGGCGCTGCTGCTGCGCGGGGTGGAGCGCGACCGGGTCCGCCGCGGCCACGTCGTCGCCGCGCCGGGCAGCGTCACGCCGAGCCGCCGGTTCGCCGCGCAGGTGTACGTGCTGTCGGCGAAGGAGGGCGGCCGGACCACCCCGGTCGCCACCGGCTACCGGCCGCAGTTCTACATCCGTACGGCGGACGTCGTCGGGGACGTCGACCTCGGGGAGGCGGCCGTCGCGCGTCCCGGCGACACGGTCACGATGACCGTGGAGCTGGGCCGTGACGTCCCGTTGGAGCCCGGTCTCGGCTTCGCGATCCGCGAGGGCGGTCGCACGGTCGGCGCGGGCACGGTCACCGCGCTGCTCTGAGTACCGCCGCGGCCCGCCGCCCCTCCTGCCGAAGGGGTGGCGGGCCGCGGTGCGGGGGAGGCGACAATGGTGGGGTGAACGAGCCGATACCCGTCATCCGCGAGGTCGACCACGGGACCGCCCGGCTGCTGCCCGACGTGGACCGCGACCGGGCCTGGCTGCTCACGGTCGACGACGCCCCCCAGTCCTACGTGGACCTCGACGACCCGTACCACCTGGAGTTCGAGTACGTGCGGCGGCTCGCCCACGTCGTGGACGGCACGGCGGAGCCGGGGGCGCCCCTGGACGTCCTGCACCTGGGCGGCGGCGCGCTGACCCTGCCCCGCTACGTGGCCGCGACCCGTCCCGGCTCGCGGCAGGACGTCGTCGAAGCCGACCGGGGACTGCTGCGGCTGGTCGGTGAGGCGCTGCCGCTGCCCGAAGGGAGCGGTGTCGCCCTCCACGCGGCCGATGCCCGGGAGCGGCTGGAGGCGACGCCCCCCGCCTCCGTGGACCTGCTGATCGCGGACGTCTTCGGCGGTTCACGGGTGCCGGCCCATCTCACCTCCGTGGAGTACGCGCGGTCCGCCGGGCGGGCGCTGCGGGAGGACGGGGTCTACGCGGCCAACCTGGCCGACAGCGCGCCGTTCGCCTTCCTCCGCTCGCAACTGGCGAACTTCGCCGCGGTCTTCCGCGAGGCGGCGCTGGTCGCGGAACCGGCGGTCCTGCGCGGGCGGCGCTTCGGCAACGTCGTCCTGCTCGCCTCGCACGCGCCCCTCGACACGGCCCCGCTCGTCCGGCGCTGCGCGGCGGACGCCTTCCCCGCACGGGTCGCCCACGGCTCCGCGCTGACCCGGTTCCTCGGCGCGGCCCGCCCGGTCGCGGACGCGGACGCCGTCGCTTCGCCCGAACCGCCCGCGGGGGCCTTCAGCGTGGGCTGAGGCGCCCGGCGGGCGGGGCGGGGCGGCGGGAACGGGCCGGTGCGGGCCGCCGGTGTCAGCCGGTGGGCTGACCGGCGAGGCGGACCGTGCTGAGGATCTGCTGGATGGTGGTGTCCGGCAGCTCGTCCTTGACGCCCTCGGCGCCGTAGAGGACCCAGGTCGAGTAGTCGCCCTTGGCGTTCTTGAAGGAGAAGGCGATCGACTTCCCGTCGCTGTCGCACTTCTCCTTGTTGGCCAGGCCCAGGGCGGTGGCCTGGACGACGCTGCCGGAGAGCCCCGACTTGGTGGTGAAGGGCTTGGGCTTGCCGACCTTGACCTTGGACTTCGGGTCGAGCTGGGCGTAGGCGGCCCACACGAAGTTGCCGGCCTCGGCCGTCGCGGCCTCGTCGGTGTTCTTGGCGCCCTGGGCGCCCTTCGTCCCGACGCCGGCGAGGCCGGTGTCCTCCTCGCTGCCGTCCCCGTCGGAGTCGTCGACGCACCACTTGCTCTTGTAGTAGGCGGGCGCGGAGAAGCCGGCGACCGGCGACCCGTCCCCCTTCTTGGCGTCCTCGAAACCGGCGAACGTTCCCGAGCTGGAGACCTCCCAGTCCCCGGGAACGTCGAACTGCGTGCCCCACTTGGGGTTGGTGACGACCTTCCAGCCCGGAATGAGCGGCTTGGGGTCGCTGTCGGAGCCGCGCGGGTTCTCCGCCGGCGCGGAGCCGGTGGCCCCTTCGCCGGGCTCGGCGCTCGGCGACGCGGACGTCTTGGGGTCGGCGACGGTCTTGCCGTCGTCGTCCTTGCCGAGCACGAGGAAGCCGGTGACGCCCGCCGCGATCACGACGGCGGTCGCCGCGACGATCGCCGTGATCACCGTCTTCTTCTTGTCGTCACCGGGCTTCGGCCCGCCGGGCGGACCCGGGACGGCGTACTGCGGCGCCGTCGGCTGCTGGTAGGGGTTGGGCTGCTGGTAGCCCGGCTGCCCGCCGGGCGGCGGGCCCTGCGGGTAGCCGTAACCCGGCTGCGCGGGCTCTCCCTGCTGCGGGTGCCCCGGTTGCTGGTAAGGGTTGGGCTGCTGGTACCCCGGCTGCTGGTACGGGTTCTGGTCCTGCGGGTTCTGCTCGCCCCCGGGCGGCTGCGTTCCTGGCCACATGGCCAGTAACCATAGATGGAGCATGCGGCCACTTCTACGGCCGCCCTGTACCGGAGCCGTCACAAGAGGGTGGCCAAACGCTGCTACCCGTGAGTAACATCCTGGCATGAGCGCTGAACAGATGACCGTGGGCGAGATGCTCGTCGCGACCGTTCCGATGGCCCGGACCCTCAACCTCGAATTCCTGGAGACGACGCCGGAGCGCGCCGTCGTCCGGCTGCCCGACCAGGCGGAGTACCACAACCACCTCGGCGGCCCGCACGCCGGAGCGATGTTCACGCTCGCCGAGTCCGCCAGCGGCGCGATCGTCATCGCCGCCTTCGGCGACCAGATGTCACGCGCCGTGCCGCTCGCCGTGAAGGCGGAGATCGGCTACAAGAAGCTGGCCAAGGGCGAGGTCACGGCGACCGCGACCCTCGGCCGCCCCATCGCCGACGTCGTCGCCGAGCTGGACGCCGGGCAGCGGCCGGAATTCCCCGTGGCCGTCGAGATCCGGCGCGCCGACGGGGCGGTCACGGGTGAGATGACCGTCGTGTGGACCCTGCGCCCCCACAACTGACCGTCCGCCGCGCGGGTACGAGACCGGGCCGCGGCCCGGTCTCGTACGGCGGGGGCGCGGGCGGGCCCTCAGCCTCCGTGCGCCTCGCCCTCCCCGGGCCCGGCCTCGTGCGCCTCGCGGTGGGCCTTGGCCAGCTCCACGTACCCGGCCGCGTTGAAGCGGATGCTCTCCAGCTCCTCGGGGGTCAGCGGCCGCTTCACCTTCGCGGGCACCCCGGCGACGAGCGAGCCCGGCGGTACGCGCATCCCCTGCGGCACGAGCGCCTGTGCCGCGACCAGCGAACCCGCACCGATGTGCGCCCCGTTCAGGACCGTGGCGCCCATCCCGACCAGCACGTCGTCCTCGATCACACAGCCGTGCAGCACCGCGTTGTGGCCGACCGAGACCCGCGCGCCCACGGTCAGCGGGAACCCGGGATCGGTGTGCACGCTGCAGTTGTCCTGGACATTGCTGTCGGGACCGATCGAGATGGGGCCGCAGTCGGCGCGCAGCACCGCCTGGTACCAGACGCTGGAGCCCGCGGCGAGCGTCACCTCGCCGATCACCACGGAGGTCGGGGCCGTGAACGCGTCCGCGTCGACGTCCGGCTCCTTGCCGCCCATGCCCGTGATCAACGCCTGCTCCGCCATCGCCTGCTCCTTCGCGCCGGTGTGGTGCCGTCCCACACGGTAGGGGACGGCTGCCGCCGGCCGCCGCGCGGTGGGGCGAACATCACAGGTCACCGCGCGGATCGCCCGCCGCGCCGCCGACTACCGTGAGCGCGTGCCGAAGAACCGAAACACGTTCTCCCTCCTCGCCCGCCTCCCGCGCCGCGCCGCCTCCCGCGCCGTCCACCGCGGCTGGGCCTGGGCGCAGCGGGCGGGCGCGGTCACCGCCGAGCACCCCGGGCGGCTGCGGTTCCGCGCGATCGGCCCCGGGACCCGGCTGGCCTTCCCGCAGGGAACCGTGTTCGGGGAGCGGTGGATCGAGCTGGGCGCGCACTGCGTCATCGGCGAGCAGGTCACGCTCACCGCCGGGATGATGCCGGACCTGGACCTGGGCCCCGACACCGTCCTCACCGTGGGCGACGGCGTGGTGCTGGGACGCGGCAGCCACGTGATCGCGGACACGACGGTGACGATCGGCTCGGACACGTACTGCGGCCCCTACGTCTACATCACCTCCACGAACCACAGCTACGACGACCCGCACGAGCCCGTGGGCAGGCAGTGGCCCCGGATGGAACCGGTGACGGTCGGCCCCGGCTGCTGGATAGGGACCGGCGCGGTGATCCTGCCCGGGGCCCGCCTCGGCCGGAACGTGGTGGTCGCGGCGGGCGCGGTCGTCCGGGGCGAGGTCCCCGACCACGCGGTGGTGGCCGGGGCGCCCGCCCGCGTCGTCCGCAGCTGGGATCCGCGGAAGGGGTGGCAGCCGCCCCTGCGGACGCCCGCCCCCGTGCCGATACCCGAGGGCGTCACGCCCGAACAGCTGCTCGCCCTCGCCGAACCGGACGAGGCCCGCGACACCCCGCGAGGCGGCGGTACGGCCCCGTGAGCAGGGGGAGCGCCCGCGAGGCAGTGCAATATTCTTGACCCCGGCATGCGCCGTACGCGACCCAGCCACCCGCACTCGGCTCTCCGCATCCGGGTCTCCACGCCCCGGTCTCCCCACTCCGCCATCCACCGCAGGGACGGTACGTGTCCGACCTCGACCAGCTCACCCAGTCGCTGGCCCGCAACCTCAAGCGCTGGCGCGGCGAGCGCGGCTTCACCCTCGACGCCCTCGCCGCCCGCGCCGGGGTCAGCCGCGGGATGATCATCCAGATCGAGCAGGCGCGGACGAACCCGAGCGTCGGCACGACCGTGAAGCTGGCCGACGCCCTCGGCGTCAGCATCACCACCCTCCTCGACCACGAGCAGGGCGCCCAGGTCAGGCTGGTCCCGGAGAGCCGGGCCGTCCGCATGTGGTCCACCGAGGCGGGAAGCTCCACCACCCTGCTGGTCGGCGCGGAGGCCCGCGGCCCGCTCGAACTGTGGAGCTGCCGGCTGATGCCGGGGGAGGGCACCGCCTCCGACCCGCACCCCGAGGGCACCGTCGAACTCCTCCACGTGACCGCGGGCGAACTGACGCTCCTGGTCGACGGACGCGCCCACCCGGTGCCCGCCGGGACCTCCGCCGCCTTCGAGGCGCACGTACCGCACGGCTACCGCAACGACGGGGGCGAGCCGACCGCGTTCACCATGACCGTCGCCATCCCGCCGGTCCGCTGAGCCGCCCGCCCGGGGCGCCGGAGGCCGGGGCGCCCCGCCGAGGCTTCCAGCCGGTGGGACGCCCCGCCCGGCCCGCCCCGACGCTGTTAGCGTGAACGCCATGCGCGCACCCATCGGAACGTTCGAGGACGCCGCTCCCGCCGCGGAACGGCTCGACCTCCTGCCCGCCCCCGTCGTCGCGGCGCTCACCGCCGGGTGGGGCGGATTCACCGCCGGGCAGATCCTCCACGTCGACAGCGACCCGGCCGTCGCCGACACCGCCGTCTTCGCCGAGCACCACGGCGCCGACCTGCTCGACACCTCCGCCAACTGCGTCGTCGTGGCGGGCAAGCGCGGCCAGGACGTCACCCTCGCCGCCTGCGTGGTGCTCTCCCGCACCCGGGTCGACGTCAACGGCGCGGTCCGCAAGCACCTCGGAGCCCGCAAGGCGTCCTTCGCCCCCATGGAGACGGCGGTCGGCGAGAGCGGCATGGAGTACGGCGGCATCACCCCCATCGGCCTGCCCGCCGCCTGGCCCCTCCTGCTGGACCCCGCCGTGGTGGACGAGGAATGGGTGCTGATCGGCAGCGGCAGCCGGCGCGGCAAGCTCATCGCCCCCGGCAAGGCGCTCGCGGCCCTCCCGGGAGCGGTGGTCGTCGAGGGCCTGGGCGTCTGATCCCGCCCCGGCCCTTCCCCCCCCCCCCGGTCTTCCCGGCCGTGCTCCTCGGCGCCTTCCCCGGCGGGGCCCCTCGCGCGGCGGCCGCTCAGCCGAGGGGCCGCCGCCGGTGCTCCGTGAGCCAGAGCGCGGCGAAGTCGACGGCCGCCCGCAGCCTCAGGAGCCTGCACTCCGCCGCGCCCACCCGCCCCGCCCGTACGTCCCCCTCGGCCGCGGCCTCCTCGAACGCCGCGCCCAGGGCCGCGAAGTCCCCGTCGTCCAGGGCCACATCCTCGTACTCCCACCACCGCCGCACCCCACCCGGCGCCACCACGCACCGGTAGGCGCGGCGCGGCGGGCCGGGCGCCCGGTACTCGCCCAGGTGGAACGCCGTACACCTGGCGTAGCCGGTGCCGAGCAGCAGGATCCGGGCGTCCGCCTCGTACAGCCGGGCCAGCGGCGAGTCCTCCCCGAGGTGGCAGTCGGGGCGGTGCCCGGCGAGCAGCCGTCCCGCCCCGGGGCCGAGCGCCGCGAACGAGGTCTGCGGATGCGCGCTGCGCCCGGCCCCCGCCGCCGTCCGCACGGCCTCGGCCAGCGCGCCCATCGACGGCGCGGGCGTCAGCGAGGGGTCGTACGGTTCCATCGAGGCGCGGACGGCTTCCACCGCCCCGGCGTCCAGGCCCCGCACCCGGGCGCGGTAGTGCGGGGAGGTGTCGGAGTTCTCCGGGGTGAAGGAGGGGACCACCACCGTCCCCTCCGGCCCCGCGGCCCGGCGCAGCGCGGCCAGCACGCCCCGCGCGCCGCCCGCCACCGGGCCCACCGACCGCAGCGAGGCGTGCACCAGGAGCACATCGCCGGGCCGTACGCCCAGCGCGGTCAGCGCGGCCGTCAGGCGGGCCCCGTCGCTCACTTCGGTCACCTCGGTCGCGTCGTCCACGGCGGTGATCCTGCCCGCCGCGGAACACGCCCCACACCTGGACCGCACACCTGGACCGCCCGGCCGTCCCGCGCTCCCGGCCCGCCCGGACCGCTCAGGCGGCCCCGCCCAGCCGGGGGAGCTCGATCGCGGGGCAGCGGTCCATGACCATGTCCAGGCCCGCCGCACGGGTCCGCGCGAAGGCGTCCCGGTCCACGACGCCGAGCTGGAACCAGACCGCCTTCGCCCCCGCCGCCACCGCCTCGTCCGCGACGGCGCCGGCCAGCTCGCTGTTGACGAACACGTCCACCACGTCGACCGGGAAGGGGATGTCGGCGAGCGAGGCGTATCCCTGCTCCCCGTGGACCGTCTCGGCCTTCGGGTGCACGGGCACCACCCGCTTGCCGAACCGCCGCAGGACCTCCGCCACGCCGAACGCCGCCCTGGAGCGGTTGCCGGACAGGCCCACCACCGCCCAGGTGTCGCCCGTGTCCTGGAGAATCCGCCTGATCGCCGCGGGATCCGCGTATCCGTCGTTCGCGTGAGTGCCGTCGATGTCCATGCCCGGACAACCGGCGGGCCCCGCCCGATCATTCCCGCCGGGGCCGGCCCGCGCGACGGCGCATAGGGTGGACGGATGCAGGAGCAGTACCGGACCGTCGCCCGCGCGGGTGTGCACGAGAGCGAGATCAACCGATCCCGTTTCCTCTGCTCCCTCGCCCCCGCCGCCACCGAACAGGAGGCGCAGGAGTTCGTCGCCCGCGTCCGCAGGGAGCACCCGACCGCCACCCACAACTGCTACGCCTACGTCATCGGCGCCGACGCCTCCGTGCAGAAGGCGAGCGACGACGGCGAACCCGGCGGCACCGCGGGCGTCCCGATGCTCCAGATGCTGATGCGGCGGGAGGTGCGGTACGTCGCGGCGGTCGTCACCCGCTACTACGGCGGGGTCAAGCTTGGCGCCGGCGGGCTGATCCGGGCGTACGGGGGCGTGGTCGGCGAAGCCCTCGACGCGCTCGGCACCCTCACGCGGCAGCGCTTCCGGCTCGCCACGATCCGGGTCGACCACCAGCGCGCCGGGAAGCTGGAGAACGACCTGCGGGCCACCGGGCGGGACGTCCGCGAGGTCCGGTACGCCGAGGCCGTCACCATCGAGATCGGACTGCCGGACGCCGACGTCGTGCCGTTCACCGGCTGGCTCGCCGACGCCACCGCCGGGACCGCCGCCCTGGAACTCGGCGGTGAGGCGTACGGCGACGTGTGACCGCCGCCGCGCCCGCCGGTCCACGGCCGATGCGGGTTCGGAGGGCCGGCGGCGCTAGCGTGGTCGCTGCCGGACGGCAGGACGGGCCGCCGGCGCGCGGCCCACGGGGTGGAGGACGAGGACGATGCAGGTCAAAAGCGGCGGAGGGACCACGTGAGGCTCCTGCACACCTCGGACTGGCATCTGGGCCGGTCCTTCCACCGCGTCCCCCTGCTCGACGCCCAGGCCGCCTACCTCGACCACCTCGTGGCGACCGTGCGGGAGCGCGAGGTGGACGCGGTCCTCGTCGCGGGCGACGTCTACGACCGGGCCGTTCCGCCGCTCCCCGCCGTCGAGCTGTTCGACCGGGCGCTGCACCGGCTCGCCGCCGAGGGCGTGCCCACCGTCATGATCTCCGGCAACCACGACTCGGCCCGCCGGCTCGGCGTCGGCGCCGGCCTCTTGGAACGGGCCGGCATCCACCTGCGGACCGACCCCGGCAACTGCGCCACCCCCGTCGTCCTCGCCGACGACCACGGAGACGTGGCGTTCTACGGACTGCCCTACCTGGAACCGGCCCTGGCCAAGGACGTCCTGGGAGCCGCCCGGGCCGGGCACGAGGCGGTCCTCACCGCCGCCATGGACCAGGTCCGCGCCGACCTCGCCGCCCGCCCCGCCGGCACCCGCTCCGTCGTCCTCGCCCACGCCTTCGTGGCGGGCGGGGAACCCAGCGACAGCGAACGCGACATCACCGTCGGCGGGATCGCCGCCGTCCCCGCCGGGGTCTTCGACGGCGTCGACTACGTGGCGCTCGGCCACCTCCACGGCTCCCAGCGGGTCACCGACCGGGTCCGCTACTCCGGTTCGCCGCTCGCGTACTCCTTCTCCGAGGCCGCCCACCGCAAGACCATGTGGCTCATCGACCTCGACGGCAACGGGGACATCGCCGCCGAGGAGCGGATCGACTGCCCCGCCGAGCGCCCCCTCGCCCGGCTCCGCGGCCGTCTCGACACGCTGCTGGAGGACCCCGCCTTCGACCGCCACGAGCACGCCTGGGTCGAGGCCACCCTCACCGACCCGGTACGCCCCGCCGACCCGATGGCCCGGCTCGTCCGGCGCTTCCCGCACGCCCTCAGCCTCGTCTTCGACCCCGAGCGGCCGCCGGAGGACCCGGGCACCACCTACGCCGAGCGGCTGAAGGGCCGCGAGGACCACCAGATCGCCGAGGACTTCGTCGCCCACGTCCGCGGCGGCAGCGGCCCGAGCGATCTCGAACGCACCGTGCTGCGCGCCGCGTTCGACGACGTCCGGGTGGACGGGACCGTGCGCGAGGTGTCCCGGTGAGACTGCACCGCCTGAGCATCACCGCCTTCGGTCCGTTCGGAACCACCCAGGAAGTCGATTTCGACGCCCTCTCCTCCGCCGGCCTCTTCCTCCTCCACGGCCCCACCGGCGCGGGCAAGACCTCCGTACTGGACGCTGTCTGCTTCGCCCTGTACGGAGCCGTCCCCGGCGCCCGGCAGAGCCCCGGCGCCTCCCTGCGCAGCGACCACGCGCCCGTGGACCTGCCCACCGAGGTCCAGCTGGAACTGACCGTCGGCGACCGCCGCCTGGAGGTCACCCGCCGCCCCGCCCAGCCCCGCCCCAAGAAGCGCGGCGAGGGCTTCACGCCGGAGAAGGCCCAGAGCCGGCTGCGCGGTCACACACCCGAGCGCGGCTGGCACGCCCTCAGCACGTCGCACCAGGAGATCGGCGAGGAGCTGACCCGGCTCATCGGTATGAGCCGCGACCAGTTCTGCCAGGTCGTGCTGTTGCCCCAGGGCGACTTCGCCCGCTTCCTGCGCGCGGACGCCGAAGCGCGCGGCAAGCTCCTCGGCCGCCTCTTCGACACCCGCCGCTTCGCCGCCGTCGAGGAGCGCCTCGCCCAACTGCGCCGGGACGCCGAGGCCCAGGTCACCGCCGCCGACGAACGGATCCTCGCCCTCGCCCAGCGCACCGCCCAGGCGGCCGGTCCCGCCGGGTCCGAGGCCGCCCCCGTCACCGCCCGCCCCGGAGAACCGGGACTCGCCGGAGCCGTGCTGGAGTGGGCCGCGATCGCCCGCTCCACCGCCCGCGAACGGCTCGACATCGCCCACGGCGCCGTCGCCGCCGCCGAGGACCGGCAGCGCACGGCACGCCTCGCCCTGGACAGGGAACGCGAACTCGCCCGCCTCCAGGCGAGGTTCGAGGAGACCCGGATGCGTCTCGCGACGCTGGAGGAGGGGCGGCCGGAACACGACCGCTGCCAGGAGCGGTTGGAACGCGCCCGGAAGGCCGACCGGGTCGCCCCCGCACTGGAGCTGCGCGACGAGGCCGAGCGGGCCCACCGCCGCGCGTCCGCCGCGCTCGACCGGGCCAGGGCGCAGCTGCCCCCCGACCTCGACGACGCGGGGCCGGACCGGCTCGCCGAGCTGGAACGCCGGTTCCGGCAGGAGCTGGGCGGCCTGGAGTCGGCCCGCCGGGCCGAGGCCCGCAGCCTCGCGATCGACGAGGAACGGGAGTCGCTGGAACGGGAGTCCCGGGCCGACGAGGCGACCGTACGCGACGCCGACGCCTGGCTGGCGGACTGGGACGCCCTCCACGCCGGACTCCGCGAGCGCATCGCGACCGCGCAGGAGGCCGCCACCCGGGCCGAACAGCTCGCCGGGCTCCTCGCGCCGGCCCGCCGCCGGCTGGAGGCCGCCCGCCGCCGCGACCTCCTGACCGCCGAGGTCGATACCGCCCGCCGGGCGCTCGCGGAGGCCCGGGAACGCGCGTCGGACGCCCAGGAGACCTGGCTCGGGCTGCGGGAGCGGCGGCTGCGGGGCATCGCCGCGGAGCTGGCCGCCGGGCTGGTCGCCGGTGTGCCCTGCACCGTCTGCGGATCCGCCGAGCACCCGGCCCCCGCGACCGAAGGCGACGGCCACGTCGACCGGGCCGCCGAGGAGGCCGCCCTCGCCGCCCACCGCGACGCCGAGGAGAGCCGCGCCCGCGCGGAACAGGCCCTCGGAGTCGTCCGCGAACGCCGTGCCGCCGCCCGTGCGGAGGCCCGCGACGCCGCCCCGGAGGCGGGTGCCGCCCCCGGGACCGACGAGGATCCCGGTCCGTCCGTGGACGAACTCCGCTCCACCGTCGAACGGCTGGCCGCCGAGCACGCCGAAGCCCACCGCACCGCCGCCGGTACGCACGCCGCCCGCGAAGCCCTCGACGCCGCGGAACGCGAGCACCGCGAACGCCTGGGCCTTCGCCAGGAGGCCGAACGCCGGGCCGCCGCCCGCACCTCCCGGCGTGAGGCCCTCGACCACGAGCAGACGGTGCTGCGCGGCGACCTCGACGCCGTACGGGGCGAGTTCGGGTCCGTCGCCGCGTACGCGGAACGCCTCACCCGCCGGGTGGCGCTGCTCCAGGAGGCCGCCGAGGCCGTACGTGCCGAACAGGACGCGGCCCGGCGGCGCAAGGAGGCCGACGGCCGGCTCTCCGACGCGGCCTTCCGGGCCGGCTTCGACACCCCGGAGGACGCCGCCTCGGCGCTCCTGGACCCGGCGGCCCAACGCGACCTCCAGCACCGCGTCGACGCCTGGCAGGCCGAGGCCGCCGCGATCGCCGACCGCCGTGCCGAACGCGACGCCCGCGAGGCCGCCGAACAGCCCCCGGCCCGGCCGTCGGCGGCGCGGGACGGGTTCGAGGCGGCGGAACGGGTGGTGCGCGAGGCGTCCGCCGTCCGCGCCGCCGCCGAGGAGCGCTGCGCCGAGCTGGCCCGGCTCTCCCGGCAGGCCGCCGACGAGGTGCGCGAGCTGGGCCCGGTGCGCCGGCAGTACGAGCGGATCGCCCGGCTCGCGGGCCTGGCGGCGGGCACCTCCGCCGACAACGAACGCAAGATGCGCCTGGAGTCCTACGTCCTGGCCGCCCGCCTCGAACAGGTGGCCGCCGCCGCCACCGCGCGGCTGCGGCGGATGTCCTCCGGCCGTTACACGCTGGTCCACTCCGACGCCCGCACCGGCGGCCGCCGGGCCGGGCTCGGACTGCATGTGGTCGACGCCTGGACCGGCAGCGAACGCGACACCGCGACGCTCTCCGGCGGAGAGACGTTCTTCGTCTCGCTGGCCCTCGCGCTGGGCCTCGCCGACGTGGTGACCGAGGAGGCCGGCGGCGTACGCCTGGACACCCTCTTCATCGACGAGGGGTTCGGCAGCCTGGACGACCAGACCCTGGACGACGTGCTCGACGTACTGGACTCCCTGCGGGAGCGCGACCGCAGCGTGGGCATCGTCAGCCACGTGGCCGACCTGCGCCGCCGGATCCCCGCCCGGCTCGAAGTGGTGAAGGAGCGGCAGGGGTCGTCCGTACGCCACCGCCTGTGAGCGGGGCGCGCGGTTCGTCCCCGGCCCGGCCGAAGGCGCGCCCCGCCCGCACTCCGCCACCGGGGCCCGCCCGTGCGGACCGGCGCGGGCGCGCCGGGGCGAGGACCGGTGGCCCCGGCCGTTCGGCGTCGGCCACGGCGGCGGCGGCCTGTTTCGGTGGGGCGCCCGTCCTCCCCGCCGACCGCCCCTCACCGCGGCTGCCGGGACGGCGGAACCCGCCCCCGGGTCAGGGCGCTCCGGCGGCGACCAGGGCGGCGAACAGGTCCCCGGCGTCCGCTCCGGCGGGGAGCCCGCTGACCTGACCGTCGCCGACCTCCACCACCCGCCACGCCCCGTCCTCGCGCAACGCCAGGTCGGTGGTGATCCAGCGCAGCCCCAGACGGCCCACCGCCTCCCGCACGGCGGGGAGTTCGGGGGCCGGGGCCCGGCCGGGGGTGTCCGGATGGGCGGTGGTGAGCACCGCCCGGCCGTCGACCCACCACACCCGCGCCTCACCGCCCGCGACGAACGGTTCGAAGGACCGCAGCACCGGCCCGCCCGTGAGGAAGTCGCCCTGCAGTTCGACGAAACGGCCCACCACGGCCGCCAACTGCTCCCGGTCGCTCAACTCCGGTACGTAGCACGCCTCGTGCCACTCGTGCTTGCGGGATTTCACGTAGTCCTTCACGATGCCGGGCCCCGGCCCCAGGGCCGCCGCGAGGCCGGTCAGCGCCTCGGCGGTGGGCGGTGGAGCCCCCGGGGCGGTGGGGAGCCAGACGCTGCGCGGGGTGAGGTGGGCGAACTCCTCGTACCAGCCGGGGAGTTCATGGGCGCGCCGGTAGCCGGCGGCACCGGTGCGCAGGGTGCAGCCCCGCGAGCCGAGCGCCGCCTCCAGCTCCGCGTACCGGTCGGAGGGGGCCATCCAGCCCCGGTACCAGTACGGTCCGGAGTCCCGCGCGACCCGCGCCACCGCTCCGGCCGCGTCCCCGGCGAGCAGCGCGTCGTGATCGACCAGCGCGATCCGGCCGCCGGCCGCACGCACCGCCGCGACCTCGTCGGCGAACTGCGGATCAGGGCGTGACGCCCTCAACGGGTCGGCGCAGAACAGGAATCCGCTCCGTTCGTCCACGACGGCTTTCCTCCTTCGCCTCCCGCGCCCCCGGGCGGGGCCCCGGCTCGTGCGCACCGTTGCGGCGGGATCAGAGCCGGGACAGCTCGTCCACCAGATCGTCCAGGCCCAGCGAGCCCTGGGAGAGCGCCGCCATGTGCCAGGACTTGAGGTCGAACGCGTCGCCGTGCGCGGCCCGCGCGTTCTCCCGGCCGAGCAGCCAGGCGCGCTCCCCGAGCTTGTACCCGATGGCCTGGCCCGGCATCGACAGGTAGCGGGTCAGCTCGCTCTCCACGAAGTCGGCGGGACGGCCGCTGTGGTCGCCGAAGAACTCCTGGGCCAGCGCGGGAGTCCAGCGCTCGCCCGGGTGGAAGGGGGAGTCCGCCGGGATCTCCAGCTCCAGGTGCATGCCGATGTCGACGATCACCCGGCAGGCGCGCATCATCTGGGCGTCCAGATAGCCGAGCCGGCGCTCCGGGTCGGGCAGGAAGCCCAGCTCGTCCATCAGCCGCTCCGCGTACAGCGCCCAGCCCTCGGCGTTGGCGCTGACCATGCCGATCGACGCCTGGTAGCGGGAGAGGTTTTCGGCCACGTGCGTCCACTGCGCGATCTGCAGGTGGTGGCCGGGAACCCCCTCGTGGTACCAGGTGGAGACCAGGTCGTACACCGGGAAGCGGGTCTCGCCCATGGTGGGCAGCCAGGTGCGGCCGGGACGGGAGAAGTCCTCGGACGGGCCGGTGTAGTACGGTGCGGCGGCCCCGCCGGGCGGCGCGATACGGGACTCCACCTTCCGTACCCGCTCGGCGAGGTCGAAGTGCGTGCCGTCCAGCGCCTCGATCGCCTCGTCCATCAGGCCCTGCAGCCACCCGCGGACCTCTTCCACGCCCTCGATGTGCTCACCGTGCACATCGAGGTGGGCGAGCGCCTCCCAGGGGCCCGCGCCGGGCAGGATCTTCCCGGCCTCGGCCTTCATCTCGGCGAGCAGCCGGTGGTACTCCGACCAGCCGTACGCGTACGCCTCGTCGAGATCCAGGTCGGTGCCGTTGTACAGCCGCGACCAGCGGGCGTAGCGCTCCCGGCCGACCGGGTCCGGGGCCCCCTCGATCGCCGGGGCGTACACGTCGCGCATCCAGTCCCGCAGCGCCAGCACCGAGGCGGTCGCCCGCGCGGCGGCCTCGTCCAGCTCCGCCCGCAGCGAGGCGGGCCCCGGGGCGACGAACTCGGCGAAGAACGCCCGGCCCCCGCCCTCGCCGCCCCACTCCGTGAGCTGTCCGACGAACGTGGCGGTCGCGCGCGGTCCGCCGTACAGCTTGCGCTCCAGGCCGAGCTCCAGCGAGGCGCGGTACCCCTCGTGCGCGGCGGGCACCGCGCGCAGCCGCTCCGCGACCGCCGCCCAGTCCTCGTCCGTGGCGGTGGGCGTGAGCGTGAAGACCTCGGTGATGCTGTGGGCGGGCGACTGCAGGTTGGAGACGGTCCGCAGCCCCTCCTCGGCCTCGTGCACGGCGAGTTCCGCCGTCAGCCGCTCCCGCAGGAGGCGTCCGCAGCGCCGCTCGGCGTCGCTGTCCGCGCCGGGGCGCCGCTCGGCGGCGTCCAGCTCGCGCAGCGTGGCACGGATGAGGTCGGCGGTCGCGGCCTGGCCCGCCGGGGAGAAGTCGGGCAGCCGGCGCGAGCTTTCGGGGACACCCAGGTGGGTGCCGGTGATGGGGTCGAGTTCGATGACCGCGTCGACGTAGGCGTCGGCGACCTGACGGGGCAGCGCGCTGCTCGGAGTGTCTGACATGCGGACATCCTTCTACGGCGGCGGCCCTCCCGTCACCACCGGGACCGTCCGGTGTCCGAACTTTGCCGGTCGGCCGGCGCCCGGGGCCGGCGGCCCGGCCGGTGCGCGGATCCCGCCGGTCAGTTCGCGGCGGGCGGCAGCAGCGGGCCGCACTCCCACTGCTGGAAGATCAGCCGGGTGTCCACCCGGGCCACCTCCCGGCGCGCGGTGAACTCGTCCAGGACCAGCCGCTGCAGATCCGCCGCGTCCGCCACCGCCACCTGCACCAGGTAGTCGTCGGGGCCGGTGAGATGGAACAGCGCCCGCGCTTCCGGCAGCGACCTGATCCGCTCGACGAACGGCCCGATCAACTCCCGGCGGTGCGGCCGCACCTGGACCAGGAGCAACGCCTGGAGCCCCCGGCCGAGCTTCGCCGGATCGAGGCGCAGCCGATCGCCGAGGATCACCCCGCTGCGGCGCAGCCGGGCCACCCGGTCCAGACACGTCGAAGCCGCCACGCCGACCTCGGCCGCGAGCTCGCGGTACGTGGTCCGCGCATCGTTCTGCAGCAGCCGCAGAATGTGCAGGTCCACCGGATCGAGAGCGACGGAATCGGACATGCGGCGAACGTAGCACGGTGATTCACCCCTACGTCCCGGTAGCTGTTCAGAGTGACGGCATGGACGACGAAGTCTCGATGACGCCCCCTGCCACCACCCCGCCCAGGGCCCTCGCCACCGAAGCCGTGCACGCCGGACGCGACGACCTCGCCTCCCTCGGCCTGCACGCCCCGCCGATCGACCTGTCCACCACCTACCCCTCCTACGACTCGCGTGCCGAGGCGATGCGGATCGACGCCTTCGCCGCCACCGGGGCCCGCCCGGACGGGCCGCCGGTCTACGCCCGGCTGGACAACCCCACCACGGGCCGCTTCGAGACGGCGCTCGCCCGACTGGAGGGCGCCGAGAGCGCCGTAGCCTTCGCCAGCGGGATGGCGGCGCTGTCGGCGGTGCTGCTCGCCCGCGCGAGCCGGGGGCTGCGCCACGTCGTCGCGGTCCGGCCGCTCTACGGCTGCAGCGACCATCTGCTCGGCGCCGGACTGCTGGGCACCGAGGTGACCTGGACCGACCCGGCGGGCGTCGCCGACGCCATCCGCCCGGACACCGGGCTGGTGATGATCGAGACCCCGGCCAACCCGACGCTGGCCGAGATCGACGTCCGGGCCGTCGCCCACGCCTGCGGGACCGTGCCGCTGCTGGTGGACAACACCTTCGCCACCCCCGTCCTGCAGCGGCCCCTGGACGAGGGGGCGCGGATCGTCCTGCACAGCGCCACCAAGTACCTCGGCGGCCACGGTGACGTCATGGGCGGCGTGGTCGCCTGCGACGAGGAGTTCGCCGCCGTGCTGCGGCAGGTGCGGTTCGCCACCGGCGGAGTGCTGCATCCGCTGGCCGGTTATCTGCTGCTGCGCGGGCTGTCCACGCTTCCGGTACGCGTCCGGGCGGCCTCGGCCAGCGCAGCCGAACTCGTGCGCAGGCTCACCGCCGACCCGCGGGTCGCCCGCGTGCACTACCCGCGGATCGGCGGCGCGATGGTCTCCTTCGAGGTGTACGGGGATCCGCACCGGGTGATCGCCGGGGTGCGGCTCATCACCCCCGCGGTCAGCCTCGGCAGCGTCGACTCGCTGATCCAGCACCCGGCCTCCATCAGCCACCGCATCGTGGAGGAGGGGGACCGGCGGGCCTCCGGGGTCGGCGACCGGCTGCTGCGGATGTCGGTCGGCCTGGAGGACGTCGAGGACCTGTGGGCCGATCTGTGCCAGGCGCTCAGTGACGGGTCCGTTCCGCCGGTGCGGACGGCCGACCGGCCTGTTCGGGCGTCAGCCGGGCGGTGATGACGAGCGTGCCCTCCTCGATCTGGTAGTCGAGGGGCAGCTCCAGCGCCCGCATCGCCGCCACCATGCCGGTGTTGCGGGACTGCGTCACCGCGTACACGCTGTCGCAGCCCGCTTCCCCGGCCATCGCCACCAGTCGGGCGAGCAGTTCGGAGCCGATGCCGCGGCGCTGCCACTCGTCCTCCACGAGGAGGGCGACCTCGGTCTCGTCCCCGTCCCACAGGAGGTGGCCCAGCGCCACCACCTTGCCGGAAGCCGTCCGCACCGCCAGGGTGCGGCCGAAGCGGGGGTTGAGCAGGTGGTCGAGGTAGCGGTCGGCGTCCTTGACGGGGCCGTGGTAGCGCAGCCCCAGGGTGCGCTGCGAGCAGCGGTCGTGCAGGGCGCGGGCGGCGGCGAGATCGCCGCGGTCCGCGCGGCGCACGGTGATCTCGCCGCCCTCGGGCAGGGTGAGGACGTCCGCGCCGCGCGGCATCCGGGGACCGAGCCGCGCGTCCAGCTCGACCAGGGCGCGGGCCCGCGCGAACTCGGTGGGCGTGAACGGCAGGTAGGGCCGCTCGACGGAGATGACGCCGCCGGACGGATCCCGCAGACGCATCACCGTCCCCTCCAGCACGCCTTCGACCGGGGCGCTCTGCCCGGTCTCCCGGCCGGTGACGGAGACGGCGGGCAGCGAGTGGATCGTGCACCGTCCCAGCAACTGGCGAAGAGACAGCGGTAGTTCGGCCGAGTCCAGCGCCGTCCGGGTGGCCAGTGACAGCACCCGGGCCGGGGTGTCGACCAGATCGTGGGCGTCCGCCCGCTCGATCCAGGTGGACGTGCCGCCCGCGGCCGCGACCTCCCGGGACAGCTCCTGCGCCGGGAGCGGGGCCGGGGCCCGGAGCAGGAACTCGTCCACGGTCCCCTGCGCCAGCGGGTGCGTCTGGAGGGTGAGGATGTCCACTCCCAGCCCGGAGAGGGTCAGGCACAGGGCGGCCAGGCTGCCCGGGGCGTCGTGCACCGTCGTCCGGAGCCGCCACAGCACGGTCTCCTCGGCGCCGGTGAGCCCGTCCGCCCGCTCGCTCCCCGCCCCGCTCCGGGCCCCGGCCCCCGCGGGTGCTTCTCCTCCGCCGGATCCGGCGGGCCCCGGGCCCGGTGGCTCCGGCGGAGGAGCGTGACCGTGGCGCCGGGCCCACCACGTGTGGAACGCGGCCGTGGCCACCAGTACCACCGCCGACGCCATGAGCAGGAAAGGCCCGTCCGGCTGGTGCCCGATCAGATGGGCGATCGCGTCGGCCACGGCCACGGCGGTGAACAGGGCGGCCAGTTCGATCAGGTCCCGCCGCCAGTGGTGCGGACGGCGGGTGCTCTTCGCGGAGGTCACATCAGTCATGTCCTCACTGTGAAGGACCGGTGTTGCCTGATCACGAACGATGTGTGACTGATGGGTTACGCGTCGATCTGGTCGCCTATCGTTGCTTTCGGTCAGAATTCGACACGCTGACCTGCCCGGGCGACCGGGCCCCCCTTCAGGCGGACCCGTCCGGGAACACGGCGAGCAGCCGGGCCGCCTGGCGGACCGTCTGGGACGAGCCCTTGCGCGCCGCCGTCCGCGCCAGCCCCGTTATCGGCTCGATTTCCCGCGTACCGCAGCGCTCGGCGCATCCGGCCGCCACGGACAGCAGGTCGCCGAGTCCCCGGGGCGTCTTCTCGTACGCCAGGAGGCGGGGCAGCATCGCGGCCAGTACGGTCAGCACCGTCCGGTGGGCGCCGGTGTCGGCCGCCGTGCCGAGCGCGTCCGCAGCACGGTTCACCTTCACCAGGTCGCGGTCGACCAGGATCGCCAGCTCCCGTCCGAGCAGGGCCCCGTCGAGCCGGTCCCGCGCTGCCAGCACCAGCAGGGCGTCCACCGCCGCCGTCCGGTCCTCCGCGTGCCGGGCGCCGAGCGCGTAGGCCAGGGCGAGATGGGTCGCCCCGCCCGTCTCGCCCGTGCTCTCGACCAGGGCCGGCAGGAAGCCGACGGCCCCCCGCTGCCCCTCGTCGGCGGCGAACAGCAGGTCCGGCAGCAGCCAGGCGGCCAGCGCCTCCGGGTCCTCGGGCAGGGTGGCCGTCCAGTGCGAGGACCGTTCCGGCCCCCAGTGGTAGCACTCCCGGGCCCGGGGAGGCTGGGCCCGGCCCAGCCAGTGGAACGCTTTCGGGAACTCGCGCAGGATCACCGACCGCTCCCGGGTCGCCAGGAGCACCCGGCGTTCCCCGGTCGTCGTCCGCTGCCACCAGCCGGCCGCCTCGGGACGGGAGACGGTGGACGCCGGATGCCGCAGCACCGGGGCCACCGGCTCATCGGCCCGGATCCAGGCGGCCAGCCGGTCGCCCTCCGCGGTGCCCAGCGCCTCGGCCGCGGCGGCGGCCTCTGCTCCCTCGGGGCCTCCGCCCCGGCGCACCCGCAGCAGGGCCTGGGCGAAGTCGGCGGGGCCCGGAGCGGCTCCCGACTCCCCGTAGATCCGCAGCCGCTCCACCAGCTCGGCCGCCTCCAGCGCCCCGGTGTGCCAGGTCGGCGTGGCCAGCAGGAAGGGGACCCGCCGCTCGGCTGCCGCCTCGGCCGCCTCCCACGCCCGGTCGAGCAGCACCCCGTTCAACGCGGCGTGCGCGCAGGCGTCCGACCCCGTCACCACCGCCTTCGCCCGCCACGCGACCCGGTCCCGTTCCGACACCAGGCCGAGCAGCGATGCCACCACGACGGAGAGCCCGTGCGAGGTCGAGACGGCGCGCGGATCGACCATGTAGGGCGAGAGCCCGTGCTCGACGAAGTGAACCCCGGCCAGCGCCTCCCGCAGTGCCTCCGTCAGCTCCTCCCGGTCCGTCCCGGCCAGCCGGACGAGGCCGTCGAGCGCCCGCTCGAAGCCGGTGATCCCGGCCGGGACGTCCAGGAGGGCCGACGACGGGATCCAGCGCTCCGACGCATGCGCCTTCACCCGGGCGGCCACCTCCTCGACCAGCTCGGCCACCGTCTCAGGCGCGGGCTCCTGCCGCCGCGGCGTCGGCGCGGGCGGCAGGAACTCCTCGTACGCCCCGGCCGGCTCGTGCTCCAGGACGTCCCCGAACAGCGCGGCGACCGTCTCCCGGTGCATCGGCCCCAACTGCGCGGCGGCCGACGCCAACCGCTCCCGCGTCCCCGGGCCGGTGGCACGGGGGAGATACCGGGCCACCAGCTTCAGCGCCCGCTCCTGGACGTCGATCGCCTCGTGGCCGAACGCCTCGGCCACCGCCACCAGCAGGTCGTCCGCCGTCGACGGATCCCGGCGCAGCACCTTGCCCAGCAGCGTCAGCTGGGCCCGCACCAGTTTCTTCTCGCTGCGGAAGAGCACCGCCCCCGACGCCTCCGCCAGCGCCCGGACCGTCAACACGCCCCGCTCGTCGAGCCGTACGAGCACCTGCTGGGCGTGCGAGGCGACCGGCGCGATCCCGTCCGCCGCCATCGCCGTCCAGTCCCGCAGATGCCGCTCCTCCTCCTCGTCCGTCGCTCCCAGCCGCACCAGCACGGCCAGGAAGAACCGCTGGTCGACGGATCTGCCCCCGCGCATCAGCCGGGTCACACAGCGCTCCACCAGGTGCGCCCGGTCCAGCAGCCCGTCGTCGACCAGTGCGCACACCGCCCCCGGCCAGTGGTCCCGGGACTCCGCGACGTCGTGGAAGTCGACCTGCGGCGGCAGCTCCGGCATCTCGAACAACCGGGCCGCCAGCACGGGGGAGTGCGGATCGTCCCGCAGGACGTCGGCCAGCGAACGGCGGGTCCGGCCGTGCCAGCGCCCTGCCGCGGCCAGCTCCGTCCAGCCCACCACCAGGTTGTCGGCGGCGGGGAGCGGTACCCCGGCGGTCCGCGCCAACTCGCAGACGAAGGTGTACTCCGTGTCGGAAAGGGCCGCGCGCACGGCGAACCGGCGGGCGAGGTCCCCCAGCCACGCCGGATCGCGGTCCTTGAGCGACGCGAGGATCAGGGGGTACGGGGAACGGCCCCAGTCCCGCAGGTCACGGCCTCCGATCCAGGCGGCGCACGCCGCCGCCCCGGTGTGGCAGCCCGCACCCGCCACCAGCAGTCCCTTGCGGATCCTGTCCCGCCGCCGCCAGTCCCAGCCGCGCGCCTCCTTGCGCAGTTCCTTCAGCTCGGCGAGCGCGGCGCGGCGGCCCGGCCGGTCCAGGGCGAGCACCAGCGGCGGCACCTCGTGGTGACGGCCGTCCCGAACGGCGGTGAGCAGCTCGTTCATCGCACGCCTCCGACGACCGTCGTGCCCCGCACGCTGCCGGCGGCTGTCGCGCCCCGGCGCACCATGCGGACCGCGAGCGCGTGTTTGCAGGGCCCCCGCCGCCCCCGGTAGTCCGCCCACCACTGGCACGTGCAACCGAACTCCGTCCCGGTCTCCCGCACCTGGTAGCGGCGGTCCCCCGAGACGACCGTCGCCCGCGGACCGTCGAGCGTCACCGCGCCCTCACCGGCCAGGCGGCGCGCCGCCACGAGACGCGGATTGTGCCGCTCCGCCCGGTCCGCGTCGTACGGCAGCTCCCGGTGGAAGTACGCCG
The DNA here is from genome assembly GCF_001905905.1 of Streptomyces sp. CB02366. GTDB lineage: Bacteria > Actinomycetota > Actinomycetes > Streptomycetales > Streptomycetaceae > Streptomyces. Next base: position 68,507 of record NZ_LIVT01000007.1, read on the forward strand.
CGTCCGCCAGGTCGTAGCCGACCCGGCCGGCCGTGCCGAGCCGGGTCAGCGCGGCTCGCACCCGCTCCACGTCCAGCCCCGCCTGTTCGGCCAGCGCGGCCGGTTCGATCCGGGGCTCCCAGGCGAGGAGCACCGACACCAGCTCGGCGTCGGCCGCCGCCTCGTCGGTGGCCAGCGCCTCCAGGACGCCGCCCTCGCCCGAAAAACCCCGCGCGGAGTCGGGGGAGAGCGTCAGTGTCAGCCGCATCCCGGGCAGCTCCACCTCCCAGGCGCTCGCCGCCGCCGCACCGTCGGCCACCGGCCCGTACACCCGCAGGGCCGTCGCATCACGCAGCACCCGCTGCAACGCCACCAACCGCTCCGGACCCGGCAGGCACACCGCGCCCGGCACCGGTCGGGTCGTCGGCCGCAGCGAGCCGCCCGCCGCCACCACCCACCGGGCGCCCCGCCCCGCACGGCCCGAGGAGGGGGTACGCGGCAGCGACCGCAGGAACGCCACGGCCTGCGCGGCCGTCAGCTCCGCCCGCAGGTCGAACCCGGCCGAGGCGACCTGCGCCTCCGCGAAACCGCGCAGCCACCGGTCCGGCAGCGGCACCTTCTTCTCCACCACCGGACCGTCCAGCGTGGTCACCGCCATCTCCTGCGGGCCCACCCGCAGATGCAGCGGATCGTCCGAGGTGAGCCGTGAAAGCGCCTCCCGCAGCGGGGCGTTCACGTCCACGTTCGTCGTCCCGTGGCCGGTCTCCTGCCCGCCCAGTCCGTCCCGCAGCACATCGAGCCGGGCATACACCCCGCAGCAGCCCGAGAACGACTCGAACCGCAGCCGGTCCCCGTTTCCCGTCACCACCGGGTCCAGCGAAGCGGGGAGCGTGCGCTGGTAGTAGCGGGCGGCGGCCACGTCCGCCACCGCCAGCAGCCCGCGCGCCGCTGTGCGCGGACCGGTGAGGAAACCCGAGAAGAACCGCGGGTGCGCCTCCACCCCGCGCGGGGTGTGGCCCCCTGCGGTCTCCAGACCGAGGGAGGGCCCCGCCTGTGAGGAATCAAGGGAGGAAGGGCGTGCGTAGGCCAGGGCCTGAACGGATCGCGTCATGAAAAAAGCGTAGGACCCGCCACTGACAACGGCCCTGGTCCAAGGCCCCCTTCACTGGCCGACGCGGCCCGGCCGGAGCACCTTGGTGAACAGCACCGACCCGCCCTCGGCCCGCAGGCGCACGGTCAGCTCCGCGCTCTCGCCGTCGATCTCCACCTCCCCGAAGTACTGCGGCGACTCCATCGGCGAGACGTTCGCCCGCTCGGGGGCCCGTACGAAGACCCGGTCCGGACCGAAGGTGCCGTCCAGCGCGTTGGCCGGGAACCCGCCCGCCGCCAGCGGGCCCGAGACGAACTCCCAGAACGGGGCGAAGTCCTTGAACGCCGCCCGCTCCGGCGCGTAGTGCTGGGCCGACGTATAGTGCACGTCCGCCGTCAGCCACACCGTGCCGGTGATCCTGCGGTGCTTGACGAACCGGAGCAGTTCGGCGATCTGCAGCTCCCGCCCCAGGGGCGCTCCGGGGTCGCCCTGCGCCACCGCCTCGAAGTCGACCGCCCCGTCCGGGACCACGAGCCCGAGCGGCATGTCGGCGGCGATCACCTTCCACTCCGCCCGGGAGGCGGCGAGCGCCCGCTTCAGCCACCGCGCCTGCTCGGCCCCGAGGATGCCCGTCGTGTCGTCGGCCTGCCGCCCGGGGGAGTTGGCGTTGCGGTACGAGCGCATGTCGAGCACGAACACGTCGAGCAGCGGGCCGTGGTGGACCACCCGGTACATGCGCGAGCGCCGCCCGGAACCGTACGAGGGCGCGAGCGGCACGTACTCGCGGAAGGCGCGCACCGAACGCGCCGCGAGGATGTCCACGTTCTTCTCGGTGTAGCGGACGTCGTCCAGGATCTGGCCCGGATACCAGTTGTTGCGCACCTCGTGGTCGTCCCACTGCACCACGGAGGGCACCTGCGCGTTGAAGCGGCGGACGTTGTGGTCGAGCAGGTTGTAGCGGAAGTTGCCCCGGTACTCGTCCAGCGTCTCGGCGACCTTGGCCTTCTCCTCGGTCATCACGTTGCGCCAGACCCTGCCGTCCGGCAGCGTGACGCTCTCCTCCAGCGGGCCGTCCGCGTAGACGCTGTCGCCGCTGCACAGGAAGAAGTCCGGGTCCAGCCGGCGCATCTCCTCGTACACCCGGTAGCCGCCGGTCTCCGGGTTGATGCCCCAGCCCTGCCCCGCGATGTCGCCCGACCACAGGAACCGCACCCCGGAGCGGCGCCGGGCCGGAGCGGTGCGGAACGTCCCGTACACCGGTTTTCCGGTACGGCGCGGATCGGCCGGGTCGGCGAGCGTCACGCGGTAGTGCACCTGCTCGCCCGGGGGGAGGCCGTACAGCGGGGTGGTGCCGGTGAAGTCCGTTCCGGGGCCGATCGTCGGCCCGTACCACCGGCGCGCCCGCCGGAACGACTCGGTCGCCGAGGTCTCCACCAGCATCCGGGCGGGCCGGTCCGAGCGCACCCACACCAGCGCCGACGACGAGGTGACACCGCCCACCTGCACACCCCAGGACGCCTCGGGGCGCCCCGCCAGGTGCAGCGCGGGGGCCGCCGAGGAGACCGCGGGCGTGAGGGCGACCGCCGCCGGGGCGATCAGCGAGCCGCGCAGGACGGCGCGGCGGCCGGGCGAGGGGACACGGGGGCGGAGCGGACGGAGCGGACGGTAGGACACGAAGCGCCTCCGGGGCGGTGGTCGGGCGGGGCGCCGTTCGCGGGAGGACCGTGGACCGGCGCCGGTCTCGGCCCATGCCTAGCGTCCCGCGGAGGCCGGAGCCCCAACCCCGGGTGAACGGTGCCCGTCGTCCCGGCCCGGCCGGTCAGCCGGGGGCGGGCCGGCCGGAACGCACCGCCGCCGCCAGTGCCGCTACGCCCCGGGCGATGCCGGCGGGGGTGAGGTGCGCGTAGCCCAGGACGAGCGGCAGGGCGCCGTCCCCGGAGTCGGCCGTTCCGCAGTCGCGCAGGGGCCGCAGCGCGATGCCCGCCGAGGCCGCCCGCTCCAGGAAGAGGTCCTCGGGGCCGTACCGGGCGGGCAGCCGGGCGATGACGTGCAGCCCCGCCGCGATGCCGCTGACGGCCGAGCCGGGGAAGTGCTCGCCGAGTGCGGTCACCATCGCGTCCCGCCGCTCCCGGTAGGCCCGTTGGCAGCGCCGCAACTGCCGGTCGTAGCCGCCGCGCACGATGAAGTCGGCCAGGGTCGCCTGGTCGAGCACCGGGTTGCCGAGGTCCATGGTCCGCTTGCGGGCGACGACCCGCTCGGTGAGCGCGGCGGGGGCGACCAGCCAGCCGAGCCGCAGACCGGGAGCCAACGACTTGCTCACGGACCCGGTGTAGAAGACCCGCTCGGGATCCAGCCCCTGGAGGGCTCCCACCGGCTCCCGGTCGTAGCGGAAGTCCCCGTCGTAGTCGTCCTCCATGATCACGGCGTCCGCTCTCCGCGCCCAGTCCAGCAACGCGCCCCGGCGCCGCGCGGAGTACCCGATACCGGTGGGGAACTGGTGCGCGGGTGTGGTCACCACCGCGCGCACGCCGGAGCGCTCCAGGGGCGCGAGGGCGAGTCCCTCGTCGTCGAGGGGGAGCGGGACCGTGTCCAGACCGGTCGCCGCGAACAGCGTCGCGTGCTCCGGACTGCCCGGGTCCTCCACCCCGACCGAGGCCACGCCCTCGTCCCGGAGCACGAAGCCGAGCAGGGTCGTCGCCTGCGCCACCCCCGAGCAGACCACCAGGCGCTCCGGGTCGGCCACCACGCCCCGGCGCCGGGCGAGCAGTCCGGCCAGGGCCTCGCGCAGCTCCGGGAGCCCGCGCGGATCGGGGTAGCCCAGGGCGCGGTGCGGCAGCCGGCCGGACACCGCCCGCTGGGCGGCGCTCCACGCGCTGCGCGGGAAGAGGGACAGATCGGGGGTGCCGGGCCGGAAGTCGTACCGCGCGCCCGCCGTACGCGGCGCACGATCGCGCACGGGACGCTCCGCCGCGCGTACGCCCTCGCTCACCCAGGTGCCCGCGCCCCGCCCGCTGCGCAGATACCCCTCGGCGGTGAGCTGCTCGTACGCCTCGGTGACCAGTCCGCGCGACACCCCCAGATCGGCGGCGAGCTCCCGGCTGGAAGGCAGCCGGGTGCCGGCCGCGAGGCGGCCGGAGCGCACCGCCTCGCGGAACGCGGACCGGAGCGCGCGCCCCCGCCCGCGCGCCGGAGCGGCGGCCGCGGGCAGCAGCAACTCCCAGGCCGGAGAGAGGGGTTCGGCCGAGGAGTGGTCCGCATTGGTCCCCGAAGACGTCATGGAAGTGGACCTTAAACCGGCCCGGCGGCGACCCTAGCGTCGCCCCCATGAACACAACCTCTCTGCGCGGAGTCCTCCTCGCGGCCTTCGCGTGTGTGCTGGTGGGGGCGTCCTTCACGGCCAACAGCGTCCTCGGCGACTACCCCTTCGCGGGCGGCCAGGCCCTCCGCTACGCTCTCGCCGCGCTCCTGCTCGTCCCCTTCCTGCGGGGCGGCCCCGACTCCGTCGCCGACCGGCTCCGGAGCCTGAACCGCCGCCAGTGGGGGCGGATCGCGCTGCTCGCCGCCGTGGGCATGGTCGGGTTCAACCTGGCCGTCCTGGCGGCCGAGCAGTCGGCGGAACCGGCTGTCCCGGGGGTTCTCGTCGGCTGTGCGCCCATCGTGGTCGGGGTGCTCGTCCCGCTGCTGGAGCGCCGTCGCCCGACCCGCCTCACGCTGTACGCGGCCGGCCTCGTCGCCGCCGGGGCGTTCACCGTCCAGGGCTGGGGGCGCACCGACCCGGCGGGCGTGCTGTTCTCGGTCGGCGCGCTCGCCGGAGAGGTCGGCTTCGCGGTCCTCGCCGTCCCCGTGCTGCGGCCGCTCGGCGCGAAACTGCTCTCCGCGACGGTGTGCGGCGTCGCCGCCGCCGAGTCGGCGCTGCTCGGTGTGCTGATGGACGGCGGCTCGTTCCTGCGGGCGCCGACCGGCGGTGAGGCGGCGGCGCTGCTGTGGCAGGCCGCCGTCGTCACCGTGATCGGGTTCGTCTGCTGGTACAGCGGGATCCAGCGCATCGGGGCCGAACGCGCCACCCTCTTCTCCGGGTTGATCCCCGTCTCCGCCGCCCTCACCGCACCCCTGGTCGGATCCGGGACGTACGGGCTCGCCCAGGGCGCGGGGAGCCTCCTGGTCGGAGCCGGGGTGGCGTACGGCTCCGGCGTCCTGGGCCGCCGTCCCGCGGCCGGAACCCCGCGCTCCGGCCGACCGGTCCGGGGCTCGGGGTCAGCGGCTGGTGTCCAGGATGACGCGGGACACCAGCGCCGGATCGTCGTTCATCGGGACGTGCCCGCAGCCGGGCAGCCGGACGAGCCGGGCGTCCGGGAGCGCCCGCTTGGCGCGGATCCCCTGCCTGCGCGGCAGGATCCGGTCGCCGGTGCCCCAGGCGACGGTGACGGGGACGTCCTTCACGTTCAGGTCGAAGGGCGCGCCGCGGCCGGCCGCCATCGTGGCGTGAAAACCGGTCGCCTCGCGCAGGGCGAGCGTCTCGGCGACGACGGCCTGCGGTGAACGCCTGCCGGGCCGGGCGTAGATGGCGCCGGTGAGAACCGCCCGGCCGGCCGCGCTGCGCGACAGGCGCTCGATCAGCGGCACCGGCATCGCCAGCGCGGCCCGGCGCATCGCCCGCAGCGTGCCGAAGGCGTACCGGCGCTCGGGCCCGTTCCAGAAGCCCGCCGGGGAGAGCGCGGTCACCGACCGCGCCAGGCCGGTGCGGCCGAGCTCCAGCGCGAGCAGGCCGCCCAGGGAGTTCCCCGCCACGTGGGGGCGGTCCAGGCCGAGTTCGGCGCAGAACGCCCCGAGGACCGCGCCGAAGGTCGGGAGGTCGTAGGGGACTCCGTCCGGCAGCGCGGGCGAGGTGCCGAAGCCGGGCAGGTCCACGGCTATCACCTCGCGCTCGGCGGCCAGGATGCGGGCCACCGGATCCCATGCCCGCAGGTGGTGCCCGATGCCGTGCAGGAGAAGCACCGGCTCACCCGAGCCGGTCCGTTCGTAGGCGACCGCGACCCGGTGGGGGCCTGCGGTCGTCGCGACGGTGAAGGAGGCCGTGGTCGTCATGGTGCTGCTCCCTGAGGTGGGTAGACATCTCGTCAACAACAATTACCGCCGGGTAGCTTGCAGTTCAAGGGGCAGGGGCGTTTCCCGCTGGACAGCGGATGGGCCGTGGGCTGGGATGGAGTGATGAGCGCCGACGCCGCGACCGACCTCTTCGAAGAGCACCGACCCGTCCTCACCGGGGTCGCCTACCGCATGCTCGGCCGGGTCGCCGACGCCGAGGACGTGGTCCAGGAGGCGTGGCTGAGGTGGTCGGCGGCGGACCGCGACGACGTCCGCGAGCCGCGGGCGTACCTGGTGCGGATCACCACCCGGCTGGCCGTCGACCGGCTCCGCCGCCTCCGCTCCCGTCAGGAGTCGTACCCGGGGCCGTGGCTGCCGGAGCCGCTGGTCACGGACTTCGGCCCCGCCGTGCCCGACACCGCCGAGCGCGCCGTCCTCGCCGACTCCGTCTCCCTCGCCGTCCTGGTCGTCCTCGAATCGCTCTCGCCGCTGGAGCGCGCGGTGTTCGTGCTCCGGGAGGCGTTCGGCTTCCCGTACGCCGAGATCGCCCTCGTGCTGGACCGTACCGAGGCGGCCGTCCGGCAGCTCGGCGGCCGGGCCCGGCGGCACGTGGAGGAGCGCAAGCCCCGCTACGACGTGGATCCGGCCGAGCGGCGCGACCTCACCGAACGTTTCCTGGCCGCCGCCTCCGGGGACGGCATCGAACCCCTGCTCGAACTCCTGGCCCCGGGCGTCCGGCTCGTCAGCGACAGCGGCGGCAAGGCGAAGGCCCCGCGGCGGATCATCGAGACCGCCGACAAGGTCGGCCGCTTCCTCTTCGCGGTGGCGGGGGGTCTCGGCGCCGACGGGGAGGTCCGCATCGTGGAGCTCAACGGCGCGCCCGCCGCGGTCTTCTTCGTCGGAGGGAAGCCGGACACCGTCTTTCAGATCGAAGTCGGCCAAGGCGTCATTCAATGCGCCTATATCATTCGGAATCCGGACAAGCTCCTCGGATTGTCCTTCGCGTAGTCGCGGACCCCGCCGGCCCCGTCGGCGGTGCGGACCCGCCGAGCCCCTGGTCGCAGCCCTGCCGCCCGTCCCGGCGGCGGGGCTGCGTGCTGCGCCCACCTCACGGCGGCGCGAACGTCGTGTGAACGCTCTGCGCCAGAGTTCCGTTTCGTTCCGTTACGGAATAAGTATTGGTCTTGACCAAGGGGGTATGCCGTCCTAGGGTCTCCACTTAAGGCAGGAACCTTTAATAAATAACGTCGCGGAATAGACGCTGGGCGATTGCGGAGGATCAGGGTGGGGACCACGCAGCTGGAATCGGTGCAGGAGCCGAAATACTGGCACCTCAAGACCGTGCTCAGTGAGGCACTCGACTCGGACTTTGCGGTGGGGGAGATCCTGCCGAACGAGCGGGACCTCGCGGCACGGTTCGGTGTCGCCCGCGCCACGCTCCGGCAGGCCCTGGAGCAGCTCGAACTGGAAGGCCGACTGCAGCGCCGCCGCGGCGTCGGCACCACCGTCGCCCCGCCGCGCGTGGGCGTCGCCGTCTCCACCGCCCAGCACGAGTGGGCCGGCGACGTGGGCGGCGAGGCGTGGCAGCCGGTCGACAGCACCATGGCCAAGGCCCCCGCGCCGGTCGTCGCGATGCTGGGAACGGACCCGGCCGAACCGGTGCACGTGGTGCGCCGGATCCGTGACACCCAGGGCCAGGTGGTGGCGGCGGAGCTGCTCTACATCCCCGCCTCCTCCGTGCCCGACCTCTCCGCCATCGAGGCGCCGTCCGGACCGGTGCGGGCCCGCGGCGTCCTGCGCGAGCTGCACCGGCTCGGCCTGCAGGGCCAGGACCGCTCCGTGGAACTCGGCTCCGCCCGGGCGGACGACGCCAAGGAACTGGACCGGCTCCCCGGCGCCCCCGTCCTCGTCGTCACCACCCGCTACCTCACTGCGGACGGGACGGCGGCCGTCTCCGTGGCCACCTACCGCGCGGACACCTGCCGGCTCACCTTCGGGGACTCCGGCGCGCTGGAGATCAGCCACGACGAGCAGCCCGAGCGCCGGGCGTCCTGACGCCTCCGGCCCGCCCGGCCCCCCCCGCCCGCCGCTCCCGACGGTTCCGGCCGTCGAGGACCGGCGGGCGCGCGCCTCCCCCCCGCATCCCGCGCTCAGCGGTGGGCGGTCGGGGCCCGCCCGTACTCAACGCCGGGCGGTCACCGCCCCCTCGACGGCGAACAACTCCTCCTCGACGTGGTCGAGGGCGAGCCGCAGCGCACCCGTCGCGACGGCGGCCTCCCCGAGCAGCGACAGCGTCACCCGGGGCGGGCGCAGGCAGTAGCGGGCCAGCTCCCTGCGGAGCGGTTCCAGCACCCCGTCCAGTCCGGCGGCCCAGCCGCCGACCACGACCAGCTCCGGGTCGAGCGCCAGCACCAGCGCCGCCACATCGTGCACCAGCCGCTGGAGGAACCGGTCGACCGCCGCCCGGGCCCCCGCGTCGCCCTGCCGCGCCTTGGCGAACACCGCGGCCACCGCCCGCTCGTCCAGCGGGTCCAGCGGCGTGTCCGTCGTCGACAGCAGGTGCTCCGGCGTCACCTCCCGGCCCAGCAGGTGCAGAGCGCCGATCTCCCCGGCGGCCCCGCCGAACCCCCGGTGCAGCCGCCCCCCGATCAGGGAACCCGCGCCCGGGCTCAGCCCCGCCAGCACGAAGACGACGTCGTCGGTCCCCATGGCCGCGCCCTTCCAATGCTCCGCCACGGCGGCGGCGTTGGCGTCGTTCTCCACCAGCACCGGGCAGCGGAACGAACGGCGCAGCCGCTCCCCGAGCGCGAGGCCGGTCCAGTCCGGCAGCGCCGTGCCCAGCCGTACCGTGCCGTCGGCCTCCACGATGCCCGGGCTGCCCACACCGACCGCGCGCAGACTGCTCCGGGCAACCCCGGTGCGGCGCAGCACGTCCGCGATGACGGCCCGGACCTGGTCGAGCCGGTCGTCCGCGCCGGCCGTCTCCGACACCGCCCGGGAGCCGGCTCCGACGATCCGCCCGTCGAGCCCCGAGATGAGCGCCGACACCCGGTGCGGGCCGATCTCCACCCCCAGGAGATGCCCCGCCTCCGCGCGGAAGCGGAACCTCCGCGCGGGGCGCCCCTGACGCCGTGCCTCGCTCTCGTCGGGCACGGCCTCGACCACGAGACCGGCGTCGAACAGCCCCTCGACGACCCCTTCGACCGTGGGCCGGGAGAGCCCGGTGAGCTGCGTGAGGTCCGTCAGCGTGAGCGCGCCGGCTCCTCTCAGGGCGTGCAGCACCACCGCCGAATTGATCCGCCGCAACAGGGACGGGTCCCCACCGGTCAGCCGACCCACGGTATGTCCTCCCAGCTCGTGCGCATGTCTGCCGGATCGTACTCGCTGGTCGTGTGCCCTGCGAGCGGCCGGAAAAGCCGGTATCGAGCCGCAACCTGGGGGCGGCCCCGAGCAGGAGGCCCCGGCGGGGAGGAGTCCCGGGCGCCCCGGGGACCGGCCGGGCGCTCAGCCGGGGCGGTACGGGTCGGCGGCGGGCCGGCCCCCCGGGGGAGGGGTGGGCGCGGCGTCCTCGGACACGGCGTTCCGGAGGCGGCCGTACTCCTCGGCCATGGTCGCCACCGTCCAGTGGGCGTTGAGGCCGCTGGGGTTGGGGAGCGCCCACACGCGGGCGCCGCCGACCGTGCGGTCCTGGGGGCCGATGCGGGCCCGGGGCTCCCCGAACGCCGTGCGGTAGGCGGTGATGCCCACCACCGCGAGCCACCGCGGCGCGAGCCGTTCGACCTTCGCCTCCAGGGCGGCCCCGCCCCGGCGGAACTCCTCCGCCTCCAGCTCGTCGGCGCGGGCCGTGGCCCGCGCCACCACGTTGGTGATGCCGAGTCCCAGCCCGAGCAACTCGGCCTGCTCCGAGGGGCGCAGCTGCCGGGGCGTGAACCCCGAGCGGTGCAGGACCGGCCAGAATCTGTTCCCCGGGTGGGCGAAGTGGTGGCCCGTCACAGCGGCCGTCAGGCTCGGGTTGATGCCGCAGAAGAGCACGCGCAGACCGCCCGCGACCACATCGGGGACGATGCGGCCGCGGGCGGCGTTCAGCTCTTCGGGGGTCATACGGCCTCGGGGGTCAGGCGACGGGGGCGGCCCCGGTCACAGGATCGAGCCGGGGGCGTACCCCGCGGCCTCGGGGTACCGCTTGGTGATCTCCTCGATCCGGGCGACCACCGAGGCCACCTGGTCGCCGGCCGCGCCGGTGAACGAGAGCTTGTCGGCCATCAGCCCGGCCAACTGCGCCCGGTCCAGCGGAATCCGCTCGTCCGCGGCGAGCTTGTCCAGCAGCTCGTTGCGCTCGGCGCCCTGTTCCCGCATCGCGAGGGCGGAGGCGACCGCGTTCTCCTTGATCGCCTCGTGCGCCACCTCGCGGCCCACCCCGGCCCGTACGGCGCCCATCAGGACCTTGGTGGTCGCGAGGAACGGAAGGTAGCGGTCCAGCTCGCGCGCCACGACCGCGGGGAACGCGCCGAACTCGTCCAGCACCGTCAGGAAGGTCTCCAGCAGACCGTCGAGGGCGAAGAACGCGTCCGGGAGGGCCACCCGGCGGACCACGGAGCAGGACACGTCGCCCTCGTTCCACTGGTCGCCCGCCAGCTCGCCCGTCATCGAGGCGTAGCCGCGCAGGATCACCATCAGGCCGTTCACCCGCTCGCAGGAGCGCGTGTTCATCTTGTGCGGCATCGCGGAGGAGCCGACCTGGCCGGGCTTGAAGCCCTCGGTCACCAGCTCGTGGCCGGCCATCAGCCGGACGGTCTTGGCGACCGAGGAGGGCGCCGCGGCGAGCTGCACCAGGGCGGTGACCACGTCGTAGTCGAGGGAGCGGGGGTAGACCTGGCCGACCGAGGTGAAGGCCTCGGTGAAGCCCAGGTGCGCGGCGATGCGCTGCTCCAGGTCGGCGAGCTTGTCCGCGTCGCCGCCGAGCAGGTCCAGCATGTCCTGCGCCGTGCCGACCGGGCCCTTGATCCCGCGCAGCGGGTAGCGGGAGAGCAGGTCCTCCAAGCGGCCGTGGGCGACCAGCAGCTCGTCGGCCGCGGTCGCGAAGCGCTTGCCCAGCGTCGTCGCCTGCGCGGCGACGTTGTGCGAGCGTCCGGCGATCACCAGCTCGCGGTACTCCGCCGCGAGCTTGCCCAGCCGGGCGAGCACGGCGACCGAGCGGTCGCGCATCAGCTCCAGCGAGAGCCGGATCTGCAACTGCTCGACGTTCTCCGTCAGGTCCCGGGAGGTCATGCCCTTGTGGACCTGCTCATGGCCGGCGAGGGCGTTGAACTCCTCGATCCGGGCCTTCACGTCGTGCCGGGTGACCTTCTCGCGCTCGGCGATCGAGACGAGGTCGACCTGGTCGAGCACGCGCTCGTAGTCGGCCAGCGCCGCGTCGGGCACCTCGATCCCGAGGTCCTTCTGAGCGCGCAGCACCGCCAGCCACAGCCGGCGTTCCAGCTTCACCTTCTGCTCGGGGGACCAGAGGACGGCCAGCTCCGCGGAGGCGTAGCGGCCGGCCAGGACGTTGGGGATGCGAGGCTTCGCAGACACGGCGTTCACGTGGACGGATTCTACTGGCGGTTCGTGCAGGCCGACGCCGCGCCCCGGGTTGTGGCTTGCTACGAAGGCGGGGGAGGGGGCGCGGCGAGGGGCGGCGGACCGGCGCCCGGCTCAGTCGCTCTCCCCGGCGCCCACCGCGGCGTCGGGGGAGAGGGCGCGCCGCCATCCCGTCACCGGGCCCGGGTTCTCCGGGTCCGCGGGCGTGATCCAGAAGGCCCGGCCCGTCGCGGCGTCGACCTGCGCGCCCCGGCGTCCGTCACCGGAGGAGCGGCCGGTGAGCCGCCGCGCGATCCAGGGAGCCAGGTGCTGACGGGCGAAGCGGATGTCCTCGGTGCGCCGGGTTGCCCAGCGCGGCGGTGAGCCGGGGGGCATCGGCGCCCGCCAGTCCAGCTCGGCCGGCAGCCCCAGGGCCTGCCAGACGGCCTCGGCGACCCGCCGGTGCCCTTCGGCGGTGAGGTGCAGCCGGTCGACGTCCCACATCCGGGGGTCGGCGAGCGAGGGCGCGGAGTAGAGGTCCACCACGACGGCCCCGTGCTGCCCGGCCAGGTCGTCGATCAGGGCGAACAACGCCTCGATCCGGGGACGGAACCGGTCGAACACCGGTCCGCTGCGCCCGGGGCTGCGCATCAGCACCAGCTGTTCGCAGGAGGGCGCGAGACGCTCCACGGCCTCTTCGAGCCGCCCCCTGACCATGGCCATGTCGCACTTCGGGCGGAGCGTGTCGTTGAGCCCGCCGACGAGCGTGACCACATCGGGCCGCAGGGCGGCCGCCGCCTCCACCTGGTCGTCCACGATCTGGCCGATGAGCTTTCCGCGCACGGCGAGGTTCGCGTACCGGAAACCGGGGGACCGGGCCGCCAGCCGGGAGGCGAGGACGTCGGCCCAGCCCCGGTACGTGCCGTCGGGGAGCAGGTCCGACATGCCCTCGGTGAACGAGTCGCCGACCGCGACGAGACTGGTGTATGAGGCATTCGGTTTCATGGCCCGGAGATCCTACCTCTCACCCCTTCGGCCCGCCCGGCGAGAGCCGGAACGGGCCGAAGGAGCCGGGGAGGGGGTCAGCGGGATCCGGGCCGCCCGACGAGTTCGCGCAGCACGTCCTCCATCGTGACCATGCCGGCCAGCCGCCCGTCCTCGTCGAGCACGGCCGCCAGGTGGGTCCGGCTGCGGCGCAGCGCGGTCAGCACGTCGTCCAGCGGGGTCGCCGCCCGTACGCGGGCGATCGGCCGCATCGCCGACACCGGGAAGGGGACGTCGCGGGGCACCGCGTCCAGGGCGTCCTTCACGTGGAGGTAGCCGAGGATGCGCTGCTCGCGGTCCATCACCGGGAAGCGGGAGAACCCGGACTCGGACGACAGCCGCTCCAGCTCCTCCGGAGTCGTGCCGACCTTGGCGTACAGCACCCGGTCGACCGGCATCACCACGTCCCGCACCGGCCGGCGCCCCAGCTCCAGGGCGTGGTGGAGGCGCTGCGCCGAGCGGTCGTCGACCAGTCCGGCGTCCCCGGCGTCCTGCACCATCCGGGCCAGCTCGTCGTCCGAGAACGTCGCGGACACCTCGTCCTTCGTCTCCACCCGCAACAGCTTGAGCAGGGCGTTGGCGAACGCGTTGACGGTGAAGATCACGGGCCGCAGGGCACGGGCCATCGCCACCAGGGGCGGGCCCAGCAGCAGGGCGCTGCGCGCGGGTTCCGCCAGGGCGATGTTCTTGGGGACCATCTCGCCCAGCAGCATGTGCAGATAGGTCGCCACGCTGAGCGCGATGACGAACGACAGCGGGTGCACCAGCCCGTGCGGCACGCCGACCGCGTCGAAGACCGGCTCCAGCAGATGGGCGATGGCCGGTTCGGCGACGATGCCGAGCACCAGGGTGCAGAGCGTGATGCCGAGCTGGGCGGCGGCGAGCAGCGCGGAGACGTGCTCCAGGCCCCAGATGACACTGCGGGCCCGCCGGTCGCCGGCCTCGGCCTCCGGCTCGATCTGACTGCGGCGCACCGAGATCAGGGCGAACTCCGCGCCGACGAAGAAGGCGTTGGCGACCAGCGTGAGCAGGCCGATGAAGAGCTGGAGAACGATCACCGTCCGTCCTCCGTTCCCTCGTCGGGCCCCGGCGCCGGGGCGTGCAGCAGAGCCCGCGCCGCCCGGCGGCCCGAGGCGTCCACCACGTCGATCCGCCACCCCTCCAGCTCGACGCTGTCCTCCGCCGTGGGGATCCGGCCCAGCTCCGCGGCGACCAGCCCCGCGAGGGTCTCGTAGGGCCCGTCCGGCACCCGCAGCCCGATCCGCCGGAGCTGGTCGGTGCGCGCCGCTCCGTCGGCCGACCACAGAGTACGGCCGTCCGCGTCCTCGCCGGCGGCGGCGAGGTCGGGCGTCTCGTGCGGATCGTGCTCGTCGCGGACCTCGCCGACGACTTCCTCCACGATGTCCTCCAGCGTCGCGACCCCGGCCGTACCGCCGTACTCGTCGATCACCACGGCCATGGCGAGCTTGCCGGACAACCGGTCCAGCAGCTTGTCCACGGTCAGCGTCTCCGGCACGAGCAGGGGCTCGCGCAGCAGTTCCGAGACGCGGGTGCGGGGGCGGCGGTCGGCGGGGATCGCCAGGACGTCCTTGATGTGGGCCACCCCGACCACGGAGTCCAGGCTGCCCCGGTAGACGGGGAAGCGGGACAGACCGGTCGCCCGGGTGGCGTTGGCGACGTCCTCGGCCGTGGCGTGCACGTCGAGCGCGGTCACCTGGACGCGCGGTGTCATCACGTTCTCCGCGGTCAGCTCCGAGAGGTTCAGCGTACGGACGAACAACTCGGCGGTGTCCGCCTCCAGCGCCCCCTCCTTCGCCGAGTGCCGGGCCAGCGCCACCAGCTCCTGCGGGCTGCGGGCGGAGGCCAGCTCCTCGGTCGGCTCCAGGCCGAAGCGGCGCACGATCCGGTTGGCGGTGTTGTTGAGGTGGCTGATGAAGGGGCGGAACACGGCGGTGAACACCCGCTGCGGGGTGGCCACCGCCTTGGCCACGGCCAGCGGGGAGGAGATCGCCCAGTTCTTCGGGACCAGCTCGCCGACGACCATCAGGACCACGGTGGACAGCCCCGTACCGATGACGAGCGCCAGGGTGGACGCCGCGGCGGGGGGCAGCCCCGCCGCCTCGACGGGGCCGCGGATCAGCGCGGCGATGGACGGTTCGGAGAGCATGCCGATCACCAGGTTGGTGACGGTGATGCCGAGCTGGGCCCCCGAGAGCTGGAAGGTGAGGCCGCGGACGGCTTTGAGCGCGCTCGAAGCACCCCGGTCGCCCTGCTCGACGGCCCGTTCCAGTTCGCTGCGCTCCACCGTGGTCAGCGAGAACTCCGCCGCGACGAACGCGCCGCAGGCGACGCAGAGCAGCAGGGCGATGAGCAGCAGAAGCACTTCGATCATCGGTTCACCTCCGTCCCATGATCGGGCAGGGGCACGGGGGCCGCGCGGTGTCGGCGGCGTCGGGGGAATCGGCTGCTGGGAGGCTCGCCCATGGACGGACGTTCACACCTTTCGGCAGGGGAGGGGCAAAGGGGCATGTCATCGTAGGCCGTCTGCCCGGCGCAGCCCCGTCCTACCGCGTCCGCGCGGGCCAACCGCCCTCACCGCGTCCCCGACCGCCCTCACCGCGTGCCCGAGGGGCCGGCCGTCGTCACCGCGTCGGCGCGGAGGGCGCCCCCCATCGGTCCGCCAGGGGCTTCACCCAGCGGCTCCACTGCGGTTCGGGCCCGTAGCCCGCCGCGCGCCAGGCGTGGTGGGCCAGGGCGTTGCGGTCGAGGACCATGGCGTCGGCGCGCCGCCCGCCCAGAGCGGTGAACCGTTCCTCCGCCGCCGCGAGAAGGGCGCTGCCCACGCCCTCACGCCGCCGGCCGGGATGGACGGCGAACCGGTAGAGGTGGCACCGCCAGCCGTCGAAGCCCGCGATGACCGTCCCCACCAGCTCCCCGTCCCGTTCGGCGAGCAGCAGCGCCTCCGGATCCCGCTCCACCAAGCGGGCGATCCCCTCGCCGTCGTCGCTGATGCCGGTGCCTTCGGCGGCCGTCCTCCAGAACGCCAGGACCTCGTCCAGGTCGGCCGCGGTCGCGCATCGTACGGTTGTCGAAAGATCGTTCATGGCGGCCATCCCACCACCCGCCCCGGTACGGCATCGACCGTATTCCACGATGCGGTCGCCCCGGAGCCGGGCCGGGCAGCCCTGGTCCAGGACCCGGACGGGGTTCCGGGGCGGCCGGGCCCGGTCCCGTCAGGTGCCCGCCAGTTCCTCCAGCACCGGTGCGAAGGCCTCCATCGCCGGTTCCAGGACGGTCAGGTACGAGAACCCGAACCGCTCGCGCTGCTCCCGCAGCTGCTCGGCGATCCGGCGCACGGTGCCGACCGCGACGATCGGCAGCTCCAGCACCTCGTCCTCGCTCAGATGGGGCATGTGCTCCAGGAGCGGCCGGGCGGCCGACCGCCGGTCGCCGGTGACCGCCACCAGCTGGAGCAGCAGGTTCAGCTCCGCCGGGCTCTCCCGCCGTGCGGCGAACCCCCGGTAGGCGTCGACCCGCGCTTCGAGCTGGTCGGCGGTCAGGGCCGAGAGGGCCCCGTCCTTGCCGGCCGCCGCGCCCGTGAAGGCCACGGTGTCGGCGTACTCGGCGGCCAGCCGCAGCACCCGGTCCCCGTTGCCGCCGATGAGCAGCGGGACGCGGGGCCGCTGCACGGGCGCGGGCAGGTACGCCTCGTCGCGCAGTGCCCGGTCCAGCTCCTGCACCGTGCGGCGCAGGTGGTCCACGCGTCCGCCGGGCGTCAGGAACGGGATGTCCGCCCGCTCGTGTTCCGCGCGGACGTATCCGGCGCCGATGCCCAGCTCCAGACGGCCCGAGGTGAGCGCGTCCGTGCCGGCCGTCTCGCGGGCGAGGAGCGTCGGGTTCCAGAACCCCGCGTTCAGGACGAAGGTGCCGACGCGGGGCCGCTCGGTGGCCTCGGCCGCGGCGACCAGGGAGGGGAAGGGGGCGGGCATGTCCAGGTGGTCCGGGACCAGGATCACGTCGTAGCCGAGCTGCTCCGCCCGGCGGCAGCGGGCTCGCCACCCCGCCCCGTCGGTGGGGGCCATCAGGTTGACGCCGAAGCGGAACGGCCTGGTCATGGGTGCCTCCGTGGGAGAGGAACGGACTAAGTGCTACAGCCACCCACTCTGCCGAGAAGGTGGTCCGTTGTCCGGCGAACACGTGTCTTGGTCCCCTTCCGCCCTCTTGCCGGTGCTAGCGCGCCCGCGCTAGCGTGGGAGGGTGCCCAAGACTCAGCTGAACGTTCGAGTGGACGAGGCCACCGCCGAGGCGGCGCGTCGGCGCGCGCTGCAGAGGGGGGTGAGCGTGAACCGCTACATAGAGGAGCTCGTCCAGCAGGACGCGGGTGAGGTGGGCCACACGTTCGTCGAGGCCGCGGCCGATTTCATGAAGCAGTACGAGTCGGTGTTCGCCGAGGAGTTCGGCCCGGAGCGCGAAGGCGCCCGTTGAACCTCCGGATCGACCTCTCCTGGCTGCTGATGGTGGCCGAGCACAAGACGCCCGGGGATCCGCAGGTTCTCGACTGGGGCGCGCTCGTCGCCGCCGTGGCCCGGCACGACGCGGAGATCTTCGGCAGCGCCGTCTACACCGACCCGCACGCGCGGGCGGCCGCCCTGTTGCAGTTGCTGCTGCACGTGCCCGCCCTCGAACACTCCAACGCGATGTTCGCCTCGGCCGTCGCGTACGGCTATCTCGTCGCCTCCGGGCTCAAGGTCGTCACCTCGCCCGAGCAGGTCCGTGATCTGGCGCTGCTGGTCAAGCAGGGCAAGGCCGACGTCCGGGCCATCGCCGACGAGCTGCGGCAGTGGAGCGTCTGAGAGGGCGCGCGCCGGTCCGGTGAGGGCGGGGGCCCGTGCCGTCACCGGCGCGAAGGCCCCGGGCCCGGATCACCCCTCGGTGAACGGCTTCCGGGCCACCCCCAGGACGCACGGCGACGACGGCGTCTGCGGGCCCTTCTCCGGAATCCGCAGCCTGCGGTACGTGCCCAGTTCGAAGCCCGCCGCCTCGATCGCGGCCAGCGGGTCGCGCGCCGTGTGGCAGCCGCCGAAGAGCACCGGCCACAGCGTCCGGTCGGCCGCCCGTTGCACCGTGGCCAGCGCCCGGCCGGGGGCCGCCCCGTGCTCGAAGAACCGCAGTTCGCCACCCGGCCGCAGGACGCGCCGGATCTCGGCGAGCGCCCGGGGCAGATCCCGCACGGTGCACAGCACCAGGGACGCGACGGCGGCGTCGTAACCCTCGCTCTTCGTCGGGATCGCCTCCGCCGCGCCCGGCACCACGTCCACCGGTACCTCGGCCCGCAGGGCGGCGCGGACGGCGAGCTGCCGCAGCGAGCGTTCCGGCTCCAGCGCCACGACCTCGGAGACGGCGCCGGGGTAGTGGGCGAAGTTCAGCCCGTTCCCCGCGCCGATCTCGATGACCCGGCCGGAAAGCCCCGACAGCAGCTCCTCGCGGTAGGCGGCGACGCCGCCCTTCAGATCGGCGGCCACGCTGAACCGGGCGTAGAACCGGGCGAAGAGCGGATGGTGCACGGCGTCCCGGGGGAGCTTCCCGTTGCGCAGCTGCATGGCGGACCTCCGTGAGGAGTGGACGTGCTGCTCTTCGACGATTCTCCTTCCCCCCGCGGCTTCCCGGTAGCCCTCGCGGGGCCGGTACGCAGGCGTACGCCCGGGTGCGGAAGCGCGGGCCCCGCTACGGAAGCGCGGGGCCGGTACGGGGGCCGGGTGCTCAGTACCGGGGCGGCGCCCAGGTCCCGCCCAGCGCCGGAGCGAGCCACCCCGGCGCGCGCGCCGCGAAGTCGGCGCCCGGCAGCGCGCCCGCCCCCGCCGGCACCGCGCCGAGCAGGGGCGCGCCCGCCGCCACCGGCAGGTCCTCGATGTTGCACCGGGCCGCGAGGTCCGGCTTCGCCGGCATGCTGCCGATGACGACGCCCCGGCACTCCAGCCCCCGGGCCCGCAGCGCCTCGGCCGTCAGCGCGGTGGCGTTCAGCGTGCCCAGGCCGGCGGGGGCCACCACCAGCACCGGCGC
This sequence comes from Streptomyces sp. CB02366, assembly GCF_001905905.1. Lineage (GTDB taxonomy): Bacteria > Actinomycetota > Actinomycetes > Streptomycetales > Streptomycetaceae > Streptomyces. The sequence continues at coordinate 87,321 of NZ_LIVT01000007.1, forward strand.
GGACAGCAGCCGGGCCGCGTCCGCGAGGGTGCCGCCCTCGTCGTCGAACCGTACGAGCAACCCGCCCGCGCCCTCCACCAGCACGAGATCGTGCTCGGTGGCCAGCTTCCGGGCCGCCTCGGCCACCTCGACCGGCCGCACGGGGGCGAGCCCCGCCCGCCGGGCGGCCGTGGCGGGGGCCAACGGCTCCGGGAACCGGGCCAGTTCGACCGCCGTCACCCGGCTTCCCGCCAGGCGCGCGACCTCGGCCGCGTCGCCCGGCTCCCCGGCGGCGAGCCCGGTCTGCGCGGGTTTGAGCACCGCGACCCGGCGGCTGCCCGCCGCGGCCGCCACAGCGGCGGTCACCACGGTCTTGCCGATCTCCGTACCCGTGCCGGAGACCACCAGAATCATCGGCATACCGCTTCAGCCCTCCCGCGCCGCGGCGCCCACGGCCCGGCAGATCCGCGCCACGTCCTCGTCGTCCGTGACGTACGGCGGCATCGTGTAGACGAGGTCGCGGAACGGCCGCAGCCACACGCCCTCGCGCACGGCGGCGCGGGTCGCCGCCGCCATGTCCACCTCGTGGTCGAGCTGGACGACCCCGATCGCCCCCAGGACGCGGACGTCCACCACCCCGGCGGTCTCCGCGACGGGCGCGAGCCCGGCGCGCAGGCCCGCCCCGATCCGGGCCACCTCGCCCTCCCAGTCCTGCCCCAGGAGCAGGTCCACGGAGGCCGAGGCCACCGAGGCGGCCAGGGGGTTGCCCATGAACGTCGGGCCGTGCGCCAGCACCGGCACCGCGCCGTCGGAGATGCCCTCCGCCACCCGCGTGGTGCACAGTGTCGCCGCCATCGTGAGATAACCGCCGGTCAGCGCCTTGCCCACACACATGACGTCGGGCGCGATCCCGGCGTGCCCGGAGGCGAACAACGTGCCGGTACGGCCGAAACCGGTCGCGATCTCGTCGAGCACCAGCAGCACGCCGTACTCGTCGCACGCCTCGCGCAGCACCCGCAGATAGCCGGGGGAGTGGAACCGCATCCCTCCGGCCCCCTGCACCACCGGCTCCACGACGACCGCCGCCAACTCCTCGGCGTGCGCGGCGATCAGCTCCCGCAGGTGGGCCGTGTACGCGGGGTCCGGTTCCGCGTCGAAGCCGTCCGGCGGGGCGTCCGCGAAGACCTGCCGGGGCAGGGAGCCCGACCACAGCTCGTGCATCCCGCCCTCCGGGTCGCACACCGACATCGGCTGCCAGGTGTCCCCGTGGTAGCCCCCGCGCCAGGTCAGCAGCCGCTGCTTGGCCGGACGACCGGCCGAACGCCAGTACTGCAGGCACATCTTGACCGCGACCTCGACGGAGACGGAGCCCGAGTCGGCGAGGAAGACGTGCTGGAGCGGTTCGGGGGTGATCTCCACCAGCCGGACCGCCAGCCGGACGGCGGGCTCGTGGGTGAGCCCGCCGAACATCACATGGCTCATCCGGTCCAGCTGGCCGCGTGCGGCCTCGTTGAGGACCGGGTGGTTGTAGCCGTGCACCGCCGACCACCAGGAGGACATGCCGTCCACCAATTCGCGCCGCCCCTCGACGGGTTCGGCGAGCCGGAGCCGTACCCCGGAGGCCGACTCCACGATCAGCGGCTCCTGGCGGCCCGGCATCGGGCCGTACGGGTGCCACACATGGGCGCGGTCCAGCGCCCGCAGCTCGTCGGGGGCGTACGGCTTCGGGGCGGCGGTCCGGGGGAGCGCGGGGGCGTACGGTTCAGGCATTGGGGGCGAGATCCGTTCCCGCACCGCGTCGGCGCACCGCCACCAGATCCGTACGCGCCACCCCGTTGTCCTCGCCGCGCGTCGCGCCGTCCGCGCCCGTGCCCGGCGCGGGCTCTGCGGCCTCGGCGGTCGCCGGCTCCCGGTCCCCGTGGCCGCCGCAGGGCCCGCAGCCCCCGGCGGCTCCGGAGTCCGCGTGCGAGCCGCAGCCCGCGGGCTGCGTGCCGCAGCCGGCCGGGGCGTCGGTCCGGTGGCGCGGCAGCGTCGTCGTGCCCGCTCCCTCCACCTCGAAACCGGCGTCCGCGATCATGTCCAGGTCGGCCTGGCCGGCCTGGCCCTCGCTCGTGAGGTAGTCGCCCAGGAAGATGGAGTTGACGAGGTGGAGCGCCAGCGGCTGCATCGAGCGCAGGTGCACCTCTCGGCCGCCCGCGAGCCGCACCTCGACGTCGGGGCAGACGAAGCGGACCATCGCCAGGATGCGCAGGCAGCGCTGCGGGGTGAGGTTCCACTCCTTGGCGAGCGGGGTTCCCTCGAACGGGATCAGGAAGTTGACCGGCACCGAGTCCGGGTCCAGGTCGCGCAGCGCGTACACCACGTCGACCAGGTCCTCGTCGCTCTCGCCCATCCCGGCGATCAGCCCGGAACACGCCGAGAGGCCCGCGCCCTGGGCCTGGCGTACGGTCTCCACCCGGTCCGCGTAGGTATGCGTGGTGGTGATCGCCCCATACGTCCCCTCGGACGTGTTGAGGTTGTGGTTGTACGCGTCGGCGCCCGCCGAACGCAGCCGGTCGGCCTGTCCCTCCGCGAGCAGACCGAGGCAGGCGCACACCTCGACGCCCTCGTTCTCCTCCTTGATCGCCTCGATGGTCCTGGTGACCCGGTCCACGTCCCGGTCGGTGGGGCCGCGCCCGCTCGCCACCAGGCAGACGCGCTTCGCGCCGCCCGCCACCCCGGCGGCGGCGGCCCTGGACGCCTCCTCCGGCTTCAGCCAGGTGTACTTGAGGATTCCGGCCTTCGAACCCAGCCGCTGCGAGCAGTACGAGCAGTCCTCGGGGCAGAGCCCCGACTTGAGGTTGACCAGATAGTTGAGTTTGACGCGTCGTCCGAACCACTGACGGCGCACCTTCCCGGCGGCGGCCACCACGTCGAGCAGTTCGTCGTCGGAGGTCGCCAGCACGGCGAGCGCTTCTCCACGGGTCGGCAGTTCGCGCCGCAGCCCTTTGTCCACCAGCGTGTTCAGCAGGTCCATGGAAGCTGATCCTGACGTACGGCACCGCCTCCGGCCAAGGAGGAACCGGACAGGAGACCCGGGCGAGGGTGTGTGTATGGCCACACCCTGACCTGCTGCGCGCCCCGCTAGGGTCTGTGGGCTGCCTACAAACGGACCGTTCGCACCGGACCCTCCGCACCGGGCCCGGCCCCGCGGGGCCGCCCGTGGCGGGGCCGTCCGCACCGGCCCGTGCGCACGGGCCGCGCACACCGGGCCGTGCGCACGGCCGTGCCCACCGGACCGACCGCTCGCAGCCGCCCCGCCGAGACCCGCCTACCCGAGGGACCGCCCCATGTCCTACGCCCCGTTCGACTGGATCGACGCCGAGGCCCGAGGCCGGGCCGCCGCCGGACTCGTCCGCACCCTGCGGCCACGCGGCGCGGAGCCGGAGCCGCTGGACCTCGCGAGCAACGACTACCTGGGCCTCGCCCGGCACCCGGAGGTCACCGGGGCGGCGGCCGAAGCCGCCCGCCGCTGGGGGGCGGGGGCCACCGGGTCCCGGCTGGTCACCGGCTCCACCGCCCTGCACGCCGAACTCGAACACGAACTCGCCGCGTTCTGCGGCTTCGAGGCGGCCCTCGTGCTCTCCTCCGGGTACGCGGCCAACCTCGCCGCGTTGACCGCGCTGTGCGGGCGCGGCTCGCTCATCGTCTCCGACGCGGGCAACCACGCCTCCATCGTGGACGGCTGCCGGCTCTCCCGGGCCGAGACCGCCGTCGTCCCCCACGCCGACCCGGACGCGGTCGCGAAGGCGCTCGGGGCGCACGACGGGCGGGCGCTCGCCGTCACGGACTCGGTCTTCTCCGTCGACGGCGACGCGGCGCCCCTCGCCGCGCTGGCCGAGGTCTGCCGAGCCGCGAACGCCGCCCTGCTGGTGGACGACGCCCACGGGCTCGGCGTCCTGGGCGACGGCGGTCGCGGCGCGCCCGCCGCGGCCGGGCTGGCCGGCGGCGGCGGGGTCGTGGCCACGCTCACCCTCTCCAAGTCCCTGGGCAGCCAGGGCGGCGCGGTCCTGGGGCCGGCCCGGGTCGTCGACCACCTCGTCAACACCGCCCGTCCGTTCATCTTCGACACCGGGCTCGCCCCGGCGGCGGCCGGCGGCGCGCTCGGCGCGCTCGCGGTGCTGCGCCGGGAGCCCGAACGGGCGGGCCGCGCCCGGGAGGCGGCCGCCGCGCTGTACTCGCGGCTCACCGCCGCCGGGCTGCGGGCGGTCCGGCCCGACGCGGCCGTCGTCGCGGTTCGCGCCCCCTCGGCGGAGGCGGCGGTGCGCTGGGCGGCCGACTGCCGGGCGGCCGGGACGGCGGTGGGCTGCTTCCGCCCGCCGTCGGTCCCGGACGGCGTCTCCCGCCTGCGGCTCACGGCCCGGGCCGACCTGACCGAGGAGCAGATCGCGGCCGCGGTGGCCACGATCGTCGCCACCGCTCCGCGGCAGGCGGACGCTCCGGTCAGCTGAAGCGCCGCGGCCCGGCTCCGTGCGGGCCGAGGCCATCCAGGAACGTGTTCCAGGCCGCCGCCGAGAAGCGCAGCGGCGGCCGGTCCACGTCCTTGGAATCGCGCACGGCCAGGGCCGCGCCGCCCAGCAGGGCGGTCTCCACGCAGTTGTTCATCCCGGTCGAGCGGCTGCTGCGCCGCCAGCGCGGGGCGTGCGGCACGGCGGACGTCGGCGGTGACGGTGACGCGGCGGACGGTGCGAGACGGTCTGGCATGGCGGCCCCTTAGCTGCGTCCGATCCCGGTGATGAGGTCCAGCGAGCGTTCCGGCGACAGCGCGTGCGCCTGCAAGGTGCGGAAGGCCGAACTGTACGCGTCGAGGTCTTCTTTCCGCTCCAGATAGAGGCTACTCGTCAAGTGGTCAAGAACAACCACGTCCAGATCAGAAATGTTCGGAAAGGAGAAGATAACGAAAGGCCCGGTGAGCCCGACGTACCCTCCGACCGAGAACGGCAGCAACTGCAGTTGAACATGCGGCAGTTGTGACATCCGGGCGAGATGCCGCACCTGGTCCCGCATCACCTCCGGCCCGCCCACCTCGCGGTGGAGCACCGCCTCGTCCAGCACCGCGGTGAACCGCAGCGGAGGGTTCGTACGCAACACCCGCTGCCGGGTCAGCCGCACCTCGACCAGTGAGTCGAGCCGCTCCTCCGGTAAACCGTCCAGCGAGGCGCGGGTCACCGCCCGCGCGTACCCGGCGGTCTGGAGGAGCCCCGGCACGACCGACGTCTCCAGCGTCCGGACCGTACTGGCCTGCGACTCCAGGCTGATGAAGTCGCGGTACTGCGGCGGGATCAGCCCCCGGTAGGCGTGCCACCAGCCCGAACCGCCGCCCCCCGCCGACCCCGCGAGGACTTCCAGCAGCGAACGCAGCCGGGTGTCGCGCACCGCGTAGGCGTCCAGCAGCCGCGATACGTCGAAGGGCGTCACCCCGCTCGCACCCGTCTCGATGCGGCTCACCTTCGACTGGTGCCAGCCGAGCAGCCGTGCCGCCTCCCGGCTGGTCAGCCCGGCGGCGTGACGCAGACTCCGCAGCTCCTCGCCGAGCTTGCGCCGCCGGACGGCGGGGCCGTGCAGCATGGCGGTCTCCTTCTCTGTGGGAAAGGGCCGGTCCGTCGCCGGAGCCCGCCCGCGGAGACGTCAGTGTGCCGCCCGCCCCCACCGCACCGGTCCCGAATTCACCGCTTCGAGCGACAGATATATGCATATCTTGGTCGAACGCCGTTACAGGGAGCTTCATCGATGGCAGTCTGGCGCGAAGCACCATCCCGGTCGGCCGTCGGTCGTCCGGAGCGGGAAAGGGACGGCGTCGCCATGGCAGACCATCAGGAAGCAACCGTCACGCTGCCGAGCGATCCGGCCTCGGTCTCGTCCGCCCGCAGACATGTGGCCAGGACCTTGTCCGAATGGGGCCTGCCCGACGATGCCGAGTTCGCCGACACCGTCCGCCTGATCGTCTCGGAGCTGGCCACCAACGCGGTGCAGCACACCTTCGGCCAGTCGCCCACCTTCACCGTGGACCTGCGCCTCGTGCGCGACGAGGAGCTGTACGTCGGTGTCACGGACAGTCACCCCCGGTGGCCCCAGCGCCTGCCCGCCGCCGTACGGCAGGACAACGGCCGGGGCATGGCCATCATCCGGTCGCTGGCGAAGGAGTGCGGCGGGCGGCTCCGGGTGACCCCGACCGCCGAGGGGGGCAAGACGGTCTGGCTGGCCCTCCCCTGGGCCGTTCCGCTCCAGGGCGCGCCCCGCTGATGCTCAGCCCGCGGGGGCCGTGCCCCCGCGGCCGAAACCACTGCGCAACAGCGCGAGCAGCGTGGCCGCCGCGGCACTCGACCTCTCGCCCCGGTGCACGACCGAGATGGTCCGGCGGAACGACGCGGGCTCCAGCCGCCGTACCGACAGCGGGGCCGGCGCCATCGAGGCGACCATCTCCGGCACCACCGCCACCCCGAGCCCCGCGCTGACCAGCGCGCACACCAGGGCGTACCCCGGCGATTCGCAGACCACCGCCGGGGTCGCCCCGGCCTCGGCGAGCGCGTTCTCCACCCCCCGCCGAGGCGGATGCGTGGGCGCGCTGCTGATCAGCGGCCGTCCCGCCAGCTCCGCGACCGGCAGCCGTCCGGCGCCCTCGGCGAGCCGGTGGCCCACCGAGGTGACCAGTACCAGCTCCTCGACCAGCAGGGGCTCGACGACCACACCCGCCGGGGGAGGGGCGGCGCCCCCCGGTTCGTAGGCATGGGTCAGGGCGAGGTCCACGTCACCCGCGGCCACCGCGGAGATCCCGCCGGGCGGTTCGTGGTCGGCGACCGCCAGCTCGACCTCCGGATGGGCCCGCCGGAACGCGCTCAGGACCGGGGGGAGCAGATGGACGCCCGCCGTCGTGAACGTCCCCACCCGCAGCCGGCCGCCCGAGAGCCCGGCCAGCCGCGCCAGCTCGTGGCGCGCCTGGTCCAGTTCGTCCAGGACCCGCCGGGCCCGGCCCGCCAGCAGTTCGCCCGCGGCCGTCAGCCGGGCGCCGCGGTGATGGCGTACCAGCAGGGCGGCCCCGGCCTCCCTCTCCAGCTTGGCCAGCTGCTGGGAGAGCGCGGGGGCGGTGTAGCCCAGGCGGGCGGCGGCCCGGGTGATCGATCCGGCCTCCGCGACCGCCACGAGCGCGGTGAGGCGCGTCGGATCGTACATAAAGAGTTCCTTCAGCCAGACCCAGGAGATTGCAAGTACACGCTAAAGGCTCCGCAGGTCCAAGGTGGACCCCATGGACGCACAACTGATCGCCTTCACGGGGGTCGCCGCCGGCATGGTCGCCCTGCCCGGCGCCGATTTCACCGTCGTCGTACGCAACGCCCTGGCCTCCCGCGCCGCCGGCCTGGCCACCGCGCTCGGCGTCGCCGGCGGGCTGCTGGTGCACACGGCGCTCGCGGTCGCGGGACTCGCCGCCGTGCTGGTGGCCCTGCCGGCCCTCTTCCGCACCGTCCAGCTGCTCGGCGGGGCGTACGTGCTTCACCTCGGGATCAGCGCCTTGTACGCGACGCTCCGGCGGAGCGGTCCGGAGCGGGAGGCGCCGGAGGACGGCCCGCGGCGGCCCGCGCCCCGGGAGTTCGGACGCGCGCTGCGTCAGGGGTTCCTGACCAACGCGCTCAACCCGAAGGCCCCGGTCCTCTTCCTCAGCCTGCTGCCCCAGTTCGTGCCCCACGGGCAGCCGCCGCTGCCCCGGACCCTGCTTCTGGCGGCCGTCGTGGTGGTGCTGGCGCTGATCTGGTTCCCGGCCGTCGCCCTGCTCGTGGACCGGCTGGGCCGGTGGCTGCGCCGACCGCGTACCGCCCGCGCCATCGAGGGCGGCAGCGGAGTGGCGCTCACCGGGCTGGGACTGGCCCTGGTGACCGGCCCGCTGCTGCGCTGAGGAGCCGTCCCCGGTGCGGAAGGGGGCGGTCCGGGCGGCCCGCGGCGGTGCGGGGCCGCCCGTGACGTCCGTGGGGGAGCGCTCCTGCGTCCCGCAAGGAGAGAGCGTCCGGCCGGTGGATCAGCGGACCCGTCCGTACCAGACGCTCTTGGACCAGATTTTCGCCAGTCGCACCACGTCTCCCGATTTGGGGGAGTGCCAGATCTTCCCGGCCCCGGCGTAGATGCCCACGTGGTAGACGCTGCGCCCCGAATGGAAGAAGACGAGGTCGCCGCGTTTGCGCTGCGACTTCGCGATATGGCGGGTCTTGTTGTATTGCTGCTGTGCCGTGCGGGGAAGCTTCTTCCCCGCCTTCTTGAACGAGTAGACCGTCAGCCCCGAGCAGTCGAAGCGGTGGGGGCCGGCCGCGCCGTACTTGTAGGGGGACCCCTTCTTCGACGCGGCGACCTTCAGGGCCTTCGTCGAGTGGGTGGCCGCTTCGGCGTCGCTCACCAGGCCGGGCGCCAGCATCGTGGACGTCACGGCCAGGGTGAGTGCCGAGGCCGTGCCGACCCGGGCGAACAGAGACGGGACATGAACCTGCGCGGGCATGCGCAACCCTTCGTCAGCCGCCTGTGAAGGATGACCTGTCGGGTTCGGGCTGGCGAAGTTGCCCGGCCGCGTCGCGGCTTCACCCCGAGGGCTTCCCGGTCTCCCGGTCGGCCCGTTGTGCTCGGGTCCTCCACTCCTGCCGATCCACTTTCTGTCGACCAGTCATCCGGGCGGCGGCAGGACTCGGCGTCCGCCCGGACCGCCCCGCCGCGGTGGCGGGGGCTTGTCGTCCCAGGGATCTTGACGCACTCCGTGCCGGATTTCCGAGCGGAAACGGCGATTTGTGAGTCTCCTCACGGCTGATCCATTCGAGTGGACAGGCCGGTTTCGCGCCCGCCGAGGGGCTCGGCGCACACCCGCGCACCAGCGGCGAAAGGGCATATTTCGAGTACGGACGGTGTGCGGAACGCAAGTTGAGCCGTCGCTCGCACGAGTGATCTCCTACGCCGAACGAGCGAGGAAAACAGGGTGCCGGATCGGGCGTGTCGTACGGCGCGGCGACCGGTCCGCTCCCGTAAGGCGCTCCCGCCCCTTTCTGTACCGCGCGACCGGTCCCGCTCCCGTGCCGCGCTCCGCCCGTGGTCCCCGAACCCGGCGTGCGGCGCCGCTCAGTTCGCGGGCGGCGGCACCGCGACCCGTCCTGCCCGGCGCTCCCCGTCCAGGACGCGCAGGGCCCGGGCCAGAGTGGCCGCGTGGAGACGCGACTCACCGCGCTCGTGCATCAGCGCCAGCGCGTCGCGCAGCGCGGCCGCCCCGGAGGCCAGGGCCTGGGCGGCGCGCAGTGCGCCGTAGGTGTCGCCGCCGTGGGCCGGGTTGATCCGCCCCACCTGATCCAGCACGGCCAGATAGCAGTCGACGAACTCGCCCTCGGCGCGGGTCAGGGCGGGCAGGGGCGGGAACGCGGGTGGCTCCATCGGCGGTTCACCTCGTGGCGTGGGGCGGGCGGGGACGTCAGCGGTTCTCCACGACGTGGTCGACCAGCCCGTAGGCGAGGGCGGCCTGGGCGTCGAGGATGGTGTCGCGCTCGATGTCGGCGGTGATCCGCTCCGGGGTCCGGCCGGTGTGCCGGACCAGCATGGCGGCGAACATGTCGCGGGTGCGCACCAGTTCGCGCGCGTGGATCTCCAGGTCGGACGGCTGGCCCCGCATCGGCTCCTCCAGCGCGGGCTGCTGGATGACTACCCGCGCACCGGGCAGCGCATGTCGGTGGCCCGGCGATCCGGCCGCCAGCAGGGCTGCGGCGTAGGAGCCCGCCTGGCCGAGGCAGAAGGTCTCGACCTCGCAGGCCAGGAACCGCATCGTGTCGTAGACCGCGGCCATGGCGCCGAAGGTGCCGCCCGGGGAGTTGATGTAGAGCGACACGGGCCGGTCCGGATCGGCGTGCTCCAGATACATGAGCTGGGCGATGAGGTCGCCGGCGGCGGTGTCGTCCACCGGGGTTCCGAGGAAGACGATCCGCTCGGACAGCAGCTTGGAGTAGGGGTCCAGCGTGCGGGTGCCGGTCGCGGTGCGCTCGGTGAACTCCGGCAGTACGTAGCGGGCCGCAGGGGCGTGACCGACGGTGGAGCGGATCATGGAGGTGCCTTTCTCCTGGGTGCGCACCGGGGCGTGGCGGCCCCGGTGCGGATCAGCCGTTCGTCCGTCCGTAAAAAATGTACAGGACGTACAGAAGGTTATGATGGGGACTATGGCCTACGAGATTCCGGTGACGCAAGCCCGGGCGGAGCTAGCCGAACTGATCAACCGCGTCGTCTACGGCGGCGAGCGCGTCGTCGTGACGCGGCACGGCAAGCCGCTCGTCGCGCTGGTGTCCGCCGCTGAGCTGCAACGACTTGAGGAAGAGGAGGCCGCGGCCGAGGAGCAGGTGATCAGTTCGGTCTCCTCGATCGCTTCCGCGCGCTCTGCTCAGGGCGAACGGCGCAGTTTCGGCATCGCTGCCGAGCACCGCCCCCGGGGCGGCGACCGCGACGGCTGACGACCCGGCCCCGCTTCCGGCCCCGGCCGCCCCGCGACGGCCCGCAGCCGGGCGCCCCCTTCAGGGGGCGCCCGGCTGCGATGGCGGGCATCCGGGGCTCAGCCGGTCAGGGCCGGCTCCCCGGCGGGGCCGACGGGACGGGGGCCGGCCGGTCCGGTGGTGGCGGGCGCCCGCCGGGCGGCCAGTACGGCCGCCAGACCGAGGGCCGACCGGAGCGAGAGCGTGAGGACGGCGCCGGCCGCCGCGCTGCCGCCGAAGAAGCCGACCGAGCGCAGCAGCGAACCGCCCGCGCCCGGCGGAAGCCATTGACCGATCGCCCCCACGGGCTCCGGCAGCAGCTCGGGCGCGCTATCGGTTGGAGGAGGGGTACGCCGCCATGCGCGGACTCCGGGCGGAGCTGGCGGACGCCTACCGGGCCGCCGGAACCCTGGCGGGCGGCGTCCCGGGCGACCATGTGGCGCGCACGATGATCGCGACGGCGCAGGGGTTCATCGTGCAGGAGGCGCTCTTCGGGGACGTGCGGCCGGAGGCGCCGGAGGGAGGGCTGCGCGGGCTGATGGCCATGAAGACGCAAAAGACCGGTTAACACGCCGGAAAAACTTCCGCCCTAACGTGCAATGCCTGGGCCCGGGCGGCCACTTCACCTTCAACGGATTGTTGAACGGGGGTAGGTTTCCGCTGCGTCCGGAGCCGGTGCCGGACGGAAGACGATGAGGTGGAAGCGTGCAACTGACCCCGCACGAGCAGGAACGACTGCTCATCCATGTGGCCGCCGACGTGGCCGAGAAGCGCCGCGCACGCGGGCTGCGGCTCAACCACCCCGAGGCCGTCGCGCTCATCACCGCCCACCTGCTGGAAGGCGCCCGGGACGGCCGCACCGTCAGCGAACTCATGGCTTCGGGACGGACGTTGCTCACCCGCGACGATGTCATGGAGGGCATCCCCGAGATGCTCCACGACGTCCAGGTGGAGGCCACCTTCCCGGACGGCACGAAACTCGTCACCGTCCACGACCCGATCGTCTGACGGGGACCGCGCCGATGATTCCCGGAGAGATCCTGTACGGAGAAGGGGAGATCCCCCTCAACGAGGGGCGCCCCGTCACCCGCCTCACCGTCCTCAACACCGCCGACCGCCCCGTCCAGGTCGGCTCCCACTACCACTTCGCCGAGGCCAACCCCGGGCTGCGCTTCGACCGCGCCGCCGCCCGCGGTCTGCGGCTCGGCATCGCGGCCGGCACCGCCGCCCGTTTCGAACCCGGCGTCCCCGTCGACGTCGAACTCGTCCCCCTCGCCGGCCGCCGCGTCGTCCCCGGCCTGCGCGGCGAAACCGGAGGAGCCCTCGATGCCTGACCTCGACAGAGCCGTCTACGCCGACCTGTTCGGGCCCACCACGGGCGACCGCGTCCGGCTCGCCGACACCGACCTCTTCGTCGAGATCGAGGAGGACCGTTCGGGCGGCCCCGGGAACGCGGGCGACGAAGCGGTGTTCGGCGGTGGCAAAGTGATCCGCGAATCGATGGGCCAGGCTCGCACCACCCGGGCCGAGGGCGCGCCCGACACGGTCGTCACCGGGGTCGTCGTCATCGACCACTGGGGCATCGTCAAGGCCGACGTCGGCATCCGGGACGGACGGATCACCGGCATCGGCAAGGCCGGGAACCCCGACACCATGGACGGCGTCCACCCCGACCTGGTGATCGGGCCCGAGACCGAGATCATCGCCGGCAACGGCAAACTGCTCACGGCCGGAGGGGTCGACGCCCACGTCCACTTCATCTCCCCCACCCTCGTCGACGAGGCGCTCGCCGCCGGCATCACCACCCTCGTCGGGGGCGGCACCGGGCCCGCCGAGGGCAGCAAGGCCACCACTGTCACCCCCGGCCCCTGGCACCTCGCCCGCATGTTCGAGGCGCTGGACGCCCTCCCCGTCAACATCGGGCTGCTCGGCAAGGGCAACACGATGTCCCACGACGCCATGTACTCCCAACTGCGCGGCGGCGCACTGGGATTCAAGATCCACGAGGACTGGGGCGCCACGCCCGCCGTCATCGACGCCTGCCTCACCGTCTGCGAGCGGACGGGCGCGCAGCTCGCCATCCACACGGACACCCTCAACGAGGCCGGGTTCGTCGCCGACACCCTCGCCGCCGTCGCCGGACGCACGATCCACGCGTACCACACCGAGGGCGCGGGCGGCGGGCACGCGCCCGACATCATCACCGTGGTCTCCGAGCCCTACGTCCTGCCCAGCTCGACCAACCCCACCCGGCCGCACACCGTCAACACCGTCGAGGAACACCTCGACATGCTGATGGTCTGCCACCACCTCAACCCCGCCGTCCCCGAGGACCTGGCGTTCGCCGAATCCCGGATCCGGCCCTCCACCATCGCGGCCGAGGACATCCTGCACGACCTCGGAGCCATCTCGATCATCTCCTCCGACTCCCAGGCCATGGGGCGCATCGGAGAGGTGATCCTGCGGACCTGGCAGACCGCCCACGTGATGAAGAAGCGGCGCGGAGCGCTGCCCGGCGACGGCCGGGCCGACAACCACCGGGTCCGTCGCTATGTCGCCAAATACACCATCAACCCGGCGATCGCCCAGGGGATGGGCGGTGAGATCGGTTCCGTGGAGACCGGCAAGCTCGCCGACCTCGTGCTCTGGGAACCGGCGTTCTTCGGCGTCAAGCCGCAGACCGTCATCAAGGGCGGCCAGATCGCGTACGCGCAGATGGGCGACGCCAACGCCTCCATCCCGACACCCCAGCCGGTCCTGCCCCGGCCGATGTTCGGCGCGCTGGGCCGGGCGGCGGCCCACAGCTCGTTCACCTTCGTCTCCGCCGCCGCGATCGAGGACGGACTGCCCGAACGGCTCGCCCTGGACAAGCGGTTCGTGCCGATCACCAGCACCCGGGGGGTCACCAAGGCGGACATGCGGGAGAACGACGCCGTGCCCCGCGTCGAGGTCGACCCCGACAGTTTCGCCGTCACCATCGACGGCGACCCGGTCGAGCCCGCGCCGGTGGCGGAACTGCCCATGGCCCAGCGCTACTTCCTCTTCTGAGAGGCCCGCACCGTGTCCCGCGCCGCACTCCTCGTCCTCTCCGACGGCCGGTTCCCCGCCGGGGGCCACGCCCACTCCGGCGGCGCCGAACCGGCCGTCGCCGAGGGCCGCGTCCACGACGCCGACTCCCTCGCCGACTTCTGCCGGGGCCGCCTGCACACCGCGGGCCTCACCGCCGCCGCGCTCGCCGCGGCGGCGGCCCACGGTATCGACCCGCTCGTCCTCGACGAAGCGGCCGACGCCCGTACCCCCTCGCCCGCCCTGCGGGCCACCGCCCGCAAGCTGGGCCGCCAGATGATGCGGGCCGCCCGCGCCACCTGGCCGAGCCCCGAACTGGACGCGCTCGCCCGGGCCCGGCCGCACGGCGCCCACCAGCCCGTCGTCCTCGGACTCACCGCGCGGTCGGCGGGCCTGGACCCCGAGGACGCCGCCCACTGGACCGCGTACGACACCGTGAGCGGTCCCGCCACCGCCGTCGTCCGCCTCCTCTCGCTCGACCCCTTCCACGCCACCGCCGTACTGGCCCGGCTCGCCCCCGAGGTGGACCGGGTCGCCGCGCAGGCCGCCGAGGCCGCCCGGCAGGGCGTCGACGCCCTGCCCGCCGCCTCGGCCCCGCTCCTCGACATCACCGCCGAGGCGCACGCCGCCTGGCCGGTCCGCCTCTTCGCCTCGTAGCGGCGGTCTCCCGCGACCGCCTTCACGACCCACGCCCTTCGAACACCACCGGAGTCCCCATGCACCTCGGTCACACCCACGGCGGCCCCGCCGCCGTCAGCGCCGACGCCACCCGCCCCGACGGCGCCCGCCGCGCGTTGCGCATCGGGCTCGGCGGTCCGGTCGGCTCCGGCAAGACCGCCACCGTCGCCGCCCTCTGCCGGGAGCTGCGCGACCGGCTCTCGATCGCCGTCGTGACCAACGACATCTACACCCGCGAGGACGCCGACTTCCTGCTCCGCCAAGCGGTCCTGCCGCCCGAGCGCATCCGGGCCGTCGAGACCGGAGCCTGCCCGCACACCGCGATCCGCGACGACATCTCCGCCAACCTCGAAGCCGTCGAGGACCTGGAGGAGGCGGTCGGGCCGCTCGACCTGATCCTCCTCGAGTCCGGCGGCGACAACCTCACCGCCACCTTCTCCAAAGGCCTGGTCGACGCCCAGATCTTCGTCATCGACGTCGCGGGCGGCGACGACATCCCCCGCAAGGGCGGCCCCGGCGTCACCACCGCCGACCTCCTGGTCGTCAACAAGACCGACCTCGCCCCCCACGTCGGCTCCGACCTGGAACGGATGGCCCTGGACGCCGAGAAGCAGCGCGGCCACCTCCCCGTCGCCTTCACCTCGTTGACCTCGGCCGAGGGCGTCGGGCCGGTCGCCGACTGGGTGCGGGCACAGCTCGCCGCCTGGACCGCGTGAGCGTCCACGCGCGGGCCCGGCTCCGCGCCGAGCCGGACGGACGGGGCGGGAGCGCCCTGCCCGTCCTGGTGAGCGACGGCCCGCTCGCCCTGCGCCGCACCCGCGCCCCGCGGTCCGCGTACGCCCGGGTCACCGTCGTCGGCGCCATGAGCGCCCCGCTCAACGGCGACCGGCTGGCGATCGGGGCCGAGATCGCGGACGGCGCACGCCTCACCGTCGACGCGGCGGCGGCCACCATCGCCCTCCCCGGGCCCCGGGCGGACACGGGGCCCTCCACGTACACGGTGGACCTGAGCGTGGGGGAGGGGGCCGTCCTGCACTGGCTGCCCGAACAACTCGTCTCCGCCCGGGGCAGCGACCTGCGCCAGACCACCCGGGTCGAACTCGCCCCCACCGCACGCCTGCTGCTGCGCGAGGAGCAGATCCTCGGCCGCCACGACGAACCCGCCGGCGCGCTCACCACCCGCCTCACCGTCCGCCGCGCGGGCCGCCCCCTCCTCGACCAGCAACTGGCGTACGGCCCCGGCGCGTCCGCCGGCTGGAACGGCCCCGCCGTCCTCGCCGGCCACCGGGCGGCCGGCCAACTCCTCCTCGCCGACCCGGCCTTCGAGGAGGCCCCGCCCCCGGCGCGCCTCCTCGGCCCCACCGCCGCCCTCACCCCGCTGGCCGGCCCCGCCGTCCTGGTGACCGCCCTGGCCCCCGACGCCCGCCTGCTGCGCGGAATCCTGGACGAGGCGATGCGCGAGCTGCTGGACGGGCTGAAGGAGGGCTCCGGCGGCTGAGTCCGCTCAGCGAACGCCCTTCACCGGTTATGGGTTCGGTAAAGAAACACGTGTACGCCCTGGCCCCGGGCGCCCCTCAGGCGCGAGGATCCCCGCTACGTACCGATGACCTCGCCGTCCCTCGGCGACGGATCGGATGAAGGGGGAGGTTCCACGTGAGACGTACCACGGTGCTCGGCTCGGCCGGGGCTCTCGTCGCGGGCACGCTCATAGCGGGGGCGATGGCCGCACCCGCCGCGAGCGCCGACGGCCGCCGTCACGGGCGGGGCGACGCGGAGGCGCGCGGGGTCGCGGTCGCGGCGCACCGCGCGGCGCGGACCGGGATCGACTGGAAGGACTGCCCGGCGGACTGGGGGCTGGCCGCCCCCATCCAGTGCGGCTGGGTGACCGTGCCGCTCGACTATGCCAAGCCGTACGGCAAGAAGATCAAGCTCGCCGTCGACCGGCACGTCAGCACCGGCACGGAGCGCGAACGCCAGGGCGCGCTGCTCTACAACCCGGGCGGCCCCGGCGGCTCGGGCATGCGCTTTCCCACCCGGATCACCAACAAGAACCCGCTCTGGACGAAGACCGCGAAGGCCTACGACTTCGTCGGCTTCGACCCGCGCGGCGTCGGCCGCTCGGCCCCGATCTCCTGCGTGGACCCGCAGGAGTTCGTCAAGGCCCCCAAGGCCGATCCGGTCCCCGACGACGAGGCCGACAAGCGAGCCCAGCGCAAGCTGGCCCGCGAGTACGCCGAGGGGTGCGGCGAGCGCAGCGGCGCGATGCTGCCGCACATGACCACGCCGAACACGGCACGCGACCTGGACGTCATCCGGGCCGCGCTCGGGGAGGAGAAGCTCAACTTCCTCGGCGTCTCCTACGGCACCTACCTGGGCGCCGTCTACGGCACGCTCTTCCCGGACCACGTGCGGCGCATGGTCGTCGACAGCGTGGTCGACCCGTCGCGGAAGAACATCTGGTACCGGGCGAACCTGAACCAGGACATCGCCTTCCAGACGCGCTGGGACGACTGGAAGGCGTGGGTCGCGAAGCACGACGCCGTCTACGGCATCGGCGACACCCCGCAGAAGGTCGAGCAGGCGTGGCTGGAGCTGCGGGCCGCCGCCAAGAAGAAGCCCATCGGGGGCGTCGTCGGACCCGCCGAGCTCATCGGCTTCTTCCAGAGCGCGCCGTACTACGACTCGGCCTGGGCCCCCACGGCCAAGACCTGGAGCGCCTACCGGGCCGGTGACACCCAGGCGTTGACCGACGCCGCCGCCCCCGACATGAGCGACATCGCGGGCAACGCCGCCGCCGAGAACGGCAACGCGGTCTACAGCGCCGTCGAGTGCGCCGACGCCCCGTGGCCCACCGACTGGCGCACCTGGGACCGGGACAACACCCGGCTGCACGAGAAGTACCCGTTCATGACGTGGGCCAACGCCTGGATGAACCTGCCCTGCGCCACCTGGCCGTCCAAGCAGCACACCCCGCTGGAGGTGAAGACCCGCAAGGGCCTGCCGCCGGTCCTCATCGTGCAGTCCACCCGCGACGCCGCCACCCCCTACGCGGGCGCGGTCGAGCTGCACAAGCGGTTCAAGGGCTCCCGGCTCATCACCGAGAAGGACGCCGGATCCCACGGCGTCACCGGGCTGGTCAACCCCTGCGTCAACGAGCGGGTGGACGCCTACCTGCTCACCGGGGAGACCGGCCGGCACGACGTGACGTGCACCCCGCACGCCACGCCGAAGCCGTAGACCCCGCGGAAGGCGCACGACCGGGGGCCGCTCAGCGCCGCCCCCGGTCGTGCGCCTCCAGCCACGCGTCCTCCGCCGCGTAGTCGAAGAGCCATGCGCCGTAGTTGGCGAGCATCTTCGGGAACGCCTCCCGCCAGTCGCGCTCCGCCAGCTGTCCGGCAAGCCACTCGACCGTCTCCGGCAGCGACTCCGCGTACCCGGTCACCGGGCGGTACCCGAGCTGTTCCCCGGCCGCCGTCATGTCGTAGACCACGGGATGGGCACCGCTCCACGGTGTCACCCCGACATGCCCCTCCGGGGGAGGGCCCTCGATCAGCACCGTCTCCGTCTCCCGCCCCAGCACGTCGTCGATCGCCGACGCGATCTCCGCGACCGCGGGGGCCTGGGGGTCCGCCGCGTTCAGCACCCGCGATTCCGGCTTCCCGGCTGCCAGCCGGATCAGCTCCGCCGCGTTGGACGCGTGGACCGGGTGGAAGCGGCTCCCGCCGCCGTACGCGAGCACCCGTCGCCGCCGCCCGTCCAGCAGCCGCTTCACGAAGTACAGCTCGCGCGGGGTACGGCAGTACGGGCCGTGGACCGCGCCCGCCCGCAGCAGCGTCACCGGCAGAGCGTCGCCGGCCGCCAGCAGCTCCCGCTCCAGCAGGACCTTGCGCGTCCCGTACGTGGTCTCACCCGGCGCCACCGTGGCCTGCGTCTCCGGCAACGGCACCGGGAAGCGGGGGAAGCCGTCCGCCTCGTCCTGGGTGTCGAAGCTGCGGCCCCGCCCGTCCTCGTACACCGCGCCGCTGGAGATCACCACGGCGGACCCGATCCGGCCGGCCAGCCCCGCCAGCTGCCGGGCGTGCGCCCCGTCGAACGCCACCATGTCGACCAGGACGTCACAGCCCTCGCCCAGCGCCTTCTCCAGCGCCCCCTCCTCGTCCCGGTCGAGCGCCACCGCGCGCACCCCGGCGTCCCACGTCCCGTCCCGGCCCCCGCCGCGCGAGGCCGCGGTGACCTCCCAGCCGTCCGCGGCCAGCGCCCGCACCGCGGCCCGCCCGATCTGGCCCGTCGCTCCCAGCACCCATGCGTGTCCTCTGCTCATGGAGGCGACGCTAGGGGGAGGGCGCCCGCTCGGGCGAGGCCGCTCTGCCGGTGGCGTATCCGCGCTCAGCGTCGCAGCTTCGGGAACTTCCTCGGTGGGACGGCGTCCTGCTCGGCCGCCTTCACCTTGGCCGCGTACTCGTCCACGTACTCCTGACCGGAGAGTTCGAGGATCGCGTACATGATCTCGTCCGTCACGGCCCGGATCGCGGCCTTCTGGTTCTCCATGCCCGCATACCGGGAGAAGTCCAACGGCTCGCCGAACCGGATCGCGACCCGTTTGATCTTCGGCACGACCTGGCCGGGCGGCTGGATCTCGAAGGTGCCGACCATGGCGCAGGGGACCACCGGCACGCCCGCGGTGATCGCCATCACCGCGACCCCGACCTTGCCCTTGTAGAGCCGTCCGTCGTGCGAGCGGGTGCCCTCCGGGTAGATCCCCAGCAGCTCACCCCTGCCCAGCACCCCGAGCCCCTCGCGGATGGCCGCCTGCCCCGCGTCCTTCCCGGACCGGTCCACCGGGATCTGGCCCGCGCTGCGGAAGAAGGCGGCGGTGAGCCGGCCCTTGATCCCGGGGCCCGTGAAGTACTCGGCCTTCGCCAGGAAGGTGATGCGGCGCTTGAGGATCGCCGGCATCAGGAAATGGTCGGAGAAGGAGAGGTGGTTGCCCGCGACGATCGCCGCGCCGTCCTCCGGGATGTTCTCCAGACCCTCGATGCGGGGCCGGAACAGCAGCCGCAGCACAGGCCCCAGAACGACGTGTTTCAGGACGTAATAGAACACCTTGAGGGCGCACCTCGCTCTGCCGGGCCGACTCGGGACCGCTTGCCCACCCCGACACGGCGGTGTCGGGGGATCACAGCGTAGGCCCCCTGCGCCACCGTGCGACCGGGATGAACCGGTTCTCCGGCTCGTACCCGCCACGGGGCCCGTCAGGCCTGGCCACCCCGTCCGCGGCGCTCAGCCGCTCAGGTGTCCTGGGTGGCCAGCATGCCGAGGGCGCACAGTCCCAGCA
The DNA here is from genome assembly GCF_001905905.1 of Streptomyces sp. CB02366. Taxonomy (GTDB): domain Bacteria; phylum Actinomycetota; class Actinomycetes; order Streptomycetales; family Streptomycetaceae; genus Streptomyces. The sequence continues at coordinate 106,890 of NZ_LIVT01000007.1, forward strand.
CCACCCAGCCGAACCAGAGCCAGCCGCTGCTTCCCAGCGCCACCGTGTACGCGGTCACCGCGACCAGCGTCCCGACGGTCAGGTATCCCATGGTCTTCGTCGATCCGGACATGCGCGCACGCTCCTCGTCGGCCGCGCGGCCGTTCCCACCATGGTCGCCCCGGACGCGCCCCGCGCGCTACCGGCCGCGCGTCTGCAAAGAAGCGAGATAGGCGTTGTACGCCTCCAGCTCCTTGTCGCCGTCGCGGTCGGCGGCCCGGTCCGTGCGCCGGGCGACGCGCTGCTCGGAGTTGTACCACTGGTAGACCAGCGCGATCAGCACCAGCACGGAGGGGATCTCGCTGAACGCCCAGGCGATGCCGCCCGCCCAGTTCTGGTCGCTCAGGGCGTCGATGCCCAGCGAGGCGGGCGGGTTCCGGTACGTCTCCACCATCGGCGTCGACGCCATCATCAGCGCGATCCCGAAGAACGCGTGGAACGGCATCCCGGCGAACAGCTCCAGCATCCGCATCAGGTAGCCGGGGCGGTGCGGTCCCGGGTCCACGCCCATGATCGGCCAGAAGAAGACCAGGCCGACCGCGAGGAAGTGCACCATCATCCCGAGGTGGCCCGGCTTGGAGCCCATCAGGAAGTCGAAGATCGGGGTGAAGTACAGCGCGTACAGGCTCGCGATGAACAGCGGGATCGTGAACACCGGATGCGTGATGATCTTCATGTACCGGCTGTGCAGCAGCTTCAGCAGCAGCTCGCGCGGCCCGGTCCGCCCCCGGTCGGCGGGCGGCAGCGCGCGCAGCGCCAGCGTCACCGGGGCGCCCAGCAGCAGCAGGATCGGCGACAGCATGCTGATCACCATGTGCTGCACCATGTGCACGCTGAACATGACCATGCCGTAGTCGTTGAGCTTGGTGCACATCACCAGCGCGATGCTCAGCACGCCCACGGCGAAGAACACGATCCGGTTCACCGGCCAGCCGTCCCCGCGCCGACGCAGCCGCACCACGCCGTACCCGTACAGGGCGAGCGCCAGGACGCAGCCGGTCAGGAAGAACGGCTCCACGGAGAGCTCCAGCCCCCGTCCCAGCGTGAACGGCGGCAGATCCATGTTCATGCCGTGCCCGCTGTGATCCATCAGTTCGCTCCCGATGGGGACGTGTCCCCGTTTCGTGCCGGTTGTCCGGTCCAGAGTAGAACTGCCCCCGGCCGCGGTCGCGGCCGGGGGCAGTTCTGGAACGACGTGTCCCTAGAGCACGCACTCCGCCTCGGCGTACCGCTCGGCCGGGACCGTCTTCAGCGTCTCGACCGCCTCCGCCAGCGGGACCATCACGATGTCGGTGCCGCGCAGCGCGGTCAGCATCCCGAATTCGCTCCGGTGCGCCGCCTCCACCGCGTGCCAGCCGAACCGGGTCGCCAGGACCCGGTCGTACGCGGTCGGCGTGCCGCCGCGCTGGACGTGGCCGAGTATGACCGGCCGGGCCTCCTTGCCGAGCCGCTGCTCCAGCTCACCGGAGAGCTGGGTCGCCACGCCGGCGAACCGCTCGTGGCCGTAGACGTCCTTGACGCCCTGCTCGAACTGCATGGAGCCTTCGCGGGGCTTGGCGCCCTCGGCGACCACCACGATGGCGAACTTCTTGCCCGCCGAGAAGCGCTTGCCGACCAGCTCGGTCAGCTCGTCGATGTCGAAGGGGCGCTCGGGCACCACGATGGCGTGGGCCCCGGCGGCCATCCCGGAGTGCAGCGCGATCCAACCGGTGTGACGGCCCATGACCTCGACGATCAGCACCCGCTGGTGCGATTCGGCGGTGGTCTTCAGACGGTCCAGCGCCTCGGTGGCGACGCCGACGGCGGTGTCGAAGCCGAAGGTGACGTCGGTGGAGGCGATGTCGTTGTCGATGGTCTTGGGAACCCCGACGATCGGGAGCCCGGCCTCGGACAGGAGGTGGGCCGCCTTGAGGGTGCCCTCGCCGCCGATCGGGATGACGGCGTCGAGACCGAGGTCCGCGACATGGCCCCGGGCGCGCTCGACCCCGTCGCGCAGATGCGCGGGCTGCACCCGGGAGGAGCCGAGGATCGTGCCGCCGCGGGCCAGGATGCCGCCCACCGCGTCGAGGTCGAGCTTGCGGTAGTCGCACTCCAGCAGGCCCTTCCAGCCGTCGTGGAATCCGATGACCTCGTCGCCGTGGTCCACCACCGCGCGATGGACCACGGAACGGATGACGGCGTTGAGGCCGGGGCAGTCGCCGCCGGAGGTGAGTACACCAATGCGCATGGCCCGAGAACCTTTGCAACGTTTAGTCGACGACCGGACCACGTCGTCCGGTTGGATCCCCGCCACCCTACCGGCGCAGGATGACGGGACCGAACCGGCCGTCCGCCTGCTGGACTCCGCTCGATCGAGCGGGGAACACCTCAGGCGGACACCGCTCAGGCGAGCGGAAAACGCCTCATCAGGCGGGCTGTGTGGCAGCCGCGATCCGCTCCGCGCGCAGTGCCTCGTACCAGCGGTCGTCGGTGGGCGGCAGCGCGTTCACGTCGAGGGCCAGCTTCAGCAGCAGGTCCGCGATCTGCGGGTTGCGCGCCAGCACCGGACCGTGCATGTACGTCCCGAAGACCGTGTCGTTGTACGCGCCCTCCGTACCGTCCCCGGTGCCGTTGCCCCGGCCGAACCGCACCCGGGCGAACGGCCGCGCCGTCGGCCCCAGGTGGGTGACGCCCTGGTGGTTCTCGAACCCGGTCAGCGGCTCCAGCCCGAGGTGGGGGTCGATGTCCGCCAGGACGTCGCCGACGCACCGCGCGCCCTCGCCGCGGGTGGAGACCACGTCGAGCAGACCGAGGCCCTGCTCGCGCTCACCGAGGTCGTTGATGAACTCGTGGCCCAGGATCTGGTAACCCGCGCAGACCGAGAAGATGATCGCGCCGTTGGAGGCGGCCCGGCTGAGCCCGCCGTCCCGGCGGAGCCGCTCGGCCGCGAGGCGCTGGGGCCGGTCCTCGCCGCCGCCGATCAGGTAGATGTCGCCGGACGTCGGCACCGGCTGGTCGCTGCGCACGTCCACGCGCTGCACGTCCAGACCGCGCTGCCGGGCCCGCCGCTCCACGACCAGCGCGTTGCCCTGGTCGCCGTAGGTGCTGAGCAGGTCGGGGTAGACCCAGACCAGACGCAGACCGTTGTTGCTCATGCTTCGTCCTCTCCGGAGGTGGCCGGGGCCGGGGTCAGTTGCCGACACGACGGCGCAGATCCTGGAAGGCGGTGTAGTTGGCGATGACCTCGATGCGGCCGGGCGGGGCGTACTGCACGGCCTCGTCGAGCGTCTCGCAGACCCGGAAGTCGAGACCGGCCACTTCGAGGCGGACCGCGAGGTCCAGCTTCCGGTCGCCGAGCACGAAGATCGGGTGGCCCGCCAGCTGGGTGTAGTCCACGTCCCACAGCCAGGAGGTGTCGGTGCCGTCCGCGCCGCGGGCGTTGACCGAGAGGATCACCGGCGTGGGCGGCGGGTCGATCAGGGAGAACGTCTCCAGCCAGCCGGCCGGGTTCTTCGCCAGCAGCAGGCGCAGCTCGCGGTTCTGGAAGGTGACCACGTCGTAGCGCCCGGCCACCGCCTGCACCTGGTACATGCGCTCCAGGGCGACCTGCGGGGGCACTCCGAAGACGGCGGCCACGGCGGCCGACGTCGCGGCGTTCGCCTTGTTCGCCCGGCCCGGCAACTGGAGGTGGATCGGCCATGCCGAACCGTGCGGGTCCAGGACGTAGTCGCCGTTCAGCGCCCAGCTCGGGGCGGGGCGGCGGAAGCCGCACTGCCCGCAGAACCAGTCGTCGCCCGGACGCTGCATCACACCGCCGCAGGACGGGCAGGACCAGGCGTCGTCCTTCCACGCCTGACCGGCCGCCACCCACACCACGTTGGACGAGGAGGAAGCCGCCCAGACGACCAGCGGGTCGTCCGCGTTGGCGATGACCACGGCCTTCGAGCCGGACAGGCCCTCGCGCCAGTGCTCGGCCATCATCCGGGTCTCCGCCGCGCGGTCCAGCTGGTCGCGCGAGAGGTTGAGCAGGGCGATCGCCTTGGGCGTGGTGTCGCGGGCGACGCCGGCCAGGTACTTCTCGTCGACCTCGATCACGCCGAACTTCGCGTCCGAGCCGCCGGCCAGCGCCGAGGTGATGCCCGCGGGCATGTTCGCGCCGAGCGCGTTCGACACGACGGGCCCGGCGGCCCGCAGCGCCTCGGCGATCAGCCGGGTGGTGGTCGTCTTGCCGTTCGTCGCCGACACGAGGATCACGTCCAGGTGCTGCGCCAGCCGCCCCAGCAGGTCGGGGTCGAGCTTGAGCGCCACCCGGCCGCCGATCACCGATCCGCTGCCCCGCCCCGCGGCGCGTGACACCGCCGCCGCGGCCTTGCCCGCCGTCACGGCCAGTTTGGCCCGCGGCGACAACGGCTCCGTGTTGCCTGCCATCGTCCTAGATCCTCCTTGCATCGGTCCGCGCCCAGCCTATCGATGTCCCGCGCCACGGCCGCACCGCGGCACCGGGGGAACGCCCCGGTCCCGGCGGAACGTACGCTTGCCGCCATGCGAAACCGCCCGATCCCCGGCAGTTCCGGACTCGTCCGTGAGATGAGTCTGTTCGGCGACCCGTTGCTCCATCGCGCCTGCGAGGACGTCACGGACTTCGGCCCGTCGCTGGCCCGGCTGGTCGAGGACATGTTCGCCACGATGTACGCCGCACGGGGTGTCGGGCTCGCCGCCAACCAGATCGGCGTCCCGCTCAAGGTGTTCGTCTACGACTGTCCGGACGACGACGATGTCCGCCATCTGGGACACGTCGTCAATCCCGAACTGGTCGAGGCGGACGGACTCACCGTACGCGGACCGGAGGGCTGTCTGTCACTTCCGGGCCTGGAAGCGGGCACGGAACGCTTCGACCACGCGGTCGTCGAGGGTCTGACGATGACCGGCGAGCCGGTCCGGATCGCCGGGACGGGGTGGTTCGCCCGGTGCCTCCAGCACGAGTGCGACCACCTGGCGGGCGCCGTCTACACCGACCGGCTGACCGGGCTGCGGCGCTCCAGGGCGCTGCGGGCGGTGCGCCGGGCCCCCTGGGCGCAAAGCGGCTGAGTCCCGGTCCGGGCGGCGGGGGCCGTCCGCACCTCCGCTCCGCTCAGAAACCGGGGCCGCCCCGGAGGTCGCCCGCCTCCGCGAGCCTGCCCCACAGCAGATCGGCCAGGGCCCGGACCAGCTGTTCGCGGGAGCAGGGCCGGTCGCCGAGCCACCAGTCGCCCGCCGCGTGCATCATGCCGACGATCCCGTGGCCCCAGATGCGGGCGGTCCGCTCGCTGTCGGGGCCCAGGTCCACCCGTTCGGCGATCACCCGGCCCAGCTCCTCGCCGAGGCGGCGCAGCAGCGGGGCGGAGTGCCGGCCGACGTCGAAGCCCTGCTCGGCGGAGGAGGCGTCGGCGGGGGAGGCGTCGGCCGCCCCGTCGGCGGGGTGCATCAGGAAGCGGTAGACCTGGGGGCGGGCCTCGATCGCGGCGAGATAGGTCTCCAGCGTGGACTCCACCCGGCGGCGCCGGTCGGCGGGCGCGTCCAGGGCGGCCCGCAGGGCGCTGAGCAGTGCGTCGGTGTGGCGGGTGGCCAGCGCGCGGTAGAGCCCGCCCTTGTCCCCGAAGTGGCGGTAGAGGATGGGCTTGGTGATCCCGGCCTCGGCGGCGATGGCGTTCATCGAGGCGTGCGGTCCGTCCCTGAGCACCACCCGGTCCGCCGCTTCCAGCAACTCGCGCCGACGGCTCTCGGCCGCGGTCCGCTGCCGCTCGGCGCTTCGTGCGGTCTCCATGTCGTCTCTCCCACCCCTGGCCACGCGATGCGTCGCATCGCTCCTGCACCCCCGCGCAACGTAACACCCCGCGCTGACGGCGTCGGATCGGCTCCGGGGCGGTTGACAGTGGCTACTTGCCGGTAACAGACTGTGGTTACCGCAAGTAACGTGTGCTTTTCCGCAGCAGTGCCTGGAGGGGAAACATGGCCGAGTTCACGCTTGAACTCAACGACGACCAGAAGCAGGTCAAGGAGTGGCTCCACGGCTTCGCGGCGGACGTCATCCGCCCCGCCGCCTCCGAGTGGGACGAGCGTGAGGAAACGCCCTGGCCCGTCATCCAGGAAGCGGCCAAGGTCGGCATCTACTCCCTCGACTTCTACGCCCAGCAGTTCTTCGACCCCACCGGGCTCGGCATCCCCGTCGCCATGGAGGAGCTGTTCTGGGGCGACGCGGGCATCGCCCTGTCGATCGTCGGCACGGGCCTGGCGGCCGTCGGCGTCCTCGCCAACGGCACCGAGGAGCAGATCGGCACCTGGATCCCGCAGATGTACGGCGACGCCGACGACGTGAAGGTCGCCGCCTTCTGCTCCTCCGAGCCCGACGCCGGCTCCGACGTCGCCTCGATGCGCACCCGCGCCGTCTACGACGAGGCCAAGGACGAGTGGGTCCTCAACGGCACCAAGACCTGGGCCACCAACGGCGGCATAGCCAACGTCCACGTCGTCGTCGCCGTCGTCGACCCCGAGATCGGCTCCAAGGGTCACGCCTCCTTCATCGTGCCGCCGAACACCCCCGGCCTCTCCCAGGGGCAGAAGTTCAAGAAGCACGGCATCCGCGCCTCCCACACCGCCGAGGTGGTCCTGGAGGACGTCCGCGTCCCCGGCCACTGCCTCCTCGGCGGCAAGGAGAAGCTCGACGAGCGCCTCGCGCGGGCCCGCGAGCGCGCGAGGACCGGCGGCGAGCGCGTCAAGAACGCGGCGATGGCCACCTTCGAGGCGTCCCGCCCGGCGGTCGGCGCGATGGCCGTGGGCACCGCCCGCGCCGCCTACGAGGTCGCCCTCGACTACGCGAAGACCCGCAGCCAGTTCGGCCGCCCCATCATCGACAACCAGGGCATCGCCTTCCAGCTCGCCGACATGCGCACCCGCGTCGACGCGGCCCGGCTGCTGGTCTGGCGCGCCTCCTGGATGGCCACCACCGGGAAGCCGTTCACCTCGGCCGAGGGCTCCATGTCCAAGCTGTACGCGAGCGAGACCGCCCGGGACGTCACCGCGCAGGCCATCCAGATCCTCGGCGGCAACGGCTTCACCCGCGAGTACCCCGTCGAGCGCATGCACCGCGACGCGGCGATCTACACCATCTTCGAGGGCACCAGCGAGATCCAGCGCCTGGTGATCGCCCGCACGCTCTCCGGCATGCCGATCCGCTAGCGGAGCGGCGGAACGACCGCGCCGGCGGAGACGGAAGGGCGGCCGGGGACCTCGTGGTCCCCGGCCGCCCCCGTGCCTCAGCCCGGCAGCTGCGCCTCGATCGCCGCGACCACCGCGGCGGACTCCGGCTCCGCGCCCGGCCGGAACCGGGCCACCGGCTCACCGGCCGGCGAGACCACGAACTTCTCGAAGTTCCACTGGACGTCCCCGGCCTCCCCGTCCGCGTCCGCCAGCTTCGTCAGCTCCGCGTACAGCGGATGCCGCCCCTCGCCGTTGACGTCGGTCTTCTCCAGCAGCGGGAAGGTGACCCCGTACGTCGTCGAGCAGAACGTCCGGATCTCCTCCGCGCTCCCCGGCTCCTGGCCGGCGAACTGGTTGCACGGCACGCCGAGCACCGTCAGGCCCCGGTCCCCGTACGTCCGCTGCAGCCGCTCCAGGCCCTCGTACTGCGGGGTGAGCCCGCACCGGGAGGCCACGTTGACCACCAGGACGGTCCGGCCGCCGTACGCGCCCAGCGTGGTCGGCTCGCCCGCGAGGGTGCGCAGCGGAATGTCGTGCAGCGTCATGAAACTCTCCCTGGTCATCGCGTGTGGTGCGGATGGCGCCGTCCGCCGCTCACGGAGCGGCGAGCTCCTTGTAGTAGAAAGTGGTCGGCTTCAGGCTGCCCGCCGGATCCGCCGCGTATCCCGGAACGCTGCCCACCTCCGTCCACCCAGCCTTGCAGTAGACCTGCTCGGCCAGACTGCCGCTCTCGGTGTCCAGGATCAGCAGCGTGATGCCCTCGGCCGCCGCGTACGCCTCGACGGCGGCCAGCAGCGCCCCGCCGAGGCCCCGGCCGCGGGCGGAGGGCCGGACCATCAGCTTGGCGACCTCCGCGCGGTGCCGGGCGTTGGGCAGCGGCGCCCGCACCAGGGCGATGGTCCCGGAGACCCGGCCGCCGTCCCGCGCGATCCAGATGTCGATGCTGCCGGCCTCCACGGCTGCGGCCCGCTCCCGCCACCAGACCGCGGCCGCCTCCCGGCCCAACGGCGCCAGGAACCCCACCGAGGACCCCTCCTCGACGGTCTCGACCAGCAGACCGGCCAACTCGTCGGCGTAGGTGACCAGCTCGGGGGCGGTGACATGGACGATCTCGGTCATGAGAAGGGTCCTTTCGCGAAGCGGGAGCAGGGGCCGGGGAGAAAACCCACGGGGACGATCACACCGCTTCCGGGCCGCCCGTGTCCACCGGGACGGGCGTCAGCCGAAGAGTGACCACGTACGCCACCACCACCGCCACGATCACCAGGGGCATCACGGTGAGCCCCTCCCTCCCGAGCAGGAGCGTCGCCAGGAGCACCGAGGTCATCGGCAGCCGCAGCATCGCCACGCACATCGCGCCGACGCCCATGGCGAAACCGGCGGTCAGGTGCAGTCCCGGCAGGTGGGACAGGGCGATGCCGCCCACCGCGCCCACGAACATCGCGGGGAAGACGGGACCGCCCCGGAAGCAGCTCAACGAGGCGCAGTAGGCCAGCGACTTGCAGACGATCAGCAGCAGCAGCGCCCCCACCGAGTACGCCGCGCTCCCCGACAGGAGACCGCCCAGCGCGTGCTCGCCCGAGTACAGCACCTCGGAGCCTTCCCTCCCCGACGTCTGGGCGTACACCAGCGCGAGCGCGCCGACGGCCAGCCCCAGCACCGCCGTGGCCGCCGCGGTCCGCCGCTCCACCCGTTTTTGGAGGGCCAGCGCCAACCGCCGGATGCCGACCCCCGCGAAGGCCGCGGCGACGCCGAGGACCAGCGCCCACCCGAACCCCGCGACGTCCGGGTCCGCCGCCCGCGGCACCTCGCCCAGCTGCAGGGAGTAGGTCCCCAGCCCCGTCCAGGAGCCCAGCCCCGTGAAGATCAGCGCGCCGACCCCCGCGGAGAGCAGCCCCGGCACCAGCACCACGCCCAGCATCGGCCCGGCCAGCCCCGCCGCCTCCATCAGCAGGAACGCGCCCAGCAACGGCGACCCCAGCAGGGCGCTCACCGCCGCGAAGCTCCCCGACGCCCCGACCAGCGCCCGCGCCTCCGGAGCCAGGCCGGGCCGCAGGCGGTTCGCCGCCCAGACCGCCACCCCGCCGCCCAGTGCGATCAGCGGCGCCTCCGGTCCGAGCACGGCGCCCGCGCCCAGCGAGACGAGCGCGGCGAGCACGACGCCCGGCAGGTCCACCGGGGCCGGAGCGCCGGTGGACACCAGTCCCTCCGCCGGCCGGTGCCCGCCCCCGCCGGGCAGCCGGCGGACGACGAGCCCGACCAGGAGGCCGGCGACGCCGAGCAGCGGAACCGGCCACCACGACGGCGTCCCCTCGAACCCCAGCGCCTTCGGCAGCTCCGTGTACGTCAGCGACTGGAGCTCCGAGACCAGGGCCAGGAAGCCGAACGCGAGGGCGGAGACCGGCACCCCGAGGAGGGCCGCCATCAGCAGCAGCCCCGCGTACCTCCGTGTGCGGACCGGCGCGTACGGGTCCTCCGGCGCGTCGACGGGTGATCCCGGTGGCGTGGGCGGCATGATCTCGACTCCTCGACGCGACGATTCCCGCGGCGGGGGCGCTTCCCCACGCGCTCACGTCGGCATACCACGCGCCGGTCCCCCGGCCGTTTTCCTGCGGCCGGGGACACGCCCTCCGGCACGGAAGGTCAGCCGCCCGGCTCCGGGAGGCCGTGCGCGCCGCCCCCGGCCGAGGCGTCCGCCGGCAGCCGACCGGACGCCACCGCGTCCACCAGAGCCCGGTGATCCCGCTCGTTGCGATCCGCGTACGCCTCCGCGAACGCGGCGACGGCCCGGTCGAAGACGTCCTTGCGGCCCAGATAGCCGGCGATGGCGATCCGGTCCCCGGACCTGGCGTGGGCGCGGGCGAGCGTGGAACCGCACACCTCGCCGAAGACGCGCATCCCCTTCGGCGCCATCGACTCCGGCTCGGCGATGCCCTTCCAGTCCCGCAGCTGGCGTACGTAGAAGTCCCGGATCCGGCCGTCGATGCCGTCCGCCCGTTCCCAGCCGAGGAAGATGTCGCTGGACGCCTGCATCAGACGCTGCCCCGCGACCACCCGCTCGCCCTGGTTCGCGTAGCGGCTCGCCCCGGCGTGTTCGGCCAGCACCGAGGGCCCGGCCTCCTTGGCCTGGAGGAGAAGCGGATCCCCGTCGTCCCGGCCGAGCAGCAGGATGATCCAGCACCGGGTGCCGACACTGCCCACACCGACGACCTTCCGGGCCACGTCCACCAGCGCGAAGTCCTCCAGCAGGCTGCGCCGGTCGGACGCCAGGCTGCGGGCGTAGCCGGCCACCAGAGTGCCGAACCTCCGGTGCACCGCCTCGGGTTCCATCCCCGGCATCAGTTCGGTGAGCGGGACGACCATCGGCGGGTCCGCGGCGATCCGCAGCCGCCCGCCCGCCACCTCGGCGAGCTTGCCGAAGGCCTGCAGGCTGTCCCTGGAACGGGCCTTGTCCAGCGCCCGGCCGACGTTCCTGCGCCCCCGTCCGCCCAACTCCTGGGCGGCCAGCGTCCGCAGCCGCTCGGCGTCCGTCCTCGCGTACCACACGTCCAGATTGCGCATCCCGGCGTACCGGGCCATCGACTCCCGGTACGAGCGGACCGACGCCCGGACGATCCCGGACCGCTCCCGGTCGGTGAAACCGTTCGCTCTCGCCGCGATGACGAGGCTGGTCGCCAGCCGTTTGACGTCCCATTCCCAGGGGCCCGGCAGCGTCTCGTCGAAGTCGTTGATGTCGAAGAGCAGGTTCCGCTCGGGCGAGGCCAGCAGCCGGAAGTTCAGCAGGTGGGCGTCGCCGCACAGCTGCGCCCGGATCCCCGAGTCGGGGGTGCCGGCCAGGTCGGCGGCCATCAGGGCCGCCGCGCCCCGGTAGAAGCGGAACGGGGACTCGGTCATCCGGGCGTAGCGGATCGGGACCAGTTCGGGCACCCGCTCCGCGGACTGCGCCTCCAGGACCGCCAGCGGGTCGGCACGGTGCGGCGACGGCGTGAACTCCGCGTGGCTCGACCGGGGAGCCCCGCGGCGCGCCGCTCTGCCGAGGGTCGCGCGTTCGGCCGGTGTCGCGTGGGGTGCGGCGCGTAGCGGTGCGGTGGCTTCCCGGTCCATGGGGGGGTTCCTTCCCGAATTCGCAGGGCGGGGGGTTCGGGCATCGGACTGCGGGCTTCCGATCGAGCGTTCGTGCGTCAGCCCTCTTCGGCGGTCCGTCGATGTCGGGCCCGCCGGAGACCGACCTGGCGCCAGATCCCCCGTTGGGCCCTGAGCGCGGCCGTGCCCACCACGATCAGCACCAGGATGTTCACCACGAGCTGGATGGCCGAACCCCGCACGTCGGACCAGCTGGTGAACGCGGTGGAGACCGCGATGTCCGCGGCGGCCGGGATCGTCGTGACCGAGATGAACACTCCGAGCAGGGCACTCGTCCTGGCCTCGGTGAGCGACACGATCCCGACGACCCCGGCCAGGGTGGCGACGGCGACGGAGAAGAAGTTCGGTGTGTTGATGAGGTTGGAGACGGGACGCAGCCCCCGGTCGAACGCCTCCGACTCCAGCCCGAAGCCGCGGATGAGGAGGGCGAAGAGGAAGGCGACCACGATGGTGAGGAGGAAGCCGGCGCCCAGGGCGGCCAGCCCGCCGCGTACCGCGGGCCGGTGGCCCCGGTCGATCCCCAGCGCCACGCTGACGATCGCGCCGTACTCCGGCCCGACGACCATCGCCGCCACGATGAGGATCTGCGAGTTGGTGACGATGCCGACCGAACCGATCAGACCGGCGACGACCAGGTAGAGGTAGAAGCTCGGCGGGTACCGCCCCCCGGACCTGATGCGCGCCTCGACCTGCTCCCAGACCGGAGCCCCGTTCAGCGGCCCCAGCGCGCGCCGCCCTTCTTCGGCGGCCTCGCCGGGGAAGGCCGTGTCGACCGGTTCGATGACGAGGGAGCCCCGTCGGTCGAGCCGGACGGCGCGGAGCCGGTGCAGCACGTCGTTGGCCGCCCCCGTCAGGACGTCACAGGCGATGGAGTCGCCGTCCGGGCGGCGGGCGGCGCCGCGCTGGACGACGAGGCCGAGCACGCACGCGTCGTCCGAGAGCAGGGCGACGACCTCGTCGGTCAGGTCCGGCGGACTCACCGCGCGGATGTGGATCATGTCCATCCCGCTACCTCCGCGGCTCCCGGCCCCGTGGGGCGGAGCGACGCCCGGCCCTCATTCCAGTAACGCGGCTACGGCCCCGCTCGGCAAACCGGGTGCCGTGCCCCGGGCCGGCACGGCGCACGGCGCGCAGCCGGGGCCGGGGCGCCGGACGGTGAGGAGCGCGGGCCCGGCCGGGAGGGAAGGCTCATGGACCGGTATCCGCCGATCGCCGGCCGCGGACGCGTGGGCGGCCCGCAGACCGCCGCGCTGACCTCCTCGCGGGGAGCGGCCGACTGGTCCGCCGCCCCCGCGGGCGGCCGTCGTGCCCTCTGGGAGGATCGGGGCGTGGACACTTCCGACGCCTTCCCCGAACCGCTGCCCGGAGCCGACGCGGCGGTCCGCGAGGAGACGGGCGACCACGGGGCCCCCGGACGCCGCCGCCTGGTCCGCTGCCGCCTCTGCGGCCGGCCCCTCACCGGGGCCGGCTCGCGCCGCAGCGGCCTCGGCCCGACCTGCGACGCCAAGCTGCACCCCGCGCCCCCGGACATCCGCACCCGCCGCCACGAGGTGGAACAGGACCCGCTGCCGGGCACGTGAGGAACCCTCCCGGCGAGGATCCCCCCGGGCAAGGTGTTCGGCCCTTGCGCCTCGACGCGGCTCGCGATCAGCGGCAAATTCCCCCTGCGGAATACCCCAGGGGGGTATATGGTTCCGTAGTGCGGGGCCACTGAGGCGGCCTCACAGGGGACGAGACGGGAGGACGGTCATGGAACACGGCACACACGACACCGGCACCGCTCACGGCCACGGGGCCCACGCGGCCGGCGGCCACGACGCACACGCGCACGGGGGCGCTTCCTGGGGGACGGCGGCGAAGGCGACGCTGCACTGCCTGACCGGATGCGCGATCGGTGAGATCCTCGGCATGGTCCTCGGCACCGCTCTGCTGTGGAGCAACGTCCAGACGATGATCCTGGCGATCGCCCTGGCCTTCGTGTTCGGCTACTCCTTCACCCTGTTCGCGGTCCGCCGCGGCGGCCTGGACTGGAAGAGCGCGATCAAGGTCGCGTTGGCCGCCGACACCGTCTCGATCGCGGTGATGGAGCTCGTCGACAACGGCATCATCGCCCTGATCCCCGGCGCGATGGACGCCCACCTGTCGGACTCGCTGTTCTGGACGGCGCTGCTGGGCGGCCTGGCCGTGGCCTTCGTGGTCACCACGCCGGTCAACAAGTGGATGATCGGCCGCGGCAAGGGCCATGCCGTCGTCCACGCCCACCACTGACTCCGGTTCCGCTCCGCCGCGGCAGGCCGCGCCCGGCGTCCGAACGGGTGCGGTCGCGTCAGGGGGCGTTACCTGGAAGGTGCCGGGGGCTTCGACGGCGGACGCACCGGATCCGCCGGCCCCGCGGAGAACGGAGGCACCGACGATGACCAGCACCGTCAAGGACATGCTCGCCGCCTACCCGGCCGACCTCGGCGACATCGACCGGGCCGAGCTCATCGCCTGCATCGAGGAGTGCGTCGCCTGTGCGCAGGTGTGCACCGCCTGCGCGGACGCCTGCCTGTCCGAGGGCAGGGTGGGCGATCTCGCCACGTGCATCCGCACCGACCTGGACTGCGCCGACGTCTGCACCGCCACCGCGGCGGTGCTCTCGCGGCACACCGGCTACGACGCCAAGGTCACCGCGGCGATCCTGAAGGCGTGCGCCGTGGTCTGCACGTCGTGCGCCGACGCATGCGGACGGCACGCGGGCATGCACGAGCACTGCCGCATCTGTGCGGAAGCCTGCCGCGCCTGCGCGCGGGCGTGCGACGAGCTCCTCGGCGCCCTCGGCTGAACGCGCACCCCCGGCTGAACGCGTGCGTTCGGCTGTCCCACGAAGAAGCCGAAGGCGCGGCGCGCGGGGCGGGGCCACGGACCCGCTCGGGCAAGGGAGAGCCCGACACCGGGAGGCGCAGCCCGGTACCGCTACGCCTCCGGCGGGGCGCCCCTACGGCCGGTCCAGCCGACGGAACAGCCCCTCCTGCACCACCGACACCAGCAGCTGCCCCGCCCGGTCGTAGATCCGGCCACGCGCCAGCCCCCGCCCGCCCGTGGCGATCGGCGACTCCTGGTCGTACAGGAACCACTCGTCCGCCCGGAACGGCCGGTGGAACCACATCGCGTGGTCCAGGGACGCCATGTCGAAGCCGCGCGGCCCCCACAGCGGCTCCACGGGGATGCGGACCGCGTCCAGCAGCGTCATGTCGCTCGCGTACGTCAGCGCGCAGGTGTGCACCAGCGGGTCGTCGCCCAGCGGCCCCACCGCCCGCATCCACACCGCGCTCCGCGGATCGGCGTCCTCGACCTCCTCCAGCGTCCAGCGCAGCCGGTCCACGTAGCGGATGTCGAACGGCTGCCGCCGGGCCATCCGCTCCAGCGCGTCCGGCAGCGTGCCCAGGTGCTCGCGCACCTCCTCGGCGACCGTCGGCAGCTCCTCCGGGTCCGGGACGATCCTGGCCGGGGGCAGCTGGTGCTCGAACCCCGCCTCCTCGGGCCGGTGGAAGGACGCCGTCAGATTGAAGATCGTCCGGCCCTCCTGGACGGCCGTGACCCGCCGGGTGGTGAAGGACCGCCCGTCCCGTACCCGCTCCACCTGGTACACGATCGGCACCCCGGGCCGTCCCGGCCGCAGGAAGTAGGCGTGCAGCGAGTGCACCGGCCGGTCCCCGTCGGTGGTCCGGCCCGCCGCCACCAGCGCCTGGCCGGCGACCTGCCCGCCGAAGACCCGTTGCAGGGACTCCTCGGGGCTGCGGCCCCGGAAGATGTCGACCTCGATCCGCTCCAGGTCGAGGAGGTCGACCAGGCGCTCGGCCGGGTTCGTCATACCGTCGCTCTCCACTTCTTCCGCTCGTCCGGCTCCCGGGGCCCCGCTCACAGCTGACCGACCTCGGTGACCCGGACGACCGCCCGGCCCTCCTCGTCGGACGCGGCGAGGTCCACCTCGGCCCGGATGCCCCAGTCGTGATCGCCCGCCGGGTCGGCGAACGCCTGCCAGACCCGCCACAGCCCGTGCGCCGGGTCCTCCTCGATCTTCAGCAGCTTCGGGCCACGCGCGTCCGGACCGGTGCCGATCTCCTCGTGCGCGTCCCAGTACGCGTCCAGGGCCTCGCCCCACGCGTCCTCGTCCCACCCGGAGTCGCCGTCCAGCTCGCCCAGCGCACCGGCCCGGTCCAGCGCGGCCAGCTCCACCCGCCGGAACATCGCGTTGCGCACCAGCACCCGGAAGGCGCGCGGGTTGGCCGTGACCGGCTTGACCTCGTCCGCCTTCTCCTGGGCCTGCTCGGCGGTCTCCACCTCGGGGTTGGCCAGCTGCTCCCACTCGTCCAGCAGGCTGGAGTCCACCTGGCGCACCATCTCGCCGAGCCAGGAGATCAGGTCCTGGAGGTCCTCCGACTTCACGTCGTCCGGGATCGTGTGCTCCAGCGCCTTGTACGCGCTCGCCAGATACCGCAGCACGATGCCCTCGGTCCGGGCCAGCTCGTAGTGCGAGGTGAACTCCGTGAACGTCATGGCCCGCTCGTACATGTCGCGGATCACCGACTTCGGCGACACCGGGTGGTCGTTCACCCACGGGTGGCTCGTGCGGTACACGTCGTACGCGTGCCACAGCAGCTCGCTCAGCGGCTTCGGGTACGTGACCTCCTGGAGCAGCTCCATCCGCTCCTCGTACTCGACGCCGTCCGCCTTCATCCGCCCCACGGCCTCGCCGCGCGCCTTGTTCTGCTGGGCGGCCAGGATCTGCCGGGGATCGTCCAGCGTCGACTCGACGACCGAGACCATGTCCAGCGCGTACGAGGGCGATTCGGCGTCCAGCAGGTCGAACGAGGCCAGTGCGAAGGTGGACAGCGGCTGGTTCAGCGCGAAGTCCTGCTGGAGGTCGACCGTCAGCCGCACGATCCGGCCCTCGGCGTCCGGCGTCTCCAGCTGCTCCACCACCCCGCCGTCCAGCAGCGAACGGTAGATGGCGATGGCCCGCCGGATGTGCCGCAGCTGCGCCCGGCGCGGCTCGTGGTTGTCCTCCAGCAGGTGCCGCATCGCCTGGAACGCGTTGCCCGGCCGGGCGATCACCGCGAGCAGCATGGTGTGCGTGACCCGGAAGCGGGAGGTCAGCGGCTCCGGTTCGGACTGGATCAGCTTGTCGAAGGTGGTCTCCGACCAGGCGACGAAGCCTTCCGGGGCCTTCTTGCGGACCACCTTGCGCTTCTTCTTCGGGTCGTCGCCCGCCTTCTTGACGGCCTTCTCGTTCTCGATGACGTGCTCGGGGGCCTGCGCCACGACGAAACCCGCCGTGTCGAACCCGGCCCGCCCGGCCCGGCCCGCGATCTGGTGGAACTCCCGCGCGCGCAGCGTCCGCACCCGGGTGCCGTCGTACTTGGTGAGCGCCGTGAACAGCACCGTGCGGATAGGGACGTTGACGCCGACGCCGAGCGTGTCCGTTCCGCAGATCACCTTCAGCAGCCCCGCCTGGGCCAGCTTCTCCACCAGTCGGCGGTACTTGGGCAGCATCCCCGCGTGGTGCACCCCGATGCCGTGGCGTACGTAACGGGAGAGGTTCTGGCCGAACTTGGTGGTGAAGCGGAAGCTGCCGATCAGATCGGCGATCTTCTCCTTCTCCTCCTTGGTGCACATGTTGATGCTCATCAGCGACTGCGCCCGCTCGACCGCCGCCGCCTGCGTGAAGTGCACGATGTAGACCGGCGACTGACGGGTGTCCAGGAGCTCGGTCAGCGTCTCGGTGATCGGAGTGAAGCGGTACTCGTAGCTGAGCGGCACCGGACGGGTCGCCGAGCGCACCACGGAGGTGGGGCGGCCGGTGCGCCGGGTCAGGTCCTCCTCGAACATCGAGACGTCGCCGAGCGTCGCCGACATCAGCACGAACTGCGCCTGCGGCAGCTCCAGCAGCGGGATCTGCCAGGCCCAGCCCCGGTCCGGCTCGGCGTAGAAGTGGAACTCGTCCATCACGACCTGGCCGATGTCGGCGTACTTCCCGTCACGCAGGGCGATGGAGGCCAGCACCTCGGCCGTACAGCAGATCACCGGGGCGTCCGCGTTGACCGAGGCGTCGCCGGTGAGCATCCCGACGTTCTCGGTGCCGAACAGCTTGCACAGGTCGAAGAACTTCTCCGACACCAGCGCCTTGATCGGGGCCGTGTAGAAGGTGACTTTGTCCTGCGCCAGCGCCGTGAAGTGCGCACCCGCCGCCACCAGGCTCTTGCCCGAGCCGGTCGGGGTGGAAAGGATCACGTTCGCCCCGGACACCACCTCGATCAGCGCCTCCTCCTGAGCCGGGTACATCGTGATGCCCTGGCTCTCGGTCCACGAGGAGAAGGCCTCGAAGAGGGCGTCCGGGTCGGCGGTCTGGGGAAGCTGGTCGATGAGGGTCACGCCCCCATCTTGCCTGTCTTCCGGCCGGATGAGGGAACCGGCCGACGCGTCCAAGATCACGGGCGATACGCTGCGGTCTCAAACTGCCCGCTCCGCACCGGTGATGGGCGCACGCGCAACTGGGGGCGGGAAAAGACCATGATGGGACCGGCACACTCCCTGTCCGGGGCGGCGGCCTGGCTGGGGGTGGGCGCGGCGGCCACCGCGACGGGTTACGCGATGCCCTGGCCCGTGCTCGTCGTCGGGGCCCTGATCTGCGCGGGAGCCGCGCTGGCCCCCGATCTCGACCACAAGTCCGCGACCATCTCGCGCGCCTTCGGACCGGTCTCCAAGACCCTCTGCGAGATCGTCGACAAGCTCTCCTACGCCGTCTACAAGGCCACCAAGAGCGCCGGCGACCCCCGCCGCACCGGCGGCCACCGCACCCTGACCCACACCTGGGTGTGGGCCGTCCTGGTCGGCGGCGGGTGTTCCGTGGCCGCGATCACCGGCGGCCGCTGGGCGGTCCTCGCCATCCTCTTCGTCCACCTCGTGCTCGCGGTGGAGGGCCTGCTGTGGCGGGCCGCCCGCGTCTCCAGCGACATCCTGGTGTGGCTGCTCGGCGCGACCAGCGCCTGGATCCTGGCGGGCGTCCTGGACAAGCCCGGCAACGGGGCCGACTGGCTGTTCGACGCTCCCGGCCAGGAGTACATGTGGCTGGGCCTGCCCATCGTGCTGGGCGCGCTCGTCCACGACATCGGCGACGCCCTGACCGTCTCGGGCTGTCCGATCCTGTGGCCCATCCCGATCGGCCGCAAGCGCTGGTACCCGCTCGGACCGCCCAAGGCCATGCGCTTCCGGGCCGGCAGCTGGGTGGAGATCAAGGTGCTGATGCCCGTCTTCATGATCCTGGGAGGCGTCGGCGGGGCCGCCGCCCTCAACGTCATATGACGCCCCGCCGCACCACTCGGCCCCGGGGCCCGGCGCGCCCGGAGCCGTCCGGGTGGGCGGCGGACCCCGCCCCGTAGCACCATGGGCGCATGCTGCTCGCCGAGCTCGCCCAGGTGTCCCTGGAGGTCGCCGCCACCTCCGCCCGGTCCAAGAAGGTGGCGCTCCTCGCCGGTCTCTTCCGCGACGCCGGCCCCGAGGACGTCCCCGTCGTCATCCCCTACCTCGCCGGACGGCTGCCCCAGGGCCGGATCGGGGTGGGGTGGCGGAGTCTCGGGGACCCCGTCGAGCCGGCTTCGGAGCCCACCCTCACCGTCACCGGCGCCGACGCCGCGCTGACCGCCCTCGCGGCCGTCTCCGGCCCCGGCTCCCAGGCCCGGCGCAAGGAGAGCCTGCGCGACCTGTTCGCCGCCGCCACCGAGGACGAACAGCGCTTCCTGCGGGCCCTGCTCACCGGCGAGGTGCGCCAGGGGGCCCTGGACGCCGTCGCCGCCGACGCCCTGGCCCACGCCGCCGGGGCCGCGCCCGCCGACGTCCGGCGCGCCGTGATGCTCGCCGGATCGCTCCAGGAGGTCGCCCGCGTCCTCCTCGCGGAAGGACCACCGGCACTGGCGGGGTTCCGGCTCACCGTCGGGCGGCCCGTCCACCCGATGCTCGCGCACACCGCCGCCTCGGTCGAGGAGGCCCTGGACCGGCTGGGCCCCTGCGCGGTCGAGGAGAAGCTCGACGGCGTCCGCGTCCAGGTCCACCGGGACGGCGACCGGATCCGCGCCTACACCCGCACCCTCGACGACATCACCGACCGGCTGCCCGAACTCGTCGCCGCCGTAGCGGCCCTCCCGGCCGACCGCTTCATCCTGGACGGCGAGGTGATCGCCCTGGGGGAGGACGGCCGCCCCCGCCCCTTCCAGGAGACCGCCTCCCGGGTGGGCTCCCGGCGGGACGTGGCCGGGGCGGCGGCACACGTGCCCGTGGTCCCGGTCTTCTTCGACGCGCTCCTCGTCCACGACGAGGAACTGCTCGACCTGCCCTTCGCCGAACGCCACGCCGCCCTGGACCGGCTCGTCCCCGAAGGTCTGCGCGTCCGCCGCGTCCCGGTGGCCGACCCGGACGACCCGGGGGCCCGCGCGGCGGCCGAGGCGTTCGCCGCCGCCACCCTGGAACGAGGCCACGAGGGCGTCGTCGTCAAGGACCTCGCCGCCGCCTACAGCGCGGGCCGCCGGGGCGCGTCCTGGTTGAAGGTGAAACCGGTGCACACCCTGGACCTGGTGGTGCTGGCCGTCGAGTGGGGCAGCGGCCGCCGCGCCGGCAAACTCTCCAACCTCCACCTGGGGGCCCGCAGGCCCGACGGCGCCTTCGCGATGCTCGGCAAGACCTTCAAGGGGCTCACGGACGCCCTGCTGGACTGGCAGACCGAGAAACTGGGCGAGCTGGCCACCGGTGACGACGGCCACGTCGTCACCGTACGCCCGGAACTCGTCGTCGAGATCGCCTACGACGGCCTCCAGCGCTCCACCCGCTACCCCGCGGGGGTCGCCCTCCGCTTCGCCCGCGTCCTGCGCTACCGGGAGGACAAGACCGCACAGGAGGCCGACACCGTGGAGACGGTCCTGTCCCGGCAGCCGTGAGCGCGCCCCGGGGGAGCCGGGGCGCGCTCACGGGGCCCTCGGCGGCTCAGTGCCCGATGACCGCCGCCGCCGCGTGCTCCTTGACCTGCTCCGGCGTCAGATAGGCGTCCGTGTACTCGAAGTCCCGCAGCGTCGCGGGCTTGCGGGACTGGAACCCGGTCCGTACGAAGTCGTCGCCGGCGACCGCGTTCAGCATCCAGTTCGTCATGACCCGGGTCTTCGCCACATTCGTCCGCAGCGCCGACCAGTGGTAGCCCCGCGCCACCGCCTGCGCGGGCAGCCCGCGCAGCTCGATGCCCAGCGGCTTGGACACGGCGTCCTTGCCGCCCAGGTCCACGACGAGCCCCAGGTCCTTGTGCACGTAGTCCTCCAGCGGCTGACCGCGCAGCGAGGCGATCAGGTTGTCCGCCAGGACCCTGCCCTGCCGCATAGCGTGCTGCGCGGTGGGCGGGCAGATCGCCCCGTCGCCCTTGGCCAGGTCGGGCACCGCCGCCGCGTCGCCGGCCGCGAACACGCCGTCGGAACCGGGCAGCGAGAACTGCGGGGTGACGGCGAGCCGGCCGCGTACCGTCTCCGCGCCCAGCGTCCCGATCAGCGGGCTGGCGGCCACTCCGGCGGTCCAGATCAGCGTCCGGCAGGGCAGCACCCGGCCGTCCGTGAAGGTGACCTCCTCCGGCCCCGCCTTGTCGATCGAGACCCCGAGCGAGACCTCGATGTTCCGCTTGCGGAGCACGTCCAGGGCGGCCAGCCCCAGCTTGTCGCCCAGCTCCGGCATCAACTTGGGGGCGATGTCGATCAGATGCCACTTGATCAGCCGGGGGTCCAGCCGCGGATAGTGCTTCACCGCGTTGGTGGTGAGCCGCTGGAGGCAGGCCGCCGTCTCCGTACCGGCGTAACCGCCCCCGACCACCACGAACTGGAGCCGGGAGGCCCGTTCGGCCTCGTCCTGGCTGGCGTCCGCCAGATCGAGCTGGGCGATGACGTGGTCCCGGACGTAGGCGGCCTCGGCCAGGGTCTTCATCCCCCGGGCGTTGTCCAGCAGGCCGGGGATGTCGAAGGTCCGGGTGACGCTGCCGGCCGCCAGCACGATGTAGTCGTACGGCTCGTTCACGATCTCGTCCGTGATCTTCCGGATCACACAGACCTTCGCCTGCGGGTCCACGCCGATCGCCCCGCCCGGCACGATCCTGGTCCGGTGGCGGCGGCTGCGGCGCAACGACACCGCGACGGACTGGGGCGTGAGCACCCCGGAGGCCACCTGGGGGAGCAGCGGCAGGTACAGCTGGTAGGAGAACGGTGTGACGAGCGTGATCCGGGCCTCTCCCGGAGCGAGCCTGCGCTCCAGGCGGCGTACGCACTCGACGCCTGCGAATCCGGCGCCGACGACAAGAATCCTGGGTGGTGCCACGGTCTGCGTCCCTTCTCGGGCTTGCGTGGTTCTGCGCTCGCCTGCCCCGTTTACCGGGTGATTCACTTCTCATCCTCACCGGACGTCCCGGCATCCGCCTCCCGGCGGGGGTGAAACGGGGGCCGGTCACAGGGGCGGGGCCACCGCGAGCTCCCTCAGCCAGTACGCGCTCTCCTCGCCCCCGGCCGCCGCCGGCCCACCGGCCGGGGCGGGGAACATCCGGCCCCAGGACGCGGCCCTGCCCAGTGCGGCCAGCCGGTACGCCACGCTCACCGCACGGCGCAGATCCGCGACCGGAGTGCCGCCCCCGGTCCACGGTTCCAGGTAGGCGTCCCGCAGCCGGGGCAGCACCTCGGGGCCCCAGCGCTCACGGGCGGAACGGGCGGGGACCAGCAGGCTGCAGAACGGGTGCCCGACCAGCGCGTCGCCCCAGTCGAAGAAGGCATAGCGGCCGGAGCCGGACGCGAACAGCTGCTTCTCGTGCAGGTCGGCGTGGTCCAGCGAATCCGCGACCCCCGACGCCGCCAGCTCCTCGCACCAGTCGGCCAGCCCGGGCCGCAACGGCTCCAGCTCCAGCCGGTCCCGCCGGGTCAGCACCGCGTTCTCCGCGATCAGCCGGTCGAACAGGGCGGGCAGGGCACGCGGCCCGGCCGCCGGCACACCGAGTGCCGTCATCTCCGTCGCGTACGGGGTCAGGGCCCGCTGCATCTCCGCGTACTGACGCAGCGGCTCCTCCCAGTACCGGGGCTCGGCGGCCCGCTCCTCCAGGACCTCCTCCAGCAGCGGGCCGCCGTGCGGGGTGAGGACCCAGCCGCGTTCCGCCTCCACGGCGAGCGGGGCCAGTACATGGTCCGGAACCCAGCGCGCGAGGGCGTCGGTGAGCCCCGCCTCGAAGGCCGCGGCGGGCGGCACGGCCTTGAACCACACCGGGTCGGGCCCGGCGACGGTCAACCGCACCAGCACCGACCAGGGCCGCAGCCGCACGGTCCGGGGGCCCGTCTCCGCCAGCCCGTGGGCGGCGAGGCCCTCGGCCACCCAGTCGAGGGCCTCCGCCCGCCGGTCCGGGTCCTCCCAGGGCGTCACGGCGCCGGGGAACCGCCCCCGGTCGACGGTCGTGGCGGGGTCGCGCGTGGTCGCACCGGCCGGGGGAGCCTCGGCCCGGGGCGCGCCGGTGGCCGCGTCGCCGCCGGAGGCGGTCGTGTCGTCTCTGTGCACCGGCTCATGGGACCACCGGCCCGAGCGCGGGCGCACCGCATTTTCCGCCGGCGCCCTGCCCCCGGCGTATCGGCATCCCCGCGCGACGGAGCCCTCCGCACCCTGGAAGAACGGGAGTTCGGCCGCCCCGCCCGTGCGAGGATGCCGGGATGACCACCCCGCCCCCCTCGCCCGCGGCCGACGTCCCACACCCGGCCGGCGGCCCGCCCCGCGACCCCGGGCCCGGGCCCCGCGCCGCCGCGGCCCTCGTGTTCGGGTCGTCGGCCGCGGTCCTGGTGGTCGAGATCGTCGCCCTGCGGCTGCTGGCCCCGTACCTGGGTCTCACGCTGGAGACCAGCACGATGGTGATCGGCGTCGCGCTCACCGCCATCGCGCTCGGCTCCTGGCTGGGCGGGCGCGTCGCGGACCAGGTCGACCCCCGACCGCTCATCGCCCCGGCCCTGGGGGCGTCGGGCGTGGTCGTCGCGCTCACCCCGCTCCTGCTGCGCACCACCGCCCAGTGGTCACCGGCGCTGCTCCTGCTGGTCGCCTCGGCCACCCTCCTGGTGCCCGGCGCCCTGCTCTCCGCGGTGACCCCGTTCGTGACGAAGCTGCGGCTCACCACCCTCGCCGAGACCGGCACGGTCGTGGGCCGGCTGTCGGGCGTGGGCACCCTCGGGGCCATCGTCGGCACCGTTCTCACCGGATTCGTGCTGGTCTCCCGGCTGCCCGTCAGCTCCATCCTGATCGGCCTCGGAACGCTGCTGGTCCTCGCCGCCGTCCCGGTCGGACGGCGGGCCCGCCGCTCCCGCCGCGCGGTGGCCGCGGCGCTCGCGACCGTCGTCGCGGGTTCGCTCGCCACCGGGGCCGCGCCCGGCGGCTGCGACGCGGAGACCCGGTACCACTGCGCCCGCGTCGTCGCGGACCCCGACCGCGCCACCGGCCGCACGCTGATCCTGGACGGCCTGCGCCACTCCTACGTCGACACCGAGGATCCGACCCACCTGGAGTTCGCCTACATACGCGCCATCGCCTCCGTGGTGGACACCGCCTTCCCCGAGGGCGAGCCGCTGAGGGCCCACCACATCGGGGGCGGCGGCCTCACCTTCCCCCGCTACCTCGCCGCCGTACGCCCCGGCACCCGCAGCCTCGTCTCCGAGATCGACGCCGGAGTCGTCCGCGTCGACCGGGAACTGCTCGGCCTGGGCGCCGCGGCCGACACCGGCATCGACGTACGCGTGGAGGACGGCCGACTGGGTCTGCGGCGGCTGGAGGCGGACAGCCGCGACCTGGTGGTCGGCGACGCGTTCGGGGGCGTCAGCGTGCCGTGGCACCTCACGACCTCCCAGGCGCTCGGGGACGTACGCCGGGTGCTCGACGCGGACGGCCTGTACGTCGCCAACCTCATCGACCACGGCGCACTCGCCTTCGCCCGCGCCGAGGTCGCCACCCTCACCGGGGCCTTCCCCCACGTCGCGCTGGTCGGGAAGGCGGCGGACATCGGCCTGGACCCGACCGCGTCCACCGTGGGCGGCAACCTGGTGGCGGTCGCCTCGGAGCGGCCGATCGACGTCCCCGCGATCCAGCGGGCCCTGGACGCCCGGGAGGTGGGCTGGAGGGCCGCCACCGGAGCGGCCCTCACCGCCTGGACGGGGAACGCCCGGGTCCTCACCGACGACCACGCGCCCGTCGACCAGCTCCTCCAGCCCGACCGCACCCCGACGGCCCGGTGAGCCCGGACGGCTCCCGAGGGCCCCGGTGGCCCCGGGGACGGTCCAGGTAGAACCCGGGCGGTCCCGGCGGGGCCCCCGGACCGCCCGTGCGGTCTCTCACCCGTGCCAGGACCGCCACAGGGACGCGTACGCGCCGTCCGCCGCCACCAGCTCGTCATGGCTGCCCAGTTCGCTGATCCGGCCGTCCTCCACCACCGCGATCACGTCCGCGTCGTGCGCGGTGTGCAGGCGGTGCGCGATGGCCACGACCGTCCGGCCCTCCAGCACCCGGGCCAGCGAACGCTCCAGGTGCCGGGCCGCCCGCGGGTCCAGCAGCGAGGTCGCCTCGTCCAGCACCAGCGTGTGCGGATCGGCCAGCACCAGACGGGCCAGCGCGATCTGCTGGGCCTGCGCCGGGGTCAGCGCGAACCCGCCCGACCCGACCTCCGTGTCCAGCTCCTTCTCCAGGGCCTTCGCCCAGCCGTCCGCGTCGACCGCCGCCAGCGACGCCCACAGCTCCGCGTCCCCGGCGTCGTTCCGGGCCAGCAGCAGATTGTCCCGCAGGGTGCCGACGAAGACGTGGTGCTCCTGGTTGACCAGCGCCACATGCTCCCGGACCCGCTCGGCCCGCATGCGCGACAACTCCGCCCCGCCGAGCGTCACCTCGCCGGTGCGCGGGGCGTAGATCCCCGCCAGCAGCCGTCCCAGGGTGGACTTGCCCGCGCCGGAGGGGCCCACCAGGGCGAGCCGGGTGCCCGGAGCGACGTCGAGCGACACCCGGTGCAGGACGTCGACGCCCTCCCGGTACCCGAAGCGCACCCCGTCCGCCCGTACGTCCCGGCCGTCCGGGACGGTCTCGGCGTCGCCCGCGTCCGGCTCGATCTCCCGGACGCCGACCAACCGGGCCAACGACACCTGGGCGACCTGGAGCTCGTCGTACCAGCGCAGGATCAGACCGATCGGGTCGACCATCATCTGGGCCAGCAGCGCACCCGTCGTCAGCTGCCCGACCGTGATCCACCCCTCCAGCACGAACCAGCCGCCGAGCAGCAGGACCGCGCCGAGGATCGTCACGTACGTCGCGTTGATGACGGGGAAGAGCACCGAGCGCAGGAACAGCGTGTACCGCTCCCACGCCGTCCACTCGGTGATCCGCCGGTCCGACAGCGCCACCCGGCGACCGCCCAGGCGGTGCGCCTCCACGGTCCGCCCGGCGTCCACGGTCTCCGCGAGCACCGCCGCGACGGCGGCGTAACCGGCGGCCTCCGAACGGTACGCCGAAGGGGCCCGGCGGAAGTACCAGCGGCACCCCGCGATCAGCACCGGCAGCGCGATCAGCACCGCCAGCGCCAGCGGGGGAGCGGTCACCGTCAGCGCGCCGAGCAGCAGACCGGCCCAGACGACACCGATCGCCAGCTGCGGCACGGCCTCGCGCATCGCGTTCGCCAACCGGTCGATGTCCGTGGTGATCCGGGAGAGCAGATCGCCCGTCCCGGCCCGCTCCAGGACTCCGGGCGGCAGCCCCACGGACCGTACGAGGAAGTCCTCGCGCAGGTCCGCCAGCATCTCCTCGCCCAGCATCGCGCCGCGCACCCGCATGGAGCGGGTGAACACGACCTGGACGGCCAGCGCGACCGCGAAGATCGCCGCCGTACGCTCCAGACGCAGGTCGGCGGCTCCGTCCGAGAGGCCTTCCACCAGGCCGCCCAGCAGATACGGGCCGGTGATCGAGGCGATCACCGCCACCGCGTTGACCGCGATCAGGATCGCGAACGCCTTGCGGTGACGGCGCAGCAGACTCCGTACGTAGCTCCGGACGGTCGTCGGCGTGCCCACGGGCAGCGTCGTCGCCGACTCCGGGGCCGCGGGGTCGTACGCCGGGGGTGCGACGCCGATCATGCCCTCTCCTCGATTTCCTGGATGCTCTTCATGGCGGGGACCTCGACGGCGTCGTCCACCGCGTTCGCGACGGCCGCCTCCTCGTCGGTCTCCCGGGTGACGACCGCCCGGTAGCGCGGCTCGGTGCGCAGCAGGTCGCGGTGGTCGCCCACGGCCACCACGGCGCCCCCGTGGACGAGGACCACCCGGTCGGCGGCGTCGAGCAGCAGCGGCGACGAGGCGAACGCCACCGTCGTACGCCCCCGGCGCAGCTTCGCGATTCCGGCGGCCACCCGCGCCTCGGTGTGCGAGTCGACCGCCGAGGTCGGCTCGTCCAGCACCAGCGCCTCCGGGTCGGCGACCAGCGACCGTGCCAGCGCGAGGCGTTGGCGCTGGCCGCCGGAGAGGGACCGGCCGCGCTCGGTGATCCGGGTCCGCATCGGATCCCCGTCGTTGTCCGGGGACGCCTGCGCCAGGGCGCTCAGCACATCACCGCACTGGGCCGCCTCCAGCGCCGCGTCCGCGGTGACCAGTCCGGAGGAGGGCACGTCCAGCAGCTCCCGGAGGGTGCCGGACAGCAGCACCGGGTCCTTGTCCTGGACCAGGACGGCGGCTCGGGCGGCGTCCAGCGGGAGCTCGTCCAGAGCGACCGCCCCCAGCAGCACGGACGGGGTCCTCGCCGCGTCCTCCGGAAGCGCGGCCCCGCCCGCGGCGCCCTCGGCCCCGGCGGTCTCCGCCCCCGCCTCCTCGACGGGTTCGGCGTGCCCGCCCAGCCGTTCGGCCAGCCGCCCCGCCTCGTCCGGGTCGCCGCAGACGACGGCGGTGAACTGCCCCCGAGGGGCCATCAGACCGGTCACCGGGTCGTAGAGGTCGCCCGCCGGAACCACCCCCTCGACGGTGGCCTCCCGGTCGCTGCGGCGCAGCGACAGCACCCGCACCGCGCGCTGGGCGGACGGCCGCGAGAAGGAGTACGCCATGGCGATCTCCTCGAAGTGGCGCAGCGGGAACAGCATCAGGGTGGCCGCGCTGTAGACGGTGACGAGCTGACCGACGCCGATGCGGCCGTCCTGGGCGAGCGTCGCCCCGTACCAGACCAGGGAGATCAGCAGAACGCCCGGCAGCAGCACCTGCACCGCCGAGATCAGCGCCCACATCCTGGCGCTGCGCACGGCCGCCCTGCGGACCTCCTGGGAGGCGCGGCGGTAGCGGCCGAGGAACAGCTCCTCGCCGCCGATCCCGCGCAGCACGCGCAGTCCGGCGACCGTGTCCGAGGCCAGCTCGGTGGCCTTGCCCGCCTTCTCGCGCTGCTCGTCGGCGCGCCGGGTGGCGGGCGGCAGCAGCGGCAGCACGGCCAGGGCGAGCACCGGCATGGCGAGCGCCACCAGCAGGCCGAGGGAGGGGAGGTAGAGGACCAGCCCGACGCAGATCACCACGAGGGCGGTGGCCGCCGCCGCGAAGCGCGACAGCGCCTCGACGAACCAGCCGATCTTCTCCACGTCGCCGGTCGAGACGGCGACGACCTCACCGGCGGCGACCCGCCGGGTCAGCGCCGAACCCAGCTCGGCGGTCTTGCGGGCGAGGAGCTGCTGGACACGGGCGGCGGCGGTGATCCAGTTGGTCACGGCCGTCCGGTGGAGCATGGTGTCGCCGAGGGCGATCAGCACGCCGAGGACGAGGATGAGGCCGCCGGCCAGGGCGAGCCGCCCCCCGGAGCGGTCGACGACGGCCTGGACGGCGAGGCCCACGGTGACCGGGAGACCGGCGATGCCCAACTGGTGCAGCAGCCCCCAGGCGAGGGCCTTCAGCTGGCCTCCGAGCTGGTTGCGCCCGAGCCAGTGGAGGAAGCGGGGGCCGGAACGGACATCGGGGTCGCCGGGATCCGAATACGGAAGGTCGCGAATCTGCATGACGTCCCAGGGCTCGTGAAGCGGAGATCCTGGCGGACCTCGAAGAACGGGGTGACGTGCAAGGTTCTCTGTCCGTCCCGGTCCGGGGCAACCGGTTTTCCGGCCCTCTCCGCCTCCTGCGGGGCCCCGCGCACGCCCGGCGCGGGGCCCCGGGACCTCACTCCTCGGGCTTCTCCGAGTCCACTCCGGAGCGGGCCTTCTTCCACTCGCCCCGGGTGAAGTCCGGAATCGGCAGCGGTGCCCCCTTGGCCTTGATGGAGAGGTGGCTCAGCGGCACGGGGGCCGTCCAGGTCGCCGCGTCGTAGACGTCGAAGTCGGGGACCAGGCCGAGCCGCATGCACTGCATCAGCCGGAAGACCATCAGGTAGTCCATGCCGCCGTGGCCGCCGGGCGGGTTCGCGTGCTCCTTCCAGAGCCAGTGGTCCCACTCGGCGTACTTCTTGAAATCGTCCCACTGGTGGTTCGAGTTCGCGGGCTCCAGGTAGATTCGGGCGGGGTAGTCCTCGAACACGCCCCGGGTACCGCCGAGGCTGTTGATACGGGAGTAGGGGTGCGGGGTGGACACGTCGTGCTCCAGCCGGATCACCCGGCCCTTGGCCGTCTGGACGAGGCTGATCGTCCGGTCGGCCCCGATGTACGACTCCTTCCAGCTCGGGTCGCCGGGCGGCATGTGCTCCTTGCGGTACTCGGCGAGCCCCAGGGCGGGTGTGCCGATGCTGGTGATGCTCACGGCCCGGTCGCCCCGGTTGACGTCCATGTAGTTGGCGACGGGCCCGAACCCGTGGTTGGGGTAGAGATCACCGCGCAGCCGGGTGTGCCACAGCCGCCGCCAGGGCCCCTCGTAGTAGTCGGGGTCGAACATCAGCTCGCGCAGGTCGTGGTTGTACGCCCCCGCGCCGTGCAGCAGATCGCCGAAGAGACCCGCGTGCGCCATGCGCAGCACCCGCATCTCGTTCTTGCCGTAGCAGCAGTTCTCCAGCTGCATGCAGTGCCGGCGGGTGCGCTCGGAGAGGTCCACCAGCTCCCAGAGCTCATCCAGGCGCATCGCGATCGGGCACTCGACGCCGACGTGCTTGCCGTTCAGCATCGCCGTCTTCGCCATCGGGAAGTGCAGCTCCCACGGGGTCGCCACATAGACGAAGTCGAGGTCCCCGCGCTTGCAGAGGTTCTCGTAGTCGTCCTCGCCCTTGGCATAGACGGTGGGCGCGGGCTGCCCGGCGGCCGTCACCTTCGCGGCGGCCCTCTCGGCCTTGTCCCGTACCGGGTCGCAGACCGCCTTCACCTGGACGCCCGGCAGGGCGAGGAACAGGTCGATCATGCTGCCGCCCCGGTTGCCGAGGCCCACGATGCCGACCCGGACCGTGGACCGCCTCTCGAAACGGACGCCCGCCATCGTGCGGCCCTTCCGGGCGGGAGCGGCGGCGGCCTCCGCGGCCGACACCGCCTCCGGGGCGGTCGGTCCGGCCGCCGACGCGGCGCCCGTTCCCAGTGCGCCGAGGCCGAGCCCGGCCCCGGCCACGCCCGCCGTGGTCCACAGCACCGAACGGCGGCTGGGGTCCTGCCGCTTCGCCTCGTCGGCCGAGCCGCTGTGCGGGGGCATGTCCTGCGGTTCCGGTGCGGGCCGGGCGTCGTCGTTCATCGAGCCTCCAGGTGGGTTGGGGGTTCAGACGTGCGCGAGCGCGTCCGGTCCCCGTAGGCCGAAGGCGTGGGGACCGGGTCTCGGTAAGGACCTTGGAGGCTGAGGCTGATGGTGCGCAAGGGAGGAATTTGGACTCTCGTCCTCAAACCTTGGACTTTCCTCGCGGCATGCCGAAAGCCCCGACCGGTTCAACCAATCGGGGCCGTCCGGCGCTCATCTGTGCACGTCGGCGGGGTGTGGCGGCGGCTGCCGCCGGGGGATCACCGGACGGTCGGCCGGGTGGCGTGCTCCAGCTCGATCAGCGCCGAGCGGTAGGGGCGGCCGGTGGCCCGCTCCATGCCGATCTCGCACATCCGGTTCGCCGACAGGTAGGCGTCGTAGGGGCGGCGGTCCACCTCGGCCGCCTCGTCGGCGGTCGCCGAGTCGGTCAACTCCTTGTGGAGCATGCCCCGGTCGCCCGCGAAGGCGCAGCACCCGGCGTCGTCCGGGACCACGACCCCGTCGGCGCACGCCTCCGCCACCGCACGCAACTGCCCCACGTCGCCCAGGTGCTCCATCGAGCACGTCGGGTGGACGACGGCCGACGCGGCGGTCCGGAACACCGTCAGCTCCGGCAGCAGCTCCTCGGCCGCCCACACCAGCGAGTCCACGACGGTCAGTTCGCGGTGCAGGGCCCGGTTGTCCTCGGTGAGGTAGGGCGCCACCTCCTCGGCGATGCCGAGCGTGCAGGAGGACGCGTCCACGACCAGCGGCAGCCTCCCGCCGGCCGTCCACCCCCAGGCGGCCTCCACGATGCGGTTCGCCATGATCCTGTTGCCGGCGTCGTACCCCTTGGAGTGCCAGATGGTCGCGCAGCACGTCCCCGCGACGTCCTCGGGGATCCACACCGGCTTTCCGGCCCGCGCGGACACGGCGACCACCGCCTCGGCCAGGGAGAGCCCGGGGCCGCCGTCACCGCCGTCCGGACCGGCGAAGATGCGGTTGACGCAGGCCGGGTAGTAGACCGCGCTCGCCCCGGCCCGGGAGGTGGGCGGCAGCCGCCGGGCCGCCGCCCCCGGGACCTGCGGCAGCCACTCCGGTACGAGGTCGGGGCGGACGGCCTTGCGGGCGAGCCGCGTCACCGCTTGGAGCGGGGCGTCGCCCACCCGCTTCCCCAACGTGTCGGCGACGGCGACGGCGAGCCGGGCGGACGCCTCCACCACACGGAAGTTCCGTGCTGTCAGCGCGGCGATCCGCTCCTCGCGCGGGGAGTGCCTGCGGTGCCGGAAGCCCTTCATCATCGCCCCGGTGTCGATGCCGACCGGGCAGGCGAGTTTGCAGGTGGAGTCCCCGGCGCAGGTGTCCACGGCGTCGTAGCCGTACGCGTCCAGCAGGCCGGACTCCACCGGCGAACCGTCGGCCTGGCGCATCATCTCCCGGCGCAGCACGATTCGTTGGCGCGGAGTGGTCGTCAGGTCCTTGCTGGGGCACGTCGGTTCGCAGAAGCCGCACTCGATGCACGGGTCGGCGACCGCCTCCACCTTCGGAATGGTCTTGAGTCCCCGCAGATGGGCCCGCGGGTCCCGGTCCAGAACGACGCGCGGCGCGAGCACTCCGGCCGGATCGATGATCTGCTTCGTCCGCCACATCAGTTCGGTGGCGCGCGGCCCCCACTCCCGCTCCAGGAACGGCGCGATGTTGCGGCCGGTGGCGTGCTCCGCCTTGAGCGACCCGTCGAACCGGTCCACCACCAGGGCGCAGAACTCCTGCATGAACGTGTCGTACCGCGCCACGTCGTCCGGCTTCGCGGCGTCGAACGCCAGCAGGAAGTGGAGGTTGCCGTGCGCGGCGTGACCGGCCACGGCGGCGTCGAAGCCGTGGCGCGACTGGAGCTCCAGCAGCGCTTCGCAGGCGTCCGCCAGCCGCGCGGGCGGCACCGCGAAGTCCTCCGTGATCAGGGTGGTGCCCGAGGGCCGCGATCCGCCGACCGCGGTGACGAACGCCTTGCGGGCCTTCCAGTACCCGGCGATCGTCCCGGCGTCGCGGGTGAACGCGTTGGTCACCGACGCGGCCGGGCGGACCAGGTCCAGACCGGCCACGATTGCGTCGGCGGCTCGCTCGTGCGCCTCCTGGCCCGCCTCGTCGGCCGCCCGGAACTCCACCAGCAGCGCGGTCGTCTCCCGGGGCAGCGCCGCCCAGTCCGCCGGAACGCCCGGCACGCTGACGGAGGCGCGCAGGGTGTTGCCGTCCATCAGCTCCACCGCGATGGCCCCCGCCTCGTTGAACTGGGGCACGGCGGTCGCGGCGGCGGTGAGGGAGGGGAAGAACAGCAGGGCGCTGGAGACGTGCCGTTCCAGCGGCAGGGTGTCGAAGACGGTCTCGGCGATGAAACCGAAGGTGCCCTCGGAGCCGACCATCAGCCCCCGCAGGATCTGCACCGGGGTCGCCCCGTCGAGGAAGGCGTCCAGGCGGTAGCCGTTGGTGTTCTTGATCGTGTACTTGGCGCGGATCCGGGCGGTCAGCTCCGCGTCCGCCTCGATCTCCGCCTTCACCTCCATCAGCCCCGCGCACAGCTCCGGCTCGGCACGGGCCAGCTCCGCGTCGGCGGCGGGGTCGGCGGTGTCGACGACCGTGCCGCTCGGCAGTACGAAGGTGAGCGATGCGAGCGTCCGGTAGGAGTTGCGGGTGGTGCCGGCCGTCATGCCGGAGGCGTTGTTGGCGACGACCCCGCCGACGGTGCAGGCGATGGCGCTGGCGGGGTCGGGGCCCAGCAGCCTGCCGTGCCGGGCGAGGGCGGCGTTGGCCCGCAGCACCGTCGTCCCCGGGCGGACGCGGGCCCGCGCCCCGCCGTCCAGCACCTCGACCCCGCTCCAGTGGCGGCGCACGTCGACGAGGATGTCCTCCCCCTGCGCCTGGCCGTTGAGACTGGTGCCCGCCGCCCGGAAGACCACGTCGCGGTCCTTGCCGTGGGCGTACGACAGGATCGCGGAGACGTCGTCGAGGTCCTCGGGGAGCAGGACGACCCGGGGGAGGAAGCGGTACGGGCTGGCGTCCGAGGCGTACCGCACGAGGTCGGAGATCCTCCAGAGCACCTTGTCCGCGCCGAGCAGGGCCGTCAGCTCGCTCCGCAGCGGCTCCGGGGTGCCGCCGGCACTGCCGTCGGCGACCCGGTCGGGGGCCGGCTCCCGGGGCGTTCCTGGACGCAGGGCTTCCGGCTCGGGCTCCAGCAGCGGCATGTGATCGCCTTCCCTCGGTACGGTGCTCGGCGGTTGCGGTGGCGGTGGCCCCGTGCGGCGCTCAGCAGTGGCGCTCCGGCATCCCGTCCACCAGAGCGGACAGCAGACCGCCGAGCACCTCGCGCTGATCGGCGGTCAACGGAGCCAGGATCTCCTCTGCGGCGGCCCGGCGCGCGCTGCGCAGCGACCGCAGGGTGGCGCGCCCCTCGTCGGTGATCTCGACGCGGACGACCCGGCGGCTGTCGGGGTCCGGGGCGCGGCGCACCCGGCCGCTGGCCTCCAGGGCGTCTACCAGCGTCGTCACGGCGCGCGGTACGACGTCCAGCCGCCGGGCGAGGTCGGCCATCCGGGGGGACGCGTCGTAACTCGCCACCGTCCGCAGCAACCGGAACTGGGCCGGGGTGATGTCGATCGGCTCCAGCTGGCGGCTCTGGATGCGGTGCAGCCGACGGGTCAGGCGCAGCAACTGCTCGGCGAGCATGCCGTCGGTGTCCGGGGGGCCGGAGTCACCGCCGTCGCCGGGGCCGCCGGGGGAGCGGCCCGGCCCGGGGGCCGGTGAGCCGGGCGGACCGGAGGGATCTGGGGCGTCCATACGGGAACAATACCAGGACCTCGTTCATTGTGAGTAGAGGTAACAATGAACTAGACTCTCGAAGGCGAGGGCCGGCCCCGTCCGGTCCCGCCTCCGGCCCCCGGACTTCGCGCCGGCCTTTCCGACCGGCTCCGCCGGGCCCGCCACACGTCCCACGAAGGAGCCCATGAAACCCGACACGCCCCCCTGGACGCCCCCGCCCGACGCCCGTCCCGTCGCCGACCGGAAGCCGGGCGAGGTGCGCCGCATCCTCCGCCTCTTCCACCCCTACCGGGGCCGCCTGGCCCTCGTCGGCCTGCTGGTCGGCGCGTCCTCCCTGGTCTCGGTCGCCTCCCCGTTCCTGCTGCGCGAGATCCTGGACACCGCCATCCCGCAGGGGCGGACGGGCCTGCTGACGCTGCTCGCGCTCGGCATGATCCTCACCGCCGTGATGACCAGCGTCTTCGGCGTGCTCCAGACCCTGATCTCGACCACCGTCGGCCAGCGCGTCATGCACGACCTGCGCACCGCCGTCTACGACCGGCTCCAGCGGATGTCGCTCGCCTTCTTCACCCGCACCCGCACGGGCGAGGTCCAGTCCCGCATCGCCAACGACATCGGCGGCATGCAGGCGACGGTCACCTCCACCGCGACTTCGCTGGTCTCCAACCTCACGGCCGTCGTCGCCACCGTCGTCGCCATGCTCGCCCTCGACTGGCGGCTCACGGTCGTCTCGCTGCTCCTGCTGCCGGTCTTCGTCGCGATCAGCCGCCGGGTCGGCCGGGAGCGCAAGAAGATCACCACCCAGCGCCAGAAGCAGATGGCCGCCATGGCCGCCACGGTCACCGAGTCCCTCTCGGTCAGCGGCATCCTCCTCGGCCGCACCATGGGGCGCTCCGACTCCCTCACCCGGGGCTTCGCCGAGGAGTCCGAGCGCCTGGTCGACCTGGAAGTGCGCTCCAACATGGCCGGCCGCTGGCGGATGTCCACGATCGGCATCGTCATGGCCGCCATGCCCGCCCTCATCTACTGGGCGGCCGGACTCACCTTCGCCTCCGGGGCCGCCGCCGTGTCCATCGGCACCCTGGTCGCCTTCGTCACCCTCCAGCAGGGACTGTTCCGCCCGGCGGTCAGCCTCCTCTCCACCGGCGTGCAGATGCAGACCTCCCTCGCCCTTTTCCAGCGCATCTTCGAATACCTCGACCTCCCGGTGGACATCACCGAGCCGGAACACCCGGTCCGCCTGGAGAAGATCCGCGGCGAGATCGCCTTCGAGGGCGTCGACTTCAGCTACGACGAGAAGAACGGCCCCACGCTGACCGGCATCGACCTGGCCGTCCCCGCGGGCAGCGGTCTCGCGGTCGTCGGCTCCACCGGCTCCGGCAAATCCACCCTGAGTCACCTCGTGCCCCGGCTGTACGACGTCACCGGCGGCCGCGTCACGCTCGACGGGGTCGACGTCCGCGACCTGGACTTCGACACCCTGGCCCGAGCGGTCGGCGTCGTCTCCCAGGAGACCTACCTCTTCCACGCCTCGGTCGCCGACAACCTGCGCTTCGCGAAGCCGGACGCCACCGCCGAGGAGATCGAGACCGCGGCCCGAGCCGCGCAGATCCACGACCACATCGCCTCCCTGCCCGACGGCTACGACACCCTGGTCGGCGAGAGGGGCCACCGCTTCTCCGGCGGCGAGAAGCAGCGCCTCGCCATCGCCCGCACCATCCTGCGCGACCCCCCGGTGCTGATCCTCGACGAGGCCACCAGCGCGCTCGACACCCGCACGGAACAGGCCGTGCAGGAGGCGATCGACGCCCTGTCCGCCGGACGGACCACGCTCACCATCGCGCACCGCCTGTCCACCGTCCGCGACGCGGACCAGATCGTCGTCCTGGAGGACGGCCGGATCGCCGAACGCGGTACGCACGAGGAGCTGCTCGCCCGCGAGGGCCGCTACGCCGCGCTGATCCGCCGCGACTCCCGCCCCGCCCCCGCGCCGGCCCCCTGACGGCTCCCGGCGGGGGCGGGCCCTGTGCCCCCGGGCCCGGGCGCGAACGCCCCCGGCGCAGGCGGTACGGCGCGCCTACGGCAGGATCGCCGCGCATGAGAGCTCTTCTCGGGGTGGAACTCCCCGGCTACCGGACCGTGGACGCCGACGCCGGGCTGAACGACCACGGCGATGTCCTGTCGCTCCACTTCTTCGACCTGCCGCCGGACCTGCCGGCCGCTCTGGGCGACGGCCCCGCCCTGCGCCATCGGCTCACCCACTTCACCGCCCCGGCCGTGCCCCGCGGCTGAGACCCGTCCCGGTCCGCGGTCGCCCGGCCCGCACGGCTCCGCACCCGCCCCGGCCGCACACACGGCGGCGCCGCCGCTCCCGGGGACGGGGAGCGGCGGCGCCGGGTGGAGCAATGGTCAGACGAGCCAACCCACGAAGTGGACGACGCCGGCCAGCAGGTTGGTCAGGAAGTTCATCTGGTCTTTCTCCTTGTGCGTGGTGCATCTGTGGGACTGCGCAGTAGCGGTCTGCAGCCCGTCGACTGCGCTCCGCAATCATCACCCCCCGGACGGGTGACGAGCAATGAATCCGCTGACGATCACGCGTTCCAGCGAACACCCGATCCCCTGTTCGTATGTTCCGGTGTCCGTGTGTTCCGGAGGGACCGCTACGGCGTTCGTGTCGCCCGGCCCGACGCCGTGGCCGGGCTACCGGCGGCGGCTCGTACCCCGGGTTAACGTGCCCGCATGGTGAACGAGTCCCCGGACGCCCGCCCCCGCCGCCGACTCCGCCCGACCCGCCGCGGGAAGATCGTCCTGGCCGTCGGCGTGCTCCTCCTCGTGTCGGCCGCCGTACTGATCCCGCTGGCCCTGCTCGGACCGGACGAGCACCGGAAGGAGAAGGACCAGCCGCACAAGACCCTGCTGATTCCCGAGGGCCGCCGCGCATCGGAGGTGTACGCGTCCGTCGACCGGGCGCTCGGCCTCACGTCCGGCAGCACCCGGAAGGCCGCCTCCACGGTGGATCTGAAGCTGCCGCCCCAGGCCGAGGGCAACCCCGAGGGCTACCTCTTCCCGGCCACGTATCCGCTCGACGAGGGGACCGAGCCCGCCGGCCTGCTGCGCTACATGGCCGACACCGCCCGCAAGCACTTCGGGGCGGGCCATGTCACGGCGGGGGCCCAGCGCAACAACGTCTCCGTCTACGACACGGTCACCATCGCCAGCATCGTCCAGGCCGAGGCCGACACCGCCTCCGACATGGGCAAGGTGGCCCGGGTCGTCTACAACCGGCTGCTCAAGGACATGCCGCTGCAGATGGACTCCACCATCAACTACGCCCTGAAGCGCTCCACCCTGGACACGACGACCGCCGACACCCGGCTGGACAGCCCGTACAACAGCTACCGGGTCAAGGGCCTGCCGCCGACCCCCATCGGCAACCCGGGGGAGGAGGCGCTGCGCGCGGCGGTCAGCCCCACGCCCGGGCCGTGGCTGTACTTCGTCACGGTCGGCCCCGGCGACACCCGGTTCACCGACGACTACGCCGAACAGCAGAGGAACGTGGAGGAGTTCAACCGAGGCCGGGGCGCCGGGGCCGAAAGCTGACGGACTCCAGCGGGACCGGCCCGCCCCGGGCTCCCGCCCCGGGCCCCCTCCCGGGCGGCGAGGCTCAGCCTCACGGAGCCGTCGTCGCGGCGGCCGACCCCGCCATCCGCTCCGGCCGTCCACCGCCGGTCTCCGCGAGCAGCCGCATCACGGACCGGACGGCCGTGCGGCCCGCGCGGTTGGCGCCGATGGTGCTGGCGGAGGGGCCGTACCCGACGAGATGGACGCGCCGGTCGCGTACGGCACGGGTCTCCTCGACCCGGATACCGCCACCCGGCTCGCGCAACCTGAGCGGCGCGAGATGGTCCACGGCGGGCCGGAAACCGGTCGCCCACAGGATCACGTCCGCCTCCACGGCCCGGCCGTCGTCCCAGACCGCACCGGTCGGCGTGATCCGGTCGAACATCGGCAGCCGGTCCAGCACCCCCTGCTCCCCGGCCCGGCGCACCGCTTCGGTCGCCGGCAGCCCGGTCACACTGACCACGCTCCGCGGCGGCAGCCCCTTGCGTACCCGCTCCTCCACCATCGCCACGGCCGCCCGCCCCCACTCCTCGGTGAACGGCCCCTCCCGGAAGACCGGTTCGCTGCGGGTCACCCAGAAGGTCTCGGCCGCGAACCCGGCGATCTCCATCAGGTGCTGCGTACCGGAAGCACCGCCCCCGACCACGATGACGCGTCGTCCCGCGAACTCCTCGGGGCCCGGGTAGTCCACCGTGTGCAACTGCCGCCCCCGGAAGGCCTCCTGGCCGGGGTAGCGCGGCCAGAACGGACGGTCCCAGGTGCCGGTCGCGTTGATCAGGGCACGCGGGGCGTACACCCCCTCCGAGGTCTCCACCAGCAGTCGCCCTCCGCTGCCCTCCCGTACGGCGCCGACCTCCACGGGCCGGTGGACCCTCAGGCCGAAGCGCTCCTCGTACGCGGCGAAGTACGCGCCGATCACCTCAGAGGAGGGCCGGTCGGGGTCGGCGCCGGTCAGCTCCATGCCGGGCAGAGCGTGCATCCCGTGGACCTTGCCGTACGTCAGCGAGGGCCAGCGGAACTGCCACGCGCCGCCCGGCCGGGGCGCGTGGTCCAGCACGACGAAGCCGGCGCCCGGTTCCAACCCGGCGCGGCGCAGGTGGTAGGCGGCGGACAACCCCGCCTGACCCGCGCCGACCACGACCACGTCCAGCTCGCGCACCCCAGAAACGTTCACGTTTCTACTAACTCGTCGGGCGGCCGGGATCTTCCCGGCCGCCCGACGAGCGGTACCGCTCGGAGTGAGCGGAGCTGATCGGAACACGGCGCTGAACGCAGTCATCCGGTCAAGACGTCAAGACGTCAAGACACGGACGGCGGTCTCGCGGAGCGTGGACGCGTCATGCCGCGTGCGAGGGGTGAGGATGGAGGCATGTCCGATTCCTTCAGCACCACGGTCCTGACCCTCACCACAGGGACGAGCGAGAGCGTCACCGACCTGACCCGCGCCTGCGAGGAGTTCCTGACTCGCGTCGCCCCGGGCCGCGACGGCCTCCTCAACGTCTTCGTCCCCCACGCCACGGCCGGCGTCGCCATCCTGGAGACCGGCGCGGGAAGCGACGAGGACCTCCTCTCCGCCCTCCACCACCTGCTCCCCGCCGACGACCGCTGGCAACACCGCCACGGAAGCCCCGGTCACGGCCGGGACCACGTACTCCCCGCCCTGGTGCCGCCCCACGCCACCCTTCCGGTCATCGCCGGCCGGTTGGAACTGGGTACCTGGCAGTCGGTCTGCCTGGTGGATACGAACCGGGACAATCCGGAGCGCCGGGTCCGTCTGAGTTTTTTCGGCTGACCGAGATCGTTCAGGGGGGTGCGCCGCCGGTTTCCGGTAACGGTAGGGACGCAGCCCCGCACGGTCGGCATCCCCCGTCTCCACCTGGAGCTGTGGAAGAAGGGACCGCGTGCCGCCCTCGGCCGCGACCTCTCCGGGGGCGAGCGTCGAGGTCTGCCTGGCTGTCTGCCGGACCGGATCCACCCGCTCGGTGGCCGGTAGGAGGTGTCCTGCCGTCAGCCTTCCGTGCCGGTACGGGTCGCCTGGACCGCCTCCTCCGGTTCCCACCCGGTGCCTT
The DNA here is from genome assembly GCF_001905905.1 of Streptomyces sp. CB02366. Classification (GTDB taxonomy): domain Bacteria; phylum Actinomycetota; class Actinomycetes; order Streptomycetales; family Streptomycetaceae; genus Streptomyces. The sequence continues at coordinate 146,473 of NZ_LIVT01000007.1, forward strand.
GCTCGTACGCCTCCCGGAACGCGGCCGGGCCCAGGGCGGCTCGGGTCGCCGTCGTGATGCGGTCGACGTCGGTGCGTTCGGCGGGAGGCAGCGGGGCTCCGGCGCGTCGGCGGGCTGCCGCTGCCGCGCCCAGGAGGATGGCCGATCGGGTGGCGGTGGAGGTGTGGGCCGAGAGGACGGACGCGCCGGCGAGGCCTTCCAGGGAGAGGGCCAGGGCTCGGGGTTCGCCCAGGGTCCGGGCGATCTCCAGGCCGGCGAGATGGTGGGCCTCCGCCGCGTGTGCGTCGCCGCGTAGCTCGGCGACGAAGCCGAGTTCGGCCAGGAGGAGGTGGTCGCCCGCCTGGGAGGAGACGTCTGCGTAGCCGTCGCGGAGGTGCAGCAGGTGGGCCTCGGCCGCGTCGAGGTCACCCGAGCGGCGGGCGCCGAGGGCCAGGCCCATCACGGAGTGGATCTCGCCGTACTTGTAGCCCTGTTCGGCGGCGATGCGGCGCGCCTGTCCGTGGAGGTCGCGGGCGCGCTCGAAGTCACGGGCCAGCAGCGCCAGCCGGCCGAGGCCGGAGAGCCGCGCCGACACCTCCGCCTGCAGGCCCAACTCGCTTGCCATGACGAGCCCTTCGTGCTGGCGGCGCTCGGCGTCCTCGTAAGCTCCCTTGATCTCCGCGAGCGCGGCGAGCGGCGAGACCGTCTGCAACTCGCCCCACGGGTCGCCAAGTTCGCGGAAAATGCGCGCACTGCGGCTGCCGTCCCGGCAGAGGCCGGCGAGGTCGCCGCTGACCAGCGCCAGCGCGGCGCGCAGGCCCAGTGCGGCGGCGATGCCCCACGGGTCGTCGGCGGTGCTGAACAAGGTGAGTGCGCGAGTGTTCAGCTCGGCGCTGCCGGTCGCGTCACCCGCGCTGAACAGGCCGTACGCGCAGAGCCAGAGCGCGCGAGCCCGGCGCACGGGGTCGGGGACGGCCTCGGACGCGGAGGTGGTGGCGCGGCCGTCCGCCGTGTCGGCCGCAGCGGCTTCCGGGTCGCCGGTGAGGAGCGCGAACGCCGCGTGCAGGAGCACGAGTTCAGGTGAGCCGTCCGTCGCGGCCAGCACTGCGGCCAGGCTGCGGCGGGCCTCGTTCAGGCGGCCGCGCAGCAGCCACCACCAGGCCAGCGCGGTGGCCAGCCTGACCGCCTCGTCCGGCTCCGCGCCCGCCCTGCGGACTGCCTCGTCGAGCGCGGTACGGAGGTTGCCGGTCTCCGCGTCCAACCGGGCCAGCCAGGGCCGCTGCCCGGCGCCGCGCAGCTGCGGCTCGGCTTCTTCGGCCAGGATCCGGTAGTACACGAGATGGCGGTCCCCCACGGCGGCGAGGTCCTCCATCTCGTGGAGCCGCTCGGTCGCGTACGCGGCGACGGACTCCAGGAGCCGGTAGCGAGGGCCGGTCGGTCCGGGCGCCACGACCACCAGGGAGCGGTCGACCAGCCGCGTGATCAGGTCCGCCACCTCGTCCCGCGCAACGCCGTCCCCGGCGCAGACCGCTTCGGCGCCCGCCAGGTCGCAGCCGTCGCTGTGGACGGCGAGGCGGCGCAGGACGATGCGTTCGGGCGCGCTGAGCAGCTCCCAGCTCCAGTCGATCACCGCTCGCAACGTCTGGTGGCGGGCCGGCGCGCCGCGCTGCCCGAAGGTCAGGACCCGGAAGCGATCGTTGAGCCTCGCCGCCAACTCCCTTACTCCAAGGGCCCTTACACGGGTGGCGGCGAGCTCCAACGCGAGCGGGATGCCGTCCAGGCGGTGGCAGATCTCGGCCACGGCCCGGCGCTCGGGCTCCTCGGGCGCGTCCGGGGCGCGCGGGAAGCCGGGTGCGGATGCGGCTGCCCGTTCCATGAACAGCTCCACCGCGTCCGCCGGTTGCAGCGGTTCGACGAGGAACGTCGCCTCGCCCGCCAGGCCGAGTGGCTCCTGGCCGGTGGCGAGGACCCGCAGGCCCGGGGCGGTGAGCAGGAGGAGTTCGGTGAGTGCTGCGGCGGAGTCGACGACGTGCTCGCAGTTGTCCAGGACGAGCAGGGCGCGGCGGTTGCGCAGTGCGGCGGCGAGGCGGTGCGGGAGGGAGGGCGTGGAGGTGCCGGAGCCGGGGAGTGCGCGCGGTGCGTCGTCGCGGATGCCGAGTGTGGCGGCGACGACCTGGGCGAGGTCGGCGGGAGTGCCGGAGCGGATGCCGGAGAACTCCACCAGCCAGGTCCCGTCGGTCAGTTCGCCCGCCCGCGCGCCGTCCTGCTCGGCGGCGGCCGCCGCCACGGCGAGCCGCGTCTTGCCCACGCCGCCGGGGCCTGTGAGGGTCACCAGGCGTGTCGCGGAGAGGAGCTGGGCCAGGTCGGTGAGAGCTTCGCCCCGGCCTAGGAGGCGGGTCAGAGGGGTGGGGAGGTTCGAGTGGGGCGTTGTGGTGGTGAGCGTGAGCGTCGCTGTGCCCGTTGAGCCGTGCGCCGGAACCCGCAGGCCGTCCTCCCCTTCGTAAGCGCCCGCGCTCAGCCCCGGTTCCTGCCTCAGCATCGCTCTGTGCAACGTGGCCAGTTCGGGACTGGGGTCGACGCCCAGCTCCTCGGCCAGGCGCGTGCGCAGGGACTCGTACGACGCCAAAGCCTCGCTCTGGCGGCCCGTCGCGTACAGGGCCTTCATGCGCAGTGCGTGCAGGCGCTCCCGTAGCGGGTGCAGCGCGACGAGGCCGGCCAGCTCTCCGGCCAGGAGCGTGTGGTCGCCCGTCTCCAGGCGGGCATGGGCCTGGTCCTCCAGGACGGTGAGGCGCTGCTCCGCGAGGCGCTCGGCCGCCGGCTGTACGAAAGAGGCGTCGGCGAAGTCCGCGTACGCCGGGCCCCGCCACAGCTCCAGGGCCTCCGTCAGCAGCTTCGCCCGGACGCGCGGATCCCCGACGGGACGGGCCCGGGTCACCAGGGCCCGGAAGCGTACGGCGTCCGTCTCGTCGTCGGTGCCGTCGAACCGCAGCCGGTAACCCGGAGGCTGGCGCACCACGCGATCGCGGCCGATGGCCCTGCGCAGCTGCGAGACCTTGGCCTGGAGAGCGCCCGCCGGGTTGGCCGGGGGCGCGTCGGCCCACAGGTCGTGGATGAGCCGGTCGGCGGAGACCGGTCCTCCGTCGTTCGCGAGCAGATCCGCCAGCAGGGCCCGGACCTTTGCCTCCGGGACCCTCACCTCTCGCCCTTCGCCGTCCCACACCACCAGTGGCCCGAGTACCCCCAACCGCATGGGCGCCACCGTACAGGCCCGGGAAACCCGCGCCCCGGGCGCCGAGCACCGCCACTCCGGGCGCCGGCCGACCACGAAGGCCGCCCGAAGGTTTCCCGAAGGTTCTCCGAAGCGGCCGGGTGCAGGGTCGTACCGACCGGGGGAGCGGGAGGAGCGGCAGACCATGACCAAGTACGCGCGCCGGAAGGCTCTGGTCGTCGGTGAGTCCACCGGTATCGGCCCGGCCATCGCCGAGCGACTCGTGGAGGGCGGAGCGAGCGTCCTGCTGACCGCCCGCACCGAGGAGGAGCGCGCCCACGCGGTCGGTGAACTCGGCTCCGTCGCCCGTGTCGTCTCCCCGTCCTCGATCGTGGGCCTGCTCGAAGGGATCGACAGCCTCGGGGGATTCGACGGGCCAGAAGGGGAGACCGGTGTCGATCTGCTCTTCGCCGACGCCGTTCCTCCCACCCGACCGCTGCTGCCGCACCTCCGGGACGGCGGCGCCGTCGTGCTGACCCGCACCGACCCCGTGCCCCGGCGCCGTACCCCTGCCTCCGCTGGGACGTCTCGGCGCCGCCGAAGAGGTGGCCCGCGCCGCGCTTTTCCTGGCCGCGGAGGCGACGTTCACCACCGGTGCGCGGCTCCCCGTCGACGGTGGCCCAGGCCGCCCGTGAGCGGTCCCGGCACCCCCCGGGAGCGGTCCTGAGGCATCCGCAAGCGGTCCCAGCCATCCGCGAACGATCCCAGCAGCCCCCGAACCGTCCTCTGCCCCCACCATCACCCCTTCCCATCAGGAAACCTGGAGCACACCCCATGAGCACTGCACCCGACACGGCGGCCGCCTCCGCGGCGGAACCGGGGCCCCCGGGCGGCGGTGAGGAAGCGCGCAAGCTCCCGCTCTTCGCCCTGCTGGCCCTCGCCACCGCCGTCTTCATCACCAGTCTCACCGAGACCCTCCCCGCCGGTCTGCTGCCGTCGATCAGCCAGGACCTGCTGGTCAGCGAGTCCGCCACCGGGCAGACGGTCACGGTCTACGCGATCGGCACCGCTCTCACCGCGATCCCGCTCACCGCCACCACCGCTGGCTGGCAGCGTAAGAAGCTGCTGATCACGGCCATGGCCGGGTTTGCCGTCGCCAACACCGTGACCGCCATGTCGTCGGTCTACGAGCTGACGATGGTGGCGCGGTTCGTCGCCGGTGTGGCCGCCGGTCTCGCCTGGGCCCTGCTCGCCGGTTACGCCCGCCGCCTCGCTCCCGTACACCTCCAGGGCAGGGCGATGGCCATCGCCATGGCCGGTATCCCCGTCGCGCTCTCCCTCGGCGTGCCCGCCGGTACGTTCCTCGGCGAGTGGCTCGGCTGGCGCGCGGCGTTCCTGTCGATGACCGGGCTCACGGTCGCACTGCTGGTGTGGGTCTTCGCCGGTGTGCCGGACTTCCCCGGCCAGGCCCGCGGCGAGCGGCCGAAACTCCTGCGCACCCTGACCATCCCGGGCGTCTCGCCGGTCCTTTTCGTCACGCTGGTCTTCGTCCTGGCGCACACCATCCTGTACGCGTACATCGCCACGTACCTCAAGGACCTCGGCCTGGGCGAGCACACCGGCCTGATCCTGCTGGTGTTCGGCGCCGCCTCGCTGGCGAGCATCTGGATCGTCGGCGCGCAGATCAACCGCCGGCTGCGCGGTCTCACCGTCGCCGGCGCGCTGTTGGTCGCCGTCGCCTCACTGCTCCTGGCCGTCCTCTCCGACACCACCGTGCTCGTCTATGCGGCAGCGGTGCTGTGGGGACTGGGCTGGGGCGGTGTGCCGACGCTGCTGCAGACCGCCGTCGGTGACGCGGGCGGGGAGTCGGCGGATGCGGCGCAGGCCATGCTCGTCACGCTCTGGAACGTCGCGATGGCCGGCGGCGGCATCGTCGGCGGCATCCTGTTGGACACCCTCGGCAGCGAGTCCTTCCCGTGGACAGTCGTGCTGCTCCTGCTGCCGGTGATCGTGGTCGTGCTCCACGCCCGGAAGGCCGGGTTCCCTGCCCACCGGCCGTCCTCGGATGCGGAGGCGGCGGAGGAGACAGCGGCGGAGACCGAGGCCGAGGCCAAGACCCCCGCGAGCTGACAGCCCGACGCCCCGACCGCCGGAGGACACCCTCTCCGCCCTCCGGCGGTCGGCTCCCCGTCACCATCGTCCGGAACGGCGCGACGGCGTGGGAGGGCCCCTTGGACCATGGGGACGACGCGCTCCACCACCTGATCCAGGACAGGGCGGACCACCTGTTCACCTTCCCGGCGGTACCGCGGCCCGGGCTGGTCGACCATGTCCTGCTGGGCGCCGACGAGGCGAGCTTCCACGACGAGTTCCATATCGCCGACGGCGACCGGATCGCCATCGACGTGAAGAGTCACGGGGGCGCCTTCGAGAACCGGATGCGGTACGTCTCGCCGATCCCGTCCACCACTCCGGCACCCGCACCGGCACCGGAGGCCGCCGAGGATTCCGCGCTCGTCGCGACGGCATGAACAGTTCGTGAAGCAGGGCCGGTCGACCTGTGCACACGACACAGGTCGCAGGCACGCTCTGAAAGCCACTGCATGAACTCGCCGCACAGACAAATGGACTTCGTAGGAGGAGGCCCCACCGTGCCCGCCCCCGCCAAGAAGCAGGTGCATCTCGCAGCGCAGCTGCCCGGCATCCACAATGTGACCGTCTGGTCGGACCCCCGTTCCGAGAGCCAGATATCCATCGACTCCTTCATCCGGCTCGCGCAGACCGTCGAACGCGGCAAGTTCGACTTCTTCTTCCTTGCCGAAGGGCTGCGGCTGCGCGAGCACAAGGGGCAGGTCTACGACCTGGACATCGCGGGCCGGCCGGAGAACCTGACGGTGCTCAGCGCCCTGGCCGCCGTCACCACGCATCTGGGCCTGGCCGCTACGGTGAACGCGACCTTCAACGAGCCGTACGAGGTCGCGCGCCGGTTCGCCACCCTGGACCGGCTCAGCGGCGGGCGGGCCGCCTGGAACGTGGTGACCAGCTACGACGCGTTCACCGGTGAGAACTTCCGCCGAGGCGACTTCCTCCCGGAGGCCGACCGCTACACCCGGGCCGCTGAATTCCTGACCACAGCGCGGGAGTTGTGGGACAGCTGGTCGGTCGGCGATCTCAAGGCCGACGCGGCCTCGGGCGAGTTCATCGCCGCCGACGCCGGCCGCTTCGCCCACCGGGGCCGGCACTTCGACATCTACGGCCGGTTCACCACTCCGCCGGGACCGCAGGGCCATCCAGTGATCATCCAGTCCGGCGAGTCCGACGCGGGCCGGGAGTTCGCCGCGTCCGACGCCGAGGTCATCTTCAGCAAGCACAACCGGCTCGACACGGCCCGGGAGTTCTACCGGGACGTGAAGCGGCGCCTGGCGACGTACGGCCGGAGCCCCGACGATCTGCTGATCCTTCCCACGGCCAACGCCGTCGTCGCGGACACCGACGAGGAGGCGGCGGCCTACGCGGAGGAGATCAGCCGCGAGCTGGTCAGCCCGCAGACCGCGATCGCCCACCTGGAGGCGGTCTGGGGACGCGACCTCTCCGCGTACGACCCGGACGGGCCGCTGCCCGGCATCGAGCCCGAGGACGACGCCCACTTCCTGAAGGGCCACTCCGTCTTCCGCAAGGGCCGGGCGGAGACCGCCCGGCAGTGGCGCGAGCTCGCGGAGGAGCGGAACCTCTCCATCCGGGAGCTGGTCATCGAGGTCGGCGGCCGCCGGACCTTCGTCGGCAGCCCGCAGACGGTCGCGAACGCCATCGATGACTACGTGCAGAGCGACGGCGCCGACGGCTTCGTGCTCGTCCCGCACCTCACGCCGGGCGGCCTGGACGACTTCGTGGACCGGGTGGTGCCGATTCTCCAGGAGAAAGGCGTCCACCGCGACGACTACACCGGCACCACGCTCCGGGACCACCTCGGCCTGGCCACCGCACCCCGCCCGACCGGCTGGGGCGGCCCCGGCCGGCCCCTGCGCACCGGGCACGACGAGAAGGAGACCACCGCATGACCGGCACGACGAGTGACACATCGGGCGCCGCGCACGGTACGACCGGTGCCACCGACCCGACCGGCACCCCGGCCACCGCCTCCGACCCCACCGCCCTCCTCCACCTCGCCGTCGCGCTCGACGGTGTCGGCTGGCATCCGGCGGCCTGGCGCGAGGAAGGCGCCCGGCCCGGCGAACTGCTCGACGCCGCTTACTGGGCCGACCTGGTCACCGAGGCCGAGCGCGGGCTGCTCGACTTCGTCACCTTCGAGGACGCCCTCGGCCTCCAGTCCGCCGCCTTCCACCTGCCCGACGACCGCACTGACCAGGTCAGAGGAAGCATCGACGCGGTGTTGCTCGCCGCATACCTGGCCCCGCTCACCCAGCACATCGGCTTGGTCCCGACCACCAACGTCACCCACACCGAACCGTTCCACCTCGCCATCGGCATCGCCACGCTCGACCACGCGAGCCGAGGCCGGGCCGGCTGGCGCCCGCAGATCGCGTCCCGGGCCGCCGACGCCGCACACTTCGGGCGCCGCACCGCACCCCAGCTCACCGAGCGCGACGTGGGCGACTCCGATTCGATCTCCGAACCGCTGCGCGCGCTCTTCGTGGAGGGCGCGGAAGTGGTACAGGCAGCACGGTGGCTCTGGGACAGCTGGGAGGACGGAGCGGAGATACGGGACGCGACGACGGGCCGCTTCCTCGACCGTGACAAGGTTCACCACATCGACTTCCGGGGCACGAACTTCAGCGTGAAGGGCCCGTCCATCACCCCGCGCACCCCCCAGGGGCAACCGCCGGTGGTGAGTCTGGCGCACGCCACCACACCGTACGAGTTCGCCGCCCTCAGCTCCGACGTCGTCGCCATCACGCCGCACGACCGGGCGGGCACGGCGGCGATCCTCGCTCAAGTGGCCGAGGCGGTGGAACGCACCGGCCGGGACGTGAGCGAGCGGCCCCTGCGCACGTTCGCGGACCTCATCGTCCTCCTCGACGACGAACCGGGCGTCGCCGCCCGGCGCAAGGCCCGCCTGGACGAGGTGGCCGGTGCCGAACTCGTCTCGGACGCCGAGGTCTTCACCGGCACCCCCGCCGAACTGGCCGACCTCCTCATCGACCGGTACTCCACCGGTCTGGACGGCTTCCGCCTCCGCCCGGCCACGCTGCCGCACGACCTCATGGTGATCACCCGCGGCCTGGTCCCCGAACTCCAGCGGCGCGGAGTGTTCCGTACGGAGTACGCGTCCACCACCTTGCGCGGCCACCTCGGCCTGGCCCGCCCCGCCAGCCGCTACGCGAAGTCGGGTTGACACGCGGCACCCGAGTTCGGGGCCCGGCCGCCCACCAGGGGCAGTCCGGAGCGCCGGGTGCGACTGGGTTTCCTCGGCTGACCCGGCGTGGCGGGGGACCGGTCACCGGGGCTCGTCGCCGGGGGGCCGGGGCACGTGGATGGCCAGGACGGCGGTGTCGTCGTCCACGCCGGCGCCGAAGGTGTCGAGCAGGTCGCGGACCGCGCCGATGGTGTCCGACGCGGTGGTGGGGGCCAGGGAGCGTGCGAAGTCGAGGAAGGCGTCGTCGCCGTAGCGCTCTGTGCCGCCGGTGGTGGCGTGGGTGTGGGCCTCGGTGAGACCGTCGGTGTGCAGGAGCAGGGTGTCGCCGGGGGCGAGGCGGATCTCGGTGGTGACGATCTCCGGGTCGGGCAGGACGCCGATGAGCTGACCGCCGGGGGTGGGCAGGAAGTCGGCGGTCCCGTCGGCGCGCATCAACAGGGCCGGAGGGTGGCCGCCGCTGGCCAGGACGACGTGGAAACCGCCCCCGGCCCCGTCGGGGGTGAGCAGGCCGAAGACGACGGTGCAGAAGCGGGGGTCGGCCCCCTGGTACTCGTGGTTGAGGACCGTGTTGAGGTTGCCGAGGACGGCGGCCGGGTCGGGGTCGTAGACGGCGGCGGCGCGCAGGGTGTAGCGGGCCAGGGAGGTGACGACCGCGGCGGCGGCGCCCTTGCCGCACACGTCGCCGAGGAACAGCCCCCAGGTGCCGGCGGTCAGGGGGAAGAGGTCGTAGAAGTCTCCGCCGACCTCGTCGGCCGAGGCGACGTGGTAGTGCGCGGAGACGTCCAGCCCCGGAACGTTCGCCAGCACCGGCGGCAGCAGGGTCTTCTGGAGAGTGGTGGTCAGGGTCCGGAGCCGGGCGTGTTCCCGGTCGGCTTCCTGGCGGGCGCGCAGCAGCTCGGTCTCGTAGGCGCGTCGGTCGCGGGCGTCGAAGACGGTGGTGCGGATCAGCAGGGGCCGTCCGTCGTCGCCCGTCTTCACCGTCGAGGTGACCAGGACCGGCATGCGGGCGCCGTGGGCGGTCCTCAGCTCCAGGGCGATGCCGTTGACCTCGCCCTGCATGCGCAGCAGAGGAGCGAAGTGGGTCTCGTGGTAGAGCCGCCCGCCGACGGTGAGGAGGTCGGAGAAGTGCTCATGGCCCACCAGGTCCTCGCGCCGGCGGCCGAGCCAGTTCAGCAGGGTGGTGTTGATCTTGACGATCCTGCCGTCCAGCAGGGTGGAGAGGTAGCCGCAGGGCGCGTTCTCGTACAGGTCCTCGACGCTGTCCTCGAGCAGGGCGGAGAACTGCGCCCGTTCGTGCGCCGGCTCCGCCTCCCGCTCCCGGGGGCCTTCTCCCGCCTCCCCGGCCCCGCACATCACCGGAGGGCTCCCGCGAAGGCGGCGATGGCCGCGGCGGTCTCCTCGGGAGCGGCGAGCTGGGGGCAGTGTCCGGTGGCGTTCAGCGTGATCAGCCTGCTACCCGCGATCCGCGCGTGGACGAAGGCGCCCACCTCCGGCGGGGCGATCGCGTCCTGGGAGCACTGGGCGACCAGCGTGGGCACCTCCACAGCGGAGAGGTCGGAGCGGTTGTCGGACAGGAAGGTCACCCGGGCGAAGACCCGCGCGATCTCCGGGTCGGTGCGGCAGAAACTGTCGGTCAGCTCCTCGCCCAGCTCCGGCCGGTCCGGATTGCCCATGATCACCGGGGCCATCGCGCCCGACCAGCCCAGGTAGTTCGCTTCCAGCGATTCCAGCAGCTCCTCGATGTCTCCGGCGCTGAACCCGCCCCGGTAGCCGGTTCCGGGATCGTCGACGAAACACGGCGAGGGCGCCAGCAGCACGAGTCCGGCGAACGCGTCCGGCTCCCGTGCGGCGGCCAGCACCCCCATCATCGCGCTCACCGAATGCCCCACGAAGGTCACCGGCCCGAGGTCCAGCTCCCGGCACAGCTCCAGCACGTCGTCGACGTAACCGTCCAGCGAGCCGTAGCGCTCCGCGCTCCACGCCGACAGGTCGGATCTCCCCGCCCCCACGTGGTCGAAGCGGACCACCGTGAAGTCGCGCTCCAGCACCGGCGCCACCAGACGCCACAGGTTCTGGTCGCAGCCGAACCCGTGCGCCAGCATCACCACCGGAGCACCGGCCGCCCCGGTCACCCTCACCTGGTTCCTGCGCCGTACATCCATACCACCATCCTCCCAGACGACCCCGGAGGCGTCCGGAGCGTTCCCGGGTCACGCGACCGGGCCCGCCCGGATGGCGGGCGAGGCCGGGCCCCGGTCCTCGCCCGGCCGCTCCACCGGTTCCCGGCCCGGCACGCCGCCCGGCTGCCGTCCTGGCGACGGCCGCCCCCGGGGACGTGGCGAGCGGGACCGCCCGCGCCGGGACGGCTCGATCGGCGTGTTCCCCGCGCAGGTGCGCTCGTACCCGTCGAGGGGCGTGGGCCCCGCCGGCGCCGGTAGCGTGACCGGCTGCCGCATGGAGGGACCATGCGTCCGGCCGGTCCGTTCGAAGGGGCCCGGTGGCGAGTGAGGGGACCGTGTGATGAGCGAACCGGCGAAGCCCGAGGTCGAAGTTCCGGAAGGGGCCGCGCCCGACGCGTTGACGGTGCGGGACCTCGTGGTCGGGGAGGGGCCCGAGGCGCGGCCGGGCACAGTCGTCCAGGTGCACTACGTCGGCGTCACGTTCGCGTCCGGGAGGGAGTTCGACTCCTCCTGGGAACGGGGCCGGCCGTTCAAGTTCGCGGTGGGCGGCGGCAAGGTCGTCAAGGGCTGGGACCGGGGTGTGCGGGGGATGCGGGTCGGCGGCCGGCGCGAGATCATCGTTCCGCCGCGACTCGGCTACGGCAGGCAGTCGCCCACCGCGTCGATCCCGCCGGACTCGACGCTGGTCTTCGTCGTGGACCTGCTCACCGTCGTCGGCCCGCCCACGCGGCCCCGGCCCGGCGCGACCGGCCCCGTCTGACGCCTCCGGGCCGGCCCCGGCCGTCCTCCTCCGCCCGACGCGTCAGCCCCGCCCCGCCCCGGGCCCGGCTCCGGACCGACGCCCTAGCGGCGCGGCGCGGGCACTCCTGCGGACCGGGTGTTTCACGGAGCGCGTCGGGGGAACCCGGCTCTCCCGTTCGCGAACATCGGCGAGGAAGGAGCGGGACCGTGCGCGCATTGACGTATCAGGGAAAGCGGGACGTCCGGGTGGAGACGGTCCCGGATCCGCGGATCCAGGACCCGACGGACATCATCGTCCGGGTCACGTCCACCGGGATCTGCGGGTCCGACCTCCACCTCTACGAGGTGCTGGGACCGTTCCTCGACCCGGGCGACATCCTGGGGCACGAGCCCATGGGGGTGGTGGAGGAGGTCGGGCCCGAGGTGACCGCCCTCGCCCCGGGGGACCGGGTCGTGGTCCCCTTCAACGTGTCCTGCGGCCGCTGCTACATGTGCGAGCAGGGGCTGCACTCCCAGTGCGAGACCACCCAGGTGCGGGAGTACGGCACCGGCGCGGCCCTGTTCGGGTACACCAAGCTGTACGGGCAGGTGCCCGGCGGGCAGGCCGAGTACCTGCGGGTGCCCTTCGGCAACGACCTGCCCATCAAGGTGCCGCACGGTCCGGCCGACGACCGGTTCGTCTACCTCTCGGACGTCCTGCCCACCGCGTGGCAGGCCGTGGAGTACGCGGCCGTCCCGCCCGGCGGCAGCGTCACCGTCCTCGGCCTCGGCCCGATCGGCGCCATGGCCGCCCGGATCGCCCTCCACCGGGGCGCGGGCCTCGTCATCGGCGTGGATCTCGTCCCCGACCGCCTCGACCGGGTGAGCGCCTACGGCGCCACCTGTCTCGACCTGCGCCGCCACGGCAAGAACCTCGGGGACGCCGTCCGCGACCTCACCGACGGGCGCGGTACGGACGCGGTGATCGACGCCGTCGGCATGGAGGCCCATGGCGCGCCGCTGGCCAAGGCCGCGCACACGGCGGTCGGCCTGCTGCCCGACGCGGTCGGCCGGCGCCTCATGGAGACGGCCGGGATCGACCGGCTCACCGCCCTGCACACGGCGATCGACCTGGTGCGCAGGGGAGGGACGATCTCCCTCTCCGGGGTGTACGGCGGAGCCGCCGACCCGATGCCGCTGCTGACCATGTTCGACAAGCAGATCCAGTTCCGCATGGGGCAGGCCAACGTCAGGCGCTGGGTCGACGACCTGCTGCCGCTGCTGGTCGACGGGGACCCGCTGGGCGTGGACTCCTTCGCCACCCACCACCTGCCGCTGGAGGAGGGGCCGAAGGCGTACGAGACGTTCCAGAAGAAGGCCGACGGCATGATCAAGACCCTCCTCATCCCCTGACGCCCGCGGTGACCGGCAGCCCCGGTACCCGGCGCCTCCGGCAGCCCGACAACCCGACAGCCGGACAGCCCGGCTCCGCGGGGCGGCGCACCCCGCCGCCCCGCCGCCTCGGGAGCCGATTCCACGACGTGAGAAAGGACGGCCCATGGCCGGCAGCGAACAGCCGCAGGACCCGAACCAGCTCCACCCCCGTCCCGACTTCCCCCAGCAGGACCAGGAACATCCCGGCTGGACCGGGCCCATGGACCCGCCGCCCGACCACGGCGAGGAGTCCTACCGCGGCTCCGGCCTGCTCGACGGCCGGAAGGCCCTGATCACCGGCGGCGACTCCGGTATCGGTCGCGCGGTCGCCCTGGCCTACGCCCGCGAAGGGGCGGACGTCGTGCTGACCCACCTCCCCGAGGAGGAGAAGGAGGCCCGGGAGACCGTCCGCCTGGTCGAAGAGGCCGGACGCCGGGGCGTCCCCGTCGTCTGCGACATCCGGGACGAGAAACAGTGCCGCTCACTCGTGGAGCGCACCGTGTCCGAGTTCGGGCGGATCGACGTCCTGGTCAACAACGCGGCCTACCAGATGTCCCAGCCCGACGGGATCTCCGCGATCTCCACCGAGCAGTTCGACCGGGTGGTGCGCACCAACCTGTACGGCATGTTCTGGCTGTGCAAGAACGCCCTGCCGCACATCCCGGCCGGCGGCTCGATCATCAACACCACGTCGGTGCAGGCGTACAAGCCGAGCCCCCACCTGCTGGACTACGCGATGACGAAGGGGGCGATCGTCACCTTCACCCAGGGGCTGGCCCAGATGCTGGCCTCCGACGGCATCCGCGTCAACGCCGTCGCCCCCGGCCCCGTCTGGACGCCGCTCATCCCCGCGACCCTGCCCGACACCGCCGAGTTCGGGAAGCAGAGCCCGCTGGGCCGGCCCGCCCAGCCCGCGGAGATGGCGCCCGCCTACGTCTTCCTCGCCTCCGCGAACGCCTCCTTCATCACCGGCGAGATCATGAACGCCACCGGCGGCACCCCCATCCCCTGACAGCGGTGGCGCCGCCGCCCCCTGGCAGCGGCGGTCCGCGGTCCCCGCCCCGGTACGGCTGAACCGCGCCGGCCCCGTCCGGGGGGCGTCGCCTCCCCGCGCCCGCCCGCGCCCCCTCGGGGGCCGGCCAGGCCCTGCCGGATGTGAGCGGTCTTTCCGCCCCCACCAGTAAGGAGTCCTCCTCCGCCATGCGCGCTCTCGCCCTCGTCTGCACCCTGAACGCCTCTCCCGCCCCTTCCAGCAGCCAGCGCCTCGCCGAGCAGGTCATGGCCCGGTTCGCCCACCACGACGTACCGGGCGAGATCGTCCGGGTCGCCGATCACGACGTCCGTCCGGGGATCGGCGTGGACATGGGTGACGGAGACGCCTGGCCGGCCATCCGGGAGAAGGTCCTGGCCGCCGACATCCTCCTCATCGCCACCCCCATCTGGCTCGGCCACCCCTCCAGCGTCTGCCAGCGGGTCCTGGAGCGCCTGAACGCCGAGTCCTCCGAGACCGACGACCAGGGCAGGCCGCACACGTACGGCAAGGTCGCCGCGGTGGCCGTCGTCGGCAACGAGGACGGGGCGCACAAGGTGAGCGCCGACGTCTTCCAGGGCCTCAACGACGTGGGCTTCTCCCTGGCCCCCGGAGCCGTCGCGTACTGGGTCGGCGAAGCCATGCAGGGCACCGACTACCAGGACCTGGACGAGACCCCCGAGGCCGTCGCCTCGACCACCGCGGCGCTCGCGGCCAACGCCGTCCACCTCGCCCGCCTGCTCGCCGGCGACTCCTACCCGGCGCCCTGAGGGCGGTCGACGGCGCGGCGTTACTCCTCCCCCCGCATCGGGAAGCCGGACTGTATGGATCACTCCACCGCCCCCGTACTCGACGCTCTCCTGGCCTACCAGGACCAGGACCACCTGCCCTTCACCCCGCCCGGCCACAAACAGGGCCGCGGAGCCGACCCGAGAGTGCGGGCCGTCCTGGGGGACGCCCTGTTCCGTGCGGACATGCTGGCCGTGTCCGGTCTGGACGACCGGACCACCTCCCGGAAGGTCCTGGAGCGGGCGGAGCGCCTCATGGCCGACGCCGTGGGCGCCGAGCACACCTTCTTCTCCACCTGCGGCAGCTCCCTCTCGGTCAAGGCCGCCATGCTGGCCGTCGCGGGACCGCACGAGAAGCTGCTGGTCAGCCGGGACGCGCACAAATCGGTGGTCTCGGGCCTGATCCTCGCGGGCATCCGCCCCGTCTGGGTCGAGCCCCAGTGGGACGCCCGGCTGCATCTGGCCCACCCGCCGACGCCGGACGCCTTCCGCGCGGCCTTCGAGGCGCATCCCGACGCGCGCGGCGCGTTGCTGACCAGCCCCACCCCCTACGGGACCTGCGCCGACATCAACGCCGTCGCGGAGCTGTGCCACGCGCGCGGCGTGCCGCTGATCGTGGACGAGGCGTGGGGCGCGCACCTGCCCTTCCACCCCGAGCTGCCCACCTGGGCCATGGACGCCGGCGCCGACGTGTGCGTGACGTCGGTGCACAAGATGGGGTCCGGGCTCGAACAGGGGTCGGTCTTCCACCTGCAGGGCGACCTCATCACCCCCGCCACCCTCGCTTCCCGCGCCGATCTGCTGGACACCACCAGCCCCTCGGTCCTGGTCTACGCGGCCATGGACGGCTGGCGCCGCCAGATGGTGGAGCACGGCCACAGGCTCATGGAGGAGTCCCTGGCGCGGGCCCGCCGCGTACGGGCGGCCGTGCAGGCCGTCGAGGGGCTGCACGTCAACGGGCGCGAGGACTTCTGCTCGGCCGGACTCGCCTTCGACATGGACCCGTTGCAGATCTTCATCGACCTGGGCGAGGTGAAGTTCAGCGGCTACGACGCCGCCGACTGGCTGCGCCGGAACCACCGGATCAACCTGCACACCTCCGACCACCGGCGCATCAACGCCCAGCTCACCCACGCCGACGACGAAAGCACCACGGGCCGGCTCCTCGACGGCCTGCGCGACCTGGTGGCCCACGCCGACGACCTGCCGCCGGCCCCCGAGATCCGTGTCCCGGACCCGCGCGACCTCCGCCTCGAACAGGTGACGCTTCCCCGGGACGCGTTCTTCGGCGAGGTCGAACAGGTGCCCGCGGACGAGGCGGTCGGCCGGGTCTGCGCGGAGACGCTGACCCCGTACCCGCCCGGCATCCCCGCCGCCCTCCCCGGCGAGCTGCTCGACCAGGCGGTGGTGGACTACCTGCGCACCGGCGTCGAGGCGGGCATGTTCGTCCCCGACGCCGCCGACGGCACGGTCGCCACCATCCGCGTCTCCGTGCACGACGTGGGCGCCGACTGAGCCCGGCCCCGCACGGCCTCGGACCGGCGGGGCGGCACGGAACCCCGGCACGGCGGCGGGGCCGGTGCGAAGGTGCACCGGCCCCGCCGTTCGATCCGTGCCGGCCTCGGGCGGGTCGTCCGCGGCCGGACGTGGTCAGGCCAGGTCGAAGCGGTCCAGGTCCATGACCTTGGCCCAGGCGGCGACGAAGTCCGTCACGAACTTCTGCCGGGCGTCGTCGCTCGCGTACACCTCGGCGAGGGCGCGCAGCTCGGAGTTGGATCCGAAGACCAGGTCGGCGCGGGTACCGGTCCACTTGACCCGGCCGGACGCGTCGCGGGCCTCGAACTCGTCCTGCGCCGAGGACGTCGACTTCCAGGTGGTGCCCAGATCGAGCAGGTTCACGAAGAAGTCGTTGGTCAGCGTGCCCGGCCGGTCGGTGAGGACGCCGTGCTGGGAGCCGCCGGTGTTGGCGCCCAGCACCCGCAGGCCGCCGACCAGGACGGTGGTCTCCGGAGCGCTCAGCGTCAACAGGTTGGCCCGGTCCAGGAGCAGGTACTCGGCGGGCAGGCGGGCGGCCTTGCCGACGTAGTTGCGGAAGCCGTCGTACGCCGGCTCCAGAGCGGCGAACGACTCGATGTCCGTCTGCTCCTGGGTGGCGTCCACCCGGCCCGGCGTGAACGGCACCTCCACCTCGACCCCGGCGTCCGCGGCCGCCTGCTCGACGGCCGCGTTGCCCGCGAGGACGATCAGGTCGGCCAGCGAGACCTGCTTGCCGCCCTTGGCGTTGAAGGACTCCTGCACGCCCTCCAGCACGCGCAGGACGCGGGCCAGCTCGTCCGGGTCGTTCGCCTCCCAGCCGCGCTGCGGCTCCAGCCGGACCCGCGCGCCGTTGGCGCCGCCGCGCTTGTCGCTGCCGCGGAAGGAGGACGCCGAGGCCCAGGCGGCCGAGACGAGCTGTCCCACCGACAGGTCCGTGGCGAGCACCTGCTCCTTGAGCGCGGCGGCGTCCGCGGCGTCCAGCAGCTCACCCGTGCGCTCGGGCAGGGGGTCCTGCCACAGCAGCACCTCGGAGGGCACTTCGGGGCCCAGGTAGCGCTGGACCGGGCCCATGTCACGGTGCGTCAGCTTGAACCAGGCGCGGGCGAAGGCGTCCGCGAACTCCTCCGGGTTCTCGTGGAAGCGGCGCGAGATCTGCTCGTACGCCGGGTCGAAGCGCAGCGCCAGGTCGGTCGTGAGCATCTGCGGCCTGTGCTTCTTCGACGGGTCGTGCGCGTCCGGGATGGTCGCCTCCGCGTCCTTGGCAACCCACTGCTTCGCCCCGGCGGGGGACGTGGTCAGCTCGTACTCGTAGGCGAAGAGGTTGTGGAAGAACTCGTTGCCCCACTGCGTCGGCGTGCTGGTCCAGGTCACCTCCAGGCCGCTGGTGATGGCGTCGCCGCCCTTGCCCGACCTGTACGAGCTGCGCCAGCCCAGGCCCTGCTCCTCCAGCGGGGCGCCCTCGGGGTCGGCGCCGACGTTCTCCGCCGGACCCGCCCCGTGCGTCTTGCCGAAGGTGTGGCCACCGGCGATGAGCGCGACGGTCTCCTCGTCGTTCATCGCCATCCGGCGGAAGGTCTCGCGGATGTCGCGGGCTGCCGCGACCGGGTCCGGATTCCCGTTGGGGCCCTCGGGGTTGACGTAGATCAGGCCCATCTGGACCGCGCCGAGCGGGCTCTCCAGCTCACGGTCGCCGGTGTAGCGCTCGTCGTCGAGCCAGGTCGTCTCCGGACCCCAGTAGACGTCCTCCTCCGACTCCCAGACATCCTCGCGGCCGCCGGCGAAGCCGAAGGTCTTCAGCCCCATGGTCTCCAGGGCGACGTTGCCGGTGAGGATCAGCAGGTCGGCCCAGGACAGCGCCTGGCCGTACTTCTTCTTGACCGGCCACAGCAGCCGCCGGGCCTTGTCGAGGTTGCCGTTGTCCGGCCAGCTGTTCAGCGGGGCGAAACGCTGCTGGCCGGCGCCCGCGCCACCGCGGCCGTCGCTGATGCGGTACGTGCCGGCGCTGTGCCAGGCCATCCGGACCATCAGCGGTCCGTAGTTGCCGAAGTCGGCCGGCCACCAGTCCTGCGACTTGGTGAGCACCTCGGCGATGTCGCGCTTGACGGCGGGCAGGTCGAGGGCCTGGAAAGCGGCCGCGTAGTCGAAGTCCTCGCCCAGCGGGTTGGCCACGGCGGGGTTCTTGGCGAGGATCTTCAGGTTGAGGCGGTCCGGCCACCACTGGCGGTTCCCGCCGCCCTGCGTGGGGTGCGGCGCGCGGCCGTGGGCCACGGGGCAGCCGCTCGCCTGCGCCTCGGGCACCTCGGGAACAGCCGTCTCGGGCGAATCCGGGGTGACGGGGTCGTAGACGTGCGACTCGTGGTTCTCGGTCATGGGAAATCCTTCCGGACCCGGCGGCGGGTCGTGGGGCGCTGAACGGGGAGAAGGATTCGGGCCGTGCAGAAGGGGCACGCTGTGATCCAGGACGTCGCCGCGGCCGGACCGAACGCCTCACGTGCCGTGGACCGGGTGGCCCCGGGCGGTGCGGTGCGGGCCGCGTCGGCAGGCGGCACCGCGCGGTCGAACGGCGGTGTCCCGTCAGGTGTCTCTGCTGCCGTGCCGGAGCCTTCCTGTCTCTTGGATGTCGCCGGGATCGATCCTACGATGGACTTCGTCCAAGTCAAGAAGTGGGCTAAAACCATATCGACCGAGGTGCGACGTCGTCCGATTCCTTGCGGCGATCGCGCCTCCCGGCGAAGCGGAGCGGGTGAAACGGGATGAGCGACCTCCTGCAACGGCTACGGGGCCGTGGCTGGCGGCTGACCTCGCAGCGGCGCGTCGTCGCGGAGGTCCTCGACGGCGACCACGTGCACCTGACCGCGGACGAGGTGCATCTGCGGGCCGCCGCGCGACTGCCCGAGATCTCCCGCGCGACCGTCTACAACACGCTGGGAGAACTCGTCGCGCTGGGCGAGGTGGTGGAGGTCTCCACCGTGGGCCGGGCCAAGCGCTACGACCCCAACGCCCACCGCGCGCACCAGCACCTGGTGTGCTCCGGCTGCGGCACGGTCCGCGACGTCCACCCGGTCGGCGACGCTCTGGGCGACCTGCCCGGGAGCGAGCGGTTCGGCTTCACGGTCGGCGCGGTGGAGATCACCTACCGCGGCCTGTGCCCGGACTGCGCCTGAGCCGGAGGCGGACGGCGGCCGGGGGCGCAGGCCCGGCGGTCAGGCCCGGACCTCGCGGATCGACGCCACGTCGTAGACGAGGGCCGAACTGTCGGCCGGGCCGCGGCAGGTCAGTCGGCGCGGCGGGGTGCGACGGGCCCGTACCTCGACGTCGAGCGCCCTCGCGCCGTCCGCCCGGTCGCTGACGCGGACACGCCAGCCCCACGGGTCGCGGACCGTCTCGACGACGTCGTACGCGTACCGGCTCGCCGGACCGTAGCGCGCGAGCACCCCGGCCACGGCCGCCTGTTGCGGCGGGTGGAGGGTGGTGTAGCCGCGTAGATGGCCGGCGTGGATGCGGTCGGCCAGATGCTCCCGCACCACGGTGACCGCCGACGTCGCGTCCAGGCGGCCGTAGTAGACGCCGTCGGGCACCACGGCCACGTTGGCGGCGAACCGGTCCCCGCCCACATGCGTGCACTCCCACACCAGGTCGGGCCAGCGCGCGCTGAGCACCGCGCCCACCGGGCGCCCGCGCACCGCGCAGCACGCGTCGTGCGTGCCGTGGGCGCAGACGAGGACGACCGGCGGAAGGCCGGGCTCCCCCGGGGAGTCCAGCGCCGCCGCGATCCCCACCAGGTCCTCGTCGCGGCGCCAGCCGCCCCACTGCTGGCGCAGACCGCCGGAGCCGTCGTGGCGCAGCACTGCCCACCGGCCGCCCCCGTCGGGGAGGGGGCGGCGGCCGTGCCGCCGGACCAGCAGGATCCGTGCCCGGTGCGCCCGGGCGGCGGAGTACACCAGGGCCTTGGTCCCCGGATCGAGGGCGAGGCCGTCGTAGCCGTCGGCGGGCCAGCCGCGCCGGTACTCGATGAGGATCCAGGCCGTGCCGTACGGAGCCGTGCCGACGAACGCGTCGCCGCGCTCCCGGGCGGCGTCGGCGCAGAAGAAGCGGCCGGACGGGGTCACCGGTCCGCGGGCACCAGCACGCCCGCCCGCAGCAGTCGCCCGGCGAGGTCGAGGCCGAGGTCGCCGGCGGTGCGGACCTGCCCGCCGAGCAGCCGGGCCACGGGGACGAGGTCGTCCGCCGGGAAGTCGAGGTAGCCCACACGGGTGAACAGGCGTGTTCCCTCCAGCCGTGGCTCCAACGCCTCCCGCAGCCGGACCGGTGAGGCGGGGCCGAGGCTGTTCAGAGCGGCGAGCTGGGCCAGCGGCCCCAGGGGCGCCGGGCGCGCCAGGGACCGGTGCGCACGGTGGAACGACGGGGCGGGGTCGGCGTCGGCGACGGCGGCCAGCAGACGTTCGCGGACCAGGTCCGTCGCACTGCCCGAGCCGTTCGCTCTGCCGTTCACCGTGCCCGGAGCATCCGGAGCGTCCGGAACGCCGCTCGGTCCGGCTGTGCCGTTCACGCTGTCCGGCCCGCCCGCCTCCAGGAGGGGCCCGCCCGCCCCCAGGGGGAGGCTGCGGCGCATCGACGGGTCGTCGGCCAGGTCCGCGAGGGCGGCCCGGACCAGGTGTTCGGCCAGCGCGTAGCGCGTCCAGACGTGGACCCCGAGGGTCAGATGGACCGAGACCTCCCCCCGGGCCTGCGCGGAGTGCAGCCAGCCGCGCGGCAGATAGAGCACGTCGCCGGGGCGGAGCGTCGTGTCCAGGTGCGGGGCGTCGTGCGCGGCCCGCTCGGCGACGGCCGCGCGGTGACCGGTCCACGGCTGGTCGCGCAACGGGTCCGGCAGCACGGGCTCGTGGACGACCCACCGCTTCGTCCCCTCGATCTGGAGGACGAAGACGTCGTGCACGTCGTAGTGCGCGTCGAACCCGCGGTTCTGCGGCGGGGTGACGTAGGCGTTGGCCTGTACGGGGTGCCCCAGCTCCCTGCCGAGTGCGGAGACCAGCTCCGCAACCGGCTCCCAGGTACGGTGCAACGCCTGCAGGACGAGCGTCGCCCCGCCCTCGAACGCTCGCCACAGGGCGGTGTCGTCGAGCTGGTCGGCGACGGTGGCCCCCACCCCGGCGGGCGCGGTGAACGACGACTCGGGAAGCGTGGAACCGTCCTTGGCGACCCGGAGGAACGGCGTACGCAACCCGCGCCGTGAGATCAGATCGTCCACGGCGGCCGTGGAGAAGACGTCGGAGAAGTCGTCCGCCCCGCGCGTCAGCGCCGCCGTGCGGCCCCAGACGTCACGGGCGAACTCCTCCCGGCCGAGGCTGGTCAGGCGAGACTCCAGGATTCCGGCGCCCTGACGCGCGCCGGAATCCCGGAGCTCGGTCCGGGTCATGCTCAAGAGCGGCTGCCGCCGTCGGCACTGCCGTCCGCGCCGCCGTCGTGGACGCCCGGGGTGCCGGCCGCGCCTCCGTCGGCGGGTCCTTCGGCACCGCTGTCGGCTCCGCCGTCCGCGCCGCCGTCGTGGACGCCCGGGGTGCCGGCCGCGCCTCCGTCGGCGGGTCCTTCGGCACCGCTGTCGGCTCCGCCGTCCGCGCCGCCGTCGTGGACGCCCGGCGTGCCCGCCGCGCCTCCGTCGGCGGGCCCTTCCGCGCCGCCGTCGGCTCCGCCGTCGTGGACGCCGGGGGTGCCGGCCGCGCCTCCGTCGGCGGGGCCTTCCTGTCCGCTCGCGTCGTGCTGGGTCATCGTGCCTCCTGGGGATCACGCCATGGACGGGCGGCTTTCCGTCGCCCGGAAACCTGCTCGTCCAGGACGGTGACATAGGGATGAATTGCCCGTAATCACCGTATAGCCGGGGCGGGGAAACATCGATTCGGGCGGCCGGGCGTCCTCCGAATGCCGGAGCGGCCGAGACGGCGGCCCCGCCCGCCCACCGCCCGGCCGGGCTGCCACCGCCCGCTCACCGCCCGGCCGGGTCTCCCGGCACCACCCGCACGCCCAGCCCCCGGATCGTGTGCGTTCGGGCGGTGACCTCGCCGGTGACCTTCTTCGCCCCGTCCAGATTGCAGAACAGCAGATCCTGCTCGCTGGTCGTCGCGCTGCCGACATACGAGGCCGGCGCCGTGACCCAGGAACGCCTTCTTCCCGTCCACCGACCCGAAGGCGTCGGCGTGGAGCGTCGGCACGGGCCCCGCCGACACGCCCTGGACGAACACCTCGTAGACGACTCGCCGGGACTCCGGCGCCGCCTGGCCCCGGCACACGGCCCGGGGCGGACTACGACGCGGTGAAGGCCGGCTGGTAGCGGGGCGGCGCCCTCGCCCGGCCCCGCGCCCGCCCGACGGCTCCGCACCCGGCCGAAGGCCCCGGTTCCGGCTTCCCGGGGCCGCGACCGGGGCCCTTTCGCGGAGGAGTCCCCTCAGCGCTTGATGCCGACGCCCGCCAGCAGGCTGATCTGCGCGTCCGGGATCTCCTTTCCGTCCGCGTCGAGTCCGGCGGACCGCCAGCGGTGGCAGCAGACGATGCCGGGGTCGATCAGGGCCAGCCCGTCGAAGAAGCGCGCGACGTCGCCGTGCGAACGGAACTCCACCGGGGTTCCGGACTTCGTGTACGACTCCGCGACCCGGTTCCAGGTGGCGGGGTCGAAGTCCGGGGTGCAGTGGTTCATGGCGAGAGCGCTGCCGGGCGGGAGCGGGTCGAGCAGCCGGCGCACGATCGCGTACGGGTCGTGCGGGGCGGTGACGAAGTGCATGAGCGCGTTGAGCGTGAGGGCGACGGGCCGGTCGAAGTCCAGGACGTCCGCGTCCTCCACCGCCCGCAGCAGGGCGTCGGGATCCCGGGCGTCGGCCTCGACGTAGGCGGTGCGCCCCTGCGCCGTACTGCGCATGAGGCGTTCGGCGTACTTGAGGACGAGGGGATCGTTGTCCGCGTACACGACACGGGCGTCGGGCGCCGCCGACTGGGCGATCTGGTGCAGGTTCGGCTCGGTCGGAATGCCGGTGCCGATGTCGAGCCACTGGCGTATGCCGTGCTCCTGGGCCAGCACCCGGGTGGCCCGGTGCATGAACGCCCGGTTCTCACGGGCGGTGACGTAGAGGCCCGGGTGCGCCTCGGCGGCGGCCAGAGCCGCCCGCTCGTCCACCTCGAAGTGGTCCTTGCCCCCGAGGAAGTAGTCGTACATCCGGGCCGAGTGCGGCCTGCTCGTGTCGAGGCCCCGGCCGGACTGCCTGGTGGTCATGTTCTTCCTTTCACGCGTGTGTCCGCCGCCCGCGGGGCCGGGATCGGAACCCGCGGCGTCGTCCCTTCACTGCCGCCGGATCACCCGGCGACCAGATGGTCGGCCAGTCCCGCCTTGACGCCGCGGACGAACGCCGCGATCTCCTCCGCTGCGTAGATCAGCGCCGGCCCGGCCGGATCGGTCGACTGCCGGAAGGCGACGCGGCCGTCGGTGAGTTGTTTCGTCTCGACGCACTGGCCGCCGTTGGGCCCGCTCCAGGGGCGTTCCCAGCCCTGTTCCCCGAGGTCGGTGGCCGGCATGCCGTTGTAGACGCTCTTGCCGTCGGCCGTCATGAGTACTCCTTGCGCATGCGGTTCAACAGCGCGGTGCTGTCCTCGGACGACGTCATCAACGCCATGCGGGTGTGCGCCTCCAGATGGGAGACCACGTCCTCGCGCTGGTCGAGGTAGACACCGGCGGACAGGAGTTCGCTGTAGACGATGTCGGGCAACTCCGGTTCCTCGAACCGGAAATACGTGAACGGGGCGCACGCTCCGCTGTGCGCCCCGGCGGAGAAGGGCACGATGTCGATGCTGACGTGCGGGAGTTCGGAGACTTCGAGGAGCCGCTCGACCTGTTCGCGCATCATGTCCGGGCCGCCCACGGCCCGGTGCAGGACGGCCTCCTCCATGACCACCCACAAGGTGGGGGCGTCCGCGCGGTCCAGCAGGACCTGGCGGCGCAGGCGCAGCTCCACGCGGCGGGCCAGCTCCTCCTCGTCGCCGTTCGGCAATCCGCCGCGCAGCACGGCGCGGGCGTAGTCGGGGGTCTGCAACAGACCGGTGACGTACTGGGGTTCGTAGGTGCGCAGCGTCTTCGCGCCCGATTCCAGACTGACGTAGGCGGTGAACCAGTCCGGGACGGCGTCGCGGTAGGAGTGCCACCAGCCGGGCTTGTTGGCCTGCTCGGCCAGTTCGACGAACTCGTCGATCTCCCGGCGCTCGGCTCCGTAGGTCTCCAGCAGCTTCTCGACGTAGAGGGGCTTCAGCGCGACTTCGGCCTTCTCCAGCCTGCGGATCGTCAGCGACTTCACGCGCAGTGCCCTCGCGGCGTCCTCCAGCGAGGTGCCGGCTCCCAGGCGCCTGTCCCGCAGCCGTCGGCCCAGGATCATGCGCAGGACCGTCGGCGCGCTGGTGCCGGAACGGGCTTCGCTCACGCCCTACCTCCTGAGGAGCCGTCAACAGCGCCATTGTGGCATCGACTTGGTGGGGGCACCAGGTTGATACAGATGCTGCTGAAATTATCAGGGAGTCGGTTGCAGCATGAGTGTGATCACGCGCATAGTGGTCGCGTGAGCGGTCACGTCATATCTCCGACGCAGGTTCCGGACCGGAGGGGACGCGCGATGCCGACGGCGTCGCCGACGCCCCGCCGCCGGGGGCCTGCACCGGCGCGCACCGCGCACCGATCGAGCGGCAGCCCTCATCCCCTCACCGCGCCCACCCCCCTGAACGGCGCTGGAAGGCGAAACCCGTGACTCTGTCCCCGTCCGCAGCACCGCCCTCTCTCCCCGCCTTAACCGGAGCCGTCCCGTCGCGGGAGCACTGGTTCGGCCTGCCCGCCCTGCGGACCAGCGTGAGATCCGCCCGCGACACCGCGCGCGACCTGCTGCGCGCCTGGCGGTTGCCCGGCGACACCTGCTGCGACGCGGTACTGCTGATCTCCGAGCTGACCACCAACGCCGTGCTGCACACCGGCACGGGGCAGGTCCTGTGCGGCCTCACGCTGACCGGTGACGGGAAGCGCCTGCGTATCGAACTGCACGACGAGGACAGCGCCCCGGTCAGGCCGCCCGAGCGCGAGGCCGGCCCCGACGATGAGAGCGGGCGGGGACTGCTCCTGGTCAGGCAGCTCGCGGAGAGCTGGGGCTCCACCCGCTCCACGAGAGCCGGGGGAAAGGTCGTCTGGGCGGAGCTGACGGCGCACCCGTGATGCCGTGTCCCCCCGCCCCGGCCGCGGAACGCTTCCCCCCGCCCCGGCCGCCGAAGGGGCGCCCATGACCTCCCCGGGCGGCGGCGCGCCCCCCGTCGTGCTGTACGTGTGCGCCGACCGGGGCCCGGGAGCGCCCGGCGACGCGACGCGCCGTGCGGAGGCGGAGGGGTACGCGTTCGCCCGGGAGCGCGGACTGGCGATCGCCGAGGTCGTCACCGACGCCTACGGCGAACCCGACCCGGTCCGGCGCAGCGGGTGGCGGCGGGTGCGGCGGCTGGCCCGGGCGGGCCGCGTCACCGCCGTGCTCGTCCGCTGGCCCAGCGCCATCGCCCCGGAGTCCGCGTGCGAACTCCGGCACCGCGAGGCGGCCTGGCTCCGCGACCACGGCGCGCCCGTGCGCTACACCTGGGCGCCGTTGTCCGCGCGGAGCGCCGAGGGGCGGTGAACCGGCCCGGGGCGCCCCGCCCGCGGTCCACCGCTTGATCGTCCACGGGCGGGGTAGCGAAACGGTATGACCACCGACAGAACACCGCCCGCACCCGGCGGACACGTACCGCCGGAGCTGGACGTCAAGGCGCTGAGCGCGCTGCTGGACGGCGAGTACGCCGAGGTCCGCGACCTGGTCCGGACCAACCTGGCGGCCCATGCCGCGGTCCTCGACGAGGCCGAGGAACTCGACGTCGACGCCTTCCGTGAGCGGGTGCGCGACCATGTGGTCGCGATGGCGGCGACGGGGCAGACCGGCATGGGGTTTCCGGCCCGGTACGGCGGGGGCGGCGACGTCGGGGCCTCGATCGCCGCGTTCGAGACGCTCGCCCTCGGCGATCTGTCGGTGCTGGTGAAGGCCGGCGTGCAGTTCGGCCTCTTCGGCGGTGCGATCCTGCACCTGGGCACCGAACGCCATCACGAGGCCTATCTGCCCGACCTGATCACCGGGAAGCTGATGGGCTGCTTCGCGATGACCGAGACCGGGCACGGCTCCAACGTGCAGGCGCTCGGCACCGTCGCGCGCTACGACGCCGCCGCCCGGGAGTTCGTCATCACCACCGAGGGCGACCAGGCGCGCAAGGACTACATCGGCAACGCGGCCCGCCACGGCGAACTCGCCGTGGTGTTCGCCCAGTTGGAGGTGGACGGGAAGTCCGAGGGGGTCCACGCCTTCGTCGTGCCGATCCGGTCCGGCGGTGAACCCGCCCCGGGCGTCGGCATCGAGGACGACGGCCGCAAGATGGGCCTCAACGGCGTGGACAACGGACGCCTCCGGTTCGACGGCGTGCGGGTGCCCCGCGAAGCGCTGCTCAACCGCTTCGCCGACGTCACCCCGGAAGGCGTCTACGAGAGCGCGATCGACAACCCCCACCGCCGCTTCTTCACCATGCTCGGCACCCTGGTGCAGGGCCGGGTCAGCATCGGCGGCGCCGGAGTCGCCGTCTCCAAGGTCGCCCTCGCGATCGCCACCGGGTACGGGCTGCGGCGGCGGCAGTTCGCCGCGGGCGCGGACGGGGAGGAGCAGCTGCTCCTCGACTACGGGCTGCACCAGCGCCGGCTGCTGCCGCTGATCGCGCGCACGTACGCGCTGCACTTCGCGCAGGACGTCGTACGCACCCGGCTGCACGACGTCTTCTCCGGCGCCGAGGACGACCCGCAGGCGCGCCGCCTGCTGGAGGCCCGGGCCGCCGGGACCAAGGCGCTCGCCACCTGGCACGCCACCCGAGTGGTCCAGGAGTGCCGGGAGGCGTGCGGCGGAGCGGGCTATCTGGCCGTCAACCGGTTCGCCGCGCTCAAGGCCGACAGCGACATCTTCACCACCTTCGAGGGCGACAACCACGTCCTGCTCCAGCTCGTCGCCAAGGGCCTGCTGACCCACTACGCCGACGAGTTCGAGGACCTGGACCAGCTCGGCATGATCCGCCACGTCACCGGCCTCGCCGTCGAGACGCTCATCGAGAAGACCTCGGCCCACAAGCTGCTGGAACGGGTGCGCGACCTGCTGCCCGGCGGTGACGAGTGGGACCGGGAGGCCGGTCTGCTCGACCCGGAGTACCAGCTCGCGATGGTCCGCTACCGCGAGGAGCACATGCTCGCCGGGGTGGCCCGCAGGCTCAAGCGCGGCATCGACCAGAAGCGCGACCCCGGCGCCGTCTTCTCGCAGGTGCAGGACCACGTCATCGCCCTCGCCCACGCCCATATGGAGCGGCTGGTGCTGGAGGCGTTCGTCGACAAGGTCCGCACGCTGCCCGAGAGCGGCGAGAAGGCGGCGCTGGGCCTGCTGTGCGACCTGTTCGCCCTGACGACGATCGAGGCGGACCGGGCGTGGTTCATGGAGCACGGCCGGCTGACCGTCCAGCGGTCCAAGGCGATCACCCGTGAGGTGAACGACCTCTGCCGCAGGATCCGGCCGCTGGCGGGCGGCCTCGTCGACGCCTGGAACATCCCCGCCGCGATGCTGCGCGCCCCGGACCTGCTGGGCGGAGCCTGAACGCGGTGGCGGCCGCGCCCCCGGCCCGGTTCGCCGGGAGGGCCGGGGCCGGGGGCGCGGCCGCCGCCGTGCGGCGGGACGTCCGCGCCGCCCGCCGGGTCACTGCCGCGACATCGCCGTGAGGACCAGCTCCACGCAGTGCGCCTCCAGCCGCTCGCGCGGTACGTCGAGGGTGCCGCGCAGCCACCCCGCGAAGAGGCTCGCCAGCCCGCCGACCAGGGCGTGGGCGGCCATCCGGCGGTCGGCCTCGTCCACCGTCCCCGGCAGCTGGCCGCCGACGAGTTCGGTGAAGACCGCCATGAGGCGGTGGCCGCGGGCCCCGAGAGCGGGGTCGGCGAACGGCTCCAGGAGCAGCAGGCGGCCCTTGTGCGGGGCGTCCAGGACCAGGGCGACGAACGCGGAGACGGCGGCGCGGGCCCGGACGCCGGCCTGCGGGGCACTGAGCGCCACCGCCTCCTCCAGAGCGCTTCTGGCCTCGTCGGCCACCCGCTCGAAGGCGGCGAGGAGGAGATCGTCGCGACCGCCGAAGCTCTCGTAGAAGTAGCGGTCGGTCAGCCGTGCCCCACGGCAGACGGACCGGACCGTGACGGCCGCGGCCCCCTCCTCGCCGGCCAGCCGCTCGGCGACGTCCAGGAGGGCCTGCCGACGGGCGGCGCGGCGATCGGCGAGCGTGGTGCCGCCCCAGCTCCGTTCCGTCAACTCCCGTTCCCCCGTATCGCGTTGAAGCAATTGACGACACCTGTCCGCACATTCTAACCTGATGACAGGTGTCCTCAGATTGCTCTCGTCGCAACCGCGCGGGACGCCTTCCCGAGCACCGCCACGCACAGCGCCGCGAACCGTGTCCTGAACAGCTCCGCCCGCGGAGCGCCCCGCACCGCAACCCCAGCCAGCGGAGGTACACGTGACACCGTCAGCCCCCGGACCGGAACAGACCGGCCCGAGAACCCCCGAACCCCTCGGCCCCGACTCCCTCACCTGGCGCTGGTTCGGCGACTGGAGAGGACTGCTGCTCGCCCCCTGGGCCGGATCGATGCAGAACATGCACCCCGGACTGGGCGCGGCCGTCGCCGAGCACTCGCGCTTCTTCGAGGAGCGCTGGGAGCGCCTCTTCCGCTCGCTGTACCCGATCGGGGGAGTCGTCTACGACGGCCCGCTCGCCGCCCGGACCGCCCGCGAGGTGCGCGGCTACCACGCCTCGATCAGCGGGGTCGACGCACGGGGCCGCCCGTACCACGCGCTGGACCCGGACACGTTCTACTGGGCCCACGCCACCTTCTTCATGCTGACCGTGCAGGTCGCCGAGCGCTTCGGCGGCGGCCTCACCGAGGCGCAGCGGCACACGCTCTTCGACGAGCACGTCCGCTGGTACGCGCTCTACGGCCTCTCGATGAAGCCCGTACCCGGCGGCTGGGAGGAGTTCCAGGCGTACTGGGACCGCATGTGCGCCGACGTCCTGGAGGACAACCGGCCCACCCGGGACGTCCTGGACATGCGCCGGATCGCCCGGCCGCCCCTCCTGCGCCTGCTGCCGCCGCCCCTCTGGGCCCTCCTCCGCGTCCCGCTCGTCCGCTCGACGCGGTGGCTCACGGTCGGCCTGTACCCGCAGACGGTCCGGGACCGCCTCGGCCTGCGCTGGACGCCCCGCGACGAACGGCTGCTGCGACTGGTGGGCGGCCTCGTCCACCACGCCTGGAGGCACGTCCCCGAGCGGTACCGCTTCCACCCGCGCGCCCGCGCCGGATGGGACCGCGAGCGGGGCCGGCCGGCGGAGGTCCCGGTGGAGACGCCCGCCCGGAACCTCCCGCCCGAGGAGCGGCGGGGCCTTCCCCAGCACTACGTGCCGGTGGCGCACCGGACCGGGCGGCCACCGCGCTGACCGAAGCCGCCCGCGCAGCCGAGGGGGGCCGCCGTTCTCCGGCGCGGGCTGTCCCTCCCCGCCCGGTGCCGCCACCCGCTTCGCCCGGCCGTACCGCCCTGCGACTAGTTTGTGTGCAGGACGGATGAGCGGGCCCGATGCGGCGGAGACGCACGGGGGACGGGAGGTGGGGAGCGTGTCGCTGCGCGGAGGTGATCCGGCCGAGATCGGCGGCTATCCGCTGGAGGAACGGCTCGGCTCGGGCGGCATGGGCACGGTCTTCCTGGCCCGTACCAGTTCGGGGCGGCCCGTCGCGATCAAGCTGATCCATCAGCACTTCGCGGGGGACGACGAGTTCCGCATCCGGTTCCGGCAGGAGGTGGCGGCCGCGAGACGGGTGAGCGGCGCGTTCACCGCGGCCGTGGTCGACGCCGCTCCCGAGGCGGAGCAGCCGTGGATGGCGACGACGTACATCGAGGGGCCCACGCTCGCCCAGCGCATCGCCGAGGGGGGCCCGCTCGGCGGAGCGGAGCTGCGGAGGCTGGCCATCGGGCTGGCGGAGGCGCTGCGCGACATCCACCGGGTGGGCGTCGTCCACCGCGACCTGAAGCCCTCGAACGTCGTGCTCTCGCCCGAGGGCCCCCGGGTCATCGACTTCGGCATCTCGCGCGCGGCGGACCAGGAGACGCTCACGATGACCGGGCGGGTCATCGGCACGCCGCCCTTCATGTCGCCCGAGCAGTTGCGGGCCCCGCGCGGGGTGGGACCGCGTTCTGACGTCTTCTCGCTGGGGACGCTGCTGGTGTACGCCGCGACGGGCCGCGGGCCCTTCGACGCGGACAGCCCCTACATGACCGCGTACCAGGTGGTGCACGAGGAGCCGTCGCTGGACGCCGTGCCGCCGGCCCTGCGAGCGGTCGTCGAGCCGTGCCTGGGCAAGGAGCCCGAGGGGCGCCCCTCGGCCGATGAACTCCTGGTGCTGTTGAGGGACCTGCCGGCGGACGGACTCGGCGGGGCCGACCCGGCTTCCGGGGGGCCGGGAGCGGGCCGCACCCGCGACGTGATCACCCAGCACCATCTGGCGACCCCGGCCACCCCCTCGCCCGCCACCGCGCCGGCGGCCGCCTTGAAGCCCTCCGATCCGGCGCCCGCCGCCCCGGCCTCCGCGCCCCCGGCGCCCTCCGAGGCGGGGAGCACCGGCGCGTCGGTCGGCGGCCGTCTGCGGAGCCGGTGGCGGCCCGTCCTCGCGGCGGCGGTCGCGGTGGCGGCGATCGGCGGGGGAGTGGCCGCGCTGACCACGGGCGGCGGAGACCGGGACGGCGGCGGGGACCCCGGCCCCGCGGTGCCGGGCGGCGCCCTCCCGGCCGGCTTCGAGCCGTGGCGTACGACCGTGCTCGGCGGCCGCGAGGACATTCCCGACGAGCTGCGCTGCGTCACCCGCGCGGAGGCGCTGTTCTGCGGGGGCGGCGGTGTCGTCGCGAGCCGTGTGGACCCCGGGGACGGAACGCAGGTGTGGACGGTGAAGAGCCCGGGCGTCCCCACCCAGGGCATGCACCTGGTGGGCGCCACCGACGACACCGTGGTCGGCTACCGCATCGCCGACCAGGACGCCCCGCAGGGACCGCCGGAGGAGGTGGTGGCACTCGACGCGGACAGCGGCGAGGAGCTGTGGTCCACGCCCTCCGGCGCCCAGTCCACGGCCGTCACCGGCCGGACCCGGGACGCCGTCGTGGCCGGTTCCGCCGTGGTGACGGTCGACCCCTCCAACTCCCGCTTCGAGGCCCGGGACGCCCGCGGCGGAAAGGTCGCCTGGACGGCGCCGTTCCCCGGGGGCACGCAGTGCGCTCCCGTCGCCGAGGGCACGCGGCTCCTCGCGATGTGCGCGACCGACGCCGAGGTGGACGGCCTCGGACCGCGCCGCCCCACCCTGCGCACGCTCGACCCCGGCTCCGGGGAGCTGGGCGCGGCCGTCGAGGTCGAGGGGCCCGTCGAACCGGTGGGCGAAGCCGGAGGCTCCCTCGTCCTCCTCTCCCCGCACTACGAGGGGACCGCGCGCACCGGGTACGACGGACTGGCCCGGTTCGACCCGGCCTCGGGGAAGGTGACGTACTCCCGGCTCGACGAGGTGTACGACGGCACCCCCGGCATGGCGGACGGCACCGTCTACCTGAGCGGGCGGACCGGTCTCGTCACGGCGTTCGACTCCGCGACCGGACGGAAGAAGTGGGTGCGGCAGACGGGCGTGGAAGGCGCGTCGGGGCCCGCCGCGGGGGACGGCGCGGTGTACTTCAGCTCGGCGACCGGCCGGGTGGTCGCGCTGTCGCCGAACGACGGGAAGACGCTGTGGGCGACGGACCCGCAGGCCGACGGGCTCACGGGCCAGGAGGGAGCGAGCCCGCGCGTGACCGTGGCGGGACGCGCGGTGTTCGTGGCCGCCGCCGAGAACACCCTCTTCGCCTTCGACGCGGGGAATCCGCCGAGGCCGCGCTGACCCGGCGGTCCCGCCGGGACCGGTGGAGCCCGTGATGCCGGTCCGCCCGCTGCCCGCGCCCCGCTCAGTCGCCCAGGACGCGCTCCCACAGCAGCCCGTCCCGCCACTCCCCCTCAAGGAGGATCGCGGCGTGCGCGACGCCGTACGGGGTGAACCCGTTGCGGCGCAGCACCCGTTGCGACGGCAGGTTCTCCAGGTTGGTGGACGCCTCCGCGCGGTGCAGGCCGAGCTCCTCCCGCATCACCCGGAGGGCGAGCCCGACAGCCCGGCCGGCGTGCCCCCGGTTCTGGGCGGCGGTGGCGATCCAGTAGCCGAGGGAGCCGCGCCGCAGGTGCGGCTGCGGCAGGATGTTTCCGACGGTGACCTGCCCGACCACCTCGCCGTCGGCGAGCACCACGCCCGGCCAGACCGTGCCGGCCCGGTACCCGGCGAGCAGCCCCTCGATCCGCTCCTCCTGCCCCTGGGGGGTGAAGCAGTCGGCCGGCTGGGCCGGTTCCCACCGCCGGAAGGCCTCCGCGTCCCGCGCCCGGTGGGCGGCGACGGGCGCGGCGTCGGCGGGCTCTATCAGGCGGATCGTGGTGGAGCTGGGCATGGGCCGGTCCTTGTCGCGACGGCGGGAGGGGACCGGCCCAACCTACGCGAGGACGTCAGGGCACCTTCACCCAGTCGAGGGTGCGTTCCACCGCCCGCTTCCAGCCCTCGTACCCCTCCGCGCGCTGCTCCTCGGTCCACTGGGGCGTCCAGCGCTTCGACTCGTGCCACTGGGTGCGCAGTTCATCGGTGTCCTGCCAGAAGCCGGTGGCGAGGCCGGCCGCGTAGGCGGCGCCGAGCGCGGTCGTCTCGGCGACGACGGGGCGGCTGACCGGGACGCCGAGGACGTCCGACTGGATCTGCATGCAGAGGTCGTTGGCGGTGACGCCGCCGTCGACCTTGAGCACGTCCAGGTGGACCCCGGAGTCCTGCTCCATGGCCTCCACCACATCGCGGCTCTGGTAGCAGATGGCCTCCAGGGCGGCCCGCGCCAGATGGGCGTTGTCGTTGTACCGGGAGAGGCCGACGATCGCGCCGCGGGCGTCGGAGCGCCAGTACGGGGCGAACAGCCCGGAGAAGGCGGGGACGAAGTAGACGCCGCCGTTGTCCTCGACGCTCCGGGCCAGTTCCTCGCTCTCCGGCGCCGACTTGATGATCTTCATCTGGTCGCGCAGCCACTGCACCGCGGAGCCGGTGACGGCGATGGACCCCTCCAGCGCGTAGACCGCCGGACTGTCGCCGAACCGGTAGGCCACCGTGGTGAGCAGGCCGTTCTGCGAACGGACCAGTTCGTTGCCGGTGTTGAGCAACAGGAAGTTCCCGGTGCCGTAGGTGTTCTTGGCCTCGCCGGGGGAGAAGCAGACCTGGCCGACGGTGGCCGCCTGCTGGTCGCCGAGGACGCCCCCGATGGGGATGGCGGCGCTCAACGGCCGGGAGGTGCGGGTGGAGCCGTAGGCTTCCGCGTCCGAGGAGGAGTTGATCTTCGGGAGCATCGACCGGGGGACGCCGAAGAAGCCCAGGAGTTCGTCGTCCCAGTCGAGGGTCTCCAGGTCCATCAGCATGGTCCGGCTCGCGTTGGTGACGTCGGTGGCGTGGATGCCCCCGTTCGGTCCGCCGGTCAGGTTCCACAGGACCCAGGCGTCGGTGTTGCCGAAGACCGCGTGACCGGCCTCCGCCGCCTCCCGTACGCCGTCGACGTTCTCCAGGATCCACTGGATCTTGCCGCCGGAGAAGTACGTCGCCGGCGGCAGCCCGGCCTTGCGGCGGATGACCTCGCCCTTCCCTGAACGCTCCAGCTTCGCCGCGATGGCGTCCGTACGGGTGTCCTGCCAGACGATGGCGTTGTAGTAGGGCCGCCCGTTGCGCCGGTCCCAGACCACCGTGGTCTCGCGCTGGTTGGTGATCCCGATGGCCACCAGGTCGGTCGGCGACAGACCGCCGTACCGCAGCGCGTTCTGCATGACCGAGTTGGTGCGCTCCCAGATCTCCACGGGATCGTGCTCCACCCAGCCGGAACGGGGCAGGATCTGCTCGTGCTCCAGCTGGTGCTTGGCGACCTCGTTGCCGCCGTGATCGAAGATCATGAACCGGGTGCTGGTGGTCCCCTGGTCCACCGCGCCGATGAAGTCCGCCATGATGTGCCGCCTCTCCGGCCGGTGGGGTCAGTCCTTGCCCGCCGGGACACGGCCCGGCGGTTCGGGTTCCGCGGACGGCAGGAAGCGTCCGACGAAGACCTTGTAGAGGCCCGCGCCCAGCAGACCGCCGATCAGCGGGCCGAGGATGGGCACCCAGAAGTAGAGATTCCCGTACTGGTCGCGCCACGCCCCGCCGTACCCCGTGAGGAAGCTCGCGAGGCGGGGGCCGAAGTCGCGGGCGGGGTTGATCGCGTACCCCGCGTTGGTGCCCCAGGCCATACCGATCGCGACCACGATCAGACCGATGACGAACGGTCCCAGGTTCGAGCCGGGCGGGGTGTTCAGCAGGTCGGTGACGGCCAGGATCAGCAGCAGCAGGAGGGCGGTGCCGATGATCTGGTCGCGGAACGCGCCCCACTCGTGCACCGGCAGAGCCGGGTTGCCGTTGGCCGGCAGCGTGGAGAACACCGACTGCGTCTTGATGGTGTGCCCGGGGTCGGCCTTCGCCAACGCCTCGCTGTAGTTCCAGCGGACGAGGAGCGCGGCCACGAAGGCGCCGGCCGTCTGCGCCAGCGCGTACGGGGCCACCTTCTTCCAGGGGAACCCCTTGAACGCGGCGAGGGCGACGGTCACCGCGGGGTTGAGATGCGCCCCGCTCAGCCGCGCCGCCACGTAGACGCCCAGCGTGACGCCGAGCCCCCACGCCCAGGCGATGCTGTCGTGGTCCCCGAGCCCTCCGGCCGGGTCGGTCAGGGCTCCGCCCGCCGCCACCTGTGCCACGACACCGCATCCGAAGAGGATGAGGATCAACGTGCCCGCGAACTCGGCGGACAACTCGCCGAGAAATCCGGACTTCTTGCGTAGTTCGGCCATGGAAGCTCGCCCTCCGCCGACGGCGCCGGCTGTCTTCTACCCGAGCAGTGTCAGCAGGCTAAGCCGATTCACGTAAATGGGCATATCGGGAGAATTGGGCGTCTTAGGGGCGGGGCCCGGCGGGGTCCGATCGGGTGAGGTCCGGAAACGGCCGCGACCGGCCCCTCCCGGGCCGGACGCCGTACGGGGGACATCGTCACACGGGGCTCCGGCGCCATCGGCGGGGGCTGGGCCGCTCACCCCCCGGGCGCCCCCGCCCGCAGGCCGTCCATGACGAGGTCCAGGAGGCGGCCGGCCCGCGGTTCCCAGTCCTCGTGCGGATCGAGCTGCCACAGACCGGCGATGGCGAGGAAGAAGTCGTCCGGAGTCACCCCGGGGCGGACGGCGCCGACGGCCTCACAGGCGTCCAGGAGGGTTCCGGCCGCCTCCACGACCGGGGTGGGGCCGGGTCTGGCGGGCCCGCCGGGCGCCCCGGTGACCAGCCGGATCGCGTCCGCCAGGCCCGCCTTCGTCATGGCGAAGCGGGCGAGGCGGTCCATCCACTCGCGCAGGGCCCGTTCGGGCGGCCGGGACTCCAGCAACTCGCGGGCGGCGTCCGCGACCTGGCGCATCTCGTAGCGGTAGACCTCCAGGACGAGTGCTTCCCGGTGCGGGAAGTTGCGGTAGAAGGTGCCCTGCCCGACGCCCGCCTTCCTGGCGATGACGCTCAGCGGGACGTCCGCGCGCACGGTCAGTTCGGCCGTGGCGACGCGCAGGATGCGCTCGCGGTTGCGCTGCGCGTCCGAACGCAGAGGGGGGTCCTTCTTCGGCTCGGGCACGGTGCCTCCTCGTGGGTTCGTGGCCGAAACCCGTCCTTGTTAACCGGACAGCTGTCCGTTACGTTTTTCAGATAAACGGACAGCAGTCCGGTTAGGGCTACCTTACCGCCGACCGGGCCCATCGGTCTCCGCCCGCGCCCGGTTCCTCGTCACCCGACACCAGAGAAGGCTGAACATGGCCCCAGCGACCTCGTCGACGTCCAGCGTGATCACCCTGAACATCAACGGCGAGAAGCACCACCTGCCCGTCGACCACCGCACCACCCTGCTCGACGCCCTGCGGGAGCGCCTCGACCTCACCGGCACCAAGAAGGGGTGCGACCAGGGCCAGTGCGGCGCCTGCACGGTCCTGGTGGACCAGCGGCGCGCCGTCTCCTGCCTCACCCTCGCGGTCGCCGCCGAGGGGCGCGAGATCACCACCATCGAAGGCGTGGCCGAGGGCGACGAACTCCACCCCGTCCAGCAGGCGTTCCTCGACCTCGACGGCTACCAGTGCGGCTACTGCACACCCGGCCAGATCTGCTCCGCCATCGCCGTCATCGAGGAGCACGCGGCCGGGCGGCCGAGCGCCGTCACCGAGGACCTGAGTCCCGACGCCGCGCCGCAGCCGCTGACGCCCGAGGAGATCCGCGAGCGGATGAGCGGCAACCTGTGCCGCTGCGGAGCCTACGTTTCGATCGTCCAGGCCGTCGCCCGCGCCGCCGGGGCCCACGCCGCGGGCACGAAGGAGAGCACCGCATGAGGGAGTTCGGCTACCAGCGGGCCCACGACGTCACCGGGGCGGTCGCCCTGCTCGCCGCGGACCCCGACGCCCGCTACCTCGGCGGCGGCACCAATCTCGTGGACCTGATGAAGACCGGCGTGGAGCGCCCCGCCCGGCTCGTGGACGTCCGTGAACTCCCCCTGGACCGTATCGAACCCGCGGCGGACGGCGGCCTGCGCATCGGGGCGACCGTCACCAACAGCGACCTCGCCGCCGACCCGGAGGTCCGCCGCCGCTACCCGGCGCTCGCCCAGGCGGTGCTGGCCGGAGCCTCCGGCCAGCTGCGCAACATGGCGACCGTCGGGGGCAACCTCCTCCAGCGCACCCGCTGCGGCTACTTCGCCGACCTGTCGGCGCCCTGCAACAAGCGCGTCCCGGGCGCCGGTTGTTCCGCCGTCGCGGGCGAGCACCACAACCACGCGGTCCTCGGCGCGAGCGACCACTGCGTGGCCGTGCACCCCTCCGACATGGGCGTCGCCCTGACGGCCTTCGACGCCCGGATCTCCTACGAGAGCCCCGACGGCCCCGGCGAAGTCCCGGTCACCGACTTCTACCTCCCCGTCGGCGACACCCCGCACCGGGAGACCGCCCTGCCGCCCGGCGCGCTGATCACCCACGTCACCCTGCCCGCCGCGCCCGTCTGCGCCCGCTCCCGCTACCGCAAGGTGCGCGAGCGCGCCTCGTACGCCTTCGCCATCGGCTCCGTCGCCGCCGCGCTCACCCTCGAGGACGGCGTCGTACGCGAAGCGCGCCTCGCCCTCGGAGCCGTGGCCTCCCGGCCCTGGCGCGCCCGCGCGGCCGAAGCCGCCCTGACCGGCGCACCGGCGGACGGCACGGCCTTCGCCGCCGCCGCGGACGCCGAACTGGCCGCCGCCCGCCCCCTGCCCCGCAACGGATACAAGGTGACCCTCATGCGCAACCTCGTCGTCTCCGTCCTGACCGAACTCGCCGGGGAGGACGCCCGATGACGACCGCTGCCCCGGGCCGCCCCGCGCTCCGCGGAGCCGTCGGCACCGCCCGCACCCGCGTGGAGGGCCGCGACAAGGTCACCGGCGCGGCCCGCTACGCGGGAGAGATACCGTTCGCGGACCTGGCCCACGGCTGGCTCGTGCTGTCGACGGTCGCCCGAGGCCGGATCCGTACGGTGGAGGCCGACCCGGTCCTGGCCATGCCGGGCGTGCTCGCCGTGCTGCACCACGGCAACGCCCCCCGGCTGAACACCGACTACATCGGCATGCTCGGCGTCCCGCCGGACCCGACCTCCGCCGTCTTCCAGGACGACCGGGTGCCGTTCGCCGGCTGGCCGGTCGCGCTCGTCGTCGCCGAGACCCCCGAGGAGGCCCGGGAGGCCGCCGGCGCCCTGGTGGTGACGTACGACCGGGAGCCGCACGACACCGTGCTCGTCCCCGGCCACCCCGGCGCCTACCCGGCAGCCGGCCACATGCCGGCCGAGACGGAGAAGGGCGACCTGGAGGCGCGGTTCGGCGAGTCCGCGTTCGTCGTGGACCAGGAGTACACCACCCCCGAGGAACAGCACGGCATGATGGAGCCCCACGCCGCGACCGCCCGGTGGGACGCCGGCCGACTGGAGGTCGTCGACTCCAACCAGGGCGCCGGCTGGGTCCAGAGCGAGCTGGCCGCGATGTTCTCGCTCGACGCCTCCGCGGTGCGGGTGCGCTCCGAACACATCGGAGGCGGCTTCGGCAGCAAGGGGCTGCGCGCCCACCAGGTGTCCGCCGTGATGGCCGCCACCGCCCTGCGTCGCCCGGTACGCGTGGTCCTGACCAGGCGCCAGGTGTTCTCGCTGGGCGGCTACCGCAGCCCCACCGCCCAGCGGGTGAGGCTCGGCGCGGCCCCCGACGGCCGGCTGCTCGCCCTGGAACACCGCTCGCTGAACCAGACCTCGACGGTGTACGAGTTCGTCGAGCCCAGCGCGGGCGTCGCCCGGGTGATGTACGACGCCGAGGCCCACCGCACCGCCAACCACGTCGTACGGCTGGACGTGCCGTCCCCGACCTGGATGCGGGCACCGGGGGAGGCCCCGGGGTCGTTCGCCATCGAGGCGGCCCTCGACGAACTCGCCGAACGCGCCGGCCTCGACCCGATCGACCTGCGCCTGCGCAACGAGCCCGAGGTGGGCCCGGTCTCCGGCCTGCCGTTCAGCAACCGCAATCTGGCGGCCTGCTTCCGCGAGGGCGCGCGCCGCTTCGGCTGGGCGGACCGCGACCCGCGCCCGGGCGTCCGGCGGGACGGGCGGTGGCTGCTGGGCACCGGCACGGCGGCGGCCTCCTTCGGCGCCGGGGCCGCCCCGTCCACGGCCCTGGTCACGGCGGAGGAGGACGGTTCCTTCACCGTGCGCATCACCGCGGCCGACATCGGGACCGGAGCCCGCACCGCGCTCACCCTGATCGCCGCCGACGCACTGGAGACCGCGCCCGACCGCGTCCGGGTCCGCATCGGCGACAGCGACTTCGGCCCCGCGATGATCGCCGGCGGGTCCATGGGCACCCGCTCCTGGGCCTGGGCGGTCACGGCGGCCGCCGCCGAACTGCGCGAGCGGCTCGCCACGACCACGGTCATCCCCCCGGAGGGCATCACGGTGCGGTCCGACACCACCGAGGCGCTGGGGTCCCTCGCGCGGAAGGAGCGGCACTCCTACGGGGCCCAGTTCGCCGAGGTCGCCGTCGACACCGCCATCGGCGAGATCCGGGTGCGCCGCATGCTCGGCATCTTCGCGGCGGGCCGCATCGTCAACCCGCTCACCGCCCGCAACCAGCTCGTCGGCGGCATGACCTGGGGCATCTCCATGGCCCTGCACGAGGAGGCGGTCCGCGACCGGAACACCGGCGTCCACTACGCCCCCGACTTCGCCGGCTACCACGTCGCCACCCACGCCGACGTCCCGGACGTCGAGGCGGACTGGGTGGACGACCACGATCCGGACGACCCGGTCGGCATCAAGGGCGTCGGCGAGATCGGCATCGTGGGCGCGGCGGCGGCCGTCGCCAACGCGGTCCACCACGCCACCGGCGTACGCCACCGGAACCTGCCGATCCGCCCCGACCGGGTGATCGAAGCGGCGGCGGGCTCCGCCGGAGGAGCGGTGGATGCTTGACATCGCGGGCGAGCTGCACCGATGGGTCGAGGAGGGCCGGGAGTTCGCCGTCGGCACCGTCGTCTCCGTCGGCGGCAGCGCGCCGCGCGGCCCCGGCGCCGCCCTCGCCGTGGACATGGAGGGCACGGCGATCGGCTCGGTCTCCGGCGGCTGTGTGGAGGGCGCGGTCTACGAACTGTGCGCGCAGGCCCTCCGGGACGGCCGCACCGTGGGGGAACGGTTCGGCTACAGCGACGAGGACGCCTTCGCCGTGGGACTGACCTGCGGCGGGGTCCTCGACATCCTCGTCACCCCGGTACGGGCCGACTCACCGCAGCGGAGCGTGCTGCGGGCCGCGCTGGCAGCCGCGGCCTCCGGCGCCTCCGCGGCCCTGGCCCGGGTGGTGAGCGGCCCCGGGGAACTTCTGGGGCGCTCGCTGCTGGTGCGCGCCGACGGCTCCCGCGAAGGCGGGCTCGGCGGCCACCCGGAGCTGGACGGCACGGCGGCGGCCGAGGCGGCGGCCCTGCTCGACGCCGGCCGCACCGGCACGGTCGCCCTCTCCGAGGACGGTTCGCACTGCCCCGGCGGGCTCACCCTGCTCGTCGAGTCCAGCGTGGAGCCGCCCCGGATGATCGTCTTCGGCGCGGTCGACTTCGCCGCGGCGCTGGTACGGGCCGGCAAGTTCCTCGGCCACCATGTGACGGTGTGCGACGCCCGGCCCGTCTTCGCCACCCCCGCCCGGTTCCCCGAGGCCGACGAGGTCGTCGTCGACTGGCCCCACCGCTACCTCCGGCGCACCCCGACCGACGGGCGCACGGTCCTGTGCGTGCTCACGCACGAAGCCCGGTTCGACGTGCCGCTGCTCACGGAGGCGCTGCGGGCGCCCGCCGCCTTCGTCGGCGCGATGGGGTCGCGCCGTACCCACGCGGACCGGGTCCGGCGACTGCGCGAGGCCGGGCTGGGCGACGGCGAACTGGCGAGGCTGCGGTCGCCCATCGGACTGGACCTGGGGGCCCGTACGCCGGAGGAGACGGCCCTGTCCATCGCGGCGGAGATCGTCGCGGCCCGGCGCGGCGGCACGGGCCGGCCGCTGACCGGGGGAGCGGAGCCCATCCACCGGCAGCCGCGACCGGACCCCCGGGCGGAGCGGCGGGCCGTCGGACCGCGCTGAGGCCGCAGGGGCCGCGCTGTTCGCCCGCCCTCGCCACCGCCATCGCCCCGGCGTCCGCCGCCACCACCCCGGGCCTGGCGCGGGGACGTGCGGCCCGGGGCGGCGGACGTCGATCCGAGCCGGGCCGCGGCCCCCTCCGGGCGGCCCGCGCCGTGCTTTCTCGTCCACGGCGCGGGCCGGCAGACGGGGTATGCGGCCTACGCCGGCCCACGAAAAGCGGACCGCACGTTTGGCGGAGCCGTACCGGGTCACTCCACTACAGCGGCGTGTGCCCACCCGGGAACCGGACCGGCCGGTGACGGACTCGGGCTCGCTCCGCGACGAGGAGACATGAACCGCACGACGGTGGAACGACTGCTGACCGCACAGGAGGACACGATGCGTGACGTACGCAGGCTCCTGCGGGCCAAGGTCCTCAAGGCTCGCGGGCTGGCCCGGGAATCGGACGGCAAGGCGCTCGACGACCAGGTCCGCAAGGACGAGGGCCGGCGCCGCCAGGACGAGGCCCGCCGCCTGGAGCGGCGGGACCGCCCCGACGGGAGCTCCGGCCGTTGAACGGGCGAGGGGTACGGGTTTCCGAGGGCGAGGACGACCCGATGACGCGGCCGGCCCCGCCGGAGGTCTCCGCAACGCTTCCTCCGGCGGCGGAAAGCCCGGGCCGGCCCCGGGTCGTGCGGCTTCCCGGCGTGTACCGGCCGCAGACCGACACCCTGCTGCTCGCCCTCGCCATGCGTCGCGAGGGGATCGGCGCGGGCACGGACCTGCTGGACCTGTGCACCGGGACCGGCGCGCTGGCCCTGCACGCCGCCCGGCTCGGCGCCCGTGTCACGGCCGTGGACATCAGCCGCCGGGCGGTGGCCTCCGCACGGCTGAACACCGCACTCGCCCGCCTGCCCGTCACCGTCCGCCGGGGCGATCTGCTGCGGGCCCTGCCGGGCCGTACGTTCGACGCCGTCGTCAGCAACCCCCCGTACGTCCCCGCCCCCGGCCTGACGGCGCCGCGCCACCGCGCCGGCCGGTCCTGGGACGCGGGGCCAGACGGCCGGATGATCCTCGACCGCATCTGCGACGACGCCTTCGCCGCCCTGCGCCCCGGTGGACTGCTCCTGCTCGTCCAGTCGGGGCTGAGCCGCCCCGCGGAGACGGTCGACCGGCTCTCCTCGGCCGGGCTGGACGTGTCCGTGACCGACCGGGTCACGATCCCGTTCGGCCCCGTCACCCGGGGCCGGGCCGCCTGGCTGCGGGCACGGGGGCTGCTGCGCGACCGGCTCGACCGGGAGGAACTGGTGGTGATCCGTGCCCGGAAGAAATGAGACGCCCCGCCGCGTGGTGCTGAACCGGGAGGGCCCCGTCCTGGTCGAGGGGCCGGTCGAGGTGGTGGGAGACGACGGCACGACGGCCCGGTCGGACCGCTTCGTCGTCGCCCTCTGCACCTGCCGACGCAGCCGCGCCTACCCCTGGTGCGACACCAGCCACCGCCGCCGCAAGCCCGTCGCCCCCCCCGCGGGGCGGTCCGGACGGACGACCGCCCCGGGAGGGCGAGGAGGAGTCCCGAACGTGACGACCCAGGCCACCACGGAGCCACGAGTGAACGACAGCCCCGCGGCGTCCCCCGCGCTCCCCGCGGCGCGCGGCCCCCTGAGCGAGAGCGTGCTCCAGGTGCTGGCGGGCGGGGCCGCCCGGCTGCCCGACGCCGACGCGGTACGCCGCTGCGATCCGTACGGGGACGACC
The DNA here is from genome assembly GCF_001905905.1 of Streptomyces sp. CB02366. Classification (GTDB taxonomy): domain Bacteria; phylum Actinomycetota; class Actinomycetes; order Streptomycetales; family Streptomycetaceae; genus Streptomyces. Next base: position 189,395 of record NZ_LIVT01000007.1, read on the forward strand.
TCCACCTGCTCCTGTACGTCCTGTACGAGCTGCACTACCGGGGGTTCACCGGGGTGGACGAGCGCCTGGAGTGGGATCCGGCCCTGCTCGGCGTGCGCGCGGCGGCCGAGGACGTCTTCCTGGACGCGGTACGCCGCGACGGGGGCTCCGGCGGAAAGGACGTGGCGGGGGCGGTGGACGCGCTCCAGCTGGAACCCGTCGGGGACGACGGCCACAGCGTCAGCCACCACCTCCAGCGGGAGGGCGAACTGTGGCAGCTGCGCGAATACGCCGCCCTTCGCTCCTTGTACCACCTCAAGGAGGCCGATCCGCACCTGTGGGTGGTGCCCCGGCTCCGCGGGCGCGCCAAGGCGGCAATGGTGGCCGTGGAGTTCGACGAGTTCGGGGCGGGGCGGGCCGAGAACGTCCACGCCCAGCTCTTCGCCGACCTGATGGCCGACCTCGGCCTCGACGTACGGTACGGCCGCTACCTCGACGCCGCGCCCGCCCAGGCGCTGGCCACGGTCAACCTGATGTCCCTCTTCGGCCTGCACCGCCGACTGCGCGGCGCGCTGGTCGGGCACTTCGCCGCGGTGGAGATCACCTCCTCCCCCGGCTCGCGGAGGCTGGCCGAGGCCCTGCGCCGCGCGGGCGCCGGCCCCGCGGCCCAGCGGTTCTACGACGAGCACGTGGAGGCCGACGCGGTGCACGAGCAGGTGGTGCGCCACGAGGTGGTCGACGGTCTGCTGGAGGACGAGCCCGGCCTGGCCGCCGACGTCGTCCTGGGCATCGAGGCGACCGGATACCTGGAGGACCGCCTGGGCGACCATCTGCTGACGGCGTGGCGCGGGGGCCGCTCCGCCCTGCGCGCACCGCTGGCGCCCTGACCCGCCGGCCTGCCCGCCGGGGCCTCAGAAGGAGACGTCGACGCCGTCCGGGACCGCCGCTCCCATGTTGCGCTCCATCATGCGCAGCGCGGCCTCCGCGAGATCGCCGTGGATGTGCGCCACGGCGTCCCTCGGCACCGTCACGCTCAGATGCCGGATGTGCGCGTCGAGCGCCGAGTACAGCACGCACTGCTCCGTGACCTGACCGCACAGCACGAGGTGGTCGGCCTCCAACTGGGAGAGCAGATAGGTGAGCGGGGTCTCGTAGAAGACGGAGTGCCGGGCCTTGACGACGAACAGGGAGTCGTCGTCCGGAAGCACGGGCTTCACCAGTTCGGCGTGGCTCCCCGCGAGCGCCGTCTCGATGATCTCCCCGTGGTGGGAGCGCCACTGTCCGAAGTTGTCGTTCGCGTAGACGACGGGGACCCGCTGCGAGCGGGCGCGGTCGATCAGCCGCTCCATCTGCGGGAGCGCCGAGCGGACGGACGGCACGAGCAGGTCGGCGTCGGGATGGTCGTAGGAGTTGATCATGTCGATGACGATGAGAGCGCTGTTTCCCATGGCTGCTTTCCCGGGCGGCTGTGCCCGCCCGTCAGAGGGCTCCTTGGAGGACCCCGTCGCGTACGCGTTCGCATGACTGGCTGAGCAGACGTGACACGTGCATCTGCGAGATGCCGAGGCGTTCGGCGATGCGCACCTGCGTCATGTCCTGGAAGTACCGGAGGTACAGGATGGTGCGTTCCCGTTCCGGGAGCCCGCGCAGCCCCGGTTTGACGGCCTCCCGGTCGACGGCGACCTCCAGCGCCCTGTCGCAGGAGCCCAGCCGGTCGACCAACGGCATTCCCCCCTCCGAACCCGTGGGCTCGGCGTCCAGGGAGAGGGCGCTGTAGCTGTCCAGGGCCTCCAGCCCCAGCACCACGTCCTCCTCGGCGAGCCCGGTGGCGGAAGCGATCTCGGCACAGGTCGGGGCCCTGCCCGACGTGGTCTGCGCCAGCTCCCGGCGGGCCGCCCGCACGCGGTTGCGCAGGTCCTGCACCCGCCGCGGGACGTGGACGTCCCAGGTGTGATCGCGGAAGTGCCGCTTCAGCTCCCCGGTGACGGTGGGCACGGCGTACGTCTCGAACGCCTTGCCCCGCTCCGGGTCGTAGCGGTCCACCGCCTTGACCAGCCCCATCGCGGCCACCTGCCGCAGATCGTCCATCGTCTCCCCCCGGTCGCGGAACCTGGTCGCCAGCCGGTGGGCCATCGGCAGCCAGGCGCAGATCGTCTCGCTGCGCAAGGCGTCCCGCTCCGGCCCCGGCGGAAGCGACCGCAGCCTCCGGAACGCGTCGGTGCTCGCCCGGTCGGCCGGGCGGGGGCCGGGCTGGGGGGAGGGGGGGTCCTGCATGGCTGTCACTCCTCGGCGGCGCTCTGACGATGCGTTCGGGTTGCCGCGGGAGGCGCAGGACCGGACAGACGCCGCCCGGGATCCCGCGGGCGTACCTCATGTCCGAAGCACGAATAGCCCCATACCCGGGCATAAAGGAACTAAACCTGATGAAAGCCCCACCGGCATCTCGAGCGCGTCCCCTCCCGGGCCGCCGAGAACGGCTCCGCCGGGCCCGGCGGAGCCGTGTCATCCGGCTGCCGGGCCGAAGGGGCTGTCGTCGAGGCGGGCGAGCAGGTCGGCCACGTCCCGGTAGACCGTCCGGGCTCCCGCCCGCTCCAGGTCGGCGCGGGGGATGCCGCCCGACAGGAGGGCCACCGCGCTCACCCCGGCCCGGGACGCCGCCTCCATGTCCCACACCGTGTCGCCCACGAACACCGCCTCCCCGGGGTCGGCGCCGGCCAGGCGGCAGGCCAGCTCCACCGGCTCCGGGGCGGGCTTGCCCCGCTCCACGTCGTCCGAACTCGCCGTGGCGAGAATCGCCTCGTCGGCGTCGATCGCACGCCGCAGCGCCGTGAGTTCCGCGCCGCCCGCCGAGGTGGCGAGGACGACCCGCCACCCGCGTTCGTCGAGCGTGCGCAACAGGTCGCCCGCGCCCCGGAAGGCGGGGAGCCGGTCGAAGTACGTCGCGTACAGCACCGTGTGCGCGGAGCTGATGGCGTCGTCCTGGTCGCGGTCCCGGTCGGCGCCCAGCAGCCGCTCGATCAGATCGCTTGAACCCAGGCCCACCGACCGGTGGATGTCCGGCATCGGCACGGTGTGCCCGGCCTGCCGGAACGCCTCCCACCACGCCACCACATGGAGGTGGTTGGTGTCCGTGAGCGTGCCGTCCACATCGAAGATCGCCGCACCCGCCATGCTCTCCCGCTTTCTCGCTCCCCCGCCGCTTCGCCCCGGAGGGCCTCGTCAGAGGGCGTCGTCCTCGTCCCTCACGTGGACGGCGGCTTCCTCGGCCGACGCCGCGCCCCCGTCGATGCCCACGTCCCGGGCGAAGACGTCGGTCTCCCGCCCGGTGGGGTCGTCCGCGGGGCTCAGACGGCCCGCCCGGGGTTCGCGCCCGGTCCCCTCCACGGGCTCGCCGTCGCCCCCGGGCAGATCGCCGATGCCGTCGCCCGCGGGCGGCTCCACGTCGTCGACCTCCTGGGCGAGCCGCTGGTCCAGGGACTCGCCGCGACGCTCCTCCGCCCCCGTCGTGCCGAACTTGTCCACGCCGAGCGGACGTTCGGGAGGGGAGTAGCCCTCTTCCATGTGGTCGTCCAGGCCCCGTTCGCCGAGCGTGTTCTCCAGGTCGAGATCGTCGTTCGGCGGATCCTGTCCGTCGTCGTCCTGCGGCTGGTACACATCGTCGCCGCGTGCGTCTGCGGGCATGTCTTCTGCTCCTCCGTCCACGGGTCGTCCGCTCCGGGCGCCGTGCTGCGTCAGCGGCCGAGAGCCTTGCGCAGCTCTTCCTTGTTCATGGCGGAACGCCCGTCGATGTTCTTCTTCTTCGCCTCCGCGTACAGCTGGTCCTTCGTGGGACCCTGCGCACCCCGGTGGGAGCGCTCGCCGCCGCGTTCGTAGGCGGATTTCCGGTCCTGCGTGGAGGTCCTGCTCGCCGTCCTGGACTCGCCGGACCGGGCGCGTTCCTTGTTCACGGTCCGGGCCGCGATCTCCTTCGCCCGCCCCTCCGAGGCGCCCTGCTTCTTCTCGCTCTCCTTGATGTGCTCGTACTGCCGCTCACGCTTCTCGCTGGATCCAGCAGGCATGATGTGCTCCTCCGCTTCGGTCCGGGGGCCCGGGGTGCGGCGGCGTCACCGGTCGATGACGTCCCGTGCCCGGTGGACGCCCACCGCCTTTCCCGTACGGATCCCACTAAACAACGCACCGCGGGAGGGCGCCCCCTCGGACGGGGGCGGGGGTGACGCCTGACGTCGGGCGGGCGGCGCCGACGGCTGTTTTCCCAACCGGCCGGCACCTCGGTTCCGCGTACGCCGGATACCTGGTGTCGGAGTACCCCTGCAGCGGATGCCAAACATGTCCCCGGGCGGCCGTTTCCGGTGCTGCCCGCCGTCGTCGGACCACCGGGGGCCCGGGAGGTCAGGAGCGGGCCGCGGGCACGTCGCGGACGGGGAGCGTCACCGGCGGGGACGCAGCCGGGGGCCCTCCGCCGGGGTCTCGCCCGAGACGACCCCGACCAGTTGCGCGCACACGTCGCGGAGCTTGACGTTGCGGTGCTGCGACGCGGTGCGCAGGATCCGCAGCGCCTCCTCGGAGGTGCAGCGGCGCTGCTGCATGACGATCCCGGCCGCCTGGTCGATCACCGCCCGTGACTGGAGGGCCGCTTCCAGGTCGGCGGTGAAGGTCCGGGCGTCCGCGAGCCGCTGGGCCAGTTCGAGGGCCCCCGTCGCCTGTGCGGCGAGGGCGCGCAGGGCGCTCAGATCGGCGTCCGCGAAGCCGTTCGCCCGGGGCGAGTACAGGTTGAGGGCGCCGGCGGTGTGGGTGTGCGCGGCGATCGGCAGCGACAGCGACGACAGGGTTCCGGAGGCGACGGCGAAGGCGGGGTAGCCGTTCCACCGGCGCTCCTCGCGCATGTCGGCCACGCTGACCTCGTGCCCCTCGCGCAGTGCCTCCAGGCAGGGGCCGGCGTCCTGCCCGTACTGCGCCTCGTCCAGCAGCGGCGCGCTGATGCCCGCGCTGGCCACGGTCAGGGGCCGGTCCTGGCGCTCCAGCGTGATCCCGCAACCGTCCGCGGTGGGCGACATGAGCAGGGTGTTCTGCACCAGTGCCTGCAGGAACTCGTCCAGGGTGTCGGTGTCCAGCAGGAGCGACACGAGGTCGGGCGGCCCCGGAGCGAGGGCTCCGTCGTCGGTCATGGTCGTTCCCTTCCGGGCGTGAACCCTGTGACCAGCATCGCACTATACGGGCCGCCTCGCGCCACCCTGCGGGGCGGCGTCGGCGAACGGGCGCCGACCCCCTGCGGGGCGGGCGGAGCTGACGAGCGCTCGGCTTCGCCGGGTGGGGCCGACCCCCGCCGGGTGAGAGGGCATAATGAGCGGCTGGAGGTCAGGAAACGGCCCGTGAAGATTCTTCCTGCCTCCGTGGAGTGTCCCGTGAACCTCTGTCCTCGCCGTCACGCAGTCCCTCCGGCCGCGCGCGCCTCGCGTGCCGCGCGCCCGCCCGGGCGCACGGTCCTCGGCCGACCACCCGTGACGAGGCTTCACCCCGCGGGCGTAGCGCCGACCGCCACCGCGCCGGCGCCCGGTGGTACGCCCGCCCCGCAGGGGCCCTCCCGCAGCAACGTCTGATTCCCCCACCGCCCCGCGCCCGGCGCCGCTCGGCCCGTCGCGTAGGTGGCGGCTGCCCCGTCCCGGCGGCCCGGACCGCGCCGCCCAGCTCTGCTCCGCCCGTCCCCGGGGCGGCCTACGCCCAGAACGAGATGATCATGACTGACAGGCCCGTGGCCGAGGCGCCGGACACGACCGCGCTGCTCCTGGAGACCTCGTCGCTCGACGAGTTCCTGCACGCCCTCGCCGCCGGCGCCCTCGCTCTGGTGGAAGCGGCCGACGGCTGCGGCATCACGCTGGAGCGGCAGGGGCGTCCCGTCACCGTGTCCAGCGTGGGGGCCAGCGCCACGAAGCTCGACGAGGCCCAGTACGGGCAGGACGACGGTCCGTGCCTCCAGGCGATGCGCACGGGTCTGGAGGTCAGCGTCCCGGACACCCTGCGGGAGACCCGCTGGGCCGACTACCCCGCCTACGCGGCGGTCTGCGGCGCCCGGTCCTCGCTCTCGCTGCCCATCGCGCCCCGCAGCCACACCTCCGGGGCCCTCAACCTGTACGCGCCCCTGCCGCACGCCTTCGACACCGCCGACCTGACGGCGCTGCGGCTGCTCACCGCGCAGGCCACCGGAGCCATCGCGCTGGCCCAGCGCATCTCGGACACAGAGGAGTTCGCCGCGGACCTGGAGGCGGCCCTGCGCTCGCGGACGGTCATCGACCAGGCGATCGGGGTGGTCATCGGCCAGCAGCGCTGCTCCCCGGAGAAGGCGTTCGACGTCCTGCGCACCGCCTCGCAGCACCGCAACATCAAACTGCGCGACCTCTGCGCCGAGTTGATCGCCAGCATCACCGGCGAGGTCCCGCCCGAGGGCCGGATCCAGCCCCGCGGCTGAACTCCGCCGCCCCCGCCCGTCGTGGGTTCGTTTGGACGGGCGCAGCGGGGTACACGGCGCGCGGAACCTTTCAGCGTCGGGGAGTCGCGGGGGAGCACGGCGTGAGCGCCGGACCTCCTCCCGTACCCGGAACGAGCCCGAGTCCCGTCCGCCGGGCCGCCGGCCGGACCGGCCCCGGCGACCCGGCGAGGAGGCTGAGCGCGGACGTGTCGATCACCACTGAGGGCGCGGTGTACGGATGCCTCGGCATCGGGGCCTTCCTCGCCGCGGCGCTGCCCCGGCTGCTCTCCCGGCGACCGGTCTCCGTGCCGATCGTCTTCCTCGCCGCCGGAGTGGTCCTCTATCTGACCCCGCTGCCGCTGCCGGAGGTCGATCCGGTCGACAGCCGGGTCTGGGTGCACCACCTCACCGAGCTGTGCGTGATCGTCTCGCTGATGGGCGCGGGCCTCGCCATCAACCGCCCCTTCGGCCTGAGGTCCTGGGCCGCGACCTGGCGGCTGCTCGGCATCGCGATGCCGTTGACGATCGGTGCGACCGCGCTCGCCGCCTGGGCGCTCCTCGGCTGGCCGGCCTCGGCCGCGCTCCTGGTGGCGGCGGTCCTCGCGCCGACGGACCCGGTGCTCGCCGCCGAGGTGCGGGTGGGTGAGCCGTCCGCCGAGAAGGAGGACGAGGACGAGGTCCGCTTCGCGCTGACCAGCGAGGCCGGGTTCAACGACGGGCTGGCCTTTCCGTTCGTCCTCGCGGCCGTCGCCCTGGCCGCCGCCGGGGAGAACTGGGCCGGGGGATGGGCGGGCCACTGGCTCTGGAGCGATGTGCTCGTCCGGATCACGGTGGGCGCCGCGACCGGCCTCGCCGTCGGCCTGGCGCTGGGGCGCGTGCTCTTCCGGTCCCGCAGCCGGTCGCTGCGGCTGGCCGAACAGGGCGAGGGGTTCGTGGCGCTGGCGGCCACCTTCCTGGCCTACGGGGTCGCCGAGGCCCTGCACGGCTACGGCTTCCTCGCGGTCTTCGCCACCGCGTGCGCCCTGCGCAGGTCGGAGCACAGCCACGGCTACCACCGGGTGATGCACGCCTTCGTGGAACAGATCGAACGCCTGCTGATGGCCCTCCTGCTCTTCGGCGTGGGCGCCTTCGTCGCCTCGGGCGGCCTGGCCGCCCTCACCTGGCGCGGCGCGGCGCTCGGCGTGCTGCTGCACCTCCTCATCCGCCCGGCCACCGCCGTGATCGCCCAGCTGCGGGGGCCCGGACGCCCGAACGAGCGCGCCGCCGTCGCCTTCTTCGGCATCCGGGGCATCGGCTCGCTCTTCTACCTCGCCTACGCCTTCGGAGAGGGCGGCTTCGGGCCGTACGAGCGGGAGTTGTGGGCGGTCGTCGTCTTCGCCGTCCTGATATCCGTCGTAGTCCACGGGGTCGCGGCGGCGCCGGTCACCTCCTACCTCGACCGGCGCTCGGCGAAGGCCCCCTGACCCCTCCCTCCACCTCCCGCGCGGGGGACGCCCGCGACCGGCACCGCGTCGACGCCGCCGAACTGCCCCCGCACCTCCCGCGCGGGGACGCCCGGCCGAAGGCCCCCGCCCCCGGCCCCGGGTGAGCCGCGTCTCACCGGACCGCCGCGCCTTGCCTATGCAACGAGTTGCATACGAGGATCGCGGCATGGCCCTCGACCACGCGATCCTCGTCTCCCTGCTGGAGCGTCCCGGCTCCGGCTATGAGCTGGCCCGGCGGTTCGAGAGGTCCATCGGACACTTCTGGACCGCCACCCACCAGCAGATCTACCGCGTGCTCGGGCGGATGGTGGCCGACGGCCTCCTGCTCGTGCGCGAGGTGGAGCAGCAGGGCCGGCCGGACAAGAAGGAGTACTCCGTCACCGGTCCCGGCCGCGCCGCCCTCGCCGCGTGGCTGCACAAACCGATCGAGCCGGAGAGCCTGCGGCACGACCTCGCCGTGAAGATCAGGGGCGCGGCCTTCGACGATCCGGCCGCCCTCATCCACGAGGTCGAGCGCCACCACCGGGCGCACCGGGAGCGGCTCGCGCACTACCTCGCCGGGGAGCGGCGCGACTTCACCGGCCCCGACGCCCCCGGCCCCCCGACCCCGGGCCAGGAGCTCCAGCACGTCGTCCTGCGCGGCGGCATCGCCTACGAGCGCATGACGATCGCCTGGCTCGACGACGTGCTCGCCACGCTCCACCGGCTCGCGGCGCCGCCGGGGCCCGGCGCCTGACCGACTGTCCCCACCCCCGGCCCCCTCCGTACCACCGACGACCCCTCACCCTCCCCGGAAGGCGACCTCATGGCCGAGTCCACCTCCCTCCTGTTCAACCCGCGCACCTACGACCCCCGGCACTTCGACCCGGAGACCCGCAGGCTGCTGCGCGCCACGGTCGACTGGTTCGAGGCGCGCGGCAAACGACGGCTCATCGAGGACTACCGCTCCCGCGCCTGGCTGGGCGACTTCCTCGACTTCGCGGCGAAGGAGGGCCTGTTCGCCGCCTTCCTCACCCCCGCCTCCGCCGCTCCCGACGGCGACGGCGACCGGCGCTGGGACACGGCCCGCATCGCCGCCCTCAACGAGATCTTCGGGTTCTACGGCCTCGACTACTGGTACGCCTGGCAGGTGACCGTCCTCGGCCTCGGCCCGGTCTGGCAGAGCGACAACGCCGCCGCCCGCGACCGGGCGGCCGATCTCCTCGCCCAGGGCGAGGTGTTCGCCTTCGGCCTCTCCGAGAAGGCCCACGGCGCGGACATCTACTCCACCGACATGCTGCTGGAGCCGGACGGAGACGTGCCCGGCGGCTTCCGGGCCACGGGCTCCAAGTACTACATCGGCAACGGCAACGCCGCCGGACTCGTCTCCGTCTTCGGGCGCCGCACCGACGTAGAGGGGCCCGAGGGCTACGTCTTCTTCGCGGCCGACAGCCGCCACGAGGCGTACCGCCTGGTGAAGAACGTCGTCGACTCCTCCAAGTTCGTCAGCGAGTTCCGGCTGGAGGACTACCCGGTGGCCCCCGCCGACGTCCTGCACACGGGCCGCGCCGCCTTCGACGCCGCGCTCAACACCGTCAACGTCGGCAAGTTCAACCTCTGCACCGCCTCCATCGGCATCTGCGAGCACGCGATGTACGAGGCCGTCACCCACGCGAGCAGCCGCGTCCTCTACGGCCGTCCCGTCACCGCGTTCCCGCACGTGCGCCGCGAGCTGACCGACGCCTACGTCCGACTCGTCGGAATGAAGCTGTTCAGCGACCGGGCCGTCGACTACTTCCGCTCAGCCGGGCCCGACGACCGCCGCTACCTCCTCTTCAACCCGATGACGAAGATGAAGGTGACCACCGAGGGCGAGAAGGTCATCGACCTCCTGTGGGACGTCATCGCCGCCAAGGGCTTCGAGAAGGACACCTACTTCGCCCAGGCCGCCGTCGAGATCCGCGGACTTCCCAAGCTGGAGGGCACGGTCCACGTGAACCTCGCGCTGATCCTCAAGTTCATGCGGAACCACCTGCTGGACCCGGCCGACTATCCGCCCGTCCCCACCCGTCTCGACGCGGCCGACGACGCGTTCCTCTTCCGGCAGGGCCCGGCGCGCGGCCTCGGCTCCGTACGCTTCCACGACTGGCGCACCGCGTTCGACGCGTACGCCGCGGTGCCGAACGTCGCCCGCTTCCGGGAGCAGGCCGACGCCCTGTGCGCCTTCGTGGAGACCGCCGCCCCCGGCGAGGAGCAGAGCCGCGACCTCGACCTCCTCCTCGCCGTCGGCCAGCTGTTCGCCCTGGTCGTCCACGGCCAGCTCATCCTGGAGCAGGCCCGCCTGACCGGCCTGGACGAGGAGCTGCTCGACGAGCTCTTCGCCGTCCTCGTACGCGACTTCTCCGCACACGCCGTCGAACTGCACGGCAAGGACTCCGCCACCGCGGCCCAGCAGGAGTGGGCGCTCGGCGCGGTCCGCCGCCCCGTCGTCGACACCGCCCGTTCGACCCGGATCTGGGAGCGCGTCGAGGCGCTGTCGGGGGCTTACGAGATGGCGCCGTAGCCTCACCGCCGGCCGGTGCGCGGTGGGCCCGGGGAGCCGGTCCGGCTCGGGGTGAGCGGGCCGGCCGGTCCGGCTCGCGGTGTGGGGGCCGCGGCGGGCGGCATCTCCGTTTGCGGGGTGGTGGACATCGCGTTTCAGTGAGAGAGGCCCTGTCCCCGCCCCTTCTCCCTGGAGCCGGCATGTCGATGGCGTTCGATTCTTCACCCTTCGGTCCGTCCGACCCGTTCAGCGACCTGCTGAACCGGTTCTTCGGAATGTCGCCCGCGTCGTCGCCCCCTGCCGTGCAGCGGGTGCCGATCGGGCGGCTGCTCACGGACTCGTCCCACGAGCTGCTGGGGCGGGCCACCAGCAAGGCGGCCCAGGACGGAACGGCGGACCTCGACACCGAGCACCTGCTGTGGGCGGCGACCCAGGTCGAGCCCTCGCGCGGGCTGCTGTCCCGTGCGGGGGTCGACCCCGACGAGCTGGCGGGCCGGCTCGACCAGGTGCTGCCCCGCGAGTCCGCCGAACCCTCCGCCGAGCCCGGCCTCACCCCGGCGGCGAAGCGGACCCTCACCGCCGCCTACGCCCGCTCGCAGGCGGCGGGGGTGTCCTACATCGGACCCGAGCACATCCTCGCCGCGCTGATCGACGACGCGGACTCCGGGGCCGGCCGCCTCCTCGGCTCGGACGACCTGGACGTGGGCAGGCTCCGGGGCGCCGCGGACCGGGCGGCCGGCCCGGACGGCGCGTCCGGCGGCGGGAAGCAGCCCGCGACCACCCTGGACGAGTTCGGCAGGGACCTGACGGAGGAGGCGAAGGCGGGGAAGCTGGACCCGGTGGTCGGGCGGGCCGAGGAGATCGAGCAGACCATCGAGATCCTCTCCCGGCGCTCCAAGAACAACCCCGTGCTCATCGGCGAACCGGGCGTCGGCAAGACCGCCATCGTGGAGGGCCTCGCGCAGAGCATCGTCGCCGGCGAGGTGCCCGACACCCTCAAGGACAAGCGGGTCGTCTCCCTCGACCTCTCCGGCATGGTGGCCGGCGCCCAGTACCGGGGCCAGTTCGAGGAACGCCTCAAGAAGGTCATCGAGGACGTGCAGAAGGCCGAAGGGGAGATCATCCTCTTCATCGACGAACTCCACACCGTCGTCGGCGCGGGGGCGACCGGCGAGGGCTCGATGGACGCGGGCAACATGCTCAAGCCCGCCCTCGCCCGCGGCGAACTGCACGTCGTCGGCGCCACGACGATCGACGAGTACCGCAAGCACATCGAGAAGGACGCCGCCCTGGAACGCCGCTTCCAGCCCGTCCTGGTCCCGGAGCCGACCGTCGAGGAGACCGTGCAGATCCTCGAAGGGCTGCGGGACGCCTACGAGGCCCACCACCAGGTCCGCTTCGCCGACGGGGCGCTGACGGCGGCGGCCGAGCTGTCCGACCGCTACATCAGCGACCGCTTCCTCCCCGACAAGGCCATCGACCTGATGGACCAGGCCGGGGCCCGCGTACGGCTGCGCAGCGCGAACCGCTCCACCGAGGTCGTCAGCCGCGAGGACCGCCTCGCCAAGCTGCGCCGCGAGAAGGACGAGGCCGTCGCCGGCGAGGAGTTCGAGAAGGCGTCCGCGCTGAAGCGGCAGATCGCCGAGGTGGAGGGAGAGCTGGCCGGGGTCGAGGAGCGCCGCGAGGGCGTCGTGTCGGTCACCTCCTCCGACATCGCCGACATCGTCTCCCGCCGCACCGGCATCCCGGTCTCCCAGCTCACCGCGGGCGAGAAGGAGAAGCTCCTCCGGCTGGAGGAGGAGATGCACGCCCGGATCGTCGGCCAGGACGAGGCGGTCACCGCCGTCTCCGAAGCCGTACGGCGCAACCGCGCGGGCATGGGCGACCCGAACCGGCCGGTCGGCTCGTTCCTCTTCCTCGGCCCGACCGGCGTCGGCAAGACGGAGCTGGCCAAGACGCTGGCCGAGCTGCTGTTCGGCCAGGACGACCGCATGATCCGCTTCGACATGAGCGAGTTCCAGGAGAAGCACACGGTCGCGCGGCTCGTCGGAGCGCCTCCCGGCTACGTCGGCTACGACGAGGCGGGCCAGCTCACCGAGAAGGTGCGGCGCAACCCCTACAGCGTGGTCCTGTTCGACGAGGTCGAGAAGGCGCACCCGGACGTCTTCAACACGCTCCTGCAGATCCTCGACGACGGCCGCCTCACGGACGGGCAGGGCCGCACCGTCGACTTCCGCCACTGCGTCGTCATCATGACGTCCAACATCGGAGCCCATCGCATCCTCGCCCACGAGGGCGACGCCGCCGAGCTCAAGGACGAGCTGATGGAGGACCTGCGCGGCCGGTTCCTGCCCGAGTTCCTCAACCGCATCGACGACATCATCGTCTTCCACAGCCTCACCGAGGACGACCTGTCCACGATCGTGGACCACCTGCTGGACCGCAGCAAGCACCGGGTCCACGCCCAGGGTCTGACGCTGGAGGTCACCGAGGCGGCGAAGAAGCTCCTGGTCGCCCACGGCTACCAGCCGGAGTTCGGAGCCCGTCCGCTGCGCCGCACGATCCAGACGGAACTGGACAACCGCGTCGCCTCCCTGCTCCTGAGCGGCGACGCCGACCCGGGGGACACGATCGTCGCGGACGTGGAGAAGGACACGCTGCACTGCTCGGTCCGCAAGGGCGGGGCCGCTGCGGAGACCACCGGGACCGAGGACGCCCGGGAGACGGCGCGGAGCGGCGGTCCGGCGGCGACGGGCAGCACCGAAGCGACCGGCTGAGCCGTACGGGAACGGAGCGGCGGGTCCGGGGCCCGGAAAGCCCCGGGCCCGCCGTCGCGTGTCCGCTCAGGTCGACCCGCGGGGGGACCGACGGCGGGGCGCTCCCGGACCCGCCGTCGCGCGTCCGCTCAGGCCGCCGCCGGGACGATCGTCACCTTCACGTGCTTCATGATCGGCTGGTCGCTCTGGGTGCTGTAGTCGCCCAGCGCGCACAGCACGTTCATCTCCGGCATGTAACCGGCCGCGCAGCCGCGCGGAATGTCGTACGGAACCGCCGTGTAGCCCTTCAGGTACCGGTGGCTGCCGTCCTTCGCCGTGCTGGTGATGTCGACCGGGCCCATGTCCGCGATGCCGCGCTCGCGCATGTCGGCCCGGTTCATGAAGACCAGCGTGCGCAGGTTCTCGACGCCCCGGTAGCGGTCGTCGTCCGAGTAGATCGTGGTGTTCCACTGGTCGTGCGACCGCATGGTGCCCAGCGCCAGGGTGCCGGGCTCGGGCACGACGTCGGGCAGGGCGGCCGAGGAGAACTCGGCGCGCCCGGACGGTGTCAGGAAGACCAGTTCACGGGCGGGCTGCTTGATCCGGAAGCCCAGGGGCAGCCGGACCCGGCGGTTGAAGTCCTCGAAACCGTCCAGCACCACGGCCATCGTGTCCCGGATGCGGTCGTAGTCCTCGATGTACCAGTCCCAGGGCGTCCCGCTGTCCGGCAGGGCGGCACGTGCCATCCCGGCGACGATGGCCGGTTCGGACAGCAGGTGCGGGGAGGCCGGCCGCTTCATCCCGACGGACAGGTGGACCATGCTCATCGAGTCCTCGACGGACGTGCTCTGGATCCCCTTGCGCTGGTGGTCCTTCTCCGTGCGGCCCAGGCACGGCAGGATGAGCGCCGCCCGGCCGTGCACGACGTGGCTGCGGTTCAGCTTGGTGCTCACCTGCACCGTCAGATCGCACGAGCGCAGCGCCGCGTACGTGGCCGGGGTGTCGGGCGCGGCGAGTGCGAAGTTGCCGCCCATGGCGACGAACACCTTCACCTCGCCGTCCCGCATCGCCTGGACCGTGCGGACGGTGTCCAGCCCGTGTTCGCGGGGCGGGTCGATGCCGCAGGCGTCGGCGAGCCGGTCCAGGAACGCCTCGGCGGGGCGGTGGTCGACGCCGCAGGTGCGGTTGCCCTGGACGTTGCTGTGCCCGCGCACGGGGGAGGGGCCCGCGCCCTCCCGCCCGATGTTGCCGCGCAGCAGCAGGAGGTTGACGATCTCGCGGACCGTGTCGACGCCGTGCTCGTGCTGGGTGAGGCCCAGGCACCAGCTCACGATGGAGCGGTCGGCCTCCGTGTACACCCGCGCCGCCTCCAGGATGTCGGCGCGGCTCACGCCGGACTGGTGCTCCAGCTCCTCCCACGGGGTGGCCTCGCACAGCGCCCGGTACTCCTCGAACCCGGTGGTGTGCCGGTCGATGAACGTGGCGTCCAGCGCCCTGGGGTCGCCCGCCGACCGCTCCAGGACCGCCTTGGCCATACCGCGCAGCAGCGCCATGTCGCCGCCGATGCGCGGCTGGATGTTGAGCGTGCTGGTCCTCGTGGACCTGAACAGGGCCATGTCCAGAAAATCGTGCGGCACGATGGTGCGGGTGGCGGCCGCCTCCACCAGCGGGTTCACGTGCACGATCTGCGCGCCGCGGCGTTCGGCCGCGGCGAGCGCGGTGAGCATCCGGGGAGCGTTCGAGGCGGCGTTGACCCCGAGGATGAACAGGGCGTCGGCGGACTCCCAGTCCTTGAGGTCGACCGTCCCCTTCCCCGTCCCGAGGGAAGCCTGCAGGGCGCGCCCGCTGGCCTCGTGGCACATGTTGGAGCAGTCCGGCAGGTTGTTCGTGCCCAGCTCCCGGGCCATCAACTGGTAGAGGAAGGTGGCCTCGTTGCCCAGTCGGCCGGAGGTGTAGAACGCCGCGCGGTTCGGGTCGTCGAGCCCCCGCAGGGCGGCTCCGACCACCTCGAACGCGTCCTTCCAGCTGATCGGGACGTAGTGGTCGGACTCCGGGTCGTACACCATCGGCTCGGTCAGCCGGCCCTGGTCCTCCAGGTCGTGGTCGCTCCACCCGGCCAGCTCGGTCACCGAGTGCGCGGCGAAGAACGCGCGGTCCACGCGCTTGCGGGTCATCTCCCAGGTGACGTGCTTGATGCCGTTCTCGCAGATGTCCAGGCGCAGGCCCTTGGTGTCGTCCGGCCACGCGCACCCCGGGCAGTCGAACCCGCCGTCCTCGTGGTTCATCCGCATGACGGCCCGCGGGCCGTCCACCGGTTCGCGCTCCTCCACCAGGACGCGGGCGACGCTCTTGGCCGCTCCCCAGCCCGCGGCGGGGTGGCGGTAGGGACGGACCCGCGGGGCGGCGCCGGGAGCGGGCCCCCTCCGGGACTCGACGGGCCCCTGCGATCCCTGCGATCCCTGAGGCTCCTGGGGTTCCTGTGTTGCGTTGTCGGTGCTCACGGCACTTCCACCCTTTCACCGGCGGGGGCGGCGGGCCCGATGGGCATGGTGGGGCGAAACGGGTCCTTTCGGCAGGCTATGCCGGGTGATTCCCGGCTGCCAGTCGTCGCCCGGCTCCTCCCCACGACCCGGGTCGTGCCGGACTGCGGCCCGGGGCGCCCGCGCCTACGCTGACAGGGCCCGGTCCCGGCCGCGGGGAGCCCTCCGCGGAACACGGTTCAGGCTCGCGCCGGGCAGCCCGGGAGCCCCCATGAACACCTACCGCCGGTTCCTGCTTCCCGCCGTCCCCCGGCTCACCGCCTCCGTGCTGGCCGGGGCCGCCGCCGGGGTGGCGGCAGGCGTCCTGGTCGGCAACGTCCCACTGGGCCTCTACGTCGGCATCGCCGCCGCGGACACCCTCTTCGTCGTCGCGGGCTGGCTCGTCCTGTGGCCGATGGACGCCGCCGCCACCCGGGCCAACGCCCGGCGCGAGGAGTTCCGGCCCGTCGTCGAGGAGCTCGCCGTCGTCACGGCCGCCCTGTCCGGTCTGGTGGGCATCGTCCTGCTGCTCCTGGTCGGCCACACCGACCTGAGCCACGCGGCGGCCGCCCTGGCCCTCTGCGGCGTGTTCATGTCCTGGGCGGCCCTCCACCTGATGTACGCCGCCCGTTACGCGTACCTCTACTACCGGACGCCCGACGGCGGCGGGATCGACTTCAACACGGAGGAACCGCCGCGCTACATCGACTTCCTCTACTTCAGCTACAACCTGGGCATGACCTACCAGGTCTCCGACACCGGCGTCTCCACCTCCGGGATCCGCGCGGTCGCCCTCCGGCACTGCCTGCTGTCCTACGTGTTCGGGGTCACCATCCTGGCCACCACGATCAACCTGATCGCCGGCATCGTCACCGGCTGAGCCGCCCGTCTCCGCGAAAGGTCCCTCAGCACGTCCCCCGGGGGCCCGGCCTCCGCACGGCCGGTCCGCCTCCGCGGTACGCCTTGGACGCGGCCGGCCCCCGACCCGCTCCGGGCTTTCGGTACGCTCTCGTCTGATCTTCGGGGCGCGTGCGGCTCCGGACTGCCGTGACCAGGGGGATGGTTTCCATGAGCAGCGCGTCTTCGACCGGCCCGTTCCAGCCGCTCAAGGCCGACGACCCGGCGGTGGTGGGCGGCTACCGGATCGCCGCCGTGCTGGGCGCGGGCGGCATGGGGAAGGTGTACCTCTCGTACACGCCGGGCGGCCGGCCCCTCGCGATCAAGGTGATCCGGCCGGAGTTCAGCGAGGACCCCGAGTTCCGGCGGCGCTTCCAGCAGGAGGTGCGGTCCGCGCAGCGGGTGCAGGGGCTGTACACCGCGCCGGTCATCGACTCGGACACCGAGGGCCCGCGGCCGTGGCTGGCCACCGCCTACGTGCCCGGCCCCTCGCTCGCGCACGCGGTCGCCCGGCACGGCGGGCTGCCGCTGCGCAGCGTACTGCTGCTGACCGTCGGGGTGGCCGAGGCGCTCACCGTCATCCACGGCGCCGGCATCGTCCACCGCGACCTGAAGCCCGCGAACGTACTGCTGGCCTCGGACGGACCGCGTGTGATCGACTTCGGCATCGCCCGCGCCGCCGACTCGACCGCCCTGACCGGCACCGGGGTCAGCATCGGCACCCCGGCGTTCATGGCGCCGGAACAGGCGGCGGCCGGCGCCGTCACCCCGGCGACGGACGTCTTCGCCCTCGGGCAGATCGCCGCCTACGCCGCGATCGGCGCGCCCGCGTTCGGCGACGGCCCCTCGCACGCCGTCCTCTACCGGATCGTGCACGAGGACCCCGACCTCGGCCGGCTGCCCGCCGAACTCCGCACCCTGGTCACCCGCTGCCTCAGCCGCGACCCCGCCCACCGCCCCCCGCCGGCCGACGTCATCCGGATGTGCCACGAGGTCTCGCCCGAACCGCTGCGCCAGGGCGAGGACTGGCTCCCGCAGGCGGTCGCGGGCGCCATCACCGAACGGCGCCGGCTCCCCGCGCCCGCCCCCACCCCGCCGCCGCGGCCCGCCGCCCCGCCGGCCCACCCGCCCACCCATTTCTCCCCGGGGCCCCACGGGCCGGCCCACCCGCCCACCCCGGCCGCTCACGCCGTGGCGGCCGCCCCCACCCGGACCGGCCCGGCCGCACCGGGACTCCCCGGGGCCCCGGGGGCCGTACCGCCCGGCCAGTGGCAGCAGAACACCCACCCCCAGGGCTACTCCACCCCGCCGCCCCACCTCCAGCCGGGGTTCGCCCAGCCGGGCCGGCAGGGGTTCGCCCAGCCCGGCTTCCAGCAGCCCGGCTGGGGCGGGACCGGAGGGTTCCAGCCCTCCGCCGCGCCGCCCCGCAAGCGGCCGGGGCTGGTCGTCGCCGCTTCGGTCGTCGCCGCGCTGGTCGTCCTCGGCGTCATCGGGGCCCTGGCGCCGGAAGACCCCGACACCTCCGGCGAGGGCGACCGCACCGCCTCGTCCTCCTCGGGCGGTTCGCGCGGCGGCGGTTCGGCGGACAAGGCCCGCACGAAGCCGGTCGACCCCCGGCCCGTCTCGTACAAGGGCATCGACGTGACGGCCGGCTACGAGCTGCTGTTCGCCGACAACCCGCCCCGCCCGACCAAGGACGAGGACAGCGACGTCAGGTACGACGACGGGGATTTCTACTTCTACCGGGACTCCGTCTTCGGGGACGAGGAGGTGGGCACCGCCACCGGGAAGCTCGTCGTCCTGAAGAACTCCCAGAAAGGCTCGCTGAAGCTCTGCCGGGAGGAGACCCGCTACACCGAGAAGATCGGTCTCGACCAGCTCACGCCCGGGTCGCAGGTCTGTGTGCTCAGCAAGGCCGGCCACATCGCCGTGCTGACCTACCGCGGCAAGTCCGGCGCCGACGACCCCAGCCGCTACATCACCGTCGACCTGACGATCTGGCGCAACGCCGAGGAGGCGCGGCAGGACTGACGGCCCGCCGGGCGGCCCGGACCGGTGCGGATCCGCCGGGCCCCGGACTCCGGCCCCTCAGGCCGCGCCCGGCGTCCGGCCGTCCGGCAGGAAGAGCACCGAGTTGAGGTACCGCTCGCGGCGCGGGACGAACGCCCGGCGCAGCAGGCCCCGGTGCACCAGGTGCTCGGTCCGCGCCTGATGGGCCACCAAGTCGAACCCGTCGAGCGGAACCCAGTGCCGGCCCGTCAGGAGCCAGCCCGCGTACCCCTGGCCGGTCAGCAGCTCGACGGCGGGCTCGACCGGGCCGAGCCGGCTCTCCAACTCCACGAGCACCGCCGGCCGGTCGGTGCGCAGCAGCTCCGCCGCGCCGAGCAGCGCCGCCCGCTCGCCCCCGTCCACGTCCATCTTCACGAAGCCGACCCCGCGCAGCCCCAGGCCGTCGACGGTGATCGACGGCACCTCCAGGCAGTGCGCATGGATGTCGCGGCGGGCCAGCGACGACACCCCCCGGTCGCCCCGGTCGCCCGCCGGGAACCACAACCGCGCCGTGCCCTCCCGGTCGCTCGCCGCGCCCTGGACCACCCGGGCGTTCGCCGGCAGGGTCCGCCGCAGGTGCTCGGCCAGATGCGGCACCGGCTCGACGGTCACCACCCGCTCGCAGCGGGCGGCCAGCCGCCGCGACCAGGGCCCGTACCAGCCCCCGATGTCGAGGGCGACACCGTGCGGCGGGCAGAAGTCCGCGAGCCGCCGCAGCTCGGGCTCGAAGCGCGGATACAGGGCGACGGAGGCCGAGCCGACGAGGTTCCCGGGCAGCCGGGACGCCACCGCCGAGGCGAACGTGGTCACGGGGCCGAGCCCTCGATCCGGGTGAGCAGGCGCTCGTGGTCGTCCGCCGAGACCTTCCGCCCCGAGGAGGGAAGCAGCTGAGGGATACCGTCCACGATCGGGTAACTCAGCCGCAGCCGGGGGTTGTACAGCGCCCCGCCCTCGGGCAGCAGGGACAGCGGGCCCTTGTCGAGCGGACAGGCCAGCAGGGCGAGCAGGGGGTCGTCGGGGTTCATCGAAGGCTCCTGGGTGTCGTGGGGGACGGAAGACGGGGTCGGGGCGGTGGTCAGGGGGCGGCCGGGGGCGGCGGGTCGTGGCGCGGCATGGCCAGCAGGACGGAGAGCGCGAGCGCCGTGCCGCCCACCCGCAGCGCCAGCGGCAGCGGATCCTCGGGCAGCGACTCGCCGAACGCGAGCGTCCCGAGGACCGCGGTGAACAGGCAGGTCACCGTCGTGCACACCGGCACGATGAGGGAGGCCCGGCAGCGTTGCAGCGCCGTCTGGGACATGACGAGACCGGCCACCGCCGTGAACAGCAGCAGGTAGGGGTAGGGGGAGCCCAGCAGCGACAGCGCGACCCCTCCCGGACCGGCGCCGGTCAGCCGGCTGGAGGTGCCCTTGACGGCCAGCGAACTGACCCCGTAGAGCAGGCCCACCGCCACCCCGTACCCGATGCCGCTGGTGGGGATCCGGTGCCGTCTGGCCGCCCGGCTCTCCACCCGTACGTACAGCCAGACGCCCGCCGCCAGCGCCGGTACGCAGACCAGGAGCACCAGCGTCCACGGCGCGTCGCCGCTCACCACGTCCTCGCCCTCGCGCACCGAGGCCACCACCATCAGCAGCGCGACCAGGACCCCGCCGAGCGCATAGCGTTCCCGGCCCGTGGACTCCTCGCCCAGCACCGCCGAGGACAGCAGCAGGAGCAGCACCAGGCCGGAGACGAAGATGCCCTGCGCCGCCGCGATCGGCAGCGCCCGGTAGACGACCAGCTGCGCCCCGAACCCGGCCGCCAGCGCCAGCGCGCCGACGATCCACAGCGGACTGGTCGCCAGGACCCGGATCACCCGCAGCGGCCGGTCGGCCGACAGGGCGGGCAGTGAGCCCAGGGCCCGTTTCTCCACCACGAACCCCACGCTGTACAGCGCGTTGGCGACCAGGGCCGCGCCCACACCCCACCACACGCCGCTACCTCCGCCGCGCGTGGGCCAGCAGGATGGAGGCCGCGCCCGGGACCGCGCACGCCGCCCGGTCCAACAGCCGCAGCGGACGCGGCACGCCGTGGAAGGGGGCGCCCTTGATCGTCACGTCGGTGAAGCCGGAGGCCGTCAGGAACGAGCGCAGTGCGCGGGCGGTGTACAGCCGCAGGTGTCCGACCACCTCCGAACCGGGGCGGCCGTGGATCCCGCGCAGACTGACCTCCGAGAACACCGGCTGCACCCCGGCGAGCAGCAGCCCCCGGTTGTACCAGGCCGCCAGGTTCGGGGTGGACAGCATCAGATGGCCGCCGGGCCGCAGGACCCGGCGCAGCTCGTCCAACGCCTGGTCCGGGTCGACCAGGTGCTCCAGGATCTCGCTGAACAGGACCGCGTCCGCGCACCCGCCGGCCAGCGGCAGCCCGCCGTGCTCCAGCTCCCCGCGCACCACCGCGCCCATCCGGGGACGGGCCCGGCGCAGCGCGTCCTGCGACCAGTCGACGCCGATCAGCCGGTGCCCGGCGAGGATCGGGGCCGCCGCGGCCGCCGCCGTGCCGTCGCCGCACCCGATGTCCAGGATCACCCGCCCCGGCGCACCCAGCGCCTCCGCCAGCAGCCGGGCCTGCCGCAGGGTGCGGCCGTCCCCCGAGGCGACGGGGACGGACGGGTTCTCGTAGAAGTCCCGCAGTCCGGACGGGGGAGCGGTGGTGTCGGTCATGCGGTCTCCGAGGACGTCGAGGCCAGATGCCGGGTGAACAGCTCGCGCAGCCGCTCGCCGTCCGCGTCCCCCAGCAGGGTGCGCGACCAGCGCAGCGCCAGATGCAGCCGGCCGCCCGTGGACGCGGTGGTGAAGGTCAGTCCCCGGGGCATCCGGGCGGGCGCGGAGAACCACACGGCCGTGGCCCGGCCCGCCTCCCCGAAGTCCAGCGGGTACGGCAGCCGGCCGATGTTGCTCAGCAGCGTCGTCGAGGTCCACGGCCCCGCCAGCACCCGCAGCCCCCGGGTGGCCGCCGCGCGGGCGGCCACCGGCAGCAGCGGCGCGGTCAGCAGGGAGGCGGAACGGCCCAGCGGGGGCCGCCGCACCGCCTTGAGCGCCCTGGTCCGCCCGGCGGTCGCCCGCAGCAGGGCGGCGACGTCCGTGCCGGGCACCAGCTCGGACGCGGCGAAGCCGACCTCCACCAGCCGGGTGCCGTTCCCGATGGGCATCTCGGGCCCCCGGGGGCGGTCGTCGACCGGCATGGTGATCCGCAGCGGACGGCGGTCGGCGCCCGGCGCGCCCTGCGTCCGGTTCCAGGCGGCCACGGTGAGCGCGGTCGCCACCATCAGCTGGTCGTTCACCGTGTAAGGCGCCCCGGACTCCCGCCGGGGCACCGGTAGTTCGGCCACCAGCAAGGAGTTGCCGGGCGCCGTGCCGGGCCCCGGCGCGCCCGCCGCGATCCGGGCGGGACGCGCCGCGGGGGCCGCCGGAGAGGCCCCGGCGGACGGCCCGGAGGCGGGGCGCGCCGGGCTGGGAGCGGCCGGTGCGCGGTGCGCGCCGTAGACCTCGGCGGCCGTCGCCGCCAGCCGCATGCACGCCGGGCCGTCGAGAGCGGTGTGGTGGACGGCGAACACCAGCACACAGCCGTCCCTCCCCGGCTCCCGGACCACCTCCAGCCGCAGCGGCGGCGACGCCGTCAGCGGCGGGGCCGCCTCCAGCGCCCGCGCCCGCGCCCGGTCCAGCGCCCCGGGCGCCGGCGGCGGGAAGGAGACCGGGTCCACGTCGGGGCTCCCGGTCAGCTCCCACTCGTAGCGCCGGGCGAACGGCCCCCGGGGCCGCTCCCGCATCAGCGCCCGGGGGTGCCGGGCGAGCGCTTCGGCGAACGCGGCCCGCAGCCGCCCCTCGTCCACCGGGCCCGGCAGATGGATCTCGATGTGCACCGTGTTCGGCTCGGCGTCCTGGGCACAGTGCCGGGACACCTCGTCGACCACCGGGAACGGCACCCGGACCGGCCCCCCGGGCCCGGACGCGCCGCCCCGGGCCCGGGGACGCTGCGTGGTCGCCATCAGCTGCTCCCTCCGGGACGGGACGGCGGCCGCTCGCCGCCGGACCGCCGCGCCGGGTTCTCATCGCCGTGGCCGCCGCCCGGCCTCGACGCGTGCCCCTCGCCCGCCGCCGACCCGTATCCGTGCCCGCTGCCGGGCGCGGGCGGCGGGTCGCCCTGGGGGCGCTTCGGGTCGGTGGAGACCGTCCGGCCGGAGGCGACCGCCCGCGCCGGAACCGTGGGGGCCCCGTCGCCCGCCGCAGCGGGCGAGGCCGCCCCCCGGCCCCCGGCGGCCCGCTTGCCGAGCGGTCCGCGCCCGGCCGTGACCAGGGCTGCGAACAGCCCGGTCAGTGCCAGGAGTTGGGCCGTCGCGCTGAACGCGCCCTCGTCCGCCGCCGTGGCCTCCCCGGTGCCCACCGCCGCGACCGCGCCCGCGGCGGCCATCGCCGCGAACGCCACCGGCGCGAGCAGGCGGGGCCGGAAGTGGGCGAGCACGGCGAGCACCGGCACCGCCAGGGCGAGGGGCCCCGCGATCACGGCCCCCACCAGCGTGAGCGCCACCGTGCCGAGGACCAGGCCGGGCCCCGGCGGCACGGGCCGGTCCTCGTCCGCGTACGGTTCCGCCTCGCGCCGCCGCCCGAAGGCGAGGACCGCCAGCACCAGGAGCAGCACTCCGGCGCCGATCAGGCCCGCCCGGTAGATTCGGGCCGGCCCGTATTCCAGCGTGACCGTGCCGCCCTCGCCCGCCGGGACCAGGAACGCCTGCTGCCAGCCGTCGATCCGCAGCGGCGTCAGCTCCTCGCCGTCCAGCGTGGCCTTCCAGCCCTTGTTGTGGTTCTCGTGGATCTGGAGGTAGGACGCCTCGCCCGCGCCGACGGCGATCGTGCGCCGGTCGCCGTCGCCCCGCTCGGCCTCCACCGGCCGGGGCGTGCCCGTCCCGGCCCCGGACGCACCGTTGCCCAGGGTGACGTCGGTGATGGCGAGCGGCCCGGCGTCCCCCGCCTCGACGGTGGTGGGCGAGGCGGGCAGCTCCACCGAGCCGCCCTTCGTGCACGGCGTCACCTCGATGGGGCGGCGCTGCGTCAGGTCCCGCACCCGGCCCTCGGCCCGGGTCTCCAGGAACGTACCGCCGACCGACAGCACCGGGCCCTTGCCGCAGGCCAGGGCGAAGGTCTTGTCCGGCTTCGGCTGCGGGGTGCGGTACTCCTCCAGCGCCGGGATGTAGACCTCGCTGAGACCGACCGGCAGCTGCAACCGGTCGTCGGCCACCGGGTTGTGGACGGTCAGCGGAGCCTGCCGCGAGATGGTGATGTCCAGCCGGTCGGTCCTGATCGGCGAGAAGCGGGCCATGCCGTTCTCGTCCACGGCGGCCACCGCCGTGCCGTCCGGGGAGGTGATCTGCACCTGCTCGGGACGGGTGGACAGACCGCCGGCCGCGGCGAAGACGATCTCCCCGATCTCCTTCTTCTCCGGCCAGGACAGATGCAGGACGGGGCGCTCGCCCGCGATCCACGCCGTGGTCAGGTCGCCGTCCGTCAGATTGCGCGGGCTGAGGTCGGTGCCCAGCCGCGCCGTGGAGTCGGCGCTCACCTCGATCCGCTCCCGCTCGCCCGTCAGCTCGAACAGCAGTTTGTCCAGGGCGTCGCCGGGCACCGGCACCGCGGTCGCGGACACCCGGTACGCGCCCGCCTCCCGCGGGGTGAACTGCCGGTGCAGGCCCGCTTCGGCCGCCACCGACGACAGGCCGCCCGGGTCGCTGCCCCGCCGCAGCGAGTAGACCGTGGAGTCGGCGCCCTCACGCGGCGCGTCGGCGGGCAGCTCCAGCATCCGGGTCACCCGCACCCCGGGGATCGCGATGTCGGTGAAGCCGGCGCCGGTCAGCCCGGGCCGCCCCTGCTGGGACTCCAGGATCGTCACCTTCAACCAGGCCGCCCGCCCCGCGGGTGCGGCCACCGTCTGCGCCGAACCGTCGGGCCGCAGCGGACTGTCCTTGGAGCCCTGGTCGGTCTCGACCCGCACGACGGTCGGCGCGGCGCGCACGTCGGCGCTCGGCAGCGGCGTCACCTGGAGCGAGCCGGGGATGTCCGTGGGCCCGGTGAAGTCGATCCGCACCCACTCGTTCTCGGGCGATCCCGGCGACCCCTCGGCCCAGCCGGTCTCCGGGTCGCCGTCGAAGGCGTTGACCGGGTCGTACCGCGGCAGATGGAACAGCCAGTTCCCCACCGAGGAGGCGCCGACCTTCTTCGCGCCGCGCAGCACCGCCGTCGTCTGGTGCTCCGCACCGGTCGACGGCAGGATCTGCCGGGGCTCGCGGCCGGGGTCCTGCGCGGCCTCCACCGCGTTGCGCTCGTCGGCGGTGTACGTGTACGAGGTGTTGGAGTTGACCAGCCCGAACCGGGTGTCGGCGCGCCGCAGTCCATCACCCGCCGCGTACAGCGACGGCCGCCCCAGGCCGGGGTGCGCGTCACCGGCCAGCACGGCCGGCCTTCCGTCCAGCGCCCCGCTCGCCGACAGCGGGAGCAGGGACTCCGGCCCGCCGCTCACCACGGCCGTCGAGGCGACCGGCGCCGTGCCGGCCCGTCCCGGACGCTCCGTCCCGGCGGGGGGTTCGTAGACCTCCACGGCCCGCTGCCGGGGGTAGAGCCCTTCCACCTGCACGGGGGTGTCCGCCGCGATCCGGCCGCCCGTCATCACGGGCCCGAAGCCGGTGACGCGCCGGTACCCGGACGCCTCCAGCGTGCGCTTCACCGTGGTCGTCGGCACATATCCCAACTGGTCGGGGTCCAGGTCGTTGCGGACCACCACGTGGTGCAGCCCGGCCCGGTTCAGGAACGCGCTCAGCCCGGGCACCTCGCCGCCGGTCGTCAGGGCCTGCTCGACCGCGTCCATCACCCGCCGGTTGCCCGGTGTGCCGAACGGCACGTAGTCCCGCTGCCCCCAGGGCGAGTCCGCCAGCACGTCGAGCGGCTGGTCGATGGGGGAGCCCCAGGTGTAGATGCCGTGCGCGGTCGCGGGGACCACCAGGGCACGGTCCTCGGGCGCGTTCTTCTCCAGCCACTCGCCGGTGGTCTCCCAGTAGGCGGGCAGTTCCCGGAACGAACCCGGTTGCAGGATCGAGCCGTTGACGTACGGCCAGGCCAGACCCGGCAGCACGGTCACGGCGGCGGCCACCGGGGCCAGCCGCCGGAAGCGGGCCGCGTTCCGCCCGCCGCGCGCCGCGGCGGCGAGGGAGGCCACCGCCGTCAGGTGTGCGAGACCCAGGGCGAGGGCGAGCGCCGCACCCGTCTGGAACTTGTAGATGTTGCGGAACGGCACCAGCGGGCCGTCCAGCCACTCCTGCACGGTCCCGTGGAACGGCCCGCCCAGCGCACCGCCGTACCCGGCGAGCGTGATCAGTGCGACGCTCAGCACCGTCAGCACCAGCCAGCGGCGCTCGGGCAGGTCACGCCGTGCCAGCCCCGCCAGGCCCAGGGCGGCGGCGAGCGCCGAGCCCAGGACGGTGACGGCCGCGGTGGCCACGGTCCAGCCGGCGGGCAGCCACGCCTCGCCGAAGTTCAGGTAGCCGACCCAGTTGCCGCCGCCGCGCAGCATCTCCGTCGCCGACATGGTCGCCGTGGTGGTGTACGAGGACTCCACGTACGGCATGAAGTTCTCGCCGAACGTCCCGAGCAGCAGCAGCGGAACGATCCACCAGGCGGTAGCGAGGACCACCCCCGGAATCCACCAGGCCAGCAGCGCGCGCTTGCGCGGCCCGCCCGGCCGGGACAGCAGGTACAGCCCCACCGGCAGCAGCGAGGCCAGGGTGGAGGCGGCGTTGACCCCGCCCATCAACGGGACCAGCAGCGCGGAGCGGGCCGCTGCGACCCGCGGCGCCCATCGCGGGTCCGTCAGCGGCAGCAGCACCCACGGCAGCAACGCGCCCGGCAGGGCCGCGGCCGAGGTCGAACCCACGACGATCGTGTACGTCGGCCACAGCGCGTACACCACCGCGCCCAGCAGCCGGGTCGCCGCAGACCCCACGGTCAGTCGCTCGGCCAGCCGGAGCGCCCCCCAGAACGCGGTCGCCACGATCAGCGACAGCCACAGCCGCTCCGCGAGCCACACCGGCACGTGCAGCAGGTCGGCGGCCCCGTAGTACGGCAGCATCGGGACGGCGTAGCCCACGTACTGGTCGGCGATCCCGCCGAACCCGGCCCGGCTGTGCCACAGTTCGCCCAGGTCGCTCAGGAAGCGCCACGGGTCCACGACGACGCCGAGCTTGGTGTCGAACGTCATCCTTCCCGGCGACACGGCGAGGAACGCCGCGAGGACGGCGGCCCAGAAGCCCAGCAGCCACCGCCGGGAGCGGGGCGGGGGCGGGCCCCCGGCGGAGCCGGGCGGCACGGGGTCCGCGCCGTCCGGCGCCGTGGACCGGGGTGGGAGGACAGCGCTGGTCATGAACACCGCCGGAGGATGAGGAGGAGGTTCCAGGTGGCGAACTCCCGCAGGACGGGGATCCGCGGCACGAGCTGGGGGAGGACGGGCCAGTAGCGCGACCGTGCGGACACGATCGCCACGTCCGAGCGGCCCCGGACATGGCGCAGCGTCTCGCCGACGCCGATCTTGAACAGGTTCTCGCCGAGCCGGTGCTTGGCGGGTTTCCCGGTGCGCCGCTCGTAGCGGCTTCGGGCCCGGTCGGCGCCGAGGTAGTGCCAGGGCGCCCACTCGTGGCCGCCCCACGGGGAGAGCCAGTTGGTGTACGAGAGGTAGATGAGGCCGCCGGGACGGGTCACCCGCGCCATCTCGCTGAGGAAGGTGTGCGGATCGGCGACGTGCTCCAGCACGTTGGAGGAGAAGCAGACGTCGGCCGCGCCGTCGGCGAGCGGCAGCAGATAGCCGTCGGCGACGACGGTGTCCGCGCGCTGCCCGGGGCCGATCTCCGCCGAATCCGGTTCGAAGAGGTAGCCGTGCGCGCCGCGCCGCCGGAACTCGCGGGTGAAGTAGCCGTCGCCGCCGCCGATGTCCACCACGACCTTGCCCCGCAGCGGGCCGTGCCGTTCGACCTGGTCGGCCGCGTCGCGGGCCAGCAGGGTGTACGCGGTGGCGGGGTCGCCCTGTTCGCGCAGGAAGGCGCGGAACAGGGCGGCCGACCGCCGGAACGAGGGGTCTTTCACGCGCTCGCGCCCATCGCCGGGGCTTTCGGGCGGTCCGCGGCGCCGGCCGGCGGTCCGGCGGCCGCCTCGGCGGCCACCGCCGCGAACCGGCGCACGCTGGAGGTCCACCGGTAGTCGGCGGCGCGTTCGCGGGCCGCCTTCCCCATGGCCTCGCGCCGCTCGTCGTCCAGCGCCAGGGCGCACCAGGCGGCGGCGAACGAGGAAGCGCCGCGGGCGAGGAGGCCGGTGACGCCGTCCTCGACGGAGTCGCGCAGCCCCGGCACGTCGAAGCCCAGGGTGGGGGTGGAGCGGGCCGCGGCCTCCGTGACGACGAGTCCCCAGCCCTCGACGGCGGCCGGGTGCAGCAGCAGCCATGAGGCGCAGAGCAGCCGGTGCTTCTCCGCCTCGGTCACGTGCCCGGCGAACTCCACGCCCGGGCCGGCCAGTCGTTCCAGCCGGGCGCGCTCGGGGCCGTCGCCGACGATCACGAGCCGACCGCCGGTGACCGGCCGGACCCGCTCCCAGAGCTGGAGCAGCAGATCGATGCGCTTGTAGTCGACGAGCCGGCCCAGCGCCACGAACAGCGGGGTGGTGGAGCGTTCGCCCTGCGGGCTCGGCTCCTGGACCCCGTTGTGCACCACTCGGATCCGGCTGTCCGGTACGCCCAGGTCGCGCAGGGCGCCCGCCGTGGACGGGGAGACCGCGATCATCAGGTGGTCGCGGTAGGCGCGGGACAGCGCCCAGTGCTCGAGTCTGCGCCCGGCACGGGCCACCGGGGCCGGGAAGCGCATGTCCCACAGGTCGGTGTGCACATGGTTGACCAGGCACACGGTGGGCCCGCGGTGCCACAGCGGAGCCAGGTACGGCATGCCGTTGCAGACCTCGACGAGCAGGTCGCACGAGCCGATGTGCCGGGCGAACGCGGACCGCGCGCCGATGTAGTGCCCCAGCGCGGAGCCCGCCGAGACGACCCGGTAGGGCCTGCGGGCGGCCTGTCCGCCGCAGAGCAGCGTGACGTCGTGACCCTGCTCGGTGAGGCCGAGGGCCAGTTGGTCGACCAGCAGCTCGGAGCCGCCGGCGGCCGGATTGCCCAGGTCGCGGTGGGCGAGGAAGACGATACGTCCGGGGGCCCCGGAGACCGGGGTGGGCGCCGGGTCCTGGCCCGGGCGGACGGTGGCTGCGTCGAGCAAGGGGGGAGGTACGTGCCGGGGCATGCGTGCTCCAACTCGGCTCAGGGGGCGGGAAGGCGGCCCGCGGGAGGCGGGGGGAGGGGCCGGAGGGGCGAGGGCGAGGGTGGGGCGGAGACGGACGGGGAAAGGGAACGCGGGCAGGGGACAGGGACGAGACCGGGGGGCCGTGCTCTGGTGGGGATAGACAGTTTTGGGCACGGGTACGCCCCCGGCTACTCACCGGAGCAACAACTTGCCGGTAACTCAGGTGCGCGGAATCGTCATCAGGTGAGTATTCGGCGCTTCCGGTTCCGTTCGGCGGCCCCGGACGAGCAGGACGACGCCCGCCAGGGCGAGCACCCCGCCCAGCCCCGCCGCCCCGGCCGGCGCGGTCGTGCCGAGCATCGCGAGCCGGTCGCTGTCCGCCGACGCCAGCTCGACCTGCTTGCGCTGGGTCTCCTCTGTGAACTCCACCCGCCTGCTCTCCAGCAGCACCACGGCGTCCTTCTTGGAGCCGGGGGCGCGCAGCGTCTTCCTCGGGCCGATCGCCGCGTTGATGATGCGGCCGGTCCGCCGGTCCACGACGAGTTCGATGCCGCTGTTGGAGTACCACTCCTCGGCCAGCACCTGGGGCGTCTTCTTCCGGCCCACCAGGACGCCGGGCACCTGGCGCACCCCGGTCCTCGCGGGTTCCACCTCGCCCTTGAAGAGGTAGCCGGAGTAGCCCTGTACCTCCCGCTCACCGGCGTACGCGAGGCGCACGACGCCGCCGAGCGTGCCGTCCCACCAGCGGTAGGAGCGCTTCTCGACGTCGAAGGGGAACTTGAGGTACGCCTCCCCGTCGAACCGCGGGGACTCCTCGCAGCAGTGGACCGGCTCGTTGGTCGAGCGGTCGGTCACCCAGCGCTCCAGGGTCCACTGGAGGGCGTCGCGGGGGTCCGAGGCCGGCAGGGTCCCGTCGTGGTCGACCGAGGTGGAGACGTCCCACACGGCGTTGCCGCTCTGCTCGCTGTCGGCCACGTCGCCGCGCACCTGCCGGGTGATCGTGATCGTTCTGTCCTCGACCGTCTCCACCTCGGACGTGTCGAAGTAGCTGCCCGTCCCCGTGAAGACGGTGGTGGTGTCGATGTCGATGGGGGTGCGCTTGGCGTGCGGCTGGACGTACCAGACGAGCAGCGGGGCCAGCACGAGCAGGAAGACTCCCGCCCCCAGCAGGACGAGCGAGAGGGGTGAAGCGTTGTGGCGCATCCGGGCACTCCTGGGTCGAATCTCTTCGCGGAGGTGCACGGGCCCCGGGCCGGTCAGCCCTTGATGGGCGTGAACAGTAAGCAAAGCCTTGACGGAATGTCAATGTGCTGTCGACACTGTGTCCCAGCCGGAGAGCCGCGCTGAAGGGGTGGGGACCATCTTCAGCAAGGAGCTGACCCGACCATGCGCAGAATCGTCGCCGCCGCTGTCACCACCCTGGTGGCCGCCACCCTCGCCGTGGGTGCGGCGGTCGGTGCCGTGGCACTGCTCGACGCCACTCCCGACCAGCCCAACACGCCTCTGATCAGCTATGACACCTCCCCGGCAGCCCCATGACCCGCCCGGCCTGGCAGGACGTCCCCCGGTCCAAGCTCGACCGCTTCGAGGAGATCGCCCGTTCCGAGGCGCCCGAGCTCGCGCAGACCATCCTCTTCCAGATTCGCCGGGAGTACCCCTATCTGCACCTGGTGGAGGACGAGTCCGGGGAACCGCTGGCCCTCGTCGGCATCCGCCGTGCCATCGAGGGTTTCGTCCACAACCTCACCGGCGGCGACCGCCCCCGGGTGCCGCCGGAGATGTTCCAGGAGTTCGGCCGGGGCGAGGGGCTGGAGGGCCGCAGCCTCGACGCACTCCAGGCCATCTACCGCCTCGGGGTCCGGCTCACCTGGCGCAGGCTCGCCGAGATCGGCCAGGAGGCCGACATCCCGGCGCCCGCCATGTACGAGCTGGCCGAATCGGGATTCGAGTATCTGGACGGGCTCGTGGAACAGTCGGTACGGGGCTACGCCGAGGCCGCAGCCCGACGTGCCAGTGAACGGCTGCGTCTCCAGCGCCAGTTGATCGAACTCCTGCTGATGGAACACCGCGGTGACGTCTCCGTGGCCCTGGCCGAGCGGGCCGCCCGCATCGGCTGGGAGCTGCCGGAGACGATCGCGGTGGGCGTGCTGATGCGTCCGGCCCGCGAAGCGGTGGCCCCGGCGGTGGGGCAGGGCATCCTGCTGGAGATGGAGAGCGAGCAGCCGCGGGTGGTCGTCCCGGACCCGGAGACGGCGGGGCGGGCGGAGATCCTGCGGCGCGCGACGGCCGGCTGGTCCGGGGCGATCGGCCCGTCGGTCCCGCTGGCGGCCGCGGCGACCTCGCTGCGCTGGGCGGAGACCGCCGTTCAGCTCATCAAGAAGGGCCTGCTGCCGCAGGGCGAGGTGCTGCACTGCACCGAGCGGACGGAAGAACTCCTCCTGTTGCCCGCCGAGGACCTGATCGACGCCGCCGCCCGGCGCTGTCTCGCCCCGCTGGACGGCCTCAGCGCCACCCAGGCGCGACGGCTGGCGGAGACCCTGCTCGCCTGGATCGAAACCTCCGGCGGCGCCCCCGAGGTGGCCGCCCGGCTGGGCGTCCATCCGCAGACGGCCCGCTACCGGCTGCGGCAGATCCGCGAGCTGTGGGGCGACGCCATCGACGAACCGGACCAGCGCTTCGAGATGCTCCTGGTGCTCCGGGCCCGGCGCCTGCGGGGCGGTCTCGCCCCGGCCGAGGACTGAGCCCCGGTCCGTACGGCCGACGGCGACGGGCGCCGTCGGCCGTACGGGCCGGCAGGCATCACACCGGGGTGACGTACGCCCCGGCGATTCCGCCGTCGACCAGGAAGTCCGTGGCGTTCACGAACGAGGAGTCGTCGCTCGCCAGGAACGCCACGGCGGCGGCGATCTCGGTCGGCTCGGCGAACCGGCCGACCGGGATGTGGACCAGCCGCCGGGCGGCCCGCTCCGGGTCCTTGGCGAACAGCTCCTGGAGGAGCGGGGTGTTGACCGGGCCGGGGCACAGCGCGTTGACCCGGATGCCGTCGCGCGCGAACTGCACACCCAGCTCGCGCGACATCGCCAGCACCCCGCCCTTGGAGGCGGTGTACGAGATCTGCGAGGTGGCCGCGCCCATCCGGGCCACGAACGAGGCCGTGTTGATGATCGACCCCCTGCGCTGGGCGCGCATGTAGGGGATGGCCGCCTTGCAGCAGAGGTAGACGGAGGTGAGGTTGACCTCCTGCACCCGCTTCCACGCCTCCAGGCCGGTCTCCAGGATGGAGTCGTCGTCGGGCGGGGAGATCCCCGCGTTGTTGAACGCGACGTCGACCGAGCCGTAGGCGTCGAACGCGGCCCTGAAGAGGGCGTCCACCTGCTCGGCGTCGGTGACGTCGGTGCGGACGAAGAGCCCGGCGGCCTCCTCGGCGGCGGCCTTGCCGCGCTCCTCGTCCACATCGGCGCAGACGACGTGGGCGCCTTCGGCGGCCAGCCGCCGCACGGTGGCCAGGCCGATCCCGCTGCCCGCCCCGGTGACGACGGCGGTGCGGCCGACCAGGCGGCGGCAGACGGAAGAAGTGTCGGTCATGGTGCTCAGGCCTCCGTGCTGATGAAGACGTTCTTGGTCTCGGTGAAGGCGGCCAGGGCGTCCGGGCCGAGTTCACGGCCCAGCCCCGATTGCTTGTAGCCGCCGAAGGGGGTCGTATAGCGCACGCTGGAGTGGGAGTTGACCGACAGGTTGCCTGCCCGCAGCCCCTGGCTCACGCGCAGCGCACGGCCCACGTCGCGGGTCCAGACCGATCCGGAGAGCCCGTAGTCGGTGGCGTCGGCCAGGCGCAGCGCGTCCGCCTCGTCCTCGAACGGCAGGACCACCGCGACCGGCCCGAAGACCTCCTCCACGGCCACCGGAGCGGTGGGCGAGACCCCGGCGAGCACGGTCGGCGGGTACCAGAACCCGGGGCCCTCGGGGGCCGTGCCGAGCATCGCCCGTACGTCCCCGTCCCCCCGGCCGCCGTCGACGAGCCCGCGCACCCTCTCCCGCTGGACCGCCGAGATCAGCGGCCCCATCTGCGTCTTCTCGTCGGCCGGGTCGCCCACCACCACGGCGGCCAGGGCCGGGGCGAGCAGGTCGAGGAACCGGTCGTACACGGACCGCTCGACCAGGATCCGGGTGCGGGCGCAGCAGTCCTGGCCGGCGTTGTCCAGGAAGGACATCGGGGCGGCGGCCGCCGCGGCCTCCACATCGGCGTCGGCGAAGACGATGTTGGGGCTCTTGCCGCCCAGCTCCAGGGTGAGCCGCTTCACCTGCTCGGCGCAGCGGGTCATGATGTGCTTGCCGGTCCGGGTGGAGCCGGTGAACACGATCTTCGCGACGCCCGGGTGCCCGACCAGAGCGTTTCCGGCCACCGGCCCCTCACCGGGCAGCACCTGGAACAGGCCGTCGGGAAGACCGGCGGCCAGGGCGAGTTCGGCCAGCCGGAGCGCGGTCAGCGGGGTCGTCTCGGCGGGCTTGAGGAGGACGGCGTTGCCCGCCGCGAGCGCCGGGGCGAACCCCCAGGCGGCGATCGGCATGGGGAAGTTCCAGGGGGCGATGACCCCGAC
This sequence comes from Streptomyces sp. CB02366, assembly GCF_001905905.1. Taxonomy (GTDB): domain Bacteria; phylum Actinomycetota; class Actinomycetes; order Streptomycetales; family Streptomycetaceae; genus Streptomyces. Next base: position 223,009 of record NZ_LIVT01000007.1, read on the forward strand.
GACGCCGAGCGGCTCCAGGATCGTGAAGTCGATGCCGCCCGCCACCGGGATCTGCCGGCCCAGCAGGCGTTCGGCCCCGCCCGCGCCGTAGTCGAGGAGATCGCGCACGTTGCCCGCCTCCCAGCGGGCGTTGCCGATGGTGTGGCCGGCCTCGCGCACCTCCAACCGGGCCAGTTCCTCGATGTGTTCGTCGACGACGACGGCGAAGCGGCGCAGCAGGCGGGCCCGGTCGGCGGGCGCCGCGGCGGCCCAGGAGCGCTGGGCCGCCGCCGCCCGGGCGACGGCGGCGTCCACATCGGCGGCGGTGGCGGCCGGGACGGCGGCGATGACCTCGGCGGTCGCCGGGTTCAGGACGTCCAGGGTGGGTGGTGACACGTACGGACCCCGATCAGGAAGCGGGTGGTGGTCAGAGGCGTTCGAAGGAGCGGCGCAGCTCCCAGTCGGTCACGGCGGAGTCGTAGGCGGCCAGTTCGACCCGCGCCATGTTCAGGTAGTGCGCGACGGCCTCCTTGCCGAACGCCTCCTTGGCGATGGGGCTGGCCTCCCACAGTTCGGCGGCCTCGCGCAGCGTCGTCGGCACCCGGTCGTAACCGGCGGTGTACGCGTTGCCCGTACAGGCGTCGGGCAGCTCCAACCGCTGCTCGACCCCGTACAGTCCGGCGGCCACCAGCCCGGCGACGGCCAGATGCGGGTTGACGTCGCCCCCGGGCAGCCGGTTCTCCAGGCGCATGGAGGGGCCGTGGCCCACGACCCGCAGGGCGCAGGTGCGGTTGTCGACGCCCCAGGCGACGGCGGTCGGGGCGAAGGAACCGGGCTGGAAGCGCTTGTAGGAGTTGATGTTGGGCGCGTAGAGGAGGGAGAAGTCGCGCAGGGCGGCGAGCTGGCCGGCCAGGAAGTGCCGCATCAGCCCGGACATGCCGTCGGGCCCGGCGCCCGCCATCAGGTTCTCGCCGTCCTCGTCGGTGAGCGAGAGGTGGATGTGGCAGGAGTTCCCCTCACGCTCGTCGTACTTGGCCATGAAGGTCAGGGAGACGCCCTCCTGGGCCGCGATCTCCTTGGCGCCCGTCTTGTAGACGGCGTGCTGGTCGCAGGTGGTCAGCGCCTCGTCGTAGCGGAAGACGATCTCGTGCTGGCCGGGATTGCACTCGCCCTTGGCGGACTCGACGGTCAGCCCGGCCTGCTGCATCTCGTTGCGGATGCGGCGCAGCAGCGGCTCGATCCGGCCGGTCCCGAGGATCGAGTAGTCGATGTTGTACTGGTTGGCCGGGGTCAGCCCGCGGTAGTCGCGGTCCCACGCCTCCTCGTAACTGTCCCGGAAGACGATGAACTCCAGCTCCGTGCCCACCTGCGCCGTCCAGCCGCGCTCCGCCAGCCGGTCGAGCTGGCGGCGCAGGATCTGCCGGGGGGCCGCCACCACCGGACTGCCGTCGTGCCAGGCGAGGTCCGCGATCAGCAGGGCGGTGCCCTCGTGCCAGGGGACGGAACGCAGGGTCGCGGTGTCGGGGACCATGGCGAAGTCGCCGTAGCCGTTCTCCCACGAGGACATCGCGTAGCCCTCGACGGTCCGCATCTCGGTGTCCACGGCCAGCAGGTAGTTGCAGCCCTCGGTCCCGTGCTCCAGCACCTCGTCGAGGAAGAACCCGGCCGCGAACCGCTTGCCCTGCAACCGGCCCTGCATGTCGGGGAAGGCCAGCACCACGGTGTCGATCGACCCGTCCGCGACACGTGAGCGCAGCTCGTCGAGGGCGAGCGGGGGTGTGCGGTCTGCCACGGGATGCCTCCTAGGGGAACCGGGAGGCATAAGGTATGACAGAGAACCATTGCTTGGGAAGGGGATCCGCCAGTGGTCACCAGAGGGAGAGCGGACGACACCCGTCCGGCTGTACCGGCGGCGGAGGCGCGGGCGGCGGACGGCGCCGGGAGCGGTGGCGCGCGCGACGGCGCGGTGGGGGCCGCGGGCGACGCGGTGGGGACGGCGGACATCGCGGCGGCCGGCCCGCTGGAGTCCGTACTGCGCCCCGTCCGCGCGGGCAACGGCTTCGAGGAGGCGCTGGAGCAGATCCTCCAGCTCCTGCGCCTCGGCCTGGTCCCGCCCGGTGAACGGCTGCCCTCCGAACGCGAGTTGTCCCAGCAGCTGCGGATCAGCAGGGTCACCCTGCGCGAGGTCCTCAAAGCCCTCCAGGACGAGGGCATGGTCGAGAGCCGCCGCGGCCGCTACGGAGGCACGTTCGTCCTGCCGCGCCCCGCCGCCCCCGACGGCGCCGTCGAGCTGCGCCGCCGCATCGCCGCCGTCGACGTGGAGGACACCCTGCGCTTCCGCGAGGTGCTGGAGACGGGGGCCGCCGGCCTGTGCGCCGAGGGGCTGAGGGGGGAGGAGGAGGCCCGGCTGCGGGCCGCGCTCGACGCCACGCGGGGCGCCCGGCTGGAGGACTACCGCCGCCAGGACACCCTGCTCCACCTCACGCTCGCCGAACTCTCCGGCTCCCGTACGCTCGCCGCGCGGTACGCCGCCGTCCGGGCCGCCCTCAACGACCTCCTCGACTGCATCCCGCTGCTGGTGCGCAACCTGGAGCACTCGCAGCGACAGCACGCGGCCGTCGTCGAAGCGGTGCTCGACCGGGACGCGGACGCGGCACGCGAGATGATGCGGGAACACTGCGGCGGCACGGCGGCCCTGCTGCGCGGTTTCCTCGCCTGAGCCGTGAGCCGTGAGCCGTGAGCCGTGAGCCGTGAGCCGTGAGCCCTGAGCCGCGAGCCCCGGGCCGGGAGCCGTTGTCCTGTGTCCTGTGCCCTGGGTCGGCAGTCGGGAGCCTCTGACCGGGAGCGGTGGCCCGGTGCCCGCCGCCGCTGCCCCGGGGCGCGCCCGTCCCCACTCTTTGCCGCACGCCTCTTGCCATTTCCGCGACCGTTCCACAAAGGTGTGCCGACGAACCTTTGATCGAGCAGTTCCGACGATGCCGTTGACACACATCTGGAGCGCCTCATGGCCCGAGGAACCGAAACACCCGCCGGCCCACCCGGGGACGCGGGCCCGGGGGCGTCCGGCACGGACGCGTACCTGCACCGCAGGACCCTGCGCCGGGGCAGCGCCGGCTGGTTCCTGCTGACCGGACTCGGCGTCGCCTACGTCGTCTCCGGCGACTTCTCCGGCTGGAACATCGGTCTGTCCAAGGGCGGCTTCGGCGGACTGGCCGCCGCCATGGTCCTGATGGGCGTCATGTACGCCTGCCTGGTCTTCGCGCTGGCCGAACTCTCCGCCATCCTGCCCACGGCAGGCGGCGGTTACGGCTTCGCCCGGCGGGCGCTCGGCACCTGGGGCGGTTTCCTGACGGGGACGGCGATCCTCATCGAGTACATCCTCGCTCCCGCCGCCATCTCGATCTTCATCGGCGACTACGTCGAGTCGCTCGGCCTGTTCGGACTCACCTCCGGCCGCCCCGTCCTCCTCGTCTGCTTCGCGGTCTTCATCGGCATCCACCTCTGGGGCGTCGGCGAGGCGCTCCGCTTCAGCCTGGTGGTGACCGCCATCGCGGTGGCCGCGCTGCTCGTCTTCGCCGTGGGCGCGTTCACCGAGTTCGACGCGGGCCGTCTCGACGACATACCGGCCGACACCACGGCCTTCGGCTCCTCCTCCTGGCTGCCGTTCGGGCTCCTCGGGATCTGGGCGGCCTTCCCCTTCGGCATGTGGTTCTTCCTCGGCGTGGAGGGCGTGCCGCTGGCCGCCGAGGAGGCCAAGGACCCGATCCGCTCGATGCCGAGGGCGCTGGCCGTCTCGCTCGCCGTGCTGGTCTTCCTCGCCCTCGTCACCTTCGTCTCCGCCACCGGCGCCCAGGGGGCCGACGCCATCAAGGAGGCCGGGAACCCGCTCGTGGTGGCCCTCCAGGGCGACGGGGAACCGACCGCCCTGAGCCGCTTCGTCAACTACGCGGGCCTCGCCGGCCTGGTGGCCTCCTTCTTCTCCCTGATCTTCGCCGGCTCCCGCCAGCTGTTCGCCCTCTCCCGGGCGGGCTACCTGCCCCGCTTCCTGTCGCTGACCAACCGCCGCAAGTCTCCCTACCTCGGCCTGCTGGTCCCCGGGGCCATCGGCTTCACGCTCGCCGCCTGGAGCGGCGACGGCGGCCGGATGCTGAACGTCGCCGTCTTCGGCGCCACCATCAGCTATGCCCTCATGGCCCTCTCCCACCTGGTGCTGCGCCGCCGCGAACCGGAACTGCCGCGCCCCTACCGCACCCCCGGTGGCGCGCTGACCTCCTCCGTGGCCTTCGTCCTGGCATGCTCGGCGCTGGTGGCGACCTTCCTGGTGGACCGCGAGGCGGCGTTCATCGCGCTCGGCGTGTACGCGGTGGCGCTGGCCTACTTCGCCTTCTACAGCCGCCACCGACTGGTCGCGGGAGCACCGGAGGAGGAGTTCGCCGCCCTCGCGGCGGCCGAGGCCGAACTCGCCCGCGACTGACCCGCCCGACCCTCCGGCCGGCCGTACCCGGCCCACGATCCACCGAGGAGCCCGTTCCATGTCCCGGCCCGTCATCGGCATCAGCACCTACCAGGACCACGCCCGCTGGGGGGTGTGGGAGATGCCGGCGGTCCTGCTGCCCGCCGGCTACCCCCGCCTCGTCCGCGCGGCGGGCGGACTCGCGGTGCTCCTGCCGCCGGACGACGCCGAGGACGCGGCCCGGGAGGCCGTCGCCGCCCTGGACGGACTGGTGATCGCCGGGGGAGCCGACGTGGAACCGGCGCGGTACGGGGCGGCCGCCGACCCCCGTACCGGCCCCCCGGCCCGTGAACGCGACGCCTGGGAGCTGGGGTTGATCAAAGCGGCGGTCGAGCAGGAGGTCCCCCTGCTCGGCATCTGCCGGGGCATGCAGCTGTTGAACGTCGCCCTCGGCGGCACCCTGGTGCAGCACCTGGACGACCACACCGGCGGCCTCGGCGTCTTCGGCAGCCACCCGGTGATTCCGGTGCCCGGCACCGCCTACGCGGACGCCGTGCCGGAGACCGCCCTGGTGCCCGCCTACCACCACCAGGCCGTCGACCGCCTCGGCGGCGGCCTGGTGGCTTCGGCTCACGCCCCGGACGGGACGGTGGAGGCCGTGGAACTGCCCGGCCGCGCGAGCCTGGTGCTCGGCGTCCAGTGGCATCCGGAGATGGGCGAGGACACCCGGGTCATGACCGCCCTGGTGCGGGCGGCCGGGAAGCGTTCCCGCCGGAACCCCCGAACCCCGGACCGGAGAAGTCCGGCCCCGCGAACGCCGGTGAGCTGAACCGGGAGCCGGCGTCGCCCGCGTCCGGCCCGGGCGCCGCAGGCCCGGCCAGCTCCTGGAGCAGGAACGGCCGGATGCCCCGGTGGCGCAGTGCCTCCAGCCACACCTCCCGCGCCCGGTCGAGCGCGGGCGGGAGGGAGGCGTCGGGCACGGCCGGCGCCGCGTCGGCCGCCGTCTGCTTCGCCGCCGTCCGGTAGAGGGCGACCAGGCCGGCCAGCGCCGCGACCGCCGCGATTCCCAGGCTCAGCCATCCGACGCCGACGAGGGTGTCCGCCAGGGCGGGCAGGGCCCCCGCGAGCCGCAGCCCGTACCCGAGGACCAGGAACGTCGCGGCGGCCACCGCGGCGAGCACCGGCGTCAGCACCCCGAGGACCGCGAGCACCCCGGCCCCCGGCCGTTCCTGGTCGCCCGGCCCGGAGAGCGGCGACGCCCCGGCCCCCCGCGCTCCGCCGACCGCCTGGCGGCGCAGGGCCGCGTACCGCCGGTACTCCGCTTCGGCCGTGCGCGAGACCCGGGCGACGGCCGCCAGGCCCCGGACGCGCAACCGGTCGCCCGGCACGCCCGTACGCTCCAGCAGGCGCTGGATCTCCGGAGAGGCGATCACCTCGTCGAGAGCGCTCGCGTACTCCGGTCTGTCCTCGTCCCCGAGCCGGAAGGGTCTGCCCATGCTGTTTCCTCGGTCGATCCGTGGGGCGGTGGTCGTTCGTGTACGACGGCGCGGGGGCGCGCACGTGCCGCGTGCGCGCCTCCGCGGTGGAGACGAGTCGCCGTCAGAGGTGCTGCGCGATCGCGGGCATGAGGTCCTGGAAGGTCCGCCCGTCCGCCGCCGTGCCGATCGCGGCCATCTGCCAGCCCGAACCGGTCCGCTGGACCTTGGCCATGATCTGGGCGGTGTTCCGCCCGCCGCCGGTCAGGGTGTACCGGGCCAGTTCCTGGCCGTTGGTCTCGTCGACCAGCCGGCAGAAGGCGGCCTCGACCTCCTCGAAGGTCTGGCCGGTGAACGAGTTCACCGTGAAGACGATCTGGTCGACGTGGGCCGGCACGCGCCGCAGGTCGACGACGATGGATTCGTCGTCGCCGCCCTCGCCCGCCCCGCCCACCCGGTTGTCCCCGGTGTGCCGGACCGAGCCGTCGTCGCTGGTCAGGTGCTGGAAGAAGACCACGTCCTGCGGGTCGCGCCCCGCGAAGAGCACCGCCGAGGCGTCCAGGTCGATCTCACGGGCGGTCAGCCGGGCCAGGAACCCCTTGCGGGGAGCGGACTTCCAGCCGAGCCCCATCCGTACGACGTCGAGCTCGCCGCCGCCCGACTTGGTGAGGCTGATCTGCTGGCCCTTGGTGAGGTTGATCGTCATCGTTCCGCCTTCGGTGGCTGGGTGCTGCCTGAGTGGCTGGGGTGGCGCCGGTGGGGCGTGCGGCTCAGAGGCTGACGCCGAAGTCGGCGACGATGCCGCTCAGCCCGGATGCGTAACCCTGCCCGACCGCGCGGAACTTCCACTCCGCGCCGTGCCGGTACAGCTCGCCGAAGACCATCGCCGTCTCGGTCGAGGCGTCCTCGCTGAGGTCGTAGCGGGCGATCTCCGCACCGCCCGCCTGGTTGACCACGCGGATGTACGCGTTGCGCACCTGGCCGAAGCTCTGGCCCCGTGCCTCCGCCTCGTGGATCGAGACGGGGAACACGATCTTCGCCACGTCAGCGGGTACCGCGGCCAGGTCGACCTTGACGGTCTCGTCGTCGCCGTCGCCCTCGCCGGTGAGGTTGTCGCCGGTGTGCTCGACCGAACCGTCGGGGCTCTTGAGGTTGTTGTAGAAGACGAAGTGCTGGTTGGACCGGACCTTGCCCGCCTCGTCGCAGAGCAGCGCGCTCGCGTCGAGGTCGTAGTCGGCTCCGGTGGTGGTGCGGACGTCCCAGCCGAGGCCGACGAGGACCGCGGTCAGCCCGGGGGCCTCCTTGCTCAGCGAGACGTTGCCGCCCTTGGCGAGGCTGACGCCCATGATCTTCTCCCTTGTGCGATGACGGGTGTTCACCCGGTCGCGGCCACGCCACGGGTGACGGCGCGAACGCGAACCGCGGCCGTGGGGAAAATCTACAGCACTGTAGATTTGTGGGATCGGGAGGTGGGGCCGGGAGGTGGGGGCGTAGGCACGGGGCGGACCAGGGTCCGGTGCGATCCGCGGGCCGGTCCGGGCGGGCGCCGCCGGGGGCGCCGCGTCGCACCGGTCGGTGGCCTCCGGCTCCGGCGGCTGGATACGATTCCCCGATGCCCGGCCGGCGCGGTGCCGCGGCCGGGCGGCCGAACGGAGAAAGGGGCCCTGCCGTGGACGCCGAAGAAGCCGGTGGCGAGGGGGAGACGCCTGTCCGCAGGCGCGGCCAGGGCGAGTTGGAGGCCCGGGTGCTGTCGGTGCTGGGCGGGGCGAGCGAGCCGGTGACCGCCGCCTGGGTGCTGGAGCGGCTCGACGCCGACCTCTCGTACAGCACCGTCATCACCATCCTGACGCGGTTGCACGCCAAACAGGCCGTCTCCCGCACCGGGAGGGGCCGCCCCGTGCTGTGGGAGCCGGTGGCGAACGAGGCCGGGCTCGCCGCCCTGCGGATGCGCCGCCTCCTCGACAAGCAGAGCGACCGGGACGCGGTGCTCTCCAGCTTCGTCTCCGTCCTCTCCTCCCACGACGAGGAACTGCTGCGGACCCTGCTCGCCGAAAGCGGCCCCGACGCCCCCGGCACACCCCCGGGCCGGCCGGAGCGCTGACGATGGGCGTCTTCGTCTACCTGCCGCTCGTGCTGCCCCTGACCGCGCTGCCCATCGCGCGCCTGGCGGAGCAGCATCTGCACCCCCGCCGGGCCGCCCGGCTGCTGACCACCGCCGCCGTGATCCTCGCCACCTGCAGCCTGGTCTGCCTCGGGCTGCTGGTGGTCGTGGGCACGGCCCAGCTGCCCGGCAACCCGCTGCCCGACGGCTGGTCCGACGCCGAGGTCCGCGAGGCCGTGCCGCACGACGCGTTCGCGGGCAAGGCGTCCATCGTCGCGCTCGTCGCCGTCGCGGCCGCCTGCGGGTACACCGTCCACCGCCACTACCGCTTCCGGGCGCGCGCCCACCGGGCGCTCGCGGGTCTGCGGGGCGACGGCGACGTCGCCGTCCTGCCCGACGACGTCCCGTACGCCTACGCCCTCCCCGGCTCACCCGGTCGGGTGATGGTCTCCACGGCCATGCTCGCCTCCCTCGAACCGGCCGAGCGCCGGGCACTGTTCGCCCACGAGCGGGCCCACCTGGCCGGACGCCACCACCGGCTGCTGCTCGCGACCCGGCTGGCCGGCTGCGTCAACCCGCTGCTGTGGCCCCTGCTCGGGGCCCTCGTGTACAGCACCGAACGCTGGGCCGACGAAGAGGCCGCCCGGTTCACCGGCGACCGCAGGCTGACCGCCCGCGCGGTCGGCAAGGCGGCACTGGTCGCCCGCCCGGCGCCCGGCGGTCCGGCCTTCGCCTCCTTCGCGGCGGCGGGGCCGGTGCCGCGCAGGGTGGCGGCTCTCCTGGGGCCGGTGCCGCCGGACCGGGGCTGGCCACCGGCCCTCACCCCGGCCGGTGCGGCCGCGTTCGTCGCCGCGGCCGGGACGACGGTCTCGGCGCTGTCCGCGCTGAACGCGGCCGTCGCCCTGTTCTTCGTCCTGGAGGCGGCGACCCCGCTGTAGCCCGCGGCGCCCGGCCTCTTCTCTTCGGCGCGTACCGCGCCGAACCCCGCCTGTCTACAGGGCTGTAGAGTTCATCAGCCGCAGAGTGCGGAGTCTCCGCCGCCACGGCGCGGAGCCGGAGCGCGGAGGACGGCGTGGGCACGGACGGCCGGGTGCGGCGGGCCGTTCCGGCACGCCGCGGTGACGGGCCGCCCACCGGGACGCGGAGTCCGACGGCCGCTCGGCGGAGGAGGAACTCCCCGGACCCGCCGGCCGGACACGTGCTTCCCCGCCCGGAGCGGACACCCGCTCTCCGCCCGCCCGGCGTGCAGAATCGAACCCATGGCTGGAGAACCCAGCCGGACAGGAGCCACGCGTTGTCCGTCAGTCCGTGCCCCTCGGGGCACCGCCGGCATCTTCACCGCCATCGATCCCCGGCCCCGACACCGGACCCGGCGCCGGTGCGGGCCCCGCGCGGGGCGGGTGAACGATGACCTCCGCCCTGCTCGGCCTGCTGGCGGTGTTCGTCCTCACCGCCGGGACCGGCTACTTCGTGGCCCAGGAGTTCGCGTACGTCTCCGCCGACCGGCTCACCCTCGCCCGGGAGGCGGCGGCCGGCGACAAGCGGGCCGCCCGCGCCGTGAACGTACTGGAGCGCCTCTCCTTCATGCTCTCCGGTGCGCAGCTCGGCATCACCGTCACGGGTCTCGTCGTCGGCTTCCTCGCGGAGCCGTCCGTCTCGACCCTCCTGCGGCCCGCCCTGAACGCCGCGGGACTGCCCGAGGGGGCGGTCCCGGGCATCTCCGTGGTGCTGTCCTTCGTGGTGGCGACAGTCATCCAGATGGTGCTCGGCGAACTCGCGCCCAAGAACCTGGCCCTCGCCGTACCCGAGTCCATGGCGAAGTCGCTCGCCGCCTCCACCCTGATCTACCTGCGGATCGTCGGCCCCGTCGTCCACGTCTTCGACGGCGCCGCCAACCGGCTGCTGCGCCGCATCGGCATCGAACCGGTCGAGGAACTGCACCACGGCGCGACCCTGGAGGAGCTCGGGCATCTCGTCGGGGAGTCCCACGAGCAGGGTGAACTCCCGGCCGCGACGGCCGCACTCATGGACCACGCGCTGGAGTTCTCCGAGCGGACCCTGGGCGAGGTGATGGTGCCGCGCGCCGACGTCACGTTCGTCCGCCGGGACGCCCTCGCCACCGAGGCCGTCGAACTGATCGCCCGCCACGGGCACTCCACCTACCCGGTGCTCGGCGACCACCCCGACGACCCCGCCGGCGTCCTCGGCGTACGGGAGCTGATGCGGCTGCCCGCAGCCGAGATCGGGAGCACCACCGTGGGCTCCCTGGCCCGCCGCCCCCTGCTGCTGCCCGAACTCCTCAAGCTTCCGGCCGCGGTGGCGCAGATGCGGGAGCGCGACGACGAGTTCGCCGTCGTCCTGGACGAGCACGGCGGTCTCGCCGGGATCGTCACCTACGAGGACATCGCCGAGGAGCTCGTGGGCGACATCGCCGACGAGTCGGACACGGTCGTCGAGACCGCGGTGGCCGACGGCTCCGGCTGGATCGTGGACGCGGGCCGCCGCCTCGACGAGATCGAGGAGGCCACGGGCGTCCACCTCCCCCGGGAGGGCGACGACTACGACACGCTGGCCGGACTGATCATCGACCGGCTCGGCCGCTTCCCCACCGTGGGCGACCGGCTCACCGTGGACGGCGCCCGGATCGAAGTCCGCTCCCTGGACCGGCACGTCGCCGAGTACGTACGCGTCGAACACGCCAGCCGTCCCGAGTGCGCCGATGGTCCTCGCCGTGCCGACCAGCCCGAACACGCCCGGCCGCCCGGCCGCGTCCAGCCGACCGAGCACACCGACCGGACCGGTCGCACCGGACGGGAGCCCCAGGCATGAGCTTCCCCATGGCGCTCTTCGTCACCGTCCTGCTCCTCATCGGGAGCGGCTTCTTCGTCGCCGCCGAATTCGCCCTGGTCGCCTCCAAGCGGCACCGGATGGAACAGGCGGCCGCCCGCGGGCAGCGCGGAGCCAAGGCGGCGCTCGCCGGGATGCGCGAGCTGTCGCTGATGCTCGCGGGGGCGCAGCTCGGCATCACCATCTGCACCCTGGGGCTGGGATCCGTGTCCAAGCCCGCCATCTCGCACGAACTGGACCCGCTGCTGGAGCGGCTCGGACTGCCCGCCGCCGTCAGCTACGGCGTCGCCTTCGCGCTGGCCATGATCGTCGTGGTCTTCCTGCACATGGTGGTCGGCGAGATGGCCCCGAAGTCCTGGGCCATCGCCCACCCGGAACGGTCGGCGATGCTGCTGAGTCCGCCCTTCCGGGCCCTCGTGCGCGCCGTACGCCCGCTGATCCGCGTGCTGAACGCGGTGAGCAACTCCCTCGTACGGCTCTGCCGGGTCACCCCGCGCGACGAGCTCGCCTCGGTGCACAACCGCGACCAGCTCACCCACCTGATCGAGGAGTCCGCACGCCTCGGGCTGATCAGCAAGGGCGACTCCGGGCTGATGACGAGGTCGCTGACCGAACCGGCGACCCCGGTCTCCGCACTCCGCATCCCCGTGGAGCGGATCGTGACGGTCCCGGCGGACGCCGGACTCGACCGCATCCTGGCCACCGCCGCCGAGGCCGACCGCACCCGCCTGCTCGTACGGGACGGGGAGGAGGTCCTCGGCTCGGTGCACGCCCGGGACGCGCTCGTGGCCCGCGCCGCCGGCCGGGACGTCCTCGCCCGCACCCTGGCCCGTCCGGTCCCGGAGCTGACCCCCGACGCGACCGTGGCGCAGGCCGTGGAGCGACTGCGCGAACGGCGGGCCACGATCGCCGTCGTGCGCGACGGAGAGGGCGGACTGGCGGGGCTGGTCAGCCTGGACGACCTGCTCGCCCGGCTGCTGCACCCGCAGTCCCCTCCCGGCACGACCGCGTAGCCGCCCCGGGCGCGCCACCCGGCCGGCCCGTCTCACCGCACGGTGTTCAGACGTCCCCGCCCGGCCGCTCGGCCGTCTCCCCGCGGATCACCCGGGGGGACGGCCGGCCCGGGTCGCCGTCCTCGTCCTTGAGCGCCCGCTTCTCGGCCTTGAGGATGCGGGCGGCCTTTCCGGCCGACCGCGTGAGCTCGGGCAGCCGCTTCACGGCCAGCACCGCCACGATCACCAGCAGGAGGATGGTGAGTTCGCCGATCCCGAACATGGTCACTGCTTTCTCTGGGGTGGAGCGGACGCCGAGACGGCCCGTCCTCCGAAGCGGCCGGGCCCCCTCAATCTACAGTGCTGTAGAGCTGCCTTTCGCGAGATCCCCGACACCTCGTCGGCCCCGGCCCCCGGGCGGCAGCCGGACGGTGGCGTCCGGGAGACGGCTGCACCCGTGGGCGGTGGGCGCGTGGAGCAGCGGTGTGTACTGCCGCAAGCCCCCACCGGGCGCCCGGCCCCCTCAGCGCTTCCCGGGCCGGCCCCGCCGACGGCCGGGGCGGGGCGCCGGGACCAGACGGAACGCCGTGTTGAGCACATGGTCGGCCACGTCGCGCGAGGGCTTGTCCGTGAGGTCGGTGAGCAGCCGGGCCAGCAGGTCGAGGAGGAACGGCGAGCCCATGACGTACCGGTTGAGCACCGGCTGGAAGCCCGAGCGGCTGAAGACCAGGTCGGCGGCGGTGTTGCCCAGCCGGTAGTAGCGGCCCCAGCGGCGGTTCATCTCCACCGGGTAGCCGTGCAGCACCTGTTCGCGGCGCGGCCCCCGGGGGTGGGCGAGAGCGAGCGCCGCGCTCTCGGCGGCGACCTCGCCCGCCTCCATCGCCTGGGCGATGCCCTCGCCGTTCCAGGGGCTCACCATCCCGCCGGAGTCGCCGACCAGCAGAAGCCCCCGGGTGTACAGCGGATGGCGGTTGAAGCCGAGCGGCAGGGCGGCGCTGCGCACCGGGCCCTCCGCGTTCTCCTCGCGCAGCCCCCACTCCTGCGGGGTCCGGGCCAGCCACTGGTCCAGGGTCGCGCGCAGGTCCGCCTTGCCGTGCCGCCGGTGGGGCAGCGCCCCGAGCCCGACGTTGACCCGGCCGTCGCCCATCGGGAAGATCCAGCCGTACCCGGGGAGGTACGGGCCGCCGTTCGGGAAGCGGAGGTCGGCCCACAGCTCCAGGTACTCCTCCCGGGAGCGTTCGGGGCTTCGGTAGTAGCGCCGGGCGGCCGTCGCGATCTGCCGCCCGGGATCCCGCTCCAGGCCCAGCGCCAGGGCGAGGCGGGCGGACGCCCCGTCCGCCGCGACGACGATCGGGGCGCGGAACTCGACCGCCCCGGGGGCGTCCGGGGAGTCGAAGGACGCGGCGACCCCCGTGACCCGGCCCGCCCGGTCGGTCAGCGGCCGTTCCGCCTTCCAGCCGCTGTACAGCCGGGCCCCGGCCGCCACGGCGTGGCGGGCCAGGATGTCGTCGAAGTCGTGCCGGCTGCGGGAGAGCCCGAAGTCCGGGTAGCGGCCCAGCGCGGGCCACTCGATGTGCACCCGGTGCTTCCCGGCCACCCAGCGCATCCCCCGCGAACGCGTCCAGCCCGGCGCGGAGACGTCGACGCCCATCCGGATCAGCTGGTGCACCGCGCGCGGAGTGAGGCCGTCGCCGCACACCTTCTCCCGGGGGAAGCGGGCCTTCTCCAGGAGGACCACGTCCACTCCGGCGCGGGCCAGGTGGTACGCGGCCGAGGAGCCGGCCGGCCCGGCTCCCACCACGATCACCTGGGCGTCCTCACCCGTACGGGGAACCTCCCGCGCGTCCGCGTCCGTCGCCGGGTCCGTTGGCAGTTCCCGCATGACAAGCCTTTCGTCCGACGGCTGGTGCTCCTGCCGGGGCGGTGGGGCCCCGGCCGCCATCATCGATCAGCACGGGCCGCGGTGGTACCACGCGTCCGCGAACCCCGCCCGGCCGAGTGAACCGGCCCTCCGAGCGCCGTCGTCGAGGGCCCCCACCGCGCGCGCGGCGCCGAACACGAGGGCGCCGCCGCCCTCGCTGCCGTACGCACCCCGCCCCGCACCCGGCGGCCCCGGCAGGACCTCCCGCGCTGCCCGCTCGCTCTCCTCGGCCCCGCCCGCACGGGGGCGCCGTCGCGGTGGGGCCGGCGGGCGGGGCGGGCCGTGGCTCAGCCGCCCTGCTCGTCCCCGCTGCCGCCGCCGTTCCCGACGTCCTGGGCGGGGCCCGAGGACGGGACCTGGTCGGGCGTTCCGGCGGAGCTGGAGTCCGGCGAGAACAGGATCATCCCCAGGTACACGGCGGCCAGGAACGTCGCCGTCCCCGCGATGGCGCTGGCCACCCTGGGGCGCCGCCGTATCGCCTCACGGGTGCTGCGACGGCGGACCGGGGCCGATCGGGCCGCATTCGACCGGGTCGCATTCGACCGGGTGGGGGCCGACCGGGCCGGCGCCTGCCGTCTTCGCCCGGTGGGGCCCGGGAGCCGGTACGTCGTCGGGCCCGCCGGCACGGCCGGCCCGCCGGGGGAGGGGTGCGGCGCCCCGGCGGCGGAAGCCCGGTGGGACGCGGGCGTCGGCATCGGGAGGGGCTCCGGCCGGCCGCGCCAGGCGTCCGTGCGGAACCAGTCGGAGACCTGCTGGGCGGTGGGCCGCGCCTCGGGCTGTTTCGCCAGCAGCCCGAGCAGATACGCGTCGAAGGCGGCGGAGATGTCCACCCCCCGCTGCCGCAGCGGGACCGGCGGGGTGTCGACATGCTGGTACAGCGTCGCGGTCGCCGTGTCGGAGCGGAACGGCGGCTCACCCAGCAGCAGTTGGTAGACCACGCAGCCGAGGGAGTACATGTCGGACGCGGAGTCGGCGGTACGCCCCAACGCGCGCTCGGGGGCCAGGTAGAGGCTGGTGCCGACGATGTGGCCGGCCGTCGTCAGCGCGGTCGAGGGGTCGTCGACGAACTGGGCGATCCCGAAGTCGCCGATCTTCACCGAACCGTCCGCGTCCAGCATCAGGTTGCCCGGCTTGATGTCGCGGTGGACGATGCCCTGGCGGTGCGCGGCGGCCAGCCCGGCGGCGGCCTGGCCGGCGATCCGGGCGACCTGTTCGGGATGGACGCGCTCCTGGGCGGCCAGCAGGTCTCCCAGGCTCTGCCCTTCGACCAGCTCCATCACCAGGAAGAACCGGTCCTCCCACGCCCCGAAGTCGAACACGGCGACCAGGTGCGGGTGGCTCAACCGCGCGGCGGTCTGCGCCTCCAGCCGGAAACGGGCGGTCGACGAGGCGTCCGCCTGGTCGCCCAGCAGCAGCTTCACGGCCACGGCACGTCCCAGCACCTCGTCCGTGGCCCGCCACACCTCGCCCATGCCGCCACGACCGATGGGGGATACCAATCGGTACCGACCAGCTACCAGCACCTGTACACCTATCTCGAATGGCGGCCCGCTCCGGCTGTCCGCCTCCGGGGTCTCCTGTCTCCGGCCACGTCCTGGGCCGGTGAGACGAACGACATGATCAGGATATCCGTCCGGCGGGCTCCGCACGCCCCGACGGACCTTTCTCCGAACCGGGCTGACGGACCGGCACACCCGCGCGGCCGACCGCCCTCCGTACGGGAGCGCCCGCGCGGCCGGCCGTCCTCCGCCACCGGGCGCCGGGCTTCGTCTGCTCGCCCGCCGGAGCCGCGCACGCCCCGTCGCCCGAAACCTGCGCCGACCCCGTTTCAGCCGAACAGCCCGCGCCAGGCGGCCTCGGCCGTGAACGCGGACTGCCCGCCGGCGAACAGCAGCTCGGCGGTCTCGAACGCGGGGTCGGACGCCGTCCGCGGCACATAGGGCACGGCGAAGCACCGCATCCCCGCCGCGTGCGCGGCCGCCGCTCCGGGCGGTGCGTCCTCCAGCACCACGCAGTTCCCCGGCTCCGCCCCCATCCGCCGGGCCGCCTCCAGGAACACGTCCGGCTCCGGTTTGCCGTGGGCGACCTCCTCGGCGGAGACGTACAGCGGGATGTACGCGTCGAGCCCGGTGACGGCGAGCACCGCCCCGATCGCGGCCCGGGACGAACCGGAGGCCACCGCCATCGGCGCCCCGGCCGCGTACAGGCGCTCGACGAACTCCCGCATCTGCGGGAAGACCTCCGTCGAGGCCCCGGCGAGCTCCAGGTACAGGGCGTTCTTCCCGGCCAGCAGCTCCTCGACCGGAGCGTCGATGCCGTACTCCGCGCGCAGGACGGTCAGCGTCTCCCGGGTGCCGATGCCGATGAACCGGGTGTGCTCCTCCCAGCCGAAGTCCCGCACCCCGTAGCGGACGAGCAGCCTGCGCCCCGCCTCGTAGTAGTTGGGCTCGCTGTCCACCAGGGTTCCGTCGAGATCGAAGATCACGTGTGGAGGCGGGAGGGACGCGGACGAGGGGGCGGGAGGGGACGTCATGGCCCCAGCATGCCGCAGCCGCGACCGGCGGGTCCGCTCAGGCGGGAGGCGCCGCCGCCCGTCCCACGGCCTCCACCAGCGGCAGCACCCGGTGCGCCACCCGCTCGCGCAACGCCACGTCGGTCCGTGTCCGGACGACCCCCGGCAGCTGGATCAGCCGCTGGATCACGTCCTCCAGGTGCCCGTTGTCCCGGGCGACGACGCGGGTCAGCAGATCGCCGCCGCCCGTCGTCGAGAACGCCTCGATGATCTCGGGCACGGCCGCCAGCGCGTCGCCCACCTCGACCAGATGCCCCTGGGTGACCTCCAGGTGGACGAAGGCGAGCACGGGGTGGCCGAGGGCGGCGGGGGAGAGCGTAGGCCCGGTGCCCGTGATCACGCCGTCGCGCTCCAGACGGTCCAACCGGGCCTGGAGGGTGCCGCGGGCCACACCGAGGATGCGCGCGTACTCCCGGACGCTGGTGCGCGGCTGCTCGATCAGCAGGCGCAGGATGCGGGTGTCGAGCGCGTCCACCGCCATGATCCGCCGATCTCCTTCCGAACCGTCCTGTACGGCCCCGACTGTATCCGGCTGGAAGGATCGCCTCCGTGTCACCGGAGCTGGTCCGTTGGCCTGCCGATGGCCGCACCTTTCCCTTGTCGACTGGGCTAGTGGTCCACCATATTCCGGTCCGTTTGATCCAAGGGTCCGGCAGATGCTGAAATGGGGCGGTCGATGGCGCTGCGGACTTCCGCGGCGCCTTTTTCATGCGAGTTCTGCGGCGACGCGGAAGGGGTGGAAGCGTGCTGAAGAAGGTGTTCGTGGCGCCGGATCCGGGGCGGATACGGCTGCGCTTCGCCTCCCGCGCCGTGATCGGCATCGGTCTCGCGGTCGCGCTGTGCGGGCTTGTCGGGCATTCGCTGGAGGCGGCCGTCACCGGCGGACTCGCGGCTCTGCTCGCCCTCTTCACCGTGACCGACCCGACGGTGCGCGGACAGGCGGTCACCACTGCCCTGCTCCCCGTCGCCGGGCTGCCCGTCCTCGCCCTCGCCGCCGCGCTGCACGACGTGCCGGTCGCCCGCGACCTCAGCTTCCTCGCCGTGATGGGGGCGGGCGTGCACGCCCGCCGCTGGGGGCCCCGCGGGCACGCGCTGGGCGTCTTCGCGTTCATGATGTTCTTCGCCGCCCAGTTCCTCCACACCGTGCCCGCTCAGCTGCCCGAGCTGTACGCCGCCGTGGCGTTGTCACTGGGCGTCGCCTCCACCGTGCGCTTCGGCCTGTGGTGCTACGAGCGGCGGCTGCCCGTCCCGGCGTCGCCCGCTCCGCCGGAGATCGGCGGCCGGTTGCGTGTCACCACCCGGCAGGCGGTCCAAGCCACCCTGGGCGGGGCCTTCGCGCTGGGCCTGGGGCAGGCGCTGTCCGACCAGCGGTGGTACTGGGCGGTCGGTGCGACCTGGTGGGTCTTCGTCAACACGACCTCGCGCGGCGAGACGCTCGTGCGGGGATTCCGCCGGGTCCTGGGGACCGTGATCGGTATCGCCTCCGGTTTCGCCGTGGCCATCCCGCTCGACGGCGCGGCCGCCCCGACCGCTGTCGTCGTCGCGGTCGGCGTCTTCGGCATCTTCTACACGGCGGCGGTCTCGTACAGCTGGATGATGTTCTTCGTGACGGTCATGGCCGGCATGCTCTACGGGGCGCTGGGGGTCCTCGACGAGGCGCTGCTCTGGCTGCGCGTCGCGGAGACCGCCGTCGGGGCGCTCGGCGCGGCGCTCGCCGTGCTGCTGGTCCTTCCCGTCACGACGCACGCGACGACCCATTCCTGGATCCAGCGCGCACTGAGCTGTGTCCACGCGTGCACGGCCCAGGCCGCAGCCCGGCTCGCCGGCGCTCCGGGCGCCGACCCCGAGCCCCACATCGCCGAGCTCGAACTCCTGCTGGGGCGGGTACGGCTCTCCCTCGCGCCCCTGGTCCACCCCCTCAACCCGCTCCGCGCCCGCAAGGCCCGCGCCCGCAAGGTCCTGGCTCTCCTCGACGACTGCGCCCGCGAGGTCCGCGGCCTGGCTCTCGTCGCGGCCGACCCGGACGCCTCGCACGACGACCGCCTGACGGCCGCCTGCTGGCGGGTCCGGTCCGCGGTCGAGGTCCTCACCTCCTCCCGGCCCGGCACGATCCCGCCCGCATCCGCCCACGCGCACCGCTCCACCGCGGCGGACCCCGCCCTCGCCCACATCCATGACCTGGAACGCGCCCTCGCCGAACTCGTGAGCCCGCTCAGCCACGCTCCTTACGCGGCCTCGATGAACACCTGAAGTCCGCCGCCGCACCCGGCCGGCCGGCCCGGGGGCGTCTCCGCCTTTCCCCGTCCCGGAAGCCTGCACAGGGCTCCGGAGCCCAGGAGGCCGCTCGCCGCGCGGGGCGTCCCTCTCCGTACCGGCGCGGGGGGTGGTCCGGTCAGCCGGCGGCGAAGCGGCGGCGGGCGGTCTCGATGTGGGCGAGGTACTGGTGGGTCCAGGCGCACATGCCGTCGATCGTCACGCGCAGGGCCTGTCCCGCCTCGGTGAGGGTGTACTCGACGCGCGGGGGCACGACGGGATGGACCGTGCGCACGACCAGTCCGTTGCGCTCCAGCATGCGGAGGTTCTGGGTGAGCATCTTGTGGCTGATGCCCTCGATCCCGTCCCGCAGGGTGCTGAAGCGGGCGGTGCGGCCGCCGATGGTCTCGATGATCAGCAAGGCCCACTTGTTGGCGATGTCCGAGAAGACCTCCCGCGCCAGGGAGTCGGCGCGGCTCAGGTCCGTCTGATCGGGCGAGCCCGGGTAGGGCGTGGTCACCATCAGGTTCCTCCGTTACGAAAAAGTGCGTTCTTCCAGCACAGCGCACAGTTTCCTATGGTTACCGAGTATCCACAAGAGACCGGGAAGGGCCCGGTCCGGTGGGCGCGGGCCCGCGAGCCCCCCGCACGTACGGAGAATCGACGCTCATGACCATCACCCTGGTGAACCCCGACGGACTGCCGAAGACCGACGCCTACCGCCAGGTCTCCATCGCCACCGGATCGCGGCTGGTTTTTGTTGCTGGACAGGTCTCCTGGGACGCCGAGGGGCGCACCGTCGGGGCGGGCGATCTCGCCGCCCAGGTCGAGCAGAGCTACCTCAACGTCGCCACCGCCCTGGCCGGGGCCGACGCCTCCTTCGCCGACGTGGTGAAGCTGACCGTCTACGTCGTCGACTGGACGCCCGACAAGATGGCCGCCTTCGGTGAGGGCGTGGCCCGGGCCGCCGCGAAGCTGGGCGTCCCCGTCCCCGTTCCCCCGGGCACCCTGATCGGCGTCGCGGCCCTCTCCTCGCCCGACCACCTCGTCGAGATCGAAGCCACCGCCGTCCTCGGCCGACGGGCGGTCGAGGGGGCGCGGCGTGGGGAACGCCCACCGTTGAACGGCCTGGCGTGAGGCCGTCGGGCGCACGGGCCGCGCCGGAAGAAACGCAGGCCCGTCCCGCGTCGGACGCGGGACGGGCCTGGGCGTTCGGAACCAGGAAGAGGTCACGAACGGCTCAGAGGCGGGCAGGGATCACGAACGGACGGTTCACGAAAGGTCGGGGCGTTCGGTGACCCGGATGGAGTTCACCAGCGTCCTGCCCTTGCCCGAGACGAAGCGGACGTTCAGCTCGCCGTCGGCGACCTCCACCGTGTAGGTCCGCTGCAGGGCCTTGTACGACCCGGCCTCCCGGGCGATGTCCAGGCTCGGCTCGACCTCCGTGCGTTCCGCGATCACGTCGAAGACCCGTGCGGTCGGCCTGGTCGAGGACAGCTCCGCGAAGTCCAGCTCCACGGTGTACACGCCGTTCGGGACGTTGCCGAAGCGGTACTCGTACATGCCCTCGCGGGCCGTCGTGAACCGCTGGGGGTCCTGGGTACCGCTGATCTTCTGCCTGGTGGACGTCGTCTTCGACGTGCCGAGATACCCGGACGAACCGGTGAACGGCCGGTCCGGCTGCCAGCTGTCGCCGTTCGTGTCCGTCGAGGAGGAGCCGGCGCCGCTGTCGAGCGCCTGCTGGTAGCCGGGGACGACCAGCGTCACCGGAACCTTGATCTCCGGGCTGCGTCCGCTGTCGGAACGCACCAGCAGCTCCGCAGACAGGACGGTGCCGGGTGCGTGGCCCGACGTGTCGAAGCGGAGCGTCGCCTTCTGCCGGGCTCCCTGCGCGAGGTCGCCCTCGGCGGGGGAGACCGTGAGCCACGGTACGTCCTGCGCCGCGCCCCCGACGGCTTCGGCGATCGTGTACGGGGTCGGGGCGCCGGTGTTGGCCAGGGTCACCGACCGTTCCCGGGTCCGGTCGGTCGGGGCGACGACGGTGACCCGGTCCTGGTCGAGCGCGACCCGGCCCGTGGCCAGGGCCGTGCTCGCGTCGGCCACCCGGCCCGCCTCCACGGCGACGGTCTTCTTGTCACCGGTGTAACCCGCGGCCGCGAACGCGAGCGTGTGCGTGCCCGTGCCCAACTGCAGCGCGTACCTGCCGTCGGAGCCCGTCGTGGTGCTCGTCGAACCCGCGGTCACCTCGGCGCCGGACACGGGGCCGCCGTCGTTGCCGTCCTTGACCGTGCCCAGCACGACACCGGACTTCGTCGTACGGAAGGCGACGCCGAGGCCGTCGGAGAGCGCCTCCGCGTTGTAGGAGTACTCGAGGGCGTCCGTGCCCGTCGCGTTCTCGACGCCGACCGTGGCGCTCCGGCCGGTGGAGTAGCCGCCGGAGGCGTCGGAGAGGTCCTTGTACCGGTAGGTGACCGAACCGTTCTCCCCGATCTCGGCGGAGAAGGAGAACGGGGCGTCCTGGTCGTACCAGCTGACGACGTCACGCCACTCGACGACGAACGTCCGGTTGGGGTACGCGCCCTTGACCGCGGTGTAGACGCCGCCGGCGTCGGGGCGGACCAGCAGGTCGTCCCAGAACGGGTAGAGCGCCGCGTTCGGGGTGGCGGTGCGGGGCAGCGCGGTGTTGGCGTTGCTGGAGTTCGCCGCGGCGAAGTTCAGGTAGCCGTTGGTGCTGACCCAGGCCGACCGGTGGGTCTCGCCGTAGAACGGGACCGAGAACGGCAGGTCGATCTTGACGTTGGCGGCGTCGCCGCTCAGGTTCAGCTTGTCGGCGCCGGCCACCCAGGGCTCGGCTCCGGCGGCGCAGGCGGTGCCGAATCCGTCGACACGGTCGGGCAGGCGCACGTCGGCGACCGTGTCACCGGACACCGGCACCTGCGCGCTTCCCGGGGACACGCAGCGGGATCCGTGCGTGGCGTTCACCGTGTACGTGCCGTGCGGCAGAGTCGCCCGGTACCGGCCCTGGGCGTCGGCGGTGGCGGTCACGGGGGTGCCGGCGAACGACAACTCGGCACCGGCCGCGGGGCCCGCCGAGGACGTGACGGTCCCGGTCACCTTCGCGGACGGAGCGGCCACGAGGGAGAAGTCCCGCACGGTGTTCCGGTCCGCGGTGACGGTTTCGGTTCCGGCCGCGTCGGTGTGCCCGAACTTCCTGACCGTCAGGGCGTAGTCGCCCACGGACAGGGCGGGGAAGCTGTACGAACCGTCGGCGCCGGTGACGGCGGTACGGTCGATCGGTCCGTCGGCGACGACCTGGGCGCCCGCGACGGTTTCGGCGCCAGAGGTCACGGTGCCGCTCAGGGAACCGGTCGCGCCGCGCGGGGCGTCGCTCACCGCGGCGAAGGCGTCGAGCCGGCCCTCACCGAAGACGTTGTTGTCGTCCTCGGTCCCGCCGCAGGTCAGGGCGGACACGTTGATCGAGGTGTCGTCGAGGAGTGCTTCGGTGGCCGCGACGTCGCCGTGCAGGGACGCCGAAGCGGACCAGACCAGCGCGACGGCGCCCGCGGTGTGCGGGGAGGCCATCGACGTACCGCTGAGCGCGCTGTAACCGCCGCCGGTGTAGGCGGAGCGGATGTTCACGCCGGGGGCGGCCAGGTTCGGCTTGACGGTGCCGTTCTCGCCCGTACCGCGTGAGGAGAAGCTCGCGATGGCGTTGTTGCTGTCGAACGCGCCGCTCGCGTAGCTGCTGATGTAGGAGCCGGGGGAGCCCGCCGTGTTGCAGCCGGGACCGCTGTTGCCGTTGGAGAACGCGGGGAAGATGCCCGCGGTCCGCCAAGAGGTCACGATCTCCTGGTACCAGGAGTCCTGGGCGCTCGATCCCCAGGAGTTGTTCACGATGTCGGGGGCCAGGTCCGGCCGGGGGTCGGCGCCGCTCGCGTCGGTCGGCGCGACGATCCACTGTCCGGAGGCGAGCAGGGACTCGCGGGAACAGCCACTGCTCTCGCAGCCCTTGGCGGCGATCCAGGTGGCGCCGGGCGCGACACCGACCTGGTTGCCGTTGCCGTCGTCACCGACCATGGTGCCCATGGTGTGGGTGCCGTGGCCGTTGTTGTCGCACGGGTTGTCGCCGGCGCACACGTCGGCCGGGTCGAACCAGTTGTAGGCGTGGGAGAAGGAGCCGTCGGCGTTGCGCCCCCGGTACTGCTTGACGAGCGCGGGGTGGTCGTACTGGACGCCGCTGTCGATGTTGGCGATGACGACGCCCTCGCCGCGCACGCCGTACGTGCTCCACACCTGCGGGGCGTTGATCCGGTCGACGCCCCACTCGATACCGTTGACGGTCGGTTCGTCCTCGCCCTCGACCGGTTCGTCGAGCTTGATCGTCTGGTCGGCCTCGATGGACTCGACCCCGGGTAACTCAGCGATCTTCGTGGCGAGTCCGAGGTCGCCGACGACCTTGACGGAGTTGTCGATCCAGTACGGGACGGCGTCGGCCCCGGCGCCCCGGGCCGCCCTGAGGACGTCAGCCTGGCTCTCCTGCGCGACCTTCTTCTTGGCCGTGAGCACCGCCCTGGCCTTGTCCGTCTTGTTCTGCGCGCGTTCGGCGGCGGACAGTTCGGCGTCCTCGCTCATGACGACCCAGAAGGTGCTCTTGCCCTTCTCCTCCAACTGCTCGATCAGCTTCTGCTGGGCTTTGAGGCTCAGAAGCTCCTGCGCCGTGGCGGGGGCGGGCTCACCGGCCGCCGCGGTTCCGGCGCCCCAGGGCAGCAGTACCAGCGCTGTCAGGGAAGCCAGGGCGACCCGGCGTGGGGATCTTCGAAACGGTGCCATGAGTCTCCTCGGTATGCGGGGTGGCGGAGGTCCGCGAGATCTTCACGGGCTGCCGTACCACCGGGCGCGACATGTCACTCAGGGATGACGGGGGTGTGCGGAAAGTGACGGAGTCAAAGATGCCCATGTTGCTTCGTGCATGACAAGAGGGCGGTGGCCCCTTCTGCGGTGCGGGAGAACGGCGCGCGGCTTCGCCCGTTGACCGCGCTCCAGGCGCCGGGGAGGCGGACGGCCCGAGCCGGGGCCCGGGCCGCGTCCGGGCGACGCCTCCCGCCCGGTGGATCGGACCGGCGACCCGTACGCCGACCGTGACCGTTCGGCGCCCGATGCGGCTGTGAGGCGTGGGCGTGAACCGGGGCGGCCGGGCCGGGGCCGGCGCCCCGGCGCGAACGCCCGACGGTCGTACGGGGGCACCGCCCGGCCCGCGGTCAGCCGGCCGCCGGTCGCAGCCGTACCGGCAGGGTCTGGTGGCCGTTGCTGATCAGGGAGGGGAGGGGCTTCAGTTCGGCTGCGGGGACGGCCAGTTCCGCGTCGGGGAAGCGGTCGAAGAACTGCTGGAGCGCCGTGACGACCTCCAGACGGGCCAAGGGGGCGCCGAGACAGAAGTGGACTCCGTGGCCGAAGGCCAGGTGGTCCTTGGTCGGGCGGGTGAGGTCGAAGGCGTCGGCGGTCCCGCCGTGCCAGTCGGGGTGGCGGTTGGCGGCGGCGTAGGAGGCGAGGATCGCGTCGCCACGGGCGATCTTCCCGCCGTCGGGCAGCGGGATGTCCGAGAGGGCGTAGCGCAGCGGCAGGTGCTTGACGGCGGGCTCGTGGCGCAGGGTCTCCTCGACCACACTGCTCCAGTCGGCGCGGCCGGCCCGCAGGTGGGCGAGTTGGGCGGGATCGGCCAGCAGGGCCGTGATCGCCTGATCGATCACGTTGACCGTGGTGTCGTATCCCGCGGAGATCATCAGGAGCAGCGTGTCGCGCAGCTCGTCGTCGGTGAGGCCGCCGCCGTCGCCCTCCTCGTCGCGGGAGGTGATGAGCAGCGACGTCATGTCGTCGCCCGGCGCGGCGCGCTTGGACGCGATCAGGGTGTCCAGGGCGTGGTACAGCCCGGCCGTGTTGGCGGCGGCCTCCTCGACGGTCAGGGTGGTGTCGAAGACGCCGTCCACCACCGCGCGGAAGCCGTCGAGCTGGTCCTCGGGTACGCCCATGAGCCGGCCGATCACCGCGATCGGCAGCGGGTAGGCCAACTCCTGGCGTAAGTCCGCCACTTCACCGGCGGGCCGGGTGGCGAGCCCGTCCAGGAGACCGCTGACGACCTCCTCCACCGAGCTGCGCAGGCCCTGGATGCGGCGGGCGCTGAACGCCGGGGCCACCATGCGGCGCAGCCGGCGGTGGTCGCCCCCGTACGCGGTGAACATGCTGTCGACCGCCACCCAGAGCGCGAGCGGCCAGGTGGCCACCGTCTCGGCGAAGGCCGGCCAGTGGGCCCTGGCGTCCTTGGAGACCTGGGAGCTGGTCAGGAGCTCCTTGAGGAGCGCGGGGTCCGTGACCGACCACGCGGTCACCCCGAGGATGTCCACCTTGGTCGCCGAGCCGCGCTCACGCAGGGCCCGGTGCTCCGCGTGGCGGTCGGATCCGGAGGGGTCGAGGACGAGTGGCGGCTGCTCGGACATGGTGTGTCCCTTCATCGGGAGGCGGTGAGGACGAGGGGGAGGGCTCGGGCGCGCGGGGGAGGGGCCCGGCCGCCGACGCGATTCGGCAAGGACCGTGAGGTCCGTCCCGGGCGGGACGCCCGGGAGAGCACCGGCCGCCGCCCCGGCGATGAGGCGCGGGCGGGTCCGGCCGGCGGGCGGGCCGGGGCCCCGGGCCGGGTGGCGCCGCAGAGGGACCGGCGTCGGCGTCCGGCGAAGGAGGCATGACGGAACCCTAGGGCCTGTCGTCGCCCGGCGGGCGGCAGTTTGACGACAGGCCCTGAGGAGGTGGGGCCGGACCGCGCACGGGATGGCACGACTGACGGAAGGTCAAGAACGAGGAGCGGAACCGGACTCCGGCGTCGTGGCCACCGGGGCGCGGCTGGAGGATGCCGGGCGGCGCCGAGGCCGCCCGGTGGATTCGGCGAGCACTACGTCGTCGTGACCGGCGCCGAAGGGCCCTGCGGCTCCGCCGCCCCCGAGACCGCGTTCCGCGGCGGCCCGCCTCCGGCCGCCGGACACATCGGCCGACGCGGCGCCTCGACCGGTGTCGCGGGCCCGCCCTCGGGTGGGCGGTCCGAGCACGGCCTCCCGCTTCCCGGCTGCCACCCCCCCCGCAGGGTCATGGCGGGCTCCCCCGGGGACGCGCCCGCCGCCGAACCCTCTGCCCGACGTCCCTTCCGGGGCCGCGCCCAGGGCCGCCCGGCGTGGCCTGCGGGCCCTTGGCTCCGGGCGCCACCCTCATGGCCGCATTGGTCTGGACCGCAGGGGGGTGCCTGCTACCGTCGGCCGTGAAGATCGCGGCGAGGGCGGAAGCGCGGCGACGGTGGAGAGGGGTAACGCGATGATCGGCAACAGAGCCGGACGGGCATTCTTGGGATCGTTCACCTCGGCGGGCGGACTCGGCGTCACCGCCGCCGCCGTCGACCGGGACACCGGCGCGCTGACCGTGCTCGGCTCCACGGACGCCGTGCCCGACCCCTCCTTCCTCGCGGTCGGCCCCCGAGCAGGCGGAACGGTTCTGTACGCGGTCGGCGAGAGCGCGCCGGGCGTCGCCGCCGCCTTCGCCGTCGACGGGGACGTACCGGCCCTGCTGGGCACCGTACGGGCCGTCGACGGCGATGCGCCCACCCACCTCGCGGTCGCCGCGAACCACGTGGTCACCGCCAACTACACCTCCGGCAGCGTCACCGCCCTGCCCCTCCTCGACGACGGTTCGCTCGGGCCCGCCTCCTCCGTCCTGCGGCACGAGGGCAGCGGCCCGGACCCCGAACGCCAGGAAGGCCCGCACGCCCACCAGGTGCTCGCCGACCCCTCCGGGAGCTGGGTGGTCAGCGTGGACCTCGGCACCGACTCGGTCCGCGTCTGCGCCCTGGATCCCGCGACCGGGGCGCTGAGCCCGCACAGCGAGACGGCGCTGCGACCGGGCGCCGGCCCGCGCCATCTGGCCTTCCACCCCTCGGGCTCGCTCGCCTACGTACTGGGCGAGCTGGAGCCGATCGTCACCGTGTGCCGCTGGGACGCCGCGGCGGGCCGGTTCGCCGTGCTCGGAGAGGTACCGGTGCTGCCCGAGCACGAGAGGGCCGACGACGCGGTGCGCACCTACCCCTCCGAGGTGGTCGTCGCCCACGACGGCCGCTTCCTGTGGACCGCCAACCGGGGCCACGACAGCATTTCCGTGCTCACCCTCGACGAGAGCGGCGAGAAGGCCGCCCTGGCGGCCACCGTCGGCTGCGGCGGACACTGGCCGCGCGACCTCACCCTCGACCCGAGCGGCCAGTGGCTGTACGCGGCCAACGAGCGCTCCGGGAACGTCAGCTGGTTCGCCGTGGACGCCCAGACGGGCGTCCCCCGGCACGCGGGCTCCATCGAGGTCCCCGCGGCCTCCTGCGTCGTCCTCGTCTGACGGCCGCCCCCGCACAGCGCGACGGACCCGGACCGGAGGAGATCTCCGGTCCGGGTCCGTCGCGCTGTCCGGCTTCCCGGGCCGCCGCCCCGCGGCGGCGGCGTCCGGTCAGTGAACCGGGGCGCCCTGCGGCGTCGCCGGCGTGATGCCCAGCGTCGTGGCGTACAGGGACAGCACGAGCTTGCCGATCGCCGGGTACGCGCCCAGCGGCTCGGCCGTCGCGCAGCCCGCCTCCTTCGCGGCGGCGTCCAGCAGCCCGGCGTCGATCTCCGGGCCCACCAGGTACGGCGCCAGCGCCAGCTGCGCGGAACCCGAGCCCTGCAACTGCTCCGCGACCGAGGCGACCGAGCCCTCCACGTCCAGCGCGGCGGCCATCACCGGGACCGCGAGCCGGGCGGCCAGCAGCATGCCGGTGATCCCGGCGGCCTGCACGGCCTCCTCGCCGCCCACGGTGACCAGCACGATGCCGTCGGCGGCGGTGGCCACGGTGAACAGCCTGGCGCGGTCGGCGCGCGCCAGCCCGGCCTCCGACAGCCGTACGTGCAGGGCCTCGGCGAGCAGCGGGTGCGGGCCGAGCGCATCGGTCAGCTCGGCCTGCGTACCGCTCTCCATCACCGCTTGCCGTATCCGGCGGAGCAGCGCGCCGTCGGGGCCCGCGAGGAGCGGGACCACCACGGCCGGCGGGCCGGCGGGCTCGGCGACCTCGCGGCCGGCGGCGAGCGCCTGCTCGTAGCGCGCGACGCGCTCGGCGGCGGTGTGGGCGAGGATCGTGGCGAGGGTCGGGTACTCGGCGTCGTCGCCGTCCACGTAGCCGATCAGGGCGTTGAGGCCGGGCAGCTCGGAACGGGCGATGCTGATCACCTCTTCGGCCAGGCTGCGCGTGGCCGAAGAGGGGGTACCGGGAACGGCGAGGACGAGCGCGGCTGCGCCCTCGGGTGCGACCACGGGCTCCGGGCGGCGGTGCCGTCCGGACTGGCGAGGTCGCGGCATTCGTACAGGCAGGCCGGAAGCGGGCCCAGTGGGGGTGCTCATGGCGCCGCATGCTACTGGTTTTGCCTGCCCCTCTGTTCGGGGAGGGTCCGGTCGAGCGTTAACTATCCGCTTATGTCCGATGAGTGATTTACGGCCGGAGTGTCCCTGTCTGTCGGTCCGTTGTGCCCCGGTCTCCTCCCGTGCCCCTCCTCCGCGCCGCCGCTGTCACCCCGCCCCCGCTCCGTCGAGCGCGTCCGCTCGGCCGTGCCGCCCGTCCGCGTCCTCCCCGGGGACGAACAGCATCGTCGGATGGCGCGGCAGAAGCAGCTTCCCGGCTGCCAGGGCGCGCGCGATCCGGAGCGCACCGGTCAGCGGATCGCCCGCCGCCGCTGTCACCCGAGCCCCCGGCGTCAGCCGTGCCAACTCCTCGCGTACGGGGCCGACCAACGGCTCGCCCATCCGGAACAGGCCGCCCGTCAGGGCCACTTCACCGACAGCCTCGGTTCCACCGGCCGCCCCTGCGGTCGTCGGGCACACGGCGGCCGCCGCCTCGGCGATGTGTCCGGCGGCCTGCCGGAGAATGCCGGCCGCGACCGGGTCCGCTCCGGCGCACGCCGCCACCTCCGGGGCGAACGAGGCCAGCACGGCCGGCCGGTCCGAGCGCGGGTAGAGCAGGCCCGGCAGCGCCTCCGCCGGTCCGAACACGGCCCGCAACCGCTCCAGCAGCGCGGGGGAACCCCCACGCCGTCCGTCGTGGGCCCGCATCGCGGCGTCCAGCCCGGCGCGGCCGATCCACGCACCGCCGCCGCTGTCACCCAGAAGATGACCCCACCCGTCGGCCCTGCGCCACTCCTTCAGGTCCGTACCGAGAGCGATCATGCCCGTGCCGCCCGCCACCACCGCCCCGGGGCGCTGCCCCACCGCGCCCGCGTAGGCCGTCACCGCGTCGGCCGCCAACGCCAGCCGGCGCACCCCCAGCGCCTCCGCGAGCGCCCCGGGCAGCTCCGCCCTCAGCCGCTCGCCCAGGGTGGCCATGCCAGCGGCTCCGATCGCCAGCGCCGCGATTCCGCCCGCGCCGCCCCCGCCGCCCTCGTCGTCGGTCGCGGAGGCGGTCGCCTGCTCCAGCAACTCCCGGGCGGCGGGCAGCAACTGCTCCAGCAGATGCCCGGCGTCGATGCCGCCCGCCCCCGTCCGCACCGGTTCCGCGCAGACCGTCGTCGACAACGGCCCCGGCGTCCCCACCCGGCCCAGCGCCACCCGCAGCCCGGAACCCCCGGAGTCGACTCCGAGGACGTGTGCGCCGGGGCGGGGCGCACGGGTGTGCGTCACGGAAGCCGCCAGTCCACCGGCTGCGCCCCCTGGCGCGCCAGCAGTTCGTTGACGCGGCTGAAGGGCCGCGAGCCGAAGAAACCCCGGTCGGCGGACATCGGGGAGGGGTGCGCGGATTCGATCGCGGGGTAGTCGCCCAGCAGCGGACGCAGATTGCGGGCGTCACGCCCCCACAGGACCGACACCAGCGGCGTGCCCCGGGCCACCAGCGCCTTGATGGCCTGCTCGGTGACCTCTTCCCAGCCCTTGCCCCGGTGGGCGGCCGGCCGCCGGGGCGCGGTGGTCAGCGCCCTGTTGAGCAGCAGCACCCCCTGCCGGGTCCACGGGGTGAGGTCGCCGTTGGACGGCCGGGGCAGCCCCAGGTCCCCGTGCAGCTCCCGGAAGATGTTCTCCAGGCTGCCCGGCAGCGGCCGGACGTCGGGGGCCACCGCGAAGCTCAGCCCGATCGCATGCCCCGGGGTGGGGTACGGATCCTGGCCGACGACCAGCACTCTCACCTCCTCGAACGGCTGCTGGAACGCCCGCAGTACATGGGCCCCGGAGGGCAGGTACGTGCGTCCCGCGGCGATCTCCGCCCGGAGGAAGTCGCCCATAGCGGCGACGCGTTCGGCGACGGGTTCGAGGGCCTCGGCCCACCCCGGCTCGATGATCTCTTTCAACGGTCGTGCTGCCACGGCCCGCACTCTACTGCTGGTACGGCCACGGCGATCAACCGCGGTCGGCGCTCGGCCGACCGCCGGTCGCCGACTACCGTCAGCCGAGTGCCACCGCCCGTACGCACAGGACGTCCGGCAGATGCGAGGCGAGCTGCCGCCAGCTGTCCCCGTCGTCCGCGCTGGCGTACAACTCGCCGTTGCGGTTGCCGAAGTAGACCCCGGCGGGATCCGCGTCGTCGGTGCACAGCGCGTCCCGCAGCACCGTGCCGTAATGGTCCCCGTCCGGCAGGCCCCGGGAGAGCGGCTCCCAGGTGTCTCCCGCGTCGGTCGTACGGAACACCCGGCAGCGGTGTTCGGCGGGAACCCGGTCGGCGTCGGCGTTGATCGGGAAGACGTACGCCGTACCGCCGCGGTGGGGGTGCGCGACGGCGGCGAACCCGAAGTCGGAGGGCAGGCCCGCCCCGATGCCGCTCCAGTGGTCGCCGGAGTCGTCGCTGCGGAACACGCCCCAGTGGTTCTGGAGGTAGAGCCTGTCCGGGTCGGCCGCGTCCCGAGTGACCTTGTGGACGCACTGGCCGAACTCCGGGTCGGGATCGGGCAGGAAGACCGCCGAGACGCCCTTGTTCGACGGGGTCCAGCTCGCCCCGCCGTCCTTGGTCCGGAACACGCCCGCCGTGGACACCGCGACGGTGACGGCCCGGGGATCGCGGGGGTCGGTCAGCACGGTGTGCAGCCCCTCGCCGCCTCCGCCCGGCACCCACCGCGAGCGGGTCGGGTGCTCCCAGAGCGGCCGGACCAGCTCGAACGACTCGCCCCGGTCCTCGGACCGGAACAGCGCGGCGGGCTCCGTGCCCGCGTAGACCACGCCCGGCGCTTCCGGTCCCGCCGGATGCAGCTGCCACACGCGCTCCAGCGAAGCCCCCGTGGACTTCGGGAACTTCACCGCCGGCTGACGCGGCTCGGCCCAGGTCTCGCCGAGGTCGTCGGAGCGGAAGACGGAAGGGCCCCAGTGCGCGCTGTCCCCGCCGACCAGGATTCGCGGGGTGTCCCCGCGGGTGTCCACGGCCACCGAGTAGATCGCCTGCGCGTTGAAGTGCGGGCCGGTGATCTCCCACCTCCCGCCGCGCCTGCGGCCGATGAAGAGCCCTTTGCGGGTACCCGCCGTGAGCAGTACGTCAGTCATGGTCCAGGACCTCCCGGTAACGCCGTTGTGCCGGAACACCGACAGTCTGCACTCCGCCACTGACAGTGGTCCCCGCACACGCCCGGGGCCCCGGCCGGCGGACGCCGGGGAGACCGCGCCGGAGCGGGCGGCGCGGGCCCGGCGCGGCGGCGCCCCGGACGGGATCCCCGCCCTGCCCGACGCCGTGGAGGGCGAGGAGCCCCGGCCGGCCGCCGGCTGGACGGCCGCCGGACCTTGATCCCGCTGTACCGCGTCCGTCTCCCCCCCCCCGGCGGGCCCGTCCACCGCCCGGGCCGGCCGGTACTGACATGCTGGCGGAGGCCGGACGGAGGCCGGGGACACGAGGAGACGAGGAGACCACGGTGGACAGCGGGATCACGGGGGCCGACGGCCGCCCGGCGGTGGTCACGGTCACGGCGGGGGAAGGGGGCCCGGCCGCGGCCGCCCCGGGGGAACCCGCGGGGACCGCGGCGGCCGTGGGCGTGTCCGGCCCGGCCCCCGCCGCGTCGGGGGAGCCCGGTACGTCCGCCGGCACCGGGCCGGCCCCCCGCGTCGGCATCCGGTTCTCGGCCCCCGCCGGTGAGGCGGTCTGGTCCTGCACCCCCGGGGCGGCCCGGGAGCTGGCCGCCGTACTCCTGCGGGCTGCCGAGGAGACCGAGAACGCCCCCGGGGAGGACCCGGTGACGGTCGAGGCGGCCGGACTGCGGCGCGGCGACGTGCGCGACGGGGACCGGGCCATGACGGTGGAGAGCGCCCGCCTCGACGGCTCCACGGTCCATGTCACGTGGCGGTCGGGGGCGGGGCGCAGCTGGACCCAGGCGTACGCCGCCGATACCGCCGTCACCCTCAAGCGGCGGGGCCCCGAGGGGCGTTGAGGCGGGTGGCGCTCCCGTCCGCGGCGGGAGCCGCGGACGGGCGAGGCCGCGAGGGGCGCGCGGCGTCGGTAGGGTGAGCCCTGATGTTCACCAAACAGGGCCCCACCGTGCGCGAACTGGCCGTCCAGGCGCTCTCCTCGACGGAGCGCGGGTACGACCTCCTCGCCCCGAAGTTCGACCGGACGCCCTACCGGACCCCCGACCGGGTGCTCGACGCCGTGGCCCGGGCCGTGCGCGGGCTCGGCCCCTTCGACACCGGCCTCGACGTCTGCTGCGGCACGGGCGCGGGGGTGGGCGTACTCCGGGAGCTGTGCCGGGAGCGGGTGACCGGGGTCGACTTCAGCGCGGGCATGCTCGCCGAGGCCCGGGCCGCCTTCCCGCCCGGGGACACGGGACCGGCGGTGCACTGGGTACGGGCCGACGCCCGCTCGCTGCCCTTCGCCCCCGCCTTCGATCTCGCCCTGAGCTTCGGCGCGTTCGGTCACTTCCTGCCCTCCGAACGCCTCGGCCTCTTCGCCGGGGTCCACGGATCGCTGCGGGCGGGCGGGCAGTTCGTCTTCCCGATCGGCGCGCCGCCCCCGGTGGGATCGCGCGCGTACTGGACGCTGCTCGGCTTCGACGCGGCCATGCGGGTGCGCAACGCCCTGTGGCGTCCGCCGTTCGTCATGTACTACCGCACGTTCCGGCTCGGCGACGTGCTGGAGGACCTGTCCCGGGCCGGATTCACCGTGCGGCTGCAACCGCTGCCCGGCCTGGGCGCCCGCCCCGACGGCAGCCCCCGCGCCCGGCTGGTGGTGGCGGTCCGGGAGCACTGAGGGGAGCCGCCTCACGGAGCGTCCCGGCCGCCCCCGCCGGCCGGCCGGAGCTCGCGAGCTCCCGCCCGCTGGACCGGAGCCCGCAAGCGCCCGCCGGCGGGCCGGCGCCTCTGCCCCGGGCCGACCCGCCGCGCGGCCCACCGGCCGGCCCCGCACCCGCCCCGCCGCCCGGAGGCCCCGGGCGGGCTCGCGGCCGGGCTCCGTACCCCCGCTCAGCGGTCCTCGTCGCGGGCCGCGGCCAGCAGGCCGGACCAGTCGGGGATCTTCACCGGGCCGCGCCCCAGCGAACGCCCCAGCTCCGCCTCCGCGCGCTCGATCGACAGCCAGCCGCTCCACTCCACCGGCCGCAGCCCCCACCTCCGCAGCACCGCCAGCGGATCGTCCGCCGCCGTCCGCCGGGCCAGCGCGGGGGCGTCCGCCAGGAGCGAGGCCACCGTCTCCTTGGCGCAGGAGCGGTTCGAGCCGATCACGCCGGTCGGCCCCCGCTTGATCCACCCCGCCACGTACTCGCCCGGCGAAGGCGACCCGCCCCGCAGCACCCGGCCCGCCGCGTGCGGCACCGTCCCGCGCACCGGGTCGAAGGGCAGCCCCGGCAGCTCCACCCCGCGGTAGCCGACCGCCCGCAGGACCAGTCGCGCCTCGATGTCCTCGTACGCCCCGGTGTCCAGGACCCCGCCCGCGCCGTCCGGGGCCGTCCTGGCGAACCGCACCCCGGCGACCCGCCCGCCGCGCTCCAGCAGCTCCACCGGTCGCAGGAAGAACCGCAGCCGGATGCGGCGCGCGGCCCCGGCCCCGCAGGACGCCCCGCCCACCGGGCCGCCGTCCGCCGACCAGCCGCGCAGGACCTCCAGGTTCCGGCGCACCACGGCGGGCAGCACGGGCGCACCCGACGCCTCCTCCGGCGCCGTGTACGCCGGGTCGAGGGCGAGCTCCGCCGGGTCGACGAGGACCCGGGCCCCGGGCAGCGCACCCAGCTCCCGCAGCTCCTTGGTGGTGAACCGGGCCTGGGACGGGCCGCGGCGGCCCACGATGTGCACATCGCGCACCCGGCTGCGCTCCAGGGCGCCGAGCGCGGCAGGCGGCACGTCGGTGCGGCGCAGTTCGTCCGCGCCGCGGGCCAGGATCCGGGCCACGTCGACCGCCACGTTCCCCACGCCGATCACGACGGCCGAGCGCGCCTCCAGGGCGTCCCGGGCGAACGGGTCGGCGCCGACGTCCGGGTGGGCGCTGTACCAGGAGACGAAACGGGTGGCGGAGTAGCTGCCCGGCAGGCCCTCGCCCGGCACCGCCAGCGCGCGGTCCGCCGACGCCCCGACGCAGTAGACGACCGCGTGGTACAGCTCGGCCAATCGGGCGGGGGAGACCCCGTCCGGGCCGCCGACGCCGACGTTGCCCACGAAGGCGACCCGGTCGTCCTCCAGCACCGCCCGCAGACTGTTCTGCAGCGACTTGATCTTCTCGTGGTCGGGTGCGACCCCGTACCGCACGAGTCCGTACGGGGTGGGCAGCCGGTCCAGGACGTGCACCCGCACATCGGGCACGAGGGACTGCCGGAGGAGGGCCTGAGCGGTGTAGACCCCGCTGGGACCGGAACCGACGACGGCGACGGAGAGCACGGCGCACCCCTTCCCGGATTTCCCGGAGGTTGCTTCCAGCATCGCACCGCCGGGCGGATCCGCACCGTTGCGCGGGCCGTCCGGGTGCTCGGCGGCGGCTGGAAGCAGAACCCGGGGGAGCGGGAAGGCCGAAGCGCACCGGAGGCCGGGCGGCTCAGTCCATCAGCCCGCGCATCCGGTCGATCTCCACGGTCTGCTGGGCCACCACGTCGGTCGCCATCTCCTCGACGAAGACGTCGTTCCCCTCGGTGAGCGCCTCCGTGGCCATGGTGATCGCCCCCTGGTGGTGAGTGGTCATCAACTCCAGGAAGAGCCGGTCGAACGCCTTGCCCTCGGCGGCCCGCAACTTCTTCAGCTGGGCCTCGGTCGCCATGCCCGGCATCCCGGCGTGGTCGTGGCCCGGCTCGCGCTTCTCGCCGCCGTTCTTCTCCAGCCAGCCTTCCATCGCGCCGATCTCCGGCTTCTGGCCCGCCGATATGCGGTCCGCGAGCCGCTTGACGGCGTCGGAGGAGGCGCGGTCCGGGACGAGTTCGGTCATCACCAGCGCCTGTGCGTGGTGCTGGATCATCATCCGCGCGTAGCGGAAGTCCGCGGAGTTGGCGGTGTCCCCGCCGGCCTCCTCGGCGGCTTCCTCGGCGGAGAGCGTCCGCGCCGGTTCGCCCGGTCTGCCGGGCGCCACCACGCCCGGGCCGGCGTCCTTCGCCTTGCCCGACGCCCCGTCACCGCTGTCCGCGTCACAGGCGCCCAGGGCGAGGACGGCGGCAACGGCCGCCGCCGCCAGAGCGGTTGAGCGTGAAGCTGCGGACCGGCGATGGATCAACACGGCGACCTCCTGTGCCACAGGTTTTGTTGCAGACCGTCCTAGCACGCTTCCCCTGGCCGAAGATCAAAAATTTTTATTACGTCTGTGTTGCCATCTGTTGATGTGTACATGGGAGGGACGATACTGCCGGAGGTTCCTGAACCGTTCGATCCCGAACGGGGATACAAGGGAGGACGCAGTGACCTCGTTGCACACCACCCGCGTGCGGCGCAGACGTCTGGGCGCGGTGGCAGCCGCGGCCGGACTCCTCGCCACGCTGCTGACGGCCACCACAGCGGCCGCTACCCCCGACCCGGGCGACGCCCCGGCCGAACGGGGATCGGTCACCAAGAGCGAACAGGCGGAGGCCAGGGCCGCGATAGCCGGCGGCGACATCCCCGGCGTGGACGAGATCGTCCACAGCTCCAACATCAAGCACCTGACGAACGTGCCGAAGGGCGCCCTCCAGGGTCTCAACACGGACCTCGCCTTCCAGGGCAAGTACGCGTTCGTCGGCAACTACGACGGCTTCGTCATCTACGACATCAGCAAGCCGAAGAAGCCCAGGACGGTCTCCCAGGTCCTCTGCCCCGGCTCGCAGAACGACATCTCCGTCTCCGGGAACCTGCTGTTCCTCTCCACGGACTCCTCCCGCAGCGACGACTCCTGCTCCAGCACCTCCCAGCCCGCCACGGAGAAGTCCTCCTGGGAGGGCATGAAGATCTTCGACATCAGCGACAAGCGGCAGCCGAAGTACATCGCCGCCGTGGAGACCGCCTGCGGTTCCCACACGCACACGCTGGTGCCGGACGGCAAGAAGAACGTGTACGTGTACGTGTCCTCGTACTCGCCCAACGACGCGTTCCCGGACTGCCGGCCCCCGCACGACGGGATCTCCATCATCAAGGTGCCGGTCAAGGCGCCGCAGAAGGCCCGGATCGTCAACTTCCCCGTGCTCTTCCCGGACGGCGGCAACCCGGGAGCGCCCGAGAACCCGGGCGTCTCCAAGACGACCGGCTGCCACGACATCACGGTGCTGCCGTCCAAGGACCTGGCCGCCGGCGCCTGCATGGGCGACGGCCTGCTGTTCTCCATCGAGGACCCCGAGCACCCGAAGATCATCGACCGGGTCCAGGACAACGTGAACTTCGCGTTCTGGCACTCGGCGACCTTCAACCAGGGGGCGAACAAGGTCGTCTTCACCGACGAGCTGGGCGGCGGCGGCGCGGCCACCTGCAACGAGGAGATCGGCCCCGAGCGCGGCGCCGACGGCATCTACGACATCGTCGGCAAGGGCGACAAGCGCAAGCTGGTCTTCCGCAGCTACTTCAAGATCGACCGGCACCAGGCCGACGCCGAGGTGTGCGTGGCGCACAACGGCTCGATCATCCCGGTGAAGGGCCGCGACCTGATGGTCCAGGCGTGGTACCAGGGCGGCATCTCCGTATGGGACTTCACCGACTCGTCGAAGCCCGAGGAGATCGCCTTCTTCGAGCGCGGCCCGGTCACCCTCGACCGGGTCACCACGGCCGGCCCCTGGTCGGCGTACTACTACAACGGTCACATCTACTCCAGCGACATCGCCAAGGGCTTCGACGTGCTGAAGCTGGAGGACCGGCGCACCGACCCGGCGGAGCGGGTCGAGATGGACGAGCTCAACGTGCAGACGCAGCCGGACTACTTCGACCGCTGATCCGTCGGCGGGTCCCGCGTCCCACGCGTTCCGCGCAGCACTGCGGGGCCGGTGTCTCCAGGCGGTCAGCCGCCCGGAGACACCGGCCCCGGTGCGTGCTCCGCCGGAAATTCATTGACCGGTGAGCCGGGTGGGGACATGCTGGACCCCTGCGACGGAGGGCTCCGCGACACCGCCCCCGACGCGGCCCACGGCCGTGTCCCACGGGACACGGCGAGGGCGCGCCCGGATCCGGCGACGCGGGGGATCGTCGGATCCGGCGCGAGGTCTCTCCCCGCCTTCCGGCCGGGGGCCTGCCGGATCCCGGCAGCGGGGTGCGCGGGTCAGGCGGCGGTGCGGGCGCTTCCGCCGGTGGCGGCGGCCCACTCCACCAGCAGCCGCTGGTACTCCGCCTCGTCCTGCGGCGTCAGGCAACCGCCCGAACGCTGCCACAGGTCGCGGATCTCCGCGTTGACCTCGGCTGCGGAACGGGCGGACACGGACGACGGCATCGGGGACATGCCCACCAGGCTACGGCCAGGAGCGGCCCCCGACGCCCTTTTCGGGCGGGATATGCCTCACATCACGGCCCGTCCCCGCCTCCTCCCGGCGGATTCCGGTCCGGGACCAGCCCCAGGGAACGCAGGCCGTCGGGGCGTCGGTGCGCCGGCAGATGGTCCACGAACCGGACCTCGCAGCCCAGGGCCGCCGCACCACCGTCCGCACACCGGTCGTCACCGACCATCACCACCTCCGCCGGATCGCGGCCGATGAGCGAGCACGCGATGCGGAACAGACCCGCCGCGGGCTTCTGGAGGCCGTGCTCGAAGGACAGGACGTAGGCGTCGACCAGGGCGTCGAGCCCGTGGGCGCGGAAGACGGGCCGCAGGTCCCAGCCGATGTTGCTGACCACGCCCACCGCGATCCCCGCCCTCCGCAGCCCCTCCAGCACCTCCACCGCGTCCGGGTAGGGCCGCCATGCCTCTGGCCGCATATGGCGGGCGTAGAGCGCGTCGTACAGCCCCGGATCGGGCAGGGCGACGCTCCGGGCCAGAGCGGTGTACGCCTCTCGGTGCAGGGCGGCGCTCAGGTCCCGTCGCGCCATCGCGTCCGCCAGCCCCTCCGGCACCCGGACGGGAGCGGGGCCGCCCGGGAGGGCGCCGGCCTCAGTGAGCCCGGTCACGCACCGCTCGAACTCGTCCGGCGGAACGCTGAGGCCCTTCTCGCGCAGCACGGCCGCGAACCAGTCCCGGACCGGCTCGATACGGAACAGGGTTCCGGAGAAGTCGAACAGGACGCCTCTGATCACCATGAAGCACTCCTCCTCCGGGGCGCCGCGTACCGGGCGTACCCCAGGGCGCAGCACGCGACGACGGCCACCCCCAGCAGCGCGCCGCCCACGACATCGGTCAGCCAGTGCACCCCCAGGTAGACGCGGGTCGCGGCCACCCCGACCGCCGAGACCACCGCGATGACCAGGGCCGCCCGCCGGACCCCGGCCCCGGCGCCGTACAGCCGCAGCAGCCATACCAGCAGTCCGCAGCTCACCACCGCCGTCATGGCGTGCCCGGAGGGGTACGCGGCGTAGTGGGCGGAGTCCACCGGGTCGGGCCACTCCGGGCGCTCGCGGCCCACCACGGCCTTCAGCCCCTGCTGGAGGAGCGTGCCGAGCAGGCTCGTCACGGCCACCCAGAGGGCGAGCACCCGGGCCCCCCGCCACCACAGGGCGACCACGGTCACCGCGATCAGGGCGCGCATGGTCCAGGGATCCCACACCCAGTCCGTCAGCACCCGGCTCACCTCGACCAGGCCGGGATCGGCCACCGCGTGCCGGTGGAGGGCGTCGGCGACGGCCCGGTCCAGAGCCATCAGCGGCGACCAGCGCGCCGCCACCACGAGGAGCAGGACCAAGGCCGCCGCGCCGCTGAGGGCCGCGGTCCACGGGGCCGCCGGGGGACGGGGGGAACGGGCCGGGGGAGAGGAGTGGGGGGAAGACATGGGGCGATCCTCGCGGAGGACCCGGCCGCGGAGCCACCCCCGCGACCGGACGCACCGGATTGTCCCGGTACCCGGAGTGCTGTTCCGGCGCGGTGGGGGCCGGGTCGCGGAGCGCCGGGAGACCGTCGCACGGCGGCCGAGCCGCCCGCGCGCCTCAGCCCAGGGCGCGAAGGCCCGGGACGAAGGCCACGACCACGGGGACGACCGGAACCAGCGCGGCGGCGGCCGTCAGCCGGAGCCTGCGGCCCGCCGTCAGCCGCTCGACCGGGGCGAGCAACCGATCGACCCGGCGGGGCACTTCGGCCTGCGGAGTGGGGCAGGGGCC
Organism: Streptomyces sp. CB02366; assembly: GCF_001905905.1. Taxonomy (GTDB): domain Bacteria; phylum Actinomycetota; class Actinomycetes; order Streptomycetales; family Streptomycetaceae; genus Streptomyces. Next base: position 262,260 of record NZ_LIVT01000007.1, read on the forward strand.
GAACACCCCGCGGTCCTCGTTGAGTCCGACCAGGGCGAGCGCGGTCGTGAGGCGGCCGAAGCGGCGGGAGGCCACGTCGTCGGCGGCCAGTTCGACCAGCCGGTGCATCTCGTCGCGGAACGCGGCGAAGACCGGAACCTGCGGGAAGCCGTTCGCCAGCGCCGAGGAGCAGTGCAGCAGCCAGTCGTGCCGGGCCCGGGCGTGACCCTGCTCGTGGGCGAGCACGGCGTCGAGCTGGCGGCCCTTCAGGCGGCCCAGCGCCGCGGTGGTGATGACGAGTCGCGGGGCGGCCCCGGGCAGCCACCAGGCGTCGGGACGTTCGCCCTCCAGCACCACGAGGCGGTCCGCACCGGGCTCCTCGCCGGGCATCAGCGGGGCGCGCACCAGCAGTTCCGTGCGGCGCCGCTCGCGTCGCCGCCGCGCCCGCCGGATCTCCCGCAGGAGCATCGCACCGCTCCACAGCCCGCCGAGCGCCAGCAGCACCGCGATGACCGCCGACCACGGTCCGTACGCCGCCAGCGCGTACGCCTCGACCACGGCGTGCGGGGCGGGGGCGAAGACGTGGCCGCGCACCGCCTGCCAGGCGGCGGCCGCGCTGAACGTCATGGACAGGGCGAACGAGACGAGGACTCCGGCCACCACGCACTGCCACACCCACAGGGCCACGACCGGCTCGCGTTCCGGCCACCGGGCGCGTGCCATCACGCGCGGGGTCGCCAGGGCGGTCAGTGCACCGAGCAGGAGCAGCGCGAGGGAGACCAGCATGTCCTCACCCTATGAGCGGGCCGCCCCCCGGGGTACGGCCTCGACCGGCAAGTGACGCAGACCACTGCCGCAGGGGGCTTCTGTCCCACACCCCGTCTCACAGAGTGAGCAGCATGGCGAACATGCCGATCCCCATCGTCAGCCGGCAGGCGGTCGCCATCTCCGGCCCGCCGGCGGCCCCGCCTCCGAAATCTCCCGCGCCGTGCCCCCCGGAGCCCGTGCCGCCCGCCGGGACCGCGGCGGTCTTGGGCAGCAGGCGGCCGGCCGAGCCCAGGACGTAGAAGACGTAGTAGACGAGCAGCGCCCCGGTCAGCAGGGGTATGCCCCCGGCTCCCGCCGCTCCATGCCCGGTGTGCTGGCTCCCGCCGTTCCCCGTCGCCCCGGGGGCCATCGCCACCGCCATGTAGACCATGGCCAGCGAGCCGACGAGGTGGTGCAGGTGGTGGCCGCCGCGCAGGGCCGGCCGCGACGCCCGCAACGCGGCCGCGCCGAACAGCGTCGCGTACGCCGCCCACGCCCAGGGCGGGGGCGGCACCGCCGCCGCCGGTACGGCCATCGCCGCCATGCCGAACCCCATGGTCGCCTCCGCGCGCGCGGTGCGGCGCTCCCGGGGCGTCCCCGTGCGGGCGCGCAGCAGGCAGTAGGCTCCGCTCACCGCGCACAGCGCCATCAGCAGCCAGCCGGTCTGGGCCCCTCCGTGCACGCCGTGCCCCCCCGATCCGAGGTTCGGTCCTGTTGCGGGTCGACCGGATCGATGCCCGGCGGACCGCCGACGAACCAGGCGCACGGGGGTGTGAAGGGGGTGCGCCCGGGGTGTGCCGGGGGCGCTCCGGGTCGCGTTACGCTCGACCGCACGTGCGACGGCACAGCCCGCGACCGCAGGCGCGGCAGCGCGAGACCCCGTACGGCAGTAGAGCGGCAGCGCAGAAGAAAACAGCAGAAGAAGCAGAGGAACGGAGCGCCCCACCATGGACACCGCCACGCCCCGCGACGCGGCCCGGCTGACCTTCCGCGACGCGACCGGGGACGACGCTCCGGCGCTGGTGGCCCTGGTCGAGTCCGCCTACCGGGGCGACTCCAGCCGGGCGGGCTGGACCACCGAGGCGGACATCCTCCAGGGGCAGCGGACCGACGAGCAGGGGGTGCGCGAGGTCATCGACGCGCCGGGGAGCAGGCTGCTCGCCGTGGAGCGCGACGGTGAGCTGGTCGCCTGCTGCCAGCTCGAACACCGAGGCGCCGCCGCCTACTTCGGCATGTTCGCGGTCCGGCCCGGCCTCCAGGGCGGCGGACTCGGCAAGCTGATCATCGCCGAGGCGGAGCGCACCGCGAAGGAGAGCTGGGACGTCGCCGAGATGCACATGACGGTGATCTCGGTGCGCGACGACCTGATCGCCTGGTACGAACGGCGCGGCTACCGCCGTACGGGACAGCTCACGCCCTTCCCGTACGGCGACGAGCGCTTCGGCGTCCCGCAGCGCGACGACCTGGCCTTCGAACTGCTCGTCAAGGACATCTGACGGCGGCCCCCTCCGGGCGGCCGGGGCGGCTCACCGGGCCCGTGGGAGCACTCGGCCCCTCCCGCCCTGACCGCCCCGGACGGGAGCCGGCCCGGGGCCTCAGGCCGTGAAGCGTCCGGTGCGGCGGATCTCGGGGAAGTCGGTCGTCGCGCCGTCCAGGCCCAGCGCCCGCGCGAGCCGCAGCTGGTCCTGGGTGTTCACCACCCAGCCGATCACCTTCACGCTCTCCGCGTGCGCCTGCTCGACCACCTCCAGGGTGAGGCGGCGGATGTTCAGCGCGAGCGTCGCCGCGCCCGCCGCCTTCGCCCGGTCCACCACGTCCGCCCCCCAGCGGCTGGCGATCAGGACCGTGCGCACCCCCGGTACCAGCCGGGAGATCTCCACCACGGCCTCGTCGTGGAACGAGGAGACCTCCACCCGGCCGACGAGGTCGCGCTCCCGGATCACGTCCGCCAGCGCGCGGGCCGCCGCCACGTCCTTGATCTCCGCCTGGAGCGGGGAGGCGACGGCTTCCAGCACCTCCTCGAAGACGGGGATCCGCTCGCCCCGGCCGGCGTCCAGCTCGCGGAGTTCCGCCAGGGTCATGCCCGCGATCGGCCCGGTCCCGTCCGTGGTGCGGTCCACGTCGGCGTCGTGCATCACGACGAGCGCGCCGTCCTTGCTGAGGTGGAGGTCCAGCTCGACGGCGTCCATCCCGCACGCCTCGGCGCGGACGAAGGAGCGCAGCGTGTTCTCGGGCTCGACGCCCATCACTCCGCGATGGCCCAGGGTGAGAAATGACAAGGCGACCTCGTTTCCGTCGGCGGTTTCCCGTCAACTGCTCCTGCCCGCGCTGAGGTACGGCGATACGGCACCGCGAAGGGTAGTGGCAGCGGGCCGCGATGTCCCCCACCGTGCGGGCCGGTTGGCTCCGCCACGGGCGGTCCTGCGGGAACTGCGGGGCCGCCCGGGACACGACAGGAAAAACAGCGGTGACCATGGGGGTGGGCAGGATGATTTCCAGGGCTGCACTTGTCGACGGGAGTCCCGCGAGGCTACGGTGAGTCCCACGCGAGGTTCTCCCGTGGAGGAAGTGTTATGACGGAAATTCTTGTGCACGATGCCGCCGACGGCACGATAGCTACGGCTCAGCGGGTGGTCGAGCACCCTGCCTGGCCCGTGCTCAAGGATGCCGTCGAGGAGATCCGCCCCTGGCAGTCCAAGGACGGGTCCATCGACTTCGACGCCGAAGACGCTCCGTCCCCGGCCGCCGTCGAGAAGACCCTCGCCCGGGTGATCGGTGCGGTCGAGGAGCTGTCCCCGCTCCTTCCGCACGACGCCGCCTACCACCGTGCGCTCGTCGCCGACCTGCGCCGCTGGGCCGCCGACGGCTTCCGCGTCCCGGACTTCCTGGACTCGCTGCTCGCCTTCCAGCCCGCGCGGAACCGGATCGACGGACTCCAGCACCTCGTCGTCTTCGCGATGTACACGCAGAACGGCAACCCCGACCGCAACCTCGAAGCGGTCGTCCTCACGATGGTCTGGCCCGATTGGCTCGCCGAGCTGGAGGCCACCCGCTACGACAACCCGCTCTTCTGCGGCATCGCCTTCGAGGACTTCACCTCCGGCTACGACACCCACTCCGCGGTGCTCTTCCCGGAGACCATCGCCGTGCGCGAGGCCCCCGAGCGGTTCACCTGGGGAGGCATCTTCTGCGACCGCGAGGCCGCCCGCTTCCGCCGCGTCACCGAGGCGGCCGTGGACCTGCTCGGCCTGGAGCTGCCCGACGACATCCGAGAGATGATCGGCGACCAGCGGCGCTGCGAGCAGGCGTTCGTCCTGTGGGACATGGTCCACGACCGCACCCACAGCCACGGCGACCTGCCGTTCGACCCGTTCATGATCAAGCAGCGCCAGCCGTTCTGGATGTACGGCCTGGAGGAGCTCCGCTGCGACCTCACCGCCTTCAAGGAGGCCGTGAAACTGGAGGCCGAGGGCAACGCCCACGGCCGTGACGTGCAGTACGCGGTGCTCTTCGACCGGATGTTCCGCTTCCCCGTCTCGGGTGAGCGCGTCCGCAACTACGACGGCCTCGGCGGCCAGCTGCTCTTCGCGTATCTCCATAAGCACGACGTCGTCCGCTGGACCGACAACACGCTGAAGATCGACTGGGACCGGGCCCCGGAGGTCACCAACCAGCTCTGCGGCGAGATCGAGCAGCTCTACCGCGACGGCATCGACCGCCCCAAGCTGGTCCACTGGTTCGCCGCCTACGACCTCGTCTCCACCTACCTCGCCCCGCACCCGGGATCGCGCTGGGCCAAGGGCCCCGACGCCCTCGACCTCACACTTCCTCCTCGCAAGCTCGTCGACGACGTGCTTCCGGACGAGTTTCCCCTGAGCATGTTCTATGAGGCGCTCGCCAAGAAGCTGAAGCACGTGATTGCCTCTGCCAAGGGAATCACCGCGGCGAACGACGAGCGGGCAGCCGCGTGAACCATTCTCCCGAGGAGGCGGTGGCCATGAACGGAAACGGTACGGGCGAGGGGACGGGTGCGCTCGAAGGGGCCGTCGTCGCGGTCGCCGGGGCGGCCGGCCCCGCCGGACGCGCGACGCTGCTGCGACTCGCCGAAGCGGGCGCGACGGTCGTCGGCTGCGACGCGAACCCCGAACGGCTCGCCGAAGCGGTGGACGCCGCGCGGTACGCCCACGGGGGCGCGACCGTCACCGGCGAGACCGTCGACCTGCTCGATCTCGACGCCGCCCGGGACTGGGCCAAGCGCACCGAGGCGGAGTTCGGCCGCATCGACGGCCTGGTCCACCTCGTCGGCGGCTGGCGCGGCAGCCCGTCGTTCCAGGAGACGGCGCTCTCCGACTGGGACGCCCTGGAGAAGCTGCTCATCCGCACCGTCCAGTCGACCTCGCTGGCCTTCCAGGAGGCCCTGGAGCGCAGCGACCGCGGCCGCTACCTCCTGATCAGCGCCGCCGGGGCCAGCAAGCCCACCGCCGGCAACGCCGCCTACTCCGCCGCCAAGGCCGCGGCCGAGGCGTGGACCCTCGCCCTCGGCGACGCCTTCCGCAAGGCGGGGGGCGAGGACGGACCGCGTACCGCGGCCGCGATCCTGGTGGTCAAGGCGCTGGTGAACGACGCCATGCGCGCCGAACGCCCGAACGCGAAGTTCGCGGGTTTCACCGACGTCACGGAGCTGGCCGAGGCCATCGCCGCCGTCTGGGACCGACCCGCCCCCGAAGTGAACGGAAAGCGCCTGTGGCTGACTCCGCAACCGTGAGGACCGACGCGCGACGGCACCACGATCCGCAGGTACGCGGCTTCGCCAGCGACAACTACGCCGGCGCGCACCCCGAGGTCCTCGCGGCCATCGCCCTCGCCAACGGCGGCCACCAGGTCGCCTACGGCGAGGACGACTACACCGACCACCTCCAGCGGGTCATGCACAGTCACTTCGGCCCCACCGCCGAGGCGTTCCCGGTCTTCAACGGCACCGGGGCCAACGTGGTCGCCCTCCAGGCGCTCACCGACCGCTGGGGCGCCGTGATCTGCGCCGAGTCCGCGCACATCAACGTGGACGAGGGCGGCGCGCCCGAGCGGATGGGCGGACTGAAGCTCCTCACCGTGCCCACCCCGGACGGCAAGCTCACCCCCGAGCTGATCGACCGGCAGGCGTTCGGCTGGGACGACGAGCACCGGGCCATGCCCCAGGTCGTATCGATCACCCAGAACACCGAGCTGGGCACCGTCTACACCCCCGACGAGATCCGGGTCATCTGCGACCACGCCCATGAGCGCGGCATGAAGGTCCACCTCGACGGAGCCCGGATAGCCAACGCGGCCGCCTCCCTGGACGTGCCGATGCGGACGTTCACCAACACGGTCGGGGTGGACGTGCTGTCCTTCGGCGGCACGAAGAACGGCGCGCTGTTCGGCGAGGCCGTCGTCGTGCTCAACCCGGACGCCGTGCGGGCGATGAAGCACCTGCGCAAGCTCTCCATGCAGCTCGCCTCCAAGATGCGTTTCGTCTCCGTCCAGTTGGAGGCGCTGCTCGCCAAGGACCTGTGGCTGCGCAACGCCCGGCACGCCAACGCCATGGCGCAGCGGCTCGCCGAGGGCGTCCGGGCGATCGACGGGGTGGAGATCCTCTACCCGGTCCAGGCCAACGCCGTCTTCGCCCGGCTGCCGCACGCGGTCAGCGAGCGGCTCCAGCGGCGCTTCCGCTTCTACTTCTGGGACGAGGCGGCCGGGGACGTCCGCTGGATGTGTGCGTTCGACACCCGTGAGGACGACGTCGACGCCTTCCTCCAGGCGCTCAAGGAAGAGATGGCGCGGTAGCGCCCACGTGGCATGATTATGCGGCCGACCGGAAATCGATAGACTCCCGGTCGGCCGCTTCGTACGCTCTGCCGTCATGGAAATGACGCAGCAATACGCGGACCTCGGGCCGTACCTGGCCTCCGACGAGGCCGTCGACCACCATCACCCGCGCGTCGAGGCCGCGGCGGCGCGCCTCGCGCTCGACACCGACGGCGCATACGCATACGCGCGGGCCGCCTTCGAGTTCGTCCGCGACGCCATCGCGCACTCCGCCGACTCCGGAGACGGGCGCGCCCCCTGGCGCGCCTCCGACGTGCTCGCCGCCCGTACCGGCCTCTGCCACGCGAAGTCCATCGCCCTCACGGCTCTGCTGCGCGCCCGCGGCATCCCGGCGGGCCTCTGCTACCAGCGGCTCGCCGACGACGACGGAACCGGTCCGATGCTCCACGGCCTGGTGGCGCTGCGACTCCCCGAGGCCGGGCGCTGGGCCCGGGTGGACCCGCGGGGCAACAAGCCGGGCGTCGACGCGCAGTTCTCCCCGGAGGGGGAGCGATTGGCGTGGGTGGTCCGCGAAGAGTTCAACGAAGTCGACTATCCGGTAGTCTATGCTGCACCACCCGCGGTGCTCCTCCGGGTGCTGAAGAGCGCCCGGGACCGCTCGGAACTCTGGCGGAACCTCCCCACGGGCCTCTGAACCCGCACGCCCGTGGGCCCGCGCGCCTCCGGGCCCCCGTCCCCGCCACCGCCCGGGTCCACCGCACCGGCACGGCCGCCGCGCCGCAACGCAGTAAGGCAGACGATGACCCTCACCCTCACCGTGTCCGACCAGGTGCGCGCGATCGCACCGGGCTTCACCCGCCTCGCCGTCGAAGCGCACGGACTCCGCAACGGCCCCAGCGACGCGCGCAGCTCCGCCCTCCTGGACGACGCCGCCCGCCGACTCGCCGACCGGCTGAACGGCCGCGCCCCGCACGAGGACCCGCACATGGCGGCCTGGCGCGCCGCCTACACGGCGTTCGGCGCCAAGCCCTCCCGCACCCGCAACTCGGCCGAGGCGCTCGCCCGCCGCGCCCTCACCGGCGACGGGCTGCCCCGCGTCAACCTGCTGGTCGACGCCTACAACGCGATCAGCGTCGCCCATCTCGTCCCGGTCGGCGGCGAGGACGCCGACCGCGTCAAGGGCGGGATGCGGCTGATCCGCGCGAGGGGCGACGAACCGTTCCCCACCGTCGCCGGCGGCGAGGAGACGGTGGAGCGCCCCGAGCCCGGCGAAGTCGTCTGGTGCGACGACGAGGGCGTCACCTGCCGCCGCTGGAACTGGCGCCAGGGCGTCCGCACCCGGCTCACCGATGAGTCCGTCAGCGCCCTGTTCCTGCTGGAGGGCCTCCCGCCCATGACGAACGGCGAGCTCGACGCCGCCGGCGCCGAACTCGCCGCCCATGTGGAACAGCTGAGCCCCGGGGCGCGGATCACCGTCCACGCCCCGAGGTGAGACGGGAGGCGGCTCCGCGGCGGGGCGGCGGTCAGCCCAGCTCGCGCGCCTCGGCGGGGGTTGGGGCCGTACCGCCGAGATGGGCCGGCACCCACCAGGTGTCGCCGGCGTCCTTCGGGCGTACCGGGTAGGCCCGCTGCGCCGCCTCCAGCAGCTCCTGCACCCGCTCCCGCAGCCGCCGGGTGATGGCGCCCGCGTACTGGTCGGCGGGCGCCTCCACGGGCTCGCCGACGCGGATCGTGACCGGGATGTGGCTGCGCTTGAAGTTGCGCGGCCGGCCCTTCGTCCAGATCCGCTGCGTACCCCAGAGCGCCATCGGGATCAGCGGAACCCCGGCCTCCTGGGCCAGACGCGCCGCACCCGACTTGAAGCTCTTCAGCGTGAAGGACTGCGAGATGGTGGCCTCCGGGAAGACCCCGACGATCTCGCCGGAGCGCAGCGACCGGAGCGCGTGCGCGTACGCGTCCTCACCCTGCTTGCGATCCACGGGGATGTGCTTCATGCCCCGCATCAGCGGACCGGAGATCTTGTGCCGGAAGACCGACTCCTTCGCCATGAACCGGACGAGCCGCTTCTGCGGAAGGGCGCCGAGCCCGGTGAAGATGAAGTCGAGATAGCTGATGTGATTGCTGACCAGCACCGCACCACCGGTCTTCGGGATGTGCTCCGAACCCTGAGTGTCGATCTTCAGGTCGAGCGCCTTGAACAGAGTGAGAGCGGCGCCGATGACCGGTCGATAGACGAGTTCTGCCATCTGGGGAAGACCCTTCATTCAGTGCCTGGGGAGGGTTCTCCCCGCGGAAGTTACGCAGCCGTAGGTTTTCGGCATTGTGGCGATGGTGCCCCATGCGCGGGCCGGTGGCCAGTCCCGGCGGACGTGGGACGCGAGATTCTCGTCACGTGCGTATCCACCGGGAACTGCGGGAATGCGGGGACGGCCGCCGGTGCTGACCCGTGGTGAAGAGCTCTGATCAGGAGGCGCCAGGTGGACGGCCGGACACATCGGCAGCGGCTCGACGCAGCCCAACTCGGCGCGGAACTCGGGGAACGGGCGACCCTCGTCCAGTTCTCCAGCGCCTTCTGCCAGCCCTGCCGGGCCACCCGCCGCACGCTCGACGAGGTGGCCGGGATGGTCGAGGGCGTCGCCCACGTCGAGATCGACGCCGAGTCCCATCTCGCCCTGGTGCGGCAGCTCGGCATCACGAGCACGCCGACCGTCCTGGTGCTCGACGCCGGGGGCGAGGTGGTCCGCCGGGCGTCCGGCCGGCCCCGTACGGTCGACGTCGTCGCGGCGCTGGGCCACGCCGTATGACGGGCCGTGACGCATCTCCCACATCCCGGAACGCCCTTGACCGGGCCCGCCGCACATCGTCAGTCTGACGTTATGCGGTCAGAACTCCTTCTCCACGGCCGGGTCCATGTGGACCTCGCACGCTGTGCGAGCGCGCGTTGTCCGGGTGGCTGAGCCCCCACGGACCCGTACGCCCCTTTCGCAGAAGGACACCTCCATGACGGCGACACCGAATCTCGCCTCCGCCTCGGCGACCGCGACCCCCGAACTCCTCCGCTCCGTCTTCCGCCGCCACGCCGCCGGCGTCGCCGTGATCACCGCGGCGGGGGATCGCCCGGTCGGCTTCACCGCCACCTCGCTGACCTCCGTGGCCGCCGAGCCCCCGCTGGTCTCCTTCGGCGTCGGCACGTCGTCCTCCAGCTGGCCGGTGCTGTCCGGGGCCGAACACGTCGGGGTCCACATCCTCGGCGAGCACCAGCGCGAACTGGCCGCGACCTTCGCCCGCAGCGGGGCCGACCGCTTCGGTCCCTCGACCGATTGGAGCAGCGGCCCCGAAGGCGTTCCGCTGCTCGCCGACGTCTCCGCCTGGCTGGTCTGCCGCGTGGTGAGCCGCGTTCCGGCGGGCGACCACCGCATCGTCATCGCCGAGGCCGTGGCGGGCTCGCACTCCGGGCCGGGCCGCCCGCTCGTCTATCACCAGGGACGCTTCGCGGCTCTGCGAGACTGAGGTCCGCACGCACCGGCCCGCCGCGTCGGCAAGGTCACAGTGCGCACCGCTTGCCCAGGGGTAAGACACTAGATGTACTGGCGAGTAATATCGGGCTCGGAGCCTCGGTCGCCCTGACCGGATCCGGCCCGACAAGGCGCCTGTGCTGCGTGCGACAAGGCAGCCCCGAAAAGACGATGCAGTAGGAGAGCCGGCGTGAGCTTGAGGATCGTTGTCTGTGTGAAGTATGTGCCCGACGCGTCCGGTGACCGGCGTTTCGCCGATGATCTGACGGTGGACCGTGAGGATGTCGATGGTCTGCTCTCGGAGCTGGACGAGTACGCGGTGGAGCAGGCGTTGCAGATCGCGG
>NZ_LIVT01000008.1 GCF_001905905.1 Streptomyces sp. CB02366
TGCGGGTCAATACAGCTAGGGCGTGTTTCGGAAGGAGCGTCGTCCGCCCGGAGGGCGGGCTCGGCGGCGTCCGGTGCGTGCGATCGCAAGGCGGAGGGCCGCCCCGATACCGGATGTATCGGGGCGGTCCCGACAACGCCGCGAGCGTGCGTGCCGGGCGTCGCCGAGCAGGCGGGACTTTCGAAACACGCCCTAGTGATCTGAGCCAGAGGTTCGCCGGCCCCCGCCAAGGCCAGGGTGCGGGCCAGTCCCACGGGGGCGCGCGGGCCGAGTCGTACGCCTGAGGTCCAGACGGTACGTGAAGGCTGGAGCGTCGTGGTTCCGCGGAGAATCTCCGTCTCCAGCCTCAGTTCCTCCCGCGGGTCCGTTCGCGCTGGGCCCCCGCGGAGCCGGTCACGTCGGCGTAGGCGGGGCCGCGCCAGGCCGCGAGGGCGGCGCCGAGATCGGTCAGCGCCTCAGATGTATGCCGGGCGCGGGCCAGGGCGTCCTCGAAGCGGTGGACGTCCACGGGGTCGCGCGGCAGGCGCAGCGCGTAGCCGGGCCCTTCGGGGACCTCGGGTTCTGACACGGCTTCCGTGATGGGTCACCGCGTGGGAGCGGCAGCCAGGGCGTCGGCGAGCCGGGCGACAGGATCATCGGCGATCTGGTGACGGGATCGCTGGGTGGGCCAGGTGGAGAAAGCGTCGTCCGCCCAGCGCGGGATTACGTGGAAGTGCAGATGGGGTACTGACTGCTCAGATCCGGGCCCACTGGCATTCAGGACGTTGACGCCTCCAGCCTGCAACGCGGTCCGCATCATCGCGGCAACCTGCTGGACCAGTGCCATCGTGTGCGCCAAGTCCTCCGGAGGAATATCGAAGATATCCGCCCAGTGGGCCGTGGGAACCACCAGCGTGTGACCTGGCGCGAGGGGATTCAGCGGAGCGAACGCACTGGCCACGGGTCCTCGCGCCACCCACCGCGCGTCATCGTCCCGGATCAGATGGCAGAAGGTGCAGTCCATGTGCGCTGACCTTGCCAGAGTCCGCACCGCCCCTGCCAACTGTGTCGCCAGGCGTCTCTTCACTGAGCTTCTTCGAGTCGACTACCGGTCGGGTGATGACCGTGAAGCACAACGAGCGAGGTCCCCGGCCTGTTGATGGAAATGTCCGACGTCTCCATCAGGTTGCTCGGGGGCCTCGCTGGTCGTCCATCCTGCCGCACGCACTCGTCGAGTGGGTCGCCATGCCGACCGTCACCCGCCAGGGCGACCGACGCCGCAAACTCCGCCCCTTCCAGAGCGCGTTGGTGGCACGGGTGTACCTGCGCGAGCACACCGCACTCGCGAGGATCGCCGCCGGGTTCGGAATCAGCGAGTCCACCGCTCCCGCCTACCCCGGCGCGGTCGTCGATCCGCTCGCCGAACGTTCGCCGGATCCGCTCAAGACGCTGCGCGGACACCAACCCGGCTTCGTCCTGCTCGACGGCGCCCCCGCCGAGTGCGACCGAGTCGGCGACGGCCGGGCCGGCTACTCCCGCAAACACCGGCGCCACGGGGTGAACGTGCAGGTGGTCACCGATCCCGGCGGCCGACCGGTGTGGCTTTCACCCGCCCTGCCGGGCCGCGCCTACGACCTGCCCGCAGCGCTTCTGTGCTGCCCGTCTGATGTCCGGTACGAAGCGTGGGAGCCGTATTTCGGGTGTATTCGGGTGTAGAGCGTCACTCTCGCGCCGTTGACCTCACTCGTCGTGTGCGCGCGGAAGTGGCGTCGCAGGGTATCCCTTTTCGCTTCTTCTCGCGGGTCCCCCGGTGCGTACGTGCCTGCTGCCCTCACGACGACGATCCGGTCGAACCGCTTCATACGGGCGGCGATCTCAGGGGCAGGGTGCTCGACACCCGCGAGGGTGTTCGATGCCACGGGGTCTCGCGCCAGGGCGATATCCACCAGGAGGCGTGTGTCGTCGGGATCGGCGGCGGTCAGCGTCCGGTGCTGACCGGAGAGGTAGAGCAGTCCGTCGCCGGCGTGGCCTGCCGTGCGGACGGCGGCGCCGATGGCTGAGGCGTCGTTACTCCGGCTCTGGGGCGTCCTCAGCGAGCTGCTCAGCGGCGCGAGCGCTACCAGGGCCGCGGGCACCGCGACGTACACGGTCCAGGAGTATCGCGGCAGCCTGTGGACGTACTCCAGGAAGGCGCCCAGCAGAAGGGCGAGCCCGATGTCGCCGAAGAGGACGTACCGGTCCACGAAGATCGGCTTGGCGAGGGAGACAATCAGCAGCAGAGCGCCCGGAAGCACAAGAAGCGGAACAGCCAGTACGGTCAGCCGGACAGCCCCTCGGCTCCGCAGGGGCGCTCGTGTGCACACCAGCCCGACCACCACCGCAGTCAGCCAGGGGTAGGGGCGCACCGGCCCGCCGATCCAGGACACCTGCTCCGACTGGCCCGCGCTGACGATCGCCAGCGGCAAAAGCGCTGCCACCACGCCGCCGGCGGTGACGCTCCACGCCCTCAGCACAGCCTTCGGAGGGCGCGAGACGATCACCGTGACACCGTGTGCGACAAGGGCCAGAACCGCGAACTCGTGGAGCAGGCAGGCCAGAAGCATGGCGAAGCCGTACACGGTCCACCGCCAACGGCCGCGCCGTGACGAGCTGATCACGAGGGCGCAGGTCGCCCAGGTGACCAGTGCGCAGACCACGGCGTAGGACCGGCCCTCCTGGGCGTACTTCTGCACCTGAGGGAGGAGGGCGAATACAAGCCCAGCCGTCGCTCCGGCACGAGGTCCCGCCAGGCGCAAGCCGAGAAGACCCACTCCACCCGTCGCAGCGGCCATGGCCAGTACGGACGGCAGCCGCAGGGAAAGCAGCTCGGCGCCGAACACGTCGAAGACGAGGTGCATCACCGCGTAGTACAGAGCGTGGACGAGATCGACCTGCTGCACCGTCTCCCACAGCTGGTACCACTCGCGTTGCGCGAGCCGGTAGGTGACGGCCTCGTCCCCCCACATCGTGTTCTGTCTGCGGATGCCCCACATTCCCAGGGCAAGGGACAGCGAGGCGGGAGCGACGACGGTCAGGGCCCTCACCGAGACGGAGGGCAGCCGGGCAGTGGGCGGCTGACCCGGGAGCCCGGCGGCGGGAGCGGGGGCGGGGGCGGGCGCGCGTACAGCGAGCGACATCGTCGGAAGGGCCTTTCAGGCGGCGTGGACATCGCCAGCGTGCCCGGCCCGCTTGACCGGCTGCTGACCCAACCTGACCGGTCGATCAGGAACGGCTCCGGGCCCCGTGCGAGGCTACGAAGCATGCGCATCCTGGTGGTCGAAGACGAGGTGGATCTCGCCCGCACCCTGCACACCGGTCTGACGGCCGAGGGGTACAGCGTCGATCTCGCCCACGACGGGCGGCAGGGGCTGTGGATGGCCAGGACAGGTGAGTACGCCGCCGTCGTCCTGGACTTGATGCTGCCCGGCCTCAACGGCTACAAGGTCTGTGCCCAGCTGCGCCGCGAGAGCAACGCGACTCCGATCCTGGTGCTCACCGCCAAGAACGGGGAGTGGGACCAGACGGAGGCATTGGACACGGGCGCCGACGACTACCTGGCCAAGCCCTTCTCCTACCTGGTGCTCCTCGCGCGGCTCCGGGCCCTGGTCCGACGTGCCGCGGCCGTCGCCCCACCTGTCCTCGCCGTCGGGGACCTCTCGCTGGACGTCGCCGCCCGGGTCTGCCGTCGGGCGGGCGCCCGGGTGGACCTCACCACCCGGGAGTTCGCCGTACTGGAACTGCTGGCCCGGCGGGCGGGGCAGGCTGTTTCCAAGGCGGATCTGCTCTACCACGCGTGGCCCGATGACGCCCTGGACCCGAATCTGGTGGAGGCGCGTGTCAGCGTTCTGCGCAAGAAGGTGGACGCCCCGTTCCATCGGCACTCCCTGCAGACCGTGCGAGGCATCGGCTACCGGCTGGTTGACGACCGTGAACGCGGCTGAGTCGCGACGGCGTTGGTGGCCCCGGTCCGTACGCGCCCGTACCGCCGTGACCGTCGCCTTGACCGCCGCAGTCGTCCTGCTCGGCATCGGCTGGTGGCTGCACCACGACGTCTACCGCCAAAGCGCCCAGATCGCCCAGGACCAGGCCCAGGCCCCGCTGCTGGCGCTCGCCGACCAGCTACGGCAAGGAGTGATCCCCAGCCCGAGGAGCGCCGTGCCGTACGAGGTGGTCGCCACCGGACGCAGCGCCCCCGTCGCGTCCGGCGGAGGGATGAACGCCTTTCCTCCCGGCAGCCGCCATGTGTTTCCCGAACCACCCGCCTCCTCCACGCCCATCGATGATCCCGATGCGGGCTTCGGCTATGTGAGCTACGAACTGCGCGTCCCGGAGCGCAGCGACGCCGTCCGCGGCTTCGACCTGGGCGGCGGGACCTACCCCGTTCTCACCACCGACGTCTGGGCCGGTGAACTGACCCGGGAGCAGCGAGCCGGCCTGGGCCTTTCCCCGGACGCCACCATGCGGGTCTACGTGGTGGTGCTCCCCCACACCGCCGAGGCGATCACCGCCAACATCGGATTCCTGCTGCTGCGAGCCGGACTCGCCGGCCTGCTGCTGATCTCCGCCGTCACCTATTTCACCGTACGCATCGCCCTGCGGCCGGTCGAAGCGATCCGCACAGCCACCGCCTCGGTCACCGCCGGTGACCCGAGAGAGCGAGTCACCGTACCCGCCACAGGACACGAGATCACCGCCCTGGCCACCACCATCAACACCACCCTGCAACGCCTCGACGAGGCAGCAGCCCAACAGAGACGCTTCGTCGCGGACGCCGCACACGAACTCCGCAGCCCCCTCACCGCCCTGCTGACCAGCCTGGAAGTAGCGCTCGCCTACCCCGAACGCACCGACTGGCCCGCCGCGGTCGACACCGCGGCGCGGCAGACCCGACGCCTTCAGAACCTCGCCGAGGATCTGCTGCTCCTCGCCCGCCTCGACGCCCCCACGCCCGCGATGGACAGCGGTTCCATCGACCTGGCCGCCCTGGCCCGCCGCCTCGTCGAGCAGGGCGTCCCACCGGACGGGCCGGTGACCCTCACGGCCCACACCACCGCTCCCGCATACGTGCACGGCAGTCCCGGCGACCACGAACGACTCCTGCGCAATCTCATCGACAACGCCGCCCGCCACGCCACAAGCCGCGTCCGGGTCACCGTCCGGAACCAGCCCGAACACGTCGAACTGTCCGTCCACGACGACGGCCCGGGCATCCCCGCCGAGGAGTCCGAGCGGATCTTCGAACGTTTCGTCCGGTTGGACGAAGCCCGGGCCCGGGGCCACGGAGGCACCGGCCTCGGTCTCCCGATCGCCCGCGAACTCGCCCACCGCCACCGGGGCAGCCTCGCCCTGGTCCCCTCGGAGGCCGGAGCATGCTTCCGTCTACGCATCCCCCGAGTAGCCCCGGGCCGACCTGACGCCGACGACCTCCGACGAGATCGCCCTGACGGTGCGAGGACCGCCGGCCGGCCCGCTCCGGACAGCCCTGCGCGCTGACGGGCCGTCGACCTGGGCACCGATTCCGCCCGGCACCGCCCGCCGACCCGCTCGTCGCAGTCGGCTCGTGCCGACGTGGCGCCCGGGCGTGCGTCCCTGCCGCCCCCACGCCTCCGGGCCCGAGGGCGGGAGGTGCAAGGTGACGCCTTGCCGGCTACAAGGTCCCGCGCCAACTGGCCCTGAACGGCCGTATCCAGCGCCCCCCAGCGGCAAGGCCGACTCTTCCGGGCCCGCACGATGGTGGTGGACGCGGACGCGAGGGCGGAGGGATCCGTCCAGGAGCGGGTTCCTTATAGTCCTGGGGCCGTCCTGGCCTTCAGGGCGGGGGGACGCGGAGACCCCTACGTCCGCTTGTGAGCTGATATGAGAAGATTCGCGGCCCGATGGCTGCACGCGTGGGCGCCCGCTCTGGCCGTCGTCCTGCTCCTCGGGGGCCAGGCCACACCCGCCACGGCCCTCGTCCCCGGGGATCCGACAGCGACCGGCTACACCCGCGAGTCGGTGCGCGCGGCGACCTGGAACATGTGCGGGGAGGCAGGCGGTGGGACCGCCTCGGATGCCGGGTACTGCCCCTGGCGGAACGGCGCCGCCACCGGACGGTACGACAAGGACGGTTTTTCGATTCCCGACGGGTCCGGTCCGCGCAGGAAGATGGAAGGCGTCGTCCGGCTCATCAACGAGCGCAAGCTCAACGCCGTGCTGCTCCAGGAGGTCTGCGTCGGCAGGACACCGGGCGACGCCACCGGAACGAGCCACCTCGACGAACTCAGGAAGCTCCTTCCGGCGGGCGAGTGGAGCTTCGCCTCCGCAGGTGTGACCCGGCCCGACGACCCGCACGGGGTGGAGCCCGAGCGTAGGGATCCCGAACTCCTCGACTCCGAGGGATCGGACTGCCGTGGCGATCACCTGACCGGCACACTGAGCAACGCCATCGCCGTCAAGGGAAGGATCACCTGGCGGTCGGAGGACGACTTCGGGACTCCGGTCGGCACCGGCCTCTCCATGAACAGCGGCACCATCCTCTGTGCCGAGGTGGAGGGCTGGGAAAGCCACCTGTGCAGCACGCACATCTCCAACTTCCACTCCGACACGACGAAGGAGAAGAAGGAGCCGCACTGGGAGGTCCCGATCTCGTCGGGGACGGCCGCGATCTACTACCAGAAGCAGCTCGACATCGTCGAGCGGGTCGTGAAGCAGTTCCCGTCCGTGGTCCTGGGCGGTGACTTCAACACCAGCAACCAGACCACGCTCAAGCCGCTCTACGACCTGATGGCGGAGTGCGACCAGCGGGCGTACTTTCCCGGCGACGCCGTCAACGAGCACACGAAGCTCACCCGGGACAACGAGGTCAAGCGGGCCGACGGCGGGTACACGTCGTACACCATGACCTCGTCCAAGATCGACTACCTGTTCTCGACCGACGGCTTCACCGGCTGCGACTCGCGGACGGAGTTCGGCGACCGCACGGACTACCTGGTCACGACCCAGCCGGAGTGTCACCTGGTCAAGAGGAACTGCAGGCCCGACGACGACGCCTACTCCGACCACACTCCCGTCTACGGCTACACCGAGGGAGGCCCTGTCGTCTCCTGGAAGCTCGACGGCAGCGCCACCGCGACGAGCGGCCCGACGGCCGAGCTGAACGGCGCGAGCAGTGACGGTACGAGCGACTGGCGGGCGGCCGAGCACGGTGGCGCGCTGTACATGGACGGCCGGGTGGACGAGGCCGTCGTCGCCCGCGCTCCCGCGATCGACACCACCCACAGCTTCACCGTCTCCGCCTGGGCCAAACTCGACGCCGACGCGGACACGGCCGCCGTCGTGTCCCAGGACGGCACCCGGGTCAGCGGCATGATCCTCTTCTACAACGCGGGCGACAACTCCTGGCGCTTCGGCCTGCCGAGGGCCGACGCCGACGGCTGGAACATCGACCAGGCCGTCGCGCCCGGCGCGGTCAAGGGCCGGTGGACCAGGCTCACCGGCGTGTACGACGCCTCCACCGGCAAGGTGAGCCTCTTCGTCGACGGCACGAAGAAGGCCGAGACCACGCACACCGCCAGGTGGTCCGCGACGGGCCCCTTCGTCGTCGGCCGAGACCTCGTCAGCGGCGTGCGCAACGCCGGCTTCAAGGGCCACCTCCAGCGGGCCGAGGCCTTCTCCTACGCCCTGCGCGACGACCAGGTCGCCTCGTACTCCGGGACCATGACGGCCCCGACCGACAAGAGCGTCGCGATGCCCGTCGCCGAAGGCATGAACTCCCAAGGATGCCACCAGCACGGCGACCTGTACGGGAACGCCTTCGGCACCGCCGCCACGCGCACGCCGACACTCACCGCGACGGTCCGGCACCCCGACCCGTCCAAGGACGTGTGGGCCGAGTTCTCCCTGTGGGACAACACCACCTCGACCCAGATCCTGAGCCTGGGCACGCCGGGCTCGAAGAGCTCCACGGTCAAGGGCCAGGGCACCGTCTCCCTCACCGTCCCCACGCTCACCCCCGGCCACAGCTACGGCTGGCGGGTCCGGACGGCCGACGCGACGACCAACAAAAACCCCGTCTCCGCCAACTGTCACTTCCTGACGCCCGCCGCCTGATCCTGGCAGGCGAATCCCGCGTGCCCAGGCCGGAGGTCTCCGGCCGGGGCACGCCCTGTTCCGTACGCCTACACGGGCAGGGCCTCCAGGGACCACGCGCCTTCGGCCACCCCAGCGCGGGGCCCTCCCGCCCCCCTCGGAGTCCGGCCCCGGAAGTCCTTCAGCCTCGTGTGGGCGAGCAGGTCGAGGCCCGGCCTGTCGTCCACGGACTCCCCCATGAACGAGCCGTCGTCCGACCGCTCCGTGTCGACCACGTAGAAGCCGGTCGGCAGAGGCTTGCCCACGGTGAACTCCTGCGCCCCGGCGCCATCCAGGACGAACTCCGGGGAGCGCGTGCCCCAGACCTCTCGTGTACACGTCGTCGGCCCGCCGGGACAGCAGCACTTCCGGGCCCCGATCTCCGTCGCGGACGGCGAGCAGGTGCACGTCCACCGGCATGGTGTGCCGTCCGCCGCTCACGCCTTGCCTTCCGGACGTCGGGCCGGCAGCACGGTGGACATCTCGTCCTGGACGAGGCCGACGCGCTCGCTGTAGCGCTCCAGCAGCTCCAGGACTTCGGTTTCGAAGCGGTCGTGACAGCCGCCGAAGAGGTCCGGGCGGGCGAAGCTCGTGCCGCGCAGGTGGCCGAGGGCCTGAGCCGGCGTCCAGACCACGGCACCGGGCATACCGATGGCGCTGTGCGGGGCTATCCGCTCCCACGCCGCACCTGCCGCAGATCCCACATCAACCCGAACCGCATGACCGTCATCACCAAAGCCGTCCTCCCCCTGGAGAGGCACCGCTGAAAACGCTCAATGATCAGACAGGTGCTGGGCCGCAGGGCGTGGAGTTTCAGAGCGCCGTCATCGCGCCAGCCGGGGAGGCTTCTGCAGCTCGAACCGGATGAGATCTCCGGTGTGTGTGTTCGGTTGGGAGACCGTCTTCATTCCGATGAGGGCGTTTCGCGTATTCCTCAGCTGTTCAAGATTCCGAGGCAAGGACCTCTCGATGGTCCTCAAGAAGCTCTTTCGGACGAAGTCCGACTGCGCCCTCCCGGCCTTCTCGATGTTGTCGGCGGCAGAGTTCAGCGATTCCCTGAGGATCGTCCAGCTGTTGGCGGTGTTCTGCAGCGCGGTGGCCACTCCCCCTGCCTGGGCACCGAGGTCTGCCAGTCCGGCGCTGCATGCCGTCAGCAGCTTCACCCCGCTTTCGAGCCGTTCCTGCTTGGCGAGGAGCTCCTTCTTCTCGTCATAGAGATTCGCTAGCGCGATCCCGCTGCCGATACCTCCTGCGAGGCCACCGAGGATCAGGACACCGCCGCCGATGGCCACGCCGAGGCTCAGCCCGCCGGTGAAGATCGAAGTGCAGCATCCGATGACGATGAACGCCGCACCCGTCAGAATCGCACTCCCGCTCACCACTGCCCCCACGGAGGCGGCGGTGATCTTTTCGTTCACATTCTCCAGATCTCTCCGCAAGTCTTCCAGAATCCCATTCTCGCCGCTCACCAGAGTGTTGATCTCCACGGCGCACTCAGTGAACCCCCGCTTGTCGTCGCTGAAGGCAGTGACCATCCTGTCCGTACCGGAAGCGACCCTCCTCGTCTCATCCGTGAACTCGCCCGCCTGCTCACGCAGGAACCTCAGCATTTGCACCATCGCATCCGGATCTTCCTCGTCTTTGAGGGTTTCCGAAAAAGCACCCAGCGTGACGAAGTAGTTCTCGACCTTCGCCAGGAGTGCGATGGACTCAGGCTGTACCGTCCAGAGGTACTTTCCTGCATTGTCCGCGGCCTTGTTCAGCGCACCCTGAACCGTACCTTGAAAGCTCCGGACCTTTTCGTTGTCGATGCGACTGAAGTCCGGCTTCGGCTGCTGCATGATACTGAGAGCATGTGTTTGCACGAGCGCGGTCAGGGATCTTTGCGCGGCCACCTCGCCCCCAATTTTCTCCTGCTTTTCCAGGGCAGCGGCAAGTGCATCGCTCATAGTTTTCTCCCAGTCGTCCAGTAGCGAGTTTTCAGTTTCCGGTGACCGTGGCGCGCAGTCTCTCCGCCTGGTCCTGGATGGATTTCCACTTGATGACGCTCCAGCTGATCTCAGTGGCCAGCCAGGCGCCTCCATCGTTCTTCTTCGTCTGCTCCTCCAGCGTCGCCGCAAAAGATGCGACCACTTGGGCCCAGGCATCTGCGATTTCCTGGGCCGGGCGCATCACGCCACGCACGCTGCGCCCGTAAGCACCACATTCTGAATCGATCTTCTTCGCCATCTCCAGGCCCGACTTCAAACCGGCGATCTCCCGGTAGAGCGCTTCAACCTTCGCGCGGTCCCTGCGGAGCTTCTGGAGGGCCGCACCAACGGCACCGGACGTGATGTCTTCGATCCCCTCGTGCACATCCTCCGAGGTTTCCGGGGCGGGTTCACCGGAGGACGGCTTGTCCTCCTTCTTGCTCTTGCCGTCGCCCTCTCCCTTCTTCTTCGCGGCGTCCTTGAAGATGTCGAGGATGGTGTCGAGGATTTTCCGTGCGCCGCTGCCCACCTTGTGCGAGGCGGAGATGACGGCATCCAGGTCCTTCCGCACCTCTTCCTGCATCGCCTCCAGTTCCTTTGTCTTGGCGGCGATCCTGCCGTCGCCCCCGGAGATCTTCTTGATCTCGGCATGCGTCCGGTCGGCCAGGACTTCCAGCCGGTCCTCCGTCTCCTTGGAGAACTTCCCGTACTTGTCTGCGAGATCACGGGCATGCTGCTCATGCTCTTCGAAAATCGGCATCAGCTCGCCCAGAAAAGAAGCAACGCTCTCCGGGGACTCCACAGACCCCTCATGCAAGCTCTGGAGGAGGTCGGCCGCCCCTGCCATCAGGACAAGCTGATGGATCACCGAGGGAAGTTGAACGCTTCGGTACGTCCGCGCGTTCCCCCTGACCTCCTCCTGCGCCGTATGCATGGCGTGCTCATCGCTCGGGTCCACCGTGCCGACGGACACCTGCGCTTCGAGAACCAGGGCCCATACCTGCGCGACCTGAGCAGCGGTCACCAACCGTTCCAGGGGCTCTTCGAGGCCGATCGGGGCAAGCGTGATCCTGGCCGGAACGTTGGGGGCGACTTGTGATGACGTCATCGTGACTCCGTTGGGCACTGAAGAACGGGAAGGGCAGGGGAGGACAGGCCGGTCGAGAAGACTTCTCGCCCCGGTGCTCGGGTGCGCCGCCCGCAGACGGACACAGGGGGCCGGTGAGGGCCGGTGCCGGTCGGCGCTGTCCAGCGTCGGCCCCGGCTGCTCACCTGGTCCGGTCGATGCGCACGGCACGCCGATCGGACGGACCGGGAACAGCTCGGAGGAACGGTCAGGGGGCCGGGGTGCAGCGCACGATGGCGTCCTCGTACGGTCCCTCGGCGTGGACCTTCAGGCCTTCGAGTTCGCGGCCGTTCGCGGCGAGCTCCCAGCGGAGTCGGGCGGCCACCCATCCCCCCACGTACCCGCACCGCGCTTCCGGGGACGACGGCACCCAGTCCGCCGGATCCTGATCGTTCCTCTGCCGGTCGCTGCGCGCCGCCACCGCAGCCAGAGACGTCGCCTCCCACCAGGGAGGGGGCGTCGAGGCCACGTACAAGTTTCTTGATCACTATGGCGTTCTATCGGCCGCGCACCATCTTCGCGCCGCCCTCTGCCCCGTGCTCACCCTCCCGAGGGAAGGGGTTCACCGCAGAAACGCTCCGCCGCGCTCAGTACCTCAGGGGCGACGCCCCGTGCCGGAAGGCGCCCCACACTGCCCGGAAGCAGCCCCCAGGGATCGAAGCGGACGTCCCGATGTCCGAATCCCGGTGCCTCGAACTCCCCTATTCGCATCACCATTCGAGGTTGTGCCCCGCTTCGAGGTTGTGCCCCGCTGCATGGCGGTGCGCACGTAGCGGATGCACCGTTCCGGGCGATGTTCCCGGACCAGCACACCGCCGGGGGGCCTGCCGGCCGGTTTCCTCCGCGCACGGCGATGCCTTCGCCGCGGGCACGGCGCCAGCGGCGTCGTGGAGGTGCTCGCCCCGCGCCGAGCAGCCCGGACACGGCTGGAGTCGATCACCGCCCGAGACCAGACCAGCTGCCCGGCCGACCGCAGCTTCTTCAGAACGACCCGATCAGCGACCACAGCTCATCCGAGTCGCCCCATGGCCGAAAGTTCCCCTTCCCCACGAACGGACCGATGAGCATCCACGCCGACAGTCACAAGATCATTGGCTTCTGTGAGGACCTTTTACAGCAACGGGCCGTGCCGCGAGCACCCGCGGTGCCGGACCGTCCGGCACACGATTCCGGAGAGGACCGACAGCCAGGCTGCCCGCCTGCGCAAAGGGGCACGCGGCGGGCGACCAGCAGGCTTCGACGAAGGACGGTACAAGAAACGAAACACCTTCGAGCGGGCGGTCAACCGGCTCAAGCACGCCGGAGCCGTGGCCACCCGCTACGAGGAACGCGGCCACCTTTCCTCGGCATCGCGACCGCAGCAGTCCTCGTTGTCCGGCTTCGCACCTGAGCCGGGGCGTCACAACGCGATCGCCCGGTAGGCCCCTGCCTGATCGACCACCTCATCGGCAGAGAGCTCTCGCTCCGGCGGCCAGAAGATCAGGTCGCTGACGTGGCCGGATGGGCAGGCCAGGGTTCGGTCGAGCCTCTCCAGCCACCCGTCCGCCTCGTCGTCGGACGCGTAG
Organism: Streptomyces sp. CB02366; assembly: GCF_001905905.1. Classification (GTDB taxonomy): domain Bacteria; phylum Actinomycetota; class Actinomycetes; order Streptomycetales; family Streptomycetaceae; genus Streptomyces. The sequence goes on from NZ_LIVT01000008.1 coordinate 12,786, forward strand.
TCCGCATCCATGATCCGCTGCACGAGCGAGACCGCCTCGGCCCGGCTCATACCCGCGGTATCCATCACAGCCTCCCTGGGCGCCGGCCTGACGAGCAGCGTGATCGGCCGGACAAGTCCTGGCCGGAGCGTGCGTCGGCCGGGCAGGACCGGCGCAGCACCGGTTCGTCCTATCTGGCCTGCGCCTTGGGGCTGCGAGTGCCTCGCGCCGGGGCGTCCGCGGGGCGCCGGGCGAGACCGAGCTCCCGCTCACCGGGGCCGAGCGGGGCGAAGAACCGGGCGACCTGCTCGTCGTCGACCTCGGCGAGGGAGCCGGGCTTCCACTGCGGATCGTTGTCCTTGTCGATGATCCGGGCGCGCACCCCCTCCACGAAGTCGGGCTGCTCGAAGGCCCGGCTGGAGACACGGAACTCCTGATCGAGTACGGCTTCCAGGCTGTCGAGCCGGGCTGCCCGGCGGACCGCGGCGAGGGTGACCTTGAGCGCGAGCGGTGACTTGGCCAGGAGTTCGTCGGCCGCGGCCCGCGCCGCCGGGACTCCGCTCGCCCGCAACCGGTGGAGGATCTCCTCCACGGTCTCCGCCGCGTAACAGTCATCGATCCAGTCGCGCTGTGCGTCGAGGTCTCCGGCGGGCGGCTGCGTGGCGAACCGTTCGACGACCCCGGCGGCGGACTCGCCGGAGAGGGCCGGATCGCCCAGCGCCTCGGCCAGGGCCGGCAGGAGGCGGGCCGGGACGTGGTGGTCGGCCAGACCGCAGAGGAGGGCGTCGGCCGCCCCGATCGAACGGCCCGTGAGCGCCAGGTGGGTGCCCAGTTCGCCCGGGGCCGCGGCCAGCAGGCGGGTGCCCCCGACATCGGGCACGAAGCCGATGGCCGTCTCGGGCATGGCGACACGCGAGCGTTCGGTGACGACCCGGACCTCGGCGTGGGCCGACACCCCGACGCCGCCGCCCATCACGATGCCGTCCATCAGGGCGACGTAGGGCTTGGGAAATCGGGCGATGCGGGCGTTGAGGCGGTACTCGTCCCGCCAGAACTCCAGCGACGCGCGCCCCGCGGCCCGGGCGTCGTCGTGCAGGGCCCGGATGTCGCCTCCGGCGCACAGGCCCCGGTCGCCCGCCCCGGACAGCAGCACGGACGTGATCGCCTCGTCCTGCTCGGCGCGGTCCAGGGCCTCGTCGAGCATCCGCACCATGGTGTGGCTGAGCGCGTTGAGGGCGCGGGGGCGGTTGAGGGTCACGTGCAGGCATGCGCCCCGCGTTTCCAGCAGGACGGGCCGGTCGTCGTTCATGCGTGCGCTCCGCTCACTGGATCGTGGACATGGTGGTGGGCCGCGGGGCCCCCGCCATGATCGCTGACGGCCCCCGCTGAGTTTCCATGGCCCCCGGCGCGAAAGGAAGCTCGGGGAGCGGGCGGGAGACGACCGTGCGGATCATCGGGGCGGAGGCCGAGAGCGGGCGGATCGGCCGGGTGAGCCCTGTGGCACTCCGATGGTCGCGGCTCGACAATTGAGGCTGGCGGGGTGCACCGACGCACGGCCCGACCGGACGACCTCCGGAGCAGGAATGACCGACGACGAACGGCGGCAGGACGCCGAAGCCGCTCCGCTCCGCCCGCTCGGCCCGCTCGGCCCGCTCGGCCGGAAGAACAACGGGGAGATCCGGCCGCCGGAACGCCTCGCCATGAACCGGACCGGCAGTTTCGACTGGGACCTGGACACCGGGGTCGTGGACGTCGACGAGGCCGGGCTCATGGTGTTCGGCGTGGCCCCGGCGACGTTCGACTCCCGGCCGGGCACGCTGTTGGAACGTCTGGAGCCGGCCGAGCGGGCCAGGCTCGACGTGACGGTCGACGAGGCCATCACCGGGGGCGGCAACTCCTACAGCGTCCATTTCACCGTGCCGCTCGACGACGGGACCCCGCAGTGGACGCACGTCCAGGCCCGCATTCTGCGGTCGAAGGACGGAAGGGCCCACCGGATCGTGGGGATCGTCCGGGACGCGACGGCGGAGGTCACCCATTCGGCCTTCGTCCTCAATCTGGAAAAACGGCGGCAGCGCCAGACCGATATCGTCGAACGCACCACGAGCGCCATGTCCCGCGCGGTGACCGTGGACGACGTGACGGCCGCCCTCACCGGCCCCGGGGGGCTGGCCCGGCTGGGTGCGGACGGTCTCACCCTGGGGCTCGTGGAGAACTCCACGCTGAACATCGTCGCGTTGAGCGGCGAGTCGCTGGAGGTGCTCGACGGCCTCGGTTCCGGCGATCTCGACCGCGACCTCCCGCTCGCGGACGCCATTCGCAGCGGCCGCCCCCGGTTCATCACCTCGCCGGCCGCGCTCGCCCGTCGCTACCCGCAGTTGGAGCCCCGCCTCGGCGGGTTCGGCTTCCGGGCGGCGGCGTACCTCCCGCTGGTGGCTCAGGCCCGGTCGCTGGGCGGCCTGGCCCTCTTCTACCGCGAGCGCACGGTCTTCAACGCAGACGAACGCATCCTGTGTCTGGGGCTCGCCGCCATCGTGGCGCAGTCCCTGCAACGGGCGATGCTCTTCGACGAGGAACGCGAGTTCGCCACCCAGCTCCAGTCCGCGATGCTCCCGTCCCGGATACAGGAGGTCGAGGGCGGTGAGATCGCGGTCCGGTACCACGCCGCCTGGAGCGGACGTCAGGTCGGCGGCGACTGGTACGACGTGATCACCCTGCCCAAGAACCGGTACGGGCTGGTCGTGGGGGACGTGCAGGGGCACGACACCCACGCGGCAGCGATCATGGGCCAGTTGCGTATCGCCCTGCGTGCGTACGCCTCCGAGGGGCACCCGCCGGCCTCCGTGCTGGCCCGGGCCTCCCGCTTCCTCTCGGAACTGGACACCGAGCGCTTCGCCACCTGCACGTACGCCCAGGTCGACCTGGGGACCGGGGCGGTGCGGGTGGTGCGGGCCGGGCACTTCGGGCCGCTCATCCGGCACGTCGACGGGCGGGTCGGCAGTCCACAGGTGCGGGGCGGGCTGCCGCTGGGCATCTCCACGGACCTCCTGGACGAGGAGTACCCGGAGACGCGGCTCGATCTGGTGCCCGGCGAGACGTTCGTGCTGTACACGGACGGGCTGGTGGAGGAGCCCGGGGCCGACCTCGACACCGGGATCGACGCGCTGCGCCAGGAGGTGAGCGCCGGGCCCGCCGGGGCCGAGGCCCTGGCCGACCACCTGTCGGAACGGCTGTGGGAGCGTTGGGGCGCCGGGGACGACGTGGCCCTGCTGGTCCTGCGACGGAGCCCGGACGTGGGGACGTCGCACGCGCCACGGCTCCACCAGTACATCCACCAGGCGGACCCGGAAGGGCTCTCGGACGCCCGCGCGATCGTGCGCCAGGCCCTCACCGACTGGGAGATGGCCGAGTTCGCCGACGACGCCGAACTGGTCACGGGCGAGTTGCTGGTCAATGTGCTCCTGCACACCGAGGGCGGGGCCGTTCTGACCCTGGAGGTGCTTCCCGAACCGGTGCGCCGGGTCCGGCTGTCGGTCCAGGACCGGTCCAGCGCCTGGCCCCGTCGGCGTACGCCGGGCGAGACGTCCACCTCCGGCCGGGGACTGCTGCTGCTCGACGCCGTCGCCACCCGCTGGGGGATCGAACCGCGGGGCGAGGGCAAGGCCGTCTGGTGCGAGATCGGCCCCGCTCCCCCGTCGGCCACCGTGCCGTCGGCCACGGAGCGGTGACGGCGTCGGGGGGCGGCGACGAGCCGGCAGGGGGGGTGCGGGGGCGGCACCACTGTGCCGCCCCCGCACCCCCCGGATCAGCCGCTCCGCTGAGCGGAGGCGTCAGTTCTGGGCGGTACGGCGCTTGCGGACGGCCCACAGGATGCCGCCGCCGGCCAGCAGCACCGCGACGGCGGCGCCACCGATGATCGGCGTCGACGAGGACGAGCCCGTCTCGGCCAGGTCCGGCGAGCTCGGGCTCGGGGCGGGCACGGCGGGCGCGGACTCCGAAGGCTGCTCACTGGGGGTGACGCTCGGCTCGGGCGTCCCGGTGGACTGCGACGGGGCCGGCTCACTCGGGGTCGGCTGGGGCGGGGTGGGGCTGGGCTCCTCCTCGCACACCTCCGCCGTCTTCGTCCTGTCGATGGAGTGCTTGCCGTCCCCGTCGGCGTCCTTGACGACCAGTCGGACGGTCACCGGCTGGTCGTGCTCGGGCAGCGTCAGCTTCTTGTGGAACTCACGGCCGAACGTCTCGGTGGGGAGCAGGTCCTTCCCGTCCACCGTGACGGTCACCGTGTTGGGGACGCCGTCCGTGTAGTTGGTGAGGTCGACAGTCACCTCGGAGCAGGTCACGTCCCAGGTGGGGGTGTGAGCCGCGGCCGGACCGGCGGAGATGACGCCTCCGGTCAGACCGACGACCGCAGCGGCCACGAACGCTCCCGCGCCACGCCACGATCTCCTGGGTATGGTCATGGATTCTTCCTCCAGCTACTTCTCATCGCCCCGATGGCGGTGGGGCGCACAGTACTGCCATCGCCCCCCGGCGACTCACCCGCCCCATGGACAGTCCGGCGCGCCAACTCAGTTCATGATCCTCCCACTTCCGGTCCTGCGGGCGAGCCGCCCCGGCCCGTCCCCCCTCCCACAGTGGCCGAAAGTGCGCGGTCCGCACAGGCACCGCCCGTCATCGCGCGGGGACCTCCGCCAGGAAGGGCGGCTCCGGGCGTGCCGTCACAGGGCCTTGTGCATGATGTGAAGTCCCACATAGCCCTGGACCGGGTGGCGGAAGCCTTCCGGCAGGGTTCCGATCACCTCGAACCCGAGCGACCGGTACAGCTTGACCGCATAGGTGTTGGTCTCGACCACCGCGTTGAACTGCATGGCCCGGTACCCTTCGGCGCGAGCCCAGTCGATGGAGTACGCGCACAGCGCGCGTCCCACGCCCCGGCCGGAGTGGGCGGGATCGACCAGGTAGGTGGCGCTGGCGATGTGGGAGCCGTTGCCCATGTGGTTGCGGTTCATCTTCGCCGTACCGAGCACCGTCCCGGCCTCGTCGACGGCGACGACCACGCGGCTCGGCGCCGGGACGAACCACCATCCCTCGGCTTCCTCCTGTCCGAGATCCAGCGGGTAGGTGAGCGTCTCGCCGGCGGAGACGACGGAGTGGAAGAAGGGCCAGACGGCGGACCAGTCCTTCGCGGTGGCTTCTCTGATCAACATCCTGACAGGATGGCCCATGCGGTCGATCGGCGCGAAAAGTCACCCCTCGCCCCTGCCGCGCCGTCCCAGCCCGGCGAGAAGCCTCTTCGCCCTCGGCCCGCCGGGGACGGCGGCGCGCGACGCTCCGGCGCAGACCGGCGGCGTCGAATCGACGGCGGAGGTCAAGCCCGCTTCCGCCGCTTCGCGCCTGGGAGCGGAGCCGGTCGCCACCGCTGCCCCCCTCCCGGCGTCCGCCCCGCTTCCCGCGCTCTTCCCGTTCCCGGTGACGACCTCGACAGCCGGGATCCTGCGGGCCCCCGCACCGCTCCCCGGAACCGGAGCCGGCCGGTGCTCGCGCGCCCGGTCCACTTCAAGCGTCAGGTTGATCCGCCGCCAGAGGATCTCGTCGGGGTCGTCGGCCGCCATCAGCTCCGCCACGGCCTCCCTCGCCGCCATCGGGACCGGGCGTTTGAAGACCGGCCCCGGACGGACCCGTGCGAGGTGAGCGCGTTCGCCGGGGTCGTCGACCACTTCCGCCAGGTGCACCGGGTCCAGCGCTGAAGCGTGGGCCGCAGCCCGCGCCCAGGGGTCCGGCGAGCGGTTCACCAGCCGGTCGATCCGCTGCGACCGCCAGTTGCGCGCCCGCAGGTCGGCGCCCGTCTCCAGCACGGCGCGCATCTCCTCCGGCATCCGCCCGCCGAGCAACTCGGGTTCCCGGGCCGCGAACGCGGCGAGTTCGTCCGCCAGGTAGAGCCACACCACCGCGCGATACCGGTTCAGACAGAACGTCACCGGTGAGACGCGGCCTGCCCGGGCCAACCGGGTGAACCGGGCCGGAGGGACGCCCAGCAGGGCCGCGCCCTCCGCCGTGCCGACGGTGCGGACCCTCTCCGCCACGCTGCCGGGAAAGCCCGGCAGTTCCCGCAGACGCTCGATCTCCTCCTCGTGCACGCGGGACCGCCCACCGTCCGGCCCAGTGACGACGGCGATCAGCCCGAGGTGCACCGCGAGCTCGAACTCCGTACGCCGGAGGCCGAGTTCACGGACGGCTCGCCCGGGCGCGACCGTCGCCGTCCGGGCGACGGCCCCGTCCCGTCCACCGACGCCTTCCGCACGCGTCACCACAGCGGGGGCGCCGGCCCTCTTTCGCGTGCCCTCGGCCCGCACACGGCCGCGCTCGGCTCGCGCGTTCCGGCCGCCGGCGTCCACCCGCAGCGCTCGGCTGACTGTCATGGCTGTCTCCCCCGCCACCTCGACTACTCTCCGTGATCACGGTAGTCCAGGAGAGCGATCACCCGTCAGCCCTGTGGACAACCGGGCAAGGACCGGAGGAAAAAGCAGGTCAGAAGGGTCCGAGGTCCTCGGGGCCGCCCTGGCGGACGGAGACCCCGAGATGTTCTCCGACCCGGTTGACGAGCAGGGTCATCTCGTAGGCGACCTGGCCGACGTCGGCTTCGGCAGCGGTCAGCACGCACAGGCAACTGCCGTCGCCGGCGGCCGTCACGAAGAGCAGTGCCTCGTCGAACTCCACCATCGTCTGGCGGGGCCGGCCCGCCCGGAAGTGACGCCCCGACCCGCGCGCCAGACTCTGCAGGCCGGAGGCGACCGCCGCCAGGTGTTCCGCGTCCTCGCGGGCGAGCCCGGTACTGGCCCCGGTGACCAGCCCGTCGTTCGAGAGCACCAAGGCGTGCCGTATGAACTGCACCCTTTTGGTGAGATCGTCGAGAAGCCAGTCGAGTCCCCGGTCAAGCGGCATGTGCTCGTCCTCCCCGTGCCTTCGTTCCCCGTGCCCCCGTTACGCTCGCCAGCCTCGCGCACCCGCCCCCTGGGAGCAAGCGCCCCTCGCGCCCCGGGGCGCCGCTTCGCGCCATCCGCGCAGGGGGCTCAGGATGGGGACCATGGCACACCACATGACTGAAGACGCCTGGCGGGCCTTCCTCTCGGAAGGCACGCGCACGGCGAAGGTTTCGACGGTGCGGGCCGACGGCAGTCCGCACGTCGCACCCGTCTGGTTTCTCCTCGACGGTGACTCGGTGGTCTTCAACACCGGCAAGGAGACCGTGAAGGGGCGCAATCTCGCACGCGACGGACGGGTCGCCCTGTGCGTGGACGACGACCGGCCGCCGTACGCGTTTGCGGTGGTGAAGGGACGCGCCGAGCTGAGCGAGGACCCTGGCGAGCTCCTGCGGTGGGCGACGCTGATCGCCCGCCGCTACGTGGGGGCGGACGCCGCCGAGGAGTTCGGACGCCGCAACGGCGTGCCGGGCGAGCTGGTCGTGCGGGTACGGATCGACAAGGTGACCGCGATGGCCGACATGGCCGACTGACCGGGGGCCGGCTCGGAAACGTCAGCCGAGGGAAGCGAGCAGCCGGGCGGTGTGCACCCGGCCGGCGTACTCGACCGTGCGGATCAGGACCTCTTTCCCGGAGGTCCGGTCCCGCGCGTCGCACAGCACGACCCGTGTGCCCCGTTCGAGGCCCAGCGCCCGCGCCACGTCGCACTCCGTACGGTCGGGGGCTCGGGGGAAGAGGTTGACGGCGACCACGAACGGCACCCGGGCGCGCTCGAAGTGGTCGACGGCGGTGAGGCAGTCCTCCACCCGCCGGGCTTCGGCGAGCACGATCGCCGCCAGCGCCCCCGCGCACAGCTCGCCCCACAGGAACCGGAAGCGGTCCTGGCCCGGCATGCCGAACAGGTACAGCGAGAGCCCCGCGTGGACGGTGATACGGCCGAAATCCATCGCTACGGTCGTCGTGGCCCCCCGTTCCATCCCTCCGGCCTCCCCCCTCCTGCCCGCCGCCTCCTCCGAGTGCAGCGGGCGGATCTCGCTCACCGATCCCACCGGGGTCGTCTTGTACCCGTCGATGTGCGACTGCTCCTACGTGCCGAGGGGGCCCGCCGTACACCGGCCGGCGCTGAGCGGCGGGTCCGCGCCGGTCGGTGGTCGGGCAGGCCCGCGACGGGACGGTGCCGGACGCCGCCGAGGAGTACGGCCAGTCCCCCCGCCGGGGCGGGTCCTGAAGCGGACGAGGGCTCGCGGGGCCGCCCTTCGGCGCGGTGCGCCGTGTCGCGTCCGCCGTGGTCTTCGGGGAGTCGTACCGGCGCGGCGCCGGGTGGCGGTTTCGCGCCGTCGCCCGGGGTTACGCCTTCGGCCTCGCGGACGCCGCCTCGGACTACGGCGTCCGCGTCCGACCGGACGGGTCGCCGCCGCCTGACGTACCGGCCGGCCCCGGGCGCCGGACCGCAGGCCGGCCGGCCGGGCGGGGCCCGGTGACACACCCGGCCGCCTGCGCGACCATGGCCCCATGGCCGATGACCACACCCATGTCCTGGATTTCTTCACCCCTCGTGCGGCCGGCTGGGACAGCCGGTTCCCCGACGACGGTCCCGCCTACGCCGCCGCGGTCGGCCTGCTCGGGCTGCGTCCCGGTGACACCGTGCTCGACGCGGGCTGCGGCACGGGGCGCGCGCTGCCCCCGCTGCGGGCGGTGGTCGGACCGCGGGGCACGGTGCTGGGCGCCGACCTCACCCCGGCCATGCTCGCGGAAGCCGTACGGGCGGGGCGGGGCGGCAGCGGGGCGCTTCTCCGGGCCGACGTCGCTCGGCTCCCGCTGCGCGACGGAGGTGTGGACGCGGTGTTCGGAGCCGGACTGCTCTCACACCTGGCCCGCCCCGAGGCCGATGTGGCGGAACTCGCCCGCGTCGTACGGCCGGGCGGAACGCTCGCCCTGTTCCACCCGATCGGCCGGGCCGCCCTCGCCGCGCGACAGGGCCGCGCCGTCACCGACGACGATCTGCGGGCCGAGCCGCGGCTGCGGGTCCTCCTGGCGGGTGCGGGGTGGCGGCTGGAGTCCTACACCGACGAGGACGACCGTTTCCTCGCCCTCGCCGTCAGACAGGGCTGAAAGCCTCGCGAGGACGGAGGCGGCGTCCCGGCCCGCGCCGGCCGCGTCACTCGGCCGGCGTCCGCGGCGGCCGATGGCCGGGAACGGGGCAGCCTCGGACACCGGGGGCGGGGAACGTACCGAGCTTCGCGATCTCGTACCCGTCCGGATATCCCTTGATCTCGGGGTTCTGCCGCGCGTAGTGGGGCCTGCGGCGGGGCGGCATGAGCCGGACGGCACGGGCCCGCAGCCGGAGCGCTCCCCTGGTCAGCCCGCGTGCCACCGGCCCCGGGCGGCGGTAGCGGAACGCCGTGAGCAACGAGTCGTCCAGCAGGGCGCGGGCGGCGCCGCGCACCAGGGGGGCCAGCGGTGCCGGGTACCAGGAGCCCATCAGCGCCAAGGTGGCGTCGGAGACCCGGCGGCCCCCTTCGTCCCAGCCGAAGTGTTCGTCCTCGTAGGCGTCGAGGGTGCGCTCGAAGTCCTCGTAGCTCTCCGGCACGTCCTTGATCCCCATCCGGGCGCCGAGAGTGCGGTAGTAGGCGGCGAAAGCGCGCCGCTCGTGGCAGCAGAGGCGGCGCCAGCCGAAGTCGTCCAGCCAGCGCTTCGGGGTGACGACGAACGTGCACAGGACGTAGCGCATGTCGTCGTTGCCGATGTCGTAGGCGCGGTGCATCTGGTTGATCCGGCGGATGGCCGTGCGGCCTTCGTCGGTGTCGAAGCCGTGCTCCACCACCGCGTCGAGGAGCAGGGCGGTGTCGTCGTAGCGCTTCTGGGAACGGTGCGTCAGCTCCGCCGTCTCGTCCAGGAGTCGGCCGATGCCGGGCACGGCGTAGGTGCGGTACAGGGCCAGTTCGAGGGCGCGGGTGATGTCCCAGGGGAACTCGTGGGCGACGGTGAGCCGGTAGATCTCGTGGTAGTCCCGCTCCGGGTCCAGTGCCTGGATCTCTTTCAGCCGGTCGTACCGCTTCGCCATGTTGTCCCCCTCGTTCGGCCGGAAATTCAACCCTACGCACAGAGTCCGCGCGCGCCCGGACGAGCGGCAGGTCCCACCCGGACGAGTGGCCCGGCCCTGGATCACCGGCGGTCGCCAGGGCCTCGACGGAGAGGTTACCGAGTGGTTAGGGTGCGCCGACGGACCATGGCAGGCAGGCCGGACGAGGGGCGGGTGCGCGATGAGCGATGGGGAGAGCGCCGTGCCCGGTGCGGACGGTACGGCCGCGGTCGAGGACGACGCCCTGCTGGTGCTGACCGCGATGCTGCTGACGCCCGCACGGTTCCCCGCCGTGCTCGGGGACGACTACCCGGCCGCGTGCGCCGCCCTCGGACTCGAACCGTACGAGGAGGGCTACGGCCTGGTACTCGGGCAGGACGGCCAGGGGGCCCGGTGGACCGTGGTGGTGGAGGACGCCTCCCAGGTGGCCGTCGCCATCGCCGCGTGGGACTGCGGCATGGAGCACGACCTCTCCCCCGACGAGCGCTCCATGGTGTGCGCGCTGCCGGGCTGGCCGATGGACCTCGCCGTCTCGGCTCCCGGCGTCCCCGAGCCGCACGATCCGGAGACGGACCCGGAGGGCCCCGCGCCGCTGTCCCCGCCCGACGCGGAGGCCTGGGGTCCGCCGCAGCGACGGCTCGGGGCGGACGAGATCGCCGCGCAGTGGCCGGTGTGGCGCGGGCAGCTCGACGACGCGCGGGTGTTGCGGCCGGACGCCGGGCCGGAGCCGGAGGGCGACGCCGGAGGAGAGCCGGCGCACGACGCCTCTGCCGCCGTGCGCCACCCCGGCGTACGCAGGGCGCTGTCGGAGGCGGCCGCCTACACGACGGCTCCGCCCCCGCCCGGCCGGATCCGCTCCTCGTACGCCTCCGCCGACGCCCGCATCCTGCGCGTCGACGGCCCGGGGTGGTCGATGGTGGCGCGGACCGACGACATCGCCCTGTTCCTTCTGGACGAGGAGCCGGGGACCGTCATCCCGGTGGGCCGTGGAGCAGCCCTCCCCGGCCTTCTCATGGCGCTGGACGGGCTGGCCGTCCGTCCCACGTGAGGACGCGGGCGCCCTCGGCGGTCAGCGGCCGATCCGCTTGCGGTTGATTCTGCGGAGCCTGCTCCGCTGGGACGGGTCCAGCAGCAGATAGCCCGCGGCGGGAAGCCCGATCACGATCAGCAGCGCCCACCAGAATCCGAGCAGGGGCCACAGGATCGCTGCCGCCAGAACGCCCCCGACGGCGGCCTTCGCACCGTTCGACATGGTCCACGCCTCCTCCGCGGCCGGCGCCGCTCCTGCCCGGTGAACGCACCCGGGCGCGCTCGCGTTCCCCGTCAGGACCGCTTTCCAGGATGGACTATGACGCACATCACAGGATGATACGACCCCCGGGCGCGCGAAAAGGGGTACCCTCGGCGACTCCGCTCACTAGTCAAATTTGAGGAATCTGACATCGCTGTGCACAGACACCCTGCGGCAACACCCTCCGAGATCGCCCGACTGTCCCGCTGCGCCGCGGTCTTCGTCCCCGCGGACCCGGCTCGCACCGGCGGCATCGCGTTCTGGAGCCCGGACGGCGGCACTCCTCCCGACGGCCCGGGGGCATTGTCGGAGCTGACCGTGCTCGGGGACGATCTGCGGCCCCGTACGGTTCTGGCCCTCCGGCTCCCCGTACGGGACGCCCTGCCGGTGTTGACCCGGGCGCGCGCCGTCGCCCACGCCTCCCCCGCCACGGCGTTCTGGGGCGGCGCCGCACTTCTGGGCCTCCAGTTCGTCGCCCGGGGGCTGCTGCTGCCGGGGCTGAGCAGTACCGATCAGGATGCCTGGCGGATCGGACCGTTGAGCCTCGACGACCTCGAACGGCTACGGGAACTGGCGGCGTCGATGCCGCCGACCGCGCACGCGACGCCCCTCCCGGGCGGCGGCGAGCCGTCGCTGCCCGAACCGGAACACCTGCTGCGGGCGTTCCTCGACGCGGTGGCCGACACGCTGCCCCGTACACCGGCTGCCGGATTCGTCGTCGGCGGACCCGCGTTCACCGCGCAGGAGCCGTGTCGTCTGCCCGACGGGCGGGACTGGGCCGCCGATGTGGCGGCCGGTCACGACGCCGGTGTGCGGCTCTCGTTGCGTATCGAGGTCTCGGGCGTGGCCCTCGGACGCGACGTGGCGGAACCGGCCGCGGCCGGGGACGGCGGGCGGGACTCCGGTGCGGACGCGCCGTCGTTCCGAGCCGTGCTCCAGATCCACAGCGTGAGCGACCCCTCCCACGTCGCCGACGCGGCCGAGGTGTGGGCGGGGGCCTCGCGGACGGCCGCCGCGTTCGGGCCCCGGGCCCGGATGGACGCTCTCCTCACCCTGCGGCGTGCCGCCCGCGCGTGGCCCCCGCTGGCGCCGCTGCTCTCCGCGGCGGTGCCGGACTCGGTGGAACCGGCCGACGAGGAGATCGCCGAACTCCTCGGGTCCGCCTCCCGCGCCCTGGCCGCCGCCGGGGTGCAGGTCCACTGGCCCAAGGAGCTGGCCCGCAAGCTCACCGCGCGGGCCGTGATCGGCCCGGACGACCCGGACGCCGAGGGGCGCGACCTCGCGGAGGGGGCAGGCGCCGGGCCACGGGGACGCAGGTCCGCGGACATGCCGTCGTTCCTCTCCGCGGACGCCCTGCTCTCGTTCGACTGGCGGTTCGCCCTGGGCGACCGCCGGCTGACCCGCGAGGAGGTGGAACAGCTCGCCGAGTCCAGCAGGCCCATCGTGCGCCTGCGCGACCAGTGGGTGCTCGTCGACCCCCAGGAGGTGCGCCGGGCGCGGGAGGCCCAAGGCCGCAAGGTGACCCCGATCGACGCTCTGGGCGCGGTGCTGACCGGTTCCACGGAGATGGACGGCCGCCGTGTCGAGGTGGCGGCGACCGGCTGGCTCCAGCGGTTGCGCGACCGGCTGGCCGATCCGGAGTCCGCCGCCCAGCAGAGCGTCGGGCAGCCCGCAGCGCTCTCCGCGACCCTGCGCGACTACCAGCTGCGCGGGCTGAACTGGCTGAACACCATGACCTCCCTCGGCCTGGGCGGCTGCCTCGCCGACGACATGGGGCTCGGTAAGACGATCACCCTCATCGCCCTGCATCTGCACCGGCAGGCCGACCGCGAGGCGGCGGGGCCCACGCTGGTGGTGTGCCCGACCTCGCTGATGGGCAACTGGCAGCGGGAGATCGAGAAGTTCGCGCCGGGCGTCCCCGTCCGCCGCTTCCACGGCGCCTCTCGCTCCCTGGAAGGGCTGGCGGACGGCGAGTTCGTCCTGACGACGTACGGCACGATGCGCCTCGACGCGCCCCGGCTCGCCTCCACACCCTGGGGCATGGTCGTCGTCGACGAGGCGCAGCACGTCAAGAACCCGCACTCGGCGACGGCCAAGCAGCTGCGCACGATCGGGGCGCGGGCCCGCGTCGCGCTCACCGGCACCCCGGTCGAGAACAACCTGACCGAGCTGTGGGCGATCCTGGACTGGACGACGCCCGGCCTCCTCGGCCGCCTCGGCACGTTCCGTACGCGCTACGCCGCGGCGGTGGAGGGCGGCGACGACCCGGCCGCCGCCGAGCGGCTCGCCGCACTGGTCCGGCCCTTCCTGCTGCGGCGGCGCAAGTCCGACCCGGGGATCGCACCCGAGTTGCCGCCGAAGACCGAGACCGACCGGGCCGTGTCGCTGACGCCGGAGCAGACCGGTCTGTACGAGGCGGTGGTCCGCGAGACCCTGGCGGAGATCGCCGCCGCGGACGGCTTCGAGCGGCGGGGGCTCGTGATGAAGCTGCTGACGGCGCTGAAGCAGATCTGCAACCACCCGGCGCAGTACCTCAAGGAGGAGCGGCCGAGGATCGCGGACCGGTCGGGAAAGGTCGAGTTGCTGGACGAACTCCTGGACACGATCCTCGCCGAGCGGGGTTCGGTGCTGGTCTTCACCCAGTACGTGCAGATGGCCAGACTGCTGGAGGAGCACCTGGCCGCACGCGGCGTGAGGACCCAGTTCCTGCACGGCGGTACGCCGGTGGCCCGGCGCGAGGAGATGGTGGCCCGGTTCCAGGCGGGCGAGGCCCCGGTGTTCCTGCTGTCCCTCAAGGCCGCGGGGACCGGGCTCAACCTCACCCGGGCCGGCCACGTCGTGCACTTCGACCGCTGGTGGAATCCGGCGGTCGAGGCCCAGGCGACGGACCGTGCCTACCGGATCGGCCAGACGCAGCCGGTGCAGGTGCACCGGCTGATCGCCGAGGGCACGATCGAGGACCGGATCGCCGAGATGCTCGCCCGCAAACAGGGCCTCGCAGACGCGGTGCTCGGCTCCGGCGAGGCGGCACTGACCGAACTGACCGATGCGGAACTGGCCGATCTGGTCGAGCTGCGAGGGGGCGCGCGATGAGCGACGACTACGACGACTACGAGGACGACCACCTGTACGGAACCGGGTACGGGAGGGACGGCGCGGACGCCCCGGACGGGGACGAGGAGGCTGCCGCGCGCGAGGGCCGTCGCGGAGTGGAGCGTACGTTCGCGGCGCTTCCGCCGGGGCCGGGCAGGAGTTTCGCCACCTCCTGGTGGGGCAGGGCGTGGCTCCAGGCCCTGGAGGACACCGCGCTGGACGGCCAGCAGCTCAAGCAGGGCCGCATGCTGGCCCGGAAGGGCGGGGTCGGGGCGGTCTCCGTACGGCCGGGGCGGATCACGGCGATGGTGCGGGACCGCGACGGCACGGCCCACCGCAGCGACGTCCTGCTCCAGCAGCTCGACACGGACGGCTGGGACCGGTTCCTGAACACGGCCGTGGACCGGGCCGGGCACATCGCGGCGCTCCTGGACCGGGAGATGCCGCCCCATCTGGTGGAGGACGCGGCGGACGCCGGGGTCGAACTGCTGCCCGGCATCGGGGACCTGGAGCCGGAATGCACCTGCGGGGCCTGGGACCACTGTCCGCATTCCGGTGCTCTCTGCTATCAGGTGGCGCGCCTGCTGGACGAGGATCCGTTCGTCCTGCTGCTGATGCGGGGGCGTGACGAGCGGCGGCTGCTGGACGAGTTGCAGGTCCGCAGCGCGGCCCGGGCGGTCCGGGCGAACGACGGCGGGGGGCGGGAGGCCGCCCACGACACGCGGCGGGAGGCGCGCGGGGTACCGGCCGCGGAAGCGGTCGCGGCGGCCGGGATCCTGCCGCCGCTGCCCCCGCCCCCGCCGGTCCCCGACGAGCCGGGGCTCGGGCCGTCGCTGGACACGGAGACCCGGCCGCCGGCCGGGATCGACCCGGCGGCGCTGGAGGTACTGGCGGCCGACAGCGCGGTGCGCGCCCGCCGGATGCTGTTGGACGCCCTGGCCCCCGGCCACGAGGAGCAGCCGGTCCCGACCGGGCCGGCCCCGGCGCAGGACGCGGTGCGGCTGGCCGCGGACGCCCGGCCGGAACCGCGGATCGGGGCCCTGCTGGCCGCCGGCTCCGGCCGGTCGGCGGCGGACCTGGACGCGGCCGTGCGCGCCTGGCGGTTCGGCGGGGCCGCGGCGCTCGCCGTCCTGGAGGAGGAGTGGGCGCCGGGCCGGGAAGACCTGGAGCGGGCCCGCGTCCGGCTCGCCGAGGCGTGGGAGGCCGGCGAGCGGCCGGCGCTGCGGACGAGCGGGCGGGCCCGCTGGACCGTGACGGGGACCGGCCTCCAGCTCCGGCTCGACCGCGACGGGCGCTGGTGGCCGTACCGCAAGGAGAGCGGGCGCTGGGTTCCGGCCGGACCGGCGGACGACGATCCGGCGGGAGCGCTGGCGGGGGCCGAGGGGGGGACGGCCGACGCGGCGGGCTGACCCGTTCGGGGCGGGCTCGACACGCATCGGGCCGGGTCCGGCGGGGCCGGTGGGGGCGGCGGCTCCTCATCGCCGGCGCCTCGGCCGCGCGGGCGATCACGGCATGCGTCAGGAGGCGGGAACCACCGGGTGCGGGACTCTCGAAACACGCCCCAGCCGCCCGGGCGGTCGCCGCGGGGAACCGGAGGCCCGGCACGGGTCGTCATCCGCTTCGGCGGGCGATCTCCCTTCGGAGCCCTGGCGGCCCGCCTCCGTACCCCCCGCGCGCGGTCTCGGTTCCGCCGCCCCGCAATCAGGAGCGCTGTTGCATCGCAGAAGAATCCTCCAGGGCGTCGCCGCGACGGCAGCGGTGGCCTCCCTGCCGGCCTCCGCGCGGCCCGTGGCGGCGCCGGAGGGCGCCACCGACTACGCGACGGCGCTCTGGGCCCCGGCCGCCCCCGCCAACTACACCGTGCCGTCCCACCCTTCCCGGCGGCGGGTCGACCGCGTGATCATCCATGTCGCGCAGCAGTTGTTCACGCCGACCGCGGGCATTTTCCGCGACCCCGCCAAGCGGGTGTCCGCCCACTACGTGGTGCGTTCCGGCGACGGCCATGTCGCCCAGTGCGTACGGGAGAAGGACATCGCCTGGCACGCGGGCGCCTGGGACTGGAACACGCGGAGCATCGGCATCGAGCACGAGGGGTGGGTGGACCGCCCTGAGTTCTTCACCGACGTCATGTACCGGCGGTCCGCCGAACTCACCGCCGACATCTGCGCGCGTCACGGCATCCCCCGCGACCGTGCGCACATCGTCGGTCACCACGAGGTGCCGGGCAGCGACCACACCGATCCGGGCGTCCTCTGGGACTGGGACCGCTATCTCCGGCTCGTGGCCGGCGCCGGATGACGCCGAAGGGCCTTTGAACGGCACGTGCTCGCCGGATGGCCGCCTCCCCGGACGCATGAGATTCTGGAGGCCGTTGAAGGATCGAGGCGTACGACAGAGGGCCGGAGGTACGGAAATGGCGAGCGCGTTCACCGTGGGCGACCATGTGCGCTGGAACTCCGAGGCCGGTCACGTCGAAGGGGTCGTCGTCAAGAAGCACACGCACGATGTGGAGTTCAAGGGTCGTACCCGGCACTGCTCCGAGGACGACCCGCAGTACGAGGTCAAGAGCGACAAGACCGGCCATATCGCCATGCACAAGGGCGGCGCGCTGACGAAGGCGTAGCGGCCGATGCCCACCCGGGTCCACACCATCGGCCATTCGACGCGTTCGTTCGAGGACGTTCTGGAGATGCTGCGCGCACACGACGTCACCTGCCTGGTGGACGTCCGCTCCTTTCCCTCGTCGAGGAAGCACCCCCAGTGGAACCGGTCGGCCCTCGTGGAGAATCTGCCGCCCGACATCTCCTACCGCTGGATTCCCGGGCTCGGGGGACGGCGCCACACCCCCAAGAACGTCCCGAGCGAGAACGACGCGTGGCGGGTGAAAGCCTTCCGTGATTACGCCGACCACATGGCGGGCGAAGAATTCTCGGAGGGCCTGCGGGAATTGATCCGCCTCGCGGAACGCGAGTCCACCGCGATCATGTGCAGTGAAGCGGTGCCGTGGCGGTGTCACCGCCGGCTGATCACCGACGCGCTCCTGGTCGCCGGAGTGGAGGTCGTGCACATCATGTCCCGAACGGCCGCGAAGCCGGCCGTCCTCAACGAGAACGCGCGCATCCGCGACGGCCGCCTGACCTACCCGGCTCCCGGTCCGGAGAAAGCGCCGTGACCGTACTCCAGCGCTCCGCCGTTGGCGCACGAGGGCGGTCGGAGGCGCATGGTTCGCCTCCGCCGCGCCGTAGGAGACCCGCCGGGGGGCCTACCCGTCCCGATGCCGGGCACACGGGTTGCACCACTCGGAAGGAGCAACTCCCATGCTGGGTATAGCCGCCGCTGTCCTGTTCTTCATCGCGTTCCTCATCAACGCGGCCGACATCTCGACCAACGACGTGTTCGCGTCGGGCAACGTGATGCTGCTCGGCCTCATGCTTCTCGCCCTGCACGTGGCGGGGGTGGGAGCCGGTACCCGGATCGGCGGCTCGCGCAGGCGCTGAGGAACGCGCGGCGGGGGCCCACCAAGTGGTGGGCCCCCGCCGCGCGTTGCACCGGACACCTCGGTCGAGGATCCGGGCGACGCCCTGGCTGCAGGAGGTGACGGCGAAGCCGGGGAAGCGCTGCGTGAACGTGGAGGCGTCGAAGACGTTGTCCCCCGGTAGCGCGGCAGCGGTTCCCCGGCCTCTCGGGGCGGGCCGATGAAGCGGCTGCCGCGTCGGCCCGGCCGGCCCCGTGCTCTCCCGGACCCGCCGGAGGACGGGGTCCGTCGCCCGTCGGCTCACGACCGTGGCGCGATGCTCTGAATGATGGTTCACTTCTTCCATGGCCTACCGCAAGACCCCGGCCGAAGCGCGCCGCCTCGAAGCCGCCCGGGAGCATCTCGTCGGCCGCGCCACCGAGGTGGTGGCGGAGGCCGGCTGGGCGCAGGCGTCCGTGACGGCCGTCGCCGACGCGGCCGGGATCGCCGCCGGCTCCGTCTACCAGCACTTCTCGTCCAAGTCCGCGCTCGCGGTCGAGGTCTTCCGGCGTGCCGCACGTCGCGAGGTGGAGGTGCTGAGCGAGGTGCTGGCGGGTGACGGCGACGCGGCCGAGCGCCTGCGCCGGGGGGTGGAGGTGTTCGCCCGCCGCGCCCTGGAGAACCAGGGCCTGGCCCACGCGCTGCTCGCGGCCCCCGCCGAGCCCGCGGTCGGCGCGGAGCGTCTCGCCTTCCGGCGGCGCTACCGGGAGCTGTTCGCCGCGGTGATCGAGGAGGGGGTCACCACGGGCCTGCTGCCCGCCCAGGACCCGGAGACCACCGCGGCCGCCCTCACCGGCGCCGTCGGCGAGGTCCTCGTGTACCCGCTGAGCGCCTCGGCCGCGCACGACGCGGACCTGCTCGTCGCCCGCCTCACCGCCGTGGCCCTGCGCTGCGCGGGCGCGGCCCCCTGACCCGTACCGCGTCCCCGCACCCGCCGTCCCGCCGTCCCGGAGGAAATGCGATGACCACGTCCGACACGCCGCGCAGCAACCCGACCGCCGTGACGCACGAGGTGACGAACCAGCCGCCTCCGCTCCTCGGCCACGACGCCGCCGACGACGCGGTGCTGCTCGAAGGGGTGCGGCGCGAGGGCGCCGGGTGGCACGTGGACGAGCTGCACCGCTTCGGCCGCTACGTCGGCAGCGGGGAGGCGCAGCACTGGGCCGACCAGGCCAACCGCCACGAGCCGGAACTGCGCACCCACGACCGCTTCGGCCACCGGATCGACGAGGTCGAGTTCCACCCCGCCTACCACGCGCTGATGGACGCGTCGGTCGGGGCCGGACTCGCCGGGGCGGCCTGGGCCGACGAGCGCCCCGGAGCCCATGTCGCCCGTGCCGGCGGCTTCATGCTGGCCTCGATGCTGGAGCAGGGGCACCTGTGCCCGGTCTCCATGACGTACGCCGTGGTCCCCGCGCTGCGCCGCTCCCCCGGCCTCGCCGCCGTGTACGAACCGCTGCTGACCAGCCGGGTGTACGAGCCGGGGCTGCGCACGCCCACCGCCAAGCGGGGTCTGCTCGCCGGTATGGGCATGACGGAGAAGCAGGGCGGCACCGATGTGCGCGCCAACACCACGACCGCCGTCGAACAGGGCGACGGCACGTGGCGGCTGCGCGGGCACAAGTGGTTCACCAGCGCGCCGATGAACGACCTCTTCCTGGTGCTGGCCCAGTCACCCGGCGGCCTGTCCTGCTTCCTGGTGCCGCGCGTGCTGCCGGACGGGAGCCGCAACACCTTCCGCATCCAGCGGCTCAAGGACAAGCTCGGCAACCGCTCCAACGCCTCCAGCGAGCCGGAGTTCGACGACACCGTGGCCTGGCTCGTGGGGGACGAGGGCAGGGGTGTGCGCACCATCATCGACATGGTGACGATGACCCGGCTCGACTGCGTGCTCGGTTCCGCCGCCGGTATCCGTGCCGCGCTCGCCCAGGCGGCCCACCACGCCCGGCACCGCTCGGTGTTCGGCGCTCTGCTCGTCGACCAGCCGCTGATGCGCAACGTACTGGCGGACCTGTCACTGGAGTCGGAGGCGGCCACGACCCTGGCGCTGCGCCTGGCGGGGGCCGCCGACCGGGCGCACCGGGGCGACGGCGGGGAGCGCGCCTTCCTGCGTCTGGCCACGGCGATCGGCAAGTACTGGGTGTGCAAACGGCAGCCCGCGGCGGTGGCCGAGGCCCTGGAATGCCTCGGCGGAAACGGGTACGACGAGGCGTCCGGTATGCCCCGGCTGTACCGCGAGGCCCCGCTCAACGGCATCTGGGAGGGCTCCGGCAACGTCAACGCCCTCGACATGCTGCGGGCGTTGACGCGCGAGCCGGAGTCGCTCGAAGCGCTGCGCGCCGAGATCGAGGCCGCCGCCGGGGCGGACGCGCGCCTCGACGCGGCCTGGCGGGACCTCCGGACGGAGCTGGCCCGGCCGGAGGACGCCGCGTTGCGGGCCCGCCGGGTCGTCGAGCGGGCCGCTCTCGTCCTCCAGGGCTCGCTCCTGGTGCGTCACGCACCGGGCGCGGTGGCCGACGCTTTCTGCGCCTCCCGTCTCGCCGGTGACCAGGGGCTCGCCTTCGGCACTCTTCCCGCGGGCACGGATTTCGGCGCCCTGCTGGGCCGGCTGCCGGGCTGAGCGAGCGGCGGGCGACCGGAAAGGGGTGAGCCACCGCCCCCGCCCACGTTAGCCGCGGGGACAGCCGCCCTGTTCAGGTGACGTGCGGACCCTTCGCGTCCGGCCGTGCGCCCGGTACGGCGCACTCGTCGAGGTAGGCGTCCAGGGCGGCGGCCCCGGCCAGCATCGCGCGTCCGCGGGCGGCCAGGCGGGCATGCCAGTCGTGCAGGGCGGCGGCCAGCGGTTCCGGACCGCCGGCCGCCCGCAGCCGGGCGACCAGCAGGGCGATCTGCTCCAACCGGTAGCCTCCCCGCCTGAGTTGGTGGGCCAGCCGCACGTCCCGTACGTCGGTCCCGTCATACACCCGGTATCCGGTGCGCGGGTCGCGACGCGGGGCCACGATCCCGGCGCGCTCCCATGTCCGCAGAGTGGCGGGCCTGATCCCGAGCTTCGCCGCCAGCGAGCCCACGAACACGCCGCCGGGGGCGGGCCCCGGTCCGGCGCCGGAGCGGGGGCCCGCGCCGGATCCGGGCACCCCGTCGGTCCCGGGCACGGCGTCTGACCTCAGGTCACGCAGGGCGCTCTCGACGGCTCGCAGGGTCCGCCGGTCCTCCAGGAGCTGGGCGTGGCTCTCGTCGATGAGACCGAACGCCTCCTGCGGTTCGCCCTGGTTCACCGCGCGCATGATCGACGTCGCCGCCGCGTGCCCATGGCCGGGGAGGAGCGCCAGGAAGGCGGCGAGGGCCTGCGCGTGCAGCGGGGTGTAGGTGCGGTAGCCGTGGGGGGTGCGCCCGGCCGACGGCAGCACCCCGGCCGCCTCGTAGTTCCTGACGGCCTGGGTCGACAATCCGTGCCGCCGAGCCAGATCGATCGGCCGGAGGCGTCTGCCTGTTTGAGGGTTTTTCCCCATGTCAACGAGCTTATCGCGGAAAAGTCTCCACCGAGAGTTCAACGATACGGTTGAAGCCATGGCCAACGACATCAAGGACATCGCCCATGCCGTCCAGGCGGCCTCCGCCCTGGACCTGTTCGCCGTCCCGCCCCGGGTGCTGGCCCTCGGCGAACCCGCCCACGGGGTGGACGCCCCGCTCCGGCTGCGCAACGCCCTCTTCCGGGAGCTGGTCGAGCGGGCGGGCTACCGGACCGTCGCCCTCGAGAGCGACTGCGTGGCGGGGCTCCTCGTGGACGACTACGTGGCGACGGGCGCCGGCAGCCTCGACGGGGTACTGGCGCGGGGGTTCAGCCACGGTCTGGGGGCTTCTGCCGCCAACCGTGAACTGGTGCGCTGGATGCGCGCCTTCAACGACGGCCGGCCCGCGTCCGACCGGGTCCGGTTCGCCGGCTTCGACGGTCCGTTGGAGATGGCCTGCGCGGCCAGCCCCCGCACGGCCCTCACCGCGCTCCACCGCTGCCTGGCGGACCATGTGGACACGGGCCTGCTCCCCTGCACCGCCGAAACGCTGGACCGCCTGCTCGGCCCCGACGACCGGTGGACCGATCCCGCCGCGATGCTGGATCCCGCCGCGTCCTTCGGGCGGTCGGCCGAAGCCCGCGAACTGCGGCTGCTGGCCGACGACCTGGGGGCGCTGCTCGACACCTGGACGCCGCATCTGGTCACGGCGGTCCCCCGGGAGGCGTTCGACCGGGTGCGCCTGTACGCGCGGACCGCCGTCGGTCTGCTGCGCTACCACTACTGGATGGCCGACGCGTCGCCGAGCCGGCTGGCACGGCTGTCGGGGCTGCGGGACCACATGATGGCGGACCGCCTCCTCGCCCTCGCCGAGCGCGGGCCGGTCCTGGTGCACGCCCACAACAGCCATCTCCAGCGGGACATCAGCTCGATGCGGATGGGCGGGATGCCGCTGGAGTGGTGGAGCGCGGGCTCCATCGTGAGCGCCCGGCTGGGCGAGGACTACGGGTTCCTGGCCACCGCCTTCGGCACGCTGCGGCACCAGGGGGTCCACGCTCCACCGGCGGACACCCTGGAGGGGGCCCTGTACGCGCACGGGGCCGGGACCTGCCTGGTGGACGCTGCGGAACTGGCCGCCGCCCTCGGCTCCCCGGGCCCCGGCCGGCGCACGTCCCCGTACTTCGGGTACGCCCCGCTCGACCCGGCCCAGCTGCCCCGTATCGACGGCGTCGTGTTCATGGGGGACGTCCCCGAGAAGTGAGGACGTCCCCGAGGCGGTGGGCGAGCCGGACCGATGTCCGGGGGCCGCGCCGTACGACCCGCACGGCGGAGAGGGTGAACCTTCGCCCCGTCAGGAATAGACGGGGCGGACGGTTGTTGACCCCGTCATGACTTCTGAGATTTCCGGTACGGGCAGGACCTTCGGACGCGTGGGGATCTGGAGCGGCGCGCTGCACGCGTCGCGCGTGGACGATGCGGGCGGGAAGGCGATCACGGAGGCGCTCGCCGAGCTCGACGAGCTGGGGTACGGCACCGTATGGGTCGGGAGCAGCCCGGCGCCCGGGGACGCCGCAGCCGTCGTGGCCGCCACCCGCTCGATCACGGTGGCCACCGGCATCCTGAGCATCTGGGACCACACGGCGGAGGAGGTGGCCGCCGCGGTCGCGGCGATCGACCCGGACGAACGCCGCCGTTTCGTCCTCGGCCTGGGGGTCAGCCACGGCCCGATGGTGCCGCAGTACGCGAAGCCGTACAGCGCGATGACGGACTACCTCGACGCGCTCGACGCCGCCGAACCGTCCGTCGGCGCGGGCCACCGGGTCCTGGCGGCCCTCGGGCCGAAGATGATCAGGCTCGCGGCGGACCGCGCGCTCGGGGCCCACCCCTACCTCGTCACCACCGAGCACACCGCCGAGGCCCGCGAGGCGCTCGGCCCCGACGCGGTGCTCGCCCCCGAGCTGACGGTGGTGCTGGACACCGACCTGGACCGGGCCCGCACCACCGCGCGGACGATGCTGGAGATGTACCTGCATCTGCCCAACTACACCGCCAACCTGCTGCGGCTGGGGTTCACCGAGGGCGACTTCGAGGGCGGGGGCAGCGTCCGGCTGCTCGACGCGCTCTTCGCGCTGGGCGACGCGGAGCAGGTGGTGCGCCGGACCCGGGAGTACCTGGACGCCGGGGCGGACCACGTCGCGTTGCAGGTCCTCACCGCCGAGGAGGGCGGCGGGGGGCTGCCGCGGGCCGCGTGGCGTGAGCTGGCGGAGGCGTTCGGCGACCAGCTCTGAGGCCGCGGACGCGTTCCTCCGCGCACCCTCGCCCCCGTCAACACGTCATACCTCTCGTCCCCTTCGGATGATGTGCGGCGTGTCCGGGGGTTCACGGGACGCTCCCGGGCAGCCTCTGGGTGACCAGTCGTGAGGGGGATGCGTGGGAGTGTCACGTGAGTACGGACGCGCCATCAGTGAGGGTCCGACACCGGCCGACGCGGCGGGGGCTCCCGCGCTGCCGTATCCGAGCGGCTGGTCGGCGCTGGCCTTCTCGCACGAGCTGCGGCCGGGCGCCGTGCTCACCCGGCCGCTCGCGGGGCGCGACGTCGTCCTGTACCGCACCGGCACGGGAGCGCTGCGCGCCGTCCGGCCGTACTGCCCGCACCTGGGAGCCCATCTCGGTCTGGCGAAGGTCGAGGGGGAGGATCTCACCTGCCCCTTCCACTTCTTCTCGTTCGGTCCCGACGGCAGGTGCGTGCGGACGGGGTACGGCACACCGCCGCCCCGGTCCCCGCTGACGCACCTGCCCGTCCACGAGGTCAACGGGGGCGTCTTCGTCTGGCGGCACCACGACGGCCGGGATCCGGACTGGTCCGTCCCCCAGTGGCACGAGATCGGCCACCGGCCCGCGCGCACGGCCGCCTGGGAATTGGCGGGCAACGTCCAGGAGGTCATCGAGAACTCGGTCGACCTCGGGCACTTCGCCACCCTGCACGGCTGGGCGAAGGCCGAGATCGACGGTCCCGTGGCGTACGACGGCGCGACGTTCCGCGTCGCCATGCGGGCCCACGAGTCGGCGCCGCTCGTGGGCGACTTCACCGTGGAGGTGAAGGTGGCCGGTTACGGATTGGGCTGTCTGCACGCCGATGTGCACACGCCCCGCTTCGGGCTGCGGATGTGCACGATGGTCATGCCGACCGCGATCGGCCCCAACCGGATGCAGTTCCGTCAGCTCAACCGCATCGCCTTCGACGAGCCGGGCCGGCTGCCGCCCCGGCTCGCCCGGATCGTCAGCCGTACCGCGGCCCGCCTCCTGGACCGTCCCGTATTCCGGTCCAGTTGCGAGTTCACCGCCGCCGACTTCCCGATCTGGCACCACAAGCAGTACCAACAACCGCCCCGGCTGGCTGTCGGGGACGGGCCGATCGGACCGTTCCGGCGCTGGGCGAAGCGGTTCTATCCCGAGTCGCCCGGCTGGGGCGGAACACCCCGCCCCCACCGCGGCGAAGACGAGGGCAGTGCCGTGCTCTCCTGACCCGGCCCGCTCGCCCGGCCCGCTCGCCCGGCCCGCTCGCCCGGCCCGCTCCAGCCGTCCCCACCCCGCCCCTCGCCCCGGCCCGCTCTCCGGCGCCCCCGCTCTCGTACGCCCTGTCCTCCCCTTCCTTTCTCTGCCTTCCTCCCGCCTCGCGGAGGCCGGGACTCCGCACTTCGGATGCCATTCGGGCATGGCCCACACCGGAACGGGCACCCCGAACGACCGGACCGGAGGCCGCATCGGACGTGACCAGCACCGCGGTTGACGGGAAAACGGGCACGAACGGGCCGAGGCAACCAGGGGAAGTGGCTGGTCGTAACCCCGGAACTGCTTGTACAAACGACACACGAGTCCGAACGGACATGCGGACTCTGCCCGTAACGGGCCCAGCAGCGACCAGGGACGTGCACCGTGGACACCGAGGAACGCCGTCGGGGAATTCTGGACACCGCCCGGCGGGAGGGCTCGGTCGTCGTGAACGCCCTGGCGGACCTGTTCAAGGTGTCCAAGGAGACCGTCCGCCGCGATCTTCACGCCCTGGAGGACCACGGGCTCGTCCGCCGGACCCACGGCGGCGCCTACCCGGTGGAGTCGGCAGGCTTCGAGACCACGCTCGCGATCCGTACCACCCGCAACGTCCCCCAGAAGTCGCGGATCGCGGCCGCGGCCGCCGATCTGCTCGGTGACGCCGAGACGGTCTTCGTCGACGAGGGGTTCACCCCGCAACTCGTCGCCGAGGCGCTTCCCCGGGACCGGCCCCTGACCGTGATCACCGCTTCCCTGGCCGTGGCCACCTCCCTCGCCGGGGTCGAGAAGACGTCGGTGCTCCTGCTGGGCGGCCGGGTGCGCGGTTCGACGATGGCGACCGTGGACCACTGGGCCTCCCGGATGCTCGCGGACTTCGTCATCGACCTCGCGTACCTCGGGGCCAACGGCATCTCCCGCGAGTACGGCCTCACCACCCCGGATCCCGCGGTCGCCGAGGTGAAGGCGCAGGCGCTGCGCGGTTCGCGGCGGCGGATCTTCGCCGGGATCCACAGCAAGTTCGGGGCGGTGAGCTTCTGCCGGTTCGCCGGGGTGGCCGACTTCGAAGCGATCGTCACCGACTCCGGGCTCTCCTCGGCCGAAGCCCAGCGCTACTCCCTCCTCGGGCCGCAGGTCATCCGCGTCTGACCGGATCTCCCCCGGTGGGCCCCGCCGCCGGTGCGGCCGGCGCACCCCACCACCCGCACTCCCCCGCCGGGGCGTGGTTCGCCATGCCCGCGGCGGCCCGATCACCGAGCCGCTACGACTGATCAGGAGCCCCCATGCCCCATCCAGGACGCCGTCGCCGGCCACGCCCCCGTGGCCGCGCCTGCGCCGCGGCCGCCGCGGCGCTGGCCCTGCTCGCCACCGGATGTGCCGGGGCGGGCGGGACCTCGTTCGGCGGCGGCGACGCGTTGAACGTACTCATGGTGAACAACCCGCAGATGGTCGAGCTGCAGAAGCTGACGGCGAAGCACTTCACCGGGGAAACCGGCATCGAGGTCCACTTCACGGTGCTCCCGGAGAACGACGTACGCGACAAGATCAGTCAGGACTTCTCCAACCAGGCCGGCCAGTACGACATCGCCACCATCAGCAACTTCGAGCTGCCGTTCTTCGCGAAGAACGGCTGGCTCAGCCCCCTCGACGCGTACGCGCGGGCCGATGCCGCCTTCGACCAGGAGGACATACTCCAGCCCCTCGAGGACTCGCTGACCGCGGAGGACGGCAAGCTCTACGCCCAGCCGTTCTACGGCGAGTCGTCCTTCCTGATGTACCGCAAGGACGTCTTCGAGGAGCACGGCCTCACCATGCCCGAGAAGCCGACGTGGAAGGAGGTGGCGGCACTCGCCGAGCGGGCGGACGGGGCGGAGCGCGGAATGAAGGGCATCTGCCTGCGCGGGCTGCCGGGCTGGGGCGAGGTCATCGCCCCGCTCACCACGGTCGTCAACACGATGGGCGGGACCTGGTTCACCGAGGACTGGGAACCGCGTCTGACCTCGCCGGAGTTCACGAGGGCGACGAAGTTCTACGTGGATCTCGTACGCGAGCACGGGGAGCTGGGCGCTCCGCAGTCCGGGTACGCCGAGTGCCTGAACAACATGACCCAGGGCAAGACCGCCATGTGGTACGACGCCACGGCGGGCGCCGGGTCGCTGGAGGCCGAGGGCTCCCCGGTGAAGGGGAAGATCGGGTACGTGCCCGCCCCCGTCGAACGGACCAGGAGCTCGGGGTGGCTGTACACCTGGGCCTGGGGGGTGCAGAAGGCGTCCAGGAAGACCGACGACGCCTGGGAGTTCGTCTCCTGGGCGTCCGGCAAGGAGTACGAGGAACTGGTCGGGGCCACCAGCGGCTGGGCCGACGTCCCGGCCGGCAAACGGGCCTCCACCTATGCCAACCCCCGCTACCGCGCGGAGGCCGGGGCGTTCGCCGACGTCACCGAACGGGCCATTTCCGAGGCCGACCCGAAGAACCCGGGCACCCAGCCCCGCCCGACGGCGGGCATCCAGTTCGTCGGCGTACCGGAGTTCACCGATCTGGGCACCAAGGTGGCGCAGGAGATCAGCGCCGCCATCGCGGGCCGCCAGTCGGTGGACGCCGCGCTCGCCGCCTCCCAGAAGCTGGCCGAGAAGGTCGCGGAGGAGTACCGATGACCGCCACCGCGACGAGAAGGGCCGCCACGCCTCCCGAGGTTCCGGCGAAGGGGCCGGCCGGCGCCCGGCGGCGCGCGTGGGCGACCCGGGCGCCCCTGCTGCCCGCGCTCGTCTTCCTCATCGCCGTGACCCAGCTGCCGTTCGTGGCGACACTGGTGATCTCGCTCTTCGACTGGAACTCCCTCAAACCGGAGAAACGCCACTTCACCGGGTTCTCCAACTACGCGTCGGTCTTCACCGACGAGGCGCTGCGCGAGTCGGTCGTGACGACCATCGTCCTCACCGCGTCCGTCGTCGTCGTCAGCGTCGTGCTGGGGCTCGCCCTCGCCCTGCTGCTCGACCGCGCTTTCTTCGGCCGGGGGTTCGTGCGCACTCTGCTGATCACCCCGTTCCTGCTGGTGCCGGTCTCGGCCGCGCTGCTGTGGAAGCACGCGCTCTACAACCCGGAGTACGGGCTGTTCAACGGGGCGCTCACCTGGTTCGGCGAGCTGTTCGGCATCGAGTCCGTGGCGCAGCCGGAGTGGACGTCGGAGATGCCGCTGATCGCCGTCGAGGCGGCCCTGGTGTGGCAGTGGACGCCGTTCATGATGCTGATCCTGCTGGCCGGACTGCAGAGCCGGCCCGCCGAGATCATGGAGGCCGCGCGGCTGGACGGGGCCGGGCCCTGGCAGGTCTTCCGCCATCTGACCCTGCCGCATCTGCGCCGTTACCTCGAACTCGGCGTCCTGCTCGGGTCGGTGTACATCGTGCAGAACTTCGACGCGGTGTTCACCATCACCTCCGGCGGTCTCGGCACCGCCAACCTCCCGTACACCGTCTACGAGACCTTCTACCGGGCCCATGAGTACGGGCTGGCGTCCGCGGCGGGCGTGGTCGTGGTGATCGGCACGATCATCATCGCCACCTTCGCCCTGCGGGTGGTCTCCTCCCTCTTCCGTGAGGAGGCGAGCCGCGCATGAGCGCCTCGACCGCCACAACTCCGTCCGCCGACACCGTGACGCGCAGGGCCCGTCGCCGCTCCACCGCCCTGGGCGTGGCCGCCTGGGTCGTCGGGATCGGCTTCTGCCTGCCCGCCCTGTGGATGGTGCTGACCTCCTTCCACGCGGAGGCCGACGCGGCGACCAACCCGCCGTCGGTCGCCGCCGCCCTGACGCTGGACGGCTACCGCGCCTTCTTCGGCGGCGGGGGCGGCCCGACGCCGTGGCCGCCGCTGGTCAACTCGCTGGCCGCCTCGTTCTTCTCGACCGTGCTGGTGCTGCTGCTCGCCCTGCCTGCCGCGTACGCGCTCTCCATCCGGCGGGTGCGCAAGTGGACGGACGTGATGTTCTTCTTCCTGTCCACCAAGATGCTCCCGGTGGTCGCCGGGCTGCTGCCGGTGTACCTGTTCGCGAAGAACACCGGGCTGCTGGACAACGTCTGGCTGCTGGTCCTGCTCTACACCTCGATGAACCTGCCGATCGCGGTGTGGATGATGCAGTCCTTCCTCGCGGACGTGCCCGTCTCCATCATCGAGGCGGCGCAGGTCGACGGAGCCCGGCTGCCGACCGTCCTGCGCCGGGTCGTCGCCCCGGTCGCCGGTCCCGGGATCGCGGCGACGGCCCTGATCTGCTTCATCTTCAGCTGGAACGAGCTGTTGTTCGCCCGGGTGCTGACCGGTGTGGTCGCCGGCACCGCGCCCGTCCACCTGACCACCTTCGTCACCAGTCAGGGCCTCTTCCTCGCCCAGCTGTGCGCGGCGTCCGTGGTCGTGTCCCTGCCGGTGCTCGTCGCCGGCTACGCCGCCCAGGACAAACTCGTCCAGGGCCTCTCGCTGGGAGCAGTCAAATGAGGGCAGCCATCGTCGAAGCGGTCGGCAAGGTCTCCGTGACCACCGTCCCGGACCCCGCGCCAGGCCCGCGCGACGTGGTCGTCAAGGTCGCCTCGTGCGGACTGTGCGGGACCGATCTCCACATCCTCCAGGGGGAGTTCGCCCCGACCCTGCCGATCGTGCCGGGGCACGAGTTCGCCGGGGAGATCGTCGGCACCGGCGCGGACGTCACCGAGTTGTCCGTCGGCGACAAGGTGGCCGTGGACCCCTCGCTGCACTGCCACGAGTGCCGCTACTGCCGGGCGGGGCGCGGCAACCTGTGCGACGCCTGGGCGGCGATCGGCGTCACCGTGCCCGGGGGCGCGGCCGAGTTCGCGGTGGCGCCCGCCGCCAACTGCGTACGTCTGCCGGAGCACATCGACGTACGGGACGCGGCCCTGATCGAGCCGCTGTCCTGCGCGGTGCGGGGGTACGACGTCCTCCACGGCAACCTCGGGGCCGAGGTGCTGATCTACGGGTCCGGAACCATGGGCCTGATGATGCTGGAGCTGGCCAAGCGGACCGGCGCCGCGTCCGTGGACATCCTGGACGTCAACCCCCGGCGGCTGGCGACCGCGACGACCCTGGGCTGTACGGGCGCGGCCGCCCGCGCCGAGGAGCTGGACCGCCCGGGCGGCTGGGACGTGGTCATCGACGCCACGGGCAACGCCGCCGCGATCCAGGACGGGCTGGGGCGGGTCGCCAAGGGCGGTACGTTCCTCCAGTTCGGGGTCGCGGACTACGCGACGAGGGCGGTGATCGAGCCGTACAGGATCTACAACCAGGAGATCACCATCACCGGGTCGATGGCGGTCCTGCACAGTTACGAACGGGCCGCCGCGCTCTTCGCGAGCGGGGTGCTGGACGCGTCGGTGTTCATCAGCGACCGGCTGCCGCTGGAGCAGTATCCGCAGGCGATCGAGCGCTTCCGGGCGGGGATCGGCCGCAAGATCGTGGTGGAGCCGTGACGGACGCGCCGGTCCCCCGGTCCCAAGGGGGGCGTTCCGTCCTCGTGGTGGGCGAGGCGCTGGTGGACCTGGTCCCGGCCGAGGGCGAGGCGGGCGTCCGCGTGGCCCAGCCGGGCGGCGCGCCGGCGAACGTCGCGGTGGGGCTGGCCCGGCTGGGCGGGCGGCCGTCCTTCGTGGGCGGCCTCGGCGACGACGCCTTCGGGGACACCGTCGGGCGGTGGCTGACCGGTGCGGGCGTCGACCTGTCGCTGAGTACCCGCCCGGCGCTGCCCACGGCGCTCGCGGTGGCCGATCCGGGCGCCCGCGGGAACACGTACCGCTTCCACCTCGGGGACACGGCGACCTTCGCGCTGCCCGACCGGACGGCGGAAGCGGGGCGCTTCGGCGCGGTGTACGTGGGCGGGCTGGCCGCGGTCGTGGAGCCGGCGGCGGCGGTGGTGGCCGCCGTCGCGCGGGAGGCCGCCCGGTCGGGGCTGCTGGCGGTGGATCCCAATGTGCGCGATGACCGCACCCTGGATCCCGTGCGGTGCCGGGAGCGGCTGCGTGAGCTGTGCGCTCTCGCGCGGATCGTGAAGGCGAGCGACGAGGACCTGGTGCGGCTGTGGCCGGACGCGAGTCCCGAGGCGAGCTGCCGGGAGCTGGCGGAGCGGGGGCGGCTGGTGGTGATGACGCGGGGCGCGCGGGGCGCCACGGCCTATGTCCACGGCGCCCCGGCGGTCTCCGTGCCCGCTCGGCCGGTGCGGGTGGTGAACACCATCGGCGCGGGCGACGCGTTCATGGCGGGGATGCTGGCCTGGCTGGGCGCGGAGGCCGACTGGTGTACGGAGCTGACCGCCGAGCGTGCGGAGGCGATGCTGGAGTACGCGTCGGGGGCGGCGGCGTCGGTCTGCGCCCAGGCGGGAACGGAGCCCTCGGCCCCGCTCGGGGTGTGAACCCGCCGTCCACCGGGCATCAGGAGGAGGACCCGAGTTCCGCACGGCCCTCCCCCGGCCCACGGAGACGACCGCCGCGGCCCCCGCAAGCAGGGATGCTTGCGGGGGCCGCGGCGTCTTCTCAGCTCTGCGGCCGCTTGCCGTGGTTCGCGGCGTTCTTGCGGCGGGCCTTCTTCTTACGACGTCGCTTCGAGGACATCGAACCCTCCTTTTCTGCTCGGTGCTCCGTTGCGGACGGTCCAGCGGGCGGCGGCGCCCGTGATCACCTGCCCGCCTACCCACCCACACCGTGGCAAACCGCCGCGGCCGGTGCAACCGGCGGCCCGGCGGCGGGCGGGAGTGGACTGATGTGCGGGAGAGCGTCGAGCGGGCGGCGCGCGGAATCCGTCGGCCCGTCGGCACCGGGCGGGCCGCGCCCGCCGTTCAGGGCCGGTAGCGCAGGGGGTGGTCGGCCGGCACCTCGACGACGGCGATCCGCACCCCGTCGGGGTCCTCGATCCACATCTCGACCAGTCCCCAGGGTTCGCGGCGCGGCGGGCGCAGAACGGTCACGCCGTTCGCCCGCAGTTCCTCGTGAGCGGCCTCGGCGTCCTCGACCTGGAGCCAGATCCGCACGGCGGGCGAGGGGCGGGCCTCGCTCCTGCCGGAGAGTTCCAGGAACCCGCCGCCGAGGAAGTAGACCGTGCCGCGCTCCGGTCCGGTACCGAACTCGCGGTACACGGCGAGGCCCAGGGCCTCGCCGTAGAAGGCGCGCGAACGCTCGGGGTCGGTGGGCCGGAGCAGGATCCTGCTGCTCAGTACGTGCACCATGGCCCCGAGCGTACGCCTCGCGCCGCGGATGTGCCGGAAGTCTCAGCCGGTCAGGTCGTCGACGAAGTCCTCGGAGCACCGGTCCTCGGCAGCCCGGCTGTCGGCCTGCTCCACGCAGTCCTGGAAGTCCTGGAACTTCTGGGAGTCGAACACGGAGACGGCCAGGACGAGGACGATCGCGGAGCCGATCAGGCCGAGCGCGCCGAACGCTGCGCCGACTATCGCCATCGCACGGCGCGGGGCGCGGCCCTGCCGGGTGCGGAGTGCGGCGACGACACCGAAGACGACCGCCAGCAGGCCGAGCAGCAGGCCGCCCACGATGGTCCAGAAGAACAGGCAGGCGACGAGGCCGAGGACGAGGGCGGCGACCGCGAACCCGTTCGTCCGGGCGGGCGCCGGGCCCCCGTAGGGGTCGTGGCCGCCTGCGGACTGTCCCGGGTGCGACGGGTACGAGGCGTCCGGATACGAGGGAAGGGACATCGGCGCGGTGCTCCTGTTCTTCTGGCTTCCCGTCTCCCTGCCCCGTGGCCCGGCCGCCAACCGCCGTTCCGGTCACACTCCGGCAACCGAGCGCCTCGGCCGGGGCCGCTCGGCGGGGCGGGACGGTCGAGGGGAGGACGGCGGCCCCGCACACGGCGTGCGGGGCCGCCGGGGACCGGGTGCGGGGAAGCCGCCCCGGGGCGCGCCCATGGCGCCGCGCGGGCGGCCGGGCCCGACAGCTTCGGGGGGTCAGGCCGGGTCGGTCGCCATGCTCTCGATCAGGCTCTTGGGGCGCAGGTCGGTCCAGTTGCGCTCGACGTACTCCAGGCACGCCCGGCGGGTGTCCTCCGGGTGCGCCACGGTCCATCCGGCGGGCACCTCGGCGAAGGCCGGCCACAGGGAGTGCTGCCCCTCGTCGTTGACGAGCACCAGGTAGACGCCGTCCTCGTCCTCGAACGGATTGGTCACCGCATCCTCCAGCTGTTCGAACAATGATTACTTCATGTGATCGCCTCGCGACCCTACCCGTCGACTCCGCGGCCGACTCATCGAGCGCCGCGGAGCGCCGGGGCGTCCGCCACCCCGTGGGTGTCCCGTCTCAGAGCCCGAATTCGCTCAGCCGGGCCTCGTAGCGGATGGTGACGTCCACGGAGTCGCCGGCCGGACCGTCCCACAGGGCCTCCAGTTCGGCGCGCACGGCGTCGGGCAGCGCCTCGTACCGCTCGGACCAGGTGTCGGAGTTCGGTATCCAGTAGCCGACGACCTTGAAGCGGTCCGCCGGGAGCTCCAGGTCGCGGCGGAGGTAACGGCGTACCGCGCGCAGGGCGTTGGTCTCCCCCGCGACCCACACGTACCCGCCGGCGAGATCCGTGCCGGGCGGGACGGCGGCGGCGACCAGGTCGGCCAGGCGACTCGGTCCGTGGCCGTTCCCGCCGTAGGTCCAGGTCGCCCTGGAGTCGGGCAGTTCCCGCAGCGGCAGCACGGCGGAGGGGTCGGGGGCCTCCAGGACCACCCGGGTCCTGATGTGGTCCGGGGTGTTCTCCAGCAGGCGGGCGACGGCGGGCAGACCGGTCTGGTCGGCGACCAGGACCTGCCAGGAGAGGTCGGCGGGCGGGCTGTAGAGGCCGGTCGGGTCGTTGACGCCGATGACGTCCCCGGGCCGCGCCCCGGCAGCCCAGGTGGAGGCCACTCCGCCCTCGTGCAGGACGAAGTCGATGTCGATCTCGCCCGCCTCCGGGCGCACCGCGCGGACCGTGTACGTGCGCATCGGCGCGACCGGCTGCCCCTCCGGGGTCTCCCAGCCGCCCTGTTCGGTCGTCCGCGGCAGGGAGACCGCGGTGCGGTCCGGCCCGTGCGGGAGGAAGATCCGTACGTACTCGTCGCCGGCCCCGGTGGTCCGGAAACCCGCCAGCCCCTCTCCGTGGAAGGTGAGGCGGGTCATGGTCGGGGTGAGCGGCCGCACTCGGGCGACGACGGCTCGATGGATCGTCATGGACACTGCCCCTTCGCGCACGTGGACGGCCTGCACGCCCTGCCCGTGGGGACAAGGAAACCGAACTGCCTTAGGTCAGCCTAACCTTAGGCGGGCCGGTTCGGGAAGAAGGCGGCGTGCTCCACCCGGGCACGGCCGGCCGGGTGACCGGCCGTGGTGGAGCGGGGCGGGCCGGCGCCGGGGCCGTTGTGGAGAAGGCGCTCCGGCCGGCGGACCGCTCCGCGCGGGCCGCGCGCGTCGGTGGGCGGACGCCGGGGCGTACCGTCGGAGTCCGCGCCGGGCGGGAAGGGGCGCTCACTCCTCCGCGAGCACGGCGTCGATCTCGCCCAGGAAGTCCTCCAGGTCGTCCGGGGTGCGAGAGGTGATCAACGGCCATCCGGAGGCGTCGTCGCGGACCACCGGCTTGTCGACCCAGGTGCCGCCGGCGTTGGTGAGGTCGGTGCGCAGCGAGGCGTAGGAGGTCAGCGTCTTGCCGTCGACGTGGCCGCCTTCGATCAACGCCCACGGCCCGTGGCAGATGGCGGCCACCGGGCGGCCGGAGGCGGCGAACGAGCTGACGATCCGGGTGGTGGCGTCCTCCAGGCGCAACGAGTCGGCGTTCAGCGTGCCGCCCGGGACCAGCAGGAGGTCGTAGGCGGCGGGGTCCACGTCGTCGAGCGCGAGGTCGGGTCGCACGGTCTCGCCGGGGTCGCGGTCGCCGACGAGGGTACGGATCTCGTCGGTGGAGGTCGCCGCCACGCTGACGCGCGCCCCGTGGTCGCGCAGGTGCTTGACGGGGACGACGAGTTCGTCCTGCTCGACGCCGTAGTTGGTGACGATGACCAGGATGCGGCGGTCTTCGAGAGCGTTGGTGGACATGGACTGCTCCGTTCCTCTGGTGTCGTTCGCCCGGGGTCGTTCACCCGGAGTGGTTCATGCGGTGGGTTCGTGCGGCCGCTCCGTCGCGGGCTCGCCCGCCGTGATCCGGACGCACTCCGCGACCGTCTCGCGCAGGCTCCCGGTCCGCGCCAGGACCTCGCGCTGGATCCGGGCGCCGTTCCCGCGCCGCTCCACGTCGGCCAGCGCCTTCTCCGCGGCCTCCAGGTCGCCGCTGTCCTTCAGCGCGTCCCGCACGTGGTCCATCAGGGCCCGCAGGACGTCGCCCACGGGCTCCGGCCGGAGGGTGACCGGATGGATCAGCCGGTCGTCCAGCCCCGAGCGGCCCGCCCGCCAGGAGGCCACCCGCAGCAGGCCCACGCTGACGTCCGGAGCGGGACGGCCGGACCGCCACTCCCGTGCGGCGGTCTCCACCAGGCCGCGTACCAGCGTGGCCAGCAGCACCGTGTCGGCCGGGTCCAGGCAGACGTCCGCGACCCTCACCTCCACGGTGGGGTACCGGTGCGAGAGGCGCGCGTCGAAATAGATCATCCCCTCGTCCCGGAGCACCCCGGTGGCGACCAGCGACCGCACCTCGGCGTGGTAGGCCGCGGCTGATCCGTGGACCCCCACCGGGCCCGACGACGGCCAGCGCCCCCATACCCGGCTGCGGTAGCTGCTGTAGCCGCTGTCCTTCCCCTGCCAGAACGGGGAGTTGGCGCTCAGGGCGAGCAGGACGGGCAGCCAGCACCGTATCCGGTCGAGTACGGCGACGCCCTCCTCGTCCGACTCCACCGACACATGGACGTGGCATCCGCAGGTCAGCTGCTCCTGGGCGGTCAGCCCGAAGTGCTCGGCCAGCCACCGGTACCGCTCGCCCGTGCCGATCTCGGGGCTGACCGGGAGCGGCGAGGTGGCCAGGGCCGCGACCGACGCTCCCGCCCCGGCGGCGTGCCGCACCGCTTCGGCACGCCAGCGGCGGACCGAGGCGCCCAGCTCCCCCATGTCCGAGCAGGGGTGTGTGGAGAATTCCAGTTGCTGGCGGTGCAGCTCCGACTCGAAGGCCGACTCCCCGACCGCTTCCTTCTCGGCGATCGCCAGCACCGCCGAGGACAGCGCCCTCGCCTCCCCGCTGGCCGCGTCGACCAGCAGAAGTTCTTCCTCTACGCCCACCGTACGGGCCACAGCGCCCTCCCCTTCGATGATCGACGACGCTCAGGCGGAGAGGACGGAGTCGTCCTCGGGCCGGGCGCCGGGCAACCGGTGGCGTGCGGCGACCAGAGCGCTGTCGACGTCCGCCGTGCCCGTGGACACGCAGAGCGTGTACGCCACGTCGTCCATGCGCTGACGCGCCTCCTCGCTGCCGTTGTCCGCGTGCAGGACGCGCAGCACCTCGTACTGCTCGACGAGGTTGCGCAGGACCGTGGGGTGGGCCATCAGCATGAGGGGTTCCTTCCGCCGGATTCGTCGGGTGACGCCAAGTGCCCGGATGGGGCAAGGCCCCGGGTACCCGCGCAGCGGCGAGCCACACACCGCGGGCGCCGCGCCGCCGTCCCCCACCGTGCGGCGGGGCCCGGGCTCCCCCGGGGCCGTACGCGGTGGCCGCGCCTCTCCCCCTCCCCGCCGGGCAGCCGATGCCGCACGGATCGGGTGACTGGTTCCCCGGGGAACGGGTACCCACCAGGGCGCATCACTCATCCCCGGCCACCCCGGGGCCGCACGGAAGGAAGCTCTCATGACCGACCGCAGGCCGGAAGGCGCCGCCTACACCGGAGCTGCCGGAAGCCCTCCTCCCGTACCGGCGGACATGCCGGACCAGCAGGCCCAGGAGGGCGAGGACGCTCTCGACATACCGATTCCGGACCGGGTGGCCCGCGAGGGCGACCCGGAGCTGGACGAGGCGGGGGCCGGCCGGGACGCGCCGCGCAACGCGGGCGCGCACCCCGAGGAGCACCCGGCTCCGGACGAGTCGACGGGCTGACCGTCCGGCTCACGCCCGCACGTGACGCACGGGGGCCCCGCCCGACCAGTGGTCGGGCGGGGCCCCCGTGCGTCACGTTCAGTGGTGTCCGCGCGCGGTGCTCGACGCGCCCGAGAACAGCCTGGCCACCGCCCGGAAGGGCAGGGTGACCACGGTGGCGACGGCTCCTCCGATGGACCGGAGTACGTCCGCGACGGCCTTCAGCATGGGTCTGCCCTCCGTTCTCGCTCCGGGGCTTCCCGAAGCGTTCGGTTCGAGGGTGACCGCGTACCCGTCCCGCGGCCCGCCAATCGAATCGTGCGCGACGGAGGACACGAGCGGCCCTCCCCCCGCGCGGCCTGCCGCCCGGCCGCCGTTTGTCGGGTTTCATCTCGGGGTACCCGCGCCGCGCCCCGGCGGCGAGGCCGGGACGCAGCGGCTGAGGAGGCGTGCGCATGAGCAGAGACGAACCGGTGCTGGGAACGGTCTCGACCCGGGTTCCCGCCCGGCTGGACCGGCTTCCCTGGTCGCGATGGCACTGGATGATCGTGGTCGGCCTCGGGACCGTGTGGATCCTCGACGGTCTGGAAGTGACCGTGGTGGGCAACATCGCCAGCCGGCTGTCCGAGGACGGCAGCGGCCTGGACATCACGGACGCCCAGGTCACCGGTATCGCGGCGGCGCTGTACGTGGCGGGAGCCTGCTCCGGGGCGCTGTTCTTCGGCCGTCTCACCGACCTCTACGGCCGCAAGAAGCTGTTCCTGGTGACGCTGGCCGTCTACCTCGGAGCCACCGCCATGACCGCGGTCTCCTTCTCGCCCTGGTGGTTCTTCCTCTTCCGCTTCCTCACCGGTTTCGGCATCGGCGGGGAGTACGCGGCCATCAACTCCGCCATCGACGAGCTGATCCCGAGCAAGTACCGGGGCCGGGTCGACCTCATCATCAACGGCAGTTACTGGTTCGGGGCGATGGGCGGGGCCCTGCTGTCGGTCCTCGCCCTGAACACGGACCTCTTCCCGAAGGACATCGGCTGGCGGCTGACGTTCGCGCTCGGCGTGGTGCTCGGCCTGGTCATCCTGCTCGTACGCCGTCATGTCCCGGAGAGTCCCCGGTGGATGTTCATCCACGGGCGGGGGGAAGCGGCGGAGCGCCTCGTGGACGAGGTGGAGCGCACGGTCGAGGAGGAGAAGGGCCGGCCCCTCCCGGAGGCCGCGACGGAGATCACCATCCGGCAGCGCCGGAGCATCGGGTTCATCGAGATCGGCCGGAGCGTCTTTCGGGACCATCCCCGGCGGGCCACGCTCGGCTTCGCCCTCTTCATCGGGCAGGCGTTCCTCTACAACGCCATCACCTTCGGGTTCGGGTCCATCATGGTGAAGTTCTTCGACGTCTCCAGCGGGACGACGGGGTACTTCTTCGCCGTCATCGCCTTCGGCAATTTCCTCGGCCCCCTCCTGCTCGGTCGTCTGTTCGACACCTGGGGGCGCCGTCCGATGATCGCGGGGACGTACATCCTGTCCGGGGTGCTGCTGTTCGCGACGGCGTGGCTGTTCGGGGCGGGGCTGCTGACCGCCACGACGATGACGCTGTGCTGGTGCGTGGTGCTCTTCTTCGCCTCGGCCGGGGCGAGTTCCGCCTATCTGACGGTCAGCGAGATCTTCCCGATGGAGACGCGCGCCATGTCGATCGCGTTCTTCTACGCCATCGGCACCGCGGCGGGCGGCATCTCGGGCCCCCTGCTGTTCGCGAGCCTGACCGAGAGCGGTGTGGTCTCCGACGCCGTCATCGCCTTCTGCGTGGGGGCTGCGCTGATGGTGGCGGCAGGCGTGGTGGCGGTCTTCTTCGCGGTGCCCGCCGAACAGCGGTCGCTGGAGGACATCGCCACTCCCCTGTCGGCCGTGGCGGCCGAAGGCGAGCGGGGGGAGGGCTCGGAGGGGCCCCGGGAGAGCGCCGGGGGCGGGGGCGAAGGCCCGTCCGGCGGGGGGCGCCCGCCCCGCTGACCCGCTCTTCCGTCGTGGGACGCGCCGGGGCCCCGGAACGATGGTGCGTTCCGGGGCCCCGGGGCCGGTCCACCCGGATCAGGCGGCGGTGATGTTCTCCGCCTGCGGGCCCTTCTGGCCCTGGGTGATGTCGAAGGTCACCGCCTGGCCTTCCTGGAGCTCACGGAAGCCGGAGGCGTTGATGTTGGAGTAGTGCGCGAAGACGTCCGGACCCCCGCCGTCCTGCGCGATGAAGCCGAAGCCCTTTTCCGAGTTGAACCACTTGACGGTTCCGCTGGCCATGCCTGTACCTCTCAGCAGTAAACGGATCCGCACCGTGCGGACCCGGAGGTGATCGCCCTGGTTCTCAGGCACTGCACAGCAAAACGCCCGCGCCAGGCGCGGGCAGGTACTGCGAACCACGACATCTGTCGGCGACGCTACACCGCGAGATCACTCCTCACCAGAGAGCAACGCCATTTTGCTGTGGATCACCCTCCCCGACACCGGCCCGTACCACCTCGGCGACACTCCGTTCACGGCGCCCGGGGCGCGGGCCGTCCCGCACGCCTACTGGATGAACCGGGGCAGCCAGCGGGCCTGGTAGTCGGGGTGGCCCGCGTATTCGGCGGCCAGCTGGCGTACGGCGAAGCCCAGGCCCACCGCGCGGCCGGAGCGGAAGTCCTCGGCCGGGCGGTCGGTGTCCAGGTCGGCCACCTCGACGTACTCGCCGAGCATGACCCGGTTGGTCTCGATGCGCTCCAGGGTCCGTGCGGGGTTCTGGAGCGCGATGTGCTGGTCGAAGCCCCGGCCCCGCACCGTGAACGCCACGCCGCCGGTGCGGTCGTGGACCTCGCCCGGCACGTCGGCCGGGCACCGCCATCGGTCTCCGCCGGCGGCCAGGGCGACCTGTTCCTCGTCGGCGAGCCGCGCCCGGACGAAGGCCACCATGTCTGCGTTGGCGCCCATGTGGATGCCGCTCCCTTGCGCTGATGAATCGCTGCACTCGCTACGGGGAGCATTCTGGTGGAACCGGCGCGACGTGATCCACCTCCGCATCCGGTTCACCCCACCGTGTCCCCCGCTCTCTCCCCGGCGGGCGGCGCCGCGCCGCCCTGGAGGCGGGCCAGGTCGTCGGGGCGCACCTGGATGACGAACAGGGCGACCAGGGCGGCGAGCACGGCGAAGCAGGCGGCGACCACGAAGGCGCTGGAGACGCCCGAGGCGAGGACCTGGTCGCCCCAGGGCGCGGGCAGTTCACCGGTCCTGCGGAACTCCAGGCGCTGGGCGGGGGTGCCCTCGCGGAGGAATTCCGGCACCTGGTCCCTCGCCTCGTTCCGGCTGGCCGTGCCGAACGTCGTGACCAGGATCGAGAGCCCCAGCGATCCGCCGACCTGCTGGGTGGCGTTGAGGACGCCGGAGGCGGCGCCGGCCTCCTTCGGGGCGACACCCGAGACCGCCATCAGGGTCAGCGACACGAACTGCATGCCCATGCCGAAGCCGAAGACGAGCATCGGTCCGAGGATCGAGCCGAGGTAGGAGCTGTGGACGTCGGTCAGCGTCAGCCAGCCGAGCCCGACGGCGGCCAGGAGCGCGCCCGCCACCATGAAGGGTTTCGGCCCCCACCGGGGCAGCAGCCGGGAGGCCAGGCCCGCGCTGACGGCGATGACGGCGCTCACCGGCAGGAAGGCGAGTCCGGCCCGCAGCGGACTGAAGTCGAGGACGTTCTGCACGAAGAGCGTCAGGAAGAAGAACATCCCGAACATCGCCGCGGCGAGGCTGAGCATCATCGCGTACGACCCGGCGCGGTTGCGGTCGCGGAACATCCACAGCGGCGTGATGGGCTGCTTCGAACCGTGCTCGACCAGGATGAACCCGGCGAGGAGGACCACGGCGGCGGCGAACGAGGCGAGGGTCAGCGCCTCGGTCCAGCCTTCCTCGGAGGCGCGGATGAAGCCGTAGACGAGCAGCACCATGCCGGCCGTCGACGTGAGCGCGCCGCTGATGTCGAAGCGGCCGGGGCGGCGTTCGGACTCGGGGATGTAGCGGGGGGTCGCGACGGCGATCAGCAGGCCGATGGGGATGTTGACGAACAGGACCCATCGCCAGTCCAGCCACTCCACCAACACCCCGCCGGCGAGCAGCCCGATCGCGCTGCCGCCCGCCGAGACGGCTGCGAACACCCCGAAGGCGCGGTTGCGTTCGGGGCCCTCGCGGAAGGTCGTGGTGATCAGCGACAGGGCGGTGGGCGAGGCGATCGCGCCGCCCACCCCCTGGAGGGAACGGGCCGCCAGCAACTGCCAGCCCTCCTGGGAGAGTCCGCCGAGCAGGGAGGCGAAGACGAAGAGGAGCACGCCGAAGACGAAGACCCGGCGGCGGCCGAGGATGTCGCCGAGCCGGCCGCCGAGCAGCAGCAGACCGCCGAAGGTCAGCGTGTAGGCGTTGACGACCCAGGACAGGTTCTCGGTGGAGAACCCGAGGTCCTTCTGCATGTGCGGCAGCGCGATGTTGACGATGGTGACGTCGAGCACCACCATCAGCTGGCACGAGGCGATGACCAGCAGTGCCAGTCCGCCGCGGTGCCGGTCGTGCGCCGTGGCCGGGGGTGTCGCGCGGGAGCCCGTCATGGTGGAGTTCGTCTTCCGTGCCGAGGGCGGTGCGCCGCGTACGCGCGGGCGCTCACCCGATCGACGGTAAGCCGGAACCGGAGCCCCCGCCATTCGGGCGACCGGCCGTCCGCACCCCCTCTCGTCTCACTGGAGCGCGTGCACGGCGGTGCGGAACACGGCGGGGGCCCGGTGGGCCGCGGCGACGATCAGCCGCCCCGAGGACGGGCGCCCTGCCGCGCCGAGCAGGGCTGCGGTGAGCCACCGGTGGCGCCGCGTGACCCGCGCCCAGCGGCGGGGGTAGTCCTCGGGCCGCCCGGCGGTCAGGCAGTCGACCGCGGCCGTCGCGGTGGCCGCGGCGAGGGCGACGCCCTCGCCGGTCAGGGCGTCCACGTAGCCCGCGGCGTCACCGACCAGCAGGACACGGCCGGCCCGCCGGTCGAGCGCCCGCTGGCGCAGCGGGCCGGCCCCCCGGACGGTGGTGGCGCCGGTCGTGCCCGCGAGCCGGGCCGCGAGGGCCGGGAAGGCCGCCAGGTGCTGGTCGTAGGGGCGGCGGTCGCGGCTCAGCACGGCCACGCCCACCAGGCGGTCGCCGACGGGGGTCACGTAC
Organism: Streptomyces sp. CB02366; assembly: GCF_001905905.1. Classification (GTDB taxonomy): domain Bacteria; phylum Actinomycetota; class Actinomycetes; order Streptomycetales; family Streptomycetaceae; genus Streptomyces. The sequence goes on from NZ_LIVT01000008.1 coordinate 54,975, forward strand.
GCCTCGCCGTACCGGGACCAGTGCACCTCGACGTGGTCGGTCCAGGGGGCGATCGGGTAGTGGCGGCGCAGGCCGTAGCGCCCGGGGCCGGGGGCGGGCCGGTCGAGGCCCAGGGTGCGGCGCAGCGGCGAGTGGAGGCCGTCGGCCGCGATGAGCCAGCGTGCGGTGAGCCCGGCGGCGGTGACGGAGCGCTCGTCCTGCCGGACCCCGTGCACCTTGGCGGGGACGACGCGTACACCGAGGGCGGCGGCCCGTTCGCGCAGGGCGTCGTGGAGGTCGGTGCGGCGCACGCCCGCGCCGGGGGCGCCACGGAAGGCCGCCTCCGCGCTGCGGTGTCCGTCGGTGTAGCGGATACCGCGCAGTTCCCGGCCCCCGACCCGCACGCCGAGGTCGCGCAGGGCCGCGACGCCGCCGGGCATGATGCCCTCGCCGCACGCCTTGTCGACGGGGGCGGCTCGGGGTTCGACCACCACGGCCTCCAGCCCCGCCGACGCGGCCCGGATCGCGGCGGCCAGTCCGGCGGGTCCGCCGCCCGCGACCAGGACGTCGATCACGCCCGGGCCTCCACGGCCGGGAGGCGCGCGAGCGCCCCGTCCTCGCACCGGATCCGTACGGCCATGAGCGCGGCGTTCAGGGCGGTGAACACGAGGGCGGTCGTCCACGCGCCGTGGACCAGCGGCAGGGCGATCCCCTCGGCGGCGACGGCGACGTAGTTGGGGTGGTTCAGCCACCGGTAGGGGCCGCCGGCGGCCTTGGGCAGGCCGGGGACCACGATGACCCGCGTGTTCCAGCGGGGGCCGAGGGTGCGGACGCACCACCAGCGCAGCCCCTGGGCGGCCAGGACGACGGCCGCCATCGCCCAGCCGAGCACGGGCGGGAAGGGGCGTTCCGCGAACCGGGCCTCCGCCAGGCAGCCGACGAGGAGCGCGGTGTGCAGCGCGACCATCGCCGGGTAGTGCCCGCGCCCCGATTCGACGCCACCCCGGGCCAGGCTCCAGCGGGTGTTGCGGCGGGCCACGACGAGTTCGGCGAGGCGCTCGGCGGCGACGGCCAGCACCAGGAGGGTGTACCAGGTCATACGGGCTTCCGTTCGGGGGCGGGGTCTTCGCTGACGGGGCCGGGGCACGGGTCCGGGGCGCACGTTTCGGCGCGGGGCGCCGTACTACCAGCGCAGCAGAACCAGTTCGCAGCAGAACCCCGGGCCCATGGCCAGCAGCAGTCCGGGGGTGCCCGGCTCCGGGCGGCGCTGTTCGATGGTGTCCCGCAGGACGTGGAGGACCGAGGAGGAGGAGAGGTTGCCGGTGCCGGCCAGCGACCGCCAGGTGAGGTCGAGCGCTCCCTCCCGCAGGTCGAGGACCTCGGTCACCGTCTCCAGCACCCTGGGGCCGCCCGGGTGGCAGACCCAGTGGGCCACGTCCTTCGGTTTGAGGCCGTGCTCGTCGAGGAACTCCCGTACGTCGTCGGCGAGATACCGGCGCACGACGTCGGGCACGGCCGGATCGAGGACGACGCGGAAGCCGGTGGCGCCGATGTCCCAGCCCATGACGTGCTCGGTGTCCGGGTACATCCGGCTGCGGGTGGCCACGATCTCCGGTCCGGCGACGGCCCGGCGCCCGCCGAGGGCGACCAACGCCGCCGCGCCGTCGCCGAACAGGGCGGTCGCCACCAGGTTGGCGGGCGACGCGTCGTGCCGCTGGAAGGTGAGGGAGCACAGCTCGACCGAGAGCAGGACGGCCACCTCGTCGGGGCGGCCGAGGAGGTAGTCGTGCAGCCGGGCCGTCCCGGCGGCTCCGGCGACGCAGCCGAGGCCGAAGACGGGCAGCCGTTTGACGTCGGAGCGCATGCCGAGGCGGGCCACCAGCCGGGCGTCCACCGAGGGGGCGGCGATGCCGGTGACGGAGGTGAACATCAGCAGGTCCACATCGGTGGGCCGCAGCCCGGCCGCCCGCAGCGCCCCGCGCACGGCCCGGGCGCCCAGGTCGACGGCGGACCGGATGAACACGTCGTTGGCGGAACCGAACCCGTCGAGGCCGCGGTAGCCGTCCAGGGGCAGCACGGTGTGCCGGGTACGGACCCGGGCGTTCGCGTGGAGCCGGTCCAGGACGCGGCGGTCCGCTCCGGGCGGCAGGCAGGTGCGGGCCACCATGTCGGTGATCTCCGACTGGGTGTGACGGTGGGGCGGCAGGGCCCCGTGGACCGCGGCGATGCGGGTCATCCTGCCTCCTGCTTCGGTGGCGTCATGCCCTCATCCTGCCCGCAAAGAGTGATGAATCGACGCAAAAGACCCGCCAGGTCGCCGCATTGACGGGCCGTAGGGCCTCTACCATCGCCCGATGGACGCCACGGACAGGGTGAGCCCGGCCGGCCCCGCCACGCCCGAAGCCGCCACGGGCGCTCCGCCGACGAGGGCCGCGGGCCCGGCCGGGGCGGGCCGGCGAACCCGGCTCACGGGTCTGGCGGCGGCGTGCCACCCGGGGCCCGCACTGGCGGTGACCGCCCTCGCCTGCGCCCTCGCCCTCGGCTCCGGCCTCGGCGGCCCCCGTGCCGCCCTGGTCACGGCGGCGGTGCTGACCGGCCAGCTCTCGGTGGGCTGGTGCAACGACGCGCACGACGCCCGCCGTGACGCGCGGGCCGGACGCCGGGGGAAGCCCGCCTCGGACGGCACGGTGGGGCCGGGCGCCGTGTGGGCGGCGGCGGGGGGCGCGTTCGCCCTGTGCGTACCGCTGTCGCTGGCGTGCGGCGCCCTCGCGGGTACGGTGCACCTCGCCGCGGTCGCGGCCGCCTGGCTCTACAACCTGCGGCTCAAGGGGACCGCCCTGTCCTGGCTCCCGTACGTCATCGGGTTCGGCGCGCTTCCCGCCGCCGTGGCGCTCTCCCTCCCCGGGGAGCCCTGGCCCCGGTGGTGGACGGTGGCGGCGGGGGCCCTGCTCGGATTCGCCGCGCACCTGGCCGACACCCTGCCGGACATCGCGGCGGACGAGGCCGCGGGAATCAGAGGGCTCCCCCATCGGCTGGGCGCCGCGAGGGTCCGGCTGCTGCTGCCGCTGCCGCTCCTCGCCGCCACGGCGGTGCTGGTGTTCGGACCGCCGGGACCGGTGGGCGCCGGGGACGGGGTGGCGCTCGCCCTGGCCGGGGCGACGGCGATCGCGGGTCCGGGGTTCGGCGGGCGGTGGCGCAAGGCCGCGCTGGGCGGGGCGGTGGCCGTGGCGGCGGTGGACGTGGTGCTGCTGCTGACCCGGGGTGCGGCCCAGATCTGAACAGGAAGCCTGCCGGGACCCGGATCCGGAGGGGGCGCGGCTCCGGGAAGCAGCGGGCCGGGGCCGCTCTCCACGCCCGGGCTCTCGCTCTCGCCGCCTTCGGGGTGCTGTCGCCCCTGCGGCCCCCGTCGCCCCGGCGGAGCGGAAGAGGTTCTCCTGCCGGCCGCGTGGTGCGTCACGAACTGCCCGGGGCCTCTTCCCGGTACGCCCGAGGGGCCCCGGACCGAAGGGGGTTCCTTCGGTCCGGGGCCCCTCGGGGCTGTGGCGCGGAAGGATCAGTAGGCGCCGAAGACGTTGTCGATCGAGCCGTACCGGTCGGCCGCGTAGTTGCACGCGGCCGTGATGTTGGCGACCGGGTCGTAGCTGTCGGTCGAGGTGCCGGGCACGTGGTACGCCTGGAACGTCGGGTCGATGACCTGGAGCAGCCCCTTGGACGGGGTGCCCTTGACCGCGTTGGAGTCCCAGTTGTTGATCGCGGCCGGGTTGCCCGAGGACTCGCGCATGATGTTGCGGTGGATGCCCTCGTAGGTGCCGGGGATGCCCTGCTCGGCCATGATCGCGAGCGATTCCCGGATCCAGCCGTCGAGGTCGTTCGTGTACGCGACCGCCTTCTCGCCGATGGCCGGGGCGGTGTTCGCCACGGGCGCGGCGTTGACGCGCTCGGAGCGGTCGGCGCGGTCCGCGGAGCCGCCGCGAGCGGCGGCGGAATCCTTCGGGGCCGTGCCGTCCGCCGCCTTGGCGGACGCGCCACCGAGGGTCAGCTTGATTCCCGGCTGAATGAGATCGGGATTCTCACCGATGATCTTCCGGTTGCCTTCGTACAGCTTCTCCCAACCGCCGCTCACGGAATGCTCGCGGGCGATCTTGGAAAGGGTTTCGCCGGCCTTCACGGAATGCTGGGAGGACACGGCCTGCGCGGCGGAATTCACCTGCGTGGACACAGCGGCGGGGGCTACGGCCGCTTGCGGAGCGGACGGCGCGGGAGCGGCGAAGGCGCTGGTGGCGCCGATCACCGGGAGGGCGAGAACGGCTCCACCGGCGGTCACGGCGGCGAGGCCGCGACGCAGCGAGACGACCTGGGGACGGCGGTGCTTACCCTGTGCGGGCATGGGGTTTTCCTCTCCGGCGCCTACGAGGTGAGCTGTCGGGTTCAGACGGGAGATGTCTGGCCGCACAGTCGTGCGACTTCACCCCGAGCCGTTCCGGTCACGGATCGGCGACTTACCTGGTTCCCCCGCTCCTGCCGTACGTGAGTGGGTTGCGGATTCCCGGACGGCGGCAGGATTCGGCGTTCCATCCGGATTGACGGTGACCGTAGGCGAGAAACATCGGGGCGAACAAGTCCCGCATTCCGCATTCCCTTTTCTCCGCATGATCGAATGGCGGAATTCAGAGATCGCTCCGCGCCGTCACGCCGTCAACTTTCCCCGCACGGAAGGGAACCGATGATTCCGCTTCTGCGTCCGCCCTCGCGGACGTGACGCTCACCACTCCTTCACATGGATGGCGAGAATGTGACTCACCAAATAACCCACAGAGCTTGATAAGCCTTTTATGGATCAGAAAGCACAAACAAACCAAATCACCCATACCGTCACGACAAAACGGGCTGAACGGGCACTCCAGGCGAGGGCGGTCGAACAGTCGGCGAGCCGATCGCTTACGGTGTGGGGTGGAGACTAGTAAGCCAACCCTTACCTCCCCCGTACGCTGTACCTGCCCGCGTTCGCCCGCCCCGAAGGATCACCACCCATGACACGCCCCGTCCGCGTCGCCATTGTCGGAGCCGGCCCCGCCGGTATCTACGCTGCGGACGCGCTGCTCAAATCCGAGGTCTGCCAGGACCCGGGGGTCTCGATCGACCTCTTCGAGCGGATGCCCGCGCCCTTCGGCCTGATCCGCTACGGCGTGGCCCCCGACCACCCCCGCATCAAGGGCATCGTCAAGGCTCTGCACCAGGTGCTGGACAAGCCGCAGATCCGTCTCTTCGGCAACGTCGACTACCCGAACGACATCGGCCTGGACGACCTGCGCTCGTTCTACGACGCGGTGATCTTCTCCACGGGCGCCGAGGCCGACCGGTCGCTCGACATCCCCGGCATCGAGCTGGACGGCTCCTACGGCGCGGCCGAGTTCGTCTCCTGGTACGACGGCCACCCCGAGGTGCCGCGCACCTGGCCCCTCACCGCGGAGAAGGTCGCCGTCCTCGGCGTCGGCAACGTGGCGCTCGACGTGGCGCGCGTTCTGGCCAAGACGGCGGACGAGCTGCTGCCCACCGAGATCCCGGACAACGTGTACCAGGGCCTCAAGCAGAACAAGGCGCTGGAGGTGCACGTGTTCGGGCGGCGCGGCCCGGCCCAGGCCAAGTTCAGCCCGATGGAACTGCGGGAGCTGGACCACTCCCCCAACATCGAGGTCATCGTCAACCCCGAGGACATCGAGTACGACGAGGGCTCCATCGCCACCCGCCGGGAGAACAAGCAGGCCAACATGGTCGCGCAGACCCTGGAGAACTGGGCCATCCGCGACGCCAGCGACCGCCCGCACAAGCTGTTCCTGCACTTCTTCGAGTCCCCCGTGGAGATCCTCGGCGAGGACGGCCGGGTCGTGGCGCTGCGCACCGAGCGCACCGAACTGGACGGCACCGGCAACGTCCGGGGCACCGGCCGGTTCACCGACTGGGACGTCCAGAGCGTCTACCGGGCGGTCGGCTACTACTCGGAGGAGCTGCCCAAGCTCCCGTTCGACGTGGCTTCCGGCACCGTCCCGCACGAGGCGGGACGCGTCGTCTCCGGGGGCGAGCACATGACCTCGGTCTACGTCACCGGCTGGATCAAGCGCGGGCCGATCGGTCTGATCGGCCACACCAAGGGCGACGCCAACGAGACGGTCGCCTGCCTCCTGGAGGACCGTGCAGCCGGCCGTCTGGCCGAGCCCGCCGCGCCCGCCCCGGAGGCCGTCGAGGCGTTCCTGGAGGGCCGCGGCGTGCGCTACACGACCTGGGAGGGCTGGCACCGGCTGGACGCGCACGAGCAGGCGCTCGGCGCGGCCCAGGGCCGTGAGCGGATCAAGGTCGTGGAGCGCGAGGGCATGCTGGACGCCTCCGGCGCCTTCGTCCCGGCCGAGCGTCCCGCCGACGCCTGACCGACCGGCCTCAGGAGGCCGGGCCCGGGGCGGCCTCCGTGCTCCCCGGGTCCGGCCTCCTGAACGTGCGCCACAGGTCGGGCCAGGCCGCCCCCGCCGTGGGGGGCCGCCGGGTCCGCCCGGTCCCGGCCCAGCGGGCGGCGAGCAGCAGCGCGATGTCGTCCGGGCGGTCGGTGGCGGCCCTGGCCTCCCCGATGACCTGGTCCGCCCGGTCGGCCAGCGGGGCCGCCCCGATGCGCTCGACGGTGGCGCGCAGCCGCTCGATGCCCTCGTCGATGTCCGTCCCCGGGCGCTCGATCAGCCCGTCCGTGAACAGGGCCAGCATCGCTCCGGGTTCCAGCCGCATCTCCGTGACCGGGTAGGACGCGTCCCCGTCGATCCCGAGGACGATGCCGCCGGGCAGGTCCAGCACCTCCGTCCGGCCTTCGGGGTGCCGCAGCACCGGCTGCGGATGCCCCGCCCGTACGGCCCGGGCCACCCCGGTCGCCGGGTCGAGGGCGATGTAGCAGCAGCTCGCGAACTGCCCGGGGTCGAGATCGATGAGCAACCGGTTGGTGCCGCTGACCACCTCGTGGGGGTCGTGGTTGTTGAGCGCGAACGCCCTTACCGCGCTGCGGAGTTGCCCCATGGTCGCGGCCGCGGCGACCCCGTGTCCCTGGACGTCGCCGATGATCAGGGCGAGTTCGCGGCCGGTCTCGATGACGTCGTACCAGTCGCCTCCCACGTCCATGCCCTGCGTGCCGGACAGGTAGCGCCCCAGGGTGTCGACCCCGTCCACCTCCGGCAGCCGGTGCGGCAGCAGGGCGTCCTGGAGGCCGCGGGCGAGCGCCGCCTCGCTGTCGTAGCGCTGGGCGCGCTGCAGGGCCTGCGCGATGAGTCCGGCCAGGGCGGTGAGAACCGTACGCTCCTCCGGGCTGAAGCCGCGCGGCCGGTCGAAGCCGAGGATGCAGGAGCCGACGGGCCGTCCCGAGGCGATCAGCGGCAGGAACGCCCGCGCCCCGACGTCCGCGTCGATCGGGATGCCCGGATACGCCTCGGCCAGGCGCTGCATCGACTCGAAGAAGATCGGGCGGCCCGTGGTCAGGGTCTCCACTCCGGGGATGCGGACGTCGAGCCCGACCCCGTCGAAGCGGTCGAGGAACCCCTTGGGGAAACCGGTCTCCCAGGCCAGGTGCAGATGGCGCTCGTTCAACAGGTAGATGGCGATCTGACGGCCGCCGAACGCCGGCAGCAGCTCCTCGGTGACCACCTCCGAGACCTGGCGGGCCGTGACCGCCTCGGTCAGCGCGATGGCGAGGGCCACCGGGCGGTACAGGGCGGAGGAGCGGTCGGCGGTCGATCCGATGCCCAGCCCCGGTGCGGTGAGGGAACCGGGGGTGTAGGCGGGGCGGTCGGTGTCCTTGAGCACGACGCTCACCCCGTCGTGGGCCGGGTACAGCGAGACCGACAGCCAGCGCGAGGGCGGGCGGCGGGCGAGGAAGTGCACGGGCTCGTCGGCGATCAGGGCGGCCCGGTAATGGTCCTCGTACGCCTCGTGCCCGAACCACGGCAGGGCCTGCCACACCGGTCGGCCCACCAGTTCCGTACGGGGGTGGCCGAGGAGGTCCTCGGCGAGGGCGTTGGCGTACGTGATCCGGCCCAGCCGGTCCAGGGAGAGGATGCCCCGGGGCAGCCGGTCGGCGGCCTCCGGCACGACGGGGCCCGAGCCGAGATCGACCAGGAAGCCGGTCAGGCGGCCGGCGGGCGAGTCGCCGCCCGGGCGGGCCCACCGGCCGGAGAGCTCCAGCAGGTGGGACCGGCCGTCGGGACCGCGCAGCCGCATCCGGCGCACCACCGGTTCGGCCGACTCCGCCGTCTGTCGGGCCAGGGCCCACAGTCCGTACACGTCCTCCGGCACAAGCCGTTCGGCGAGCGCGTCGACGGTGCCGGGGAAAGCGGCGGGTTCGAAGCCGAGGATCGCGCAGAGCTCGTCGTCGGCGGAGACCCGTCCCGAGCGCAGGTCCCAGTCGAAGCGGCCGACCCGTACGGGGGGCGCGGTGGCCGCCGGCAGTTGCACAGGGGCCGGCTCCCCCTCCCACACGCACGCGACGCCCTGCCGCTCCAGGCCGCTGAGCGCGTCGCCGAGCCGTCGGCCGAGCCGGTGCAGCCGGTCGCCGTCCGCCGGGGCGACCGGCTGCCCGGGCGTGGAGGTCCGCAGGACCACCAGGACGCCCACGCTCCCCCGGCGCCCGGTGATCGGCGCCCACAGCGAACCGAACGGGAACGGCAGCCCGGCCATGAGCTGCGGGAACCGGCGCATCGCCTCCTCGGCGTCGGACAGCAGCACGGGCCGTCCCGTGCGGTACGCCTCGGAGACCGGGAAGGGCCGGTTCACGTGCATCCGCCACCAGGGACGGAACAGCGGGCCCGGCAGTCCGGCCAGCACCGCGAGCCGCAGGAGCCCCGGTGTACCGCTGCGCAGGTAGACCCCGCCCGCGAAACCGCCGCTGGACTCGACCGCGCCGACGAGGGACTGCGCCAGGACGAGGGACAGTTCGTCCGGCACCCGGCCGACGTCCTCCGCCCCGGTCGCGGTCCCGCGTCCGGCGGGCGGGGGACGCCGGGTCGTATCGTGCCGGGTCACACAGTCAGGATGCTCCGGCCGGTGGCGCCACGCACCTTCGGCGACCGGCCGCCCCCCGGCGGCCGGTCGCGCTCACGGGCCCCGGCGGGGTCAGTACAGCTTGGCCACAGCGGTGCGCGTGGTCTTCCTGAACCCCTCCAGCGGAGCGCCGTCCAGTTCGCCCATCTGCCCCCACTCGACGACGGTGACCGTCCGGCCGTCGCGGCCCACGGAGTACAGCCCGATGTCGGTGGAGCCGGCCTCCGGGTGGGAGGTGTCGATGCTGTAGAGGTGCGCCCCCTCCTCGATGTCGATTCCGCCGTGGTGGAACGCCTCTCCCTCCAGGCCGGGGTCCTGCTCCTTCAGCCGGTCGAGGCAGGTCTCCAGGGCGGCGCGCAGATCGGCGGCGAGCTTCTCGGCCCGCGCGGTCGTGGTGGCGACCGTGATGGCCTGGCGGGCCTGTGTGTCCAGTTCGGTGCGGAAGTCGCGGTACCGGGCGCCGGCCGCCGGAGCGATCCCGGCGGTGCACAGCGAGCCTTCCTGCGGCACACCCTGGCGTACCGGACCGGCCGTCCAGGGGGTGAGGGAGGCGGGCAGTTCGCCCGCGGCCAGGAACTTCGGGAGGACGGGAGCCGGGGCCGGCGCCGCCGCGGCGGGCGTCGGGGCCAGGGCGGTGACGGCGAGGCCGGCCGCCGCAGCGGTCAGAAGGGCGGTACGGAAGGTGCGCATGGTGAGGTTTCCCCGTTTCGGACGGTGCGTCGAATGGCGCGGTCGGACGGTGGTTCATCGGGTCGGCCGTACGGCCCGGAACGAGGCGTACGGAGCCCGCTCGGGGCCGTACGGCGGCGTTGCGTCAGGCGGTACGGGAACGGGCCCAGCCTGGGCCGCCGCCCCTGATCCGGACAAGCACGACACGGCTTCCCGCCGGGCTGGAACCGTCCCGACCCCGGTGACGTGGGTGTTCCCGAAGGGCTGGAACGCCCTGGAACGGCGCGGGGGAGGTCGAGCGGGTGGTGGGCGACGCCGGGGGGACGGCACGGGCGGTGCTGGCGGCGCGGTTGAACGCGCTGCGGGAGGGGTCGGGCCGGACGTACGCGTCGCTGGCCCGACGGATCGGAGTCAGCGGCTCGTCGCTGCACCGGTACTGCACGGGGCGGACGGTCCCCGCCGAGTTCGCCCCGGTGGAGCGGCTGGCCCGGCTGTGCGGCGCGTCGGCCGCCGACCGGCAGACGCTGCACCGTCTGTGGCTCCTGGCGGACGGGGAGCGGGCGGACCGGCAGGGGGCGGGGGAAGCGGCGGGCGGGACCGCCGACGGGCCGCCGGGCGCCGGGGGCGGCCCCGAACCCGCGGCGGTCCCTGCGGCTCAGGAGGCCGGCGAGGACACGTCCGCCCCGGTGCGGGACGGGGGCCGCCCCGGGGCGGCTGCGGACGGGGTCGCGGCGGCCGCCGCTCCCGGGCCCCCCGGCGAAGGGCTCGGGCCGTCCGGCGGAGGGACGGCCCGCCCCGGCCCCTCCTCCGGGGAGGCGGAGACGGCCGTACCGGAGGGCGGCGGACTTTCCCCGGCGCCCGGTTCCCGGCCCCGACGAGTGCGTCGGTACGGGCAGGTGCTCGGCGGTCTCGCCGCGGCCTCCCTCGTCCTCGCCCTGGTCGCGGCCCTGGGCGGAACGGCGCCCTCCGGACCGGACGGGGGGCGGTCCCCGGCCCGCCGGCCGGGCCCGCCGCCGGTGGGCGCCCCGGCGCCCTCCCCTTCGGGCTCCTCCGCCCCCGCGACGCCGCGAGCCGCGCCGAGCGCGTCCCCGAGCGGGACGCCGTCCGGCGGTGGCACGGCTTCGCCCGTACTGCCCGGCACCGGCGCCCGCGAGGAGGGCGGGTCCGGGCCCGCCGAGGGCCCGGCGTCCGGCCCGGCGCCGGGCCGGACGCCGTTCACCTGGACCGGCGACGACCACGTCTGGAAGAACGGCTGCGACCACGCCTACCGCGTCGACCGGGCCCCCGCCGCCGTGCCGCCGCCCCCGGCGGAGGCCGACGCGGCCCCCTGGGCGGCTGCGCTCGGCGCGGTGCACGCGGGCGAGACGGGGGTCCGGATCACCGTGCAGGGCCGGGACGAGCGGGCCGTGGTGCTGGAGTCCCTGCGCATCCGGGTCGTCGAGCGCCGCCCGGTGGCCGGGGGCCGGGTCTACCGCATGAGCTCCGGCTGCGGCGGATCCCTCACCCCGAGGATGTTCGACGTGGATCTCGACGCCCCCCGCCCCGCCGCCCGCCCGGTCGCCGGCAACGATTCCGGCGAGCCCGTCGCGGCCGTGGCCTTCCCGTACCGCGTGTCGGTCACCGAGCCCGAGGTCTTCCTGATCACCGGCCGTACGGTCGGCTGCGACTGCGACTGGTTCGCGGAGCTGGGCTGGAGCAGCGGCGGCCGGTCCGGCACCGTGCGCGTCGACGACGGCGGGCGGCCGTTCCGTACGGGAGGGGTGCGGGGGCGGCCCGTGTTCGACTACGACACGACCGCCCGCCGCTGGGTGACCGCGGAGGCCGGGTCCTGAAGCGTCGGGCCGCCGCACGGAGGCGGCCCGGCTGCGGTGGCGTCCTCGAAGGGAGCGGGCAGAGGCGGCGAAGGCGGGACGGGCCCCTCCCGGGTACGGAGCGCACCCGGTCCGGGCCCCGTCGGCGGGACCACTCGCCGGTTCACGGCCCCGCTTCCGGCCCCTGCCTACTTTTCGGGGTAGACGTCCCCGGCCTCCATCGCGCTCTGCTGTTCGCTCCGGTCCCGGATCGTCCGGGACTTCTTCTCCAGCCGCTCGCGTTCGTGCGGGTCGCTCGCGCGCTCCGCCGCCTCCGCCAGCTGCCGGGCCTTCTCACGCATCTGCCGGGCCAGGTCGGCCGGTTCGTCCGAACCGCTCATCACCACTCCTTGGACGCAGGGAACCTCTGCCCCCAGCGAACCAGCGCCCGGCCGCTTCCGCATGTCGCGCGGCCGGGCACGGACGGTCCCGCGCCGCCGGGCGCGGGCTCCGGCCCCGGTCGCACGCCCGTTCAGGCGGGTTACCGGCCCAGCCGGCTCATCAGCGCGCGCAGCCGGGGGTGGCGGGCGTGCGCCTCCGCCGAGCGGCGGTCCAGCTCCTCGCCGAGACGCTTGGTGCGCTCCTCGATGTCGAGTTCGTCCAGGATCCGGTCGATCTCGGCGAGCAGGGAGCCGTGCAGCTGCCACTGGCGCGGGTGCTCCTGGACGTCCTCCAGCAGCAGATCGGCCACCAGGTCGCGGGTGGCGCGGCTGCGGGCGAGCGCCTCGGAGAGACGTTCCTCCGCCGCGTCGGCGTCGGCGGCGAGCTGGGTCGTCACCAGGACGGAGAAACTCTCGATCGCCTCCGCGAGGTGGCCGAAGAGTTCCTGGAGCAGTTCCGTCACGTCGGACGGGAACAGCGCCTCCTCGGTACGGGCCTTCGCCAGGTCGGTGAGGGTGCGGGACAGGACGCGCAGGACGACGGCGCAGATCTCCAGCGTGTCCAGCCCCGTCCGCAGGACGACCCGGTGCAGCAGGCCATGTCTCACCCTGGGGTTGAAGGTGAGACTTTCCTCCGCCTGGCGCAGGGAGGCGTCGACCTCCACGATGTCGTGGTCGAGCCTGCGGGCCTCGTGGAGCCGGGCGGCGGCCCGGGAGACGGGGCTGTGCCCCACCACCTCCTCGCCCATGCCGCGCAGCATCGCGCCCATCCGGGCGGCCAGCGATTCGATGGAGGCTCCGGCCGAGCCGACCCAGACGGGCGGGGCGAGCAGCAGGTTGAACAGGAGCCCGACGCCGGCCCCGATCAGCGTCTCCCACACCCGGTCCCAGGCGGTGTCCGCGACCTGGGAGACGCCGAGGACGAGCATCGCGCTGATCGCCACCTCCGGCACGAACTCGTTGACCCGTACCAGTCGTCCGATCATCAGCGCGGTGAAGATGGTCAGGCCCAGACTCCACCAGCTCAGCCCCACCAGGGAGCTGAAGCCGATGGCGATGAGGACGCCGACGACCACCGAGTTCACCCGGCGGATACCGGTGGTGAGCGTCGCGTAGAGGGTCACCTGGACGACCAGGAGCGCGGTGAGGGGAGCGGTCAGCGGGGCGGGTTCGGGCAGGAACCAGACCGCGACGGAGTAGGCGATGACGGCGGCCGCAGTCGAGCGCAGCGTCTGCACGCCGACGGGTTCGGTGGTGCGCTGTACCAGTTTGACGACGGGTGCGGAGACTCGGGACATTCCTTGACCGTGCCCCGAATCCTCTCGCGCAGCACTCCCCCCGCCCCGGCTCCGCCGTACGGCCCTGGCCGCCGGGCGGAACACGAGAGGGTGCGCGAGGGCACGGTCGGAGAGACCCTGGAGGCATGGCTGTTCTGCTGAACCCCCCAGGTGAGACACCGCCCGCCGAAGGCTCCATCGGTGAGGCGCACGAGGAACGCCCGGACGGAGGGCTCTGGGAGCACCCCGGCGTCTGGACCGGGCTGATCCTGTTCGGAGCGCTCGTGGTCGCCGGGTTCTTCCTCGCCCGCGTCTTCGGCTTCGGATGAGCGCCGGGGCCTCCGCAGCGGCGCGCCGGACCGCCGACGCGCTGCTGGAGGAGTGCGGGCAGACGTATGCGGCGGAGGCGGGCATCCGGATGCGCGACACCCCGCAGCCCCTGTACCGCCTCCTGGTGCTGAGCCATCTGCTGAGCGCCCGCATCCGCGCCCCGGTCGCGGTGGCGGCCGCGCGGGCGCTGTTCGACCGCGGGATGGGCACGCCGCGCCGGATGGCCGACGCCACCTGGCAGCAGCGCGTGGACGCGTTGGGCGAGGGCGGCTACCGCCGCTACGACGAGCGGACCTCCACCCAGCTCGGGGAGGGCGCGGAGCTGGTCCTCGACGCCTGGAAGGGCGATCTGCGCCGGCTGCGCGCGGAGGCGGACGGCGACGGGGAGGCGTTGCGGGCGGGCCTCCAGCGGGTTCCGGGAATCGGACCGGCGGGGGCCGACATCTTCGTACGCGAAGTGCAGGGGCTGTGGCCGGAGACCGGGTTCCACGTCGGAGCCAAGGGCCTTCAGGGGGCCGAGCGGGTCGGGTTGCCGGCCTCCGCCGCCGGGCTGGCCGAGGTGGCCCGGGGCAGGGATCCGGCGGTGTTCGCCGCGGCGCTGGTCAGGGCGGCCCTCGACAAGGAGAGCGCCGAGGCGGTCCGGGAGGCCGCGCGAACCCGGAAGTGAACGCCGCGGCGGCCGGGGGCCCGGGACGTACGGGGGCACCCGTGCCGTGCGGGCGGCGCGGGCGCCCCCGGCCCCTCCCCGCTCAGCGGCCGGCGCCCGCGCGGGCCCGGGCCTCGGCGCGGCGGGCCTCGGCCTGTTCCTTCCTGCCCTCGGCCTTCAGCCGCTCGTCCTCGAGGGCGATGCCGTCCGATTCCTTGATCATGCCTCTGAGCCTCCGCGCCTTGGCGCGGGCTATGTCGGTGCTCTTTCCCACTGCTGCCTCCATGCCGCGAGGGGGACACGCGCTTTCCCCTCCACTATGCCTGTCCGCGCGGCGGGACGCGGGAGCCTACATCAGCGGGCTCTCGCCCTCGTCCGTGCCGCCGCCCTCGACCTGGAGGGCGAGGTCCTGGAGGACGTCGGCCGACGACACGTCGGTCTGCCCGGAGTCGTGGACCTGGGCCAGCATCGTGAACGCGAGGGTGAAGGCGCTCACCAACTGCTCGACCGCGCCGCCGACCTCGCGTCCGACGACGGCGACCACCTCCTCGACGGTGAAGTCGTCGGGGATGGCGATGTGGGGCATCGTCTCGTTGAGCAGGGCGGTGACGGCGCCCGCTCCCGTGTCCAGGTCTTCCCGTTCGAGGTCCGCCTCCAGCAGACGCTGCATTTCGCGCGCCTCTGTGAGGATGCCGATCACGCGCTTCACGACTTCCCGTTGCTCCATGGGCGCGAGCATAGGCGGTGGGGGCCGGTCGCAGCCTCCCCTCGCGTGGACGTGCCCCGGTTGTCGCAGCCGGGGGGGCGGGGTCCCGGGGGGACGGCCCTTCTGGTCGCGCGGGCGGTGAAGCGCGCGGGAGAACGGGCGGAGCCGTCGCGCTGCCGACCCGTGGCGGCGGCCGTCACGCCGCCACGGCGCTCGCCGTGGCCCGGGGCGGGTCCGCTCAGCGCGGCGGGCGCTTCGGGCGGGAGCGGTTCTCCCGCATCGCCCGGCGGATTCCCGCCGCCGCCGAGCGGGCGTGTTCCGTGGTCGCCGTGCGGTCGGCGACCGAGGTGACGAAGCGGTGCAGCGGCTGTCGGCAGTGGGCGCACGGGGTGTCGGTCGTGATGTGGTAACCGTCCTCGCACTGCGGATCGGTGCAGGAGCCGGGCCGCAGGAGCTGCGCGGCGATGTCCTGGGCGCTCCACCGGCGGCGGCCGTCCTCGTCCAGCTCGCCCAGCGCGTGGGACCAGCGCAGGTTCCAGCGGCGTTCGACGCGCTCGCGCAGCTGGGCGGCGCTGCGGACGGCGATCTCCTGGTGGATGAGGTCGTGGACGGTGCTCGGCACCCGGCCGCCCAGGGCTTGGAGGAGCTGGGGCGGCAGGGCCTGGAGGACGTAGCCGCGCGGGTTGCCGCGGGCGTTCTCCCGCCAGCGGTCGCAGGCGCAGGAGCCGTCGGGGCGCTTCGGGGCGTGGCAGCGGCCGCACAGGCCGCGGCACTCGGCGCAGAGGCCGCCGTCGAGTCCGTCCAGATGGGGCGCGGGCGCCCGGCCGCAGGCGTGGCAGCAGGCGGCGCACGGTCCGCAGAGGCGTTCGTCGCCCGCCTTGGTCGTCCAGGTCCGCGTCTGGCACCGGCAACACAGGGCCGTGTTGCAGTACTCGTGGTGGGCGGCGCCCGAGTGCCGACCGGGTGACGGGAAAGACATCTGCCCATTGTGCGGGATGCCCGGTGCGGGCGCGGCCGGCCCCCGCCCGGGTCCGGCCGCCGGAACCCTCAGGGGTGCAGGCTGCTGACCAGGTCGGCGGTGGCGCCGATGCCGTCGTGGATGGTCGGGGCCATGCTCGTACTGGCCATGAGGAAGCCCAGCAGGGCGCAGACCAGCGCGTGCGAGGGCTTCAGCCCGCCGTTGCGCAGGAAGATCACCGCCAGGATCGTCAGAAGCAGCACCAGTGAGATCGAAATGGCCATGGCCAACCTCCTCCGCCGCGCCGGATTTGCGGCTTTCGGCGGCCAGTGTGGCGCAGCGGGGCGGCCGTTCGGCGCACTGGCGTGTCCGCCGAACGGGTACTCCCGGCAGGTGGCGCGTTAGGACTTGTCCGACAAGGGATCTTGGGTGGGTTCGCGGAGCCGGAGGAGGAGTGCGGCGAGGTGGACTGCGGCCTTGTAGCGGGCGGCGAGTTCCTCGAAGCGGGTGGCGATCGCGCGGAACTGCTTGAGGCGGTTGAAGCAGCGTTCGACTGCGTTGGGGGCCTTGTAGAGGTCGCGGTCGAAGGCGGGCGGTCTGCCGCCGGTCTTCGACCGCCGCAGACGGTTGGCCTTCTGGTCGGCCCGTTCCGGGATCACGGTCGGGACGCCCCGCCTGCGCAGGGTCCGGCGGATCGCGCGGGAGGAGTACGCCTTGCCCGCGATGACCGCGTCGGGCCTGCGGCGGGGCTGCCCGGCACCGGTCCGGGGCACTCTCAGCTCGTCCATGACCGTGTCGAAGACGGTGGAGTCGTTCAAGGACCGGCTTCAGGGTCTGCTCGACGCGGTGCTGGCCATCTCCGGCGAGCTGGAGCTGAGTGAGGTGCTCCGGCGTATCGTCACCACCGCCATACACCTGTGCGCTGCCCGCTACGGCGCGCTCGGAGTACTGGACGACACGGGCGAGCGCCTCAAGGAGTTCATCACCGTTGGGCTGAGCAAGGAGGAGTACGAGGCCCTGGCCGGCATCGACTTCCCGCACGGCGAAGGCGTCCTGGGCCTTCTCATCCAGAACCCCGAACCGCTGCTGCTCGGGGACGTCTCCGCTCATCCGGCCTCGGTCGGCTACCCGCCAGGCCACCCGAGCATGCGGTCGCTCCTCGGTGTCGCCATCAGCGTCCGCGGAGAGATCTACGGCGATCTCTACGTTTCCGAGCACCTCGACGGCCGACCTTTCGAACACGGCGACCAGGAGGTCCTGGTCGCGCTGGCCAACGCCGCCGGCATCGCCATCGAGAGCGCCCACCTCTTCGAGCAGGTCCGCGGCAGCGCCGAGAACTTCCAGCGCCTGTTGCTGCCGACCCTGCCCGATCTCAGCCCCTACTCCGCCGCCACCGTCTACCGCCCCGCCGCCGAACCCAACCGTCTGGGAGGCGACTGGTACGACGCAATGCGGCTGCCGGATGGCGCGCTGGGCATCGTCATCGGCGATGTCTGCGGCCACGACCTCTCGGCAGCCGCCGCCATGGCGCAGATCCGTAACATGCTGCGTGCTCTGTTCTACGACCGCCGAACGCCGCCCAGTAACGTCCTGCGACAGCTCGATGCCACGTTGGAGGCCGGCTACGACTCCCGGACAGCCACCGCACTGCTGGCCCGCATCGAGCCGGGCGAGAAGGAATGGAACCTGCACTGGTGCTCCACCGGCCACCTCCCACCTCTGGTGATCATGCCCGACGGACAGGCCGATTACCTGCCGGGCGAGCCGGGCGTCCCGCTGACCGTCGACCCGGCGCTCCTGCGCCCGGACCACCACATCAGGCTGCCGGCGGGAGCCACGGTCGTCTTCTTCACCGACGGCCTGATCGAGCACCCCGCCCACTCGATCGACGAAGGAATGGCCGTCCTGATCGAACTGGCCAGTACACACTCCGCGCTGCCGGTGGAAGACATGCCATACCGAGGTCCTCAGCGGATGCCTCCTGCGCCGGAACCAGACGGCCATAAATTCGACCGCTTCGGTGACGTAGCGGTAAGCCGTCGTGGTGCCGATGCCGAACCCGGCGGCAAGCTCGATATAGGCGTGTCCCATCCGCAGATGGGTGAGGGTGAGCAGGGCCTTGCGGCCGACCCTCAGGCGTCGCCACCGGAAGCCGATCGCGCGGCGTTGGTGCCACAACTGCTGTGTAAGGAAACGGAGGACGGAGCTGGCCACGTCGACGCCCGACGGGTAGACAAGCACGTGAAGCCTCTGGTGGATCCGGTTGTCTTGGTTGAAACCCATCTGCCAGGGGCTTTGCCGCGTTGTCAGCCCAACTGCCCCACCTCATGAACAGGTGGGAAAAGGCTCACTGCTGGCCTGCGACTGTTGAGGGTGAAAGAGGTTCACTTACGCATCGTCTTCCTGTGGGAAGGAACGTGGCCAGTGAAAACTTCCGCCGTCGGCGGGTTTTCCCTCGATAAACCCGATTGAGGAACGGGGAGACTCCCGAACCGTCAAGACGGCGGCTTCAGCCAGCAAGCCGCTCGTGCTAGCCGTTCTCGATCTGGCCGATAGCAGGCTTAACCGGGTGGTACGGGAAAGGTAGCGTCCACCTTGCTGTCGGACCCGTATCGCACTGACGCGGTCGGGTCTACCACGACCCTAGGGGGGACGAATGCGAGCTCTGACAAGGACGCTCGTCAGCGCTGTTACCGCTGTCGGGATCACCGCCGGAAGCCTGGCTGGGGCAAGCGCCGCCCTCGCGGCACCCGCGTCGACCACGGTACCGGCTGTCACTTCCGAGGCTGTCATCCCGCTCGCGGTGGTCAACCTCGGGCTGAGCACCACACAGGCCAAGTACGCACAGTGCTGGCTCCGGGCGAACTGGGGCTATACCGGAACTATCGACGGCCAGCTGGGCACCAACAGTTGGAAAGCGTTCCAGCGGAACCTCAAGGCGCACTGGGGTTACACCGGGGCGATCGACGGGATCGTCGGGTCGGGCACGATCCAGGCGCTGCAGCGCCTGCTCAAGGCGAGCTGGGGCTACACCGGGGCGATCGACGGGGTCGCCGGGTCGGGCACCCAGGCGGCTTTCAAGCGTTTCGCCAACGCCTGCAGCGGCTGGTGCTGAACACCCAGGAACAACACCTGAGGGCGGGGGCTTCGTGCGGAGTCCTCGCCCTTGGGCTGTCTGGCGTGTGCGCTTCAGAACCTCGCTGGCGGTGGGCTTTCTGTTGGCAGCGATGTGAACAAGTTCGACGCTGGAGCCGGCTGCGGCCCACTGGCAGCGGATCGTGGCAGACAACGCAGGAAGCCATCCTCTGCCGGGAGTAGGTGGCAGTGAACCTCTTCCAACCCTGACGAGCGGTGAGACGGGCAGCCCCGGCGGCGGGCATGAACAAAGCTCCTGACAGACGGGTTCACGACCAAGATCACCAGTCCGCCAGAAGCTTTCGCGTGCTTGTCTACCCCCCTCGAGCTCTCAACTTCGTTCGAGCAGAGGAAATCCCAACGCCTCGATCTGTCCAGCCGTACTCTGCAGCATCTCTCCGGCCTTCTCGCAGTTCCCCACCGTCGGATCGGTTCGCGCTGGCGACGCCTGACCGGCGGTCGGCAGGCCATGCTTGTCTTGGCCCACCTGCGCTGCGGTAATACTTACGCCCCTTTCGCCGCGGGCTTTTGCATCGGGATCGCCACGGCTTACGGCTACCTACGTGAGGCCGGCGACCTCCTGTCCGCCTTCGTGCCCCCGCTGGATCAAGTCAGGCCATGAGACGATCCGCAAGAAGGCTTGCGTGATCCTCGACGGCACTATGCCGTCGATCGAGCCGTGTGCCGATCCGTCAAACACCTACGCGGCTGGCACCGCCGTCACCATCGCGCTCACGCCAAGATCTGCAACCTCGGCGAACGTGTCATGACCACCCTCAAGTCCTGGCATCTCCTGCGGAAGCTCCGCAGGCCGCACCACCCGGATCACCGCCGCCATCCGTGTCGTCGTCGCCCCCCAACTCGCTACCTGATCAAGATGGAAAAGGCTCAGTGTCAGGCGTCTTCTCCGGGGTCCACAAAGACTGGGGTGCCGCGCCCTTGTTCGTCTTTTCTCGGAGTCAGGCGGTCCCAGTCGCGGCCCATCGCGGGTCGGCGTCGTCGCCGAACAGGACCGCCGTCGAAGCGAGCAGCGGCGCACAGCGCGCACCGCCCCGCGTGGGAGTGGTGCCGATGGCGGCCTTGGCGTCGGAGTCCTGCCAGGCCCGGCAGTCGTTGTATTGCCGGGCAGTGGCCGACCGACGACGACAATGGGGCAGGTGTCGGCGTCGATGACGGCTTGGTGATTGCTGGAATCATAGATCTGGCCAGGGAGTATCACGGCGTACCCGGCACCGGGAGCGCGGAGAGTCAGCGTGAAGGGCCACTATCCCAGCTCCATGCCTGGGGCCCCTTCTTCAGGGTCGTCCGAACTGGACTTCGCGATCCGCAGGCGAAGAGCGTGGTAAAGGGCGACCCGGTCATCGAAGGGGCGCGAGCCGCTGGCGGAGATTTGCAACTGGTCGGCACCGCGTCCGGCGACCACGACCACGTCGCCGGGACGGGCGGCGGATACCGCCAGAAGGAGCGCGCGTCGCCGGTCGGGTTCGACGTGGACCGTTGTCCGAGCATGTCTCCGGGCACCGGCTGCGATGGCGTTGCGCAGCGTTGCGGGGTTCTCGCTGTGGGGGCTTTCGTCGGTGACGATCACCACGTCGGCACTATGCGCGGCGGTGTCACCGAGCGCGGCACGTTTACCCGGGTCGCGCTCGCCCGTAGCACCGAGAACCACGATGACGCGGCCGTCGGTGAGCGAGCGGAGAAAAGGCAGGAGTCGGCGTTGGCCCCCGGTGTTGTGGGCGAAGTCCACGAAGGCCAGGAAGGGCTGTCCGGCATCGATGCGCTCCAGCCGTCCGGGGACCGACGTCAGGGCCTCCATGCCGCGCAGAGCTGCGTCGAGGTCCACGCCGCCGACGGCCAGGGCCACGGCTGCGGCCACCGCGTTGTCGGCCTGATGGGCGCCGAGCAGCCGCAGCCGCACTTCCCGGTCGATTTTTGGCCCTCGTAGGTGAAACCGGGTGCCGACCGCGTCGGCACCGATGGTGCGGGCGCTCCAGTCGGCCGCCTCCGGGCCCAGGGTGAAGGTGGTGAGGGGGCAGAGCGTCTCGTTGGCCAGGCGGCGCCCGTGAGGGTCGCCGATGTTGACCACGGCGTGTTCGCACCGGTCCGGTGTGAACAAGGATGCCTTGGCCGCGTAATACCGCTCGAGGTCGCCGTGCAGGTCCAGGTGATCCGGGCTGAGGTTGGTGAAGAGGGCGACACGGAAGCGGGTGCCGTCCACGCGCGCAAGCTCCAAGGCATGACTGGAGACCTCCAGCACCATGTCAGTGCCGCCCGCTTGGCGTGTGCGGGCAAGCAGCTGCTGGAGGGCCGGCGCCTCGGCCGTGGTGCGTTCGGCGGGTCGGCCGACCTCGCCTGGTACGCGGGTCTCCAGACTGCTGGCCAGCCCGACGCGGTGGCCGGCAGCCTGCAGCCCCGCGGCGAGCAGATGCGCGGTGCTCGTTTTCCCGTTCGTTCCCGTAACCCCGTATACGGACAGGGCGCGGGAGGGGTCACCGTACAGCCGGGCGCTGAGCGTACCGAGTACCCGGCGGGGGTGGTCGACGACCAGAGAAGGAAGGCTGGGGTCAGGGCGGTCGCTAAGCAGGGCTACGGCACCGGCTTCGGCGGCCCGGTCGGCATAGTCGGCGCCGTGCCGACGCTTTCCGGGCAGGCCGGCGAACAGGTCGCCGCGTGCGACGTCGCCGCTGTCCAGCGTGACCCCCCGCACCTGTACCCGGCCGTCACCGGGACGGGCGATCAGCCGGGCCTCGGGGGCCACATCGCGCAGGATGTCCAGGAGATCGTCGAGGCACACGAATTTCACAACGGGGCGGTCCTCCCGCTGCAGGGCACTGGCCATGTCCACCTCCACGATCGGGAGCGCGGGGACGCGCGCGGCTACGGGCGGGTGCGCATCATCGACCTACCGTGCTCCCCGGCCCGCGCCCGGGCGGGCCCGGTGGCACCGGCATCGAAGAGGTAACCCATCGGCCGAGAAATGAAACTTCACGGTGAGGCCTCGACAGGTGCCTGTAGTCCTGGCGTACGGTCCTCTCCGTACTCGTACAACCGCACCCTTGAACATGGGCGCGGTCACGGAACATTCGATGGCACAAACCAGTCACCGGACACACGGTTGCGCCCGCAGGGGTAGCTCCCTTATTGATTGGCCTGATACCGGGCGAGCGGGCGGCTTCCTCCCCACACCCGCAGGGGGTGGTTCCCGGCTGGAGCAGGGCGCCACTTCCCTGCTGTTCGACCACCTGCTCGTCTTCGCGGATGTGCTCGGTGTCCCGCTCGCCAACCTCGTGCGAGAGGACGCGCCGGCCCAGGACTTGTCCGACAGGGCCTAGGGCGTGTTTCGGAAGTAGCGCCGTCCGCCCGGAGGGCGGGCTCGGCGGCGTCCGGTGCGTGCGATCACAAGGCGGAGGGCCGCCCCGATACCGGATGTATCGGGGCGGCCCCGACAACGCCGCGAGCGTGCGTGCCGGGCGTCGCCGAGCAGGCGGGACTTTCGAAACACGCCCTAGCGGGCCGCGGCAGCGCTCCGGCGGGCGCGCAGGAACGCTTCCAGCCCGGCGAGGTCGTCGGTGTTGAGGTGGTCGACCCCGGCGGCCAGCAGCTCGGCCCAGACGGCTTCGCGTTCGGGCCCCGGGAGGTCGGGCGTGGCCCAGAAGCGGATGCGGCGGCCTTCGCGGTGGGCGGCTGCGGTGAGCGTGCGCAGCCGGTCCCGCTCGGCCCGGGGGAAGGGGCCCGCGCCGCGCCAGCCGAAGCTCTGGGTCCAGTTGGCGCTGACGAGCGGCGCGAAGGAGGCGGGGGCCGGGGCGCCGAGGTCGTCGAGGCGGCCGTCGTAGAAGGCGAGGCGGGTGGGCTGGGCCTCCATCGGCGTGCGGGCCGCGCGGTCGCCCGAGACGACTACGGTGACCGCCCCGGTGCGGACCCGGCCGTGGTGGTAGCGGGTGAAGTGGCGGTGGTGGCGCAGCTGCCGGTCCAGTTCCCGGTAGGCGGCCACACCGTCGGCCTTGATGTCGACGAGGAGTTGCAGCGGGGCCCGGTGGTGCGGGTGGACGCTCCCGCGGCCCGCGCGGACGAGGGCGGCGAGCGGGTCGAGGTAGAGCGAGGCGAGGGTGCGGGCCGGGTCGAGGGTGGCGGGCTCGTGGGCGACGAGGAGTTCGCCGTCGACGAGGAAGACGTCCGCCTCGACGCTGGTGAATCCGTGGGCGAGCGCGTCGTGCAGGGGGCGCGGGTGGAGGTAGTCGTTGTGCGCGTGGGCGTGGCGTAACGGGCGCGGACCGTGCGGGCGGCCCGGGGCGGCGGCCGCGGCGGTGGCGGTGGCGGTGGAGCCGGCGATGCCCGCGGCGGCGGTGGCGAGGGCGACCGTGAGTGCTCGGCGGCGGGTGGGGTGGGCCATGGGGACTCCCTGAGCGGCGGACGGGGCCGCCACGAGTATGGGGCCGCCGCCCCCTTCATTGTCAGGTGCCTGCCAGGTTGTTCGATGACGCTTCACGCTCCGGCCACCTCGCAGGCGTCCGGCCCGGCCGGGGCGGCTCCAGCACCCCTCCCCCGCCGCACCACCCCCGGCCTCCGGCCCCTCGGCGGGCGGGGATCGCCCGACGCCCCATCGTGATGCGGGCGTGTACAACCCCGAACGGGTGCCGGGCGTCTGTTAAGCGCCGGAGGGGTCCGTCCCTCCGGCGCCTGACAGACGGAGATCGGGGATCAGGTGGGAAAGCAGGTTTGGAGAGCCGCCGTGGCCGGGGGCGCGGCGGCGGTCTTCACAGCGGTGGCCGCGGCACCGGCCGGGGCGGTCGAGGGCGGGGCGTCGTTCAGCCGGGTCCAGGTGAACGGCGGCAAGCCGATCGTCATCGGGACGACGAAGGAGGTCGTCGTGCCCGCCTCCTTCCGGATGACGACCGAGCGCCAGGGGAAATGGCCCGCGGTGTTCCTGTACCGCAGTGGCGGGGACCGGCTGTGGCACGCCATCGAGACGGAGGAGTGCATCGAAGCGGGCCCGGGCGTCTGCGACATCAACGAACGCATGTCCTTCGAGCCCAGCGTGTACGACATGCGCAACAGCGAGGCCGGCGCCTGGAAGGTGGCGGCCGAGGTGTACTTCAAGGGCGGTGGCGGTGACGTCGACGACAAGGGACAGACGGTCTACGTCCAGCGCAACTCCCGCCTGACCGTCAACGCCTCGCCCGAGCCGGTGACCAGGGGCAGGACCGTCACCGTGACCGGAAAGGTCACGCGGGCCGACTGGGAGACCAGGAAGTACGCCTCCTACGGCGGCCGTCACGTGAGCCTGCAGTTCAAGCCCGCCGGCGCCACCTCGTACACCACGGTGAAGAAGGTGTACGCGAACGGCTCGGGCGCCCTCAAGACCACCGTGAAGGCGTCCAGGACGGGCACCTGGCGCTGGGCGTACTACGGCAACACCACCACCGGGCCGTCCACCTCGCCGGGGGACGACGTCGTGGTGAAGTGACGCCCGCCGGGTCGGCGAGGGCGCGGAAGCCGGCGCGCGCCTCCTCGTCGGGCGCCGGTGGGAGGCCACGGTCGGGACACACGCGTCACAGGTGAGGCGTTTCGCCTTCCGGAAGGGCGGACTCCTGGAAAGGGAGTCCGCCCTTCCGCGGCTTGTGCGCCGGGGCCCGGCGGTGGGAGCCGTGGGGCGGGCCCCATCACGTCGGCCCCTCCGACGCCTCCTCGGGCGATCTCCCCGTCCTGCCGCCGCCGTGCACGGGCTGCCGTTCGCCGTGGCCGGCTTCTCGGGTCAGCACGCCCGGGGCGGGTCTCGCGCGTCGGAGCGCCGGTGTCACCGGCGCCCGCGGAGCCGGCCGAACAGGCTGCGGGCCTGGGCGCGTTTGCGCGGGTCGGCCGCGGCACGCCGGGCCGACTCGATGGTCCGCCGCCCCTGGGGGCTGCGGGTGAACCGCGTGATGCGGGCGATCAGTCCGGACATCGTTCCTCCTCGGGGGAAACACCCTTCACCTCCTCGTCTACCCCGCTCCGGGGCGTCCGCACCTGCGCGGTGACGGCGCACCGGCCCGGGCCCGCGCCGGGGGCCGGACAGCGGGTCCGGGCCGGGCTCGCTCCGGAAGCCCGCGGAGCGCGGCAGCGGGCGGTTTCCGCGTTGCCTCGTCCCGGGACGGGTGCGGGCGCGATCGGTGGGTAGCCGGGCGACGACGGCCCACACAACCGGATGCGGAGGCTCCGCCGCGGCGGCCCGCTTCTCCGCGACCATCCCGACCGAGAAGAGGTGACCTCATCATGAGCACAGCAGGACGGCAGGCCCCGGACACCGGCGATGAGCCGGTGGGGGTGCTCGTCTCGCGTGCCTCGCAGCAGATCTCGGAGCTGGTGCGCGAGGAGATGCGGCTGGCGCGCGCCGAGATGACGCAGAAGGGCAGGCGTTTCGGGAAGGGCGGCGGACTGTTCGGCGCCGCGGGGCTCGTCGGCATCCTGACGGCCCAGGCGCTGGTGGCCACGTGCATCGCCGCACTCGCGCTGGTCCTGCCCGTGTGGGCGGCGGCTCTCATCGTCACGGCGGTACTGGCGGCCGTGGCCGGGGTGGCCGCCATGGCGGGGAAGAAGCAGATCGACCGGGCCGGAACCCCCGCCCCGGTACAGACCATCGACAGCGTCAAGGCCGATCTGGCCGAGGTCAAGGAGAAGGCTCACCGATGAACGACGCATCACAGAACGAGTTGGGGACGCCCACCCCGGAGGAACTGCGCGAGCAGGTCGAGCGGACGCGCGACGAACTCGGGCAGACCGTCGAGGCGCTGGCGGGCAAGGCCGACGTCAAGGCACAGGTGAAGGAGAGGGTCGCGACAATGAAGGAGCAGGCCGCGTCGGCCTCCGCCCAGCTCCGGGAGAAGTCCGGGCAGGCCGTGCGACTGGTGAGGGAGAAGGCCCCGGACCCGCTGGTGGAGAAGGCCGGACAGGGAGCGGAGGCCGCCCGGGCCAACCGCGTCCCCCTCCTCGCCGGCGGCGCCCTGCTGATCGCCTTCCTGCTGGTACGCCGCAGCCGGGGGCGCAACCGATGAAGACCTCCAAGATCGCCTACAAGCCGGTGGGGTTCGCCCTCGGCGCGCTCAGCGGCGTGATCGCGAGCGCCGTGTTCCAGCAGACGTGGAAGCTCATCGAAGGCGAGGGCGACGCGCCCGACGCCCTCGACGAGGACCGCTCGTGGCGGCAGATCCTCCTCGCCGCCGCCGTGCAGGGCGCGATCTTCTCCGTGGTCAAGGCCACGGTCGAGCGCTCGGGCGCCAAGGCGACCCGGCGCGTCACCGGCGCCTGGCCGGGGTGACCCGCCTGCGAACGACGCCCCCGGGCCCGCCCCGGCGGGCGTCGTCCGCGAGGGCGGCGCCGGGCCTGCGGCCCGGGACGCCCGCTCCAGCCCCGGCCCGGGGGAAGGTTCCCGCTCGGGGACATGAGCCGGGTGGAAGTGTCGCCCTCGCCGTCAGAACTGGCGGAGGTGGTCGCGCAGGCTTCGGGCGGCTTCGGCCATCACCGCGTCGACGCCCGGCTGCGCTCCCGCCGGGACCGACGACTCGGTGAGTACGGCGATGGCGAAGGTCTGCCCGTCGGCGTGCTCGACGACGCCGATCTCGTGGCGCAGGTTCAGCAGGGTGCCCGTCTTGGAGGACCAGCTGCTCGCGTCGGAGCTGAAGTCCGGGGCCAGCCGGTGGCGCAGCACGTTGTGCGCCATGAGGTCGCGCATCCGCTCGGCCACCTCCGGGTGGATCTTCGACGGGGTCCACAGGGTCTGGAGGAGGTCCACGAAGGAGCGCGCGCTGCCGGTGTTGGCGCGGGTCGTGTCGAGCTGCGCCACCCGGTGGCCGCGCCCGCTGGTGCCCGCGTCGATGGCCAGGGCGTGGGCGAGGTGCGTCTGGTCGGGGTCGAAACGCTCGGCGGGCGTGTCGAACAGCTCCTCGGTCCGGTGCCGGACCGTGATGCCGCGCAGGCCGGCCTCCCGCAGGACGGCGGCGACCCGGTCGGGCGGAGTGAGGGTGAAGAGCGCGTCGGCGGCCGTCCCGTCGCTCAGACAGGTACTGAGGTAGAGCAGGTCGTCGATCGCGATCCGGGCGGGGTGCCGGAAGCGGCTGAGACCGGTCGGGCCCGGCGTGGTCACGCGGCCGGGCGCCACCTCCACCGGCGTCGCGCCGTCCAACTCGCCGCGCCGGACGCGTTCGAGCGTGGCGAGCGCGAGGGGGACCTTGACCAGGGACGCCGATGGCAGTTCCGTGTCCGGCTCGATGCCCAGCTCCTCCCCCGTGCCCAGGTCCCGCACCAGCAGGCAGGCGCGCAGGCCGGCGTCGTGCAGCCGCCCCCGCACGCCTCTCAGCAGGGCCTCGGTGTTCACGCCGCCTCCCCTCCCCCCGTGCGGGCCGGTCCCTCCGCGCCCAGGCAGCGGGCGATGGCCCCGCCCAGCCGCGCCTCCATGGGCAGGGGGTTGCCGTCCGCCGCGACCGTGAGAGCGTAACCCCGGCGCAGCCTCAACTCCCCGATGGGATGCCAGGCCAGGGCGAGTTCGTCCGCCTGCGCCCGGGAACACAGCAACAGGTCGTCGGAGCAGAGGACTTCGGCGGCGGCGGTCGTCGCGTCGGGTGCGGCGGCCACCTGCGCGGGCCGCAGCCCCACCGCGTCCCGCAGCCGGATCAGCGGGTCGCGGATGTGCGGCACGTCGTCCTCCGGCTGGATCCAGACCCGGCGGGCCGGCCCCCGGGAGGCCCGGCCGAGCCGCAGCGTCTCGATGTGGATCCGCCGTACTCCGCCGGCCCGCGCCCCGGCCAGTCCCAGCGGCACGGCCCAGGACGCCTCGTCCTCCGGTACGGCGAGCAGCGCGGCCCGCACCTGGTGCGCGTGGAGGAGTTCCCTGCGCCGGGCGGGCCCGGCGGTCCTCAGGTCGAGCCTGACGTCGTGCCCCCGCGCCTCGGCGACCAGGCGGGCCAGGGCTGACACCGGGCAGACGGCGGGGACGGCCAGCCGCCAGGGTTTGCGCTTGACGGCTTCGGCCTCGTCCAGCAGGACGTCGGCGGCCTGGACGAGCTGCCGGGCGGCGGTGAGCATGTCGCGCCCGAAGGGGGTGAGCACCGCTCGCCGTGACGTGCGCTCGAACAACTGCTCGCCGAAGCGCTCCTCCAGGGCCGCGACCCGGCGGCTCGCCACCGACTGGGACATTCCCCCGGCCGCGGCCCCGTCGGTGAAGCCTCCGTACTCACTGACGCTGACGAACGCCCGACACGCTCCGACCAGATCCACACCCCGAAGCCTATGCGGTTTCGGCATGGAAACGTCCATGACGGTATTGGACCGCATGACCGGAGGGGACGAAGGTGGCTTCGGCACGCACGACCACGCACCCGGGACGGGAGCCGTCCCGTCCCCGACGCGCTCCGGCCCGGGGCGCCAGGAGGTTTGGCCCATGCACCACTCCCGTTTCAGGACCGGCGTCGCCGGAGCGCTCGCCGGACTGTTCCTCGTACCGCTGGCGGCCTGCGGACAGAACGAAGCGGCTTCGCCGCCCCCGTCCGCCGAACCCGTCGCGGGTACGACGGCGTCCTCGGCCGCGAAGCCGCCCGCCGCCGCGTTCAGGAAGCTGGAGCGCGAGTTCGGCGCACGGCTGGGGGTGTACGCGGTCGACACCGGCACCGGGCGCGAGGTGACCCACAACGACCGGGAGCGGTTCGCCTACAACTCGACCTTCAAGGCGCTCCAGGCCGGTGTCGTCCTCAGCACCTACTCCCTGGAGGGCATGGACGAGCGGGTGGCCTACACCCGGGAGGACCTGGTCGCCCACTCCCCGGTGACCGAGAAGCACGTGGACACCGGCATGACGCTCAAGGAGTTGTGCGACGCCTCCGTGCGCTACAGCGACAACACCGCGGCCAACCTCCTCTTCGACCACGTCGGCGGGCCCGCGGGGCTGGACGCCGCGCTGGAGAAGCTGGGCGACGACGTCACCCGGATGGACCGGGAGGAGCCGGAGTTGAGCCGCTGGACCCCCGGCGAGGAGAGGGACACGTCCACCCCCCGCGCCCTGGCCGGGGACCTGCGCTCACTCGTCCTGGGCGACGCCCTGCCCGCGCCCGAGCGGAAGCAGTTGACGGCCTGGCTGCGGACCAACACCACCGGGGACGCGGTGATCAGGGCGGGCGTGCCCGACAACTGGGTCGTCGGCGACAAGACCGGGACCGGCAGCTACTACGGGGCCCGCAACGACATCGCCGTGGTGTGGCCCCCGGACTCCGCCCCCATCGTGATCGCCATCCTGTCGCACCGCTCCACGAAGGACGCGGAGCCGGCGGACGAACTGATCGCCGAAGCGGCCTCCGCGGTCGTCGACTCCCTCTCCTCCTGAGAGCCGGCGGCGCCGGTCGGCGGAACGCGCCGCCGGCCGGGGCGGCGTACCGGGGAGGCGGGGCGCTCCGCACGCGGAAGGACGCGCCGGCCGGAAACCGTCACCCGGTCCCCGTGTCCCCCGCCGGATGCTCGCCCCACCGGACCGTACGGTCGCACCAGCGCTCCAGCAGCACCCGGTCGTGGCCCACGGCCAGCAGCGCGGCCCCGGACTCCGCGCGGTAGCGCTCGACGACCGCGACCAGCGCGGCCGTCGTGGACGCGTCGAGCATCGCGGTCACCTCGTCGCAGATCAGCAGCCGGGGCCGCAGGACCAGCGCCCGCGCCAGGCAGGCCCGTTGCAACTGGCCGTCGCTCACCGCGTGCGGGCGGCGCTCCAGCAGCTCGTCGGAGAGGCCGACCAGCCGGGCCAGCTCCGCCACCCGGTCGGGGACCTCCCGGCGGCGGCCGGTGGCGCGCAGCGGCTGGGCGATGAGTTCGCGCAGGCTCAGGCGCGGGTCGGCGGAGAGCCGGGGCTGCTGGAAGACGACGCCCACGGCCGTGCGCTGCTCGCGCGGCGCGCGGTGGCGCCAGCCGCGTACCGCCGCGCCCTCGAGGGTCATGGTTCCGGCGTCCGGGCGGTGCAGCAGGGCGGCGACCTTGGCGAGGGTGGATTTCCCGCAGCCGCTGGGGCCCAGGAGTCCCACCGCCTCGCCCGCCGCGATGTGCAGGGACACCTCGCGGACGACCGGGTCGCGGCGGTCGTATCCGGCGGTGATCCGGGTCAGCTCAAGCACCGGCGGCCTCCTTGAGCGGGTGTGTCCGGCCGGCCGGCGCGTGGTGGCAGGCCAGGTCCGCGTCGAAGGCCGGGCGTTCGGCCGTGCAGCGGGCGTCCGCGTAGGCGCAGCGGTCGGCGAAGGCGCAGCCCTCGGGCAGTGCGCCCAGCTCCGGCGGCATGCCGGGGATCGGGGTGAAGTCCCGTTCGGGCAGGGCCGCCAGCAGGCCCCGGGCGTACGGGTGGCGGGGGCCGGACGCGCCGAAGAAGTCCTCGGCCTCCGCGATCTCGACGATCCGCCCCGCGTACATCACGGCGACCCGGTCGGCGACGCGTTCGGCGGCGGCCAGGTCGTGGGTGATGATCAGCAGCGCCCGGCCCTCGTCGGTGTGGCGGCGTAGTTCGTCCACGGTGCGCTCGACCAGGTCCCGGTCGAGTCCGGTGGTCGGTTCGTCGGCGAGCAGCAGCGGCGCGTCGCCGATCAGGGCGAGGGCGGTCGCGGCGCGCTGGGCGAGGCCGCCGGAGAGCTCGTGCGGGTAGCGGTCGAGATGGCCCTCGGGGAACGAGGCGCGGGCGGCGGCCTCGACGGCGGCCTTCGGCAGCGCGTTCCCCCGCACTCCGGTCAGCTCGCGCAGGCTCTCCTCCAGTTGGGCGCGGACGGTGCGCACGGGGGTGAGGTGGGCGGCGGGGCTCTGCGGTACGAGGCCGATGCGCCGCCCCCTTACGGTGCGGGCGAGGGTGCGCTCGTCGGCGGTGAGCAGGTCGGTGTCCCCGCCGAGGACGGCGCTGCCGGTGGTGGCCGCGTTGGCGGGCAGCAGGCCGAGCAGGGCGGAGGCGAGGACGGACTTGCCGCAGCCGCTCTCGCCGACCAGGGCGAGGCACTCGCCCCGGGCGACGGAGAAGCGGGCGCCGGTGACGGCGGCGATGTCGCGGCCGCCGCGCATGCGGAAACGTACGGAGAGGTCCCGGACGTCCAGGACGGGGGCCGCGGCGGGCGCTCGGTCGGCGGTCACAGCATCAGCTCCGATTTCCGGCGCGGGTTGATCCGGTCGCGCCAGGCTCCGGCGAGTCCGGCGAGCGCGAGGGTCGGGATGATCAGGAAGAGGCCGGGGAAGAGGGTCGGCCACCAGTCCCCGGCGAGCAGCGAACCGCGTGCGGACTGGACGAGGTTGCCGAGGCTGGCCTGGTGGGCGGGGAGCCCGAGTCCGAGGAAGGAGAGCGCCGACTCGTGCCACATCGCGTGCGGGACCATCAGCACGGCGGCCAGACCGGCTTGAGGGAGGACGCCGGGCAGCAGGTGGCGCACGACGACGCGGGTGCGGGAGGCGCCGCCGGAGACGGCGGCGTCGATGAAGGGGCGCGAGCGCAGCGAGAGCACCTCGGAGCGGACGATGCGGGCGGTGGAGATCCAGTGCGTCAGGGCGACCGAGATGATCACCGGCCAGACGCCGGGCCGGAACATCGCGACGATGAAGATGCCGAGCAGCAGGTGCGGAATGGAGGAGAGGGCGTCGACGACGCGCATCACCACCCGGTCGGTCCAGCCGCCGAACGCCCCGGCGAGCGCCCCGATCGCGGTGCCGACGACGGTGGCGGTGAAGGCCGCGACCAGGCCGACGAGCAGGGAGACCCGCAGCCCGTAGACGCAGCGCAGCAGGAGGTCGCGGCCGACGTCGTCGGTGCCGAAGGGGTGGGCGGGGGACGGCGGGAGGAGTTTGTTCGCGAGGTCGACGGCCTGCTGGTCGAGCTGGGCCAGCGGCGGGACGACGAGGACGGCGAGCGCGACGGCGACGACGAGCACGGCCGAGGTGACGATCCGGACGCGGCGCGCGGCGCGGCCCGGCAGGGCGATCGCGGTGTCAGCCATCGAAGGCCACCCGGGGGTCGGCGAGTCCGTAGAGGAGGTCGGAGAGCAGGTTGCCGAGCAGGACGGCGGCGGTGGCGAGGACTGTGAGCGCGGCCAGCAGGGAGAAGTCCACGGAGGTGGCGGCCTCGACGGTGGCGGCGGCGATGCCGGGCCAGCTGAAGACGGTCTCCACGAGCAGGGCTCCGGTGATGAGTTCGGGGACGCGGGAGCCGATCAGGGTGAGCATCGGCAGCATCCCGGAGCGCAGGGCGTGGCCCAGGAGCACGGTGCGCTCGCTCAGCCCCCGGGCGCGGGCGCCGCGCACGGGGTCCTCGGCGAGGGCGTCGGCGACCCCTTGGCGTACGTACAGGAAGAACCACGGCAGCTGCGAGACGCCGAGGACGGCGGCGGGCAGCACCAGGTGGGAGGCGACCTGGCCGAAGGTGACGACCTCGCTGGCGGCATCGGTCAGCCCGCCCGCCGGGAGGACGTCGAGCTTCAGGGCGAAGAACCAGATGGCGAGCAGGCCGAGCCAGAAGGCGGGGGCGGCTTCCAGGGTGTACGCCAGGGAGCTGACGCACCGGTCGAGCCAGCCGCCGGGCCTGCGGGCGGCGAGGACGCCGAGGCCGGTGCCGAGCAGGATCGCGACGAGGAAGGCGGTGGCGGCGAGCAGGACGGACCAGCCCATGCGCTCCGCGATGACGTCCGCGACCGGTTGGCGCATCACGCTGGAGTCCCCGAAGTCGCCCTGGAGGGCGGAGGTCAGCCAGTCCCACCAGCGGGCGACGAGCGGCTGGTCGACGCCGAGGTTGGCGCGGAGCTGGTCGAGGTTCTCCTGGGAGGCGGTGAGGCCGGCGGTGCCGGCATAGGCCTTGACGGGGTCGAAGGGGGAGGCGGCGGCGACGGCGAAGACGCCGAAGGTGACGGCGCCGAGGACGGGGACGGCGAACAGGGCCCGCCGTCCCGCCATCCGCGCCATCGGCCCCCAGGGGAGGCGTCGGCTCACTTCTTCGAGCCCCCGGCGCTCTGGGCGGACCACTTCTCGACGTTCCACCAGGGGCCGGAGGCCAGCCCGTGGTCGTGCGGTTCGACCTGGGTGGTGAGGGCGCCGAAGCGGTCGTCGACGACGTAGAGGTGGTCGATGTGGGTGAGGAAGGTGTAGCCCGGGTTCTTCACCAGTTCGCGCTGGACGGTGTCGTACGCCTTCTTCCGCTCGGCCGTCTCACCGCTCCTGCGGCCCGCCTCGATCGCGGCGTCGACGGTCTTGTTGTCGTACCAGGCCATGTTGTTGAAGCCGTCGCCCGCGAGGGAGGACTTGAGCAGGGTGTACTGGTCGAAGTCGGGGTCGGCCGGGGAGCCGCCGCCCGCGAGCACGGCGTCGTGCTTCATGCGGGGCTCGATGACCTCCCAGGTCCCGGCCTCGGTACGGATGTCGATGCCCGCCTTCTTGGCGTCGGAGGCGTAG
Organism: Streptomyces sp. CB02366; assembly: GCF_001905905.1. Classification (GTDB taxonomy): domain Bacteria; phylum Actinomycetota; class Actinomycetes; order Streptomycetales; family Streptomycetaceae; genus Streptomyces. The sequence continues at coordinate 88,377 of NZ_LIVT01000008.1, forward strand.
GCGAGGGCGTGCTCCTGGCGGAGTTTGTCGCCGCTGAGGTACCAGAGCGGGAAGGTGGCGCGCACCCCGTCCTTGACGCGGACGCCGTCCTTGCCGGGCTTCCAGCCGGCCTCGTCCAGGATCTTCTTCGCGGCGGCGAGGTCGTGGGGGCGCTCGGTGCCCTTGGTGAACCACTCGCTGTCGGTGGGGACGGGGCCGTAGGCGGGTTTGCCCGCTCCGTTGAGGATGGCCTCCACCATGGCCTCGCGGTCGACGGCGACGTCGAGGGCGCGGCGTACGGCGGTGTCCCCGGCGACCTCGTTGTGGGTCGGGAGCGTCACCGTGCGGTAGTCGTAACTGGTGGCGGCGTAGGTCTTCTTGCGCTTGTCGTCCGCGAAGCCCTTGGCGAGGTTGGGCGGCAGGATCGCCCCGTCGAGGTCTCCGGAGCGCAGCCGGGTGGCGCGCACGTCGTCGTCCTTGATGATCGCCATGGTGAACTTCTTCACCTCGGGCTCGCCGCCCCAGTAGTCGGGGTTGGCGGTGAAGCTGAGCTTCTCCCCCTTGGACCACTTGGTGAGGACATAGGGGCCGGTGCCGATCGGCCGGGTGGTGAAGGCCCCGGTGTTGACGTCCTGCCTGCCCGCGATGTGCTCCGGGGCGATGGGCAGGACGGTGCGCCGGGCGAACGGCGCGTAGGGGTACTTGAGGGTGAAGACGACCGTGTCTTCGCCCCGGGCGGCGACGTTCTCGACGGCGTCCAGTTCGGTGCGGGAGGCGTTGTTGGTCTTCTCGTCGAGGATGGTGCGGTAGGTGAAGACGACGTCCTTGGCGCCGAACGGTTTCCCGTCGCTGAACTTCACCCCCCGGCGCAGCTTGTACGTGTAGGTCAGGCCGTCGGCGCTGACCTCGGGGAGCTCGGCGGCGAGGGCGGGGCGGAGCTTCATGTCCGCGTCCAGGGCGAGCAGTCCGTCGAAGATCTTGGAGTTGCCGTCCTTGCCGTAGCCGAGCAGCGGGCTCAGGCTGTCGGGCTCGTAGGCGATGCCGACGACGGCCGAGGCGGAGGACGACCCGGAACCGCGCCCGGCGCCGTCCGGGTTCGAGCAGGCCGCGGCGGTGAGGGACAGTGCGGTCACCAGTGTGGCGGCGACCGCCACCCGTATCGATCGGGCCGTCATACTCTGCACATCCCTGTCCAAGATCGACTGTAATTGCGAACGGGTTGCAATTAAACAGCACATAAAAGACCCCGGTACACCCCGCCTCGACAGTGGGACGGGTGCACCGGGGCCGGTACGCCGGAGAACGCGCCGGGGGCGCGGAGCCCGGACGCCTAAGGCGCGGTGTCGGCGAGGTCGATCGTGAGCACGTCCTCGTCCCTCGTGCGGTGGTCGATCGTGATCGAGCCGGACGCTCCGGCGTGGGCCCCCGTGCCTCCGGTGACCGCGAAGACGTGGGACCACGGCCGCGGGTCCACCGGGGACTCGGTCACGGCGGGAAGCGGTCGCCGGAAGGCCGTGGCAGCCGTGATCAGTCCGTCGTCGAGGCTCAAGACCAGCGTCGCCAGGACGAACGAGCCGTCCAGCTCCACGGCGACGGGCAGGCAGTGCGCGTTCTCGGTGCCTACGACGGCGCCCTGCTCGTCCGACAGCTCGTACCGGACGAAGTAGGGGACGCCGGCCGTGAGGACGTCCGGGATGTTCGCGCCCGTGCGCCGACCGGTCAGGACGATCCGGCGGGCCGCCCTGCGCGCCGCGTGGGCGGCCCCGCCCGCGCCGGCGACCAGCCCCCCGGCGACGGCCGCCGCCGAGGTCAACTGCAGAACGCTCCTGCGATCCAGATCCGTCATCGCCTGCTCACACCCTTGTCGGTCGTGTCCTCGGGCGCACGCGCGCCCCCCGGGCAAACGCCCGGCGGGGGCGGAACGGGTCGCCCCGCACGCGCACACCACCGGATCGGATCAGCGGTCCGGCGCGTGCGGAGGCGTCTGGCCGCCTACGGGGCCGGCAGCTCCGCCAGCTCCGCGACGGCCCGGCGGTGGCTCCCGGCGGTGCCGTACGCGAGGGAGTCGGCCTTGGCCCGCTTGAGGTAGAGGTGGGCGGGGTGCTCCCAGGTCATGCCGATCCCGCCGTGCAGCTGGACGCACTCCTCGGCGGCGTGGACCGCGACGCCCGAGCAGTACGCCTGGGCCACCGCGACGGCGAGCGGGGCGTCGGAGCTGCCGGTCGCCAGCGCGTCGGCCGCGTTGCGGGCGGCGGCACGGGCGGAGACGATCTCCAGCCAGAGCTGCGCCATCCGGTGCTTGAGCGCCTGGAACGACCCCACGGGCCGGTTGAACTGGTGGCGTTCGCGGGTGTACCGGACGGTCTCGGTCAGGCACCACTCCGCGAGGCCGAGCTGTTCGGATGCGAGCAGACCGGCCCCGGCGAGCAGACCGCGCCGTACGGCGGCGGCGCTCGCGCCCGCGTCGCCCAGCGGGGTTCCGGCCGTCCCGTTCAGGGTGACGGCGGCGAGGGGACGCGTCAGGTCGAGCGGGACGAGCGGTTCCACGGTGACTCCGGGGTCCGACGCCTCGACCGCGTACAGCCCTTCGGCGGTCGGCACCAGCAGGACGTCCGCGGCCTGCGCGTCCGCCACGCCGCGTACCGTTTTGGCCGACGGGCCGAGCGCCGCGACCGGACCGGCGGGCGGGGTCGCGAAGGGCACGGCGAGCACGGCCGTACGCGCACCGGAGGCCAGTTCGCGCAGGAGGGCCGCGGCGGGGCCCTCCTCACCGCACAGGGCGAGCAGGGTCTCGGTGGCCACCACGGAGCTGGTCAGATAGGGGGCCGGGGCCACGCTGCGGCCCAGCTCCTCCAGGACCACGGCGGCCTCGCGGTGGGACGCGCCCTGGCCGCCGAGCTCCTCCGGGACGAGGAGCCCGGCCGCGCCGATGCCCCCGGCGAGAGAGGCCCACAGCTGCGGATCGTAGGGCGTGCCGGACTCGGTGGCGGCGATCACGGCGGGCGCGGCGGCCCGGTCGGCCAGGAGGGCGCGGACGGCGGAGCGCAGGTCCTCCTCGTCCTGCGAGTAGAGCAGGTCGGGAACGGCGGGCTGGGCGGGGGCGGTCATCGGCTCAGGTCCTTCCAGGGGGCGTCCTTGTCGTCGCGGGGTTCGGCGGGCAGCCCGAGGACGCGTTCGGCCACGATGTTCAGCAGGACCTCGCTGGTGCCGCCCTCGATGGAGTTGCCCTTGGAGCGCAGGTAGCGGTAGCCCGCGTCCCGTCCGGTGAAGTCGACCAGCTCGGGGCGGACCATGGTCCAGTCGCCGTACAGCAGGCCCTCGTCGCCGAGGAGTTCGACCTCCAGGCCGCTGATCTGCTGGTTGAGCCGGGCGAAGGCGAGCTTCATGCCCGACCCTTCGGGGCCCGGCTGTCCGGCGACCAGTTGCTGGCGCAGCCGCTCACCGGTGAGCCGGGCGACCTCGGCCTCCACCCAGAGCGTCAGAAGGCGCTGATGGGTGTCGGGGGTGCGCAGCTCGGGGCGTTCGCGCCAGGTCTTCGCGACCGGGCCGATCATGCCGCCCTCGCGCGGGATGCGGGAGCCGCCGATGGAGACGCGCTCGTTCATCAGGGTGGTCCGGGCGACCTTCCACCCCTCGCCGACGGGGCCGAGGCGGTGGCTGTCGGGAATGCGTACGCCGGTGAGGAAGACCTCGTTGAACTCGGCCTCGCCGGTGATCTGGCGCAGCGGCCGGACCTCGACGCCGGGGTCGGTCATGTCGCAGATGAAGTAGCTGATGCCCCGGTGCTTGGGCTGGTCGGGGTCGGTGCGGGCGATGAGGATCGCCCAGCGAGCCAGGTGGGCGCTGGACGTCCACACCTTCTGGCCGTCGACGATCCAGTCGCCGGTCTCGTCCCGGACGGCGCGGGTGGCGAGGGCCGCGAGGTCGGAGCCGGCTCCGGGTTCGCTGAACAACTGGCACCAGACCTCCTCCCCCACCCACAGCGGGCGCAGGAAGCGGCGCTTCTGCTCGTCGGTGCCGAAGCCGAGGATGGTGGGGGCGGCCATGCCGAGGCCGATGCCGATGCGGCGCGGGTCGTTGTCGGGCGCGCCGGCGGCGGCGAGTTCCGCGTCCACCACCTGCTGGAGGGAGCGGGGCGCGTCGAGTCCGCCGAGGCCGGCGGGGTAGTGGACCCAGGCCAGGCCGGCGTCGAAGCGGGCCTCCAGGAAATCGGTGCGGGCGGTGGTGGCGGGCGGGTGCGCGGCGAGCAGGTCACGGGTGCGGCGGCGCAGTTCGGCGGCGTCGGTCGCGGACTTCATCGGGCGCCTCCCGGCAGGACCACGATGCGGCCGGTGCTGGCGCCGTCCGCGACGCGCTGGACGGCGTCGGCCGCGCCCGCCATCGGAACGCGTTCGCTCACCAGCGGTTTGACGACGCCCTGGTCGGCCAGCCCGGTCAGCTCCTCGTGGCAGGCGCGGACGGCGGCCGGGTCCTTGGCGTTGTACAGCCCCCAGTGCAGCCCGACGACGGAGTAGTTCTTGACCAGGGCGTGGTTGAGGGCCGGGGTGGGAATGGCGCCGCTGGCGAAGCCGACGACGAGGATGCGCCCCTCGAAGGCGACGCACTTGGCGGACTTGGCGTAGGCGTCGCCGCCGACCGGGTCGTAGACGACGTCGGCGCCGCGGCCGCCGGTGGCTTCCTTCACGGCGGCGACGACGTCCTCGCTCCGCCGGTCGACGACCACGTCGCAGCCGAGTCCGCGGGCGACGGCCGCCTTCTCCGGGCCGCCGACGACCCCGATGACCTTCGCCCCGGCCGCCCTGCCGAGCTGGACGGCGGCACTGCCGACGCCTCCGGCCGCCGCGTGGACGAGGAGGGTCTCGCCGGGCTGGAGGCGGGCGCGGCGGTGCAGGCCGAACCAGCCGGTCTGGTAGCCGATGTGCAGCGCGGCCGCCTCGGCGTCGTCCAGGGCGTCGGGGGCGGGGAGCAGGGCCGCCTCGTCGGCGACGACGAAGTCGGCGAAGCCGCCGTGGGGCAGGGCCGGGGTGGCGAGGACGCGCCGCCCGTCCTCGGTGACGCCGCACACCTCGACGCCCGGGGTGAACGGCAGCGGGGGCCGCACCTGGTACTGGCCCCGGCAGAGCAGCGCGTCGGGGAAGTTGACGTCGGCGGCGCGGACCTCGACGAGCACCTGCCCGTCGCCGGGCGTGGGCCGGTCGGTCTCCTCCAGCCGCATCACCTCGCCCGGCTCGCCGTTCCGGTGTACTCGCCATGCCTGCATGAGGGGCCTCCACAACACTGTCGGCGACAACCGCCGAAGCGGTCGGCATTACCACTGCCGCCCGCATACTAAGCGGTCGCTTGCCGATCTGGGAACACCTCGATCCGCCCGGCGGACGCTTGCGCCCTCAGGCCCGCTTGGGCTTCGCCCGTACGTGCATGCGCTCGCCCTGCGGCCCGAACAGGCTGAGGAATTCCACCGTCTCGTCCTCGGCCGGGCCGAACCAGTGCGGCAGCCGGGTGTCGAACTCGGCGGCCTCCCCCGGCTCCAGCACCAGGTCGTGTTCGGCCAGCAGCAGCCGCAGCTTCCCGGAGAGCACGAACAGCCACTCGTACCCCTCGTGCGTGCGCTGTTCCGGGGGCCCGCCGCCCGGTTCCTGGATCAGCTTGTACGCCTGGAGGCCGCCGGGCCGGGCGGTCAGCGGCAGCATGGTCCGGCCGTGCTGCACGATCGGCTTGGCCCGCACCCGGGGGTCGCCGACCGGGGCGGCCCCCACCAGGTCGTCGAGCGGCACCTCGTGGGCGCGGGCGATCGGCAGCATCAGCTCCAGGCTGGGGCGACGGCCGCCGGACTCCAGCCGGGAGAGCGTGGAGACGGATATGCCGGTGGCGGCCGAGAGGGCGGCGAGGGTGACCCCGCGCTCCTTGCGCAGCCGGCGCAGGCGGGGTCCGACGCCGGAGAGGACGGCGTCCAGTTCCGGGTCGTCCCGGTCGTGTTCCTTCATGCGGCCATTGCAGAATCGGCAATCCGGTTTGTCAACCCGCCAACCCCGCCGGTCACGGGCCGCGCGGCCGCCTCAGCGGGCGAAGAGTTCGAAGGGGACCGCCGGCCGGCCTCCGAACCGCTCGGCGGCGGCCTCCACCATGCCGGTCAGGAAGGTCCGGCAGTACCGTTCCGGGTCTTCCCGGGTCAGCGCCTCGATGTACGTGCGGTGCTCCAGCAGCGACCGGACCGAGCGTTCGAGACCGGCGGTCGCGTCGACCGCGTGCGTGGGCCGGTCGCTGCCGGCCACGGCGGTCCAGCGCACCCCGTCCCACGGCCGGAGTCCCTGGTCGGCGAGTTCCGGGAAGATCCACCGGTTGCCGGCGTCGGCCACCGCGTCCAGCGCGGCGCGCCCGACCGCACGGTGGTCGGGGGTGTTCCAGGCGGTTCCGCCCCAGGTGTCGCGGTGGTTGAGGGTGACCACCAGTTCGGGGCGGTGGCGGCGGACGGCGGCGGCGATGTCGCGGCGCAGCCCGGTGCCGTACTCGATCACCCCGTCGCGGTGGTCCAGGAACTCCACGGTCCGTACGCCGACGACGGCGGCGCTCGCCCGCTGCTCCCGCTCGCGGACCGGTGCGCACTCCTCGGGCGGCAAAGTGTCGATACCGGCCTCGCCGCGACTGGCGAGCAGGTAGACGACCTCCCGCCCGCCGTCGGTCCACTCGGCCACGGCGGCGGCCGCCCCGTACTCCAGGTCGTCGGGGTGGGCGACCACGGCCAGGGCGCGCTGCCAGTCGCCGGGCATGGGTTCCAGACGCTGCGAGGTCATACCGGCAGGCTACCCAGGGACGGCCGGTGCGGCAGGCGCTGCCGTACGGATCTCCGGGGCCGGCCCGGCACCCCGGCGAAAGCCCCGGACACGCCCGGGGGCGATTCCCGCACCGGCGGCCGGGCATGCCGGCCGCCGGTGCGGGGAACACGTCCGGGACCGGTCCGGGGCCAGGGGCGGCCCCGCCGGGGCCCGGCGGCGGTACGGGGCGTGCGACGCTGGAGGCCGGGGGCGGTCACCGCGCACACGAGCCCGCCCCTGTCCGGCCCGGCTCGGGCGGGAGGAGCCGCCTCCCGGACGGGAGGGCCCCCTCCCCCACCGCCCCGGCGAACGAAAGGAAACCCTCGTGCCCACCCCCTCCTCCCTCTCCCCCGCCCAGGCCGCAGCCCGTCTGGAGGAGTTCACCGTCATCGACGTGCGGGCGCCCGGCGAGTACGCCTCCGGGCACGTGCCCGGGGCCCTGAACATCCCGCTCGACAAGCTGCCGGAGGCGCTGCCGGCGCTCAAGTCCGCCTCCGCGCGCGGTTCGCTGCTCGTGGTGTGCGCCTCCGGGGTCCGCTCCACCCGGGCCTGCGAGATCCTGGCGGGCGCGGACATCGAGGCCGTGACGCTGACCGGCGGCACCTCGGCCTGGGAGGGCGACGGCCGCGGCCTGGACCGTCCCGCGGGCGCCCGCGCCACGTGGCCCATGGAACGCCAGGTGCGGCTCGCGGCGGGCTCCCTGGTGGTGGCCGGGCTGGTGGCGGGCCTCCGCTTCCCGGCGGCGCGCTGGATCTCCGCGGGGGTCGGCGCGGGGCTGGTGTACTCGGCGGTCGGCGACACCTGCGGGTTGGCGGCGGTTCTGGCGAAGCTGCCGCACAACCGGCCCTCGCGCGCCGTCGGCGACCTCGACGCCACCCTGGCGGAACTCCAGCGCTGAGTCCGGGTGCGGTCCCCGGCCGTCACCGGTCCCGACCGGGCGGCGGCCGGGGACGGGCGCGCGCTTCACGCGGGAGGGGCCCCGCGAAGCGGTCCGCCCCTCACACCTCGTCGCGTACCAGGGCCAGCAGCCGGTCCAGGACCCGGGGGCCGCCCGCGCGCACCCCGTCGTGCTCGTACTCGTTGGTCACCCACGTCCGCAGCCCCCGGATCGCCGCCGCCGTGCGCAGCGAGTCGGCGGTGTCGACGTACATGTCGTCGTGGTAGACCGCCGCGGCGACCGGTACCTCGTTGGCGGCCAGCCGCTCGGGGTCGTACAGCACGGGCCAGTCGGTACGCCGCGCCAGCAGCTCGGCGGTCTCGCGGAGCGGGCGCAGCGCGGGGTCGACGTCGAAGTGCCAGGGGTGGATGGTCTCCCCGGTGAAGAGGACGGGGCCCTCGCCCGCCAGCGCCGCCGCCGCGTCGAACTGCGGGAACTCTCCGCGTACGCGCTCCGCGGCCCAGGCCGTGGCGCGCTCGCCCTGCCCGTAGATGGCTTCGTGCAGCAGGGCGTAGAGCGGGTGCCCGGCGAAGGAGGAGGCGGTGCGCACCGCCTCCTGGAAGGCGTCGGAGAGTTCCGTGCCGTGCGGAGTGCGGACGAAGGCGTTCTCCAGCAGGTAGTGGAGCTGGTGGCTGCCGCTGCCGGAGCCCAGCAGGATGCCGAGCGACTGGAAGCCCTCCGGGGTGAGCCGGTGGCCGCCGCTCTCGGGCCGGTGCTCGGCGAGGTGCGCGGCGATGGCGCGGGCACGCCCGACGTCCTGCGGGTAGCGGGCGTAGTGGGCGGCGACCTTCCGCTCGATGCGCGGGTACGCGGCGCGGTAGACGTCGTCGGCGTGCCCGTCGAGCGCGGGCAGGCCGCCGGTGATCAGGACCTCCTTCAGCCCTTCCGGGGCGGCGGAGAGGTAGCGGACGGCGCAGAAGCCCCCGAAGGACTGGCCGAGGACGGTCCAGGGCGCTCCGCCGGTGAGCTGCGGCCGGATCAGCTCGCAGTCGCGGACGATGGAGTCGGAACGGAAGTGGGCGAGGTAGTCGGCCTGTTCGCGCGGGCCGCCGCGCAGCGGGAGGGTCTGCCGGTTGGCCGGGGTGGAGAGGCCGGTGCCGCGCTGGTCGAGCAGGAGCACCCGGAAGTCCCGCAGGGCCCGGCCCAGCCATGCCTCGGCGCCGACGAAGCGGCGTGCGCCGAAGCCGGGGCCGCCCTCCAGGTAGACCAGCCAGGGCAGTTCCTCGCCGGCCCGCGAGGCGGCGACCGCTTCCCGGCCGTAGACCTCGATCTGCTCGCCGCCGGGGTCGCCGTGGTCGAGGGGGACGGTGAAGCGCCGGTCGGTGAGGACGACACCGGGCTGCCGGTAACTGCTCACGGGGAACTCCTGAACGCGGGGTGCGGGCCGATCGGGGGCGGACCGATCGGGCGGAAGGGCCAGTCCAGCACATGGCCGCCCCGGTCCGGCGAAGGGGGCGTGCCTCGTACGGGCCCGGCCGGTGTGCGGTGCGGCGGGGCCCCTTCTAGCGTTCAGGCATGATCCGGTTCGAGCAGGTCGGCAAGGTCTACGCGGACGGGACGACGGCGGTCGACGGGCTGTCCTTCGAGGTGGCGGAGGGGGAGCTGGTGACGTTGGTGGGCCCCTCCGGCTGCGGCAAGACGACCACCATGATGATGGTGAACCGGCTGATCGAGCCGACCTCCGGCCGGATCCTGGTGGGCGGCGAGGACATCGCCGGGATCGATCCGGTGAAGCTGCGCCGCCGGATCGGCTACGTGATCCAGCAGGTCGGCCTCTTCCCGCACCGGACCGTCCTGGACAACACCGCGACCGTCCCGGCGCTGATCGGCTGGAAGCGGTCGCGGGCCCGGAAGCGGGCGGCGGAACTGCTGGACCTGGTGGGCCTGGACCCGGCGACGTACGGATCGCGCTACCCGGCGCAGCTCTCCGGCGGCCAGCGCCAGCGGGTGGGGGTGGCGCGGGCGCTCGCGGCGGACCCGCCGGTGCTGCTGATGGACGAGCCGTTCGGCGCGGTGGACCCGGTGGTGCGGGAGCGGTTGCAGAACGAGTTCCTGGCGCTCCAGCGGCGGGTGCGCAAGACGGTGCTCATGGTGACGCACGACATCGAGGAAGCGGTGCGGATGGGCGACCGGATGGCGGTGTACGGGGAGGGGCGCATCGAGCAGTTCGACACCCCGGCCGCCGTGCTCGGCGCCCCGGCGACCCCGTACGTGGCCGCGTTCGTCGGCTCGGACCGGGGGCTGAAACGGCTGTCGGTCACCGCGATCGAGGCGGAGGACCTGGAGGAGCCGCCGGTGGCCCTCGTGGAGGAGCCCGCCCGGGAGGCGGCGGCCCGGCTGGCGGCGGCCGGGGCCCGGTGGGCGGTGGTGCTGAACGGTGCGGGCGAGCTGCACGGGTGGGTGTCGGCGGACGCGCTGCGGCCGGCCGGGGAGGCCGAGAGGGTGGGCGCGCTCGCGCGCCGGATGGACGCGTGGGTGCCGGTGGGCGCGCCGTTGAAGCAGGCGTTCAGCGAGATGCTCCAGTACGACGCGGGGTGGGTGGCGGTGCTGGACGGGAGCCTGTTCCTCGGCGTCCTCACCCCGGCGAAGCTGCACGAGGCGCTGCGCCGGTCGGTGGACGCGGACGCCCAGGGCGTGGGGCGCGAGGAGGTGGAGTTCGACTCCGTGTCGGAGGCCTGACCCATGGGCGCCCCGGCGCCCCGGAGCCTTCGGCGCCTTCGGCGTCGAGCCGTCCGGCCCGAGAGGGACGCCGCCGCCGGGCCGTCCCGGACGTGCGCCCCCGGCCGGGCCGCGGCGCCCTCGGCGGAGGCGGGCGGCCCGGGCGGCGGAAGCGCCCGGTCAGCGCCCGCGCCGGTAGTCGGAGCCGTCCCGGCTCCGCACCATCAGCCCGGCGACGACCAGATAGCGGCGCAGCGCGGAACAGTCCTCGTGGACGGTGAGCAGCGCCTCGTTGACCTCGCGTTCGGTGTACGAGCGCTCCGGTTCGAACAGCGTCTCGGCGAGGTGCGCGAGCAACTGCTCGCGCCGGGCCGGCCGGCGGGGGATCGCGACCAGGCGGCCGCGCGAGAAGAGCGCCTCCACGGAGTGCGGACCGGAGGGGGACGACGTCGTCGAGGACGGCAGTGCGGCGGGCATGGCCGGAAGCGTCGCAGGCCGGCCCGGGTCGGGCAACGGGTTTTCCGTGCCGCCCCGCCTGCCGCCGTCCCCGGAGCCCGAGGCCCACATCGCCGCACGGGCCGCCCACCAGGACGCCGGGCAGCCGCCCGCCCCGCCGCTCGGTCTGCAGATCCGGCAGCGCTGCCTGGAGTTCTGCCAGGCGTTGGAGTTCCACCACACGGCCGAGGACGGTCATGTGTTCCCCGTGATGGAGGGCCACCACCCGCATCTGGGGCCCGTGTTCGACCGGTTGCGGAAGGAACACCGAAGCATCCAGGCGGTGCAGGCGGCGCTCGCCGCCCATCTCACCGGCGCGGCCCTCGCGGAGCCGGACCGCTTTCGGGCCGAACTTGCCCGGATGACTGAGGAGTTGACCGCCCTCCTCGACTACGAGGAGGAGCACGTCGTGCCCTTGCTGACGGGGGTGCCCTGGCCGCCCGCGCCGCCCGGCGCCTGAACCCGCAGGAGCTCAGCCCTTCGGGAGGAGCTTCTTCGACTCCAGATAGCCGCGCGCGACGTCCTCGGGCAGCCTGCGCCAGCTGTCGACCTGCTCGTTCATCGACGCCAGGTCGGCGGTGGTCAGCACGGTGTTGAGCCGCCCGAGGGCGGCGCGCACCCCGGCGCCGCCGGCGCGGGCGCGGTTGACGACGGGGACCACGTGGTCCGCGTTCTGGAGCTTCTTGTCGTCCTCCAGGAGCACCAGGCCGAACCGGTCCAGGGTGGCGTCGGTCGTCGTGGTCAGGACCATCTGGTCCTGGCCTCTGCGGACCGCCTGTTTGGCCTGGGTGGTGCCGACGCCCTTCGGGTCGACGGCGACGACGTCGATGCCGTACGTCGTACGCAGGCCGGGGGCGCAGTAGGGGCGCTGGACACACTCGTCACCCGCCGCGAGGCGAACGGGCAGTTTCGCCGCGCCCACGTCGCTCAGGGTCCTGAGCCCGTGCTTCCTCGCGTAGGCGGCGGTGACGGCGAAGGCGTTCTGGTCGACGGCCCGGCCGGGGTCGAGGACGGTCAGCCCGCGCGGGGCGGCGAGTCGGCGGAGCGCCTTCATGGTGGTGGCGAGGTCGGGCGATCCGACCGGGTCCGCGTCGGCGCCGCGGGCCTTGGCGTTCAGCCAGTCGGCGAAGGTCGCCGCGTACTCCGGTACGACGTCGATCCGGCCGTTCTCCAGGGCCGGTTCGTAGATCTCCCGGTTGGTGACGGAGATGAGGTCGGTGGAGTACCCGGCGTGCTCCAGGAGCAGGGCGTACAACTGGGCCAGCAGGTCGCTCTCGGTGAACCCGGCCGATCCCACGGTCAGTTCCCTGCTGTCGCCGGGTGGAGCGGTGACCTCGCCCCGGTTCTCCAGGGACGGGCCGCCGGCGCAGGCGGTGGCGGCGAGGAGGGCCAGCGCGGTGAGCGCCCGGCGCACGCGGCTCACGCGGGCCCCCGGCCGCGTTGCGGCGCGATCCGCCGGCCGGCCTCGAAGAGGCTTTCCACGAGGAGCGCGAAGGCGGCCACCAGGATCGCTCCGGCCACCACCTGCGGGGTGGAGGCGAGGTTGAAGCCGGCGGTGATGATCCGGCCCAGCCCCCCGCCGCCGGCCAGCGCGGCGAGCGTGGCGGTGGCGACCAGTTGGACGGCGGCGGTCCGCACGCCGGTGAGGATCATCGGGAGGGCGAGCGGCAGTTCGACGCCCAGCAGCATCTGGCGCCCGGTCATTCCCATGCCCCGGGCGGCCCGGACGACGTCCCGGTCGACCTCGCGCATCCCGACGTAGGCGTTGGTGAGGAGGGGCGGTACGGCGAACAGGACGAGCGCGATGATCGTCGGCCACTGGCCGTGGGCGCCGATGGGCGTGAGCAGGAGCAGGACCAGCACGGCGAAGGTGGGTACGGCCCGTCCGACGTTGGAGAGGTTGACGGCGAGCGCGCCGCCCTTGCCGAGGTGGCCCAGGACCAGGGCGACGGGGAGGGCGATCAGACAGCTGACGGCCAGGCAGACGGCGGTGAGGAAGAGGTGCTCGCCGAGCCGGTGCGCGATGCCGTCGGGACCGGACCAGTGGGCGGCGGTGGTGAGCCAGGACCAGGCACCGGAGAGGGTGTTCACACCGGTCTCCTCCTCCGGGGCGGCCGTGCGTCCGCCCGCCGGACCCGGGCGTTCACGCCTGCCTCCGGGTCCAGGGGGTCAGCAGCCGTCCCGCCCCCAGGAGCAGCAGGTCGGCGGCGACGGCGATGAGGACGCACAGGACGGAGGCGGTGAGCACCTGGGCCTTGAAGTAGGTGTTCATGCCGGAGTAGATGAGGTTGCCGAGTCCGCCGTGGCCGACGATCGCCCCGACGGTGGCCAGGGACACCGCGGAGACGGTGGCGATGCGCAGTCCGGCCATCGCGGCGGGCAGGGCGAGCGGCAGTTCGACGGCGAGCAGCAGGCGCAGCGGGCCGTACCCCATACCGCGTGCGGCCTGCCGGGTCTCCTCGGGGACGGCCCGGAGCCCGGCCAGGATGTTGCGGACGAGCAGGGTCAGGGAGTACAGGACGAGGCCGGCGACCACCAGCGCGGCGGAGAGTCCGTACAGCGGCAGCAGCAGCGAGAACATCGCCAGCGACGGGATCGTGTAGAGGACCGTCGTCAGTCCGAGCACCGGCCCGGCCGGCCGGTGCCACCGGCGGGCGGCGAGCGCCAGGGGGACGGCGGCCAGGAGGGCGAGGGCCACCGAAGCGGCCGTCAGCTGGAGGTGTTGCAGGACCGCGTCGACCAGGATCTCGCGGCGGCTGGAGAGGTAGTCCCCGCAGATCCACTCGTTGCGGGCGAGGCAGTCGTCCGGGGGCGCCGTCATCCGTCCATTCGAACGCGGCGGTCCTTCCCCCGCCCGTCGCGGGCCGCCGTTCGAGGGGGGTTTGAGCGGTCGCTCAACCCTCTGGTAGCGTCCCGGCGCAGGGGTTGAGCACTTGCTCAACCCCGTGCGTCGAACGGGGGCGGGCATGGGACTGTACGTAGAGGCGCTGATCCGCACCGATCCCGACGTCCTGTGGGAGCGGACCCAGGATCCCGCCCAGCATCAGCGGTGGGACCTGCGGTTCACCGTGATCAGCCCGCTGCCCGGCCCGCCGGAGGGCGCGCGGCGGTTCCGGTACGCGACCCGGGTGCTGCCCTTCCTGACCGTGTCGGGGACCGGCACGAGCGCGGGCGAGCGGCTGCGGGCCGACGGCGAGCGGGTCTCGGCCCTGCGCTTCGCGTCCGCGGAGCGGCTGTCTCTGCTGGCCGAGGGCAGCGGGTACTGGCGCTACGTCCCCACCGCCGACGGCGTCCGTTTCCTCACCGGGTACGACTACCGGACCCGGTGGGGCCGTTTCGGCGCGGTCGCGGACCGGTGGGCGTTCCGTCCGCTGATGGGCTGGGCGACCGCCTGGTCCTTCGACCGGCTGCGGCTGTGGTGCGAGCGCGGCGTCGCCCCGGCCCGGTCGCTGGCGTACGCCCTCCTGGAGGCGGCGGCGCGGGTCCTCCTGGTAGTGGCGGCCTTCCCCTTCGGTCCTGCGGCGCCGGCGCCGGCCGTCCTGGCCGCGCTACTCGCGCCCCCGTCCCCGCTCACGCCCGCCGCCCGGCGCTGCCTGCGCCGTCCGGTCGGGCGGCCGGCCGCCGCCCCGTCCCTCCTCACCCGTCTGGAGCGCCCGTGACCTCGATCTTCGCCCGTGCGATGGGAGCCGACTTCGAGCGTCTCCACCCTCAGCTGCGACGGCGCTTCTCGGTCGGTCTCGAGAGCGGGGAGGCGTGCGTGGGGCGCGGTTCCATGGACCGGATCTGGCACGGCCGGGCCTTCGTGAAGCCGTTCCTCGCCCTGGGGGCCGCCCGCAACATCCTGGTGCCGAAGACCGGCCGGAACGTTCCCTTCACCATCGAGAACGTGCCGTACACCGACGCCTTCGGCCGGGAGACGGTCACCTTCGTCCGGACGTTCGCCCTGCCGGGCGGGCCGCGCCGCTTCGACGCCACGATGGTGCACAGCCCCGAACGGTCCTGCGTACTGGACTACCTGGGCACCCACCAGCACCTGGCCACCGACCTGCGGCTGACGGCGGAGCCGGACGGCTCCCTGCTGATCCGGTCCGGGGAGCACCGCTTCCGCGAGGGGCCCGTAGACGTGCGGGTCCCCCACCTGATCGGCGGCGACGCCGAGGTCCGCGAGTCCTTCGACGACGCCACGGGCCGCTTCCGCATCCGGGTCTCGGTGGCCAACCGCCGCTTCGGGCCGCTGTTCGGGTACGAGGGGACGTTCCGCGCCCGCTACGTCGACGCCTTGCGCCACGGCGTGCGTGCGGGCCTGCGCCCGGTCCGTGAAGAGGCGCGGGCGTGACGGGGAGCGCGGAGCGTGCGGAGAGTGCGGGGAACGTCGGCGGGAGGGGCGGCGCGGCCGGTTCGGACACCCGCACGAAACTCCTGGAGGGGGCGCTGCACACCCTCGCCGCGCAGGGGATCGCGAAGACCTCGGCCCGCTCGGTGGCGGCGGCGGCCGGGGTCAACCAGGCGCTGGTCTTCTATCACTTCGGCTCGGTCGACGCGTTGCTGGCGGCGGCCTGCCGGTACGGCGCGGAGCAGCGCGTCGCCCGCCACCGCGACCGGTTCTCCGGCGTCACCACCCTCGCCGAGCTGCTGCGGTTCGGGCGGGAGCTGCACGAGGAGGAGCGCGAGGGCGGCCATGTCGCCTTCCTCGCCCAACTCCTCGCCGGAGCGCAGACCCAGCCCCGGTTGGCGCCCGCGACGGCGGCGGGGCTCGACCTGTGGACCGCTGAGATCGAGCGGGTCCTGACCCGGGTGCTGGCGGACTCGCCGCTCGGCGAGTTCGCCGACCCGGTGGGCCTGGCGCGGGCCGTGACGGGGGCGTTCGTGGGCCTGGAACTCTACGAGGGGGTCGATCCGCAGGGGGCGGAGAGGGCCTTCGGGGCGCTGGAGCAGCTCGCCGCGCTGGCCGGAGCGCTGGACGAGCTGGGCCCGGTGGCCCGGCGCGCGGTACGCCATCGGCTGCGGCGCACGGAGCGGACGTAACGGCCCGTACGCGCGGCGGCCCGGAACGACCCGGGCCGCCCGAGCAACCCCCCGCGCCCGGCTGCCGTCTTGATCGTCGACAGAACGGTTCGCCGCACACGACGAGCGGCGGCCCGACCCCCACATGCTCCGGGCCTGCACGACCGGCCGACTATGCCCTCGATGTATACACAGAGGGTATAGCGGCTTCGCTCCGGGCCCGGCACCGCGCGGAAGGCACCCATGCAGACCAAGGCACTGGCGCCCGAGTACCAGGGAGCGCTCACCAAGATGTCGGTGAACGCCTCCCTCACCGATGTACTGGCCGAAGGCGTACGCCACTTGAGGCTGGCCGAACGCTCCGGATCGCAGGAGGAGGTGGCGCGCGCGGGGCTCGCCGTGGCCGAGGCGCACCGCAGGCTCGGGCAGGTGGCGGAGGCCGACCGGGCCTGGAAGGCCAGCTACCGGGCCGCGCGGGCAGCCGGGAACACCGGGGCGATGGCCTGGGCACTGTGGAGCGGCGGCACGCTGGCGCGTCAACGCGGTTCGCTGCGCCTGGCGTTCCGGCTGCTCGGCCTCGCCGCCGAGGCGGGGAAGCGGGGCGGCGACGTGGTGGCCCGCGGCTACTCGCTGGCCGGCCTGGCCGAGACCGGGCGGATCCAGGGCGACTACGCGACCGTCGCCACGCTGCACGAGCAACTGCTCGCCGAGGCCCGCGCCCGGGGCGAGGCCCGGCACACCGTCTGGGCGCTGGAGGGCATCGCGCAGATCCACCGCAACACCGGTTCACTGGACTCGGCGTTGGAGATGTTCGAGGAGGCGGCGGCGCTGGCGGGCGAGGCGGACGACCGCCGGGGCCGGGCCTGGGCGCTGCGCGGCATAGCCGACATCGTCTCCCTCCGGGACGGAGCGACGGCCCGCGCGCTCGGTCTGCTCTCCGAGGCCGAGGTCGCCTGCCGGGAGATGAACCTCTCCAGCGCGCTGGCGTACAACCACAAGATGCGGGCCAACGTGCTCTTCCGCGCCGGGCGGTACGAGGAGGCGCGCGAGGTCTACGAGCAGGCGCTCGGCGAGTTCCGCGCGATGGACGAGCCCCGCGGCGAGGCGCTGGCCTCGCTCGGACTGGTCAAGGCACGGGCCCGGCTCGGCCGGGACCGCGGCGCCACCGCCGCCGAACTGGACGAACTGCGCGGCAGGCTCGACCGGATCGGACTGCTGAACGCCCGGGAGATGGTCGAGAAGGCGTACGCCGAACTGGGCGTGGAGCCCGTGTCGGCCGGGGCCGGGGACGGCCGCCGATGACGCTCTCCACGACCCGCCGGGCGAGCGCCCCGCAGATTTTGGACCGGTGCCGCGAGCTGGTGCGCCCGGCCATGGTGGAGGCGGTGGGCCGGCTGCACCCCTGGCACGCGGAGACGGCGGCGTTCTCGCTCGGCTGGCGCGGGACGGACGGCGAGCCGGGGCCCGGCTCGCAGGGCAAGGGGGTCCGCCAGGCGCTCGCGGTGCTCGGCGCGCGGGCCGCGGGCGGCGACGCCGCGGAGGCGGTGCCCGGCGCGGTGGCCGTCGAGCTGATCCACACCTTCTCGCTGATCCACGACGACATCATGGACGGCGACGAGACCCGCCGCCGCCGGCCGGCGCTCTGGAAGGCGTACGGCACCGGACCGGCGGTCCTCGCGGGGGACGCCCTGTTCGCCCTGGCCGTCTCCACGCTGGCGGAGGCCCCGGGCCCGGGCGGCCCGGCGGCGGTGCGCCACCTGGCGCGCGCCCTGGGCGACCTGGTGCGCGGCCAGGCGCAGGACCTGCTCTTCGAGTCGCGGCCGTGGAGCGGGCCGGGGGCGGTCCTGCCGCACGAGTACCGGTCGATGGCCACCCACAAGACGGGATCCCTGCTCGGCTGCGCCGCGGCCCTGGGCGCGGCGCTGGCGGGGGCCCCGGAGGGCGCCGTCGAGGCGTTGGACCTGGCGGGGCGTCATGTGGGGGTGGCGTTCCAGGCGGTGGACGACCTGCTCGGGATCTGGGGCGATCCGCAGGTGACCGGCAAACCGGTGCACAGCGATCTGCGGCGGCTCAAGAAGACGTATCCGGTGCTCGCGGCCCTGTCCGCCGGCCATCCGGCGGCCCGGCGCCTGGACGCCCTGCTCTCCTCCGCCGTACCGCTCGACGACCTGGCGGCACGGCGTGCGGCGGGCCTGATCGAGGAGGCCGGCGGGCGGGAGGCCGCGGTCGCCGAAGCGCACGAGCACCTGGCCGCCGCCCGCGCCTGCCTGGACCGGGTGCCGCTCGCCGAGGACGCGCGGGAGGACCTGCTCACGCTGATCCCGTACCTCGTGGACCGCACCGGCTGACCCCCGGGCCGCGCGGCTCGCCGCCGGGGGCGCCCTGGACAGTGTCCAGGGCGCCCCCGGCGTTTCGGCCACCGCACCGCCCCTCCGAAGCACACGGTACGACCGGACGATGGATGGGGTGGCCACCCATTGCGGCGATCGGCGGTGTGCGCCCCGCCGGAAAAGGCCGCGGGCCCCGCCGGCGCCGTCCGTGCGGCCCCGCCGCCCCGGCGCGGCCGGCAGACCCCTCGGACCCCTTGCGCCCCCGGTCCTCGAAGGAGTCCGGTGCCGTGCCGCCCCTTCGCGCGGCCACCCGGACGGCCCCTCTGCACGCCCAATCCCCATGTGGTCGTATGAGCGAGTCAAACGCACGATTTCGCCACATATCTGCCAAAGTGCACCTCGGCTTTACTCACCGGATTGAGCGAAGAGAGCCGTGCGTGCTGCACATGCGTCGTACCGAGGAAAGACAACTGACGGTCCTTCACCTGGTTCAGCCCGTGGACGGCGGAGTGGCCCGGGTGGTCACCGATCTCGTCAGGGCCCAGGCCGGGTACGGACTGCGCCCCGTGGTGGCCTGCCCGCCCGGGAGCCCGCTGGCCCGGGGAGCGGCGAAGGCCGGCGCCGAGGTGCACGGCTGGCACGCCACCCGCGCCCCGGGCCCGGGGCTGGCCGGTGAGGTCGCCGCCGCGCGCCAGATCGTCCGCGCGAGCCGCCCGCACGTGGTGCACGCCCACAGCGCCAAGGCCGGACTGGCCGGCCGCATCGCGGTACGCGGCCGGATCCCCACCGTGTTCCAGCCGCACGCCTGGTCGTTCGAGGCCGTCGGCGGCGGCGCCGCCGGGCTCGCGCTCGGTTGGGAACGGTTCGGGGCGCGCTGGGCCGATCGCATCCTGTGCGTCAGCGAGTCCGAGCGCCGCACCGGCCAGGAGGCGGGCATCGCCGCCCGCTGGTCGGTCGTCCACAACGGCATCGATCTCGACCGCTTCCGTCCCGGCGACCGCGCGCACCGGGCGCGGGCCCGCGCCTCGCTGCCCTTCCGGCAGGACGGCGGCCCCGACGCCCCGCTGGTCGTCTGCGTCGGCCGGCTGACCCGCCAGAAGGGCCAGGACGTCCTGCTGCGGGCCTGGCGCCGGATGAGGGTGGCCGGGGCCCGGCTGGTGCTGGTGGGCGACGGACCCGACCGGGAGGCGCTGGAGGGGTCGGCCCCGCCCGGCGTGCTGTTCACCGGAGCGTGCGAGGACGTCCGGCCGTGGCTCCACGCCGCCGACGTCCTGGTCCTGCCCTCCCGCTGGGAAGGCATGGCCCTGGCCCCGCTGGAGGCGATGGCCTGCGGCCGCCCCGTGGTGATGACCGACGTGAGCGGAGCGCGCGAGAGCCTGCCCCCCGGCCAGGAGGAGTACTGCCTCGTACCGCCGGACGACCCGGCGGCGCTGGCCGGGGCGCTGACCGCGCTGCTCACCGACCGCGAACTGCGCGAGGAGGTGTCCCACCAGGTCCTGCGCCACACCCGGTCGGCCTTCGACGTCCGACGGACCGCCGGGGCGATTGCCGGGCTCTACCAGGAACTTGTCGGCATGTCCGCCCCTACGACGAGGAAGCGCACCGAGCGATGACGATGGAGAGTGCACCGGTTCCCGGAGCCGGCCGGGCCACGGCCGTGCAGGCTCACACGGTCCATCCGCCGCGAAGAAGCGGTGGCGGTGCGCAGGTGCGGCCCGGTGGCCGCCGGACCGTCCGGTGCGGCCGGCTCGCCCCGCTGCTGTGCGTGGACGCCCTGGCGGCGGCCGCGGCGTTCGTCCTCCTCGTCCCGGCCGGCCTGCCCCGGCCCCTGGCGGCCCTCCCGGCGGTGGCGCAGATCCTCCTCCTCGCCCACCGGGGCCTGTACCGGACGCGGCTGTCCCCCTCGGCCCTGTCCGAACTGCCCGCGCTCCTGGGCCTCGCCCTCCTCCAGTGGTACCTGGCCGTGCAGGTGCTGGACGCCTGGGCCCCGCAGCAGGCGATCGGCTGGACGGTCCTCGCGTACGGGGCCGGTGCGCAGACCGCGCTGGGCTGTGCGGGGCGCGCGGCGGTGTACCGGGCGCGGCGGCGGGCCGCCGTCCGCCGCCCGCTGTCCACGCTGGTCGTCGGCCACGGCCCGCAGGCCCGTCAGGTGACGGCCGCGCTGTTCGACCACCCCGCGTACGGGCTGCGGCCGGTCGGGCTGGTCGCGGCTCCGGGGGCCGGGGACGAGGAGCGGGCCGGGGGTTCCGCCGCCGCCCCGCTGCCGGTCCTGCTCTCGCCCCAGGAGGTGGGGCGGGCCGTCGTGCAGAACAGTGTGCGGCACGCGGTGTTCACGGCCCCGCCCGAGGCGACGCCGGACGGCCCCGCCCTCCTCTCCCTGCTCACCGGGCACGGTTGCCGGGTGTGGCTGGTCAGCGGGCCGGGCGCCGCGGTGTCCGCCCCGGCGGGCGGGCGCCCCGACCACCTGTGGGGCTTCACCGCCCGGCCGCTGCGCGACGGGACGAACCGCCCCTTCGGCCACGCGGCGAAGCGGGCGGTGGACGCCGTCCTCGCCGCCTTCGGCCTGCTGCTCGCGGCCCCGGTGATGGCGGCCTGCGCCCTGGCCGTGCGGCTCTCCGACGGCCCCGGGGTGATCTTCCGGCAGGAGCGCGTCGGCCGGCACGGACGCACCTTCGTGCTGCTGAAGTTCCGCACGCTCCGGCCCGCCGACGCCCAGGAGTCGGCCACCCGCTGGAACGTCGCGTCCGACGAGCGGATGAGCCGGGTCGGCAGGGCGCTGCGGCGGACCTCCCTCGACGAGCTGCCGCAGCTGTGGAACGTACTGCGCGGCGACATGAGCCTGGTCGGCCCCCGCCCCGAACGCCCTTACTTCGTAGCGCAGTTCAGCCGGGCTCACCCCGGCTACCAGGCCCGGCACCGGATGCCCGTCGGCATCACCGGGCTGGCCCAGGTCAACGGGTTGCGGGGCGACACCTCGATCGAGGAGCGGGCCCGCTTCGACAACCACTACATCGAGACCTGGTCGCTGTGGCAGGACGCGTGCGTGCTGGCGCGGACCGCGGGCTCCCTGTTCCGGCTCGGAGGCAGCTGACCATGGCGGCAGTCCTCACCCCGCCCGCACCGGCCCCGACCGGTCCCGCCGCGCTCCCCCGTTCCCGGTGGGGCGGCTGGCGCGACCGCTGGCCGTTGCTGCCCCTGGTCGCGACGGTCCTGCTGCCCGCCCTGCCGTACGGGGCGTCGGGCGGGGGCGGCCCGGCGGACATCGCGTCGGGCACGGCGGTGCTCGTGTGCGCGGCCCGCCTCCTGCGTCTGCGCAGCCGCCCGCTGAGCGCCGCCGCCGCGCTGGTCCTGGGCCTGCCCGCGGTGGGGTTCGCGGTGGCCGCGGTCACGGCGGCGGACCCGGCGGCGGCCCTGCCGGGCCTCGTCCGCTACCTCCAGGTCTTCGTGCTGGTGCCGGCCGCGGTGGTCCTGCTGCTCCGGGACGCGTACGGCTTCCGGATCGTGACCGGCTCACTCGTGCTCCTCGCGGTCGTCCAGGGCGCCATGGGCGTCCACCAGTACGTCACCGGCACCGGCGCCTCGTACATGGGCGAGGACGTCCGGGCGGTGGGCACGTTCGGCCCCAGCGACATCATGGGCATGGCCACCGTCGTCGCCTACGGACTGCTCGCCGCCGCGGCCTGCGCCCTGCGTCCGCCGCGCAGCGCCCCGGCCTGGCTGCGGCCGTGCGCCGCCGTCGTCGCCGTCGCGCTGGCCGTGCCGCTGACGCTGTCCTTCAGCCGGGGCGTGTGGATCGCCACGGGCGTCGCGCTCCTGGTCGCCCTCGCGCTGGCCGGGCGGCGGCAGGCGCTGACGTCGCTGGCCGTGCTCGGAGCGGCGGGCGTGGTGCTGGTCGGCGGGTTCGGCGTGGGATCGGAGATGATCGCGGACCGGGCGGCCAGCGTGACCCAGGTGACCCGGGCCCCGGACCGGTCGGTCAGCGACCGGTACGCCCTGTGGAGCGCGGCGGGGGCGATGTGGCGCGAGCGGCCCGTCGCCGGGGTCGGCCTCAAGGGCTTCCCCGCCCACCGCGACGGACACGCCTCCATCGGGCTCTCCTCCGGCAGCGACACGGCCGGGGCGGGCCAGGAGTTCCGCCGTCAGGCCCTCCTCTCCCCCCACAACATGTATCTCCTCGTCCTCGGCGAGCAGGGCCTCATCGGTCTGACCGCCCTCGTCGGCAGCTGGGCGGCGATCCTGGCCGGCGCGGTCCGCAGACTGCGCCTCGCCCGCTCGCGCGGGCGCACCGCCGCCGCCGACTGCGGGCTGGCAGCGGTCGCCCTGATGGTCTGGCAGAGCGTCGACTTCCTGTACGCGGACATCGGCGGGCCCACCACCGTGCTGAGCGGGATCGTGCTGGGGCTGGCCGCCTGGTGGGCGCTGGCCGAACCGGACCGGGGGAGCATCGCGTGAACGACACCGGCACGGGCGCCGGGGCCCGGGCGCGCCCGGCGGACGCCCCGCCCCCGCTCCCGGCCCCCGCGGCGGGCCCCGGCGCGCCCCGCCCTTCCGGCGCCGCGTCCGGGACGGCGGGCGGCGGGCAGCCCCGGCTCGGGTCGTTCCTCGCCCGCGCGGCGGCGGCGACGGCGGCGCTGACCGTGCTGGGGGCCGCCCTCGGTCTGGTGCGGGACCAGACCATCGCCCGGTACTTCGGGGCGAGCGACGCGAGCGATGCCTTCCTGATCGCCTGGACCGTGCCGGAGATGGCGGCGACGCTGCTGATCGAGGACGGGATGGCCCTGCTCCTCGTCCCCGCGTTCAGCCTCGCCCTGAGCCGGCGGGACGGAGCCGCCCACCCGGCGGCCGGCCGGGGGGAGAACGGGACCGCGCAGCCCCGCCCCATGCGGACGGGCGCCGCGGACGGTCCGGTTCCCGACCCGGTACGGGAGCTGGTCGCGGCCACCCTCCCCCGGCTGCTCCTGCTGCTCTCCGGCGGGGCGGGGCTGTTGGTCCTGGGCGCGCCCTGGGTCGTGGGCGTGCTGGCCCCCGGACTCGCCGACCCCCGGCTCGCGGTGGACTGCACCCGGCTGACCGCCGTCACCGTCCTCACCTTCGGGATCACCGGCTACTTCAGCGCCGCCCTGCGCGCGCACCGCAGCTTCCTGCCGCCCGCCGGGGTCTACGTCGCCTACAACATCGGCATCATCGCGACGACGCTGGCCCTGCACGCGGTGTGGGGGGTGCGGGCCGCGGCGGCCGGGGTCGCGATCGGCAGCGTCCTGATGATCCTCGCCCAACTGCCCGTGTTCCTGCGGTTGGCGCCGCCCGGGCGCCCCCGGCCGCCCCGGTCCGGACGGATCGGCAAGCGGCCCGCGCGGACCGCTCCGCCGCTGGGGTTCGCGGTGCTGGCCCCGGTGATCCTGTTCGTGGTGGGCCGTCAGTCCCAGGTGCTGGTGGAGCGGTTCCTCGCCTCCACCCTGCCGGCGGGCGCGATCTCGCACCTGAACTACGCGCAGAAGGTCGCACAGCTGCCGATGGTGCTGTCGCTGATGATCTGCACGGTGACCTTCCCGGTCGTCGCCCGGGCCATGGCCGCCGGGGAGCGGGAGAAAGCCCGGCTCCGGGTCGAGCGCGACCTGGGGCTGGCCGGGACGGTGGTGCTGCTCGGAGCGGCCGTCGTCCTCGGCTACGCGCCCCAGATCATCGAAGTGCTCTTCCAGCGCGGCGCGTTCGACGCCTCCGACACCGACGCCACCGCCCAGGTCATGCGGGTCTACGCCCTGGGGCTGCTCGGGCACTGCCTGGTCGGCGCGCTGAGCCGGCCGTTCTTCTCGGCGGGGCGGCCCACCTGGTTCCCGGCGTTCGCCATGGGCACCGGGCTGCTGGTGACGACGGGAGCCGGGTACGCGCTGACGTACCGCTTCGGCGTGGACGGGATCGCGACCGCCAACGCGCTCGGGATCAGCACGACCGCCCTGCTGCTCCTGATGGGCCTCGGCACCCGGGTGGTCCCCATCCGGGCCCGTGCCGTGGCGCTCTCGCTGGGCCGGCTCGCGGGGGCGTCGCTGGCGGCGGGCGCGGCCGGCTGGGCATGCGCCCCCCTCGTCGCGGACCCGGTGCTGAGCCTGGCCGCCGGCTGCCTCCTCGTTCCCGCCGTGTTCTTCCCGACCGGCCTCGCCCTGCGCTCCCCCGAGGTCGTATCCCTGCTGGCACTCGTCCGACGGAGGTTCCTCGATGGCCGCTGACTCCCCGGCTCCTTGCGCTGACAGTCCCCCGTCCCCGCTCCGCCCGCACACCCGCCGTCAGCCGTGGATCCTCACCTACCACTCGGTGGCGGACCCGGGCGACGACCCCTACGGCATCACCGTCTCCCCCGGACGGCTCGACGAGCAGCTGTCCTGGCTGCGCAGCCGGCGTCTCAGGGGCGTGGGGGTCTCCGAGCTGCTGCGCGCGGGCCCCGCGGGGTGGCGCGGCCTGGTCGGACTGACCTTCGACGACGGGTACGCGGACTTCCTCGACGAGGCGCTGCCGGTGCTGCGCAGGCACGGCTTCCGGGCCACGGTCTTCGTCCTTCCGGGCCGGCCGGGCGGCGTCAACGAGTGGGATCCGCTGGGTCCGCGCAAACCGCTCCTCACCCGGGCGGACGTCCGGCGGGTGGCCGAGGCGGGCATCGAGGTCGGTTCGCACGGCCTCTACCACCGGGACCTGAGGGCGCTGCCGGACGAGGAACTGCGCCGTGAGACCCGGCACAGCCGGGAGCTGATCGGCGACCTCACGGGGACGCCCCCGGAGGGCTTCTGCTACCCGTACGGCTACCTCGACCCGCGGGTCGCCCGGGCCGCGCGGACGGCGGGCTACGGCTACGCGTGCGCGCTGGCGCCGGGGCCGCTGCTCAGCCGGTTCGCGCTGCCCCGCACCCACATCAGCCAGGCGGACCGGGGGGTGCGGCTGTGGGCCAAGGACCTGCGGCACGGGCTGCGGCAGGCGGCGGCGCCCGGGGCGGGCCTCCGGGCCGCCGGACCGGTGCGGGCGGGCGGCGCCCGATGAGGGCGCTGCACGTCATCACCGGGCTGGGGGTGGGCGGGGCCGAGCGGCAGTTGCGGCTGCTGCTGCGTCACCTCCCGGTGGAGTGCGACGTCGTGACGCTCACCAATCCGGGGGCGGTGGCCGAGGAGCTGCGGTCGGACGGGGTCCGGGTGACCCATCTCGGGATGCGCGGCAACCGGGACCTGTCGGCCGTGGGCAGGCTGGCCCAACTGATCCGGGACGGCCGCTACGACCTGGTCCACACGCACCTGTACCGGGCCTGCGTGTACGGCAGGGTCGCGGCCCGTCTCGCCGGGACGCGGGCGACGGTGGCGACCGAGCACTCCCTGGGGCGCGCCGAGATCGAGGGGCGCCCGCTCACCCGGTCCGTCCGCGCCCTCTACCTCTCCACCGAACGCCTCGGCGCGGCGACCGTCGCCGTCTCCTCCACCGTGGCCGGGCGGCTGCGGGACTGGGGGGTGCCCGCCGAGCGGATCCGGCTGGTGCCCAACGGGATCGACGCGGACCGGTTCCGCTTCGACGCCCGGCGCCGGGCGGAGGTCCGGGCGGCGCTGGACGTCCCGGAGGACGCGTTCGTGGTCGGCGGCGTCGGCCGGCTGGTGCCGGGCAAGCGGTTCGACGTGCTGATCCGCGCGGTCGCCGCCCTGCCCGAGGCCCGTCTGCTGCTGGCCGGCGACGGGCCGGAGGCCGGGGCGCTGCGGACGCTGGCGCTGCGGCTCGGGGCGGTGGACCGCGTCCGGTTCCTCGGGGAGTGCGACGAGGGCGGGGACGGTCCGGTCCCCGGTGTTCCGGCGCTGCTGAGCGCCCTGGACGTGTTCGTCTCCACCTCCCGCGAGGAGTCCTTCGGCCTCGCCGCCGTGGAGGCGCTGGCCGCCGGGCTGCCGGTGCTCCACGACGCCTGCCCGGCCATCGACGACCTGCCCGCCGCGTACGCCCCGGGGGCCACCCGGATCGCCGGAAGTCCCGAGGAGCTGACGGCCCGGCTGCGGCAGTCGATACGGGCCGGCCCGGACCGCCGCCCGCCGCCCCGGGCCGTCGGCCACTACGACATCAGGCGCAGCAGCGAGCGCCTGATGGACGTGTACGCGTACGCCCTCGACACCGCCCCACCGAACCGGAGAGCCTTCTCATGACCGACTCGCCCGAGCAGCAGCGGCATCTCGTCGTCCAGCGGCTGCGCACCGCCCTCGCCCGGCTGCCGCAGTGGTGGCCGCTGCCCGTCTCCGTGCTGATCGGCGCCGCGTCCGGTCTGTCCTACGGCGTGTTCGCCTCCCCGCAGTACGAGGCGACCAGCTACGCGATGGCGGTCGCGGAGGGGGAGACGGACCCGTCGGCGGCGCTGGGGTACGCCCAGTCGTACGGGCGGCTGGCCACGAGCGACGCGACCCTCTCGTACGCGCAGGGCGCGGCGGGCGAGCCCGTGCGCGAGCTGCGGTCCCAGGTTCGGTCGGAGACCTCCCCCGACTCGCCGATGATCGCGGTGACCGGCGTCTCCGAGGACCGGCGCAAGGCGGCCGACATCGCCAACGCGGTCATCGAGGCCGTCGTCGTGAGCAGCGGCCACGTCTCGAAGGACACCGGGGTGAAGCTGATCCAGTTCACCCACGCGATGAGGCCGGACCAGCCGGTCTCGCCGTCCGTGCCGCTGGGTACGGCCGTGGGGGCGGCGGCGGGCGGCCTGCTGGGCGGTCTCGTGCTGCTGGTCCGGCCGCGCGGGGCGGGGTGGAGCGTCTCGGCGCAGGTGCCCGGTCCGGCCTCCGGGGGCGGCGTCGCCCAGGACGTGCGGGAGGCGGTCCGATGACGGCCCCCCGGCCGGGTGGGCTGGCCGTGACGTTGTGCCGGGACTTCGGGGAGTTCGGCGCGCTGGCCGGCGAGTGGGACGCGCTGCACCGGCGGTGTGCCACCGCCACCCCGTTCCAGAGCCATGCCTGGCTCCACTCCTGGTGGATCTCCTACGGTCAGGAGGGGCGGCTGCGGGTGCTGCTGGTCCGGCGGGCGGGGCGGCTGATCGGGGCGGCGCCGCTGATGCTGGTGCACCGTCCGATGCCGCTGCTCGTCCCGATGGGCGGTGCGGTGTCCGACTTCTTCGACATCCTGCTGGACGAGGAGGAGGCCGGGTACGCGGTGGGGGCGCTGGGACGCGGCCTGGACCGGGCGGCCCGGCACACGGTGGTGGATCTGCGGGAGGTCCGGCCGGACGCGTCGGCGCAGTTGCTGTTCGGGCGGTGGGCGGGGGCCCGGAGCCGGCTCGCGGACTCCACGTGCATGGAGCTTCCGGCCGCGCCGCTGGACGGCGTGGTGGCGCGGCTGACGGGTTCGCGGGGGCAGCGGCTGCGTTCCAAGCTGCGCAAGGTCGAGGCCCTGGGCGTCGAGGCGCACCGGGTTCCCGGGGACGCGGTGCCCGCCGCGATCGGCACGCTGCTGCGGCTGCACGAGCGGCAGTGGGAGGGCCGGGCGGTCAACCCCGAGCACCTGCGGGCGCGGTTCTCGGACCATCTGATCCGGTCGGTGGGCCGGATGGTGGGGGACGGCACCGCGGCGCTGACCGAGTTCCGGCTGAACGGCGAGGTGGTGGCGTCCAACCTGTCGCTGGAGTCCGGGCGGCTGGCGGGCGGCTACCTGTACGGGGCGGATCCGGTGCTGCGCGAGCGGAAGGTCGACGTGTCGACGATGCTGCTGCGGGAGGTGGCCCGGCAGGCCGCGGACGGCGGGCGCGAGGTGCTGAGCCTGTTGCGTGGGGCGGAGGCGTACAAGAACCACTGGGGGCCCTCCCCCGTGGTCAACCAGCGGCTGCTGCTGGCCCGGCCGGGTCTGGAGCCGCTGCTGCGGCTGCGCGAGTCGCAGGTGGCGGTGCGGGAGCGGGCGGCGGAGTCGGTGAAGGCCCGTTTCCCGGCGGCTCGGGCCTGGCACGAGCGGTTGACCGCGCTGCCGGTGATCGGCCGCTGACACGCCGGGAGTACGCCGGACGGCGGTGTCGAAGGGTTCTCCCGCCTGTTGATCCGTTACCGACCGGCGTCTTCCGCGTTGTCAGGGGGTGCGGGCCTCGTGTCCGCGGCACAACCCCCCTTCTTACAAGGAGTTCTCCATGTCTCGTATGACGAAGGCCGCCGCTGTGATGGCCGGCACCGGCGCCCTGATCGCCGGCGGCGCCGGCATGGCGTCCGCGGACGCCGGTGCTCAGGGCCTCGCCGCCGGTTCCCCCGGTGTCGCGTCGGGCAACGTCCTCCAGATCCCGGTGCACGTGCCGGTGAACCTCTGCGGCAACACGATCAACGTGATCGGCGTGCTGAACCCCGCCTTCGGCAACACCTGCGTCAACGCCGACGTCCACGACAACGGCCACGGCGGCGACTACGGCTACGGCCGCTGATCACCCGTAGTACCCGAGCGGCCGGTCCCCTCCTCGCGGAGGGGGCCGGCCGCTTCGCCGGGCGGGGTCAGGCGTAGCGGTAGACCCTGCCGTGGTCGAGGAGCTTCCTCGGGGTCACGCCCCACGGGGGCATCGCCTCGTCGAGGCCGAAGACGTGGTCGCGTTCGCGTCCGGGGTCGGCGGGCTTGCGGCCCGGCACGTAGGCCGACTCGGGGTGCGCCTTGCGCCAGCGGTCCCAGATCAGGTCGATGAAGGAGTGGTGCAGCCAGAACACCGGGTCCTCCGGGGAGGCGGCGCCCGCCATGGGGCCGCCGACCCACTGGTGGACCCGGTTGTGGAGGCCCACGGCGCGCACGCCCCGGATGCCCCATCCCTCGACGCGGTTGCGGAAGCCCTCGGTGCAGACGCTGTTCCACGGCGCGGTGTCGTAGACCGGGTCCTTGAGCGCCCGCGCCAGTTCGTTCCCGGTGGGGAGGGAGACCGGGTCGCGGCCGGGGCGGCCGAAGTTGCGGGTGAGGTAGTTCTGGTCGGTGACGCCCCGGCCGACGCTCCAGTTGCCGGCCGCGTAGGCGAAGGGCCCGGTGGTGACCCGGCGGTCGCCGGGCCTGCCGTTGCCGCCGAGGAAGTCCTCCGCCCAGAGGGACGAGGTCGGGCTGCCGTCCCGGGTCCAGTCCCAGTACGGAACGCTGACGCCCGCGTCGACGCGCTGGAGCGCCTTCTCGAACTCCAGCAGGTACTGGCGGTGCCAGGGGAAGAAGGAGGGCGTCATGTGCGCCGGGCGCGGCCGGCGTTCGGTGTCCATGACGTAGTACTCCCGGTGCATGACGACGAAGTCGTCGTAGCGGCCCGAGCGTTTCAGTTTCAGGATCGCGTCGACGAGCCGGCGCTTCTCGGTGCGCGTCAGGTCGCGCTGGTTCTTGCGGGTGTACACCGGTGCGGGTCCTCCTGGTTCACATGGGGTGCGCGGCTGCGGGGTGCGCGAGGCGGGCGTCGCCGAGTTCGTCGACGGCGGCGCGGGCCGTCTCCAGCAGCGTCGGGTACGACTCGTAGTGCCGGACGTCGCTCAGATAGGTGCCGTCCGCCCGCCTCATGACGTGCAGCGGCCTGCCGTCGATGCGGATCTCGGTGACCGGTTCGGCGGCGATCGCCACGCGGGCGTCGTCCGCGGCTCCGGCGGGGACGGCCGAGGCCGCCGCTGTGCGGATCTCCCGTCCCCGGTACATCTCGGCGAACTGTTCCGCCGGGGAACCGGATCCGACCCTCCCGGGGTCCGGTGCGGGGCGGGCCTCGGCGGTCCGCTCGCGGTCGAGCAGCGGGAGCAGGGCTCCGGCGGTACCCGTGGCGACGGCGGCCGTGAAGGCTCCGCGCAGGACGATCCTGCGGGAGGGGACGGGGGCGCCGCCCGGTTTCGCGGGGGTGGGGCTCATGGGTTGACTGCCTGCCTCTCGTTAACTCGTCCGAGGTGCTTCTGATGGCGATGTTGACAACGAGGCGGTGGCGAAACAGTTCTCGTGGGTGCGGCGTACGGTGCATGCGCGGGGCCCGCGCTCCGGCAAACGCGTGAGGGTGCGGGGCCATCGGCGGCGGCGGGCCGCGTCGCGGGCTCCCGCGCTTCCCGGGGCCCCGACCATGGTCGGGCGAACCGTGGAGGTGATGGGCGTGACCGTCCCGTACCAGCTGTCCTCAGGCCGTGCGCCGCGCGCGGCGGACGTCGATCTGGCCGACCCGGCGTTCTGGCGACTGCCGCGCCCCGAGAGGCTGCGGGCCTTCGCCCTGCTGCGGGAGGCGGACGCGCCCGTGCTGTTCACCCCCCGGCCGGGCGCCGCCCGCACCGCCGGCAAACCGTTCTACGCCCTGGTGCGCCACGCCGACGTACGGGCCGCGAGCCGTGCGTCCCGGGTGTTCGCGAGCGCGCCGGGGGTCACCACCCCGGAGCCGGCCGGCTGGGCGAAGGCGTTGTTCGGGAACTCGATGGTGAACATGGACGGGCCCGAGCACGCCGCCCTGCGCCGGATCGTCTCCCGGCGGTTCACGCCCCGGCTGCTGGCGGACGTCGAGGAGAACGTCGGCAGGCTCGCCGGGCGGCTGGTGGACGAGTTGATCGCCGAACGGCCCCGGGACTTCATGCCGTCGGCGGCCGCGCGGCTGCCGCTGGAGGTGATCTGCGACCTGATGGGCGTACCCCGGGCGGTCCGGGCGCGGATCGCAAAACAGATCGACCAGGCATCGGAGCGGGTCGGCGTGGAGCGCCGGGGCCGGGCCCGGCTGCGGATCCCCGGCCGGGGGCTGGCCTCCCTCGCCCGGATGCAGTACGTCATGGGGCGGCTCGCGCGGGAGCGTCGGCGCCGTCCCGGGGGCGACCTCGTCTCGGCACTCGTGTGTGCGGACGTCGACGGCGAGGCGCTGTCGGGGCGGCAGTTGGGGGCGTTCTTCTCGCTGCTGCTGGTGGCCGGGGTGGAGACCACCCGCAACGCCATCGCGCACGGAGTGTTCCTGCTGGACCGCCATCCGGCCCAGCGGGAGCTGCTGCGATCCGACTTCGACCGGCACGTCGGCGGCGCGGTCGACGAGATCGTGCGGCATTCGACGCCGATCATCCAGTTCCGCAGGACCGTCACCACCGAATACTCACTGGGCGGTCGCACTTTCCTCCCGGGAGAGAAAGTCGCGCTCGTCTACGCGTCCGCCAATCGCGACGAAACCGTTTTCACCCATCCGGACCGCTTCGACATCACCCGGTCGCCCAATCCTCACCTCGGATACGGCGGCGGGGGCCCCCACCACTGCCTGGGAGCGCATCTGGCCCGGCTCGAAATGACCGCCCTCCTGCGGGAACTGATCGAACGGCGTCCGGTCGTCCGGAGTACCGGTGAGCTGGAACTCGTCGATTCGAATTTCGACAACCGGGTCGGTTCACTCCCGTTCACATTCGGCCGCACATTCACCTGAACGACAGGGCGAACGACAGCTCCGCAACGCCGGAAAGGATAAATGGGCTCCTCCGCGTGCCAGCCGTGCACAATGATGAAACTCTCTTCCCACCGGCCGAATCGGCCGGAATTCATCGCAGCCAGGAGGAGCAATGCCGGCCAAGCGCCGTCTCATCGTCTCGTGTGTCGCTGCGCTCGCTCTCAGCCTCCTGGCGGGCGGCGGCATCGCGGGCCGTCCGACGTCTGCCCCGGACTCCGTCGACGGGGCCGCCCCCGGACCGGAGCGGACGGCGAGCGCCACGGCGCACGGGGCGTATCTGGACTACGGGCCCGAGGGGGTCAGCCGGATGGCCGACCTGTCGCGCTGGCTCGGCGGGGCGGAGCTGCGGGTGGGGCACACGTACCTGCCGGGCGATCTGTGGGTGAACATCGAGGGCGCCCCTGAGTTCCTCGACGCCTGGGCGGAGTGGAGGCGGGCGGACGAGGACCGGATGTTCGTCCTGAACGTACCGATGCTGGAGCGGAACGAGGAGCGGATCCCGGACGAGGGGGTCCGCACCCTGCTCCGGGCGGGCGCGGCCGGGGAGTACGACGAGCACTTCACCCGGCTCGCGGAGCGCCTGGTGGGGCTGGGCGTGCCGGACACCGTGGTCGTGCTCGGCTGGGAGATGAACGGCACCACCTACACGCACCGGTGCGGTCCCGATCCCGCGTCCTGGAAGGCGTACTGGGAGCGGATCGTCACGGCGATGCGCGCGGTCCCCGGCCAGGAGTTCCGTTTCGACTTCACGCCGAGCCGGGGTCGGGACGCGGTGCCGTGGACCGAGTGCTACCCGGGCGACGACGTGGTCGACATCATCGGGATGGACTCCTACGACCAGCCGCCCGGCGAGACCTTCGACGACCAGGTCGCCGACCCGTACGGTCTCCAGAAGCACGTCGACTTCGCCGCGGAGCACGGCAAGCCCATCTCGTTCCCGGAGTGGGGCCTCTTCCGCAACGGCGACAACCCCGCGTACATGCGGCGGATGCTG
Organism: Streptomyces sp. CB02366; assembly: GCF_001905905.1. Classification (GTDB taxonomy): domain Bacteria; phylum Actinomycetota; class Actinomycetes; order Streptomycetales; family Streptomycetaceae; genus Streptomyces. The sequence continues at coordinate 120,952 of NZ_LIVT01000008.1, forward strand.
GAGTGGATCGACCGGCACGAGCCCCTGTACCAGACGGTCACGGACTACTGTCCGCACGGCGTCTGGCAGTGCACGAGCAATCCGCGGTCCTCCGAGGTGTTCCGGACGATGATGACCGCGATGGCCGCGCCCTCCGGGTCCGCCCCCGGCCCGACGCCCACGGTCACGCCGGACCCGAGCCCCGCGCCGCCGGAGCCCGCCCCGTCCCCCTCCCCCACCGCCACCCCGTCCCCGCGGCCGTCCCTTCCCGGGGCGCCCGCGTCCCCGTCCCCGGGGAGCGGGGCGCCGCCCCCGCGCGGGTGGTGCGTCACCGTGCCGTCCGCCGACTGGCTGGGCCCGTGGTTGCGGGAGCGCGAGATCTGTTTCCGTCACTGACCGGGGCGTGGGAACGGCTCCGGCCCTCCTGCCGGGGCCGGGGCCGTTTGCCGTACGGGTCCGGCGCGGGACGGGGGCGAGCGGCCGCTCGCCGCCCCGCCCACGGGGACGCGGCCCGCTCCGGCACGGCGCCGGCCGGGGGACGGCGCCCGGCGGGTCCGCGACCGGCGCACCGGGCGCGGTCCGGGGCGACGCGCGACCATGGAAACCTACAGAGGGTGGTGAGGTGCAATGGCATCCGCCGATGAGGGCTCCCCGGCGGAGCCCGGCCCGCTGCCCCTCGGGGGCGGGCGCGGCCCGGAGCGGACGGCCGACGAGGCGGTGGCGGTGGTCGCCGGCGACGGCACGATCACGGGCTGGACCCGCGGGGCCGAGGCCCTCCTCGGGTATCCGGCGGCCGAGGCCGTCGGCCGGTCCGCCGCCCGCCTGCTGGCCGGTCCGCCGGACCCCCGGCGGACGGCCGCGGTGGCCGCCCACTGCCGGTCGGGGGCGGGGTGGAGCGGGCTGCTTCCCCTACGGGCCCGGGACGGCCGGTCGCTGGACGTCGACGTACGGGTCACCTCCTCGTTCATGCTCGACGGGCGGGAGGCCTTCGTGGCGTCCGGGCGGGAACTCACCCCGCACTGGACGATGAGCGGGTCCGTCCTGGACGACTTCCTGAGCCGGTCACCGGTCGGGATGGCGGTCCTCGACCCCGAACTGCGCTATCTCTGGCTCAACGACTCACTGGAGCGGTTCGGCGGCGTGCCCCGGGACCAGCGGCTGGGCCGCAGGCCGGGAGAGGTACTGCCCGAGGTGCTCGCGGAGCCGCTCGAACGGCTGATGCGGCAGGTCCTGTCGACCGGCCGGGCGGTCGCGGACTACGAGTACGTGGGCTGGAGCTGGTCCGATCCGCACCGCCGACGGGCGTACACCAGCTCGTTCTTCCCCCTGGCGGACGCCCGGGACCGGCGGATCGGTATCGGGTACATGGTCCTCGACGTCACCGACCGGTGGAACGCCCGCCGACTGCTCGCGCTGGTGAACGAGGCCGGGGCCAGTATCGGCTCCACCCTGGACGTGCAGCGTACGGCGCAGGAGCTGGCCGACTTCGCGGTGCCCCGGTTCGCGGACTTCGTCTTCGTCGATCTGCTGGAGACCCCGTTCGGCGGCGAGCGGCGCGGGACGGCCCCGCCGGCCGGGGGCGGGCGGGCGACCATGCGCCGGGCGGGCATGTGCTCGGTGCGGGAAGGGTGCCCGGAGGCGGTCGTCCGGGTCGGGGAGGCCGTCGACTTCGTGCCGCCGCCGCACGACGCGCACTTCCTGCTGCACGGCGACCCGGTGCTGCTGCCGGTGCTCGATCCGGACAGTCACGAATGGACGGTGGAGCAGCCGGCGCGGGCCGCCCGGCTCCGGGAGTTCGGGCTGCACTCGTTGATCTCCGTACCGATGCGGGCGCGGGACACCGTGCTGGGGCTGACCACCTTCATGCGCTCGCGCAATCCGGTGCCGTTCGACGAGGACGACGTGGCGCCGGCCCGGGAGCTGGTGGCGCGGGCCGCGGTGTGCGTGGACAACGCCCGCCGCTACACGCGGGAGCACACCGCGGCGGTGGTGCTCCAGCAGAGTCTGCTGCCGCACACACTGCGCGGCGGCACGGCGCTGGACGTGGCGTCGTCGTATCTTCCGGCCGACGCGAAGGACGGCGTCGGCGGCGACTGGTTCGACGTGATCCCGCTGTCGGGGGGCCGGGTCGGCCTGGTCATCGGCGATGTGGTGGGGCACGGCATCGGAGCCGCGGCGACCATGGGCCGGCTGCGTACCGCCGTCCAGACCCTGGCCGACATGGACCTCCCCCCGGACGAGCTGCTGGCCCGTCTGGACGACCTGGTCCTGCGGCTCAGCGAGGAGGAGCCGGTGGACCGGACCGGTACGACGGTGGTGGGCGCCACCTGCCTGTACGCGGTCTACGACCCGGCGAACGGCCGCTGCACGATGGCGAGGGCCGGCCATCCGCCGCCTGTCGTCGTCACCCCGGACGGGGCGGTCAGCTTCCCGGACCTGCCGGCCGGGCCACCGCTCGGGCTGGGCGGGCTGCCCTTCGAATCACTGGAGCTCGCGCTGCCCGAGGGGAGCCTCCTCGGCCTCTACACCGACGGACTCGTCGCGGGGGCCGACAAGGACGTCGAGAACGGCATGGAGCGGCTGGCCCTGGCGGTCTCCCGGGACGGGCTGCCGCTGGAGGACCTGTGCCCGGCGGTGGTCAAGGAGTTGCTGCCCGTACCGCAGCCGGACGACATCGCCCTGCTCCTCGCCCGGACGCATGTGCTCACCCCCGACCGCCTGGCCTCGTGGGACGTGGCGGTGGACCCCGCGGCGGTCGGGGAGATCCGGGCGAAGGTGGCCCGCCGGTTGGAGGCGTGGGGGCTCGCGGAGCTGTCGATGACGACGGAGCTGATCGTCAGCGAGCTGGTGACCAACGCGATCCGGTACGCCTCGGGGCCGGTGCGGCTGCGGCTGCTGTACCAGTCGGCGCTGACCTGCGAGGTCTCCGACGCCAGCAACACCTCGCCGCGGCTGCGGCACGCGAGGACCACGGACGAGGGCGGGCGGGGGCTGTTCCTCGTCGCGCAGCTCGCCCATCGGTGGGGAACCCGGTACACCGACCGGGGCAAGATCATCTGGGCGGAGCAGCCGCTGCCCTGAGCGCGGAACACGACGCCGTGCCCGGCGGCGGGCGGGGCGGCGGGTCCGCACGGACGGACGCCTTCTCCGCGGGGGGGGGCGACGGGGCGGGGCCGCCGCCCACCGGCGCTCGCCTCCCGGGCCGGGACGGGGACCGTCACGGGAGGACGGCCGCCTCCTCCCGCGCGAAGAGGCGGGTCAGCGGCCCGCCCGCTTCGATCAGTTCGTCCCAGGCGCCCTCCTCGACGATCCGTCCGCCCTCCAGGACGGCGATCCGGTCGGCCCTGCGGACGGTGGCCGGGCGGTGGGCGATCAGCAAGGTGGCCCGGGCGGCGCGGTGGGCGGCGAGCGCCTCGGCCAGTTCCGCGTCGCCCCGGTGGTCCAGGTGGGCCGTCGTCTCGTCCAGCACGAGGACGCGCGGGCCGCTCAGCAGCCCCCGTGCCAGGGCCACCCGGGCCCGCTGGCCGCCGGACAGGGTCGCACCGCGCTCCCCCACGGCCGTGTCCAGCCCGTGGGGCAGGGCGTCGGCGATGGCGGAGACCCCGCAGAGGCGGGCCACTTCGCCCACCTCGTCCGGCGTGGCGTCGGGAGCGCCCAGACGAAGGTTCTCGGCGAGGGTGCCGTGGAAGAGCGGTGTTTCCTGGCCCACCACGGACACGGCGGCGCGCAGGTCGTCCTCGGCGAGGTCCCGCAGGTCCACGGGGCGGGCCGGACCCGGTGGCAGCAGTTCCACGGCTCCCTCCGCCGGATCCCAGTACCGCGCGAGGAGGTGGGCGCAGGTCGACTTGCCCGCGCCGGACGCGCCGACGAGGGCGACGGTCTCACCGGGCCGGACGACCAGGTCGACGCCGTCGAGCACGGCCTCTCCCCCGTAGTCGAACCGTACGCCGCGCAGCCGCAGCCCGAGCGGGCCCGCCGGCAGGGGGCGCGGGGCGGCGGGCGCGGGCGCCAGGGCCGGGGCATGCACGGCGGCGCCGACCCGGGCGGCGGCGGCGCGCAGGCCGCCCGCCCGGCCCAGCGCGGCAGCCGATTCCGCCACCGGGGCCAGGGCGCCCAGGGCGAGGGCCATGGCGGCGGGGGCCCACGCCCCGTCCAGCCTCCCGGCGGACGCGGCGTGCGCCGCGGCCGCCACGACCCCGATGACGGCGGTGACGACCAGCAGGTCGCGGGCCGCGCCCGCCCCGGTCTCCCAGGACTGTTCGGCCCGCTGAGCGCGGGCGAGCCGGCGCCCGGCGGAGCGCAGCCGGGCCCGCGTACGGTTCAGCGCCCCGGCCATCAGGAGTTCGCGCAGCCCGTCGACGCTCTCCACGGTCTCGGCCGACACCTCGGCGAGCGCCGCCCGGGTCCGGGCCCCCCGCTCAGCCCGCCCGCGTGCCTCGATCAGCGGCGACCAGGCGAGGAGCAGCGCGGCGGGCAGAACGGCGAGCAGCAGCCACGGTCCGAGCACCGCCAGCACGGTGGCGGAGGCCGCGAACACCACTCCGGATGCGAGGATTTGAGCGATGGCGTGGGCGTAGAAGAACTCCAGGGCCTCCACGTCCCCGAGGGCGGTGGCCGCCAGGTCGCCACTGCGCCGCCCCGCGATCCGGGCGGGGGCGCTGCGGGCCAGTCCGTCGAAGACCCGGACGCGCAGTTCGGCCAGCACCCGGTAGGCGAGGTCGTGCGAGAGGTCCATCTCGCGCCAGGTGGCGAGGGCCCGGAGCAGGACGAGCCCGACCAGAACGGCGACGGTCCCGGCAGCGGGCGGCCGGTGCGCGGTGACGGCGGCGCCGACCGTGTGCGCGGCAAGGGCGACGAGGGCCACCAGGGCCGCCTGGTCGACGAGGGCGGCCAGGCAGGTGCGCAGCACGGTGGCGCGGTGCGCGCCGAGGACCGGGAGGAGCGAGCGGAGGGCGCGGGCCGGAACGTCGGGGGCCGGGGCGGCGGCGGGACGGGGTCCACGCGGGCGGCCGGGGCCGGCCTGGGCCGCGGTCGGGCCGGGGGCAGGGGTCGTGGTCATGCGGCGCGCTCTTCCTGTGCGGTGCGTCCGGCCTCGACGAGCGAGGCGTACACGCCGCCGCCCGCTAGCAGGGCCGTGTGGTCGCCCGCCGCGGCGACGCGGCCGGCGTCGAGGACGACGATGTGGTCGGCGTGGCGTACGGCGTCGAGCCGGTGGGCGACGACGATGCAGGTGCGGCCCCGCCCGGCTTCCGACAGTCCGCGCACGATGCGCGCCTGGCCGCGCTCGTCGACGGCGCTGGTGGCCTCGTCCAGGATCAGCACGGGGGCGTCGGCCAGCAGCGCCCGGGCGAGGGCGAGCCGTTGGCGCTGGCCGCCGGAGAGCGTGGTGCCGCGTTCGCCGACGAGTGTGGCGTAACCGTCCGGGAGCCGGGCGATCTCCTCGTGGATCCCCGCGGTCCGGGCGGCGGCGCGCAGGTGTTCGTCGGTGGCGGCCGGGCGGGCGATGCGCAGGTTCTCCGCGATGGTGGCGTGGAAGAGGTAGGTCTCCTGCGAGACCACGGCGATGCCCCGGCGCAGCGAGGCGAGCGAGTACGCGGCGATGTCGGTCCCGGCGACGGTGAGACGGCCGCCGCCGGGGTCGCGTTGCCGTAGCAGCAGGCTCAGCAGGGTCGACTTCCCGGCCCCCGAAGGGCCGACGACGGCGGTGGTGCGCCCGGGGGCGGCGGTGAAGCTGACGCCGTCGAGGGCGGGCCGGCCGCTCCCCGGGTGGGTGAAGCGCACGTCCTCGAACCGGATTTCGGGCGGGCCGTCCCAGTCCGCGGCCCGCGTGCCCCGGTCCGGCACGGCGGGTTCGGCGGTGCGCAGGGCGGCGATCCCGTCGGCGGCGGAGACCCCGAGGTAGCCGGCGTGCCACTCGCGCGAGAGGTCGCGGACGGGCCGGAAGCACTCGGAGGCGAGGAGGAGCAGGAGGTAGGCGCCGGTGGCGGCGGTGCGGCCGGTGGCCGCCGACGAGCAGGCCAGGAGGACGGCGGCGGCCGTACCGCCCTGGACGGCCAGATCGGTGAGGCCGGTGTCGACGAGGGAGACCCGCAGTTTGGCGACGGTGCTCCGGTGCAGGGCGGCCGACCGCCGCTCCAGCCGTTCCCGCACGCGCCCCACCGCGCCGACGGCCCGCAGGGCCGGCATCCCCTGGAGGGCTTCCAGGTAGTCGGCGGCGAGGGCTTCGTAGGTGTCCCAGTGCTCCTTGCCGCGCCGGGCGAGCAGCCGGTCCCACCAGCGCGGCCCGAACAGGGCGAGCAGCAGGGCGAGTCCGAGGGCGAGCGCCGCGTACGGCTCCACCAGGGCGGCGGCGACGAGCAGCAGCGGCGGAACGGCGCAGGTGAGGAGTGCTTGGGGCAGGTAGCGCGAGATGTACGCGTCCACGCCCTCGACGCCGTCCACCAGCGTGGCCCGTACGGCTCCGGCCCGCGCCCCGGTGTCGGCGGTGGGGCCGAGTGCGCCGAGCCGCAGCATCAGCGTGTCGCGGAGCCGCACCCGTACGGCGGCTCCTGCCGTGACGGCGGTCAGCCGCTGGACGCGGCCGAGGACGGCACGGGCCAGGACCACGGCGATGACGGCCGTGAGCAGCGGAGCGAGCGCCGCCGTCCTCCCCTGGGCGATCCGGGAGAGCACGAGGGCGAGCAGGACGGCCTGGGCGAGGTGTGTGAGGGCGACCGCCGCGAGCAGGGCGGTGGCGAGAGCTAGGGGGCGGCGCACGGTGTTCGCGGCGCGGAGGAGTTCGGGGTGGAGCATCATGGGCGTTCTTCCTCGCCGGGTGGGGTGGCGGTGGCGGAGGCGGCCGGAGTGGCCGCTCCCGTGAGCCGGCCGGCCGCCGGGAGGGGGGCCGCGGTCCGGGAGGCGGAGGGGGGCGGGGCTGACGCCGTCGCCGGGGGTGCGCCGAGGGCCAGACCGTGCACGATCCAGTCGCGTCCCGGCGGGTCGCCCAACGCCGCGCCCAGGTCGGCCTGTTGCCAGGAGCCGATGGGGCGGGAGCGCAGTCCCAGGGCGGTGGCGTGGGCCTGGGCCGCGCCGATCGCGTGGCCTGCGGCCAGATGGCTGCGGCGGACCTCGGCACAGGAGGCGTCCCCGGGGCAGCCGTGGGCCAGCAGGACCGCGCCCGCCGCGCCGATCCACGGTTGGTGCGCGGCCCAGTGGGCGAGGGTGGGACGTGCGTCGCCGCGGGCTCGGACATGGAGCCCCGGCCCGTCCGGGGCCGCCGTGTAGAGGGCCGGGGCGTCCCCGCCGACCGCCAGGGTCCAGTCCGGTCCGGCCGGGTCCGTCGTCCGGGCGGTGGCCAGGATGCGGGTGAGCGGACCCTTCTCGGGCGGGCGGCGCAGGTCGTCGGGCGGGGCGCTGCGGCGTGTCTCCAGAGCGCCGTCGGTCACTTCCGCCGGGCGCGGGGCCGGGTGCCACGTACCGGCGGGCAGGCCGGGTGCTTCCGCGAGCTGACACAACAGCCTTTGCGCGGTCGCGAGTTCGCGGTTCGGCACGGTCGCGGCGCCGGGATGCGGCGCAGGGGCCGCGGCCCGGGGCAGGGCGGCCCAGGCGCTCAGCGTTTCGGGGGCGGTCACGGAGGTCCCCGGGGGCGCCAACCGTACGGCGGCGAGGGGGAGAGCGGGTTCGGCGCCGGGCCGGGCGTCCGGCCGGTCCAGCGGGCCGGGCAGACCGGCGGCGGCGGCCAGCAGGGCGCCGTCGGCGTCGAGGGAGACCAGGGCGTCGGCGGTCGGGGGCGCGGCCAGCGCGAGTGCGGCGGCGGCATGGCCGGCGTCGAGCAGCAGCAGCGGCCAGGCGCGGTGACCGTAGTGGGCGACCGTCCGGGACGCGGTCACGGTGAGGACGAGGAGGGCGCCGGGGGGCGCGCCGTCAGGGGCCGGGCCGCACGGATGGGCCCGGTGGGCCCGCGGGTCGTACGCGTAGCGTCCGGGTGGAAGGGAGCACCCCGGCCCGATGAGGAGATGGGCGCGGACCGGATGGAGGGCGCCCGCCGAGGGAACGGGGCGCGTCCTGCCGGGCGTCCCGGGGAGCGCGGCGAGGGAGAGGCGCAGCCAGCGGGCGAGGTCGATCGTGGCATCGGCGCCGGTGCGGGGGGTGGCCGCGGCCGGCCCGGGGGCGTTGCCGGACGCGTCCCCCGCCTCGGGCCGCCGGTCGTCCTCGCCCCATGGCAGCCCGGGGCCGCTCCGCGGGAACGGGCGCTCCGGAGCGTACGGGGAGAGGGCCGGGACGCGGGGCGACCTGGCGTCGGCGAGCGCCCGGCGCAGGAGGGCCCGCGCGGCGGCGGGGGGCGCGGGCAGGCCGGTGGGCGGCGGGGCGACGCGGGCGTCCGACGACTCCGTGCGCACCTCGTGTGCGGGCGCGGCGGTTCGGTCCGGGGTCCGGGGCACGGCGGCACGCTCCTTCACATGTGCGGCGGCGGGGCGAGGGTGAAGTCCTGCGGAGCGGTGGGCGGTTGTGCACGCCACCCCCGACCGAGCGCCGCGTCGGCGAAGCGGGGGCAGCCGAAGTAGCCGAAGGCGGCGGGGGCGTTGGGGATGAGGCCGGAGACGAGGACACGGGCGACGCGCAGCGGGGTCTCGGCGACGTCCTCCGTGGTGAGGTCCGCCGTGATCACCCGGTGGCCCCCGCCGGCGAGCGCCGCGTCCAGGGCGGCCCGGCTGCCGGGCTCGATCGCGGTGACCGGGCCGGTCCCGAGGGCGGGTTCGGTGAAGCGGCGGGCGAGCGGGGCCATCCGGTCGTCCAGCCAGACCTGGACATGGGCGCCCAGGTCGCGGACGGCGGCGAACCCGGGCCCGCAGTCGTCGAGATAGCGCCGGTCCGGCCGGTGGTCCAGGTAGAGGCCGCGGGCGAGCATGCCGGCGTCGATCGCCCGGTACACCCACCCGTCGGCGTCCACCGCCCCCTGGGTGAAGACCCAGGTGTGCACGGCTTCCAGGACGGCCTTGCGCGCCGCCTCCGCCGGGTCGTAGCGGCAGGCGAACCCGGCCGCGTGTATACCGCGTTCGGGGTCGCGGATGAGCGCGGCCGAGCAGGGCGCGAACTCGGAGGGCATCTCCACGATGTGCACGTCGAGGCCGCAGCCGGCCAGGTCTTCGGTGAGGCCGGGGACGCTGGCGGGATCGATGCCCCGTGTGGGCCCGTCCAGGTGCCACCACAGCTCCAGCGCGTCGCGTTCGACGATTTCGAGGAGTCCGCGCTCGACGGCGTCGTCGAGTCCCTGTCCGGTGGCGATGCCCGCGTAGTTGAGGTGGTGGGTGCGGGGCAGTGAACGCAGCTCGCCCTGACGCCAGTTGAGGTGGGTCAGCGCCACGGGGGCCCAGCAGGGCAGTCCGTTCTCGGTGGCCCGGGTCCACAGCGCCGGTGTGTCCGGGGTGAGTTCGGTGTACGGGAAGCGGGAGCGGCCGTACTGCCAGGGGGCGTACGTCGGCAGGGCGCCGGGCCCGTAGACGCGGTGTCCTTCGGCGGCCAGTTCGGCGGCGGTGGCCCGCCGGGGCTCCTGGGGGTGGCCGGGGGGCGGGACGCGGTTGCCGCAGTAGCGTTCCACCGCTTCCGCCACGGCGGCGGTCCAGGCGCCCCGGGGGTCGCCGAACGTCGTGCCGAGCGACACGCGGTCGGCGGGCCAGGCGCCGAGGCGGCGGGCGTCGGCGACGTCGGCGGTCATCGCGGTGTAGCGGGGCGGGGCCCCGGCGGGGTGCTCGACGGGTGCGACGCCCCGGATGATTCCGCTGACGGGGTCGACGAGGGCTTCGATGGGCAGGGTACTGGTCAACGGCATATCTCCGGTGCGGGCTCGACGTAGCGGCGTCGGGCGACGACGGGCAGGTGGAGTGCGCCGCCCCGGGGGTTCACGGTGCGGCGGGACGGGACGAGCCGGGTGGCGGTGACGGGGTCCTCGCCGGTGTGCGGGTTGCGGGCGTGGGCGGGGAAGTGGTGTCCGGCGACTTCGGCCCGCAGCCGGGTTCCGGCGGGCAGCCGACGGCCCAGGGTGCCGAGTGGCACGGTGACGTCCGCCGCCCGGCCGGGCGGGTCGGCGCGGCGGACGATGCCGAAGGCGAGGGGGTCCGCGCGGCCGGACGGGTCGAGTGCGGTCAGCCGTACGGCCCAGTCCGCCGAGGGCGTGTCGGCGGTGACGTCGAGGTGGGCGACGGCGGTCCCCGCCAGATCGAGCGGGCGGGGCAGGGGCGGTGAGAGGAACAGGCACCGGTCGGGTGGGCCGCCGGCCGGGGCGGTCAGGTCGTCGGAGCGCACGGGGCGGCCCGGGTCGGCGGTGAACTCGGCTCCGTGGAGCAGCCGTAGACCGGTGGGCGAGCCGAAGGGCCAGCTCCGCGCCGTCTCCGGCCCGCCCGGCGAGGACGGGTCAAGAGCCGCCGCCGTCCCGGGAGCGCGGTGCCAACGGCCGCTGTCGCCCAGGGCGATGACCCCGCGCCGGGTGGGCTCCAGCGCCCCGGCGAGTGCGGCGCGGGCCCACCGTACGTACAGGGCGCCGAGGTTGACGCGGGCGCGGGGCGGTGCGTCCGGGTCGGCGGTGAGGCGGTGGCCCCAGGGGCCGAGCAGCAGGCGGGCCGGCCCGCCCCAACCGTGCCACAGGGCCACGGTGTCGTCCGCGAAGGGGTCACGGGTGCCGCCCACGGCGAGCAGCGGGAGGCGCGCGGCGGCGCCCGCCGCGACCAGTAGGCCTCGCTCGTGTGCGGCCCACAGGCGCGACCACGACGGCAGCTCGCGCCCCAGCGGCTCGGCCAACCGCTCCGGAAGGCGGGTGATCGGGAGGTGTTCGAGCAGGCCGGGGTCGTCCGCCACGGCACGGTTCAGCGCGTCCGGGTCGGAGTCGCGCCGGTCCCCGTGGGCCGCCCACCAGCCGGCGCGGGCCCACAGCCGTTCCGGGCCGCCGGGTTCCCGTGCCGTCTCGACGAGGCCGAGGGCGGGGACGGCGGCGATGACGGCGTCGGGGCCGCCGTCGCGGTGGGCCCCGCCCGGGCGGCCGTCCTGGCGCAGCCCGCCGCCGGTCCCGGCGAGCGCCGCGGCGAGGGCGCAGTAGGCGGCGTAGGAGGCCCCGGCCGCGACGACCTTTCCGTCGCTCCACGACTGGGCCCGCACCCAGGCGATGGAGGCCGTTCCGTCCGGTCCTTCGTGCTCCTCGTAGGGCCGCCACTCCCCCGGCGAACCGTGGCGGCCGCGCACGTCCTGGGCGAGGGCCGCGAATCCGTGCGCGGCCCAGCTGCGCAGTTCGGCGCGGTGGGCCTCCCGCCCGTAGGGGGTCCTGATGACGACGGCGGGGCGGGGGCGGGCTCCGCCGGGAAGGCATACGTCGGTGGCGAGCGCGGCGCCGTCCGGCGCGGGGACGTGCACGGTACGGATGTTCACGAGCGGGCCTGCGCGGTCCCGGCGCCGGGGCGCCTGTTCACCCGGGCCGCGGCGGGCAGAGGCGCCACATCCGGGACGGGCAGTACGGGGTGCTCGGCGACGGTGAGATCGCGCAGGTCGATCCGGCGCAGCCGACGGCGGACCGGAAGGCCCCGGCGCGCCGCGGCTCCTCCCCCGGCCCCGGATGCGGGGTCCGTACCGGTCTCCTCCCCTGGCCCCGCTTCCGCCTCTGCCGCGGCCCAGGCGATCAGGTCGGCGGTGAGCAGAGCGGCGATCAGCGCGGCGGAGGCGCCCGTGGTGTGCGGGCCGGTGTCGGGGGTGCGGTGTCCGGCCCAGTAGGCGGCGAGTTCGCGATGGGCGGGGGTGGCCGCGAGCCGGCGGAGCCGGACGTGGCGGGAGGTGACGTCTTCGGGGGTGGCGGCGAGGGGTTCGGTCCAGACGTGGGCGCCCTCGCGGTGGCAGCGCAACCAGGCGACGCGCCGCCCCGGCAGCCGGTCCGCCGCCTCCCACAGCCCTTCCGGCACGGGTGAGTCGAGGCACCACACCACGGCGACGCGGCCCTCGGTGCGGTGGTCCGCGGCCCCCAGGGCGAGTTCCGCCACGCCGTCCCGGGTGATCGGGTGGACCTCGGCCCCTTCCGCTTCCGCGCAGCGGACCACCGGCTCGGTGAGCACGGGGTCGCCGAGGACGTGGACGGTGCGGCCGTCGAGCGGGCGCCGGAGCGGGGAGGCCCCCGCGTACCCGGCGGTCTCGAACGCCTCCACGAGCCGCGCCAGTCGCTCGCCGTCGGGGCCTTCGGCGGCCGGCTCCGCCTCCCCCGCGAGTCGGCGCACCAGGGCGGCCCCGTCGACGCCCCCGGTGTCGATGCGCAGGAACTCCCCGTCCGGGGTGCGGAGTACGGGGCCGGCACCGGGGGCGGTGACGATCCCGGCACCGGGAGCCAGTCGACTGCGGGTCACGAAATCCTCCGGGGCGGGAGCAGGTGATGGGGGCGGGAGAGTGATACGCGGGGCGGCGGCGGACGGGGCGGGCCCGCCCGGGATCTCACCGGGCGGGCCCGCCCGCGCTGTGCGGGGAAGCCGCCGTCAGCGGCGGGGCTCGCTTACTTCTCGGCCGCGGTGTCGGGCTCGACGGCGTCGTCGAAGGGGTTCTCGACGAGGGCGTTCGAGTGGGTGGCGGAGAGGTGGGCGAGCTGGCCCTGGTCGGCGATCGGGCTGAACACCTTGTTCTGCTCCATGAGTTGAAGCCTCCATTCACATCGGTCGGGTGTCGGTCGCGGCGATGTTCCGTGCCGCACCACAGACACTAATGAATATGATTTTCATTGCGCAATAGCCGGGGCGGGCCGACAGGGTGATCTGGGTAACAGACGGGCCACCCGCCCTCGTCATCGGTCCCCACCCGGCCCTCCACGCCGAGGACTTCGACCAGCAGCCGTCGCGTGACCACCTCGGCGGGAGTCCCGTCGGCGGCGACGCGCCCTTCGCGCAGGGCGACGATGCGGTCGGCGAACCGGGCGGCGTGGTTGAGGTCGTGCAGCACCATCACCACCGTCAGCCGGCGTTCCGCGCGCAGCCGTACGACCGTCTGCAGCACCTCCAGTTGGTGCCGCAGGTCGAGGTAGGTGGTCGGCTCGTCGAGGAAGAGCAGCCGGGCGTCCTGGGCCAGCGCCATCGCCAGCCGCACACGCTGGCGCTCCCCGCCGGACAGCGCGTCCACCGGGCGGTCGGCCCAGGCGGTGACGCCGACGTCCGCGAGCGCCCGGGACGTCACCTCGTCATCGCCCTCCCGCAGCATCCCGAGCGGCCCCCGGGCGGCGTAGCGGCCCTGACGCACGAGTTGCCGCACCGTCAGCCCCGGTACCGCGGGCGCTGATTGGTGGAGCAGGGCGACGCGCCGGGCAGCGGTGCGGCGGGACAGCCGCGCCACGTCGTCGCCTTCCAGCAGGACGCGTCCCCCGCTCGGAGTGAGCAGTCCGGCGGCGAGCTTGAGGAAGGTGCTCTTGCCGCATCCGTTCAGTCCGATCAGGGCGACCAGCTCACCGGCGCGGATGCTCAGGTCCACCCCGCGCAGCACGGTGCGTCCGGGGTAGCCGAAGGCCAGCGCGTCCGCGCGGACCACCTCCGGTCCGGCTCGCCCACCGCCGCCCGGGCCTCCCGCCGCGTCCGCTCCCGCCTCCGGTCGGGGCTTCTCCGTCCGGCGCACGCCCACGTGTCCGTTCAGGCCTTCGGACATCTCCGCCTTCTCCATCCGTCTCTCCTTCATCGCTCGTCCGCCCGCCGTCGCGCCACAGCCAGCAGCAGCCCCGCCCCCACGCAGGTGGTCAGGGCGCCGACCGGGAGAGTCAGCCGGTCCGCGCCCAAGGCGGACGCCAGCAGCGGGGACAGGAGCCGGGCGGCCGCGTCCGCACCGCACACCACCGCCGCGCCGAGCAGCGCGGCGCCCGGCAGCGCGACCCGCAGGTCGGCCCCGAAGACGGCCAGCGCCAGGTGGGGCACCAGCAGTCCCACGAAGCCGAGCGCGCCCACGGCCGAGACGGCTCCGGCCGTCAGCGCCACCGCGCACACGAGCGCCGCTCCCCGCCCCCGGCCGGTGGCCAGACCGGCGGCGGACGCCTGTTCGTCGCCGCAGCGCAACAGGGTCAGCGGGCCGGCGAGCAGCCAGGCCGCCGCGCCCCAGAAGGCCGCCCACGGCCACAGCAGATTCCCGTGCTGCCAGACCCGTCCCTCGGTGGAGCCGATCAGCCACTGCACGACGCTGCCGAGTTCGCCGGGAGCCACCAGGAGGACGACCGCGGTGAGGCCGGCGAGCACCGCTGACACGAGGACCCCGTAGACGGCGGTCTGCTCCGGGTCGCCCCGGTCCCGCCCGGCGAGCAGCCAGAGCAGCCCCGCCCCGGCGAAGCCGCCGAGACAGGCCGCCACGACCACCGCCGCAGGGGAATCCCAGCCCGCGAGGCCGAGGCCGGTCGCGGTCACCGCGCCGAGCACCGCGCCCGGAGTGACGCCGGTGACCTCGGGGCCCGCCAGCGGGTTGCGCAGCGCGGACTGGAGCACCAGCCCGGCCACCCCCAGGCAGGCCCCGGCGACCAGCGCCACCAGCACCCGGGGCAGCCGCAGTCGGAGCACGATGTGTTCGGCCGTCGGATCGGCGGGGGCCCCGAGCAGCACGGCCCGTACGACTTCGGCGGCGACGCCCCGGCCGGCGAACAGACCGGCACACGCCACCACGGCGACCAGCAGGCCCAGCACGCCCATCCGGACGCCCGGGAGGTCCAGAGCACGGCGGGCGGGGGCAGGGCGCCGGGGAGCCGTTTCCACCACGCTCATCGTTCCGCCTTTCGCGGGGCGGGGGCCGGGTGGCCCGCCGGGGCCCCCGGCACGGCGACGCCGTCCGGCTCCCGGCCCCGTGCGGGGCGCCTCCCCCGTTTCAGCAGCAGCACCCCGGCCGGCACTCCGACCAGGGCCGTCCACGCGCCGACGGGCGTTTCGACCGGGGCGAGCGCCAGCCGGGCCGGCTGATCGGCGCAGAGCACGACGACCGCGCCGCACGCGGCGGACCGGGCGAGCCACCCGGCCGCACCCGCGTCCGGCCGCAGGCGGCGGGCGAGGTGCGGGGCGAGGAAGCCGACCCAGGCCACCGGCCCGCAGACCGCGACGACGGGGGCGATGAGGACGACGGCGATACCCAGGGCGGCCACCCGCGCCCGTTCCACCCGTACGCCGAGCGCGCGTGCGTCGTCGTCGCCGAGCCGCAGCACGCCGAGCACCGGCGCGCACAGCACCAGCGCCGGGACGGCCACGGCGAGCCAGGGCAGCAGGCCGGTGACGTCGTCCCAGGTGCGGGCGGACAGACTGCCCAGCAGGTAGCGGTAGATGAGCTGGAGGTCGAGCTGGTCGGCCATGACCATGAGCACCAGCAGGGCCGCCTGGAGTGCGGCGGCGACGGCGGCTCCGGTCAGCAGCACGGCCGAGGGGCTGCGCCCGAACCCGGCGGCGACCAGGGTGAGCAGGCCGCCGAGCGCCGCCCCCGCGAGGGCGAGGAAGGGCTGCAGACCCAGCGGGACGGCCAGGGCCAGAACGAGCGGCGCGGCGACGCCCAGCGCGGCCCCCGACGAGACACCCAGCATCTCCGGCACGGCCAGCGGGTTGCGCAGGGCCTCCTGGAGGACGAGGCCCGCCGCGCCCAGACAGGCTCCGGCGACCAGCGCCGACACCAGGCGCGGCAGGCGCAGTTCGGTGACGACGAGCCCCGCCGGCCCGTCGGCCCCCAGCGTTTCCGGCAGGTCGGCGGGCGGGACGTACGGCGTACCGAGGCTGAGGGCGCAGACCGCACTGCCCAGGGCGACCGCGCCCAGGCAGAGGAGCGCCACGGGCGGACGCCTCACCGCAGTGCGGCCGTCGCCTCGTCGAGGACGAGCCCCAGGGAGCGGGTGCCGCGCCCCTTGGCCCACACCTCGGAGTCGACCTCGACGACCTTGCCGTTCCGCACGGCGGGGATGCGGGACCAGAGGGGGTTCTTCGCCAGCTTGTCGGAGAGCCTGCCGTTCGGTGCGCCGAAGGACAGGGTCTCCACGAACAGGACGTCGACGTCCCGGGCGAGGATCTCCTCCAGGCTGTAACTGCCGTCGATGCCCCGGCTCTTCCAGGGGTAGTGGGAGATCTTCGGGAAGAGTCCGGCCGCCACGTCGGTCTCCGGGGTGGCCACGCCGAAGTTCTCGTCACTGCCGAAGACGATCAGCGCGGTCCTGTCGCTCCTCGTCTCCTCCGCCCGCGCCAGGCGGGTGCGGAAGGCCTTCTCCGCCTTCTCGCCCTGCTCGGTGCGGCCGGTGAGGGCGGCGAGGTTCCGCAGGTAGCCGACGCTGTCCTGCCAGGAGCCCGGCTGGACGGGCCAGAAGGCCGTGGCGCCCTTCAGGGCGGGGGCCAGCTTCCCGTGGGTGTCCTCCAGCCCGATGACCAGGTCGGGCCGGTGGGACAGGATCGCCTCGACCTCGGGGCTGAGGAAGCCGCCGGGCACGACCGGCACCCTCGCCGCCTCCTCCTCGCCGAGGAAATCCGGGTGGGCCAGCACCTGGGAGTTGGTGGCGGCGGGGCTCATGCCCAGCTCGACGAGGATGTCGTCGCAGAGGGCGACCAGACAGACGATCTTCTCCGGCGGTTTCGGCAGGGAGACCGTGACGCCCCTGGCGTCGGTGATCCGGGTGGCGGCCTCGATGGGCCGCACGTCCGTGGCGGTACGGGCCGCGGCCCCGCTTCCCGGAACGGCCGCCGCCCCCGCGGCACCGGTCTGCCCGGTGTCCGCCTCCCCGGTTCCGCAACCGGCCAGCAGGCTTCCCAGTACGGCGATCGCGGCCCAGCGGCGGACTCTCAGCGCGGTTCGTGGCATCGACGGTCCCTCAACGTTCCTGTGCGGTCCCGGGCGTGCGGCAGCGGCGGCGGAGCCCCGGGAGTGATCCCCGCCACGAACCGAAACTCTACACATGATTATCATTTCCAATAAAGTGAGCGGCTGCGTGCTTCGAGACCCGTCGACCACGGCCGCCCCATCACCCCCGCCCACCTCAGGAGTTCGCCATGCCCCACCCCGCGCCCCCCGCCCCCGCCTCACCGCCCCGGCTCCTCGTCTCCGACCATGTCGCCGGGCGGATCAGCCTGTTGGACCTCCCCGACGGCACGGAACGGGCCGAGGTGAACCACCGCCACCTCTCCGAGCACGCCGGCTTCCTCGCCCTCCCGGACGGCCTGGTCGCCTGCGTGGACGACCGGGCGGGCGAACTGCTGGCCCTCGACCCCTACGGTCCGGGCGCGGGACGCCCCCTGATCCGGCGTCGCGTACCGGTCGCGGTTCCGGCCGAACACCTGGCGGCGGCCCCGGAAGGGCGGTTCCTCGCGGTGACCACCGGGCTCGGACGCAACGAGGAGCCGTGGACCGGGCTGCTGACGGCCGTCGATCTCGACGCGCCGGACGGCGCGGTAGCCGTACGCGTACGGGGGCGGACCGGCGAGCCGGGGGTCACGGTCCTCGGCGGCCCCTCGCCGCTCGTGGTGCTGCGCCATCGGGAGCCGGGCGAACTCCTGGCGTACCGGCACCGCGCGTTGATGCGTTCGGCCCCCTCCTGCCCCCCGGCCGGCCCGGCCCTGCGGATCGCCCTGCCGGACGACGACGGGCACGGAGACGCCCACGACCCGCTCACCGGGCGGGTGTTCGCCGCCGCCGGGTCGGGGGTGCACCGCGTACGGCGGCGGGGCGACGGCCTCACGACGGAGGCCCCGTTGCCCTGGTCCGCCGACGGCCGTTCCGGCGGGCGCGGCCACTACCTGCGGCTCGACCCCGTACGGCGCATGCTCTGGTCCTGCGTTCGCGGCGGCCCGGGCGATCCGGGGCAGTGGCCGCAGTGGACCAACGACGCCTGGTGGCACCACCTCGACACCGGGGCCACGGGCCGGCTGGAACTGGGCCCCGGGCTGGTCTTCCGGCTCGCGGTGACCGCGCGTCACATCGCGTACACCCGGGTCCACCCGGCCGGCGACGAACTCGTCCTGCTCAGCGCACCCCGGGACGCGGGGGCCCGCCCGGAGGTCCGCGCGCGGCTGCCGCTGCCCGCCATGACCGGCGCCCCCCGGCCCGGCGGAACGCCGTGGGACGGGGTCCAGCGGCGGGCCGTCGCCGCCTCCCCCGGTTCAGGACTGGTCGCGGTGAGCCGGGGAGGCCACGGGGAGGTGCACGTCTTCGACGCGGACCGGATGGCGCGGGTGACGACGTTGAGCCTCCCGACGCCGCTGGACGACGGCGGCCACCTCGCCCTCGTCGCCCCCGAGGACGGAGCGCACACCGACCCGGTGGGCCGCTGAGTCCTCCCCGCGGGTGGTGGCACGACGGTCCTCGCCGCGCCACCACCCGCACCGCCGGGCGGCCCCAGGCCGACGCGGACGCGAAGCCGGCCCGCGTCACCAGGAGGACTTCGTCACCCCCGGCAGGAACCCCGCATGGGCCTGCTCGCGCATCCGGACCCGGGAGAGACCGAACGTACGGAGATAGCCCCGGGGCCTGCCGTCCACGCTGTCGCGGTTGCGGACGCGGGTGGCGCTCGCGTCGCGCGGCTGACGCCGCAACTCCTCCACGGCCGCCGCCCGCTCGCGATCCGGCGTGCCGGGCCGCCGGACGACCTCCTTCAGTTCGGCCCTGCGGGCCGCGTAGCGCTCGACGGTCGCCCGGCGCCTGTCGTTCTGCGCGATCTTGCTCTTCTTCGCCATCAGACCTTCCCTCCTCGCGCACGGATGCGCGCGACCGCGGCTTCGATGCCGATCCGGTCGACGGTCCTGATCGCCCGGGCGCTCAGCGTGAGGCGCACATGGCGTCCCTCCCCGGGCAACCAGTACCGCTTGTGCTGGACGTTCGGATCGAACCGGCGGGGCGTCCGGCGGTACGAGTGGGAGATGTCGTTGCCGAATCCCGGCTTCGAGCCGGTCAGTTGGCAGTGGGCGGACATGGAAGGCACCTGCCTCTCCTTCGGGACGATCCATTATTGAAAATGGAAACCATTGCCATATAGTAGCGCCCATGGCTCGCACCGAAGTACGCCCGGTCGTCGGACTCCGCTCCACGGCGGGAACCGGCTCCACCTACGTCACCCGCAAGAACCGGCGGAACGACCCCGACCGGATGGCGCTGCGCAAGTACGACCCGGTCGCCCGCCGCCATGTCGACTTCCGCGAGGAGCGCTGAGCCCCACCGCAGACGGCCTCCCGCCCACCCCGAACCCGAACCCGAGGACATCGCCATGAAGCCCGGAATCCACCCCGCCCACCGCCCCGCCGTCTTCCGCGACAAGGCCGCCGACTTCGCTTTCCCGACCCGGTCGGCCTCGACCGGCGAGCGCACGGTCGCCCGGGAGGACGGCACCACCTGTCCGGTGGTCGACGCGGAGGCCTCCTCCGCGAGCCGCCCCTTCCCCACCGGCACCGCCCGCGCCCTGGACACCGCCGGACGCGTCGAGCGCTTCGAGCGCCGCTACGGGCGCGGCGAGGTCCGGTGAGCGGGCACCCCACCCGGTTGCCCGTCGTCATCGTCTGCGGCCTGCACGCCGAAGCGCGTCACGACGCGGTGGAGGAGCTGCTGCGGGACATCCCGCACAGCGTCGCCCTGCACCACGACCTGTCGGCGGCCCCCGGTGGCACGGTCCGCCGCTCGCTGCGCGACGCCGACGGCGAACTCGCTTGCGGCGAGAGGCCGCTCGTGAACGACTGCGCCTGCTGCGCCCTGCGTGAGGACCTCGTCCCCGAACTCGAACGGCTCGCGGGGGACGGCCTCACCCGTCTCGCCGTCCTGGAACTGTGGGACTCCGTCGAACCGGACTCCACGGCGGAGGCGATCGCGGCGCACACCGACGCGGCCGTGGTGACCAACGTGTTCGCGGCGGTCGACCCCACGCTCGTCCTGCCGCGCCTCTCCAACGGCGACGATCTGGCCCAGGCCGGGCTCGCGGCGGCGCCCGCCGACCGGCGGACGGTCGGCGACACCTGGGCCCGGCAGACGGAGTACGCGCCCGTGCTCGCCGTGACGCCGAACCCGGCGGCCGGCGACGAGGACCACGCCCTCCTCCGGCAGGTGAACCCGACCGCCCGTCAGGCACGGTGCGGGGCGGGCGACCTGGCCCGCCTCGCGTTCGCCGGGTTCGACGTGGAGGCCGCGGCGGCGGGCCGGCATCCCGCCTCCGCGCTGCTTCCGCAGGAGGCGGAGGAGGCCGGGGTGGCCACGCTCGTCTGGCGGCGGCACCGCCCCTTCCACACCGGTCGCCTCTTCGACGCGCTGGAGGAACTGAGCTGCGCCGCCGTCCGCAGCCGGGGCCGGTTCTGGCTGGCGGACCGGCCGGACACGCTGCTCTCCTGGGATGCCGCGGGCGGTGCGCTCTGCTTGGAGAACACCGGCCCCTGGCTCGCCTCGCTGCCCGACGCCGCCTGGTCCATGGCGCCGCCCTACCGGCGGGCGGCCGCCGCGTTGGACTGGCACCCCGAGCACGGCGACCGCTGTCAGCACCTGGTCTTCGTCTCCCCCGGCCTCGACCGCGACCGCCTGCCCCGGCTGCTGGACTCCTGCCTGCTCACGGACGCGGAGTACGGATCGGGCCCGGAGGGGTGGAAGCGGCTGCCCGGCGCTTTCGACGTCTTCCTCGATCCGGTCCGCTGAGCAGGTGCCGGCCCACGAAGCGCCCACGGCCCGTACGGCGAGCGCGTCGGGCCGGGCAGGGGTCGGGCGAGGTCGGGCGGGGGTCGGATTCACGCCGGGATCGGGCCGGGGGCAACCGACCGGGGGCGGATCGCTGCCGGCCGCGGCGGAACGGCTGGAGGCGACCGCGGCGCTCCCGGTCGTCGCGGACGGGGGCGTGTGCGGGGCACGCCGGGTGGGGCGGGGCGGCCGGTGCGGTCGCGGGGACGGTACGGCGCTCCGTCACCCCGACGCCGCAGGGTCGGACTTCTGGTGGGTCAGAAGGCGAAGACCGCGTTGTCGTCCATGCTGCCCGCCATTTCGCAGGCGTTGCCGTACGTGGTGCTGAACCGGACCGCCTTGCCCTGCCAGACGCCGTGGGCGGTCACCACGATCGGATCCCACTGGCGGGTACAGGTCCGGTTCGACGGACCGGCGGTCAGTTCGGAGAACTCCCCCTGGACCTCGGCCAGTTCCTTGCACGCCGCGGCAGGGGCGGGGTGTGTCCCCCCGGCGGTGGGGGCGCAGCTGAGCGTCACGGCCCGCTCGACGGTCGCGGTCTGCGGATCCTCGCCGCGGGCGACGCCGAGGACGAGTGCGGAAGGCGCGTAGAGACTCTCGGCCTTCGCCGGTGCGGCCTGCGCGGTGGCGGTGGCGAGGCCGCCGAGCAGGAGTGTGCCCGCCGCGAGGGTCGCGAAGGCGAGGTGCAGGTTGCGTCGCATGGGTGAAGACTCCTTTGTCGGATGCGTGATTGCGGTCAGGAGTCTTACGCATGCGGAAAGTAAGCGCACATCGACGGCCCGCTTCCGGCCGCGGACGGACACCCGAACCGACCGAATGGTCATTCGGGCAGTTCAGCGGCCCGGCTCTCACCGTCCAGCATATGGACGCACTTCGGCGGTTCAATCCGAAACAACCATCTGACCTGCATGAACGCGAGGGCGGCCCTGCGGCGGCCGGTGGCGCTTCGGCCGGAAAATGCCGCCGTTCGGGGAGCCGCACACCGGAGCGGCGCCGGGGAGACTCCCGGTGGCCCCGCCGACCGGCCGCCGGAGCCCCGGGGCTCGCCCGGAAGGTGCGCCCCCGCCTCACGCGCGGCCTTCTCCGGCGGTCGCAGCCTCAGAGGTGTGCGAGGAGACCCTCCAGCGGCTTCGGCGGGTGCGCGAGGTCTAGGGCCTCGGTCAGGGCGCGGGCGTAGTGCTCCTTGCGCCCTTTGATGGTCCCCATGAAGCGCCGGAGCTGTGCCTCGACCGTCCGCTCCCGCTGGGCGGGCTGCTTCTGGAAGATGCGGAGGGCACGCAGATCCCCCTGGTCCTCGATGACCCGCTGGACGCCGTCCGTGCCGAGCGCCCGGATCAGCTCGTCCTCCAGATCGGCGTGACAGGTGAAGAAACCCAGCCTCTCCAGGTCGTCCGGGGTGGCCGCCACACCGAAACCGGTGCGCTCCAGGCCCTGGAGGAAGAACCGCCGTTCCGCCGCGTCGCAGAGGCCGGCGGGGCGGACGCCGAGGCCGTCCGGGCCGAGCAGCCGCAGGAAGCGGGTGATGCTGGCGGCTCCCCCCAGGGGGACCACCACGACGCCTTCGGCGGTCAGCGTACGGCCGTGGCGTTCGGCGAGGGCTTCGACCGCGGCCCGGTCGCTGACCCCTTCCACGAGCACCACCGTACGCAGGCCCAGTTCGGCCGCCAGCTCACGGGCGGCCCCGGCCTCCGCCAGCCTCGGTGCGTCCCCGTCGCCCGCCGCCCAGGAGATGACCGTCCGCCGGAAGCGCGCCGCTGTGTCCACCCGGCCAGTCTCACACCCCGACCGCCCGGTGCGACAGGGGTTTTCGCCTCCGCGGGCCGAAGGCGCGGCCGAGCGCGCGGGCCGGGCGGTCGGCGGTACGCCTGCGCCGCGCCCCGCCCCCCGCGGCGCGCCGGCCCGCGGGGCGCCGGAGATCCGTGCGCGGGAGCCGCGGCCGGCAGCGCCGTCGGCGCGCCGAAGCGCCCGAGCAGCAGCGGGACCCTTCAGTCGTCGGCGAGCGCGTTCCGGCGGCGCGAGGGGAGCCCCGCCGGTCCGGACAGCGGCGCCGGCCATGAGCCCCCGCCACAGTGGGCGCTCGATCACGCCGGTGCGGGCACCCGCCGCCGGTGCCGTGACCCCCGGCCGGTTCGGGGCCCGCCCGGCGGCCGACGGCTCACCCGGATGCTGTGGAGGGCGGGCGTTCCCGGTGGGAGGGGGTAGGCGTATCGGGCGGCAGACGATTCCGGGCACGGCAGGAAGGCAGTCCCATGAACGCATCGGTCCACCCGTCCACGGTGCCCGGTGCGCGGCCGGAGCCGCGCAGGTCGATGGTGGTGTGCGGGGTGATCGGGGTCGCGGTGACGGCCGCGGTGGATGAGATCGTGTTCCACCAGATTCTGGGCTGGCACCATTTCTACGACCGGTCCACCCCCGGCGTGGGCCTGCTCTCCGACGGGCTGCTGCACACCGGCGAGTTGCTCGCGCTGGTCGCCGGGTTCTTCGCCTACGCCGATCTGCGGCGCCGCCGCGCTCTGGCCCCGGCCCACGGCTGGGCCGGGTTCTTCCTGGGGTCGGGCCTTTTCCAGCTGTTCGACGGCATCGTGGACCACAAGCTGCTGCGGCTGCACCAGGTCCGCTACGGCGTGGACGTCACCCCCTACGACTGGGCGTGGAACATCGCCGGTCTGGTGCTGCTGCTGATCGGTGTGGCGCTGGCGGTCCGCGCGGGCCGCCGCGCCGGGGCGGCGGCGTCGTGATCTTCGCGCACGTCCATCCCGGCCCGGCCACGGCCCCTGGCCCGCTCGACCTGGTCACGGTGGCGGGTGCGCTGTCGGCGACCGCGTTCTATCTGCTGGCCGCCGCCCGTCTGCGGCGGCGGGGGGATGGCTGGCCGCGGTGGCGAGGGGTGTCCTTCACCGCCGGGGGCGCCGGTGCGGCCTGGGCCGCGGTGGGCCCGCTGCCGGGCGGGCCGTTCACCGCCCACATGGTCCAGCACCTGATCGTCGGCATGGCGGCCCCCCTGCTGCTCGTCGGGGCCCGCCCTCTCACCCTGGCCCTGCGCGCCCTGACGCCGGGCGCCACGCGCCGGGGGCTGCTGGCCCTCGCGCACAGCCGTGCGGCGGCCTGGCTGGTCTTCCCGCCGCTGGCGGCCCTGCTGGATGTCGGCGGGCTGTGGCTGCTGTACCGCACGGGACTGTTCGCGGCCATGCGGCACGAGCCGTGGCTGCACGCCGCAGTGCACGCGCACGTCCTGGCCGCCGGGCTGCTGTTCACCTTCGCCGTCGGCCAGCTCGACCCCGTACGTCGCCGCCGGAGTGTGGTCCTGCGCGGGGCGACCCTGCTGGCCGCCGGTGCCGCGCACTCCGTGCTCGCCAAGACCCTGTACGCGGCCGAGCCGCCCGGTACCGCTTTCACCGCCGCCGACCTGCACACCGGCGCCCAAGTCATGTACTACGGCGGCGATCTGGCCGAAGCCGCGCTCGCGGTCGTGGTGGCCGCTTCCTGGTACCGCGCCACCGGCCGGGCCTGGACGCGAGGACGGCGCACGGCGGGCGCCGGCCCGGGGCCGCGCGCCGTGACCGGGGTGCCGGTCGGCCACTGAGACGCCGTGCCGGGCTGCCGGTCGGGGCCCGGGGGGGGCGGACAGGGCGTTCAGCGCGGCATCCAGGCAGGCGGCGACTTCGCCGGGCACGGACTTGAGCATGTCCGGTCCGGTGAGCGTGACCATGGCGCCGGGGCCGGGGCGGGGGCGGCGAGGCGGACGGCGCGGACGTGGAACACGGACGCTGCCGGGTGGTTCGGAGCCGTTGCCTCCTCGATACCCCACCGGGTGTCCGCATGGGGCGAGGCGATGCCGGAACGGGGCGCCGACCACTCGTGGAATACCCCCCTGGGTATCGCTGTTAGGGTGAGTATCCGATACCCCCCGGGGTACATCGTCCGAGAGGAGTCGTAGGCGTGTTCTTCATCGACAACCTGGAATTCGAGGGCCTGGGCAACCGCAGCTACCTGACCGGCGGGCCCGCTGCCGCGGTGGTCGTCGATCCGCCGCGCGACATCGACCAGGTCATCGCCGCAGCCGCCCGGCGCGGGGTGCGCATCGCTTACGTCGCCGAGACCCACGTGCACAACGACTACGTCACCGGCGGCCTGGAGCTCGCCCGCGTCACCGGCGCCCGGTACCTGGTGCCGGCCGGGGCGCACGTGTCCTTCGCCCGCACCCCGGTCGCCGACGGCGATACCTTCACGGTGGACGGGGGCCTGACGCTGCGGGCGATCGCCACGCCCGGGCACACCCCGCACCACACGTCTTACGCCCTCGCCGAGGACGGGCGTGAGGTGGCGGCGTTCACCGGCGGGTCGCTGCTGATCGGCAGCGTGGGCCGCCCGGACCTGGTCGAGCCGCGGCTGACCGAGCAGCTGGCCCGCGCTCAGCACGCCTCCGCGCACCGCCTTGTCGACGAGCTGGACGACGAGGTGCCGGTGCTGCCCACGCACGGGTTCGGCAGCTTCTGCTCCTCCTCGCAGGCCGAGGGGGACGCGAGCACGATCGGCGAGGAGCGCAGGAACAACGACGCGCTGACCCTGGACGTGGACACCTTCGTCGCGCAGATGCTCGCCGGCCTGGAGGACGTGCCCGCGTACTACGCGCACATGGGCCCGGCCAACGCCGCGGGCCCCGCCCCGGTCGATCTGACCCCGCCCCGGCGTGCGGACGGTGAGGAGATCGCTTCCCGGCTGGCCGCGGGTGAGTGGGTGGTGGACCTGCGCAACCGTATGGCGTTCGCCGAGGGGCACGTGGCCGGGTCGTTCAACTTCGAGAGCGAGGGCAAGCTCGCCACCTACCTGGCCTGGCTGATCCCGTGGGGCAAGCCCGTCGTCCTGCTCGCCGAGACCCCTCAGCAGGTCGCCGACGCGCAGCGGGAGCTGGCCCGGGTGGGCATCGACCGCCCGGCCGCCGCCGCCACCGGCGAGCCGACCGGCTGGGTCCGCCCCGGCGAGCAGCTCGCCTCCTTCCCCCGCGCCCGTTTCACCGACCTCGCCGAGGTGCGCGAGCGCGGCGAGGAGGTGGTGGTGCTGGACGTACGGCGGGATTCCGAGCGTGCGGGCGGCTACATCGACGGCTCGGTCCACATCCCGGTCCACGAGCTGCACGGCCGCATCGGCGAGGTGCCGGACGGGACGGTGTGGGTGCACTGCGCCGGCGGGATGCGCGCGGCGATCGCCGCCTCCCTGCTCGATGCCGCAGGCCGTGACGTGGTCGCCGTCGACGACGGCTTCGACGCTGCGGCGGAGGCCGGGCTGCCCCTGATCTCCGGCTGACTTCGGCCGTTCTCCCCCGCAAGAAAGGAAGCACGTGATGTTCCTCTTTCGCCGAAACAGTCCCCGCGTCACGGTCGAGGAGGCGCACAGCCGTACCAGCGGCGCTCAGCCCGACGCCGTCCTGCTGGACGTGCGTGAGAAGCCGGAGTGGGCCGCGGGCCGCGCCCGGGGCGCCGTCCACGTGCCGCTGACGGAACTGGCCGTCGGCGGCCCGCTGCCCGCCGAGGCGCAGGGCCGGCCGCTGGTGGTGATCTGCCGCAGCGGCCAACGCTCCCAGCAGGCGGCGAAGCTCCTCGTCGAGCGCGGAGCGCAGGCGGTGGACGTCGAGGGCGGCATGAACGCGTGGTCCGGCGCCGGGCATCCGGTCGTCGACGAGTGCGGGAACAGCGGCCGGATCATATGACCGCGCTCGTTCTCGCCGTCATCGCCGGGGCCGTCGTCGGTCTCGCTCTCGGAGCCCTGGGCGGCGGCGGCAGCGTCCTCGCCGTGCCCGCCCTGATCTACCTGCTCGGCCTCACCCCGGCGGCGGCCACCTCCGCCGCCCTGATCATCGTCACCGCCACCTCCGCCACCGCCCTGTACGCCCATACCCGCGAGGGGAACGTGGCCTGGAAGACGGGGGCGCTGTTCGCCGCGGCGGGCATCGCCCCCGCCTTCCTCGCCGGCGCCGTCGCCGGGCGCCTGTCCGCAGCGGTGCTGACGGCGGCGTTCGCGGCCGTCGCCGCGCTGGCGGCCGTGCGCATGCTGCGACCGTCCGCGTCCGAGCCGCCGGGCCGGGTCCGTCCGGGCAAGGCGGCCGGCGCCGGCGCCGGGCTGGGCGCCGTGACGGGCTTCCTGGGGGTCGGCGGCGGGTTCCTCGCCGTGCCCGCCCTGGTGAGCGTCCTGGGACTGCGGATGCGGCAGGCGGTGGGCACCAGCCTGCTCGTCATCACGGTGAACTCGCTCGCCGCGCTCACCGCTCGCACCGGCGCCGGTGGCGGGCTCCCCTGGGAGATCATCGGCCCCTTCACCGGAGCGGCGATCCTCGGCGCCTGGGACGGCAAACGGCTCGCGGCGAAAATCTCCGGCACCACCCTGCAGAAGGCCTTCGCCGGTGTCCTGCTGGCGGTGGCGGCCTTCATGCTCGTCGACGTGGTCGTCTGAGCACGAGGCCCCGGCGCTCTCGGGCCAGGGACGGAAGACCCAGGGGCAGAGGGGCGTACCCGGCCGCCGGCCGCGCCTCTCGTCGAGGTCCTCGCCCTGACGGCGGCCGTCCTCGACCCCGGGCGGCCACGGCCGCAGGCCGGCCGGGACGACCGCGAAGCCCGCCCGGCCCAGCGCGCTGAGGCGGCAGCCGACCGGGGGGCCGCCTCTTGGCGATCCGCCCCTGTCCGCTCACCCGGATCATCCCGGTGATCAGCCCCCGCGACCGGCACGGCCGGTTCGAACCGCCCTCAGCTCCGCTGCGGCCGGACCACCCCCCCCACCACCCCTCACGCCACACCCCCGGGGTGACACAGTCCCCCCCCCGGGGACACCCCGTCGAACTGTAAGGATGACCTCCGCGATGACCACACCCACCGCCCTCGCCCCCCGCGAGGCTCGCACCCGCCTGGACGAACTGACCATCATCGACGTGCGGACGCCGGGCGAATACGCCGGCGGCCACCTGCCCGGCGCGCTCAACGTCCCCCTCGACCAGATCCGGCGCGCGCTGCCCGATATCCGGCACGCCGCCGGCCGCGGTGACGTCCTGGTCGTCTGCGCCTCGGGGGCCCGCTCCGAGAACGCCTGCAAGATCCTCACGGAGAACGGCGTCACCGCCGCCACCCTGTCGGGAGGCACCGGCGCCTGGACGGCCGAGGGCCACGAGCTGCACCACCCCCGGGGCGCGTCGCATGCCACCTGGGGCATGGAACGGCAGGTGAGGCTCACCGCGGGAGTGACCGTGCTGCTCGGCCTGCTGCTCGGGCTCGTCGTCCACCCCGCCTTCCAGCTCATCTCCGCCGGCATCGCGGGAGGCCTGGTCTTCTCCGCCCTGACCAACACCTGCGGCATGGCCGCCATACTCGCCAAGCTGCCCCACAACCGCCCCCGCACCGCCGACCTCGACGACGCCCTGGCCGCACTGCGCAACCGCTGAGCCACGCGAAAGGGGTGGAGGGGCCCGGCTGCCGGGCCCCTCCACCCCTTTTCCCGCACGCCGGGCATGCGGCCGAAGGCCCGCTACCCGTGCGCGGACGGCTCCTCACGCGGCGAGGACTGCGGGCTCCGCCTTCCGGCCGGCCTCAGCAGCCCCGGGCAGGGCGGCCGGTGCCGCCACAGCGGCCGCCATCAGCACCACCAACTCCCGCGCGGGGACCGGCACGAAACGGCTCAGCCGACAGGTGGCCGGCCCCCGGCGCGTCCGCACAACGTGTCGATCCGGATCATCGCCCCGTCCACTCCTGCCCCCGAAGACGGCGCAACCTCGTACGCGCTCCACCTGGCCCCGACCCTCACCGACCACTCTCCCTGCCCCTGCGCCGCGTCCGGGGCAACGCGAGCAGCGACCCGCTGCCGCCCGTCCTCTTGCCACCGTCTTCTCCCCCCTCCCCCGGCACCTGCCCGGAATCACCGGCCGACGTCAGGGCGGCACGGCAATCAGGCGAGCACGCTCACGCTCGGTGATCATGGGTCGGACAGGCCCCGGGGCCCCGCTCCGACCCCCTGGCCGGCGCCCGGACCGGCGGGAACCCCCTCGCCACCGCTCCTGGCCGTCGGATGGGCTCTCCCGCCGCAGGCCGCCGTCGGCGCCGGCCCGCTGAGCGCCTCAGCACCCTCACGGCCGGCGGGGAGGCTGACCCCGGCTCAGGCCAGAGAAAGGAACAGCTTCTCCAGGCGGGCCCGCATCTGCTCCCGGTCACCGGAAGCAGCCATGTCCGCATCGGTCAGGCAGTGCTGCAATCCGGTCGCGATGATCGCGAAACCCGCCTTGTCCAAAGCCCGGGAAGCCGCCGCGAGCTGCGTGACCACGTCCTCGCAGTCCCGCCCTTCCTCGATCATCTTGATCACACCGGCGATCTGACCCTGCGCTCGGCGCAGCCGGTTGACCACCGTCTTCAGTTCCTCAGCCGCCATCGCCAGTTCCACAACCCACGCCCCTTCGAGATACCCCCATGGGTATCCTATCGAAGGGATAACCCCAACCGAGCACAGAAAAGTCCCCGGTGACGCCCACCATCGCCCTCACCGCCGACCAAGCCGACGCCTGCCCGCATGAGTTGACCGTCATCGACGGAAGCGGTGTGAGAAAACCGCAGGGACCAGGGCCCCCGGCCCCGAGCGAGACGCATCCCCGCCGAGAAGCCCCAGCGGGTCGGGGGGAGACGGGCCCGGGACCGGCCTCTTCCTCGAACCGATCCCAGACCGGATGCGGTGGTGTGCCGCGGTCCGACCGGCGCCAACGGCCTGTCGCAACAGGCGGCCGAGGAGATGACACGGTGGATCTCGGTCGTGCCACCTCCCACCAGGAGCCTCATCGCGTTGCAGAGCCGCCCGGCCGGCGGACATCACCGGCAGGTCGGAATCAGCTCGGTCGGCGGATACGGAAGGGTCAGGTGGGGACGCAGAATCCGAATTCGGCGAGAACCTCCCTGATGAGTTGTTTCAGGTGCTCCGGGCTGGGCGGGTCGGCGGGTTCACCTTTGGGGCCGCGGCGGCCCCGGGGTCCTGCGGCGCCCTCGGGACCCACGTCGCCCCTGAGCCCCTGCGGTCCCCGAGGCCCGGCCGGCCCTTCCCGGCCGTCGACTCCGGGCAGCCCGCGGACGCCCGGCTTGCCGTCCCTGCCGTCTTCGCCCGGCTGGCCTTCGCATCCCCTGGCCCCCACGGGGCCTTCGGGGCCGGGTGGGCCGCTCGCGCCTGCCGGACCCGCAAGCCCTTCCGCGCCGCGCGGCCCCTGCGGGCCGGCCGGTCCCTCGGGGCCGGTCATCCCTGCGGGGCCAGTGGGTCCGGCAGGTCCGGCAGGACCCGTGCAGCCTGTACGACCTGGGGGCCCTGGGATCCCGGTGGGCCCTGGGGCCCCGGCGGGCCCTGGGGTCCCGGCGGACCCGTCTCGCAGGGCGGCGGGCCGCACGTCGTATCGCGGTCATCGAGGACCGCGGCGCGAGGGCCCTCGGGCACGCTCTGCGCGGGTAATGACGCTTCTGCGGAAGTGGACGCTGCGGTCATGCCGCCTCCTGAAATTCTTCGCACCCCTAAGTGCGCCGGGTGGACGCCACCCCGCCTCGAGAAGCCGCGGGACGACTTTAACGGGAGCGGAGAGACGAACGCCATTCAATCGGTTCAGAATAGGACCGCAATGATCGCATTTATTTTCCCGCTCCTTCATAAGCGTCCCCCGGCTACCCAATGGAGTAACCACACGCAAGAGTGAAAAGGGTTGCCGTCTGCTCAGACAGTTGGACAGGCGACATTCATCCGACTACGGATCGCCCCTCCGCCGGGGCCGATGGACGCCCGTCGAATACGAAACAATGATGATCCCTCACACAGCACTCGACGCGTAAAACCCTACTGTCACCCGATCACGCAGCAGACCCGTTCGACCTCGACCGGTTATGAGGTGCCACGCACCGGCCGGCCGGGAACCTCAGCGACAGAACGGAAGGAACCCGTTGTTATGCCCCTCATTTTTAATCGGCGGTGTGATCAGCATTCTTCCGGCCCGGGGGGCACCTTTTTCTGAATTCGCTCGAACGGCACCGCCGGATCCGACCCCCTTCCCTCCTGTCCGCGATTCTCGGACATCTGTGATCATGTCGGATAACCTCTCTTCATCCGACGCGACAGAACGGGACATGGTGCCTACTGATCTTTTCGTGAATTTGGTGGGTGTGGGGGGTGGAGGGTCAGGCCGACGTGGGCGAGGAATGAGAATTTTCCGACCTCACGCCGGCGCGTGATGATGGAAAGGCTCAAGGTCCAGTACCTCGACAAGCTCACCGGGCAGCGCCTTCCCCCAGGCCTTTGCCCCCTCATTCGTCAACTTGCGTCCCCGTGCCGTTGCCCTGAAAGAACGTCAACCGGGAAGTCATCCATGCCTGGCAGCGAAAAGGACGAGGTCATCGTGGAGTGAGACGGAAGACCGCTTCGCCGGCTCCCGCCACGAGATCACCGTCAACGGTCGCCATCACCTCGTCGGCCCAAAGACTCCGAGAGAGCGCCGAGGGCGGCGGTCTCTTTGACGGGTTCCGCCAGGCGGCCTCTCGGCGTGACGTTCGCGAGGTCAACGGTGCGCAGCACCCCGAGGTGATCGGATAGCGGCACCTGGCCTTCGATGGGCCCGGCGCCCAGCGCCGGTGCGGCGACAGGACCAGACCGCGGTGGCGTGATGTCGTCGCCCCCACGGTCCCAGAACAGCTCCCACTCCGACCCGGCGGCACGATCCGCCCGTGGCGGGGCGATCCTGGGGTCTGCCGCGTCACCGAGCGCTGTCCGCGGGAGCAGGGCGCGTTCGGCCGACGGCTGGTCCTGACGTAGTACCTGCCCTACGCGCAGCCCTGACACACAAGCTCGGACACGAGACTCGACGCGCCTCCTCTCACATCCAACAGCCCCCCGGGCCCCGAGCCCCGAGCCCCGAGCCCCGAGCCCCGAGCCCCGGACAGAATGCGGATCGGGGCCCCGGAATGGCGACCGGCCGTGGAAGCACGACCAGCCCATCCATAGGTTTCCGCAGGTCAGCGCACTCGCCCGCGTGGCTTAAGCGGGGTCGTGGGCAGTTCCGGGGCAGGCAGGCGGGCGCCGTCGTAGCCCTGCACCTCACCGAAACGGGTGCCGTTCATCCAGTCCTCGCGGGCCTGGGCGATCTCCTCCTGGGACCGTCCGATCCAGTTCCAGAACATCACCAGCTCCTCCTCGAACGGCTCGCCCCCCAGGAGCATCAGGCCGGCGTCGGAGACACCGCGCACGGGCAGTTCGGTGCGGCCGCAACCGAGGTAGAGCATCGAGCCGGGCAGCACGGGCACGCCGTCGATCTCGGCCTCGCCCGACATGGACAGGACCGCGTACTCGAAGTCGGGGTCCAGGGGCAGGCGGGCCTCGGCGCCGCCGGCGAGTGCCACGTCGGCCCCGACGATCGGGGTGTACGCGGTGCCGGGCGAGGCCACTCCGTCCAGCTCGCCCAGGATGACGGTGGCGGTCAGACCGGGAGCGGTGACGACGGGCAGGTCCGCGTGGTGCTGGAAGTGCGGTTCCACGTTGCGGTGCGCCTCCGGCAGGGCGACCCAGAGCTGCGCCCCGTGCAGCAGGCGGGCGTGCTCCCGCGGGCTCTCCTCGGAGTGGCTGATGGCGCGGCCCGAGGTCATCAGGCCCAGTTCGCGGGGGCGCACCGTCTGCAGGCTGCCGAGGCTGTCCCGGTGCAGGACCTCCCCCTCGTGGAGCCAGCTGACGGTCTGGAGGCCCATGTGGGGGTGGGGCGGGACCTGCATCCCGGGCTCGTCCGCGATGTCGTCCGGCCCGTAGTGGTCCACGAACGCCCAGGCGCCCACCATGCGCCGCCCGAGGTTGGGCAGCAGGCGACGCACCTCGGTGCTCCCGCCGAGCCGGACGCGGCGGGGGGCGAGAAGCTCGCGGACGGGCTCGGCGACGACGAAGCCCCGCCCTCCGCAGACGGTGGGGGTGGCCTGGCGATCGATATTGCTCATGGGGCTCAACCTATTCCCGCAGGGTGTGGAGCGGGGGGCTCCACGCCGGACACTTAGTGGAATGTTCAACCATTGTGCGTTGTTGTCGCAGCTGAACATACGGCGGGGCGGTCCGGGGACGGCCCGCACCACACGAAGGAGGATCCGTGAGCGAGACCGAGACCTACTACGAGTTCGGCACCGCCGCCGACCGGTGGGACCGGGCGCAGATGTTCTTCGAGGCCAAGGAGTACGTGACGGCCGCGCGGATCCTGGGCGGACTCGTCGAGGAGGCGCCGGAACAGGTCGCGCCGCGCCTGCTGCTGGCCCGCTCCTACTACCACTCCGCCAGGCTGGGCAGGGCGGAGGAGGAGCTGCGGGCCATCCTGGACCTCGACCCGGTGGAGAGCTACGCGCGCCTCATGCTCGGCCGCACCCTGGAGCGCCAGGGACGGACCGCCGACGCCGCGCCGCACCTGCGGATGGCTGCCGCCCTCAACGGCGACTTCGGCCCCACGGCCGCCCGCGCCTGAGCCGCCTCCCCGCCCCCTCCGACCGGGGCCGCACCGATCGGCGCGGCCCCGGTGGCCGAGAACCCCGCGCCGGGGGCGGGCTCGGCCCCGCCGCGCGCGGACGTGCACGGGCAGAGCCGCCGGAGGGTTTTTCGCCGTACGGGGAGGGGCGGATTCGGCGCACGCGTTCGCGGCACGGAAGGGTGCGGTGCGGGTCGCCGACGCCAGGAGCCGTTCCGTGGGCGCCCCCGCCTTTCACCCACGAGGCCTCAGGCCCCTTCCCCCTCCCGCCAGTCGGGGCGGACCAGCACGGAGGTGGCGACGATGCCGTCCTCGACGAGCCAGCGCCCGTACAGCGTCTCCGGCAGGGCCGGATCGGTGAGGAGCAGCCGGGCGGCGAAGGTGCCCCCGGCCGTGACGAGGCCCCCCGGCCCCTCGGGCCCCGGCGGGGCCAGCTCCTGGTAGAAGGTCAAGTCCGCCTCGACGAAGTCCAGTTCGGTTCCGGTGAGCGGGTACCAGGTCTTGAAGACGCTCTCCTTGGCGGAGAACAGGACGCGGTCCCAGTGGAGAGCGCCCGAGCCCTCCGCCGCCTGCGGTCCGATCCGCTCCCGTTCCGCGGGCAGCGTCACCAACTCCCGTACACCGTCGGGCAGCGGGGCGTGCGGTTCCGCGTCGATGCCCAACGCGAGTACGTCGCTCTCGCGAGCCAGCGCGGCCGCCCGGTACCCGTGGCAGTGGGTGAGGCTGCCGACGATCCCCTCGGGCCACAGCGGTTTCCCCCGAGGGCCGCGGAGCACGGCCACCGGGGGCAGGCCGAGTCCGGCCATGGCCCGCCGGGCGCAGGCGCGGGCCGTGGCGAAATCATTCCTGCGCTTGGCCACGCTTTTGGCGATCAACGCCTCCTCCTCCGGGAAGAGGAGCCCGTCCGGGACGGTCTCCGCACGGGTGGCCGCGCAGGACACGTCGGCGGGCAGCAGCCGCTCGATCATGAGGTGCCTCCGGAGGTGTGCCGCGGGGCGGACGGGGCGGCTCCGGTCGGGGCCGGTCCGGCGGGTCCGCCCTCGTAGGGAAGGATCTGCCGCAGCAGGCCGCGCGGGTGCCCCCTCTTCCGCCACTCCCTCGGGTAGCCGACGGAGACCTCCTCGAACCGCACCCCGTCGTACCAGGTCGTCCGGGGGATGTGGAGGTGGCCGTAGACGACGGCGGCGACGTTGAAGCGCCGGTGCCAGTCGGCGGTCAGTTCGGTGCCGCACCACTGGGCGAACTCCGGGTACCACATCACCGAGGTGGGTTCCCGGAGGAGGGGCCAGTGTCCCGCGAGGACGAGGGGGACGGCGGGGTCGTGGTCCGCGAGCCGGCGTTCGGTGGCGGCGACGCGGGCCCGGCACCAGTCGTCCCTGGTCGCGTAGGGGTCCGGGTGCAGGAGGTATTCGTCGTTGCAGACGATGCCGGAGGCGTGTGCGACGGCGAGCGACTCCTCCTTGGTATGCGTTCCGGGGGCACGGAAGGTGTAGTCGTAGAGCAGGAAGAGGGGGGCGATCGCCACCGGCCCGTCCGGGCCCGGCCAGAGCGGGAAGGGGTCCTCCGGCGTGGTGACCCCCAACTCACGGCACAGCTCCACGAGATGGTCGTAACGGGCCTGCCCGCGCAGTTGGACCGGGTCTTTGGGAAGGGTCCACAGCTCGTGGTTGCCGGGGGTCCAGATCACGTGGGCGAAGCGCTCCGCGAGGAGTCCGAGCACCCACCGGATGTCCTCGGGCTGCTCGGCCACATCACCCGCGACGATCAGCCAGTCGGCGTCGGACGCGGGGCGCAGGGACTCCACGATGCGCCGGTTGTCGGCCATCGCCGCGTGCACGTCGCTCACGGCCAGCAGGCGGCCCGTGCCGTGGCGACGGTCGCCCTCGCCGGGCGCGGGGCCGGGGGCGTGGCGCGGTGCGGGGTCGCTCGGATGCGTCATGGGCGCTGGTTCCCGATCTGTCGGCGGCGGTCCGGCTCCGTCCGCACGGTGGGAGCCGCTGGGACGTAGCCTCTCACGCTCCCCTCGCCTCTCCCCCGGCGTTTCGGCGGGCGGGCACGCCGGAAGATGTGGAGGGGGCCGGACGCGTACCGGCAGAAGGCGCGGTACCGGGGAGCCGGGCCGTCGGCCTTCTCGGCGAACACCACCAGCGGGCGGCCGTCGTCACGCGCAGGTCGGCCCGGCGGCCGGGTCCCTCCCGGTCCTCGTGGGCGCGGTGCGCGACGCGTACCGGGGGGGCGGACGGTGCGGACCTGGTCGGGGGCGCCGTATCCGAGGACCTCCCCCTACGCGCGCCCCTGTCCGCTCCGCCTGGGCGGGCTGCGGGATGGCCAGGGCCTGGCGTCGCACTGCCGCCTGCCGGGCGACGGCAGTGCGACGCCAGGCCCGAGGGGCGCCGAGCGGGTCAGCTCCGTTCGGCCGCGACCGCGGTGGCCTCGGAGGGGCGGCCGGTGGGCGGGGGCGGCACGGTGGGGCGACCGGAGGCGGTCCTGGCGGGGCCGGGGGAAGCGCTCCTGCCGGAGGCGGCGGCCGAACCGCCCCTCGTGGAGGCCGCCGTCCGCTTCGCGGCGGAGGCGGGGGCGGCCGACACCGTGGTTCGCCGGGGGGCGGTACGGGTCCTGCCAGTACGGGACACGCTCGTACGGGACGGAGCCGCGCGGGGTGGTGCGTACGCCGGAATCCGCAGCAGGGCGAGGACGGCCGCCGCCGTACCGGCCAGCGGTACGAGGAGGAACGCGGGGTGCAGCAGCTCGGCGTAGACCAGGGTTCCGGTGGCCGCGGGCGCCCCCGCCCACAGGGCGAGGAGGACCACCGTGCCCGGCACCGTGACCCGGACCCGTCGTAGCCGGTGCGCGATGTGGTCGTCCGTGTCGCGCAGCGGGGAACGTCCCGCGCGGCGGCGGGAGACCACGACGAGGACGGTGTCGGCGAGGGCCACCGTCGCCAGGGCGGGCAGCGCGGCCCACGCCGTGCGGCCGGCCGGGGCGGCCTCCTGGAGCAGCGCACCGGAGGCGGCCAGCGCGAACCCGGTGAACTGCGCGCCGCACGCGCCGAGCTGGAGGCGGGCGGGGTGCCAGGTATGGAGGAGGAACCCCGCGAGCCCCGCCGCCAGGGTCGCCGGAAGGAGCGCGAGGGCGAAGCCGCCGTCGACGGTGGCGCACGCGAGCAGTGCGGCGGCTGTGACCAGGCCGACGGCGGTCAGCAGCCCGTCGGCGTGGTCGAGCAGGGCGAACGCGTTGGTGACGAGGACGATCCAGAGCACGGCCAGGACGGCCGCGGCGGGGGGCAGCCCGGCGAGGGTGACGACGAGGACCGCGGCCGCCGTCTGCACGGCGACGCGCAGGAGGGCCCACAGCGGCTTCAGATCGTGTACGAGACCGAGGACGGCCACCGTCGCGGACCCGGCGAGCAGTCCGGCGGCGGAGCCGGCCGCGCCTCCCGCCGCGCCGAGCAGCAGGGCGCCGCCGGTCGCCGCGGCGACCCCGAGCACAGCGGTCGCACCGCCCGCTCTGCGCAGCACCCCGGCCCCCGGCGTGCGACCGCCCGGCTCGGCCGAGGTGCGGGGGCGGAGCGCCGCGCGGCGGGCGCTCCTGGCGAGTGCGACCGTGATGAACAGCGCGGCCACACCGGAGGCGATGATCCCCAGCACGTTCACCTGCCCTGCCTTTCCTCGTTCATGACCTGCGGTGCGAAGGCGGGGCGGCCGATGGAACGGCGCGTTCGCCCGTTCCCCTGCCGGTGGCGGGTCGGGGACGCAGGACGCCACTCGGGTGGCGTTTCTCCCCAACCTACGGCCCGATGTCCGCATTCACCCTAAATAACACGAAAAAGGCAACGTGTTGTTCTGTCTCCCCTCGACGGGGCCTCGGCCCGGTCGGGCGGATAACCCCAAGAGGCTTCCGGGAAAGCGGAGTCGGGAAGAGTACCGGCGGAGTGGGCGCCGGTCCCGGTAGCCGCTTCCGGCGTCACCCTCGATGACGGGGTGTCACCAGCACGGCGGAACGGGGCCGGTGAGCGGTGCCGCAGGTCGGTCCGGGCAGGGAGGCGCGTTCGCGCGATCGGCCGCCCCGCGGATCACGTACCAGCCCCGTGGGCGCTCGTCCGCGCCGGAGCCGCGGGGGCGACCGGCGCGGACACGGCCCCCGGTGAGGAGCGCCCCGCGCTCCCGCAGCCGGGTGCGGAGGACCCCGGGGGCGCGGCACGTTCTCGTACGACACGGCAGCCGCCCACCCGGGTCCGGGCCGCCCGCCGCCTTCTTTGCGGCCATGGAGCCGGGCGCAGCCTCACGCCGAGGCGCGGAGCCCGGCTCTCACGAAGCGGGCGATCCGCCCCCACGTCACCCGGACGTGAGGAAGGCCCGTATGCCGCGCCGAGGGGCGGGAGGAAGGCGCGTCACCTCTCGGCGCGGGCGTCCCGGCCGTCCACGTAGGCGCCGAGGACCTCGATGTCCCCGATCCGGGACGGGTCCACGCGGTGCGGGTCGTCGCCCAGCACCACCAGGTCGGCGCGCGTCCCCGCCGACAGGGCGCCCGCCACGTCCTCCCAGTGGCAGGCGTGAGCTCCGGCGACCGTGTACGCCCGCAGCGCCTCGTCGACGGTGACCCCCTCGTCGGGGCCGACGAGGCGTCCCGAGAGGGAGGTGCGTTCGACCATGAACTGGACGGCCCGCAGCGGCGAGCCGTCCGTGACGGGCCGGTCCGAGCTGCCGACGAGGGCGACCCCGTGGTCCAGGAACCCCCGGCCCCGGTACAACCAGTCGGCCCGCTCCTCCCCCATCACCGCCGCGTAGTCGTCGCCGAAGTACCGCAGGAAGTTGGGCTGGACCACCGCGCTGACGCCGAGCGCGGCGAACCGGGGCAGTTGGTCGGGGCGGATCAGCCCGGCGTGTTCGATGCGGTGGCGGGCGTCCGGACGGGGCCGCAGCTCCTGGGCCCGCTCCAGGGCGTCCAGGGCGAGGTCGGCCGCACGGTCGCCGATGGCGTGGACGGCGAGCTGCCAGCCGGCGAGGTGGCCGTCGACGATCAGGTCGGCGAGGCGGCGCGGGTCGTCCTGGAAGCGGCCGGTGTTGCCGGTCGTGCCCTCGTACGGGGAGGTGAGCGCCGCCGTACGCGCCATCATCCCGCCGTCCGTGTAGATCTTGAGCGCGCCGAGCGAGAGCCAGTCGTCCCCGAAGCCGGTGCGCAGACCGAGGTCCAGAGCGCGGGGAAACCCGTCGTCGGCATGGGTCGCGCGGGGGCGCAGGGTGTCGCCCGAGGCCATGAGCTGGACCCGCAGGGGCAGTCGGCCGCGGTCCCGGAGCAGTTGGTAGGCGCCCAGTTCGACGGGGCTGTGGCCGAGGAGGCCGCCGCCGATGCCCGCCTCCGCACAGGCCGTGATCCCCTCGTCCAGGCACGCGCGGGCGGCCAGCTCGATCGCGTCGGCCAGCTCCTCCTGCGAGTAGGGCAGTCGCAGCCCGCGGGCGGCGGTCATGGCGCTCTCCGCGAGGAAGCCGTTCTCGTGCGGCGTCCCGTCCGGCAGCAGTTCCAGCACGGCGGTGTTGACGACGCAGGCGTGGCCGGAGTCGTGCATCAGGAAGACCTTGCGGCCGTGGCTGACCCGGTCCAGTTCGGCGGCGGTCAGATGGCGGCCCAGGGCCCGCTGGTCGTACCCGGCGACCTCCACCCACGCGCCCGTCGGACCCGGGCGCCGGGCAGCCGCGTCCACGACGGCGAGGATGTCCTCGACCCGTTCGCACGGTGCGACGCTGGGCGTGCCGGCCTTCAATCCGGCCCAGGCCAGGTGGACGTGGCTGTCGATGAAGCCGGGCAGTACGGTGGCGCCGTCCAGGTCGAGGACCTCGCGGGCGGGCAGGGAGGTCACGGCCTCGTCCACCCCGACGATCCGCCCGCGCCAGATTCCCAGGTCGTGGGCGACGGGGTGGCGGGGGTCCATCGTGAGGACGTGCGCGTTCGTCAACCGCGTACAGAGCATGGGCAGTTCCGTCCATCAGTGGCCGAGGCGGGAGACGACCGCCGCCCCGGGGCGGCACGGGGGAAGCGGCGTCACCTGACCGGTTTCGAGGTTTTACCGGAAGTCGATCCGGTGAAGGCTCAACTCGCCCGGCAATTATGCACCGTTGTGCATTTAGGTAAGCCTTGCTTTACTGATGCGTCGGCTGATCGTTCTTCCCAGGAGGCACCGTATGCGGGTCGTCATGTTCGGTTACCAGACCTGGGGGCACCGCACGCTCCAAGCCCTCCTGGACTCCGAGCACGACGTGGTGACGGTGGTGACGCATCCGAGGAGCGAGCACGCCTACGAGAAGATCTGGAGCGATTCCGTCGCCGACCTGGCGGAGAAGCACGGCGTCCCCGTGATCATCCGCAACCGCCCGGACGACGAGCTCCACGAGCTCCTCGAGAAGGCCGCCCCGGACATCATCGTGGCGAACAACTGGCGTACCTGGATCCCGCCGCGGATCTACAACCTGCCCCGGCACGGCACGCTCAACATCCACGACTCGCTGCTGCCCGCCTACGCGGGCTTCTCACCGCTGATCTGGGCGCTCATCAACGGCGAGCCGGAAGTGGGCGTCACGGCCCACCTGATGGACGAGGAACTGGACGCCGGAGACATCGTCGTCCAGCGGGCGGTGCCCGTGGGGCCGACGGACACCGCCACCGACCTCTTCCACCGGACGGTCGACCTGATCGCGCCGGTGACGGTCGAAGCCCTCGGGCTGATCGCCTCCGGGCAGACCGAGTTCACCCCGCAGGACCGGTCGAGGGCGAGCTTTTTCCACAAGCGCGCCGAGGAGGACATCCGCATCGACTGGAACTGGCCGGCCGAGGACCTGGAGCGCCTGGTCCGCGCCCAGTCCGCCCCGTACCCGGCCGCCTTCACGTACCACCGGGGACAGCGGATCGAGGTCGTCTCCGCCGTGGTGTCCCAGGGCCGCTACGGCGGCACCCCGGGGCGGGTCTTCTACCGCGAGGGCGACGGCGTCGTGATCGTCGCCGGAGCCGACGCCCGTCACGGCCGCAACCACGGCCTGGCGATCACGCGGGTGCGGACCGCGGACGGCCGCGAACTGCCCGCGACCGAGTACTTCACCTCGATGGGCGGCTATCTCACCGGCCGCCCCTGACGATCGGGACCTTACCCATGCGTACCGCACGTGCCCGGCACTACCTCATGTGCCGGCCCACCTACTTCGACGTGGTCTACTCCATCAACCCCTGGATGGACCCGGCGAAGCCCGTCGACACCCCGTTGGCCATCGCCCAGTGGGAGCGGCTGCGCGAGGTCTACCTGAGCCTCGGGCACACCGTCGACACGATCG
Source organism: Streptomyces sp. CB02366 (assembly GCF_001905905.1). Lineage (GTDB taxonomy): Bacteria > Actinomycetota > Actinomycetes > Streptomycetales > Streptomycetaceae > Streptomyces. The sequence continues at coordinate 161,350 of NZ_LIVT01000008.1, forward strand.
ATCCCGTCCCCGGACTGCCCGACATGGTCTTCGCGGCCAACGGCGCCACCGTCGTCGACGGGCGGGCCCTCGTGGCCCGGTTCCGCGACGCCGAGCGGATCGCCGAGGGCCCGGCGTACCACGACTGGCTGCGCGACAACGGCTTCCCCGGCCTGCGCACCGCCTCCTTCGTCAACGAAGGGGAGGGCGACTACCTCCTGGCGGGCGACTGGCTGCTCGCGGGCACCGGTTTCCGCAGCGATCCGCGGTCCCACGACGAGGCGCAGGAGTACTTCGGACGCCCCGTGATCGGGCTGACCCTGGTGGACCCCGACTACTACCACCTGGACACGGCCCTGACCGTGCTCGACGAGAAGACGGTCGCCTACTACCCGGCGGCCTTCTCCCCCGGGAGCCGGGCCGTCCTGGAGCGCCTGTTCCCGGACGCGCTCCTGGCCACCCCCGCCGACGCGGCGGCCTTCGGGCTGAACGCGACGTCGGACGGGTACAACGTGGTGCTGCCGCAGAACGCGACGGAGCTGGCCGGGAAGGTGCGGGAGCGCGGGTTCAACCCGATCGGCGTGGACCTCTCCGAGCTCCTCAAGGCGGGCGGCAGCGTGAAGTGCTGCACCCTGGAGCTGCGCCGGAACGTCTGAGCGGGCGGCGGCCTCCCCGCCGGGAAGCCTCGGGGAGCCCGCCGCGCTCCGCCCGCCCCCTTCCTCATGACCGCGGCCCGGAGGACTCGATCCCGGTCCCGCGCCCGGGCGGGCACCCCGCCGCGCGGCGGGGACGACGCGGAGGCCGGGCGGCGACCGCCTTCCGCAAGTCCGTGTGTCTGAAACCGATGGGGGTGGGTAGGCGGGAGGGGTCGTTCCCGCTGGATCGAGGGCGGGCGTGTGACGGGGGCAGAACTATGGAGCGGTTGTTGGTGCGCGAAGCGCTTGGGCAGGGTCGACGGGAGGCCGGCTCCCCGGTCGTGGCGCGGGACAGCGCCGGTTACGAGATGGTGTCGGGCGAGATCGCCCGGGCCCGCGCCTTCGTGAGGGACTTCCTCGCCGACGCGCGGTCCCGGCACGGTCTGGAGGTCTCCGAGCGGGCGGCGGACGTCGCGCAGTTGGTGGTGAGCGAGCTGGCCACCAATGTCTGCAAATACGCGCCGGGACCGTGCCTGCTGGACCTGGAAGCCACCCGCACCAGCCTCGACGTCGTCATGTGGGACACGGGCTCCGTTCTTCCCGCCGCTTCCCCGGCGGACCCCTCCCGGATCGGCCGGCACGGTCTGGAGCTGGTCCTCATGGTCTGCCAGAGCTTCACGGTGCACCGCGAGCCGGTCGGCAAGCGGGTGCGGGTGCGGATCTCGCTGCACGACGACCCGAGCGGCGACCCGGCCGGCAGCACCGTCGGTTAGCGGGCGGCACGGCAGAGGGGGCGAGGGCCGGTCGGCCCTCGCCCCCTCTTCCCCGGGACGCGGTCAGTTCTGGGCGAGCATCTCCTTGCGGAGCTTGGTGAGCAGTCGGGTCAGCAAGCGGGAGACGTGCATCTGCGAGATGCCGAGCTTCTCGCCGATCTGGGCCTGTGTCATCTCCTGACCGAAGCGCATCGCCACGATCTCGCGGTCCCGCTCTTCCAGTTGCTCCAGGAGCGGGGCCAGGGCATGCAGGTCTTCGACCAGCTCCATGGCAGGGTCGACGTCGCCCTTGATGTCTCCGTAGGTGACGGTCTCGGCGCTGTTCTGTTCGACGCCGATGGGCAGGTCCAGGGAGCCCGCGGTGTAGCCGTTGGCCGCTATGAGGCCCTCGATGACCTCGTCCTCGCTGAGCTCCAGGTGCCGGGCCAGTTCGGCGACCGTGGGTTCGCGGTCGAGCCGCCCGGCGAGGGCCTCCCGGGTCTTCGCCAGGGTCACGCGGAGTTCCTGCAGACGGCGCGGCACGTGGACGGCCCACGTCGAGTCGCGGAAGAACCGCTTGATCTCCCCCACGATGTAGGGGATGGCGAACGAGGTGAACTCGACCTCCCGGCTGAGCTCGAACCGGTCGATCGCCTTGATCAGCCCGATCGTGCCCACCTGGATGATGTCCTCCATCTCGCCGCTGCCGCGATTGCGGAACCGCTTGGCGGCGAAATGCACCAGGGAAAGGTTCATCTCGATCAGGGTGTTGCGGGCGTACTGGTATTCGTGTGTGCCTTCTTCAAGCACCTGCAACTGTTCGAAGAACAAGGCTCCCAGCGCCCGTGCGTCCTTCGGGGCGATCTTCGCGGGGTCCTCGACCCGTGGAAGCGCCGCAGGAGCGGTGGTGGCGATCGTGCCGTGTTCCGCTACGGCGGAGCGCCGAAGGCGCTGCGATGTGGTGGACATGCGCGTCTCCCGATGACTGCTGTTCGTGGACAACACGGGAGGGCGCCGACGAGGAACACCCCACGACGGCATGGTGCCGCTCCCGCGAGTGTGTGCCTGACTGCCCAAGCACGCCGAAACACCGTCTGTCCCCGATCGGCCACCCCAAACACGATCACACCGCATGTCGCAGGAAGTGGTCCATGTCTCAGCCCGACGCCTCGCGGACGGAGAGGGACGGCGCCCCCGGGCCCTCCCCCACCGCGTTCCAGGCCGCCGCGCACAGGGACTCGGCCACGGCCGCCGTGTAGCGGGCGGCGGCCAGCCAGTGGGCGGCGAAGTCGTCGGTGTCGGCGGGGAGCAGACGGCCGAAGAGGTCGCGCTCGCGCCGGGCCGCCGAGGCGCACAGGGCAGTGAGGAGTTCGGCGGCCGTGGGAAGGCCGCCGCGCCGGATCCGCCGGGCCTCGGCGGTGACGTCGCCCAGCATGCCGAGGGCGGCGCGGCCCGCCGGGACCGTCTGTTCGACCCGGCGCTCCAGGAGGTAGAGGGGCGATGGCGCGCCGGAACCGGCGGGGTGCGGTGGTGCGAGGTGCACGGGCGCGGCCGGGTCGGGGAGGTCGGCGCGGCCCAGGCGGTCGAGGCCGAGATCGACGGTGCCCTCACCGGTGGGGTGCGAGCACGCGAGCAGGGTGAGGCGGGGGTGCGGCGCGGGGACCAGGCGGCCGATGATCCTCAACCGCGTCCCCGGCGCGGCGGCCAGCAGGGTCAGGTTGTCGCGATGAGCCAGGGCGGGGTCGTCGTCGGCGACGGCGAGCCGCACGGGAACGCCTCCCTCGCACAGCGCGAGCAGGCAGGCGCCGCCCGGCTCCCCTACCGCGCCGAGGAGTTCGACGTCCAGGAAGAGCAGGTCGCTGCCACCGGCGTCCGGGTCCGCGTAGCGCGAGGTGGACCGCAGGGCACGGGCGGCCTGTTCGGACGGCGGCGTCTCCCAGAGGGCGGCGAGCGGCGGCTCCGTCCACGCCGCGCCCCGGGCGGTGACGGCCTTGACGCCTTTGCCGGCGCCCAGTCTGCCGTCCGGCGAGACCGTCGCCCCCGAAACGGCCAGACCGGCGCGGCCCAGCTCCCGGTGGGTGAGCGCACTGTCCCCCAGGCGCACGGCCCGGTCGGCCACGCCGAGGGCGCGCCCCGCACCGCCGGGCGCCACGTCGCCGACCGTGAAGAGGCGGCCGTCGGCTCCGGCGACCCAGGTGCGGACGCCGCCGTGCCCCGAGTCGGTGACGACGGGCTCGGTGAACAGGCCGTAGAGGCGAAGCGAACCGTCCTGGCCGTACGGGCGGCGCACGCGGCCTCGGACGGCGGCCAGCTCCGCCCCGGAAGCGGTCCCCACCCGGCGGGCGGTACCCAGGAGTTCGGCCAGGGCGGTGACGAGGTCGGCGGTGCGGTAGGACGGATCCCCGGCCCGGGCCGCGCGCAGCAGGGTGACGACCGACAGCGCGGCGCCCGCGGCACGGGGCAGGTGACGGATCCGGGCGGTGTGCGCGGCGCGCAGGAGGGCCGACTGGGCGACGGCCCCGGCCCCGTCGACACCGGCCTCCAGCACGGCGGCGCCCGCCGCCCACAGGGCGTCGGCGGCGGCGCGCTGGGCCGGGCTCGCCGTCCCGGGCGAGGAGGCGGCGGGGTCGGCGGCCGCCGCGGCCGGGCCGGGGACTTCCGGAGCGGGCCCTTCGGCCGGCTCCGGAGCCGGGTCGGCGGCGGGGGCGGCGCAGGCCGCGGCCGCACGGTGGACGCAGGCCGGAGCGAGGAGGCAACCGCAGACGATGTCCTCCGCCTTCGCCACCACGCCGCCCGGGGCGTGCAGGCGCAGCTCGGTCTCGTCGTCGACCTCGATCCTCGCGGTGTCCCCCTCGCGATGCGTCGGGCGGGTGCCGAGCTTGGTGACCGCCGCGTCCAGCCGCTTGCGCAGCCGGGGCGAGAGTCCCTCGACGAGCGTGGCCGTGACCTCCGGTGCGACGGGCGGCAACTGGGCGGTGTTCATGCGGTCCTCTCCCCTATCCAGCGAGCCAGTTCGAGTGGGCTCAGGGCCGCCACGGGCATGCCTGCGGCCACGAGCTGCCCGGCGACGCCCGTCGAGTAGCGGGGCCGGCCGGCGTCGTCGAGGCTCGCGCACCCGAGGACGTGGCAGCCGGTGTTCACCAGCGCCCGCACCTCGGCCAGCAGTCCGGCGAGCGGCGCCCCCTCCTCGAAGTCGCTGATGACGACGACGAGGGTGCGGGAGGGCACCTCGATCAGGCCGCGGGCGTGCCGGAGCCCGGCGGCGATGTGCGTTCCGCCGCCCACGCTCACTTCCAGCAGGAGGGAGAGGGGGTCGCGCACATGGCCGGTGAGGTCGACGACCTCGGTGGAGAACGCCAGGAAATGGGTGCTCAGGGTCGGCACTCCGGCGAGCACGGAGGCGGTCAGCGCGGACCAGATGGTGGAGGCCTCCATCGATCCGGAGACGTCCGTGACCAGGATCAGGCGCCAGTCGGCCGACCGGCGGGCGCGATTGCGGAAGACCGGCTTGTCGGGAACCACCCGGATCGTGCCGTCGGCCGTCCGGCGGGCGGTGGCCAGATTGGCGTGCAGCGTGCGCGGCAGGTCGAGCCGTCCGCCGGGGCGGCGGGTGGGCCGGGCCGTCGTCGTACCGGTCAACGCGGGGCGCAGCCGGGTGGCGAGCTGCCGGGTCAGTTCGTCGACCAGACGGCGCACCAGCGGGCGGAGCGCTGCGAGACGGGCCTCGGGAAGCCCGCCGGCGTACTGCAGGATCGTCCGGAGCAGTTCCACGGAAGGGGTCACGGCCGCCGGGTCGAGTGCGGCCAGGACGTCCTGGCGTCCTGTCATGGCCGCGGCGGCCAGGACCTCTTCGCGGACGCCGGGGCCGAACAGGGCGGCCAGCTCCTCGGACCACTCGCGGACGCCGGGGAACGACGGCTCCCGGCCGCCGCCCGCTCCGGAGCCGCCGTGCCCGGGAAGGCCGCCGCGTGAACCCTCGCCGCGGCCCGCTCCGTAGAGCTCGTCCAGCGCGGTCGCCAGGCGGGCGGCGCCGGACGGCAGCCGGTCGGTGCTCCGGCCGAGCACGAGCCGCCACCGGTCGGCGGGCGCGAGGGTCCGGGCGGGGGCCGCGCCGGTGGAGGGCGCCGTACCGGGGGCCGCGCCGGGCGGGGGCGCCGCGGTGGAGGCGGCCCGGGCAGGAGGCGCGGTGGCGGCGGTCTCCTGGGTCGGGGCCGCGGTGCGGGGGGCCGCCCCCGCGGGGTGCGCCGCCCCGGCGGCGGCGGGGCGCGTCGCCGCGGGGCCGCCGGGCCGAGGCGGGAGGCGGTCGTCGGGGACGGACGCCGTGACGGGAAGGCCGAGAGCGGTCAGGAGCTCACGGGCCGCGAGGTCGGCGGCCGTTCGTCGGGCCAGCTCCGCCGGGTCGTCCCCGTCGAGGGCGTCCACCCGTTCGCCCAGCCGCTCCTCGACGGTGCCCAGCAGGCGGTCCCGGGCGGCCGGGCTCAGGGCGTCGAAGCCGCCGCGCAGGGCGGGGAGCCGGGCCAGGAACGCGGAGTCGTCCAGCTCGACCACCCGTTCCAGCAACGGGTCCAGGGCTGCCACGCCGACGCTCAGGAGCGGGCCCGCGACCGTCAGGACGCCGGTGAGGCGCGCGGTGAGCGTGGTCCGGGAGGCGCCGTCCACGGCTCCGTCCACCCAGGAGGCGACGCGCTCCCCGAACGCCTCGGCCTCTTCGTGTCCGGTGAGCACCCTGACCGCTCCGGCGGCGGCGGCGATCAGCGGGGCGCCCTCGGCGGCCAGTCGGGCGAGGGCGTCGGTGAGCCGTATGCCGCCCAGCCGGTCGGCCCGCTGCGCCAGTTCGAGCAGAGCGCGGGCGTCCTCGGGCTTCTCGGAACCGGTCAGGCCGTCGATCTGGCGCACCGCGGCGGCGGTCAGCAGCTCCGCCGCGTGCGCGGTGCGGGCGGCCCGTGCGGTGTCGACGGGGGCCAGGACCGCAGGAGTGTCCCCACCGCCCGGGACCGCAGGGCCGTCGGACGGGTCCGCAGGGCCGTCGGGCCGGGCCGCGGAGCCTTCGGACCGGTCTGTGGAGTCTGTGGAGTCTTCGGGCGCGGTCAGGCCCGGCAGATGGCCCGCCTCGATGCGGTCCAGCAGATCGAGCCCGGCGAGGAGTTCGGGGAGGGTGCCGCCGGCCGGGAGAACGGCCGCCAGTTCGGTCAGGCGTTCGTCGGCCGGGGCCGGCAGCCCGCACGCGGCGGCCTCCGCGAGACCGCGGACGACCTGGGCGGCCGTCGGGCCGCCCGCCGCACGCTCAGCCGCGTGACGCTGCCGCAGCACGCCCTCGGCCGCCTGGGCCGGGGTGACGCCGCGGGCCCCGGCCGCGGTGAGCATCGCGGCCGTCGCCGGGGTCCACCGCACCTGCCAGCGTGTCGTCAGCCCTTCACCGCCCGCCGCCCCGGCCACCCCCTGCTCCTGGGCGTAAGGGATGCCGCACACCGTCAGTCTGCGCAGCAGCAGTTCGCGGCGGCGGTCCAGGGTGGAGCGCGCGGGGTCGAGTCGCAGGTCGCGCGGTGTCCTCTCGTGCGCGTCCCCCGGCCCGGGGAGCCCGAGCGCCGCGGTCTCGGCCTCGACGGCGGGGCAGAGTCCGCCGCGGGGGGCGGCGGGCGCCGGTCGTCCGGTACGGGCTCCGACGAGCACGCGTTCGAGGGCCTGGGCCACGGCGCGACCCGTGCCGTAGGTCTCACCGCGCCCCAGCACCGTCTGCACGGCCTCCAGGAGTTCCCCGCGGCCCGGCGCGGGCAGGCCGCGCAGGCGGGCCAGGTCGCCGGCGACCCGCACGACCTCCCTGCCGTCCGCCGGACCATAGGGGTGACCCTGTTCGCGCAGAGCGGCGCAGAGGCGCACCGCGGTGCGGATCAACGCCTCGTGCACCGCGGCCGGATCCCCGGCCGCCTCCAGGACGATGTGCTGCCACTCCGGATCCCGGATGCCGGCGGGGTAGCCGGACCGCGAGTCGAGCAGCGGGTACGTGTAGGGGATGAGGGAGACCGTGCAGTCCCCCGCCCCCGCGGCGTCCCCGGCACGGCCGGCCGGGCCCGGCCCCCCTGCGGCCCCGGCAGCTCCGGCAGCCCTGGCGGCCTCCGTGGCCGACGGAAGCAGCGCCGGGGTGTGGAAGGCGCCCACCACGACGGCCGGCCTCCGACCGCTCGCCAGGGCCTCGGCGAGGTGTCCGCGCATGCACGCCTCGCGCGCCAGGTCCGTGCCGTGCACCCCGCCGCGCGCCTCGGCCTCGTAGCGCAGCGCCCAGCCGGTGAGCAGGGCGGCACGGCGGAGGGCCTCGGGCGTCGAACCGGGTGCGTGGGCCTCCACCAACCGGTCCCACAGGTCGTCCCCGTCCCGGCCGGTGAGCCGGGACCTGAGCGCGGCGGACAGTCCGTGCCCCTCCCCCGGCACGGGTGCGGAGGCGGCCCCGGGGACGGGTGCGGGGACGCCGTCCCCCTCCGCCCACGCCCGGTCGGCCAGGGGCAGGTCGCAGGCCACGGCGGGAACGCCGTTTCTCGCGGCCCAGCGCAGAGCGACCAGTTCGGGTGAGAAGTCCGCGAACGGGTAGAAGGCCGGGCCCCGTTCGCCCGCCGGACCGGCTCCGGGCCCGTACGCGGGCACGGCGGCCAGCGCCACCGGGGCCTCGGTCTCCTCGTGGGCGAGCCAGCCCAGCCAGGGCTGGAACTCGGCGGGCAGTTCGACGAGGAGGACGTCGGGGGCCGCCGCGTCCAGCAGTGCCGGCAAGGCGGCCGCCAACGACGGCGCGTGGTGGCGCACCCCGATCAGGAACGGCGAGCCGGGGCCGGCCTCCGCGAGGGCCTCCACCGCGGCTTCGGAGGTGGCCGGTCCGCCCGCCGGGCCCGGCGCGGGGGCGGCGGCCCGCGCGCCGGAGGCGGGCGACGTCTCGCGGGCGGCGCCCGAGCCCGCCCTCGGCCCCGGGCCCTGCCCGGGAATGGTCGACTCGGTCATCCGTCAGCTCTCCAGCACCGAGCGCAGGTCCCACAGGGCGCGCCAGGTGGCCGAACCCTGCTCCGCCCGCCTGCGCACCGGCCCGTCCCAGTACCCCAGCAGCCGTGCCGCGTCGGCGGGGTCGTCCTTGCGGACGACGCCGAGCAGGTGGCCGGGGAGCAGGGAGAGCACGTCCCGGTCGCCGGGGAAATACGCCGCGGCCAGGCCCAGGGCGCCCGCGACGGAGACCGCCTCCGCCGTGCTCATCACCGTGGAGGGGCGCTCGACCTCCCAGCCCTCCGCGGAACGGCCCTCACGCAGGTCCCGGAAAGCGGTGACCAGGGCTTCGAGCACCGCGTCGTCCACCTGGTAGGCCGCGCCCACGCGTTCGACCGCGGCCCGCGACTGGCTCCGGACGAGCGCGGTCTCGGCGTCCACGTCCCCGATGGGCCCCACGGTCTCGAAGTTGAAGCGCCGCTTCAGCGCCGCGGACATCTCCGAGACGCCCTTGTCCCGGAGGTTGGCGGTGGCGATGAGGGTGAAGCCGGGGGCGGCGTGCACCTGGGCGCCCTCGCCGCCTGCGAGTTCGGGCACGGCGATCCGCCGCTCGGAGAGCAGGGAGACGAGGGCGTCCTGGACCTCCGGCAGGCAGCGGGTGACCTCCTCGACGCGGGCGACGGCCCCCCGGGTCATGGCGGCGAGGACCGGTGAGGGCACCAGGGCCTGCTCGGTGGGTCCCTGGGCGAGCAGCAGCGCGTAGTTCCAGCCGTACTTGAGCTGGTCCTCGGTGGTGCCCGCGGTGCCCTGCACGGTGAGCGCGCTGGTCCCGCAGACGGCCGCCGACAGCAGCTCGGAGAGCATGGACTTGGCGGTGCCGGGCTCCCCCACGAGAAGGAGCCCGCGTTCCCCGGCGAGGGTGACCACGCACCGTTCGACCAGGGCGCGCTCGCCGACGAACTTCTGCTCGATCACCAGACGGCGCGGCACTCCGGCTGCGGGGCGGGCCCCCTTGGGCAGGCTCAGTGCGTCGCCCGAGCTGCCCATCACGAAGGTGACGACGGCACGGGGGGTGAGCAGCCAGCCGGGCGGACGGGGTCCGGAGTCGTGGGCGGCGAGGAAGGCCAGCTCGGTGGCGTAGCGGTCCTCGGGCGGCGTGATCTGCCGCGGCGGGCGGCCGGGCGCCGTCGCTCGGTCCGGCAGACCTCGCGTGGTGGTGCTATCCGAGGTGGTCGTGGTGTCGTTCGTCATCGACGGCGGCCCTTCCGGGTGGCGCGGGTGTCCAGTTCTTCGAAGGCGGGGGCGTCGCCGCCCCGGACCCGCTCCCAGGCGGCTGCGAACAGCGCGGGCACGGGGATGTGAGGCAGGGTGCGGGCGGATCCCGCCACGGGGTACAGGCTTTCCTTCCAGGTCTCCAGCGGCAGCCCGGGGGCGCCGCGTTCCAGCCAGCCGCAGGGCAGGAAGAGGGTGCGGCCGGCGCGGGAGCGCTTCGCCTCCACGACGAGGTCGGTGGCGGCGAGTTCCGCGCGGGCCTTCTTGATCCGTGCCGGCTTCCACTCGGTCCAGCGGACGCAGTTGCGGTCCGTGGGGTCGGGCAGGGCGAGCAGCATCAGGTAGAGCGCGGCGGCGTCGGCGCTCAGGGCGAGGGCGCCGGCGGCCTCGGCCACCAGGTCCGGCACCGTACGGGTCGGGTCCTGGGCCGGGTGGTGCGGGGAGCCGTCCGGTGCGCCCGCCGCGGCCAGGGCGTCGGTCTCCCGGCCCAGCAGGGAGCGCAGGGCGTGGAGGTCGCCGGTGGCATGGGAGCTGACGATGCCCTCGATCAGGCCGAACGCCGGATCGTCGGGGCCTTCGAGTCCGGCCGGGCGGATCAGCAGTTTCTCTCTGTTGCCGTAACCGGGGCCGAGGAGCAGCGCGGCGCCGGCCCTGACCAGTCCGTCCGCCTCGGCTCCGCCGGACTCGGGGAGCCCGTGGGCGGCGCGGACGGCGGGGGCGACCGACCCCCCCGAGTCGCTCCAGTCCAGGCCGAGGTCCAGCACCAGTCCGGGGTCGGCGAGGCGGCTGCGCAGGGCCGCGAGGCCGACGGGCAGGTGGGCCCGCAGGGGGTGCCCGTGCGGCAGCGTGTACGCGAGGGTGCGCAGGGCGGTCAGGGCGCCCGAGATCCCGCCGCGTGCGCTCACGCGGCGGAGGGTGGGACGGTCGCCGCCCTCCGGTACGGGGGCGCCGTGGGCGAGCCAGTTCCGGGAGCCCGCGTTGAGGATCAGGTCGACCGAGGAGGCCGAGGCCCCGGTGAGGTCGAGGTCCAGTTCCTCGGGCACGCGGACGAGGGAGCCGAGGCGTTCCCGCCAGGCTTCGGCGGCGGCCGGGACGTCGGGGCCCGTGGACCACAGCTCGGCCGGGTCCGCGGGCAGCAGCGCCCGGAGCACGGCGTGCCGGTCGTCGCGGGGCAGGGCGTCCAGCCGCTCCTGGGCGGCTTCGAAGGCGCGGGTCTTCGCACCGAGCAGGGCCAGCGCCTCGGCGCCGGGCTCCTCGACGGCCGCCGACAGCAGCGCGGTGGCCTGGAGGGGGCCGATCCCGGTGGCCGTGTGGAACGCCTCGGCGGCTTCCGGACGCCAGGGGGCCGGGCCCTTCTCCCGTACCAGGGCGGTGAGCCGGGTCAGCCGGTCGCGGGCGATGCCCTGCCGGTAGACGTGCTCGCGATCGAGGGTGAAGCCGGGGACGGGACCGAAGGCTCCGGTCGGGTCGTGGTCCAGGGCGAGCCAGTGGGCCGCGTCGTCCCGCGAGTTGCGGCCCTGGTCGGCGATGATCACGACGGTGCGGGGGCCCTTGCGCAGTACCTGGCCGAGGCGGTGCACGGCTTCGGGGCGACCCGTCCGCCCGGGGGCCGCCGTGTCGAGCGGTTCGACGAGCACCACCCTGCGGACCGTGCCGGCCGGGTCGGCCAGCGGACCGGCCGCCAACGCTTCCAGCAGGACGAGGAGTCCGGCGCGGTGGCCGGGGAGGGTCGCCTCGGAGGCGGCTCGGTAAGCCAGTTCGGGCAGCTTGTCGAGGAGGGGGGCCCAGGCGGGGGAATCGCCGGGCACCGTGTACTCGTCGCGCCGCCAGCCGTCCACGGGGGTGAAGGGGACCTTCGACGGCGGGGGCGGGCCGAACGCCGGTTCACCGCCGAGGACGTGGTTGACGGCGAGGATCTGCCGGATCGCCGTCCACCGGCTGCCGCCTCCCCACCAGGAGCCGCGCATCTGCTCGGAGCCCCAGGCGGTGGCGGCCCGCAGGGTCGTGTCGTCGCCGTGCTCGGGCTCGTGGTCGAAGAACATGCCCTTGGTGCGTGCGGTGTGCTGGGGCGTGGCGGGCTGCGCGGGTGCGGGCGGGTCCAGGTACCGGATGACCTCGACGGCCCGGTCCACCGCGTTCCACGCGACCGCGGTGACGCCGGTGAGGAGCCGTTCGTCGGACACCTCGGGCAGGACCCGGGCGACGGCCTCCTCGCTCATCTCCCACGCCGAGGGCCCGGTGTACTTCTCGACGGCCCGGGATTCCCGCGCGTGCTGGACGACCGCGGCGGCGACCGCGTCGAACAGTTCCTGGCCACGGTCGTCGGTCAGCTTCCGCAGGGCGGCGGAGCCCTGTTCGTCCCTCGGGCGCAGGGCGTGCCAGTAGGCGACGGGAGGTACGTAGGGGGTGCCCGCCGCGTCGCCCCCGCCGGAGGAGTCGGTGCCGACGGACCACAGGCAGGCGGTGCCGTCGGTGTCCGCCGGGTGTACTTCGACGGAGCGGTGGCGCAGGGCCGCCACGGTCCGTGACCCGCCGGGCAGGGTGAGGGCGCCGAGCGGTACCGCGACGGTTCCGTCGGGCAACGGGTGGGGCAGGGCGACCGTGTGGCCGTCGGGGGCGCCGGCGACGGTCCGGGAGCCGTCCGCGGGGGCTGCGGCACCGGGCTCGGTGGCGGTGCGGCGGACCCACCGGCCGAGGATCGTGCCGTCCGTGCCGAACGGGGTGGCCTCCAGGCCGGGCTGGAGGGGCAGCACCTGGCAGTGCTCGGCGAGGAGCCGGGTGCCGTCCTGGATTCCGGAGCGGAGGAAGGCGGGGAGGGACGCGCGGCCGTGTGTGCCGGTGGCCGGGTCGTACTCCAGCCACACCGGCCGGGTGCCCTGGTGGCCCTCCCGCCAGAGGCCGGCGCCGTCGGAGAGGACGGCGCGCTGGGGCGGGAGGGTGGTGTCGCCCGCGTGCAGGGCCTTGCCGCCCGTGGCGCGGCCGCCGCCGGGCAGCGGCACGGAGACCTCGTCCGAGAGGCTGGGGCGGCCCCAGCGGGGGACCTGGTCGCCGCCGACGGGGAACACCTCGGCGGGGCGGTGCGACCAGTAGCCGCGCTGCTTGTCGTCCTCCCACCAGATCACCAGCAGTTCGCCGTCGACGTAGCGGAAGGCGGGTGTCCGCCACTGGTCGGTGGCGGGGGGCAGCCGCAGGGTGTGCCGCAGCAGCACGCCTTCCGGGCCGACGACGACGGCCCTCTCCTGCGTGTTCAGGATCAGCGCGGGCCACGCACCGGTGACACCGACGTTCTGCGACCGGTTGTTGCGCCCCCGCGACGCGGCGGCGGCCTCGGAGGCCAGTTCGTCGTAGGTCTCGTCGAGCGCGGGCCAGCCCAGTTCGTCGAAGACGCCGGTGCGCAGGGTGGAGACGAGCAGCGGCACGACGTCGTGCCGCTCCAGGAGGCGCGCGGCCTCGGGGGCGACGTCCGAGATGACCGAGCGGAACGGTGAGAGCTTGTTGAAGGCCAGGCGCAGTCCGGGGATGCCTCGCGCGGAGGTGTACTCCTCGGCGCAGCCGGTGAGCCATTCGCGCAGGAGGCCGGAGAGCACCGGGTGTGCGGCCAGCTTCGCCATACCGACGTCGCTCAGCCGCTGGCCGCGGCTGTTGCCGAGGCCGCCGACGGTCCGGCGCAGGAGGTCGCGGAAGTCCGGGTGGCCGGCGACGGCGGCGAGGTCGCGGCGTCCCGGTGCGTCGTCGGCGAGCCAGTCGGCCAGCGCGAAGCCGTGCGACCGCGTGCGGCCCTGGGGCGCGCCCTCCTCGTCCGGCTCGGCCACGGGAACTCCGGCGGCGAGGAAGAGGTCGAGGAGGTCCAGGTCGGCGGTGCGCCGCCAGCGGCCCTGGAACAGGTCGACGGGGCGTCCGTCGGCGCGCAGCCGGTCCGCCATCCGGGCGGCCAGGTCCAGGGTGCGCGGGCTGCGGCCCGAGGTGGCCCGGCTGCGCTGCCGGTACGCCTCCCAGCGGGCGAGCCAGTCCGCCGGGGAGACGGAGGCGTCGGGGGCGGGGGAACCGGGGGCGGCCGGGTCCGGAGCACCCGGGAGGGCGGTCAGCAGTTCCTCGGCGCCGGACTCGGCCAGCAGCGCGAGCCAGCCGGATTCGCCGTCCGCGGCCCCGCCGTCCTCGCTGAAGGTCTCCGGGAAGAACCCGAGGAGCCGGGTCCGGACGGACGCGTCCGCCCGGGCGAGGGCGGTGAGCGCCGGACCGTAGGTCGCCCAGAACGAGGCGGGAGCCCGGACGACGCCGGGAGAGCCGATCAGGTCGGCCACCAGTTCGCGTTCGGCGCTCTCGCGGTCCAGCCCGGCGGCCTTGACCAGGGTGCGTACGTCCTGCGGCAGCGCCGCGTAGGGCGGCATGCCGGCCGCGCAGCGCTCGACCAGCAGGCGGCGGAACTGCGCCCAGGCGTCCACCGGCGCGAGCCGGGCCACCAGGTCGCGCACGTACTGCCGCAGCGCCTTGACGGTCAGCGCGCCGGCGAGGGCGAACTCCAGGAAGACGGCGCGCTGCCGGTCCTCGTCCACGACCAGGCCGTGGACCCGCTCGGCCTCACGGGCCTTGCCGAAGAAGGAGGCGGCGTAGGTGGCGTTCTCGGCCTGGAGGAAGAGGCGCGCCACCTGCTCGTAGTAGGTGGGGAGGAAGTGCGGCACGGCCCGGCCGAGGCGGGCGCCGAGCTCGTCGAAGCCCTCCTTGGCCGCACCGGCACGGGTCTTGGCCTGCCGGCCCAGCCGCTCGATGTCCTTGACCAGGGCGAGGGCGTGGTGCCCGTTGGCCGGGTCGTTGACCAGGGCCCAGGCAGGGAAGCCCAGCGTCTCGCGGCGGACCTGTCCCACCACGGGGGCCTCCGGGGCCCGGGCCAGTCCCAGGAACTCCAGGGCCAGGTCCTCGGCCTCGCCCAGCGTGCCCGGCACGAGCCGGACCACCGGGCGGGCCCCGAGGGCGGTGTGCGTGTAGGTGCGGGCGGTCAGCGTGTCGGCGTCGTCCCGGTCGGTGGTGCCGGCCGGGAGGACCGCGCCCGCGTCCAGCAGGGTCGCCGCGCGGACCTCGGCGGCGCGGGCGGAGGCGCCGGGGCCCCGGTTCTGGTCGGGAAGGGGCGCCGGGGCCGCTGCCGCCGTGTTCGCTGCGGTGTTCGTCGTGGTGCTCATGCCGCCCGCTCCTCGTTCTCCACGTCGCGGCCGGCGTAGAGCGCCGCCGCCATGCGCATGCCCTCGGACCACGCCACGGCGCCGACCTCGGCGGCCGTCAGGGCGCGCCCCGAGGCGTCGGTCCAGCCCAGCGGGCCCGTCTCGGTGTCGTACGCGCCGTATCCGTCGTGTTCGCCGATCCAGATGCGCGCCTCGACGCCGGCGCCGTCCTCGACGACGGGGCAGACCGCGTACCCGCCGCGCGACCGGTATCCGAGCTGGGTGACGCGGCCGTGCAGGAAGCGCAGTTCCTTGAAGACGCCTCCGGCGTAGGTGTCCACGGAGGCGGTGTCCGGGGCGAGGCCGGCCGGGCGGCGCCACACCTCGCGGAACAACTGCTCCACGTTCTGGCGCACCTCCAGTTCGACCGCGAACTCCCGCAGCTCGTCGAGATCGTCGAGCAGGACGGGGTGGGGGACGCTGACGACGTCCGGGGTGATGCGGACCGTGTCGCCGTCCAGGTCGACGAGGCCGAGACCGCGCTCGGGGTCGACGTCGCGCAGGAAGCCGGCGACTCCGCCGTCCGCGCCGGTGACCACCACGTCCCTCAGGGCCGCCTGCCACGCCGGGTCGGGCCAGACCCGGGCGAGCACGGCGGTGGGGACGGGCAGCGAACGCACCATCCACTGCTCGACGTCGCTCAGGCACCGGCGCTCGTGCCGGTCCAGCCATTCGGTCAGTTGGCGAAGGCCGACGACGGCCGGATCATCCTTCAATTTCGCCGGAACGGACTTCAGCCGTCGGCCCTTGCCGTTGCGGCAGACCACCTTGCCCGCCTCCAGAGCGACTTCGTAGTCGCCCGCCGACACCCACCCCATGCGCTGTTCTCCCCGTGGTTCCGGACGGCCGCCACACCGGCGGCACGCTGAAGAATCCCGTCGACGGCGACGCACCGTGACGAGTGGGAGAGACTCTAGGCGGCCCCAGTGACAACGCGTTCGGGGCCCTGCCGCATCGGCCTGCGGCCCCGCCCCGCGAGGGGGCTGCCGCCGCGGCTCGCGGGGCGGGTACCGGGCGCCCGGCCTTCCGAAGCGCCGGGCGGGGAGGCCGTCGCACCGGATCTTCCGCACAGGCCGCTCGCCCGCGGGCGCATCGCGCCTGTCCGCGGGCCGGCCCGGGAGACGGGTCCGGGGGCGCCCTTCCGTACGGGCGCCCCCGGGGCGGTTCAGCCGTGCTCACCCGGGGGCGACGGCACGGTGGTGCGCGGCGTCAGAGGGTGGCGGCCGCTGAGGCGATGGCGGCCGCGAAGGTCGAGACCTCGGTGTAGACGCCCGGGTAGCCGGGCCGGGCGCAGCCGTAGCCCCAGCTGACGATGCCGACCTGGATCCACGCACCGGCGTTGTCCCTGCGGAACATCGGGCCGCCGGAGTCGCCCTGGCAGGTGTCGACGCCACCGGTGTCGGGGTATCCGGCGCAGATCTCCTCACCGGCCACGAGCTCGCTGCCGTAGGCGGAGCGGCAGTCGGCATCGGAGACGAACGGGACGTTGGCCTTGAGCAGGTAGCGCTGCTGGCTGCCGCCCTCGCGGTTGGCGCCCCAGCCTGCGACGGTGAACGTGCCCTGGTTGTAGGCGGTGGTGGTGGCGATCTTCAGGGTGGGCTGGTTGATGGGCTGGGCGAGCTTGATGAGCGCCCAGTCCTTGCCGGTGCCGTTGTAGCCGGGGGCCTGGAGGACCTTGGTGGAGCGGACCTTGATCGCGCTGGACGACTGGAGGTCGACGACGCCGCCGGTGGCGGTGATCGAGGTGTTGTTGCCCGATCCGCTCACGCAGTGGGCGGCGGTGAGGACGATGTCCTGGGTGTAGAGGGCGCCGCCGCAGCCCATGGAGAGCCGGACCATGAAGGGGAACTCGCCCTGGGCGGCGCGGGTTCCGCCGACGACGGGGTTGGGGGCCGCCGAGGCGGTGACGGGCTGGAGGCCGACGACCGCGATGGCGACGGTGGCGACGACGACGGAACATCTCTTCAGCGCACGCAGGAGTTGCTTCACGGACTGCCTTCTTTCGTGGGGGCTGTGGGAACCACGGCAGGGGCACGACGACACATTGGTCATGCACCCGTCAAAGCGTTCCGATTGTCGGGAACGGATGACCGCCGACACAAGGCACACTTTTCGGCCAACACCGGAGGGATCCGCCGATGACACGGGTTCAGCCGGAGAAAGAGCCGCCATGGGCCGGGAGGACGACCAGGTCTTCGGTGAGGCGCACGAAGGCGTGCGGGGCCTCCCCCCACCGCGCGGCCCGGACCAACGCGCTTGCGGTGACGGCCGGACCACCGGGACTGCCGCCCGCCAGGACCGGAGGCCCGGACCGGATGGGCCGGGGCAGGACGGCCACCACGGTCAGCCGTTCGGCGGGACGCCCAGGTCGTAGGACTCGGGTGGCAGGGCGGTGACCACATCGAGCAGACGGACCACCGCGGGATCGGCGTCGGGCCGGTGGATGGCGTGTACGGCGGTGTCCAGAGCGCTCGCCCGTCCCCGGAGGGCGATGACGCTGACGCCGGCCACGGCGAGGTGCCGCATGCCTTCGGGCACGAGGCTCACGCACAGGCCCGCGGCCACATAGCTGAACAGTCCGCTGAGATCATCCGCGACCGCCACTCCTCTTGGGGTGAACCCGGCTTCGTGGCAGACGAGTTGGAGCTGCTGGGCGAGAAAGGGCAGCGCGGTCGGATCGGGCAGCACGAAATCCTCCTCCGCCAGCTCCGCCAGGTCGACCGACCCGGCCCCGGACAACCGGTGGTCGCGCGGCACCGCGACGCCGATTCGTTCGGTGGCGATGACCATGTCGACCAGGTCCTCGGAGAGCCGCGAGGGGTCGCGCAGGAAGCCGAGGTCCAGTGCGCCGGTGCGCACCAGGTCGACCACGCCGGCCGACGATCCGTGGTGAAGGTGCACACGGAGTCCGGGCAGCTGTTCGGCTGCCGCTCGCAGCACCGCAGGAAGGTAGAGGTGGCTGAGGAGGCTGACGTAGCCGATCCGGACATCCCCTTCCAGGCCGTTGGCGACCCGCCGGGCACGTGCGACCGCGGCGCTCCGCAGGTCGAGCAGCCGCTGGGCGTCGGATGCGAACACCCGACCGGCCGCGGTCAGCCGTACGCCGCCCGGACCGCGGTCGAGCAGGCGCGTGCCCACCGCCCGCTCCAGACGCTGGATCGACTGACTGAGCGGCGGCTGGCTCATACCGAGCCGCTCGGCAGCCCGGCCGAAGTGCTTCTCCTGCACCACGACCAGGAACTGCTCCAGGAGCCTTCGAGAGAAATCGATATCATCAGCCATATTGCCCACTACACAATCATATATTGGACAGACCTCACGGGGCGGGTGTCGACTGGGTCGTACAGCAGCGCGCCCCCAGGGGCGGCTGTTCGGCTCCGTGACCTGCGGAGCTGTCGGCAGGCTTGCCGATTTTCCGCCGTATGTGTGGGGTGGTCTTCGTGGCGGTCGTGACGATCGTCGGTGCGGGCGTCATCGGTGTCTCCTGGGCGCGGCTGTTCGCCGCGGGTGGCTGGGAGGTCCGGGTCAGCGACCCCCGGCCCGATCTCCAGGAGGTGGTGGCGCGGGAGCTGGCCGATGTGGCGGTCACGGCCACCGCCGATCTGGCCGGGGCCGCGGACGGCGCGGACTTCGTTCAGGAGGCGGGGCCCGAGCGCGTCGAGGTCAAGAAGCAGGTGTTCGCCACGCTGGCCGCGCACACGCGCGACGGCGTGGTGCTGGCCTCCTCCTCGTCCTCCCTGCTGCCCTCGGTCATCGCACGGGGCAACCCGGCGGCCGACCGCATCGTGATCGGCCACCCGTTCAATCCGCCGGAGCTGATGCCGCTCGTCGAGGTCGTGCCGGGGCCGGGTACGTCCGACCGCACGGCCGACCGCGCGGTCGAGGTCTACCGGGGGCTCGGCAAGCTGCCGATCCGGCTGAGGAAGGAGGTCCCCGGCTTCGTCGGCAACCGCCTCCAGAAGGTCTTCAACGACCAGGCCGCCCACCTCGTCCAGGAGGGGGTCATCGACGTCCGGGACCTCGACGACCTGGTGCGGGCCTCGCTCGGGCTGCGCTGGGCGACCGTCGGCCCGTTCGAGAGCGGCATCCTGGGCGGCGGCCCCGGCGGCATGCGGCACCTGGCCCGGCACGTCGGCTCCCAGATGACCTTCGAGACCGGCACTCCGGACCCGGCCCGGATGGGCGAGGTCCTCGACGCCGTCGAAGAGGCGTACGGCACCGGCGAACCCGCCTACGAGCGGCTCGCCGAACTGCGCGACGGCCGCACCCGCGCCGTCCTCGGACCGCTCGGCTGGACCGAGCCGCCATCCGGCGACGACCGGGACGACCACTCACGGTGACTTCACCGCCGGCCGCGAACGAGGGGCCGGCCCTCATGAACGACGCAGCAAAGGAAAGCACCATGCCGCGATCACTGCTGGCACTCCAGGTGATCCCCGGAAAGATTCTGAGGATCGACACCTCCGACGGCCGCGTGACGACTCTCCTCGACGATGCGGGGGCCGCCCCGGACGGCATCGTCGTGGACTCCCGCACCGTGTACTGGACCACCATGGGCACTCCCACCGTCGTCCCCGATGTACCGGGCGAAGCCGGACAGGACTTCTCCCGGCGCAATGGCGGCGTCCACTCCCTGGGTCTGGACGGCGGACCGCAGCGCGATGTGCTCGCGGCCGGGGCGGTCACCACCGGCAAGCAGCTCACCTCCGACGGCGCCGGAACGCTGTACTGGGGCGACCGCGAGGGCCACCGGGTCAGCCGTGTCCGGACCGACGGCAGCGACCCCGCCGACCTCGTGGTCACCCCTGCCGGGGACGGGGTCATGGGCGAGTGCGTCGGCGTGGCCGTGGACCCCGCCCGCGGGCACCTGTACTGGACCCAGAAGGGCCCGACCAAGGGCGGCAAGGGGCGGATCCTCCGTGCCGGCCTTCGCCTCCCGGCCAGCGAGACCCCCGAGAACCGCTCCGACATCGAGGTGCTGTGGGACGGGCTCCCCGAACCCATCGACCTCCACCTGGACGGCGACTGGCTCTACTGGACCGACCGCGGCGCACCGCCCTCGGGCAACACGCTCAACCGCGCACCCGTCCCGGAACCCGGCGAGCACGGGCGGAGCCCCGAGATCCTCGCCGCCGGATTCGCCGAAGCCATCGGCCTCGCCGTCGACGGCGAGGCGGGCATCGCCTACGTCTCCGACCTCGGCGGCCATCTGCGCGCCTGCCCCTTGCCCGGCGGCCCCGCTGCCGGACGGCAGCCGTACGAAGTCGCCGAAGTGCCGTTCCCTCTGACCGGGCTGTGCCTGCTCCCCTGACCGGCCGGTCTCCGGAGCCTCCACCGAACCGGGCAGGGTTCGCGGCTCATCGCGCCCGCCCCGGCCCCCCGCGTGGACCGTCCGGCCGCCCGGCCGCCCGGTGACGCACCACCAACGACATCCCAGCGGAACCCCCAGCAACCGCAGAAAGCAGGAGCGCCATGTCCTCCACCCTTCCCGGCGGCATCCATGACCGTCCGGTCGCCGTCATCGGCTCGGGCACCCTCGGGCGCCGGATCGCCCTGATGTTCGCCACCCGCGGTGGTGCGGTACGGATCTACGACACGTCCCTCGCTGCGGGCAAGGAGGCCGTGACCTATGTCGAGCAGAACATCGACCGCGTCGCGGCCACGGTGGAGGGGGGCCGTCCGGGCCGGGCGATCGTCACCGACGACCTGTCCCACGCGCTGTCCGGCGCCTGGCTGGCGGTGGAGGCGGTACCCGAGCGGCTGGATCTGAAGAAGCAGATCTTCCGCCGGCTGGACGAACTCGCCGAGCCGGACGCCATCCTGGCCAGCAACTCCTCCTCCTACGCCTCGCGGCAGTTCATCGACCACGTCCGGCGCCCGGAGCGGGTGCTGAACATGCACTTCTACATGCCGCCCGTACAGAACGCCGTCGACCTGATGAGCGACGGCAGGACCGACCCGGACGTCATCTCCTTCCTGCGGAAGGAGCTGCCCGGATACGGGGTCCACCCCTTCGTCGCGCTCCAGGAGTCGACCGGGTTCATCTTCAACCGCGTCTGGGCCGCCATCAAGCGGGAGGCGCTGCGGGTCGTCGCGGAGGGCGTCTCCACCCCACAGGACGTGGACGCCATGTGGAAGATCAACATGGGCACCCCGGCCGGCCCCTTCCGGATGATGGACCAGGTCGGCCTCGACGTCGTGCTCGACATCGAGAACCACTACGCCGAGGAGAACCCCGGGCTGCCCGAGGGACCGCGCGTGCTGCTCGAGAAGTACGTCGCCGCCGGGCGCCTGGGCGCCAAGACCGGCCAGGGCTTCTACGACGACTACCGCGAGAACACCGGGCGGCAGGCCGGGTCCTGAGGGTCTGGGCCGCGGCGCCTCTCCGCAGCCGGCGTACAGAACACACCGCGCATCGGGTGTGGCTGGCGCTGTGACCGCTACGGTTCGCCGGGGGCGAGGCGGTCGGGCTCAGCCGAACCTGTCGGCGAGCAGACCGCTTCAGCTCCACCCGGGCCGCAGGGCGGCCGAGCGGAACCGGGCCATCCGGATACCGTACCCCTCGTGCGGGAACCGTTCCGGCTCTTCGGGACTCCCCTTCCATGGCGTTCCATGGTGCCCGTAGTCGGTCCCCGCGGTGGCGCCGTACCGAGCCAGCCGAAGAAGAACCGAGGATGACCGTGCCCCTGTCGTCACACCGCCGCCTGACCGCGAGTGCCGCTCTGCTGGCAGCACTCGCCGGCGGTCTCGCCCCCGCCACCAGCGCGCACGCGGCCCCCACCGCCACACCGATCCAGACACCCGCGCCCGACATGGCCGGCATCGTCGCCGCTCTTGAGTCCTCGGTGGCCAACGGGGCGCCGGGGGCGATGGCCCGCTACTCCGGCCCGGACGGGACCAGGGGAAGGGCCGTCGGCGTCCGTGACCGGGAGTCGGGCGCGGCCATGGACACCCGGGCGCGGTTCCGGATCGGCAGCGTCAGCAAGACGTTCTCCAGTGTCGTGCTGCTTCAACTGGTGGAAGAGGAAAGGCTGAAGCTGGACGCGCCCGTCAACACGTACCTTCCGGGGCTCCTGCCCGACGAACGGATCACGGTCCGTCACCTCCTCACCCATCGCAGCGGTCTGGCCGACTACACCAACGCCATGTTCAACCAGACCGTGCCGGGCTTCGAGGCGGTACGAAACCGGGTGTTCAGCTACCAGGAACTGGTCGACCTCTCCCTCGCCGAGCCCCGGACCACCGAGCCCGGCGCCGCGTACAAGTACTCGAACGCCAACTTCGTCGTCGTCGGCATGCTGATCGAGAAACTGACGGGACGTCCGGTGGCCGACGCCTACCAGCGGCGCATCATCGAGCCGCTGGGGCTGCGCAGAACCGCGTACGTCCACCCGGACACGCGCATCCAGGGCGCACATGTGCGCGGCTACCTGCACCCCGACGAGGCGGGCGCCCCGCTCGTCGACTCCACCGAGCAGACCGTGTCCTGGGCGCAGTCCGCAGGCGCCGTCATCTCCAACCCGGTCGACCTCAACACCTTCACCAGCGCCCTGATGCGCGGCCGGCTCCTGTCTCCGGCGACGTTGGAGGCCATGACCACGGTCACGCCGACGGACGCCACCAACACCCGGTTCTACGGCCTCGGTCTGCGCCGCTACGACCTGTCCTGCGGAACCCAGGTGTTCGGCCACACCGGCACGGTCCAGGGCTTCTACACCTACGCCTTCTCCACCCGCGACGGCCGCCGCAGCCTTTCGGCGGTGGCCAACACCTCCAACCACGGTGCCGCGAACACCGCGCTGGGCGGCACCCTGGAGGCCGCCTTCTGCGGTAAGAAGCCGGCAGCCGCCCCGACTGCGCGCTCCACGGCGCCGTCGGGCGCCCGCGACCACGCGCCGCTGCCCGCCGAGCGTGACCTGCCCGAGCGTTACTGAGGTCCGGCAGGACCGGCTGCCCCGCCCCCCGCGCGCTGGAGCGCGACCTATCGTTCCCGTGTGCCGACGCGCTGTTCGTACCCCTCGCCGGTCCCGGCGCAGCGACTGCCGGCCGGCGCGGGGCGCCGGGGCGGCCGGTCCTGCCCGGCGCCGGCCCGCAGAGCGATGGAGCGGGGCGATGACGCGGTCGCGGAGCGGGTCCAAGGGGGTGCGGCCCCGCACACCCCGCCTCGGCCCGCCGAAGGCATCGGAGCGCTCCTACGGCGCGGGCGGCCCTCCGACGTCGCCTTCGGCACCCGGAACGTCTCGTCGGGTCCGCCCGGCTCGTCTCAGCGGAGCGAGCGGAAGGTCGTCCGGATCTCCTCAGTGAGGACCGTGGGCTGCTCAAGGGCCGCGAAATGCCCGCCGTGGTCCAGTCGGCGGTAGTGAAGGACGTTGGCGTACCGCCGTTCGATCCACCGCCGGGAAGCCTGGACGGCCTCGCCGGGGAAGATGCTGAATCCCGCCGGCACGTGGTTCGGCCCGGACGGTGCGGGCGCCTCTTGCCGTGCTTCCCAGTACGGGCGTGCCGAGGAGGCACCGGTGTCGGGCAGCCAATACATCATGATGTCGTCCAGAATTTCGTCGCGGTCGATGACCGATTCGGGGTCGGCACCGCTGTCCGTGACGTCCTGGAAGAGTGTGTAGATCCATGCGGCCAGCCCGGCGGGCGAGTCGGCGAGTGAGTAGCCGATGGTCTGCGGCCTGGTGGACTGCTCCTTGAAGCAGCCGTCCAGCAGTGTCCGGCAGTTCTGCGCTGTGGCCGGCATGCGCTGCTCGTCCGGCGTCGCCTCGTTGGACGAGCAGCAGACCGCGGTGGAGGACCGTGCGCCCGCCCCGTTCGCGGAAGTCCGTGAAGCCCCCGAGGCACGGTGGTCGGCGAGATGCTCCCCGCTCCGTGCTCAACGGCGGTTCCTACCCCCGGAAAGTCTCCAGCAGCCGCAGCCACACCTCGCTGATGGTCGGGTACGCCGGGACCGCGTGCCACAGGCGGGCGATGGGGACCTCGCCCGCGACCGCGATCGTCGCGGAGTGCAGGAGCTCGCCGACGCCCGGCCCGACGAAGGTGACGCCGAGCAGGACCTCCCGGTTCAGGTCCACGACCATCCGGGCGCGGCCCCGGTAGCCGTCGGCGTAGAGGCCGGCCCCGGCGACGGAGGCGAGGTCGTAGTCGACGGCGCGTACGCGGTGGCCTGCGCGTTCGGCCTCGGCCAGGGTGAGGCCCACCGAGGCGGCCTCCGGGTCGGTGAAGACGACCTGGGGGACGGCGGCGTGGTCGGCGGTGGCCGCGTGGGCCCCCCAGGGGGCCGATTCCACCGGGGCCCGGCGGGCGCGCGCGGCGATCGCCGCGCCGGCGATGCGGGCCTGGTACTTGCCCTGGTGGGTCAGCAGGGCCCGGTGGTTGACGTCCCCGACCGCGTACAGCCAGTCCGTGCCCTCGACGCGGCAGCTGTCGTCCACGGTGAGCCAGGCTCCGGGTTCGAGGCCGATCGTCTCCAGGCCCAGGTCGTCCGTGCGGGGGGCCCGGCCGGTGGCGAAGAGGATCTCGTCGGCCTCGACGCGGTCGCCGTCGTCCAGTTCGACGGTGACCGGGCCGTCCGGGTCGGGACGGCGTACGGCGGTGACGGAGACACCCGTTCGGATGCGGGCCCCGGCCTCCCGGAGCGCGTCGGCGACCAGCTCGCCCGCGAAGGGCTCCATCCTCGGGAGCAGGCCGTCGCCCCGGACCAGCAGGGTCACCTCGGAGCCGAGCCCCTGCCAGGCGGTCGCCATCTCCACGCCCACCACTCCCCCGCCGACCACGACGAGCCGCCCGGGGGCCCGCTCGGCGCTGGTGGCCTCGCGGCTGGTCCAGGGGCGGGCCTCCTCGACGCCGGGGAGGCCGGGGACGACGGCGCGGGTACCGGTGCAGAGGGCGACCGCGTGCCGGGCGGTGAGCCGGTGCTCCGTGCCGTCCGGGGCGGTGACGGCGACCTCCCGGGGGCCGGTGAGCCGGCCCGTGCCCCGGAAGACGTCCGCTCCGATCCCGTCCAGCCAGGCGACCTGGCCGTCGTCCTTCCAGTGGCTCGTCTCCTCGTCCCGGTACGCGAGGACGGCGCCGGCGTCGAGGGGGCCCCGCACGGCGGCGCTCAGCCCCGGGGTCCGGCGGGCGTCCGCACGGGCGACGACGGGGCGCAGGAGCGCCTTGCTCGGCATGCACGCCCAGTAGGAGCATTCGCCGCCGACCAGTTCCGATTCCACGATCGCGACGGTGAGCCCGGCGGCGCGGGCCCGGTCAGCCACGTTCTCTCCGACCGGGCCGGCCCCGACGACCACGACGTCGTACGGCGTGTTCGCGCCGGTCTTTCCTGCATCAGCCAGGGAATCAGTCATGGGAACAGTGTCCTCGGGGGTGTGCGCCCCGGCCACATGGGCAGGCGGAATAGCTCAAGTGCAGTCACCGTTGTGCCGGACAGGACCGTCAGGACCCACCGGCAGAGGAAGAGGTACCCCGTATGAGCACCGTCGAGCTCACCAAGGAAAACTTCGATCAGGTCGTCACCGACAACGACTTCGTCCTGATCGACTTCTGGGCTTCCTGGTGCGGCCCTTGCCGGCAGTTCGCGCCGGTCTACGACTCGGCGTCCGAGCGCCACCCCGACCTGGTCTTCGCCAAGGTCGACACCGAGGCGCAGCAGGAGCTGGCGGCGGCGTTCGAGATCCGCTCCATCCCGACGCTGATGATCGTCCGCGACAACGTGGCGGTGTTCTCGCAGCCCGGCGCGCTGCCCGAGGCGGCTCTGGAGGATGTCATCGGGCAGGCCCGGAACCTGGACATGGACGAGGTCCGCAAGTCCGTCGAGGAGCAGAAGCGGGCCGCCGAGGCGGGCCAGGGGCAGCCGGAGACCCCGTAGCCGTCCGTCCCGCGCACGACACAGCCCGAAGGCCCCGACCGGCGCGCCGGTCGGGGCCTTCGCCGTGTCCGGACCGCACGGGGTGCGGCGTCCGGGCCTCCGCCGTGTCCGGGGCCGGCCCGGCGAAGGCGCCGGCCTCACCGGGGGGCGGGGCGTTCGCCGTCCGCCGCGGCGACCTGGACCGACATGCCGTAGTCCAGTTCCTCGCCGTCGACGAGCACGGCCTCCACCGTGCGCGTCGCCGGGTCGACGTCCGCCTCCATGCCCTCCCCGGCGTACCGGGGGTAACCCGAAGCCCCGGTCTCCCCGGTGGCGGCGACCACCGCCGACCGGATCGGCCGGCCGGGGGCTCCCGACCGCGTCCGGCTGTGGTCGGGGATCAGGAGCAGTTCGTAACTCTGCGGATGGCTCATGCCTCCGACGCTAGACACCCGCCCCGTACGGCGCACGTCGTCGCGGCGGAGGCGGTCAACTGGATTCGCGGTGGACGGCGCTGGTGCGCAACAGGTCGTGGTGGACCGGCGGGCCGCCCGGGTGCTGGACCATGCGGTCGATCGTCTCGGCCAGCGGCTGCGGCATGGCGAGCTCCATGCGGACGGTGCTCAGCCGGGGGCGCAGCAGTTTCGCGATCAGGGAGTCGTCCGCGCCGATCATCGCCGTGTCGGCGGGCACCGCCACGCCCGCGTCCTGGAGGGCCCGCATGAGCAGCATGGCGTACTCGTCGTTGTACGCGAACACCGCGTCCAGACCCAGCTCCGGCCAGCGGGCGGCCAGCCGTTGCGCGGACTCCTCCTCGTACCGCAGCGGGAGCGGGCGTATGCGGGCTCCCGCCGCTTCGGCCGCGCGCCGCGCGCCGGCGAGGCGGATCTCGGAGAACGCCTCCCGGGACGGTTCCTGGGGCATGACCACGCCGATGTGGCGGCGGCCCCGGGCCAGCAGGTGTTCCACCGCGCTGCTGCCGACCCGGCGTTGGTCCATGACCAGGCCGTGCGCTCCGGCCACCGGGTCGGGGCCCAGGGTGATCACGGCTTTGGCGCCGGAGCGGGTCAGGATGCCGGTGCCGTGCGGGGTGAGGGCGATGCCCGGCGGTACGACGACGGCGACGGGCCGCAGTTCGGCCCAGGCGGTGGCCGCCTCGTCGGCGGTGAGGCCGCCGCTGCCGTACTGGACGACGGTGTAGTCCAGTCGGCGCAACCCCGACTGGAGTTCCTCGAAGAAGTACTGGTGCAGCGGTCCCGCCGGTATGTGGCCGGAGGGCAGCAGGACCATGCGGCTGTGTCCGGCGCGCAGGCTGCGGGCGGCCGCGTGCGGAACGTAGCCGAGTTGGAGGGCGGCCTCCCTGACCCGGCGCCGGGTGGGATCGCTGATCCGGACCGTGGCGTTGTTGTTCAGTACGTACGACACGGTGGCCCTGGACACTCCGGCGAGGCGCGCGACGTCGGCGCTGGTCGGAACGGATACTTCGGCGGGCTGCTTGGGTAACTGGCTCATGGCTCCGGGCAGTCTTCCAGACCTGTGGGAGCGGGTTTCGGCCCGGGTGCGGCAGGTCCGGTCACGGTGGCCGGAAGGCCGCCCCGCCGCGCCGGGCCGACGCCCCGCTCCCTGGGCCGGACGGTCGGGCTCCCACGGTGCGGCGATGGCTTCCCACGGCCCCGCCCACCGTTCCGGCAACCCCTTTGACGTGCCCGGCAGCGGTGGCCCGACCGCCACGGCGCGGACCGGTCCCGACGACGCGGGCCCGGTGCGCACGTCCTACGCCCCCGATCGCGACGGCGACCCCCACCCCGGTGAGATCGTCCGGACCTGGACGCCCCCCGAGGAGGAGGACGGGCGCGGGAAGGACCGGCCGGTGCTCGTCGTGGCACGCGGCCCGGCACGTCCGCTTCCCCGTCCGGCCCCCGGCACGGGGCCCGACGCGTCCGCTTCCTCCGCCCGGCCCCTTCCTCCGCCCGGCCCCGGCGCGTTCGGCCCCGGGTCAGGCGAAGATCCGGCTGAAGGCGGCCCGGACGGGCGAGTCGGGGTTCCGGTCCAGGATCGCGAAGACGATCTGCTCGAAGTGGCCGGCGAACCGGCCGCCCTCCCCGAGGAGGCCGTGGAAGGCCCCCGCCACCGCGGCCGGATCGTTCTGGAAGACTCCGCAGCCCCAGGCGCCCAGGACGAGCCTGCGGTAGCCCCGTACGGCGGCGACCTCCAGCACCCGTTCGGCGCGGGAGGCCAGGACCGCCGGGACGCGGTGGGCCTCCCCGGGGGCCTGCCGCCGGATCACCCCGGCGTTGGGAGCGGGCGAGGTGAGGAACCCGACGGTGTACGGGGCGTCCAGGAAGTCGCCCCGGTCGTCGCGGAAGACCGGCACCGCCGGGGAGTGGATCACCCGATCGGTGTAGAAGGCGTCGCGTTCGGCGCGGTGGTGCGCGTAGAACTCGGGGGCGCGCAGCAGGGTCGTGTGGAGGGCGGAGCCGCGGCACAGGGCCTCTTCCTGGGCCTGCGCGCCGTTGAGGTAGCCGCCGCCGGGGTTGCGGGCCGAGGCGAAGGCGAGGACGGCGATCCGGCCCGGGGCCTCGCCGGCCATCCGGCGGGCGGCGGCCAGGCTGCTCTCGCCGGTGACCTCGAAGCGCGGGGCGCGGTCGGTGTCCAGGGCGGCGACGGGCACCGGGTCCGGGCCGTAGAGCCTGGTTCCGGACAGCGCGGCGGTCACGGCGCGCTCGATGGACACCTCCTGGCCTGCCGCGTTGCGGTACCGCCCGGCCACGACGACCGCTTCCGTCCCGCGCGCGATGCCGCGCAGCCGCGCGCTCACGCGCGCTCCCCCGTGTGGTGCATACAGGGCATGCTCCGGGGGAACTCCTTCCGGGCGCAACCGGATTCCCGTGGCTCAGGGGCACCCTTGTGCGATCTCCGGGTACGGGTTTCGCTGGTAGGTACGCAACGGCGAAGGAGCCCCTGATGACCGTGGACCACCCCGGCGGGCCCGGATCGCACCCGGACGCCGCCCCCCTCGACGAGAGCGGGGCCGAGGATTTACTGCGCGGCATATGTTTCAAGACGGGCCCCCCGCGAACGGTCGGGGTGGAACTCGAATGGCTCATCCACGACCGGGAACATCCTGAGCTGCCGGTCGGGCGGGAGCGGCTGGAGAGCGCCGTCGCGGCGGTGCGGGCGCTGCCGCTGAGCGCGGCGCTGACGTTCGAGCCCGGCGGGCAGCTGGAGCTCAGTTCCCAGCCGGCCGGCTCGCTCATGGAGTGCGTCGAGACCACCGCGGCCGATCTGGCGGCGGTCCGCGCCGCGCTCGGCGCGGCCGGGCTCGCGCCGGTCGGGCTCGGCGTGGACCCGTGGCGACCGCCGCGCCGCCTGCTGCGGGAGCCCCGTTACGCCGCGATGGAGGCCGCGCTGGACCGCGTGGGTCCGGCCGGGCGGGCGATGATGTGCACCTCCGCTTCGGTCCAGGTCTGCCTGGACGCGGGCGAGGAGGAGCCGGGGCCGCTGGGTCACGGGCGGCGCTGGCAGCTCGCGCACCTGCTGGGCGCGGTGCTGGTGGCGGCGTTCGCGAACTCTCCCTACCGGCGGGGCCTCCGTACCGGCTGGCGTTCCACCCGGCAGTCGCTGTGGGCCGATCTCGACCCGGGCCGCACGCTCGCGCCGCGCCCCGGGCCCACGCCTCGCGAGGAGTGGGCCGCGCATGTGCTGGACGCGGCCGTGCTGTGCATCCGGCGCGACGAAGGGCCCTGGGACGTCCCCGAACGCCTCACCTTCCGCCGGTGGATCCGTACCGGGTCGCCCAGGCCGCCGACGCGGGCCGATCTCGACTACCACCTCACCACGCTGTTCCCGCCGGTCCGGCCGCGCGGCCATCTCGAACTGCGCATGATCGACGCGCAGCGCGGCCCCGAGGGGTGGGTGGTCCCGCTCGCGGTCGCCACCGCCCTGTTCGACGACCCGGAGGCCGCCGAGTCGGTGTACCGCGCCGTGAAGCCGCTGGCGGAGACGGCGGGGCCGGGGGCGGCCCCGCGCAATCCGCTCTGGACGGCGGCGGCCCGCGAGGGCCTGGCGGACCCGGAGCTGCGGGCCGCGGCCGTGGCCTGTTTCGGGGCGGCGCTCCCGGCGCTGGAGCGGATGGGCGCGAGCGACGCGGTGCGCGGAGCGGTGGCCGCTTTCGCCGACCGTTATACGGCCCGGGGCCGATGTCCGGCCGACGATCTGCCCGAACCGGACGCCCTGACCGATCCGGCTCTGCTGACCGGGCCGGCTCTGCTGGACGCTCCGGGCCTGCTCGCCGCTCCACCCGGGCCGACCGGCCACGGCGTGCCGCGCCGCACGGCCGAGCGGCCGCCGTACGACCCCGAGAGCCCTGTCCCCGGGCCGCCGACGGCCCCGCCGCACCCCGGAAAGGCGGCTTCCGCATGACCGAACGCCATGAAGTCCCCGAAGGCCGTGCGGCCACCGGGCGCCGACGCTCCGACGGCTTCGATCCGGCCCGCTCCCCCGCGGCGGCCGGCTTCCCCGTCGCGCCGGACATCGATCCGGAAGCCCTGCGGCGGCGCGCCCTCGACGCGCTGGTGAGCGCGCGGGAACGCACCGCCCTCCTCACCGACAGCGTGGACGACGGCGAACTGACCGCCCAGCATTCCCCGTTGATGTCACCGCTGGTCTGGGACCTGGCGCACATCGGCAACCAGGAGGAGCAGTGGCTGCTGCGGGCGGTCGGCGGCCGGGAGGCACTGCGACCGGAGATCGACGGCCTGTACAACGCCTTCGAGCACTCGCGCGCCGCGCGTCCCTCGCTGCCGCTGCTGGCCCCCGCCGAGGCCCGGACGTACGCCTCGGACGTCCGGGGGCGGGCCCTGGACCTGCTGGAGGCCGCACCGCTGCACGAGGGAGGACGCCCGCTGGAACGGGCCGGGTTCGCCTTCGGCATGATCGCCCAGCATGAGCAGCAGCACGACGAGACGATGCTGATCACCCATCAGCTGCGCACCGGTCCGGCCGCGCTGACCGCTCCGCCGCCGCCCGGCCCCGTCGACGGCGGGAAGCTGCCCGACGAGGTCCTGGTCCCCGGGGGGCCGTTCACCATGGGGACCTCCACCGAGCCGTGGGCCCTGGACAACGAACGCCCCGCGCACGTGCGCGAGGTGGCGGCCTTCCACCTGGACGCCTCCCCGGTCTCCTGCGGCGCGTATCTGCGCTTCATCGAGGAGGGCGGGTACCGGGACGAGCGCTGGTGGGTTCCCGAGGGCTGGGCCATGGTCCGCGAACACGGCCTGGAAGCACCGCTGTTCTGGCGGCGGGAAGCGGGCCGGTGGCTGCGCCGGAGGTTCGGGGTGACCGAACCGGTGCCGGACGACGAGCCGGTGCTGCACGTCAGCTGGTACGAGGCCGACGCGTACGCCCGCTGGGCGGGGCGGCGGCTGCCCACGGAGAGCGAGTGGGAGAAGGCCGCCCGGCACGATCCGGCCTCCGGCCGGTCCCGGCGCTATCCGTGGGGCGACGAGGACCCGACCCCGGAGCACGCCAACCTGGGGCAGCGCCATCTGCGTCCGGCGCGGTCGGGGGCGTATCCGCAAGGGCGGGCGCCTTCGGGGGCCGGGCAGTTGATCGGTGACGTGTGGGAGTGGACCGCCAGCGACTTCCTGCCCTACCCGGGGTTCGCGGCGTTCCCCTACCGGGAGTATTCGGAGGTGTTCTTCGGCCCGGGCCACAAGGTGCTGCGCGGCGGTTCGTTCGCCGTGGACCGGGTCGCCTGCCGGGGCACCTTCCGCAACTGGGACCTTCCGGTGCGGCGGCAGATCTTCTCCGGATTCCGCACCGCGCGGGACGCCTGATGTGCCGTCACATCGCCTATGTGGGCGATCCGGTCGCGCTCGGCGAGGTTCTCCTGCTGCCCGAGCACGCGCTGGTGCGGCAGTCCTGGGAGCCGCGCATGCAGCGGCACGGCACGGTCAACGCGGACGGTTTCGGGGTCGGTTGGTACGCGGACGGGGATCCGGCGCCGGGACGTTACCGCCGCCGGGGCCCCGTATGGGGCGACGAGACGTTCACCGACCTGGCCCGGGTGGTCCGCAGTCGCGCGCTGCTCGCGGCCGTACGGGACGCCACCGAGGCGGGCGCGGACGGGGAGGCCGCCGCCGCGCCGTACGCCGCCGGGCGGCTGCTGTTCAGCCACAACGGGGCGGTGAGGGGCTGGCCCGGATCGCTCTCCGGCCCGGCCGCCGCCCTGCCCGCCGAGCGGCTCCTGTCGCTGGCCGCCCGCAACGACTCGGCGCTGATATGGGCGCTGATCCGCCACCGGACCGACGCGGGGGGCGACGTGCCGGACGCCGTCGCGGAGACCGTCCGCGAGGTCGCGGCCGCCGCGCCCGGATCCCGGCTGAACCTCCTCGTCACCGACGGCGCCACGATCACGGCGACCGCCTGGGGCGACACCCTCTGGTACCTCACGGAGCCGGGCCGCCGCACCGCGGTCGCCTCGGAGCCGTACGACGACGACCCGCTCTGGCGCGAGGTCCCCGACCGCACCCTGCTGGTCGCGACCCGCACGGACGTCCTGCTCACCCCGCTCAAGGAGCCCACCGCGTGAGTCCTTTCCTGCTGACCCGCACCCTGCCGGAGGACGCGACGGGCGCGGCGCTGCGCGCCGACGTCCTCACCGGTCTGACCCGGCGCCCCAAGTCGCTGCCGCCGAAGTGGTTCTACGACGCCCGCGGCAGCGAGCTGTTCGAGGAGATCACCCGGCTGCCGGAGTACTACCCGACCCGCGCGGAGCGGGAGATCCTGGAGGCCCGCGCCGGGGAGATCGCCGCTGCTTCGGGGGCCCGGACCGTGATCGAGCTGGGCTCGGGGTCCTCGGAGAAGACCCGTCACCTGCTGGACGCCCTCCCCGGCCTGCACAGCTACGTCCCGGTGGACGTGAGCGAGAGCGCGCTGACGGGGGCGGCCGAGTCGCTGCTCGCCGAACGGCCCGGACTGTCCGTCCACGCGCTGATCGCCGACTTCACCGGCGGCCTGGCCCTGCCGGGGACGCCGGGCCCCCGGCTGGTGGTCTTCCTGGGCGGCACGATCGGCAATCTGCTGCCCGAGGAGCGGGCGGCGTTCCTGCGGTCCGTGCGGGCCCTGCTCTCCCCCGGCGACGCGCTGCTCCTCGGTACGGACCTGGTGAAGGACGAGGAGACGCTGGTGGCCGCGTACGACGACGCGGCCGGGGTGACGGCGGCGTTCAACAAGAACGTGCTGAACGTCGTCAACCGCGAGCTGGGGGCCGACTTCCCGCTCGGCGACTTCGACCATCGCGCGGTGTGGAACCCGCGGGACCGGTGGATCGAGATGCGGCTGCGGGCCCGGCGCGCGCTGAACGTCAAGATCCGGGAGCTGGACCTCGTGGTGCCGTTCGAGGCCGGTGAGGAACTGCGTACGGAGGTGTCGGCGAAGTTCCGGCGGGAGGACGTCCGTGCGGAGCTGGAGGCCGCCGGCCTGCGACTGGCTCAGTGGTGGACGGACGCGGCCGGCCGGTTCGCCCTGTCGCTTGCCACGGCGGTCTGAGGGGGCCGGCGGGGCTGCCGGGCCCGAGGACGGCCGCCCGGGCCCCGCGGGCCAGGGCGCGGCGCCCCGCCTCCCGGCTCGCGGGGATCGGCGCGAGGACGTCGAGGCGGGCGGTGAGCCCGGCCGCCCGCACCACCCGCCACAGGGAGGCGGCGAGCGGGTCGGCCCCGACGAACGCGACGGCCCCGGCGGCCGGTCCCGTGGCGTGCCGCGCGGTGCGGTAGGCGATGCGGACCGGCCGGACCGTCGCGTCGGCGTCGATCGCCGCCTGGAACACGGCGGGCCGGAACGCGCCGCCGCCCCGGCCGCACCAGGTGCTGCCTTCGGGGAAGACCACGACCCGGGAGCCGGAGCGCAGGGCGTCGGTGACGGCCCGGACGGCGGCGGGCAGGGCGCGCAGCCGGTCCCGGTCGATGAACAGGGTGCCGCCGAGCGCGGCGAGCGGGCCGAGCACGGGCCAGCGCCGGATCTCGCTCTTGGCGACCGTCCGGCCTGGCAGCACGGAGGCGATCAGGGGGATGTCGAGCCAGGAGATGTGGTTGGCGACGACGAGTTCGCCGCCCGCGACCGGGCCCGGGGCGTGGCTCCGGACCGTGACGCGTACGCCGAACGCCCGGACGACGGTCCGCGCCCACCGCCGGGTCAGCCGGGTGCGCGTGCCCGCCCCGAGCAGCCGGACCAGGGGGAGGCACGTCGCCCCGAGGAGGACCAGTCCGCATCCCGCCAGCAGCCGCAGGGCGGCGGGCAGCGGGGCGCGCGCGGCGCCGGTGTGCCGGGCGCAGCCCTCCGGGGTGCAGGGGGCGGCGGGCAGCCAGGGGCTCATCGCAGCGGGGCCAGCGAGAGGAAGTGGCGCAGGTAGCGCGGGTCGGCGCGGCGCATCGAGAGCAGCACGTAGAGGTCGGCGACGTTGAAGTCGGGGTCGTACGCCGGGGCCCCGCAGACCTGGGCCCCGAGCCGGAGGTAGCCGCGCAGCAGCGGCGGGAGGCCGGCCCGGGGGCCGGTCTCCGGGCCGTGCGCGGAGGAGTCCCAGAGGCGGTGCGGGGTGACCCGGTGCTCCGGGAGTGCGAGGTGGGAGGCGCGCACGGTGTTCCAGCTGCGGGCGGCCCGCGCGCCGCCGTCGGCCAGCGGCAGGGAGCAGCAGCCGGCCAGCCAGGTGTGGCCGGTGCGCTCCATGTAGCGGGCGAGTCCGGCCCAGAGCAGGGCGATGACCGCACCGTCGCGGTGGGCGGGGTGGACGCAGGAGCGGCCGACCTCCACGAGGTCGTCGCGGATCGGGGCGAGCCGGGTCAGGTCGAACTCGCTCTCCGCGTAGAGGCGGCCGGCGAGCCGGGCCCGGTCCGGCGGCAGCAGCCGGTAGGTGGCCACGGTCTCCCCGGTGGCGGCCTCCCGGACGAGGAGGTGGTCGCAGTACGCGTCGAACGCGTCGCCGTCCAGGCCGGGTTCGGGCCCCTCCAGCCGGGCGCCGAGCTCTCCGGCGAAGACGAGGTGACGCAGGCGCTGAGCCGCGCGTACGTCCTCCCGGCCGGTGGCGAGAAAGACCCGGTAGGCGGGGGCCGGGGCGCCGGCGGGGTGGGGAGCGGGGGCCGGGGCGTGGGAGGGAGCCGGGATCGGAGCGGCGGGAAGCACGGTCATGGCGGTCTCCGGTGACGGAAGCGGTCAGGGGCCGGGCCGTCGCGGGCGCGACGTGCCGGCCTCTCACTTCTTCCGTCACCGCCTGGATTCGACGTGACCGCCGCGGGGAGGGCGGATGTGCGAAGGCTGAATCCCAGGAACGCGGGGTCCCGGCGCGAGTCCCGGGGGCGTGGGCCCGGCGGGGACGCGGAGCGTCCGGGGACGCCCGGGCCTCCGGGGACGGGGGCGGGGCCCGGGAGCACCGTCTTCCCCCCGAAGCCGCCGTCCCGGCCGCGGGCGGCGGGGAGCGGCGTGCGGGAGGGGTCAGCCGCTGCCGGTGAGCAGGGCGGTGACGCGCTCGGACGCGGCCTTGGCCTCCCGGGCCGGGTCGCCTCCCTCGAGCACGGCCGTCATGTAGGGCTTGATCGGGTTCTCCGCCTCGACCCTGGCCCAGTGGGACGAGTTGGGGGTGGCGCGGCCCCGGGTGGCGCCCTCCGCCATCGCCGCTGTGCCCTCGTCCCCCTCGATGACATGGGCGAGGCTCGGTTTGTTGGGCACGTAGCTCATGCTCCGGGCCAGTTCGGTCTGCCACTTCTCGCTCGCCAGCGCCTTGACGACGGCGATGCCCTCGCTGCGCTGGTCGGCGTTCTTCGGGACGATGAGGTCGGAACCTCCGGTGAACACCGAGCCGGGGGCCTTGGCGGTCTTTCCGGGGATGGGGAAGTAGCCCAGCTTGCCCTTGAGTTCGGGGTTCTTCTGCTCGATGAGCGCGGCGCTGCCGGGAACCGAGATGATCTGGGCGACATCGCCCTTGGCGAACACGTCGGTCTGCGGGGGCTTCTCCTCGTCGGCGTCGGTGGGACCGTCGCCGAGCGCCTGGAGCTTCTGGTAGAACTTCATGCCCGCCAGGGCCTCGGGGGTGTCCAGGGCGCCCTGCCAGTCGCCGCCGTTCTCGTCGGCGAGTTCGCCGCCCTCGTCCCAGATGAATCCGGCGAGCACGTACCAGTTCTGGCCTGCCAGGTAAATGCCCTGGTCGCCCCCGCTGTTGAGCTTCTCGGTGGCGGCGATCCACTCGGCGCGCGTCTTCGGGGCGGAGTCGATTCCCGCCTTCTCGAAGATGTCCTTGTTGTAGATCACCACCCGGTTGGCCGCGTACCAGGGGATGCCGTACTGGATGCCGTTGATGCTGCCGGGCTGGGCGAGGCCGGGCAGCCAGTCCTCGCTGCCGAGGTCGCGCATCGACTCCAGGGTCAGGTCGCGCAGCCCGCCGCTCTCCGCGTACTGGGCGACCTGGGTGTTGCCGACCTCGATCACGTCGGGGGCGTCGTCGCCCTCCAGGGCGGAGAGGACCTTGGGGCCGATGCCGCTCCACTCCTGGACCTTGAACTCCAGCTCGACCGAGGGGTTCTCCTCCTCGTACGAACGGGTGAACTTGTCGAGGAAGCCGGACGAGACGCTGTCCTTCATCAGCCAGACCGTCACCGTGCGGTCACCGCTGCCCGAGCCCGATATGTAGCCGCATCCGCCGAGTGCGACGGATGAGACAAGCGCGATGGCGCCGGCCAGTATGCGGTTCTTCACGTGGTCACCTTCTGCGAAACGGCACTACGGAATCACGACCCGGTGTGGGGGATTGCGGGCGTCGCTCGCACGGGTGGTTGGCTGAATTTTGGTATGGACCATTCGGGAGGTCAAGGTGCGTACCTGTTCGGATTTCATCCGATCTCTGCCCTCGCGGGACACCACGAATTGATGCAACGTGGTCACAGGAGAGGAGATAAATCATGTCAAATCACACCTATCGGGTCACCGAAATCGTAGGAACCTCCCAGGAGGGCATCGACGAAGCGATCCGGAACGGCGTCGCGAGAGCGGCGGAAACGTTGCACAATCTCGATTGGTTCGAAATCAACCAAGTTCGCGGACATATCGAGGATGGCCGAATCGCGCACTATCAGGTCGGTCTGAAGGTGGGCTTCCGCCTCGACGAGAACGCCTGATCTCCTCATGAACGCCTGATCAGGTACGGCCCTCCCGCTCCTGGGCGTCCTTCAACACGGCCGACGGGTCGGCCCAGCGGGCCCGGACCACGGAAAATCCGGCCACTTCGGCCGCATCGCAGACCAGTTCGTCGTCGTCCACCAGCACCCGCACCCGCCCCGAGCGCCCCAACCGCTTCAGGACGTCCAGCTTCGTCCGGCGCGCGGGGCGCCGGTCGTCGTTGCGCCGCATGAGCAGTTCGCCCTCGGGCAGGCCCTGACGGCTCAGCCAGCGCAGGGTGTCGCGGCGGCACCGCTCGGGCCGTCCGGTCAGATAGACGATCGCGCACTCCTCGGCGCTCGCGTGCGCCATCCGTACGCCCTCCGGGAGCGGCGGGTCGTCCGGGGCCGCCGCGAAGAAGCCGGCCCAGTCGCGCCGCGGGCCCTCCAGGAAGTGCTGCCGGTGCGCGGTGTCCGCGAGCGTGCCGTCCAGGTCGAATACGGCCAGCGGCCGTGCGTCGTCGTCCACTCCCCCAGCTTAGGAAGCCCGCCCGCGGGAATCCTGGGCGGGCTGCGGTGTTGAAGAGAGCGTGAACGCGCTGATCGCCTCGACCCGCTTCTCCGTCCTGGACCGCTCCCGCACCCGTGAGGGCCACGACGCCTCCCGGGCGCTGCGGGACACCGTGGAACTGGCCCGGGAGGCGGAGGCGCTCGGTTTCCACCGCTTCTGGGTCTCCGAGCACCACGGCGTGCCGGGGGTCGCGGGGTCCGCGCCGACCGTGCTGGCCGCCGCCGTCGCCGCCGCGACCTCCGCCATCCGCGTCGGCACCGGCGGGGTGATGCTGCCCAACCACCGGCCGCTGGTCGTCGCCGAGCAGTTCGGGGTGCTCGCCTCCCTCTTCCCCGGCCGGATCGACATGGGGCTCGGCCGCTCGGTGGGGTTCACCGAGGGCGTCCGCCGGGCGCTCGGCCACGGCAAGGAGGACGCCGAGGACTTCCCCGGGCGTCTCGCGGAACTGCTCGGCTGGATCGACGGCTCCCAACGGGCCCACCCCCGGGTGCACGCCCGTCCGGCGGAGGGCCTGGACATCCCCGCGTACGTCCTGGCGGTCGGGGAGGGCGCGGCGGTCGCCGCGGCCGCCGGGCTGCCCCTCGTCATCGGCGATCTGCGCGGCCGGGACAAGGTGCTGCGCGCCGTCGAGGTCTACCGCCGCGACTTCCGCCCCTCCGCCCGCGCCGAGCGGCCCGAGGTGATCGTGGCCGGCACGGTGGCGGTCGCGGCCACCGAGGAGGCGGCCCGCCGGCTGCTCGTACCGGAGGCGTGGGCCATGGCGTACTCCCGTACGCACGGGGAGTTCCCTCCGCTGGCCCCGGCCGAGCGCGTCGAGGCCCTCGCCATGACGGCCAAGGAGCGGGCGCTGTACGAACGGGGGCTCGACGGGCACGTCCACGGCACCGAGGAGCAGGTGGCCGCGCAGTTGGAGCGCGCGATCGAGGAGACGGGGGCGGACGAAGTGCTCGTCACCACCAGCACGTACGACCGCGAGGCGCTGGTGGAATCGCTGCGCGGACTCGCCAGGATCGCCCGCTTGCCGGACCGCGGGTGCGGGGCCGGCCCCGCACCCGCGCGCCGACGCCCGATAGAGGCGGGGCCCGGTGGCCGGACGCCGGCCTCGGCTCGGCCCCGCAGGGCCCCTACCGGCGCCGACGCCTAGAATCGAACTGTTTGTCCCTTCAGGCGTCAGACCCCACCTGTACGGAGCCGAGCCCTATGCCCTCCCCTCACGATCCGTACGTCCGGGTGCGCGGCGCCCGCGAGCACAACCTCAAGGACGTGCGGGTGGACATCCCGCGCGACACCCTGACCGTCTTCACGGGCGTGTCGGGGTCCGGGAAGTCCTCGCTGGCCTTCGGGACCATCTACGCGGAGGCGCAGCGGCGCTACTTCGAGTCCGTCGCCCCCTACGCACGACGGCTGATCCACCAGGTGGGCGCGCCCGCCGTCGGGGAGATCACCGGGCTGCCGCCCGCCGTCTCGCTGGAGCAACGGCGCTCGGCCCCGGGGGCCCGGTCGTCGGTGGGGACGGTGACCACCCTCTCCAACTCGCTGCGCATGCTCTTCTCCCGTGCGGGCGACTATCCGCCGGGGGCCGAGCGGCTGGACTCCGACTCCTTCTCGCCCAACACGGCGGCGGGGGCGTGCCCGGAGTGCCACGGGCTCGGGCGGATCCACCGGACGGACGAGGGGCTGCTCGTCCCCGACCCCTCCCTGTCGATCCGCGAGGGGGCCGTCGCCGCCTGGCCGGGCGCCTGGCAGGGCAAGAACCTGCGGGACGTACTGGACGCCCTCGGGTACGACGTGGACCGGCCGTGGCGCGAGCTGGACGCGGAGGACCGGGAGTGGATCCTGTTCACCGACGAGCA
Source organism: Streptomyces sp. CB02366 (assembly GCF_001905905.1). Taxonomy (GTDB): domain Bacteria; phylum Actinomycetota; class Actinomycetes; order Streptomycetales; family Streptomycetaceae; genus Streptomyces. The sequence continues at coordinate 200,572 of NZ_LIVT01000008.1, forward strand.
GCCGGTGGTCACGGTGCATCCGGTGCGGGAGGCCGGGCGGATCCAACGCCCTTACCAGGGCACGTACATGAGCGCCCGGCGCTATGTGCTGCACACCTTCGCCGACACCAGGAGCCGGTCCCTGCGGGCGAAGGCGGAGCGCTTCCTGACCAGTGTCCCGTGTCCGGTGTGCGGCGGTAGCCGGCTGCGGCCGGAGGCGATGGCGGTGACGTTCGCGGGGCGTACCATCGCGGAACTGGCCGGAATGCCGCTGTCGGCGTTGGCCGGGGTGCTGGCGGAGGCCGGGGGCGAGGAGACGGCCCGGGTGCTGACCGCTGATCTGCTGGCGCGGATCGGGACGGTGACGGAGCTGGGACTGGGCTATCTGAGCCTGGACCGGACGGCTCCGACGCTCTCCTCGGGCGAGCTGCAACGGCTGCGGATGGCCACCCAGCTGCGGTCGGGCCTGTTCGGCGTCGTCTACGTCCTGGACGAGCCGTCGGCCGGGCTGCACCCGGCGGACACCGAGGCGCTGCTCGGCGTGCTGGGCCGGCTGAAGGAGGCCGGGAACTCGGTCTTCGTGGTGGAGCACCAGATGGACGTGGTGCGGCGGGCCGACTGGCTGGTGGACGTGGGCCCGCTGGCCGGGGAGCACGGGGGGCGGGTGCTGCACAGCGGGCCGCCCGAGGGGCTGGCCCTGGTCCCGGAGTCGGCGACGCGCCGCTTCCTCTTCCCCGGGGAGGAGCCGGACAAGCCCCTGCGGCGGAAGCGGACGCCCTCGGGGTGGATCCGGCTCACCGGGGTGGAGCGGCACAATGTGCGGGGCGTCGACGCGGCGTTCCCGCTCGGGGTGTTCACGGCGGTGACCGGTGTCTCCGGTTCGGGCAAGTCGACGCTGGTGGGCCAGGTGCTCGCCGGGGTGCTGGCCGACCGGCAGGCGGGCGAGGAGCCCGGGACGGGCGACCTGTACCGCGCGACGGCGACCGGTCTGGAGGCGGTGGACCGGCTCGTCCAGGTGGACCAGAAGCCCATCGGCCGCACGCCCCGGTCCAATCTGGCCACGTACACCGGCCTGTTCGACGCCGTGCGCAAGCTGTTCGCGCGGACGGAGACGGCGCGGGAGCGGGGGTACACGGCAGGGCGGTTCTCGTTCAACGTGAGCGGCGGGCGGTGCGAGACCTGCCAGGGCGAGGGCTTCGTCTCGGTGGAGCTGCTGTTCCTGCCGAGCACGTACACGCCGTGCCCGGACTGCCACGGCGCGCGGTACAACCCGGAGACCCTGGAGGTCGCCCTGGAGGGGCTGACGATCGCCCAGGTCCTCGACCTGACCGTGGAGTCGGCGGCGGAGTTCTTCTCCGGTACGCCTGCCGCCGAACGTCCGCTGCGGACCCTGCTGGACGTGGGGCTCGGCTACCTGCGGCTGGGGCAGCCGGCCACGGAGCTGTCGGGCGGCGAGGCGCAGCGCATCAAGCTGGCGGCGGAGCTCCAGCGCGCCCGGCGGGGGCACACGCTGTATCTGCTGGACGAGCCGACGACCGGGCTGCATCCGGCCGATGTGGAGGTGCTGATGCGGCAGTTGCACTCGTTGGTCGACGCGGGGAACACCGTGGTGGTCGTGGAGCACGACATGGCCGTGGTGGCGGGCGCGGACCACGTGGTGGACATGGGTCCCGAGGGCGGGGACCGGGGCGGGCGGATCGTCGCGGCCGGCACGCCCGAGGAGGTGGCGGCCACCGCGGGAAGCCGTACGGCGCCGTACCTCGCGAAGGCGTTGCGCCGCTGACCGTCGCGTTCCCGGCTCCAGCCGGGCCGGGGCCGGGAACGCGACGGATCGGCTTCCGCGTCAGCGGCGGACCTTGCGGGCGGCCCGCAGCCACTCCTTGTTCATCGCGGCGATCGACGGCAGCGGGATGCCCTTGGGGCAGGCGGTGGCGCACTCGCCGGCCAGGGTGCAGCCGCCGAACCCCTCCTCGTCCATCCGGGCCACCATGTCCAGGACGCGGGTCTCGCGCTCCGGCGCGCCCTGCGGAAGGACGTTCAGGTGGTTGACCTTGGCCGAGGTGAACAGCATCGCCGAGCCGTTGGGGCAGGCGGCGACGCAGGCGCCGCAGCCGATGCACTCGGCGTGCTCGAAGGCGAAGTCGGCGTCGGGCTTGGGCACCGGGGTCGCGTGGGCGTCCGGGGCGGTGCCGGTGGGGGCGGAGATGTAGCCGCCGGCCTGGATGATCCGGTCGAACGAGGAGCGGTCCACGACCAGGTCCTTGATGACCGGGAAGGCGGAGGCCCGCCAGGGTTCGATGTCGATCGTGTCGCCGTCGGAGAACGACCGCATGTGGAGCTGGCAGGTGGTGGTGCGCTCCGGGCCGTGGGCGTCGCCGTTGATGACGAGACTGCACGCGCCGCAGATGCCCTCGCGGCAGTCGTGGTCGAAGGCGACGGGTTCCTCCCCGGCGAGGGCGAGTTCCTCGTTGAGGGTGTCGAGCATCTCCAGGAACGACATGTCGGCGGAGATGCCGTCGACTTCGTAGGTGGCCATGGCGCCGGGTGTGGCGGCGTCCTTCTGACGCCAGACGCGCAGGGTGAGCTTCATGCGTAGCTCCGCTGGGTGGGGTGGACGTACTCGAAGACGAGGTCTTCCTTGTGCAGGACGGGGGCGTCGCCGGTGGCGGTGAACTCCCAGGCGGCGGCGTAGGAGAACTCCTCGTCGCGGCGTTCGGCCTCGCCGTCCGGGGTCTGGGACTCCTCGCGGAAGTGGCCGCCGCAGGACTCGGCGCGGTGGAGGGCGTCGAGGCACATCAGCTCGGCGAGTTCCAGGTAGTCGACGACGCGGTTCGCCTTCTCCAGCGACTGGTTGAACTGCTCGCCGGTGCCGGGGACCTTGATGCGCCGCCAGAACTCCTCGCGGATGCCGGGGATCTTCGCGAGCGCCTTGCGCAGGCCGTCCTCGGTGCGGGCCATTCCGCAGTACTCCCACATGAGTTCACCGATCTCGCGGTGGAAGGAGTCGGGGGTGCGGTCGCCGTCGACGGAGAGCAGCAGGTGGAGCCGGTCCTCGGTCTCCGCCACCGCCTCGGCGACGGCGGGGTGTGCGGCGTCGACGTCCTCGGTGTGCGGGTTGCGGGCGAGGTAGTCGTTGATGGTGGACGGCAGGACGAAGTAGCCGTCGGCGAGGCCCTGCATCAGGGCGGAGGCCCCGAGCCGGTTGGCCCCGTGGTCGGAGAAGTTGGCCTCGCCGATGGCGAAGAGGCCGGGAACGGTGGTCTGGAGGTCGTAGTCGACCCAGAGGCCGCCCATCGTGTAGTGCACGGCGGGGTAGATCCGCATCGGGACCGTGTACGGGTCCTCGTCGGTGATCCGCTGGTACATGTCGAAGAGGTTGCCGTACTTCGCCTCCACCGCCTTGCGACCCATCCGGTCGATGGCCTCCGCGAAGTCGAGGTAGACGCCCTGCCCGCCGGGGCCGACGCCGCGCCCCTCGTCGCAGACGTTCTTGGCGGCGCGGGAGGCGATGTCGCGGGGCACCAGGTTGCCGAAGGAGGGGTAGACGCGCTCCAGGTAGTAGTCGCGCTCGTCCTCGGGGATCTGATCGGCGGGGCGGGTGTCGCCTTTGGCCTTGGGAACCCAGATGCGGCCGTCGTTGCGGAGCGACTCGCTCATCAGGGTCAGCTTGGACTGGTGGTCGCCGGTGCGCGGGATGCAGGTGGGGTGGATCTGGGTGAAGCAGGGGTTGGCGAAGTACGCGCCGCGGCGGTGGGCCCGCCAGATCGCGGTGGCGTTGGAGTTCATGGCGTTGGTCGACAGGTAGAAGACGTTGCCGTAGCCGCCGGTGGCGAGGACGACCGCGTCGGCGAAGTAGGTGTCGATCTTCCCGGTGACGAGGTCGCGGGCGACGATGCCGCGCGCCTTTCCGTCGACCACGATCAGGTCCAGCATCTCGGTGCGGGCGTGGAGTTCGACGCCGCCCGCGGCGATCTGCCGGGACAGCGCCTGGTACGCGCCGAGGAGGAGCTGCTGTCCGGTCTGGCCGCGCGCGTAGAACGTACGGGAGACCTGGACGCCGCCGAAGGAGCGGTTGTCGAGGAGGCCGCCGTACTCGCGGGCGAAGGGGACGCCCTGGGCGACGCACTGGTCGATGATCTCGACGGAGATCTGGGCGAGCCGGTGGACGTTGGACTCCCGGGCGCGGAAGTCGCCGCCCTTGACGGTGTCGTAGAACAGCCGGTGGACGGAGTCGCCGTCGTTGCGGTAGTTCTTCGCGGCGTTGATGCCGCCCTGGGCGGCCACCGAGTGGGCACGGCGGGGCGAGTCCTGGAAGCAGAACTGGACGACGTGGTAGCCCTGTTCGGCGAGCGTGGCGCCGGCCGCGCCGCCGGCCAGCCCGGTGCCGACGACGATGACGGTGTGTTTGCGCCGGTTGGCTGGGTTCACGAGCTTCGCCTGGAAGCGGCGGGTGTCCCAGCGTTCGTGGACCGGGCCCGCGGGGGCCTTCGTGTCGACGACGGGCTCGCCCGTGCGGTACTGCGTGTAGTCGGGCATGTCAGCTCACCACTCCGGTCATGACGGCGACGGGTACGGAGACGAAGCCCACCGTCAGCACCGCCGCGAGGAGGTCGGCGAGGGTCTTCAGGATGCGGTCGCGGGTCGCGTTGCCGACGCCCAGGGTCTGCGCGGCGCTCCAGAACCCGTGCCGGACGTGCAGGCCCAGGGCGAGCACCGCGACGATGTAGATCGCGTTGCCGTACCAGGTCGAGAAGGTGTCGACGACGTTCCGGTACGGGCGCCCGGCCTCGAAGCCCGGGTGCACGGTGCCGGTGGTCAGGTCGAGGATGTGCCAGACGATGAAGAGCGCGAGGATGACCCCGCCCCAGCGCATGGTCCGGGTGGCGTAGCTCGCGCGGGGCTTCTGGTGGACGTACTTGGCCGGGCGTGCCCGGATATCGCGCCGGCTGAGCTGGTACGCGCAGACGCCGTGCAGCACGACGGCGGCGACGAGCCCCGTCCGGACGATCCAGAGCGCCCACTCGTGATGCAGGACGGGGGCGCCCATGGTGCGCAGCCAGTGGGCGTAGCCGTCGAACTCGCCGGGCCCGAAGAAGATCTTCAGGTTGCCCGCCATGTGGGCGACGAGGTATCCGAGCATGACCAGACCGGTCACGGCCATGATCGTCTTCTTGCCGACGGTCGAGTTCCAGAGCGTACGCGTCATCGACGGCCGTCGGTCCGTCCGCGTTGCCAATGCCATGCACACGACCGTAGGGGGCGGGGTGCCGATCAGTCCAAGACATGGTCTGGCTGATCTCCATAGGCAGAGGCTATCGACCCACGGTATCGTCGGCTCGTGCACTTCCAGCAGCTCACCTATTTCGTGGCCGTCGCCGAGACCAGGCACTTCACCCGGGCCGCCGAGGCGGTGCACGTGTCGCAGCCCTCGCTCTCCCAGCAGATCAGGTCGCTGGAGACGGAGTTGGGCGCGGACCTGTTCAGCCGCGCCCGGGGCAACATCACCCTCACCGACGCGGGCGAGGCGCTGCTGCCGCTGGCCCGGCGCATCCTCGCCGACGCGGAGACCGCGCGCCAGGAGGTCCAGGAGGTGGTGTCGCTGCGCAGCGGGCGAGTGCGGCTGGGCGCCACGCCCAGCCTGTGCACCGGACTGCTGCCGGATGTGCTGCGCGCCTTCCACGACCGGCACCCGGGGGTACGGCTGCTGCTGGAGGAGGGCGGCTCGCACGACCTGGTACGCCAGCTGGCGCGGGGGGCGCTCGACCTGGCGCTGGTGGTGCTGCCCCTGCCGGCCGCCTCCCCAGCGCTGACCACGGTGGAGCTGCTGCGGGAGGACCTGGTGGTGGTGTCGGCGTCGACGGAGCCACCCCCGGGGCGGGGCGGCCCGATCCGGATCGCGGACCTGGAGGGGGCGCCGCTGGTGATGTTCCGGCACGGGTACAACCTGCGGGAGCTGACGCTCGCCGCGTGCCGCGCGGAGGGCTTCGAGCCCTCGTTCACCGTCGAGGGCGGCGAGATGGACGCGGTGCTCGGTTTCGTACGGGCGGGGCTCGGCATCGCCGTGGTGCCGAGCATGGCAGCCGCCCGGGCGGGGCACGACCTGCGCCGGACCCGGTTGGCGGGCGAGGGGCTGCGGCGCACGATCGCCCTGGCGCACCGCAGCGACGTGGACCCGCCCCGGGCCGCGCGCGAACTCCAGCGGATGCTGCTGGAGCACCGTCCGGCCTCCGGCTGACCGGCCGGGGCGCGAGGGCCCCGGCCGGGTTCAGACCGCGTCCGCCAGCAGCAGGGAGTGGATGCGGTCCGGTGCGCCGGGGCGGGCGTAGTACCAGCCCTGGGCGGTGTCGCAGCCCAGCGCCCGCAGCTGCTCCGCCTGGGCGCCCGTCTCCACGCCCTCCACCGTGACGGCCAGCTCCAGGCTGTGGGCCAGCGACACGATGCCCTCGACGATCTTCAGGTCGACCGGGTCCGCCGGGTGCTGCTGCATGCCCCGGGTGAAGGAGCGGTCCAGCTTGAGCACGCTCACCGGCAGTCTGCGCAGGTTCGCGAGGTTCGAGTATCCGGTGCCGAAGTCGTCGAGCGCGATGTCGACGCCCATCTCCGCGAGCTGGCACAGCGGTTTGAGGAGATCGTCGTCGGCGCCGATGAGGGCCGACTCGGTCACCTCCAGGCAGAGCGCGCCCGGCTCCAGACCGGAACGCTCCAGCACGTCGACCGTCTCCGCGACCAGCCGCGGGTGGTGCAGCTGGGTCGGGGAGAGGTTGACGTTGATCCGCAGCGGGCCGCCGTCGCTGTGCCGCTCCTGCCAGAAGTTCGCCTGGCGCACGGACTCCTCCAGTACCCACCGGCCGAGCGGCACGATGAGCCCGGTGTGCTCGGCGAGCGGGATGAACCGGTCGGGGCCGAGCACCCCGTGCTGCGGGTGGCACCACCGGACGAGGGCCTCGGCGCCGTGCACCGTGCCGTCGCCGAGGTGGACGAGCGGCTGGTACTCGATGAAGAACTCGCCCCGGTCCAGGGCGGCCGGGAGGGCGGTGGTCAGCCCGTGCCGGGTGATGGCGCGGGCGTCGGCCTCCGCGTCGGCGAGCTGGAAGCGGTTGCCGCCCGCCGCCTTGGCCCGGTACATCGTGATGTCGGCACTGCGCAGCACCTCGGCGGCGCTGCGCTCCCCGGAGGGGCCTTCCACGATGCCGATCGAGCCGCGGACGGTCAGCTCGCGGCCGTCGATGCGCATGGGGGTGGCGAGCGCGTTCAGGATGCGGCCCGCCAGTTCGTGCACCTCCTCGGCGGTGTTCGGGCCGGTGGTCAGGGCGACGAACTCGTCGCCGCCGAGCCGGGCGACCATCTCGCCGGGGGCGGTGGCGCAGCTCTGGAGCCGGTCCGCGACCTCGACCAGGAGGCGGTCGCCGGCGGCGTGGCCGAGACTGTCGTTGATGGCCTTGAAACCGTCGAGGTCCAGGTAGCAGAGGCCGAAGCCGACGCCCTCCCGTGCGGTGAGGGCCTTCTCCAGGCGCTCGAAGAACAGGGTCCGGTTGGGCAGCCCGGTGAGCGCGTCGTGCGTGGCCTCGTAGCGGAGCCGCAGGTTCAGCAGCCGCCGCTCGGTGGTGTCCTCCATCAGCGCGAGCTGGTACTCGGGCCGTCCCTCGGAGTCCCGCAGCAGCGAGACGGTGAGGTTGGTCCACAGGACGGTGCCGTCGTTGCGGTAGTACGCCTTCTCGACCCGGTAGTGCTCGCGTTCGCCGCGGACCAGTTCGTCGTAGTACCGCCACACCAGGGGCGAGTCCTCGGGGTGGACCCACTCGTTCACCTTGTGGCTGCGGACGTGGTGCTCCAGCCCGCCGAACATCTTGGTGAGCGTGTCGTTGATCTCCAGGATGTTGCCGTCCAGGTCGGCGATGCCGATGCCGATGGCCGCGTCCTTGAAGACCGCGCGGAACCGTGCCTGGGTAGCGTGCAGGGCCTGCTCGGCTTGCGAACGGGCCGTCAGCGCCGAGCGGGCGATGGCCTCCTGCTCGGCGAGCGTGCGCTCGCGCAGGGCGGCGGTGAATCCGGCGGCGAGGGTGTGCTGGATGCGGGCGCAGCGGGCCCGGCCGTCCTCGGTGGACAGCGCACCGGGCCCGTTGCCGCCGCAGTAGAGGACGAGGTAGGAGTCGACGACGCCGAGCGTGGAGCTGAGGGCGTCCGGGTCGGTGCAGTGCGCCTCGACGAGGGCCGCGCCGACGCGTTGCGCGGGCGAGGCGTCGAAGGGGTGGGCGTGCAGGATGCCGTTCAGCTCGCGTGCCAGGGGCAGCAGATGCTGTTCGAACTCGGGCCGGGTGAGGGAGGTGGCCGTCAGGGGGAAGATGGCGCGGCTCCAGATCCTGGCGAATCTCCGGAGCCGGCCCTCCGGACCGTCGGGCTCCGCGTCCTGCTCTCCGGACGCCTGGGCGGGGATGCTCACGCCTTGCGCCCGACCCCTGCGAAGCCCGAGAAGGCGTACGGGTCCTCCTGGGCCGGCGACTGCGGGGTGTCGGGCCGCCATTCGGGCATCGCCACGAGTCCCGGCTCGACCATCGTGCAGCCCTCGAAGAACTCGCCGATCTCCTCGCGCGAGCGCATGACCAGCGGGTTGCGGATGTCCTCGTAGACGCCGACCGTGCCGGCCGCCTCCTCCCTGGAGCGCGGGATGCCCTCGTACGAGGCGTGGGTCAGGACGATCAGGCTGCCGGGGGCCAGTGCCTCGCGCAGTTCGGCGACCGCCCCGCGCGGGTCGTCCGCGTCCTCGATGAAGTGGAGCACCGCGACCAGCAGCAGGGCCACCGGGCGGTCGAGGTCGAGCAGGCCGGTGATCTCCGGGTGGTCCAGGATCTCCTTGGGGCGGCGCAGGTCGGCGGCGGCGATGACCGCGCGGTCGTCGCCGTCGAGGACGGCCTGGCTGTGGGCCACGGCGACGGGGTCGTGGTCGACGTAGACCACCTTGGCGTCGGGGTCGGCGGCCTGGGCGACCTCGTGGACGTTGCCGAACGTCGGGATGCCGGAGCCGATGTCCAGGAACTGGTCGATGCCCGAATCGACGGCATAGCGGACGGCCCGGCGCATAAAGGCGCGATTGGCCTGCATGATCTTGGGAAGGCCCGGAAGGAACTCCATGGCCTTGCGCGCGGCTTCCCGGTCCACCTCGAAATTGTGCGATCCGCCCAGATAGAAGTCGTACATGCGAGACACGCTCGGCACCGAAAGGTCAATGCCCTGCGGTGCCCAGGCGGGACGCTCCATCGATGTCTCCAACAAGTCGCCACGGCGATCCGGCCATGTTCATGGTCAGTGTTGACCAGAGGCTACTGATCGTCCACCAGGAGAGCGAGTGGAAACGGAAATTCGCGATCCGTTATTGGTCACACTCCGGTGGCATCTCCCGCCCACCCGTCGCTGCGCGTATACGGACGGCGACGGACCGGCACTCCAAAGGCCGTTTGCCGGTGGTCCGGGGCCACTTGGGGCTCCTGGGCGGCGGTTCGGCGGTGGCCCGGGGGCACTTGGGGATCCTGGACGGCGGTCCGCCGGGACCCGGGATTACTCCGGAGCTCCGAGGAGTTCCGCATCCGGGAAAACGGCGCACCCGGTTCCGGCGACGCACCGCCCGTGGGCGTCGCCGGGTTTCTCGCCGCACCCGAAGGGGGAGAGAGGCCGGCAGTCGACGGCCCGCCGCTCGACACCGGGGGCGGCCGAAAGCGACGTATCCCTCCCACCCCACTCCGACGACCGCATTTCTGGCCACGAGAGCAACTACCGGCCACTTCCTGGAACAGCCACCTCTGCACGCGGTCTTCATGGGCGGGAACCCTCGGTGAACCGGTAAACCGTCATGCCCGTGCCGCACCCCCGATGTCGCCGCGTTCCGGGGCGTCTCGGACCGAAAGCCCGGCGGGGGCGACCGGTTCGGCCCCGGCCGCTCCGTCGGCTCTGAGGGGCCGGCCCGCGCAGGCCCCCCGGGGGGGCGGGGAGTCGACGGGGCCGCCGTCAGCCTTGTTCGAAGAAAGTCCCGAAAACACCGGGAGGCCCCGGGACCGCCACGTAAACACGAATGACCCAATAACCGCACGATCGGGCGAATCACCCACTCGAACGGCGTGTCGTCCGGTTTCACGGTTCATGCTGCCCGTCGTGCACGGATCACGCATCGCGCGGCTCTCGACGGTCGCCGCACTCCTCTGGCTGACAGCCGTACCGCTGCCGGCCGCCGCCGACAGCTGCGCGGTGGCCACGGTCGGGCAGGACGGCGGCATTACGGCGGTCGCGGTGGCGGGGAGCGGGGACTGCGATCCGGTCCCCACCCCGCCACCGCCCACACCGCCCCCGCCCACACCTCCGCCACCCCCGCCTCCTCCGTCTCCACCCCCTCCACCGCCGAAGCCCCTGCCTCCGCCGCCGAAGCCCTCGCCGCCGCCTCCCGCTCCCCCGTCTCCCGATCCACCGCCGCCGGTGGCCGCCGAACCGCCGCCTCCGCCACCCCCGTCGCCCTCTCCTCCCCCGCCACCGGCACGACCGGTACCGCCGGCCCCGGCTCCCCCGCCGAAACCCTCGCCCGCGCCGGAGCCCCCGGCGCGGACCGGGCCGCCGTCGCCCCGGGCCGTCGCCCTGCCCACGTACCGCAAAACCGTCCGCAAGCAGCCGAGGAGCGGGCCGTCGCTGGTCTCCCTGACGCTGCTCATCACCGCCCCGGCGGTGTTCGCCGTCGCCGTACTGCGCCCGCGATCATCCCGCTGACCTGGAGAGACGCATGTCCGAATGGCTCGTCCTGAGCATTGCCATGGCCTCCGCCTGCGCGGTGGTCCTCACCATCGCCGTCCTGAACAACCGGCGGATCGGGGAGGACGACGACCCGTCCGAGACACCTGACGTCATCGAGTACATGACGATGATGATCGGCGTGGTCTACGCGATCGTCCTGGGCCTCGCCATCGCGGGCGTCTGGGAGGGCCGCAGTGCCGCCCAGGAGTCCGTGCGCATCGAGGCGCAGGCGCTGCACGAGGTGCGGGAGCGGGCTTCGGTCTACCCGGCGGAGGTCCGCGACCGCATCCGGGCGGACGTGGACGCCTATGTCGGCCATGTGGTCCACGACGAGTGGAAGGTGATGTCCGAACAGCACACGCTCACCGAGCACGGCACCGAACTGCTGGCCAAGGTACGGGCGGACGTGACCGACTACGTACCGCAGAACGACCACGAGGGGCAGGCGTACCAGCCGCTGGTCGACCAGGTGGCGGCGGCGGACGACGCCCGCAGCTCGCGGGGGCAGAACGCCGGGGCGACGATGCCCGGGGTGGTCTGGTTCGGGCTGATCATCGGGGCCCTGGTGACGGTGGGGCTGGTCTTCACGCTGCAGATCCGCAGAACGTTCCGCGAACTGCTCCTGGCGGGCCTGTTCAGCGCCCTCATCGCTTTCCTGCTCTTCCTCATCTGGGACTTCGACGCGCCCTTCGGCCGGGGCATCTCGGCCACCGCGGAGCCGTTCCTCGCCATGTTTCCGGGGGTCGCCGACTGAGGACGGCTCCATGGGGTGACGGGCGAGCGCGGCGAACGGGCCCGGGACGAGCGCGGCGAACAGGCCCGGAGAGAGCACGGCGGGCGGGTCCGGTGAACAGGTGCGGTCCCCGGAGGGCGGAGTCGGCGGGTGGGCCGGCCGGGGGACCCCGCTGCCCCATTCGCCGGACCCCGATCGCGGGCCGGGGAGACCCCTCTTAGCGTGTCGGGCATCGAGGTGCATTTTTCCTGCTATGTGGAAATTCGTTCCGCAGCTGCCCCTCGGGGAACCCGGAGGATCCACCATGCGCGCGATACGTGTCGCACCGCTCGCCCTGCTCGGCGCCGGCGCCCTGGCGCTGATCGCCCCGTCCGCCGCCTTCGCCGCGCCGGACGGGGCTTCCAGCACGTTCAACCCGACCATCACGCCCTCGGTCATCGCACCGGGCGGCCGGGTGACGCTCGGTTCCGGCGGGTGCACGGGCGAGACGACCGTCAGCTCGGGCGTCTTCGACACGACCGTGATCCCCAGCGGCAGCACGACGGGCTCCGCCACCGTCGACACCGACGCCCGCCGGGGCGCCGTCTACGCCGTGACGTTCTCGTGCGGCTCCACCGGCACCTCCCGGAACGTCAACCTGACGATCACCGGCGGCGCCACGAGCACCCCCACCCCGACCACGAGGCCCACCACGGTCCCCACCGCCAGTTCGACGGCGCTCGTGCCGGGCGGGGTGCGCGGCGGCCTCGGCGGCAGCGCCGCCTCCACCGACACGCTGGAGATCGCCGCGGGAGCGGCCCTGGTGGCCGCGGCGGCCTCGGGCGCCCTCTACTTCGCGCGCCGCCGCGCCGCCGACCGCCGCCACTGACCGCGCTCATGCGGCGTACGGCAGTCGCCCCGGGTCCTGATCCAGGACTCGGGGCGACGGGCGTATCGGGCCGGGCAGGAGGTTCGACACCCTAGAACGCCGCATGGCCCGTCCGCCGCCGACGGACGAGGAAGACCGCGCCGCCGACCGCGGCGGCGGCCACCAGACCGCCGCCGACCTGCATCTCCACGGAGCTCGGGCCCATCGAGCCGCCGAGCCCGCCCTGGGCGCCGTTGCCGGCGAGCACGGTGAACTTGTGCGTCTCCACCCGGCTGTTGTCGTTGCACTTCACCGAGAGGTTGTAGTGCCCCGGCGTGGCGTTGTGACGGATGTGCGCCGTGGCGTATCCCGTGCCGCCTGCGGAGAGTTCGGTCGTCGGGAACGCGTTCGACCAGACCTTGCCGCCGTGCCCGCAGCCCTGCGCGGTGACCTTCATGGTCGCGCCCTGGTGGACCGAGTACGGGTTGACGGTGATGTTGCTCGGACCGTTGGTGGCGGCGGCCATGGGGGCCGCCAGCCCGACAGCCGCGAAGGCGGTCGCGGTGACCGCGAGAGCGCGTGAAGCACGCATCGTGTGAACCTCCAGCGGGAAACGCCCCCAGGGGCTGCTCCCCCGGGGATGGATCGACGTGAACGCCTCCCATGACGAACACTCACCAGTAGGCCGGGGAGTCGCACTTCGGCGTTGCGCCACCCCGGTGACGCGACACGCCGCGCGGAGCCCCCTGAACCTGACGGATTCGCAGGTCACGAGCCGTCAGGATTTTTATCTGTTCATTACTCCGATGGGCAGCACCCGGCACCGCCCCGGGCGCCCCCGCCACCCGTTCGCCCCTCTCCGATCGCCGCTCCCGCGCCCCGCCCTTAACGTTCACAGCGTCGCGACGAAGGGAGAACCATGGGCCGGGACTACGCCGGTGGCGAGCGGACCAGACGTGTGCCCTGGGGGGCGATCGCCCTGGTGCTGCTCAGCGGCCTCGCCCTCATGCGCAACGGGACGGAGTTCGGCGACGCGGGACCGCCCCAGCCCGCCGCCGCCGCCTCGCTCGACCTGGACAAGGACGCCGCGGGACCGCCGGTGGAGGGCGAGCCGGTACAGCCGCTGCCGTACGCACCGGCCTCCCGGGTGAAGATCTCCTCCATCGACGTGGACGCCCCGATCATCGACGTCAACCTGGACGCCGCCGGCTGGATCGAGGCCCCGCCCGCCGAGGACCCCAACCTCGCCGGCTGGTACCAGAACGGCATCGCCCCCGGTCAGCGCGGCACCGCCGTCGTCGTCGGCCATGTCGACAACAACTCCGGGCCCGCCGTCTTCTACGGTCTCGGCTCGCTCCGCAAGGGGCACCGCGTCGAGGTCACCCGGTACGACGGCCGGGTCGGGATCTTCGAGGTGTACGGGGTCGAGGTCTTCTCCAAGAACGACTTCCCCGGGCCCCGGGTCTACGGCGACACCGGCCACGCGGAGCTGCGGGTCATCACCTGCGGCGGGGGTTACACGAAGGCGGACGGCTACGACGGCAACGTGGTGGTCTTCGCCCGGCTCGTCGGCACCCGCTGACCCGGCGGCGACGGACGCCGCGCCCCCGCACGGCCGCGCCCCCGGCGATCACGCCGGCGCCGGTCCTGTCGGGGGCGCCGTCGCGCGCGCCACGCCGGTCCGCTCTGGGTGTGTTTCGAAAGTAGCGCCGTCCGCCTGGAGGGCGGGCTCGGCGGCGTCCGGTGCGTGCGATCGCAAGGCGGGGGGCCGCCCCGATACCGGATGTATCGGGGTGGTCCCGACAACGCGGCGAGCGTGCGTGCCGGGCGTCGCCGAACAGGCGGGACTTTCGAAACACGCCCTAGACGCGGTGGGGCACCGTGATGCGGTAACCGCTCTCCAGCAGCCGGGGCAGGTAGCGGCGCAGGGCCGCGACGCTCTGCGAGCGGTCGCCGCCCGCGTCGTGCGAGAGGACGACGACGCCGGGGGCCGCGCCGTCCAGCACCCGCCGCACGATCACGCCGGTCCCCGGCGTCCTCCAGTCGAGCGTGTCCACGGTCCAGGCCATGGGCTCCATGCCCAATTCGGCCCCGATCTCGAAGGAGTTGCGGTTCCACGCCCCATAGGGGGCGCGGTACCACAGCGGCGGGCCCCCGAGCGTCCGGTCCACCGCCTCGCTGGTACGCCCCAGCTCGTCGCGGATCGCGGCGCGGGAGAGCTTCGGGATCAGCGGGTGGGACCAGGAGTGGTTGCCCACCACGTGCCCGTCGTCGGCCATCTCGCGCAGCAGGTCCGGGTTGCCCTCGGCCATCTCGCCGCAGACGAAGAACATCGCGCGGACCCGGTGCTTGCGCAGGGTGGCCAGGATGTGCGGGGTGTAGAGCGGGTCGGGGCCGTCGTCGAAGCTGAGGACCATCGAGTGCCCGAGGTCGGGGAGGTGTTCGAAGGGCCGGTTCCGCACGGGCGGCCGGGCCGGTCTGAACCGGGGCGGGGCGTGGCCCGTCATGGGTTCGAGCCGGTAGGGGGAGGGGCGGCCCCGCACGGCGGCCGGGGGCCCCGCGGCCGCGGCGGGCGGGGCCCCGGCGGGGTGTGCGGGGCGCGTGGGCGTCGACGCCGGACCGGCGGCGACCAGGTGGACGGCGGTGGCGGTTCCGAGGCCGAGGGCGATCCTCAGCAGCGTGCGGCGCTCGGGTCGGGGGAGATCACTTCTCATGGCCAACTGCTCGCACGGCCCACGGTCTCGTCCGGCCGCCGACACCAAGCATTGACCGTTTTGTACCCATTCGACGCAGTATGCTCATCATCTTCGGAGCCCGCCGCAGCCCCCGGGCCCCGCCCTTCGGCCGAGCCGATAGCCTCGGAGCCGTGACAGAGCAGCGACCCCACCCTCATCGGTTCGAACGCGGGACGGACGGCCCCAAGGTGATCGTCGCGGGGGTGGACGGCTCCGATTCGTCGATGCGCGCGGCAGCCTACGCCGCGGGGCTCGCCCGCCGGCAGAACGCCGTGCTGGCCCTCGTGTACGTCCAGCCCGTCATCACGGCGGGCGCGGCGCTGGGCGTGCCGGTGGCCGACACGACGACCGAGGTCGCGGAAGGCCTGGTCTCCGAGATCCGTGAGGCCGCCGAGCGCTTCCGGGACGCGTGGGACGTGCGCTGGGAGTTCCACACCTTCCGGGGCGACCCCTACAACGGGCTGGTGACCGCGGCCGACGAACTGAAGGCGGACGCGGTCGTGGTCGGGGCCTCGGAGTCGGCGGGGCACCGCTTCATCGGTTCGGTGGCCGTACGCCTGGTGAAGGCGGGGCGCTGGCCCGTCACCGTGGTGCCGTAGTCACCGCCCTCGGCCCCGCTCGGCCATGAGGAGCCCGTCGTCCCCCGCCCCCCGGCCGAGGACGACGGCACGGATGCGGTCGCGGATCTCGCGCAGGTGCTCGGCCCCGTCGTCGATCGCGGCGTTGAGGTCGACGGCGCGGCCGGTGACGGTGTCGTACCACTGCGGGACGAACTCGGCCTTCTTCACGGTCCAGCGCTCACCGGGTCCGGCGGGCGGCGCGAAGGTGAAGCGCGCCATCGAACTCTGGTTGCCGCGCGGGTCCTGGACCCCCTCGTCGTTGATCATCGCTCCGGCGATCTGGTCGCCCATGCCGTAGACGACCCAGGTGCCGTTGACCTTCTCGTACGCCTGGGGCACGTGGGCGTGCGTACCGACCACGACGTCCACGTCCGGGCGCCCCCGGTCGGTGGAGGCGGTGATCCTCCGGGCCAGCTCCCGTTGGCGCGCGTCCGGCTCGTCCTGCCACTCGGTGCCCCAGTGGATGGAGAGCACCACGACGTCGGCGCCCGCCCGGCGGGCGGCCCTGGCCTCCTCGACGATCCCGCGCTCGTCGGTCACGTCGACCGTCCAGGGCCGGTCGGCGGGGGGCGGGATGTCGTTGGTGCCGTAGGTGTACGCGAGATGGGCGACCTTGGCGGCGTGCTCGCCCGGCCCCGCGGGCAGGATCGTGGGCCGGGCGGCCTCGGCGGCGGTGCGGGCGGAGCCCGCGTGCCGGACGCCCGCCCGGTCCAGGGCGTCGAGCGTGCGCCGTACACCCTCGGCACCGTCGTCGAGGGTGTGGTTGGAGGCGGTGGAACAGGAGTCGAATCCGGTGGTGCGCAGGGCGGAGGCGATCTCTGGCGGCGACTTGAAGCTGGGGTAGCCGGTGTAGGGGCCGCCCTTCTTCCCGTAGACCGTCTCCATATGGCAGAACGCCAGGTCCGCGCCGGAGACCACCGGGGCGACGCCCGCCAGCATCGGGGCGAAGTCGTAGCCCGCGCCGCCCGCGTCGGCGGCGGCCCGGTCGATCACGGAGGAGTGCGGCAGGACGTCGCCCGCGGCGAGCAGCGTGAACGGCCGGGGGCCCTCGGCGTGCCGCCCGTTCGCGCCACGGGCCGCGGCGGGGGACTCGCCCGGCTCGGGGGGCGCGGGCCGCTGCCCGGTGCAGCCGGTGGCCGCGGCGAGCAGGAGGGCGAGGGCGGCCACGGCGCCCGGTCGGATGCGCTGGGTCATCTGCTCGGCTCCATGTTCGGATGATTACGACTATCCGACTACATAGATCTTCATACCGGATAAGCAAGGAGCATGGCCGCATACCTAGCTGAACCGGTCGTACCGGCCGACCCCGACGGCCCCTCGACCGTTCACCGCACCATTCGCCGCACTGAGCGACCGCTCGTCGCACGCCTCGGCGCACCGCCTGTTCCCGCGCCGCCGAATGCGTTCGTATACGCCAGTCGGCAACGAGGCCGCCAGGGGCCTCGGCGGGAGAGGACGTTCATGAAGACCACCACGACGACCGATGAGCGGACCCTGGCGGAGCTCCAGCGGGAGCACGGCCCCGCCCTGTTCCACTTCCTGCTCGGCCTGACCTTCGGGGACCGGCAGCGGGCCGAGGACCTGGTGCAGGAGACCCTGGTACGCGCCTGGCAGCACCCCGAGGCGTTCGACGCCCCCTACGCCTCGATGCGGCCCTGGCTGTTCACCGTCGGCCGCCGCCTCGCGATCGACGCCCGGCGCGCCCGGCAGGCCCGGCCGGCCGAGGTCGCCGACACGGTTCTGGAGACCACCCCGGACACCCGGGACACCGCGGACAGCGCCGTGCACGCCCTCGACGTCCGCGAGGCGGTCCGCACCCTCAGCCCCGAGCACCGCGCGGTGCTGGTGCAGATCTACTTCCGGGGCCTGAGCGTCGGCGAGACGGCCGAGGTGCTCGGCATCCCCGCGGGGACCGTCAAGTCCCGTTCGTACTACGCCCTGCGGGTCCTCGCGCGTACCCTGCCCGGTTACTCCCGCAGGTCCTCCGCCCGGACCAGCGCCAGCAGGGCGGACGCCTCGGCCATCTCCACGTAGACCTGGGCGCAGCCGTCGCAGCCCCGGAGGTGCCGGGCGACGCGGCGCGTCTCCAGAGCGTCCAGGGCGTCCAGGACGTACGCACCGAGCAGCAGGCGCACATGCGGGTCGTCGCCGGGGTCGGCACTCATTCGCAGCCTCGCATCTCCTGGGCGATCCTCCCCTTCTGTCCACGCCGGAGGCCCGCCCCCGGTTCAATGCTGCGTGAAGCCCGGCACCGAGCGAGGAAAGAGGCGAGACGGGATGCGTCCCGAGGATACGGAGGGGACCGGTGGGAACGGGCTCCGGGTACCGATGACCTGGCTGGTCACCGAGTACATGGCCGACGAGCTGCTGCGGACCGGCGATCTGATGGAGCCGGGCACGCCGGAGTTCCGCGCCGGGCGCGACGCGCTCGCGCTGACGATGTTCCTGTGCGAGCGCCCCGGGGAGACAGCGGCCCTCGCCGTCCTGCCCGACGCGCGGGTGGAGGAGCTGCGGAAGCTCACCGCGTACGCGTGCGCCTGGCGCGGCTGGATCTGCGAGCGGCTGGCGGAGGCCGGGCCGCGCACCGGCCCCGAGGACCCCGATCCGGCGCTGGCCCGGTCGGCGTGGCGCTGGCTGGAGGAGACCGAGCTGCCGGCCGCGGACCTGGACGCGATCGGCCCCGCGCCCTGGGCCGCCGCCGGCCCCGCGGGCGATCAGGAGGTCCGGGTCTGGACACCCGCCTGGCAGTTGGGGCTGCCTCTCGCCCACCTGGCCGTCCAGCTGTACTGAGAGCGGCCCCCCGGGGCGGGAGCGGGGCCTCGGCGCCGTCGGCCGGGCTCAGGAACCGTGCACTCCGGCGCGGTACTTGGGCAGCCGCAGCGTGATCTTCATGCCCGCCCCGACCCCGGTCTCGATGACCAGGCCGTAGTCGTCGCCGTAGACCTGGCGCAGCCGCTGGTCCACGTTGAGGAGGCCGATGCCGGCGGAGGCGCCGCCCTCGCCGCGCAGGATCCGCCGCAGCCGCTCGGGGTCCATGCCCGTCCCGTCGTCCTCGATGACCACCTCGGCCTCCGAACCGGCGTCCAGGGCGCTGATGGTGATCCGGCTGCGGGTGACCGCTCCTTCGAGGCCGTGTTTGACGGCGTTCTCCACGAGCGGCTGGAGGCACAGGAACGGCAGCGCGACCGGCAGCACCTCGGGGGCGACCTGGAGGGTCACGGCGAGCCGTTCCCCGAAGCGGGCCCGGACGAGCGCCAAGTACTGGTCGATGGAGTGCAGTTCGTCCGCCAGCGTGGTGAACTCCCCGTGCTGGCGGAACGAGTAGCGGGTGAAATCGGCGAACTCCAGCAGCAGTTCACGGGCCTGTTCGGGGTCGGTCCGGACGAACGAGGCGATCGCCGCGAGCGAGTTGAAGATGAAGTGGGGGGAGATCTGCGCCCGAAGGGCCTTGATCTCGGCCTCGATGAGCTGGGTGCGGGAGCGGTCCAGCTCGGCCAGTTCGAGCTGGACGCAGACCCAGCGCGCCACCTCCCCCGCCGCCCGGGCCAGCACCGCCGACTCGCGCGGGGCGTAGGCGACGAGCGCGCCGAGGACCCGGTTCTCGACGGTGAGCGGTACGGCGACGGCCCAGCGCAGCGGGCAGTCGAGGTCGGCGCAGCCGCTGTCGAAGGCGGTGCCGCGGCCGTTGTCCAGCAGCGCCTTCAGGTGCTCCATCACGTCCTTGCCGTGGTGGTGCCCGGCCCCGTCCCAGACCAGCACCCGGTCCCGGTCGGTGAGGCAGAGGGCGTCCGTGCCGAGCAGGGAGCGCAGCCTGCGGGCGGCGCGCCGGGCGCTCTCCTCGGTGAGTCCGGCCCGCAGCGGCGGGGCGGCCAGCGACGCGGTGTGCAGGGTCTCGAAGGTGGCGTGCTCGACGGGGGTGCCGACGTCGCTGGGGCGCACCGGCCGGGCGGTGCGGCGGCCCAGCAGATGACCGGCCCCGAACAGCAGCGCGGCCAGGACGACGAGGACGGCGGCCCCGGCTCCGGTCATCGCTCCCTCCCGGGGGCCGCCCGCGCCGGGGTGAGGGCTTCGGGGAGGTGGAAGCGCGTCATGGCGGCGTTGGTGCCCGGGGGTATGCGTCCGGGGGTGGCGAGCGAGACGAGGATCATCGCGAGGAAACCCACGGGAACCGACCAGACGGCGGGCCAGGCGAGCAGGGCGTGCGGCCAGCCCGGCGGGCGTACGGCTCCGCTGACGGTGATGGCCACGGCGAGCAGCGCGGACCCCCCGCCGAGCAGGAGCCCGGCTGCCGCGCCGGGCGGGGTGAGCCGCCGCCACCAGATGCCGAGGACCAGCAGGGGGCAGAAGGAGGAGGCGGAGACGGCGAAGGCCATGCCCACCGCGTCGGCCACCGGCACCCGGCTGACCAGCAGCGAGATCAGCAGCGGTACGGCGATGGCGAGGACGGTGGCCAGGCGGAAGTGGCGTACCCCGCGCGAGGGCAGCACGTCCTGGGTGATCACACCGGCCACGGCCATGGTGAGGCCGGAGGCGGTGGACAGGAACGCGGCGAACGCCCCGCCCGCGATCAGCGCCCCGAGGAGGTCGCCGCCGACGCCGCCGATCACCCGGGCCGGCAGCAGCAGGACGGCCGCGTCCGCGTCTCCCCCGTACCGCAGTTCGGGGGTGTAGAGGCGGCCGAGCGCCCCGTAGAGGGGCGGCAGCAGGTAGAAGAGGCCGACCAGGGCGAGGACGGCGACGGTGGTGCGGCGGGCGTCGCGGCCGTTGGGGCTGGTGTAGAAGCGGACGACGACGTGGGGCAGGCCCATGGTGCCGAGGAAGGTCGCGACGATCAGCCCGTAGGTGGCGTAGAGGGGGTGGTCGGCGCGGAAGACGGCGAGCTGGTCGTCGAGGCCGACGCGGGGCCGGCCGTCGCCCTGCCAGGCGAGGACCAGGAAGAGGGCGGGGACTAGGAGGGCGGTGAGCTTCAGCCAGTACTGGAAGACCTGGACGAAGGTGATGGAGCGCATGCCGCCCGCGGCGACGGCGGCGGTCACGACGGTGGCGACGAGGACGTCGCCGAGCCATCCGGGGGCGCCGGTGAGGATCTTGAGGGTGAGTCCGGCGCCCTGGAGCTGGGGGACGAGGTAGAGCCAGCCGGCGCCGACGACGAGGGCGCTGACCAGGCGGCGGACCCGCCGTGATTCGAGCCGGCCCTCGGCGAAGTCGGGCAGGGTGTACGCCCCGGAGCGGCGCAGGGGCGCGGCGACGAAGACGAGGAGCACGAGGTATCCGGCGGTGTAGCCCACCGGGTACCAGAGCATGTCGGGGCCGTGGACGAGGACGAGCCCGGCGACGCCGAGGAAGGAGGCGGCCGAGAGGTATTCACCGCTGATCGCGGCGGCGTTGAGCCGGGGCCGCACGGTGCGGGAGGCGACGTAGAAGTCGGAGGTCGTACGGGAGATCCGCAGGCCGAAGCCGCCGACGAGGACGGTGGCGAGGACGACGAGGGCGACGGCCACCCAGGACGCCGTGTGGTCGGGGGTGCTCACGGCGCGGGGCGGCCCTCCACCAGCCGGGCGAAGTCGCGCTCGTTGCGCTCGGCCCGGCGGACGTACCACCAGGCGGCGAGGGTGAGCGGCGGGTAGGCGGCGAAGCCGAGCACCCCCCAGACCAGGGCGGAGCTGTCCAGCGCGGCGAACAGCAGCGGCAGGGTACCCGTGACGAGGGCGAGCACGCCGAAGACGGTGAGCCCGGCGCGCAGTTGGCCGCGCATCAGCGAGCGCACGTAGGCCCCGCCGAGTGCGGTCTGTTCGTCGATCTCCGCCTGGGTGCGGTAGCGGGGCAGCGGGCGCACCCGGCGCGGCTCCCCCGTCACCACTTCCCGCCGGGGGGTTGGCTCTGCGGACATGGGCTCGGAGTGTAGGCGTCGGCGGGCCGCGCTGGGAAGGGAACGCGAAAGGTCTCCCCAGGTCAGCGGCGACGCCGTGCCGTATCGCGACCTCCTGATCCGTCAGCGGCCGCCCTGGCGCATCAGGAGGTCGCGCAGCGCGCGGGTGTGGCGGCGACTGACGGCGAGCTCGGCCTCTCCGACGCGTACGCTCATGCTGCCCGCGTCCAGGCGCAGTTCGTCGATCCGGCCGAGGGCCACGAGGTGGCGGCGGTGGATGCGGACGAAGCCGCGGGAGCGCCAGCGCTCCTCCAGGGTGGTGAGCGGGATGCGGACGAGGTGGCTGCCCGTGGCGGTGTGCAGCCGCGCGTAGTCGCCCTGAGCCTCGGCGTACGCGATCTCGTCGATGGGGATGAAGCGGATCACGCCGCCGAGTTCGACCGGGATCTGGTCGGCGGCGCCGTCGTGGACCGGGGCGGACCGGTCCCCCACCTGCTCGGCGACCCGGCGGACGGCTTCGGCGAGTCGTTCCCGGCGGACCGGTTTGAGGACGTAGTCGACCGCCTTGAGGTCGAACGCCTGGAGGGCGAAGCCCTCGTGGGCGGTGACGAAGACGATGAGCGGGGGCGCGGCGAACCCGGCGAGGAGCTGGGCGACGTCCAGGCCGGTGAGACCGGCCATGTGGATGTCGAGGAAGACCACGTCGATGGCCGAGGGGTCCTCGGGGCCGGCGTCCACCGCACCGGCGATGCGGCGCAGGGCCTCGGTGGCGCCGGTGGCGCCCTCGGCGCTGCGGACACGGGGGTCGGCGCGCAGCAGGTAGAGGAGCTCCTCCAAGGCGGGTCGTTCGTCGTCGACGGCGAGTACGCGCAGCATGAGGCCGGAGTTTAGGTGTTTCCGGGGCCGGTGGCGCGAGTGGTGCACGGCTTGTTCCCGTACCGCGGCACACGCGGACGGCCGAGCCCATGAGGGCAGGAGCCCTCTCCTGGGCGTGCTCGGGGGCGCCGGGGCGTGGTCGGAGTCGCCCCCGCCGGGTGGTGGCCGGGCGCAGGGCGGGGGGCTCGTGCCGGGGCGGGGCGGCGGGAAGGAGGCCTTCCAGCGGGGGCCGCGGGGCTTCGGCGCCGGGCGGTCGGGGCACGGCTCGGGACTGTCGCAGCCGGTGGGCCGCCGCCTGTCAGGACACCGGCGCGCGGTCCGTGCCGGTGGCGAGGGCGTACAGCTCCGTGAACTCCTCCCCCACCGCCGCGGCGAGCCGTTCGAGGTCGGGCAGTGCCTTGCCGTCGGCCACCAGGCCCACGTGCACCCGCCCGCCGTAGGTGGTCAGGGCGACCGCCAGGGACTGGCCCCGGGCCAGCGGGGCCATGGGGTAGAGGGCGGTGAGGGGGCAGCCGCCGAGCGAGAGCGCGGAACGGGGCAACGGCACGCTGGTGACCAGGACGTCGAAGAGCACGCGGGCGGCGCCGGCGGCCAGGGGCGCACCGAACCGGTGTGCCAGTGGCGGGAGTTGATCAGCGAGTACGGCGACGGCTCCGGCGCCCCTGAGCGGGCCGGCCGCCTTGTTGCGGTCCATCGCGCACCGGACCGCCCGGAGGCGTGCGCGCGGGTCGGCCTCGGCGACCGGCAGCCCGAGCAGATAGGCGGAGAGCCGGTTCCCGGAGGCGGCGGCGCTGCCGGGGCGGCGTCGGGAGACGGGGACCAGGGCGCGCGGAGCGGCGGCGGGCAGGGGTTCGCCGCGCTCGGCCATCCAGCGGCGCAGCGCCCCGGCGACGACGGTGAGGAGGATGTCGTTGGCGGTACCGCCCTCGGCGCGCCGGATCCGCTGGAGGTCCCCGGCGTCGAGGTCGGCGGTGGCCAGGCGGCGGGTGCCGCTGGAGGGGGCGGCGAGGGCGGAGGGGCCCCACAGGTCGAGGCGTCCGGCTCGGACGACGCAGGCCCCCACGCCGAGCGCCCGGCCGACCTCGCCGATCCGCCCGAGGGCCATGCCCGCCATCTCCCGGAGGCCGGGCAGCCACGACCGGGGCGGGACGGGCGGACGGCTCCGGGAGGCGGCGCGGACGGTGGTGACGGCGGCGATCTCGTCGAAGATCCCGGCCCCGATGGCCACCGCCCGCAGACCGTCGGCCAGCGCGTGGTGCAGCTTGACCAGGACGGCGAAGGGCCCGCCGTCCGCGCCGCCGATGAGGTACATCCGCCACGGCGGCAGCCCGCGCTCCAGGGGGCTCTCCATCAGCTCCCCGGCCAGGCGGGTGGCCTCCGCCGTGAAGTCGCCGTCGCCCACGGGGACGTGTTCGACGTGCCGGTGCACGTCGAAGTCCTGGTCCACGGCCCAGGCCGCGCCGCCGACCGGCAGCAGGACGTCCCGTACGCGCAGGCGCAGCCGGGGGACGGCGGCGGCGCGCTCGGCGAGGAGGCCGAGAATCCGCCGCGGACCGGCGCCGGGCGTCGGGGCGAAGACGGCGAGCGCGCCCAGGTGCATCGGGTGGGCGTCCGATTCGAGGTGCCAGAAGGCGAGATCGAGCGGAGCCAGGAGCTCGGTACTCAACGGGGGCCTCATGTCGTCGAAGATGGCGTCGAGGGCGGCGGGGCCGGGGCGGCCGGTCTCCGGTCCCGGCAGTCAACCTCTTGCGGACCGTCACGGTCAAGCACGGACGCGTCACGTACGGTCACGTCGTCGCGTCGGTGGCGTTCGTCCAGGACGTCGGCGGACGGGGACGGGGCGGGCGGGACGCAGCCGGAGGGGGTTCAGCGGACCGGCACGAGGAATGTGCACCACACGCATTTGCCGGTGCCGCGCGACTCCACGCCCCAGGCGTCGGCCAGCCGGTCCACCAGCATCAGGCCGCGTCCCGACACCCCCTCCTCCCCCGCGTCGCGGCGTCGGGGGAGAGCGCTGGAGCGGTCCTCGACGTCCACGCGCAACCGCCGCTCGGCCCCGGTGAGGACCCGGATGGTGACGATCGCGCCGCCGTCGGTGTGCATGAGGGCGTTGGTGATCAGCTCGTCGGCCGCGAGTTCGATCTCGTCGGCCCGGTCCTTCGCGCCCCAGGCCCGGACCGCGGCCCGGATCATGTGCCGGGCCGAACTCAGCGCCTCGGGGTCGTTCTGGGCGACGTGCTGCTGGAGCCGGCCGCCCGGCTGCGGGGCGTGGGTGGCGCGGCGGCGCAGCAGCAGTACGGCGACGTCGTCCTGGCCGCCGCGCCCGTCGACGGCGTCGCAGAGCCGGTCGGCCAGCTCCTGCAGGTCCTGGGGGCCGTCGGCGACGAGGGCGGTGAGCCGCTGCATGCCCTCGTCGAGGTCGGAGCCCGGCAGTTCGACGAGCCCGTCGGTGAAGAGGATCATCGTCTGGCCGGGGTCGAGTTCGACCGTGCCGACCGGATACTCCAACCGGCCGAACTCGGCCGAGAGGCCGAGCGGCAGCCCGCCCTCGGTCACCACTCTGCGGCAGCTGCCGTCCGCGTCGCGCACCACCGGTTCCACGTGCCCCGCGCGGACCATCTGCACGACCCCGGTGGTGAGGTCGGCCTCGGCGTAAGTGCAGGTGGCGAAGCGGTCGGTGTCCAGTTCGTGGAGGAAGACGGAGGCGCGGGCCATCACCGTGGCGGGGCTGTGCCCTTCGGCGGCGTACGCGCGCAGGACGATCCGGAGCTGCCCCATGACGGCTGCGGCGTGGGTGTCGTGCCCCTGCACGTCCCCGATGACGGCGCCGACCCGGCCGCCGGGCAGCGGGATCAGGTCGTACCAGTCGCCTCCGATGTCCCGGCCGAGCCGGGCCGAACGGTAGCGCACGGCGACCTGCGCTCCCGGCACGGCGGGGATGCGGCGCGGCAGCATCGCCTGCTGGAGCCCCTCGGCCAGGTCGTGCTCCTGTTCGTAGAGCATCGCCCGCTGGAGGCTCTGGGCGATCGAGGTGCCGAGCGCCATCAGCAGGTTGCGCTCGTCGGCGGTGAAGCCCGCCTTCCCGCTGTAGAGGAGGCCGAGCGCGCCGAGCGGGCGGGCCTGGGCGATCAGCGGCATGTAGGCGGCGGAGGTGATCCCGAGGCGGCTGATGCCGGACCACAGGACCGGGTAGGAGGCGGCGAAGTCCTCGGCGGACTCGATGAAGCGCGGGGTCAGCGTGCGGACCACTTCGCTCATCGGGTACTGCTCGTCCACCCGGGTGTAGCGGGTGCCGGGGACGTGCGCGCCCTCGGGGCCGTCGGCCACGAGGTGGATGCGGCCGGACTCCAGCAGGCCCATGACGAGGCTGGTGGCCCCGAGGTGGGCGAGCCCCTGGGAGTTCTCGAGGACGGCGATGACGTCCTTGACGGTACGGGCGTGGGCCAGGGCGGCGGTGGTGCCCTCGACCAGGCTGGTGCGTCGGCGGCGCTCCTCGTCCAACTCGTGCCGGGCGGTGGAGTCGGCCAGCTCCTGGGTGGCGTCGCGGACGATCCCGATGATGCGGCGCGGGCGGCCGGTCCCGTCCCGGCGGACGAAGCCCTGGGTGTGGGTCCAGCGCAGGGTGCCGTCGCGCCGCTGGACGCGGAAGTACGCGCCGTAGTTCACGCGTCCGCTCTTGAGGGCGTGCGAGACCAGCCCGTCCAGGCGCTGCGCCTCGTCCGTCGGGACGCGCGGCGCGAGGGAGGCCGGCCGACCGTCGTACTCGTCCGCGGTCAGGTCGAACACGTCGAGGGCCGGCTGGTCCATGTGCATGAGGCCGGTGTCCAGGTCCCAGTCGAAACTGCCCATGCGGTTCAGGGCGAGGCTGAGGTCCGGATGGGCGGGCCAGTCGTCGGGGAGCGACAGGGCACCCGCTGCCCGATCATCCATGTCGGCCACTCTGCCACCATTTTTCAGATTCTTCTCGTCCGATGCCGTCTGCTTCCCGCCCGTTGCCGACCGGCCGGTCGGCCGTGCGGGCCGAGGGGGCCGGCCGCGTCCCGCACGGTCCGGTCAGCCGGTGAACACGTTGCCGAGGTCCGCTTCCATGGGCTCCTCCTCGGGGCCGGCGGGCTCGTCCGGTTCGGCGGGGAGGACCTGGGTCGGCTCGGGCACGACGTCCGGTTCGCCCTCCTCGTACTCCCACGGTTCGTCGGGCGGCGGGTCGCCGAAGTCGTCGGCCGACTCTCCGGGGCCGGGGTCCGTCGATTCCTCCGGCGCGGAGGGGGCCGGGTCGGACGGGGCGGATTCCGGGGGTGCGGACTCGGTGGGGCGGCCCGGCGACGGGAAGAGCAGCTCCGCGTCGGGTTCGAAGGGCGGCGGCTCGTCCGGGGTGCGGTCGCGGCCCCCGCTGTCGCCCACGGTCCGCTGGATCCAGGTGTTGTCGTCGGTGTCGACGATGATCAGGCTGGTGGCCGCCTTGGCGCCCGGCTCGACGGCCGCGATGCGCGCGGGGTCGTAGCCGGGCCAGCGCTCGCCCCGGTGGGCGGCCTTCCCGTCCACGGCTTCCGGCGGGCCCAGCGGATTGCCGCAGGCGCACCGGACGCGGGGCATCCCCCGGCCGTCGACCAGAACGGCGGTGCCCGCCTGGAGCACGGCCTGGAAGGCGGTGGCCTCCCCGGCGCCGTAGCCGTGGTTGGTCACCTGGGCGTCGACGCTCAGGACGACCGGGGTGAGGGACTTCAGGTAGCCCGGGATCTGTACGGCCTCGATGCCGGAGGCTTCGGCGAAGGCGCGCCCCTTGCCCTTGTCCCCGGTCAGCAGCTCGGTCTGCCGCTCGACGTCGCAGGCGGCGACGGACCGGATGCCGCCGTAGAGCCCCGGGGCGGCTCCGGAGACCCGGTGGACCGTACGGGTGGCGGAGGGCGGGGCGGAGTCCGGGGTGGCGGAGGGCGCGGGGGACGCCGGCGCCCGCGCCGTGGACGCGGTGAACGGGCCGGGGCCGGGGGACGCCAGGGGCTGGAGGAGGACGTCCTCGGCCTCCGCGGTGCCCGTGGTGCCCTTCGCCGTACGGTCGCCGACCTCGGCGCAGCCCGCGGCGGCGAGCAGCACCCCGGCGGACAGGGCGGTGAGCGCGGTCCGCCGGAAACGTCTGGGTGAGCGCACAGAGCTCTCCTGCCTGTCCCTGGAGAACGAAAGAGAACGATCGGGTGTCACCATCTGTGCCGCACCGGGCACGGACCCGCAAGCGGAGGGCCCCCGCCGCCCATTTCTTGAACACGTTCAAGAAACCCTCTACCCTCGACCCGAGAGGTGAACGCGTCCCCGTCCCCGTCGCCGACGCCGCGGAGGACGTCGCGGCCTGCCCGGCCCTCGCCCGCCCCACGCCCCGTCCGCGCGGAGAGCCGCACCGGAACCCGCACCGACGTCCGCAACCGCACCGAAGGCAGGACCTCATGAGCACCCTCACCTATCCGGAGGTCGGCGCGACCCGCCGCGGCCCGCTTCCCCGGGGCTACCACCACCTCCACCACCGCACTCCGGTCGGCCGCGGCGAGGCGGACTTCGCCGCCGCCGGCGCGGCGATCACCGAGTGGCGGATGCACCGCGCTTCGGGGGCCCGGGTGGAGGCGGCCGCCCGGCGCGCGGAGCCCGGCGGACGCGTGCGGGTCTCCCTCGGCCTGGGCCCCCTGCGCCTCACCGCCCCCTGCGAGGTGGTCTGGACGGCGTGCGGGGAGGGGGGCCGCACCGGTTTCGGCTACGGCACGCTGCCCGGCCACCCCGAGCGCGGCGAGGAGTGTTTCGCGGCGGACCTGGCGGACGACGGAACCGTGTGGTTCACCGTGCTGGCGTTCTCCCGCCCCGCCGCCTGGTACACCCGGCTCGCCGGGCCGCTGGTGCCGCACGTACAGCTCTGGTACGCGCGCCGCCTCGGCCGTGCGCTGCGCCGGATCGTCACCGGGGGCTGACCCGGCCCCTTCGCGCGCGAAGGGGCCGCCCACCGGGTGCTCGCCCATACTGGCAGGGATGGAATGGTTCACCGCGGAGGGCTACTGGCTGAGCCGGCTGATCTTCCAGCGGGCGCTGGCCGTGGTCTACCTGGCCGCCTTCCTCTCCGCCGCCCTGCAGTTCCGGGCGCTGATCGGCGAGCGCGGCATGCTGCCCGTACCCGATCTGCTGCGGCGCACCCCGTGGCGGGCCGCCCCGGGACTGTTCCGGCTGCGCTACTCCGACCGCCTCTTCGCCGTCGTCGCCTGGAGCGGCTGCGCCGTGTCCCTGGCCCTGCTCGCCGGGCTGGACGGCCTGCTGCCCCTGTGGGGCGGCATGCTGCTCTGGGCGCTGCCGTGGGTGCTGTATCTGTCGATCGTCCAGGTGGGGCAGGTCTGGTACGCGTTCGGCTGGGAGTCGCTGCTGCTGGAGACGGGTTTCCTGGCGGTCTTCCTCGGGAACGGGGACACGGCCGCGCCGGTCCTGGTGCTGTGGCTGCTGCGGTGGCTGCTGTTCCGGGTGGAGTTCGGGGCGGGACTGATCAAGATCCGCGGCGACGCGTGCTGGCGGAAACTGACGTGCCTGGACTTCCACCACGAGACCCAGCCGATGCCGGGCCCGCTGAGCTGGTTCTTCCACCATCTCCCCCGGCCCGTGCACCGGCTGGAGGCGGCGGCCAACCACATCACCCAACTACTGGTCCCCTTCCTTCTGTTCACCCCCCAGCCGGTGGCGAGTGCGGCCGCCGGGCTGATGGTCCTCACGCAGCTCTGGCTGGTCCTGTCGGGGAACTTCGCCTGGTTGAACTGGCTCACCATCGCCCTGGCGCTCTCCGCGATCGACTGGACCTTCCTGGCCGGGCCGCCGCCGGCCCAGCCCGAGCCGCCGCTCTGGTACACCGGGGTGGTCATCGCCGTCGCCGTCCTGGTCCTGGTGCTCAGCCGCCGCCCGGCGCGCAACCTGCTCTCGCGGCGGCAGGCGATGAACCGGTCCTACGACCCCCTGCACCTGGTCAATTCCTACGGAGCGTTCGGCTCCATCAGCCGGATGCGGCTGGAGGTCGTGGTCGAAGGCAGCGCCGACCCCGCGGACCGGGAGGACGCCCGGTGGCGGGAGTACGGCTTCCGGGGCAAGCCGGGAGACCCGCGGAGGCTGCCGCGCCCGTTCGCCCCGTACCATCTGCGGCTCGACTGGATGATGTGGTTCGCTGCGCTCTCCCCCGCCTACGCCCGCCCCTGGTTCGTGCCGTTCGCCCAGCGGCTGCTGGCGGGCGACCGGGACACGCTCCGGCTGCTGGGGCACAACCCGTTCCCGGACGAACCGCCCCGGCAGGTGCGCGCCCGGGTCTTCCACTACCGGTTCACCGGGTTCCGGGAACTGCGGGCCACCGGCCGCTGGTGGCACCGCACCTACGTGCGGGAATTCCTGCGGCCCGTCTCCCGGCCGCTGCCGCCGGGGCGGGAGGGCGGGGAGACGGGCCGCGGGAAGCGCTGACCGGAGGGCCCGGGCCGTCGAGCAGCGGGGCTACGCCTCGGTTCAGTCGATGCCGGGCAGGATGTGCGGCTCGGCGAGGTCGTCCTCGTAGCCGGCGAGCCGGATCGGGGCGGACCTCGCCCAGACCTCGATGTTCCGCAGCTTCTCGGGGCGTCCGGGCCGTCCGTGGGCCCGTTCGGCGGGGCGGGTATCGCGCTCTGTCAGTTCCGGTGTCGTCACCGCGCACTCCTCTGGGTCGCGTCGCTCGGGGCGTCGCCGACGCTCCGGCACCGATGCCGGAGCGCGACCGCCTCCGAGCGGGGCAGGGATGGTGATATATCGGTCGCGGTGGCGCCGGTTGGGGGCGGAACAGCGGCCGGGTTACCGACCGTGTCCCAGGACGGTCGAGGAACATTCGTGGGCCCCTCGATGACGTCCGTTCGCCTCAGCGTAACCAAATGAGCGCCGCCTCGCTCGATAGAACGTGTGCGGTAGGTCACTTTCAGCCACCGGGCCCATGGAAAACCCGGCCCGGAATTCATCCTGGGCCGGGTCTGCGGTACGGCGCGCGGGGACCGCCGGACGGCGGGGCCGTCCGGGCTACCAGTTCGCCGGGGCGTAGTCCTTCAGGAAGCAGCCGTACAGCGCCTCGCCGCTTTCGCCGCGCACGATCGGGTCGTAGACCCGGGCCGCGCCGTCCACCAGGTCGAGGGGTGCGTGAAAACCCTCCTCGGCCAGGCGCATCTTGTCCGGGTGCGGGCGCTCGTCGGTGATCCAGCCGGTGTCCACGGCCGTCATCAGGATGCCGTCCTTCTCGAACATCTCCTGGGCGCTGGTGCGCGTCAGCATGTTGAGCGCGGCCTTGGCCATGTTGGTGTGCGGATGGCCCGCACCCTTGTAGCCGCGGCTGAAGACGCCCTCCATCGCGGAGACGTTGACGACGTACGTGTGCTTCGCGGCGGCCCTGGCCATCGCCGGGCGCAGCCGGCTGATGAGGATGAACGGCGCGGTGGAGTTGCAGAGCTGGACCTCCAGCAACTCGATCGGCTCGACCTCCTCGACCGTCTGGATCCAGCTGTTGGTGTCGTGCAGGTCGGGGACGAGGCCCCCCGCGTCGATCGCGGCGCCCGCGGCGATCCGGGCCGGCGAGGCGGAGCCGGTGACCAGGGCGAGGTCCGTGACCTCCTGGGCGCTCAGCCCCTCCTTGCGGGCGCCGGGCAGTGCGGCGACCCGGTCGACCGTGCCGCTGTTGAAGGCGCCGATGACCTGGGCGGCGGGCAGCTCGCCCGCGGGCAGCGGGGCCGCCTCGGCGTTGACCAGCTCGCTGTAGGCCCCCGGGGAGCGGCGCACGGTCTGGGCGGCGTTGTTGATCAGGATGTCCAGCGGGCCCTCGGCGGCGACCGAGTCGGCGAGCGCGACGACCTGGGCCGGGTCGCGCAGGTCGATGCCGACGATCTTCAGCCGGTGGATCCACTCGTCGCTGTCCTCCATCGCCTTGAAGCGGCGGATCGCGTCGTTGGGGAAGCGGGTGGTGATCGTGGTGTGCGCGCCGTCGCGCAGCAGCCGCAGCGCGATGTACATGCCGATCTTCGCCCGGCCGCCGGTGAGCAGCGCCCGGCGCCCGGTCAGGTCGGTACGGGCGTCGCGGCGGGCGCGGTTCTCCATGGCGCACGGCTGGCAGAGCTGGTGGTAGAACGCGTCGACCTCGACGTACCGCGTCTTGCAGATGTAGCAGGACCGGGGGCGCTGGAGAATGCCCGCGATCTCGCTGCGGGCGGTGGAGGAGGGCAGCACGCCCTGCGTCTCGTCGTCGATGCGCTCGGCCGAGCCGGTCGCCGTGGCCTCGGTGACGGCCCGGTCGTGGGCGGTCTTCGCGGCGCGGCGCTCCTGGCGGCGACGCTGCTTCACGGTGCGGTAGATCCCGGCGGTGGCCCGGCGGACGAGGATGGCGTCCGGGTGGTCCACCTCGATCCGGTCGAGCTCGTCGAGCACGCTCAGGCAGACGGCCAGCCGCTCCGGGTCGATTCCGGGGCCGAACTCCTCGACGCCGGAAGCGACCTCCGGGCTGTCCTCTGTCACCGTCATTGCCGTTCCTCTGTCATCTTCTCGCCGCGGGTCATGGTTCACCGCAGGCCGAAACACCCCGGTCAAGTCTGCCATGCGCGGGCCACTGCTCCGTTCGAGCGACCGGCCCGGCCCCGGCGGGGACGACCGGCCCCGGGGAGGGGCCGTGGAAAGAAGGTGAAGAAAAACGGAGGAAGGCAGGAATGACTTCGCGGGGACGGGGCAGGCGACGGTCCGACACATTGAGCAGCAAGGAGGGTGACACCATGACGGCGATGTCAATGCAGGCCGCCGGGACGAGTACGCCGCTGAGCGGCGACCGGATCGGTGCGCGGACAGCGGACGTCGCCGGAGAGCTGCCCTGGGTCGAGGACGCCGGGAAGGTCGCCCCCCAGGACGCGCGGGCCCTGTCGAAGATCTTCTTCGACAAGCTCCAGGTTCTGGAGGAGGGCACGCACGAGCACCAGTACGCGCGCAACACCCTGATCGAGATGAACCTCTCCCTGGTGCGGTTCGCGGCCTCCCGGTTCCGCAACCGCGGCGGCGACGACGCCGAGGACATCATCCAGGTCGGCACGATCGGCCTGATCAAGGCGATCGACCGGTTCGACCTGTCGCGCGAGGTCGAGTTCGCGACCTTCGCCGTGCCCTACATCGTCGGCGAGATCAAGCGGTTCTTCCGCGACACCACCTGGTCGGTGCACGTGCCGCGGCGGCTCCAGGAGCTGCGGGTGGACCTCGCCAAGGCGAAGGAGCTGCTCTCCGCGAAGCTCGACCGCGACCCCACCGTCAAGGAGCTGGCCGCCCACCTCGACCTCTCGGAGGAGGAGATCATCGAGGGCCTGGTGGCCGCCAACGGCTACTCGGCCGGTTCGCTCGACACCCCCTCCGCCGACAGCGACTCGGGCCAGGAGCAGCGTGCGTACGCCGACGTCCTGGGCGAGGCCGACCCGGGCATGGAAGCCGTCGAGAACCTGCACGCCCTGGCCCCCCTGCTGGAGCAGCTGGACGACCGGGAGCGCCGGATCGTGCAGATGCGGTTCGGGGCGGAGATGACGCAGGCGCAGATCGGCGCGGAGCTGGGCGTGTCCCAGATGCACGTCTCGCGGCTGCTGAGCCGGATCGTCCAGCAGTTGCGCACGGGGATGTGCGTCGAAGCGTGAGACCGTACGAACCTCTCGGGTTCGGCGCGAGTTCCGGCCGCCCGCCCTTCGGGGCGGGCGGCTTCGTGCCGTCCTCCCACCGCCCCGTCGCCGACGGGGCCTTTCGTTCGCATATGCTTTCCGACGATCAGGCCGGACACACCGCGCCGTCGCACGAGAGGGTGGAGGGTTGACCGAGTCGCCCGTGGGCACCTCACCGCTCCCTATGGGCACCCCCGTCATCCCCGACCAGCAGGTCGGCGTCCCTCACCACCCCGAGGCCCCGCTGTGGAACCTCGACGCGTCGATCCTGTTGGTGGAGGACGACGCGGGTGACGCGTTGCTCGTCGAGGAGATGCTCACCGACAGCGAGCTGGACTCCGCCCTCACCTGGTGCAAGACCCTGGCCGAGGCCCGCGCCTTCCTGCGCACCTCGGTCACCCCGGTCTGCGTGCTCCTCGACCTGCACCTCCCCGACGTCCACGGGCTGGACGCGGTGCGCCAGATCCTGGAGTCCGACAGCGAGGCCGCGATCGTCGTCCTGACCGGACTGGAGGACTCGGGGACCGGGCTCCGCGCCGTCGCCGGAGGCGCCCAGGACTACCTGGTCAAGGGCCGGCTGGGCCCCGAGATCCTCTCGCGCGCGATCCGCTACGCCCTGCAGCGCAAGGAAGTGGAACGGGCCGCCGCGGCCCTGCGCGCCAACCGGCTGATCGCCCAGGAGAACGCCCGGCTGGAGCGCGGGCTGCTGCCCGTGCCCCTGCTGCGGGACGACCGGTTCCGGGCCCGGGCCCGGTACGAGCCGGGGCGCGTCCACGGCCTCCTCAGCGGCGACTTCTACGACGTCGTGCAGACCTCGGACGGCACCGTGCACGCGGTGATCGGCGACGTCTCCGGGCACGGGGCGGCCGAGGCCGCGCTCGGCGTGTGCCTGCGGGTGGCCTGGCGTACCGCTGTCCTGTGCGGTACGTCCCAGGAGGAGCAGATAGCGCTGCTGGAGGAGATCCTGGTCGCCGAACGGTCGGACGCGCACGTGTTCGCGACCGTCACCTCACTGGTGTTCCCGCCCCACCAGCGGCACATCCAGATCCTGCGGGCCGGCCATCCCGGCCTCCTGCTGCGCCAGGGCGACGGTGTGTCCTGGGTGGAGCCGGAGGGCGGCATGGCGCTCGGACTGCTGCCCGGCATGGGCCGCTGGCCGACCGTGGACATCCCGCTGTCCCCCGGGGCGGGCGTGGTCCTCTTCACGGACGGGCTGTTCGAGGGGCGCGACGGACCGGGCAGCCGCCTCGGCGAGGAGGGGCTGCTCGCGATGGCACAGGACAACGGACATCTACCGGCCCACGCGTTCATCGACGCCCTCGTGGAGGGAGCCGCCGAGGGGGCGGCTCCCTACGGGGGCCTCGCGGACGACGTGGCCGTACTGCACTTGGGCTGGGGATCGGAAGACGATGAGCACTGACAGCGCGAAGGACATACCGATGCGGGGCGTCGCCACCCGGTTTTCGGTGCAGTCCTGGGTCCACCTGATCCTCGGCGGGTTCGTCGTGGTCGTCTGCGGCTGCCTGGTGATCGGCGGTCTGGTGCTCTCCCGGATGTCGCAGCGCACCGATGAGCTGGTGGACCGCATCCAGCCCGCCCGGTCGGTCTCCTTCCAGCTCCAGAACGCCCTGCTCGACCAGGAGACGGGCGTGAGGGGATTCGCCCTGACCGGCGACACCTCCTTCCTGGAGCCGTACCGGAACGGCGGGAGGGCCGAGCGTGAGCGGCTGGCCGAGGCGCGGGCGCTGGTGGGGGACGACACGCGCCTGGCGGCGGACCTGGACGCCGTCGAGGCCGCCGCCGAACGGTGGCGGCGGGACAAGGCCGAGCCGTTGGTCGCGGCGGTCCGCGAGAGCGGCCCCAGCCATTCCGGCACCACCGCGCAGCTCCAGAGCAGCAAGACGGAGTTCGACGGGCTACGGCGCGCGTACACCCTCCAGCAGCAGCACCTGGCCGACGCCCGTGACCGGGCGCGG
This sequence comes from Streptomyces sp. CB02366, assembly GCF_001905905.1. GTDB lineage: Bacteria > Actinomycetota > Actinomycetes > Streptomycetales > Streptomycetaceae > Streptomyces. The sequence goes on from NZ_LIVT01000008.1 coordinate 235,665, forward strand.
GCCGACCTGGGCGCGGCGCGCTCCACCCGCGACTGGGTGGTGGGCATCCTGCTCGGCGTTCTCGTGCTGACGATCCTGGCGCTGAGCATGCTGCTCCACCGGATCGTGGGCATCCCGCTGAACCGGCTGCGCGCCGCTTCCGAGGCGGTGCGCTCGGGGACCTTCAGCAACCGGATCGAGGTCAAGGGGCCGTCCGACGTCCAGGCCGTGGCCGGGGCGGTGGAGAACATGCGGCGGCGGCTGGCGGACGAGCTGTCGGACGCCCGGACCCGCGAGCAGCTGCTGGCGGACCAGACGCAGGAACTGCGCCGCTCCAACTCGGAGCTGGAGCAGTTCGCCTACGTCGCCTCCCACGACCTCCAGGAGCCGCTGCGCAAGGTCGCCTCCTTCTGCCAGCTCCTGGAGAAGCGGTACGGCACCGAGCTGGACGACCGGGGCAAGCAGTACATCGCCTTCGCGGTGGACGGCGCCAAGCGCATGCAGGTGCTCATCAACGACCTGCTGACCTTCTCGCGGGTGGGGCGGGTCCACGACAGCTGGAAGCCGGTCGACCTCGGCAAGGTGTTCGACCGCGCCCTGGGCAATCTCTCCGCGGCGGTCGAGGAGTCGGGCGCGAGCGTCGAGCGGCCCGAGGACATGCCGGAACTCGTGGGGGACGCGACCGCCCTCACCATGGTGTGGCAGAACCTCGTCGGCAACGCGGTGAAGTTCCGCCACCCCGACCGCACGCCCCGCATCACCGTCGACTGCGTGCGGGAGGACGACGACTGGCACCTGACCGTGTCGGACAACGGGATCGGGATCGCCCCCGAGTTCGCGGACAAGGTGTTCGTGATCTTCCAGCGGCTACACGGTCGCGACGAGTACGACGGCACGGGCATCGGGCTCGCGCTCTGCCGGAAGATCATCGAGTTCCACGGTGGCCGGATCTGGTTGGAGCCCGAACCGGCCGAAGGCACCCGTATCCACTTCACCCTGCCCGTGGCGCCCGAGGCGCCCGCCCACACCACGGCGGAGCTGCTCGCTCCCGCCCTGCTCACCAGCCCGTCGGGAGACCCTTCGTGAACACCCCTGCCCAGCCCATCGAGGTCCTGCTCGTCGAGGACGACCCCGGCGACGAGCTGATGACCCGCGAGGCGTTCGAGGACAACAAGATCCGCAACACCCTGCACGTCGTGCGCGACGGTCAGGAGGCGCTGGACTTCCTCTACCGGCGCGGCGAGTACGGCGACGCCCCCCGCCCCGACCTGGTGCTCCTGGACCTGAACCTGCCCAAGTACGACGGCCGGCAGGTGCTGGAGCAGATCAAGGGCGACCCCGAGCTCTCCCTCATCCCGGTGGTCGTGCTCACCACGTCCTCGGCCGAGGAGGACATCCTGCGCAGTTACAAGCTCCACGCCAACGCGTACGTGACGAAGCCGGTGGACCTCGACCAGTTCATCGCGGCGGTGCGCCAGATCGACGAGTTCTTCGTCACCGTGGTGCGGCTGCCCGGGCGGAAGTAAAATCTGCGGCGACCCCTCGGGAGTGCGATGCGTCGCCTCGGGTAGACGAATGGCGGAAAAGGTTTCCGACCTCACTGCGGCGGCTTGGCTGGAGCACATGAACGAACAGGTCACCTCCCCACCGGAAGAGCCGGGGCAGGGGCTGGCTTCCGCCGAGGTACTGCTCAGCGCCGAGGTCTTCGACGGCGAGCCGGGCTGCATCGCGATGGCCCGTGCGCTCGCCGACGGCTTTCTCACCCGGCTCGTGGAGGAGTGCGCCGCCCCCATCGGGGAGCACACGCGCAGCGACCTGATGCTGGCTGTGAGCGAGCTGGTCACCAACGCGGACCGCTACAGCCACGGTCCCTACCTCCTGGAGCTGGAGGGCAACGCGCGGCTCATCAGCGTCACGGTGTACGACAGCAGCACCGCCATGCCCGTCCTGTACGCCCCCGACCCCTCCCGCCTGGGCGGTCACGGCATGGAGATCGTGGTGGCCCTGTGCGACCGGCTCACGGCCGAGCGGGTGCCGGTGGGCAAGCGGATCCGGGCGGAGTTCCAGCTCAGCACCTGAGTCCGCCGGCGCCGCCCCGGCCGTCGGGCACGGCGGTGGCCCCGGCCGGTGGGCCGGGAACGTGGGGCGCCGCGCCGCACCTCGGTCTTCCCGGACAACGGTCCCGATCCGGGGACCCCCGGCCTACGCGCTCCCCCGGTCGTCCTGCCGCCCGAACCAGTCCAGGCAGAGGACGAGCGCGTCGTCGAGGGTTTCGACGCCCCGGTACTCCGCCAGTTCGCCGAGCAGCGCGCGCGGGACGGTGGCGGCGGGGAGGAGACGGGTCGACTGGATGGCGCGCGCCAGCATGCGGTCCCCGTACACCTCGCCCTGCGGGGACACCGTCTCGTAGACGCCGTCGCTGACCAGCAGCAAGCGGTCGCCGGGCTCCACGTGGAACTCCTGGACCGCGTACTGCGACTCCTGGAACATGCCGAGCGGCAGCTGGGCCTCCAGCTCCACCCGGCGCACCAGGCGGCCGCGCTGCATCCACAGCTGGGGCGACCCCGCGTCGACGACGCCGACCCGTCCGGTCTCCAGTTCGAAGCGGAGCAGCAGGGTCGAGACGTGGGAAGCGCCCCGGTGCTGGTCGTAGAGGGCCTGGTCGGCGAGGGCCGCCTGGTCCGCGATGCCGACGCCCGCCCGGCGGGCGTTGCGCAGGGCGTTGACGGCGAGGTTGGTGAGCAGGGACGCCTGTATGCCCTCGCCCATGCCGTTGGTCACCGCGACGGTCAGCTGGTCGGCGTCGGCGGCCCAGTCGAAGTTGTCGCCGTGTATGGCGTACGCGGGCTCCAGCTGGGCGCCGATGGCGAACTCGGCGGCGGTGCAGGCCCGCGCGGGCAGCAACTGCCACTGCATCTCGGCGGCGAGGGTGAGGCGGCTGGTGCGCCGCGCGCGCCGGTACAGGTCGGTGTCCCGCTCGGCGACCAGGATCTCGTGGCCCAGCAGGTCGGCCACGCGGGCCAGTTCGGCGACCGTCCCCGGGGTGGAGAGGGCTTGGGGCAGCCGGACGGTGAGGATGCCGAGGCGTTCGCCCCGTACGGTCACGGGCAGGTGGTGGTCGACGGCGTCGTCGTGCCGGACCTGCTGTTCGCCGGGCTCCTGACTGCCGAAGGCCCGGCCCTCGGGGCTGTTGTGGAGGGACAGCGGCTGGTTCTCGTCGTCGGGCCGGTCCAGGGACTTGAGGAACCCGAGGCCGTAGTCGGCGAGATGGAGGTCCACCGCGAGGGCGCCGTAGACGCTGATGAGCTCGGTGCGCAGGGTGGCCAGCAGGGCGTGCGGCGCGGCGGCCCTCACGGCGGCCTCGATGTCCGTTCGTCTGTTCACGGTCTCTCGCACATTCTTCGTCCTGCGGCATGGCGGGGGGCGATGCCGGGCTGACAAGCGGGCCCGGCGAATGACACAGTGGGTGGATGCCCCACCGAGGATTCCGCCCGAGCCGCCGTCAGGCGGCCGCCGACGCCGTCGCCGCCTCGGAGCTGCTGGAGGTGCTCTGGGGCCGGGGCCAGGAGTCCGCCGCGTCGGGCACCGTGTCGCCGTCGCAGCTCCGGGCTCTGCTGGTGATCGAGAAGCACGAGGGGACGAACCTGCGGGCGCTGGGCGAGGCTCTGGGCTCGCGGGCCCCGTCCGTCAGCAGGCTCTGCGACCGGATGGAGGCGATGGGGCTCGTCCAGCGGGCGCCCAGCCCGACCAGCCGGCGCGAGGTGGAACTGAGGCTGAGCCTGCGCGGACGCGCCCTTCTCGAAGAGTACCGGGCCCTGCGCGGACGCGAACTCGAGGCAGTGCTGGAGCGGATGGACCCCGCCGCGCTCGCCGCGCTCGCGGCCGGTCTCGCGGCCTTCCACGCGGCGGCTTCGGAGCGCCTTTCCCCGAAGGGGGACACGGACGCCGCCCCCCTCCGCAATGATGTCGCCGACAGCGCCTAGCCTCATCCCGCCCCTGCCTCCGCATCCATCGGCGCTCCGCCGTCGACAGCGGCCCGCGCAACCGTCGGGGACCAGATTGTTACCCGATGGAGAATGTTGTCAAATGGCAACTGTTACTTCTATCGTTACGCCCGTACCCCACCGCGACCAGGGACGGAACCGGGGCCGACCTGTCCGACAGAACCCCTCCCCGTCCCCCTCCCGATCCGCCCGAGGTGCCTTCCGTGCTTTCATCGCCCAACGAAGACCGAGCCGTCAGAGTCCTCACCCGACGGGAGCGGGGTGCTCTGGTCCTCGCGGTCTCGGGGGACCTCGACATCGACAGTGTCGGCCCCCTGGGCCAGGCTCTCGCCTCGGCGGTCGACGACGGTTCCGGACCGGTGGTCGTGGATCTCTCGGGCGTGGGGTTCGCGGACTCCACGGTGGTGAACGTGCTTCTCCAGGGACACACCGCCCTGGGCGACCGGATGCGGCTGGCCGACCCGTCCCCCTTCATGCGGCGCCTGATCGGCATGATCGGCCTCGACAGCGCCGTGCCGGTGCTGTCGTCGGTCGACGAAGCCATAGACGCCGTCCTGCCTTCCTGAGGCTCCGGGCCGCGCCGACCGCGACGCCGAGCCGCTACCGGCCGGGTGCGGCCCGTCCGGGCGCCCGGTCGAACACGCAGTCCCCGCACAGCCCGCCCTCGGGGCAGCGCCAGTACAGGCAGCAGCTGCGCCGCCGGAACGCCGGCCCGTGCGGGGCCCCGGCGCCCCCCAGCACCTCGTCGTCGAAGAGTTCGGCTGCCAGCGCCCGCGCCCGCTCGGCCACCTCCGGCCGATCGTGGGCGTCGGCGTAGGCGACGAGTTCGCGTACGGCTCCGGCGAGCGCGGACCCCGCGTTGCCCCACAGGAGCCGCGGAGAGATGTTCCCGTCCCGCCGGAACGCCTCGGCCAGCGGGACCAGGTGCCCGTACTGGACCTGCTCGCGGACGCTGTCCGCCGTTCCGGGCAGCTCCTGGGCGCCCGCCAGCCACAGGTCCTCGGGCGAGGTGGACAGCGGATCCCAGTGCAGGAGGCCGGGCGTCAGCGCCGGGATCCGCCCGAAGAGCGCGGCGGGGCCGAGGGCGAGGGACCACAGCCGGGCGGCCAGCCCCAGGTGGGCGATCGAGGCGGCGACCCTGCGCTCGGGGGCCGCCAGGCGGGCCGCGACCGTGTCGACCCGCGCGGCCAGCGGCCCGTTCCCACCCGCGTACAACCGCTCCAGCGGCTGGTGTCCGCCGCCCGGCACGGGGGCGGTCCGCAGGGCGAAGAACCCGCCGACCGACGCCAGCAGCACCAGGTCCATGCCCCGCTCCCCTCGGTCCGCGGCCCGCCTTCCGTCCGCTCCCGCGACCGGTCCGCACGGACACCGGCCGTGTCGTCCGCGCGGCTCACCGTATCCGCCGGGCGGCGACTTCTGACGACCGGGGGCGGCGGGGCTACCGTCGAGAGGAGGACGTCGCTCCGAGAGGCGTACTCCTGGGGCAGTACGCCGAAGTGCAGTCTCAAGGACGACGACGCGGGGCCCCGGACGGGACATCGTGGTGTACATGAGTTCCCTTGCGCTGTCCGTGCTGCTGTCGCTGGTCTCCGCGGTCGCCTACGCGGCCGGGGCGATCATCCAGGAGCGCGTGGCGGCGACCGGTGACGACGCGTGGCGCGCTCTGCTGCGCAACGGCGTGTGGTGGACCGCCGTGGTGCTCAACGGGGCCGGGGCGGTCCTGCACGTGGTGGCGCTCGCCTACGGCCCGCTCAGCCTGGTCCAGCCGCTCGGCGCGCTGACGATCGTCTTCGCCCTGCCGCTGGCGGCCCTGTTCGTCGGGCGGCGGGCGGGGGCGGCCGCGTGGCGCGGCGCGTTGCTGGCGACGGCGGGGCTCGGCGGGCTGCTGGCGCTCACGGGGGACGCGGAGCCGCACACGCTGAACGGTTTCGAGCAGCTGCTGCTGGCTTCGGTGACGTTCGGGGCCGTCGCCGTACTGGCGGTGTTCGCGCGTACGGTGCGGCGGCCGGTCCTGCGCAGCCTCGTCCTGGCCACGGGCGCGGGCGGGGCGTTCGGCATGGCCTCGGTGTTCACCAAGACCGTGGCCGTGGAGTGGACGTCCGGTTCGGTGCGCTCCGGTGTGCTGCCGCTGCTGGCGATCGCCGGTCTCGCGGCGGCGGGCCTGTTCCTGTCCCAGGCCGCCTACCGGGGCGCGGGGCTCACGGCCCCGCTCGCGACCGTGACGGTGGTCAATCCGCTGGTGGCCGCCGCGATCGGCATCACGCTGTTCGGCGAGCATTTCCGGCTCGCCGTCCCGGGGACCGCCCTCGCCCTGTGCTGCGGAGCGCTCGCCGCCGCCGGCCTGATCATGCTGACCCGGGAACGGCTGGACAGGGAGCACACCGAGGAGGCGCGGGCCGGCACGGTGGACTCGGGCGTCCGGCGCGCGGCCCCGCCCGGCGCCCCCGCCGCGGAGGAAGCCGTGCCTGCGGCGAACGGGCCGGAGGAGGAGCGGCGGACCCCGCCGCCACCGGTCGCTCCGGGCCCCGCGTCGGGGACGCGTGCGGCACCCGGGTCGTCACCGCTGCCGCCGGGGCGGGCGGTGCCGCGGATGGAGTTCGGTGCGCCGGCCGCGCCCGGCGGGCGGCGGCGCACCGGGGCGACCCTGCGGCGCCCCGCGTCCGAGCGGACGGTTCAGACCCTGACGCCGCCCGCCCGGAGGTAGGCCAGCGGGTCGACGTCGGAGCCGTACCCGGGGCCCGTACGGATCTCGAAGTGCAGGTGCGGGCCCGTGCTGTTGCCCGTGGAGCCGGAGCGGGCGATGCGCTGACCGCCGGAGACCGTCTGGCCGGCCCGCACGTGGAGCGCGGAGAGATGGGCGTACTGGCTGTACTTGCCGTCGCCGTGCCGGATGACGACCTCGTAGCCGTACGCTCCGGCCCAGCCGGCCGAGACGACGCGTCCCGGGGCCACGGACTTGACCGACGTCCCGGTGGGCACGGGGAAGTCCACGCCCGTGTGGTACCCGCTGGACCATCCGCCGGCCTGCCGGTAGGGGGTGCCGGTGCCGGCCGCGACCGGGGCGCTGAAACCGGAGTGCTTCACGGCGCGCTCCGGGGCGGGCCGCTCCTTCTTCGGGGCTTCCCGCTTCGGCGCTTCCCTCTTGGGGGCTTCCTTCTTCGGCGCCTGCTGCTGCGGGGCCGCCCTCTCGGGGGCCTGCCGCTTCGGGGCTCCCTGCTTCGGGGCGGCCTGCGCGGGCGCCTGCTTCCCGGATCCGGCGTCGGACCGGTCCGCCTTCCTCGCTCCGGGGGCGGCGGCCCGGGGCCCGGGCTCGGCTTTCCGCGCGGGCTTCGCGGCCTGCCGCCCCTCCCCCGTCTTCGACGCCTGGCTCCCGTCGAGGCTCAGCCGTTGTCCGGGGAAGATCAGGTCCGGGTCGTCGCCGACGACGGTGCGGTTGGCGGCGTAGAGGCCCTGCCAGCCACCGCGGACCCGCTGGGCGGAGGCGATCCCGGAAAGGGAGTCGCCGCTCGCGACGGTGTACGCGTCGCGCTTGCCCGGTACGTGGGTGGGCGTCGCCTCGGCGGGGCGGGCGTTCGGCCGTGCGGGCGCGCTCTGCGGCGCGGCCTGGACGGGGCGGCTTCCGGCGCTCTGCGCACCGGCGCCCGGGCCCGGCGAGGTCTCGGGCGCGTCCCCGCCCCGGGTCAGCCCCGCGCGTACGGAACAGGTGGGCCAGGCGCCGGGGCCCTGGCCGTCGAGCACCCGCTCGGCGACGGCGATCTGCTGGTCCCGGGTGGCGAGGTCGGCGCGCGGCGCGAACTCCGGACCACCGTAGGCCGCCCAGGTGGATCCGCTGAACTGGAGCCCGCCGTAATAGCCGTTGCCCGTGTTGACGGACCAGTTGCCGCTGGACTCGCAGGCGGCGACCTTCTCCCAGACCTCGCTCGGCGCCGCCCCGGCCGAGGCGGCGGTGATGAGCGGGAGCGCGATGCCCGCGCCGCTCGCCGTCACCGTGAGCGAAGCACGGTTGATGCGGCTGGGCTGATATCTGCGGTGCCGTCCGGTCGCGGCCATGCGTGGCTCCCCCACTGGCTTCGGTACATCTCGCAAAGGGCAACGTAGGTCCGCACGGTGACTGATCACAAGCAAAACGTGGTACTCGGCCGCCCGCGGCCGGACGGTGGCCGGATTCCGCCGTGATCCGCGGACCGGAGCATGGCGCGGCGTTCCCGCCGAGGACGCCTCGGTGACCCGCGCGGTCGAGCTGGCGAACCAGCACCGGTACCTCAGGCAGGGCACCGGCCCCTGTGCGGGCTGCGCCGCCCCCGTGACGGGCGGCGTCGGCACGACCGGAGGCGGCGGCCGACGGTGAGCGAAGGCGCCGGAAGCCCCCGGCCGACGCCCACGGCGGGCTTCGGCACGGCGGCCGGAAGCCCGAAGGCGGCGACCGGCGAGATCGAGGGCGTGCCCGCTGGACGAGCACGGCATGTGCGCCAGGAAGACCGGCACGTCGGCCGTCATCCGCCGGAAGGCGGCGGCCTCGGCTTCGGACGGTCCGCCGCCCTCCCCGGCGTCGGCGGGGACCGGGGCGGGCCGGCCGGCGTGCGCGTCGTCCTCGGCCGGGCGACCGGGCACGGCCGAACCGCTCGGCAGGAGAACAGCCCGCTGCGGCCAGGGGGTTCCGTGGCCGCAGCGGGCCGCCTCCGCGCGGCCGGGGGGGAGGAAGCGGCCCCGCACGGGGCGGGACCGTTCGCCCGCGCCTTCGCCGGGCCGACGCGGTTCGCCCGCCTCGAGCCGACGAGGCAGCCGCCGGGCCCCCTCACGAGCCCGGCGCCCTCGGCAGGAGGCCTGCCGCCGGGGCGGCGTGGCGCCTCCCCCGGCTCAGGCGGTGTGCAGCCTCAGTCCGTACCGGTTGAGGATCTCGTTGACCGGTTGGTACCAGGTCTCCCCGCCGGAGGAGCAGTTGCCCCAGCCGCCGGAGGTGACGCCCTGGGCCTGATCGCCGCTGATGAACGAACCGCCGGAGTCGCCGCCCTCGGCGCAGACGCTCGTCTTGGTCATCTGATACACGGCGCCCTGGCTGTAGTTGACGGTCTCGTTCTTGGCGAGGACCCGGCCGCAGTGCCAGCGCGTGGTGGAGCCGGAGCGGCAGACCGACGCGCCGACCGGCGCCTCGTTGGAGCCGCGGACGAGTTGGTCGGAGACGGTGCCCCAGCCGAGAACGACCGGCACGGTCCACCAGCCGTTGGCCACGTTGACCCAGGCGTAGTCGTTTCCGGGGAAGGACGAGCCCTGGAAGTTGCCGATGGCCGAGCCGTCCCAGCCGCGCACGGACTGGCCCGCGCCGCCGCAGTGCCCGGCGGTGACGAAGCCGCCGTGGACGGAGAAGCCGATCGAGCAGCGGACGTTGCCCGTGTAGTACGGGTCGCCTCCGACCGTTCCCGCGGCGAAGGTCTGCGGCGCCTCGGCGGTGGTCGCCACCGTCACGGGGCCGGTCTCGCGGGCCTTGGCCACGAAGGCGCGGACATCGTTGTCACGCCGCTCGGAGGCGACGACGTTGACGACGACCCTGCTGCGCGCGGGGTCCACGTGCCAGCTGCTCACCCCGGCCGGTGCGGGCAGGGCGTCGATGCGGGCCTTCGCCGCGTCGAGCCGAGCGGCCGAGTGCTCGACGATGCGGACGGTGGCGCCGGTGGCCCGTACGGCGTCGGCCTTGGCGGCGTTCGTGACGCCGACGACCAGCTTGCGGGAGTTCGCGTCGATCCAGGCGCCGCCGAAGGCGGAGCCCGCCGCGCGCTGCGCCTTCGGCTCCAGGGCGGTGGCCGCCTTCTCGTCGGCGAGCCTGGCGACGGCCTCGCTCTCGCTGATGCCGAAGTCGCGCTGCATCGCGGCGAGCAGGGCGGTGGAGGCGGGGGCCTGCGCGGATTCGGCGGGGGCGGCGGAGGCGGACGACGGGGCGGCGGCGGCCCAGGCTCCGACGAGCAGGAGCGCGGACAGGCCGGTCCGCAGCAGGGTTGCGTGTCTCAAGGGAGTGGCCCTTCCTGTTGTTCCAGCGACGTGGGGGTGGAACGGGAGGCGTCCGGGAGTGCGCGTCGGCCGTGCCGCGTGAGAGCGCTCTCAGATGCGCCGTCCCGGACTGTAGCGGAGTTCGAAAGTCAGGTCCATGCCAATGACGCGATGGGCCGGAAGGCGGTGCGCGACGTCTTCGGCCCCGGGCCGGGGGCGAGACTCCGTACGCGCCTGTCGGGCGCGGCCGCGAAGAAGACGCACTTCTGCCACGAGATGCACGTCCTCGGCGTCCGGACGAGACGCCCGGGCCGGGCGGCCCCCCTGTGGGCGAGGGAGCTGCCGACGCTCCACGTGGACCGGCTCCTGGGCCGTACCGCCCTCTTCCCGGACCGCGTACGGGGACGTCCGGAGGGGCTCGTCGGGCCCGCGCCCGAGTGGGCCGGCCGCCCGAGCACCGAGGCTCCGGCTCCCCGCTGAACCCTGACGCCGTACCCGCCGCCCGCTCCACGCGCGGCGGGTACGGCGCTCCCGCGGGCGTCCCCGTCGCGGCGGACGGTGTGCGCCGCCCCGGCCTCGGCACTCGGGCGGCGACAGCGTGGCGGGCCGCGTCACCGCCGTACGACGTGTGCTGCGTGTTCGTTGCCGCCGTGTTGCGGGACGTGACGGGCCGTTGCGGGTTCGTGGCCATACGGACGAGGCGCTTTCGGGGTGGGGGCGGGCGGCCTACGGTCCGTACCCAGACCGTCACCACCCCGTGCGAGGAACCACATGAGCCAGCCGCTCGACTCCGTCACCGCAGGCCACACCCCCGAGGGCCAGGGCCGCGACGTCCCGGGGGCCGCCTGGTCGTTCGAGACCAAGCAGATCCACGCGGGCGCCGTCCCGGACCCGGCGACCGGCGCCCGCGCGGTGCCGATCTACCAGTCGACGTCCTTCGTCTTCCGCGACACGCAGCACGCCGCCGACGTCTTCTCCCTGGCCGAGCCGGGCAACATCTACACCCGTATCCACAACCCCACCCAGGACGTCCTGGAGCAGCGCGTCGCCGCGCTGGAGGGCGGCGTCGCGGCCGTCGCGCTGGCCTCGGGGCAGGCCGCCGAGACGCTGGCGATCCTGACGCTGGCCGGGGCCGGGGACCACATCGTGTCCTCCCCCTCGCTGTACGGGGGTACATACAACCTCTTCCAGCACACGCTGCCGCGCTTCGGCGTCGAGGTGACGTTCGTCGAGGACCCCCAGGACGTGGAGGCGTGGCGGGCGGCGGTCCGGCCCAACACGAAGGCGTTCTTCGCCGAGACGCTCGGCAACCCGCGCGGCGACGTGCTGGACGTCCGGGCCGTCGCGGACGCCGCTCACGGGTCCGGGGTGCCGCTCATCGTGGACAACACCGTGCCGACCCCGTTCCTCCTGCGGCCGATCGAGCACGGCGCGGACATCGTGGTCCACTCGGCGACCAAGTTCCTGGGCGGCCACGGCACGACGATCGGCGGGGTGGTCGTGGACGCCGGGACGTTCGACTTCGGGGCACATCCCGAGCGGTTCCCCGAGTTCCACGAGCCCGACCCGAGCTACCACGGGCTGCGCTACTGGCCCGACCTCGGCCCGAGCGCGTTCGCGGTGAAGCTCAGGGTGCAACTGCTGCGCGACCTGGGCCCCGCGCTGTCGCCGCACTCGGCGTTCCTGCTCCTCCAGGGCATCGAGACGCTCAGCCTGCGGCTGGAGCGGCACACCTCCAACGCGCTGGAGCTGGCGCGCTGGCTGGAGCGGCGCGACGAGGTGGCGGCCGTGCACTACGCGGGTCTGGAGTCGAACCGCTGGTACGAGGCCGGGCAGCGCTATCTGCCGCGCGGCGCCGGGGCCGTGCTGGCCTTCGAGCTGACAGGCGGGGCCGAGGCGGGCCGGCGGTTCGTGGACGCCGTCGAACTGTTCAGCCACCTCGCCAACATCGGGGACGTGCGGAGCCTGATCATCCACCCGGCCTCCACCACGCACAGCCAGCTCACCGAGGAGCAGCTGATCGCCACCGGGGCCACGCCCGGCCTGGTGCGGCTGTCGGTGGGGCTGGAGAACGTGGACGACCTCAAGGCCGACCTGGAGGCGGGCTTCCGGGCTGCGAAGGCGGCGTCCTGAACCGTTCGGCCCCGCACCGCGCGCTTCCTCTTCCGCCCGCCTCCGGCGGCCGGCGGGAGGGGGATCCGCCCGGTCGTCGCCGCTGGGCGGCGATCGGCGACCCGCTGCCCCTGGAGTCCGGCGTCCGGCTGCCGGGGGTGCGCCTGGCGTACGAGACCTGGGGGCGGCGGGCGGCGGACGGATCGAACGCCGTGCTCGTGCTGCACGCACTGACGGGCGACAGCCATGTGGCGGGCCCTGCCGGTCCGGGCCATCCCACACCCGGTTGGTGGGACGCGCTCGTCGGCCCGGGCCGTCCGATCGACACCGACCGCTGGTTCGTCGTCGCCCCCAACGTTCTGGGCGGCTGCGGGGGCAGCACCGGCCCTTCCTCCCCGGGGCCCGACGGCACGCCGTGGGGTTCCCGGTTCCCACGCCTGAGCGTGCGGGACCAGGTGGCGGCGGAGGCAGCGCTCGCCGACGCCCTGGGAATCGGCCGGTGGGCGGCCGTCGTCGGCGGGTCGATGGGCGGCATGCGGGCCCTGGAGTGGGCGGTGAGCAGGCCGGAGCGCACCGGTGCGCTGCTCGTGCTCGCCGCCCCGGCGGCCGCCTCCGCCGAACAGATCGCCTGGGGGACGGTGCAGATCGGTGCGATCCGCTCCGATCCGGGGTGGCGGGGCGGCGACTACCACCGGGCCGCCCCGGGCGACGGCCCGCACCGGGGCCTGGGGCAGGCGCGCCGCATCGCCCACATCACCTACCGGAGCGAACCGGAGCTGGCCGCCCGCTTCGGCCGGGAGCCGCAGCCCGGTGAGGATCCGGCGCACGGAGGCCGCTACCGCGTGGAGTCCTACCTCGACCACCACGCGGACAAGCTGGTGCGCCGGTTCGACGCCGGAAGCTATGTGACGCTCACCGAGGCGATGAACGGGCACGACGTCGGGCGGGGCCGGGGCGGGATCGCCCGCGCACTGCGCCGCGCGGAGCTGCCCGCCCTCATCGCGGGCGTCGACTCGGACCGGCTGTACCCACCGGCGCAGCAGGAGCTGCTGGCGGAGCTGCTGCCGGGGGCGGACGGCGTGCGCACCATCGTCTCGCCCCGCGGGCACGACGGGTTCCTCGTCGAGACGGGGCAGGTGGGCGTGCTCGTACGGGAGTTGCTGGCGCGGGCCCCGCAGCCCCGGCCCGGCTCCCCCTCTTCCCTCCCCTCACATCACCAGACCCCCGAGGAGCTTCCATGAGCCCGGCACCGACCGAGGACGCCTACGACCGGATGCGGACGCGGCAGTGGTCCCGCGGCCGGGCCCGTTCAGCCGGGATCGACCGCCGCGACCTGCTGAAGCTGGTCGCGGCGGCCTCGGCCGCCGTGCCGTTGGCCTCGCTCGCCGCTCCGGCGCGGGCGGCCGGCGGGCTGCCCGGGGTGGTGAAGCCGCTGCCGCCGGAGCTGTTCACCCTGCGCGGCACCAACGCGGAGACGAACTTCGCCGCGCTGCGGGGCACCGGCCGGCTCACCCCCGCCGACCGGTTCTTCGTCCGCAACCACACCTCCACCCCGCGCATCGACCGGGACGCATGGCGGCTGACGGTCTGGGGCGACGGGCTGCGCGGCGGGCCGGTGGAGTTCGGCTTCGCGGATCTGCTGGGGCTGCCGGCGGTGACGCGTACGGCGTTCGTCGAGTGCGCGGGCAACGGGCGCGGCTTCTTCACCTCGCAGCAGGGCCAGGCGGTCACCGGCACCGCGTGGACGCTCGGCGCGATCGGGACGGCACGCTGGCGCGGTGTGCGGCTGGCGGACGTGCTGCGCCGGGCGGGGATCGGGCGGCACGCGGTGGACGTGCTGCCGCGCGGTCTGGACGCCGAGGTCGTCAGCGACGGGGTGAACCTGGGCCGGGTGCGCCGTCCGCTGCCGGTGGCGAAGGCGCTGGACGACGTCCTGCTCGCGTACGAGATGAACGGCGAGCCGCTGCCGCCCGACCACGGGTTCCCGGTGCGGCTGATCGTGCCGTCCTGGGTGGGCATCGCCCACATCAAGTGGGTCGGCGACATCGAGGTGAGCGCCGAGCCGCTGCTGACGCCGTGGAACACCGGTCTCTACCGGCTGTTCGGCCCCGAGCACCCGCCCGGGGGCAGCGCGCCGCTGACCCGGCAGACGTTGAAGAGCGCGTTCGAGCTGGCCCCGGGAGCCGTGTTCCCCGCCCACCGGCGGGCACTGCTGACCGGTCGCTCCTGGTCGGGCGGGGCCCCCGTGCGGACCGTGGAGATCAGCACGGACGGGGGCGCGCACTGGCGGCGGGCCCGGCTGCGGGACGCGCCGAGGGCCGGGAGCTGGGTGCGCTGGACGGCGGACTGGACGCCGGGCGAGCGGGGGCCCGCCGTGCTGCTCGCGCGGGCGACGGACCGTTCGGGGCGCACACAACCGGTGGCCACCGCGCACAACACCCAGGGCTATCTGTTCGACGCGGTGGTGCGGCATCCGGTGACGGTGAGCTGAGCCCGGCTCGGATCCCGGCCCGGGGCGGATCACGCACACCGCTTCCGTGGGACGGGGAGCGCGCGTCGAGGGCCGGGGCTCCGCGCGACCTCCTCGGTCGGCAGGGCGTGCCGATCGAGGACGACGTCCTACAGGGGTTGCTGCTGATCGTCTCGGAGCTGGTCACCAACGCCGTCAAACACGCGGCGCTGCTCTCGCCCGAGCTGGCCGTGGAGGTGGCCGTCGCCGCCGACTGGGTCCGGGTCTCGGTCGAGGACGACCACCCCTACCGCCCCACCGCC
>NZ_LIVT01000009.1 GCF_001905905.1 Streptomyces sp. CB02366
GGAAGCCGTCCGGCGTGCGGTGACCTGCCCATTCCGCGAGCTGCCAGCCGTTCTTCCGTGCCGCTTGACCCAGCAGACCGCGGACATAGTCCCGCATCCGCCACCGCAGATCCGCCCGAGCGAACCGGCCCGCCACCCGAGCGAACGCCGACTCCAACTCCGCAGCCCAGCAACCGACTTCAGTCATGCCCTCCATGCCGGGACAACGACAATCACCAGCTCAAGACACGATCCGCTGCTGGAGTACTAAGGCGCGAACAGCTCAGGAAGCGCCTTGTCGAGCGTTCCGGCAATCCGATGGATCGGCGCCCAGACCGCAGGATCGTCGACAACGCGGCTGAGGTCCGTCATCTGGAGCTTCTCCAGCCAGTGCGACAGCACCAGTGCCTCGTCACTCGTGAGCTTGATCGTCACCTGACTATCACTCATGCACGCCCCTACGGCTCGGCCCGCCTTGACCGCACGAACCTACTGGCCTTGGACCTTGACCAAACACATAGGGGCCCCCACGACGCCTTGGCCGCCGAGCCCTGCGAACACGCCCGCATCCGCAGCACGCTGTGCAGGGCCCGCTCGTTGCCTGGCCAAGCAGCCTGATGTGCCGCCTACTCGACTCCGCCGGCACCGAGGACATCCTCGATCTCGCCGAACTTCGCTGACGACAAGGCTGTCACCTGCTCGGTCAGATCTTCCTAGGAGTCGTCAGGCGCCCTCCGTGCGGTGCGCCTCCGCCCGCTCCACGAAGATCCGGTGCAGATCACGCGCGGCCCGGGTGACCGAGCCCGAGCGGCTGCGCTGCACCACCAGGAGCACCGTGGTCGTGTCGTCCCTCAGCGGGCGGCAGGTGATCGCGCCGGTGCGCTCCAGCGGGTCCCCGATGACG
This sequence comes from Streptomyces sp. CB02366, assembly GCF_001905905.1. Classification (GTDB taxonomy): domain Bacteria; phylum Actinomycetota; class Actinomycetes; order Streptomycetales; family Streptomycetaceae; genus Streptomyces. The sequence goes on from NZ_LIVT01000009.1 coordinate 884, forward strand.
CTGTAGTCCGGCAGCACGGTGGCACCAAGCCCCTCCGCCACCATCAGCTTGCCCATCTCCGCGCCGTCGGCGGAGTACGAGAACGAGGGGGCCCGGCCCTTCAGCAGCCGGTGGGTGAACCGGTGCATCAGATAGCCGGAACGCATCACGATCAGCGGCTCGCTCAACAGGTCGTCCACCCCGACCGACTCCAGCGCCGCCAGCGGGCTGTCCGGGCGCAGACAGACGACTGGACGGCCCCGGAGCAGTTCCGTGGTGTGGAGGTCGGGTGCCAGGTCGTCGCCCTCCAGGTAGTTGACCAGCCCGAGGTCCACGCCGCCCTCCAGCAGGGAGCGGTGGATCACCGACTGCTGGGCCGCGATCACCTCCACCTCGGTGGCCGAGTGCAGCGCGTGGAACTCCCGGATCGCCGGGACGAGCAGGGGGACCGTCGCCGCGAAGACCGTGCCGAGCCGGACCGTGCGGCTCGTGCGGTGCTGCTCGTCGGCCGCCCGGCGCAGCCGGTCGACCGCGTCCAGCACCCCGATGATGTGCGGCAGCAGCTCGCGCCCGGCGTCGCTGATCGTCGCCCCCGACCGTTTGCGGTCCAGCACCGTCACCCCGAGCTCGCGCTCCAGGTTCCGTACGGTCTCGCTCAACGCGGGCTGGGACAGGTGCAGTTCCTCCGCCGCCCGGCGCAGGGATCCCAGCCGGGTGACGGCCTCGATGTACTCCAGTTGTTCGATCCGCATCGCCTTTCCTTACCTCCGGAGGCGGTGAAAGGGGAACCCTATCGCTCCTTCGTCGATGCCTTCTCGACCCGGAGCGTTCCCGCGTCCTACTCTGGAACCCGAAGGCGCCCCGTGATCCACCGGGTGCCCGCCGCGGAACGCGAAAGGAGAGGGATGTGCGCCGCTTGACCCGTCGCCGCCACATCGACCTCGGCCGCGTTTCCAGCGCCTTTTGTTGTTCCCGCTGACGCGAGGTTTGAGGGGTCGGCCCCTCCTTCGCGCTCCTGCGCCCCCCGGCGTACGCCGATGTCCGGTCGGGTGAGCCCTGCACGCCCTCGCGGGCTTTCCTGTCGTACCCATCGTCCCTGATCGGGTTTCTCGATCACCGGGTCTGGTTCGCCGTGCCCGGACCTCCTGCGCGCCCCCCGCCCTTCTGCTTCCTGTCCATGGGAGAACCGCATGCCCGCTCCGCCCTCCGCCGACCCGGTGCGCTTCGCGTACTGGGTTCCCAACGTCAGCGGTGGTCTCGTCACCAGCACGATCGAGCAACGCACCGACTGGGGTTACGACTACAACCGCGAACTCGCCGTCCTCGCGGAGAACAACGGGTTCGACTACGCGCTCAGCCAGGTCCGCTACATGGCCGGCTACGGCGCCGAGTACCAGCACGAGTCGACCTCCTTCAGCCTCGCCCTGTTGCTCGCCACCCAGCGGCTGAAGGTCATCGCCGCCGTCCACCCCGGCCTCTGGCACCCCGGCGTCCTCGCCAAACTCGGCGCCACCACCGACCACCTGAGCAACGGACGCTTCGCCGTCAACGTGGTCAGCGGCTGGTTCAAGGACGAGTTCACCGCGCTCGGCGAACCCTGGCTGGAACACGACGAGCGCTACCGCCGCTCCGAGGAGTTCATCCGGGCCCTGCGTGCCGTCTGGACCGAGGACCACGCCGAACTCGCCGGAGACTTCTACCGCATCCGGGACTTCTCGCTGAAGCCCAAGCCGATCGCCTCGCCGGACCGCCCGCACCCGGAGATCTTCCAGGGCGGCAACTCCACCGCCGCCCGGCAGATGGCCGGACGCGTCTCCGACTGGTACTTCTCCAACGGCAAGGACTTCGACGGCGTCACCGAGCAGATCAGAGACGTCCAGGCCTCCGCCGAGAGCGCCGGACGCACCCCGCCGCGCTTCGGCCTCAACGGCTTCCTCATCGCCCGCGACACCGAGGCCGAGGCCCGCGACACCCTCCGCGAGATCGTCGCCAAGGCCGACACGGAGGCCGTCCACGGCTTCGGCTCGGCCGTCAAGCAGGCGGGAAGCTCCACCGCCGACGGCAAGGGGATGTGGCAGGACTCCTCCTTCGAGGACCTCGTCCAGTACAACGACGGTTTCCGTACGGGGCTGATCGGCACCCCGGAACAGATCGCCGAGCGCATCGTCGCCTACAAGCGCCTCGGCGTGGATCTGCTGCTCCTCGGCTTCCTCCACTACCACGAGGAAGTCGAGTACTTCGGCAAGAAGGTGCTGCCGCTCGTCCGCGAGCTGGAGGAACACCAGCCGGAGGACCACCGCGCCTCCCTCCCCCCGGATCTCTCCCCGAAAGGTTCGTCATGAGCACCGCAGCACCCACCCAGTGGAAGACCCTCCCCTCCCCCGACAGCCCCGCCGCCTGGATCGAGCGCGCGGCGGAGGTCGCCGCGATCCTCGCCACCGACGCCGCCGCCCGCGACAGGGCGGGCGCCACCCCGTACACCGAGATCCAGCTCCTCAAGGACTCCGGACTCGTCACGCTGCTCGGCCCGGCCGCCCACGGCGGCGGGGGCCAGGACTGGACGACCGCCTACCGGGTGATCCGCGAGGTCGCCAAGGCCGACGGCTCCATCGGGCAGCTCCTCGGCTACCACTACCTCTGGAACTGGGCCGCCCGCCTCGTCGGCACCCGCGAGCAGTGGGAACACGTCGAGGCCGAGGCCGTCCGGCAGACCTGGTTCTTCGGCGGCGCCGTCAACCCGCGCGACAGCGACGTGGTGGTCACCGAGGACGGCGACGACCTCGTCTTCACCGGCGCCAAGACCTTCTCCACCGGCAGCAAGGTCTCCGACGTCACCGTCCTCGAAGGCGTCCTGGAAGGCACCGACCAGCACATCTTCGCCATCGTCCCCTCCGACAGCGAGGGGCTCGTCTTCCACGACGACTGGGACAACATCGGCCAGCGCCTCACCGAGAGCGGCGGCGTCACCATCGACGGCGTCCGCGCCCCGTGGGCATCCGCCGCCGGTTACGTGGACAAGGAGTTCCGGCCCCGCGTCTACAACACGCTCAACGTGCCGACGATCCAGCTGGTCTTCATCTCCTTCTACCTCGGCATCGCCGCCGGCGCCCTGGAGACCGCCGCCGCCTACACCCGCACCAAGGCCCGTTCCTGGCTGCACGGCGGGTACGACCAGGCGGTCGACGAGCCGTACGTCATCGACACGTACGGCGACCTCACCGCCAAGCTCTGGGCCGTCGAAGCCCTGGCCGACGCGGTCGCCGCCGAGGGGCAGAAGCTGCACGACGCCCCGGACGAGGTGACCGAGCAGGCGCGCGGCGAGTTCGAGGTCCGGGTCGCGGCGGCCAAGGCGCGCGCCACCGACGTGGCCCTGGAGGTCACCAGCCGGATCTTCGAGGTCACCGGGGCCCGCGCCACCGCCTCCGCCGAGGGCCTCGACCGCTTCTGGCGCAACGTCCGCACCCACACCCTGCACGACCCGGTCGCCTACAAGCGGCGCGAGGTCGGCCGGCACGTCCTGACCGGCGAACTTCCCGAACCCACCTGGTACTCCTGACCCGCCGCCGGGCCCGGGGCGGAATCCCGACGCCCCGGGCCCGGCGCCCCCGTCTGAAAGAGGTCCCCATGGCCACCGTCCTGTCCGTCTCCGGCAGCCCCTCCGCCACCTCCCGCACCGTCCGGCTGCTCCGCCACCTCGACGCCGGCCTGGCCGCCCAGGGCCACGAGGTGATACCGCTCGACGTCCGCACCCTGCCCGCCCACGCCCTGCTCGGCGCGGACTTCGCGCACCCGGAGATCGTCCGTGCCACCGAGCTGTTCGCCCGCGCCGACGGCATCGTCGTCGGCACCCCCGTCTACAAGGCCGCCTACTCCGGACTGCTGAAGACCCTGCTGGACCTGCTGCCCCAGTACGCCCTGACCGGCAAGACCGTCCTCCCGCTGGCGACCGGCGGCACCACCGCCCATGTCCTCGCCCTCGATTACGCGCTGCGCCCGGTGCTCTCCTCCATGGGCGCCGCCCACATCGTCCCGGGCTGGTTCGTCCTCGACCAGCACATCACCACGGGCGACGACGGAGGAGTGGCCCTGGACCCGGCCTCGGCCGCCCCGCTCGACCAGGTGGTCGCCCAGTTCGCCGCCGCCCTGGACCGGACCGCCCCCGTCCCGGCCGCCCGCTGACCCCGATCCCCACCCCTTTTCCGGACCCTCCCTGGAGGCAGGCCCGTGACCGCGCCGACCCGACGACGACCACCTCACACCGCGCGGGTGATCCGCGACGACGCCGAGGCGCTGCGCACCGCCGCCGAACTCGCCGAAAAGTTCCGCCCGGGCGCCTCCGGGCGCGATGCCCGCCGCGAACTGCCCCGCGCCGAACTGGACCGGCTCACCGCCACCGGCCTCCTCGCCGTCACCGTCCCGGCCGAGCACGGCGGCGCCGACGTCTCCGCCGTCACCCTCGCCGAGGTCTTCCGCCTGCTCGCCTCCGCAGACGCCAGCCTGGCGCAGATCCCGCAGAGCCACTTCGCGTACGTCAACGTCCTGCGGCAGCAGGGAAGCCCGCAGCAGCGGGCCTTCTTCTTCGCGGAGGTGCTGGCCGGCCGGCGCTTCGGCAACGCCCAGTCCGAGGCGGGGACCAAGCACCTTCAGGACATCCGGACCCGGCTGGTGGCCGCCGGAGCCGGTTCGTACCGTCTGACCGGGGTGAAGAACTACTCCACCGGCGCCCTCTTCGCCCACTGGATCCCCGTCCTCGCCCGCGCCGACGACGACCTGCTCCATGTCGCGTACGTCCCCGCCGACGCGCCGGGCCTCACCATCACCGACGACTGGGACGGCATGGGCCAGCGGACGACCGCGAGCGGCACGGTCGAACTGGCGGACGTCGAGGTCCCCGCGGCCCATGTCGTCCCGCACCACCTCACCTTCACCGGCCCCCAGCTCCACGGCGCGCTGGCCCAGTTGCTGCACGCCGCCATCGACGTCGGGATCGCGGCGGGCGCGCTGGCCGAGGCGGTCAGCTTCGTGAGGACCCGGAGCCGGCCCTGGTTCGAGAGCGGGTACGACACCGCCGCCGAGGACCCCCTCCTCATCCAGCGCTTCGGCGAACTGGAACTCCGCCACCGCGCCGCCGAGGCTCTGCTCGCCACCGCCGCGCGGACGGTGGACGCGGCACGCGCGGACCTGGACGACGACAGCGCGGCCGAGGCGTCGATCGCGGTGGCGGCGGCGAAGGCGTACGCCGGGAGCGCGGCGCTGGAGATCGCGGACGCGCTCTTCGAGGTCTCCGGCACCCGCGCCGCCCTCGACAGCCTCAACCTGCACCGGCACTGGCGCGACGCCCGGACCCACACCCTCCACGACCCGGCGCGCTGGAAGATCCAGCACCTCGGACGGTACGTCCTCAACGGCACCCGCCCGCCCCGCCACGGCCTGCTCTGACCGCCCGTACCGTACGGAAATCCTTCGGAGAGACGATGTCCCTGACCTTCCACTGGTTCCTGCCCACCAACGGCGACAGCCGCCATGTCGTCGGCGGCGGCCACGGCACCCCGGTCACGGCGGCGGGCGGCGACCGGCCGCCGACGGTCCGCTACCTCGCCCAGATCGCCCGTGCCGCCGAGGACCTGGGCTTCACCGGGGCGCTCACCCCGACCGGGGCCTGGTGCGAGGACGCCTGGCTGACCACCGCGATGGTCAGCCAGCACACCGAGCGGCTGAAGTTCCTCGTCGCCTTCCGCCCCGGCTTCGTCTCGCCGACCCTCGCCGCCCAGATGGCCTCCACCTTCCAGCGGCAGAGCGGCGGGCGGCTGCTGCTGAACGTCGTCACCGGCGGCGAGAGCCACGAGCAACGGGCGTACGGCGACTTCCTCGACAAGGACGCCCGCTACGCCCGCACCGGTGAATTCCTGCAGATCGTCCGGCAGTTGTGGGACGGCAAAACCGTCGACCTGGCGGGCGAGCACCTGCGCGTCGAGGAGGCCCGGCTCGCCCGGCTCCCCGACCCGGTGCCGGAGGTCTACTTCGGCGGCTCCTCCCCGGCCGCCGCACACGTCGCTGCCCGCCACGCGGACGTCTACCTCACCTGGGGCGAGCCGCCCGCCCAGGTCGCCGAGAAGATCGCCCGGATCCGGTCCCTCGCCACCGGGCAGGGCCGTACCGTCCGGTTCGGCATCCGGCTCCATGTGATCACCCGCGACACCTCCGAGGCGGCCTGGGCGGAGGCGGACCGGCTGCTCGCGGGGTTCGACCCGGCCACCGTGCGGGCGGTCCAGGAGGGCCTGGCCCGCAGCGAGTCCGAGGGGCAGCGGCGGATGCTGGAGCTGCACGGGGGCGGCCGGGACGGTCTGGAGATCCACCCCAACCTGTGGGCCGGCATCGGGCTCGTCCGGGGCGGCGCGGGCACCGCGCTGGTCGGCAGCCACGCGGAGGTGGCCGAGCGGATCGGGGAGTACCACGCCCTGGGCATCGACGAGTTCGTGCTCTCCGGCTACCCGCACCTGGAGGAGGCGTACTGGTTCGGCGAGGGTGTGCTGCCCCGGCTGGCCGAGGCGGGATTCTGGACGCACCCGGACGGCCCGGTGCGCGGGGGCGGCGCGGCGGAAATCCCGTTCGCGGGCGGGGCGCGGTAGGCGGGCGGGGCCGAGGCGGGAAGGTGGGGCGGGGCAGCTCCCGGCCCCGGGTCATGGCGACGGTGCAGCCCTCGGCCTGCAGGCCGGCGCGCGCATCCGGCGGCAAGCGTGGCCGGCCGTGAGCGAGCGGCAGGCGCGGCCCAGCAGACCCGGCCGGGCCGCCCCCGCCCAGGAGGAGCGACGGCCCCCGGCGGCCCGCCTCGAACTCGGCCAGCTGCTGCGTCAGCAGACCCGTTTCATCGAAGCGCAGCACTACTTTGAGGAAGCCCGCCAGCTCAGCAGAGGATTCGACACCGGCCGGTGGGAAGCGGTGGCGGAAGGGCGCCTCGCCACACTCCATTCCGATCTCGGCAACCACCAGCAGGCCATCGACTGCGGCACACGCAGCGAGGCACTGCGCCACCAGCTCGGCGACACGGACGGCGAAGCATGCGCTCTCGCGGCCATCGCCGTGGGATGGCAGGGCATCGGCGACCACGACACGGCGATCGTTGACTGCCGACGCGCCATCGCACCCGGCCGCGCGTCCCTGGGCAGCCATGAAGGAACCCTCGCCAGGCCTCTCACCCGTCCTCGCCACCTCGCTGCACGCCCTCGGACGCGTGAACGAGGCAATCGATTGCTGGCAGGAAGCCGCTTCTATTTACGCCGACCGGGGACTGGACGCCGACGCCGCCACCCTGCACCACCGCATCCAAGCGGCAGACCAGCGGCCTGCCCTCCCTCCTGCACGCAGGTCGACCGGCCCTTGATGGCGCCTGAAGAAGGCATCGACTCCCGGGGCATCCGCTGCGGCTACGCTCTCTGCAGCATGGTCACGATCCGTATGCCATGCGTGGCGGCCCGGGGAGGAACCGTCATAGCTCACTGACCGCCCGGCCGGAGGCGACGTAGTTCCCTGCCCCCAGGAGTACTGGTGTGCAGGGAACGAGCAAGGCGACGCGGTACCGATGCGAGGGCCCCGACATCGTTGGCGCCCGGACTTCCCGGGGGCCGCGCTGAGGGCATTTTCCCGGCGCAGTGGCGTGTGGCCCGGCTGCCTCTGGGAAGGCAGCCGGACCACGGTGGTTTCAGCGGCCGGATGCGAGGGCGCTGCGACCGGCCGTCGAGTGACGCCTGGGGGATGTGCTCAGGGCACGAGGACGATCGAGTTGATCGGCGTCATGTTGTAAGGGGCGGACTCCCCCACGCCGCGCATCACGTCGGAGCACCTGCCGCCGTTGTAGTCGTAGCAGACCCGGAAGCCGGCGCCGCCCGTCTGGTTGTTGACCAGTACCCGGTTTCCGGTGACGTTGGAGAGGTTGTGGGCGCCGTAGCTGTAGAAGATGTTCCTGTTGAGGATGCTGCCGTTCGTCTCGCGGATGCAGACCGCTCCGGACGGACAGGGCGTCACCGCTGAGGCACTGGGAGCGGTGGTGAGGCCCAAGGTTCCCAGCGCCAGAGCCATACCCGCCGCGGTCGCCGCCAGTTTACGCATTTTTCCCCCTGATGTTGGGGTGTCCCCGTCTGGGGCACCTTCGCGCACAAAAGGGTAGCCAGCGATGGTCGCTGGACAGCAAGGGATGGCAGTAAGTCACCTTATTCCGTGCGGTGTTGTGGCAGATGTGCCCGGGGAGCCGAACGGCTCACCGGATGTACGAAGACGTATTCGGATACCAAGCCGCTCCGGGCAAGGGTCTGGTCCGGTGCCGGCCGAAAGGGCACCGGACCGGTTCGGCCTCGGCCGTACTCCGGGGACCGGGGTGGGGACCGGCGCTTCGCCGGGCTCTCGTCCGTCTGCCGGGGCCTGCGCGGACGGGACGCATACTTCTTTCGCCAGGTAGCCAAGCGCGTCGGCACGACGGCGGCGAGAGTGTCGGGGTGGAACTGGAAGGTGTGGACCCGCAGCTCGATGTGCTCGGCGCACTTCCATGAGGTGGGCAGGTGCGAGGTCGGTTGATAGGCCTCGTGCCGGTGGCCCACCGGTGTTCCTGGGTGGGCGTGCCGGGTGTTTCGGGGTGAGCCTGTTGGTACTTCTCTGCCGGCAGGCCCGCCTCTCGCGATCGCTGGTCCCCTGCTAAGACCGTGTCCTATCGACAAGTCGCGCGACGGCCGGCTGCCGTGACGACCGGCCCCAGACTCGGACGTGAAGGGTTCCGCGGTCTTGGTGGCAGCGTCTTCTGCCAGAGTGGAGCATCGTGACCACGCAACCGCAGCAGCAGTTACCTCCGAACGACACCCTCGCCGCCTCCCCCGCTCCCCTCGACGAGCCGTCGGCTCCATTGTCCGTGGGGGTGGAGGAGGAGTTCCTCCTCGTCGATCCCGTCAGCAGATGTGTGCGGCCCGAGGGTCACCAGGTGGCCGCGGCGGCCGCCGGTGAGCTTGGCCACCGCGTCGATACCGAGCTGACCCGCTACCAGCTCGAGAGCCGTACCGACCCCCATACGCAGATGGGCGAACTGTTCTCGGAGCTGCGATCCGTCCGGGCAGGGTTGGCGCGATCGGCTACCGAGCGGGGGCTGCGCATCGCCGCCAGCGGTTCCCCGATTATCGGCCAGGTAGCGCCCGTGCCCCTCACTCCGGGCTCACGGTACGCGGAGAGCCTGTCCCTCTTCCGTGCACTGGACGACGAGCAGAGCGCATGCGCATGCCACGTGCACGTCGGCGTGGGCGACCCGCACGAGGCGATCGAGGTGAGCAACCATCTGCGGCCCTGGCTGGCGACGCTGACCGCGCTGGCGGCGAACTCGCCGTACTGGGGCGGCCGCGACACCGGCTACGCCAGCTGGCGCACCACCACGTGGGGGCGATGGCCAGTGGCCGGCTCGCCGCCCTACTTCGACTCCCCCGCCCACTTCGAAGACCTCGTCGAAGAACTCATCACCACGCGGACCGTTCTGGACCGCGGCGGCCTGTACTGGGACGTACGCCCCTCCCACCACCTGCCCACCGTCGAGGTGCGCGTCGCCGACGTAAGTCTCACCCCTGAGGACACCGTCCTGCTCGCCGCCGTCATTCGCGCCCTGGTTGCCACCGCGCTGAAGGCCATCCGCGCCGGCGAAGCGGCGCCCCGCCCGGCCACCGAGATCCTGCGCGCGGCCTCCTGGCGGGCCGCACGCGACGGCCTTGCCGGACATGCCCTCGATCCCCTCACCCGCCAACTGGTACCTGCGACAGCGCAGGTCGAGCGCATGCTGCGCGCCCTGTCCCCTGCTCTGGAACACCACGGTGACCTCGACCTCGTACGCACCCAGTGGAAACGCCTGCGTACCCAAGGGAGCGGAGCCGACCGGCAACGTGCCGCCTACCGCTACCGCTCCAAGTTGCCCGACGTCGTCGACCACGTCATCGCCGCCACCTGCCCCTCACAAGCGCCTTCCGTCACACCCGGCGGGCTCACCGGACGGACCGAACCGCGGTGAGCCCGAAGAACGCGCAGGGGGCACGGCACGTGAGCACCAGTTTCGGTGGCCTGCCCCATGGGGGACGGCGCGAAATCGTCTTCCCCGCCGAAGCGGGGGCAGCTCCCTGACCGCATGCGTGAACGCATCCACCACCGCGTCGTCCCCGCATCGGCGGGGGTTGACCGGATCAGCCTCACCGGCCGGGAAACGTCGACGATGCGTCCCTCGGGTGTGTCTGCCGTGGCTCCCAGCCCCTGGCGGCAGGGAGGGTGTGAGGTTCTACAGGAGGAACAGGCCGAGCAACTGTGTACGGTCGTCAGTTCTCGCTGAGTCGAACGGCTGTTCCGTCATGTTTGCGTCCCTCAGGTCCGCGCCTCTCGGATCCACGTTGCGCAGCTCCGTTTTTGCAGGAACGCCGAAGTCAGGTTCGCTCCGTTCATGTTCGCGTTGCGCAGATCTGCGGACAGTAGCCGCGCGAAATTCAGGGTCGCTTCTGTCAGGCCGGCCCCGTTCAGGTCCGTGCGCAAGATGTTGGCGCAGCGCAGGTCCGCGAATCCCAGGCCCGCGCCGCTCAGGCCCGCGTGGCTCAGATTCATCTCAGATGAAGAAGTCGAGGGGGATGCCGGGGAGTTTGACGCCTCGGAAGTCCGGGGGGAAAGGCCCCGTCCCTGGAGATGTTGCGGGTGACCAGGACCGTGAGAGCGGCCTGGACGTCGGCCGAGACGTCCTTGCCCTTCGCCGGGGCTTGGCGGCGTGGGTGCGGATGTAGGTCGCGAGGACGTTGGCGATGGTGGGATGGTCGCGACGGGAGTCCTGCATGACCCGCTGCAAGGCGTAGATACCGACCAGCCGTACCTCCGTCTTGTCCTCGCCGAGGTTTCCCACCGCCGCCGTGTACCGGTCGGTGATTCTGCCCTTTCTTGGCCGGTACCCGGTCCTCCCGCGCCTGCTCGTTGGCCTGCCGGGTCTGAACGTTCGAGTACCAAAGACCCGCCACCGCCACGAGCGCGGCTACCACGACGGTGACCAGCTCGATCCGGCGGGCCCAGTCCATGCCTTCCCTGCGTTCACCCCGAGCAGGAGGGGCCGGCGGGCGGCCGGGGGCCGGGCGGCGAGGCGTAACCGGGGGCGACGGGCGGGCGTAGGAGGCATACCTGTATTTGATCTCAACTACTGCGGCAGCGAAGCTTTTTGGCTCCGGCCCCCGACAGAAACGGCCCTGGTCGAGGTAAGTCGTCCTGCACTGAAGGTGCGGGGACGCGGCATCGTCCATGGAGCAGGCTGCCCCGCCCGGCATCGTCCCCGTCCGTGGCTTCAAACACGTGAGCGGCCGGGCCCTGACCGTCCCCGCCACAGCGTTCAGCACCATCATCGCGGGTTTCCGGGCCGAGGGCTTCGGCGTCATCTGAGTCATCGGAGCCGTACAGGGAGGCCCCACCGCGCACACACGCGGTGGGGCCTCGCGTCGCTCAGTCCGGCCAGGTCCACTCGATCCCGTACACGCCCGGTACGCACCGTGTCGGCATGAGGTGGGTCGTGTGGAAGTCGTCCAAGGCCGTGCGGTGGCGGTGGCACGGATCAGCGCCGATCCGCTCCCGGCGGTATCCCCAGCAGTGGGTGGGCACCGCCCGGGGGTGGAAGCACACGTGCAGCAGGTACGAGCGCAGGGGAACTGTGACGCGGCGCTCGTGCTGCCAGGAGGCCTCTCCCTCCGCGCGCAGCGTGTAGGCGATGACCGCCGTCTCCGTACGAACGAGCCGGCGGCCGAGCGGGATCTCGGCCGTCACGCAGCCCAGCTCTTCCAGGAACCGGATGCGCGGTGCGGGACGGCCGGGGACATCGAGGACGGCCGTTCCGGCCTTCGGTGAGTCGAGGAAGTGGACGATGCTGAGGTGGTCCACGCCGTCGTGGACGGCCTGCACCACCGTGGTGACCGAGGTCTCGCGGATGGCGCGGTGCTCATCCAGGCAGACCGTCTCCTGGACGGTCAGAGCGCGCAGACCGGCGTTGAAGTGGGCGAAGGCGTCACCGAGGGCCTGCTCCACGTCGGAGTCCTCGCCGAAAACGCCCCGGGCGGCGGCCGGGTCGGGCGGTCGGGCCCCACCACGGGGACGATGCGGGCCGAGCAGCGAGCGCAGGGCCCCGGTGGGGAGATCGAGCAGCGGTTCCAAGGCGTCCACGGCGCGCAGCGACTGGGCCTTCTCGGGCTGGCTGCGGCCACGTTGCCAGTGGCTCAGGGTGGCGAGGCTGACGGATATCTGTTGGGCACGCAGGTGTTCACGGATGCGTTCCAACGGGAGTCCGCGTCGGCGCAGGGCCTTGCGGAACACAGCCGCGAAGGTCGTGTCGGCCCCTGAGAAGTTTTCCAGATCGTGGGCGACAGGGAGGGGATGGGGCATGGCGTCTCTCAACGGTCTGCGGGTACCGGCGGCGCGGGGGCCGCCCACCTTAGCCCGGTGGACGGCCCCTGGTCAGCCCTTCTGTCGCAGGTCAGTTGGTGTTGAGGGTCAGCCCGTAGTAGGCGAGGGTGTCGTCGAGCGGCTGGAAGTAGGAGGAGCCGCGGGAGTTGACTCCGCCGGTGCAGCGCTGGTTGGTGGGACCGCCGGAGGTCATGCCCTGGGCCTGGTCGCCGGAGATGTACGCTCCGCCGCTGTCACCGCCCTCCGTGCAGACGCTGGAGGTGGCGAGGCCGGTGACGACGGTGTCGGGGCCGCCGTTGAGGTCGACGTAGGTGACCGAGACGTTGTAGGAGCCGACCGAGCCGCAGGTCCAGCCGGTGGTGGCCCCGGACTTGCAGATCGATGCGCCGGAGTAGGCCCGGTTGCTGCCGCGGACGGCGATGGGGCTGGTGTTGCCCCAGGTACCGACGCTGGTGGTGATGGAGTGGCCGGAGTTGATGGAGGCGATACCCATGTCGACGCTGCGGGTGCCGAGGGCGTAGCGGGTCTTGACGCCCTTGGCGAAGGCAGTGCCGTCGTAGCGCAGGGTCGGGAGGTTGGCGACGCAGTGGCCAGCGGTGACCAGGTACTGGTTGCCGGAGCGGTCGCGGGCGCCGTAGCCGACGGAACACCAGCCGGTGGTGTTGTTGATCGTCATCTTGCTGCCGGGGTATATCGCGGCCTGGGGCGCGAGCTTCTCCTCGCCCCGCACGATCTTGACGGCGGACCCGTGCTTGGCCGCTGCGGCGAGAAACGCCTTGGCGGGGGCCGAGCGGTCGCTGTTCACCTTGACGACGACCTGGTCGGCGGCGAGGTCCACGGACCAGGCCACTACTCCGGCGGGGGCTTTCTTCGCGGCGGAAGCGTCGAGCCGGCCCTTGATCCGGTCGAGGGTGCTCTCGCCGCGGGCAGGCAGCCGGGCGTCGAGTCCGGCCTGTTCGAACCGGGCGACATCGGCACGGTCCTCGGCGTTGACGGTCAGGTCGCCGGAGGCGTCGAAGAACGCGCCGTCGTCGGCAAGTCCGCCCTTGTTCAGCTCGGCGAGCCGCTTCTGCTGGGCGTCCTGTCGGTCCAGCCGGTCGGTCGCCGCCTTCTCGTCCACGCCGAGCGACGCGGCGAGGGCCCGTACCATCTCGGGCTGGTAGCGCGGGGTGGACGAGTTCCCGGCGGGGGCGGTGTCCTGGGCCTGAGCGGTGGCCTGGGTTCCCATGACCACGGAAGCCGAGAGCGCGGCCGCCACGAAGGCGAATCTGTACTTGCTGGAGGTGCGGGAAATACGGGAATTACGCACGCTGATTCCTTCCGGATGGCAGGCAAAAACCCGCGAGGGGGGTTGATTCGGCGATACGTCAGCGCGTGTCGCCGGGAGTGAGTTTTCGCCCGGCGGCAGGATCGATGCCCGCCGCGAGATGAACTGTGGCCCAACGGCCCGGCGCCATCAAGGTTCTTGGCGGTGTGAGGTTTTAACAGAACGTCGACGGGACTGTAAAAGTCGCTGTTCGCATTTCATCTCTTGGCGACGCCGTATCGGCGAATCGGCACCGCCGCGGCTGAGGTTTCCGACCTTGCCAACAGCCCGTCTCTCACCCGCTACTGGGCGCGCTACGGCCCTGCGACGGCATCTGTGAGCGCTGAACTCGTCGCGGGGTTGGGTCCGTTGTGGCGTGAGCGGCATCCGGCCCTGCTGGCGCCCCGGCCGGGAAGCGTGCTGTGGGTACCGGTGCGAAGCACTGCCTGGCCTTCGTCGACCGCGACGATCAGGCGGGGCACGGTGTCCGGATTGCCGTCGAGGTCGAAGCGGGGATCCAGCTCGATGGCGAGGTGGACCAGGGCGTCTTGGATGCCTGCGATGTTGCCGCGGTGGGTTTCCCTGTGTACCGGTCCGGGCGATCCGGTTTTCGCCGGCAACAAACGTGCCGGCCTTCCGGCCGGACGGACGGCCGAGGTCGTCACGATCGGAGCCGCGTGGGGCTTCACCCCGCCCGAGCAGCCGCCCGACGCGGGCACCGGCCTCGGCCTAGACGACCCCGGCCGCCTATGGTGCGGTGACATGAGCCCCGCTCACAGAGGCAGGACGAAGCTGCGGCTCAGCACCCAGCCGCCCCCGGTGAGCAGCACCAGGGACAGTAGTGCCAGTACGCGGACCGGGCGACGGCGCAGCACCAGGTAAAGGTCTCCGACCCGCAACTCAAGGTAGGGGACAGCTTCTTCACGCTTCGTGTTTCTGGAGTTCATGGATCCTCACTTCGCTGGCAGGCCGGGGCGCCGCCGCAGTGCGGTGCGTCCCAACTGGTCAGGGCTTCGCCAGGTTCCTGGCACGGCGGAGCTCTCTTGACCCATGCTCGGGCCGGGTCCACGGCTGTCGCCAGTACGCAATAGTTGCCACCTGCCGGCAACTCGCCATGCACAATGCCCGCATGACCGCTGACACTGACCCGGTACCCGAGCTGAAGGCTCTGCTCAAGGCTCTCCTGAGAGACACCGGGCTGACGCAGCAGAGCTACGCGCGACGCTGTGGGCTCAACCCCACCCAGCTTTCCCGGCTCATGAACCTTCACCAGGTTCCGCAGACAGCCTTTCTGTACCAGCTGATCGACGCCGCAGATCGCGGCCCCGGGGGGCCTGTGGAGCAGGGGATCCGGAAACGGGCCGACCAGCTCCTGCTGGCCCTCGTGGCCCAGCGGCATCCGGAACGCCGCTATGAGGAGGAGACACGGCGTCGCGACCACGCCGAGATCCAACGCCGGAGCGAAGAACTCCAGAGTCAGCTGGATGCCTGCGCCACGGACCTCGCCGTGGCCAGAAAGCAGGTGGAGCAATTGAGGACGGAAAGACGGCAGTTACGTGCGGACCGCACTCGGCTCCAGCAGAAGCTCGACGTCAGCCGCACGACGGTCCGCAAGCTGAACCAGCAGCTGGACGCTGTGCTCACCTTTCCGCGCTCCCGTCAGGAGATCGAGGACGCGGTGCGCCGCCGCTGGGAGGCGGACGCGTCCGACCGGTGCGGCGACCTTCTGACGTCGTCGGCAATCACCCTCCGCCCTCTGGCGGCTCTGCACCTCCTGGTCTGGCTCTGCACCCCACCGCATACCAGCCCCGAAACATATGCGGCCGTCGGCCAGGCATTCCTGGATGACTTCATGCGATGCCGGAGCGCGACGGACGTCAGCGAAATCGGCACGGTCCTGCTCGTCGACGCGGTTCCTGGCCACCCCCGCCAGTGGGCCGAGCACATGCTGACCGCGCTGGGACGCCGACGGCCGCTGCCTGAACTGCTCGCCCAGCGGCACGACTGGATCGCCGACAGGTCGATACGGTGGATGGACTCCTACGACTCCTACTGGCTGGCCGGGTGGATGAGCGGCGACCGGCCCCTCCGGGAGCGTCTGGCGATCTTTGAACCGGCCGTAGAGGAGACGGCGCCCGGTGTCGTCCGTATGGCTGCCGAAGCACTGCACACTGATGCCCGCCCGGCCGACGCTGCAGCGATGCTCCTGGCGCTCGCTCACGACGAGCACCCGTATGCGGAGGCTGTTGCACAGTTCTACTTCGACCCCTACTCGGATCCCTTCACACACCCGGCGTCGGTGGCACCCGAGTTCTGGCGATATCTCTGCCGCTCGTACCACTCCCCGGCGGCCCAATCGTCGATCATGCAGGTGGCCTGCCAGGTACTCGGCGTGCACGAGATGGCTAACGTCCTTCCCTGGTTGCACCGCTGGCTCTGGGAGACGTGCTCAGACGAGACCGTGCTCGATACGTTCCTGGAGGCCGTGTGCACTGACCCTCGCACCGCTCTCGCGGTCCAGGAACAACTTCGCGACGGCATCGACCCAGGACGGTCCTTCGTTGCCGAAAGGCTCAGGGAGCTGCTGTCGGACTCATCGAGCGTCGGCTGACTGAGCCACCGGAGCAACGCTCAATACCTAACGAGTGAACCGCCATCGCCCAACGAGTACCAGACCCCCGGGGGACTCCTTCAGCGGCACGGTCCACTCGCTGCCCCTGGACCTGGCTGTGATGCTCAGGCGTACCGGCTTCTTCGCGTAGTCGCGGTGCCAGCCATCCGTGGCGGTCGTCGACCACGAAGGTGGCGTGGTGGGAGTGGAGAACTGTTCGCGGCCTCCGGGCCCCAGGGGCGCGGGCGGTGGCGGACTGGGCGACCAGGAGGACGTGCATGCGCGTTGGCGGCCCATGAAGAGGATTTCGGCGAGCGCGCCGTTGTGGACGAACTGGCAGGTGATGCAGCGCAGGATGGTCGACTTGCCGCCGCCGGCGCCTGCGGAGATCAGGACGTGCGGGGAGTCGTGGTCCAGGTCCACTGAAAGAGAAGGCGGCCTACCGGGGGCCTCGCCTTGGATCGACAGAGGGGGAGGGGAGTCGAAGCGTGTGCTCGGGAAGCAGGCTGGGAGCACCGGTTCGCGGTTGCTGCGGATCCGGTGGTCACGGCCGACACACGATGGCTGTCGGGCTACCGGCATCCCCGGTGCTCCGGTGGGATCTTCGCCGTCCGGCTGCGGCGCGCATTCCCCGTGCCCACCGCGCTGGGCACGGGCGTGCTCCGGCTCGGGGACCCGATCGCGACGCTCCCTGCCGTCTACCACCAGTTGTGGCACGCCCTGCTGACCATGGCCCGGGGCCGTCCCTTGAACGAGGAGGCCCTCGTGACTACCAGCCCTACCGGACGACACCGGGAGGGGAACGATGAAGCGGGGGGGGGCGGACGTCGTCAAGGCCGGTGACCGGATCCGGTTCGAGGACCGGGTCCATGTCTTGGTCGGCCTCGACGGGGCTCGCTGCCGGCTGCTCCCTTGGTCGCCGTCCAGCTGACCACCACACGCATGATCTGGCCATTCCCCGTGCTCTGGCTGCGCCCATGGTGTGTGGGGTGGTACATCTGTGCCCATGACAAGGTCGGCGGTTCGCTCGGCCCCGGACAGGATCAGACCGCTCACACGAAGGCAGGAGGACCGGTGGGCAGCGTTGTGCGCATACCGCTGGAGGACGGTGGTGCAGTGCTCCTGGAGGTGCTCGGCGACGGAGTGGACACGGTGGACGGGCCCGTCAAAGCCGGTCGGCTCGGGGACCTGGTCGACGAACTCCCGGCGGGCCTGCGTGCGGTGCTGCAGCCGGTGACCGTCGCCTCCCGGACCATCCTCGAACAACTGACACACGCCCAGCCGGACGAGCTGGAGGTTGAGTTCGGGGTCAATCTTGCCGGCCGGGCCGGAGCCGTCATCACCAGCACCGAGGCTTCTTGCCACCTCAAGGTGCGCTTGCAGTGGAACAAGGCCGAGCAACCGCCGTCCGCGGGCTGAGGACGGCGGCGACGTGGCAGGACCAGCACCGGAGGCGTCAGTCGCCCGCGTCTTCGCGGCAGACGGCAGGACGGCGGGCGCGGGGTTCCTGGTGCAGGAGACTTTGTTGGTCACCTGCGCGCATGTCGCACGGAACGCTGGGGCGTCCGCAGGTGAAAAGGTCACGCTCCACTTCCCGCACGCCGGCCACGTGGCGCGCAGCACAGGGACCCTGCTTACCGAGGGCTGGCGCGACCCCGAGGAACAGGACCTCGCATTCATCCGGCTCGACGATCCCCCGCCGGGAACCGGAACAATGCGGTTGGGCTCGTCGGCGGACGGCCGAGGTCACCGGGTCTGGAGCTACGGCTTTCCGGCGCAGGCTCCGTCCGAGGGGCATTTCGGCTATGGGCAGGCGGGTCATCTCCTCCCGGTCGACGGCATGTCCGGTGGGCTACTACAGCTCTCCGACAGCAACGACTTGGCTACCGGCTTCAGCGGGAGCCCGGTGGTCGACGAGAGTACCGGCCTAGTCATCGGGATGATCACCGCCATCGGGCCGCCGGACGAGCATTTGAAGGGGCTTGGCATTGCCTACGCCACTCCCGTCCAGGCGATCCGAGAGGCCTGGCCCGGTCTGGTCGAGCGAGAGGTGTGCCCCTACCTCGGGCTCGATACCTTCACCGCCGACCAGGCCCCATGGTTCCACGGGCGCACTGCCGCCGTCGATCAGGTGCTGGAAGCGCTGACTGGTCCGCAGCAGGCAGTACTGCTGCTGGGCCCCTCGGGGTCGGGCAAGTCCTCACTGATACAGGCGGGTGTGCTGCCCGCACTCGCGGAAGGCCGTCTGCCGGGCAGCGACCGCTGGCTGCCTGTGGTGGCCCGCCCCGGGGAGGACCTGCTCGCCGAGCTGGAGCGGTCCGGCCTGCCGGGGGCCGCTGAGGGGCTCGGAGCAGCTGTGACCGCCCGGCTTGATGCTGATCCCTCGTACGATCAACTCCTCCTGGTCGTCGATCCCTTCGAGGAGTTGCTGCGGGAGGGGTCCGGCGAGGCGGGCGGGCAGCCCCCGCACGCCTGCCGCACCGCACTTGACCAGTTGGAAGCCTTGGCCGCCTCGGACGTCCCCGCTCGGCTGATTCTCGTCATGCGGGACGACTTCTACCCCGGACTCGCTGTCGCTCCCGGCCTCCGGGCAGCGGTGAAATCCGGTCTGGTGGATGTGCCGGCGACGCTCGGCGCGCAGGAACTGCACGAGATCGTGACCCGGCCCGCGGAAGCGGTAGGGCTGCACTTCGCCGACGGTCTGCCGCAGCGCATCGTGACCGACATCTTGAGCGCCGAACCCGCGTGGGCCGGTGCCGGTGCTCAGCGTGCACGCTCCACGATGCTGCCGGCGCTCGAACTCGCCCTCAGCGAGCTCTGGCGCAGGCGGGCGGACGGTCACCTCACTCACGACGCCTACCAGCGCCTGGGCAGCGTCAGCGGCTCCCTCGCCATCTGGTGCAACACGGCGCTGCACCGTCTGGCCCCGGCTCAACAGCTGATCGCGCGGCGACTGCTCACCGCATTGGTGCGTCCTGCTGACGAGGCCCGCCGCATTCCCGCCGTCCGCCAGCAACTGCCGCTGAGCACGTTGCGGGACATCGCCGGAGGCGGTACGGAGGTGGACGAGGTCCTCGACGTACTCATCCACACTCGCATGATCATCACCCGAAACCTCCCTGACGGCCCGCGCACTCCGGTCGCTGAACTCATTCACGAGGCGCTGATCCGTGACTGGGGTGAGCTGCGGGAATGGGTCCGCGAGGACCATCGCTTCCAGGACTGGTTGCACCGGGCCGAGGAACAGCACGCGCGTTGGACGGCGCACGAACGCTCGGCAGAGGAACTCCTCGGCGGATCGGTACTGAGTGAGGGACTGGAGCATGCGGCCGCACGCACGCTGCCTCGTGGGACGGCCGCCTTCCTCCGGGCGAGCCGGGACCATCAGCAGGCCAGGCACAGGAGACTGCGCCGCCTGAACAGTTTCCTGGCTGTCGCCCTGGCCACGGCGCTCCTGGCGGCAGGAATCGCAGTGTGGCAGCGGCAGACCGCCGTCGAGGCCGAGGAGATGGCCCGGTCGAGGCAACTCGCCGCCCAGTCCGCGAGCCTGATCGATTCCTCGCCCGACCTGGCGTCGCTGCTCGCCGTCCAGGCTTACCGGACGAAACCCACTGAGGAGGCAACAGCTGCCGTGTACGCTGCGGCCGGGCTGCCCCTGAAACGCCGGCTCCCGGACGTGACAGCAGCGACCATGGCCCTCAGTCCCGACGGGAAGTATCTCGCGGCCGTCGACGACCAGCAGCATGTACGGATCTGGTCACTGTCCGACGGGAAGGCGCGCAAGCTGCGACTTCCCGCCGCTGATCTGCGGGAGATCGTCTTCGACCCGACGGGAAAGACGCTTGCGGCGGGTACCGACGACGGTGGCATCCGCATGTGGGACGTGAGGTCCGACCGGCAACGCGGTGAGACCCTGGACTCCGGTGAGCGGCCTGTCGCAGCACTGCGTTTCACTCCGGACGGCCGTAAGTTGCTGAGCAGCAACACTGATTCCGGGATCACGGTGTGGAACCTGTCGGCACACCGCCCTATGCACCGGTTCACCGGTTACACCGCCGTAAGAGCGGAGTCGTCCCACGCGTTCTCACCGGACGGGCGCACCGTGGCCATAGGCAGCGGTAACGGCACCCTCGAACTGTGGGACGTCATGAGCGGGGAACGCAAGGAAATCCTGGCCTCGCGCGGCACAAAAGCCATCGGTCCACTGGACTTCAGCGCCGACGGCTCACTTCTCGCGGTCGGACATCACGACGGCTCGACAGCTCTGTGGGAGGTCGCGGGAGGCGAGCGGGCGGTTACCACCCTCGAGGGACGCGACAGGACCATCGTCGACGACGTCACCTTCGGACCGGACGGACACACGCTCGCGGCGATCTACGCCAACGGCACTGCGAGCCTCTGGGACGTCCCAGCCCGAAAACCCCTGGGCGTCTACCACCGTGTGACGCAGCCTGCGTTCTTCACGCCCGACGGCCGCTCCCTCCTCACCGGGGGAACTGAGGGCGCACGGGTCTGGGACCTCAGCACCGTTCTCCCGCGGCTGGCCCTGAACGCCAGCACGATGGAGCACGCCGGGGCCCCGCCCTCCCTGGTGTTCAGTCCCGATTCCCGCACGCTGCTGGCTCGAGGCAGCACCGTACAGCTCTGGGCCACAGCCAAGGGCCGACTGCAGGGCGAGCTCTCCGGCCGCGTGGTGTGGGCCACGGCGTTCGACAGTCATGAGCGTGCGCTGGCAGTGGGGTGGAGCGAACAGGGCGCGGTCGAACTATGGGACGTGGCCACGGGCCTGACCGTCGCAACGCCAGGGAGCCATGACAGCGGCTACGTCGAGGCGGTGTCGCTCAGCGCGGACGGTGAGGTGTTCGCCTTCGCCGAGTACGGCGAGGGCGCGGAGGTCCGGTTGATGAACACCCGTACCGGCGAGAAGTTGCCCCGCGTTCCGACAGCGGACCAGGACAAGGGATCAGCCGAGCTGGCCCTGTCGTCCGACGGAAGCGTTCTGGCCATCAGCAAAGGACAGAGGACCAGGTTGTGGGACGTGGCCGAGGGCAAAACGCTGCGCACCTTCCCAGATGCCGGAAACCTGGTGCTCTCGCCCGATGGGCGAAACCTGGCGATCGGGCATGCCGGGGGCGAGATCCGCGTCTGGGACACCACTGACGGCAGTCTCCGGGCGACTCTCACCGGTCATACCGACTACATCACCACCACTGCGTTCTCCACCGACGGTATGACGCTCGCGAGTAGCAGCTACGACGGCAGTGTGCGGCTGTGGGACCTGTCGACCCAACGGTCCCGCACCACGTTCACCTTGCCCGGTGGCATCGTCACCGCTGTGGCCCTCAGCCCGGACGGGCGGACTCTGGCAGCAGGGACGGAGGACCGGATCGTACGCCTCTGGGACGTCGTCCTCTCCGCGCCCGAGAAAGCGATCGATTCCATCTGCCGGGCGGTGGCCCGCAACCTGACCGCTGCCGAACGGCGAAATTACGCGCCCGATTCCGGTGACGAACCCGTTTGCCCGCAGATGCTCTGAGTTCACGTGTCGACGACCAAGTTTTTCGGCTCTGCCGGGAGGCTTGTGATGTCGCAGGATCTGGAACATGGGATCACCCGTCGCTGAACCGACCGGGCAGGTCCTTCTGTACGGTGGCGGCCTCTTGGACCGTGTCCTGCATGGTCCAAGGTTTTGCAGGCCGGGCGGCAGCTGACCTCCGAGGACGAGGCCGACGTCGCGATCCCCACCGGCCATAGGGCGAAAGGCCGTGAGTGGCCGTCCGCGCGGATCGCGGCCCGGGCCGGGGCGGTTGCATGCGCGCTTCGGCCGACGCCGTCCGCCTCCACGGCTACGGGATTCCGGCGGACACCCAGTGGCCCGCCAGGTCTGCGTAGAGGGGGCTCTTCTCCAGGAGTCGGGCGTGGGTGCCGACAGCCGTGCGATCGCCGTCGAGTACCAGGACGCGTGGTGCGCGTAGCGCGGAGCTGATGCGGTGTGCCACCACGACGAGTGTGGTGCCCCGTTCCATGAACGCCCGCTCGGCCCGCTCTTCGGCCGCCGGGTCGAGATGGCAGCACGCCTCGTCCAGGAGCACGATCGATGCGGGGGACACATGTGCCCGGGCCAGCGCCACGAGCTGGCGTTCACCGCAGGAGAGCGGCGGTCCGTCCAGTCCGAGGGGCGCGTCCAGGCCGCCGAGCCGGTCCACGAGGGCCCGCGCGCCCACGGCTGTCGCCGACGCGAGAAGGTCGGCGTCCCGCGCCTGCGGGCACAGGTAGCGCAGGTTGTCCCGCACGGTGCCGGTGAACACGTACGCCTCCTGGGGGATGAGCGTCACCGCCCGGCGGAGCCAGGCCCGGTCGACCTCCGCCGCCGGTACGCCGCCCAGGGTCAGCCGTCCGCCGGCCGGCCCGGCCAGCCCGGCCAGCAGCGTGGTCAGGGTCGACTTCCCCGCACCGCTCGGACCGACGACCGTCAGATGGGAGCCGGCGGGGATGTCGAGGGAGAGCTTGTCGATGACGGGCGCCGCTTCCGGACCGTACGCATAGCTGACGTCCGTCAGAGAGATGTCGAAGGAGCGTGGGGTCCGCGTGAGGCCGCCCGGACCCCGTGCTTCCCCGGGGGTGTCCTGCCGCGCGGGCGTCGAGCGGCTCAGCCGGCGCAGTACGGTCGCCAACTGCACGCCCCACGAGCCGAGCACGGCGACGAGTGAGCGCAGGGCCGGAGCCACACCGCTGACCAGGTAGCTGGTCGCGCCCAGCAGTTCGCCCACCGACAGCGCACCGCGGTCCAGGAGTCGCGGTGCCGCCGACAGCAGTACCAGCAGCGGGAGATGGCTGCCCAGCGACACCAGCAAGGTGTTGGCCGACGCGGTCCGGGCGACCGCCCGGACCGCGTCCCTGTGGGCGGTGATCCGGGCGGACAGCTCCTCGGCCGCCCGGTCGCGGGCGCCGCACGCGACGACGTCCCGGATGCCGTCGAAGGTCTCGCCCGCAGCCGCCGTGAGCCGTTCCTCCGAACTGAGCTGGCGGCGCTGGTGGCGGGCGAGTACGCTGAGACGGGGCGCGCAGAGGAGCAGGGTGAGCAGGACCGGGGGCAGGGTGACCGCCGCCACCGGCGCGGACAGGGCTGCCAGGCCCACGAACGCCATCAGCAGGGAGACACCCATCTGCCGGGCCGAGCGCAGCAGGGCCGACACCAGCGCCCGCACGGTCTCGACCTGAACCGTCAGCCGGGCCACGTCCGCGCCCGCGGCGCCCCGGGCTCCGGCCGCCGCGCGGTGCACGGCCCCGGCGGCCACGGCCGTCACCAGGTCGTCGCGCAGTGGCTCCACGAGCCGCCCCAGCCACGGTGTCAAGGTCCGTGTCATCAGGGCGCGGAAGACCATCGCGGTACCGAGCAGGCCGATCCAGAAGAAGCCTTCGGCGGGTCGTCCCGCGAGGAAGCCCCGGTCCAGGGCGGCGGCCACCAGCAGCCCGGAGGCGAGTGCCGGAACCGCCTCCAGCAGCGACCATCCCGTCACCGCGACCGCCGCCACGCGGTGACGGCGCAGGAATCCGGCGAACAGGCGCCGGTCGATGGGACGCGGGTCTGCCTCGCTCATACCGACTCCTGGGCGTGCGGGTTCACCTGCGGGGTCGTACTCGGGTCGGTCCCGGCCCGCGCGTCCGGGGCTGTCCCGGGCCCGGCGCCGTGCCGCGGGTTCTGGACCGCCTCGCCCCCGGCCCGCGCGTGCCGGTCCGCCCCGGCTTCGCGGCCGGGCCCTCTCTTGCGGTCCGGGACGGCGCCCGGGGCTGCCTCCCGGCCGGTGTCCGCCGCGAACAGGGCCCTGTAGTCGTCGAGGCGCCACAGCTCCGCGTGCCGGCCCAGGGCGCGGATCCTGCCGTCCTCCAGCCAGGCCACCAGGTCGGCCCGCGCTGCGGTCGACACCCGGTGGGCGATCAGCACCCGGGTGCGGCCCGACCAGGCCGAGGCGAGCGCGGAGCCGACCCGTGCCTCCGTGGCGGTGTCCAGGCTCGACAGCGCGTCGTCCAGCACGATCACCGCCGGATCGTGGACCAGCGCCCGTGCGATCCCCAAGCGCTGGACCTCCCCGCCGGAGAGCGGGGCGTCCGGCAGCGGGGTGTCGTAGCCATGCGGGAGGCGGGTGATGAAGTCGTCCGCCCTGGCGGCCCCGGCAGCCGCCGTCACCTCCTCGTGCGAGGCGTCAGGGCGGGCGAACGCGATCATCCCGGCCACCGTCGTTCCCAGCAGCGCGGGCCGCTCGAAGGCGTAGCCGACGGTGGCGCGCAGGGCTTGGGCAGTCAGCTCCCCCAGCGGTACACCGTCGATGGCGACCAGGCCCGCGTCGGGCTCCCGCAACCGCCCGATCAGCGCCGCCAGGGTGCTCTTGCCCGCCCCGGACCGTCCGACCACCGCGAGCGCCGTGCCCGCCGGGACGACGAGGTCCACGGCGTCCAGGACGGTCCGGGCGCCTGAACGCACCGTCACCCCCGTCAGGGTCACCGCGCCGGAGCGGCCCCCGGGGCGCGTCCGGGTGCCGGGGGCCGGGACCGGCTGGTCGAGGACCTCGGCGACCCGACGCGCACCGGCGGCCGACATGCCGAGCGCGAAGAGGGCGTCGAGCTGGTCCAGCGCGGCCATCGCGAGCGCCGTGTAACCGACGACCGCGGCGAGTTCGCCCGCGCTGATGTCACCGCGGAGCAGGGCCAGGCCCCCGGCACAGAGCACCAGCACCTCCACGGCCGGGATCAGCAGGCCCACCTGCCATCCGGTGTCCCGCTGGAGCGCCCAGACGCGGTGTCCGGTGCGGGACAGTTCAGGAAGGGGCTCCAGGACCCGGCGCGTCTCGGCCGCCGCGGTGCCGCTCGCGCCGATGGTCCGGGCGCCGCCGAGCGCTTCCAGCAACAGGGCGGAGATCCTGCCCTGGGTCTCCTGATACCGGAGGAAGAGCCCCGAACCGCGGTTCATGAACATCCGGGCGATCAGCACCAACGGCGGTACGCCCAGTGAGAAGCACAGGCCGATCCGCCAGTCGAGCAGCCACAGCGCGACCACCCCGCCGAGCGAGGTCAGCACCGCCGACGAAGCCGCGACCAGCGTGACCCCGGCCGAGCCGGCCTGCGCGCACCCCGCGGAGAGACGCCCCGCGAGGTCCCCGGCGGGAAAGCCGGTCGTCCCCGGCACCCCCGCGTCCAGGGCGCGCCGGGCCAGGGACCGGCGGAGGGCGGCCACCGTGCCGGAGCCGTACGCCCCGTTGGCCAGGGTCTGGAGGGCCCCGGTGATGACGACGAGGGCCAGGAGTGCGGCGCACATGAGGACGGGCCCGGTGGCGGACTGTCGGGTGACGACCGCGTCCAGGGCCCGCGCCATGGCCCAGGGGAACGCCAGCGTTCCGGCCGACCCCAGGACGGCGGTGACAGAGGCGAGGACGAACCAGCCACGCGTCCGGGCGGTCGCCTCCCACACCAGTTGCCGAGGAGAGGTCATCGCGTTCCTTCCGGCCGTCCGTGGCTTCCGCAGGGCCGGCGGGCACGGACGGCGGTGAGTCGTGCGTACGGGAGACGAGAGGGCGCGTACGCGCATACGGCTGTGCGTACGACGTACACGGCGTGCGCCGGACGGGCTCGGAAGAGCCCGCCCGGCGCCCGGCTGCTACTGCTGCTCGATGCTGGTGATGGAGCAGGTCCAGGTACACGTCCGGGTGCAGCCGGCCAGCGCGACGGACTCCTCGCCCTCCAGGGTCTGCAGCTCCTCGACGTCGACGGTCATCGTGGTGTCGATCATGGTGGTGTCCTTTCGTCGTGCGTGATGTGCCCGAACACCGCCGAGGACCGGCGGTGCCGCACGGCCGCGTCGGCGACCGTGAGTTCAGGGGGAGCGATGGTGCGGCGGCGGTCGAGGGGTCCGGCCGTCAGGAAGCTCACCAGCCGGTCGGTGAGTCCGGCGCCGCCCCGCTCCTGGAGCGGGTGGTGACCCGCTCCCGCGATGGGGAGGCAGTCGTGGGGTGCGCGCTCCTGGCCGTCCGCTGCGGCCAGTGCCCGGTGCAGCCGACGCGTCTCCTCCACCGGCACGACGGGGTCGTCACAGCCGTGCAGGGCCAGCAGCGGTACGCGGACGCGGTGGGCGAGACGTTCGACGTCCCGGGGGCCGAGGTCGTCGTCCGGCGGTTCGCCCAGGCCGTGCCGGTCTATGAGCGCGCGCACGGCGGGCGACGACCTCTCGTGCAGTCCGCGCGCGGACAGGAACGGGGCGATCACCGCGCAGCGCGCCCAGGCGTACGGGTCGGCGCACACGGCCAGCAGGGCGAGGAAGCCCCCGTAACTGGTGCCCAGGAGAACGGGCGCTTCGGCGCCCGGGGGGCGCTGCTCGGTGAGTGTGCGGACCAGGAAGCGGATGTCCGCGAGGTCGGGCACCCCCCACGCGCCGTGGATCGCCTCCGCGTGGGCTCGGCCGTAGCCGGTGCTGCCGCGCTGGTTGGGGGCCACCACCGCCGCCCCGGCTTCCGACAGGCGCGCGAGCACCGGGTCGTGGCCGAGCGTCCAGTGGTCCTCCGGACCGCCGTGCAGTGCGACGACGACGGTGGGTGCGGTGCGCCAGTCGCCCGTGCGGACGGCTTCGAACCGGCCGGACGGGGTGGCGAACCACTCGGTGGGGGCGTGCGGAGTACCGGGGGCGTCAGGGGTGTTGGACGCGGCTTGGGAGATGCCGGACGGGTTCTCGTGCGCGGCGGTGTCCGCGACGGTGACGAGGCCGGCGGGACGGGCCGGGGTTGCGTACACGACGCGCAGCCCGCCCGCGCTCCAGCCGGCGACGGGGTGGAAGGCGCCCGGCGGCAGCGCCGCGGGCCAGGTGCGGTCCGCCGCCACGTCGTACAGAAAGAGGCGGGCCCGCGCGCCCCGGGAGACCCGCAGCGCCACCTGCTCACCCGCCGGGTCGGCGGCCAGGGGAAGGACCGCGCCGTCCAGGGAGTTGAGCCGCTCCGGGAAGTCGAGCCGGGGCCGGTCGCCGAGGGTGGCGCGGGCGATCCGCAGCCGCCCGTCGCCGGGGTCGCTCGCCGTCAGCAGCAGCCCCGAGGCCGGTGCCGAGAGCAGCAGCCGGTGGACACGGCCCTGCGCCGGCGACGGGAGTGCGTGCCACCTCCCCTCGCACAGGTCGAGGGAGACGGGGCGGTATCCGTCCGGCCCTTCGAGGTCCGTGGCGTAGCGGCAGCCGGTCCCGTCCAGCGGCAGGAGGGCGGTGACCCGGCCCGGCAGGGGCAGGGGGTCGCTCAGCCTCAGTGGTGCGGACCGGACCCGCCAGATGCGGGTACGGCCGTCGTGAGCGGTCTCCACCGCCAGTGCGAGCGTGCCGCGCGGGCCGCCGGGCACCAGGCGCAGGCCCCGCGCTTCGACGGCCAGAGACTCCTCCTGGAACGGGTGCCGGAGCCCGGCCGGCGGAGTCCCGGCGGCCGTGGTCCCGGCGGGCGCGGGGCGGGACAGCAGGAGCAGGTGCCGGCCGGAGCCCGCCGCACCGCGCAGCCGCAGCAGCCCGCCGTCCTCGGCCGGCAGCACCTGGGTGGCGGTGGTCTCCTCCGGGAGGCCCTCCCGGTAGTGCGGTGTGCCGTCCAGGTCCCACCACCCCGGGGCCAGCGCGCCGTCGGCCGTGGCCACCAGGCAGGCGGCGAAGCGGGACCGCGCCGAGAAACGGAAGCTGATGCGTTCCCTCCGCCGGTTCATCGCGCCCCGACCGCCGTACGAAGGCGCTCTCCGGCGGGCGCGAAGAGTTCCGGGTGATCCGGCATCCAGAGCCGCGGGCCCCCCTCCCGCAGGCGCAGCAGCATGCCGACCGTTCCGGCGACACCAGTCTGGTATCCGCCGGTGACCGCCTCCAGCGACTCGTCGGGCACCACCAGGAGACCGTCGCGCCGCACGGCACGGGTGCGGATGCACGCGGCCAACTCCCCGGCCTGGTCGCGGTAGCGAAGGTCGCCGAGCACGGCGGACATGTCGAGCAGGAACTCCGCGTTCCCGGCGAGCCCGTGGCAGGCGGCGGGAGAGGAAAGCCACATGGCCTCCCGTACCGCGGCCGCCGCGAGCACGGCCGCCTCCCGGTGGCGTTCGTCGCCGGTTTCCGCCCAGAGCCGGACCAGGAATGTGCCGATGCCCGAGGAGCCGCTGCACCAGTGCGTCTGTCCCACCGGCCCGTCTGCCTCCCGGTCCCCGGCCGGCCAGAGCGCCCGGTCGTTCTCGACCCGGGCCAGCTTCACCAGGGTGTCCCCCGCCGCCCGGGCTGCCCGCAGGAGGTCGGCGCGTTCCGCTGCCACCCCGGCGGCCAGCAGGAACGCGCCGATTCCCGCGATGCCGTGGGCGAACCCGTAGTGGCGGGCTCCGGCGAGGTTCGAGTCGAAGGCGGCCGGGACGGGCCAGATCACCCCGGCGGGATGATCCTCGGCCGCCGTGAGGATCGCCGTGGCGCAGTCGACCGCCCGGTCGCGGAAGGCCGGGTCGCCGGTCGTGCGCCAGAAGTGAAGTTGGGTCATCCCGGCCCCGGCCGCCCCGTGGCAGATGTCCCGGTTGGGCCAGTCGACGGGGACCGCGCGGGCCAGGGCGCACGCCTGGGCGACGACGCCGTCGTCGCCCAGCAGCAGCGCCGCGTCGAGCAGGGCCCAGGCGGTGCCCGAGCGGCCGAAGTGCAGCCCGGGCAGGAGCGTTCCGTCAGCCGTCCGGCCGGTGGGAAGATCGGCGAGACGCCGCCCTGTCCACTCCGTCAGCTCCGCCACCCCGCGCCGGGCGTCGGGCCCCGCGCCCGCCGCCGCGGCCCGGGTGAGCACGGCGAGGACGCCGGCCGAGCCGTACTGGACGTTCAACGGGTCGGTGGTCGCGCCGAACGCGCTGACGTCCCAGAGGTGTCCTCCGTTGCCGGGACGGGTGCGGAGCAGGTAGGCGATGCCATCGGCGATCAGCCGCTCGCGCTCCTCGTCGGCCAGGGCCGGAACGCCGCTCGCACCGCCGGCGCCCGCGACCGTGTCCCTGGGCCCTGCCGTCTCTGCTCCGGCGGGCCCGCGGCCAGCCCCGGACAACTCCGCGAGAGCTTTCTGTACCCGGGGAGGCTCCCAGCGTTGCTCGGGGAGAGGGGCGCAGAGGGCAAGGAGCAGGGGCAGGAGCGGTGCGGCCCAGGAGTGATCGGCGACCGCCAGAGTGATCAGGGCGTCCGTACGGTCGCCCATGGGGAGGTCGTCGGGGACCAGGAGCATGTCGATGCCCGTCGCCAGATGCAGCAGGACCGCGCCGAGGCTGTAGAGATCACCCGCGTACGTGGGGGCCGTGAAGTCGTAGTCCCGCAGCGAGGACACCTCGGGGCCGACATAGCCGGGGGTGTAGCCGCGGCGGATCGGGACGCCCTCGGGGGCCAGGTACTCGACGTCGATGAGCCGGACCTGGCCGTCCGGGGTGACCATGAGGTTGTTCGGCGAGAGGTCGCGCAGTACATGGCCGGTGCCGTGGACGGCCGCCACGATGCCCACGATCTGCCGGCCGAGGGCCAGGAACTCGGCGAGGTCTCGCACCGGGCGTTCCACCAGGCGGTCACGCAGCGTCCGCCCCGGCACGAACTCCTGGGCCAGGAACAGGTTGCCGCCCTGGGCGAACAGCTCGATCCCGGCCGGGGTGAAGCCCAGGGGCGCCAACGCCCGCAGCATCTCGGCCTCGTGGCGAAGGGTGTCCTGGAGGTCGGTGCCGTCCAGGCGGACGCCCACGTGCGCCCGCGCCTCCTTCACCACGACCTGCCGGCCGGTGGTCTCGTCCGTCGCGAGGTACACCCCGCCTTTGAAGGCGTGCCGGATCGCCTTGGCGACCACGTAACGGCCGTTGAGTCGGACGGACTTCCTCCCCGGCTCCCGCTTCGGCTTCTCCGGCCTGGTCAGCTCCCGCGACGGGCCCGGCGCGGTCTTCGGGGAGGCCGTCGGCTCCGGGAACGGCGGCGGTGCCCACGAGGGGGTGGTGACCCATGCCTGACGCCGGTCCTTCTCCAGCCCGCCGCTGGGGTTGCGCAGCCGTACGTCCGTGTCCCCGTCGTTCGTCGTGGCCCGCACCCCGCCGAACACCCCGTAGCGGTAATGGACGAGGCTTCCCGGGGCGTAGGGCCGGTCCGACAGGATGCGTGGTCCGCGGAGCCCCAGCGTCGCCGCGTGCAACCGCCGGGCCAGCCGGCGGAACAGCTCCGGGGAGTCGGGGTAGACCGTGATGAACTTGCCGCCGCCCCCGCGGTCGGCGCGCCCGCCCGTCAGCAGGGCGACCCGGTCCAGGGCTCCGGCGAACTTGAACGAGGCCCTTTCCTCGACCAGGACGTCGGCCGCCACCGCCAGGACCAGGGCCGCGGACAGCGGTGTGGCCGACAGGTGCAGCTTCCAGCCCTGCTCGCCGCTCCGGTGACCACGCGGCCGGACCGAGCACCAGAACTCTCCCTGCTCGACCGCCCATCGCCTCGCGCCGCGCCGGTGCAGCACCCCTTCGACGATGCCGGGCAGAAGACCGGTGTCCAGCGCGAAGAAGCTGCCGCCGTCCTGTTCGTCGCGGTCAGTGCTCACGGGCGATCCTTCCTGGCCGGTGCGGTGCGGGGGGCGGTGCAGAGCGGTACAGGGTCGGGCCGGTGTGGACCGTGGCTGCCCGGACGGAGCGGTTCCCAGGTGCGAGGGCGGTGACGACGGCACACGACGAGGCGTCATACGCCTTTCGGCCAGGGAGCAGCGAAAGACCTGCCGAGTTGTCCGGGAATCGCGGACCGCCCTCGGCCAGTTCTGCCTATCGTGGCCGCGAGCGACCCCCTGATCGACACGAGCGACGTTAGCGGTGTGCCGAGGGGCCGGTGTACCACCCGTTCTGGTGGGTTGCGATCAAGGGGGGCCGTCGGATCGACAGAACCGAAACCGGGCTGCACCGGGCCCGGAAGACGATGGTCATCGCCACCGCGCTGTATCGCGGCAGCCACCTGGTCGCGGGGAGCTCCGTACTCGCCCAGCATCAGCGCGACCGACTGTTCGCATGGCTGGCCCTGGGCACGGCGATCACCCTCACCGCTCTCATCTGGCTCATGGCGGTCCGGCGCCGGCGGCTCGTTCCCTGGGCCGTGGGACTAGACGTCCTGGTGACCGGCTGCCTGCTGCCCTTCGGCGCGTACGCGTGGGGCGGGGCCCGCACCCAGGAGTCGATCGCCTGGGTCATGCTCCTGGGTGGATCGGCTTCGGCCATGGCCGCCGTCGCCTTCGGAGTACGCCTCCTCGTCCTCACCGTGGCGCTCCTGTCGGCCACGCACCTCGCCGGGTATCTCCTGGTCGAGGCGGACGCAGCCGTGACCGGCGCCCATCTGAACGCCCTGGTCTTCTCCGCCATCGTCTCCTGGGTGCTCACCTGGTACCTCTGCCGACAGGGCGAGCAGATCGACTCCGCCAACCGGCGGGCGCTGACCGCGGAGACCCAGCGGGCCAGGTTCGCGGAGCGCGTCGCCCATCACAACGCCCTGCACGACACCGTCCTCGCCACGCTGACGGCCATCGCCCGCGGCGACGTCGACGCCAACACGTCGATGATGCGCGAGCGGTGCGCACGGGAGGCCGCCTACCTCAGGCGGCTGGTCGAGCAGGCTGACGACCGTGAGCAGGCCTCCGAGGTGCGGGCCGCGCTGGACGAGTCCGTACGCGCCGCCGAAGCCCTGGGGCTGCGGGTGACCGTCCGCTACCACGAACCGCCCGCCGTGCCCGGCGAGATAGCGCTGGCCATGGCACGGGCCGTGACCGAGGCGCTCAACAACGTCCGGTGCCACGCCGGTACGGGGCACGCCTTCCTGACCGCCGCCGGCGACTCCGGCCGGCTGATCGTCACCGTGGTCGACCGGGGCCGGGGTTTCGACACCGGAGCCGCCGGACCGGAAGGCGCCGGCGGGCCGGGAGGGACGGGCGTAGCCGTCGGGTCAGAGGCATCGGGCCGAGCTGAGGGGCTGGCCGGCCCCGCCCGGCCGGCCACCGGAGGGATCGGACTCGACCGTTCCGTGTACGCCCGGATGCGCGGCGTGGGCGGCCGGGCCTTCGTGGACAGCGCCGTGGGCGAAGGCGTGCGTGTGGAGCTGAGATGGCCGGGGTGATCACCGTCGCCGTGGTGGACGACGACCGAATGCTGCGCGACGGCATCCGGTCGTGGTTCGCGGGGGTCGAGGAGCTGGACCTCGTCGCATGCGCCTCCACCGTCGACGAGCTGCTCGCAGGTCCCCGGGAGCAGCCGGACGTCGTTCTGCTGGACCTCATGCTCCGGGACGACCGGCTGCCCGCCGACAACATCCGCCGCCTGCGGGCAGCCGGCAGCCGGGTGCTGATGATCAGCGTGGTGGCCGACCGCGACCGGATCGTCTCGGCCATCACGGACGGCGCCGACGGCTTCCTCACGAAGGACCACGAGCTGTCCGTACTCGTCGAAGCCGTCGGCGAGATCGCGGCCGGACGCACCGCCCACTCCCCGGAGCTGGCCTTCGCCCTGGCCTACGACCGGGGCCCGGCCCGCCCCCGGCTCTCTCCCCAGGAACGCGAGGTGCTGGTGGGGTATGCCTCCGGGCTCACGCTGAAGGCGACCGCCCGCAGGGCCGGGGTCACGGTGAACACGGCGAAGTACTACCTGGACCGCGTGAAGGCCAAGTACCAGGAGGCGGGCCGGCCCACCTACACCAAGATCGACCTGGCCACCCGGGTCCGCGAGGACGGCTGGCGTTGACCCGTACGCGGACGGCATCCGAAGATCGTGAGTCACCCGGGACCACCAGGGCCTGTCTTCAAAGCCGTTGAGAACCCCGATTTCTGCTTCCGCCGAGCCGGTGAGGCCGCCCTACTTGCTGTCTCGTGCCTTCTCGTGAGCGGCCAGTTCCCACGCACTGCCGATGAAGGCCGGGCCGCAACGTGGCGGCAGGCGATCGATGACCATCGCTACTGCGGCCTGCGCGCTGTCCGTCTCGGCGATCCGAGGGCTGCTCCGATGCGGTCCTTCGACGTCGTACCGGCTGTCTCGCAGCGTGCCGATGTACGGGATGGCCCAGGTGTAATCCCTCTCCGCGCACCTGCTGAAGTGCAGCTCCCACATACCGGTCCACGGGGAGAGCTGGCGAAGCAGCGGTTCGGCATGCGCTACCCGCACGAGCTTCGCGAACGGTTCCAGAAGCGGTGACGCTTCCGGCCGGAACGGTTCGCCGTAAGAGTCCATCTCATTTGGGTGACTCGGTATTCTGTAAGTCATGGTGGGGATCGTTGAACGGCTGGTGCCGGACGAATTGTGGGAGTTGTTCCAGCGGGTGGTGCCGGAGGTGCCGTCGCGGCCGCAGGGCGGTGGTCGGCGTCGGCACGGTGACCGGGAAGTGCTGGCCGCGATCGTCTTCGTGGCTACGTCGGGTTGTACCTGGCGGCAGCTGCCTTCGGCGTCGTTCGGCCCGTCCGGAGCGACTGCTCACCGGCGGTTCTCGGAGTGGTCGAAGGCCAGGGTGTGGGCCAAGCTCCACCGCCTGGTCCTCGACGAACTCGGCGCCCGAGGCGAGCTGGACTGGTCGCGGTGCGCGATCGACTCGGTGAACATGCGGGCCCTGAAAAGGGGGACCTGACAGGTCCGGATCCTGTCGACCGGGGCAAGTACGGCTCGAAGATCCACCTGATCACGGAACGGTCGGGTCTGCCCATCTCCGTCGGGATCTCGGCCGCGAACCTGCACGACAGTCAGGCCCTGATCCCGCTCGTGAAGGGCATCCCGCCGATCCGCTCGCGCCGCGGCCGACGACGGCGCAAGCCCGGAAAGCTCCACGCCGACAAGGGATGCGACTACGCCCACCTGCGGCAATGGTTACGCGAACGCGGTATCACCCACCGCATCGCCCGCAAGGGAGTCGAGTCCTCGCAACGGCTGGGTCGGCACCGCTGGACCGTCGAACGCACCAGGGCCTGGCTCACCGGCTGCCGCCGCCTCCACCGACGCTACGAACGCAAAGCCGACCACTTCCTCGCCTTCACCGGCATCGCCTGCACCCTGATCTGCTACCGCAGACTCGCCAAATGAGATGACCTCTAAGTGGTCAGGACCTTGTGCCAGGCCGCGTCGACGATGTGGGTCATACCGCGATTGTGCGGGGCCCCCTTCCGCAGGGAGCCGGCGCGACAGCCGCCGTCCTGGAAGTAGGCCCCGCAGATGGGTCACCGGGGCCACCAGCCGGTCGACGAACACCAGCTGGTGGCGGGCTCCGGCACCAACGGCCCGCTTCCGGACTCCTCCTCGTGCAGCATGGCGTCGGCCCTCGGCCCCGGCAGGCAACGGCGCCGCCGACTTCTCGACCGGACAGGCGAGATACTGTCGAGAGATCCCCGTGAACAGCCGATGCGCCAGCATCGTCCGACTGACCATGAGCGCCACGCCAGGACCATGCCACCTGCCTGGCACGAGGCCTCACCCGCCATCACGCACCGACTCGTAAGAGCTGCCCCCGCGGGCGCGGGGACGACCCGTGACACGGCCGGGTCTCCGGTCCGCCGGAGCCTCAGCCGACCAGGACCGCCTTGGAGAGGTGTCCCGCCTCCCGACTGTGGCGTACGGCGGCCCGGACGTCCGAGAGGTCGAACGTCTGGGCCTCGGGGACCTCGATCGTACCGTCGGCCAGTTGGGCGGCGGCCCGCGCCATCACGTCGCCGACCTCTCCGGGGGTGAGCCGTGACAGGCGCTCGGGAAGCCAGAAGCCCGTCATGGTGATTCCGCGGAACAGGAGGTCCTCCGGGCGGACGGTGACGGGCAGACCGGACAGGAGGCCGTAACTGACGAACCGGCCGTGCGGACGCAGGACCCGGAGCGACAGGTCGGCGACCGGGCCGCCGACGGCGTCCACCACGGCGCGGATGCCCCGGGTGGCGGCGATCTCCGAGAGCTGCCGTTCCAGGGCGGGTTCGTCCTCGCGCAGGACGGCGAAAGCGCCGGTCTCCATGAGGAGCCGCCGATGGCGCCGGTCGCGCACCAGGGCCACGCAGCACACGCCTCTCAGATGGGCGAGACGGATCATCATCCGTGCGACCGAGGAGGCGGCTGCGGTGAACAGGACGAGGTCCTCCGGCTCCACGTCGAGGCTTTCGAGCAGGAGGTTGGCGGTGACGGGGTTGACGGTCAGCCGGCAGGCCGCGCCGTCGCTCAGGTCCGGGGGCACGGGGTGGACGTCCCGGTGGTCCGCGACGACGTACTCGGCCCAGGTACCCGGGGCCGAGACGGCCACGCGCGTGCCCACCGGGTGACAGGCGTCCGGTCCGGCCCGGTCGATCACGCCGACCCCCTCGAACCCGACGGGGGCCGCCGCATGGACGCCGTCGGGGTGGAGTCCCGGCGCGAAGGAGGCGGGCCTCCCGTAACGGCCCTGCACCAGGAGGAGATCCGAAGGGTTGACGGGCCGGGCGCGCATGCGCACGCGCACCTGGCGGGGGCCGGGTTCCGGGACCGGGCGGTGGGCGAGGACCAGCACGTCGGCGGGATCGCCGTACCGGGCAAAGACGATCTGTCGCACGGCCGGGCTCCTAGCCGAGACCGTTGCGGAAGGAGGAGTGGGCGAGGAGGTGGTCGCGGATCTCCCGGATGCTGTGGGCGCCCCGGTGGACCATGGCGTTGACCAGGACGTAGGTGGAGTCCCCCGCGCCGAGGGCCTCCTGGAGGTGGTCGAGACTGCCGCAGCCGCCCGACGCTATGACGGGGAGGCCCGAGGCGGTGGCGACGGCCCCGACGAGCTCCAGGTCGAAGCCGGCTCCTGTGCCCTCCCGGTCGATGTTGTTGGCGAGGATGGCGGCCACGTCGAGTTCGGCGAGCTGTCGGGCGACGTCCGCGGCATCGCGTCCGGTGCTCTGCTCGCCGTCGTGGACGTACACCCGCCACTGTCCGGGCCCGGCGGACCGGCAGTTGACTACGCCCATGAGGCGGTGGGCGCCGTACGCTTCGGCGACCTGCGTCACGGTGTCCGGCTTCTCGATCAGGGCGGTGCTGACGGATATGACGTCGGCCCCGGCCTCCAGGAGTCCGCCGGCGTGCACCGTGGACGGAATGTCCCCGTGGCCCACGGACACGAGCAGACTCATCCCGGTGGTGCTGAGGTCGCGCAGCAGACCGGGGAGGTAGTCGACGGCGTCCCAGGGGTCGAACACGTCGAGGAAGAGCTTCTGCGCGCTGCCGGAGGCGTATGTCTCGGCGATGGCCAGGACGTCGCTGGGATCGGTCAGGTGGGGAATGCCGCTCGGTTCCGTGGCGCGGCCACGGGAGACGTCGATGCAGGGGATGACCAGATCGCCTATGTGGGAGTGCTGGTCGTGGAAGACGGGGCGGGACATGGGAGGCCTTTCACGTGTCGTCGAGGAGCTGGGCGAGGCGCCGGCTCCGGGGGGCCAACTGGCGGGTGACCGCGACGGCGCTGCCGAGGGCGTTCTCGAGGGTGTTGACGGGTGTGGTGACGTGACCGGCGAGGAAGACGCCGTCATCCCCCTGGAAGCGCAGAAGTTCCCTCTGTGCTTTCAGCATGCCGGGGGTCGGTTGCACCGTCCGGAAGCCTGCCGAGGCCAGGGGTGTGTGAGGGCGGGGTTTCCTGTGGGTCACCTGGCTGACGAACAGGTCGCCGTTCTTCGTGGGGTGCCAGTCCGTGGTCTCCGCCCAGGGGCCGTGGACGGTGACGGTCGAGGGGGCCCAGGTGCCGCGGTCCACGGGCATGTGGCAGGGGTCCTGGTGTACCTGGTAGAGGAGGGGCCGGTAGGCGTAGGACGCCAGTCGCGCCCGCAGGGGGCCGAAGGGCGGTGACAGGATTCGGGCGGCCTCGTCGGCAGGCACGGCGAGGACAAGGGCGTCCACCCGGTACCGGTGCCCGTTCGTGTCGGTCAGCTCCGGTTTCCCTCCGCGCCGGTGGACCGTCCGCAGGGCAGTGCCGATCGCCAGTTCGGCATGGGGCGACCGCGAGACCAGGTGCCGGGCGAGCGACTGCATGCCGCCGCGCAGTCGGCAGCTCACCGGGGCCGGCGTGGCGGGGTCCTCGGCCCACAGTTCTCCCACGGCACGGGCCGACAGGAGGCCGGCCTCCTCCAGGGTGCAGCCGAAGGTCGCGGCCGGCAGGGAGTACACCGCCACCTCCTTCAGCTGCTCGGGCAGGTCGAAGTCCTCGACCATCTCGCGCAGCGGTACCTCCCAGTCGAGTCGTTCGCTCTTCCAGTGGTGCGCCTGCTCCGCCAGGAGGGCCGTCGCCCGCACCGCCTCCTCGCGGCGCACCGGGGCGAGCGGGGAAGTGGTACGGCGGGAGCCGTCCGCTTCCCCGCGGTCGCTCAGGAGGAGGTGTCCGGAAGGAAGGGGCAGCCACTGCCCGCGGTCCAGGCCGAGCGCTCCGGAGAGCCGCCCGACCAGGGAGTCAGAGCTCGAGGGGACCGCCCGCACCCCCAATTCCACTGCTTCGGGCATGTGCACCGGGTCGGGCGGGAAGAACGTGCGGAGATTCCCTCCCGGTGCTTTCTGCTCCTCCAGGAGGAGGACATCGTGCGACTCCTCCAGAAGCCATGCGGCGGCCAGTCCTGCCATGCCCGCGCCGGCGATTGCGACACGCATCTCTTTTCCTCGGCTCCGGGGTGGGGGAGGCTGTTCAGGAAATATTTGCGGCCGATTTCCAGAAGTCGGCTATCGACTCCTCCAGAAGCCGGGCCTGAAACAGCGCTTCCTGTGGGTCGTCGCCCCGGTCCAAGCCGTCCTGGACCACTTCGAGCGCCAGCTCGGTCAGCTCGTCCGATGCACCCCCCTCGTAGTATTCGATGAATTCCGCAGGGGCGTCGATCTTCAGCTCGCGCACCCGCTGCACAAGGGAGGCGCAGCCAGAGAAATACACCACCATGTCCGTGTACGAGGAAAGCGCGAAAGACGCCTGGCTCCCCTGGTTCGCCACCCAGCTGAGCGTTCCGTTGAACGCGTACGCCTCACGGCCCGGCGGCCAGAACCTCCCGAAGGGGTCGGGCAGGTCGAGGGCTTCGGCGCACTTCCGCAGTTTCGGCTGGGCGTCGTAGACGAGCCGGGAGAGACGGATGAACAGATCGGCGGCCGGACGGCGTGGGAAGCGTGCCAGCATGGTTCCGTAGGCGGTCATCTCGGCCCGGTGGCACTGGGCCTCGGTGCCGACCAAGCGCCGGAAAAGCTCCGGCGCCCGGTCGCCGTCGAGCCTGTCGAGGAGCGCGTTGCCCACCGGGGCGTGCTCGCGCCGCTCCTCGAGGCGTCGCGCGAGCTCCCTGGCGTCCGAAGGAATGATGTCGGGCATGTGACCTTGTCCTTTTTCTCGTTTCTTATTTTCCCCGGACCGGTTGCGGGGTGCCCGCAAGGCTCGCGCGAGCGCATAGGGATAGAGGGCGCGCCACGGCCGAAATAAGGGCCGGATAAAGATTTGGCGATCTCCGCCACGCCCCAGACGTGACCCTACTGGGTCGCTTCCATTACTACATGAACCACAGGGATGGGCAAGGGGGCCATCAAGATTCCATTGCCCCGCCGTAACGATTTCGGGATCTTTTGGAGAGGGAGATCGGCTCCATCGCCCGCACCACCAGTAGAGCCGTCCCGATAAGGAGGGTGAATCCCTTCCGGAACCCCGTCGGACGGATCGCGAGTGAACCATTGTTGCGCATGTTCTCCATGCGCCAGGAGAGGCAAAATGGTTTGGAAATTGTTCCGGCGGAGTGAATCGGGCAGCGATGCCCGGGTAGGCCCAAACAGAATCGCCGTGCATGAATCCTGCACCCGGGGGATCACGCATTTCTGTTGTGCTCCGTCCCAGGTCGGACACATCCGCCGGCGACCGCCCCTCCACCCCCAGTCATCGAGGCGCCGTATGGTCCAGCCCCCTGTCCACCTGCCGGACTCCGTCCGACGGTGGAACGACACCACCACCGATTACCCCCGGGACGCGCTGCTTCCCGAACTGTTCGCGGAACAGGCACGGCTCCGCCCTCGCGCTCCCGCGGTGCTGTGGGACCGGGGAGCCTGGAGCTACGGCGAACTGCTGGATCGCGTGCGGCGCGGCGCGGCACGCCTGCGGGCACGGGGAGTGGAGGGCGGGGACCGCGTCGCGCTCCTTCTGCCCCGCTCCCCGGAAGCCGTCGCGGCCGTGTTCGCCGTTCTCGAGGCCGGCGCGGTCTACCTGCCGTTGGACCCCTCGCACCCCGCCGACCGTCTCTCCTCGATCCTGCGCGACGCGGGCGTCCGCACAGTCGTCACCGCCGGCACGGAACCGCGCACCGGGCCGGCCGGAGAATTCGACCGGATGACCGTCACCGAACTCACGTCACGGGAAGGGCCGGGTCCGACCGGAAACCGGACGGCGCGCCGGTACGCCGGCGACGCGGCCTACATCATCTACACCTCCGGCTCCACCGGCGCGCCCAAAGGCGTGGTCTGCGCGCATCGGGGCCCCGTCCGGCTGGTGCGCGGAACCGAGGTCCTCCGGCTGACGCCGGCCGACCGCCTCCTCGCCACCACCAACCCGACCTTCGACGTCTCCTGCTTCGAACTGTTCGCCCCCCTGCTGAACGGCGCCGCCCTGGTCCTGCCCGACCCCGAGACCCTCCTCGACCCGGCCGCCCTCGAACAACTGCTCGACGACTGCGGGATCACCGTGATGTGGCTCAGTGCCGGGCTCTTCCACCTGCACGCCGAACAGCGTCCCGGGATGTTCTCGGGACTTCGGTGCTTGATCGCGGGCGGGGACGTCCTCAACCCTTCCGCCGTGAGGGCCGTACTGGAGCACGGATCCCCTGCCCTCCTCCTGAACGGCTACGGCCCCACCGAGAACTCCGTGTTCTCCACCACGCACGTCATCGACTCACTCCCACCGGAAGCCCGCAGCGTCCCCATAGGCCGGCCGGTGGCCGCCTCCACCGCCTATGTCGTACGGGACGACGGCACCCCGGCCGGGCCTGGGGAGGTCGGCGAATTGTGGGTCGGTGGCGACGGCGTGGCGCTCGGGTACCTCGGCGACCGCGCCAGGACGGCGGCGGCTTTCGTCTCCGACCGGTTCGCTCCCGGTCCGGGACGGCGCCTGTACCGCACCGGTGACCTGGCCGAATGGCGGACGGACGGGGTCATCGAGTTCCACGGGCGCCGGGACAGGCAGGTCAAGATCCGCGGCTTCCGGGTCGAACTCGACGAGATCGAGACCACCCTCACCGACCACCCCCAGGTCAACGAGTCCGCCGTCGGCGTCCTGGGAGAGGGCGCCTCACAGCGCCTGGCCGCCGCCGTCGTGCCCGCACCGGAACAGGACGACGGCCTGCCTGGGGAACTCGACGAGTACCTGCGCGAGCGGTTGCCGCCGCCCATGCGGCCCGCGCGCGTCGTCCCCGTACCCGAACTGCCCCTCAACAGCAGCGGCAAGGTCGACCGGGGCCGGCTGCGGGAACTCACGGACGACGCGGCCCGGGAACCGGTGGAAATTACCGAAGGCCCCCGGGGAGAGGACGAGGAGGTGGTCGCCGAAGTATGGCGCCGCTTCCTCCGCGTCGACGGCGTCGGGCGCCGGGACGACTTCCTCGCTCTGGGCGGTACCTCGCTCCAGGCGACCCGGGTCGCCGCGGTCGTCCGTGAACGTCTCGGCATCCGGTCGGCCTTCACCCGGACCCTCGTCCGGGCCCTCCTCGACAACCCCACCCTGGCGGCGTTCACGGAGCGAGCCTCCGAGCTGCGTCATGAGCCCGGCGACGCCGCCCATGACGCCCCGGTCGACTTCGCCGCCGAGGCCGTTCCGGACCCGGCCCTGCGGTTCGACGCGCCCGCCGCCGGTGGAGTTCCGACGGAACGTCACGAGGCGAAGGTCCCGCATTCCGTGCTGCTGACGGGAGCGACCGGCTTCCTCGGAGTCCACCTCCTCGACCGCCTCGCCGCGTCCGGGGTCCGGCGCGTCCACTGTCTCGTGCGCGCGCGTGACGACGCCGAGGCCCTCGCCCGCCTGCGGGGCCGGCTGCGGCACTACGGCCTCGACCCCGACCGCTGGGCGGACCGCGTCGCGGTGGTGCCCGGTGATCTGGGCCTGCCGCGTTTCGGGCTGGACGACGGAACCTGGGACGACCTCGCCCAGGAGGTGGAGGTCGTCCTCCACAATGGCGCCCGAGTCAACTTCGCCTACCCTTACGAGGCCCTGTCCGCCGCGAACGTCGGGGGGACCCGGACTGTCCTGGCCCTGGGGACGGAACGACGGCTCAAGGCCGTGCACTACGTCTCCAGCATGAGCGTCATCGCCGGTTCCGGACTCGCCGGCGTACGGCGGGTGGACGAGGAGACCCCCCCGTCCCATCCGGAACTGCTCTCCCAGGGCTATGCCGAGACCAAGTGGGTCGCCGAGCGCCTCGTCTCCCTGGCGGGGCGGCGCGGACTTCCGGTCACCATTCACCGGCCCCACGAGATCACTGGCGCCATGGACAGCGGCGCGTGGAACACCGACACCATGATGTGCGCGCTCTTCCGTACCCTGGCGGAAACCGGAACGGCCCCGGACGTTCCCCTGCTCCTGGACTTCGTCCCGGTGGACTACACCGCGGCCGCCGTCGTCCACATCCTCACTCACCAGCCCTGCGAGGGCCGCGTCCACCACCTCGCCAATCCCCGCCCCGCGCTGCTGCACCTGCTGGTGGAACGCCTGCGTGCCATGGGTTACGGCGTCCGGGAGCAGTCCTACGCCACCTGGACCCGGCACGTGGCCGAGCTGACGGCCCGCGATCCCGAGCACCCCCTGGCCCCGTACGTTCCGATGTTCACCGAACCGGTCCGCCGCTCCACCGCCTCGATCGCGGAGATGTACTTCGCCGGCACGTTCCCGCGTTTCGGCCGGGACAACACCGAGGAAGCGCTCTCCGGAAGCGGTATCGTCTGCCCGCCCGTCGACGCGCGGCTGATCGACGCCAACCTCCGGTTCCTGAGGGGAGCCGGTCTTCTTCCCGCCCCCACGACACCGGACGAGGGCGACGGGAGGGAGCCGACCGGATAACGCCCGGTCCCCGCCGGCCTGCGAACGCCTCCCGCGCCGGGTGCCGGGCGATTCCCCGCCCGGCACCCGTTCCCGGCCCTACGGCCGGCGGAAACCCTTCTCACGCGCGTCGACCGCCCGCGCCACCGCCGCGGCGAAGGCCCGGACGTCCTCTTCCGTGGTGTCGAACGAACACATCAGGCGCACTTCGTTCCCGTTCTTCTCCTGGGGGCGCAGGTCGTACCGTCCGGAGAGCGCGGCCGGAACGGTGCCGGGAAAAATGACGAACACGGAATTGACCTCGACCGGCCGGACGACCGTCACCCCCTCCACCTGTGCGAGGAGGGATCCCAGCCGTCTCGCCATGGCGTTCGCGCGAGCAGCGCTGCGG
This sequence comes from Streptomyces sp. CB02366, assembly GCF_001905905.1. Taxonomy (GTDB): domain Bacteria; phylum Actinomycetota; class Actinomycetes; order Streptomycetales; family Streptomycetaceae; genus Streptomyces. Next base: position 43,593 of record NZ_LIVT01000009.1, read on the forward strand.
TGCCACAGGTCTCCGCCGAGAAGCGCCTCGAACTGGACGGAGAGGAAGCGCATCTTGGAGGCGAGCTGCGTGGTGCGCTTGCGCAGACGGGCCGTGCCCGAGACCCGGGACGGGTCGAGGACCACCACGCACTCGCCGAAGAGGAGACCGTTCTTGGTGCCGCCGAAAGACAGGATGTCCACCCCCGCCGCCGCCGTGCAGGCCGACAGGGGGACGCCCAGGGACGCGGCCGCGTTCGCGAGGCGTGCCCCGTCCATGTGAACGGCGAGGCCGTGCGCGTGGGCGCACACGGCGAGATCGCCGACCTCCTTCGGGGTGTAGCAGGTTCCCAGTTCCGTGGACTGGGTCAGGGAAAGAACCTGCGGCCGGGCACTGTGCTCGTCCGCCGACGCCTCCAGCACGGCTTCCACCGCCCGGGGGCCGATCTTCCCGTCCGTGGAGGGGATCCCCAGCAGCTTCAGTCCCGCTACGTGTTCCGGCCCTCCTCCCTCCTCCTGGTTCACGTGGGCCCGCTCGGCGCAGACGACCGCGCCCCACCGGCTCGTGACGGCCTGCAGCGCGACGACGTTCGCTCCGGTGCCGTTGAAGACCGGGAAGACTTCGGCGGCGGGTCCGAAATGACGGCGAAAGGTGTCCTTCAGACGGGCGGTGTAGCCGTCCTGCCCGTAAGCCCCCTGGTGCCCCCCGTTCGCGAGGAGCAGTGCGGAGAAGACCTCCGGGTGGGCGCCCGAGCAGTTGTCGCTCGTGAAGCCGCGCCGCTCGGGGTCGTGGCGGAGGACCGCGCCGGTGGAGGGCGGCCACCGCCGTGCGGGGGGCGGCACGCGGGCCGGTGGGGTTTCTCCGGGGGACGTGCCCCCTCTTCAACCGGCTTCGACATAGTCCCAGTACGGGTCGATGAGCGCCCCGAGCTGCCGGGCGGTGTGGAGGATGCGGGCGGGTTCCTCCCCCCGGGCCAACCCGTACTCGAGGACCTCCAGGGTTCCTTCGGCGACTTCCGGAGGCGGCCGGTCGCCCCACGACTCCATGTAGGTGAGGACGGGGCGCGGGGCGTCCGGCAACTGCCGGGAGGCGTCGACGATGCGGGAGAAGAGCGTGCACCAGGTCGAGAGGTCCGTGTGGAGGTAGAGGGCGGCTTCGGCGGGTCCGGCCTGGGTGCCCATCCAGGTCAGGTCGCGCACCACCCGGAAGAGCCCCTGGTCGACCGGCACCGGCGGGATGTCGGGACCGGAGACGCCGACGGACGGCGCCGCCTCGCGCAGCAGGCCGCGCGCGGTGGCGATGGTGTGCTGGACGAACGAGAACATGGTGGCCGGTATCTCGTGGCGGTGCCGGGCCACCAGCAGGGCGTAGGTCGACAGTTCGGCCTCCTGACACTGGTACTCGGCCAGCAGGATCCTCCTGAAGTGCTCGGGACGGATCTGACCGGACCGCGCCAGTTCGACGAGCCGGTTGCCGCTGACGAACCGTTCGATGTCCGGTTTCGTCGCTTCGACGAGTTGCTCGGGTCCCACGGGCTTCTCCTTTGTCGGTGTGGAGGGGGAGGAAAGGACCGGGGCGGGACGCGCGCCCGGCGTGATCGTGGCCGGCTCCCGGACGACCGGGCGCCCCCGCTGGATCACGTGCCGTACGCGGCCCACGGCGGTGATGTCCCGGAACGGATCGCCTTCGAGGGCGACGAGGTCGGCCACGGCCCCGGGGGTGAGGGTGCCCAGGTCAGGTCGGCCAAGGAGGTCCGCCGCGACGCTCGTGGCCGCCCGCAGAGCGCGCAGGGCGGTGTAGCCGTGATCCATCAGAGTGGGGAACTCCCGCCAGTTCTCGGCGTGCGGGAACATCCCGGCGTCGGTCCCGAACGCCGTCTTCACGTCTGTTCGGGCGGGCCGCAGGAGTCCTTCACGCAGCGTCCCAGCGTGTTCTCGGTAGTTCTCGCGGACGAGGGCCGTGGAGTCGTCCCAGAAGGCGTCGTCGTCGAGCCGGTCGAGGAAGTAGGTCTGAACGTACTGGGTGGGCACCAGGAACGTGCCCGCCTTCTCCATGGCCCGGTAGGTGGGCGGGGTGGCGAAGCAGCCGTGTTCCACGCTGCGCACCCCCGCGGCGACGGCACGCAGGACGGCGCGGTCGGTGAAGACGTGTGCCGCGCAGGGCAGGCCGAGGTCGCCGGCGGTGGCGACGATGGTGTGCATCTCGACGGGTGAGTAGGAGGTGCTGGTGGGGCTGTCCACCGGTGAGGAGAATCCGCCGCCGCCGGCGAACTTGATCCAGTCGGCTCCGGCGCGGGACTGCTCGCGTACCGCGCTGCGCAGTCCCTCGACGCCCTGGGCCAGGGTTCCGATCCGGTGCCCGTAGCGCTGGGCGAGGTCGGGCTTCTTGTCGCCGTGGCCGCCGGGCGGGGACAGGATGTTGGGGGCCGCGAGGATGCGCGGCCCTTCGAGCAGACCGTCCTCGACCGCGTCGCGCAGCGACACGTTGAGGGGCAGGTGGGCGCTGCCCAGGTCCCGGACGGTGGTGAAACCGTTGTGCAGCAGGGTGCGCAGGACGGGTACGGCGGTGAGGGTCTGGTACGCGACAGGTCGGGTCTCCGCGCTTTCGTCGAGCAGGTGGACGTGGCAGTCGATGAATCCGGGCAGCAGCGTGCAGCCGGGCATGTCGAGAACGTCCGTGTCCGGGCCCGGGGCGAGACCGTGTGCGACGGCCGCGACACGGCCGTCCCGTACGAGGACGGAGAGTCCTTCAACGGGGGCGTCCGCGACTGCGTCCCACACGCGGTCGGGACGCAGCAGGATCTCTCGGTCGGGGGGTGTGCGCACGAATACCTCCGGAGCGGCGGACACGGCGGGACGGATACGGGGGCGGTCCGCGGGCGGCGTGGGCCGGGTGATGCCGCCGGGGCCGCTCAGGGGGCGGCGGGCGGCGTGTAACAGGGATCGCCCCAGACGTCGCCCGGCCCCGGGTTGCCGGGCTCGGGGCGGGCGCCGAGCTGGCGCAGGACCCCCCAGGCCGCGTTGAGGCCCGAGGCGAGGGCGTGATCGAGCCAGCCCGGCGACCAAGAGGTGTCGTCACCGGCCAGGTAGAGGGCGTTCGGTGGTTCGCCCGGTACGGCCGGGGCCCCGGTGAAGTCCTTGAGGAAGTGGGCGAAGAGGTCCCGCTGGTAGGGGTAGTCGCCCGGGCAGGACCAGCGGCACAGGCCGCGGAAGTTCTTCTCGTTCTCCCACGACACCGTCACCGCCTCTCCCGCCCGGGCCTGAGCACGCAGTTCGTCCGCCATGCCGGGGTGGATGGCCGCGAGGTCGCGGATGAAGAGTGCGACCCTCTCCTCCAGGCAGGAAGGGGCGACCTTTACCGCGTCCTGGGCCCAGCTGAAGCTGAGGTCGAGCACGCCCCGGCGGCCCCGGGGGCCGCGCGCCGGCCCGTAGTCCATGGTGTAGGCGGCCCGTGGCAGCCGGTCGGTGAGGGTGACCCCGTCCATGGTCGTCGCCTCCCAGAACGGCCGCTCGACCACGAGGGCGGTCTTGGCGGACTGCCAGTAGGACAGGCGGCGGACGGCTCTCCACAGCCGGGGGCCGAACACGGGGGCGCGAGGGCTGGTGGAACGCACCTCGATACCGGTCTCCAACAGGCGCAGTTGCGGGGTGAACACCACGGCCGCGAACCGCTCGGCATGTCCGTCGGCGTCGTGCACCACCACACCGCGCGCCGCGTCCGGTTCGACCTCCAGGAGGTGTACGGCGGGCCCCGGCGACCCTTCGTTGACCGCTTCCAGGCTGCGCGTCCGTCCGCGGGGGTCGGTGACGGGGCAGGTCCAGAATCCTTCGGCGAGCCGGCTGATGCCGTCGGGCGCGTACAGCGTGCCGCTTCCCTCGGTGCACAGCAGCAGCCGGAAGATCTCGATCACGCTTATCTCGAAGAAGGAGTCCCACACGGCGGGCCCCACTCCCGCGGTGCCCAGGAGCCGCGCCTGGTCGTGGCTCAGGCCCGCACCGCCGGGCTCGCGCAGGAAGCGGTAGAAGGACCAGGGTTCGAACCGGTCCAGCACCTGGTTCCAACGACGGCGCACTGCGGTGAGGTCACGCGCGGCGAGGTCACGCCGGATCTGGGGGAGGCCGACCCGGGTGAGGGCGCGCTGCCAGCGCGTGTGTGACTCGCGGAAGCCGTCGTGCCGGTCGTACAGGTCCTGGATCTCCCGGACGGCGTACTGGACGCCGTCCACGTCCAGCACGGTCAGCGGAGTGACGGGGGCGGCGTAGTTGTCGCGGAACGGCTCCAGGCGGACGCCGAACGTCCGGGCGTACTGGCGCAGCAGGGAGGCGGAGTCGGGGAAGCGCATGCAGCCCAGCTCCACGACGGCGCTGTCCTCCTCCCGGAGGCGCCGGCTGTACATGCGTCCTCCCAGACGTCGGCCGCCCGGCCCGTCCGCGCTCCGCTCCGCCTCGTACAGGACGGGGTGACAGCCGGCCCGCAGCAGTTCGTAGGCGGCGGCCAGCCCGCTGCCACCGGATCCGACGACGGCGACGCGCGCCCCGCGGGTCTCCTCAGGCAGTCGTCCCATGCGTCGGCCGCCGCCGACGTGCGCGGTGTAGTCGAAGGGGAAGTCGACCTGGAGATCGGTGGCGGGCGGGGGCGTGCTCGGGCTCATCGGTGGCTCCGGAGTGGAAGGGCGGGTGGTTTCCAGGTGTGCACCGGCGCGGCTTCCGCGGCCAGCCGTGCGTAGCGGACCGTCAGTTCCGCCAGTTCGGCGGAGTCCCGTTCGCGTTCGGACCGCGGGGTGTCCGGTGGGCCGGGCCGTGCGGTTCTCCCCGGCTCCCGTTCCGCGGTCTCCCCGCCCGCCGCCCCACGCCTCCGCAGCGCTTCGCGCGTGCGCTGCTGCCACCACGCGCCCGTACGACCCGTCACGACCCGGTGGTGCAGCAGGTCCAGCATGGCCTCGGCCTCGTCGGCGTCCACCGAGAGGAGTGCCAGTCCCTCACGGGCCCGTGGCAGCAACTCCTCGACCAGGGTTCCGGCCTCGTACTCGCGCGGCGCCGTTCCGGGCGAGGGCCACCACAGGGAGGCGTGCAGGCCGTCGCGCGCGGCGCGGTAGAAATTGGTCCTGGCGAGGGCGAACGGGAGTTCCTGCGCCACGTCGCGCCCACCGGCCGTCAGGAAGACCGTGAGGCCGACCAGGAAGGCGGCGTTCGCGGCCATGTCCAGCGGCGTCGGTCCGGACGGGAGCGCCCGGAACTCGATCCGCAGGTGGCCGAGAGGGTCGTACACCGGCCGGTTCCACCACCACACCGTGCTCAGGTGCAGGCGGAGTTCCTCCAGCGCCGGCCAGTCGCCGGTCGCGTCGTGGCCGTCGGCGGGAGGCACCTCCGGCAGCAGGACGTCGTAATGGCGTACGGCCACCTCGAACGCCACGAGAGGACCGCCCCTCATCCATCCGGGACCGAACCCCACCCGGGGGCGCCGGATGCCGGAGCCGGGGGAGCCGCGGTCGCCGAAGCCGTGTTCGTACACCGGGATGCGGGCCTCCTGCCATCCGGCCCGGCCCAGCGGGAAGGGGGAGTTCCCCGCGGCCGCCAGGGCCGGGCCGGTGGCGAGCTGGGCCGCGTTGAAGGCGCGGTGGAAGAGGTGCGGTGCGACCGTAAGGTGCACCTGCCAGGAGCAGGCCGCGCCCTGGACCGCCACGGACTCCGCCCTGAGCAGACCCCGTGCCCCCACGGGCAGGTCGAAGGGCACGGAGCGGCGGCGGCTCCAGGCCCGCTCCAGCGCGTGGTAGCGCGGGAGGTCGGTCAGTGCCCTCGCGGTCAGGTCGGCCGGTGTGAGGGTGGGCAGGGTTCCGATCGGGACCGCCGCGACCTCCCGGTGCCGCGGTGCCGCGGCGGTGATCCCCGTCAGTGTCCGTGTCGCCTGTGCGGCCAGGGCGGTGAAGGGGCTCCCTCGCGCCGGAACCGGCGTCAGGTTCGCCTCGAGATTGAAATGGGCCACCTCCAAGGTGAGCGAGTCGTCCCGGGTGGCTTCGCGGACAGTCGCGTTCACCGGGGCCGGACGGCCGTCCGGCTCGATGAGGGAGAACTCGAGCTCCGCCCCCAGCGTGGGCGGAGCCGTCCCGAAACCGGGGTCCGTCACCGCTTCCCCCAGCGAGGAAAGGCACTCCGTCAGGCGGGCCCGGAACCGTGCGTAGTCCTGCTCCGTGAACGTCACCCGACCGACTTCGCGGCCCATGTCACTCCCCTGTACGGCCTGGTGTCCTCTTCCGGTCCGGTCGTGGTACAGCGGTGCTCAGTCGAGCGCAGCAACCGCTCGCCACCAGTTCCGCAGCGCCGGCTCCATCCGCACCGCGCTGCGGGTGACCCAGTCGTCGGGTTCGTGATGTTCCCTGCCGTACTCGATGACCTCCAGGACGCCGTCCGCCACCTCAGGCGGGTTGTCCCGGTAGGCGTCGACGTACGACACCATGGCCTCCGGCGCCTGTTCCGTCTCGGCGAGGACGTCGGCGAGGGCCGCGCAGGAGTTGCACCACAGCGTGAAGTCGGTACGGGCCAGAAGGGCCGCCTCCCCCGCTCCGGCGTGCAGGGCGACCCACGAGATGAATTCGGTGAACCGCCCTACGGCCTCCCGCCGGGGCTCCAGGCGCATCCGGTCGACCGACATGTCCAACGCGGGCGCCAGCCCGGTCACCATGCGCCGGCGCGCCTTCATCAGCTCGCCCGTGACGAAGGAGAAGAACCCGCCGGGAACCTCGTGCGGGAAGCGAGAGACCAGCAGGCCGTAGGCGGTGAACTCCGCTTCCTGTGACTGAAACTCAGCCAGCGCGAAACTCCGCAGGTGTTCTTTCTCGATCATCCCCTCCCGAGCCAACGCCAGAAATTCATTGGCACTGAGGTGATCGGGAATGTTTGTTCCCACGCGGTCGATGAACTCGGCAGCAGGCAAGAGGAAGGCCCCCTCGGAGGAAAGATCGCGGTCGACGACGGGAACGGAACGCCGAAATCCGCAGGCGAATACGGCTGGCAAGGGCCACATTCTCGACGTAGCTCTCGGCACGCTCTGCTCGCACGAACAAGAATTGCCCTCCAAGACGAGTCTGGCAAGCGGATCGGATCGCTCCGTCGCCGATCCCCTTCTCGCCCGATCGCTCGAATCCCGCATCGAAACGGCGAAGCAGGGCATCTGAGCTGCATAAACTCCATCATCCCCGCCCGCGCCTTCGCAGAACAAAGAGGAGAAAAAATCTACAGGCGCCCAAATTTCATTCTGCGCAGATTTCACATGGGCAACTTCCGTCCCTCGCCGAACCGCTTTCCCCCCTCCGGCGCCCACAGGGGTTGGTTTGCAACGAATGACGTACGAGGAGCTTCGTTCATGTTCCGGGCGTCGTCGCTTTCAGGACAATTCCAGGGCGCCGGGTTCCCCGTTCTCCACGTGTAACCATCCCTGGAGTGTGACGATCTCACTCCCCGGACAAAAGCTTCGACGAAGTCGCGTGACGCCCGGTTCGCGGGGACAGGCCGGGCGCAAGATGCCCGGACGGCAACGAGAACGACTTCCAGGATCATGGATCCCCCAGAGGCCGATTTCATCCGATGTCTCATCCCAGGACACGACAGCCTCGACCTGAAGCCGATGCTGTCCCCTTTCGCCATGGGACACGAATCCCACGCAGCCGATTTCAAGCCCCAGCGTCTGCATGCCGACAAGGCCTACGACATCCCTGAACTGCGGAAATGGCTCTGTGGTAAGCACATCGGCGTCCGCACCGCCCGCAAAGGCGTCGTCTCCAGAGAACGGCTCGGGCACCGCAGGTGGGTGATCGAACGGACCATGTCATGGCTGACCGGCTACCGCCGGCTCAACCACCGCTATGAACGCCGCCTCCGCAACCACCTGGCCTGTCTCGGCCTCGCCACAGCCCTCTGCTGCTACAAACGACTGCTCAAACCGACCATTCAGGACACGGTCTAGGCCCCCAGGCCGTGTCCCCGCGGTCCGGCCGCCCGCCGCGCCCGCCCGCCACGACGGCTCCGCCACCGCGCTCCCTCCCCCGCCTCGTGATCACCCCGACACTCCGTGCGGGCGGGGGTGGCATACCAGCCGAAAGATCATCCGCCGGTCTGGCGGCATGCGGGGACGGGCAGGAAGGGGGAGCGCGCGCCCCGGCGCCCACAGCAACGCCGAACAGCGAGGGAGGAACGAAGTGATCCCGTACGACGCCTTACGGCCATTTCCGCGCCCGGACGGCCGTCCCGTCAACCGATCCGCCCCATAACACCTCCTGCACACCGGAACGACACAACCGGAACCGAACAGAGATCCTGTCGCCGAGAACGAGGAGAGTGGGGATCAGTGCTGTGGGAGCGGGACGAGGTACTGGGCACGGCCGCCGCGGCGGGGGAAGCCGCGCGGGCGGGCAACGGACGCTGGATGCGGGTCACCGGGGCGGTGCCCGGCATGGGCAGGACCGCCCTGCTCGACGAGGTCGTACGACGGCAGACCGCCGACGGCATGCGTGTCGAGCACGCGCGCGGCGCGCCCGAGGAGGCCGCGTTCCCGTACGGACTCGTCCGCCGGCTCTTCACCGAGGACATCGGCGGCGTCCCCTTCGCCACGCCCACCGGACACGGCGAGCAGTGGCTGTACCACCGGCTGGTGACCCGGCTGGCCCGCCTCGCCACCGAGCGCCCGGTACTGCTCGCGGTGGATGATCTGCACCACGCCGACGAACCGTCCCGGCACTGGATCGGCTATCTGGCCCGCCGCATCGCCGAACTTCCCGTCCTCCTGGTGACCACCACCTGCGCGGGCTACACCGATCTCCCGGTGTTTCCCGCGGACACGGGCACATCCGCCGAGCTGCGCCCGCTCAGCGCCCCCGCGGTCGTCCGTATCGCGCGGGCGGCGGGTCTGAGCGCCCAGGAGACCACGACCTGTGTCGAGGCGGGTGCGGGCAATCCGGCGTTGGTGCGCGCCTTGGTCGCCGATCTCCGCGACGGACCGTTTCCCCGCTCGTCCCTGGCCCCGGTGCGCAGCCGCTACCGGGAGACGATCAACGGCTGGATCCGGGGTCTCCCCGATCCGCGCTCGCGTCACGCCTGCTTAGCACTGGCCGTGGCGGCCGAGGGAGGGACAGCCCCGGGCCTCACCGACCGGGTCACCGGCCTCTGCCCGACCCGGCCCGCACCCGGCCCCCCGTCGATGGGCCGCCGCCTCGGCGCCCTGCTGCGCCACCCTCTCGCGAGGGAGGCCGTTCTCGCCGCCGCCGAACCCGAGGAGCTGGCCGCGCTGCACACCCGCGTGGCCCAGGTACTGGCCGAGGAGGGCGCGCCCGCCACCGCCGTCGCCGCCCGGCTCCTGTATGTGGACCGGCCCGGGGAGGCATGGATGGTCCGCTCCCTGGAGGAGGCGGCGGACGAGGCGCTGCGCGCGGGCCGGCCCGCCGAGTCCGCCGGGTACCTGCGCCATGCCCTGAGGGGGCCGCTCGCCCCGGACCGCCGCGCCGGTCTCGCGATGCGCCTCGGCGCGCTGGAGCTTCCCGGCAACGTGACCGCCGGAATCCGGTGGCTGCACACCGGACTGGAGCTCCACACCGATCTCCGGGAACGCGCGAGCGCCGCGAGCGCGCTCAGCGCCGGTCTGGTCGCAGGGCGGGATCCCGACGCCGCGTTACGGATCCTGCGCCAGGTCGGCCGGGCCGCCGACGACGAGCTCGTCCATGTGCTGCAAGCGCTCGGCGCCCTCGTCTCCTCGCACGAGGCCGAAGCCTGGCGCGACGCCGTCTCCGCGCTGCGCGCGCTCGCCCCGGTGGCTCCCCCCACCGTCGAGCCCCTGGTGTGCGGGCTGATCACCGAGTACGAGGCCGGGGCCGGACTCTGCTCGGCAGCCGAGGCGGTGGCCAGGGTCGAGCGGCGCCTGGGGGCGCCGGTGGACCAGCGCCTGCGGACCGCCTGGCTTGGCAGCGCGGCCACGCTTCTGCAGTGGGCGGACCGTCTGGAGGAGGCGCGCGCACTCGCCGCCCGGTGTCTGCCCTCCTCGCCGGTCCCCCCGGACTTGACGGACATGGGCCTCCAGTGCCTGCTCAGCGTACGGGCCGAGGCCGCGCTCTGGGCTGGCGAGTTCGGCCGCGTCATCGACGAGAACGTCGCCTGGGTGGAGCTGTCCGCCGGTCAGGGCGTCCGGCTGCCCCATCTGGCGGCCATGGTGGCGCTCGCCCGGTCCGAGATCGGGGCGCGCGCCGAGGCATGGGAGGCGGTGGCCGTCGCCGGGCCGTCCGGCGCCGACACCTCCTGGGAGTGGAACGAACTCGGCTACGCGCGCGCCCGGCTCCATGAGGCGGACGGCGACTGGCGGTCCGCCCTCGAAGGTTACCTGGCCTGTGGAGCCGGCCAGAGCGCCCGTGACTTCGTCAGCCCGATCGCCACACCATGGCGTTCGGGGGCGGCGCTCGCCCTGGTGCGGCTCGGACGCCGGGAGGAGGCGCGCGAGCTCGCCGAGGAGGAACTCCGCCACGCCCGTAGCTGGGGAACCGGGCGCACCATCGGCCGGGCGCTGCGCGTTCACGCAGCCGCTCTCGGCGGCAGACTGGCCCTGGAATCCCTCACCGAGGCTGCGGAACTGCTCGGCTCGGCCCCCGCGCCGGTGGAACTCGTGGAGACCCTCGTCGATCTCGGTCGTGCCCGCCTCGACGCCGGCAACGGCCGCAAGGGCCGCGACACCCTGCGCGAGGCGCACGCCGTGGCGCTGCGGCTCGCCGCGCAGAAGTCGGGGGCCCGCCGTCTCCTGGACCTGACCGAGGAGGCCCTGCGCCGGGGCGGCGCCCGGAAGACCAACGACGGACAGGCGCTGACCGCGGCCGAACGGCGGGTCGCCGACCTGGCCGCCGCGGGACACACCAACGCACGGATCTCCTCCTCGCTGTGTCTCACCCGCCGCACCGTGGAGATGCATCTCACCAACGCCTACAGGAAGCTGCGGATCGCCCGGCGGACCCAGCTCGTGGCGGTGCTGGCGCGGGAGGCGGGCCCCGTGAGCGAGTGACACCCCGTTGCGTGCGGGCCCCCGCCGCACACCACACCGAGCCCCGCCGGCGATCCGGCGGGGCTCGGAGGTCTCATGAACGGCCGATCGCATCCGTGAGTGGTCCGGGCGGTGGCGGCGGGGCGGGAGCGCCGCACTCATCCCCTCGACGGGGCCACCCGGACCGGCACGGTCAGAACTTCGTCAGAGTGAAGGCGACCGTGGCGTTGTTCCCACTACCGCCCTGACGGGTGCAATCGAATCCGGACGGAGCGGTGCAGGAGTACCCGTTGCTGCCCGAGTAGGGGTTGTTCCAGTACACCTTGACCTTGTTGGTCTCCCCGGACACATTGAAACTCACCTCGCCCTCCGTGCCGGTCATGAAGCCGTCGGACTCACTCTGCCAATTGCCGGAGACACCGGACTGGATGATGGAGGGCGGCAGCATGTTGGTGGACCAGATGCCCCAGTGCAGCTGCGAGGTGGAGCGAGTGAGCAGCCGCCCCGAGACATTGGTCAGGGTGACATTGGTGCTGCGCGCGGCGTTGGCTGTGGGCGGATTGGCCGCCGCGCCCCGGGCCTTGGTCGCGCCGGGCGCCCTCTTCGCTGCCGATGCCTTCTTCCAGAGGTCGAATGTCACCGAGGCGTTGTTCCCACTGCCGTCGTACTTGTCGCACTGGTAGCCCGCCGGAACGACGCAACTGTAGCTGTTGGATCCCGAGAAGGGGTTCTTCCAGTGAATGCGGACCTCTCCGCCCCCGGGGATCGCGTACGTCACCTTCCCCTCGGTTCCGGTCATGAAACCACAGGATTCGCTCTGCCATATGGGCTGCGCGCCATTGGCGACGGTATCGGGCGGCAGCATGTCTGTCGTCCAGCAGCCGTGGGGCAGTTCATCCCATGTCTTGACCAGATTGGTCCCGGAATAGTTGATCAGTTTGACCTGGGTGGAGCGGGCCGCGGCGACACCCACCTGGTCCTTGGTCTTGTTCTCGGCCTTCGTGGAACGCTGTTCGGGAGCCGCCGCCCGAGTCCCGGGCCGCTCGTCCACGGCCTGCGCCGCAGGGGCCAGGGCGATCGCCCCGGCCGCCATCAGGACGGCGGTGAAAGCGCCCGCCGCAGCGCGGCGCACACCAGTGATGCGAGTCATTCTCTTCATGGTTTCACCCATTCCGTTCGAGCGGCGCGGAGTGCGCCGCGCTGGTCCGGTTCCCTACGCACAGGCTCATGGCCCGACGCGAAGGGGATCACTGGTAGTAGAGGTCGTATGTGTCGTACGGGGTGGCCTCGATCATGTATTGACTGGCCATTCCAAAGCCCACCAGAGTGGCGTACGCGGCCATCGCCGCGAAGTATGAGGGGTAATTGCCGCCATAGATCCAGATGTTTGCCGCCGCCGGGCCTTCCCGGCCGGCGGGTGCGGCGGAGTCGCTCGCCCGGTCGGTGCTGCCGATCGATGCCGTGGCGGCATGCGCCTGAGCGGTTCCGCCGATCAGAACAGCGGACGCAAGCACGGCGCTGACCGCGGCCTGCCGAATTCCTCTTCGCATGACAATCCCTTCTGGGCGCTCCATGGTCGTGGTCGGTCGCCCGCGGCTTGTGTGCCGCCGGACCACCGGACCTCGAAGTGCGGTGACGGTCACAGACTGGCATGCCGTTGCTACGCACGGGCATTGTGGAAAACCGCATACATACGGCTTCCGCCGCCCGCCGACGCCTCCGCGAGCGGGATGGCGTGGATTCCCGGCCGGCCGCCCCGGCGCCGTGACCCGCGGATGCGGTCGAGCCAACGGACGTCGACCCGGCCGGCTGCGGGCGCCCCGCTCCCCAACGGCGGCCTCGGACTTGCAGGTCGGGCGCAACCGGTCTTCGGTGAGGTTGAGCGGAGAGGTGAGGACGCGCAGTGACTTGCCCTGGGACCGCGGGCGCACGACGAGGGCGGATAGAGACCCCGTTCACCGCGGGCACATACGCATACACGGCCCGGGGTGACCAGGACAGCGAAGCAACAAGCGTTCTGATTGCACCACCACAGACACGCAGGCAGAGCCCGGGCCTGAACGGCACGGCCCGGACGACGGGAGTCAGCAAAGGCGAACTACCGCTGTCACCGGGCATCTCAGCCGCGAGCATGCACGACAGGCTGGGCCTGAAGCCGCTCGTGCGAGGCATCCGCCCACCAACTCCCGGCAGAAACCGCGCCGTCGGCCCCGGCGAAACCGCACGCCGGCAAGGGGTACGCCTACGACCACCTGTGGCGATGGATCAGCAGCCGCGGCATCCGCCACCACATCGCCCCCAAGGGCGTCCAGTCCGCGCAGCGACTCGGCCGGCACCGATGAGTCGTCGACAGAACGATGTCCTGGCCGGCAGATCGCCGCCGGAAGCACCCTCCCTCGACTCACCCTCCCTCAATTCCCTTGGTCCAGACCTCTTGACGATTGGTCTAGGCCTTCTTAGGGTCGCGGCAACACTGCGAGGATGCCGAGGAGAAGGCCAGGTGCTCGTGTCCGCGCAGGGTTGACGGGCCAGGGATTCCCCTGCCCTTGAAACCCCCCACTCATGGAGCAGCCTTGAGTACAGAAACACGATGGCGCCGAACGGGATCCTCACGGAGCGCTTCCCCCGGCAAGCGGGCCAAGACCATGGCGGGGGCCACGGCGCTTCTCGTGCCGCTGGCCGCCATGGTGGGCCTCGCGACCCCCGCGGAGGCCGCGACCTCGGCCACCGCGGTATACGCCAAGGCATCCGACTGGGGCAGCGGGTTCGAGGGCAAGTGGACGGTGAAGAACACCGGCGCCACCACGCTCTCCACCTGGACCGTCGAATGGGACTTCCCGGCGAACACCAAGGTCACCTCCGCCTGGGACGCCACCGTCACCAACTCCGCGAACCACTGGACCGCCAAGAACCTCGGCTGGAACGGCACCCTGGCCCCCGGCGCGTCCGTCTCCTTCGGCTTCAACGGCTCCGGCTCCGGCGCGCCCTCCGGCTGCAAGCTCAACGGCAACCCGTGCGACGGCGGCTCCACCAACCCCGGCGACAACGCCCCCTCCGCTCCTGGCAAGCCCACCGCGAGCGACATCACCAGTTCCTCGGTGAAACTGTCGTGGGCGCCCGCCACGGACGACAAGGGCGTCAAGAACTACGACGTCAAACGCGACGGCGCCACGGTCGCGACCGTCACCGGCACCACGTACACCAGTACCGGCCTGACCGCGGGCACGGACTACAGCTACTCCGTGGTGGCCCGCGACACCGCCGACCAGACGGGCCCGGCCTCGGCCGCCACGACGGTCCGTACCGCCGGCGGCGGTGGTGGCGAGAACCCCGGCGGTGACGGGAAGATCAACCTGGGCTACTTCACCAACTGGGGCTCCTACACGGTGAAGGACCTCGTGGCCTCCGGTTCCGCCGAGAAGATCACGCACATCAACTACGCCTTCGGCAACGTGCAGAACGGCAAGTGCACCATCGGCGACGCGTACGAGGACTACCAGAAGCCCTACAGCGCCGCCCAGTCGGTCGACGGCAAGGCCGATGCCGCGGATCAGCCGCTGCGGGGCCACTTCAACCAGTTGCGCAAGCTGAAGGCGCAGTACCCGCACATCAAGGTCCTCTGGTCCTTCGGCGGCTGGACGTGGTCCGGTGGCTTCGGGCAGGCCGTCCAGAACCCCGCCGCCTTCGCCCAGTCCTGCTACGACCTGGTGGAGGACCCCCGCTGGGCCGACGTCTTCGACGGCATCGACCTCGACTGGGAGTACCCCAACGCCTGCGGTCTGACCTGTGACACCAGCGGCCCGGCCGCGTTCAAGAACATGATGCAGGCCATGCGGGCCAAGTTCGGCCCGGCCAACCTCCTCACCGCGGCCATCACCGCGGACGGCTCCAACGGGGGCAAGCTCGACGCCGCCGACTACGGAGGCGCCGCGCAGTACATCAACTGGTACGACGTGATGACGTACGACTACTTCGGTTCCTGGGCGGCGCAGGGCCCGACGGCCCCGCACTCCCCGCTGACCTCCTACCCGGGCATCCCGGCGCAGGGCTTCAACTCGGCCGATGCCATCGCCAAGTTGAAGGCCAAGGGGGTCCCGGCCTCCAAGCTGCTCCTGGGCATCGGCTTCTACGGCCGCGGCTGGACGGGTGTCACCCAGTCGGCTCCGGGCGGTACGGCCACGGGCCCGGCGGCCGGAATCGAGCCCGGCAACCAGTACTACAAGGTTCTCAAGACGGCATGCCCGGCCACCGGCACGGTCGGAGGCACGGCGTACGCGCACTGCGGGAACAACTGGTGGAGCTACGACACCCCGGCGACCGTCGGCACCAAGATGGCGTGGGCCAAGAGCCAGGGCCTGGGCGGCGCGTTCTTCTGGGAGTTCAACGGTGACACGGCGAACGGCGAACTGGTGACGGCCATCAGCAGCGGCCTGAAGTAATCCCCGGTACGCCCCCGTGCCCGCCCGCCCCGAGAACAGGGGCGGGCGGGCACGGCGCTTTCGGGGCAGGCGGGACAGCCCTCAGGGAGTGTCATGAAGTGGCGTGACCGCCTCGGCCGAGCTTCTTGAGGAACCGTCTTTGGTCGTTCAGGAATCCGTCCGCGAAGAGCGAGCGGGGGGAGAAGACCGCGGTGAGAGTGATTCCGAGGTCCGACTGCTCGATGGACTGCTTGAGCAGGGAATGGGTCGCGTCCGGGTAACGCCTGACCGTCAACGCACCGTCTGCGTCCAGCACCTTGCGGTAGGTGCGCTCCGTGTCGGCGGTGTCCACGTTGACGTCATGGCCCGCGAGGGTCAGCAGCACCGGTACGCCGCGCAGGGCGCGGAGGTCCTGCGTGGCGTCCGCCGTGTAGTTCTTGGAGACGAAGCCCCAGCGGGCGGCGGTCATGCCGTCCGCGTCGCCGCCCATCGCCCCGACGTACTCCTCGAAGCTCGCGTGGCGTCCCAGCAGCCGGCGTGTGGTGTCGCTCTTGGCGACCTCCGCCTTGGTGCGGGCTGCTGATGCGCCGTCGGCGCGCAGCTCGGCGAGGAGGTTGTAGCGGCCCTGCTGGAGCCAGTTGACGGCGGGCGAGACGGCGATGACGAAGCTCACGGGCGTCTTGGCGGCGATCTTCGGCAGGACCCAGCCCGCCTGGCTGGCGCCCCAGAGTCCGATCCGGTCGCCGTCGATGTCCGGGCGGGCGCGGGCCCAGGCGATGGCGGCGGCCGCCTCGTCGGCCCGGTCGTCCATGGACTGGTCGAGCCAGTCGCCGGGCGCGCCCGCGACGCCGGGCTTGTCCCAGGACAGCGAGGCGTACCCGGCCTTGGCGTTCGCCTCCCACATGGGCTTGTAACCGTCGTCGTGGGTGGCGTCGACGGGGCCGTCGCCATGGACGTACACGACCAGACCGTGGTGTTTGCGGCCGTCCTTGGGGACGGTCAGTACGCCGTTGAGGGTGTGGCCGCCGTGGCGGATCGTGACCCGCTGCTCGTCCATGTCGTAGGAGTTCTGCCACAGCACCACACCGACGAGGCCGACGGCCACGGTCAGGACCGTGACGAGTGACCACACGGTGATGCGGAGCCCGCGTCGTCGGGGCTGGGTCTTCGGACACACGGGAGGGCCGCCTCTGTTCGGGTGTGAAGCAGACACCGAAACTATCATCAGGAAAACGTTCGTTGTGAATCTGATAGTTTTGGTCTCGGTTGCGGGAGAGAGGAGGCACGGCATGGGACTGGACGCGGCAGGGCCCGGGGCCGGACAGGTGACGGTGCGGCGGGGTGTTCCGGCTGGAACCGAGCGGCGGGTGGCCGAGCTGTACTGGGACGCCTTCGGCCGCAAACTCGGTCCCGCCCTGAGCCCGGCGAGCAAGGCGGTGCCTTTTATCGCCGCCCACCTGAACACCGATCGAGCGGTCTGTGCACTCCTCGACGGGCAGCTCGTCGGCCTCGCCGGCTACCACCACGGCGGGCGCTCCCTCACCGGAGGATCGGCCCGCGCCGTGCTGCGCGCTTACGGGCGCCTGCGTGGACTGCACCGACTCCTGCTCCTCGCCCTGTTCGAACGTCGCCCGGCCCCCGGACAGCTCGTCATGGACGGCATCGCCGTGGACCCGGCCGTGCGCGGCCGCGGCGTCGGAGGCCTGCTCATCGAGGAAGTGGCCGCCGTCGCGACGGAGCAGGGCTGCCGGGAGATCAGACTGGACGTGATCGACACCAATCCGCGCGCCAGGGCCCTGTACGAGCGGCGCGGCTTCAGGGCCGTACGGACCGAGCGCACGCCCTACCTGCGCGGGCTGCTCGGATTCGGCGCGGTGACCACCATGCACCGCCCGGTCGGAACAGGAGGGGCGAGAGAACTGTGAGCACCGACACCGACCACGTCGAGGTCCCCACCCGCATGCTCGTCCACGCGCTGATCCGCGAGGACGGCACCGTCGGCGCGGACGAGCTGTACACCGTCGCCAACACCCTGGGCATGAGCGACCAGCAGGTACGGCTGTGCGTCAAACGCCTCGTGGCCGAAGGCCGATTCACCCACGAAGGCCGAGGCCGCAAGGCGGAACTGCACGCGACCACGGACACCGTGCGTGACCTCGCCCCCAACGCGGACTTCCTGCGGCACGCATTCCGACAGGACGCCGGGCTCGCACCCTGGGACGGAGTCTGGCACCTGGCCGCCTTCGCGGTGCCCGAATCGGCGCGCACCACCCGGGACGCCCTGCGCGAGACACTCGTCCGCCTCGGTGGCGCCCCGCTCCAGGGTGGACTGTACGTCTGCGCCAACGCATGGGAACCGTACGTCGAAGAAGCGGCCCACCGCCTCGGCGCCCACGGTGCGCTCACTCTTCTCACCACGACCGACCTGCGCAGGGGCGACATCGGGGAGCCTGCCGAACTCACCCGCCGTCTGTGGCCTCTCCAGGAGATCGCCGACCGCTACCACCGCCTCGGCCGCATCACCCAGCCCCGCCTCGCCCGGCTCACCGGCCCGGTCGAACTCTCCCCGGCCGCACTTCTCACCATCGCTGTCGAGTTGGCCGCCGAACTCACCCGCGCCATGGAGCCCGACCCGCTGCTGCCGCCTCAGCTCCTGCCCCAGCCCTGGCCCGGCGCCCAGGTCCGGGAGCTCGTCGCCCGGTGCTGGGCGGCCCTGCACGAACGCGACCGCGGCGAGGCCCGGCCGGCCCTCTTCCGCCTCTACGCCGACATCACCCGGGAAGCAGCCGACCGGGCCACGCGCTGAGGACGCAACCGAGAGCGCGGGTCATGCCGGTTGAGGAAAGCCGCCGCGAGCGGGGTTTCCCCGACGTGGACGCGCCCGAGGCCGCAGCGGTGCCGAAGACCGCGGACGAGGACTACGCACGACGCCACGGGTCGGTGACGAGCGTCCGGAGGGGAACGTCATCGGCCAGACCAACCGCTCGCCGGCCGCCTGAAGCGCTCCGTCGCATCACGTGGCCACCGCCGCCGGGCGGGAAACGGCTCCTCGTGTCGGGGGCATTGCGGATGGGTCCGACCGGTGCCGCGGTAGCAGCCGTCGGTGATCACCGTAGGGGTGGTACCGGCGGCTGCCCCGGTTCCCGAGTCCTCCCAGCCCCGCCAGTCGTTGCCGCTGCCGGTCAGGACGGAGGGGACGTCGCCAGGTCCGAGGTCAGACCATGGCGCATGGCTTGGACGGTCTGTGCGGTGTTGTCGTCACCGATCTGTCGGTAGATCGACAGGGCGCGGTCCATGTCGGCCAACGCGTTGCGCGTCTGGCCCAGCTTGTGGCGGGCCTGGCCGAGGGCGGTGTACATCTGGGCCTGCCATTGCGGGATGTTCGATGCCGGCTCCCAGGCGACGGCCGGCTCAAGTGTGTCGACCACCTCTTGCCACCGTCCCTGGGCGAGGTGCAGGAGGCCGATGTCGCGTGCCGCCGACACCCGTGTCATTCCGGCGATCAACGGTGACGGGGCGGTGGCGGGATCGGAGGCCAGTGCGAGCCTTTGCCGGTAAGCCCGCAGGGCCTGGCCGGGCTTACCGGTTCGTTCCAGTGCCCTGCCCAGGGTGGACAACGCGTGCATCACCATGCCTTCGCGGTCGTTCACCCTGCGGAACCCCCGCATCGCCCGGGCGGCGAGCGGCAGGGCGCCATGGGGGTTCCCGGCCTTCAACAGGGCCACCGCCAGGTACGAGTCCGCCCATGCCTGAAGCCGGGGGTCCCCGGCCAGGGCCGCTTCCGCTTGGGCCCTGCGGGCGCAGTCGCTCGCCCCGGCGGGGTCGCCGAGGCAGGTGTTGTGCGCCCAGGAGAGGTAGTTCAGGTGGGTCGCGGCGGCGGCGTGGTCGGCCAGTTCGGCGGCGGCGTTGCTGGACAGGGTGAACACCCGGGGCCAGTACCCCCAGTGAATCCAACGGTCGGAGAACCAGTGCATGGCTTCGGCCACGTCGATCACCCGCCGCCACTGGCCTGTGGCGGCAGCCAGTTCCAGCGCGGCGAGCCAGTTGTCGGCTTCGGTCGTCAGCCATTGCTTGGCCGCCTCGATGGCGGCCGGCCGTACGCGGTCGTCTCCTTGCCCGGGCAGAGCCGTGAAGGCCGGGTCGAACCGGCAGCCGGCCGCGGTCGCGGTGTCCAGCAGCCAGTCCACCGCCCGTGTTTCGGCGGCGGTGCGCTCGTCTTCGGGTTCCTCCTGCTCCAGTCGGCGCCGGGCGAAGATCCGCATGAGGTCGTGCAGCCGGTAGCGGGCGGTGAAAGCCGATTGGACCAGGCCGAACTCGACCAGCTCGTCCAGGGCGTCCTCCGTTTCGGCGTCCGGCAGTCCTGCCAGTACTGCGGCCAGTTCAGGGCCGCAGTGGGGCCCTGGTATCAGGGACAGCCGCCGGAAGAGCCGCTGTGCGGCGCTGGACAGCCGTGTGTAGGACAGTTCGAAGGCCACGGTGACCTCCAGGTCCCCCGCGGTCAGTACGTCCAGACGGCGTTCTTCGTCCTCGAGGCGGGCGGCGAGGCGGTCGGGTGACCAGTCCGGACGGCTGGCGAGGCGGTTGCCGACGATCCGTAGGGCCAGCGGGAGGTTGCCGCAGGAGTGGGCCAGTCGCGACACCGCGTCGGCGGTACGGCCGGCGTCGGGCAGACCGGCGATCAGGCGTTCCAGCAGATCGCGGGCTTCCGCGTCCGGCATGGACGGCAGGGGGAGCCGGGCCACCCCTTCCAGCCCGGTGAGCATCCGGCGGCTGGTGACCATGGTCATGGTCGCGCCGGTCGCCGGGAGCAGGGGGCGTATCTGGGCCTCGTCCGCCGCGTTGTCCAGGATCACGGCGATTCGGCGCCCGGCCGCTACGGACCTGTACTGAGCCGCCCGGTCGCCCAGGTCCAACGGCAGCCAGCCGTGGGCGGGGTCCAGGGCACGGATCAGCCGCTCCAGCACGATGCCGGGATCCAGTGGACGTGCGTCCAGGCCACGCAGGTCGACGAAGAAGCACCCGTCCGGGAAATGGTGCGACAGCTCGGTGACGGCGTGTACCGCCAAGCTGGTCTTGCCGACCCCCGGCTGGCCCGAGATCACGACGACGGGCGCCGGGCCGTCCGGCGGGCCGCCCGCGAGCGAGGCCAACCGGTTCAACTCCTGGCTCCGGCCGGTGAAGTCAGGCACCGCGCGAGGCATCGCCATCAGTCCCGGAGCCGAGGCCGGGCCGCGTTGCCGGCCGGCCGCCTCCGGCGGGGCTTCGCCCGTGCCGGTCTGCGTCGAATGCGGTTCCAGCCCGGTCGGCTCCGCGTCCGCCGTCCGCCGCGCACCGTTCCGCACCGCGTCCGCCAGGGCCCATCGCCGGTGGAGCTCGTTCAGTTCCTCGGAGGTCGCCTTGCACACCCGGGCGAACCGGGCGACAGCAGCGTTGTCGGCCGGCACCCCCTCCCCCTTGCAGTACCGGTGCAATGTCGAGGTACTCATGTGCGCCTGCTTCGCCAGGGCCTCGTAACTCAGTCCGGACCGTTCCTTCAACTCGCGCAGCAGCTCGGCGAAATCAGCTAACTCTTTCACTGTCTCCCCGGTCCCCGTCCCATTCGGCATCCCACGGTCGCTACATTCTTCCAGGTCAACCCAGTGCGGACATCCCAGTGTTCCAAAAGTTCAGCTGGAATTGCCGACGGGACGCCGAACGGTGCAAGCTCATGGCTGTCCAGACACGGCACAAGAAAAAGACAAGCCAGAGACCAATTCGAGCCACACCCGCCATGTGTGCCAGAAATTTGGCATGGACATTTCATTCAACGGTCGTGACGCCGGTCCGACCACGAGAGGAAGAAAAAAGAATGAAGCTTCCCATGCGCCGCTCCCTCGGTGTCGCAGCAGTCACCGTAGCCGCCCTGGCAGCCACGGCCATGCCCGCCGCGGCCGCTACGACGTCCAGCCACGGAGCGTTGATCAACCGTACGAACTGCAACGAGAACGGCTACCTGGAGATCCACAACAACAGCGGCCGTGACACGCTCTGCTTCGCCAACGCCGGGTTCATGCCCGTCGCCATCTACGGCGTGAACTGGGTCGAGTCGGGAAACAACGTCGTGACCCTTCAGTTCCAGCGCAACGGGAGCGACCCGCGACTCGAGACCGTCAACCTGCAGCGGTGGAGTTCCTGGAACCCGGGCCACGTCCACCAGATCATATCGATTCGCATCCACTGACACCGAAGAACAGCCGGTGCGCCTTACTGGGCCTCTTTTCGGACGACTTCTCCATGGCGCGATCAACTATTGACCGGCCTCTTTCCATCCGTCCACGCTCTGACCGGTTGACGGAATCCCAGCCATACGGCACGGCGAACTCCTGGTAGACCGTTTCGCGATTGAGGCCCATCGCTCACCAGGAGCTTCGCCGACCGACTCTCCGCATATCCACGGAAGGCCGGTTCACACCCGCGCCGCACCTGGTGCGGGAAGGGCGAATCCGGTTCGTTCCGGTGCGCTGCGTGGCGAGAGGGCCTGCGTCCGCGCGATAGGACCTGCCTCCGCCGCCCGGCCGAAGTCCGCGCCTGAATCGCGATCGTGGGAGGTCCCGGGGGGCAGCAAGCCCTCTGGGACCCCTGGAGAAGGAGGGGCTGCGTCCGGAGTCGGGATGCGATTCGGCCGCGCGGAGTCGCGTGGCCGTTCGACCTGGACGGTGGGGGGCTCCCGGAAACCGGCGCCGGCAACGGGGCTTCTTCAACGGCGGCTGTACGCTCCCACGGGCCGACCGGAGGTTTCACGGTTCCCGGTCGCATGTTGCCGACTGAAGGGCCGGGGAACATGCTCACCTGGCCCGTGGCTTGCGCCCTGTGCTCCCTCCCGACAGCCCCGTCGGCGGTGATGCCCCCGGCGCTCCGAAACGCCGCAACAGCGTTCTGGGTATTGCTTCCGAGCGCCCCTCCACCCCTGACGAGCCCACGCGGCCCGGGGCCAGGAGAAGAGGTGCTGGACTTCATCGGCCGGGTCGCCGGTGATTCCCCGAGGGCTCACGACGTTCCACGCCCGGCCGCGGGCCGCGACCCGGTCGTCGCCGTTCGTCGACACCCGCCGGACAGCGGAGCTGGCAGCCACCGGGAAGGACGATGAGTCTTGCCGCGTCACCCTTGAGGCGACTGCCGTGCCGGGGCCGGCCGCCACCGCTCCCCCAGCGAAAGCGGCACAGACGTCTGCTCCGATGAACGCACCCCGGAAGCGTGCAGAAGACCACAGGATCATGCGTTCTCCTCGATGAGTGCGGTTCGTCGCGCCCGACTGATGCGGCGACACTGGCACGACAAGTGAGCGCCCGCCAGAAGCCTCCCCCTGTTCCGGACAGGCTGGAGCTGTCCACCAGCTGCCTTGCGGTATCGCGAACCGTGATCTCGGTGCGGCGGTCGCCGGCGAAATCCCCTGGTGGGCGACGGACGCTTCTTCCCTGCCCGGGCCGCGACAGAGCCGGATGATCGCCGAGTCCACCTCCTGGTGCCTGACAAGGCTTGCGCCTACGCCACAGGAAGGCCCGGGCGCCCACAACCAGGAAACCTGCGAAAGTCGTCGGCCGGGGGCACGACGACCGCAGCGCGCGCCGAACCGCCGGCGTGCGCGTCGATCGTGTTTCTTCGGGACTGCGGGAGGCGGGAGAAGGCCCTCCGCAGGCTGAAAACCCTTGATCACCCTCAGGGACAGCGGCCACTAACGTTCCCTCGAAGACGCCCGTCGTGAGCTCCGGCTGACGAGCTCGGGCACGGTTGGCGGGGGGCGTCCGGCTCGCGGGGCAGGCCCGACCTGGTTCTCTTTCGAGGTCGACGCCGAAGGCCGGACGATCCGGCAGCTCGAACTCCAAGGGCCGGAGAGGACGGCAGGGCGAACCCGTGGGAGTCCCCGCTGGGGCCGGAGCGGGCGGCGGCATCGGCGGCCGTCGAGGGGCGACCGCCATCGTGGAAAGGTTGATCAGTATCTGCGCCGACCGGCAGGCCGGCCCTCCGCTGAGCCGGGCGCCTCCGCGAAGAGATGCCGGTGCGACCGGCTCCAGGCCACCCTGGCGTCGAGTTCTCCCAGGAGGCCCTTGGCGACCCAGGTCGCCTGGGGCTCGTGGCCTTGACCGGCCAGGCGACGGACGAGGTCGATGTTCTGCTGCTGCCTGGCGATGACGGCATCGACCATTCCGGACGCCGAGGAGAGCCCGTAGGCGTCGCAGAACAGTTCCAGGCGCCGGCGGCGGTCCGGCGCGGTGCGGTAGCTCAGCCACCGTAGGCATTCGGCGTCGTCACGGAACGGCGCGACGTATTCGAGTGCGTAGGCCACGTCGTCGAGGCGCGCGGCCGGGCACGCGAAGTCGAAGTCGATGAGGCCGACAGGCAGGTGGCCCTGCCACACGACGTTCCACGGGCCGAAGTCTCCGTGACAGACCACCTCGGTCTGGTCGGCGGCTCGCCCCTCGTCCGCGGGGACGGCCCACACCGCCCCGTCCGGAGGCGAGAAGTCCGCCGTGGCGTCGTGATAATCCCGCAGTAGCCGGGCGAACGCCGTCAGCCCCCGGTCATCCGCGACCTTGGCCCAGCCCGCCGGCCCGGACTCTCCTTCCACGTAGCCCAAGACCTCGCGGCCCACCTCGTCAAAACCCAACACACGGGGTGCGTGGGGGAAGCCCACCTCTTCCAGGTGGCGCAGCAGCGCATGGACCGTCTCCGTCCATGGCTGGACCGGCCTGCGGACGGTGTCGCCCACCCGCACGATCCGCCGATGGGGGTGGTCCTGCACGACGTCTTCGCTCGCCATCCACGGAAAGCTACCCACGGCCCACGGGGAAAGCACATGAATTGCCCGGCTCCACAGGTACCTCGTTCCGGCACGCCCTCTCGCGCTGTCCGTTCTCGTGGGCCAAGCCGGCCTCGCTCCGGGGGTCTGGCAACCGAACGGTGCAACGAGGGTGGTCGGGGCTGCCGACGGGTTGCGGAGAGCCGGCCGGCGAAGGTGAGACAGCGAGATGCCCCTTTCGGCCACGCCGGTCAGCCGCCTCTGACGCCTCTGACGCCTCTGGCGCCTCTGGCGCTTCTGGCGCTTCTGGCGCTTCTGGCGCTTCTGGCGCTTCTGGCGCTTCTGGCGCTTCTGGCGCCTCTGGCGCTCTTCGGCCCGAACGATCCGTCGCGGGCCCGGGCACGGATAGCTCCACCGGGCCGACGGCCGTCAGCACGGTCTTCGCGCGGGCGCCGTTGCGGGGGTCGCACCGAACGATCGGCAGTCCCCGCACAGCGTGCGAACCCGGCCGACGAACACCGCTCCTTTCCGGATTGTTGTTGTCATGCCCCTTGCAAGAAGGGGAGCGGCGCGCTCCAATGGACGCGACTCAATGGAAAGGAAACTTTCCTAATAGAGCAGGTCTCCCCGCTGGGCTGTGTCCGTACACCCCTTCACGACTCCCCGGTACGCCCGATGTCCCACGTCCGGCGTCCGGCATGGTGCAAGAGATCGGAGAACCACGTGCGCATGCGCATCCCCCACCGCATTTTCCGACGCGTCTCCCGTTCGGAACGACCACCCCGCCCCGCACACCGCCGACGGCGCACCGGCGTGCGGGTCGCTCTGGCCATGGCACTGGCCGCGATCCCCGCCGCGGTCGCCCTCAACACCGGACAGGCGGCCGCGGCCTCCGGCCTCGACGATCCGGTGAAGAAGGAGATCGCCCTGCAGATCGTCTCGACGGCCGAGAACTCCTCGCTCCAGTGGCGCGAGCAGTTCGGCTACATCGAGGACATCGGCGACGGGCGCGGCTACACGGCCGGCATCGTCGGCTTCTGCTCCGGTACGCATGACATGCTCGAACTCGTCGAGTACTACACGGGCAAGGTGCCGGGGAACCCGCTGGCCAAGTACCTCCCGGCGCTCCGCGCGGTCGACGGGAGCGACTCCCACGAGGGCCTCGACCCCGGCTTCACGACCGCCTGGGAACAGGCCGCGGCCACCCCCGAGTTCCGGGCGGCCCAGGAGCACGAGCGTGACCGCGTCTATTTCGCCCCCTCCGTATCCCGGGCGAAGAGCGACGGACTGCGGGTGCTCGGGCAGTTCGCCTACTACGACGCCATCGTCATGCACGGGCAGTCGGGCTTCGACAGCATCCGCGCCGAGGCCAGGAGCAACGCCCGTACGCCGGCCGAGGGCGGCGACGAGACCCGGTACCTCGACGCCTTCCTGGACGCCCGTGTCGTGGAGATGAAGAAGGAGGAGGCGCACGAGGACACCAGCCGGATCGACACCGCCCAGCGCGTGTTCCTGAGGAACGGCAACCTGGACCTCGCCACGCCGCTGGCCTGGTCCGTCTACGGCGACGACTTCCGGATCGACACCGACCCCCGGCCCGGCCCGGGATCGACGGAGCCCCCCGGCGCCGAGGCACTGATATCGCGCGGCAAACCCGCCACCGCCTCGTCGTCCGAGACCTCCTCCCTGACCCCCGGCAAGGCCGTCGACGGCGACGCGACCACCCGCTGGGCCAGTGCCGAAGGATCGGACCCGCAGTGGCTCCGCATCGACCTCGGCGAAGGGGCGTCCGTCTCCCGCGTCGAGCTGAAGTGGGAAGCCGCGTACGCGAAGCAGTACCGACTGGAGATCTCGGCCAACGGCACCGACTGGACCCGCCTGGCGACGGAGACGGCGGGCAACGGCGGGACCGACACCTGGTCCGGTCTGACCGGCAAAGGCCGCTACCTGCGCGTGTACGGCACCGCACGCGGCACCGCGTACGGCTACTCCCTGTGGGAGGCCGACGTGTACGGCAGCGCCGGGGGCACCACGCCCACCGACCCGCCACCCAAGGGCGCGTTCACCGTGGTGGGCGCCGGTGACATCGCCGACCAGTGCAACCAGAGCGATCCGGGATGCCAGCACTTCAAGACCGCCGCACGCGCCATGGCGATCAACCCGGCGTTCTACATCACCATGGGCGACAACCAGTACGACGACGCCCACATCGAGGACTTCCGCAACTACTACGACAAGTCCTGGGGCCGGTTCAAGGACAAGACCCACCCCGTGCCCGGCAACCACGAGGCGTACGACGACTGGGACAACCAGGACGAGGTCGCCTACCGGCAGTACTTCGGTGACCGTGCCACCCCCCAGGGCAAGATGTGGTACAGCTACGACTACGGCAACTGGCACTTCGTCGCCCTCAACTCCAACCGGTTCGACGAGCGCGAACAGCTCGACTGGCTGAAGGCCGACCTCGCCAAGAACAGCAAGAAGTGCGTCGCCGCGTACTTCCACCACCCGCTGTTCAGCTCCGGAAGCCACGGCAACGACCCCGTGAGCAAGCCGGTCTGGTCCATGCTGCAGGCAGCCGGCACCGAGCTGGTGCTGAGCGGCCACGACCACCACTACGAGCGCTTCGCCCCGCAGAGCCCGGACGGACAGGCAGACCCGAACGGCATCGTCCAGATCCTGGGCGGCATGGGCGGCAAGGACCTGTACGGCCAGGGCGACACCGTGCAGAAGAACAGCCAGAAGCGCATCTGGGACAAGTTCGGCGTGATGCAGCTCGACTTCACCGACACGACCTTCACCTCGAAGTTCGTCGGTACCGACGGAACGGTCCTGGACACCGGCCCGACGTACAACTGCCGCTGATCTCCGCGCCGTCCGCCGTGGTCCGGCCGTGCGTGCTCCGGCGGCCGGACCACGCACGGCCGGCGAACCCGCCCGGAGCCCCGGTCGTACAGCCGGGGCTCCGGGCACCGCTTACCAGGAGCGTCTGTATGTACCTTGCCGTCGGCCGAACCCGTCCACCGGACACACCCGCCCCCGACCGAACCCCCTCAGCCGTACGTCCCGCCTCCCGAAGGCGCCTCACCGGCACCGTCGTCGCGCTCGGCGCCGTCAGCCTCGTCACCGACATCTCGTCCGAGATGGTCACCGCCGTACTGCCGCTCTACCTCGTCCTGGGCCTGGGACTCAGCCCGCTCCAGTTCGGCTTTCTCGACGGCCTCTACAACGGTGTCACCGCCTTCGTCAGACTCGCCGGCGGGCACGCCGCCGACCGTTGGCAGCGGCACAAGCTCGTCGCCGGAAGCGGATACGCGCTGTCCACCCTCTGCAAACTCGGCCTGCTCCTCGCGGGGGGCTCCACCTCCGCCCTCTCCGCCGCGCTCGCGGCCGACCGGGTCGGCAAAGGCGTGCGGACAGCGCCGCGCGACGCGCTGATCTCGCTGAACTGCGACGAGCGGGACCTCGGCCGGGCCTTCGGTGTGCACCGGGCCATGGACACCACGGGCGCCATGCTCGGACCGCTCGTCGCCTTCGCCGTCCTGTGGGCGACCGTCGACGCCTACGACGCGGTCTTCGTCGTCAGCTTCTGTTTCGGCCTGCTGGGGGTGCTGATCCTCTTCGCCTTCGTCCCCGGCCGCGGGGCCGGGCCGACACGCCCGCCGGGCAGGGCGGCCGCCACACTGCGGGAGACCCTGCGGCTCTTCCACGTCCCCGCCTTCCGCCGGATCCTCCTCGCGGCCACGGCGCTCGGCCTCGTCGGCGTGGGCGACGGGTTCCTCTACCTCGTCCTGCAGAAGCGGCTCGCCCTCGACGTGGAGTACTTCCCCCTGCTGCCGCTCGGCAGCGCGGCGGTCTACCTCCTGCTCGCCGTTCCCCTCGGCCGGGCCGCCGACCGGATCGGCCGCCGCGTCCCCTACCTGCTGGGGCATGTGGCCCTGCTCGGGGTGTACATCGCGCTGTTCTCACCGGTGGCCGGCTGGCCGCTCACGATCCTGGTGCTCGTCCTGCACGGCACGTTCTACGCGGCGACCGACGGGGTCCTCATGGCGCTCGGCGGGCCGGTCGTACCGGCGGACCGGCGCGCGGGCGGAATGGCACTGCTGCAGACCGGCCAGAGCCTGGGCCGCCTGTTCGCGTCCGTCGGGTTCGGAGCCGTCTGGACCCTGTGGGGCATGGACAACGCCCTCGTCCTGGCCGCCGCCGCGCTCGGCGCCGTACTCGTCCTCGCCTGCGTCCTCCTGCCGGCCGCACCCACGCCCGCCGCACCCGCACCCGTCACCGCACCGGAGTCCTCATGACCCTGCCTCCCCTCTCCCTGCGCGCCCGGATCGTCGCGCTCACGGCGGCCGGCGCCGTACTGGCGGCCGTCGCCGTCGGCTACACGGTCGCGGCGGCCGACGGCGACGGCGGAGCGCCGGACTCCGTCGCCGCGCCGGGCCTCACCCTCGACGACGCGCCCGGCCTGTACCACGCGGCGCGGAAGGGCGACGTGCGCTCGGCGCCGTACAGCTCCTCCGGCACGGGAGCGGCCGACGGGGCGCGGAGCAGGAGCACCGGGCTGTCGTGCGACCGCTTCTACGCGAGCGGGCGGTCGGCCGTCTGTATCGCCGGCCACCCCGGCCTCTCGCAGAAGACGAAGGTGAGCGTCCTCGACCGAAAGCTGAACACCCGCAAGACCGTCGTGGTCGGCGGCATCCCCAACCGGGCGCGGGTCTCCCCCTCGGGCCGGATGGTCGCCTGGACGCTGTTCGTCAGCGGCGATTCGTACGCCTCTTCCTCCTTCTCGACGAGGAGCGGCATCCTCGACACGCGGACCGGCTACCTGGTCAAGAACGTGGAGACCCTCCAGCTCTATCTGGAGGGGCGGCGGTACCACGCGCCGGACGTGAACTACTGGGGCATCACCTTCGCGGACGACGACAACCGCTTCTACGCGACGGTGGCCACCAAGGGGAAGACGTACCTCGTCGAGGGCGACGTCAAGACGTGGAAGGCCCGCACGCTCCGCCGCAACGTCGAATGCCCGTCCCTGTCGCCCGACGGCACCCGGATCGCCTTCAAGAAGAGGGTCCGCGAAGGCGCCCGGAATCCGTGGCGACTGCACGTACTGGACCTGAGGACGATGCGTGAGACTCCCGTCGCCGAGACCCGCAGCGTCGACGACCAAGCGGCCTGGCTGGACGACTCGACCCTCGCGTACGCCCTCCCGGGCCGGGCGAAGGGAACGTCGGACATCTGGTCCGTCCCCCTCGACGGCTCGGACGCGGAGCCGAGCCTCCTCCTGCGTGACGCTTCGTCGCCCTCCCCGGTCATGAAGGGAGGCTGATCAGGGGCTGTCGGCCGAGCGGGCACCGAAGGCGAACCCTCCGGCTGCCCCCGCCCGCACCCGGCGGGGGCAGCCGGACGGAACGGGCGGGCGACGCCTGGGGCCGAGAGACGCCATCACGTCGGCCCAGGGGGTCGAGGGGTGGTCCGCGCGGTCGCACCGTGGTGCTGTACGGCGGGTCGCCGCGGGGTGGCCTCCCCCGATCGTCCCGTTCCGTTTGCCCCCGGGCCGGTCGGCCGGCGATGAGTTCTCCCACCGGACGCAGTCTGTACCTATGCCCATCAACCGGATTCGCCCGGGAGAGCATCATGACCGCCGACTACACGTTCGACGTATTCTCCAGCCTCGACGGTTTCGGCTCCTACAGCGGTGACGGCGACTGGGGCGGCTACTGGGGCAAGCAGGGCCCCGAGCTCCTCGACCGCCGGTCGTCCCTGTACGGCCAGGATCAGCGAATGGTCTTCGGGGCCGGCACGTACCGGACTTTCGTACGGTTGTCAACCTCCAGCGCCAAGGAGTCCGGCGTGGGTGACGCATGGGTGACCCGCATGAGGAGTCTGCCCGCGACGGTGGTGTCCACCACGCTCGAAGAGCCTCTCGACTGGCCGGACGCGACCGTCGCGAACGGCGACGCCGTCGACGTCGTCGCCCGTCTCAAGGAGGAGTCCGACGTGCCGTTGCGCTCGCACGGCAGCCTGTCGATGAACGGGGCGCTGATGGCCGCCGGCCTGGTCGACCGCGTCCAAGTGACGATCTTCCCCGTCATCACCGGGCGGACCGGTACGGAACCGGTCCTTTGGGGCGGGGCCGACTTCGATCTCGAACTGATCGAGAGCCGGACGCTCGATGGCCGCACCCAGGAGCTCACCTACCGGCCGACCCCGCACTGACCCGCACAGACTCCGCGCCGGGTAGCGCCGGGGCGGGCGCGTACCCGCGGGTGTGGACGAGGTCGTGGGTGAGCCGGGTGAAGGCGCGGGTGGCCGCACCGCGGTAGGCGCCCTCCCGGTGGAGGAGGGTGACAGTACGGGCGGGCAGCGGCGGGTCGAGGGGGACGGGGACGAGGCGGGGGTGGTCGTGGGTGATGGCGTCGGGCAGGACGGTGGCCAGGCCGGTGCGCTGGACGATCTCGGTGAGCGCCTGGATGGAGTTCGCCTCGACCGCGATGCGGGGAGCGGCCCGGTGGCGGGTGAAGTAGGCGTCGATGTGGCCACGGGTGGCGAAGTCGCCGCTGAGCAGCGCGAGTTCCCGGCCGGCGAGTTCACTGACGGAGAGCGGGGGGACACCGCCGGTGTCAGCTCCGCGGGGGCCGGTGACCACAGTGAGCGTCTCCGTGAACAGAGCGGTGTCGGTGATGCCGGGTAGGTGGGGGCCGGCGAAGGCGATGCCGAGGTCGAGGTCGTCGGCGAGCAGGGCCCCTTCGATGCGGTCCTGGGCCATTTCCACCAGGGTGAGGCGGACGCCGGGGTGGCGGGTGTGGAATTGGGCGGTGAGCGGGCCGACGAGGTAGGCGGTGAAGGTGGGAGTGACCCCCAGGCGGAGGTGGCCGCGGAAGAGGTCCTGGACGTCGTGGACGGCGCGTTCGGCGGCGGCGAGGTCGCGCAGCGCACGCCGGGCGTGATCGGTGTAGACGGCGCCTGCGTCGGTGAGCCGCACCGTGCGGCCGGTGCGGTCCAGCAGCTGCACGCCCAGGGTCCGCTCCAGTTGCTTGATCTGCTGGGAGAGGGTGGGCTGGGAGATGTGCAGCTCCTCGGCGGCACGGGTGAAGCTGCCGTGTTCGGCCACGGCGAGCAGATAACGCAGGTGACGCAGTTCGAGAGCAGCCATGAAAGCAACTATAGATGCGGTCGATAGATCCTATGCCTTTTCCCTCTTGGACACTATAGGCACAGGTCATGCATGGTTGATTTCACCAGCCCGCCAGGGCCGGCCCCTTCCGAAGGGAGTGACCATGCAAGACCTGACCGAAGGCGTCGCCCGTTTCCAACGGGACGTCTTCCCGGCCAAGGCGGATCTCTTCGCCCGCCTGGCCACGCATCACACACCGCACACGCTGTTCATCGGCTGTTCCGACGCCCGCGTCGTCCCCGAGCTGATCACCGGCACGGAGCCGGGTGACCTGTTCGTCATCCGCACCGCGGGCAATCTGGTGCCCGCCTACGCCCCCGAGGCCGACGGGATCGCGGCGAGCATCGAGTACGCCGTCGCCACGCTGGGCGTCGAGGACATCGTCGTCTGCGGCCACTCCGCGTGCGGGGCGATGACCGCGCTCGCCGAGAGCCACGACCTCAGCGGTTCCCCGGCGGTCGCCACCTGGCTGCGGCACGCGGACGCCTCGGTGGCCCGCACGCCCGTCGACGGCGATGTTTCCGCCCTGGTACGGCAGAACGTGCTGGCCCAGCTGGCGAACCTGGCCACCCACCCCTCGGTCGCCAACGCGCTGGCCCAGGGGAGGGCCGCCCTGCACGGCTGGGTCTTCGACATCCCCACCGGCCGCGTCCAGGACGTGAGCGCCCCGCTCGCGGCCTGATCCTCCCGGGCCTCCCCCACTCCGAAAACCCCCACCCCACCGAAACCCCCGTCCCCGCTCGCCACTCCACCCCCCCTTCCGTGAGTGGCCCGGGGGAGAAAAGGACGTACTGATCATGGTGCACGCACAGCTCGACCCGACCGCCCGTGAGGCCCTGGCCGCCAAGGCCGTGGAGGCCAAGACCCTCAAGGACCTCTCCTGGCAGCAGATCGCCGACGCCTCGGGCCTCTCGGTGGCCTTCACCACCGCCGCCGTCCTCGGACAGCACCCGCTGCCGGAGGAGTCCGCGAAGGCCGTGGCCGATCTGCTCGGCCTGGACGACGACGCGGCGGTGCTGCTGCAGACCATCCCGGTGCGCGGTTCGATGCCCAACCGGATCCCGACCGACCCGACCATGTACCGCTTCTACGAGATGCTCCAGGTCTACGGCACGACCCTCAAGGCCCTCGTCCACGAGCAGTTCGGCGACGGGATCATCTCCGCGATCAACTTCCGGCTCGACGTGAAGAAGGTCGCCGACCCCGAGGGCGGCGAGCGCGCCGTCATCACCCTGGACGGCAAGTACCTGCCGACCAAGCCCTTCTGACCGCCGCCGGTACGGCGTCACCCCCGGGCGGCGACGGGGCGGGCCGGAGGAACAATTCCCGGCCCGCCCCGCCCCGCTTCCCGCCGAGCCGCCGGCCGGCGGCAGCGCACCCTCTTCCCGTCCTCGGAGGATCTTTCATGGACTTCGCCCAGCGCACCATCGACATCGCCCGTCAGAACGTCGCCGAAGGCGGCCGTCCGTTCGCGACCGTCATCGTCAAGGACGGCGAGATCGTCGCCGAGAGCCCCAACAAGGTCGCCCAGACCGGGGACCCCACCGCCCACGCCGAAATCCTCGCCATCCGCGACGCCTGCACCGAGCTGGGCACCGAGCACCTGACCGGCGCCACCATCTACGTCCTCGCCCACCCCTGCCCGATGTGCCTGGGCGCGCTGTACTACTGCTCGCCGGACGCGGTCGTCTTCCTCACCACCCGCGACGCCTACGAGCCGCACTACGTGGACGACCGCAAGTACTTCGAACTGGGCACCTTCTACGAGGAGATCGCCAAGCCCTGGCAGGACCGGCGGATGCCGATGCGCTACGAGGAGCACGAAGGCGCCGTGGACGTGTACCGCCTCTGGCAGGAGCGCAACGGCGGCGAACGCCGTGTCGCGGGCGTCCCCACCGCCTGACCGGCGGGGTCGGGGACGGGGTCCGAGCCCTCTGCGCGAAACCCGCCTCCGACCGGCCGTACGCACCGCCGCGACCGGGGCCGCCTGCGCTCAGCCGTTCCGCACGCCTCCCGACTCGGCGGTGAGTTCCGCCAGCTTCTGGAACTCCCCCAGGTCGTAGTTGGCCAGCACCGAATCGAGATGGGTCAGGGCCCCGAGGCGCTCGACGAACCCCTGGGGGTCGTACTCGATCTGCAGGGCGACGCGGGTCGTGGACGCGTCGATCCGGTGGAACGTGACCACCCCGGCGTGGTGGACGCCCTCGATCGTCTTCCACGCGATGCGGTTCTCCGCCACGACCTCGGTGAGTTCCGCGACGAAGTTCTTGTCCGCCCCCGGCAGCGAAAGCTGCCAGGCGAACCTCCGCCCGTCCAGCGGGTCCACCCGCTGGACATGGCTGAGGAACCTCGGCCACTGCGTGACGTCGCTCCACAGCGCCCACGTGATGGTGAGCGGGGCCCTGACATCGATGGTTTCGACCAGAGAGGAGGACATGAGCGAACGCCCTTTCCTTGTGCGAGGACAACGTCGCCCTCTCCTACCCGGTCCGCGGCCTCTCAACGGAACGCGATCCGCCGGGGGCCCGGGGGGCGCGCCCCCGCTGCGTCGGCACGCCGGCGCGCCCCCGCTGCGTCGGCACGCCGGCACGCCGCCGCAGCGGGGGCGAGGGACGGCGGTCGCGCTCCCCCGGGCGGCCGGTGAGCGGGGCGGCCGGGGGCGCCGGGTCAGTCCAGGAGCTCCACGTACCCGTCCGTTCCGTGCAGGCGGACGCGCTGTCCGTCCCTGATCGACCGGGTGGCTCCTGCCACGCCCACCACGGCGGGCAGACCGTACTCCCGGGCGATGACCGCCCCGTGGGTCATCAGGCCGCCGACCTCCGCGACCAGCCCCGCGATCCCGACGAACAGCGGCGACCAGCTGGGGTCGGTGAACGGGGTGACCAGGATGTCGCCCGCCTCCAGGTCGGCGTCCGCCAGGTCCAGGACGACCCGGGCCCTCCCCTCCACGGTCCCGGCGGAGACCGGCAGGCCGGTCAGCGCGCCCTCCGGCACGTCGTCACGCCGGTACGCGCCGCTCAGGGCCTCGCCGTCCGAGGTGAGCACCCGGGGCGGGGTGAGCGCCCGGTACGAAAGGAACGCTTCCTCACGTCGCCGCAGGAGCCGCTCGTCCACCCGGTTCGAACACGCGGCCTCCCGGAACTCCTGGAACGTCAGGTAGAAGGCGTCCTCCCTCCGCGTCAGCACGCCGGCCCGCACCAGCCGGTCGGCCTCCGCCAACAGGGCCCGCTTGTAGGCGAAGTAGCGGCAGACGATGCCGTACTTCGGGTACTCGCGGTATCCGATGAACGTCCTGACGCGCTCGATCATCCGCCGGGTCTCCTCGGCCTTCCGCTCCCCGTCGGGCAGGGCTCGCAGCCGTGTCAGCACCTCCTGTTCCTTCTCGCGCGCCTTCCGGCGGCCCTCCTCGAACCGCCGCTCGGCCGCCCCGGGACCGAAGTTGCGCACGTTGTCGAGGATCGCGGGCACGAGCGTGGCCGGGCGCTCGCTCCAGCGCGGGCGGGTGATGTCGATCTCGCCGACGCACCGCATGCCGTACCGGTCGAGGTACGTCTCGATGGCCGCGCGCGCCCCGGTTCCCCCCTCGACCTTCGCCAGGCCGTCCCAGAAGTCCGCGCTCTCGGTGTGCCGGGCCTCCCGCAGGAAGTCCACCACCGCCGGCCACGGCCGGACCGCGTCCGCCACGTCGAGCAGCGCCAGCCCCATCTCGGAGGTGATGTTGTCGGGGGCGGAGAGCGTCAGGGTGTCCGCCGCGTTCTTCTCGCCCAGCCACTCCAGCAGCTTCTCGTTGAGCCACCAGGTGGCCTCCATGCCCGCCATGATCGCCCGCATGCTCAGGGGATCGCCGAGGACCCGCTTGTGCTCCTCGAACGCCTCCAGCAGAAAGTCGAACAGGGCCGGTCCGCTCTTCGTCCGGATGTCGCGTTCCAGTGCGGCGACCGACGCCCGACTGCGCTCGATCAAACCGGTGACGACCGCCGGGTCGGTCGGGATCGGGGCGGGCGGCGCGGCGGGGGCGGCCCGCGGGGCCGGTGACGGAACGGCGGGCGCCGGGGCCGGGAGCGTCGGGACGAAGTCACCGCGGTTCAGGACCGTCTCCAGGGCGTCCCTGACCAGCGGATCGCCCTTGCCGAGGGCGTCCAGGAGGCCCTCGCGGGTCGTGGGCGAGGCCAGCCGCCCGGTGACGTCGACGAACAGTCTGCCGCCGGCCTCGTGCATGGGCACCATCGCCGTCAGCTGCCACATGGAGTACCCGAGGGGCTTCATGGCGTCCGTCATCATCTGGCCGTGGCCCACGGAGACGTAGACGCGGTTCTCCTCGTCGCCGGGCTCCCGGACCGGAACGGGGAAGAGGGTGGTGATCGGCCGGCTCTGCACGATCCGGACATCGTCGTCGACCAGGCACCATTCGATGTCCTGCGGGGACCCGAAGTGCGCCTCGATCCGCCGTCCGATCTCCACGAGCCGCACCGCCTGCTCGTCCGTCAGCGCCGGCCGGTCCCGCTGCCGGGCGTCGACCGCCGCCTCACGTGTGCCCCCGGCCGGGAGCGGGTGGACGGCGCGCTCCTTGACGGCGATCGTCCTGGCGACGACCCGGCCGTCCCGCACCGTGAAGACGTCCGGGTTCACCAAACCCGAGACCAGGGCCTCGCCGAGACCGAACCCGGCGTCCACCGTGGCGGTCCTGCGGTCGCCCGTGACCGGGTCGGCCGTGAACAGGATGCCGGACGCCTGGGGGAAGACCATCCGCTGGACGACCACGGCCATGTGCACCGTGCGGTGGTCGATGCCGTTCCGGCGGCGGTAGACCACGGCCCGCTCGGTGAACAGCGAGGCCCAGCACCGGCTGACGTGCCGGAGGACCGCCTCCGGCCCCACCACGTTCAGGTAGGTGTCCTGCTGGCCGGCGAAGGAGGCGGTCGGCAGGTCCTCAGCCGTCGCGCTGGACCGCACCGCGTACGCGGACCGCTCGCCGAACCGGGTCAGCGCGCCGGTGATCGCGGCCTCGATGTCGCCCGGGACGGGGATCTCCTCGATGGTGCGGCGGATCCGTGCGCTGAGCACGCGGATCGCCTCCCCGTCGTCCGGGTCCAGGCGGGACAGTTCGTCGAGCCGTTCGCCGAGCGATGGCTCCTCGGCCGCGAGCCGCCGGAAAGCCTCCGTCGTCACACAGAAGCCGTCCGGTACGCGGATGCCCTCGATCCGTGACAGCCCGCCCAGGTGGGCGCCCTTCCCGCCCACGGTCTCCGCCCGTGTCTCGTCCACCTCCCGCAGGTCCAGCACGTACTGCCGCGTCATCGTGGAACCTCCGGCACCACCGTGTCCGCTCGCCCTGCGGCGGCCGCCCGGATCACCGGCGCCCCGCCCTTCGTCGAACCCCTGCTCGGGCATGCGCTCATTCCTCGCCGTCTTTCCCGTGTGGAGCGACGATTGTGCGGTGCCACCGGGGCCTTGCCGCAAGCCCCCGGGTGCGCTATAAGTTGAGAGCGGCAAGGAGAGTTCTCTCCTTGCCTTTGTTTGTGTCAGGGACTTTTCCCGCTCGCGAGCCCTCGGCGCCGCCGCGGCGCGTCGCCCCCTCGGCCGGATCGGGCCCGCGGGCGCGCCGGGAACACCCGGGCGGCTCCCCTCGTTCCACCTCAGGCCCAGTGCCGTACCTGTGAACCGTGAACCCGGGGGACCACCTTGACCGACACCTTCTCCACCGCCGATTCCGACCCCGGCATCGCCGCCACCGATTCCGCCGCGGCCGGCGCCGAGTACCGGCTCCCGCCTCCCGCCGCCCAGGCTGAGCGACTGATCGAGCTCGGAGTGCACGAGATCGCGGGCCTTGCCGCCGAGGAGGTCCGCGCCTTCGCCGGGAAGGCCGGCCCCCGTGACGACGTCCTGCTCGCCGTTCATCCGGACCGTGCCCCCGCCTCCGCTCTGGCGCCTCTGCTCCGGCGCGACGGCAAACCCGGCTTCGTCGTCACCGACATGCAGGACGCCGATGACTTCCTCCCCAACGGGATCGTCCTCCCCGACGCGCCGCTCTACTTCGTCACCGGGGTCGACCGGGGCGACCACCTGGCGAACTGGAGCCCCGAGGAGGCCCTGCCCGCCCTCACCAAGGCGGACCGTACGCCCTTGGCGCTCACCGAAGGCATCCACTGGGTGCTGCAACAGCCGGCGGTGCTGGAGCGGAACCGCTGCTTCATGACCATCGGCTCCCGGCTGCGCAAGGCGAACGGCGCGCTGGACACGCGCACTCCGGCGATCTGGATCAGCAACGGCACCGGGCGCGACGGCCGGGAGCGGCGCAACGCCCCCAAGGTCGGCTGGTGCTGGTGGGGCAACCGCCACACCTGGCTCGGATTCGCCTCCACCACGGGCCGCGAGATCTAGGGCGGTCGTCACACTGCCGCCTGCGGGGCGACGACGGCAGTGTGAGGACAGACCCCAGTGACCCCCGCCCCGTCCGGCATGATCCGACTTCTTCCCAGCGCCCCGGAGCCCGCGCTCCGGGGTGTTCGCCGCCCTTGACGGTGCGCCACGACCCTTGCTTCACAAGGTGCTTGGTCCCTTCGCATCAGACGGCGGCTTCGTCTGCGCTTCCGGCCGGGGGGCTGTGGTCGCCTTCGACCCGGGAGCGGCACGGCGAGCGACGGCGCGGCGCGGACCCCACGGCCGGAGTGCTCAGGATCCAGGACCGCGGCAGCGAGACCCGCTACCGGAACGTGTCCGTCGAGCCGCTGACGTAGGCGGCGCACCGCGTACGGGGTCCGGAGCGGCAGCGGCCGGCTTCCGTCCCGAAACCCCTGCGCGCCGGTGCTCCCGCCCCTTTCCGGTGGACCGGGGCGTCGGGCCGGTGCAGGAGCGCCGCTCCAGGCGCCGCCCCCGGCCCGCTCCGGCCGTCCGGGGGGCCGCGCCCGTTCAGGCCGTCGCGCTTCTGCGGCAGGAGAGGACGACCAGGAACGGCCACAGCGCGTGGAGGAACGTCAGGACGCGTTCGGCGGCGCCCGGGGCCCGCCCGCTCTGCAACTCGGCCCAGAACCACAGGGCGCTCGCGAACATCACCCCGCTCGCGACGAGCGACACGTCCCGACGCAGCCCCCACGGCGTCGGCGCCCCGGTCCGGACGGCGGCCAGAGGCGGCCATGCCCCGAGCAGCACGACTCCGACGGTGGCCACCGCCCCGTGTTCCAGCGCCCCGCCGCTGCTCGGGGCGGGCACCAGGGTCAGGGCCAGTGCGGACAGTCCGCCGCCGGCCAGGGCCAGCCGCCCCGCGGTCGCCGCCTGTCGGAGCGCGTACGCCGTCATCACGTAACACGTCCCCAGTACCAGCAGCATGCCCGTCATCAGCCAATAGCCGGCGGCGCCGTAGGAGGCCAGCACGCTCAGGGTGTCCGCCGCGGGGTCGTACCGCGGCCCCTGGCGCGCCTGCGCGATCATCCAGGAGCCGACCAGCAGGACGGGGGCGCATCCGGAGGAGAGCAGGGCCCACCGAGGAGCAGCTCGCGCAGATCGCATTGAGCCAGCATAAATGCGGGCATACGACCCATCGCTGATCCATGGTCCCCGGCGGGTGGCCTGCGGTCCCGGACGGCGTGGCGGTGCGGTCGCAGGCGTCCGCAGGAGCGGCGACCGTGCGGGCACGCCCGTGAGGGGGGGCGCTTCCCCCACGGCGGGGGCCCTCCGGCAGCGACGGGGCCGTCAGGGGGCGGTGGGGCCCGTCTCCGCCCGGCGGACGGGCATCATCGTCTCCACCTCCTCCTGGGCGAGGTGGTCGAGGATCAACCGGTTGACGAGTTCCGGTTTCTCCAGCGGGACCAGGTGGGACGCTCCGGGGACGATCGCCAGTTCGGCGTCGGGGATCGCCCGGTACAGGGCGATCGTGTGCTCCAACGTCATCAGATCGTCGTCACCGGCCATGACGAGGGTGGACGCCCGGACGCCGGCCAGGTCCTCGGTCGTCAGCGTCGGCTGGGTGCGCCACATATCGATCACCTTCGCGGCCACGACCGGCCAGTGGTCCGCGCCGTCCGGCGTGACCGGCTCGTACATCTCGCGGAAGAACGCGAGGTCGGGCCCTTCGGGGGTCATCGCGTCGAGCATCGACGCCTCGACGAAGCACTCGGGTCCGGGGCGGAAGTTGGCGCCGATCGCCACGACCCTGCGGACGAGGTCGGGCCGGGCCCGGGCGACGAGCAGTGCGACCACTCCCCCGTCGCTCCACCCCACCAGGTGTGCGGAGCCCCCGACGACCTCCTCCAGGAAGGCCACCGTGTCGTCGGCCATGGCCTGGTACGTCAGCGGCCCCGGGACGTCGGCCGTGTGTCCGTGCGCGCGTCGCTCCGGCAGGAAGACCCGGTGGGCGGCGGCGAGATCGGCGCGCTGGGCGCCCCAGGTGTCGTTGGTGCAGAAGCCGCCGTGCAGCAGGACCAGCGGGTCGCCGGCGCCTTCGCTCTCGTACCAGGTCCGGACGCCGGGCAGATCCGCGTACTCACCCATCGTTCCCCGCCTCTCCGGGCTGTCGCACGTCCGTACCGGGTCCCTCGGCGGCCGGTCCGCGCCTTTCCGCCAGTCTGAGCGGTGGCTCCGCCGCCCGCCAGGCGTAAAGGCCCGGTGGGGTCCGCGCGGCGGGGCGGCTGCGGGGTGTCGGAAAGAAATCACGGAATCCTCGCGCGAGGATGTCGAGAACCCCCGTCCGGCTCCGTCCCCGTGGTGGAAGCGGCCGGAAGGGGCCGCACGGCACCGAGGAGAGAACCATGGCCAAGTACCTGCTGCTCAAGCACTACCGCGGCGCCCCGGCTCCGGTCAACGACGTCCCCATGGACCGGTGGACGCCCGAGGAGATCTCGGCGCACATGCAGTACATGCGGGACTTCGCCGACCGGCTGGAGAAGTCCGGGGAGTTCGTCGACGGCCAGGCCCTGGCCCCCGAGGGCTCATGGGTCCGGTACGACGGCGAGGGGCGGCCGCCGGTCACCGACGGTCCGTTCGCCGAGACCAAGGACCTCATCGCCGGCTGGATGATCATCGACGTGGACGGCCACGACCGTGCGGTCGAGCTGGCCGGGGAGCTGTCGGCCGCTCCGGGGGCGGGCGGGAAGCCGATCCACGAGTGGCTGGAGGTTCGGCCGTTCCTGAGCGCGCCGCCCACCGTCACGGAGTGAGGGCCCGATGGACGAGCTCCTTCCGCGAAGCCTCACACCGAGCGTGCTCGGGATCCTCGTCCGCCGCGGAGCAGACTTCGCGGCGGCCGAGGACGCCGTGCAGGACGCCCTGGTCGAGGCGGTCCGCGTCTGGCCGCAGGACCCGCCGCGCGACCCGAAGGGCTGGCTCGTCACCGTGGCGTGGCGGCGGTTCCTGGACGCGGCCCGGGCGGAGACCGCCCGGCGGCGGCGGGAGGAACGCGTCGACGACGAGCCCGCGCCCGGTCCCGCGCCCTCGGTGGACGACACGCTCCAGCTGTACTTCCTGTGCGCCCACCCTTCGCTGACCCCCTCGTCCG
The DNA here is from genome assembly GCF_001905905.1 of Streptomyces sp. CB02366. Taxonomy (GTDB): domain Bacteria; phylum Actinomycetota; class Actinomycetes; order Streptomycetales; family Streptomycetaceae; genus Streptomyces. The sequence goes on from NZ_LIVT01000009.1 coordinate 84,440, forward strand.
CCGTCGCGCTCACCCTCCGGGCCGTCGGCGGGCTCACCACGCGCCAGATCGCCCAGGCGTACCTGGTGCCCGAGGCGACCATGGCGCAGCGCATCAGCCGGGCGAAGCGCACCGTCTCCCGGGTGCGGTTCGACCGGCCCGGGGATGTCGCCACCGTGCTGCGCGTGCTCTACCTGGTCTTCAACGAGGGCTATTCGGGGGATGTGGACCTCGCCGCCGAGGCGATCCGGCTCACCCGGCAGCTGGCGGCGGCGATCGACCACCCGGAGGCGGCGGGCCTGCTCGCGCTGATGCTGCTCCACCACGCCCGGCGCGCGTCGCGGACCGCGCCGGACGGGAGTCTGGTGCCGCTCGCCGAGCAGGACCGGGGCCGGTGGGACACCGGGATGATCTCCGAGGGCGTCGGGATCCTGCAGGCGGCCCTCGCCCGGGACCGGTTGGGCGAGTTCCAGGCCCAGGCGGCCGTCGCCGCGCTGCACTGCGACGCGCCCACGGCCGAGGAGACCGACTGGGCGCAGATCGTCGAGTGGTACGACGAGTTGGCCGGCCTGACGGACAGCCCGGTCGTGCGGCTCAACCGGGCGGTGGCGATCGGCGAGGCCGACGGACCGCAGGCCGGTCTCGCCGAACTGGCCACGCTGAGCCGGTCGTTGCCCCGGTACGCGGCGGTGTCGGCGTACCTCCACGAGCGCGACGGCGACGTGGCCGCAGCGGCGAGGCTGTACGTGGAGGCCGCCGGCCGGGCGTCCACGCTCGCCGAGCGCGACCACCTGACGCGGCAGGCCGCCCGGCTCAACACCGCCGACGCGAACCGGGCCGAAGGCCCCCGGGACGGCAACGGGGTGAGCCCGCCTCATAGATGATCGTCGGCTTCGCCCCCCTTCCGGAAAGCCGGCCCCCGCAAGGGCCGCGGTCGACGGGTGTCCCCCCGGCCCGGCTCGCGGCCGAGTACGCGGCGGTGCGCGGTACGAAGGCGCCGCGCCCCTGGGCGGCGGCGCCCTCCCGGCGCCGGAAAGGGCTCACCCGGGCGGGTCGGCCCGGGGCGCCCTCTCCGTGCCCTCACCGCGCTGGTGGCCACGGCGGGCGTCCCGGTCGAAGACGCCCAGCAGCTCGCACGGACCGCCCTCGGCGCCGATCGCGTGCGGGAGCATCGTGGGGAACTCCGCCGCCTGGTTCGTCTCGATCCGCAGGCGCCGGTTGCCCAGGAGCAGGATGGCGGTGCCGGAGAGGACGACGAGCCATTCACGGCCCGGATGCGCCCGCAGGCGCGCCGGATTGTCGGGCGGCGGCTCGGTCAGGCGCTGGCGGATGACGGTCATGCCCGGTTCCGCCTTGATGGGCCACCGCATCTGGCCGTGGGCTCCGTCGATCATCGGGTGGGAGACGATGTCGTCGGCGGCGGTCTCGACCAGCTGGTCGAGGGAGGTGTCCAGGGCGCGGGCCAGGATGACGAGCTGGTCCAGAGCCAGTCGGCGGCGGCCGTTCTCGATCCGGCTCAGCGTGGACTGGCTGATCTTCGCGCGGGTGGCCAGTTCCTCCAGGGACCACCCCTGGGCCACGCGCAGGGCGCGGATGCGTTTGCGCACCAGGCTGTCCAGCTCACCGTCCTCTTGCGTCATGGGCATGACTGTATGCGACGGTGGCAAACGGCGCGCCCGGGCCGCCGCGCGGCGGCCCCGCGCGGCGGCAGCGCCTGGCGCGGCGCGGGCGCATCGGGGAGGGTGGGAACCATGACGGATTCCCCCCTGTCGATCAACGCCCTCATCGTGGATGCCCGGGATCCGGAGCGGCTGGCCGCGTTCTGGTCCGAGCTGCTCGGCAGGCCGGTCGTGGGCCGCACGGGCCCTTATGTGTGGCTGCGCCGGGAGAACGGTCTGGGCCTCGGGTTCCAGCGGACCGGGGGCGCCCCGGGGCAGGGCAAGAACCGGTTGCACATCGATCTGTCGTCCCCCGATCCGGCCGGCGAGCAGCAGCGGGTCGAGGCGCTCGGCGGGCGCAGGCTGGAGGGGTACGACGACGGCGGCTTCCTGGTGATGGGCGACCCGGAGGGCAACGAGTTCTGCATCATTCCCGAGGGCCCCTTCCCACTCGACGAGGAGGGACGTACGGACTACCTGGGCTGAGAACCGCCCCGGGCCCCGCGGTCGGGCGTCGCTCGGGCCGCGTACGGCTCCGTCGTCCCGCGCCGTACGGGCACCGGTCCACGCCCGGATCCCGGCGCCGGGTTCGGCACCGGCCCCGCGTCGCGGCGGCGGCCGGGCGGCCCGTACGGTACGGCAGGTGAACGAACCGCTCGAAGCCGTGACCGGACCCTCCGCCGAGGAGCCCGTCCGAGCCGCGACGACCCGTGTGTTCCTGGCGCTCGCCCCGCCCGACGACGCGAAGGAAGAACTGGCCCGCGCCCTGCGCCCGGCCTACGACGCCTACCCCCGCATGCGGTGGAACCGGATCGAGGACTGGCACATCACCCTGGCGTTCCTCGGCGAGCTGCCGGTCGCCGCCGTCCCGCCCCTGATGCCTCCGCTCGCCGGGCTCGCGACAGGACGGGCGCCTCTGCGGCTGGCGCTGTGCGGAGGCGGCCACTTCGACGAGCGGGTGCTGTGGAGCGGGGTCACGGGCGACCTCGACGAGTTGCACCGCCTCGCCGCCGACGTACGCGCTCGAGTCCGGGAGTGCGGCGTCCTCTTTCCGGAACGGCCGTTCCGGCCCCATCTGACCCTGGCCCGCTCCCGCCGGGGCGACCACGCGGCCACGGTGCGGGCCGCCGCGGGGCTCGCACCGTTCGTCGGCCGGAGCTGGGAGGCCGGGCGCCTGTACCTGGTCGGCAGCAACGTCGGCCGGGGCCCGGGACCGATCCACTACCGCACCCTCGTGGCCTGGGAGCTCGGTCGCCGTTCGGACGATGGCTGAGCGGCGTCCCGGCACCGCACAGCGGCCGGGGCCGCCCACGTGCACGAAGCCCCCGACGTCGGCCGCACCCGGGGCCGCACGTACGCGGAGGAGCCGCACCGAGCCGCGCAGGAGTGGGCCCGCACCGCCCCAGGAGCGCTCGCAGTCCTCGGCCCGGACCCGGCGACCGCCGTGCGCGGCGCCGCCCCTTCCGCCGAGGAGGGGCTCACGAGCGGCGACGGCCGTGCGGTTCCCGGCGCGTCGGGCCGGTTTCCCTCACGGCCCGACGCGCTTCGTGAGGCGTGCTCACAGGGGGGCGGGCGGTGCGGGCCGGGCGTGTGCCAGCAGAAACTCGGTCGCCCGCGCGATGGCTTCGGCGGACGTGCGGTGCTCGGCATCCGACTCGTCCTGCCGCAGGTCCGCCCCGGTGGCGGTGTACCACCAGGCGTCCGCACCCGGGTCGTGGTGGATGACCGCGTCGCCGCCCGCGTAATGCAGCGGGATGGACTCGCCGGCGGACTTCTTGGGCACCGCGTGGGGCCACTTGAGGCGGGCCGACTGACGCTTGATGCCGCCCCAGGCGGCACCGAGCTGCGCGTAGCTGGCGCCGCCGCGTCCGGCGACGGCGGCCGCGCTCTCGGCCAGCCGGTCGACGGACAGCTTCGCCTCGTGGAGGGACCGCAGGAGCGCCAGTTGCACATCGGGCGCGGCCCTGACCGCGGCGTCGAAGGGCCTGCCGGCGGTGCGGTAGGCCAGGGCGCGCGTCGAGATCCGTTCGGCCAGGGCCCGGGCCGCGTCGAGCACCTGCTCGTCCATGGCGAACGTGTCGTCGTCCGCGGGCTCGCGCCAGGCGGGTTCCACCGGAGTCAGGACCGCGGTCCAGAAGTTCTCGTCGTCCGGGAGAGGTGTCGGAACAGGCTTCGTGGCGTCCATGCGGTCAACCTAGCCACCACCCGCCATTATGACAAGTAATTCTGTCACATCAAGGATCTGACAACTCTTCCTGTCGCATCGATCGGTCGCCGCGGAGGGGCGGTCATCCGTCGGACCCCGGCGGTTCACTCCCCCTCGGCCGCCTCCCCCAAAGCCGCGGTGAGACGCTGCAGCACCGCCTGCAGGCCGAGAACCTCCTCGACCGACAGGCCCGTGGCGGCCAGCACGCCGCGGGGCACCGTCAGCGCCCGCTCGCGCAGGTCCGCACCCTCGCCGGTCAGCTCGATCAGAACGGAACGCTCGTCCTGGCGGCTGCGCTCGCGCCGGACCAGCCCGGCCGCCTCCAGGCGCTTCAGCAGCGGCGAGAGGGTGCCGGAGTCCAGACGCAGCCGCCCCCCGAGCGCCTTGACCGACTGGGGCCCCTGCTCCCACAGCACCAGCATGACCAGGTACTGCGGGTAGGTGAGCCCGAGCTCCTTCAGCGCCTGCCGGTAGTAGCCGCCGAACGCCCGCGAGGCGGCGTGCAGCGAGAAGCAGACCTGGTGGTCCAGCCGCAGCAGTTCCGCGTCGGGGACGGCGGGCAGATCGGGCGTGGCGTCCGGGGCGGTGGTCATGGCACCAGCGTACTGCCGCCCCGCCTGTGAGTTGTACACAACTCAATTGTGTGCAACCTTTATCTCCACGGCGCCGGCCAACCCGGGCGGGCCGAAGAGGAGGGTCACCCATGGACGCGTTGTACACCGCCGCCGCCACCGCCAACGGCCGCGAGGGCCGTGCCGTGAGCTCGGACGGTCAGCTCGATCTGCCCCTGGCCATGCCTCCCGCCCTCGGCGGCGACGGCAAGGGCACCAACCCCGAGCAGCTCTTCGCGGCCGGGTACGCGGCCTGTTTCGCCAGTGCGATGGCCGCGGTCGGGCGCGAGATGAAGGTCGACACCAAGGACGCCTCCGTGACCGCCGAGGTCTCCATCGGCAAGGACGACGGCGGCTTCGGGCTCGCGGTGGTCATGCGGGTGGAGCTGCCGGACTCCCTCGCGGGCGAGACCGGGCGGAAGCTGGTCGAGGCCACCCACGCCTACTGCCCGTACTCCAAGGCGACCCGGGGCAACATCGACGTCGAGCTGGTCATCGAGTAGCTGCCCCGGCGGGGCCGGCCGGGGAACGTCTCCGGCCGGCCCCGTTCGGCCCCGTTCGTCGTGGGGCCGGGCGATCACCCCCTCAGGCGGGCCAGTACCGCGCCCACCGCCCGGCGCACGGCCTCGCGGGCCGCGTCGGTCGGGTCGAGCGTCTCGAAGCCGTGGCGCCCCTCCGGTACGTCGACGATCTCGACGTCCGCCGCGCAGCGGGCGGCCTCGGCCACGAAGGCGTCGACCGTCGCGGCGATCTCGGCGACCTCTCGTCCCGCCCGGACCAGCACGAGGGGCAGCTCCCCGGCGCCGGAGAGGGCTCGGACCGGGTGGAAGCGGGAGCCGGCCGCCCCCCAGCTCGGCAGCGGCGCGAGGATCGGATAGTTCGCCGCCGCGCACCGCAGCCACCGCGGAGGCCGCGCCAGCCAGTCCGCCATGATCGGGCCCCCGCCCGAGAAGAACCACAGGGCGACCCGGTCCGCGTCCACCCGGGGGTCGGCACGCACCCGTTCCACCGCTCGGGCCACGTCCGCGGCGGCCTGCTCGTAGTCCGTCACGGCGTGCAGCCGGTGGTCGAGGGTCACACCCACCGCCCCCTGCCCGGCGACCAGGCGCGCGTATCCCGTCAGGGTCGGCCAGTCCCGGGGGGTGGGCCGCGCCCCGGCCGGTACCGGGCCGCCGTGCACGAACACCACGGCCGGGTGCGGTCCAGGGCCGTCCGGCAGGTACAGGTCGGTGTTCCCGGTCCGCTCGCGCGGCCGTTCGGGTACGTCGAGGAGGAACGGTCGCAGATGGGCGGGCCGGTGGGCGGCGCCGGGCGGAGTCAGTCGGCGCCCCCCGCCCGACGCGGCCTCGGCCAGGGCCTCCGCCAGTTCGGCGGGGCGGGAAAGCATCGGCCAGTGACCCGTGGACAGTTCGAGGAAGGGCACCTCGGCGTCGGCCAGAGCCCGGAGCGCGGGGTCGCCGACGTCCACCATGATCTGGAGCATCTCGACGCCGGGCCCGTTGCCGGTGCACAGCACCCCGGTCACGGGTACGGCGGCCACCGCGCCGGTGAGGCGCAGCGGCTGGAGCAGGGTGCCCAGCGGCTGCGGCGCCGCGAGGGCGGTGAGTCCCTCCAGCGCCGCCTCGGTGAGACCCGCGGTGCTCCCCCAGCGGGACCACGCTTCCCGGGTGGGGGGCGGCAGAGCGCCGCCGGTCCCCCCTCCCCCGCTCACCCCGGCCAGCTCCGCCGCCTCCTCGCGCAGTCGCCGGTCGGGCACGGCGGCCAGAGCGGGGACGCCGTCCTGGACCATCCCGGCGTCCAGGTGCACGATCCGCGCGATCGCTCCCGCCCGCCGGTCGGCCGCGCCGTACACCGGGTGGATGCCGTAGTCGTGGCCGACGAGCACGATCTCCCGGCCGGGCCCCGCCGCCACCGAGTCGACCACCGCGAGGACGTCCGCGATGTGCGTCTCCAGGTCGACGGTCCCGGCGGGTCCGCCCGGGCCCCCGCCGAGTCCGGTGAGCGCCACCGTCCGTACCTCGGCCCCCTCCGCGGTCAACCGGGCCGCGGTGTCCCGCCACACGTACGGTCCGGTGAACGCGCCCGCCACCAGGATGAATACGGTCATGGTCCCTCCTCGTCACGCTCTCTCCGGCGCACCGGCCCGGTCCCCCGGCAGCGCCCGCCGGTACGGTAGGAACTCCCCCTGGTGGAGGTTCAAGTGTTCTCGTCGTACGACGGGCTGTGCACCATCGGCGAGTTGGCCGAACGCACCGGTCTCAGCGTCAAGACCGTCCGTTTCTACTCGGACCGGGGACTGCTGCCGGAGACGTCCCGCAGCGCCGGCGGACACCGCAGGTACGCGCCGGAGGCCGTGGAACGGCTGGACATGATCCGTTCCCTGCGCGGCCTCGATCTGCCGGTTTCCGAAGTGCGCCGGATTCTCGACGAGTTGGACGAGCGGGACGACGGGGCCGCGGCGGGCGGCGCGTTGGAGGAGGCGGTGGCCGGCCGGTTGCGCGCCCTGGGGTCCGAACTCGCCGCGCTGCGCTGGCGGGAGGCGGCGCTCCGGCTGGTGCAGGAGTGCCCGCCGGACGAACGGGCCGGCCGGCTCCGGCTGGTGGGGGCCCTCGCCGCCCCGCCGAGCACCGACTCGCTGGCCCGTTTCTGGCGTGGCTGGCTGCCGCCGCGCATGCCCGCCCGGTCGGTCGCCGCGTTCCTGGAGGCGGCGGTGCCGCGCCCGCCCGGGGACCCCCGGCCGGACCAGGTACTCGCCTTCGCCCGGCTGCACGCCTTCGTGACCCGCCCGTGCGGCGACGGGGCGCGCGACGCCACCCAGCCCCGGGCGCACGCCGTCGGGGGAGCCCGCGCCCCGGCCGTGCTGTACGCGGGGCTCGCCGAGGCGTACGAACTGGCGGGCGGGGAGATGCGCCGTCGGGCCGACCCCGCCCCCGGGGAGGCTTTGGACGGTTTCGTGGACGCGTACGCGCGGACGTACGGCGCCGACGACACGCCCGCCTTCCGCCGTGTGCTGGCCGGGCGGCTGGCGGCCGATCCGCGCCTCGACCGGTACTGGGAGCTGACGGCCGAGGTGATCGGCGTTCCCGGTCTCCACCCCGAGCCGACGCCGGGAACCGCGCACGACTGGCTGCTGGCCGCCCTGGACGCGGAGGTGGAGGCGGCGAGCGGTGGCCCTGACGGTATCCGGGCGGGTGAGGGACGGACCGCCGCCCCCTCTCCCCTGTCGGACGGGGCGGGGGGCGTCTCAGCCCGGTGAGCGGGGCCGTACGTGCTCCGCGACCGCGCCGAGCAGGACCTCCCGCAGGATGAGGGCCGCCGGGAGCGGTCTGTCGGGCAGTGCCACGTGGACGGTCCGGCACAGGGCGGAGTCGGTGAGGGGGCGCAGGACGAGTTCGGCGGGGACCGCGCGAGCCGCGAGTGAGGGGACCAGGGCCACGCCGAGGCCGGCGGCGGCGTAGCCGAACTTGCCCGCCCAGCCGGCGATCCGCATGATCCGTCCCGGGGTGAAGCCCGCTCGGGCGCAGGCGTCGGCGAGCATGGTGGGACGGTCGCCGTACGCGTTCTGGATCCAGGTCTCGTCGCGGAGTTCGTACAGGTCGACGGCGTCGGCCCCGGCCAAGGGGTGGCGGCGCGGGAGGGCGACGAGCAGTTCGTCCTCGCACAGCGCGGTCGTCGTGGTCCCCTCGGCGGAGGGCAGGCCGTACGGGTAGTCGCTGACGACGGCGAGGTCCAGCGTCCCGTCCGCGAGATGCCGCATCAGTGTGCCGGTCGGGCCCTCGACGACCGCCACCTCGATCCCCGGCCGGGCGTCCTCGACGGCTCGCAGGGCGGCCGGCAGGAGTGCGATGTTGGCGGTGGCGAACGCGCCCACGTGCAGCGGCCCGCCGTCTCCGGTGTGCAGGACGGCCAGGTCCCGCTCGGCACGGGCGAGCCGGTCGAGCACCTCCACGGCGTGCCGGTGCAGCACCCGTCCGGCGGGAGTGAGCCGTACGCCTCGCGGCAGGCGCTCGAGCAACGGCCCGCCGGCTCGGGCCTCCAGCGCCGCGATCCGCCGGGACACCGCGGACTGCGTGTAGTTGAGCCGGGCCGCCGCCCGGGTGAACGACCCGGTCTCGGCCACGGTGACGAGCAGCCGGAGCGACTCGTTCTCCCACATGTCTTCCCCCTGCCGCAGCGCTCGTCGCCCGGACACCGGCATCATCGCCGATCGCATTCCGCCCGCGCATGGGTTCCATGCGATGCGGTCGCTGGTGCCCTGCTCCGGGCGGCCATAGCGTCGGGCCCGGCGGCGGCGCAGGTCGGATGCGCCGCCGCCGGGCCCCGCCGCTCACCCGAGTTCGTGGAGGTCCTGGCGGCTACGACCCCGAGAAGGCGGTTCATCGTGCGACAGACCGGAAACGGGCCGGAGTTGGGGCGGCGGATCGGCACGTACCACGCCGTGGGGGTGGCGGGCGCGCTCGGCCAGGCGGCGCTGCGGACCATCACGCTGCTGGTTCTCGTCATGATCGCCGCGCTGGTGTGGGTCAGGCCGAACTCCACACTCCTCAAGTGCTCCGTGGCCGCGGCCGTGGTGGTCGTCCTGTTCGGGCTGCGGCTGGCATGGCGCCTCGTCACGGCGCGACGCGGCGGCAACCAGTGCCGATTGCACCAGGGGGGCGTGGCCGTCACCGGCCCGTTCGGCGGGATACGGGGCGCGGTGGCGTGGCGGGAGGTCACCGGTCTGCGCAGAATGAGCACCGCGTCCCTCCTCATGGCGTTCCACCGCGTGGAGCTGGAACGGCGGGGCGGTCCGCCTCTCACCTTCATCGCCTTGGGTCTCGAACCCGCACTGGTCGAGGTCCTGGTGAAGCTCGCCGCGCGCAACGGCCTGGAGTAGGGGCCGGCCCGGTCGCCACCGCGGCAGACGCGCCGGGTGCCTTCGCCGCATGACAAACCCCGGACCGCAATTGCGGTCCGGGGTTTGTCGCGCGTATATTGGAATCTTCTGCGCTCACGCAGAAAGGCCCCGCTCGGGGGCCTTATGGATACGAATATATCTGGCGGGGAGCCGTTTTGTCAAACCGGGAAAGCGACGAATTGCGGGAAGAGCAGGAATTCATCGACCGGCTCCATGCCCGGGTCGACGCCCTGCGCGGCGTGGCCGCCGAGGGCGTGGAGCGGGCGCTGACGCCGGTGGGCGCCAACCAGCAGGCACGCCTGGAACGCGACATCCGGGTCGCGGAGCGCTCGGGTCTGCTGGCCGCGCTCAACGCGGTGGACGGATCCCTGTGTTTCGGCCGCATCGACCGCTCGGACGGAATCGCGCACCATATCGGCCGTATCGGAATCCGGGAGGACGACACCGAGCACACTCCCGTTCTGATCGACTGGCGTGCTCCGGTGGCGCGTCCTTTCTACCTCGCCACGGGGCACACGCCGATGGGACTGCGCCGGCGCCGCCACATCACCACCGAGGGCCGTACGGTCACCGAGCTCCATGACGAGATCCTCGATCTCGGGGACGAGGCCCGCACCGGTTTCGAGGACCCGAACGGCGACGCGGTACTGCTCGCGGCGCTGAACTCCGCGCGCACCGGGCGCATGGGCGACATCGTGCGAACCATCCAGGCCGAGCAGGACGGCATCATCCGGGCCCCGCACCGCGGCGTCCTCGTCGTGGAGGGCGGCCCCGGCACCGGCAAGACGGCCGTGGCGCTCCACCGGGCCGCCTTCCTGCTGTACGAGCACCGTGAACTGCTGGCCAAGCGCGCCGTGCTCATCGTGGGCCCCAACCCGGCGTTCCTGCGCTACATCGCGGAGGTGCTGCCTTCCCTGGGGGAGACCGGGGTGCTCCTCGCGACGCAGGCGGAGCTGTTCCCCGGTGTGCACGCCACCGGAACGGACACCCCGGGCGCCGCGGCCGTCAAGGGCGGTGAGGCGATGGCCGAGGCCCTCGCCCTGGCCGTACGCGACCGGCAGCTGCTTCCGGAGCCCGGTGCACCGATGGTGATCCCGCACGAGGACGGCGGGGAGCTGATCCTGGACTGGGAGATCGCCTACGAGGCCCGGCAGGCGGCCCGCGACACGCGCCTGCCGCACAACCTCGCCCGCCCGTACTTCGCCTTCCGGGTCATCGACGCGCTCACCGCGCAGCTCGTCGAACGGATCGGCGCGGACCCCTACGGGGGGCCCAACTTCCTCGGACCCGACGACGTGGCCCAGCTCGGCCGGGACGTCGCGCTGAGCAAGGAGGTGCGCGCCGCCGTCCAGGAGCTGTGGCCGCCCCTGACCCCCGAGGGCTTCCTCGCGGACTATCTGGCCGACCCGGTGTACGTGCCGGAGGCGGACGCCGACGCGATCCGCCGCTCGCCCGGCGACGGGGCGTGGACCCCCGCCGACGTACCGCTGCTCGACGAGGCGGCCGAACTGCTCGGGGTGGACGACAGTGCGGAGCGGGCCGCCGCCGAGGCCGCCCGCCAGGAGCGGGTCGGTTACGCGCAGGGGGTGCTGGAGCTGTCGCGGGGGTCGGAGAGCTACGAGTTCGAGGACGAGGAGTCCGAGGTTCTCGCCGCGCACGACATCATCGACGCCGAGCGGATGGCGGAGCGGCACGAGGAGGCCGACCACCGCACCGCCGCCGAGCGGGCCGCCGCCGACCGGACCTGGGCGTTCGGGCACATCGTCGTGGACGAGGCCCAGGAGCTGTCGCCGATGGCGTGGCGGCTGCTGATGCGGCGGTCCCCGACCCGCTCGATGACCCTGGTGGGCGATCCGGCGCAGACCTCCGAGGAGGCCGGGGTCGGATCCTGGGAGAAGATTCTCTCCCCCTACGTCGGCGACCGCTTCGAGCACGTCACGCTGGGGGTCAACTACCGTACGCCCGCCGAGATCATGGAGCTGGCCGCCGGGGTGCTGAGGGAGAAGGACCCCTCCTTCACCGCGCCGGTCTCGGTGCGGTCGACGGGTGAGAAGCCGTGGACACGGGAGTCCGGGGCGGACCTGGCGGCCGCGGTGGCCGACGCCGTGGCGGAGCTGACACCCCGGGAGGGGCGCCTCGCGGTGATCGCGCCGCGGTGCCTGCACGAGATGATCGCCGCCCCGCTGGAGGGGATCACGGCGGGCGGGGAACCCGATCTCACGCGCACGGTGGTGCTGCTCGATCCGCGGCAGGCCAAGGGGCTCGAGTTCGACCATGTGCTGGTGGTGGAGCCGGGCCGGTTCGGCACGAGCGATCTGTACGTGGCGCTCACCCGGGCCACCCAGCGGCTGGGTATCGTCCACCGGGGAGAACTGCCCGCCGCCCTGCGCTGACCGGCCCCGCGGCCCCGTGCGCGCGCTTCTCGCGCGCGGTGGGCGCCGGCCGGCCTGCGGGTGTCCGGAGCGCGGTGACCGAACCCATAGGGTGACGCCATGTCTTCGCCATTGAGTTCGACAAAGACCGCGGCCGCCCTCCGCACATCGGCACGGGCCTCCGCGGAGGTGCTGCTGGTCCTGGTGGCGGCATGGGTCGCGCTGTGGGTGCTGGGCCGGATGTGGTCGGTCGTATGGCCGCTGATAGTCGCTCTGTTCCTCGCCACGCTGACCTGGCCGCTGGCCCGTTTCCTGCGCGCGCACGGTTGGCGCCCCGCCCTCGCGGCGTCGGCGGTGACGGTGTTCGCCCTGCTCGTGGGAGCGGGCATCGTGGCCCTGATCGCCGTACCGGTGGCCGACCAGTCCGGTGAGCTGGCCGACCGGGTGGTCGCGGGCATCGAAAAGCTCCGCGAGTGGGCGGCCGGGCCGCCGCTGAACATCGGTGACGATCAGATCACCGGTGCGCTCGACAGCGCGACCGCCAAGCTGCAGGACAGCGTCGGCAGTGTGGTCACCACCGCCGTCACCGGGGTGAGCACCGTAGTCAACGGGCTGGTCACCGCGGTCCTCGCGGTCTTCCTGATGTTCTTCTTCCTCAAGGACGGCCCGCGCTTCCTGCCGTGGCTGACCCGTCAGCTGCCCGGCCGGCTCGCCGTGGACGTCCCCGAGGTGGCCTCGCGCGGTTGGGACACGCTGGGATCGTTCGTCCGGTCGCAGGCGGCCGTCGGTCTGCTGGACGCCGTCTTCATCGGACTCGGGCTGTGGATCCTGGGGGTTCCGCTGGTGCTTCCGCTGGCGGTGCTGACCTTCGTCTCGGCGTTCGTGCCGATCATCGGGGCGCTGTTCGCCGGGTTCGTGGCGGTGGTCATCGCGCTGGTCTCGAACGGGCTGATGGACGCCCTGCTCGTGCTCGCGATCATCATCGTGGTGCAGCAGTTGGAGGGCAACGTCTTCCAGCCCATGATCCAGAGCCGGGGCCTCGGCCTGCACGCCGCGGTCGTCCTGCTCGCGGTGACGCTGGGCGGCAGCCTGGCCGGCGTGGTGGGCAGCCTGCTCGCGGTGCCGGCGGCGGCGCTGATCGGGGTGGTCTGGAGGTACCTCCGCGAGCAGCTCGCCGAAGAAGTGCCGGAGGCCCCGGCCCCGGCCGACGACGGGACGGGCGGTTCGCCCGTCCCGTCGTAGCCCGGGGGCCGTCGCCGGCCCGGCCCCTTCCCCGCCCGGCGCCTGGGCGGGGAAGGGGCCGGGCCCCGGCCGGGGGATCAGCGCCGTGGGGCCGGGCCGGTCAGGCGCTGGCCGACCGGCGGGCCAGGGCGTAGCCGTACTGCCGGGGCCAGCGCGGCCCGGTCGCGAGGGCGTCGGCGGCGTGGTGGGCCCAGTGCGGGTCGCGCAGCATCTCGCGGCCGATCATGACCGCGTCGGCCTGTCCCGCGGCGACGATCTCCTCGGCCTGCGCGGCGTCCAGGATCAGTCCCACGGCGGAGGTGGGGAGGCCGGCGGTGCGCCTGACCCGGTCGGCGAAGGGCACCTGGTAGCCCGGGTGCGCGGAGATCGCCGCGTCGCGCACGAGGCCGCCGGAGGAGACGTCCAGCAGATCGACGCCGTGGGCGGCCAGTTCCCCGGCGAGGCGTACGGTGTCGTCGCCGGTCCACCCCTCGCGCGGGTCCTCGGGGTTCTCGGTCAGCCAGTCGGTCGCCGAGGTGCGGAAGAGGACCGGCAGCTCGTCGGGCCACACCGCCCGGACGGCGTCCACCACCTGGAGCGGGAAGCGCAGCCGGTTCTCCCAGCTGCCGCCGTAGGCGTCGGTGCGGTGGTTGGCGGCCGGGGAGAGGAAGGAGTTGATCAGGTAGCCGTGCGCGCCGTGGATCTCGACGACGCGGAAGCCTGCGGCGAGGGCGCGTTCCGCGGCCGCGGCGAAGTCGCGCACCAGCTGCTGGATCTCGTCCTCGGTCAGTTCGTGCGGTACGGGCAGGCCCTCGAACGCGACGGCGCTGGGGGCGACGGCGCTCCAGCCGCCCTCGTCCTGCGGTACGGAGCGGTCGGCGACCCAGGGCCGGTCGGTGGACGCCTTGCGTCCGGCATGGGCGAGCTGGATCGCGGGGACCGAGCCGTGGGAGGCGATCGCCGCCGCGATGCGGGTGAACGCCTCCTGCTGGCGGTCGTTCCACAGGCCCAGGTCCCAGGGGCTGATCCGGCCGTCCGGGCGGACCCCGGTGGCCTCCGCCATCACGAGCCCGGCGCCGCCGGCGGCCCGGCCCGCGAGATGGGTGAGGTGGAAGTCCGTCGGAACCCCCGTCTCCGGCCCTTCGTGGGCGGCGGAGTACATGCACATCGGAGACATCCAGACACGGTTGGGAATCTCCAGGGACCGCAGGGTCAGGGGTGTGAACAGGGCACTCACCGGTATGTCTCCTCGGATCGGGGGGTGGCCGCCGGAGGGCGGCACCGAGGAAACAACGATAGGCATCGTAGTACGTCAGTTGTCAAACTACGTTGATATTCGTACTTTGGAGGCCGACCCGAGGAGGCCACCCATGCCCACCACCGAGCGCGCCGCCGCGTCCGGACGGCACATCGCCCATCCGCGGCTGGAGGAGATCCGCCTGGAAGCGGTCCTGCACGCGCTGGCCGACCCGGTCCGGCTGCGCATCGCGCGGGAACTGGCGGACGGGCACGAGGACATGGCCTGTATCGCGTTCGACCTGCCGGTGAGCAAGTCCACCACCACCCACCACTTCAAGGTGCTGCGCGAGGCGGGGGTCATCCGCCAGCACTACGACGGGACCTCCCGCCTGAGCCGGCTGCGCGAGGACGAACTGGAAACACTCTTCCCCGGGCTGCTGGCCGCCGTCCTGGAAGGGGCGCGGCGGTCGGCCGGGACGCCGGAGCCGGCCTGAGCACGCCTCCGCCCCGAGCGGTTCGAGGGCTCGGGGCGGACGCGGGCACGGCGTACGGGGCGGCTCAGCCGGACGCGGCTCCCGTCGGGCGGTCGTGACGCCTCTCAGATGGTCGCGGCGTCGATCACGAAGCGGTAGCGGACGTCGCCGGCGAGCACCCGCTCGTACGCCTCGTTGACCTGGCTCGCCTCGATCAACTCGATCTCCGCGCCCAGCCCGTGCGCGGCACAGAAGTCCAGCATCTCCTGGGTCTCCTCGATGCCGCCGATCATGGAACCCGCGATCGCCTTGTCACCGCCGATCAGCGAGAACAGGTTGAGCGAGACCGGCTCCTCGGGGGCGCCGACGTTGACCAGGGTTCCGTCGGTCCGCAGCAGACCGAGGTAGGCGTCGAAGTCCAGCGGGGCCGAGACCGTGGAGAGGATGACGTCGAAGGCTCCGGCCAGCTCCTCGAAGGTCGCGGGATCGCCGGTCGCGTAGTAGTGGTCGGCGCCCAGCTTCAGCCCGTCGTCCTTCTTCCGCAGCGTCCGGGAGAGGACGGTGACCTCCGCGCCGAGGGTGTGGGCGATCTTGACCGCCATGTGGCCGAGGCCGCCCAGACCGACGACGGCGACCTTCTTGCCCGGGCCCACGCCCCAGCGCTTGAGCGGGGAGTACGTGGTGATGCCCGCGCACAGCAGAGGCGCGGCCTCGTCGAGGGCGATGCCCTCCGGGATGGAGACGACGAACGCGTCGCGCACGACGATGTGCGTCGAGTAGCCGCCGTAGGTGGGTTCGCCTCCGCGGTCGAGCGCGTTGTACGTCTGGGTGTTCCCCTCGGCGCAGTGCTGCTCGCGGCCCGTCCGGCAGGCGGCGCACCGCCCGCAGGAGTCGACCATGCACCCGACGCCGACGCGGTCGCCGACCTTGAACCTGGTCACGCCGGGCCCGGTCTCGGCGACGATCCCGGCGATCTCGTGGCCAGGCACCATCGGGAAGATGCCCTCGCCCCAGCCGTCGCGGGCCTGGTGGATGTCGGAATGGCAGATACCGGCGAACTCGATGTCGATCAGGACGTCGAACTCGCCCACCGGACGGCGCTCGATCGTGGTGCGCTCCAGCGGGGCCTTGGCACGGGGAGCGGCGTAGGCGGCAACGGTGGTCATGCCGGAGGTTCTCCTCTGGGTGGTGCGGTGGGTACGCCTTCGAGCCTCACACCCGGGACGGCGTCCGCCCAGCCCACCGCTGTGCCTACGTCCGGCGGTCCTACCACCGACGGGGACAGGCTCGGCGGCGTACGACCGCGGATCGACGGAATAATGGAGGCATGGACGATCAGCCGGAGGCCGCCTCCCCCGAGCCGCTGGACCGGCGGGCCGAGCTCAGCGAGTTCCTGCGGACCCGGAGGGCCAAGCTCCGGCCGCAGGACGTGGGGCTGCCGGAGTTCGGCCGCCGTCGCCGGGTGCCCGGGCTGCGCCGGGAGGAGCTGGCGCAGCTGGCCGGGGTCTCCGTGGCGTACTACACGCGTCTGGAGCAGGGCAACGGGCGGAACGTGTCGGCGGAGGTGCTGCACGCGATCGCGCGTGCGCTGCGGCTCACGGATGCCGAGCAGGCGCACCTGACGCATCTGGCGCGGCCGGCGCGGCACGGGAGGAAGCGCCGTCCCGCGAGGGCGCAGCGGGTGCGGACCGGCTTGCTGTACCTCCTCGGCAGCATGGAGGGCATTCCCGCGTACGTGACCGGGGCGCGCTCGGACATCCTCGCCTGGAACCCGATGGCGGCGGCGGTGTTCGGCGACTGGGGCGCGCTGCCGCCCGCCGAGCGCAACTGGGCGCGTCTGGTGTTCCTCTCCCCCGCCTACCGGGACCTGTTCGTGAACTGGGACTCCAAGGCGTCGGACATGGTCAGCTATCTGCGGCTGTACGCGGGCTGTCACCCCGACGATCCGGAGCTCTCGGCCCTGGTGGGCGAACTCTCGGTGAAGAGCGAGGAGTTCCGGCGGCTGTGGGCCACCCACAACGTCAAGGAGAAGGGCCACGGCACCAAGGTCGTCCGGCATCCGCTCGCCGGGGATCTGACCCTGGCGTACGAGACGCTGAACCTCCCCGACGACGAGGAGCAGCATCTGGTGACCTACCACGCGGAGCCGGGCTCGGAGTCGGCCGAGGGCCTGCGCCTGCTGGCGAGCTGGGGAGCGGACGCGGGCCGGGCGGATCTGTTCGGCGCGACGGGCCGGGGCCCGGACGCCGGGCGGTGAAGACGGGTTCCCGCCGCGCCGGCCGGGGGTTCGCGCGCCTCGCGCCGGCCCTGCTCGAAAGGCGCCGGGGGACGGCTTCGGAGCACCGGGCGGAACCGCCCGCCGCCCGGGTATGGGACCGGCTCTCGGGCCCGGGCGCGGTACGGGAGGGGGTCTTCACCGGGTGGTCGCGGGCCTCCGCCGGCCGGTCAGTCGGCCCCGGTCCGCTGCCCCGCCGCCTCCGCCGTGCCCCCGGTGAGCACCGCGAGGGCGGGGCCCCGCCCCGAGGCCGCCGCGCCGGTGCCGGCCGGGTCCATGAGCGTCAGAGTCTCCGCGGCGACGAGCCGGGGCAGCAGTAACCGCCAGAACCCGGTGAGCATGTGCGGGGACAGCCAGGCGGAGTCGTCCCGGCCGAGCGCCTCGAATCCGGTCGTCACGGCGACGGTGGCGGCCGCCGCGTCCGCGCGCGAGACGCCGTCGGCGAGCGTGCCGGCGGCGGCCGCCTCGTCCAGCAGCCGCCGTACCCGGTGGTGCCACTCCAGCCGCAGGTCCGGGACTCCGGCGTTCTCCCCGTCACAGCTCAGCCGGAATCCGGCCCGGCTCACCGGATCGTCCCGCAGCCGTTCCACCAGCGCGTGCGAGGTGTCGACCAGTGCTTGCACGGCGTTGTCCGTCCTGTGCCGGATCGCGGCCGACAGGTCGTGCAGCCCTCGGGACGCCTCCGCCACCACGGCCTGCGCCACGGCGGCCTTGTTCTCGAAGTGGAAGTGCAGCGCTCCCGTGCTGACGCCCGCTCCCGAGCTGATCAGCACCAGCCGCGCCTGTGCGTAACCGTGCCGCTCGAAGACGGCGGCGGCGGAGCGGATCAGCGCCTGGCGTGTACGGGCGGCGCGCTCCTGTTTGGTCACCGGGCCCTCCCCGCCAGGGAGAAGCGGTCGGATACGGGACCGGAAAGGGGACCGGAACCGGTCGAGGGCTCCACCCCGGAGCGGTAGGACGGTGTCATGGAGTTATCCAACCAACTAGTCGGTAGGTTTTCCAGGGAACGGAGGAATGCGACGAAGGGGCCAGGCCGCTTTCCGGCCACACCGGTCCTGCGCGATGTCAGCGGAACAGAAAAGCAAAACGCGCATCATCCGACTTATCCCCGGTCCCCGGCGGTTCATCGGCGACTTCCGTCTCCCGCTCCCCCGCGAATCGGCCCTATCGCGCGGCGAACGCCTCGGCGTGGTCGGCCGCCCAGAGGCGGTAGGGCCGGGCCGGGCGGCCCGTCAGTTCCTGGACCGTGGGCACGACCGCCGCCTTGGCGCCCGCCCGCTGCCGCTCGGCGCTCTCCAGGAACGCCTCGGCGACGGGTCGCGGGTACTTCGCCAGCAGGGCGGACCGCGCGGCGTCCACGCCCAGCTCCTCGAAGCGCAGCGGTCGTCCCAGAGCCCGGGAGAGCTGGGCCGTCTGCTCCCGTGCGGTGATCGCCTCCGGCCCCGACACGGCGTACGCCTTGCCCTCGTGCCCCGTGCCGGTGAGGGCGGCGACGGCGACCGCGGCGACGTCGCGCGGGTCGACGCAGGCGACCGGCGCGTCGCCGTGCAGGGCACGCACCACGCCCCGCGACCGGATGCCGGGCGCCCAGGACAGGGTGTTGGACATGAATGTCCTGGGACGGACGAAGGTCCAGGGGACGCCCGATTCCCGGATCGCCCGCTCGTTCTCCCGCTGGCGCCGGGTGATGAAGTCGGCGGCGCCGGGCTCCTCCACCGCCAGCATGGACAGCTTGACCAGGTGGCGCACGCCCGCCGCGGCGGCCGCCGCGGCGACCCGCTCGTCGTCGGGCTCGGTGGGGCTGTTCGTCACCAGGAAGAGCGAGGCGACGCCCCGCAGCGCCCGGTCGAGGGCGGCCCGGTCCGCGTACGCCCCCTCGACGACCTCGACCCCGTCCCCGGCCGCCCCGAGCCGCTCGGGGCGGCGCGCGAGGATCCGCACGGGCCCGGCCGCCGCCAACCGCGCGGCGACCTCGCGGCCCACCGCTCCGGTGGCGCCCGTCACGAGAATCACGTGTGCGCCCCTCCCTCAGCCGCGGACCCGGAAGCCGGACAGGACCGCGGTGAACACCGTTTCGCCGTTCTGACGCCCGGTCACCTGGACCGTCACCGTACCCTCGGCCGTTCCCGGCAGAACCACCGCCCCGATCCGGCACGGGCTGCCGAACTCGGCATACCGGTGGAACCGGCTGACGACCTCCGTCGGAACGATCCCGCCGTCTCCCACCGCCAGCCAGGCCGCCTGGCGGGCCGCCTCCAGCAGCAGCATGCCGGGAACGTGGTCGTTGGGGCGCTGGAACAGCGTCGGGTGCCGGGTGTCCACCCGCAGGTCCCACAGCCCGTCCCGGCCGGTCCCCGACAGCACCACGTCCTCGGTCCTGCTCCGGCCCGCCAGGGCGGCACGGACCGGTGCCGCGGCCGGTATCGATATGCTCTCGGCGGCGGCGTCGCCGCGCATCCGCCGGTAGACCTCGGGGCTCGTGAAGCGGGTGACCCCCACCCCCGTCGCCGCCGGCTCCCCGTCACGGTGCATCGTCCACGCCACGCGCCCCGCCACCGGCAGCCCGCCGCGCCACTTCAGGCCGGAGCAGTACACCTCCACGTCGACCTCGGCGGGGGCGCCGCCGACCCTCAGGTGCTCCTGGTGGCACGCGAAGTCCAGGCCCGACAGCAGAAAGTGGTGGCCCAGCGGCACGCCGTACCCCGCGTGGAAGGCGAGCATCGCCGCCTGCCGCATCACTTCCGCGACCAGCAGCGGGTCGTGCCGGTCGCCGTCCACCGGGGCGAAGAACGCGTGATCGTGCGGAAGGACCGCCGTCACCGAGAACCGGTCGTGCGCCAGGCGCACCCAGTCGCGCGGAAAGGCGTCCTCGGGCCGGGTCCGGTGCACCATGTCGATCCCCACGGGGTGCGCCACGGCGGCCTCCGCTTCCATGGCCGGCACCGGATCGATCAAGACTGCTGCTTCGGGCATAACTCCCCCCAGGGGTCATGTGAATGGCGAGCCGTTCCTGCGATGCACGTGCGTTGATAAGATACAGACTAAGCGGTTTTTTTTCTATCCTCGAGGGGCCCGCCTCCACCCCTCACGACCGCCTCCAGGCCTCTGTCCAGCAAAGGAGACGAGCCGGCCGAACAGGAGCGGGCGACCCATGCCCGCAAGAAAATCCCGGCGGCAGCGGCATGAGCATTCGAGAAATACGGCTGCCGAGCCGCGACTCATACCGAAATTCCGAAAAGCGCGGGCATCACGAAATGCGCTTGCCTTATCTCCTTTCCCGTCCGAGGAATTCCTCGCGCTCGGCATGGACTGCGTCCCGGGAACCGCCCGGCGCCGAGCCGGAGCAGTCGCCCGAACCCCGGAACCGACCGGTGGGGGATACTGCGGCGCCCCTCCGCCGACCGGCCCCTCTCCCTGCCGGAGCGGGCCGAGCCCTTACCCCATCCTCCACCCCGCCGGCCGAGCCGGACCGCTTAGGATGGCGGGTCTCCCCCGCCCCCCCGGCGCGGGCCTGTCCCGGACAAAGGATCGGAGGCGTCCTCCCCGTGCGTGTGCTGCTGGTGGAGGACGACGAGGATCTGCGGGAGGTGATCGCGGCCGGGCTGCGGGACGGGGGCTTCGCCGTGGACTGCGCGTCGGACTGGCCGGAGGCCGACGTACTGCTGCACGTCACCGCGTACGACTGCGTGGTGCTGGACCGGATGGTGCCCTACGGCGACACCCTCGTCCCGCTGGAGGCCGGGCGCCGGGCGGGCTGGTCGGTGCCCGTGCTGTGCCTCACCGCCCTGGACTCCCTGGACGAGCGGCTTCGGGGGCTGGAGAGCGGGGCGGACGACTATCTGGCCAAGCCGTTCGCGATGCGCGAGCTGGTGCTGCGCGTCCGGGCCCTGAGCCGCCGGGCGCCGGCCCGGCTGCCTTCCTTCCTGAGCTGCGCGGACCTGGTCATGGACGTGGCACGCCACGAGGTGCGGCGCGCCGGGGTGCTGCTGTCCCTGAGCCCGAAGGAGTACGCCGTGCTCCGGCAGCTCCTCGTCCACCGGGAGGCCGTCGTCACCCGCACCGGACTGCTGGAGCACTGCTGGGACGAGATGGCCGACCCGGTGTCCAATGTGGTGGACGCCGTCGTCGCGGGCCTGCGGCGCAAGCTCGGCCCGCCCCCTCTGGTGCACACCGTGCGCGGGCAGGGCTTTTCGCTGTCAGCGCGGCCGGGGGCCTCCTGATGGCGAAGTCCGTACGGCCCCGCTCCCCGGCCAGGCGGCGGCTGCGCCGGCTCCAGCTGCGGCTGACCGCCGCGTACGCCCTGATCACCGTCGTCGGACTGGCCTGCCTGTCCTGGCTGGTGATCCGTACCGACGACCGGGCGCGGCAGGACGCCGAGTACGAGGAGATGCGCCGCCGGGCCTCCGTGGCCGCCTCGCTCGTCTACTACGAGGACGGCCGGATCCGGCTGGACGGCCTCCAGGACGACGAGGCGACGGCGGGGACCCCGCAGGTCCTGGTGCTGGAGGAGCGGCCGGGCCGGGGACCGGGCGCCGTGTTCCGGGGCCGTGCCGCACAGTTCGACGTCCCGGGCGCGCCGGTCGCGGCGGTCGCCCGGGCGGCGATGGCCGAGGAGGGGCCGGTGGAAGCCGGGGCCCGCGACCGCTCGGGGGAACCGGTGCGCCTGCTGGGCGTGCCCTTCTACCACGACGCCACCGACGAGGTGGCGGGCGCGGCCGTCGCGGTCGGCGACCCGGAACACGGGGCGGCCGAGCACCGCAGCCTGGTCCTTTCCCTGGTCGCCGGGGCCGGGGCGCTGACGGCGCTGGCCGCGCTGAGCGGCCACGTCCTCTCGGGGCGCAGCATGCGGCCGGCCTGGGAGGCGTTGGAGCAGCAGGAGAGGCTGCTGGCCGACGCGGCGCACGAGCTGCGGACCCCGGTCGCGGTAATGCGCGGTTCGGTGGAGATGGCGGCCGGCGCCCCGGGGGTCCTCGACGCGCATCTGCCCCGGATCCGGCGGGCGGCGGACCGGATGGCCGACGTCGTGGAGAACCTGCTGATCCGGGGGCGGCTGGAGGCGGCCGTGGACGCCGTACGGGCGGAGCCGCTGCGGCTGGACAAGCTCGTGGAGGAGATGTGCGCGGAGCTGCCGCAGAGCGTGCCCCGGCCGCGTCTGCGGACGGTGGAGTCGGTGGTGGGGGCCGACGCGGCCCTGGTGCGGGTCGCCGTACGGAACCTGCTGGACAACGCCGTGCGGCACGGGCGCGCCTCCGATGCGCGGGACGGGGGCGGACTGCTGGTGACCGTGTGCGGGCCCGAGGTGGTGGTGGCCGACCGGGGCCCGGGGGTGGATCCGGCACGGTTGCCGGAACTGACGGAGCGGTTCAGTTCGCCGGGCGGAGGAACGGGTATCGGCCTCTCGCTGGTGCGGCGGGTGGCGGAGGCGCACCGCGGAACGCTCACCGTCCGGGCCCGTCCCGGAGGCGGAGCGGAGTTCGTCCTGCGCCTCGCCCCCGCTCGCTCCCGACGTGAGCGCCGCCGCGGAGCGGTCCTCACGATTCGCTCATGATCGACCGTCCATGATGTGGGGAAAGGTTCGAAACCCACGTCCGGGAGTACGCATGCCCCACCCCGCCGTCCGCCCTCCGTTCCGCCGCAAAGGCGCCCTCGCCGCCCTGGCGTGCGCGGTCGCGATCGCGGCGGGGGCGGGGTTGCTCCTGTCGCACGCCTCCGCAGCGGGTTCCCCGGCCGGGGCGGCGCCCGAGGTCGTGCCGCCCACGGCGCACGTGCCCTTCGACTACCAGCTCGGCGGCGCGTACACCCCGCCCGCCGGAGTCGGAGCCGTCTCCCGTGACCGCGGGGCCGAGCCGGCCGAGGGCCTCTACAACGTCTGCTACGTCAACGCTTTCCAGACCCAGCCCGACGCGCTGGACTGGTGGGCGGAGCACCACCCCGGCCTGCTGCTGCGCGACGGCGAAGGCGAGCTGGTCGAGGACGACGCGTGGGGCGAGGCGCTGCTCGACACCTCCACCGCGGCCAAGCGCGCCCGGCTGGCGGAGATCGTGGGCGCCTGGATCGAGGGCTGCGCCGCCTCCGGTTTCCAGGCGGTGGAACCGGACAACCTCGACTCCTACGAGCGGTCCGGCGGGCTGCTGGCCCCGGCGCACAACGCGGCGTTCGCGAAGCTGCTGGCCGACCGCGCGCACGCCGCCGGACTGGCGATCGGCCAGAAGAACACCACCGATCTGCTGGAGCGACGGGAGGGGATCGGGTTCGACTTCGCCGTCGTCGAGGAGTGCGGCCGGTACGACGAGTGCGGCGACTTCGCCACCGCGTACGACGACCGGGTGTTCGTGGTCGAGTACACCGACCGCGATTTCGTGAAGGCGTGTGCGTCCGTGGGGGCGAAGGTCTCCGTCGTGCGCCGGGATCTCGACGTCGTCCCCGCCGGGCGGCCGGGGTACGTGCACCGCGCCTGCTGAGCGCGCCCGAGGGGCACGGGGCTACGCCGGGGGGGCGCAGACCGTGAAGATGCCGCCCTCGGGATCGGTGACCACCACTTCGGTCCTGCCGTCGGGCGCGTCCTCCGGAGGGCCTGCCGATCCGCCGGCCGCGCGGGCCGCCGCGGTGGCCGCTTCCAGGTCCGCGACATGGAAGCGGACGTGCCAGCGCGGGTGCAGCCGGGGGTCGGCGCACGACGCGTCCCCGCCGCCGCGGAGGGTGGCCACGGTGCGGCCGCCCTGGCGGACGACGACGGCGTCCTGCCTGCAGGCGTAGCCGACGTCGCAGCCCCCGGGCTCCTGGGACGCCCAGCCGAACACCTCGGCGTAGAAGATCGCGGAGTCGAAGGCGTGGCTCGTCCGCAGTTCGAGGGAGGCCGGGGCGTTGTCGCGTCCGAGCGACCAGGGCGGGGTCCGCCCCTCCCAGAAGCCGAATCCGGCCCCTTCCCGGTCGGCGGCCACCGCTCCCCGGCCGGGGCCCAGCCGGATCGGGCCGACGGCGATGGTGCCGCCCCGTTCCCGGACCCGGGCGGCGGCGTCGTCGGCGTCCGCGACGGCGAAGTACGGGGTCCAGGAGGCGGCGGTGGGCAGGCCGGGGGCGCTTTGGCCGATCCCGGCGACGGGCAGGGCGTCGAGGTGGGCGACCGAGAACCCCTCGCCGAGGGCGCCGGAGCGGAAGGCCCACCCGAGGACGGCCCCGTAGAACTCCTGGGCGGCCCGCAGGTCCCGGGTCATGAGACTGACCCAGCACGGTGTGCCGTGCACAGGAGTGGTCTGCTCTGTCGCGGTCATCGGGATCGGTCTCCTCGTCCCCTCCGGTGGGCCGCCGGTACCCGGCGACGGCCCGGCGGGCGGGGCGGGTTGATCACCGGCCGTTCGGGGGCCGGTGCGCTCCGGAACGTCACCGGCCTCTCCGGGGCGGCACGCCTCCATACCTACGCCGCCGAGGTCGCCGCCGCCACCCGGGCGGGGCTCCGGAACGGGGCGGTCGCGCGCCCCGGGGCCGTGTCAGTGGCCGGTGGCCGGTGGCAGACTGCCCGCATGATCTCTGTGCAGTCGAAGGCCGATCTCCAGCGCTACCTGCGGTCCGCCCGTGAGACCTTGCTGTGGAAACTCGAAGGGCTCGGCGAGTACGACGTCCGCCGCCCTCTCACCCCCACCGGGACCAACCTCCTCGGGCTGGTCAAACACGCCGCGGGGGTGGAGCTCGGGTATTTCGGCGAGACGTTCGGCCGCCCGTTCCCCGGGACCCCGCACGCATTCTCGGACGATGCCGAGGCCAACGAGGACATGTGGGCGAGGGCCGACGAGTCGCGCGAGGACGTCCTCGACCTGTACCGCCGGGTCGCCGAGCACGCGGACGCCACGATCGCCGCGCTGCCGCTCGAAACGGTCGGCCGGGTCCGGTGGTGGCCCGAAGACCGGGCGCGGGTGACGCTGCATCAGGTCCTGGTCCATGTGATCGCGGACCTCCAACGGCACGCGGGCCACGCCGACGTCGTACGGGAACTCATCGACGGGGCCGTCGGGCTGCAGGCCGGCAACGACAACATGCCGCCGGAGGACGCCGCCTGGTGGGAGGGGTACCGGCAGCGTCTGGAGCAGGCGGCACGGGAGGCGCAGGCTGCGGGGTGAAGGCCGCCCCGCCCGGGTCGGGCCGGACCCGCCGCCAGCCCCCGGCCAGAGGCCCTGGCTCACGGCTGTTCCGCGCTGCCCGCGAGCGGCACGGGTTCGCCGATCCGGTGCGCGGCGGTGCGCCAGGCGGCGGTGACGGCGGCGCGGGCCGCGGCGGTCGCCGCACCGACCTCCGCAGGCAGGCGCAGCGGGGCCCCGATGTGGACGTGGAGCCGGGGGCGGCGGGCCGGGGCGGTGAGGAAGCCGGAGATCTGCTTGACGCACGGGCCCGAGCTGACCCGGCGGGCCCCCGCCTGGCCGAGCGGTACGACAGGCGCTCCGGAGACGTGTGCGAGGCGGGCGAGTCCACTGCGGAAGACCTCGGGCGGAGCCTCCGCCGCGTCGGTGCGGCAGGGCAGCCGGCCTTCGCCGTAGATCAGCAGATGGCGGCCGTTCCCGAGCGCGAGCGCCGCCGTGTCGAGCGCGCTCGCCGCCCGGTCGGTGCCGCGGTGCACGGGTACATGGCCGCCGCGTTCCAGGAGACGGCCGAGGACCGGGACGCGCCAGAGGCCGGCGGCGGCCATGACCACGGGCTCGACGCCCAGGCGGCGCAGGGCGGCGAGCACGATGCCCGGGTCGGCCAGGGAGGTGTGGTTGGCCACGATGATGCTGCCCGCGGCCGGGGCCGTGGCGTGGTCGGACGTGACCGTGAGGTGTCCGAGCGAGGGGACGACGGCGGCTGCGATACGGCTGAGCACGGCTCTCCCGGGGGTCCGGCGGGCGGGGGCCGCCCGCGGGCGGCGGGGCGGCGGCGGGGCCGCCGCTTTCGGCTCGTCCCCGTCGTGTCCTCATCGTCGCGGCGGCC
Source organism: Streptomyces sp. CB02366 (assembly GCF_001905905.1). GTDB lineage: Bacteria > Actinomycetota > Actinomycetes > Streptomycetales > Streptomycetaceae > Streptomyces. The sequence goes on from NZ_LIVT01000009.1 coordinate 110,329, forward strand.
GGGGCGCGGGACCTGAGTGCGGATACTCAGTCGCCAGGGGGCGATCCTCCAGTGACGCCCGGGCGGTGGGACGCCGGGTGCGGACCGGGCTCCGGCGGGGCGACGCGCGAGCCCGACCGGCGTGCGGCCGCCCCTGCCCGTTGACCGCTGACGCGGTGGACGGACCGGGGGGCGGTGGTCGCGACGGCCGGCGGTCCGCCGGTGCGGGAGGGGCCGGTCACGTGCGGGGGCACGCGCCCCGCGGCGGCCGGCTGGGAGCGCTCTCCACGCGACTGCGTGGACCGCTCACCGGAGCACGGCCGCCGCGGGCGGTCGCGACGGCGGTTCCGGGCGGGGGCCGCGGTGGCCGCGGGCGTCGTCGGACGCCCGGCCTGCCGCGGCCTCACCCGCTTCCGCTTGCGCCGGTCGCTCAGCCGACCGGAGCGCCACGAACGCAAGAATGTGGCGATGATCGCAGGACGCTCATCGTCCGGTGCTGGTCGGTTCCGCCCTCGGGCGGCTGCGGACCGGGGTTCCGGCTCGCCCCAGGGGCGCCCTGCCGGTCGGGGCCGGGGAAGGACCGGCCGTGATCCCCGCGACGGCTCCTAACGGGCCGCGGCCGTCGTTCTGGGGGCGCCGAAGTCGATGGCGCGGCCGGCCTCGCGCAGGACCTCCTCGGCCACCCGGCGCACTTCGGCGGGCACGTCGCCCTGTTCCTCCACGAGTCCGGCGTAGATCGGTGCTTCGGTGCTGTCTGCGGAGCTCATACAGTTCGTTTCTCCGTCGGTCGGGTGCGGAAGCCTACGCCGGTCGGCGGAGGCGGGGGCGAGTGTACGTGGTGGGCGGCGGCGGTCGCGATTCGGTTCCGGCGCGCGGACCCCCGCCGCACCTGGTGGAACGGCGGCCCGTCCCGCCTGCGGCGGGAGTGCGGGGCGTACCCCGTCACTGCCCGGGGCCGGCGGCGCCCAGGTGCTCCACGGGGAAGCCGGCCCGGCCGGCGAGCGCGGTCAGCTCGTCGGCACGGGCCGCTCTCAGGCCCACCACCGGGTAGCAGTCGGAGTCGATGTCGAGGACGGCCAGGGCCGCGCCGATCTCGCGGTAGCGGCGGCCGCAGGCGTGCAGGAAGTCGTAGGTCGGCAGGGACGTCCCCGCGGGCTCGGAGAGCGTCCACGGGTCCGGGGAAGGCCGCGATTCGAGCGCCCTCAGCTGGGCGCGGACCTCCTCCGCGCCCTCCTTCCAGTCGAACTCCGCGAGCAGCCCGCGGGCGGCGAGCGCGTCGATGAGCGCGATCCAGGGGAGGTTGTCCACCGGCTCGTCGATGCCCCGTTCCTCCAGGCGGTCCTCGAAGGCGCTCACATAGCCGTTCGGGTCGTCGTGTGCGCGGAGCACCTCATCGGCCACCCCGGGGTGCGCGGGGGCGAGCAGCGAGGCGATCTCGGCCAGGGAGGTGCGGACGGTCCCGGCGTCGCGCGGGTCGGACATGGCGTGCTCTCCTCTACGGCCTGGCGGCCGCCGGGTGGTCGGACATGGGTCGGCGCCGCCCCGGCGCGGGCCGGGGCGGCGGGAGCGGCGAAGGGGAACGGGCCCCGGAGGTCCGGGAGCGGTGGAGGGCGCGTGCGGTGCGCTGGCCGCAGAGGGGGACGGGCGGGCCCCGCGAGGCGGGGGGAGGCTCAGGTGCGGCGGCGCCGGGAGCCCGGCAGCGGCCGGTGGCCCTCGGTCCACTCGTTGACCCATCCGCAGCCCGAACAGGCGTAACGCCCGTCGAGGCCGGCGATCAGAGTCCCGCACCGGGCGCAGCCGATGTAGGTGATCTCCGGGTGTTCCGTGGCCGCTTCGTGCGACGTGTGCCGCTCGGGGCCGGGTGAGGTCGGCATCGTCAGGCCCCCTTTCCCGCGGCGTCGAGCAGGATCCGGGCGAGTTCGCGCGGCTGCGAGAACATCGGCCAGTGCCCGGTGTCCAGGGTGGCCGACTCCCATCGCTCGCTCGTCAGCAGCGCGGCGACGGCGGGGCTCGGCTCGGGCTGGTCGAGCAGGCACCTGACGTACGTCGCCGGCAGCAGGCTCAGCGGGCGGGTCAGCGCGGCGGGTTCGGTGAGGGTGGCGCCGGGGTGCGGTGTCGCCCCGTCGAGCATCCGGGCGATCTGTTCGTCGTCGAGACCCTGGCCCGCGCAGTCGGCGGGGGCGGGCGGCGGCCAGAGACCGCCGTTGGCGGCGATGGACGCCTCCACGCCCGCCCCGCCGGCCGGCCAGCCGGAGACGAAGGACTCGCCGTCCACCGGGACGTCGGAGTCGACGAAGACGACGTGGGCGAGGCGGTCGCCGAGCCGTTCGGCCGCCTGGCCGACCGGGATGCCGGAGTAGCTGTGCCCGACCAGGACCACCTCGCGCAGGCCGAGGCGTTCGACCTCGTCGAGGATGTCCTGGACGTGCGTCCGCTGTCCCGCCGCCGCTCCCCGTTTCTCCGCGAGGCCGGACAGGGTCAGCGGGTGGACTCCGTGCCCGGCCGCGCGCAGGTCGGGCACCACATCGCGCCAGGCCCACGCGCCGAGCCAGGCCCCCGCCACGAGTACGAATTGCGTCATGCCAGCAACGTAGCGCAGGGGTACGACAACACCTCTCCGGCCGCCGCGCCGCAGGGGCGGCACCACGCCCTCCGACCGCCGCGACGACCTCTTTCGGGCAGGGCCCGGCGCCTGGTGTCCGGCGGGTGTCCCGCCTCCCGGCGGCCGTCGCCGCTTCGCTATCGTCGTGGGACGGGCGTCGGCGGGCGGGTGTGATCGCACCCGCCGCCCGGCCCGCCGACCGAAGGAGAGCACCTGTGCGTTCCCCCGCTGCCGACGCCGCCCGCGTGACCGGACCGACCGTGGGCGTTCTGCTGCCGCGGGACCTGCCCGTCGAGCGGATCCTCCCGTACGCGCGCCGGGCCGAGGCGCTGGGGTTCGACGCGGTGTGGGTGGTCGAGGACCTCGGTTTCCGTGGAGGGGTCGCGCAGGCGGCCGCCGTCCTGGCCTCCACCGACCGGATCCGGGTCGGCATCGGGCTGCTGCCCGCCGGGGCCCGCAACGTGGCGTTCGCGGCGCTGGAGATCGCGTCCCTGGCCCAGCTCTTCCCCGGCCGGGTCGACGTGGCGGTGGGTCACGGCATGCCCCACTGGATGCGCAGCGTCGGCCAGTGGCCCCGAAGCCCGCTCACCCTCCTCCGCGAGTACGTCGACGCCCTGCGGGCGCTGCTGCGCGGCGAACTCACCCGGCGGCACGGCCGGTACGTGCGCCTCGACGGCGTACAGCTCGACCCGAGCGCGCTGCCCGACGTGGTGCCCGACATCCTGACGGGCGTCCGGGGCCCCAAGTCCCTCGCCGTCTCCGGCGAGGTGGCCGACGGGACGGTCCTCGCGGAGCCGGTCTCCCCCGAGTACGCGCGGGCGGCGCTCGGGCACATCGCCCCCGCCGGCCGCCACCGTCTGGTCGCCTACAACATCGCCTCCGTCGCCCCCGACCGGGCCGGCGCCCTGGCCGCCGCCCGGGCGGGGCTGGAGTGGATCGGCGAGCCCGACTGGAGCCCGCACATCGCCCCGCTCCCGTTCGCCGACGAGCTGGCGGCGCTGCGGGCCGGAAGCACGAGCCGCGAGGAGTTCGGGCGGCGCCTTCCCGACGACTGGGTGGCGCGGCTCGCGGTGGCCGGGACCCCCGAGGAGGCCCGCGCCCGCCTCGCCGGTCTGGGGGAGGCGGGCGTCACCGACACCGTCCTCACGCCGGTCGGCCCCGATCCGGTGGGGTCGCTGGAGTCGCTGGCCGCGGTTCTCGGCGCCGGGGGCGCCTGAGGCCCCGGAGAACCCGCGGGCGCCGCCAAGAACACGAACAGGGCCGGCACCATACGCACCAGCGGAACCGCCCTCCCCCGAGGCTTCGCTGTTCCTCTTCCTCACCTGTCGTCTTACGCAAGTTGATGACAGGCCAGGGTTCATTGTCGGCCGTTTCTGACTGTTTTTCGCTATGAACGGAGGCGGTGGGCCACGGCGAGGCAGGATGGCCCCGTGATGGGCAACCTCCCTGTCGTGACAACCAGTTTCGTCGGCCGCGGCAGTGAACTGGTCAGCGTCGAACGGGCACTTCGAGATCATCGGCTGGTCACGCTGACCGGCAGCGGCGGGGTCGGCAAGAGCCGGTTGGCCCTGCGCATCGCCGAGCGTGCCCGGGAGCGCTACGCGGACGGCGTCTGGTGGGCCGATCTCTCCCCTCTGCACGACGAGGAACTGCTGGCGACCACGGTCTGCGACGGCGTCGGCCTCCTGGACCACAGCCACCGCCGACCGGTGGCCGCGCTGGCCGAATGGCTGTCCGACCGGCGCCTGCTCCTCGTTCTCGACTGCTGTGAGCGGCTCGTGGGGCCCTGCGCGCAGCTCGTGGCCGAACTGCTCGAAGCGGCCCCGGGATTGACGGTGCTGGCCACCAGCCGGGAGCCGCTGGGCACGGCCGACGAGCTGTGCGTCGAGGTACCCCCGCTCTCCGCGGGGGACGAGGGCGACGACGCCGTCCGCCTCTTCCAGGATCGTGCGGCCGCCGTGGTCCCGGACCTCTCCCTCGACGAACCCGAGAACGCGGCCGCCGTCGCCGAGATCTGCCGGCGGCTCGAGGGCATACCGCTCGCCGTCGAGCTGGCCTGCGTCCAACTGCGCGGCAGCAGCCCTCAGGAGATCACCGGGCGGCTGGCCTCCCGGATGGAGAACCTCACCGACGACACCGTCTGGCCCCGCCGCCACCGTGCCCTGCGCACCACGATCGGCTGGAGCCACGAGCTGTGCGCGCCGCTGGAGCGGCTGCTGTGGGCGCGTCTCTCCGTCTTCCGCGGGGCCATCACGCCCTCGGACGCGGAGGCCGTGTGCGCGGGCGGGCCGTTGGACGCCGCGGCCGTCGCCCCGGCGCTGGAACGCCTGGCCGACCAGTCGGTCCTGCGGCGGACCGGGGACGGCTACCGGATGCTGGACACGCTGCGCGAGTACGGCGCGATGTGGCTGACCGAGCTGGCCGAGGACGTGCTCATCGCGGACCGGCACGCCCGGCACTTCGCCCACGTCGCCGTCCAGGCGTACGCGGGCTGGCTCGGGCCGTCGCAGGTGACCTGGTACCACCGGATCGCCGACACCCACGCGGATCTGTGCGCGGCGCTGGACCATCTGCTGGCCGAGGACCCGGAGATGGCGATGGAGATGGCCGGCTGCGCCGGTCTCTTCTGGAGCTGCTGCGGCCACCTGCACCAGGCCCGTTCGTATCTGGAGCGGGTGCTCGCCCTGCCGCTGTCCACCGGACCGCACCGCACCCGGGCGCTGTGGGCCCTGGGCATCACGCTGACCCTTCAGGGCGACCACGAGTCGGCAGGCCGCGTCGGCGAGGAGTGCCGGGTCTCGGCCGAGGGCGACGGGGATCCCGAGGCGGTGCTCCTGGCGACCCACTCCGTGAGCTTCACCTATCTCATGATGGGCCGGCCGCTCACCGCTTACTCCGTCAGCGACCGCGCTCTGCGCGACCACCCGGGCGACCCCGCCGCCGCGCCCTCGCAGTTGCGCTGCCGGGTGATACGCCTCTTCGCCCTGTCCGCGCTCGGCCGGCTCGACGAGGCGTACGAGGAGGCCATGCGGCTCCAGCGGATCAGCCTGCGCTTCGGCGAGCACTGGGCGCGCGCCTACGCCGATCACCAGCTCGCCCTCATCCACCTGCTCCAGGGCCGCCCCCGCCATGCCGAAAGCCACGCGCGCGCGATGCTCGCGAGCAAGCACGAGTTGCACGACAGCCTCGGCATAGCGCTCGGTCTCGATCTGCTGGCCGGGGCCATCGCCGCTCAGGGGAACGGGGTGGCCGCCGCCCGCGCCTCCGGTACGGGGCACACGTTCTGGCGCATGATCGGCCACCCCCACCGGGGAACCCCGGAGCTCGGGGCGATCCGCGAGCAGTGGGAGCTGAGGGCGCGGCAGGCCGCCGGCGACTCCGCGTACGAGCTGGCCTACCGGCGCGCGTCGGCGGACGACGCCGAACGCGGCCTGGCCCACGCGCTGGAGCGGGGGCTCCCCGGGTAGTTCCGGTCCCCGCCGCCCGCGGGTCCGCTCGCGCGGCGGGCGGTAGGGGCTCCGGCGCCGCTCCGGGCGCCCGGAGCGGCCCTCGGGCCTGTCGTCACACTGCCGCCTGCCGGACGCCGCCGAGCAGGCGGGGACCTTCGAAACACGCCCTAGGATCCCGGTATGACGTCCATCAACCGCCTGCGTGCCGATCACGCCGAGGCTCTGCTCGTTTTCGAACGGGAGAACCGCGCCTACTTCGCCGCGTCCATTCCCGACCGGGGTGACGGCTACTTCGCCGAGTTCGCCGAACGCCACCGCGCCCTGCTCGCCGAACAGGACGCCGGACTGCACCACCTCCACGTCGTCGAGGACGGGGACGGCGGCGTCCTCGGCCGCGTCAACCTCGTCGAGGTGCGGGACGGTTCGGCCGAGTTGGGCTACCGGATGGCGGAGAAGGCGGCGGGGCGGGGGCTGGCCACCTGGGCGGTCCGGCAGATCTGCGTCCTGGCGGTCCGGGAGTACGGGCTCACGTCCCTGCGCGCCGAGACGACACTGGACAACGCGGGCTCGCGCGCGGTGCTGGAGCGTACGGGGTTCGAGCCGCTGGAGGACGTCATGTTCGGCGACCGCCCCGGCCGACGGTACGTCCTGGACCTGAGCGGTGACCGCCCCCGGGCGCTCTGAGCGCTCGGCTCCCCGAGTGCCCCCAGGGCTGCGTCCGCCGGCTGTCCGCCGGCCGTGGTCCGCGCGGTGCCCGCCACGGGCGGCCCGGGCCCCGGGGAGACCGGCCGTCCGCCGCCCCGCGAGCACGCACAGTGCCGGGAGCGCGGGGAAGGGGCACGCCGGGCTTCCGGCGTGCCCCTTCTCGTCCGGGCAGGGCGGTGGTCAGTCCTTGTCGGTCTCCTCGCGGACGATGGTGTCGTTCTTGGCGTCCACGTCGAAGGTCGTCTTCTTCCAGTCGGAGCCGACCACGTCGACCTGCCAGACGACGCCCTTGCCGTCGTTGTCGTCGAGGGCGACGGAGGTGACCGTCCCCTTCTTCTTCTCGGTGGCGACCTTGGCCGCCTGCTGCGGGGTCTGGGTGGCCTGCGCCAGCCGGCCGGCCGTCTGCTTCTTGTCGTCGGCGTCCTGGTCCGTGTCGACGCGGGCTTCGATCACCTTGCCGTCGACCGCGTTGATCCGGACGGTGTGGATCGTGCCGTCCTTCTCCGCGACGTCCGCGACCCAGACCGGGCCCTCGGTCCCGGGGCTCGCGCTGGGCGAACCGCTCCCGTTCGGGCTCGGGGAGCCGCTGGGGTCGGCCGAGCCCGTGGGACTCGCCGAGCCCGTGGGGCTGCCGGAGCCGGACGGGCTGGGGCTCTGGCCGTTGTCGTCGTCGTCCACGCCTTCCAGGTCCAGCTCGACCAGCTTGCCGCCGGCGACCTCGCCGACGGCTGTCCCGGCGGCGTCCTCGAAGCTGACCTTCGTTTCGTCGAGTACCTTCTTGCGCTCCTGCTGGTCCTCGGTCAGCTCGGCGGTGGCCGAGGGCGACGTCGTCTGCTTCTGCGGGACGACCTTCGCGGCCTCGGAGGTGCTCGCGCTCGTGGAGCTGTCCGAGCTCTGGCCGCATCCGGTCATCAGGACGGCCGCGGCGGCGGCCAGGGAGAGGGCGCCGACCGCCTTGAGGGTGCGGGAACGGGAGGAGGCACTGTTCGTTCGTCGAGGCTCAAGTCTCATGCACGCATGACTACCGCCCAAGCCTCCGGTCATATTGCCCTACCGGGCGGAGTCACCCGATCGACCGGGCCGGTCCGCCCGATGGGCGTCGCTCCCCGGGCGGCGAGCCCCGAGGTGCGGAACAATGGCGGCAGGGCCGTATCGTCTTGCGTCCGGCCGGGAGGCCGTCATGGGAAACACGGTGCACACCGAGCGCTACGAGCTCATCTTCCAGATGTCCGGCGCCGCGGACGACGTGGTCCGCGTCCGGTTGACCGACCGACTGGGGGCGGGCGGTTTCCCGGTGTACGAGGACGAGACGGGGATCGTCCGCGCCGAGATCAGCGACCGGGGCGAGGTCCGCATGCTCGCCAGCGGCGGTCACCAGGCGCCGGGGGCGCCGCTCCTCGCCCGTCCCCTGAGCGAGGACGCCCCCGAAACGCCCTGACCGGACCGGGCCCACCGCCGTACGCGCCAGGGCCTCGCTCACCCCGGGGGGGGCACCCGTGCACCGGTGCGCCCCTCGCAGCCGTGCGCACCCACCCAGCCGCGCCCCCCACTTCCCACCCCTGCATCACCCTTCGCTCCGTTCATGCCCATTCCTGCCCGATTATGTTTACATCCCTGCGCCGCAGACGTAACGTGAGCGCGAAACCACACAGTCGGGCATCGAACGGAAGCAAACCCACATGTACGCACCGGAGCGTCAGCAGGAGATCCTCCGCCTCGCCCAGGAGAGCGGCCGGGTCGACGTACCGTCGCTCGCCGAGGAGTTCCAGGTGACGGCCGAAACCGTCCGGCGCGACCTCAAAGCCCTGGACCGGGCGGGGCTGCTGCGCCGTGTCCACGGCGGGGCGATCCCGGCCGGCCGGCTCGGCTTCGAACCCGACCTCGCCGAGCGCGACGCCGTCGCCGCCGACGAGAAGGACCGCATCGCCCGGGCCGCCCTCGCCGAGCTGCCCGTCGAGGGCAATGTGATCGTCGACGCCGGGACCACCACCGTACGGCTCGCCGCCGCGCTCCCCGTCGAGACGGCGCTGACCGTGGTGACGCACGCACTGCCGGTGGCCGCCCGGCTCGCCGACCACCCCGGCGTGGCGCTGCATCTGGTGGGCGGCCGGGTCCGCCCCCGTACCCGCGCGGCGGTCGACGCGTGGGCGCTGGGCGCGTACGCCGAGGTCAACGCCGACGTGGTCTTCCTCGCCACCAACGGCTTCTCCCCCGGCAGCGGCCTGACCACCCCCGACCTGGCCGAGGCCGCGGTGAAGCGGGCCCTGATCAAGGCCGCCCGCCGGGTCGTGCTGCTCGCCGACTCCGGGAAGTTCGAGCAGGAGCACTTCGCCCGCTTCGGGGACCTCGCCGATGTGGACCTGCTCATCACCGACACGGGCCTCAGCCCCGACGACGCCCGCTCCATCGAGAGCCGGGGCACGGAAGTGGTGCGCGCATGATCCTCACCGTCACCCCCAACCCCAGCCTGGACCGCACCTACGAACTGCCCGGCCTGAGCCGCGGCGCCGTGCTGCGCGCCACGGCGGACCGCGTCGATCCGGGCGGCAAGGGCGTCAACGTCTCCCGTGCGGTCGCCGCCGCCGGGCGCCGTACCGTCGCGGTCGCCCCGACGGGCGGTCCGGAGGGCGCGCTGCTCATCCGGCTGCTCGGTGAACTCGGCATCGAGGCCACCGGGGTGCCGATCGCGGGGAACACCCGGGTCAACGTCACGCTCGTCGAACCCGACGGCACGCTCACCAAGGTGAACGCGGCGGGCCCCGAGCTGAGTCCGGCCGAGGCGGAGGGCGTCCTCGACGCGGTACGGGTCCACGCTCCGGCCGCGGACTGGATCGCCTGCTGCGGGAGCCTGCCGCGCGGGCTGCCGCCGCGGTGGTACGCGGAACTGGTCGAGCGGAGCCACCGGGCCGGTACGCGGATCGCGCTGGACACCTCCGGCGCGGCGCTCACCGCCGCGCTGGCGCAGGGGCCGGACGTGATCAAGCCCAACGCCCAGGAGTTGGCCGAGGCGGTGGGCCGGCCGCTCGCGACCGTGGGCGACGCGCTCAAGGCCGCCGAAGAGCTGCGCGAGCGCGGTGCCCGGTCCGTACTGGCGAGTCTGGGCGCGGACGGACAACTGCTGGTGGAGGCGGGGGGCGCCTGTTTCGCCACCGCGCCGGTGGCCGCCGTCCGCAGCAACGTCGGAGCCGGGGACGCCTCCCTGGCCGGTTTCCTCGCCGCGGGCGGGCGGGGTCCGGAGGCGTTGGCCTCCGCCGTCGCCCATGGGGCCGCGGCGGTACAGCTCGCCGGAAGCCTCATGCCCGCCCCGGCCGATCTCGACCTCTCCTCGGTCGTGACGACCTCCGACGTCCCGCTGGACCGGCCGTTGACGGAACGCGCCCCATGACCCCCCTGCCTTCCGCCTCCACCGCACCGTCCCCCTCTCCCGCAACGCCGCGACGTCCGTACGGGCCCCGCCCGTTCGCGGTCGCCGCCCCCGTCCCTCCGAACCGCCGCACGGCGGTCCCCGAGCAAGGAGTACCGCGATGAGTGAGCTGATCACCGCGGACCTGGTCGACCTCGATCTGTCCGCAGCAACGAAGGACGACGCCGCGAGGTCGCTCGCCGAGCGGATGGCGGCCGCGCACCGCGTCACCGACCTCGACGGCTTCCTGGCCGACGTGGCCGCCCGCGAGGCGCAGATGCCGACCGGTCTGGACGGGGGCATCGGCATCCCGCACTGCCGCAGTGAGCACGTGAACGCCCCGACGCTGGCCTTCGGACGCAGCGGGGCGGGCATCGACTTCGGCGCGGCCGACGGTCCGGCGGACCTGATCTTCCTGATCGCGGCCCCGGCCGGGGCCGACGAGGACCACCTCACCATCCTGTCGGGACTGGCCCGCAGGCTGATGGACCCGGAGTTCACCGCCGCCCTGCGCGCCGGAACGGACCCGGCGGCGGTGGCCGCGCTGATCCGCGGCGACGAGCCGGCCCCGGCGCCCTCGGCCGAAGAGGAACCGGGGCGCGAGCGGGACCAAGCGGAGCCTGCCGAGGACCCGGAAGCCGCCGGGACGGCCGAGGGCGCGCCCTTCCGGATCGTCGCCGTCACTTCCTGTCCCACCGGCATCGCGCACACCTACATGGCGGCCGAGTCCCTGGTCGCGGCAGGCCGCGCCGAGGGGGTCGAGGTGAGGGTGGAGACCCAGGGGTCGGCCGGGTTCGAGAAGTTGGACCCCTCCGTGATCGCGGGCGCGGACGCGGTGATCTGGGCTCATGACGTGGAGGTCCGGGAGAAGGCCCGCTTCCGCGGCAAACCGCTGGTGGACGTCGGGGTGAAGGCGGGCGTCAACCGGCCCGCCGAACTGATCGCCGAAGCACGCCGCAAGGCGGAGCGCGGAGAGGTCGCCGCCGGCCCCGAGGCCGTCGGCGGGGAGGGCTTCGGGGGCGCGGACGGCTCCGGCGCGGACCACGCGCACTTCGGCGTCCGGCTCCGTACGTATCTGATGTCCGGCGTGAGCTACATGGTGCCGTTCGTCGCGGCGGGCGGCCTGCTGATCGCCCTGTCGTTCGCCATCGGCGGCTACGGGACAGCGAACGCCGCGTCGGTGGCCGACCACTTCGTGTGGGGCGAGGCGGACAGCTGGGCCGCGCTGCTGAACCAGATCGGCTCCGCGGCCTTCGGCTTCCTGGTGCCGGTGCTGGCCGGGTACATCGCGTACGGGATGGCGGACCGGCCGGCCCTGGTGCCCGGTTTCGTCGGCGGGGCCATCGCGCTCACGGTGAACGCCGGTTTCCTCGGGGGCCTGGTCGCCGGTCTGCTGGCCGGGGCGGTGGTGATGGCGATCCAGCGGCTCCCGGTCCACGCGACGCTGCGCGGCATCATGCCGGTGCTGGTGATCCCGCTGATCGCGTCGGCGGTCGTGGGCTTTCTGATGTTCATCGTGGTCGGCAAGCCGATCGCGTCGCTGCAGAACGCCCTCACGGACTGGCTGAACGGGCTCTCGGGCTCCAACGCGGTGATCCTCGGCGTCGTGCTCGGGCTGATGATGTGCTTCGACATGGGCGGCCCGCTGAACAAGGTGGCGTACGCCTTCGCGGTCGGCGGTCTCGCCGACCCGACGCCGGGCGGTTTGAAGGTGATGGCCGCGGTCATGGCGGCCGGGATGGTGCCGCCGCTGGCCATGGCACTCGCCACCACCGTGCGCGCCGGGCTGTTCACGAAGACCGAGCGGGAGAACGGCCGGGCGGCCTGGGTGCTGGGCGCTTCGTTCATCACCGAGGGCGCGATCCCGTTCGCCGCCGCCGATCCGCTGCGGGTCATCCCGTCGGTGATGGCGGGCGGCGCGGTCACCGGGGCGCTGTCGATGGCGTTCGGCGCCACCCTGCGCGCCCCGCACGGCGGGGTGTTCGTCGTCCCGCTGATCGGTGAGCCGTTCCTCTACCTGCTCGCCGTCGCCGCCGGGACGCTGGTGGCGGCCGCTCTCGTCGTCCTGCTCAAGGGCGCGCGCCGGACGGCGTCGGGCACGGAAGCCGCCGCTGCCGACGACGCCCCGGTCGCCGTCGCCGCCTGAGGTCTCCCCCTTCCCCGGGCAACGGCATAACAGCCGCTGCCCGGGGCCGTTAGGTTGAGCCCCGTGACCGAACTCTGGAACGCCTCCGGCCCCGGTGTCCTGGCCCTCCCCTCCGGACGGCTGGTACGGGGCAGGGGCCTGCGCCATCCGCTGCCCCCGGGCCCCGGGCCGGACTTCGCGGTCCATCTGCTGGGCCGCACCCCGCCCCCGGTCCCCTGGGAGTCCCGGTGGCTGCGGTGGCCGGACTTCCGGCTCCCGGCGGACCGGGCGACGGCCCGGGACGCCTTCCAGGAGGTGTGGAGCCGGGCCGCCGGGGAACGGGTCGAGGTGGCCTGCGGCGGCGGGATGGGCCGCACCGGAACGGCGCTGGCCTGCCTGGCCGTCCTGGACGGGGTGCCGGCCGACGAGGCGGTGGCGTTCGTCCGCTCCGGCTACCACCCGCGGGCGGTGGAGACTCCCTGGCAGCGCCGCTATGTACGGAACTTCGCGCCCCGCTGAGACCGTGCCCCGTGCGGTGGGCCCGAGGAGTCGTTCACAGCGGCCGGGGTCGCGGCGAGGCCGGGCAGGCGCGGGGCGCGGGGTTCGCAGCGGTGCTGGAGGCGGCGGTAGCCGGTCAGCCGTGGCCGGGGGCGTCCGACGCCCCGCCGCCGGCGCTCCCCGTTCGCCGGATTCGGCTCCCGTGCGGGCGATGCGGACGCCGCTGTTTCGGCGGCGGGACCAGCGGCTCCGCGATCTTTCACGATCCGTGCGGAACGATCCGGCTCCACGTACCCCCTCCCGGACCGAATCCGGCGGCCGCCTCGCCCCTGGGCCACGGTCTGAGCCCCTGTAAGGTCCCGTCATGTATGTATTTCCGGAACCCGGTTGCTGGACGACGAGCCCCGGGCGCGGTGCGGTGCTCACCGTTGGGAGCGGGTGAACCGTGGCACAGGAGGGGATCGGGGGCCGCAGACACCGGCGTCGGTGGTTGTGGCTGGGCGGCTGCGCCGGGGCGCTCCTGGTGGCGAGTCTCGCCTACGCGGTCCGGCAGGTGTCAGGGGCCCCGAAGCCGGACCCCGCGGACACGGCCGCGCTGCTCGGGCTACCGGTGGCGATCGCGGCGCTGCTGGCCGGAGTTCTGGCTCTGCGCCGGGCGCCGGAGGGCGATCTGGCGAACCTCTCACGCGGCTGGGCGGCCACTCTGGCGGCACAGGTCGAGAGTTCCGAGAAGAAGCAGTGGCGGCAGCTGCTCGGTGATGACACGCAGCGCATCAATCTCGCCTTCACCCTCCAGGCGGCCCCGACCCGCACCGCGACGGCGCCCGCGGAGGCGGGGCGCCTGTTCGAGGGCACGCCGACCGTCCCGGACGTGGCGGCCTACTACCGGCGGACCCGCCCGCGCCGCCTGGTCGTCACCGGCGCCCCGGGCGCGGGAAAGACCGTCCTGGCCCTGGAGTTGATGCTGGCCCTGCTCGAAGGGCGCGGCGAGGACGAACCAGTGCCGGTGCGGGTGCCGTTGGCCGAGTGGGACACCCGCGTCCCCCTGGCCGAACTGCTCGCCGGCCGGCTCGTCGACGTGTACGACTGGGATCCGGCGAGAGCCGACGCACTCGTCCGCCACCGCCGGGTGCTTCCCGTGCTCGACGGCCTCGACGAGATGGACGCCACCCGGCCGGACGGCACGCCTCCCCCCGATGGCCCCCGTGCGCTGGCCGCGCTGGACGCCCTCAACGCCTACCAGGAAGGCCGTGACGCCGGCCCTCTCGTCCTGACCTGCCGTACCGCCCACTACGACGCCCTGGCACCGCACACCCGGCTGATGGACGCCGCGCGCGTCGGCATCGACGCCGTCCCCACCCTGGACGCACGCACCTATCTGCGGGCCCGGACCGGCACGCCCGCACGCTGGGAACCCGTCCTGACAGCCCTGCACGACGATCCGGCCGGCCCGCTGGCGACCACGCTGTCGACCCCGTGGCGGCTGTGCCTCGCGGCCACCGTGTACGCCCGCGACGGCGACCCCGCCGAACTTCTGCACCACGCCACACCCGAAGACCTCGACGCCCATCTGCTGGCCCGCTTCATCCCCGCGGCCGCCGCCCTGTACCCCCACCGCCGCTACGACGCCGCCCGCGTCCACCACTGGCTCGCCCGTCTCGCGGCCCATCTCGACGTCCCGTCGGGCTCGTCCGGGCCGCCCGGCGCCCGCCCCGGCACCGACCTGGTGCTCCATGAACTCTGGCCGCTGGCCGGACGGTTCCGCGTGCGGGCGGTCGACGCCCTGCTCAGCGCAAGCGCGGCCCTCCTGCCGTGGATCGCCCTCCTGCCCCTGCTCCGTTTTCTGCCCACCAGCCTCGTCCCGCCCCTCGCCGCTGCCGATGCCGGAGTATCTTTCGCCGTACGTCACCAAGTGGCTCTCGCGCGCGGGGAGTTTTTCACGTACCTGCTGGTCGCTGTTCTCACGGTTGTGGGGACAGCGTTGGTTTTCGGTGTCTTCGCAGGTCTGGCAGCAGCACGTGCTCGGCAGCCCGTGCCGAAACACCTTGAATGGGGGCTGCTGAAGACCCGCGGTGGCCTGCGCCGATTCCGGTCCGGGCTGGGGCGGAGGCTGCTGATGGGGCTCCAGTGGGGAATCGGCGGCGCGCTCGCCCTGGCTTATCTGTATCCGGTGTACATGGTTTCTCTGGCTCGGGCAGACATCGACTCCCTGTTTTTCCTTCTCGAGGTACCCAGGGATGCGGTGGTGCGGGGGGAGCCGGGCGATCTCTCCACAGAAACGTTCCAGAACCCGTTGGCTCTGGCGCAGTTCGGCCTCGTGCTCGGCTGTCTGGGCGGAATCGTGAGCGGCGTCCTGGGCGGGCTGGTGGACGGAGCCTCCGGTGAGCCCACCGGGACGGCCTTGCCTCACACCGTCATGCGGAGGGGATGCCTCATGCCGTCATGGCCGGGATCGCGAGCGGCTTCACAGCCGCTCTGCTCGGGATCTTCCTGTTGAGCAGCGTTGAGCCCCTGCTCACCCCCTCTATGCGGATCGTAGGAATAGAAGCGTTCCTGCCGTCCTCCATCGATCCGGCCCCCTTCTGCGGTGCGGCCATGGGATTGGTCGTCGGATCAGCTGTCACGCTGGTCAAGGCCGCTCCCCTTCGCCGCTATGCGGTCTTCCTGATCTGCACCCGAGGAGCCCTGCCATGGCGGCTGGGCGCGTTCCTCAACTGGTGCTGTTCCGCGGGGCTGATGCGAATGTCAGGTACCGCCTACCAGTTCCGCCACCGGGAACTCCAGCAGTGGCTCACCGATCACCCGCCCCGCCCTGCCTCCGGCAGGAGCTGAACTGGACAAGAGAAACCCCCGGGCCTCCCTCGGCCTCTTCGCACCCTCTGCCACCGCAGGCTCACTTCCTGATCCGCTGGCGTCGGGACGAACCGATTCGCGTTACGCGTCCTCGACAGGCAGCCCGGCGATGAACTCCGAGAGGGCGGAACCTCCGGGCGGCGTCCGCCCTCGCAGGAACCGCCGGCAGTGGTCGGCGACGAGACGACGCAGGTCTGCCTCGGCCGGTTCCTCACCACTGAGCTCCAGGGTGACCCGATGCGGCTCGCCCGTCATGCGCAACGGCCTGGCGAGGGCGTCGAACCCACAGGCGTACTCGTCGGGCATCTCCCACCACGCCTCGGCGGATGCGCGGTCCTTGAGGACGTACATGTAGTAGTCGTCATCGAAGAGGATCACGGGGCCTATCGGTGTAGTCACTCATGGAGTATCGCGCAGCCCCCGGGTCGGGTACGTACCACGGGCGGCTGTCCGGCGGAGCCGGTGGTGGACGGCGCCGTGCCGGTCATGGTGTGCCGGAGACCAGGCCGGCCCGGTAGGCGAGGACGACGGCCTGGACGCGGTCGCGCAGGCCGAGTTTCGCCAGGATGCGCGACACGTAGGTTTTGACGGTTTCGGGCGTGATGAACATGGCGGCGGCGATCTCCGCGTTGGACAGCCCCTCGGCGATCAGCTGGAGCACTTCCAGTTCGCGGGGGGTCAGCGCGTGCACGATGTCCTGCCTGGCCGGCCGGGAGGTGTCGGCCGGCCTCACGTGCTGGGCGAAAGCGCCGATGAGGTGGCGGGTGACGGCGGGCGCGAGCAGGGCCTCCCCCCGTGCGACGGTACGGATGCCGTTGACCAGCTCCGCCGGAGGCGCGTCCTTGAGGAGAAAGCCGCTCGCTCCGGCGCGCAGCGCGTCGTAGACGTAGGCGTCGACGTTGAACGTGGTCACCACCAGCACCTTCGGCGCGTTCTCGCTGTCGGGGCCGGCGAGCTGCCGTGTCGCCTGGATGCCGTCGAGCAACGGCATCCGGATGTCCATCACCACCACGTCGGGCCGCAGCCGGCGCGCGGCCGCGACCGCTTCGTGGCCGTTCGCGGCCTCCGCGACGACCTCCATGTCGGGCTGGGCGGAGAAGATGGTGACATAGCCGGTCCGCACCAGCGCCTGGTCGTCGCAGACGAGTACACGGATCGCAGGCGGCGTGTCGCTCAAGGGGTTCACTCCTGAAAGGGCTTGGACGGGATCGTGGCACGGACCTCGAACCCGCCTTCGGGCCGCGGTCCGGACGTCAGTTCACCATCGAGCATCCGCACACGTGCGCGCAGCCCGGCCAGTCCCCGTCCGCCGTCGGCGCCCGGCTTCCGCTCAACCGGAGCGACAGTCGGCCCGTCGGTGGTCACCACGATCTCGATGTGGTCGTCGCCGAACCCGAGGAGGACCCGGGTCGGCTTCCCATGGGCGTACTTCGTGGCATTGGTGAGCGCCTCCTGCGCGACCCGGTAGGCGGCCAGTTCCACGTCCACGCCCTGTGGCCGCCGCTCGCCCCGCTCGCCGAACTCGACCGGCTGGCCCGACCTGCGGGCCTGCTCGACCAGGTCCCCCACCTGGCCCAGGGCGGGGGCCCGGCCCGCGCCGGCCGGCTCCGTGGGCGCCGCCTCGCCGGTCGCCTCCAGGACACCGAGCAGGTACCTCAGTTCCCGCAGCGCCCTGCGGCCGGTGTCGCTCACCGCGGTCAGCCCTTCGCCGGCGCGTTCCGGCGCGGACGTGAGCAGGTACTGGGCCGCGTCGGCCTGGACCACCATGGCCGTCACGTGGTGGGTGACCACGTCGTGCAGCTCCCGGGCGATGCGCGCCCGCTCGGCGGTCGTGGCCACCTCGGCGGCCAGTTGCCGGCGCTTCGTCTCTTCCGTCCGCCGCGTACGCACCATGCTCCCCACGAGCCACGCCGCTGCCAGAGCCGAGGAGAAGGCGAGGTAGTCCGGAACGCCGTTCGGTGAGCCGGAACGGTGCAGGACGACGGCCAGCACCGCGTACCCCGCACCCGCCGCGACGACCAGTCCGGTTCGGTGCCGGTCCTGGTGGGCGCCGACGGAGTACAGGGCCAGGTACAACCCGACGCTCGCGAACGTCGTGGCGAAGCCCAGAGCCTGGTGCACGGCGAACGCGGCCGCGATGACGGCCAGGCAAGCCGCGGGCCACCTGCGGCGGACGGTCAGGGGTGCGGTCTGGGCGAGAGCCAGCCCGCCGCTCAGCACACTCGGCGCCCGCTCGGGCAGGTCGCCGATCTGCGCCCCGACCGGGGAGAGGGGCGGTACGAAGGCCAGCAGGGTCAGTGTCAGGGCGAGGACGCCGTCCTTGACGAGAGCGTCCCGCTCCCGCCACCGGCCGAGCGACGCCCGGAGCAGCAAGACGCTCCCGCTCCTCCGGAGTTCCTGAAGGGACATCACCGCGGTTTCCTCCAGTCGGCCTGTCTCAGCGACCCGCGCGCCGACGAGGCCTGACGTCACCGTCGCGGTGGGCGCGAACGAGCATCGTGGCGGCGAGGGCCACTCCGATGAGGACGGGCAAGATCGACGCCTCCAGGCCGAAGTCGCCGCCGGTCAGAAGTGCGGAGCCGTGGACGTCGACGGTGAACAGGCCCTCGGGGGCGTGCCCGGAGACGGGGATGCCGAGCAGCTGCTCCGTCGTGTTCCAGGCGAAGTGCAGCCCGATGACGAACCAGATGCTACGCCGCCACAGGAACGCGGCTCCGAGCAGGGCGCCCGCCTCCAGAGCGATCGCCAGTCCGCTCCACACGTTCGCGCCCTCGGCGCCCAGGTGGGCGACGCCGAAGAACAGCGAGGTGATCACGAGGGCGGCCCGGCTGCCCCACAGCTGTTCGAGGGCCTGCAGGGCGAGACCGCGGAACAACAGCTCCTCAGTGACCGCGGCGCCGATCTGGAGCGCGATCGTCGTCCACAGGACCGACATGAGGCCGTCGCCCGCCCAGACGAACGCATAGCCTCCGAACGCCGTGATCAGCAGGGCGGAGGCAAGGATGAAGCCCAGCCCGATCGCACCGCCGAGCAGCACCTCCCGGCCTGCCCCGGAGCGGGCGATCTCCGGCGTCGCGCGTCGGGCCACGCGGCGCATGACATAGCAGTACACGGCCACCGCGGCGGCCGCGCCCACCACCGGTACGGGCCCGGGCCCGGTGGCCGTCAGCCCCGAGACCACTCCGACGCCGGCCATTCCCGTCAGCATCCAGCCCAGCGGGGAGCGCAGGATCCGGCCGAAACGGCCGCCGTCCCCCTCTTCGCTCTCGTCCAAGCCGGGCCCTGCGCGGTGTCGTACGGCGGACTTCGTGCCCATGGTGGCCTCCCCTGCGGTGGGTCACCCCTGCGGTGACCTGGCAACCACGCTAGGAGGCCGCAGGCGCTCGCGAATCACCCGCGCATGGACAGCCGGGGTAGCTCTCACGGGGGATGCCGCGGAGTGCGCGGGGAGCGCGCCCCCGTCCTTCCCGCGTGGCCGAGCGCGAGAGCGGAACCCCGGCGTGCCCGGGCTCTTCCCCTGTTCCGCCGCGGACGGCTCGATCGCGAAGAACGCGGCGCACGCCGAGGCCGTGGCCGAGCGGTGCGCCGCGAAGACGGGCGAGAACCTGCGGTACTACAACACCGCCCATACCGCCCGCGACATGGACCGCATCCGCCAGGCGCTCGGCGAGAAGAAGATCTCCTCCTGGGGTCGGTCCTACGGCATCTGCCTCGGCGCGGTGTACCGCTCCCTCTTCCAGGACCGCACCGACCGGATGGCCCTGGAGAGCAATGTCGCCCCCGCCAAGGTGTGGGCCGGCCAGGTCGCGGACACCTGGGGCAGGGGCATGGCCTACCGGTTCCCCGACACCGCCCGCGCCGCCGCGGCACAGGCGGACGCCCTTGAACCGGGCACGGACGTGGCGGAGGTGACCCGCACCTATCTCGCCCTCGCGGACCGGCTCGACCGCGGCCCGGCGCGGCTTCCCGGCGTATCGCCGCCGCTGGACGGGGCGATGCTGCGCAACATGACCTACGCCCTGCTTCTGGAGAACGACGCCCTTCCCGTGCTCGTCAACTTCTGGAAGGCCGCAGAGAACCTGTCCCACGGCAGTGCCACGGCCGCCGACACCCAGGTCCTCCAGCAGGTGTTCGCCGCTCCGGCCCCGTCCGCGGAGATTCCGGCGGACAACCAGGCCACCATGTTCATGGCCCTTACCTGCGGCGACGCCGCGTGGCCGGAGGGCCCCGACGGCTACGCCGCCCGCACCTCCGCCGACCGCGAGAGGTGGCCGCTCACCGCGGGCACGCCCGCGAACATCTGGGCGTGCGCCTTTTGGGACAGGCCGGCCGAGCCGGCGGTCGAGGTCGTGAAGGGCGGATCGCGCGACACCCTGATCCTGCAGAACCGCCGGGACCACGCCACTCCTTGGGAAAGCGGCGTCGGGCTGCACAAGGCGCTCGGCAGGGGTTCCGCCTACGTCGGCGTCGACAACGGCGGGCACTACCTCTACGGCAGGGGTTCCGCCTGCGCCGACCGGGCGGCCGTCGGCTTCCTGAGCACCGGTCGGCTGCCGGACAAGGACCTCTGCCGCACCGATGTCACCGGGAAGCAGCGGCCGCGGTGCGATCGGCTCCGGGCAGCAGGGACGCGCGGTGGGCCCGCGCCACGGCGGCCATGTCGTCGAGGGTGGACCGGGCTCGCAGGAGTTCTTCGATCTGTGCGGTGATCCGCTCGCGCTCGTGGGCCAGCCGTTCGAGCGCGGCGTCGGAGTTGTGCACGCTCGGCGAGTCGGCGCAGGGCATGAGTCCGGCGATGGTGCGGCTGGAGAGGTTCGCCGCGTACAGCCCCTGGATGAAGTGGACGCGGTCCACGTCGTGCTCGGTGTAACGGCGCTGCCCGCCCGGTGTGCGGGTACTGGTGAGCAGTCCCTGCTGCTCGTAATAGCGCAATGACCGCACGCTCACCCCGGCGAGGTCCGCCAACTCCCCGATCCGCATGGACGACTCCGTTCCCCCGCCGCACCACCACACCCCCTGTGACACGCCTCACGGGAGCCTGCGGCGCTTTTCGCTTGAATCTGACATCGGTGTCAGGTCCTAGCGTACGTGTGCGCCCCGGCAATCGGAGCACCCATGCACCTGAGGAGAACCCCCATGCCGTCCCTGTTCAGCGGCTATCGTCTCGGCGGCCTCTCGCTGCCCAACCGGACCGTCATGGCCCCCATGAGCCGTGTCCGGGCCGCCGTCGGCGGTCTGGCGACCCCCTCGATGGCCACCTACTACGCGCAGCGCGCCACGGCCGGCCTGATCGTCACCGAGGGCCTCCATCCCAGCCTCGTCGGCCAGTCCAATCCGGGGACGCCCGGTCTGCACACCGACGAACAGAGGGACTCCTGGCGGCAGGTGACCGAGGCCGTCCACGTCAACGGCGGACGCGTCTTCGCCCAGATCATGCACGGCGGCCGGGTCTCGCATCCGGAGACCACGGGGCTCCAGCCGGTCGGCCCCTCGGCCGTGGCCGGCGCGGGCAGCGTCTTCACACCGAGCGGCCCCCGGCCGATGCCCGTACCGCGCGCCCTGCCGACGGACGAGGTCGCCGATCACGTCCGCTCCTATGCGCACGCCGCCCGCCGGGCCGTCGGCGCGGGCTTCGACGGCGTCGAACTGCACGGCGCCAACGGCTACCTGATCTCCCAGTTCCTCTCCTCCAACGCCAACCTGCGCGACGACCGCTACGGCGGCTCGATCGCCAACCGCATACGCTTCGCCGTCGAGGCGGCCGCGGCCACCGTCGAGGCCGTGGGCGCCACCCGCACCGGCATCCGCCTGTCGCCCGGAGGCGGCATCTGGGACGCGTTCGAGGACGACGCCGTCGAGCTGAACACCGCCCTGCTGACCGAACTGGCCCGCCTCGACCTCGCCTACGTGCACCTGGAGGGCACCGCCGACGAGGGCGCCCTCCTCCGGCTCAGGCACGCCTGGCCCGGCACCCTGATCGTCAGCCCCACCATGCCCGGCGGAGCCGAGCAGACCGGCAAGTCCGAAGCCGACCACTGGCTGGGACTCGGCGCCGACCTGATCGCCTTCGGCCGCGCCTTCCTCGCCAACCCCGACCTCGTCGAACGCCTGCGCACCGGCCTGCCCCTCGCGCCCGTCGACGAGAACACCTTCTACCAGGGCGGCGACGACGGGTACATCACCTACCCGCCGTACCAGCACACCGCCTGAGATGACCGGCGAGTGGAACTGATCACCGCCGGACCGATCCGGCCCGAGGGGCCCGCGACTCACCGCACACCGTAGACGCGGGCTCACCCCGGGAGGAGACCGGCCCGGGGGTGGGCCCGCTGTCCGCGACGGCCCTGGTCGTCCGGGTGCAGGGCGACGTGCAGCGTCCGGACCAGTCCGTCGCGGTCATGAGGTTCGAGCCGTTCCCCCGCGGGGGCCAGTGCACGGTGGACCTCGCCGTACACCTGCTCCGCCGGCTCCAGACCGGCGGGGTGAGGAACACATCGACGACCCGGCGGTCCTGCGGGTTCTTGTCCCTGGCCACCAGTCCACGGCGTTCGGCACGGTCGACGAGGCCGGACAGGGTCGACTTGTCGAGGCCCAGGAACGCCGCCAGCTCGGTCATGCGCGGGCGCCGGTCGCGGAGTACGCCCAGAAGCCGGAGCTGGGTGAGAGATGAGGTCGCGCTCGGCTCCGACGCGGGAGAGCACGCCCACCACCTGAAAGGTGCTGCGGACCAGGGCGTCCACGAGGGCATCGGAAGTCGTGGGGCCACGTTACGCGCTCTGCCCGCGGCACGGGCCCCCGGCCGGGCCTGGGGGCCCGCCCGCCGGTTCACCGCGCTCGTCCGGAATGCACCGGGGTTCCCGCGGCGGGGTGTTCGGGATCGGTCGGGCAGGCTCCCGAGGTGGCTCACCGGCCTCCTCGAAGGCAGGGTCGAGCACAGATCGTGAAGCCTACGAGGGCGTTCGGCAGGAACCGCGTGGGGCTACCAGGCCGGATTCGTAGGCGAGGATGACGAGCTGGGCGCGGTCACGGGCGTGGAGCTTGGCCATGGCCCGGTTGATATGGGTTTTCGCGGTCGTCGGGCTGATCACCATGCGGTCCGCGATCTGGTCGTTGGACAGGCCGTGCGCGACCAGGGCGACGGCTTCGCGTTCGCGGTTGGTGAGCCCTTCCAGCCCGATGCCGATGCCGGTGCCCCGCGGCTGGGTGACGTACGTGGTGATGAGCTTGCGGGTGATCGAGGGTGAGAGGAGGGCGTCGCCGCGTGCGGCGACGCGGACGGCGTACAGGAAGTCTTCCGGCAGGATGTCCTTGACGAGGAATCCGGCAGCGCCGGCGCACAGCGCGGCGAAGACGTATTCGTCCAGGCCGTAGTTGGTCAGGATGACCACGTGCAGGGCGGCCAGGTTCGGGGCTGCGGCGATGCGCCGGGTCGTCTCGATGCCGTCGAGGACCGGCATCTGGATGTCGACAAGAGCGACGTCGGGCAGATGTTCCCTGGCCAGCGCCAGGCCCTCCTGCCCGTCGGCGGCCTCGGCCACCACCTCGATGTCGTCTTCGAGGTCGAGAAGCGCGCGGAATCCGCTGCGGATGAGTGGCTGGTCGTCGACCAGCAGGACACGGATCATGCCGTCTGGTCCACGGGAAGCTCGGCCTGAACGGTGAAGCCGCCCCCGCGCCGCGGTTCGGCGCGCAGCCGGCCGCCGAGGGCGGTGACTCGTTCGCCCATGCCGAGCAGTCCGACGCCGGGCGTCGGGGCGGTTTCCGGCGTGGCCTTGCCGTCGTCGTCGATGCGGATCACCAGAGCGTCCGGACGGCAGTCGATCCGGACGGACGCCGTGGCGGCGTCCGCGTGACGGGCGATGTTGGTGAGCGACTCCTGAATGATCCGGTAAGCGGTCCGTCCCACGGCGGCCGGGACATCGTGCCGCTGCCCTTCGACCGTCAGCGTCGCCTCCAGGCCCAGGGCGCGGGCCCGTTCCACCAATACCGTCACGTGGCCGAGGCCGTGCGGCGGGGTCGTATCGTCGTCGCGCAGCGCCTGAAGGGTCGCCCTCAGCTCCCGGGTCGCCTCGCGTCCGGCCTCCTGGATGGCGAGCAGGGCCTGCGGCACCTGCTCGCCACGCCTGCGGGCCACGTGGACGGCGGCTTCGGCCTGTATTTTGATGACCGAGATCTGGTGGGTGAGCGAATCGTGCAGCTCCCGCGCGATGCGCAGACGCTCCTCGTCGGCGCGGCGTCGCGCAGCCTCCTCCCGGGTGCGCTCGGCCTCGTCCGCCCGCCGCTCGGCTTGCCGCAGCGCCTCGCCCGCCGCGCCGGCTGCGACCAGCCAGGCGATCTCCAAGGCGCCCCGGGCCTGCGCGAACGCGTCGCCCGTGTCGTGCAGGCCCGAAGCCAGGGCCGCCAAGGGGAGCGTGGCCAGCACGGCTACGCTCGCCACGGCGGTGACAGTGCGGTGTCCCTCCCGTACGGCCGCGTACACCGCGAACAGGAACCCCACGGCCGGCACATCGAAACCGGTCGCCTGGTACCCCACCGCGCACAGCCCGGTGACGGCCAGGACAAGAACGGGAGTCCGACGGCGCCGGACGAGTGCCAGGCCGCCGGCCGCCAGCAACGTGCAGCCGAGCAGGGCAAGGCCCGTGCCGGAGGGGCGCTCCGACAAGCCGGTGAGGAGCAGCGTCGCCGCCACGCCGACGGCGATCGCCCAGTCCCTCACGCCGGCCGGGACGCCGGACCATCCTGTACCCATGTGCGCACCCTAGCCAGAGGCGCCCGTGGGCGAATCCAGCCCCGGGACGAGTGATCGACTACCACGTACGCAGTACACGCTCGGCGCCTGCCGCGTCCGCGGCAGCGCGAAGTGTCTGCGTACGCCGGACGACCGGAGACGGGCGGGGCGGACATGCTCGGGTGATCCAGTTCCCGTGAGAAGAAGGAGCACCTCATGTCGGTCCGTACTGTGCTTGCCGTGGCCGGAGCCACCTTGATCGGCGGCCTCGCGCTCGCCGGACCGGCGGCCGCGGATCCCTCGGTCCAGCCGGTCGCCGCGAGCGTCTACACCGTGAGCGTCGGCCGGGTCGGGGCCTCCTTGGCCGCACTGGTCGGCCTCCTCGGCGCAATCAACGGCGGCCTGGCCCTGGCCCGCCCCGCCCGTCAGGGCCACATCACCACCTGGGTCCGGCGGAACGGGGCCGCCACGGCCCTCATGACAGGTCTGATCGCCGTGGTCGTCGGCGGCTCGGTCGCGGCCACCGCCGACGGCGGTCTCGGTACCGGCAACGGGCTGGGCGGCGCCTACGTCGCCCTGCTGGTGGGCCTGATCGCCATCGCCCTCGGTTGGCTGGCCCGCTCCCGCCGAACCGAATGACAAGCTGATCAGCTCATGGGTTGACCGCAGCGTGCATGTACGCACGTCTGGGTCCGCCCGAAGACGGCCAACTGCCGCCGACTGTCGGTGCTGTCGCAACTCGTGAACTTTCCGACTCACTGACGGACACCGGCCGCCTCCCGAACCGGTGCATCGGTGCTACCCGTTCTCGTGTGCTACGAGCCCCGTCCCGCCCGCGATCACACGAGCAACCCGTCCCCGGCGCCCTGATTTCATCCATCAGGACTGTTCAGCGCCGATCCGCCGGGAATGGCGGGACAGCCCTTAGAAGAGGCCAGCCGAGGTGCTCCGCGTGAGGTTTTCGAGGATGGTGCTCAGCCACGGGCTGCGCACGGCCGGCAGCCGGACCAAGGTGTGGTGGAAGATTTTCCGGTCAACCCGGAACAAGCGGTTGGGGAGCAGCGGGAGCGGGTCGTCGCGGAGGACGTCCCGGGCCATGCGGCCCGAGGCGGGAACCGGCAAGTCCGGTTCGGGAGAGACCAGCCACAGCCACACCCCCCGCGGCAGGGGCACCAGGTATACCCCTGCGTCCAGGTCAGCGGGGCACCAGGTCCGGCCCGTCCGGGGATGGACGGGGACGAGGAGGATGTCGACGCCCGCGTCCGGGGAGGGCCGTCCCGGTCCGGCCAGGACGGCGCGCCGCTTCAGGGCGCCTGCCGGCAGCAAGGCGTCGAGCGCGCGTTGGAACACGTCCGCGGCCAGGCCGTCCGGGACCTTCACCGGCTGCCCCTGAGAGGCGACCAACAGGTGGGCGAGCGCATGGCCGGCTGCTGCCTCCCACTGCGGACTCCATGACCAGTGGTGATGGGTCCCCAGCCGTCCTCCCCACGTGGCGATCGGCTCGAACGGGGGCGTTTTCTCCCCCTGCTCCGTCAGCTCCGCCCAGGAGAGGGGCGCAGGAGGGATACCGTCGACGGGGAGGCGGTGCACGACGTCGGAGCCGAGGCGCACCATCTGCCAGAGCGAGCAGTCGTCGACTCTGGCCCCCACGGGGAGGTCGCATGCCTCACAGGCGATGTTGGGCCCATCGGCCCCGTCGAGGCCACAACAGGCATCGCCACGCTTCTCAGGAATCAGCCGGGTTCCACGGATATCACCGGGCGCGATGACACTCGCCCCGGGCGTGCCGCCGGACAGGGCGTGGACCGGTGCGTAGACGCCGCGCGCCTCGGCCTCGCCCGGATCGGTCTCCGCCCACATCCGCCACGGCCCGCCCCAGGGGTCCGGGTCCACGGCAAACGTCCCCGGCTCCATGAGCACCGGAAGCTGGGCGCCGTTCCCGTACTGCTGACGTGCGTGGACCGGGAGGGCGACCTGGGACAGCGGGACGGTCAAGTCGGCGCCGCACCCCGCACACACGAAAACGAACAAATTTCCTCCGGCTAAGGGCTGTCCCGCGATTCCCGGTGGATCGGCGCGCGGCGTCGGATGCGGTGCATCGCAAGGCGGAGGGGCATCCGCATACCGGATGTACGGGGATGTTCCGACAACGCGGCGAGGTGCCGTAGCCGTCGTCGCGCGCCCGCCGGGAATTGCGGGGCAGTCCTGAGGGAACAGGCGCATCTTCGCAGCTCGTCTGCGGCCGGCCAACAGGTTTCCTCATCCGCTGCGGGAACGGCGCCCGATACCGGGCCTTTCCCCGCCTGGCCGTCGACTCCGCGGGCTGATCGCCCGAACTGATCAACGACGGACTCACTCCTTCCGGTAACGGAGACCGTCTCACCGTCACACCTGTCCCGCGACAGGGTTACGTAGGAGCACTCATTGAGCCCGGCCCGGGATCACCGGGCCACAGAAGACAGGTGGCAGACATGCGAACCGAGGCCGCCAAGCGAGTCGAACTGGTCTTCACCCTCTTCGACGCCAACGACAACGGAGTCATCGACTCCCACGACTTCGACCTCATGACGGACCGCGTTCTGGGGGCGGCGGCCGCATCGGACGACGACGCCAAGGCCGCTATCCGGGCCGCGTTCCGCCGCTACTGGACGGTGCTGGCCACGGAACTGGACGCCGACGGCGACGGTGTGATCACCATCGAGGAGTTCCGTCCGTTCGTGCTGGATCCCCAGCGCTTCGGCCCCACCATCGCCGAGTTCGCCCAGGCGCTCGCCGCACTCGGCGACCCCGACGAGGACGGTCTGATCGAGCGTCCGCTCTTCGCATCGCTGATGACGGCGATCGGCTTCGAGAAGGCGAACATCCACGCGCTCTTCGACGCCTTCGGTCCGGACGCCGAGGACCGCATCACTGTGGCTACATGGGCCGCCGGCATCGAGGACTACTACGCTCCGGACATGGCCGGGATCCCGGGCGACGAGCTGGTGGCTGCCCGGGTCTGAGACCGCTCGTGAGCGGCTGTCCCGGGGCGCCGTCGCTCGTGATCATGGAACCCGCCCGCCGTCCCGGACGCGGGCGGCGGCCTCTACGACGCGCCCCCGCTCGTGCCTCGGCCCGGGTGCGTCCCGCCGGGCGGGGCCTGCCGCGGGGCCCCGCCCTCACCCCCTGCGCTCACGTGGTCGTTCCTGATCCCGGGGAGCCCCGGCCGGGTACGGGATGCCCGGCCTTGTCCGGACCTCGTCGCGAGCGGTTCGTACGTCATGGCCGGGGCTTGTGCGCGAACACCCACCGGTTTCCCTCAAGCGCGTCGTTCGCCTGCGGGACGGGGCCTCGTCCGTGGCGGTGAGTGAAGTCGAAGGGCGTATGCATCGAGGTGGACCAGCCCTTGGCCGACAGGGCGCCCGCGGAGTCGGGTCGTGGTCCCGTCTCGAAGAGGTGGAGCAGATCGATGCCGATCTGCTCTCGCGTCGCCGTGTAGATCGGGCTGTCGCGGTACGCCAGCAGGTCCGTCTCCAGCTTGGCTTCGAAGGCCAGGGCGCTGCCGCCGGTGGTCAGTCTGTCCACCGTGTCGATGAGGTACGTCTCGACGGGGCCCGGCAGGTAGAAGAGCAGTCCCTCGGCCAGCCAGACGCTCGCCACGGCCGGGTCGAAACCGGCGGCGGTCAGCGCTGTGCCCCAGTCCTCGCGCAGGTCGACCGGTACGGGGACGCGCTTCACCTTCGGGGCGGCTGACAGGCCGGTGAGCACCTGCTGCTTGAAGGCCAGCACGCCAGCCCGGTCGATCTCGAAGACCACCAGGTCGGACGGCCAGTCCAGCCGGAAGGCGCGTGTGTCCAACCCGGCTCCCAGCAGGACCACTTGGCGGGCGTGCGTCCGAGCCGACTGGAGGAGGAAGTCGTCGAGAACCCTGGTACGCAGGCCGAAGTAGCGGGCGAACCGCCCCCACAGCGGGTTGTCGTCCCCGTCCGGGACCTGCTCCATGCGTACCGGCCAGTCGTCGCATGCCGGGGCGGCGCGTACGAAGTGTTCCGCGTAGACGTCCTGGGCCAGGCTGTCGTGGCGGTGCGTCTCGATCGCCCGTGCCGCGGCGACCAGGAGGGCGGTCAGGCCCACACCTCCGTCCACGCCGTCCAGGTCTGTCTGCTGCGGCGCCGGGCCGGTCATGTGTCCTCCGTTGGCGAGAGTGGGGAGTGCGGGGTGTCTGCTCGTCGGACGGGACGCGTCCGAGGTGGGGGATGCCGCGCTCATCGGCTTGTTCGCTCGGGGAGCAGGACGGGTTTGACCACGCGGCCCGCGTCGCAGTCGCGTTCGGCCTCGTTGATGTCGGCCAGCGGGTAGGTACGAATCAGTTGGTCGAAGGGGAAGCGGCCGGCCTGCCACAGCCCGGTCAGCCGGGGGATCAGCAACCCGGGGACGGCGTCCCCTTCGCAGATGTGGCGGATGCCGC
This sequence comes from Streptomyces sp. CB02366, assembly GCF_001905905.1. Lineage (GTDB taxonomy): Bacteria > Actinomycetota > Actinomycetes > Streptomycetales > Streptomycetaceae > Streptomyces. Next base: position 139,118 of record NZ_LIVT01000009.1, read on the forward strand.
GGCCTCGGTCGAGCGTGCCCGGTTCGAGCGACAGCGCGGTGTGGAGGCGCGCCACCAGGCCGAGGCTGCCCGTGGGGCGCAGTGCCTGGAGCGCGTTGTTGATGAGCGGGACCGAGGCCGTGGTGTCCAGGGCGTACTGCGCGCCGCCGTCGGTCAGCCGCCGGATCCGTTCGGGCAGGGCGGCCGTTGCGGCGGGCAGGGGGATCGCGCCGAAACGTTCGGCCAGGGCGAGCCGCCGGGGGTGCCGGTCGACGGCCACGGTCAGTACGCCGGCGGCGGTGGCCGCCATCACCGCGGCCAGGCCCACGGCTCCGGCGCCGAGGACCGTCAGGGTGTCGCCGGGGCCCGCGCCAAAGGTGTTCAGTACGGCTCCGGCGCCGGTGAGGAAGCCGCAGCCGAGGGGCCCGAGCAGTTCGAGCGGCAGTGCGGGGTCGACCCGGACGGCGTTGCGGGCCGGGACGAGCGCGTACTCGGCGAACGAGGACTGGCCGAACCAACGGGGGGCCAGAGCCTTCCCGGTCGCATCGGTGAGCCGCGGCGGTACCTCCTCGCGTCCTCCGAAGAGGTTGAGGGAGGCGAAGGAGTCGCAGTAGGCGGGGGCCGCGCCGCGGCAGTTCCGGCAGTGTCCGCAGGAATCGAAGCTCAACACGACGTGGTCACCCACGTTGACGGCGGTGTCAGGGCCGCTGCCCGTCCGGACCACGACCCCGGCGCCCTCGTGGCCGAGGACGGCCGGCAGCGGGCTGCGGCCGGCGGATCGCCGGACCGCGAGATCGGTCCGGCACATCCCCGCGCCCGCGATCTCGACCAGGATCTCGCCGGCGGCGGGTTCCGTCCGCAGGGTCACCTCCTCGACGGTGAACGGGTCCTCGTACGAGCGCAGTACGGCCGCCTGGAACCTCATCGTCACGCCTCCTTGGGACGGTGGACGACGAACGGCCGGAGGTTGCCGTAGAGCCCCCACGGTCCGCCCGCGACGCCGACGCCGCTGTCCTTGACGCCTGCGAAGGGCTGGGCGAGGGACAGTTCGGCATGGTGGTTGATCCAGGCCGTGCCGCATTCGAGCCGGTCGGCCACCGCCTCGGCCCGGTCGAGATCGGTGCCCCATACGGAGCCGCCCAGTCCGAAGCCGGTGCCGTTGGCCGCGTCCACGGCTTCGTCGAGGCTCCGGTAGGGCAGCACCGGCAGCACCGGTCCGAACTGTTCCTCGGTCACCACCGGACTGCCGGACGGGACGTCGGTGAGGATGGTGGGGGCGAAGAAGTATCCCGGGCCGTTCAGTCGGCGGCCGCCGGACGCCGCCCGGGCGCCGCCTGCCAGGGCCTGTTTCGTGAGCTGTTCGACCCGGGCCAGCTGCGGGGCGTTGTTGACCGGTCCCAGCCGGGTTTCGGGGTCGAGGCCGGGCCCGACGGCGGCGGCCTTCGCGCGCTGGGCGAGAGCTTCGACGACCTGGGCGTGGAGCCGGGCGGGGACGTAGACGCGTTTGACCGCCATGCAGACCTGCCCGCAGTTCCGGAACGCCGACCAGAACAGCCGGTCCGCGATCCGGTCCACGTCGACGTCGTCCAGCAGGACGGCGGCGTCGTTGCCGCCCAGCTCCAGGGTGACCCGGGCGAGCGAGGCCGCCGCCGCCGCGTTGACGGCCCGGCCGGTGGGCGCCGAACCGGTGAAGGTGACGTGGCGGATGCCCGGGTGGGACGCGAGGCGGGCGCCGAGGGGCTCGCGGCCGGTGACTACGGTCAGTACGTTCTCGGGCAGGGCGGTGGCGAGGACGGAGCCGAGCAGCCGGGTGGCGAGCGGAGTGAGCGGCGACGGTTTGAGGACCACGGTGTTGCCCGCCGCGAGCGCGGGTGCGAATTTCGCCGCCGCGAGCTGGAGGGGGAAGTTCCACGGCACGATCGCGGCGACGGGTCCGATGGGGCGCCAGCGGATCTCGCTGTGCACAGGCCGGCCGTCGTCGATCCGGCGGGTCCGGGGGGCCAGGTCGGCGAAGTAGCGCAGGCGGGCCGCGGTACGGGCGACCTCCGCGTACGACTCGGCCAGGGGCTTGCCCTGTTCCCGGGTGAGCAACCGGGCGAGGCCGTCGCCGGCCGTTTCGACGGCGTCGGCCGCGCCGTGCAACGCCGCGGTGCGGGCCGCGGGGTCGGCGCGCCAGCCGTACCAGGCTGACTCGGCGCGGGCGACCACGCCGTCCAACTCGCCTGGCTGCTGGTCGGGGGCCTCACCGAAGGTCTCCCCGGTGGCCGGGTCGACGACGGGGAAATGTACGGTCCGGCCCCCGGGGAGGCTGCCGGCCTCAGGCGTCGGCATACGGGCGGTCAGTTCACGGCGGGGACGCCGGCAACGTGCTCCCGAGCCTGCCGGTCCATCTCCGCCCGGAAGGCGGCCACCAGATGTGGCTGAATCCGTCCGGTGTTGCGGTCACCGCCCTCGCAGACCGCTCCCCGCACCCCCACGATATCCGTGCCCATGCGGTTCAGCGGACCCAGGTCGGCTTGCGTGACGCTGCCCGCGAGGGCCGCGAGCACGCCGGAGGCGTGGGCCCGCCGGACGAACTCGGCGCAGACATCCGGGGGAACGTGGTCGAACAGCCGGCTTCCATCCTTGATGGCGGTGTCGAGCATGGCCGCGTCGGCGCCTGAGCGGGCGGCGATGTCGGGCACGGCGAGCGGATTGACGCAGCCGATGCGGTGGGCGTCGGCATAGCCGGAAGCGACGACGAGCGCGTCGGGCCGATGGTCCTTCACCGCCCGGACCACCGCGCGCATGACCTCGATGCCCTGTTCGGGCGTCGTGCATCCGTAGAGGCCGACCTTGATGTACGTGGCGCCGGAGACGACCGCGCCGAGCGCGGCCTGCGCCACCGTGCCGGGCTTGTACGGGACGTCGCCCACGGTGGCGGACACCGGCTTGTCCGCCGGTACCGCGGCGCGGATCTCCCTGATGACCCACGGGAAGTTGGCGCCGAGCGAGCCCTCGTCGGGCTTCTTCACGTCGACGATGTCGAGGTGCTCCGCGGCTTTCGCACAATCGCGGGCTTCTTCGACGCTGTCCGGGGAGATGAGAAGCAACACCACTGAACTCCTTCTGCCGCATGCCCACCTGGCCGAGGGACAGGGGTGCGGATCGCCTGGTTCATATGCGGTGCGCTCATCATTTCCCTCATCCGGGGCCACCGGTAGGGCGCGCGGGGTTGTCCGGGGCGCTGACCCTCACCTGCAGTGCGCCGTGCATAGCGGGATGAACCGGTCCCGCCGGCACCATGGCCGTGCGGGGTCGAGGGCCGGGGTGTACCACCACGTCCTCGCGTTCCCCGGCCTTGCCGCTCCGTGAGACGCCTCCCCGGCCCGTGGTCCCGGACCGACCGTGAGGAACCCGCGGGGGCGCCGGGAGCCGGGCTCCTGCCTGGGGGCGGGGTGGGGAATGGGAGACTGGCAGGTATGGACATCCGTCGCAGGAACAACGTCACCGTCACCGGTCGCATGGACGGGCCGGTACTTCTGCTGGCTCACGGGTTCGGCTGCGACCAGAACATGTGGCGCCTGGTGGTGCCCGCGTTGGCGGAGAAATACCGGGTGGTGCTCTTCGACTACGTGGGTTCGGGCCGGGCGGACCCTTCGGCCTGGGACGAGCGGCGTTACAGCTCGCTGGATGGATATGTCCAGGACGTGCTGGAGGTGGTCGAAGAACTGGACCTGCGGGACGCGACGTTCGTGGGGCACTCGGTCAGCGCGATGGTGGGGGCGCTCGCGACGGCGAAGGCCCCGCAGCGGCTGTCCCGGCTGGTAATGGTCGCTCCTTCGCCCTGCTACATCGACGACGAGGGCTACCGGGGCGGGTTCAGCGCCGAGGACATCGACGAGCTGCTGGAGTCGTTGGAATCGAACTATCTGGGTTGGTCGGCGGCGATGGCCCCGGTCATCATGGGCAACGACGACCGGCCGGAACTCGGCCGGGAACTGGCCGCCTCGTTCTGCGCGACCGACCCCGAGATGGCGCGGGTCTTCGCTCGCACGACGTTCCTGTCCGACAGCCGGGGGGACCTCAAGACGGTCACGGCGCCGACGCTGATCCTGGAGTGCCGACAGGACGTGATCGCCCCCCGTGAAGTCGGCGCCTACGTCCGTGATGCCATCCCCGCCAGCCGGCTGGTCACCCTGGAAGCGACCGGGCACTGTCCGCAGCTGAGCGCACCGCAGGCCACGGCCGCGGCGATCGTCGAGTTCGTGGGAACCGCCTGATGATGTGCGGCATCGGCCAGGTTCCGGATCCGGCCGAGGAAGAGGACGTCCATGCCACCGACGCGGTGTTCACCTCGTTGCTGGAGGACAGCGCCGAGGAGCTGTACGAGCAGGCTCCCTGTGGATATCTGTCGACGCTGATGGACGGCACCATCGCGAAGATCAACGCCACGCTGCTGGAGTGGCTGGGTATGGAACGGTCCCGGGTGGTGGGGCGGATGCGGTTCACCGACCTGCTGACCGTAGGCGGCAAGCTGTACCACGAGACGCACTTCGCCCCCTTGCTTCAGATGAAGGGCGAAGCCAGCGGTATCGCCCTGGACGTCAAGGGAGCCGCCGGACGGATGCCGGTGCTGGTCACCTCGAAGGTGAAGACCAGCGAGGACGGCGAGCCGCTGCTGATCCGTACCACCGTCTTCGACGCGCGCGACCGCCGCGCCTATGAGGCCGAACTGCTGCGTGGCCGCCGGGCGGCCGAGGAGGCGCGGCGGCAGGCCGAGGCCGACCGCGTCCGGCTTCAGGAGGCGCTCGCCGTTCTCCAGCAGAGCCTGCTGCCCTCCGAACTGCCCGCGGTTCCCGGTATGGAAGCAGCTTCCCACTACCACACGGCCTCCCCCGACCTGCTGGGCGGAGACTTCTACGACCTCTTCCCCCTGGACGCCGACCGGTGGGCATTCTTCCTCGGCGACGTCTGCGGAAAGGGCCCCCAGGCCGCCGCGGTCACCTCGCTGGCCCGCTACACCCTGCGCGCCGCCGCCCTCCACGACCCCGACCCCGTCAACGCCCTCACCACCCTGAACACGGTGTTGCACGACCGGTACTCCAGGGGCGAGGGGCGCTACTGCACCGTCATATTCGGCGTGCTCGAACCCGCCGACGGCCACGTCGAGGTTCACCTGGCCTCCGGAGGGCACCCCTCCGCCCTGATCCAGCGCGTCGACGGCAGTGCCGACTACCTCCCCACCCCCGGCGGCATGCTCGTCGGCGTGCTTCCCCAGGCCGCCTTCTCCGCCGCCCGCGCCCGGCTGTGCCCCGGCGATACTCTCCTGCTGTACACCGACGGCCTGACCGAGGCCCGCATCGGACCGGACCGCGTACTGTATGGCGACGAAGCCCTGCGCAGCTTCACCACCACCCAGCCTGCGCGCGGCCCGCAAGCACTGATCACGGCTCTGACAGGGCTGCTCGCCTCCTTCGGCGATGGACTCGACGACGACACCGCGCTGCTGGCCCTCGGCGTGCCCGCCCCGTTCACCGCGCCCAGGAGTGACGACCTGAAATGAGCCCACTCACGATCACTGCCCGAGACGCCGGCACCGGTCCCGTACTGGAGATCCTCGGCGACCTCGACTACGAGACCACGCCCGAACTGCGCGCCTCCCTGGACGGCCTCACGGTCGCGGCGGGGCAACTGCTGGTTCTCGACCTGGCCGGTCTGGGCTTCTGCGACTCCAGCGGGATCAGTGCCCTCATCTCAGCCAGAAACCTGGCTGTCGAGCGAGGCGGCAGCATCGCCTTGGCCGCAGTCCCCGCCAACACCCTCCGCATCCTGAGCATCGTCGGTCTGGACCAGGTCTTCACCATCCTTCCGGATGCCGCGACCGCCACCGGCCCGGATCTCATGACCGGCTGAGCCCCGGTCCACGGAGCGTGGTCGAACCGCCCCAGGGGGCGGCAGTCCGTCGAAGCGGGTGGCGATCACGCGGAACCGCTTCAGAGGGCCGAAGCAGCGCTCGGCCACGTTGCGGGCCTTGCAGAGGTCGCGGTCGAGGACCGGCGGCCTGCCGCCGGCCGACACGTGCCGCAGGCGGTCGGTCCTCTGGCCGGCCTGTGCCGACCTGGACCTGTTCAAGCGGACGGGCGCTATGCCGGTTCCGCTCCGACCGGCGGGACCGTCGCGCCCTCGCCGGAGCGGACGGCTTCGACCACGCTCTGGTGGAAGGAGCGGCTCTCCTCCTCGGAGGGGCACGGCACCGGGCTGCCGGTGAGGGTGAACCAGTCCGAGGAGCCGCTGTACTGCACGGCCACCGACGCCTGTCCGTCGGACCAGGTCGTATGGATCGTGAGGTCGCCGCTGAGGATGCCCGCCTCTTCGGTGCGCACTCCGCCGGTTCCCGCATAGACGCCGCTGGTCGTCCACGATGCCCAGTTCATGGCGGCCACCTCTCGGACGATGACGAGTCTGTCCAGCCCGCTGACTCCTTCCGAGTATGGCACCGCCGAACGGACTACGCACGGATGTGCGAGGGGCCGGGCCGCAGCCCCGCCCCTCAGGCGCGTTCCAGCATTCCGCGCACGTAGGCGGCCTGGCCGGCGTGCTGCAGGTCCTCGGCGACGACGCTGATCAGCCGGACGCCCAGCGTCACCGGGGGTGACCAGTTCTCGTCCACGACGCGGTCGAGCGCGTGGCCCTCGAGTCCCGCGACGAAGCCCAGGGTCCGCTCCTGCACGGCGTCGAAGTAGCCGAGGAGGAGGCCGGCGGATTCCACGCGGACGGCGGCGACCTCGTCAGCGCTCTGTCCGTAGCCGGTCGCCGTCGAATCGAACGGGAGTGCGAAGCGGTCGGCCCAGCCCTCGGTGAGCCAGATCTGCTCGGTTCCGGCGGCGTCGGCGATGTGGTCGTCCTGGACGCGCGTGAGGTGCCACACGAGCCAGGAGATCGAGTTCGCCTCCGGGTCGACGCGGGCGTCGAGGTCGTCGGGTGCGAGTCCTTCGACGGCGGCGTGGACCGCTTCCCCGATCCGGTCGAACGCTTCGGCCAGCATGGCTGCGGTGTTCATCCGCCCACCTTGGCCCCGCCGGCCCGCGGTGCCGGGTTGCGACACACCGCCGGGACGGCGGGAAGGCCGGAAGGCCGCCCTCACGCCCCGCGGCGCAGGCCGTGCAGCCAGTCGGTCAGCAGGCGGTTGACCTCGTCGGGGCGTTCCTGCTGGATCCAGTGGCCGCAGCCGTCGAGGACATGGGCGGCGGACAGGCCGGGGAGGGTCTTCGGGTAGGCGGCGATGGCCTCGGACATCCAGGCGGTGGAGGCGTCCAGGGCGCCGCCGATGAAGATCGAGGGCTGGGTGAGGGGCGCCCCGTCCCAGGCGGCGAGGTCCTCCCAGTCCCGGTCGACGTTGCGGTAGCGGTTGAGCGCGCCGCTCAGGCCGGTGCGCTCGAACTCCTCCGCGTAGACGTCGAGGTCCCGCTCGTCGAGCCAGCCCGGCAGCCTCCCGGCGGGGAACCGGTCGGCCATGCGCCCGCCCGGCGGCACGAAGAAGAGGCCGGGGTGGCCGTCGGAGGCGGGGGCGTCGCCGGAGAGGCCGGCGTAGAAGCCGGCGAGCCAGCCGCGTACGTCCGGTTCGATCTCGGCCTCGGCGCGGCCGGGGGTCTGGAAGTAGCTGACGTAGAACTCCTCCTCACCGCCGACGGCGGCGAAACCCTCGGTGGGGCGGGGGCCGCCCCGGGGCGTGTAGGGGACGCCGAGGAGGCCCACGGCGGTGAAGACGTCGGGGCGGAGCAGGGCGCTGTTCGCGGCGATGGGCGAGCCCCAGTCGTGTCCGACGACCGTGGCGGTCTCCTCGCCGAGCGCGCGGACGACGGCGGTGTTGTCGGCGACGTGGGCGAGCATGCGGTAGGCGTCGGCGGCGGCGGGGGCGGAGGAGCGCCCGTAGCCGCGTACGTCGATGGCGACGGCCCGGTGTCCGGCGGCGGCCAGGGCGGGGAGCTGGTGGCGCCAGGAGTACCAGGACTCGGGGAAGCCGTGGACGAGCAGGACCAGGGGGCCGTCGCCCTGCTCGACGCAGTGGATGCGGCCGCCGGGGACGTCGACCGTTCGGTGGGTCGCGCCGGGCAGGGCGGTGGAGGGCCGGCCGGCGCGGTCCGTGGACGGGGCGGGTACGGGCTCGGGCATCGTTCCTCCTGGGGCGCCCCGGGGCGGGCGGTCGTGACGCTTCGGCGGGCGGCCGGGCCGGGAGGCCCGGCCGCCCGGTCACGATCATTCGGCCGCCGCCCCGCCCGGACAAGGTTTTTTGCCGGTCCGGCAAAGAGCGGGGCGCTTCAGACGAGGAGGTTCAGCAGGTGGGCGCAGGCGGCGGCCTCGTCCGGATGGCGGGTGAGGACGTCGTACGTTCCGCGCTCGAACGCACCGGTCTCCCAGCCCCCGCCCCGCCCCCGCCGGACGAAGAGGAAGTCCGTCGGAGTGGGGGCGGGCTCGTGGACGCCCTCGATCCAGTAGTAACCGCCGGGGATGTGCGCCTCGACGAGTGCGGTGTGCAGGGCCCGGCGGTCCATGGGCTACGCCCCCGCGTGCGTCAGGTAGCCGTGGTCCAGCAGCCACTTCACATGGAGACGCTGCCCCTCGCCCGGGTCGAGGAAGACGGCGTCGAGCTTGATCTGCTGACCGCCGCCGGGCTGCTCGAACCACGGGGCGATGGCGCCCTGCCAGACCCAGAACGGCTTGGCGACCTTGTAGACGCGGTAGTCGCACGGAGTGTCCGCGTCCCGGGTGTTGAGGTTCTGCGGAGGCAGTGCGCGCTCGGCGTAGGCGTCGCCCGCCGGGGCCAGATAGCCGCCGTACTCCGAGCCGAAGCGGTCCAGGCGCTGGCCGGTGCGGAGCTTGACGGGCTCCTTGTCGATCTCGCCGTTCACCTCGGCGAAGCCGTCGTTGGGCGGGTACTTCCAGCTGCCCGTGTCGGCGGGGCCCTCCCAGTACTTCTTGAGGAAGTCCTGCGGAGTGAGGCCGCCGGTGCGCTGGTAGCCCTTCAGGAGCGGGCCGACCGGCGCGAGCCGCTTGCTGGGCAGCCACTTGGGGCCGAGGCGGGCGTCGTCGCGGAACTCTCCGGTGCAGGGTTCGTGGCGTTCGGCGGCGGGCGCGGGGCGGGCGGACGCCGGTGCGGCGCTCGCCGCCGGGGCGGAGATCAGTCCGGCGGTGACGCCGAGCGCGGCGAGTACGGTGCTGACGCGGTTCATTCAGGGGTCTCCCGGGGCACTGACGATCGATCAGGACGGCTGACGTAGGGTAACCGCCCGATCACCCACGGGTGTCACGCCGTGCCGTTTTCCGGCCACCGGGAGCAGGGGCCCGGACCCTGTCCGGCGACGCGTTCGCGTCAAAAGCGGTGTGCGGTCGGCCGCCGTCCCCCGGCGCCCGCACGGGCGATCGCGCGCTCCCCGCCCGGCCGCCCGTGCGGAGCGGTCATCCCCGGTCGTCGGTGTACCGGACCGAGACCCGGTCGAAGCCGAGGGAGCCGAGCAGGCCCTTCAGCATCTCGGCGGTGTTCTTCTCGGCGCGGGCGGTCAGCCCGCTCTCCTTCGCCGCCTCCGCTATGTGGCGGGCGGCGAGCTTGTTGACCGCCTGCTCGCTGCCGGGGTTGTCGGAGAAGAAGTCGCCCAGCCGGTCCAGCAGGCCCCGCTGCTTGGACACCGCGTACGAACGGTCGGGGTCGAGAGCCGGTTTGCCCAGTACGGCGCGGGGCAGGCGGATTTCGGCTTCGGTGCGGTCCTCGTTCACCACGACGCCGTCCTCGGTGATCCCCCCGAGGTTCACCGAGGCGTCGACCGTGCCGGCCCCCACGAACAGGGTGCGGGTGCCGCGCAGGGCGTCGGGGACGAACCTGGTGTCCTTCTCCAGATCGACGACGACCTGGAAGTTGCCCGAGGCCGCCTCGTACGCGCTCATGTCCTGGATCGACTTGAGCACGGCGGGGCCCGACCGGTCGTGGGTCTCCTCCCCGAAGAGGCCGTCGAGCCCCGGGAACAGGCTCAGCCTGCTCCCGGCGAAGAGCAGGGCCAGTACGGCCGCACCGGCGCCGAGGACCTTCGGCCATCTCCGGGAGGGGCGGGCGTGACGTTTTTCGCCGTCGTGCGGCGCGGGCTCTGGGGTTCCGTCGCTGGACGTCATGGACTGCGTTTGACCCGAACCCGCCGCTTTCACTCCGCCTCACACCACCTCTCGGGCGAACTCCCTTACGAAATGGTCCTCTTCCGGTACGGCCCGGCAGACGCCCGGCCCCGTACCGGTACCGGTACGGGGCTTTCGGCGGCCGGTGTGCTCAGCGCGGCGAGGACTCCACCCGTACGCGGTCGCTCTCGCCGTCGGAGAGAAAAGACGCCATCCCCCTCCCCTCCTCGGCGACGGCGGCGCGGTCGGCCCGGGAGAGGGGGCGCAGCGGCTCCACCGTCACCGCACCCTCGGACACCCGCCAGGTGGCGGACACCCGGCCGTCGACCAGCACCACGCGTTCACCGGCGACCGAGAGGCCGCGGTGCTCGTCGTCGACGATCCGCGCGCGGTCCCGGTAGCCGAGGATGGCGTTGTCGAAGGCCGGCAGAAAACGCACCGGGACGGGGGTGTCCGGATCAGGGCGCGGCGCGTCCGGCAGGTCGAGCAGTTCACGGCCCCGCTCGTCGCGGAAGCGGACCAGTTCGTCGCGGACCGCGGCCACCGCACCGGGCAGCCCGGCCAGACCGGACCACGCGCGCAGGTCGGCCGTGGCGGCGGGCCCGTAGGCGGCCAGGTAGCGCCGGACCAGTGCCCGGCCGACCGGATCGGAACCGTCGGAGGCGGGCGGGTCGACCGGACGGCCGAGCCAGGAGGAGAGGGCGACGTTGCGCACGCCGCCCTTCGTCCGCCACAGGCCCCGGGGCGGGGCCTGTGCCATCGGGACGAGGGCGGCGACCACCATCTCGCCCAGGGGGCGGGGCCCCGGACCCGGCCATCGCCCGGCGAGCGCCCGGACGATCTCGGCCGCCGTACGGGGCTCTCCGTCCGCCGTCAACTCCCTTGCGTCGGAAGCGAGTCCGTCGAGGTCTATGCCCTTCAGTTCGTCCCGGTAGACCCCGAGTACGCGCTGGCGCAGCATCGCGTCGTGGCGGGACCGCCAGGCGAGCGCGTCCTCGGCGGTGACGAGGTGGACCGTGCGGCGCATCAGATGGGTGCGCACCACACTCCGGGAGGTCAACAGCCCGGAGAGGGCAGCCGGTTCGAAGGCGGCCAGCCGGGACCACAGCCCGAGGAAGGGCTCCTGCGGCTCCTGCGCCTGAAGGCCGCACAGGTGGGCCACCGCCTCCCCGGCCGGCAGGCGGGCCCGGTCGAGCAGCAGTTGCCGGGCGAGGGTGGCGCGGTTGAGCGCCCGGTCGCCGAGAACGGTCACCGCGTCGTCTCCTCTCCGCTCGCCCGCTGTCCCCTGCTCAGGTCGCCCGCCGCCCGTCGAGCGTCTCGCGCAGGATGTCGGCGTGCCCGGCGTGCTGGGCGGTCTCGGTGATGACGTGGGCCAGTACCCGCCGTACGCTCCACTCGCCGCCGGGCTCGTGCCAGGGCGCCTCGGGGAGCGGGTGGGCCGCCGAGAGGTCGGGCACGGCGAGGACGGCCTTCTCGGTGCGGGCGGCGGTCTCTTCGTACGCCTGGAGGAGCCCGGCCGCCGTCTCGCCCGGCTGCATCCGGAACTCCTTCTCCCGGTCGATCGCCCACTGCGGGAACGCGCGGGCGGTGCCGGCCATGAGGTCGTCCCAGGTGACGCCTTCGGGCAGGGTGTAGTCCATCGCGGAGGGGCCCTCGGTGATGAAGTTCAGCCAGTTCTCCTCCACGGCCGTGACGTGCTTGAGGAGGCCGCCCAGGCACAGGGCGCTGGCCGTCGGGGTCTCACCGGCCTGCCCGTCGTCGATCCCTTCGACCGAGCGGACGAGCGCGGCCCGTGCGGCGGCGAGGGCGGCGAGCAGGTCGCTTCGCTCGGTGTCGGGGGCGGGAGCGGCCGCGGGCGGGGTCGTGGTCATCGGGGTCCTTCCGGTGGTTCTCGTCGTGCGGTACGGCTCCACCTTCGCAAGGGAAGAGGCCAGGGTGTGGCCTCTTCTCCGCCTCATACTGGCCTCATGCCGAAGACCTCCGCGCGACTGCTGGCGCTGCTCTCCCTGCTCCAGGCGCGCCGGGACTGGCCGGGTCGGCTGCTGGCCGAACGGCTGGAGGTGAGCCCGCGCACGGTGCGGCGCGATGTGGACCGGCTGCGGGAGCTGGGCTATCCGATCTTGGCGTTCAAGGGGCCCGAGGGCGGCTACCGGCTGGACGCGGGCGCCAGCCTGCCGCCCCTGCTGTTCGACGACGACCAGGCCGTGGCCCTCGCGGTCGCCCTGGGGACCGCCGCCACGACGGGGGCGGGGATCGGGGAGGGCGCGGCCCGCGCGCTCACCACCGTCCGGCAGGTGATGCCTGCCCGGCTCCGCCACCGGGTCGACGCCCTGCGGGTCACCGCCGTGGAGCGCACCGGCGGTCCGCCCCGGCCGCAGGCCGACCCCCGCGTTCTGCTCGCCCTCAGCTCGGCGGTGCACGCGGGCGAGGTGCTGCGTTTCGGCTACTCCCCCGCGTACGCCCCGTCGGCCGACGGGGCCGCCGGGGCCGCGGCCCCGGTGCGGCGGGTGGAGCCGCACCATCTGGTGACCTGGGGCGGGCGCTGGTATCTCGTCGCCTGGGATCTGGAGCGCGAGGACTGGCGGACTTTTCGCGCGGACCGGATCGATCCGCGTACCCCCACCGGCCCCCGCTTCCCGCCGCGCGAGGCGCCCGGGGGCGACGTGGCGGCCTTCGTCGCCGCCCGCTTCCAGGGCTCCGAGGAGCCCGGCGCGTGGCCCTGCCAGGGCGAGGTGGTCCTCGACGCCCCGGCCCGCGAGGTGGCGGGCCACGTCCGCGACGGGATCGTCGAGGAGTACGGCGCGGGGCGCTGCCGGGTGGTTCTGGGCGCCTGGTCGTGGGCAGGGCTGGCCGCGGAGCTCGGCAGGTTCGACGTGGCCATCGAGGTCGTCCGGCCGGACGAGCTCAGGGACGCCTTCGCCCGGTTGGGCCGGCGTTTCTCCGCGGCGGCGGAGAAAGGAGGGCCGCCGTCGCCCCGAACAGCGGCCGGGGCCTCCGGCCGAGGACCGGGGTGACCGGCCGCCGGACGAAGGCCGCCGCTCCCAGGAGCCGCCTCAGCGTCGGCGGAAGCGGTCGAGCAGCGTGCGGGCGCTCCTCGGGGCGGGGGCCTGCCGCCCGTCGCCGTCCGGGCCGTCGGCTCCCCGGCCGGGGAGGAGACGCTTCATCCCCGTGCCCCGCGCCGAGGCCGTGGGCGCCGGCTTCAACCGTGCCCGCAGTCCGGTTCCGGTACGGGCGGCTGCCGGCCGGGTATCCGGTCCCGCGCCGGGCTTCGCGACGGCCCCCCGCCCGGGCCCCGCGCCGGCGGGACGCTCCGCCTCGGCCACCGGCTCCCCCGACGTGTCGGGAGCAACCGTGTCCTCCGTGTAGACGTAGTAGCGGTGGCTGATCCGGCGGCCCAGGAGGAAGTATCCGAGCAGCGCGCCCGCGGTGTTCAGGATGACGTCGTCGATGTCGAAGGCGCGCCCCGCGACCAGGGCCCCCTGGATCAGTTCGACGACGGCCATGACGACGGCCGTCAGCAGCGTGGTGCGGATCATCCGCAGGCGGCGCGGCACGAAGAACGGCAGCAGGAGCCCGAACGGGACGCCCAGCAGCAGGTTTCCGCCCGCCTGTTTGCACGCGGCGAGGAAGGTGTAGTCCTCCGCGTACTGACGCAGCGAACGGCCGGGGCGGAGATTCGAGGTGACCAGGTCCTCGGAGGCCGGCGACGGTGTGAGCGTCACCTTGGCCAGCAGGACGGAGAACGCCACCATTCCCAGCAGCGCCACCACCAGGACGGCTCCGCGTACCAGTACCCGCACCCATGTCCCCCGGCGTACAGGGGGGTTCGCCTCTGCTGTCATGGCCGACGGATGCCCCCGCCCGGCCGGAACACACCCCGGTCGGCCCTTGGAGCGGAAAACTCGTCCGGTTGTCCGCCCCCGCCTGCGAGGATATGCGCATGAGCACGGACGAGAACACGAGTACCGCCACGAAGAGGGATCTGTTGGAGGCGACCGACCGGTTGCGCGAGGACGGCCGGCCCGAGGAGGCGCGCGAGCGGCTGCTCGCTCTGACCGCCACGTACCCGGACGACGTGGAGGTGGCCTACCGGACGGCGTGGATCCATGACGCGCTGGGCCTGGAATCGGAGGCGGTCCCCTACTACGAGCGGGCCCTGGGCGGTCCGGGCCTCGCGGCGGAGGATCGGCGCGGGGCGCTGGTGGGGCTGGGCAGTACGTACCGGGTCCTCGGCCGGTACGGGCAGGCGGTGGAGACGCTGCGTCGGGGCGTCGAGGAGTTTCCGGACGACGGGGCGCTGCGGACGTTCCTGGCAATGGCCCTGTTCAACACGGGCGAGCACCACGAGGCGATGCGGCTGCTGCTGGAGCTGGCGGCGACGACCAGTCAGGACCCCGGCGTCCAGCGGTACCGGCGGGCGATCGAGCTGTACGCCAAGGATCTGAACGAGACCGTGTGAGCCTCCGGCCCCCAGGCGCACGGCGGCCTCCCGACGCGCCGCCGTGCGGTCGGCCCGGAGGGGAACGGGGAAGCCCCGGCCGGATCGGGGGAATCCAGCCGGGGCGGCTTGTGTACGGGTGCGAAGGCCAGCCGCCTCTCGGCGGGGGCTCCAGGGGGCTTCGGCGGTGCGGTCCTCCCCCTGGGCTACAGGTGAGACCCGGGGACACCGTCCCCCTCACACCCACGTATAGATGAACGATAAACCATCCGGGAGTGTTCCCGGACACCCGGCCGACGTGATCCACGGCACGCGCGTTCCGGCTCTCTCCGCCGGTCAGGACTCGTCCGCTCAGGCGCCGAGCTTCCCGCTCGCGCCGTAGCGGCGGTGGAACCGCTCGACGCGGCCCGCCGCGTCGAGCACCTGTCGGCCACCGGTGTAGAACGGATGGCTCGCGGAAGAGGTCTCCACGTCGATGACGGGATAACTGTCGCCGTCCTCCCAGATCACACGCTCGCCGGAGTCGGCGGTCGAGCGGGTCAGGAAGGCGGCGCCGGCCGCGCGGTCGCGGAAGACCACGGGGCGGGAGACGGGGTGGATGCGGGGCTTCATGGATGCGTTCCTTCCTCACCGCGGGCCGACGGACCGGCGGTGGCACACCGAGGGGCAGGGATCTTCCGCGCGGTCAGCGGACCTCGCGGAACAGGACGTGCCGCCCGGCGGCGGAGTCGAACTTGCGCAGCTCCAGCCGGTCGGGGTTGTTGCGGCGGTTCTTGCGTGTCGCGTAGCTCCGGCCCGTTCCGGCGGTGGACCGGAGAGTGACGACGGGCCTGATCTCACTGCGCGCCATGAGCGCCTCCCGATGTCTCGTACGACCCGTCCCTCTTGATGGGAATGGGATTCGTTTTCGTTCTGGTGAGGTAACGCGCCCATCGCGCCTCACATTCCCGCCCCGCACGCCCCTCCAGCCGGCCACTCAACTCCCTTTAAACGTAAGCCTGTTCGGATGGATTCTTTCGCGTCCAGCCTCTGGCATATGCCAAAAGCAACATCGCTCCGAGTCTCGCCAAATCTCTTACGGTCCGTCGCGGGCTGTGCCACAGTCGGTACCGGCCCACCTGACGGAACCGGCTGGGGCCTGTCGTCACACTGCCGTCCCCGCCCGGCAGGCGGCAGTTCGACGACAGGCCCCCATCCGCGCCTGTATCGGAGTACGAGATGCCGTCCCCCCTCTTCGCGGACCGCCCCGCCCCGCGGCTTCTCGCGCATGACGCCGTCGACGCCCTGATCCGGCGGACGCGCCGGCTGCGCGAGGACGTGGACGCTGTGCGGCACGACGCCGTCCTCCTCGACGAGGACGATCCGCAGCGGCGCCGGCAGCGCGCCCTGTGCGAGCTGGCCGTGCGCCACCTGGACCACCTCGACGAGAACCTGGAGCGGCTGAGGGCAGGTCTGCCCCGGGGGGGTGCCGAGGGCCCGCGGCCCGAGACCGAGGCGGCCCCGGACGCGCCGGGCGCCGGTTCCCTGCCGAGCCGGGCGGGCAGCGCCGAGTGGAACCTCCTGACCGACGAGTGCACCTGGTCAAACGAGCTGTACGAGATCTTCGGCAGGCCCCCCGGGTCCACGCCCCTCTCGCTCGACGACCTGCCGTCCGTGCTGCTGCCCGAGGACCAGCCGCTGCTGACGTCCATGGTCACCGGCTGCCTGGTGGACGGCCGGCCGATGGACGGCGAGTTCCGCATCGTGCGCCCCGACGGACGCACCCGCACCCTGCACATGACGGGCGAGCCGGTCCTCGACGCCGACGGCTGCACCGCTTCGATGTGGGCGGTGCTGCGGGACGTCAGCGAGCTGCGGGGCAGGGGGCGGGCCGTGGACGGCGACGGGCCCCCGGTGCGGCACGCGGAGCACGCCGAGCGCACCGAGCACCGCATGGCGGTGGAACTCCGGGAAACGGTCCTTCCCCTCTGGCGCGGATCACCGCTCCTCCCCCGGCAGGGCCGAAGCGCCCTGGACATCGCCGCGCACCACCTCCCCTCCGAGTCGAGCGGGCACGTCGGCGGCGACTGGTACGACGCGATGGACCTCCCGGACGGACGCACCCTCCTCACCGTCGGCGGCCTCACCGGGCACGGCGCCCCCGCCGCCTCGGCGACGGCGATGGTGCTGGGAGCTCTGCGCGGTATGGCGGTCGCCGGCGTCGGACCGGGCACGCTGATGGGGCACCTGAACCAGGTGCTGGAGACGGCGGTCCGGCCCGTCCTGGGCAGCGCCCTGTGCTGTCGCTTCGACGCCGGGACCTCCCTTCTCTCCTGGGCGCAGGCCGGAGACCCCGCGCCGCTGCTCTTCCGGCACGGTTCGGGACGGGTCCTGCCGCCGCCGGACGGTGTGCTGCTCGGCGCCTCGCCCTCCGCCGCGTACGGGCAGGCCGAGGTGCGGTTGTTCCCCGGTGACGTGCTCGTCCTGCACACCGACGGCCTGGCACGGCGCGGCGCCCGGGGTGCGGGCCCGGAGGCGCTGCTCGCCCTCGCCTCCCGGTTCGACCGGGCCCGTACGGCACAGGAGTGCGTCCGGAGCGTCGTCGAGGTGTTCGGCGGGGCCGGGCGCCTGGACGACGCGTGCGTGCTGGTCGCCCGCGCGGGGTCATGAAGGAGCTCGGCAGCGACAGGGTGTGAGGGGACGCGGACCGGCGCGGCGCCGGATCAGATCTCGGCGCCCCCGGCCTTCTTCCGGCTCGGCGGCAGCGAGTGCTCGATCTGCTCGCGCAGGGCCTGGACGCCCGTGTGTCCGGCGAACCGGCCGGTGAGGCGGTACATCTCGCGGAGCCGGTCCCAGGTGCGGTGCGAGGAGGTCTCCCCCATCGACACCAGCGCGAGCCGGGCGTACCGGTCCGCCTGCTCGGGGTCGTCGGCGATGAAGCACGCCGAGGCCAGTGAGATGTAGTCGAAGATCTTCGACCGCTGGCGGTCGGTGGCCCGCAGTTCCAGCGCCTGCTTGGCGTGGCGCTGGGCGACGACCGCGGCGCCGGGGTCGTGCTCGGCCAGGGTGCGAAAGGCCAGCGCCTGCATGCCGTGCAGATCGGCCTCGTCGAACATCTGCATCCAACTGGGCGCGGGCACGTCGCCCTTGTCCGAGGTGAACAGCTCCTCGGCCTCGCCCAGGGTGCGCCGCATGGCCTGCCCGCGGCCCATCGACGCCTGCGCCCATGCCTCGATGGTGCGCAGCATCGCCTGCGTCCGGGGCAGCGTCTCGTCGCCGGAGCCGGATGTGGCGAGCTTCATCAGGTCGAGCGCGTCGTCCGGCCGGCCCAGGTGCACCATCTGGCGTGCCGCGCGGGACAGCGCCTCTCCGGCGCGCGGCCGGTCGCCGCCCTCGCGCGCCGCGTGGGCGGCGATCACGAAGTACTTCTGAGCGGTGGGCTCCAGGCCCACGTCGTGGGACATCCAACCCGCCAGGACGGCGAGGTTGGCGGCCACGCCCCACAGGCGGCGCTGGAGGTGGTCGGGGTGGCGGTAGGCGAGCATGCCGCCCACCTCGTTGAGCTGGCCCACGACCGCCTTGCGCTGGAGTCCTCCGCCCCGGGAGGCGTCCCAGGCGCGGAACACCTTGACCGAGTGCTCCAGGGCCTCGATCTCCTCGGAGCCGACCGGCGCCGCCTCGTACCGGCCGAAACCGGCGGGATCGGCGTGCGCCGGAGTGTTGGCGCGTGGAGCGTCGGCCGCTGGAGCGGGTGCGTTGCGCAGCCAGTCGTACAGGGGGCCGGCGATGGTTGATCCGGCGGTGAGCGCGGCGCCCGCACTCACCAAGCCGCGTCGGTTGAGCATGAGGTCCATTCCCGTGAATTCGGTGAGGACCGCTGCCGTCCGCTCGGGCGCCCACGGCAGTTGATCGGGATCGTTCTCCGTCCCGGAGTCACGCCGTTTCCCCGCACGCCCGCGTCGGCCGAACCCGAGGTCCTCGATGGTCACGACACGGCCGAGCCGCTCGGTGAACAGAGCCGCCAGCACCGCGGGCACGGGATCACGGGGGGACTCCCCCATGTCGATCCAGCGCCTGACGCGCGAGGTGTCGGTGGCCAGCTGCGGGTGGCCCATGGCCGCCGCCTGCCGGTTCACCATTCTCGCGAGTTCGCCCTTGGACCAGCCGGCCAGGCCGAACAGGTCAGAAAGGCGGGTGTTGGGTTCTCCGGTCACGTCAAGCCCCCAGGTTCTCGGCTGACTTGACACTAACCCCTGGTCAGACGCGCCGTGACTATTCGCCAGGGTTCGCCAGGGTCCGCCAGATGGTCTGCCACCCGTGACCCGTTGTCAGGTAGGAGTGCGCCACCCCGCCCGGCAGCCCTCGGTACTCCCCAGGGTGCCGACCGGCCGTCGGCCGGGTTGGCGCACGTACCTTGTCGGCGCGCGAAGGGATCTGTATCGCCCATGTACACAGCATCGTCCTCCGTGTCCGCCCCGCCCCGTCCGCTCCGCCCCATGGGCGGGAGCGGCGGGCCCTATCTCGCTCCTCACGCCGGCGCACCGGCGCAGGGTCCGGGCCGGGCCCGACGGGCCGCGGGGCCGGGCGCCGGACCGCTCAGCGGAAGGATCGACCTGTCCGGGCCCCAGGGTGCGCAGGTGCGGATGGCGATCGCCTCCGTGCAGCGCGTCTGCCCCGAGTTCAACCCGGTCCAGGTGCTGCGCCGCAGCGGCCGCTCGGTCCTGATCGTGGGGACGACCGGGCGGGCCACCGCCGTGGCGAAGTGTTTACTGGACCACTCGCCGGCGTGGGCCGAGCGGTTCCGGCACGAAATAGCGGCGTACCGCGCGTTCGTCCGGCACCGCCCCCCGGTGCGGGCGCCCCGGCTGATCGCGGCGGACCCGGAGAACTGCACGCTGGTGATCGAGCGGATGCCCGGCCGGGTCGCCGCCCTCACCCGGCATCCGGCGGAGGCGCCGCCGAGGGCCGACATCCGTGCCGCGCTGGGCGCGATCAGCCGGGTGAACGCCTGGCGGCCGCCGCCCGGCGTGTTCGAGGCGCCGCTCGACTACGCCTCGCGGATCGCGCGCTACCACGAGCTGGGCCTGTTCACCGACCGTGACTTCGACGACCTCCAGAAGCTGCTGCACGGCCTGGCCCACGCGAGCGGCCGGCAGGGCATGGGGCAGTTCTGCCACGGGGACGCCCTGCTCTCCAACATCCTGCTGTCACCGACCGGTCCCGTGCTCGTGGACTGGGAGCACGCCGGCTGGTATCTCCCCGGCTACGACCTGGCGACCCTGTGGGCGGTGCTGGGCGACGCCCCGGCGGCCCGGCGCCAGATCAGCCAGCTCGCCCAGTCCAGGGGACCGGCGGCGCGGGACGCGTTCCTGGTGAACCTGATGCTGGTGCTGACCCGCGAGATCCGTCATTACGAGACGGCGGTCCAGCGCACCATGCGCGAGGCCCCCTCGGCGGGCGCCGGATCCGAACGTCCCGGCGCGCTCTCCTCCGGCGAGGAGCAGCGACTGCTGCTGCGCAGGCTCCACGACGACTGCGCGATGGCACGGCGGGCGGTACGGGCAGCCGTCGGCACCCGCTGAGACGAGGCGGCGGGAGCGCCGGGGCGGGACGGGAAGAACGGGACGGGTCCGGGGCCCGTCCCCCGAAGACCGCAGTGACCAGACCACTGTGAAGACGCAGCGCGCTGCGGGGCCGGTGCCGACACACCGGATCCCGCGGCGCGCTGTCGTGCGTTCCGTGACGGAGCGCTGACCGTGCGCCGTCATGGAGCGCCCCCCGGGTGAGGCCCGCCACGAGACCCACGTCACCTACGACCGCGGGTAGTGGGCGCGAAGGCCCTCGACCAGCGTAAAGAACCGCCCTTTTGGCCCATAAATTGGACATAACACGATGAAGAGTAGTAAAGGCGGTCATTGCTTCCTATGCCCCTGCCCGCTAACCATGGATCCCGGCAGGCACCGAGTACGAGCCGCCGTCGATCGCCCACCGGCGGACGCGGCCCGCACGACCCGGTTGCGGCCGACGCGGCGCGAAGGCCGCCAAGCCCGTCCCCCATAGGAAGAGCTCACGCATGCCCCGCATCTCCACCCTGCGCATCACCCGCTCGCACAAGATCGCCACCGCCGTGCTCGTCGCGGCCGGTTCCGTCACCGCCATAGCCGCCACCGGCGGTCCGAGTGAAGCGCAGACCTCCGCGGTCCGGTCCTCCGTCTCCGTGGAGCCGGTCGCCGCGGCGGGCATCCCCACGGCGAAGGACGCGGCCGAGAAGGCCGCGGAGCAGAAGGCCGCGAAGGACGCCGCCGCGAAGAAGGCCGCCGCCCGCAACGCCGCCGAGCAGGCGCGTTCCGAGAAGCAGGCCGCCAACCGCTCCACGGAGCGCAAGGCCATCACGCCGAAGAAGTTCGCGGACAACCTCGACGGCTGGATCCGCGAGTCGCTCGACATCATGAAGAAGAAGAACATCCCCGGCACCTACGAGGGGTTGCACCGCAACATCATGCGCGAGTCCAGCGGCAACCCGAACGCCGTCAACGACTGGGACATCAACGCGCGCAACGGCATCCCCTCCAAGGGCCTCCTCCAGGTGATCCAGCCCACCTTCGACGCCTACCACGTCAAGGGCACCCCGAAGAAGCTCACCGACCCGGTCGCCAACATCACGGCCGCCGCGAACTACGCCGCCGACCGGTACGGCTCGATCGACAACGTCGACTCCGCCTACTGAGTCACCCCGGGGCCGCCTGCGGCAGGCCCCCGCACGACCGCCTTCCGAGCACGCACACGCGATCCCATGATGATGTGACTAATCACCGTCGTGCGTGCTCCGTATGGCCGAGGGGTAGTGCTGCGCGGACACCACCGGTCCGCGTGTTCCCCGCGCGGAGGCTTCTGGAAAGGCCTGACGCACATGGCACAGCCCTTCTCACTGCCGGACTTCTACGTCCCGTATCCGGCCAGGCTCAACCCTCATGTGGAGACGGCGCGCACGCACACCCGGGAGTGGGCGCGCTCCATGGGGATGCTGGAGGGGTCCGGCATCTGGGAGGAGGAGGACCTGGAGGCTCACGACTACGCCCTCCTGTGCGCCTACACCCACCCCGACTGCTCGGCCGAGGCGCTCAGCCTGGTCACCGACTGGTACGTGTGGGTCTTCTTCTTCGACGACCACTTCCTGGAACTGTTCAAGCGCACCCCCGACCGGGAGGGCGGCAAGCGGTACCTGGACCGGCTGCCCGCCTTCATGCCGATGGAGCGCGGGGCGGCGACGCCCGAGCCGGAGAACCCCGTCGAGGCGGGTCTCGCCGACCTGTGGGCCCGGACGGTTCCCGCGATGACGGACGGCTGGCGGGCCCGGTTCGCGGAATCCACGGAGAACCTCCTCAACGAGTCCTTGTGGGAGCTGTCCAACATCCACGAGGGCCGTATCGCCAACCCCGTCGAGTACATCGAGATGCGCCGCAAGGTGGGCGGCGCGCCCTGGTCCGCGGGTCTGGTGGAGTACGCGGCGAACGCCGAGGTGCCGGAGCCGGTAGCCGCGTCCCGGCCGTTGCGGGTGCTGCGGGACGCCTTCTCCGACGCGGTGCACCTGCGCAACGACCTCTTCTCCTACCAACGGGAGGTGGAGGACGAGGGGGAGAACAGCAACGGCGTGCTGGTGCTGGAGAAGTTCCTCGGCTGTTCCACGCAGGAGGCCGCGGAGGCCGTCAACGACCTGCTGACCTCACGCCTCCAGCAGTTCGAGAACACCGCGCTGACCGAACTCGGCCCGCTCTGCGCCGAGAAGGGGCTGGACGCCGCGCAGACCGCCGCCGTACTGGCGTACGCCAAGGGGCTCCAGGACTGGCAGTCCGGCGGCCACGAGTGGCACATGCGCTCCAGCCGTTACATGAACGGCGGCGGCGCGGGCCAGGCCGTGCCCGGCTTCGGCATGTCCGCCGCCTCCCTCAGGTTCACCCTCCGCTCGGAGACCGCGCGGGCCCGCAGCCACAGCCACGTGCCCTTTCAGCACGTGGGCCCCTCGCTGCTCCCGGACTTCGACCTGCCCTTCACCACCACGCTGAGCCCCCATCTGGAGGGTGCGCGCGTCCGGGTCGTCGACTGGGCGCGGCGGATGGGCATCCTGGAGGCCCAGCCGGGTGTCCCGGGCTCGCACATCTGGGACGAGGACCGGATCCGCGCGATCGACCTGCCGTTGTGCGCGGCGGGCATCCACCCCGACGCGACCCCGGACGAGCTGGACCTGTCCTCCGGGTGGCTGGCCTGGGGTACGTACGGGGACGACTGGTTCCCGGTCGTGCACGGGCGGACCCGGGATCTGGCGGGGGCCCGGCTGGCGAACGAGCGGCTGTCGCTGTTCATGCCGCTGGACGGCGAGGGGACGCCGGAGCCGGTGAACGCCCTGGAGCGGAGTCTGGGCGATCTGTGGAGCAGGACGGCGGGCCCGATGGACGCGGGGGCGCGGCGCACCTTCCGCACCGCGATCGAGACGATGACCGCGAGCTGGCTGTGGGAGCTGGCGAACCAGGCGCAGAACCGCGTCCCCGACCCGGTGGACTACGTGGAGATGCGGCGGGCGACGTTCGGTTCGGACCTGACGATGAGCCTGTGCCGGCTGGGGCACGGCAGAAGGGTGCCGGACGAGGTCTACCGCAGTGGCCCCATGCGGTCCCTGGAGAACGCGGCGGCGGACTACGCGTGCCTCCTCAACGACCTGTTCTCGTACCAGAAGGAGATCGAGTACGAGGGCGAGGTGCACAACGGCGTCCTGGTCGTGCAGAACTTCTTCGGCGTGGACTATCCGACGGGCGTGGCGATCGTGCACGACCTGATGAACTCGCGGCTGCGGCAGTTCCGGCACGTCGCCGAGGTCGAACTGCCCGTGATGTACGACGACTTCGGCCTGGGCGCCGAGGCGCGGGAGACGCTGGCGGGCTATGTGCGGGAGCTGGAGCACTGGCTGGCGGGCATCTTGATCTGGCACCGGGGCTGCCGCCGCTACCGTGAGGAGGATCTGCGCCAGGTCCACGGTGCGCCGTGGCATCTCGGCGGGCCCACGGGGCTCGGCACGTCGGCGGCTCAGGTGGCCCGGCTGATGGCGCCCCTGGCGGGCAGCACCGCCCCGTAGGGCTTCGTCGCGCCTCCCGGGCCTCCCCGCAGGGGCCCTGGAGGCGCGGCCGGCCGGAGGACGGCCCGCCGTGCGACCTCACGGCGGGCCGTGGCCGCCCGCGGGGGCGGGCTGCGGGCCTCGCGGGGTCGCCGGGGGTGGGAAGAAGGCCGCCCGGAGGGATCCGGACGGCCTCGCGCAGGGGCGTTTCAGCCCTGCTGGAACAGCTCCGCGGGCAGCGGCTTGAGCAGGGTGTACAGGTCGTCGGTGATCGGCCGGTCCCAGCTGGCGATGGTCACCAGGACACCGTCGCTGCGATCGAACTGCACGCAGGAGATACGGCTCTCGGAGAGCTTGATACGGCGGACGATCAGCAGGTTGTCGCCCTGCATGACGGGGACGTCCTCGGAGCTGACGACCTCGATCGGCTCGTCGTTCTCCAGGGCGAGCAGCAGCTGGGCCACCTCGAAGGGGACCTGGCCCTCCTCGGTCTCGCGGGCGGGTGAGCCTTCCGGGAGGTTGCCGATGATCATCGCCGGGCCCCGGCCGCCGTACAGGTCGTAGCGGAGGAAGACGCCCTGGCAGCTGCCGTCGGGCGCGGGGAGCAGACCGGCGCCGAGGTTGCCGGGCCAGTCCCCGGGGTCCATGGCCAGGACGTCGAAGTCCGGGCCCGCGGGTGTTGCGGCACTACGGCGGCGGAGGAAGGACATGCCACCCATGGTACGTGTCCCGGCTCACGTCGCGGAGCCGGGCCCGGGCCGCCGGGCGGCGGGCCCGCCGCGCCTCCTGGGCCCGCCGGGGGCTCCGTTCCCGCGGGCCGCCCTCCGAGGCCTCCCGGGTACGCGCTCGCCCGCCGCGGGCGTCGCGGCCGAGCGTCCTGACCGCCCCCGACACCCCAGCGGCAAGGCCGTCCACCGGTGGGCGAAGGCGGTGGCGACGCAGAGGGCCGGGGCTGACCGGGGCCGAGCTCCGCCGGGGCCGGCCTTCGGTCAGGGCATGTCGCCGCCGGCCCGTTCCACGAGGCCGAACTCCCTTAGCGCCGCGAGGAATTCCTCCGGTCGGTCCGTGTGGACCAGGTGCCCCGCGTCGATGGTGACCGAAACCGCGCCCGGGATCGCGCGGACCATCCGCGCCAGCTGGTCCTGGTCGATGTGGCCGGCGGGGCCGCCCCCGATGACGAGGGTGGGCACGGTGATCTCCGGGAAGCGCCCGAGGACGTCCGGGTCGGGGTCGTTGATCTGGGCGTCGGTGTCGGGGACGACGGGCCAGTCGAAATCGAGGTCGCCCTCGGGCCGGACGGCGGGCGGCCGGGGCGGGTCGAGCGGGAGGAGGGGCGGAGCGTCCTCGATGACCAGCCGCCCGATCAGGCCCGGCTCCCGTTGGGCCAGGAGGTAGGCGGCGACTCCGCCCATGGAGTGTCCGACGACGGTCGCGCCGGCCAGGCTGCGGGCCTCCAGGAAGGCGTGCAGGTCGTCGCGGAACGTCTCGAAGGAGTAGCGGCCGGGCCAGTCGCTCAGCCCGTGGCCGCGGAAGTCGGGGGCGTACACGTGGTGGTCGGCGGCGAGGTTCCGGGCGATCCGGGCCCAGGTGGCGGACGAGCCGGACCGGCCGTGCAGCAGGACGACCGGCGGGGCCCCCTCCTCGCCCCACTCGCGGTACGCCAGCCGGACCCCGCCCGCCTGGACCGTGCGGATCTCCGGGTCGAGGAACGCCGCCACCGTACGGGCGAAGGCCCCGGGGTCGTCCAGCCAGGGGAAGTGCCCGGCTCCGCGCTGGACGGCGACCTCGGCGCACGGGAAGAGCGCGGCCAGTTCCGCGGCCCGGTCCGGGTTCGGGTGGCCGTCGTACTCCCCGGCGAGGACGAGGACGGGGACGTCCACCTCGCGCAGGGCGGCGGCGGTGGCGGCGGGGTCGAAGGCTCCGTCCCCGGCGTAGCGCTCGCGCGCCCCGGCGTTGGTCTGCCCGGCGGACGCCTCGGCGTGGGCGCGGGCCGCCCCGTCCCAGCGGCCATAGGTGAGGGGCCGGACGGCGGGCCACAGCTCGGCGAAGGGCCCTCCCGCGAGCAGCGCTTCCTGGGCGGCCAGGGCCTCGGGGTACCAGGGTTCGCCGCTGCGCAGCCGGGCGGCCTCGCGCAGGTCCTGATCTGTCACCTCGATGCCCACCGCCCGGGTGCTGGGCGCCACGAGGGCCAGGGTCCGCAGCCGTTCCGGGTGCCGGGCGGCGTACAGCAGGGCCAGATCCGTCCCGGCGGAGTGCGTCAGCACGTCGATCCGGTCGAGGCCGAGATGCTCGCGCAGGGCCTCCACGTCGTCGACGAGGCGGTCGCAGCGGTACGTCGAGGGATCCGCAGGCACACCGGAGTCGCCAGTGCCGCGCAGGTCCAGCAGGACGAGCTGCCGGCGGGCGGCGAGCCCCCCGAGGTCTCCCAGGTACGCGCTCGCCCGCATCGGTCCCCCGGGCAGGCAGATCAGCGGCTCCCCCTCCCCCGCCAGGCGGTAGGCGAGCGGGGTCGTGTCGTACGCGGCGAAGGTCGGCATGGCTCCCATCCAAACAGCAACCCGTGAACCCACGCGGCCGGGTTCACGGCGGGCTGATCGGCCGCGAACTCCGCGCGCCTCTTGCCAGCACCCCCGGCCGCCTGAATTACTGCTCCCGGGAAGATCGACCGAATGATCGGTCGCCTCCCTGCGACCTGTCTCCCCACCTGTCTCCTGTGCTGGAAGGAAGGGTCTCGATGGCGGCCATGCTGGACGCGGCGGAACGGCTGGACCGGGGCGGGCTGGAGGCCCTGCAACTGGACCGGCTGAGGGCCACGCTGCACCACGCCTATGCCAACGTCCCCTTCTACCGGGCGGCGTTCGACCGGGCGGGGGTGCGGCCCGAGGACTGCCGGTCGCTCGCGGACCTGGCCCGGTTCCCGTTCACGGTGAAGGCGGATCTGCGGGACAACTACCCCTTCGGCATGTTCGCCGTACCGGAGCACGAGGTGCGCAGGATCCACGCCTCCAGCGGCACGACGGGACGTCCGACGGTCGTGGGGTACACCGGACGGGACCTGGACACCTGGGCCGACGTGGTGGCCCGGTCGATCCGGGCGGCGGGCGGGCGGCCCGGCCACAAGGTCCATGTGGCGTACGGCTACGGGCTGTTCACCGGAGGGCTGGGCGCGCACTACGGGGCGGAGCGGCTCGGCTGCACGGTGATCCCGGCCTCCGGGGGCATGACCGCGCGCCAGGTCCGGCTGATCCAGGACTTCCGGCCGGAGATCATCATGGTCACGCCGTCCTACATGCTGACGCTGCTGGACGAGTTCGAACGGCAGGGGGTCGATCCGCGCTCCACGTCCCTGGAGGTCGGGATCTTCGGCGCGGAGCCGTGGACCGAGGGGATGCGCCGGGAGATCGAGGACCGGTTCGCCATCGACGCGGTGGACATCTACGGGCTCTCGGAGGTGATGGGGCCGGGGGTGGCTCAGGAGTGCGTGGAGACGAAGGACGGGCTGCACATCTGGGAGGACCATTTCTACCCGGAGGTGGTGGACCCGTTCACCGGCGAGGTGCTGCCGGACGGCGAGGAGGGGGAGTTGGTCTTCACCTCGCTGACCAAGGAGGCGATGCCGGTGGTCCGCTACCGCACCCGGGACCTGACACGGCTGCTGCCGGGGACGGCGCGGACGTTCCGCCGGATGGAGAAGGTCACCGGTCGCAGCGACGACATGGTGATCCTGCGCGGGGTCAACCTCTTCCCCACCCAGATCGAGGAGATCGTGCTCCGTACGCCCGCCGTCGCCCCGCACTTCCAGCTGCGGCTGACCCGGCACGGGCGGCTCGACGCGCTGACGGTGTTCGCGGAGGCGCGGGCCGGCGCGACGCCCGAGGAGCGGGAGAGGGCGGCGCGCTCCATCGTGGCGGCGGTGAAGGACGGCATCGGGGTGTCGGTGAGCGTCGAGATCGTGGACCCGGAGTCGCTGGAGCGCTCGGTGGGCAAGATCCGGCGGATCGTGGACCTGCGGGAGTCCGGTGGCGCATAGGGGCGTCGCGGGTCCGGCCGGCGCGCTCCGCGTCGGCCCGGGGCCCGGAGGAGGACGGGTTCGGCGCCGGGCGCGTACCGGCCGGCCCTCGCCCCCTGGCCGGTCCTCGCCCCCGGTCGCCCTCGGCGCCCGGCCGGGCGGGCTCCCCCGGCCCGCCCCGGCCTCAGCCCAACTCGTCCCGCAGTCGCCGCTTGAGGATCTTCCCGCTGGCGTTGCGCGGGAGGGCGTCCACGAACACGATGCGCTTGGGCGCCTTGAAGGCGGGGAGCTTCTCGCGGGCGTGGGCGATGAGTTCGTCCTCGTCCGCGCTCGTCCCGCCGCGCCGGACGACGACGGCGGTGACGGCCTCGATCCAGCGGTCGTCGGGCAGCCCGACGACCGCGGCCTCCGCGACGGCCGGGTGGGTGTAGAGGGCGTCCTCGACCTGGCGGGAGGCGACGAGCACGCCGCCGGAGTTGATGACGTCCTTGACCCGGTCGACGACGGTGAGGAAGCCCTCCGCGTCGCGGACGGCGAGGTCGCCGGAGTGGAACCAGCCGCCGCGGAAGGCCGCGGCCGTCTCCTCGGGCTTCTCCCAGTAGCCGGAGCACAGTTGGGGCGAGCGGTAGACGACCTCGCCGGGGGTTCCGTCCGGAGCGTCCTCCCCCTTCTCGTCGACGACCCGCGCCTCGACGAAGAGGACCGGGCGGCCGCAGGACTCCATCCGGCCCTCGTGCTCGTCGGGGCCGAGCACGGTGGCGAGCGGGCCGATCTCGCTCTGGCCGAAGCAGTTGTAGAAGGCCAGGTGCGGAAGGCGCTCGCGCAGGCTTTCCAGGACGGGTACGGGCATGATCGAGGCCCCGTAGAACGCCTTGCGCAGACCGCCGAGGTCGCGGGTGGCGAACTCCGGGTGGTTGGCGAGGCCGATCCAGACGGTGGGCGGGGCGAACAGACTGTCGGCCAGGCCCGCTTCGACGAGGTCGAAGATCCGGCCGGCGTCCGGGGCGTCCAGGATGGTGTTCTCCGCTCCCACCGCCAGGTACGGCAGCAGGAACACGTGCATCTGGGCCGAGTGGTAGAGCGGCAGGGAGTGCACGGGCCGGTCGGTCGCGGCGAGGGACAGCGCGGTGATCGCGCTGACGTACTCGTGGACCAGGGCCCCGTGCGTCATCATCGCCCCCTTGGGGAGCGCGGTGGTGCCGGACGTGTACAGCAGCTGCACCAGGTCCTCGGAGGCGGGCGGGCGCTTCGGGGTGAAGGGCCGCTCGGTCTCCAGGGCGTCGAGCAGTGAGCCGGGGGCGTCGCGCAGCGCGCGTGCCGGGAGCCCGGCGGGGAGCCGCCCGGCCAGGTCCGGGTCGGTCAGCACGAGGGCGGAGCCGGACTGGTCGAGGAGGTAGGCGAGGTCGTCGCCGGTGAGGTTCTGGTTGACCGGTACGTGGACGAGCCCGGCCCGCGCACAGGCGAGGAAGCCGATCAGGTAGGCGTCGGAGTTGTGCGCGTAGGCGGCCACCCGGTCGCCGAAAGCCAGTCCGTGCTCCTCGGTGAGGACGGCTGCGGCCGTGGAGACGGCGGCCTCCAGGGAGCCGTAGGTCCAGGCCCGGTCGGCGTACCGTACGGCGGTCCGGGCGGGGGTGCGCCGGGCGCTGCGGGTGAGGACGCCGTCCACGGTGCTGCTGCGTACACCTGTCATGGCGTGATCCTGTGCGGCGGGCCCCCGCGGGGTCAAGAGGCCGGATACCGACCAGACGGTTGACAGCCGCCGCGGCTCCCTGGCTGAGTGGCGCGTGGCTGTCCGGGCGGTCCGGAGCGGCCGCCGTGCCACCCGTACCGCTGGAGGAACACCGTGACGTTACGCAACCGTCTGAGACTGCTCGGGGTAGCCGGTCTCGCCCTGTTCACCGTGTCGGCGTCGCTGCCGCCGGCCACCGCGTCCGGGACCGGGGCGGAGCGGCGCCCGTCCGGCGGCGGTCTCTCCGCCGTCATCCGGTACACGGAGTACGGCATCCCGCACATCGTGGCGAAGGACTACGCGCAGCTCGGCTTCGGCACCGGCTGGGCCCAGGCCGCCGACCAGGTGTGCACCCTGGCGGACGGCTTCCTCACCGTGCGCGGCGAGCGGTCGCGGTACTTCGGGCCGGACGCCGCCACGGACTTCTCGCTCTCCTCGGCGGCGACGAACCTCTCCAGCGACCTGTACTTCCGGGGCGTCCGGGACAGCGGCACGGTGGAGAGGCTGCTCAGGGCCCCCGCTCCCGCCGGTCCGAGCCGGGACGTGAAGGAGACGATGCGGGGGTTCGCCGCCGGGTACAACGCGTGGATCGCGCAGAACCGGATCACCGATCCGGCCTGCCGGGGCGCGTCCTGGGTGCGCCCGGTGACGGCGCTGGACGTGGCGGCGCGCGGGTACGCGCTGGCCGTGCTCGGCGGTCAGGGGCGCGGCATCGACGGCATCACCGCCGCGCGGCCGCCGTCCGCCGCGCCCCCGGCGGCCGGCGCCACCCCCGAGGAAGCCGCGGCGGCGGCGAAGCGCCTGCTGTCGACGCGGAACGCGGACATGGGCTCCAACGCGGTCGCCTTCGACGGCTCCACCACGGTGAACGGGCGCGGGCTGCTGCTCGGCAACCCGCACTACCCGTGGCAGGGCGGGCGGCGCTTCTGGCAGGCGCACCAGACGATCCCCGGCGAGCTGAACGTGGCGGGCGCCTCCCTGCTGGGCGCGACCACGGTCTCGATCGGGCACAACGCGGACGTGGCGTGGAGCCATACGGTGGCCACCGGTGTGACGCTGAACCTGCATCAGCTCACCCTCGATCCGGCCGACCCCACCGTCTACCTGGTGGACGGGAAGCCCGAGCGGATGACGCGGCGGACCGTGAACGTCCCCGTGAAGGACGCCGCCCCCGTGAAGCGCACCCAGTGGTGGACGCGCTACGGCCCCGTCACCACCTCCCTGGGCGCGGGGCTGCCGTTGCCGTGGACGGCGAGCACGGCGTACGCGCTGAACGACCCGAACGCGGTGAACATGCGGATGGCCGACACGGGGCTGGGATTCGCGAAGGCCCGGTCCACGGCGGACGTCGAGCGTTCGCTGCGCCGCAACCAGGGGCTGCCGTGGGTGAACACGATCGCGGCGGACCGGGCGGGACACTCGTTCTTCGCCCAGTCGCAGGTGCTGCCGAGGATCACCGACGAGCTGGCGCAGCGCTGCTCGACGCCGCTCGGCCGGGCGACGTATCCCGCCTCCGGCCTGGCGGTGCTGGACGGTTCGCGGAAGGACTGCGCGCCGGGCAGCGACCGGAACGCGGTGCAGCCGGGGATCTTCGGGCCGGACCGGATGCCCGTGCTGAGGAACCTGCCCTATGTGGAGAACTCCAACGACAGCGCCTGGCTGACCAACGCGGACCGGCCGCTGACGGGGTACGAGCGGGTCTTCGGCACCGTCGCGACCCCCCGGTCGGTGCGGACGCGCGGCGCGATCGAGGACGTCACGGCGATGGCGCGGGAGGGCCGCCTCGGGGTGCGGGACCTGCAACGGCAGCAGTTCGCCAACCGGGCGCCGGCCGGTGACCTGGTCGCCTCCGACGCGGCGGCGTGGTGTGCGGCGCTGCCCGGCGGCACGGCCGTGGGCTCGGAGGGCACACCGGTGGACGTGTCGGACGCCTGCCGGGTGCTGCGGCGCTGGGACCGGTCCACGGACAGCGACAGCCGGGGTGCGCTGCTCTTCGACCGGTTCTGGCGCAGGGCGTCGTCGGCGCCCGCCGCGGAGCTGTGGCGGACGCCGTTCGACCCGGCCGATCCGGTACGCACCCCGCGCGGCCTGAACACCGCCGCGCCGAGGCTCGGCAAGGCGCTGGCGGACGCGGTGGCGGAGCTGCGGGCGGCGGGCATCGCGCTCGACGCCCCGCTGGGGAAGCACCAGTTCGTCGAACGCGACGGCGAGCGGTTCCCGGTCGGCGGCGGTACGGAGTCGCTGGGCGTCTGGAACAAGACCGAGCCGGTGTGGAACCCGTCGGGCGGCGGTTACACGGAGGTGTCGGCGGGTTCCAGCTACATCCAGGCGGTCGGCTGGGACGACAGCCGCTGCCCGGTGGCGCGGACGCTGCTGACGTACTCCCAGTCGGAGAACCCGAAGTCGCCGCATTACAGCGACCAGACCCGGTTGTACGCGGGTGAGCGCTGGGTGGCGTCGCGGTTCTGCGAGAAGGACATCGCCCGCTCGCCCGCGCTGCGGGTGGTGCGGGTGCACGAGCGGCGGTAGGGCGGGTTCCGGAAGTCCCGCCTGCTCGGCGCCCTCCGGGCGGACGGCGCTCCTCATCGCAACACGCCCTGGGGCGGTCTCCGGGGAGGGGCGTGCCGCACCCCCCCTCCCCGGTCCGCTCCTCCCGCGGCCGGGGGGCTCGGTTCCCTCTCATGGGCGGCAGGACGCCGCAGCGGTGCCGCCCGGAAAAGGTCTACTGACGCAGCGTCAGATTCTTTGCGACTCCGGACCCGTCCGGAAACCCGGAGCCGACAGTAATCTCTCCGTCGGCAGGAACTTTCACTGCTCGACCAGATCTCGGAAGTTACTTTCGCGCGGCTCCGGACGTACGGGCGCGGCCCGGCGAGTCGGACGCCGGGCGCGGGAAGGAGTTGCGGATGACCGGGGACACGCGGAACCACGGGCGGACGGCGGACGGCCGGGGCACGCACGGCGAAGGCTCCTCCGCCGGGAGCGGCATCCCCCGCCGCAGACTCGGCGGCGGGATACTGGCGGTGGGCGGCGCACTCGCGCTGACGCCGATCCCGCTGGCGGCAGCGGCCCCGCGCGGCGGGCCGGGCGCGGGGGTGGCACAGGGACCGGCCGGCACGGGAGCGGGCATGGCATCAGGGGCGCACCGGCCCACACTCCGGTACGGCAGCGCGGCGCGCGCCGGACTGCTCCGGGGGCCGCTGGACCAGCTCGTCAGGGATGCCGAGGCGTACCTCTCCGACTCCCCCGCCCACCCCTGGTACGCGGGCGCCGTGCTGCTGGCCGGGCGGGGCGGCACCGTGGCGCTGCACCGGCCCATCGGCAAGGCGGTGCGCTACGCGGCGTACGACGAGAAGACCGACACCGGGGTGGAGTTCCCGGCGGACCGGCAGATCCCGATGGCCACCGACACCGTCTTCGATCTGGCGTCGATCTCCAAACTGTTCACCTCGCTCCTCGCGGTCCAGCAGATCGAGCGCGGGAGGCTGGAGCTGGAGGCGACGGTCGCCTCGTACCTCCCGGACTTCGCGGGCGGCGGCAAACAGGACATCACCGTCCGTCACCTGCTCACCCACACCTCGGGGTTCCGGTCCTGGATCCCGCTGTACAAGGAGCCGACCCGGGAGGGCAAGCTCCGGATGCTGTGGGAAGAGGTCCCCACGACCGCCCCGGGCAGCGCCTACCTCTACTCCGACCTCAACCTGATCTCGCTCCAGCTGATCCTGGAGACGATCACGGGTCGCCCGCTCGACGCCCTGCTCCGCGACGAGATCACCGCCCCGCTGGGGATGCGCCGCACCCGCTACAACCCGCCGGCCTCCTGGAAGCCGAAGATCGCGGCGACCGAGGACGCCCGGCCCCCGTGGTCCGGGCTCGACCGCGGACTGGTCTGGGGCGAGGTGCACGACGAGAACGCCTACAGCCTGGGCGGGGTCGCGGGCCACGCCGGGGTGTTCTCCTGCGCCTGGGACCTCGCGGTGCTCGCCCGGACGCTCCTCAACGGCGGGATCTACGGCCGCGCCCGCATCCTGTCCGAGGAATCGGTCGATCTGCTGTTCACCGACTTCAACACCGATTTCCCGGGCGACGAGCACGGCCTCGGCTTCGAGCTCTACCAGCACTGGTACATGGGCGCGATGGCCACCCCGCGCAGCGCGGGGCACACCGGGTTCACCGGCACCAGCCTGGTGCTCGACCCGACGACCGACACCTTCCTCATCGTGCTGGGCAATTCCGTTCATCCTGTACGGAGTTGGCGCTCCGGCAGCGCCCCGCGGGTCGCGACCGCCAACCAGCTGGCGCGGGCCGTGCCGGTCGCTCCGGAACGCGGGCGCACGGCCTGGTTCTCCGGGATGGCGAGCGCCACCACGGCCACGCTCACCCTGCCTCCCCTGCGACCGCGCTCCTCCCGGCCCCGGCTGGAGTGCGCGCTGTGGTGGGACACCGAACCCGGATCCGACTCCCTGGTGCTGGAGGTGTCGACGGGGCAGGGGTGGCAGCCGGTGCCGTTCACCACCGCGGCCCGGGGCCCCGGCCGCCACCGCCCGGATCCGCAGCCGCACCCGACGGGCTCGGTGAGCGGCTGGTCGGGGCGGGTGTGGCACCGGCTGGAGGCGGACCTCTCGGCCTGGCGCGGCGAGAGCCTCCACCTGCGGTGGCGGTACACCACGGACCAGCGGTACGTGGGGCGCGGCGCGTACGTGGGCTCCCTCCGGGTGCGCGACGGGGCCGTCACGGTCTTCGACTCCGAACGGCCCCGGGACGCGGGGCGGATCGGAGCGACGGGCTGGGTCCTGTCGGCCGACTGAGCGGCGCGGCGGGGCGCCTCGCGTGGTGGCGCGGCGCCCCGCCCGGGGCCCCCGCCACAATGGCGACGCGTCCGGTGCGCGCCGGCGTCACCACCGGTTCATCCGGAGGCCGTTGAATGGCGCGGGCCGCGCCCGGGCGGACCGGTCCGCCGGTCCCGTGGTCGAATCCAGGAGGCACATCCATGAGCAGTGTTCGGCACACCGCCCCCTCCGCCCGGGTGTCCTCCCGGTGACCGGCGGGCACGTTCCCGTACCGGCGAGGCGAGGGCTGCTGTACGCGGCGGCGGCCGGAGCCGCGGCGGTCTTCGCCTCGGCCCCGGACGCGTCGGCGGCCCCGCGCCCGGGCACTTCCTGGACCGCCTCGTGGGCCACCGCGCAGACCGCGCCCACGGCGGACGACCCCCTGGCATCCGCCGGTCTCACCGACGGGCTCTGCACCGCGCGGCTGCGGCTCTCGGCGGGGGGCCAGGTCCGGCTGCGGTACGCGCACGGTTTCGGAACCGCGCCGGTGCTGGTGGGCCCGGTGACCGCCGACGGGCATCCGGTCACCTTCGGCGGACGGTCGCAGGAGTGGCTCGCGGCAGGCGCGTCGCTCACCAGCGACCCGGTGGCGGGGCTGCGGGTTCCGGACGGGTCGCTGCTGACCGTCGAGACACGGCTGCCGGGCCCCACCGGCCCGCTCTCCTTCCACCGCAACACCCACGCGTGGCACCTGGTCGACGGCGTCCGGACCCGGTCCGTCCTCCTTCTCACCGGGGTCGAGACCACCGGGGCCCGCGGTCCGGTGGTCGCCGTGCTGGGCGACTCCATCGCCGAGGGCACCGGCACACCTGACGACGAGGACCTGCGCTGGCCCGACCAGTTGGCCCGCCGGCTGCCCGGCTCCGCCGTCGCCAACCTCGGGATCAGCGGCAACCGGCTGCTGCTCGACAACGACCGCTTCGGACCGGGTGCGCAGGCCCGCTTCGACCGGGACGTGCTGTCGCTGCCGGGGCTGCGCACGGTGGTGGTGCACCTGGGCGTCAACGACCTCCACCACCTGCCGGTCGAACGCGACGCGGAACGGATGGTGGCCGCGTACCGCCAACTCGCCCTGCGCGCCCGGTCCGCCGGGCTGCGGGTGGTGGGCGCCACGATCGCGCCGTTCGAGGGGTGGAGGCGCTGGACCCCGGAGCAGGACGCGGTGCGCCGCCGGGTCAACGAGGTCGTGCGCACAGGGCGGGTCTTCGACGCCGTCGCCGACGTCGACGCCGCCCTGCGCGATCCGGACCGGCCCTCCCGGCTGCTGCCCGCGTTCGACAGCGGCGACGGGCTGCATCCGGGCCCCTCCGGCCACACGGCGATCGCCGCCGCCGTCGAGCGCGGGCACCTGCGTTAGGGCCGGTCGTCGCACTGCCGTCGCCGCCCGACAGGCGGCAGTGCGACGACCGGCCTCAGAGGGCGCTCCTCACTCTTCCAGGACCGCCATGGCGGCGTTGTGGCCGGGGATCCCGCTGACGCCGCCGCCCCGCACCGCGCCCGCCCCGCAGAGCAGCACGTTGGCGTGGGCGGTCTCCACGCCCCAGCGCCCGACGCCCTCCTCCGCGTACGGGAAGGCGAGGTCGCGGTGGAAGATGTGGCCGCCGGGCAGTCCCAGCTCCCCCTCCAGGTCGAGCGGGGTCTTCGCCTCGATGCAGGGCTCCCCCCGCTCGTCGAGGGCCAGGCAGTCGGCGATCGGCTCCTCCAGGTGCGCGTCCAGTTGGGCGAGGGTCGCCTTCAGCAGGGCGGCGCGGGCGGCGTCGTTGTCGGCGGCGAACAGCCGGGCGGGGGCGTGCAGGCCGAAGAGGGTGAGGGTCTGGTAGCCGCGTGCGGCGAGTTCGGGGCCGAGGATCGAGGGGTCGGTCAGTGAGTGGCAGTAGATCTCCGAGGGCGGTGCGGCGGGCAGCCGCCCGGCCGCCGCCTCCCGGTACGCCTCGGCCAACTGCCCGTACCCTTCCGCGATGTGGAAGGTCCCGGCGAACGCCTGCCGGGGGTCCACGGACCGGTCGCGGAGCCGGGGCAGCCGGGTCAGCAGCATGTTCGCCTTGAGCTGGGCGCCTTCGGCGGGCGCGGGCGGGGCGTCGCCGAGCAGGGCGGCGAGGGCCTGCGGCGAGGCGTTGACGAGCACGCGGCGGGCGGCGACGGCGTGTTCCCCGTCCGGGGTGCGGACGGTGATCTCGGCGGTCTTCCCGTCGGTCTCGATCCCCCTCGCCTCGTGGTGTACGCGGATCTCGGCGCCCGCCGCGCGGGCGGCGTCGGCCAGCGCCCCGGTGAGCGCGCCCATGCCGCCCACGGGGACGTCCCAGTCGCCGGTGCCGCCGCCGATGACGTGGTAGAGGAAGCACCGGTTCTGGAGCAGCGAGGTGTCGTGGGCGTCGGCGAAGGTGCCGATCAGGGCGTCGGTGAGGACGACCCCGCGCACCAGGTCGTCGGTGAAGTTCTCCTCGACGGTCACCCCGAGTGGCTCCTCGAACAGGGCCCGCCAGGCGTCGGCGTCGTCGATCCGCCCGCGTAGCGCCTCCCGGCGGGGCAGCGGCTCGGTGAGCGTCGGGAAGACCCGCTCGGCGACCTTCCGCGTCATGGCGTAGAACCGCTGCCACGCCTCGTACTCGCGCTCGCCGCCGGTCAGCGCGGCGAAGGACTCCCGCGTGGCGCCCCCGCCCGCGACGAGGAGTCCGGTGGGGCGCCCGCCGCGCACGGCGGGGGTGTAGGAGGAGACGGTCCGCTTGCGTACGGCGAAGTCGAGGCCGAGGTCCCGGACGATCTTGTCGGGCAGCAGGGAGACCAGGTACGAGTACCGGGAGAGCCGGGCGTCGACCCCGGCGAAGGGGCGGGTCGAGACCGCCGCGCCCCCGGGGGCGCCGAGCCGTTCGAGGACCAGGACGGACTGTCCGGCCCGGGCGAGGTAGGCGGCGGCGACCAGGCCGTTGTGGCCGCCGCCGACGATCACGGCGTCGTAGCGGTCCCGGGAGGGCGCGCCGGGTGCGGAACCCGCTCGGGCGACGGGCCGGCCGGCGGGGGTCCGGGGGGCGGAAGTCCGGGGTGCGGGGCTCTGGGATGCGCGCATGCGCCTTCGTAACACGCCGCCCGCGCTCCGGACCAGAGGCGGCGGCTCCACGGCGCTCGCCCATGTGCGTACCGGACGGGCGGGCCCCGCCCCTCGCCTCCGTCAGGACGGCGGGCCGCCCCGGGCCGGTCGTCGGACTGCCGTCGCCCCTCCGGAGGGCGGCGGATCGGCGACAGGCCCTACGCCTGGCCGAGCCGTTCCCGGCAGTGCGCCTCGTCCTGGCGGGCGGCGAGCGTCCGGGGGTGGTCGGGGCCCAGGGTGCGGGTGCGCGCCTCCGCCACCTGCCGGTACGTCACCAGGGCCTCGCTCCACCGGCCGAGCCAGCCGAGCCCGGCGGCGACCTCCCGGCGGCTGACCACCGTGTCCGGGTGGTCGGGGCCCAGGGTGCGCTCCCGCAGGGCGCAGACCTCGCGCGCCTCGGCCAGCGCCTCCTCCCAGCGCCCCAGTCTCCCGAGGCTGACTCCGAGGCCGTGCCGGGCGCGCAGGGTCTCGGGGGCGGCCTCGCCCGCGGTGCGGGTGCGGTCCTCGACCAGGGACCGGTACACCTCCAGGGCCTCCGCGTCCCGGCCGAGCCGGCCGAGGCCGATGCCCGCCTCGTAGCGGGCGGCGAAGGTGTCGGGGTGGTCGGCCCCGAGGACGGTCTCGCGGATGCGGGCGACGTCCTGGTAGGTCTCCAGCGCCTCCGCCCAGCGGCCGAGCCTGCCCAGGGTGTACGCGACTTCGTAGCGGGCGGCGAGGGTGTCGGGGTGGTCGGGGCCGAGGAGGCGGAGGCGCTGGGCGGCGACCTCGCGGTGCACCTGGGCGGCCTCCGCCCAACGGCCCAGGCGGCCCAGGTCGATGCCCGCGCTGTGCCGGCCCTCCAGCGTGGCGAGGAGGTCGGCGGCGGGCGGTCCGGCCGAGACGGAGACGAAGGAGCCGGTGTCCGGGGCGGCGGGAGCCGCCGCGGTCCACCGCCCCGTCAGCCCGGCGGCCGGGTCGGGACGCTCGGCGGGCGGGGGCGTCGAGCCGGTCGCCGGGCGGCCGGCGGTCATGGCGCGGGTCCAGGCGGGCAGGGCCTTCTCGCGCGGGACGGGCGGCAGTCCGGCGCCGGGGCGGGCGAGGGGCCCGGGC
The DNA here is from genome assembly GCF_001905905.1 of Streptomyces sp. CB02366. Taxonomy (GTDB): domain Bacteria; phylum Actinomycetota; class Actinomycetes; order Streptomycetales; family Streptomycetaceae; genus Streptomyces. Next base: position 177,504 of record NZ_LIVT01000009.1, read on the forward strand.
CCGAGGGCGGGCTGCCCCCCGGTCCGGCCGAGGACGATGCGGCGGCGCAGGTCGCCCGCGTCCGCGGGCCGTTCGTCGGGGGCCTTGGCGAGCAGGTCGAGGACGACGCGGTCGAAGAAGCCGGGCAGTTCGGCGCGGTGGGTGCGCGGGGGTTCCGGCGGGGTGTCGCGGTGGCCGACGAGTACGGCCCAGGCGTCCTCCTGGTCGAACGGCGGCGCCCCGGTGGCGATCTCGTACAGGACGCAGCCCAGCGAGTAGAGGTCGCTGCGGTGGTCGACCTCCTTGCCGCTGATCTGTTCGGGCGACATGTAGTGGGGGGTGCCCATGGCGAGACCGGTGGTGGTGAGCCGGGAGCTCATGCCGATGCCGTGGTCCGGGCGCGCTATGCCGAAGTCGCAGATCTTCACGGTGCCGTCGGTCAGCCGCATGATGTTGGCGGGCTTGAGGTCGCGGTGGACGATGCCCCGCCGGTGGGTGTAGCCGAGGGCGTCCGCGACCTGTTCCGCGATGTCGACGACGTGCTCGACGGGCAGCGGGTGCTGTTCGTTCTCCTCCAGGAGCTGGCTCAGGTTCCGCCCGTCGAGCAGTTCCATGACGAGGTAGGGCATGCCCTCGTCCTCGCCGAAGTCATGGACGACGGTGACGCCCCGGTGCTGGAGGGAGGCGGCGACCCGGGCCTCGCGCCGGAAGCGCTCCCGCAGTACCCGGGTGAACGCCCGGTCGTGCTGGGGGCCCACGGGTTTGAGGCATTTGACGGCGACCTGGCGGCCCAACGACTCGTCGAGGGCGCGCCACACCTCGCCCATGCCGCCACGCCCGATCAGCTCGATCAGCCGGTAGCGGCTCTGGATCAGCCTGGTCTCCGCCATCTCCCGCTTCCCGCCCCCGTCGTTCCCCGTGGCCCCCGCCACGGGCACCGCGCCCTCCCCGGCACGTCCAGTATGGCTGCCGACCGGCTCACGGCGTGCCGGCGGTGGACGAGCAGTGCGCACATACGGGCGACCGGGAGGGCGGGGTCGGCGGCGGCCGGGGGGCGTGCCCCGGGGCCCGGGTGCCCGGCGAGGTGGGCCCGTCCGGGGTCCCGCTTCGGCGCCGCCCGCGCGCGGCCCCGCCCGTCGGCGGGAGAGCCGGACGGACTCAGCGCTTGACGGCGCGCAGGACCACGAACTTCGGGTCGCCCGCGACCGTGGTGCAGTTCCCGAAGATCCGGCGCAGATGGGTGTGGTAGGAGAGGTGCCGGTTGCCCACGACCCACAGCTCGCCGCCCTGGCGCAGCGCGGTCCGCGCGCCGGTGAACATCGTGCGGGCGGTCGCGTCGGTGGTGGCGAGGTGCGAGTGGAAGGGCGGGTTGTTCAGTACCAGGTCCACGCTGCCCGGCGCCAGGTCGGCGAGCCCGTCGCCGACCAGGAAGTCCGCCTTCGCGCCGTCGGGCGCTCCGGCCCGGAAGGTCTCCTCGGCGGAGGCGACCGCCCCGTAGGACTCGTCGACGAACGTGATGTGCGCGTCGGGGGCGGCGATGGCGGCGGAGAGCCCGAGGACGCCGTTGCCGCAGCCGAGGTCGACGATCCGGGCGGCCCCGCCGCGGGTGGGCAGGTGCTTCAGGAAGAAGCGGGTGCCGAGGTCGAGGCGGTCGGCGCAGAAGATCCCGGCGTGGTTGACGACGGTCCGCCCGGAGGCGGGGCCCACGTCGGCGGGGAGTTCGTAGCGGTAGGGGTACGGGCTCGGCGTACGCGGCAGCCGGGGGTCGGGGGTGGAGAAGACGAGCCGCGCCTTGCGCACCGCGAGGGAGGTGCGGGTGGGGCCGATGATCCGCTCGAAGAGCTTGAGCGTGGAGGTGTGGATCTCCTTGACCATGCCGGTGCCGATGACCACGGTGTCCGCGTGGACGGCGGGGGCGATGCGGTGGAGCTGGTCCTCCAGGAACGCCAGGGACTTGGGCACCCGGACGAGGAGGACGTCGATCCGGTCGGGCGGGGTGTCGCGCGAGGACAGCAGGCGTACCGCGTCCTGGTCGAGGCCGTTGCGGGCCAGGTTGGCGAGGGTGGCGCGCCGGCCCAGGTAGGAGTCGCCGATCTGCACGGGCCGGTGTGCGGCCAGGGCGGTGGCGAGCGCTCCCCACCGGTCCCCCAGGACGGCGACGGTCCCCGAGAGGTCGACCGGGCCCGTATCGGGGTCGGTGAGCTGTCGGAGCAGGTATTCGTCGGCGGCGTCCCACGCCCGGAAGGGGTCGCGCGGGTGCTCGGGGAAGCGGGCGAGGTCGAACGTGCCCTGCGGAGTCGTCAAACGGTTCATATGGCACTCAGGCTAGCCGAGGCGGCCGGAGGCGCCCCACACGCTCCCCGGCCCCTCGGCCGCCGTCACCCCGGCGTACGGTTCCGCGCACCCGCCCGCCGGGCGGCTCAGGGCCTGTCGTCGCCTTGCCGTCGCCCGGCAGTCGGCGGTTCGCCGACAGGCCCGAGGGCCCGCGGGCCGTCAGGGCAGTCGCTTGTCGATGGCCGAGCGGCCTTCGTCGGCCAGTTTGCGGCGGGCCCATTCCAGGTTCTCCGGTGTCAGGTCCCGCCCGGAGGCCAGTACCAGGTCCTCCGGGCTGGGCCGGTCGCTCGCGCCCGTGTGCAGGAGCCGGTCGGGCGTGACGCCGTCCGGTCCGGCCAGGGCCTCGGATACGGTTTCGGGCTCTTCGCTCATGCCGCCTCCTCGTCCTTGCGGCAATTCTCGCTCCCCCGGGGCCCGGCCGCATCCGAGGAGGGCGCGCCCGTTACCCGGGAGAGTGAACCGGCCCATGGGAGGCGCGGGAAGTGGGCAGAACCGGGAAGCCACAGCCCCCACCTTCGCCGAGGCGGTGCCCATGATCCACGGTGTCGACGTCAGCGCCTACCAGCCCTCCTACGACACGGACGGGATCGATTTCGTCCTCATCAAGTCCACCGAAGGCCGTACCTACGTCAATCCGCGCCTGGACGCGCAGGTCAAGCGGGCCCGGGACGCCGAGTGCGTCGTCGGCTTCTACCACTTCCTCTGGCCGGGGAACGTGTCGGAGCAGGTCGAGTACTTCCTGGACAAGACCCCGGAGAAGGCGGGCGACCTGCTCGCGGTCGACTGGGAGCAGACCGGCGGCGGGACGCGAGCGAGCAACGCGGAGAAGGACCGTTTCATCAAGGCGGTGAAGAAGGAGCGCCCCGGCCACCGGGTCCTGCTGTACTGCAACCGCGCCTTCTGGCTCCGCCACGACACCACCGGCTACGCGGGCGACGGGCTGTGGATCGCCGACTACGTCTCCGCGGGCAAGCCCCGGATCGAGGCGGACTGGCGCGTCCACCAGTACACCGACGACCCGCTCGACAGGAACGTGGCCGACTTCGGCTCCGTCCGGGCGCTGCGCGAGTGGGCCGCCGGGTAGCCGTCGCCCGGGCCCCGACCGTCCCGTAGCCGCTCCGAGGGGCGCGGGACGGTCCGCTTTCCCGGGCCCCTCCCCCTCCAGACTTGACCTGCACATGATAGGTACACCGTGTTCACACGTGCGGCACCGCGCCTGTGGAAGGCTCCGGCTGACCACCTACCGCAACGGCCGCCGCGCGTCCGCCTCCGCGCCCGAGGGGCTTCGCCGCGGTGTCCGCGTTTCGGAGAGGACACCCCACATGTCCCGTCGCCTCTCGTTCTACGCGCGTCCACTCATGGCCGCGGCAGCCGCCGTCACCGTGCTGTCGGGCACCGCCGCCGCAGCCCCCGCGGACACCCCGCCCGACCGCCCCGCCACCCTCGCGGCAGCCCTCGACGACACGTACTACCAGGGCGCCGCCGGCAAGTCCGGCGCCGAACTCAAGACCGCCCTGCACACGATCATCAGCGCCCAGACCAAACTCTCCTACAGCCAGGTGTGGGACGCCCTCAAGGCCACCGACGAGGACCCCGCCAACCCCTCCAACGTCATCCTGCTGTACACCGGACGCTCCCAGTCCAAGAACGACAACGGCGGCAACCCGGGCCAGTGGAACCGGGAGCACGTCTGGGCCAAGTCGCACGGCGACTTCGGCACGGCCACGGGCCCGGGCACCGACGTGCACCACCTGCGGCCCACCGACGTCCAGGTCAACTCCACCCGCGGCAACAAGGACTTCGACAAAGGTGGGAGCGAACTGGGCGACGCGCCCGGCAACTTCACCGACGGCGACTCCTTCGAGCCGCGCGACGAGGTCAAGGGCGACGTCGCCCGCATGGTCCTCTACATGGCGGTCCGGTACGAGGGGAACGACTCCTTCGCCGATCTCGAACCCAACGACCGGGTGAACAACGGGTCCGCCCCGAAGATGGGCAGGCTCTCCGTCCTGAAGCAGTGGAGCCGGGAGGACCCGCCGGACACCTTCGAGAAGCGCCGCAACGACGTCATATTCGAGCGCTTCCAGCACAACCGGAACCCGTTCGTGGACCACCCCGAGTGGGTCGGCGCCATCTGGGGGTGACGGGTTCAGCCCTCCCCGGCCAGGGTCCGCGCGCAGGCTTCCACGGCGTCCTCACGGGTGGCGTGGTGCGGCAGGTCCTGGCCGGTCCGCTCCCGCACCGCGCCGATCGGACCGAGCAGGTCCTTCGGGTCGACGACTGCCGCGTACCGCCCGTCGGCGGTGAGCCGGGCGAGCCCGGTGTGCAGCATCGCCAGCGCCACGGAGTCGACGGAGGTGACGTCGCGCAGGTCGAGCACGACCGGGCCGCCGTCCGGCCCCGACTCGTCCAGGGCGTACAGCACGCGCTCGGCGGCCGTGAAGTCGATGGCCCCTTGGGCGACCACGACGCCGACCTGCTCGCGCAAGCCCCGCTCCCGCTCCCCGGAGGGGGCCGAGGGCAGGTCGTCGGCGGTCGTGACGAGGGTGACGGTGGAGCCCGGCAGCGCGGGGTTGAGCATGAGGTGGAGGCCGTACCGCCGTGACATCGCCTCCAGTGCGGCGTGGCCGCGCACCGAACCGCCGGTGGCGTCCAGCCGCGGGCTGTACGCCGCCACCCCGAAGCGGGCCGGGCCCACCGCGATGAGCCCGCCGGAGACCCCGCTCTTGGCGGGCAGCCCCACCCGCAGGAGCCAGTCGCCGGAACCGTCGTACATGCCGCAGGTCGCCATGACGGCGAGGACCCGCGCGGCGACCTCGGCCGAGACCACCCGCTCACGGGTCACGGGGTTCACCCCGCCGTAGGCGAGGGTCGCGGCCATCGTGGCGAGGTCGAGGGCGGTGACGCGGATGGCGCACTGCCGGAAGTAGCGGTCGACCGCCGGGACCGGATCGACGGGCAGGGTACCGGTGGAGCGGATCAGGTAGGCCAGCGCCCGGTTGCGGTCTCCGGTCGCCGATTCGGAGGCGAACACCTCCTCGTCCACGTCCAGTTCGCGTCCGGCGAAACGGCCCAGGCAGCGCAGGATCCGGTCGAAGGCGGGTTCGCCGGGAGTGTCCGGGACCAGGGCCGTGGTGACGATCGCGCCGGCGTTGACCATGGCGTTGGCGGGACGCCCCGTACCGGGTTCGAGGCTGATGGCGTTGAACGCCTCACCGCTCGGCTCGGCGCCCACCCAGCGGCCGACCTCGTCGAGGCCGAGAGCGGAGAGCGCCAGGGCGTAGACGAACGGTTTGGACACGGACTGGATGGTGAAGGGCGCCTCCGCCTCGCCCGCACTGTAGCGGTGCCCGTCCATGCTGACCAGGGCCAGCCCGAAGGCGTCCGGATCGGCGAGGGCGAGCTGGGGGATGTAGTCGGCCGGCTTCCCCTCCCGCAAGGCGGCGAACCGGTCGCGCAGCCCGGCGAGCGAGTCGGTGACCGCGTCGACGGCGCTCATCGGACGGCCCCCCGCCGGGGCCGGGCGCGGGGGACCGCCTCGACGCCCCCGGCGCCCACCGCGGCTTCGGCCGCCTTTCTCACCAGGAACGCGGGCACCGTGCCTCCTCTCGCATCACCGAGCGACAACTCGCCCATATTAGGACTAAAAGCTATGTATTGAGGGACAGAGCAATCTCTCCACCCGCTCCGCACGGAAGCGGGTTCGAGTCCCGGGAGGGAACGATGGACACGGACGCCCTGACCGCCGACCTGTTGCGGGAGCTGCGGGCGACCCGCCCCTACCCGGTGCTGTCCCTGACCATGCCGACGCACCGCACGGCCCCGGACAACGCCCAGGACCCGGTCCGCCTGCGGAACCTGGTGGCCGAGGCCGGAGCCCGTCTCGAGGAGGACCCGCAGGTCAGCCCGGAGGTCGCGGCCGCTCTCCGCGACCGGCTGGAGCGGGCGGCGGCCGAGGTGGACCCGCGTGGAGCGCTGGATTCCCTGGTGCTCCTGGTCACCACCGACGCGTACTGGATCTGGCAGTTGCCGCGCACGGCACCCGAACGGGTGGTGCTCAGCGACACCTTCCTCACCCGCAACCTCGTCGCGGCCAAGGCCCAGGCCCGGCCGTTCCGGGCGCTGACCGTCGCCGCCGACCACGCCACCCTCTGGACCGGGACGGTCGACGGCGTCCACCGCGAGGAGGGGGCGGGCTTTCCGCTGACCGCGCCGCAGGAGCAGCCGGACCCCCAGCGCGAGGAACGGATCGGGGACACTCCGAGCCTCTTCACCGACGAGGAGACCCGGAACTTCTTCCGGGACGTGGACGCGAAGCTGCGCACGGTCCTCGCCGACGATCCGCGTCCCCTGTATCTGATGGGCCAGGCGCCCGCCCTCTCGCTGCTCGACGAGGTCGGTACGGCTTCCGCGTCCGCCGTGGGCCGGGTGGCCAAGGGCGCGCCGCCCGACATCTCGGCCGCCGAGGTCCTCACCGAGCTGGAGCCCGCCCTCGCCGAGGGCGCTCGACGGGCGGCGGCCGACGTGGAGGCCCGGCTCGACGACGCTCGCAGCGCCCGCGCCTTCGCCGCGGGACTCGACGAGGTCTGGGCCGCGGTCCGGGAGGGCCGGGCGGGAACGGTCGCGGTGGAGGAGCACTTCCGGACGACCGTGCGGGTGACCGACGAGCACCTGGAGCCGGTGTCCGAGGAGGCCGCGCGGACGGCGCAGGACGCGGTCCGCGAGGACATCGTCGACGAACTGGTCGAGACGGCGCTGGACGGCGGCGCCGACGTCGTCTTCGTCGAGGACGACTCGCTGGCGGCCCACGGGCGGATCGCGGCGGCCCTGCGCTACTGACCGCGCGCCGAGGCCCTGCCGGTCCCCGCGTCAGCCCAGGCGGCGGACCGGCTGCCCGTCGAGGAACGCCCTGATGTCCTCCACGGCCTGCCCGTAGTACGTCGTGTAGTTGGCGCGCGACACGTAGCCGAGGTGCGGGGTGGCCAGCAGGCCGGGCGCGGTACGCACCGGGTCGTCGGCGGGGAGCGGCTCGGTGTCGAACACGTCGGTCGCGGCTCCGGCGATCACTCCGTCGCGCAGGGCGGCGAGGAGGGCGTCCGTGTCGACGATGGCCGCCCTGGAGGTGTTGACCAGGTAGGCGGTCGGGCGCATCCGGGCGAGTTCGGGCGCGCCGATCAGGCCCCGGGTCCGTTCGCCGAGCGCCAGGTGGACGGAGACGAAGTCGCTCGCGGCCAGCAGCTCGTCCCGCGAGGAGGCGAGTGTCGCCCCCACCTCGTCGGCCCGCTCCCGCGTCAGGTTCCGGCTCCAGGCCAGCACCTCCATGCCGAAGGCCAGGCCCACCCGCGCCACCCGGCCGCCGATCTTCCCGAGCCCCAGCAGGCCGAGCGTGCGCCCGTGCAGATCGGCCCCGAGCGTGGACTGCCAGGGCCCGCCCGTGCGCAGGGCCTCGGCCTCGGGGACGATGCCGCGGGCGAGGCCGAGCAGCAGCGCCCAGGTGAGTTCGACGGGCGGGGTGGAGGAGCTGGCGGTGCCGCAGACGACGACGCCGTGCCGCCGCGCGGCGTCGAAGTCGATGACGGAGTTGCGCATGCCGGAGGCGACGAGCAGCCGCAGCCGGGGCAGCCGGGCGAACAGTTCGGCCGGGAACGGCACTCGTTCGCGGAGGGTCACCACGATGTCGAAGCCGGCGAGGGCGGCGGCCGCCTCGTCCGTCGTGGCGAGGTGCTCGGCGAAGGTGACGACCTCGACGTCGTCGGTCACGGGCGACCAGTCGACGACGGTGGCGGCCACGGACTGGAAGTCCTCGATGACGGCGCAGCGCAGTTTCACGGCAGCCTCTCTCCGGCCGGGCAGGGTCGCCCTCCATGATCGCGCATCGCCCCCCGCGGCCCGTGGGGGGCCCGGCGAACACCGGCGTCAGCCGCCCCACTTCCACTCCGCGACCTCGGGCAGGTCCGTGCCGTGCTCGCGGATCCACGCGTGGTGGCGGGTGCGGGTGTCCGCCATCTCCTGGCGCAGGGCGACGGCGCGGACGCCGAGGCCGGGCACCCGGTCGATGACGTCCATGACCAGCCGGTAGCGGTCGAGGTCGTTGCGGACGACCATGTCGAACGGGGTGGTCGTGGCGCCTTCCTCCCGGTAGCCGCGTACATGGAGGTGGGCGTGGCCGGCGCGGCGGTAGGCGAGCCGGTGGATCAGCCACGGGTAGCCGTGGTAGGCGAAGACGACCGGCCGGTCGCGGGTGAACAGGGCGTCGTACTCGGAGTCCGGCATGCCGTGCGGGTGCTCCGTGTCGGGCATCATGCGGGCGATGTCGACGACGTTGACCACGCGGACGGCCAGCTCCGGCAGCCGGCGGCGCAGCAGGTCGGCGGCGGCCAGGATCTCCTGGGTGGGGACGTCCCCGGCGCAGGCGAGGACCACGTCCGGCTCCCGGCTTCCGTCCTCGGTGCCGGCCCACGCCCAGGCGCCGGCGCCGCGTGCGCAATGGGCGCGGGCCTCGTCCAGGGTGAGCCAGTCGAAGGTGGGCTGCTTCCCTGCGACGATCACGTTGACGTAGTCCCGGCTGCGCAGCGCGTGGTCGGCCGCCGAGAGCAGGGTGTTGGCGTCCGGCGGGAGGTAGACGCGGACGACCTCGGGGCTCTTGTTGAGGATGTGGTCGACGAAGCCGGGGTCCTGGTGCGAGAAACCGTTGTGGTCCTGGCGCCAGACGTGCGAGGTCAGCAGGTAGTTGAGCGAGGCGACGGGCCGCCGCCAGGGCAGTCGGCGCGAGGTGCGCAGCCATTTGATGTGCTGGTTGACCATCGAGTCGACGATGTGGGCGAACGCCTCGTAACTGGAGAAGAGTCCGTGCCGCCCCGTGAGGAGGTAGCCCTCCAGCCAGCCCTGGCAGAGGTGTTCGGAGAGCACCTCCATCACCCGGCCGTCGTGGGCGAGGTGTTCGTCGGTCGGCAGCGTGCCGGCCTGCCATGCCTTGCCGGTGGCCCGGTACAGGGCGTCGAGCCGGTTGGACGCGGTCTCGTCGGGGCCCACCACCCGGAAGTCCCTGCGCCCCTCGGTGGCGGCCATGACGCTCTCCAGGAGGCCGCCGAGCACCTTGGTCGGCTCGTGGAGGGCGGCGCCGGGGGCGTCGACGCGGACGGCGTGGTCCGCGAGGTCGGGCAGCGGAAGGTCGCGCAGGAGCAGCCCGCCGTTGGCGTACGGGGTGGAGCCGAGGCGGGCCTCCCCCTCCGGTACGCAGGCGAGGACCCGCTCCGTGGGGCGCCCGTCGGCGCCGAACAGCTCTTCGGGCCGGTAGGAGCGCAGCCAGGCTTCCAGCTGCCGCAGGTGGTCCGGGTCGTCGCGGACGCCGGAGAGCGGGACCTGGTGGGAGCGCCAGGTGTTCTCGACCGGGAGCCCGTCGACCTCCTTCGGCCCGGACCAGCCCTTGGGGGTGCGCAGGACGATCATGGGCCAGCGGGGCCGTTCGACGGCGCCGTCCTCACGGGCCGCCCGCTGGTACGCCCCGATGCGGTCCAGGGCGGTGTCCATGGCGGCGGCCAGGGCGCGGTGGACGGCGGCCGGGTCGTCTCCGGTGACGAACAGCGGGTCGTGCCCGTAGCCGCGCAGCAGTCGGTCCAGCTCGTCCTCGGGGATGCGGGCCAGGACCGTCGGGTTGGCGATCTTGTAGCCGTTGAGGTGGAGGATGGGCAGGACGGCGCCGTCGTGGACGGGGTCGAGGAACTTGTTCGCGTGCCAGGAGGCGGCGAGCGGCCCGGTCTCCGCCTCGCCGTCGCCGACCACGCAGGCCACCACCAGCTCGGGGTGGTCGAAGGCGGCCCCGTAGGCGTGGGCGAGGGCGTAGCCGAGTTCGCCGCCCTCGTGGATGGAGCCGGGGGTCTCGGGGGCGACGTGGCTGGGCACGCCGCCGGGGAAGGAGAACTGCTTGAACAGCCGTTTCATGCCCTCGGCGTCCCGGCCGACGTCCGGGTAGGTGTCGGTGTAGCTGCCCTCCAGCCAGGAGTTGGCGAGGACGGCCGGTCCTCCGTGGCCCGGTCCCCATACGCACAGGGCGCTCAGGTCACGGGCTTTGATCACCCGGTTGAGGTGGGTGTGGACGAGGTTGAGCCCCGGTGAGGTGCCCCAGTGGCCGAGCAGCCGCGGCTTGATGTCGCCGGGGACGAGCGGCCGGGTCAGCAGGGGGTTGTCCATCAGGTAGATCTGGCCGACGGCGAGGTAGTTGGCCGCGCGCCAGTGCGCGTCGAGCGCGGCGAGTTCGTCGTCGGCGAGAGGGGCGGGCGCGAAGGGGGCGGGGGGCGTCGGGGTGTCGCTCACGGAGCTGGTCTCCTCGTCGGCTGACGGGCACGGGCGGCGGGACGGGCGTCAGGACGCCTCGGGCCCGTACCAGAGCGTGGTGACGTTGCAGAACTCGCGGATGCCGTGCCCTGCCAGCTCCCGGCCGTACCCGGAACGCTTGATCCCGCCGAAGGGCAGGGCGGGGTGGGAGGCGGTCATGCCGTTGAAGAAGACCCCGCCGGCCTCCAGGTCGCGGGCGCAGCGCTCCTGTTCGCCCGCGTCGCGGGTCCAGACGTTGGAGCTGAGGCCGAAGGGGGTGTCGTTGGCGAGGTGGATCGCCTCGTCGAGGTCGGCGACCCGGTAGAGGGTGGCGACCGGGCCGAAGGTCTCCTCGCGGTGGACGCGCATGGCGGTGGTGATGCCGGCGAGCACGGTGGGCTCGTAGAACCAGCCGTTCTCCAGACCGCCGCCGAGCTTGTCGGGCCGGCGCCCGCCGCACAGCACCCGCGCGCCCCGTTCGACGGCGTCCTCGACGAGCTCCTCCAGGTCGGTGCGGCCCTGTTCGGTGGAGAGCGGCCCGACGTCGGTGCCCTCCTCCAGCGGGTCGCCGACGGTCAGGGCCCGCATCCCCTCGGTGAACCGTTCGGCGAACGCGTCGTACACGTCGGCGTGGACGATGAAGCGCTTGGCGGCGATGCAGGACTGCCCGTTGTTCTGGACGCGTGCGGTGACGGCGGTGGCGGCGGCCTTCGCCACGTCGGCCGAGGGCAGCACGACGTACGGGTCGCTGCCGCCGAGTTCCAGCACGGTCTTCTTCACCTCGTCGCCCGCGGTGGCGGCGACGGAGCGGCCCGCGGGCTCGCTGCCGGTGAGCGTGGCGGCGGCGACGCGGGGGTCGCGCAGGAGGGCCTCGACGGCGCCCGAGCCGATCAGCAGCGTACGGAAGCAGCCGGCGGGGAAGCCCGCCCGGTGGAAGAGGTCCTCCAGGTACAGCGCGGTCTGCGGCACGTTCGACGCGTGCTTGAGCAGTCCGACGTTGCCCGCCATCAGGGCGGGGGCGGCGAAGCGCACCACCTGCCAGAGCGGGAAGTTCCACGGCATCACGGCGAGGACGACGCCGAGCGGCCGGTAGCGGACCAGGGCGCGGGAGGCGCCCGAGTCGTGCACGTCGTCCGGGTCCGGGTGCTCGTCGGCGAGCAGCCCCTCGGCCCGGGCGGCGTACCACCGCATCGCCTTGGCGCACTTGGCCGCCTCGGCGCGGGCCGCGGCGACGGGCTTGCCCATCTCCAGGGTCATCGTGCGGGCGATGGTGTCGCGGTCCTCGTCGAGGAGGTCGGCGGCCCGGTTCAGCCACGCCGCGCGCTGCTCGAAGGGGGTGGTGCGGTACTGGCGGAAGGTCTCCGCGGCGGCGGCGATCCTGCGTTCGGTCTCCTCGTCCCCGAGGGCGTCGAAAGACCTGATCAGTTCGCCGTTCGCGGGGTTGACCGTCGCGATGGGCATGGCAGTGGCCTCCTTGCGTGGGTACTCCGACCGTGCCGCCCCGCGCGGCTGCGCGCAACGCGGCCCGTTCCTCCCCCGCGCGTACCCGGCCGACGCGGATCATGCGTGCGGAGGGGCGCCCCGCCTGTCCGGCGGGGCGCCCCGGGCGCACGTTCCGCGTCGGCCGGTGCGCGGGCCGCCCGCCGGGCCGGTTATCCGAGCGCCGCGAGGGGGAGGCGGCGGGCGGTGCGGACGCCGGGGAGCGGGGCGTACGGGAGGAGTCCCGCCGTCCGGGGCGCCTGGGCGTAGCGGGTGAACCAGACCACCTTGCCGCCCGCCGTCCGGCAGGTGCCCCAGCTGTCGCTCAGGGCCATCACCCGGCTCAGCCCGCCGCCGGCCGGCAGCAGCCGGGGCATCCGGGCGCTGCCGTCCGCCACGGACACGGTCACGCGCCGTCCGGTCCAGCGGAGTTCGACGACGCAGGTGTCGCCGTCGCCGACGTGCCGGTGGACGTTGGTCAGGAGTTCGTCCAGGGCCCGGCAGACCGGCCGGACGTGCAGGTCGAGACTCCAGTGGCGCAGGTGGGCGGCGACGATCCGCCGCACCTGGGAAACACGCTCTGCCGACACCTGCAGTTCGACCGAGTAGAGCCGGTCGGGTGGAACGGTCATCGTCGAGGCTCCTCACCACGAGGCCCACGTGCTCCCCGTCGTACGTCACCCCGTCGTACGAACGACCCCCGAACGCGCAGCGTGAGCACTGGTCACTTCTGGGTCACTCCTCAGGGTGGGGCCGGTACGCCGAACGCGCAACAGCGGGGCCGTCCGGCCTGGTGGGAGGGGTCCTCCGGTCACAGCAGGTAGGGCAGTAGGGTGTCGGGGGTGAGGGGCAGCTCCCGCAGCCGGGCGCCGGTGGCGTGGCGGACCGCGTTCCCGATGGCGGCGGCGGTGCCGACGATCCCGATCTCCCCGATGCCCTTGCTGCCCATCGGGTTGAGGTGGCGGTCGTCCTCCTCGATCCAGTGCGCCTGGATGTCGGCCGTGTCGGCGCAGACGGGCACGTGGTAGGCGGCGAGGTCCTTGGCGGTGAAGTCCCCGAAGACCGGGTCGATGCCGCAGCCCTCGGTGAGGGCCATGCCGATGCCCATGACCATGCCGCCGGTGAACTGCGAGCGTGCGGTGCGGGCGTTGAGGATGCGTCCGGCGGCGTACACGCCGAGGAGGCGGCGTACGCGTACCTCGCCGGTGACGGCGTCGACGGCCGTCTCGGCGAAGTGGGCGCCGAAGGCGTGCCGGGCGTACGGGGACTCCTCTCCGGCCTCCTCCTCGGTGTCGGCGGTGACGGTGATCCCCTCGGGCGGCAGGGGGCCGGTGTGCTCCGCGAGGCGGGCGGCGAGGTCGGCGGCGGCCTTGTGGACGGCCCAGCCCCAGGAGGCGGTGCCGGAGGAGCCGCCGGCCAGGGGTGCGGCGGGCAGGTCGGTGGAGCCGATGTCGACGCGGACGGCGCCGGGGGCGACGCCGAGCGCGTCGGCGGCGATCTGGGCCAGCACGGTGCGCGCCCCGGTGCCGATGTCGGTGGCGTTGACCCGGACGCGCAGGGAGCCGTCCGGCGCGGCGTGGGCGCTCGCGGAGGACGGGGAGACGAGGACGGGGTAGGTCGCGGAGGCCACGCCCGTGCCGAGGAGCCAGCGGCCTTCCCGGCGGGCGGCGGGGCGCGGGTCGCGGTCGTGCCAGCCGAACCGTGACGCGCCCTCGCGCAGACAGGCGGCCAGCCCCCGGCTGCTGAAAGGGCGGCCGCTGTCCGGCTCGGTCTCCGGGTCGTTGCGCAGCCGCAGCTCCACGGGGTCCAGGCCGAGCGCGGAGGCGAGTTCGTCCATGGCGGATTCGAGGGCGTACATTCCCGACGCCTCCCCCGGAGCGCGCATCCAGGAAGGGCTGGGGACGTCGAGGGCGACCACCCGGTGTCCGGTGCGGCTGTTCGGGGAGGCGTACATGACGCGGGCGGGCACGGCGGCCTGTTCGACGAACTCCTTGACGGTGGAGGTCTGGGTGACGACCTCGTGGCTGACGGCGGTGAGCGTCCCGTCCGGGTCGGCGCCGAGCCGGACCCGCTGGATGGTGGGGGCCCGGTACCCGACGACCTCCGCGAGCTGGGGGCGGGGGAAGCCGAGCTTGACGGGGCGGCCGGTGTGCCGGGCGGCCATCGCGGCCAGGACCCCCTGGGGGCGGGTGGTGCCCTTGGAGCCGAAGCCGCCGCCGACGTGCTCGGAGACCACGGTGATCCGGTCCGGGTCGAGGCCGAACGCCTGCGCCAGGCTCTCGCGGACCTTGGTGGCTCCCTGGCTGGAGTCGTGGACGGTGAGGCGGCCGTCCTCCCACACGGCGGTGGCGGCGTGCGGCTCCATCGGGTGGTTGTGCAACGGGCTCATCCGGTACGTGGCGTCCACCTGGACGCGCGAGGCCGCCAGGGCCCGTTCCACGTCGCCGCGCACCCGCAGGGCGGGTTCGCCGCCGTTGGCCTCGTCGGGTGTGTAGAGGCCGGGGTGGTCCTCGGTGAGGACGACGTCGTGCGGGTCGCGCTCGTACTCGATGTGCAGGGCCCCGGCCCCGGTCCGGGCCGCTTCGAGGCTGTCGGCGAGCACGAGGGCGACCGGCCACCCGTGGTGCGGGACCCGGTCGTTCTGGAGCACGGCGAGGATCGGGTCGTCGGGCTCCTGGAGTGCGGGCGCGTTGTCGTGGGTGAGGACGGAGTGGACGCCCGGTACGGCGAGGGCGTCCACGGCCCGAACGGCGGTGACGCGTCCGGCCGCGACGGTGGCCGGGACGGTCCAGCCGTACAGGCATCCGGCGGGCGTGCGGTCGAGCGCGTAGCGGGCGGCGCCGGTGACCTTGTCCCGGGCCTCTCTGCGGACGACGGGCGCACCGGGGAACTGCGGGGCTTGCGTGGTCATGGCGGGGGATCCTCGGGGTGGTCGGGGGCCGGCGCGTTCAGCCGGCGGGCGCGTTCGACCGGCGGGGGCGTCCGGCCGGTCGGGGCGTTCAGCCGGTGGGCGCGGACTGCCGCTCGGTGAGTTCGCCCAGTACGTCGAGGGCGAGGCGGAGGGCCAGGTCCACCTTGAAGGCGTTGTCGCTCAGCGGTCGCGCCTCGGCCAGTTCCGCGATCACGGCGTGCCGGAAGGCTTCGGGGGTGGCGGGGGCGCCGCGCAGCTCGGCCTCGGCCCTGCGGGCCCGCCACGGCCGGGGGGCGACGCCGCCGAACGCCAGCGTGGCGTGCTCCACGCGTCCTGCCCCCACCCGGAGGGTGGCGGCGACGGAGACGAGCGCGAAGGCGTAACTGGCCCGGTCGCGGGCCTTGCGGTAGCGGGACGGGGCTCCGGGCACGGGGGGCGGGAGCACCACCTCGGTGATCAGTTCGCCGGGCCGGATCACGGTGTCCTGGTCCGGGTTCTCCCCCGGCAGGCGGTGGAACTCGGCGACGGGGAAGGTCCGTTCGCCCTCGGGCCCGACGAGGACCACGGTCGCGTCCAGGGCGGCGAGGGCCACGGCCATGTCGGACGGGTGGGTCGCCACGCACTCCGGTGAGTACCCGAGGATCGCGAGGTCCCGGTTGGTCCCTTCGTACGCGGGGCAGCCGGAGCCGGGGATCCGCTTGTTGCAGGGTTTGGAGACGTCCTGGAAATAGCGGCAGCGGGTGCGCTGGAGCAGGTTTCCGGCGGTGGTGGCGGAGTTGCGGAGCTGTCCGGAGGCCCCGGCGAGCAGCGCCTGGGAGAGGGCGGGATAACGCTCGGTCACCTCGGGGTGGGCGGCGAGGTCGCTGTTGCGGACGGTGGCGCCGACGCGCAGGCCGCCCTCGGCCGTCCGGGCCACTCGGTCCAGCGGCAGGGCGGCGACGTCGATGAGGACCCGGGGCGTCTCCACGCCGAGTTTCATCAGGTCCACCAGGTTGGTCCCGCCGCCCAGGAAGCGGGCGCCCGGACCGGCGGCGCAGAGCCGGACCGCCTCGTCGGTGGAGGCGGGGCGCACATAGCCGAACGGTTTCACGCGATCACGTCCTCGATGGCTTCGACGATCCGGGGGTAGGCCCCGCATCGGCAGAGGTTGCCGCTCATCCGTTCCCGGATCTCATCCGCGTCCAGCGCGACCGGCCCGTTCGCGGCGGTGTCCGGTGCGGTGGCGTGCGATGGCACGCCGTCGGCGGCCTCGCGGAGCATGCCCACGGCCGAGCAGATCTGGCCCGGGGTGCAGAAGCCGCACTGGAGGGCGTCCCGCTCGACGAAGGCGCGCTGCAGGGGGTGCAGCTCCTCGCCGTCGGCGAGCCCTTCCACGGTGGTGACGGCGGAGCCGTTCCGGGCGACGGTGAGCTGGAGGCAGCTGTTGACCCGCCGCCCGTCGACGAGGACCGTGCAGGCCCCGCACTGGCCGTGGTCGCAGCCCTTCTTGGCGCCGGTCAGGCCGAAGTCCTCACGCAGGGTGTCCAGGAGCGTGCTGCGGTGGTCGACGGTCAGCGTCGTCTCCTCGCCGTTGACGCGCAACGTCACGGTGGAGTGTGCGTCGACGACCGGTTCGGGTTCGAGGTCCGCTCCGAGAGCGAGGGAGTCCATACGCGCGCCTTTCGCTTCGCCGCGGGGCGGGCCCGCCCCGCGGCCGTGGTACCGGTCGTGTCCTCGTGCGAGCCGTCAGCGGTTCTCCAGCCGCAGCCGGACCTCCTGTTCCTGGTCGCCGGCGGCCGTGCCGACGACGCTCACCGCGAAGGCGCCGTCCAGGTGGGTACGCAGCCGGTCGACGGCCCGGTAGCCGCCCTGGGCCTCCACCGTGACCGGTGCGGTGAGGCGGGCGGGGACGGCGTCGGACCTGGGCTCGGACACGTCGACGGTGGTGACCCAGACGTCCGGGCGGGGGCCCGAGGACGGCTCGGGGGTCTCGCCCATCGGGTGGTCGGAGGCGAACGCCGCGGTGAGCACGTCGAACACGGTCCGCGCGTCCTGCGCCTCGCAGCGGCTCAGCGATACCACCACCTCCCGGTCCGCCGGGTGGTTCTCGCCGCTCTGCTCGGGGGTGCTGTTCACCGTGGTTCCTTCCGCTGGGTTGCCGGCCTTCGGGACCGCGCCGGGCCGATCCCGCGTCCGGCCGGCTGCGACACGGGAAGTGCCCGAAAGAGGTCTGGAGCTTCAGGGGAGCGGGCAGGAGGGCTGTTCCGGGCCCCGGCCCTGAAACTCGTTTCCCCTGAGATACCCATAAAACATGAATTGCTGTGAATAGCTGACTGATGCCCTTCTCCCGGGGTATGCGCAAGACATGGATGTTCTGAATGGAGTCAATGCGGCCGAGCTTCCCGTGGCGGCCACGCTCGCGGACGGCACAGGAGCTCTCGGGCTCGCGCTGCCCCTCGTGGGGCTGGCCGTCGTCGCCCTGCTGATCGGCGGTTTCATCCTCACCAAGCGCAAGCACGACGCGGAACCGCCGCCGCCCCAGCCCCACGAGCAGCCGGAGAAGCCGGAGCAGCGCACGCACATCGAGCAGCGCGACCCGCACTCCTCCGACCAGTTCCCCGCGGACGGCCACGCGCTGTCCCCGTACGAGCTGAAGGACCACGGCAACGGTCCGCTGCCGCCCGACGAGGAGCAGCCGCGCGGCTGACGGGTCCGGCCGAGCCGGCTCGGCCGGTCGGGGCGCCCCCTCATGGTTCCGGCCCTCATGGCTGTGGCCGCCCCGTCCGGGGCGGCCACAGCCATGAGGGCCGGCGGCCTCGGCGGGTCTCTCCCCTCCGCGCTCCGGCCCGCGCGCGGGTTCCGCGTTTGCGGGACCGGGCCCGCCGGTCGACGCTGGTTGCTGGACCGCAGCGGTCGCGCAGGACGCCGCTGCTCGAAGAAGGCAGTGGACCATGACCGGAAGCGACCCCCGTACGGCCTCCTCGGCGGCACCGCTGACCGGGCCGGCCGCACCGTGCTGGGTCACCCTGATGACCCGGGACCTGGAGAGCGCCCAGCTGTTCTACGGGCAGGTGCTGGGCTGGTCGTTCCGTCCGGGACGGCTCGGGGAGGAGTTCTCGGTCGCCCTCCGCGACGAGGTCCCGGTCGCCGGGGTCTTCGCCGTCTCCTCGGCCTACCAGGTCGCGGTGGCCTGGACGCCGTACTTCGCGGTGGAGGACGCCAACGTGGCCGCCTCCCGGGTGCGCGAGCGCAGCGGGACCGTGGCGGTGGGGCCGCTCACGCTCGGCAAGGGGCGCGGGGTGCTGGCGTCGGACCGCGACGGGGCGTCCTTCGGCCTCTGGCAGCGCACCGCGCCCTCCGCGTCGGCGCCGGCCCCGGACGGCCACGCGCACGCCTGGCTGCGACTGCGCACCCGTGACGCCTTCGACGCGGCGATCTTCTACGGCGAGGTCCTCGACTGGGCGAGCGGGCGGCCGGGAGCCTGCGACGTGGCGTACGAGGTCGACGAGGTCATCGTGCGGTGCCAGGGGCATCCGCTGGCCCGGATCAGCTCGGGGGCCGTGGAGGCCGCGGTCGATCCCCTGGTGCGCCCGCACTGGCAGGTCCAGTTCCCGGTGGCGGACCTGGCGGCGACGGTCGCCGCGGCCGAGCGGCACGGGGGCGCCGTCGTCGAGGACCGCGCCGGCTTCGCGGGCCCCGAGGTCACCCTGCGGGATCCGGACGGCGCGCTGTTCGCCGTCACCGAGGTGCTCAGCCCGGCCTGAGCGGCGGACGGCCGTTCAGGCGTCCCCACGCCCGCGGGCGGACGGGGCGGCGCCGTCGTCCGCGGCGTTCTCGCGCGGGCCGGACCGCCCCTTGGCGATGGCCCAGAGCGGGAAGAGGAACCAGCAGGCCAGGAACCACAGGGCCATCGCGCCGACCAGCCAGAGGGCCAGCTGGTTGTGCAGGGCGACGCGCAGGATCAGCAGCAGCGTCGAGCACATCGTGCAGAAGAGCAGTCCCAGGCCGAGGACGGTCATCCGGGAGGCCCAGATCACGGTCTGCGGCTTCATCCGGCGGCCGGTGAGGAGCCGGTGGTACGAGACGGGGCCGATGAGCGCGGCGGCGGTGGCCGAGCCCAGCATCACCGTCACCACGTAGATGTCCCGGT
The DNA here is from genome assembly GCF_001905905.1 of Streptomyces sp. CB02366. Taxonomy (GTDB): domain Bacteria; phylum Actinomycetota; class Actinomycetes; order Streptomycetales; family Streptomycetaceae; genus Streptomyces. The sequence continues at coordinate 196,649 of NZ_LIVT01000009.1, forward strand.
CGACGGGGCCCAGGTCCTCGAACCGGGACTGGAAGACCACCGCGAGCAGGAAGCCGAAGAGGATCTGCACCCCGGTCTGCGCGACGCGCAGCTCCTGGAGGAGTTCGGACCACTGCCGGTCCGCCCGCTCCTCCTGGGTCTCGTCCCGGCCTCTGCCCCTGGTCTCCGACATCGACGCTCTCCTCGTCTCGAAACGACCGGGCGCATTGATACACCCGTTCGACCGGAACTACAGGTGCCCCGGAGGGAGGGGTCCAATCCCGCCGGGTGGGGCGGCCGTTCACCCCCTCGCCCCGGCCGTCCCGCGCGGTTATGATCACCGCACGGCATCGCGCGTCGGTCACCGTCCGGGTGAGGCGTGGAGGTAGCCCGTGAGATGCCCTTGGAGGCATTCCACCGTGTCAGTCGAGTTGAACCACACGATCGTCCATTGCCGGGACAACCGCGAGTCCGCCGCGTTCTTCGCGGATCTGCTGGATCTGACGGTCGGAGAGGCGTGGGGTCCGTTCATCCCGGTCGTCCTCGCCAACCACGTCACCCTGGATTTCGCGACGGTCCCCGCTGATTCGATCGTTCCGCAGCACTACGCCTTCCTCATCTCCGAAGCGGAGTTCGACGCCGCGTTCGCGAGGATCAAGGCGCGGGGAATCGAGTTCTACGCCGATCCGCAGCGGAAGCTGCCCGGCGAGATCAACCGCAACGACGGCGGCCGGGGCGTGTATTTCCCCGACCCCGGCGGCCACTGGCTGGAGCTGATCACCCGCCCGTACGGCGGCTGACCGCCGCCGGGAGCCCCCCGTACGGAACGGGCCCGGCCGCACATCGCGGCCGGGCCCTCGCCGTGCGGGGTGCGGGCTCAGCCGACGCGGAGCAGGAGTTCGGGCCGGTCCCACAGCACCGCGGGCGGATCGGCCGGGACCGTGCCGACGGGTTCGGCGCCGACGCTCAGGTAGAAGCCCTCGGCGGGCGGGTGGGAGACGATCCGGACGCCCGTGAGCCCCTGGCCGCGGGCCTCCTGGCACAGATGGGCGGCGAGCAGACGGCCGATGCCGCGCCCCTGGGCCGCGTCGGCGACGAACATCAGGTCCAGCTCGGGCGGGTCGAGAACCAGCGCGTAGAAGCCGAGGACCCGGCCCGTCCCGTCGTCCTCGGCGACGAAGACCCGGTGCGTCTCGACGTAGTCCGGCCCGACCCGGTAGCCCTCGACCATCGGCGCGTACGGTCCCTCGTAGGCGCGTGAGGCGCGGACCAGCCGGGTCAGCCGTCCGGCGTCGGCCGCCGCGGCCCGGCGTACCGTCACCGCGGGGCACCGTGGAGCGCGCCCGCCTCGCCGCCCCGGCCTTCTCGATCCCATACGGCGAGTATGGGGCACCGGGAGGCGGGCGGGTTCAGGCCGGCCGTCGTTCCTCGCGCCAGCGGCGTACGGCCGCCTCCACGTCGAAGGGGGCCACCCGGAGCGGCGGGCCCTGGGGAGGCATCCGCAGCGCCCGCTCGATCTTCTCGTTGACCTCGGTCAGGATGCGCCGCACCTCCGCCTCGCTGCGGGCGGCGGAGACGGCGCCGGGGACGTCCTCCACCTCCTTGCGCAGGGCCAGCGCGGGCGGCAGCGTCGACACGCCCTCCCGCCGCATCTTCTGCTTGATCCACCAGGCTTCGTCGTACGGGCGCTCCAGGCCGTCGATCGGCTTGCCGAACCCCGGCAGCCGGGAGAAGTCGCCGCGCTGCTCCGCCTCGTTGATCTGCCGCTCGACCCAGGACTCGAAACCCACCCCGGGCGGCTTCCGCTCCGTCATGGCACATCCCTCCGACCCACCGCCGGCCCCGTCGGTTCCACCCTACCCAGCGCGTCCACGGGGCCGGGTCGGAGCGGGGCCGCCTCGAACAGCGATCCGGGGGTACACGAACTCCTGCACGCAGCCCGGCGGCCGTCGCCGGGCCCGGACCGAGAGGGGCTGAACACTGTGCGACAGCAGAGCTACGTACCGGCCGACGAACGTTGGGGGCGGTAGCCGTGACGACAGCGATCATCATCGTCGCCGTGGTCGTCGTGGCGGCCATCGCCGCGTTCCTGCTGCTGCGCGGGCGCACGGCCGGCGGCCGGGGACTGCGCAGCCGTTTCGGACCGGAGTACGACCGCGTCGTCGCCCGGCACAGCGGTGACACCAAGGCGGCCGAGCGGGAGCTCGAGGACCGGGTGAAGCGCCACGGGCACCTCGAGGAACGACCGCTGACCGAGGAGGCCCGCGCACGCTACGCCGACCGCTGGGCGAGCACCCAGGAACTGTTCGTCGAGTCGCCGGAGCGGTCGCTGGCCGAGGCCGACACGCTGCTGGCCGATCTGGCGCGGGAGCGCGGCTTCCCCGAGGGCGACGACCGGGACGACGCGCTCTCCGTCCACCACGGCGCGCACGTCCACGGCTACCGGCGCGTGCGCTCCGCGCGCAACGGGACGGCCGGCACCGAGGAGATGCGCGAGGCGCTGATGGACGCCCGCGACCTCTTCGCCTCGCTCCTCGCGGACGGCGGGTCGCAGCGCGCACACGGCAACGGACATCTGGTGAAGGGACATCGCGCATCATGACGCAGGCACCGAACGACAGGACGAACCCGCCCGGCGGCTCCGGCCTCCCCGAGGGCGCCGGACCGATCGACACGGGCACGCCCGTCAGGCGGCCGGCCGCGCCCGGGACGGCCACGAGGACCGTCACGGGCAGGGAGAAGGCGGCGGAGCCGATGGAGAAGCCCGCCGCGGCCCCCGCGACCGGGGCCGGCCCCCTCTCCCCCCACGCGCCCGGGCCCGCTTCCGGCCCCCCGGCCCCGGACGCGCCCGCACCGGTCCCCCCGGCCCACGACGCGGCGGCGGACCCCCGGACCGCTCCCGGCCCGGGAGCCGGACCCGCCTCCCCCGGGGGCCACGTCGAGGACGGTCCGCGCGCCGGACGCCCGCTGTTCGCCCCGGAGCAGCGGGAGGCGTTCGCCGCCCGCATCCAGCAGGCCGTCACCGGGTTCGTGGAGGACCCGCGCCGGGCCGTGCGGGACGCCGACGCCACGTTCGAGGAGGTCGTCGCGGACCTGGAGGCCGCCCTGCGGGAACGCGGGCGGAAGCTGCGCGCGGGGAAGGGCGAGGACGCTCCGGCGGCGGCGGAGACCGAGGACCTGCGGATCGCCCTCCAGCACTACCGGGATCTGACCGAACGGCTCGTACGTCTGTAGCCGGGGTCCGAGGCGCTGTCGTCGAACTGCCGCCTGCCGGGCGACCACGGTGGTGACGACCGGCCCTGGGCGGACGAAGGGGCCGGTGCGGCCAGGGGACTCCTGGCCGCACCGGCCCCTTCGCGCGCCCGCCCGTCTCAGCCGCGGACCACCAGGTCCTCGCGCAACCGCTCCAGTACGGGGGCGGGCACGCCCAGTCCGTCGCGCACATAGCCGTCGAGGCCGCCCCACCGCTCGTCCATGGCGTCGAGGGCCATGTCCAGGTAGCGGGGGCGGACCTCGATGATCGCGGCGGCGACGGCGGGGTCGCCGCCGCGATCGAGGAACTGCGCCACCTGCGGGGCGAACGCCGCCCGTACGGCCGGGTTGACTCCGAGGAAATCCGCCCGGACCGTGGCGCGGGGCGCTCCGAGGACCATCAGCAGCACGGCCGCCGCCCAGCCGGTGCGGTCCTTGCCCGCCGTGCAGTGGAAGAGCACCGGACGGGCGCGGGCGTCGGCGGCGGTCTCCAGGAAGGCCCGGTAGGCGGCGGCCGCTCCGGGCGAGAGGACCATCTTGCGGTAGGTCTCGGCGAACAGCTCCTCGGCACGGCCGCCGCCGAGCGTCCGTTCCGCCTCGGCCGGGTCGGCGAGCAGGGAGCGCAGCCGGGCGGGCGCGACGCCGGGGTGGTCGCCCAGCACGTCGGCGACGAAGAGCCGGGACCGGACCGGCAGCCGGTCCGGGGCCCACCGGCGCTCGTCGGCGGTGCGCAGGTCCACGACGGTGCGGACGCCGAGCGCGAAGACCGCCCGGTCGTTCTCCGGGTCGAGTTCGCTCAACTGGCCCGAGCGGAAGAGGACGCTCTGGCGCACCCGGCGGTCACGGCCCAGGGCGATGCCGCCCAGGTCGCGCAGATTGACAACGGTGGAGGCCGGAACGGTCCGGGCGGTCTGCACGATGAACTGCCTCTTTCCCCGAGGAAATCCAGGAATTCCCCATATCAGGATCAACGTCGGTCGCGGGTGGGGCCCGGTGCCGGAGACGCGGTCCGGCCGCCCGGGCGCCGGAAGGAGCTCAGTCCGACAGGAGTCTGGTCTTCTGCTCCACGAACTCGTCGTCGCTGAGGATCTCGCGCTTCCACAGGTCGGCGAGGCGCTCCAGGCGGTCGATGATGTCGTCGCCGTCGGCCCCCTCCCCACCGGTCCCGGGACCGAGGCGTTCGTGCGCGACGAGGACGCCGCCCGCCTCGCGGACCGCGCGGGCCGCTTCCGTGCTCCACCGGTCCTCCCGGACGACGATCGCGGCGACGTCCCCGGCGGGCACCCTCTCGTCGAGCAGGTCGAGGTCCTGGGGGCTCAGCGTCGCGGCGTCGCCGCCGTCCGCGTCCACGGGGACCGCTCCTCCGGTGTCCAGCGCCCGCAGTTCCACCTGGGCCGGTGCGCCGCCCCCGGGCCGGTGGACGAAAGCCAGATCGGCGGCCCCTACGGCGCCGGAGGACACCGCTCGGGCGAGGGCGGGGGCGATCGACCCGGTGAAGCTGCTGCCGGGGAAGGCGATGACGAGGTACTCCACAGGTCCGACGGCCACGGTCGCGTCCTCTCCGTGTCCCGGCGGCCGTGGGCACGCCGGGGTGGATACGGGCATTCCAGGGATGGCATAACAAATCAGGAAACTACGCACATAATATGCATCGCTGGTCCGATTCATCCCGATGTCGCGACCCGTCGTGTTGCCCGTCACCGGGCGGTCCCACCGGTTACGCGACCGTGTGTAAAGGATCAAGTGCATCTCCGCGAGGGCAAGGTCACAGCCCGGGCCCCTGCTGCTCTTTCCGCGCCCTGCCCTAGCATCTGAGCATGACGGTCCAGCCTGCTGACGGGCTCTCTCCAACCGCCGCGTTCCCCGACCCCTCCCACGACCAGTGGCAGAGCCTCGTCGAAGGCGTACTGCGCAAGTCGGGTAAGGAAGTCTCGGGCGCGGCCGCCGAGGAAGCCCTGTCCACCCCTTTGGAGGACGGGCTCACCACCCGCCCCCTCTACACCGCGAACGACGAGTCCCCGGACACCGGCTTCCCCGGCTTCGCCCCCTTCGTCCGGGGCGGCAGAGCCGAGGGGAACGCGGCGGGCGGCTGGGACGTGCGCCAGCGCCACGCCCTCACCGACCCCGTCCGGCTCAACGAGGCGCTCCTGGGCGACCTGGAGAACGGGGCCACCTCGCTCTGGCTCGCGGTCGGCGGCCCGGCGGGCGTCCCCGTCGACGGGCTCGCGCGGGCGTTGGAGGGGGTGTACCTCGATCTCGCGCCGATCGCCCTGGATGCCCCGGCCGGCCTGGACGCCGCGGCGACGGAGCTGTTGAGGCTGTACGGCGAGCGCGGCGTGGCCAAGGGCGAAGTGCGCGGCACCCTGGGCGCCGACCCGCTCGGCCACGAGGCCCGGACGGGCGTCGAGGCCGACCTCGCCCCCGCCGTGCGCTGGGCGCAGCGGTGCGAGGCGGAGTACCCGGGGCTGCGGGCCATCGCCGTGGACGCGCTGCCCTACCACGAGGCGGGCGGCTCGGCCGGCGAGGAGCTGGGACTCTCCCTGGCCGCCGGCGTCGCCTACCTGCGGGCCCTCACCGAGGCCGGGATGAGCGTGGAAGCGGCCTGCGGGCAGCTGGAGTTCCGCTACGCGGCCACCGCCGACCAGTTCCTGACGATCGCCAAGCTGCGCGCGGCACGCCGACTGTGGGCGCGGGTCGCCGAGGCGTCCGGGGCTCCCGCCGCCGGAGCGCAGCGGCAGCACGCGGTGACCTCGCCGGTGATGATGACGCGCCGCGACCCGTGGGTGAACATGCTGCGCACCACCCTGGCCACGCTGGGCGCGGGGGTGGGCGGCGCGGAGTCCGTGACCGTGCTGCCGTTCGACCACGCACTGGGCCTGCCCGACGCGTTCGCGCGGCGGATCGCCCGCAACACCTCGACGATCCTCATCGAGGAGTCCCACCTGGCGCGGGTCATCGACCCGGCGGGCGGTTCCTGGTACGTGGAGCGGCTTACCACCGAACTCGCCGCAGCGGCTTGGGAGTTCTTCCAGGAGACCGAGCGGGCTGGCGGCCTGGCCGCCGCCCTGCGCTCGGGAATGGCCGCAGAGCGGCTGGCCGCCACCTGGGCGGTGCGCAGCGCGAAGCTGGCTCGTCGCAAGGAGCCGATCACCGGGGTGAGCGAGTTCCCGATGCCCGGCGAGCGCGCGGTGGAGCGGGAACCCGCGCCCGACCCGTACGCCGGGGCGCCGGGCGGTCTCCCCCGGGTCCGGCGGGACGAGGCGTTCGAGGCGCTGCGCGCCCGGTCGGACGCGCACCTCGCGGCGACCGGGAGCCGCCCGAAGGTGTTCGTCGCCGCGCTCGGCCCGGCCGCGGCGCACACCGCGCGGGTCTCGTTCGCCGTCAATCTCTTCGGGGCCGGCGGGATCGAGGCGGTGCACGAGCCGGTCTCGGTGGACGCGGACACCGCCGCCGGGGCGCTGAAGTCCTCCGGGGCGCCGATCGCCGTGCTGTGCTCGTCCGACGCGCTCTACGCCGAGCAGGCGGAGGCGGCGGCCGGTGCGCTGAAGTCGGCGGGCGCGGCGCGGGTGTTCCTCGCCGGACGGCCCGGCGAGTACGCCGACGTCGACGCCTACGTCTTCGCGGGCTGCGACGCGGTCGCCGTTCTCACCTCCGTACTCGACCGCATGGGAGTGGCGTGATGCCGACCTCGCCCACGGACCGGAAGCCCTCCGTTCCCGATTTCTCCGACGTTCCGCTCGCCTCCGACGCGCCCGCCGCTCCGGCCGGTTCGGCCGAGGAGTGGCAGGCGGCCGTGACGAAGGCCGCCGACGGCGCCGAGGCTCCGCTCTGGGAGACGCCCGAGGGCATCACGGTCAAGCCGCTCTACACCGGTGAGGACCTGGAGGGCCTGGACGCGCTGCACGGCTATCCGGGCATCGCCCCGTACCTGCGCGGGCCCTACCCGACGATGTACGTCAACCAGCCCTGGACGATCCGCCAGTACGCCGGTTTCTCCACGGCCGAGGAGTCCAACGCCTTCTACCGGCGCAACCTCGCGGCCGGGCAGAAGGGCCTGTCGGTCGCCTTCGACCTGCCGACCCACCGGGGCTACGACAGCGACCACCCCCGGGTGACGGGCGACGTCGGCATGGCCGGGGTGGCGATCGACTCGATCTACGACATGCGCCAGTTGTTCGACGGCATTCCGCTGGACCGGATGTCGGTGTCGATGACGATGAACGGCGCGGTCCTTCCGGTGCTGGCGCTGTACATCGTCGCCGCCGAGGAACAGGGCGTACCGCCCGAGAAGTTGGCCGGGACCATTCAGAACGACATTCTGAAGGAGTTCATGGTCCGCAACACCTACATCTATCCGCCGTCGCCCTCGATGCGGATCATCTCCGACATCTTCGCTTTCACCTCACGGAAGATGCCGCGCTACAACTCCATCTCGATCTCCGGCTACCACATCCAGGAGGCCGGGGCGACGGCCGATCTGGAGCTGGCGTACACGCTGGCCGACGGGGTGGAGTATCTGCGCGCCGGACGTGAAGCGGGCCTGGACGTCGACGCGTTCGCGCCGCGTCTGTCGTTCTTCTGGGCGATCGGGATGAACTTCTTCATGGAGGTCGCCAAACTGCGGGCGGCCCGGCTGCTGTGGGCGCGCCTGGTGAAGCAGTTCGATCCGAAGAACCCCAAGTCGCTCTCCCTGCGCACGCATTCGCAGACTTCGGGGTGGTCGCTCACCGCGCAGGACGTGTTCAACAACGTGACGCGTACGTGTGTGGAGGCGATGGCCGCGACGCAGGGGCACACCCAGTCGCTGCACACCAACGCGCTGGACGAGGCGCTGGCGCTGCCCACCGACTTCTCCGCCCGGATCGCCCGCAACACCCAGCTGCTGCTCCAGCAGGAGTCGGGCACCTGCCGGGTCATCGACCCGTGGGGCGGCAGCGCGTACGTGGAGAAGCTGACGCGGGACCTCGCGGACCGGGCCTGGCAGCACATCGAGGAGGTCGAGGCGGCCGGCGGGATGGCGAAGGCCATCGACGCGGGCATCCCCAAGCTCCGGGTGGAGGAGGCGGCGGCGCGCACGCAGGCGCGGATCGACTCCGGGCGGCAGCCGGTGATCGGCGTGAACAAGTACCGGGTGGAGACCGACGAGCAGATCGACGTGCTCAAGGTCGACAACTCCTCCGTGCGCACGCAGCAGATCGAGAAGTTGCGCCGGCTGCGCGAGGAGCGCGACGAGGCGAAGTGCCAGGAGGCGCTGGGCGCGCTGACGGCCGCCGCCGGGCGCGACCCCGGGCCGGGCCTGGAGGGCAACCTGCTGGCGCTGGCGGTCGAGGCGGCGCGCGCGATGGCCACGGTCGGCGAGATCTCGGACGCGCTGGAGAAGGTGTACGGGCGCCACGCCGGGCAGATCCGTACGATCTCCGGTGTGTACCGCAAAGAGGCAGGAGAGTCCCCTTCCGTGGACCGGACCCGTGCGCTGGTCGACGCGTTCGAGGAGGCGGAGGGCCGCCGGCCGCGCATCCTGGTCGCCAAGATGGGCCAGGACGGCCACGACCGGGGCCAGAAGGTGATCGCCACGGCCTTCGCCGACCTGGGCTTCGACGTGGATGTCGGCCCGCTGTTCCAGACGCCGGGCGAGGTGGCGCGGCAGGCCGTCGAGGCCGACGTGCACATCGTGGGCGTCTCCTCGCTGGCGGCGGGGCACCTCACGCTCGTTCCCGCGCTGCGCGAGGAGCTGGCCGCCGAGGGGCGCGAGGACATCATGATCGTGGTGGGCGGGGTGATTCCGCCGCAGGACGTCGAGGCCCTGCACGAGGCGGGCGCCGCCTCGGTCTTCCCGCCGGGGACGGTGATCCCGGACGCGGCCCACGACCTGGTGACGCGGCTCGGCGCCGCGCTCGGCCACGAGCTGTGAGCCGCTGACCGGATGGCCGCGAAGATCGATATCGACGGTTATGTGCGGGGAGTGCTCGACGGGAAGCGGGCGTTCGTGGCGCGCGCGATCACGCTCGTCGAGTCGACGCGGGCTGAACACCGGGTGCTGGCGCAGGAGTTGCTGAAACGGCTGCTGCCGCACGCGGGGGCGGCCCGGCGGATCGGGATCAGCGGGGTGCCGGGCGTGGGCAAGTCCACGTTCATCGACGCGCTCGGCACCATGCTCACCGGTCTCGGGCACCGGGTCGCGGTGCTGGCGGTCGACCCGTCCTCCAGCCGTACGGGCGGTTCCATCCTGGGCGACAAGACCCGGATGGAACGCCTGGCGGTGGACCCGGCCGCCTTCGTGCGCCCCTCCCCCACGGCGGGCACGCTGGGCGGGGTGGCGAAGGCGACCCGGGAGTCCATCGTGGTGATGGAGGCCGCGGGTTACGACGTGGTGCTGGTGGAGACGGTGGGCGTCGGGCAGTCGGAGACGGCGGTGGCCGACATGGTCGACACGTTCCTGCTGCTGACACTGGCCCGTACCGGTGACCAGCTGCAGGGCATCAAGAAGGGCGTCCTGGAGCTGGCGGACGCCATCGCGGTGAACAAGGCCGACGGTCCGCACGAGCGCGACGCCCGTTCGGCGGCGCGTGAACTGGCGGGCGCGCTCCGGCTGATGCACCCGGCGGACGCGGCGTGGACGCCTCCGGTGCTCACGTGCAGCGCGCGCGAGTCGACCGGGTTGGACACCCTGTGGGAGCGGTTGGAGCAGCACCGTGCGCTCCTGGACTCGACGGGGCGGCTGGCCGCCAAGCGGCGTGACCAGCAGGTGGAGTGGACCTGGTCCATGGTCCGCGACGAGCTGCTGGACAGCCTGCGCAGCCACCCGGCGGTGCGCGAGCTCGCGCCGGAGCTGGAACAGCGGGTCCGGGAGGGCACGTTGACGGCGACGCTGGCGGCCGAGGAGATCCTGGGCGCGTTCCGCGGCGTCGGGTCTCACGAGGACCCGGCGAGCGGTTCGCGTCCCGAGGGCGGCAGGGGCGAGTCCGCCTGAACGCGACGGCGCGCTGTGCCGACGCGGACGCACGCCGAGGGGCCCGTGGTTCGCCACGGGCCCCTCGGTACGTATCCGGTGTCCCTCATGTGGGGCGTACGCCGAGCGTCTGCACGCCGCTCCGGACCGGCGGCAGGGTCGCTTCACCCGGCGGAAACCGCTCGGCGGCGTACGGGGGCGGACGCCCCTGCGGGGGGGCAGCAGGACTCCGGAACGCGCTCAGAAGGGCTCGGCGGCCCGGAGGAACTCCTTCGGGAGGTACGCGGAGTCGACGCGGACGTCCCAGCCGCGGCGGCGGGCGTGGCAGGCCAGTGCGAGGGCGTCGAGGTTGACGGCGGCGTCCGGGTCGTCGGCCCGGTCGGCGACCTGGTAGTGGGCGCGGTGGGTTTCGAGCGCGTCGGCCAGAGCCAGGTTGAAGCTTTCGGCGTCGCCTTCCACGAGCTGGGACAGCAGGACGGCAGGCGGCATCGCCCAGCCCCACTCCTTGGCCCGCTCGGCCTGGCGCAGAGCGCGCTCGGCCGCCGCTTCGGGGTCCGTCCCCGTCAAGTAGGCGTGCAGGGCCTCGCGGTAGGCGGTGAAAGCGGAGCCGTCCGGAGCGGCATACGTCGGGCCGGTGAGCACGAGAGGGGCGAGATCCTCGCGTGAGCCGGTGATGAGGGCGAAGGCCGTGGCCGTGTGCCAGGGGCCCGGCCCGGCCTTCTCGTCGCGCTGGGCCCGGTAGCGCAGGGGGCGGCCGTCGATGGCGACCTCGACGTCGGTCCCCGGCTCGGCCAGCGCGATGCGGAACAGTGCCGCCCCCATCTGCGAGGCCAGGCGAACGTTCCGGAGCTGATCGTCCGTCGCCCCCTCGGACACCCCCGAGCGCCACTTGAACAGGCGCTCCTGACCGCCCATGGCCCGGCCGAGCCGCCAGACCGCGTGGGGCTCTTCGCCGCCGGTGGCGAGGAGGTCCGCGACGTGCTCCTCGTACAGGGCCTCGGCCTCCAGATGCACCGTCCACCCGAAGGACGGCCGCTCCACCGTCAGGGGGCCGGCGGCGAGCGCGGCCACCGCGTCGGGCCGCCGGTTCCGGCCGAACCCGGCCACCCGCGGACTCCGCGGCTCGAAGCCGGTGACCAGCGCGTGCGGAAGGTAGTCGGTCTGGACGGCCGGGGACCAGCCCAGGGTGCGGTACGCGAGCGCGGCGAGGGCCAGGGGGACGAGCGGGAGGAGGCTGCCGGGGGCGGCGGAGGCGCTGTGCAGCGCCGCGTGCCGGGTCAGGAGGCCGGCCAGCGCGGCGTCGAAGGCGTCCCGGTCCTCGGCGACCAGGGCGCGCAACGCGTGCAGTGCCGCACCGCCCGGCCGGTCCGGCAGGGGCTCGCCGGTCTCCTCGGCGCGGACGCGGACCCGGTCCAGGGCGGCGTCGAGGGCGGACAGCTTGGCCTCGGCGCTCGGCGGGTAGTCGTCCTCGTCGCCGGTGTCGTCCAGAACCACGGCCATCAGGCCGGTGGCGAGCTCGCCCGCCGGTGTGCCCCGGGTCTGCTCGACGAATTTGTCCCGGGCGAAGCGGAACGCCTCTCCGTGCCGGGCGGCTCGGTCCCTGAGGACCGCCAGGCAGAGGGCGTCGGTCCACTCCCCCGCCGTGACGCTCTCCGCGGGGGCGTCCTCGCCCCGGTCGTAGCTCATGCCGAAGTTGACGTAGTCCAGGAAGACCTGGAAGCCGCAGTGGGGATGGTAGGCCGCGTAGGCGACGGCGCCCGCCGCGGCTTCGCAGGCGTCCTTGAGGACGGCCTCGGCCTCCGGCGTGTCCAGGTCGGGCGTCTCGACCGAGAGGGCGCCCAGATACTCCAGGAACTCGTCCGCGATCGACCGCCATGCGTAGGTGGTCATCCGGTCGGCCCTCGACATGGACCGCACCCGGCTTCCGATCCGGTCGGTGAAGTCCTCCCGGGCCGCCGACACGGCGGCCCGGGAAACCTGATGACGTTCTATGCGCATGAACCCTGCCCCGCTTCTTGATCGAACCTGGGGACAGCCTAGGGAATGCCTCCGCGCTCCCGCCCGTGAGGCGTTCGTGCCTGCCGGCGGGGCCGGGGCCACGCCGGCGGGACGTGACGGCCGGCGCGCCGGCCGGGCGGGCCGTCGCGGCTACTCGTACCGGTACTTCAGCGATTCGGCCTCCACGCGCTCGATGTCGGCGATCGTCAGCTCCGGCATCCTCAGTTGGGCCAGCGTCACCTCTGCCGAGGTCGGCTGGGCGTCCGCCGGCAGCCACTGCTCCGGCTTCCAGGCGCCGCTGCGCATGAGCGACTTGGGGCAGTGCGGATAGACCTCCTCGATCCCGACCACCAGCGCTCCGGCCGGGGGCTTGCCCACGGCGGTCAGCTGCGCGAGCAGGTCGGGGCGGGTGGAGACACAGGCCCGGCCGTTCACCCTGAGGGTCGTGGTGCGCCCGGGGATGAGGAAGAGCAGCCCGGCCCGTCCGGTGTCGATGATGTTCTGCATGGTGTCCAGGCGCTTGTTGCCGGTCGCGTCCGGGATCACCACGGTCCGCGAGTCCAGGACGCTGACGAAACCGGCGGGGCCGCCGCGCGGTGAGACGTCGCAGTTGCCCCCGGCGTCCACGCTGGAGACCAGGACCAGCGAGGAACAACGGATCAACTGCCGGGTCTGCTCGGTGAGTTCGGTCATCTGTTTGCGCACGGCCGCAGCGCCGGGCAGCTCGTACGCCCGGCGCAGCTCCTCGTGGTCGGATACGGCGTCGAGGCGGAGCGAGTCGAAGGCGCTGCCGGCCGGAGATGTCGTCATGCGTTCGACCCTAGGGCCTGTCGTCGAACTGCCGCCCGCCGGGCGACGACGGCGGTGTGACGACAGGCCCTGGTGATCCGGCCGGGGTCCGTGCCGGTGCGGGGCGCGCCGGTCGGCTCAGAGGGCGGCCGCGGGCGCGCTCACCCTGGGCACGACGACGGGGGCGCCGTCGGAGGCCGCGGTGAGGATCTCCGCCTCGATGCCGTACAGCTCCCGCACCAGCGCGGCGTCCACGGTCGTGCGGGGCGGGCCGGAGGCGACGATCCGGCCGTCGCTCATGGCGACCAGGGTGTCGGCGTACCGGGCGGCGGCGGCGAGGTCGTGCACGACCATGACGATGGTGCGGCCCTGCGCGGCCACTTCGCGGACCAGGTCCAGGACCTCCACGGCGTGGCCGATGTCGAGGGCGCTGGTGGGCTCGTCGAGCAGGACCACGGGGGTCTCCTGGGCGAGGGACATGGCGAGCCAGCAGCGCTGGCGCTGGCCGCCGGAGAGCTGGTCGAGGCGGCGTCCGGCCAGCGCGGCGGTGCCGGTGGCCTCCAGGGCGCGGGTGACGGCCTCCTCGTCCCGGTGGGACCACTGGCGGAACAGGCCCTGGTGCGGGTGGCGTCCGTACCGTACGAGTCCGGCGACGGTGACCGCCTCGGGGGCCTGCGGAGCCTGGGGCAGCAGGGCGATGCGGTGGGCGGCGTCGCGCTGGCGCAGTCGCCAGACATCGGCGCCGCCGACGAGGACGGTGCCGGAGCGGGGCTGGTGGAGGCGGGCCATGGAGCGCAGGAGGGTCGACTTGCCGCAGCCGTTGGGGCCGACGATCGCCACGACCTGTCCGGAGGGGACCGTCAGATCGACCCGATCGACGGCGGTGTGACCGGCGTATCCAGCGGTGAGCTGTTCGACACGGATTTCCACGGGGACCGGCCTTTCCGGAGGACTCGGGCACCACTGCGCCCGATGCAGCTAAAGTAAGGCTAACCTTAGCTCGCTCACGAGCCGATGGGCGCGTCCCTGCGCCCGTACGGCCGTCGCCGCTTCATGTCCCGTTGAACCCGGAGCCCTTGATGAACCTGCACCGCCGTCCCGCCCGCACCGCCGCCCGGCGAGCGGCGCATGCCGTCGCCGCCCTCGGGGCCGCCACCCTGCTCCTGACGGCCTGCGGATCGGACTCCGACTCGGGCGCCTCCGCCGGGAAGGGGGCCGGCAAGGCCGAATCCGCCTCCTCCGCGACCCGTACGGTCAAGGACGCCACCGGCAGGGCCGTGGAGATCCCGGCGGAGCCGAAGCGCATCGTCACCCTGACCCAGGAGGACCTGGACGCGGTCCTGGCGCTGGACATCAAGCCGGTCGGCATCACCAACGGGCAGGGGCTGGACAAGCCTCCGGCCTACCTGGCCGACAAGGTCGAGGGCGTCGACGTCGTCGGCAACCTGCTCCAGCCGGTCATGGACAAGGTCGTCGCCGCGAAGCCCGACCTGATCCTCGCCGGTGACATGCAGGACGAGCAGGTGCTCCAGCAGCTGCGGGAGATCACCCCGGCCACGCTGGTGACGATGGCGCCGACCGACGACTGGAAGCTGTTCTTCCGGGGCGTCGGCAACGCCGTCAACAAGCTGGACGAGGCCAACGAGTTCATCACCGGCCACGAGGCCGCCGCCAAGGCCGCCGGTGAGAAGCTCGGGGCCAACAAGGGCGCGGAGGTCTCCATCGTCCGCTGGAACCCGGACGGGCCGAGCTGGATGGAGAACAAGCAGTTCGCCAGCGGCGTCGCCCTGGAGATGGGGCTGAAGCGGCCCGCGTCCCAGAACAAGGACGGAAACGCGCACACGCCGTCGCTGAGCCTGGAGAAGATCGACGAGATCGACGGCGACTGGCTCTTCATGTCCACGCTGACCTCGGACGGCGAGAAGGCGCTCAAGGACGTCCAGTCCAAGCCCGCCTACAAGGAGCTGGGCGCCGTCAAGAACGGCCACGCGGTGACCGTCGACGGCTCGGTGTGGTCCACGCGCGGCGGACCGCTGGCGGCGGACGTCGTCCTGAAGGACTACGTCAAGGCGCTCTCGGCCGAGTGACCTCGGGGGGAAGCCCCGTGCCGTGCGGCCCGGACCGGGAGCTCCCGGTCCGGGCCGCACGGCCGCGCTCGCGTACGGGGCCGGGCCCCGGCGCCGCCTCAGCCCCTGGCGGCGGCGAAGTCCGCCGCCGTCCACGCCATCCCCACCGCCCCGTCCAGCAGCGCCCGTTCGGCCGCCGGGGAGAGCGCCGCCTCGGCGAACGCGGCCTCGTGCGGGCCGCAGGCCCCCGCGCTGATGTCGAGCACCGGGTGGATGGACGGCACCACGTGCGAGACGTTGCCCATGTCGGTGCAGGCGAACGGCTGGCGCTCGACCGGTTCGGCGCGGCCCAGTTCCCGCGCGTTGGCCGTCCAGAGCCGGATCAGCTCCGGATCGCCGCGGAAGTCGAGGTAGTCGGGCTCGGGTCGCTCCAGGGCCACTTCGCAGCCGGTGGCGAGCGCCCCGGCGCGGAAGCAGTCCTCGACCCGCCGCCGCAGCTCCCGCAGGTCCTCGGCGGCCAGTGCCCGTATCTCGTACGTGGCGGTGGCCCGGTCGGGTATCGCGTTGGGCGCGGTGCCGGCGGCCGTGGTGATGCCGTGCACCCGCCACTGCGGCGGGAGTTGCTGGCGCAGCAGACCCAGGGCGACCTGGGCGACGGTCAGCGCGTCGGCGGCGTTGCGCCCCTCGTGCGGATTGAGGCTGGGGTGTGCGGCGCGTCCGGTGTAGACGACGTCCAGGGCGCCGAGCGCGAAGGAGCGGAAGTCGGCCATCTCGAAGGGGCAGGGGTGCACCATCATCGCGGCGTCCACCCCGTCGAACGCCCCGGCGTCCAGCAACAGCGCCTTGCCCGCTCCCCGTTCCTCGGCGGGGGTGCCGATGACCCGTACGGTCAGGCCGAGTTCGTCCGCGAAGGGGGCGAGACCGAGGGCCGCGCCGACCCCGGCGGCGGCGATGAGGTTGTGCCCGCAGGCGTGCCCGAGGCCGGGCAGGGCGTCGTACTCGCAGGCGATGGCGACGGTGACGGGCCCGGAACCGGTGGTGGCGCGGAACGCCGTGTCCAGTCCGTGGGCGGGGGCGGTGACCTCGAAGCCGTGCGCGGCGAGGAGGGCGGCGCAGCGCGCGGCGGCCCGGTACTCCTCGAAGGCGGTCTCGGGCTCGGCGTGCAGGCGCCGGCTCAGTTCCAGCAGGGCGGGGGCATGGCCGTCCACCGCCTCCCGCACGGCGGCCCTGAGCGTACGGAACCTGTCGCCGACCGCCTGGTCAGGACCCCTCCCGGGGCGCGGGTCTGCGGGGACGGTCATGGGTGCTCCTTGCCTCCGGGACCGCTCCGGGGCGGTCGCCTGCACTGTCGAAAGTAGGTTAACTTAGCCTTACCTAAGTGTGCGCCGTGAGCTCGACAGCCCGGTGTCCGTTGTCCTTCAGGGGAGTCGTCACACACATGCATGAGCGTCCCAACCGCCCGGCCGGCTCTTCGGCAGCAGACCTCGACGGCGTGCCCTCCCCGGGGCTCCCCCTCCTCACCGCCCAGGCGGGCATCTACTACGCGCACCAACTGGCCCCGCTGGGCGCCGAGCTGAACACGGCGGACTGCGTCGAGATCGACGGGCCGCTGGACGCGGACCTGTTCGCGGCGGCGCTGGAGCGGACGGTGGCCGAGGCGGAGACGCTCGCCGTACGCGTGCGCGAGGTGGACGGCGTACCGGTGCAGCGGATCGCCCCCTCCGTCGAACCCGTGGTGCGCCGGCTGGCGTTGACCGAGGACGAAGCCGGGGCGTGGATGCGCGAGGACCTGTCCCGGCCGGTGGACCTGGCCGCCGACGGCGCCCTGATGACGCAGGCGCTGATCCGGGTCGGCGAGGGGCGCCACCTCTGGTACCAGCGTGTGCACCACATAGCCGTGGACGCCTATGCCCTGTCCCTCATCGGGCAGCGCGTGGCGGAGGTGTACCGGGCACTGGTCGCCGAGGAGCCGCCGCCCCCGGGCCGCTTCGCCCCGCTCGGCGAACTGGTCGAGCAGGAGGCCGCGTACCTGGCGGGTGAGGAGTACGCGGCGGACCGGGCGTTCTGGACCGCGCGCATGGCGGGCTCCTCCGCCGCCGTGCCCCGCCGCTCCCCCGCCCCCGCCGACGCACCGCAGGGCGGGCCGGCCCGCCGGGTCGCCGACCTTCCCGCGGAAACCCTGGACCGGCTGTCCTCGGCGGCGCGGAGGGCGAAGGCGACCTGGGCCGAGCTGGTGGTGGCCGCGACCGCCGGCCATCTGCACCGGCTCACCGGCGCCGACGACGTGGTGCTGGGCCTGCCGCTGACCAACCGGCGGGGGCCCGCGGCCCTGCGGACCCCCGCCATGACCGTGAACGTGCTGCCGCTGCGGATCGCCGTACGCCCTGCGGACACCGCGGCCGAACTGCTGCGCCGGGTGGTGCTGGAGATCCGCGAGGTCCGCCGCCACCAGCGCTATCCGCAGGCCGACCTGCGCCGCGACCTGGCCCTGGAGTCGGCGCAGACCCCGCTCACCGGCCCCCTGGTCAACGTCAAGCCGTTCGACGGCGCGCTGGACTTCGCCGGGGCCGCGGGCACCGTGCGCAACCTCGCGGCCGGCCCCGTGGAAGGGCTCGCACTCGGTGCGGCCCCCGGCCCGGACGGCGGCCTGCGGCTGACGCTGGACGCCGATCCCGCCGCGTACGGGCCGGCGGATCTCGCGGCCCACGAGACCACCTGGCTGCGCTATCTGGACGGCCTCGCCGAATTGCTGCTGACCGACCCGGAGCGGCCGATCGGCACCCTGGACCTCCTCACCGAGGAGCAGATGCGGAACGCCGCCTCCGGCCGCTCGGAGCCCGCGGCCGCGCTCACCCTGCCCCGCTCCTTCACCGCGCAGGCGGCCCGGACGCCGGACGCCGTCGCCGTACGCTCCACGGTGGCGGGCACGTTCCGGGGGGCGGCGCCCGGGGCGGACGCCGAGGGCGCCGCCCGGCCCGGGGCCCGGCTCACCTTCGCCGAGCTGGACGCCGCCTCCGACCGGCTGGCCCACCTGCTGGCCGGGCTCGGCGCGGCCGAAGAAGCCGGCGGCACGGTGGCGCTGGCGCTGCCCCGGACCGCCGACATGGCCGTGGCCCTGCTGGCCGTGCTCAAGGCGGGCCGCGTCTGCCAGCCGCTCGACCTCGGCCACCCCGCCGCCCGCACCCTGGCCGTCCTGGAGGACGCGCGGCCGTCGTGCGTGATCGGCACGGCGGCGACGCTTGCCGCGCTGCCCGACCACGGGCTGCCGGTCGTCGGCCTCGACGACCCCGCCACGATCGACGCGTTGGCCGCCTGCCCCGGCGGGCCGCTGCCGAGCGGCCCCACCCTGGCGGACCCCGCCTACCTCATCCACACCTCCGGCTCCACGGGCCGCCCCAAGGGCGTCCTCGTCGGGCACGCCTCGCTCGCCAACCTCTGCGCGGGTCACGGCGCGGACCACATCGCCCCGGCCGTCGCCCGGACCGGCCGGGAACGCCTCCGGGTCGCGCACAGCGCCTCGTTCGCCTTCGACGCGTCCTGGGATCCGCTGCTGTGGATGGTCCACGGCCACGAGCTGCATCTGCTGGACGACGCCGCCTACCGGGATCCGGCCGCGCTGACCGCGTACGTCGACGCGCACCGGGTGGACTACCTCGACGTCACCCCCTCCTACGCCGAAGCGCTCATCGCCGAGGGCCTGCTGGACGAGGGCCGCCATCACCCGGCCCATCTGGTGGTCGGCGGCGAGGCCGTCCCCCCGAGCCTGTGGGAGCGGCTGACGGCGGCCGAGGCCGTCCACCCGGTCAACCTCTACGGGCCGACCGAGACGACGGTCGACGCCTACTACTGGACGCCCGGCGCCTCGCCCGCCGAGCCGGACGGCCGCCCCGTGCGCGGCTCGCGCGTCTACGTCCTGGACTCCTCCCTGCGGCCCGTGCCCGCCGGAGCGACGGGTGAGCTGTACGTCGCGGGGGCCTGCCTGGCCCTCGGCTACCTGGGCCGCCCCGACCTGACGGCCGAGCGGTTCGTCGCGGACCCCTTCGGCGCACTCCACGGGGACGCCGGGGGCCGGATGTACCGCACCGGGGACCTGGTGCGCCGGCGCGAGGACCACACCCTGGAATTCCTCGGGCGCGGCGACGACCAGGTCAAGATCCGGGGCTTCCGCATCGAGCTCGGGGAGATCCGGGCCCGGCTGGCCTCCCATCCCCGGGTCGCGGCGGCCGCCGTCATCGCCCGCGACACCGGTCACGGCAAGCGGCTGCTGGCCTACGCGGTCCCGGCAGGGGCCAGGAGCACCGGCTCCGAAGGAGCGGGCCCCGCCCCGGACGCGCCCACCCCCGCCGCACTCCGCGACCACCTGGCCGCGGCCCTGCCCGAGCACATGGTCCCCGCGACCGTGACGCTCCTGGACGCCCTGCCCCGTACCGTCAACGACAAGCTCGACCACCGCGCCCTGCCCGACCCCGGACCGCTCTCCCCCGCCGGCTCCGGCCCGAAGGACGCGGACGCCGGGCCGCACACCGAGATCGTGCGCGGGCTCTTCGCCGACGTGCTCGGTACCGCCGAACCGCCGGCCGCCGACGCGGGCTTCCTCGACCTCGGCGGGCACTCGCTGCTCGCCGCCCGGCTGGCCGCCCGTGTCCGGGAGCACTTCGGGGTGCCGATGGGCATCGCGGACGTCTTCCGGCACACCACGCCCGGCGCCCTGGCCGCGCTGGTCCGCGCCCGCGCTGGCGCGGCCCTTACCCCCGTCCCGCTCTCCCCCGTCCCGCGCACCGGCCCCCTGCCCCTCTCCCCGGCCCAGCAGCGGCTGTGGTTCCTCCACCGGCTCGAAGGCCCCAGCCCCACCTACAACATCCCGCTCGTGCTGAGCGTCACCGGCCCGCTCGACCGTGACGCGCTCCAGCTCGCCCTGCACGACCTGGTGGAGCGTCACGAGACACTGCGCACGGTCTGTGCGCCGGCGGAGGACGCCCCCTCCGGCGCCGAGGGCGAAACCGGCGGCGGCACGCCCGACGACGTCCCCCGCCAGCGCGTACTCCCCGCCGACGACCCGGCCGCCCGCCCGGTGCTGCACCTGGCGGAGCCCGGCGACGACCTCACCGAGGCCGTGCGGTACTGCTTCGACCTCGCCACCGAGCCGCCGCTGCGCACGGTCCTGTTCAGCGAGTCCCCCCACCACCACACCGTCCTCCTGCTGCTGCACCACATCGCGGGCGACGGGGCCTCCACCACTCCCCTGACCCGGGACCTGGCCACCGCCTACACCGCCCGCGCCGAGGGCCGCGTACCGGAGTTCACGCCGCTGGCCGGCCAGTACGCGGACCACGCCGCCCGGCTCCAGTCGCTCCTGGGCACCCCGGCCGAGCCGACCCCGCTCGCCGAGGCCCAGCTCGCCCACTGGCGACAGGCGCTCGCCGGACTGCCGGACCAGCTGGAACTGCCCACCGACCGGCCCCGACCGCCGGTCGCCGCCTCGGCGGGCGACACCGTGCCCTTCCGCCTGGACGCCACGACGCACCAGGCGCTGCGCCGGCTCGCGCGGGCGCACGGGGCGACCGTGTTCATGACCGTGCAGGCCGGGCTCGCCGCCCTGCTGACCCGGCACGGCTGCGGCGCCGACATCCCCCTCGGCACCCCCGTGGCGGGCCGCGACGACGACGCCACGGCCGGGCTCGTCGGCTTCTTCACCAACACCGTGGTGCTGCGCACCGACACCTCCGGCGACCCCGCCTTCGGTGATCTGCTGGACCGGGTGCGCGCCACCACGCTCGCCGCGTACGAGCACGACGCGCTGCCTTTCGACCACCTCGTCGAGGCGCTCAACCCGCCGCGCTCGCTGGCCCGGCACCCGCTGTTCCAGGTGATGCTGGCCTGGCAGTCGATCGCGGACGAGCCCGTCGCCCTCGGCCCGGACACCACCGCGCGGCTGACCGCCGTACCGTCCGGCACCGCCAAGTTCGACCTGACCCTCAACGCGGGTGAACTGCCCGGCGGCGGGATCGGCGGCTTCCTGGAGTTCCGCACCGATCTCTTCGACCGCTCGACCGCCCAGGCCCTGGCGGACCGGCTGGCCCGGCTGCTCACCGCGGCGGCCGAGCGGCCCGGGACGCCCGTCGGCCTGCTCCCGGTCCTCGGGGACGACGAGGTCCACCGTGCCCTGGTCGGGGCGAACGGCGTCCTCGACGACCGTCCGGCGCCGCTCACCCTGGCCGAGGTCTACGGTGCCGCCGCGCGCCGCCACCCGGAGCGGACGGCGGTCAGCTGCGGGGACGAGTCGCTCACGTACGCCGAACTGTCCTCGCGGGCCCAGTCGTTGGCACGGCTGCTGGCGTCCAGGGGCATCGGCCCCAATTCGATCGTGGCGCTCGCGCTGCCGCGCTCCACGGACCTGGTAGCCGGGCTGCTCGCGGTGTCCCTGGCGGGGGCCGCGTACCTCCCCATGGACCCGGACTACCCGGCGGACCGGCTCGCGTACATGCTGGAGGACGCCCGTCCGGCGGCGCTGATCACCGACACGGCGACGGCGGGGCGGCTGCCCGCGCACGACCTGCCGCTGGTCACGGCGGACGAGGCGGCCGCCTTCCCCGACGGCCCCCTCGGCCAGGCGGACCGCACCCGGCCGCTGACCCCGCAGGACCCGGCGTACGTCATCTACACCTCGGGATCCACCGGGCGCCCCAAGGGCGTCGTGGTCACCCAGCACAACGTGACGCGGCTGCTGACGGCGACCGAGCACTGGTTCTCGTTCGGGCCGGACGACGTGTGGACGCTGTTCCACTCCTACGCGTTCGACTTCTCGGTGTGGGAGCTGTGGGGCGCGCTGCTGTACGGCGGCCGGGTCGTCGTCGTCCCGCATGCGACCAGCCGTGATCCGCACGCCTTCCTGCGGCTGCTGGCGGACGAGAAGGTGACCGTCCTCAACCAGACGCCCTCCGCCTTCTACCAGCTGGCCGCCGCCGACCGGGAGGCCCCGGGGCACGAACTGGCTCTGCGGTACGTGGTGTTCGGCGGGGAGGCGCTGGAGCTCGGGCGGCTCACGGACTGGTACACGCGTCACCGCGAGAACGCGCCGACCCTGGTCAACATGTACGGCATCACGGAGACCACGGTCCACGTCTCGTATCTGGCGCTGGACCGGGCGACGGCGGCCTCCGCGACCTCCAGCACCATCGGCGTCAACATCCCGGACCTGCGGGTCTACGTCCTCGACGACCGGCTGCGGCCGACGCCGCCGGGGGTGACCGGCGAGATGTACGTCGCGGGGGAAGGGGTGGCCCTCGGCTATCTGGGCCGCCCGGACCTGACGGCGGGGCGCTTCGTGGCCGACCCGTTCGCGCACCTCTTCGGGGAGAGCGGGAGCCGGATGTACCGCTCGGGCGATCTGGCCCGGCGGCGAGCGGACGGGGTCCTGGAGTACTTCGGGCGGGGCGACCAGCAGGTGAAGGTCCGCGGGTTCCGTATCGAACTCGGCGAGATCGAGGCGGTGCTGGCCTCCTGCCCGGAGGTCGCGGATGTGGCGGTCGTGGTCCGCGAGGACGTGCCGGGCGACAAGCGGCTGGTGGGCTACGTCGTCCCGTCGCCCGGCGCCGAGCCGGTCCCGGCCGCTCTGCGCGGGCACGCCGCCGCCACGCTTCCGGCGCACATGGTCCCCTCGGCGGTGGTGGTGCTGGACCGGCTGCCGCTGACCGGCAACGGCAAGTTGGACCGCAAGGCGCTGCCCGTGCCGGGTGTTCCGGCGACCGCCGGGGGCCGCGCGCCGCGCACGGTCCGCGAGGAGCGGCTCTGTTCGGTCTTCGCGGAGGTGCTGGGGCTGCCGTCCGTCGGGGTGGAGGACAACTTCTTCGACCTGGGCGGCCATTCGCTGCTCGCGGTGCGGCTGGCCGGGCGGATCGGGTCGGCGTTCGGGGTCGAGGTGTCGATCGGCACGGTGTTCCAGGCGCCGACGCCCGCGGCCCTGGACGCCGCGCTGGACGTCTCGCGCGAGGAGGACCCGCTCGACGTGCTGCTGCCGTTGCGGCCCGCCCGCCCCGGCGACCGCGCCCCGGTCCACTGCGTGCACCCGGCGGGCGGCCTGAGCTGGTGCTACGCCGGTCTGATCCGACATCTGCCGGCCGATGTGCCGATCTACGGGCTCCAAGCGCAGGGCGTCGGGGAGGCGACCGCGGACGAGCCGCTGCCCGCCACACTGGAGGAGCTGGCCGCGCACTACGCGTCCCGGATCCGCGAGGTCCAGCCGGAGGGGCCGTACCGGCTGCTGGGCTGGTCGACCGGCGGCATCATCGCGCACGCGATCGCGGCCGTGCTCCAGGAGGCGGGCCAGGAGGTCGAGTTGCTGGCGATCCTCGACGCCTATCCCGCCGAGGGGTTCCGGGGGCTGCCGGTGCCCGACCGTGCCGAAGCCCTCGAATCGCTGCTCACCATGGGCGGTTACGGCCCCGACAGCCTCGGGGACGAGGAGCTGAACACGGCGAACGTGGTGGGGGTGCTGCGCCGCGAGGGTTCCCCGCTGGCCGCGCTCTCCGCCGCGAAGATCGAGGCGCTCGGCGAGGTGTACCTCAACACCAACGATCTCGTACGGGCCTACGACCACCGGGTGTTCCGGGGCGATGTGCTGTTCTTCCGGGCCACGGTGGACACCATCGACGCCACCCTGACGCCCGAGACCTGGACCCCCTACGTGAGCGGGCGCATCGACAACACGGACGTCGCCTGCTCCCACAAGGACATGACCCTGCCCGAGCCGATCGCGCACATCGCGCGCGTGGTCGCCGACCGACTGACCGAGCTGGAGAAGTGACACCGATGAGCGACGCGTCCCCCAACCCCTTCGACGCGGACGGGGAGTTCCTGGTGCTGACCAACGCGGAGGGCCGGTATTCGCTGTGGCCGCTGTTCGCCGCCGTGCCCGAGGGCTGGTCCACGGCGCACGGCCCGGCCGCCCGGCAGCAGGCGCTGGACTGGATCTCCGCGCACTGGTCCGGCCCCGTCGCCGCCCCCGCGCGGTGAGCGGGCTCCTGATCCGGCCGCGGGTACGCCCCCGGGTCGCGGTCGTCCTCGTCTACACGGCCGCGATGTGCATGAACGGCCTGGACTCGACGATCGTGAACCCGGCGCTGTACACCATCGCGGGCGACTTCGGCCGTCCGCTGTCGGCGGCGAACACCGTGGAGACGGCCTTCCTGGTCGCGCTCGCGGTGGGGCTGCCGGTGGCGGGGTGGCTGGGCGACCGGTTCGGGACGAAGCGGGTCTTCCTCGGCGCGCTGGCCGCCTTCACGCTCGCCTCGGCGGTCTGCGGCCTGGCCCCCGACCTCACCACGCTCGTGGTCGCACGGGCCGTACAGGGCCTGGCCGGCGGGTTGTTGACACCGGTCGGGATGACGCTGCTGTTCCGGGCGTTCCCGCCGCACGAGCGGATGAAGCTGGCGAAGGTGCTGATCGTGCCGACGGCGCTGATGCCGGCGCTGGGTCCGCCGCTGGGCGGGCTGCTGACCGAACACCTCTCCTGGCACTGGCTGTTCTTCGTGAACGTGCCGATCGGCGCGGCGGCGGTGCTGCTGGGCGTCCTCGGCCTGCGGGAGCACGTGGAGGGCCCCGAGGGGAAGTTCGACACGGTGGGCTTCTGGTTGGCCACTCCGGCGTTGGGGCTGCTGACGTACGCGCTCGGTTTCGGCCCCTCGCAGGGCTGGACCCGGCCCGCCGTCGCGCTCAGCGCGGTGCTGGGGTCCGTCCTGCTGGTGGCCGCGGTCCTGCACCAGGTGCGGGCGAGGACGCCGCTGCTGGGGCTGCGGCTGCTCGCCGACCGGGTCTACGGGTCGGCCTCCGCGCTGGCCGGGGTGACCGCGGCCGGGCTGATGGGCGTGCTGTTCGTCTTCCCGCTGCTCTACCAGGCGAGCCTGGGGGCGTCGGCGCTGGACGCCGGGCTGAGCGTCTTCCCGGAGGCGGTCGGGCTGATGCTGGCATCGCAGGTGGTGGACCGGTTGCTGCCTCGGCTCGGCCCCCGGCTGCTGACCGTGCCGGCGCTCCTGGTCGCGGCGGCGGTCTTCGGGGCGCTCGCCGTGCCCGGTGTGGCGGAGAACGCGTGGAGCGTGCGCGCGCTGATGTTCCTGATCGGCCTGGTGCTGGGGACGGCGGTGCTGACCGTGCAGATCGCCGGGTTCGAGTCGATCGGGCCGGCCGACATGGGCCGGGCGATGGGCCTGTTCCAGATCGTCCGCACCCTGGGCGGGGCGCTCGGGATCGCCGCCTGTGCGACGGTGATCGGGGGCGGCCACGTGACGGAGGCCGCCGACCCCGGCCCGTACCGTACGGCGGTCTGGGTGACGGCGGGGCTCGTGGCGGTCGGGGCGCTGATCGCGCTGCGGCTGCCGCGCGAGGCTCCGCAGCCACCGCCGTTCGAGGAGGAGGAGAAGGAGGCGCCGGCGCCGCCGGACGATGGTCTGGCGGCGCACGAGGCGCCTGCCGTCAAGGGCTGAGGCGAGCGGGAAAGGGGGGCGGGGCGACGTCCAGGGAGGATGCCGCCCCGCCCCCCTTTTTTCCTGCGTGGTCGGGAGACGCGGGAGGGGTGCGGCGGGGGTTCAGTCGCCGCCGAGCAGGTCCGCCAGGCCGTCGGCCAGACCGCCGCGCCAGCAGGCGTAGTCGTGGCCGCCGTTGAACTCCCGGTAGCGGACGTCGTAGCCGCGGGCGCGCAGCACGTTGCGGAGCCTGCGGTTCTCCGCGAGGAGCATCCACTCCTGGAGGCCGACCTCCAACCGGAGGGCGACCGGCCTGCGTTCGGCCCGGGCGTACTGCCCGGTGAGCCATTCACCGGCGCGTTCGTCGTCGGGCCACCAGAAGGAGCCCGACTGGGAGAGGGCGCGGCCGAAGCGGTCGGGGCGCCGGAAGGCGGCGAACGCGGCGGTGAGGCCCCCCGCGCTCTGCCCCGCGATCACCGTGCGGGCGGCCTCCGCCCCCGCTCCGTACTCCTGCTCGGCCCAGGGCAGCAGGGTGTCGGCGAGCCAGTCGACGAACGGGGCGCTGCACGCGAGGTCCTCCATGCGCCGGCCCATGGTGTCGACCAGGACCGCGACGGTGGGCGGCAGCTCCCCGTCGGCGTGCAGGTTGTCGAGGATGTCCCCGACGCCGAGGACCGGTCCCCACATCTCCCCGTCGAGGAGCACGGCCAGCGCGTACGGGCCGCCGCCCCGGTGGTGGCCGGGCGGCAGGTGGACGGTGATCCGGCGCCCGTCGACCTCGGCGTCGAGCGTCCGCCCCCGGGCCGTGCCCTCGCGCCGCCGGATGCGTGACTGCGGTGGGGCGTCGGGCAGTTCGAGTACGGAGGCGGGGTTGCGGCCGTCCCGGGAGGGCAGCGGCGCCCGGGTGTTGAGCGGGTCGGGTTCGGCCCGGTCGAGGACCTGGAGCCAGGCGGCCCGGTCGGCGCGCAGGGCGTCCTCGCGACTGCCGTCGGTGGCGTGGAACTGGTACGAGGCGCGGTGGTCGGCGCGCAGCCGGTGGCTGATCGCCCAGACGCCGGTGCCCTCGACGCGTTCCATCAGGTGCGGAGCGAGGTCGCCCGCGTGCCGGTCCTTGTCGGTGACCGTGTGGACCAGGGCCAGGACGTGGGTGGCGGGCTGCTCGGGGTCCTCGCGGCGGACGAAGGTGACGAGCCGGTGGCCGGGGTCGCCCTCGGGGTCGGGTTCGACGAGCGGGGTGCCGGTCTCGGCGGCGTGGCGCCAGAACGCCTCCTCCGCGTCGGGTCCGTCCTCGCGGACGTCCGCGAGGAGCGTGCGCAGCAGAGGGCTTCGCACGGCGGTCGCCTCCGGTCCGGCCTCTCCCGCGGCGAGGGGCGCGGGAGGGGGCGGCGGGGTGTGGCGGGGCGGCGTGGAGGTCATGGGTGTCTCGCTGTTCTGTACGGGGGCGGGGGCCGCTACACCCGGGTGGCGGCGGAGCGGCCGAGCAGCACCCAGAGCAGGAAGGGGCCGCCGAGGACGGTGGTGACGATGCCGACGGGGAGTTCGGCGCCGTCCAGGACGATGCGGCCGAGGGTGTCGGCGACGACGACGAGGACGGCTCCGGTGAGCATCGAGCCGACGAGCGGAACGCGCAGGGGCCCGGCGAGCCGGGAGGCGATGACCGGGGAGGCGAGTGCGACGAAGCCGACGGGGCCGCAGATGCCGACGGCGAGGCCCGCGAGGGCGACGGCCAGGAGCAGGGAGAGGGTGCGGACGCGGCCGGGCACGGAGCCGAGTGAGGAGGCGGTCGCGTCGTCGAAGCGCAGGACGCTCAGGTGGCGGGCGACGGCGAGAGTGGCCGGGACGAGGACCGCGAGGCCGATGAGGACGGGCACCGCGACGGAGTAACTGCGGCCGTTGAGGCTGCCCGAGGTCCACACGTACAGGGAGCCCGCGGAGGAGAGGGAGCGGCGGGACAGGACGACCTGGGTGATCGCGGAGGCCAGCGCGGACATGGCGAGGCCGACGACGAGGACGCGGTAGCCGCGTTGGCCGAGGCCGCCGGAGACGGTGGTGACCACGACCACGGCGACGAGCGCGCCGATCGGTCCGGCCCACCAGGCGCCGAAGGAGCCGGTGGCGCTGAGGGTGACGGAGAGCAGGACGGCGGCGGTGGCCCCGTCGTTGACGCCGAGGAGTTCGGGGGTGGCGAGGCGGTTGCGGGCCAGGGTCTGGGTGAGGCATCCGGCCAGCCCGAGGGCCGCACCGGCGGTGAGTCCGGCGACGATGCGGCCGAGGCGGAACTTCTGGACGAGCAGGACGTCGAAGCGGTCGCCCTGGCCGAACACCGCGCGGAAGGTGCGGCCGACGCCCATGCCGCTTTGGCCCGCGTACGCGGAGAGGACCACGGCGAGGACGAGAGCGCCGACGAGGGCGAGGGCGGCGAGGGCGGCGCGCCGGGTGACGAGGAGGGAGAGGGGGCCGCGGCGCAGTACGAGGGTGGCGGCCGGGGCGGCCCGGGGGGGTGTGGCCTCGGGGGTGCGGCGGGCGGGGCGCGGCAGGGTGATCCGGAGGCGGCGAGGGCGGTCGGGGGCGCGTTCCTCGGTGGCGGGTTCGGTCATGCCCATCGAGGCCAGCTGCCGGGACCGGACGATGGCGATGAGGACGGGCGCGCCGATGAGGGCGACGATGACGGAGACCGGCGCCTCGAAGGGTCGGGAGACCACCCGGGCGGCGATGTCGGAGACGGTGAGGACGCAGGCTCCGATGAGCCCGGCGAGCAGGATGCGGGCGGCCAGCCGGGTGCCGGCGAGGGCGCGGGCGAGGAATCCGGCGAGCAGGCCGAGGAAGGAGACGGGTCCGGCGAGCGCGACGGCGGCGGCCGTCAGGAGGGTGACGCCGACGGCGACGACGGTGCGGATGACGGGGGGCCGGTGGCCGAGGCCGCGGGCCAGGTCGTCCCCGAGTGCCAGGGCGGAGAGCGGGCGGGCGACCAGGAGGGCGATGAGGAACCCGAGGGCGAGGACGGGGGCCAGACGGCCGAGTTCACCGAAGCCCTCGACCCCGGCGAGGGAGCCGAGGACCCAGAAGCGGAATCTGTCGTAGGTCTCGGCGGAGTTGACGATGATGACGCTGGTGAGCCCCCCGAAGGTGGCGCCGAGCGCCGCTCCGGCGAGGACCAGGCGCATGGGTGAACCGCCCCCGCGTCGGCCGGAGATGAGGAGGACCAGGCCGCTGGCGACCACCGCGCCGACGAAAGCGCAGACGAGGTAGGCGTAACCGGAATCGAATCCGAGGAGTGCGATGCCCGCGACGACGCCGAGCGAGGCGCCCGCGTTGACCCCGAGGAGCCCGGTCTCGGCCAACGGGTTGCGGGTGACCGCCTGGAGCAGGCATCCGGCGACGCCGAGGGCGGCCCCGACGAGGAGCGCGGTGACGGTGCGCGGCAGGCGCAGATCGCCGACGACGAGGGAGAGCCGGGCGTCGTCGCGCGCCCCGTCCCGGCCGAGCAGGTAGTCCAGGACGCCACCGGGACCGACTTCACCCGCGCCGATCGAGAGGGAGAGGGCGGTCAGCACCAGGGCGGCCAGGGCCAGTCCGACGACGGCGGCCGCCACGGTCCGCCGCCGCGAGTCCGCCGCGGGGCGGGGGCGGTGGGAGGCGGGCTCCCCGGGGGCGGGCCGGTGGCCGGACGACGGGCCGAGGAGGCCGCCCGAGGGCCGGCCGGGGGTGCGGCCGCCTCCCGGCGGCACCCCCTTTCCGTCTCCGCGGGGGGCCCCTTGGCGGTCGGCGGGCAGGGCCTTTGCCGACGGGTCGGCTTCGGACCCGTCCAACTGAACGGTCGGCGAGTCGGGTTCGGGAGCCGAGGCCGTGGTCCCCGTGCGCGGCGTTTGCATAAGGTGAGGCTAGCCTAAGTAACGATCGACGACCCGATGACCCGTCGGCGGTCGATTCAGTTTAGGTTACCCTTACCTAACAACCGGAGGAGGTTGCTCATGCCTGAGCACATACCGGGCAGAAGCGGCGAGTTCACCGGCCGCACTGCTCTGGTCACCGGTGCCGCGCAAGGCATCGGCGCCGCGGTCGCCGATCTGCTCGCCACCCTCGGCGCGCGGGTGGCCGCCACCGACCGGGCCCTGCCCGGCCTGGAGGCGCGGGCCTCCCAGTGGGCCCTGACCCAGGCGGAACTGCCCGAGGGCGAGCGTTCGACCGGCGGCCTGACCCCCTGCGTGATGGACGTCACCGACCGCAGCTCGGTGGAGAGCACCGTGGCCCGGGTGGAGCGCCGACTGGGCCCGGTCGACGTCCTGGTGAACGTGGCGGGCATCCTGCGCACCGGATCGGCGGCCGAACTCCCCGCCCAGGACTGGGCGGACACCTTCGCGGTGAACACGACCGGCGTCTACCACGTCTCCCAGGCCGTGGCGCCGCTCATGGCCGCCCGGGGCTCGGGGGCGGTCGTCACCGTCGGTTCCAACGCCGCCGGGATCCCCCGTACCGGCATGGCCGCCTACGCGGCGTCCAAAGCGGCCGCCGCCATGTTCACCAAATGCCTGGGGCTCGAACTCGCCCGCAGCGGCGTCCGCTGCAACGTCGTCGCGCCCGGCTCCACCGACACGCCGATGCAACGCGCGCTGTGGACCGGTCCGGACGCCGCACGGCGCGTCGTTGAGGGAGATCCCACGACGTACCGCACCGGCATTCCGCTCGGCCGGATCGCCGGGCCCCGGGACATCGCGGAGGCGGTGGCGTTCCTCGCCTCGGACCGCGCCCGCCACATCACCATGCAGGAGCTGTACGTCGACGGCGGCGCCACCCTGCGCTGACCGCCCGTCCGCACCTCTCCCCTCCCCGCCCGCCTTCACCTCCCATCCAGCCCCCGCACCCGCTGACGGGACCATCGAGAATGGAGTCCCCGTGTCGACGGCACCCCAGGTCGCCACGCACACCGACCCGGCCGATCAGGCCCACCCGGCCGTAGGAGCGGCCACGTCACTGCTGGACGCCTACACCCCGGGCGACCGTTTTCTCGCCACCCCCGGACGCACCCTGCTCGCACGGGGACCGGGACGCGACGTCCCGTACGACGGCAGACCCTTGTCCGCCCGGGTCGACGCCACGCTCGCCGCGGCGGTCGCCGCCGGGCAGGAGTCCCCGGTGGTCATGGGCGCCGTCCCCTTCGACCACGCCGCCCCGGCCGCCCTGAGCGTCCCGGATTCGGTGCGCACCGCACCGCCGCTCGCCTCCGACCCGCTCATCGCACTGCCCGCGAGCGCCCCCGCCGCCGGGGAATGGCGGATACGGCAGGTGCCCGAGCCGGAGGTCTACGGCAAGGGCGTCGCCTCCGCCGTCGAACGCATGTGGCGCGGCGAGTTCAGCAAGGTCGTCCTGGCGCGCACCCTCGAACTCACCTCCGGCTCCCCGCTCGACCTGCCCGCGATGCTCCAGCGCCTGGCCCGCCGCGATCCCGCCGGCTACACCTTCGCCCTGCCGACCGGCCCCGGGCGCACCCTCATCGGCGCCAGCCCCGAACTGCTCGTCTCCCGCCGCGGATCGCGGGTCGTCGCCAATCCGCTCGCCGGCTCGACCCCGCGCAGCGCCGACCTCGCCGAGGACGTACGCCGGGCGGCCACGCTCCTGGAGTCCGTCAAGGACCTCCACGAGCACGCCGTCGTCGTGGACGCCGTCCACCAGGCGCTCGCCCCGTACTGCACGGAGTTGACCGTCCCGCCCCGTCCGACGCTCATCCGCACCGCCACCATGTGGCACCTGTCCACCACGGTCACCGGCACCCTCGCCTCCCCCGACGCCTCGGCGCTGGAGCTGGCCTGCGCACTGCACCCGACGCCCGCCGTCTGCGGGACGCCGACGCCGACGGCCCGCCAGGTGATCGCGGAGACCGAGCCGTTCGACCGCGGGTTCTTCACCGGCATGGTCGGCTGGGGCGGCGCCGACGGCGACGGCGAGTGGGTCGTGACGATCCGCTGCGCCGACGCCGAGGAGCGCACGCTGCGGCTCTACGCCGGGGCGGGCGTCGTCGCCGCGTCCGAACCCGAGGCGGAGACCGCCGAGACCGCGGCCAAGTTCCGCACCTTCCTGACCGCCGTGGGAGCCGAGCTGTGAGCACGGAAGCGGCGCCGACCTGGCCCGCCGAGTTCGCGGAGAAGTACCGGGCGGCCGGCTGGTGGCGCGGCGAGACCTTCGGGGAGATGCTGCGGCAGCGCGCCGGGGCCCACCCGGACCGGGTCGCGATCGTCGATCCGGTGGCGGGAAGCCGGTGGACCTACGCCGATCTCGACCGGCGTGCCGACCGGCTGGCGGCGGGCCTCCTCTCCCGGGGCATCGTCAAGGGCGACAGGGTGGTGGTGCAACTCCCCAACATCGCCGAGTTCTTCGAGGTGGTCTTCGCCCTGTTCCGGATCGGCGCCCTGCCGGTCTTCGCGCTGCCGGCGCACCGCGAGAGCGAGATCACCTATTTCTGCGAGTTCACCGGGGCGGTGGCGTACGTCATCGCGGCCGAGCACGGCGGCTTCGACTACCGCACGCTGGCGTCGAAGGCCCGTGCCGACGTGAGGACGCTGCGCCATGTGTTCGTCGCCCAGGGGGACCCGGGCGGGTTCGAGGCGCTGTCGGAGGTCGTCGGGGAACCGGTCGGCCACGGCGGGCCGCGCCCGGACGATCTGGCCTTCCTCCAGCTGTCCGGCGGCAGCACCGGCGTGCCGAAACTGATCCCGCGCACCCACGACGACTACATCTACTCGCTGCGGGGGTCCAACGAGATCTGCGCGGTCGACGAGAACAGCGTCTACCTGTGCGTACTCCCCGCCGCCCACAACTTCCCCCTCTCCTCCCCCGGTTCGCTCGGCGCGCTGTACGCCGGGGGCCGTGTGGTGCTGTGCCCTGCCCCCTCCCCGGAGGTGGCGTTCCCGCTGATCGAGCGCGAGGGCGTCACCATCACCGGTCTCGTGCCGCCGCTGGCCCTGCTGTGGACCGAGGCCGCGCCCGGCGCCGCGCACGACCTCAGCAGCCTGGACGTCCTGCTGGTGGGCGGCGCCAAGTTCAGCGAGGAGGCGGCCCGCCGGGTACGTCCCGCTCTCGGCTGCACTCTCCAGCAGGTCTTCGGCATGGCCGAGGGGCTGGTCAACTACACCCGGCTGGACGACCCGGTGGAGACGATCGTCACCACGCAGGGACGGCCCATCTCGCCCGACGACGAGATCCTGGTCGTCGACGACGAGGACCGGCCGGTGGCCCCGGGCGGGACGGGCCATCTGCTGACCCGGGGCCCGTACACCATCCGGGGCTACTGGAACGCCCCGGAGCACAACGCCCGCTCCTTCACCGCGGACGGCTTCTACCGCACGGGCGACATCGTGCGGACCACCCCGTCCGGGCACATCGTGGTCGAGGGGCGCGCCAAGGACCAGATCAACCGGGGCGGCGAGAAGGTCGCCGCCGAGGAGGTCGAGAACCACATCCTCGCCCACCCGGCCGTGCACGACGCCAACGTGGTGGCCGAGCCCGACCCGTATCTGGGCGAACGCGTCTGCGCCTACGTGATCCTGCGCCCGGGCGCCGGTCCGTTGAAGGCGGTGGCCGTCAAACGGTTCGTACGCGAACGGGGCCTGGCCGCCTACAAGGTGCCGGACCGGGTCGAGTTCGTGGACGCGTTCCCGCAGACCGGCGTGGGCAAGGTCTCCAAGAAGGACCTCCGCGACGCCGCCGCCCGCACGGCCGCTCCCTCCGCTCCCCCGGCCCCGCCGCCAACGGCCGTGCCCGCCTCCCCGCCCCCGTCGCACTGACCGACTCCCCGAACGGAACCCTCTCCACCATGGCTCTGCCCGCCATCGTCCCCTACCCCATGCCGGCCGCCGACGAGCTGCCCGCCAACCGGGTCGGCTGGACCGTCGATCCCGCCCGCGCGGTGCTCCTCGTCCACGACCTGCAGAACCACTTCCTCTCGGCGTACGACCGCGACGCGGCCCCCGTACCCGAACTGCTCGCCCATGTGGCCGAGTTGAAGAAGGAGGCCGCGCGGCTCGGTGTTCCGGTGCTCTACACCGCGCAGCCCGGCGGCCAGAGCCCGAAGGAGCGCGGGCTCCAGCAGGACTTCTGGGGGCCCGGCCTCCCCGCCGACGAGCACCTGGCCGCCATCGCGGACGAGGTCGCCCCCGACGCGGGCGACACGGTCCTCACCAAGTGGAAGTACAGCGGATTCGTCCGCACCGATCTGCTGGAGCGGCTGCGCGAACAGGGACGCGACCAGATCGTCATCACCGGCGTCTACGCCCACATCGGGGTGCTGATGACGGCGTGCGACGCGTGGATGCGGGACATCCAGGCGTTCGTGGTGGCCGACGCGGTGGCGGACTTCTCGGCCGAGGACCATGCGATGGCGCTGCGGTGGGCAGCGGGCAAGTGCGCCGTCGTCACCACCGCCCGGACCGTCTTCGAAGGGAAGTGACCGCCGTGGCGCTCACGCTCGGACAACTGCGTGCCGATGTCGCCGACATCCTCGGGGAGGACCCCGAGGAGATCCCGGTCGACGAGAACCTCGTCGACTACGGCCTCGACTCCGTCCGCCTGATGTCGCTGGCCGCCGGCTGGCGCCGCGATCACGGCGTCACGGTGGAGTTCGCCGACCTCGCCGAAAGGCCCGCCCTGGAGTCCTGGGCCCCGCTGCTCGGCATCACCGGCTGAACCCGCCGGCCCCGCGGGCGGCGGCCCTGGTACTGCAACGGTGCTTGCCGTGGGGGACGGCCAGGTCGGTCGTTGGTGTGGTTATGGGTGGAGGCCTTGCTGATGTCAGGTCGTGGGCGGGCGAGCTGGAAACGGTGCATGTGCGGTTCGTGCACCGTTTCAGCAGATCGGGGCCGCGTGAGTCGCCTTTGGCATACATGCGGGGCCTGATCACTCCGCTGCAGCGGAAGCATTACACAGCACCGCACACGGGGTGGCTTCTTCCGAAGTGCTCTCCTTCGAGAGCCTGTTCGCGGACGCCCCCGGGTCGGCGCACGGCCCGGTGAACGCTCCCGGCGTGCGCGGCGCCGGCCTCCCCGGTGCGTGCGGAGCAGATGCCGCTGCTCAGCGACATGATCGAGGAAGAGCCGGTCGGTCTGCGCTGATGGCCGGTCGGAGGCTCGGCCGCGATAGCGGGAACTTCTTCGCCTCAGCCCACGGTTGCCACCGACCGAAGGGTTCACTAGCGTCCTCGCATCGCGAAGGCCCCTTTGTCCAGCGGCCCCGCGATGGTCACCGCACATCTGTCTCCCCCTTCTCCAAAAGGACGAGCCGTGCCCCACATCGCGCTGAACAGCGATCTTCCCGGAATCATCGGTTTGATGGTCCACCGGCCCGACACCGGCGGACCGCTGGGCGACCTGGCGAACGCTCTGCTCAGGGCACCGTCCTCGCTCGAACCGGGCGAACGCGAGCTGATCGCGGCGTACGTCTCGCGGCTCAACGGCACCGAGTTCTGCGCCTCCTCGCACGGGGCTTTCGCGGCCTCGCAACTGGCGGGAGGCCGGGAACTGGTCCAGGACGTGCTGGCCGACCCCGGTAGCGCGCCGATCAGCGGGCGTCTCCGCGCGCTGCTGGACGTGGCCGCAGAGGTCCAGAGCGCCGCGCGTCCGGTATCCGATCGAGCGATCGCGGCGGCCCGCGTCGAGGGTGCTGACGACACGGACCTGCACGACACCGTTCTGATCGCCGCGGCGTTCTGCATGTACAACCGTTACGTCAGCGGCCTCGCGACCGAGTTGCCCAAGGACGACGAGTACTACGCGCAGGCAGCCCGGCGGATCGTGACGGACGGCTACCGGGCCGGAGCCCCTACCGCCATACAGGAGACCGCCGCATGACCGACACGACCCGCGGTCCGGCGCCGGACCCGGCGCATCACCTGGCCTACCGTGCCTGCCGGGAGAACATCACGCGGCTCGTCACCTCGGATCTGTCGGTCGCGGAGCTCCC
This sequence comes from Streptomyces sp. CB02366, assembly GCF_001905905.1. Taxonomy (GTDB): domain Bacteria; phylum Actinomycetota; class Actinomycetes; order Streptomycetales; family Streptomycetaceae; genus Streptomyces. The sequence continues at coordinate 232,087 of NZ_LIVT01000009.1, forward strand.
CGTGCCGGCCTGTCCCGGCTGGAACGTGGGTGATCTTGTCAGCCACCTCGTCCTGGTCTGTCGGATGGCCGTCGACGAGTATCCGGGCGAGCTCAGTGACCCGCCGCCCCCGCCTCAAGGTATTCCTGTCCACGAACTCGTCGTCACCTGGGCTGAACTGGAGGAGCATCTGCCGGGAGTTCTGGCGCGCGCGGATTGGCTGCGTCGCCGCATCCTTCCGCTGGACGTGCTCTCGCATGAGCTCGATCTCCGTGCGGCACTCGGCCTGCCCCCGCCCGATGGTTCCCCCGCCCTCGCCGACGCGCTGGATCTCGCTGTGGGGGGCTTCGCCCTGTCCCTGCACGAACGCGGTCTGCCGACGTTGCGCGTCCGGACACCCGACCGGGAGTGGACGGCCGGGGAGGGTGAACCGGCCGCCACGCTCTGCGGCGGCAGTCTGGACGTCTTCCGCTCTCTGACGGGACGACGCACGGTCCGTCAGATCGCTGAGCTGTCCTGGAGCACCTCGCCGGCGTCGTGGCTGCCCGCTTTCACGTGGGGCCCCTTCACACCGCCGACGCGCGCGGTCGAAGAGGCGGGGCCCGCCCCCATGGAGCCGGACCGGCATTCCGGCGCCTGATGGTCGTCGCCACCCGGCGTTCCGGGTGGCGACCACCGGAGCCCCCGGGCCCGTGGCGCAACGCTCAGTCCACGCTCTCCAGCCGTCGGCGGCGCTCGCCGGCGGGGTGGTCCGGGACGCGGCGCGGCGCGGAACACCCTGGGCCGGGCGATGGCCTGGAAGTCCGTGTCGGAGTCGAGGCGGCGGACCTTCTGCTCCTCCATGAGGGGCGCGAGGAGGGGGAACACGAACTCCGACGAGGTGTAGACGCCGTTGCGCCGTCGGCTGGCGAACAGTTCGGCGGAGAGGGCGATCAGGTCGAAGTCGCGGGCGGTGGTGCCGCCGTACCGGTCGACGAGGCGGGTCGTGTCCTCGGCGAAGACGGCGGTGTCGCTGCGCCGGTCGGCCAGGCCCGAGTCACCCTCCGCGCGCCAACGGCGGATCCACTTGTGGGCGGTAGGCCTGGATATGCCCATTTCGGCCGCCACATGGGCAACTGGCCGCCCACCGAGGACGCGATCGACCAGGATTCGCCTGCCGTGAACGGTCAGCCGGGCATTACGGTGGGACACGAAGACCTCCGTGTGTGGTGTGGAGCCTAGACACCTCCACCACACCGGAGGTCTTCGCCATGATCAAGCCCGGTCGGCGTTAACAACGCTCGTGATCAATACACCTAGGCGCCGCCCAGTGCTTCGGAGACCAGGGCCTGCGCCTCCTCCTGGACCCGGGCGAGGTGGCCGGGGCCCTGGAAGCTCTCCGCGTACACCTTGTAGACGTCCTCGGTGCCCGAGGGGCGGGCGGCGAACCAGGCGCTGTCGGTGCAGACCTTGAGGCCGCCGATCGGGGCGCCGTTGCCGGGCGCCTCGGTGAGGACGGCGGTGACGGGTTCTCCGGCGAGGGTGTCGGCCTTGACCTGCCGCGGGGAGAGCTTGGCGAGGACGGCCTTCTCCTCGCGGGTGGCGGGTGCGTCGACGCGGGCGTAGGCCGGATCGCCGAAGCGGTCGGTGAGCCGCGCGTAGTGCTCGGAGGGGGTGGACCCGGTGACGGCGGTGATCTCGGAGGCGAGGAGGGCCAGCAGGATGCCGTCCTTGTCCGTGGTCCAGACCCGCCCGTCCCGGCGCAGGAAGGAGGCTCCGGCGGACTCCTCGCCGCCGAAGCCGAGGCTGCCGTCGTACAGCCCCTCGACGAACCACTTGAAGCCGACCGGGACCTCCACCAGGGTGCGGCCGAGGTCGTGGGCGACCCGGTCGATCATGGACGAGGAGACCAGGGTCTTGCCGATGCCGGTCCCGGCGGCCCAGGCGTCGCGGTGGGTGTAGAGGTAGTCGATGGCGACGGCCAGGTAGTGGTTGGGGTTCATCAGGCCGCCGTCCGGGGTGACGATGCCGTGCCGGTCGGCGTCGGCGTCGTTGCCGGTGGAGACGGCGTACGCGTCGCGCTGTTCGATCAGCGAGGCCATGGCGTGCGGCGAGGAGCAGTCCATGCGGATCTTGCCGTCCCAGTCCAGCGTCATGAACCGCCAGGTGGGGTCGGCGAGGGGGTTGACGACGGTGAGGTCGATCCGGTGGCGCTCCGCGATCCGCCCCCAGTAGGCGACGGACGCTCCGCCGAGCGGGTCGGCGCCGATCCGCAGGCCCGCGTCCCGTACGGCGTCGAGGTCGAGGACGGAGGGCAGGTCGTCGACGTACGCGGTCAGGAAGTCGTGCCGGCGGGTGGTGCCGGCGGCCAGGGCGCGGGCGTAGGGGATGCGGCGGACCTCTTGGAGCCCTGCCTCGATCAGGGCGTTCGCCCGGTCCTGGATCCAGGAGGTGGCGTCGGAGGCGGCCGGTCCGCCGTTCGGGGGGTTGTACTTGAAGCCGCCGTCGGCGGGCGGGTTGTGCGACGGAGTGACGACGATGCCGTCGGCGAGGTGCTCGGTGCGCCCCCGGTTGTGCATGAGGATGGCGTGCGAGACGGCGGGGGTCGGGGTGTAGCCGTCCTCGCTGTCGATGAGGGCGGTGACGCCGTTGGCGGCGAGCACCTCCAGGGCGGTGACCCGGGCCGGTTCGGAGAGGGCGTGGGTGTCCGCGCCGAGGAACAGGGGCCCGTCGGTGCCCTGGCGGGCGCGGTAGTCGCAGATCGCCTGGGTGGTGGCGGCGATGTGGTCCTCGTTGAACGCGGCGGCGAACGCGGAGCCGCGGTGGCCGGAGGTGCCGAAGGCCACACGCTGGGCGGGTTCCGCCGGGTCGGGGTGGAGGGCGTAGTAGGCCGTTACCAGGCGTGCCACGTCGACCAGGTCTGCGGACTGTGCCGGGTGACCGGCCCGTTCGTGCACCATCGGGTCTCCTCGTACGTCTTCGTCGTCGGCCGGCCCGCGGGGGGCGGGGCCGGCGCACCGGGAAACGATCACCCGGTCCGTACCCGATTCTGTCGCCTCGACCGCCCCGGTGCGCGACCGGTTCGCATCTTCCTCGTGTCGCGCCCGGCCGGAGCGGCGCCACGCCCCCGGTCATCGGCGGACCGGGGGCGTGGAGATGCGGGGGTCCTGCGGCTCAGCGGCCCTGGAGGGTCTTCACGTTGTCGCCGAAGGTCCAGTTCCTGGAGCCGTCCCAGTTGAGGGACCAGGTCATCAGCCCCTTGAGGGAGCCGTTGTAGCGGTTCCACGCCTGCGAGACGAGGGACGGCGACATGTGGCCGCCGCCCGCACCGGGCTGGGCGGGGAGGCCCGGGACCTGCTTGTCGTAGGGCACCTTGACGGTGGTGCCCTGGATCACGAGCCCCTTGTTCAGGCAGTCGGTCTGGGCGGTGAAGCCCGCGACGGTTCCGGCGGAGTAGGAGTCGCCGGAACAGCCGTACATGCTGCCGTTGTAGTACTGCATGTTCAGCCACCACAGCCGGCCGTTGTCGGCGTACTTCTTGACGACCGGGAGGTACGCGCCCCAGATCGAGCCGTAGACCACGCTGCCGCCGGTGACGTAGGCGGTCTCGGGGGCCATGGTGAGGCCGAAGTTCGGCGGCATGGCGGCGAGGACGCCGTCGATGATGCGGATGAGGTTGGCCTGCGACGGGGAGAGCTGGTTGATGTTGCCGGAACCGACGAGTCCGGTCTCGATGTCGATGTCGATGCCGTCGAAGTTGTACTTCTTGAGGATCGGGACGATCGTCGCGACGAACCGGTCGGCCACCGCGCTGGAGCCGAGGTCGATACCGGCGGCGGCTCCGCCGATCGACATGAGGGTGGTCAGGCCGGCGGCCTTGGCCTGGCACATCTCGGCGGGGGTGGCGACCTTGACGGTGTTGTCCATGCCGTCCTCCCAGAGGACGGTGCCGTCGGAGCGGATGACGGGGAAGGCCGCGTTGACGACGTTGTAGCCGTGCTGGGTGATGCGGGGGTCGGTGATCGGGATCCAGCCGAGGGGCGGGTGCACGCCGTTGGCCGCGCCGTCCCAGTTCTCCCAGTATCCCTGGAGCACCTTGCCGGTGGGCTTCGACTTGACCGCGCAGGTCTCCGCGGCGGCGGCGCGCGTCTTCGCGGCCTCGGGCGGCGCGGCTCCGACCAGCATCGGCACGGCGAGCGCCGCGGCCAGAGCGAGGCCCAGGAGTCGTGGTGTACGCACCATGATCCGTATGTCCTTCCTGCCCGGGTCCGCCGCCGACGGTGCGAAGGGTTCGCCCCGACCCGCCCTGTGTCGTGACCCTGCCAAACCGTAGAATGGTCCAGACCTTCGGTCAAGAGGTCTGGACCAGACGCGTCGTCAGGACCGGGCGACAGGCGCCGCCGCGGCGCGCCGGAGCACGCCGCCGCAGCCCGCGGCGGTCACGCCTCGCCCGGTCCCCGCCGGGGTGTGGAGGGAACGCCGTCGTTGACCCACTGGGCCATGATCACCGGGGCGTTGTAGTGGCCGCCGTTGATGGTGTTGTGGTTGATCGCCACGGCGGGGCCGGTGGGCTGCCGGGGGGCCAGCTCGTCGAGGATCGCCCGTAGTTCCCCGGCGGCAGCGGGGTCGGCGCGCAGGGTGCGCCGGAGCCTGTTGCGCCACTCGGCCTCGATGTCCGCGGCCGCCTGCTCGTCGTCCTCGGCGCGGGCCGCCGTCAGCTCCGCCCGGGACTCCTCCAACTCGGCGCCGATCACCTCGTCGGTCTCGCCCCGGCCCAGGAACCGGGCGAGCCGCCCGCGCACCTGTGTCCACGCCTCCGTCGCCATCAGCCCCACGAAGGTCGTCGCCCCCGACGCCGCCAGTGCCGCCAACTCGGCTTCCACCGAACCCCCTCCGCCTCGCCTGTCGTGCTGTACGGGCGCATCGCCCGCCGCTGGTGCAACCGTAGAGAGGCAACCGCCCCGAAGGAAGCGGAATCCGGGGCGCGGCGGCGAGCAGTTCCGGCCAAGTCGGCCGGACCGCAGGGGGTGCGGGCGCCTTCGGCCCGGATTCCCGCGGCCGGATCCCCTCGGCACGGCCCGCCGCACGAGCACGGGGCGCCGGTGCACCCGATGATGGATGATGGGAGGGGGCCGCGAGACGACGGTGCGCGGACACCGCCGACCGCCGCTCCCGGAAGGGCGTTCGCCATGTCCGCAGCCGGAGTGAAGAGGTCGGTCGGGGCGCTGTTCGGTGCTCTGCTGCTGGCCGTGACCGCGGGGTGCGCGGGCGGGGACGGCTCGCCCTCGCCCCACGACAGCACATCGTCGGGAGGACGGGGCGGCGGGGTGCTCGCCGTGAAGATCGACAATGTGGCGCCCGCGCGCCCGCACACCGGACTGGAGAAGGCCGACGTCGTCTACGTCGAGCAGGTGGAGGCCGGGCTGAGCCGGATCCTCGCCGTCTACGGCTCCGCTGCGCCCGCGGTCGTGGGGCCGGTGCGCAGCGCGCGGGAGACCGATCTGGAGCTGCTGCGGCAGTTCGACCGGCCGACGCTGGCCTTCTCGGGCGCCCAGAGCCGGCTGCTGCCGGTCATCGAGCGCGCGCCGCTGGTCGCCGTGCCGCCCTCCGAGGCGCCGGGGGCGTACTTCCGGGGTCCGGGGCGGCCCGCTCCGCACAACCTCTATCTGCGGCCGGAGAGGATCCCGTTCGAGGCCCCCGGGGTCGATGCCGTGGAGGCGCTGGGGCTCGAGGCGGGCCCGGCGCCCTCCGGCGGGGAGCCGGAGGAGAGCCGCACGGTGCGCTACCCGTCCGCGTCCGTGACGTTCACCTGGTCCGCCGGGCGCGAACGGTGGCTGGTCTCACTGGACGGGTCTCCGGCCCGGACGAGCGAGGGCGGGCGGCTCGGGGCGGGCACGGTCGTCGTCCAGGACGCGACCGTACGGCCCTCCGACTTCCGCGACCGGTCCGGGAACGTCAGCCCGTTCACCGAGACCGTGGGAACGGGCAGGGCGGTCGTCCTGCGGGACGGCCGGGCCCACGACGTGCGCTGGTCGCGCCCCTCGGGGGACGCGGACACGGTGTACACCGCCTCCGACGGGCGGCGCGTCGAACTCGCCGACGGGCAGCTGTGGATCCTGTACGCGCCCCGCGGGGGGCCCGGCTCCCCCGCGGCCCGCTGAGGCGGGCCGAGTCCCGGCCCGCCTCCTCCCGACCGGCCCGCCGCGGACGGGGCGGTCCCCGGTGGACGCAGCGGTCCGCCGGAGCCCGCCCGTCGGCCCGTGGAGGGGGGCCGGGGCGCGCGTCACCCCGCCCGGCGGTCACGAGCGGGAGAGCAGCGCCCCGCCCGCGTACCGCGCCGAGTCGCCCAGCTCCTCCTCGATCCGGATCAGCCGGTTGTACTTGGCGGTGCGGTCGGAGCGGGAGAGTGATCCCGTCTTGATCTGGCCGCAGCCCGTCGCCACCGCCAGGTCCGCGATGGTGGTGTCCTCCGTCTCCCCCGAGCGGTGGGACATCACGGCGCTCCAGCCGGCCCGGCGGGCGGTGGCGACCGTGGCGAGCGCTTCGGTCAGGGTGCCGATCTGGTTGACCTTCACCAGGACCGAGTTGCCGACCCCGGTGCGGATGCCCTCGCGCACCTGCGCCTCGTCGGTGCAGAACACGTCGTCCCCGGTGAGCTGGCAGCGGTGGCCGACCCGGGCGGTCAGCTCGCGCCAGCCCTCCGTGTCGTCCTCGGCCATCGGGTCCTCGATGGAGACGACCGGGTATGCGTCGATCAGCCCGACCAGGTAGTCGACCTGCTCGGAGGGGGTGCGGCGCACGCCCTCCCCCGTGTACGCGTACACCCCGTCGCGGAAGAACTCCGACGAGGCGGGGTCCATGATCAGACCGATGTCCGTACCGGGCCGGTACCCGGTGCGCTCGACGGCGCCGAGGACGAAGTCGAGCGCCTCCTCGGCCGTGCGCAGCGACGGGGCGAAGCCTCCTTCGTCGCCGACGCCGGTGGCGTGCCCGGCGGCCAGCAGGTCGCGGCGCAGGGTGTGGAAGATCTCCGAGCCCATGCGGACGGCTTCCGCGAAGGTCGCCGCACCCACCGGCGCGATCATGAACTCCTGGAAGTCCAGCGGATTATCGGCGTGGGCGCCGCCGTTGACGATGTTCATCATCGGCAGCGGGAGGAGGCGGGCGTCGCCGCCGCCGAGGTAGCGGTAGAGCGGCAGGCGGTGGGAGGCGGCGGCGGCCTTCGCGGCGGCGAGGGAGACGCCGAGGATCGCGTTGGCTCCGAGCCGGGACTTGCCGGGCGTCCCGTCGAGCGCGACGAGCGCGGCGTCCAGCCCCGCCTGGTCGTCGGCGTCGCGGCCCACGACGGCGGCCGCGATCTCCCCCGCGACGTGGCCGATCGCGCGGTCGACGCCCTTGCCGTGCCACCGGTCGGCGTCCCCGTCTCGCAGTTCCAGGGCCTCCCGCGCGCCGGTGGAGGCGCCGGAGGGGACGGCGGCCCGGCCGAGGGAGCCGTCGGCGAGGAGCACGTCGGCCTCGACGGTGGGGTTGCCGCGGCTGTCGAGGATGCGGCGGGCGGCCACGGACCGGATGGTGGTGGGCTCAACTGTCGCGGGGGCCATGGGAGGTCCTTCCGTCGTCATGTGCCGCGGCGGTCTTGCGACAGCGCCGGCGCGAGCCGCGACATCAAAACTCTACAGCAAAGCTGTTCAGATGAACTGCACAGTTCTGCTGCGCAGCCTCGCTGGGCAGTTTCCCCGCACCGGTCACCTGCGCGGACTCGCCGCCGGGCCCGGGTTAAAGTTCCCTATGCCCACCCCGGAGCCCGCCACCGTCGCCGCCGACCTGCGCATCGCCATGGGAAAGCTCGCACGGCGCGTGAAGCAGGAAGACCGGATTCCGCACGGCCAGGTCGCCGTGCTGGGCGTCCTCGACCGGGACGGGGCCATGACCACCAGCGACCTCGCGGCGGACCAGCGCGTCCGCCCCCAGTCGATGGCCCGCGCGGTCGGGCTCCTGATGGACCAGGGCCTCATCGTCCGCCGCGCGCACCCGACGGACGGCCGCAAGTCCCTCGTGGACCTCTCCGAGGCGGGGCGGGCCGCGCTGAAGGCGGAGCGCGACCGCCGGGCCGACTGGCTGGCACGCGCCATCGACCTTGAACTCAGCGCGGAGGAGCAGGAGACGCTCGCGCGCGGAGCCGCCCTGATGGAACGCCTCGCCGCGCACTGACGGCCCTCCCCTCCTTCCCTGCGGGCAGCGCTCGGGAGGGGCGCCGCGGGTCCGCACGCGAGCCCGGGGGAAATCGCGTTGTCGAGGGGGGGCGGGTGTGCCAGGGTCGCCCGATGCGCTCTTCTCGACACGACCTTCTGCGCCGACAGTTCGATCTGACCTGGTCGCTCTTCACGTACCACCTGGAACGACTGGACACCGACGACTTCCTGTGGCAGCCGGCGCCGCTGTGCTGGACGGTGCACCGGCAGCCCGACGGGCGTTGGCTGCCGGACTGGGCCGACGCGGAGCCGGACCCGGTTCCCGTACCGACGATCGGCTGGCTCAGCTGGCACATCGGCTGGTGGTGGGAGACGGCGGTCGCCCACGCGCGGGGACAGGAACCCCGCGACCGGGCGGACGTCCTGTGGCCGGGCGACGCCGAGCGAACCATCGGACGGTTGCGCGACCTGAGGGAGGAGTGGCTGGAGGCGCTGGACGGACTCGACGAGGCGGCACTGGACGCGACCGCGCCGTTCCCCTGGGCGCACGACCCGCAGCGCACGGTCGCCGACATGGCCGCCTGGGTGAACGCGGAGCTGATGAAGAACGTCGCGGAGATCGGTCAGCTCCGGATGCTGCGTGCGGCCACCTAGGCCGTGTATCGAAAATGGATCAAGGTGAGGGGGTGGGTGTGGTTCGGGGCTAGGCTCACCGGTCTGGTGTCGACCTGAGGAGACGGACGAGTTGGCTGCTGTGGTGCTTGTTCACGGCCTGTATCACCGTCCCGAGCACTTTGCGTTGTTGGCGGAACGGTTGCGGACCAATGGAACCGAGGTTGCTGTACCCGAGCTCCACCGCGGCTCTTTAGCTGCTGACGCCGCCGCCGTCCAGGCCGTCATCGACGCGTTGCCCGAGCCCCCGGTCGTCCTCGGCCACTCCTACGGAGGGTCGGTGATCACAGGGGTCCGCGGAGCAGCACACCTGGTCTACCTGGCAGCGTTCGTGCTCGATGCCGGCGAGAGCGCGGCCAGTCTGGGCGGTGCGTCCCAACAGCTCAAGGACGCCATCGTCGCCGAGCCGGACGGCTCGACCACCCTGCACCCCGGCCTGGCCATCGACACCCTCTACGGCGACTGCCCTGAACCCCTCGCCGCGCAGGCGGTCGGCCTGCTGCGTGCACAGGCCCCGGGCTGCGGACGTGGAGTCCCCCAGCACCACGCCTGGAAGATGACTCCCTCCACCTACGTCATCTGCGCACAGGATCGCGCCATCGACCCCGGCCTCCAGCGAACCATGGCCTCGCGCTGTACCGACGTGCGCGAATGGCAGACAGGCCACTCCCCGTTCGTGGGGCAGCCCGACCTCATCGTGGAACTCTTGCGAGAACTGCTCCTCACCCGCATCGCGCCCAGCCGGAACCAGGTAGTCACAACCACTCGTTGATCACTGCAATCAGGACCGTCGCCTCGTACCGGACCGCGAGCTTGTCGTACCTGGTGGCGACGGCACGGTGCCTCTTGAGACGGTTGATCCCGCACTCCACCGCGTGGCGCTCGCGGTAGTCGACGGGGTCGAAGCGCGGTGGCCGGCCACCCCGGGAGCCGAGCTTCTGACGGTTGCGGGCCTGATCGGCCTTGTTGGGGATGGTGCAGCGGATCCCGCGGCGGCGCAGGTAGGCACGGTTCTTGCGGGAGGCGTACGCCTTGTCCGCGCGTACACGATCAGGGCGGACACGCGGTCGGCCCGGCCCGATCCGGGGCACGCGGACCTTTGCCAGTACGGGTTCGAACTGCGGCGAGTCCCCACGCTGCCCTGCCGTCACGACGATCGACATGGGTTTCTGGCCCTGCTCGACGGCCAGGTGCAGCTTGGTAGTGAACCCGCCGCGGGACCTTCCCAGTCCATGATCGCGGGGCTCGGTGAAGATGCCACCTGGCGGTTCCTTCTGCAGGTCGCCCTGATTGCGGGCCCCGGCCGCATGCTGATGGGCGCGGCAGACCGTGGAGTCGACGCTCAGGTCCCACGTGATCGCACCCTTTTCATCGGCCAGGGACTGGAGCAGTGTGAGGATCCGATGCCAGGTGCCATTGCGCTGCCATCGGCGGAACAGGTCGTAGACCCGGTTCCACGGTCCGTACTCGACGGGCACGTCTCGCCATGGAACACCGGTCCGGACCCGGAACCGTATGCCGTCGATCAGCTGCCGCCGAGGCCAAGCGGGCGGTCGCCCTGCCTTGGCCCTCTTCGGCAACAACGGCTCCAACAACGCCCACTGCTCGTCCGTGAGATCTCCCCGCCCCATGACCACGATCATTCAGCGCGCAAGATCCATTTGAACCGCCCCGGGTTCGGTAG